>NZ_JAHBZI010000001.1 GCF_019635515.1 Sphingomonas sp. | reverse complement strand
GATCGACCTCTCAAGCTCGATCACCGGCGTCCACACCAGCATCGCGATCGGCACGGCGCCAGACCATGGCACGGTCAGTATGGTGGGCGATGTGGTCACCTATGTCCCGGCCACGGGCTATTACGGTGCGGACAGCTTCACTTACACCGCCACCGGCCCGGGCGGCACCTCATCAGCGGCCACGGTCTCGCTGATGATCGCCACCCCTCCGGCACCGACCGTTGCGGACAAGAGCGGCGTGGCGGTGGCGTATAACAGCGCTGGCACCACGATCGACCTGTCGGCTTCGATCACCGGCCTGCACAGCCTGATCCAGATCGGCACCGCGCCTGCGCACGGCACGACCAGCATCGCGGGCGATGTCGTGACCTACGTCCCGACGGCCGGTTACTATGGCGCGGACGGCTTCACCTATACCGCGACGGGCCCCGGTGGCACGTCGAACGCGGCGACGGTGAGCCTGATGGTCGCCACGCCGGCGGCTCCCGTGGCGGCGGACAAGAGCGCGACGGTGGCGTACAACAGCCCGGGCACCGCGATCGACCTCTCAAGCTCGATCACGGGCGTCCACACCAGCATCGCGATCGGTACGACGCCGGTGCACGGTACGGTGAACATTGCCGGCGATATGATCACCTATAAGCCGACCGCGGGATACTATGGGGCCGACAGCTTCACCTATACCGCGACCGGCCCCGGCGGCACCTCGAATGCCGCCACGGTCAGCCTGACAGTCGCGGCGCCGCCCGCGCCGGTCAGCGCACCGGGCACCGGCAGCGTTGCCGGCGCGTCCGCGGTCAACGCCAATACCAGCGTCGATATCGACCTCTCGGCTTTGGTCACCGGGGAATATGACTCGATCGCGATCGAAACGCCGCCGGCGCACGGCACGGTGACGCTGCGTGTCACCGGCGGGCAGGCCGCCACCGGCGAGCAGCATGCGCAGGCTGTCGGCCGCACCATCGCGACCTATCGCCCGGCAACCGGTTTCGTCGGTATCGACACCTTCACCTTCTACGCGTCCGGCCCTGGCGGCAGGTCCGCAGCGTCGGCGATCTCGATCAATGTGGTCGGTTCGCCTCCGGTCGCCCAGACCAAGACGGCGGCGACCGGCGACGGCCAGACGGTATCGGTGGAACTGACCACGGGCGCGACCGAAGGGCCGTTCACCGGTGCCGCGGTCGTCAGCGTCACCCCGGCCAATTCGGCGACCACCCGGATCGTCGATAGCGGAACCGGGGCGACGCGGAGCTTCCGCCTCGAGGTGACGCCGAATGCGCGCTTCTCGGGCAATGTCACGGTCGGCTACACGTTGAGCAACGCCTATGGGGCTTCGGCACCGGCGACGGTGACGGTAACTGTCACCGCGCGTCCGGATCCGACCGCCGATCCCAATGTTCGCGCCATCAGCGATGCGCAGGCGGAGACAGCGCGCCGCTTCGCCCGCGGGCAGGTCGCCAACTTCATGCGCCGCACCGAGCAGTTGCATAATGGCGGCGGAGGCTCGAACGCGATGGGCGTCACGCTGACGTCGCGCGACAGCCATGGCCTGGTCCGCCAGACCCCGGCATTCGACGCCTCGGCGCTGGAGATCACCGAGCGGATGCGTCCATCGGCGGAGGATCCGATGCTGGGCCGGGTGGCAAATATGCGCGACAGCCGCGGCAATCGCGCGGACATGCTCGGCACGATGTCGGCGGTGAGCGGCTACAGCGGCCTGGCGACCGGCAAGGCGCGCAGCGGCGCCGTGGCCGGACCGGACCGGCCGGTGCTGAGCGCGGACAATGACGATGCCGGCAGCGGCGAGCGTCAGAAGGGATCGCTGGCGATCTGGAGCGGCGGCGCGATCGACATCGGCACCCGCGATGCGACCACGGCGCGCTCCAAGATCACCGCGACGACCTCGGGCCTCAGCGCGGGCGTGGATATCAAGCTCGCCGATAGCCTGGTGGCGGGTATCGGTGGCGGCTATGGCAACGACGTTACGCATATCGGCGGATCGGCGGCGCGGGTGCGCAGCACGAGCAGCCTGTTCGCGGCCTATGCCAGCTTCTCGCCGGGCAACTCGGCGTTCGTCGATGGCATGGTTGGCTTCGGTGACCTCAGCTTCGGCACCCGCCGGGCGGTGGCCACGCTCAACGTCAACGCGCTGGGCAGCCGCGATGGCCATTATACCGTGGGTGCGATCGCCGCCGGGCTCGATCGGCAGGGCGAGAGCCTGCGCTGGTCGGTCTATGGCCGTGGCGAGTTCCTGAAGGCCCGGCTGGATGCCTATACGGAGACGGGCGCGGGCCGCTACAATCTGCGTTTCGACCAGCGCGACATCGGCTCGCTCACCGGCACATTGGGGGCACGGATCGAATTCACCGGCAAGACGGGTTTCGCGACGATCACGCCGCGGCTTCGCGCCGAGTGGAACCATGAGTTCGCCGATGCCGATGCGCAGTTCCTCGACTATGCCGACATTCCGGGTGCGTCGTTGTTCAGCTTCACCACCCAGGGCTGGTCCCGCGATCAGCTGCAACTGGGTGCGGGCGCCCGCTTCGCCTTCCCGAACCTTTGGAGCTTCGACATCGAAGCCGGGGTGCGCGGCGGCAGCGGCGAGAAGGCCGGCACGCTCAGAATCCAGATCTCGAAGGAATTCTGAGGCGCGGGCGGCTCAGTCTATGGCAAGATTGAAGCCGCTCCCCGGCGATGGCCGGGGAGCGGCTCAAACCTGCAGGATTTGATCTAGCGCAGCGTTGCGAGGGCCGCGGCGAGTGTCTTGTATTCGTCCTGCCGCCCGGCTTGCCTGCTATAGCCCATCCTGGCCGCCTGTTTCTCGCTCCAGCGGTCGGGCGCGACATTGTGGCAGACCTGCATGTAGAGCGTGGCCGACGCGTATTCATATCCGCCAAGATTAGTGAGGCCGAGCCGGTGGACGACGAACTCGCCGTCGCTCGGGAAGATCACCGTCGGCCGGCGCTTCGAGCACAGCACATATTCGACCCGCGGCGCCGTGTCCCATTTGACACGCAGGCGCGGCGTGTAGCGCCGGGGCGGATCGCCGAACGCGCCGTGCACCGAATTACCCGAGCGGCTCGTCAGCTTGCGCAGCACTTCGCCATTGCCGCCGCGCACGCGTTCGATGCTCTTGATCTGCTGCCAGCCGCACTCGCCCTGGCGGCACGAGATGCGAAGCACGCCGGTTGGCGTCTTGGGAGCAGGGAAGGCGTCCGGTACGGCGGCCAGCAATGCGAGCGAAAGGATCATGTCATTCCCCCAATAAGGTGTTGAGCGCCCGGCCGATATCGGCGGTCCGGTACGGCTTTTCGATCATTGGCGCGCCGAAGCCCTCCGGCGCATTGCCATAGCCGCTGGCGAAGGCGAACGGCACGCCCCGCGCGCGCAGCAATTCGGCGATCGCGTTGCTGCGCTCGCCTGCCAGATTGATATCGAGGATGGCGGCATCGAGCGGCCCCTCGGCGAGCGCCAGCCCCTCGGAGAGCCGGTTGGCGGGGCCGATGGTGATGCAGCCGAGCTCGTCCAGAATGTCCTCAAGGTACATCGCCACCACTGGCTCGTCCTCGACGACCAGCACGCGCAGGCCGGTCAGGACGGTCATTCGGCACCCTCGGGCAGCGGCGCATCGACGGTGCAGACCACTCCTTGCGGGCGGAAGTCGATCGTCACGCTGCCGGCCAGTTCGGCGGCCAGCCCGCGCTCGATCATCCGCGTGCCGAAACCACGCCGCTCGGGCGGCTGCACCGCGGGGCCGCCGCTTTCCTCCCACACCAGCGACAGCCGCGGCGCGCCTTCACCACGCATTCGGGCCCAGCGGATGGTGACCTTGCCTTGCGGCTCGGACAATGCGCCGTGCTTGACCGCGTTGGTCGCCAGTTCGTGGATCGCGAGCGCCAGGCTGATCGCGGTCTTGGGCATGATCACCAGATCAGGCCCGTCCAGCGTGAAACGTGCCGATCCGCCGTGCGGGCGCACCGCGTCGCTGATGATCTGGGTCATCGACACCAGGCCCCAATGCTCGCGGGTCAGCAAATTATGCGCCTCGGAAAGCGCCGCCAGCCGCCCCTCAAACGCGCGCCGCGAGGTCGCTGCGTCACGGTCGCCCTTCAGGCTCTGCTGGGCGATGCCCTGAACGATCGCCAGCGTGTTCTTCACACGGTGGTTGAGCTCGTCAATCAGCAGGCGCAAGTGCGTCTCGGCGCGCTTGGCCTCGGTCATGTCGCGGGCGATGGCGTGGATGCCGGTGGGATTGCCCTCGGCATCGGTGGTCAGCCGCGAATTGATTTCCCATACCAGCTCGCGCCGATCCTTGGCGCGCACCTTGATCGTCAGCCGCGTCGATCCGCCCCTGATCAGCTTCTGCTGGAGCGCGCCCAGGCTGATCGCGAACTGATCGGGATCCATGAAGTCGCTGACCGGGCGGCCCAGCACTTCGGCCTCGGTGTAGCCGAGCGCGCTCACCACCGCCGGATTCACCGAGGCGATGCGCTGATCGAGCGTGAGCGTGATCAAATAGTCGTTGGCCTGTTCGAAAATGGTTCGGAACCGGGCTTCGCTATCGCGCAATTCCTCCTCGGCGCGCTGCCGCTCGGTAATGTCGAACGAAACGCCGACGAATCGGCTCGGCCGGCCATCGTCATAATCGATACGGCTGCCATGGCTTTGCAGCGCGCGCTCCTCGCCGGTATCGGCGCGGCGGATGCGGTATTCGATCGTATAGGGTTCGCCTTGCTCGAAACAGCGATACGCCGCCTCGCGCGCCATCTCGCGGTCCTCGACGACGATACGGTCGAGCCAGTCCTCGACAGTCCCGCGCAGGTCGTCGCGCCGCACCAATCCGAGCAGGTCGAAACGGTTGGCGGACCATTTTCCTTCCATCGTTTCGAGGTCGAGCTCCCAACTCGCCATGCCCGCGCTCTCGGTGGCGAGCCGCAGGCTTTCCTCGCTCCTGCGCAAGGCATTTTCCGATTCGCGGCGCTGAGTCACGTCGAGCGTCACCGCAAGCACGCCGAACGGCTTGCCTTCCGGGCGGCGGATCACCGCGACCGAATTGTTGACCCAGACGATCCCGCCATCCTCGCGGATATAGCGTTTCTCATGCGTATAGGGCACGCCCTCGCGCACCGCGCGTTCGAACATCGGCACGTTGCGGCCAAGATCGTCGGGATGCGTGATCGACTGCATGGTCCGCCGCAAAAGCTGCTCACGGCTCCACCCGGCGATCTCGCAGAAGCGGTCGTTGACGAGGGTAAAGGTGCCGTCGAGATCGACCTGCGCGAAGCCGGCCGTGGTCTGGCTGATGAATGCCGATAGCTGCGCCTCGCGCTCGCGCAACGCCAGCTCGGCTTCCTTGGCCTCGGTCACGTCATGGGCGACGCCGATGAAGCCGATATGCTCCCCCGCCGCGTTCCAGCGCGGCTGCGAGGTCGATTGCAGCCAGCGCCAAGCGCCGTCGGCACGACGAAAGCGTCCCTCGAGCGAGAAGGTCTTGAGGCTGGCCTCGCCATCCACAGATGCCTGCAGCAGGCGCGCGATATCGTCGGGGTGAATGATCGCGCGCCAATCGAAGGTCAGCGCGTCTTCATAGGATCCGCCGAAAAACTCGACATAGGCGCGGTTGACGAAACTACGCTGGCGATCGAGCCGGGTCACCCACACCGCGACGGGCGCGCTGTCCGCGATCAGGCGGAACTCGTCTTCCCCCACCGGAAGCGGCGCGTGTCCGGCTTCCTGTTCGGTCATGGAACGGGGTGCGCTGGAAAGGGCATCCTCGTCATCACTACCGGTAACGTCCGGGGAATCAACGGGGATCGCGTGCGGCGGGGAGGGGAGTGCAAGCCGAAGCCGCCAGAGGGATCGTCGAGCGGCTTCGGCTTGCTCCCGAATGCGCGCTCTTCGGGCGAGAAGAGGGGCGCATGGAACTGTCTTACAGGCGAAGCCTTCGGGAAAGTGGGCTTGCGCAAGCATGTCTCTACCCGGACAATTGCGGCGGCGATATTCCGGGAAAATGCGGACCCGCGGCTTAACCGGTTGGCGGCCGTGCTCCGCTCGCAAAGCCGCGGCGTTTTACGCCTCCTTAACGCTATCCGCTTACCCCGTTTCGGATAGTCTAAAGGGGGATTTCGGCACCGTGCGCATTCTGATCGTGGACGACGAACCGGCGATGCATCAGTCGTACCGCCAGGTCTTCGGCGGGAACCGCGCCGGCGCCGGCGATGCCGCGCTGGGCGCCATGGCCGCCGAACTGTTCGGCGACGATGACAATGCAACCGCATCGGCCATGCCCGACGCGCCCGCCGATTTCGACTGCGACTATCATATGCAGGGCCTCGACGCGGTCGCCGCGGTGCAGGATTCGATCGAGACCGGCGAGCGCTTCTCGGTGGCCTTCATCGACGTTCGCATGCCTCCGGGCATCGACGGCAAGGAAACCGCCAAGCGCATCCGCGCGCTCGATCCCGACATCAATCTCGTGATCGTCACCGGCTATTCCGATTTCTCGCCGCTCGACATCAGCCGCGCCGCCGGCCCCGCCGACAAGATCTTCTACATCGCCAAGCCGTTCCAGGCCGAAGAGGTGATCCAGACCGCGACTGCGCTGTCGCACCGCTGGGAAGCAGATGCCCAGCTCAAGGGCGCGATCACCTTGCTCGAGGAGCAGAAGCTTGAGCTGGCCGCCAATGAATCGCGCGCCGTTCATATCGCCAATCACGATTCGCTGACCGACGCGCCCAATCGTCTCGCTTTCCTGCGTGCCTTGGGCATGGCGGTGAAGAGCGACCAGTTGTTCGCGATGGCGATGATCGATCTCGACCGCTTCAAGCTGGTCAACGATACGCTCGGTCATCTCGTCGGCGACGAGCTGATCCGCATTGTCTGCGAGATCCTTCAGGATCAGTTCGGCGAGGAGGGCATGGTCGCGCGGCTGGGCGGCGACGAGTTCGCGATCCTGTTCCCGATCAGCGGCGAAGACGATGCCGTGATGCAGTCCGAACGCGCGCTCAAATCCTGTTCGGCCAGCTTCAAGGTCATGGGCCATTCGGTGCAGGGCGGTGCTTCGATCGGTCTGGTCGTGGTCGAGCCTGGCTCGACTGGCGACCCCATCGATGTGATGCGCCGCGCCGATCTCGCGCTCAATGAAGCCAAGCGCCAGGGTCGCGGTATCGTCCGCCTGTTCGACGACAGCATGGACGAATCGATCCAGTTCCGCCGCCAGATCGAGAACGGCCTGTCGGGCGCGATCCAGAAGGGCGAATTGAAGCTGGTCTTCCAGCCGATCGTCGCGCGCGAGGGCTTGGCGATCACCGGTTTCGAAGCGCTGATCCGCTGGTGTAGCCCCGAATACGGCATGGTCTCGCCCGGCCTGTTCATCCCCATCGCCGAGGAATCGAACCTCATCCACGAACTGGGCGACTGGGTGATCGACGAGGCGGTCCGCACGCTCAAGACCTGGCCGGGGCAATATGTCTCGGTGAACTTCTCGCCACGCCAGTTCCGCCGCCACAATTTCGTCGGCCATGTCGTCGAGCGCGTCACCAATGCCGGCGTCGATCCGCAGCGTTTCCAGATCGAGATCACAGAAACCGCGATCTTCGACAATGTCGAGCGCGCCGCCGAGACCCTGTTCAAGCTGCGCCAGATGGGCTTCCGCATCGCGCTGGACGATTTCGGCACCGGCTATTCGAGCCTCTACAATATCCGCCGTTTCGCGCTCGATTGCCTCAAGATCGACCGCAGCTTCGTCGATGGCATGGGCAAGGAGCGCGAGAGCGCCGCGATCGTCCATTCGATCATCCATCTCGGCCGCGCGCTGGGCATGGAGGTCGTTGCCGAAGGCGTCGAGACCGAGGCGCAGCTTCAGGCGCTCCGCGTCGCCGGCTGCAGCCATTTGCAAGGCTATTATCTCGCCCGGCCAATGCCCGCCGAGGATGCGCTGGCACTCGCCCAGCGCGGATCGATGGTCGATACCTCCACGCAGGACCTCGACGAGCAGGAACCGGGCAACGGGACCAACGGCTGATGCTCCGCAGCCTGAACGAACGGGGTGTGCGCCTGCGCGCGCCGGCCTCGCTCGGCGCCAAGCTTGTATGGATATTGACCGGCGTCGGCTTGCTCGGCGCCGTCGCGCTCGCATTGTTTCTCGCCACCGTCATCACGCCGGGCTTCAGCAAGCTCGAGAATAACGCGGTCGATGCGCATGTCGCGCGCACCGAGGCCGTGATTCACGATCTCACCGCCAAGGTTGAGAACGCCGTCCGCGACTATGGCGACTGGAATTCGAGTTACGACTATATGGCCGCGCCCACCAAGGCGTTCGAGGAGGAGAGCTTCTCGACACTGGCGATGGTCAATCTCGATGTGAACGGCATGGCCTATGTCGGCAATGACGGCAAAATCGTCATCGCCCGCTACATCGACAAGGAAACCGACGTTCCGGCGATGCGCGAAAAGCTGGTGCGGGCGATCGGGCGTCTGGACGTGAAACAGGCGCTGAACGGCAACAGCTCCGCCGGCTTCTATCTCGAACTCGGCGAAACCCTCGCCGCGGTTGGCGTCGCGCAGGTCCGCCGCAGCGACGGGAGCGGAGAGCCACGCGGTTATGTGCTCATGGCGCGCGCGATCAATTCGGCGCAGCTCAGCAATCTGCTCCAGCTGAAAGCGAGCCTCGCCCTCGCCAATCCAACGAACCAGGTCACCAAGACCGCCACGCGGACGCGTGTCGAAATCACCGTGCCGATCCCGGGCGCGGACGGCAAAGCCATTGCCACCGCCGCTTATTCGGTGCCGCGCGAAATGTCCGCTCTGGGTCTGCAGATGCTGATCATCGCCGTGATCGGGTCGTCGGTGGTCCTGGCCGTCGCCTTGTGGGTGCTGCGCCGGCTCATCGCGCGTCTCGTCCTCAAGCCGCTCAACCGCGTCGAGCGTCACATGGGTCTCGTCCGCCAGTCGGGCAATCTCAGCCTGCTCACCGACGAGCGCAGCAATGACGAGATCGGCAGCCTCGTCACCAGCTTCAATTCGATGCTCGCCCAGCTCAAGGATTTGCGCGAGCAGCTCGAGACGCAGAGCTTTGCGCTCGGCCGCAGCGAAAGCGCGGTCGCAGTGATGCACAATGTCCGCAACGCGCTCAACCCGATCAGCACCGTGCTGAGCCAGGGCGTCGCCCGCGAAGCGGCGATCGACCGCAATATCGTCGATCGCGCTCTGTCCGAGCTTGCCAAGGAAGAGGTACCGGCGGCGCGGCGCCAGAAGCTCGTCGCTTTCGTCGCCGCCGCCAATCAGGCGTTCGAAGAGGAACGCGCCGACCGCAAGCAGCAGTTCCAGATCGGTCGAGAGGCGCTTCACCACGTTCTCGAAATCATCGGTAGCCAGCAGCAGGCGGCGCATGAGCGTCCGCCGCTCGACGCCTGCGACATCACCGATATCGTCGCGCAGAACGCCACCATCGCCCGCTATTCGGGCGATATCTCGATCGCGTTCAGCTTTCCGGGCAAGCCGCACTGGGTGATGGCGAGCCGGGTGATCCTCAGCCAGGTGGTCGGCAATCTCTTCTCCAACGCCGCCGAAGCGATCGCCGCGACGGGCCGCACCAGTGGAAGCATCTCGGTATCGATCGCCGAGAAGGATGATCGCGTCGAAATCTCGATCCGTGACGATGGCGAAGGCTTCGATCCCGCCAATGCGCCGACCCTGTTCCAGCGCGGCTTCTCGACCCGCGCGCACAAATCGGGCGGGCTCGGCCTGCACTGGTGCGCCAATTCGATGCTGGCGATGGAAGGATCTCTGGAACTGCGCAGCGACGGCAAGGGAACGGGCGCGCGGGCGATCCTGACGCTGGGGCAGGCGAAGCTCGACAGCAGCAGGGCCGAAGCTGCCTGATGCTTTCGGCGGCTAGCTCGCCCGCCTTCTGATCACGACATCGTCCTTCCGCCGCAGATAGGGCGCGACCAGATTACGCGAGCGGAAATATTCCTGGCGGTCGGGATCGAGCGCGTCGAAATTGGCAATCACGCGGCGGCATTCCGGCGCGCGGCACTGGCAGATCATGTGCCAGTTCGATTCCTTGAGCGTCGTCGAATAGTCCCAGCTGATCTCTTCGCCCGGCTGGATCGCGCGCACCGCGACAAGAAAGATGCCCTCATCGGTGAAGCGCAGCCCGGCATTGGGCGCGCAGCTGTGATTGACCAAATCATCGATCCGGCCGCTTGGGCCCATATAGTGATCGGGCGTCACCTGGACGAAGCGATCGCCGCCGCCGCGCATCAGGCTGGGCACCTTGTCGGCATGAAAGCGCCGGCCGGTGAACTCGATCAGCATATCGCCCTCGGCGAACGGGACGGCGGCAAACACGGCCTTGCCCAGATGGTTCTCGCCGACAGTGAAGAGATTATTCGAAGGGCGATAGCGATCGAAGAACCGCAGCGCCCCGCGCCGCGCGCCGAACGAGCGCAGCGGGTTGATCGTCGCCAGCCCGATCAGGAACCAGACGCTGGCGTGGCAGAGGAGCTCGACGACGACATAGCCGAGTTCGGCCACGCCGAGCTCGACGCCGCGCACCGCCACGAACAAGGTCGCGAGATCGCCGAAGGTCCACAGGCCCCAGGCCGGCGAACGCTCCCGGGCGCGGTCCGTCCAGACGCTCTGCCATGTCGGCCAGAAGCTGACCGGCACGGCGAGGACGACCAGCATGTGCGCCCAGAATGCTTCGCGGAACACCAGCCACAGCACGAGCGCGGTCATGCTGGCGGCGATACAGAAGGTTTCGGTGGGCGAGGGCGGCGCCCAGGACGAGCGGCTCCAGATGCCGAGCGTGACGACGATACAGGCGACGGCGGAGATCGCGAACACCCAGCCCTGCGGCGCGCCGGGATTGACCGCGGCATAGGTCAAGGCTTCGAGCCCGGTCGCGGCGCTCCAGATCAGCCATGATGCGCGATTGGGCTGGACGAGCTGCTGGCGCAGGCCAAGCAGATAGACCGCATAGCCCGTGAAGCTGAATCCGACCGCCAGCAAAAACCAGATGTCGATGCCCGAAATAAGGCCCTCCCAAACAGGTCATTTACCATGTTCGGATTCACGCGTCTACGCGCGACTCGCGGTGAATCCGCGAGTCGTGGGGAATCATTCAGCCACAGTTAGCGACCGACTCTAAGACGATTTGTGACCATTCGGGGCGGCAGATCAGCAGGTCGGGAATGCTGGTGGCGGGCTGGTTGTAGATAAGCGGCGAGCCGTCGATCCGCGAGCAATGCAGCCCGGCGGCGAGCGCGACCGCGACCGGCGCGCAATTGTCCCATTGATGCTGGCCGCCGGTATGAAGGTAGATCTCGGCCTCGCCGCGCACCACCGCCATCGCCTTTGCGCCGGCCGAGCCCATCGCGATATGCTCGGCGCCGATCCGCGCGCCGACATCGGCGCACAGCGCACTCGGCCGGGTGCGGCTGACCAGCATCCGTGGCGGCACCCGGCCACCGGGAAGGACCGGCGCGGGATCGCTGACCAGGGTGCAACCAAGCCGCGGCACGGCCACCGCGCCCGTCGTCGCGACGCCGTCCACCGCCAGCGCGACATGCACCGCCCAATCGGGCCGGTTCTCGGAGAATTCGCGGGTGCCGTCGAGCGGATCGACGATCCAGACCCGGCGGCGTTCGAGCCGGATCGGATCGTCGGCGGATTCTTCGGACAGGATCGCGTCGTCGGGCCGGGCGGTTTCCAGCCAGGCGAGAATCAGCGCATTGGCCTCGCGATCGCCGCGCGCGCCGTCAGCGCCTTCCTCCTGGATGCGCAGCAGCAGCGCGCCGGCCTCGTCGGCGATCGCTCGGGCGAGTTCGGCATCCGAGAGGAAGTCGGCGCTCAAATCACCGGACTCCACGTGCCCATGATCGTCTCGACGATCCGCTCGGCTGCTTCCTCTGGCGTCTCCCGGGTGGTGTCGACGCGGATTTCGGGAGCAAGCGGCGCTTCAAAGGGCGAGGTGATGCCGGTGAAATGAGCGATCTCGCCGGCGCGTGCCTTTTTGTAGAGTCCCTTCACGTCGCGCGCCTCTGCGGTTTCCAGCGGCGTATCGATGAAGATCTCGAAAAACTCACCCTCGGGCATCATCGCGCGCGCCAACTCGCGCTCGGCGCGGAACGGCGAGATGAAGGCGGTGAGCACGATCAGCCCGGCATCGGTCATCAGCTTGGCGACCTCCGCGACCCGGCGAATATTCTCGACGCGGTCCTGATCGGTGAAGCCGAGATCCTTGTTGAGTCCGTGGCGGATATTGTCGCCGTCGAGCAGGAAGCTGTGCTTGCCCAGCGCATGGAGGCGCTTCTCGACGAGATTGGCGATGGTCGACTTGCCCGAGCCGGAGAGGCCGGTGAACCACAGCAGCCGCGGTTGCTGGCCTTTTTGCGAGGCATGCGCCTCGCGGTTGATCTCGACGGCCTGCCAATGGACGTTCTGGGCGCGGCGCAGCGCGAAATTGAGCATGCCCGCCGCCACGGTGGCGTTGGTCGCCTTGTCGATCAGGATGAAGCCGCCAAGGTCGTGCGAATCCATATAGGGCTCGAACACGATCGCCCGGTCGGTATAGACCTCGGCCACGCCAATATCATTGAGTTGCAGTGTCTTGGCGGACAATTCCGCCATGGTGTTGATGCACACCAGATGCTTGGGCGGCTGGATGGTGGCGGTGACGGTCTGGGTGCCGAGCTTGAGCCAGTAGCCGCGCCCGGGGAGTAGCTCGGTCTGGTCCATCCAGACGATGGTCGCCTGGAACTGGTCGGCGGCTTGCGGCGGGGCGTCGGCGGCGGCGATGACGTCGCCGCGCGAGCAATCCACTTCGTCGGCCAGCGTGATCGTCACGCTCTCGCCGGCGACCGCTTCCTGCCGGTCGCCACCCATCCCGACGATGCGCGCTACACTGGTGGTGCGGCCCGATGGCAGGATCCGCACCCGATCGCCGGGACGAACACTGCCGCTGGCGATCAGCCCGGCGAAGCCGCGAAAGTCGAGATTGGGCCGGTTGACCCATTGCACCGGCAACCGGAACGGCTTGGCTCGATCCTTGTCCACATCGAGCTCGACGCTCTCGAGATGATCGATCAGCGCCGGCCCGGTGAACCACGGCGTGTTTTCGCTAAGCGCGGTAATGTTGTCGCCCTTGAACCCCGAAAGCGGGATCGGGGTGAAATCGGCAATGCCGATGCTGTCGGCAAAGGCGCGATAGTCGGCGACGATCTGCTCGAACACCGCGGAATCGTATCCGACCAGGTCCATCTTGTTCACCGCCAGCACGATGTGGCGGATGCCGAGCAGATGCGCGAGGTACGAATGCCGCTTGGTCTGGGTCAGCACGCCTTTGCGCGCGTCGATCAGGATCACCGCGAGATCGGCGGTCGAGGCGCCGGTGACCATGTTGCGGGTATATTGTTCGTGCCCCGGCGTATCGGCGACGATGAACTTGCGCTTCTCGGTGGCGAAGAAGCGATAGGCGACGTCGATGGTGATGCCCTGCTCGCGCTCGGCGGCGAGGCCATCGACCAGGAGGGCGAAATCGATCTCCTGCCCCTGCGTGCCGACGCGCTTGCTGTCGCTCTCCAGCGCCGAAAGCTGATCCTCGAAGATTTGCTTCGAATCGTAGAGCAGCCGCCCGATCAGCGTCGACTTGCCGTCATCGACCGAGCCGCAGGTGATGAAGCGCAGCAGCGACTTGCTCTGATGGAGCGCGAGATAGGCGGAAATGTCGGACGCGATCAGCGCGTCGGGGCGGTAGCTGGTCATGCGCGTGCGCCCGGTTTCGCGAAGACGTGGTGATCGCGAATGTTGAGGAAGTTTAGTGTTTTCGAGGTGCCTCGTGCCGGCCCGCTGGGGGCGCGGCACGGACACGACAATGACGCGGCAGCTATGCGACACCCGCGCGACACCCGCGCGATACCCGCGCGACGGGCGCGCGACAGGTACGCGACAGGGGCGCGACGATGACGCGACACATTTGCGCCCTTCGAGGATCTGAATCGCTGCCCCATCGGTGAGGGTAGACCAGATGAAATCCTACATTTGAAGCGGTTGTTTTGAAGGCGGTAGCAGAAAGCCATGATGATATCCGTCATCCCGGCGGAAGCCGGGATCTCGTGCGATTGTGTGAGCGCGCTTGTGGCACGAAGCCCCGGCCTGCGCCGGGGTTGACCCTGCGTCACGCTGCGCATGACGTGGCGGGTCAAAAATACCCCTCCTGCTTCTTCTTTTCCATCGACGCCGCCTGATCGTGATCGATGGCGCGGCCCTGCCGTTCCGATGTCGTGGTCAACAGCATCTCACGGATCACTGCTTCGAGCGTGTCCGCCTCGCTCTCCACCGCCCCGGTCAGCGGATAGCAGCCGAGCGTGCGAAAGCGCACCGATCGCTCGACCGGCACTTCGTTCGTGCGCAGCCGGAAGCGATCATCATCGACCATAAGCAGCAGCCCGTCACGCTGCACCGTCGGGCGCGGCGCCGCGAAATAGAGCGGGACGATCTCGATCCCCTCGGCGAGGATGTATTGCCAGATGTCGAGCTCGGTCCAGTTCGAGATCGGGAACACCCGCATGCTCTCGCCCTTGGCTTTCCGCGCATTGTAGAGCCGCCACAGCTCGGGCCGCTGGTTCTTGGGATCCCAGCGATGCGAGGCGGTGCGGAAGCTGAACACGCGCTCCTTGGCCCGCGACTTCTCCTCGTCGCGCCGCGCGCCACCGAACGCCGCATCGAAACCGTGGAGATCGAGCGCCTGTTTGAGGCCCTCGGTCTTCCACATATCGGTGTGCAGCCCGCCATGATCGAACGGATTGATGCCCTGAGCCTCGGCCTCTGGATTCTTGTGGACGAGCAGTTCCATGCCGGCGGCGGCGGCGGCCTTGTCGCGCAGATCGTACATCGCCCGGAATTTCCAGGTCGTATCGACATGGAGCAGCGGGAAGGGCGGCGGGGCGGGGTAGAACGCCTTGCGCGCCAGATGCAGCATCACCGCCGAATCCTTGCCGATCGAATAGAGCATCACCGGGCGCTCAGCCTCGGCGACGACTTCGCGCAGGATATGGATGCTCTCGGCTTCCAACCGCTGGAGATGCGTCAGGCGCAAGAGGGAGGGGGTTTGGCCTTGCAGCATGGCGGCTATCTAGGAAGCGTCGCACGGGGCGGCGATCTAGTAAATGTTTAGGCGCGGATACCGGCGATCCAGCTTGCCTCGATATTCAAATTGCCGTCGGCGAGGAGGAGATTGGCGGACTGGCCCACCGCGATCCCGCCATGGGTCGCGAGGCTGAGGAACGCCGCGGGCGTGGCCGATGCCATCGCCACCGCCGTCTCCAGCGATACGCGGCCCTGATCGATCATCCCGCGCACCGCGCCGGCCATGGTCAGCGTCGATCCGGCGAGCGTGCCGTCCTCGCCAACCAGCCTATCACCCTCGCGGTGGATCGTGCGGCCCTGCAGCTCGAAGCCGGGCGCATCGCTGCCGACGCTCGGCATCGCATCGGTGACCAGCATCAGCCGCTCCGGCCCCTTGGCGGCGAGCGCGATGCGCAAGGATGCGGGGTGGAGGTGATGGCCGTCGGCGATGATCCCGGCGAAGGTGTCGCCGCTCTCCAATGCGGCGCCGACCATCCCTGGCGCGCGCCCGGTCAATTGCGACATGGCGTTGTAGATATGGGTGAAGCCGGTGAGGCCGGCATCGATCGCGGCGCGGACGGTCTCGTAGGGCGCGTCCGAATGCCCGGCCGAGACGATCACGCCCGCGGCCACCAGTTGCCTGATCTGGTCGGGCGTCGCTCGTTCGGGGGCGAGCGTCACCAGCGTCTTGCCGCGCTTGAGCGAGGTCAGCAGCGCGAGATAGTCGTCGCGCAGCGGCTGGAGCTTGCCCTCCGGATGGATGCCCTTGCGCTTGGGGCTGAGGAACGGTCCCTCGATGTGGATGCCGAGGATGCCCGGCACTTGTGCTTCGATCGCCGCGTCCACCGCAGCGATTGCCGCCGCGACGACATCGAGATCGTCGCTGATCAGCGTGGGGAGCATGCCGGTGGTGCCATAGCGGCGGTGCGTTTCGGCGATCACCCGCAGCGTTTCCACGCTTGGATCGTCGTTGAACAGCCGCCCGCCGCCGCCATTGACCTGGGTGTCGATGAAGCCCGGAAGCAGCATCTTGCCGCCAAGATCGACCACCTTCGCATCGGCAGGCGGGGCGGGCAGGGTCGCGGCGATCCGGTCGCCCTCGATCACCACGCAATCCTCGCTGAAGCCGGTGGGCGTCAGCACCCGGCCATTGGTGAGCGCGACGGGGCTCATAGCGTCTCGGTGACCTTGCGCAGGTGCGGCGGATGGTCGGGATCGCGCCCGCGCGCCACCGCCAGCGCGTTGGCGAGGCGGTAGAAGCTCTCGACCAGCAATAGCGGCTGGACCACCGGATGCGCGCCGAGCGACGGCAGGCGGATGCCCGGCGCCGCGCCGATCCCGGCGTGCAGCACGGTCGCGCCGCGGCCGGCGAACTCCGCCGCCAGTTCGGCGACGCTGGCCCGCGCCTCGTCGTCCTGGCCGAGCAGCAGCACCGGAAAGCCCTCGCCGACCAGCGCCATCGGCCCGTGGCGCACCTCGGCGGCGCTGAACGCCTCGGCATGGAAGCCGCAGGTCTCCTTGATCTTGAGCGCGATCTCCTGGGCGATGCCCAGCGCAGGCCCCCGCGCGATGACGTAGAGGTTCCGGGCCTCGGTGAGCGCGGGCAACGCGGCGGACCAGTCCAGCGCCCAAGCGCGGTCGAGCATCTCGGGCAATGCGGCCAACGCCGTTTGCAGCTCCGCATCGTCGCTCCATGCCGCGATCAGCCGCAGGCACATCGCGACGCTGGTCACGAACGATTTTGTCGCGGCGACGCTGCGCTCCGGTCCGGCACAGAGCGGCAGCACATGATCCGCCATCGCCGCCAATGGCGAATCTTCGACATTGACCAGCGCCGCCAGCCGCGCGCCGCCCGCCTGTGCCGCTTCCGCCGCCGCGAGCAGATCGGGGCTCTTCCCCGATTGCGAAATCGCCAGCATCAGCGCGCCGGAATAATCGGGCGCGGCATCGTAGACCGAGGCTGCCGAGGGCGAGACCGAGCTGGTCAGCAGACGGAGGTGCGTCTCGATCAGATAGCGCGCGACGGTCGCGGCATTGTCGGAGCTGCCGCGCCCCAGCGTCACCACGATCCGCGGCGGATCGGCGCGCAATTGCGCGGCCAGATCGGCGACCGGCCCTTGCCGCGCCACCGCCGCGCCGGCTTCGGCGGCCTCGGCAAACATCAGGGTGCTCTCAGGCGTCATCGAGCGCCCGGCGCAGATTATTCCCGCTGCGCGCCAGCAATGCCCTGGCTGCCGGCGCGTCCAGCCCTTTGGCGAGCAGGACGGCCAGCTTGATGTCGTTTTCCGCCGCCGCCAGTGCCGCCGCCGCCGCCGCCGGATCGACCCCGGCGAGATCGCGCACCATCGCCTGACCACGGCTCAGCAACTTGGCGTTCGAGACCTGCATGTTGACCATCAGCCCGCGATGGACGAGCCCGAGCCGGAGCATGATCGCGGTCGAGAGCGTGTTGAGCGCGACCTTCTGCGCGGTGCCGGCCTTCATCCGCGTCGATCCGGCGATGACCTCGCTGCCGGTGTCGGCGAGGATGCCGTGATCGGCCAACGCAAGCAGGGGTGCCCCGGCATTGTTGGAGACGCCGATCGTCAGCGCGCCCGCATCCCGCGCCGCCTCGATCGCCGCCAGCACATAGGGAGTCCGCCCGCTGGCGGCGATCCCGATCAGGACATCGCCGGCGCCGATCTCCGCCGCTTCGACATCGGCGCGGGCGGCGTCGCGATCATCCTCGGCGCCTTCCTGCGTTTTCATCAGCGCCGCCGCGCCGCCCGCCATCAGGAACACCAATCGCGCCTCGGGCCAGCCGAAGGTCGGCGTCAGCTCGACGCCGTCCTGCACGCCGATCCGCCCCGACGTCCCCGCACCCGCATAGGCGATCCGCCCGCCGCCGCGCAGCCGCTCGGCCGCGGCGTCAGTCGCCGCCGCCAGCGCTCCCGCCTGGCTTTTCAGCGCCTCGACCGCTTCGATCTGCGACGCGAGGATCGCCTCGACCGCCGCTTCGGTCGGCCACATGTCGATATCGACATAGCGCGGGTCGATGGTCTCGGTCGTCATCAGCGCCTCGTCGGCACTGCGGATGCCGGCAGCCCGGCGAGCAGCAGGGCGCCGTCGAGCGGATCAGCTTGCGGCGCGATCAATTGTTCGCTGGTCCGTGCGCGCAGCCAGGGCCGGATCCGGCGCGAAAGTCCGCCGGCGAGCGCGCAGCGCTCGGCACCGCGCGCGAAGATCGTCTCGATGAAGCGCTCGATATGCGACGCCGCGTCCTCGACGATCGAGCGGGCGATGGTGTCGCCATTCTCGGCATAGTCCATCACCAAGGGCGCGAAGGCGGCGTATTCGGCAGGCGAGGCCGCATCCATCCACGCGACGACCTGCGCCGTATCGTGCGCGAAATCGGCGGTGATCGCGCGGCTGAGCGCGGTCGGCTCGGTTCGCCCGTCGAGCGCGCGCAGGGCATGGCGCACCGCGCTGAGCCCCAACGCCGCGCCGCTGCCTTCGTCGGAGATCGGGAAGCCATAGCCGCCGATCGTGAAGCTGCGCCCGCCGGCGCTGACCATCGCCACGCTGCCGGTGCCGATGATCAGGGTCGCGCCGTCATGCCCGAGATGCGCGCCGAGATTGGCGATCGCCGCGTCGGTCGCATATTCGGTGGTGGCAAAGGGGAAGGGCAGTTCGGCCAGCGCCTCGCGCACGCCGGTGCGGCCGATGCCGGCGATGCCCATGCCGGCCCGGATCGTCGCCGTCGCCGCTTCGTCGAGACCCGCTTCGGCAGCCGCCGCGCCGGCGACTTCGCTGATCCGGGCATGGACGAGGTCGACGCCGACCCTTGTGTTTGCCGGCCCGCCCTCAGCTTCGCCGAGAATGCGGCCGCTTTCGTCGGCCAGCCTGCCGCGGCAATGGCTGCCGCCCGCGTCGATCCCAAGGAAATATGCCATCGCCGTTCTCTCTAGCGCGAGCGGCACCGGCTGCGCCATGCCCGAGCACAGTGCGGCCTATAGGCCAAGGGTATGGCTTGGCGGTGACGGTAAAGCCTTTCTGAACCATTGCCGGGCAAAGATGCCGGCACGCGCGCTCTTGCGCCTGCCGGGAGGGAAGAAAGTGCCAGTGGTTTCGCCCTCAGGCGTGAAGGGGATCATCCTCGCCGGCGGATCGGGCACGCGCCTCTATCCCGCGACGCTGTCGATCTCGAAGCAATTGCTACCGGTGTTCGACAAGCCGATGATCTATTATCCGCTGTCGGTGCTGATGCTCGCCGGCATCCGCGACATCCTGATCATTTCCACCGAGCGCGACATGCCCGCGTTCCAGGCGCTGCTCGGCACCGGGGCGGCATTCGGGATCAACCTCGACTATGCCGTGCAGCCTGAGCCCGAGGGGCTGGCGCAGGCATTCCTGATCGGCGAGCAATTCCTGGACGGCGGTCCCGCCGCTTTGATCCTTGGCGACAATATCTTCCACGGCGAAGGGCTGGGCGAGAAGGGACGCGCCGCCGCGCGTGCCGCCGCCGGCGGGCAATCGACCGTGTTCGCCTATCAGGTCGACGATCCCGAGCGCTATGGCGTGGTCAGCTTCGACGCCGTCACCGGTCAGGCGACCAGCATCGTCGAAAAGCCCGCGCAGCCGCTATCAAACTGGGCGGTTACCGGCCTGTATTTCTTCGATGCCGACGTATGCAATATCGCCCGCGGCCTCGTGCCCTCGGCGCGGGGCGAGCTTGAGATCACCGACGTCATCGCCGCCTATCTGAACCGCGGCAGCCTCACCGTCGAGCGGATGGGCCGTGGCTATGCCTGGCTCGACACCGGCACGCATGACAGCCTGTTCGACGCCAGCTCGTTCGTTCGCACCATCGAGCACCGCCAGGGCTTCAAGGTCGCCTGCCCCGAGGAGATCGCCTTCGATCTCGGCTATCTCGACGCGGCCAGCCTGCTCGCGCGCGCCGAGCTGTTCGGCAAGACCGATTATGCGCGCTACCTGCGCCGCTGCGTCGAGGCCGCGGCGTGATGCGCACCGTGCTGGTGACCGGGGGCGCGGGCTTTATCGGCTCCGCGGTGTGCCGGCTGCTGGTGGGGCAGGGCCGCCGCGTCATCTGCCTAGACAGCCTCACTTATGCCGGCAATCTCTCGACGCTCGACAGCGTCCTGCATGCCCCCAACTTCCGCTTCGTCCATGCCGATATCGGCGACATCGCCACCGTCGCGGCGCTGCTCCGCGAAGAGAGCGTGGACGGCATCATGCACCTCGCCGCCGAAACCCATGTCGATCGTTCGATCGACAGCCCCGCGGCGTTCGTGGAGACCAATGTCGTCGGCACCGTCCGCCTGCTCGACGCCGCGCTCGATCATTGGCGCGCGCTGCCCGACCCGGCCCGCGCCGGCTTCCGCTTCCATCACGTTTCGACCGACGAAGTGTTCGGCGATCTGCCTCTGGACAGCGGTGTCTTCACCGAAGACACCGCTTACGCGCCATCCTCACCCTATTCGGCGTCGAAGGCGGCATCGGATCACTTCGTCCGCGCCTGGCACGAGACCTATGGCCTGCCGGTGGTGCTCTCGAACTGCTCGAACAATTACGGGCCCTATCACTTCCCCGAGAAGCTGATCCCGCTGACCATCCTGGGCGCCATCCATGGCGAACCGCTGCCGGTCTATGGCAGCGGCGCCAATGTCCGCGACTGGCTCCATGTCGAGGACCATGCCGAGGCGCTGGCGCGGGTGATCGATGGTGGCACGCCTGGCGAGACCTACCTTATCGGCGGGCGCGCGGAACGCTCGAACCTGCTCGTCGTCGAAGCGATCTGCGATCTGATCGACATCCGGCTGGGCTTGCTGGGCGGAAGGCCGCGCCGCGACCTGATCCGCTTCGTCGCCGATCGGCCGGGCCACGACCGCCGCTACGCGATCGATCCGTCGAAGATCGAGCGCGAGCTCGGCTGGCGGCCCGCTCATGATTTCACCACCGGGCTGATCCACACCGTTGACTGGTATCTCACCAATCGCGCCTGGTGGGAGCCGATCCGCGCCAGCCGCTATGCCGGCGAGCGCCTCGGCGTATCAGCCGCGCGGCTTGCCAACGCCAACCAGGGTTAGCCCGGCCTTTTCGGCCTCGGCCGGCGGATAGATGTTGCGCAGATCGACCAGCAGCGGCGACTTGAGCAGGCCTTTGACCCGCTTGAGATCGAGCGCGCGGAATTCGTCCCATTCGGTGACGATCACCAGCGCATCGGCGCCGTCCGCCGCGGCATAGGGACTGTCCGCGAATTCGACGTCGTGCAGCAGCGGCTTGGCCTGCTCGACGCCTTCGGGGTCATAGGCCTTCACCGTCGCGCCGGCATCCTGCAGTGCCGCGATCACCGAGATGCTCGGGGCGTCGCGCATATCGTCGGTATTGGGCTTGAAGGTCAGGCCGAGGATGCCGACGGTCTTGCCCCGGACGTCGCCGCCCATCGCCTTGATGACCTTACGGCCCATCGCGCGCTTGCGGGCATCGTTGACCTGCACGGTCGCTTCGACGATCCGGAGAGGGGTTTCGTTGTCCGCCGCGGTCTTCATCAGCGCCAGCGTATCCTTGGGGAAGCACGAGCCGCCATAGCCGGGACCGGCGTGCAGGAACTTGGCGCCGATGCGGTTGTCCATGCCGATGCCTTTCGACACCTCCTGGACGTCGGCGCCGACCTGCTCGCAGAGATCGGCGATCTCGTTGATGAAGGTGATCTTGACCGCGAGGAAGGCATTGGCGGCGTATTTGATCAGCTCGCTGGTGCGGCGGCCGACGAACAGCAACGGAGCGTTCTGGTTGAGCGACAGCGGGCGATAGATTGCGCGCATCACCTCGCGCGCGGCTTCGTCCTCGGCGCCGACCACCACCCGGTCCGGACGCTTGAAGTCGTCGATCGCCGCGCCTTCGCGCAGGAATTCGGGATTGGAGACGACCATCGCCCCGCTATCCGGCGCGACGCGGCGGACGATGCGCTCGACTTCGTCGCCGGTGCCCACCGGCACGGTCGATTTGGTGACGATCACCGCCGGGCCGGTCAGCGCGCCGGCGATCTCCTCGGCGGCGGCATAGACGTAGGAAAGATCGGCATGGCCGTCGCCGCGGCGGCTCGGCGTGCCGACCGCGATGAAGATCGCATCCGCGCCCTTTACGGCTTCGGCGAGATCGGTGGTGAAGGAAAGGCGGCCGGCCTTGACGTTCGAGGCCACCAGCGTGTCGAGCCCGGGCTCGTAGATCGGCATCACATTCTGATGCAGCAGGTCGATCTTGCGCTGGTCCTTGTCGACGCAGACCACCTCATGGCCGAAGTCGGAGAAGCAGGCGCCAGAGACCAGGCCCACATAGCCGGTGCCGATCATCGCAATACGCAACGAAGAATTCCTCAGAGATAAGTCAAAGCGCGCCCTTAGCGCAGCCAGCCGCCGCGGAAAAGCTGCCGCGCATGCCGCGATGCCGGGAGCCATGGCAATAAAAAAAGCGGCCCGAAGGCCGCTTTCTCGAAAACTATCCGGGCCGGTCAGCGCGGTTTCGGTGGAAACCGCTTCACCGCCGGCCCGGAAGTGGCGATCGGTTCAGAACGGACGAATGTCGTCGCCGCCCGCACCGTCGCGGAAAAGCAGGTTGAACGCGAACATTGATATTCTCCCATCGGTGCGCAGTGATGCGCAGTGGGATAGTTAAAGAAAGTTTAACCAAGAATCAATCAGGATTTCTGCGGAGTTGCGGGCAGATAGGCCCATTTCCGGGGCGCGCTTTTAACCGTTCCTTCAACGGTGACAGGCTAGAGAATGCGGTAATGTCGGCGCCCATCGAGCCCTCGAAGCCCAAGGCCAGGACTGCCTCGCGTGCAGTGAAGGACGGTCTGCAACCTACGGAAATCAGCAAAAAATCCGATGTGATGACACCGGCGGACAAGCCCTGCAAACGCCGTGTCGATGCACCGATGGGCATGCGGATTCCCAAACGTTCTGGGTGGAAACGGGCAAGTGGCGATCGCGGTGCCGACAAGCGCTTCTGGCGAATCCTGAGTCTTTGCGAGATCAGCAATTTCGTCTCGTTGCGCCGTCATCTGGGCCGCGCTCGCGCCGATTCGCTGATTCTCGACGTGGCGGAGCGAATCACCGCCTTGTGCCCCGATGTGCGCATCGTTCCAGCCGGCCGGGCCCTGGTCGAGATCGCTTTCGAACGGGACACGCCTGAGGCCGCCGCGTCGGATATCGACCGGCTGCGCAGGGCGTTCCAGCGCCGGGTCGATCTTGATGGCGAGGCGCACCAGATTCAGGTCCAGTTCGGCGTCGCCGCCGCGCCTGCCAGCGAGCATGACGATGTCCGTCTCGCCGAAGCCGCCGAATCGGCGCTCGATCAGGCGCGCGTCGAGGGCCGGGTGGTGATGCTCGATCTGTCGCGCGTCGATCTCGCCTTCGATAAGCTGACCCTGATGCGCGAACTGCCCCGCGCGATCGCCAATGGCGAGATGTTCCTGCAATACCAGCCCAAGGTTCATGTCCGCCGCCAGCAGATCGCCAGCGCCGAAGCGCTGGTCCGCTGGCAGCATCCGGTCCGCGGCCTGATCCTGCCGGGTGATTTCATCTCGGTGGCGGAACAGGCCGGCGAGATTTGCGCGCTGACCCTGTGGACATTGCGCCAGGTGATCGAGGATCAGAAGCGCCTCGCCGCCGCCGGGCATGATCTGACCCTGTTCCTCAACATCTCGGGCATGCTGCTCGCCGACGGCAATTTCGTCGCCGAAGCCTGCGATATCGTTCGCTCGACCGACGCGAAGCTTGGCTTCGAGATCACCGAGACCGCGGTGATCCGCGATCCCGACAGCGCGATCCGCCATCTCCAGACCTTCGCCGATATCGGGGTTCAACTCGCGATCGACGATTATGGCGCCGGGCTGTCCTCGCTCGCCTATCTCAAACAGCTTCCGGCCAGCGAGCTCAAGATCGACAAGATGTTCGTGCTCCAGCTGACATCAAGCAATCGCGATCCGCTGATCGTTCGCTCGACGATCGATCTGGCGCATGCGCTCGATATGGAAGTCACCGCCGAAGGCGTCGAAACCCCGTCGGCGCTGGCGCTGCTCAGCGTGATGGGCTGCGACATGGTCCAGGGCTATCTCATCTCGCGGCCGATCGGCTTCGATGCCTTCCGCAAGTTCCTTGACGACGACGCGCACAAGGGTTCGATCGGCGGACCACCGACATCGTTTTTCCGGCCCGAGAGCTTCTGGAAGCGCGCCTGATGCGCATCCCGCGACTATTATTCGCTTTGCTGCTGGCCGTGATCGCGAGCGTTCCCGCGCATGCCGCCGAGCCGCCCTTCCCGGCGCCGGTCGAAGCAGCGTTCAAACGTGCCAAGCAGAGCATGATGTCCGATCCGGACGGAACGCTGCGCGAAATCGCTGCGGCCGAGGCGCTTGCCCAGCGGATCGGCGATACGCGCCAGCGCACGCTGGCGCTCGCCACCGCGCATTGGCTCGCGGCGGAAGCGCATTTGCGCAGTAACGCGCCGGACAAGGCCGGACCGATGCTGGCCGAGGCATTGCGGATGATCCAGTCAGTGCGCGAGCCTATCAAGCTCCGCGGCGATCTACTGATGTCGCAGGGTGCCTATTTCATGCAAAGCGACAAGGCCGCGCAGGCACTCAAGAATTTTCAGGACGCGTTCGAGGTTTTCAACAAGGCCGGAGAGCCGCGCAGCCAGGCAATCGCCCTTCAAAATATCGCGCTGCTCTATTCGGCGGCCAACGACAACGACAGTGCCGAAAAATATTTCAAGCGGGCCGCAGGGGCGTATTCGGGCGATCCGGCGCTGTCGGTTTCGCTGCACAATAATCGCGGCAACGTGCTAATGGTGTTGGAGCGCTATTCTGAAGCCGAGGCCGAATATAATGCGGGACTCGCGCTAGTCCGATCGATGGACAATCCTTTGCTCGAGGCGCGGGTGCTCGGCAATCTCGCCCGCAACCAAGTCGAAGCGCGCAAGTTCACCGCCGCCCAAGCAACGCTTAGTCGCGGGTTCGCGCTGACCAAGGGGGTCGGTGCATCGGCGATGCGACGCCATCTACTCGCCACCGCCGCGCGTCTTGCCGCCGATCAGGGCGATCTGGCGCGCGCGCGCCGCTTGATCGACGAATGCTTCGCGGGGCTGGATCTGAAGGATACGGGCGTCGAACTGCGCACCGCGCACCTCTACGCTTACCGAATATATCGCGAGATTGGCGACTTGCGCACTGCGCTGACCCATATGGAGGCGCTACGCCGTCTAAACGACGAAGCCGCCAAGGTGGCTACCACTACCAGCGCCGCGCTGAGCGCCGCGAAGTTCGATTTTCAGGGCAAGGAGCTCGAGATCGAAAAGCTAAACAGCGAACAGTTGCGCAAGACGGCCCAGTTCCAGCGCACATTGTTTCTTAGCATCGGCCTTGCCACGCTGATCGTCATTGCCGCCCTCGCCTGGGGCTTGCTCACCATGCGTCGCAGCCGCAACAAGGTCGCCGCCGCCAATATCGAACTCGGCGAAAGCAACGCCGCGCTCGAAAAGGCGCTCAAGGCCAAGACCGAGTTCCTCGCGACCACCAGCCACGAGATCCGCACCCCGCTCAACGGCATTCTCGGCATGACGCAGGTCATGCTCTCCGATCCCAAACTCGATCCGCAGACGCGCGACCGTATAGGCATCGCCCATAGCGCCGGCGTGACGATGCGCGCGCTGGTCGACGACATTCTCGATGTCGCCAAGATCGAAACCGGCAACCTGACCGTCGAGACGACGCCGATGGACCTCCGCGCGATGCTCCAGGACGTCACGCGGATGTGGCAGGAGCAGGCGGTGGCCAAGGGCCTCGCCTTCCGCCTCGAACTGACCCATGCGCCATGCTGGATCATGAGCGACGCCGGGCGTCTGCGCCAGATCGTCTTCAACCTGCTGTCGAACGCGATCAAGTTCACCGAGAAGGGCGCGGTCACCGTCCGCGCGATCGACGAGGGCGAGGGCGCCGCGCGCCGCCTCAAGCTGGTCATCGCCGATACCGGCATCGGCATCCCCGCCGACAAGTTCGACGACATTTTCGAAAGCTTCCGCCAGGTCGATACCAGCACCACCCGCAAGTTTGGCGGCACCGGCCTCGGCCTCACCATCTGCCGTAATCTCGCCCAGGCGCTGGGCGGTGACATCCATGTCGAGAGCAATGAAGGGCAGGGATCGCGCTTCATCGTCGATCTGCCGCTGGTCCCCGCCGAGGCGCCCGCAGCCGTCGAAGGCCCGGGCGCGGCCACCGGCAATTCGATGCTGATCCTCGACCGAAATCCGATCGCGCGCTCGATGCTCAAGACCCTGTTCGAGCCGCGCGTCGCGACGCTGCGTTTCGCCGCCAGCCCCGAAGAGGCGCGGATCATGCTGGGCGACGGCGGTGTCACCCACCTGTTGATCGACGAAGCCACCGCCAAGGCCGGCGAGGACGAGGTGATGGCGACGATCCAGATGCTGGCGGCCGCCGCGGGCGATGCCGCGATCACCGTGCTCTGGCTCAAGCCCGAGGATGAAACCAAGTCTCAGTTGTTCGCGGCAGGTGCCGGGCAAATTGTCGAAAAGCCGGTCGCGGGCGCGGCGTTGATCGAAGCCGTCACGCCGCGGGCGGAAGAAAAATCACCCCCGTCCGATACGGACCGTCTTGCCACCCGTGCGGCGTAGGGCGATAGCACACCTATATGATAGACACGGTCGCCCTCGATATGCTCCCGATCCGCAACGGCGGACGCGCATGAACATCCTCTTCATCGAAGACGATCCGATGAACCGCCGGGTCGTGAAGGACATGCTCGACGTGGCCGGCGCGACCATGGCCGAGGCCGCCTGGGCCGAAGAGGGCCTGGCGATGCTCGACGAGGATACGTTCGATGTGATCCTCGTCGATCTGCGCATGCCCGGCACCGACGGTTTCGAGACGATCCGCCGGATCCGCGCCCGTGGTGACGCCAAGGGCGAGCTGCCGATCATCGTGGTGACTGCCGAGACCGCGCCCGATCTGCGCGATCGCTGCCTGGCGATCGGTGCCGACGACGTGCTGTTCAAGCCGGTCGCGATGGATTCGCTGTTCGATTCGATCGGCCGCGTATTGGCGATCCGCGGTGGCGGGATGATGCTTTAGCGGCCGATTTACGGCGTCAACGCGGCTTCTGCCCGCGCATTAGCTCAAGCTGCTTTGCGCGCGGATCTCCGGCTTGCCTCAACTTGCGCCAATAGGCGCGGCGGCGATGCCAGACCAAGAAAGCCGCGCCTATAACAAATAGAGCGCTGAAAATAACGTAGAGTAACGTCGATCTGACAACGGGGTCGTGCATAAACCTCTAGAACGTTAGAAAAATGGCCGGCTCGGCCGGTTGCTGGATGAAAGCCTTCTCCAAATTCGAAAGCGGGATGCAAGGCGGTTTTGGCGTAAACGTCCTAATCTTCGAGTATTTTTGAATGCTTGGCGGTGTCGCGCATCCATAGATAGGTCACCAGCGAGATGGCGATCATCGCCGTCACGTACCAGTAGAAGCCGCGCTCCCAGCCGCTGTCCTTGAACTTCAGCGCCACCGCGCTGGCCGTGCCGCCGAACGCGGCATTGGCGATGGCATAGGGCAGGGCGACGCCGAGGGTGCGGATATGCGCGGGGAACAATTCGGCCTTCACCACCGCGTTTATCGAAGTGTAGCCGGTGACGATCACCAACGCCGCGGTCATTAGCAGGAATGCGGTCAGCCCGTCGCGGGTCTGCTCCAGCGTCACGAAGATCGGATAGGTGAACAGCACGCCGAGCACCCCGAACCCCGCCATCAGCGGCTTGCGTCCGATCCTGTCGGACAGGGCGCCCGCAAGCGGCTGGATCGCCATGAACACGAACAGGGCGGCGGCGTTGATCTGGGTCGCGGCGGCGTCGGAGAAGCCCGCGGTCTTCTTCAGGAACGCGATCGGGTAGATCGTATAGGCATAGAATGCGAGCGTGCCGCCCGCGGTCAGCAGCATCACCAGCGCCGCTTCCTTTGGATGCTCGGTGAGAAGTGCGAAAAAGCCGGTTTTGCGCTCCTCGCGCTTGGCGAAGCTCTCGGTCTCGGGCAGCCGCCGCCGCAGCCAATAGACGACCACCGCCAGCACCCCGCCGACCGCGAACGGGATCCGCCAGCCCCATTGCTTGAGCGCGCTCTCGGGCATCGCCGCCTGGAGCAGCATCACCACCAGCAGCGCGACCAGCTGCCCGGAAATCAGCGTCACATATTGGAAGCTGGAAAAGAAGCCGCGATGCTTCTTGCCCGCCATTTCCGAGAGATAGGTCGCGCTCGCGCCATATTCGCCGCCGAGCGACAGGCCCTGCAGCAGCCGCGCCGCGATCAGCGACACCGTTGCCGCCCAGCCGATCTCGGAAAAGCTCGGCGTCACCGCGATCACCATCGAGCCCAAGCACATCAGGGTGACCGACAGCGTCAGCCCGGCCTTGCGCCCCTTGCGATCGCCATAGACCCCCATCAGCCAGCCGCCGATCGGGCGCATGAAGAAACCGATCGCAAAGACGATCCACGCGCTCAGATCCTGCGCCGATCCGGGGGCGAAATAATGCGGCGCCAGATAGCTGGCCAGCGCCGCATAGGCGTACCAGTCATACCATTCGACCAGATTGCCCGCCGATCCCCCCAGGATCGAACGGACGCGGTTGCGCGGGGGCGGGCTCTCCATATCCGCGACTATAACGCGGAGCCGGGCGACGGAAAGTCCGCGCGGGAGCCGTCGCCGCGTCATGTTGCATTGCCTCCGGCTTTCGGCTTGAGGTGGCGCCGGATTTGAAGAGGTGAAGCCGATGCGCGCGTATTTCCTGGTTGCCGCCCTCGCGCTGGCGGGATGCCAGTCCGCCGACGAAAGGCGCGCGGCGGAAACCGGCGAGGTCCAGATCACCAACGCCTCGATGAACGATGTCACGCGCCTTACCAAGGCGGCGCGCCCCAAGACGCTGATGCAGCCGGGCGAGTGGCGGACCGCGCTGCATGTCGTTGCGGCCGATCTCTCGGCGATTCCCGAAGGGCCCGCGCGCGATCGCCAGATGGCGGCCATCAAGGAGCAGGAGCGCAACGCGCAGAAGTGCGCCACCGCCGACGATCTCAAGCCGCTCAACATCGACAATCTCGAGCAGGTCACTGGCGCCAGTTGCACCTTCCCGCATTATATCCAGGCGGGCGGCAAGCTCGACGCCGAGATCCATTGCGGCGATGGCGCGAACCGGACCGTGCTGGTCGCCACGGGCACGCTGTCGCAGACCCGCTATGACGTGACGATCCAGCAGACCACCGGCGCCAAAGGTGCCGCCAATTATCTCGGCCTCACGCTTCGGGCCGAGGGCGAGCGCACCGGCAATTGCGTGGCCAAGCCGAAGAATTAGCCGAGCGGCAGCCTTACCCGCACGCGTCCGCCGCCCCCGGCGCGGGTCTCCAGCCGCACCTCGCCGCCATGCGCCTCGGCGATCGAGCGGACGATGGCGAGGCCCAGCCCGGTGCCCCCCGTCGCCCGGTTGCGCGAGGTCTCGCCGCGCACGAACGGCGCGAACAGGCTCTCGGCCCTGTCCGGATCGAAGCCCGGCCCGGCATCGTCGACGGTGACTTCCGCCCAGCCGCCGTCCGCGCGCCAGCCGAGCGTCGCCCGCTCGCCATAGCGCACGGCGTTCTCGACCAGGTTCGTGAACAGTCGCCTGAGCGCCGCCGAATCGCCGCGCAGCACGACCCTCGGCCCGGCTTCCGCGCTGACGGGTGCGCCCGCCGCCGCAAGATCGTCGACCAGGCTCTCGATCAGGCTGCCCAGATCGAGCCGGGTCGGCGATGCCGGCGCGCTCTCGTCGCGCGCCAGCGCCAGCGCCGCGCTCAGCATCGCCCGCATCTCGTCGATATCGGCGGCGGCGCGCGCGCGCGCTTCGTCGGGCAATTGCTCGATCCAGAAAGCGACGCGCGACAATGGCGTGCCGAGATCATGCGCGATCGCGCCCAGCATCACCGTGCGCCCCTCGGCCTGCTGGAGGATGCGGGCCTGCATCGCGCCGATCGCCTCGGCGAGTTCGCGCACCTCAAGGGGCCCATCGGTGGGGATCGCCTCGCGTACGCCCGGCCGCGCGCGCTTCGCGGCCTCGGCCAGCCGCTGGATCGGCAGCGAGATGCGCCGCGCGATCCACCATGCCGCCGCGCCCAGCACGATCAGCACGCCGAGCATCGCGAACAGGGTGACGATGTGCCAGCTGGTCAAGACCCGCGGCGGCGCGGTCTCGGCGATCCGCCATCCGCCTGGCACGCGCCAGCCGACGGTGAAAGGGCCGCGTATCTCGTCGTTGGTCCGCTGCATCTCGGAGGTATAGACCATGATCTGCGTGGGTGGCGTCCGCAGCAGCCTGGCCAGTGCGATCACCATCGGGTGTCCCGGCGGCTCCAGCCGCTCGGGCCCGCGCGGCTCCGGCTGGCCGGCGCGGGTGACGATCCGCAGGCCCTGCTCGTTGCCGGGCGGCGGCGTTGAATGTTCCAGCGCCACTGCCAGCTTGGTCAGTTGCAGCGGCGCCGGGCGGGGCGGGGGGCCTTTGAAGGTGACGCTGAACAGCGCCAGCGCCGCCGCCAGCACCGAACCGGTCACCAGCAGGAAGATCGACACCGCGATCGAGCGCGGCTGGGCGCTCATTTCCGGGTCACTTCCGCGGCGAACATATAGCCTTCGTTGCGGATCGTGCGGATCAGCTCCTCGCTGCCCGGACGCTGCATCTTCTTGCGCAGCCGGCTCATCTGCACGTCGATGGCGCGGTCGAAATGATCGGCCAGCGGCCCGCGCGAGGCATCGAGCAGGGTATCGCGGGTCAGCACCCGGCGCGGCCGTTCGACCATCGCCAGCAGCAGCCGGAATTCGCCGTCGGAGAGGTTGATCAGCACGTCGTCGGGGTCGAACAACTGCCGCCCGACCGGATCGAGCCGCCAGCCGGAAAAGCGCAGGAAGCTGCGCTCGGGCGCCTTCGCGGACGCGGTGCCACTCCCCGCCCGGCGCAGCACCGAGCGGATCCGCGCCAGCAGCTCGCGGGGATTGGCGGGCTTGGCGACATAATCGTCCGCGCCCATCTCCAGTCCGACGATCCGGTCGATATCCTCGCCGATCACCGAATGCAGGATCACCGCGGGCCCAGCCGCGCGGTCCATAGAGCGCAGGATCGAGAGCCCGTCCTCGCCCGGCATCATCACGTCGAGCACGACCAGCGCATATTCGGCCCCGGACTCACTGGCCCTTTCCATCGCCGCGCGCATCTCCGCTCCGCCGGCGGCGGTATCGACGACATAGCCGTGCTGCGACAGGAACGCGGCAGTCAGCTCGCGGATTCCGGGGTCGTCGTCGACGATCAACAGGCGGGTTTCCAGGTTCAAGACGTAGGCTGGCTTGCTCATTGGGGCGGGGTGCAGCGCTAACCTATCGGGGGCGTTGCAGCGCTGCAATCTGGTGTAATGCGGACGCGGTGTGGCCTAGCGGCAACAATGCCGTGCCGGTTTGCCCATCGCCCGGCGCTCATGGTCTTCGCACGCTGCTTGACCTTTGCGCGTCGCTACGCTCCTGTACCGGCCCCGCCCGCCATGGCTTCCGGATTCTTTCCGGCTCGGTCCACCGACGCTTTCCGACAGGTCGATCATGCTGCACGCTTTTCCCCGGTGCCATTTGCGGTGACGCTGGAAGGACTCAATCCGCATTCGGCGCATTACCGGCCCGAAATCGATGGCCTCCGCGCTGTTGCGGTGGTTTCAGTAATGCTGTTCCACGCCGGCATTGCCGGCTTTGGCGGCGGTTTTACCGGGGTCGATATCTTCTATGTGATCAGCGGTTATCTGATCACCGGCATCATCCTGCGCGAAACCGCACAGGGCGGCTTCACTTTGTCGGGCTTCTATGTCCGCCGCGCACGGCGCATCCTGCCGGCTCTGTTCACGGTAATGTTCGCCAGCTTTGCCGCGGCGTGGGTGGTGCTGTTCCCCGATGCGATGGACCGGTTCGGCCAGAGCCTGCTGGCATCGCTGGCATTTGGCGCAAACTTCTTTTTCTGGCGCGCCAGCGACGATTATTTCGCGCCGACCGGCGATCTTGATCCGCTGCTGCACCTGTGGAGCCTGTCGGTAGAAGAGCAATTCTATCTTTTCTATCCGTTGATGCTGGTCCTGCTCGTCCGCCGCCTGCCGCGGCTGTTGTTGCCGCTGCTTGCGCTTGGGCTATTCGGCTCCTTCGCACTCAGCGAGGTGCTGAGCCACGCGCGCGCCGGCATCAACTTCTATATGCTGCCAACCCGTGGCTGGGAGCTTCTGGCCGGTGCGCTGCTTGCGGTCGGCGAAGGGCGCGGACCGCTTGGCGCGGCGCTGCCGCGACGGCTGCGCGAGGCGGGCGGCCTCATCGGATTGCTGGCGGTGCTGGCGCCGATGGTCATGATCGATCGGCTGGTGCCGTTTCCCGGCGTCTTTGCTCTTCCCACCGTATCGGGCACCATGCTGCTGATCACCTTTGCCCGGCCGGATACGCTGGCCGGGCGGCTGCTGGCTTCGCGACCGGCGGTGGCGATCGGCCTGCTCTCGTACAGCGCCTATCTGTGGCACCAGCCCTTGCTCGCCTTTAGCCGCGCTGCGGTGACGACTGCGATAGGGATGCCCGCGGCGCTGGCATTGCTGCTTCTGGCGTTTGTTCTGGCGGCGCTGACGTGGCGCTTTGTCGAGCGCCCGTTTCGCGGCAGACGGGCGATGGCGCCACACCGCGCGCTGCTGCTGGGCGGCCCGGCGGCGCTGCTGCTCGCCGGCGCGGGATTGGCGGCGTGGCGGACGCATGGCCTGCCGCAGCGCTATTCGGCCGAAACCCTGGCGCTGACCCAGCAGGGCCAGCGCTACAAGGACGAAAATCTGCCATGCTTCTTCTCGGGCAATCCCAAGCCGCTGGATCAGGCATGCAAGCTCGGGGCGTCGGGCCCGGTGACGGTGGCGATCATCGGCGATTCGCATGCGTCGGCCATCGCGCCGGCCTTTGTCCCCGAACTGGACCGCCGGCAGCAGCGCGCTGCAACCTTCATCTGGGCGGGCTGTCCGCCCAGCCTGCGCCGCGACGGGATGAGCGCGCAGCGGCAGAACTGCCCGCCCTTTTACGAGAGCGTGTTCAGCTATCTGCGCGCGCACAAGGAGATCGGCACCGTCGTGTTCGCCGCACGCTGGACGCTCTATATGGAGCATACCACGTTCGATAATGGCGAAGGTGGCTGGGAGACGATGGACCCGGAAAGCCCGGCGACCCCGGCGGGGCAGCGGGCGCTGGCGGAAACCTTTCGCGAAGCGGTGCGGGCGATGCTTGCCGCGGGCAAGCGGGTGGTGCTGGTCTATCCGGTGCCGGAAGCGGGCTGGAACGTGCCGAACTATCTCGTCTGGACCCGCCGCTACGGCTTCTGGGTTGATCTGCCCACCACCAGCCATGCCCGCTTCGTCGAGCGTAATCGTCGGGTTTATGCGGCATTCGATGCGCTTGGCACGCCGCCGGGCCTGGTCCGGGTCTATCCCGAACATGCGCTGTGTCCGCCATCTGCTGGTGGGCGCTGTCTGCTCGTCCAGGATGGCTGGCCGCTTTATTATGATGATGATCATCTGAACCGCCAGGGCGCGCGCTTTGCACTTCCCGATCTGCGCGCGGCACTCGGCCCTTGAAAAATAGGGAATCGGCTGATAGGTGCCCGCCATTCCGCGCCGCAGCCCATGCTCCGGCGATCCCTATTCTATCGTTTTGATGCGCGAGGCTTTTTTACAACATGCAAATCATCGTACGTGACAATAATGTCGATCAGGCGCTCCGTGCGCTCAAGAAGAAGCTGCAGCGCGAGGGCGTGTATCGCGAGATGAAGCTTCGCCGTCACTACGAGAAGCCCAGCGAAAAGCGTGCGCGCGAGCGCGCCGCGGCCGTGCGCCGTGCCCGCAAACTCGAGCGCAAGCGCGTCGAGCGCGACAGCGCCCGGTAATTTCTTGCTGGATCGGGCGATTTTATTGCCCGATTTGCGTGGAAACTGTGAAGCTAAGCGGCGGAACGCCGGTTTGCGCCTCCGGCAAGATGCCGGGCCAGGGAAAGTGACACCATGTCGTCCGTGACCGCCGTTCCGCTCCAACCCGTCAAGCGCAGCCACAAGATCTGGCTGTGGCTTGGCATCATTGTCGCTATCGCTCTGGCGGTGGCGCTCGCCTGGTGCGGCACCCGCGCCGCAGCTGCCACCAAGCTGCCGAACGATCAGTGGCTGGCCTGGCACAAGGGTCAGTCGGGCATCAAGACGACGACATCGGGTCTGCAATATCAGGTGATCAAGGCCGGTGATGGGCCGACCGCCGCCGATCAGGACGGCGTGGTCCTTGCCATTCACGGCACGCTGCGCGACGGCACCGAGTTCCAGCCGGCGGCGCCGATGCGCTTCCAGGTCGGCCAGCCGATGATTCCCGGCTTCATCGAAGGCGTGAAGCTGATGAACAAGGGTTCGAAGTACCGTTTCTGGCTGCCGCCGAGCCTGGGCTATGGCGCAGAGCCGGGCGCGCAGGGTCCCGGCGCCGAACTCGCCGACAAGGTGCTGATCTTCGACGTCGACATGAGCGATCTCGTCCCCGCCGCTGTCATCCAGCAGATGATGATGCAGCAGATGATGCAGAATGGCGGTCCGCAGGGTCAGGGCGGCGCACCGGGCGGCCCCGAAGGCATTGCGCCGCAGCAATAAGCCATATGGCGGAATGCGTGTTATAGGCGCGCGTCTTCCGGCAATCGGTTCCTGCGGGCGCCGAACTTGGACCCTGGCCGGTAGCGCCGACAATATGCCGCGCTGCGGCGAGCCGTGCCACGAAGACCTTGCGCGGGGGGGGGGCGTCATGGTGAATGGGCCAAACGAATCCGGGGGCGGGACGCAGTAGCATGGAGAATATTCGACGGCCCGCCGCGCACGGTGCGTTAGGTATCGGCGGGGACGCTCGGGCGACATTCTTCGCGCTTGCTTCGCTGCTCGTCCTCGTCTTTTTCATGGGCGGCGGCGCGCGCAGCGACATCATCTCGCTGGTGATTCTCCGCCCGGTCGCGATCTTGCTGCTGGGCTATGGCCTGTGGACGCTGCGCTGGGAGCGCGTGCGGGCCTATCGCTACCTGTTCATGATCGCGGCGGCGATGGTCGTGGTTACCTTGTTACAGCTGGTGCCGTTGCCGCCGGCGCTGTGGAGCATGCTGCCTGGGCACGGCTTCATCGCCGAGATCGATCGTGCCGCCGGCCTTGGCCCGGTGTGGCGTCCGCTCAACGTCGCTCCCCCAGATGGCTGGAACAGCTTTTTCGCGATGCTGGTGCCGCTCACATTTCTGGTGCTCGGCGCGCAGATCCCGACCGAGCAGCGCAGCAAGCTGGTTCCGGTGATGGTCGTGCTGGCGCTGGTCAGCGCGGTACTGGCGCTGCTCCAGATCGTCGGCCCGCCCGACGGCCCCCTTTATTTCTATCGGGTCACCAACAGCGGCTCGGCGGTTGGCCTGTTCGCCAATCGCAACCATCAGGCGGTGCTGCTTGCGGCGACGTTTCCGCTGCTGGCGGTGTTCGCGTCGATGCCGCGCAACCCCAGGGATTATATCGCTCGGCGCGTATTGGCGCTTGGCGCCGGCATGTTTCTGATCCCGCTGATCTTTATCACCGGCTCGCGGGCCGGCTTGCTGGTCGGGATCGTCGGGATCGCGTCGGTGCTGCTACTGTATCGCCCCGGTGTCGCCGAAGCGGTAGCGCCGCGCGATGCCGGCCATGGCAAGGCGCGGCGGTCGGGCGGGCCGGTGGGGCTTACGCGATCATGGCGGCAATGGGCGATCGGCGGCGGGGTCGCGGTGCTCGGCCTTGCGCTCAGCGTGGTGACGATCGTCCTTGGCCGCGGCGAGGCGTTTCAGCGCATTCTTGAACAGGACAGCGAGAACGAGACGCGCTTCAAGGCATGGACGGTTATCGTCCGGCTGGTCGGCGACTATTTTCCGTTCGGCAGTGGCATGGGGTCGTTCGTCGAGGTCTTCGAAACGGCCGAACCGCGAGAATTGCTTGACGCCACCTATCTCAACCATGCCCATAATGACTGGTTGGAAGTGCTGCTGACCGGTGGCCTTGCCGGCATGGCACTGCTGCTTTTCGCATGCGTGCTAGTGGCGGTGCGGGCGTTTCGCCTGTTGCCGCGCGGCAAGGCGGTCGACAAACCTGTGCTATTTTCGCGCCTTGGTCTTGTGCTGGTCCTGCAGTTCGCTATCGCCAGCCTTGGGGATTATCCGCTAAGGACGCCTGCGCTGGGTTCGCTATTCGTGCTCGCAGCGCTTTGGGCTGCGACGCCGCTGCGGGGTGGGGGCGATTTGTTGACGCGCGGGAAGACTTCGCGCATGGCGAAATAAACTGATTTCAAAGGTTATTTTGATGTTGCAACGTCTGGTTGTGAGTTTTGCCTTGCTCGCGCTTTCGGCCTGTGCGGGGCAGACGAGCGTTGGTGGTTCGCCCAATATGACCGTGGTGCAGGGTAATGTCCTGCCGCCGCCGGATCGCGCCGATCTGCTGGCGACCGAAAGCCGGCCTTATTATGTCGGCCCGTTCGACAAGCTGACGATCGACGTGTTCGGCATCGACGAACTGCGCCAGCGCGAAATCCAGGTCGATGCCAGCGGCCGCATGTCGTTCCCGCTGGCGGGCGTTCTCGAAGTCTCCGGTCGCACGCCGGGCGAGATCGAAGTTCTGTTGAAGGACCGGCTGCGCGAGCGCTATGTTCGCGATCCCCAGGTTACCGTCAACCTCAAGGAAACCGTCAGCCAGGTCGTGACCATTGAAGGTCAGGTCAAGAAAGCTGGTCAGTATCCGGTAATCGGTCGCATGACGCTGCTGCGTGCGATCGCTATTGCCGAGGGAACCGACGAATTTTCCAAGCTTGACGAGATTGTCGTGTTTCGCACGGTGAAGGGCCAGAACCTTGCCGCGCTTTATGATCTGCGCGCGATCCGCCGCGGCAATTATCCTGATCCGGAGATTTTCGCCAACGACGTCGTCGTCGTCGGGGATTCAAAGGCGCGCCGCATTTTCAAGGATTTCCTTGGCATCGTTCCGTTGCTGACCACGCCGCTGATCGTGGCATTGCAATAAGCCGCTTCCGGCGCGCGCCCGTAAACCTGCCTGCATGAAGCGCTGTCGCGTTTCCAGAGAGTGAAACTGAGACTATGGTTGCCTATTCAGAAGAAGCTGCCGTGACGCGCGTTCCGCTGCAGTCGGACGAAGCTGCGTTGGTGCAGGATAACCAGGATTTCGTAGCGCCGCTGCTCAAGCGATACCTGCACACGCTCAATCGCTGGAAGTGGGTGGCGATCGCGGTGATGACCGTGGCCATCGCGGTCGGGCTGGTGATTACCCTGCTGACCGCGCCGACCTACACCGCGACCTCGCAGATCGAGATTAGCCGTGACCAGAAACGAGTCACCAATGTCCAGGGACTTGAAGGCGCGGTGGGTGCGCAGGACCTGGAATTCTACGAAACCCAATATGCCCTGCTCGAAACCCGTTCGCTTGCGGAGCGCGTTGCGCGCGGGCTCGATCTCAATCGCAACGACGCTTTCTTCGAAGCGGCCGGCATCGAGATCAATGAAAAGGAGCTGGGCAACGCCAAGGTCGCGCCGCTGACGCAAAAGCAGGCCGATCGCCGCGAGAAGGTTGCGATCAGTACACTGCTTTCGCGCATCTCGATCGATCCGGTGCGCCGTTCGCGCCTGGTCAAGATCAGCTATACCAGCCGTTCGCCGGCGCTGTCCGCGCAGATCGCCAATGCCTGGACCCAGCAATTCATCGGCGCGAGCATGGATCGCCAGTTTGCATCCACTGCCGATGCGCGCAAATTCCTCGAAGAACGGCTTGCTGCGCTGAAGACTCGGCTCGAAGAGTCCGAGCGCGAAGCCGTGACCTATGCCGCCGATCGCGGCATCGTGACGCTGGAAACGGTCAGGGACGCCCAGGGCCGCACCCAGGGCCAGCGCACCCTGGCCGCCACCGATCTCGAAGCACTCAACGCAGCGCTGAGCCAAGCGACGTCCGATCGTATCGCTGCGGAAAGCCGTGCGCGCGGGCAGCGGGGCGATGTCAGTCCCGAAGCGCTGGGCAATGCCGCCATTTCCGATCTGCGCCGCCAGCGGGCCGAGGCCGCATCGGAATATGCGCGGGCGCTGGTCCAGTTCGAGCCGGAATATCCGGCGGCGCGCGCGCTCAAGGAAAAGATCCAGTCGCTGGATCAGGCGATTGCGCTCGAAACGTCGCGGGTCGGCGCGAGCCGTTCGCAGACCTATAAGGAAGCGGTTGCTAAGGAAGCCAGTCTGCGCAGCGAGGTCGAAAAGCTGCGCGCGCAGCTCGACGAACAGCAGCGCGCCAGCATCCAGTATAATATCTATCAGCGCGAAGCCGATACCAATCGCCAGCTCTATGACGCGCTGCTGCAGCGCTACAAGGAAATCGGCGTTGCAGGCACAGTCGGCGTCAACAATATCGCCATCGTCGATCAGGCGCGCGTGCCGACCGTTCCTTCGGCGCCGAGCTTGTTCAAGAACATGATCCTCGCCATCGCGCTGGGCCTGTGTCTGGTCGTTGCGCTGGTCGTCGGCCTTGAGCAGATCGACGAAGGGGTGGTCGATCCGCAGCAGATCAGCCGCGCCCTGCAGGTGCCGTTGCTTGGCTATACGCCGAAGACCGATGGCGCGCTTCAGGACGAGTTACAGGATGCCAAGTCGGATCTGTCCGAAGCCTATTTCAGCATTCATTCGAATCTGAATTTCAGCACGCATCACGGCATGCCGAGATCGCTGATGGTCACCAGCACCAAGCCGGGCGAAGGCAAATCGACCACGTCGATGGCGCTGGCGCGGATCATCGGCCGCACCGGAAAGCGGGTGTTGCTGGTCGATGCCGATCTGCGCTCGCCGACACTCAATTACATCTTCGAGTTGGACAACAAGGCGGGCTTCAGCAATCTGCTTGCCGGCGAAGACGATCTGATGCGGCTTACCGCGGAAGTGCCGTTCAGGGGCCTGTCGGTGCTCACCACCGGCCCCAAGCCGCCAAATCCGGCAGAGTTGCTCAGCGGTGATCGCATCAAGGTGCTGATCCAGGAAATGCTCGAGCATTTCGATCACATCGTGATGGATGCGCCGCCGGTACTGGGGCTCACCGATGCGCCGTTGCTCGGCAGCACGGTTGAAGGCTGTGTGTTCGTGATCCAGGCGGGTGACGTGCCGCTGCGTGGCATTCGTGCGGCGCTCCAGCGCTTGCGTATGGTCAACACCCATATCTTCGGCGCGGTTCTGACCAAGCTGTCGCAGCGGGATGCCGGCTACGGGTATGGCTATGGCTATGGCAGCAGCTATGGCTCCTATGGTCGGGACGACGACCCTAAGCGGGCATAACGGGAGCCGACTGACATGGCGTGGCGAGTAGCGCGTGGCGTCCTGATCGGTGCGATCACGATCGGATTGGCAGGACTGGCCGGTGTCCAGGCCCGCGTTGCTGCACTCGCCAAGGCGCAGCCCGAAGCGGCCCTGGCACTGTCTGCCAACAATGCCGACGCGCTGGTTGCCGCCGTCGATCAGCAGATAATGCGGGGCAAGTCGGATATCGATCTGACGGCAATGGCGGTGTCAGCAAGTCGTGCACTGCGCGCGGCGCCGTTAAATCCCGGCGCGTTGCGCCAGCTAGGCCTGGCCAAGGCGGGCAAGGGCGATCAGGCGGGGGGGCGTGCACTGGTGATGCTCGGCAACCGCGTGTCGCAGCGCGATTTCCTGGCCCATGTCTGGATGATCGAGGATCGTGTCGCTGAAAACGACATTCCCGGCGCGCTCGATCATTATGATCTGGCATTGTCGATCAGCGAACTGGCTGACGGAGCGTTGTTCCCGGTGCTCAGCGGCGCGCTGTCTGAGCCGGAAGTGCGGGCGGCGTTCGCCCCGTATCTGCACAAGTTGCGGCCATGGATGCCGCGCTTCCTGACCTATGTGGTCAATAGCGGCTCGGGTTCGGTGGAGATTGCTGATGCGCTGGTGGTGCGTGGGGGGGGGGGGCTGCCGGCCACGCCCAGCTACGCCGGCCTTGATGCGCAATTGCTTAAAAAGCTCATTGCCAACGGCAATTACGATACGGCCTATCGCTATGCCGCATCGCTGCCCGCTGGCGCGCAGGCGATGCGGGAGATCGGCTTTACCGAGGCGGCAACCAATTTGCGCCTGGGCCCGGTTGTGTGGGAGCTAGCCGATTCAGCGGATCTGCGCGTCCGACCCAGCAGTGGCGACAAGCTCGACGTTACCGTGCGCTCCAATGCCGATGGCGTAGCGGCAACGCGGATATTGTTCCTCAAACCGGGCAGCTACCGGTTTAGCCATGCGGTCGCGCCGCTGCCGGATACGGACCCGGTTTCGCTGACGTGGGTGCTGCGCTGCCTTCCGGCCGGTCAGGACGAGACGATCTGGAAGCAGGATTATGCCTCCACCCTCTCGGAAAAGCAGTTTGCGGTGGTGGTGAAGATCCCCGATCGCTGCCGCGCGCAGCAACTGGGCGTGGTGATCCGCGGCGGCGACACGCAGAACGAAGCGGGCGTTGTGCTGGGTCCCCTTGCGATGGTGGCAGCGCCTGTTCGATAGGATCGGATAGGCGCGGGGCGGGCGTCCATCCACGGTACAACGGGATGCGCGTTTGTGACTTCACAAGCGCTGCCGGCGCCTCTAAGCGTTCAAATTCGAACGGTCGCTGCGGTGGCCGGGGGAGTGTCGTGGCGGCGTGTGGCTTTGCACACGCTCCGGCGGCAAATATCAAACCTGTCGTTGATCGATCATGGCTGCACCGGAAAAGCGCGAAGATCTTCATTTCCGTTTGCTTCGCCTACTCGAGGAGCATCCGGAATATAGCCAGCGAGACATCTCGCGCGCGCTGGACGTCAGTCTCGGCGGGGTCAATTATTGCCTCAAGGCGATGATCGACAAGGGTCTGATCAAGATCGAGAATTTCAAAACCTCGCGTCACAAATTCGGCTATCTGCATGTCCTTACTCCCCAGGGCATCGCCGAGCGGGCCGCGCTGACCAACCGTTTCCTGCGCCGCAAGCTTGCCGAATATGAGGTTCTCAAGGCCGAAATTCAGGCGCTGGAGGGCGAGATGGCCGCGCGCGGCGGGCAGCCCGGCACCGCCGATATCGCCAGCTCCAACCCATGATCTCCAACAGAGGCATCGTCTGTTCGATATGACCCGTATCCTGACCATATTTGGCACGCGCCCCGAAGCGATCAAGTTGGCGCCGGTCGTGCTGGCGCTGGCCGGCGACCCGCAAATCGTCCACGCGACCTGCGTTAGCGGACAACACCGCCAGATGCTCGATGCCGTGCTCGAGGTGTTCGGCCTGACGCCTGACTATGATCTGGACATCATGAAGCCGGGCCAGAGCCTCACCCACATCACTACCGCGGTGCTCGAAGGGGTTGGCCGGGTCATCGACGAGTTCAAGCCTGACTGGGTGATCGTCCAGGGCGATACCACTACGGCGATGGCGGGCGCGCTCGCCGCCTTCTACGCGAAGGTCAAGGTCGCCCATGTCGAGGCTGGATTGCGCACCGGCAACATTCATTCGCCCTGGCCCGAAGAGGTTAACCGCAAGCTCGTCGGCCAGTTGGCGACGGTGCATTTCCCACCGACCGAGGTCGCCGCCGACAACCTGCGCGCGGAAGGCGTGCGCGAGGAGGATTTGCTGGTTACCGGCAATACTGTGATCGATGCGTTGCAATGGGTTGCGGCCAAGCTGGGAAGCGACCGCTCGCTGGCGGCGCAGTTCGAAGCGCAATTCGCGTTTCTCAACCCGACCAAGCGTCTGTTGCTCGTCACCGGGCACCGCCGCGAGAATTTCGATGGCGGGCTTGAGCGCGTTTGCCGTGCCCTTGCCGAAATCGGCAAGCGCGACGACGTACAGATCGTCTATCCGGTTCACCTCAATCCCAATGTCCGCAAGGTCGCGTGGGAAGTACTTTCGGACAGTCCGGCCGTGCACTTGATCGAGCCGCAGGATTACCTGCCGTTCATCCATCTGATGAGCCGGGCCAGCCTGATCATCACCGATTCGGGCGGCATCCAGGAAGAGGCGCCGGGCCTTGGCAAGCCGGTGCTGGTGACTCGCGACACGACCGAGCGGCCCGAAGCGATGATCGCAGGCACTGCCCGGCTGATCGGCACCTCGGCCGAAGCGCTGATCGCCAATGTCGTCGAGCTGCTCGATGATCCGCAGTCCTATGCCGCGATGGCGCAGGCACGGAACCCCTTTGGCGATGGCCAGGCGGCCGGCCGTATCGGCAATCGCATCAAATCGGAGTCTGGAAAAATGGAAGTTGTCGAATGAGCGGCGTCCGCAGCGTAGGCGTGGTGGGTCTTGGCTATATCGGCCTGCCGACCTCGGTGGTGTTCGCCGATCACGGCGTGGATATCATCGGCATCGACGTCAATCCGGCGACGGTAGACTCGATCAATCGCGGCGAGCCGCACATTGTCGAGCCGCAGCTCGACGTGCTCCTGCGCAAGGTGGTGGAATCGGGTAAGTTGCGGGCAACGCTGACGGCGGAAGCCGCCGATGCGTTCATCATCGCCGTCCCTACGCCGTTCCGCGACAATCATGAACCCGATCTCGCCTATATCGAGGCAGCGGTAAAATCGATCGCGCCGGTGCTGGCCAAGGGCAATCTGATCGTGCTGGAATCAACGGCGCCGGTCGGCGCGACCGATCGCCTGTCCGAATGGCTGGCGAGCAGTCGGCCCGATCTGACCTTCCCGCATCAGGCGGGCGAGCTGTCGGACATTCGCGTTGCGCACTGCCCCGAGCGCGTGCTGCCCGGGCAGATCCTGCGCGAGCTCGTCGAGAATGACCGGATCATCGGTGGTCTGACGCCCAAATGCGGGCAGGCCGCTAGCGATCTTTACCGCGTATTCGTCCGCGGCAACGTCAAGCTGACCGACGCCAGGACGGCGGAAATGGCGAAGCTCACAGAAAACGCTTTTCGCGATGTCAACATTGCCTTCGCCAACGAGCTGAGCGTGATCTGCGACCGTCTGGGCATCAATGTCTGGGAGCTCATCGGCCTCGCCAATCTTCATCCGCGCGTCAACATCCTCAATCCCGGCCCCGGGGTCGGCGGCCATTGCATCGCGGTCGATCCCTGGTTCATCGTCGCCGCGGATCGCGAGAACAGCCGGCTCATCCAGGCCGCGCGTGCCGTCAACGACGGCAAACCGCATTTTGTGGTCGATCAGGTTCGCCAGGCAGCGGCAAAGTTCGATCAGCCGCGGATCGCCTGTCTCGGCCTCGCGTATAAAGCGAATGTTGACGATTTGCGGGAAAGCCCCGCAGTCGACATCGTCCATATGCTGGCCGAACAGAAGATCGGCACCTTGCTGGTTGTCGAGCCGCACGTCGATACGCTGCCCAAGGCATTGACGGCACAGGGCCTGACGCTGAGTGATTACGCGCAAGCGGTGGACAGCGCCGATATCGTGCTGCTGCTGGTCGATCATGCGTTGTTTCTGGCGGGCGGGCGCGATGCGCTAAACGGCAAGATCGTGATCAACACCCGCGGCGTGCTGTGACCATCGCCGTCATCCGTTTCTGTCTGGCCCGACGGGCGCACGGCAATGCCTAACGCATTGCTCCGTTCCCTGCTGGAGCGGCTCCGGTCGGGAGCCGCCGCCAAGGTGTTTGGCCTTAGCATCGCGAATGCGATCTTCGGGCTGGCCACGGCGACGTCGCTGGCGCGCCTGATGGGGCCGCACAATTTCGGCGGCTATAATTTCCTGCTGGCATTGCTGGCGATTGTATCGTTTCCGATCGGCACCGGTTTGCGGCAGGTCGTGCTGCGCGAAACCGCCTATGCCGTTGCCCGGCCCGATGGGGTCCATCCCTATCATATCTGGCGCTGGGGATATCAGGCGGCGATATTATTGTGCGTGGTCGTGCTGGCCGGTGGATTTGCCTGGGGCGCAGCGATCGTGGGGGTCAGCGGCAACGTCACGCTGGCGATCCTGTTGGCGATCATCCTGATCACGGTGCCGGTCATGCATGTCGGCGTCGGCGCTGTGCAGGGCATGGGGATGGTCGTCGTCAGCCAGATTCCCGAATATCTGATGCGTCCGATTGGCATCCTGGTGGTCACCGGGATCGTTGCCATCGTCACCACCGCGCGTCCGCTGGGGCTTGAAACGGCGCTCGGCATCTATGCGGCGATCAGCCTGGTCTGCGCCGGTGCGGCGATGTTCTGGCTGCGCAAATATACGGCGCGCAACTTTGCCGACAGGCCGCTCGGTCAGACCTCGCTTGACCGGCGGGCGCTGACCATGGCTGCGCTGAGTTTCGGGATGATCCAGAGCGTGCAGTTGATCACCGACAATGTCGATACGCTGATGCTGGGCTTCCTCACCACCACTGTCGAGGTCGCGCACTATCGTGTTGCGGCAGCGATCGCCACGCTTGCCTCATTCGCGATCATTGCGATCAACACCGTGATTTCACCCGAGATTGCCCGGCTCCATGCGCTTGGTGCACGAGACGAACTGCAACGGTTGATCCATACTAGCACGCGCGTGATCGTGCTGATCAGCCTGGTCAGCCTGGTCGCGATCCTCGTCGCCGGCCATCTGGTTTTGATGATCCTGTTCGGGTCCGAATACAGCGCTGCAGCTGTGCCGCTCTATACCCTGTCGATCGGCCGTTTCGTCGCTTCGTGTTTCGGCCCGGTTGCGACCGTTCTGAGCCTGACCGGTCACGAACGGCTGACGCTGGCCGGGCTATGTGCCTCGGCGCTTTGCAACGTCGCGCTCAACCCGCTATTCATCCCGCTCTATGGCGCCACAGGTGCAGCGCTTTCGTCGGGCATTTCGATGATCGTGTGGGGCGCGTTTCTGTGGGTCGCGTTGCGCAAGGCCACGGGCTTCACGACGATGTTCGCATTGCGCCGCAGCCCTGCCGCGCAGACTTCAATCTAGGTAGCTGGACGCCGATATGCAGCATGGCATCACCGCCGCACCGGCAACGCAACGGGCAATCTGGGCCCGAGCGGCGCTGTATCTGTTCCTGTTCTCGATCAATTTCGAGATGGTCAATCTGCTCGGTGATGCCGATCGTGGCCTCTCGATCAGCCGCATCACCGCGGTTATCTATGGCGTGGCGGTGATGGCTGGCGGCAAGCTGCGCATTCCCGACGACGCCAAGCTGTTCACCCGGCTGCTGTTCATGTTGCAGTTGCTTTTGATCCTGATTAGCATCTACAATGTCAGTGGCGAATATACGCGGGTCTTTGATGTCTCGATCTTCTCGTGCGCGCTGATCTTTGTCCTTCTCCTCTGGCATCAGAATTTCGATCCCGAGGCGGTTTTCGACGGGTTGATCTTCTTCGCACTGGGAGCGGTAGTTATCTCGACGCTCGGCATCGCCGGCTATGGTGTCGAATATGATATCGACGGGCGCCTGACCCTGTTCGGCGACAATTCCAATCTGGTCGGTGTGCGGATGACGGTCGCCACTATGGTTTTGATCTTCTCGACCGTCCGCTTCCTTGGCAGCAAGCTGTGGCTCAGTGGGATATTCGGGGTGATGAGCCTGTTGACCGGCCTGTTCATGATCGAAACCGGGTCGCGGGTCGCGGCGCTGTCGCTGTTTGCCGCGCTGCTGATATTTTACGCGCGGTATCTGATGTTCGGCCGCAAGTTCATTTTCGGCGCAGTTATGATCGGCCTCGGCGTGATAGTCGCCGTGCCCTATTTGATCTTCGCTACCGACATTCCGCTCGTCGAGCGTCTGCAGCGATCCTATTACGAAGGCGATCTTGCCGGCCGCGGTGATGTCTGGAGTTCGTATCTGGACGAGTTGCGCGGCGTCGAAGATTTTGTGATCGGGCACGGCTTTTCCGGGTTCGACCGGCTCGCTAATCACCTGTTCGGTGGGTTCATGAGCCCACATAACGTGCTGGTGGAAACGTTGATCCTGGGTGGTTCACTGGGCGTTACCCTCTTCCTGGCGATGAACTTTCTGGCCGTGCTCGCCGCAGTCCGCCAGCTGCGCCTGGCCAATCGGATTTTGCCGATCATGCTGCTGATGCCCTATCTCGGATCGGTCCTGTCGGGCCAAACCCTCAACGTAAAGCTGATGTGGGTGGTCGTCGCGACCTGCTTTGCGCCATTCGCTGCGGCACGGGCAACGCCGCGCTTGCATGAACAATGGCGAACCACCAAGACGGCGAGTGCTGCCTGATGTGCGGTATTGCCGGTTTTATCTCCCTGACGCCGTTAGTGCAGGAACAGGCGGTCTCGATCGTAACCGCAATGGCCGATCATATTCGCCACCGCGGCCCCGATGCCGGTGGTGGCTGGGTTGATCCGGCCGCCGGTGTTGCGCTGGGGCATCGTCGCCTGTCGATCGTCGATCTGTCATCGGCCGGCGCGCAGCCGATGGATTCGGCAAGCGGCCGATACGCGCTGGTGTATAACGGCGAAATCTACAACCATCTCGATGTTCGCGATGCGCTGGGCGGCACCAGCGTGCCATGGCGCGGGCATTCCGATACTGAGACGCTGCTTGCCGCAATCGAGGCATGGGGCATCGAGCGGGCGCTGCAGGTCTGTGTCGGAATGTTTGCCTTTGCGCTATGGGATCGCCGCGAGCAAGCGCTGACGCTGGCTCGCGACCGGATGGGCGAGAAGCCGCTATATTATGGCTGGCAGGGTCAGACGCTGCTGTTCGCCTCCGAGATCAAGGCTCTCTACGCGCATCCGGCATTCGAACGGCGGATCAATACCGATGTGCTCGGCAATTACTTTCGCTTCGGCAACACGCCGGGGCGCAGTTCGATCTGGAGCGGGATCGGCAAATTGCCGTCCGGCACCTATCTCACCTATCGTCGCGATGCCGGGCGGAGCCTGGCCGAGCCGGTGCCATACTGGTCCATCGACGCTGCCGCCGCCGCCGGGCGGGCCGACCGTTTCCGCGGCTCGGTCGACGATGCTGCCGATGCGCTCGGTACGGTGCTTGGACAGGCGGTCGGCCAGCAAATGGTTGCCGATGTCCCGCTTGGTGCATTCCTGTCCGGCGGCATCGATTCCTCGACCGTGGTGTCGCAGATGCAGGCGCTGTCGCCGCGGCCGATCAAGACCTTCACGATCGGTTTCGAAGAGCCTGAATATGACGAATCCGGTCATGCCGAAGCGGTGGCAGCGCATCTTGATACCGAACATATTACGCTGAAACTCTCGGCGGAGGATGCGCGGGCGACGGTGCCGTCGCTTTCCGCGCTGTTCGACGAACCGTTTGGCGACACGTCCGCGATCCCGACCCTGCTCGTTTCGCGTCTCGCGCGGCAGGAGGTCACTGTGGCATTGAGCGGCGATGGCGCCGACGAATTATTTGCCGGATATAGCCGTTATCATAGCCCGCGTATGCGCCGGGCGTGGCAGTTCGGGCAGCTGGCGCCGGCGCCGTTGCGTACTTTGGCCGGGCGCCGCATCGGAGGCACCGCCTATCCCGCCGCCGCCAGCCGCGATCCGGCAGCGTTTCTTCAGGGCATGTACGATCTGTCGCTGTCGCAATGGTGGACGCCGCCGGTGCTCGGCGCCGAAGCCACGGTTCCGGTCGCAGACACGCCGCGCGGCATCGATCCCGTCGGATTGATGATGCGCGCCGACATGCATCGCTATCTTCCCGATGATATTCTCACCAAGGTCGATCGCACGGCCATGTCGGTCAGCCTCGAAACGCGGGCGCCGTTTCTGGACCACCGCGTCGTCGAATTTGCGATGCGTCTTCCAACCGCATTGCTGGTGCGCGACGGGGTCGGCAAGATGCCGCTGCGGAGCCTGCTGTATCGCAGCGTCCCGCGCGCGATACTCGAACGGCCCAAAATGGGTTTCGCGCCGCCGGTTGATCACTGGATGCGCGGGCCGCTGCGCGACTGGGCCGAAGACCTGCTGTCGCCGGAAAGTCTGGGCAGGAGCGGCTTTCTCGATGTCGCTGCGATACGCAAGCGCTGGACGGCGCATCTGTCGGGCGCCGAGAACCATCGCGACCCGCTGTGGATTGCGCTGATGTTCCAATCATGGCTGCGCGAGAACGTCGCATGAAGATCCTGCTGATCATCGATTATCTGGGCTCTGGTGGAGCACAGCGGCAGATCACCAATCTGGCGCTCGGTCTGCAGGCGCGCGGCGTGACGGTGACGCTTGCTGTTTACCATTTTTCCGATGCGGATATCTTTCGTCCGGCGATCGAGGCGGCTGGCATCCCGATCTTTAATATTACCAAGACCAGCAAATATTCGCTCGAAGTGCCTGCCGCGCTGCGGCGTGCGATGAAGCAGGGGCGCTACGACGCAGTTATCTCGTTCCTCGATGCGCCCAATATCTATGCCGAACTCGCCAAGCTTGGCGTGCCCGGGCAGACGCTGATCGTTTCGGAGCGACTGAGCTACCTTGCCGAAACCGGCTGGCTGTTCAGCCGCCTGCGCCGCGTGCTGCATGCCATTGCCTCGGTAGTGGTGAGCAACAGCCACAGCCAGACCGAGTGGCTGCGCCGCTTTCCGTGGCTGCGGCGCAAGGCGCGGACCATCTATAACGGCTATCCGATCACCGAATATCAGCCGCTCGATCCGCCCGGCGCGGGGCCGCTCAAGCTGTTGGCGGTCGGTCGCATCTCACCGCAGAAAAATCCCAAGGCGTTGGCCCAGGCATTTGTCGATCTGCATCGCAAGATCGGCAAGATACCGCAGCTGACCTGGGTCGGCCGCGTCGAAAGCGGGGCCGATACGCTGTATCGCGAAACCTGCGATATTATCGACGGCTATGCGCCGCTCAAGCAGAATTGGGTATGGGCTGGCGAGCATTCCGATGTGATGCCGTTCTTCCGCGATTGCCATGCACTGGTGCACCCGTCGCTGTACGAAGGGTTGCCCAATGTCGTGTGCGAAGCGCTGATGGCGGGGCGCCCGGTGCTGGTTTCGGACATGTGCGACAATGCGTTGCTGGCCGGCCGAAACCGGGAGCGGGGACTGGTGATCCCGGATCTGACCGCGCAGGCGATCGCGACGACGATGGAAGCGCTGTACGACATATGTGATGAGCAATGGCGCACATGGAGCGCCAATGCTCGCGATCACGCGGTCAACAACCTCAAGATTGAGACGATGTGCGATGCCTATCTGGCGCTCGTCCAGGAACTCGTCGCACGGCGGACCCCCGTTACGGGGGGTGCCGGGCAATGACGATCGACAAGGGCATCAACGTTGCGTTCCTGGGCAGTGGTCGCTGTTTCCATACCGATGACTGGTATCGCTCGACGCTCAAGCTGCTCGGACGGCCGGTGCCGTTTGTTACCGACAATTACGAGGGCGACGGCCTGCCGACGATCCTGCAGGACAGCGATGATGTTCGCGAGCTGCTGATCATCGATCCGCTGATCTTCGCCAAATCGGCCTCGCTAGGCCATAAATGGCGCAATCTGCTCAAGCTGCTACTAACCCCGCTGCAGGCGCTGCTGCTGCGGCGCCAATTGCGCAAGCTCGGCAAGCCGTTTCTGATCGCGCATTCGACCTATTACGCATTTGTCGCCAGCTTCACCGGCGCCGCCTATTCCTCGACACCCCAGGGCAGCGAGGTGCTGGTTCGTCCGGCATCGCGCCTGTATCGCTGGCTGCTCCAGCGCTCGCTTCGTCATGCGCGCTTCGCGACGGTCGATTCCGAAGCGATGAAAGCGGCGCTCGAGCGGCTTACCGATACCCCGGTTCACATCGTCCAGAACGGGATCGACGTGGCGGCGGCGCAGCGCGCGGCTTCGCCGCGGCGCGATCTGGTCCTGTCGATACGCGGGATCACCGAAAATTATCGCATCGCCGAGATTTTCGCGTCCCGCGATGCCTCTGCCCCCGATGTCGCGCTCACGCTGGTCTATCCGTTTACCGAACAGGGCTGTTTTGACAGTGTGCAGGCGGCATCGCGTGAAGACGACCGCTTTCTCGGCCGCGTCGATCGCCAGGCGCTATATGCGTGGATGGCGCAATCGATCTGCGTTGTCTCGATACCTGAAAGCGATTCCTCGCCGCGCTCGGTCTATGAAGCGATCTTTGCCGGTGCGGCAGCGTTGTGCTCGCCCTCGCGATATATTGAATCGCTGCCGGCATGCATGCGCGCGCGTATCGTCACGATCGATATCGCCGAGGCGGACTGGCTGGCACGCGGCCTGGCACAGGCGCAGGAGATCGTGCGGAGCGCGTACCGCCCCAGCGAAGCGGCGCTGACGACGTTCGATCAACTGCGCAGCATGGAAAAGATGCTCGGTCTGGTCGCGCAATCTCAGGCGGCTGCGCCCTTGGCGGGACAGACGGTATGACCTGCGCGAGCGCCCCGCTTTCGGCATCGCCGGCAATCCTTGACGAGGATCGCTTCGGCCGCCAAACGGCTGAACTTCCGAGGGGGAACGGCGAATTTCGTTGAACTGGTCGCGGTGGGGAGGTTTCGGATCGCCCTGTCGCCGCCTTTCCCACGGCCTCCGGCCTTTGACCCTTATCAAGAGCAGCAAATGATGACCCGGCCCTATCAGATCTGCAGCAATTGCGTGATGGACACGACCGACAGCGCCATTGCCTTCGACGAGCGCGGCGTGTGCGACCATTGCAACACCTTCTATCGCGATATCCAGCCGAGCTGGGATACCGGCGAGAAGGGCAAGGCCGAGATCGAGCGGATGGTCGATGCGATCCGCATCGCGGGCAAGGGCAAGGATTTCGACTGCATCATCGGCATGAGCGGGGGCATCGACAGCTCGTACCTGGTCTATGCCGCCAAGGAGCTGATGGGATTGCGGCCGCTCGTCTTCCATGTCGATGCCGGCTGGAACTCACAGATTGCAGTCAACAATATCGAGCGTCTCGTCGATGGTCTGCAGCTCGACCTATTTACCGAAGTGATCGACTGGGAGGAGATGAAGGACCTGCAGCGCGCGTTCTTCCGCTCGGGCGTTTCGCATATCGATACGCCGCAGGATCACGCCTTTTTCGCGACGATGTACAAGTTCGCAACAAAGCATAAGGTCCGCCACATCCTGACCGGCGCCAATCTGTCGACCGAATGCATCCGCAATCCGGTCGAATGGATGTATTATCAGTCGGACTCGCGCCAGATCCGCGATATCCATCGCCGCTTCGGCACCCGGCCGATCAAGAATTTCCCGCTGACTTCGATCCTGTGGCACAAGCTCTGGTTGCCGTATGTGCGCGGTATCAAGGTTGAGCGTCCGCTCAATGCGATGCCGTACATCAAGACCGATGCGAAACAGCTGCTGATGGATCGATTCGACTGGCAGCCCTATCCGCAGAAGCATTTTGAATCGCGGTTCACGCGCTTTTACGAGAGCTATTGGCTTTACGAGCGCTTCGCCTTCGATGTCCGAAAAGTACAGTTCGCCAGCCTGATTGTGACCGGCCAGATGACCCGCGACGAAGCGCTCGCCGAGCTCGAGAAGCTGCCTTACGATCCGGAGACGATCGGCCAGGAAGTCGAATTTGTCGCCAACAAGCTCGATATCAGCGTCGATAAGCTCAACGGCTATATGACGATGCCGAAAAAGACCTATCGCGACTATAAGAACCAACGCGAATTTTACGATGTCGCCGCGCGCATCCGCAATGCACTGGGGATCGAGCCGGGAAGCAAGCGGTGATCGGAATCGTCGATTATGGGCTCGGCAATATCCGGGCCTTTGAGAATATCTACCGTCGGCTGGGCATCGCTGCGGCGCCGGTCAAGACCGCCGCTGAACTGGCAGCGACGGAGCGGCTGATCCTGCCGGGTGTGGGCGCGTTCGACTGGGCGATGGACTGCCTTACTCGCGCCGGGATGCTCGATACCCTGCATCGCCGGGTGCTGGAGGATCGGGTGCCGATCCTTGGCGTCTGTGTTGGCATGCAGATCATGGCTGATGGCAGCGATGAAGGCAGCGCTAAGGGTCTGGGCTGGATTCCGGGCCGGGTTGAGCGGTTCGACGGCAAATGGTTCAATCAGCGCACGCATCTGCCGCACATGGGCTGGAACGATATCGCACCTGTCGCCGGCGAGCCGCTGTTCGCAGGCATCGAAGAACCGCAATATTATTTCCTGCACTCCTATTTCTTCCGCCCGGCGGCAGAGGAGCATGCCATCGCCCGTTCGCAATATGGCATCGACTTCGCCTCGGCGGTTCGCCGTGACAATATCTGGGCAACGCAGTTTCATCCCGAGAAGAGCCACGACTGGGGCGTTGCGCTGCTCAAGAATTTCGCGGGGATCGCCTGATGCTCCGGCCGCGCCTGATCCCCTGCCTGCTGGTACATAACCAGGGGCTGGTTAAGACCGTAAAATTCGCCGATCCCAAATATGTCGGCGATCCGATCAACGCTGTTCGCATTTTCAACGAGAAAGTGGTGGATGAGCTGATAGTCGTAGATATCGACGCGACCCGGCTGGATCGCGAGCCCGATTACCGGATGATCGCCAATCTCGCTAACGAATCGCGGATGCCGCTCTCCTATGGCGGCGGCGTTCGCACTGTCGAACAGGTGCAGCAGATCATCGGCCTGGGCGTCGAGAAGGTCGCCTGCTCGGCTGCGGCGGTCGCCGATCCGGGGCTGATTACGCAAGCGGCGGAGCGGGTTGGCTCGCAGAGCATCATCGTCGTCATCGACGTGCGCAAGACCGGCATGCTGCGGCGTCCGGAAGTCGTCACGCATAACGGTACCAAGCGTACTGGTCTGGATCCGGCCAAGTTCATTCGTGAAATCGAAGCACGCGGAGCGGGCGAGATCGTCCTCAACTTCGTCGATCGCGACGGCACCATGGATGGCTATGATCTCGATCTGATCGAGGCGCTTCGCACGCAAACTAGCCTGCCGGTGACGATCCTCGGCGGCGCGGGTTCGCTCGACCACATCGCTGCGCTGTGGCGTGCGCAGGGGCTGATCGGTGCTGCCGCGGGCAGCCTGTTCGTTTTCAAAGGGAAGTATCGCGCCGTGCTTATCAACTATCCCAACAAGGCCGAGAAGGCCGCAGTGCTGAAGAGCGGGGAGCGGCCGGCATGAAGCAGCTTCTGCAATCCCTGAAGGACGGCAGCACCGACGTTGCCGAGGTTCCTGCGCCGCGCGCCCAGGCCGGCCAGTTGCTGATCCGTACCAGCGTCAGCCTAGTTTCCGCCGGTACCGAGCGGATGCTGGTCGATTTCGGCAAGGCCAATCTGATCAAGAAGGCGCGCTCGCAGCCTGACAAGGTCAAGATGGTACTCGAGCGGATGAAGACCGATGGCGTGCTCAACACGCTCGACGCCGTGCGCTCGAAGCTCGATCAGCCGCTGGCGCTTGGCTATTGCAATGTCGGCACCGTGCTGGAAGCGCGTGCCGACGGGTTCGAAGCGGGTGACCGGGTGGTGTCGAACGGCAAGCATGCCGAGATCATCACCGTGCCCAGGAATCTGTGCGCCAAGATCCCGGCCAATGTGTCCGATGACGCCGCCAGCTTCACCGTGCTCGGCGCGATCGGGCTTCAGGGTATCCGGCTGGCCCAGCCGACGCTGGGCGAATGCGTTGTCGTCACCGGCCTTGGCCTGATCGGGTTAATGACGGTGCAGATGCTGCGCGCACAGGGCTGTCGCGTGCTCGGGATCGATTTCGATCCGGCTAGGCTCGCCATGGCCCGCAGCTTTGGCGCCGAGGTGGTCAATCCGGGCGCCGGAGAGGATGTGTTGGCGCGCGCGCTGGCATTTTCGCGCGGGCAGGGTGTCGATGCCGTGATCATCACCGCGTCAACCGCCAGCAATGAGCCGGTATCGCAGGCGGCGCGGATGTGTCGCAAGCGTGGCCGCATCGTTCTGGTCGGCGTCGTCGGCCTCGAGCTGAGCCGCGCCGAGTTCTTCGAAAAAGAACTTACCTTCCAGGTTTCCTGCTCCTACGGTCCGGGCCGGTACGATGCCGCTTATGAAGAGGGTGGGCAGGATTATCCGATCGGGTTCGTGCGCTGGACGGAACAGCGCAATTTTGAAGCGGTGCTCGATCTGCTGTCATCGGGCGCGCTGGATGTCGCACCGCTGATCTCGCATCGCTATACGATCGAAGCGGGCGGCGAGGCCATGGATCTGCTGTCCTCTGGCCAGCCGTCGCTGGGCATCCTGCTTGATTATCCCTCGGGCGAAGGCACACCCGAACGGCGCGTCCGGCTGAACGGCGCAGCTGTGACCGAGCCGGGCCGTCCGGCGCGCGGCGTGCTCGGCTTCCTTGGCGCCGGCAATTACGCCAGCCGCGTGCTGATCCCGACCTTCAAGGCGGCAGGCGCGGAAATGGGCGCAGTGGTCAGCTCGGGTGGCGTCAGCGCCGTGCACTTCGGCAAGAAGTTCGGCTTTGCCCAGGCCGCTACCGAGGAATCGGCGGTGCTGGACGATGCCGGGATCGACACCATCGTCATCGCCACCCGTCACGATGCCCACGCCCGCCAGGTGCTGTCGGCATTGCGGGCCGGCAAGCATGTGTTCTGCGAAAAGCCGCTGTGCCTGACGATCGACGAGATTGACGAGATCGAAAGCGAAGCCCGGGCGCGTCCGGGCCAGGCGCTAATGGTCGGCTTCAACCGCCGCTTCGCCCCACAAGTGGTCAAGATGAAGTCGCTGCTGGCGCCGATCGCATCGCCGAAAAGCTTCATCATCACGGTCAATGCCGGAGAGATCCCGGCCGATCACTGGACCCAGGATCCTGCTGTCGGCGGTGGCCGCATCATTGGCGAGGCGTGCCACTTCATCGATGTGATGCGCCATCTGGCCGGGCATCCGATTACCGGGTTCACCGCCCAGGCGCTGGGCGAGCATCCGACGATGCCGGTCCATGAGGACAAGACGGTGATCACCCTGACATTTGCCGATGGCTCGGTCGGCGCGATCCATTATCTCGCCAATGGTCATAAGGGCTTTCCCAAGGAGCGCGTCGAGGTGTTTGCGGCCGGGCGCGTTCTGCAACTCGATAATTTCCGCCAGCTGAGCGGCTGGGGCTGGCCCGGGTTCAGCAAGATGAAGATGTGGCAGCAGGACAAGGGGCAACAGGCCATCGCCAAAGCCTTTTTCGATACTGTCCGCGAAGGGCAGCCGTGCCCGATCCCGCTGGACGAAATCATCGAAATTTCCCGTCGCAGCATTGAAATTGCGGAGTCGATCCGATGAAGAAGCTCGTCGCCTGGCTCGATCGCACGCTCTACCCTGCCTTTGCCGGCAATTGGGACGACGCGCTGTTCCGCGAGCGTATCCTTGCGCGGCTGACCCGGGAGGCCAGCGTGCTTGATCTCGGCGCCGGCGCCGGTATCGTCGGAGCGATGAATTTCAAGGGTCTGGCGAAGCGGGTATGCGGCATCGATCTCGATCCCCGCGTCGTCGATAATCCTTATCTCGACGAAGGGCTCGTGTCGGACGGCGATTCGATCCCCTATCCCGACGACAGTTTCGACCTGGTATTTGCCGACAATGTCTTCGAGCATCTCGAATATCCCGAGGCGGTGCTCGGTGAGATCAACCGGGTGCTGCGCAAGGGCGGCTATATGCTGTTCAAGACGCCGAACCGGCAGCATTATATGCCGATGATTGCACGACTTACGCCGCATCGTTTCCATCAGTTCGTCAATCGCATCCGCGGCCGTTCCGAAGTCGATACCTTCCCAACCTTTTACCGCGCCAACAAAGCGAGCGACGTGCATGCGCTGGCGCGTAAGACGGGCTTCGAAGTCGCAGCCATCTCGCTCATCGAGGGGCGCCCGGAATATCTGCGGATGACCCCGCCCACCTACCTGGCTGGTGCCGCATATGAACGGCTGGTCAATCGCTTTGGTGCACTGGCGCGGTTCCGCATCCTATTGATCGCGGAGCTTCGAAAGGCGTGAGTCTGCTGGCGCGAGCCGGCCGCTTGTGGCGCACCGTGGCGCCGCTGCGGCTGGTGCAGATTTACGGCCGGTTGTGGTTCCGGCTTAATCGGGTGCGGCCCGATCTGTCGCCAGCGCCAGCGTTGCGGCAGCAATCGGGGCGGTGGGCGGCACCGGCTGCACGGGCGCCAAGCATGACCACGCCGGGGCGGTTTCGCTTTCTCAACGCCGAAGCATCGCTGGATGAGGCAGGGTGGGACGATCCCGCGCGTCCGAAACTATGGCGCTACAACCAGCATTATTTCGAGGATCTCCAGGCGGCCGACTGGCCGGCGCGGCGCGATTGGCATGCGGCGCTGATCGCTGACTGGATCGCCGGCAACCCGCCGGCGGCAGGTTCAGGCTGGGAACCCTATACCCTGTCGCTGCGCATCGTGAACTGGTGCAAATGGGCATTGGCCGGGGAAACGCTGGGGCCGGTCGCAATCGCTTCGCTGGCGGTACAGGCGCGCGCGCTTGCCTCGCGGCTCGAATGGCACCTGCTCGGCAATCATTTATTCGTCAACGCCAAGGCGCTGCTGTTCGCCGGCCATTTTTTCGATGGCGCGGAAGCGCAGGCTTGGCGCACTGCCGGGTTGCATATTCTGGAGCGCGAGCTCGGCGAACAGTTCCTCGGCGACGGCGCGCAGTTCGAGCTGTCGCCAATGTACCACGCGCTGGGCCTCGAAGACCTGCTCGATCTGGTCAATCTCGCAGGTGCATATTCCGGGCTGATCTCGGCAGAAATGATCGCGCGGTTGCGGTTGCACAGCCAGGCCGCGATCGATTGGCTTGCCGCGCTCAGCCATCCCGATGGCGAGATCGCCTTCTTCAACGACGCCGCATTCGGGATTGCGCCCGACAACGCTGGGCTGTTCCGCTATGCGGCAGAACTCGGCTTTGCCGCGCCCCGCACATTTGCGCCGCTCGAGCACTTCGGCGCATCGGGATATACCCGCATCGCCGCCGGTCCGGCGCTGCTCCTGGTCGATCGCGCGTCGATCGGACCCGCCTATCTTCCCGGCCACGCTCATGCCGACAGTCTGTCGTTCGAACTCTCGCTGTACGGCCAGCGATTGTTCGTAAATTCGGGTACCGGCGAATATGGCGACGGCCCGGAACGCCAGCGGCAGCGGGGCACGGCAGCGCACAACACGGTCGTCGTCGCCGGCGAAAATTCGTCGGAAATCTGGGGCGGATTTCGCGTCGGTCGCCGTGCGCGGGTGCGCAATCTCGAGCAAGGCGATGCCGATGGCACTTATACGGTCGCGGCCAGCCATGACGGCTACGTGCATCTTCCCGGCAAACCGCAGCATCACCGTCGCTTCCGCCTTTCGAACCGCGAGCTGGTGATCGAGGATCGCGTATCAGGCACGCTTCCGGCGCGTGCGCGGTTTCATCTCCATCCCAACGTTGCCATCGTTTCTTGTGACGACGCCGAGGCAGAGCTGCGTCTGGCCGGGGGCGAAGCGGTGCGATTGCAGGCCATGGGCGGTCTGTATGCCGAACCTTCGACCTGGCATCCCCGCTTCGGGGTCAGCCTGCCGAACCAGTGTCTGGTCCTCCCCCTCGCCGCCGGCGTTGCCAGCCTGCGCGTCACATGGTCCTGACCCGCATGCACATCCTGTTTCTGACCGATAATTTCCCTCCGGAGGTCAATGCTCCGGCCTCGCGCACCTTTGAGCATGCGCGCGAATGGGTACGAGCCGGGCATCAGGTGACCGTGATCACGTGCGCGCCCAATTTTCCCAAGGGCAAGGTCTACCCCGGCTATCGCAACCGATTGTGGCAGCGCGAGGAAATCGCCGGCATCCAAGTGATCCGGGTGTGGAGCTATATCACCGCCAATGACGGCTTCGCCCGCCGCATCGCCGATTATATCAGCTATATGATTACGGCGACGATCGCGGCGTTATTCGTCCGCCGTATCGATATCGTCGTCGCGACATCACCGCAATTTTTTACGGCCGTGGCCGGATGGATGGTGAGTACGCTCAAGCTCCGCCCATGGGTTTTCGAGTTACGCGATCTATGGCCCGAATCGATCCGCGCAGTCGGCGCGATGCGGGAATCGCGCGTGCTCGACTGGATCGAGAAGCTTGAACTGTTTCTATACCGTCGCGCCAGCGCGGTGGTGACGGTGACCGAGGCATTCCGGGCCAACCTGATCGGCCGCGGTATCGCGCCCGACAAGATCCATGTTGTGACCAACGGCGTCGATCTGTCGCGCTATAGCTCGTCTGCAAAGGACGCGGAGCTGGCCAGTCAGCTCGGCCTCGGCAGCGGCTTTGTCGCCGGCTATGTCGGGACGATGGGGATGGCGCATGCGCTGGACACGGTGCTCGACGCCGCGTTGCTGCTGAAGCGCGATTCCGCAGCCGGGAACCTCCGCTTTCTGATTGTTGGCGACGGCGCTGAAAAGGCCGCACTAAAGGCGCGGGCGGCGGCGGAAAATATCGACAATCTCGTCTTCGTCGACAGTGTGCCCAAGGAGCAGGTCGCCCGCTATTGGTCACTGCTGGACACATCGATCATCCATCTCAAGCGATCCGAACTGTTCGAGACGGTGATTCCGTCCAAATTGTTCGAATGCATGGCGATGGCGCTGCCGGTCTGTTTCGGCGTGCGCGGCGAAGCTGCGGCAATCGTCGAGACGCACGGCGTCGGGCTATTGATCGAGCCGCAAAACGCGCAGGAAATGGCAACTGCGATCCTGAGGCTACGCGACGATCATGATCTCTATCGTCAGCTTGCCGACAATGGCCCAGTGGCTGCGGCGCATTTCGATCGCGGCAATCTGGCGGCAAAAATGCTGGCGATTCTTGAGCAAAGGGCAGGGGGGTGATCGAGAGCCGATCGACGCGCAACAATTTCGATCTCATCCGCCTGCTGGCGGCATCGCAGGTAGCGATCACCCACTCTGCCGAGCATCTGAATCTGCATTCCTGGGTGTTCGACGCACTCAGATTTTTTCCTGGCGCGCCGATCTTCTTCTTTATCAGCGGCTATCTGATCTATGCATCCTACGCCAACATCAAGGGACCGGCGCGGCTGCAAACCTTTTTTCACCAATCGCCTGCTCCGCCTCTATCCGGCCTTGTATTTCTGTTTCGCGGCAACAGTCCTGTCGGTCTATCTCAGCGGCTATTTCAACACGGCATTCTCGCCCCGACAATTCGCCATATGGGGCGTCACTTCGCTGACCTTTTTCCAGTTTTACAACCCGGATTTCCTGCGCGGCTATGATGTCGGCGCGATCAACGGCAGTTTGTGGACGATTGCGGTGGAGCTGCAATTCTACATGCTGGCGCCGATCCTTTATTTCGCGCTCAACCGGTATCGCAAATTGGTCGGGATCGCTTTTGTCCTGTTCGTTGCCGCGAACATGGTCAACACGATCTATAACGACAAGGAAAGCCCCGCCTGGAAGTTGTACGCGGTATCTTTCATCCCCTGGTTCTACATGTTCATCGGCGGCGCTTATCTGTCGGCCGACGCGGCGCTGTACGAACGCATTCTAAAGGGGCATCCGCTGCTGTATCTTGTGGCATATCTGGTCACCTATGCGCCGTCGGCGTGGCTTGAGCTGGGAACGAATAACGACGTCAACGTGGTCTGCTATGCGCTGCTGGTCGCCTTTATTTTCCGCGTTGCGTTCTACAAGCGGGAACTGTCGAACAATATTCTGCACGGCAACGACGTTTCTTACGGCGTCTATATCTACCACATGCCGATCGTGAACCTGCTGCTCTATCTGGGCCTGCAGGATGCTTATGCCTATCTCTGGCTGGCGCTTACCGCGACGGCGGCGATTGCGATATTTTCGTGGTTCTGCATTGAGAAGCCGTCGCTCAAGCTCAAGAAGATCTCGCTGCGCCGCCACGTTTGACCGCAACGCGACCGGCACCTGTCCAACATCGGTATGCGGCGCTGCGGTAGCGGCTTGTCGAGCGCCGCGCCTCTCTGTAGATACCGGCCAACATACCGGAATCGAAGCTAAGATTTGCGCAAGAGCGAACGCCTCTGCGGAAGTTGGGAGGAATCCGCTATGGGTGTTGGATCTTGGACCTGCCAACAGGCGTTCGCTTGGGATCCTGGGGGGATGCGTGCCACCGATTGCTAAAGCTCGACGTTCGGGCAGCTATACCGGGACCAATCTGTGGAATCGCGCGCGGACCCAGCTCGGCGGCGTGATCCTGTTCGCAGTGCTGCTACCAACGGTGGTGCTAGGGTTCTTCTATGACGATTTTCTGCAAGCTGCGGCCAGCCAGCAGACCTTGCTCGGCGTGACGCTTGCCGCCAGCCTAAGCGTGCTGTTGGTTCGCAACATTTCGCTGCACCCCGGCATCAAGAGCGCCTTTTTTGCTTTCCCCTCGGTGCTGATCTGTTTCGCGCTGACCTTCTCGCTCTTTCTGCTGTTTCGCATCGAATATGGCCGCGCACTGTTCCTCACCAGCGGGGTGGTGACGCTGGTCTGGCTGTACATCGTCGAGATCATGGTCGAGCGCGGGCCGGCGCTTTCTGTCGGCATCGTGCCGTTCGGCGAGGTCAGCATGCTGGCGGGTGTGTCCAAGCTCGAACTGCACTGGCTTTCCGAGCCGAAGGCGGAAACCGATTACGACATGCTGATCGCCGACTTTCGCGCCGATCTGCCCGATGACTGGGAAACCTTTCTTGCCGATTGCGCGCTGGCGGGCATACCGGTGCTGCACGTCAAGCAGTTGCATGAATCGCTCACCGGCCGCGTCGAGATCGAGCATCTATCGGAAAACAGCTTCGGTTCGCTCGTGCCGTATATCGGCTATCTCCGCCTGCGCCGCGGCTTCGACTTTATCGCAGCGGCCCTTGCCGCGGTTTTGCTGATGCCGGTGTTCGTCATGGTCTCGGTGGCAATCAAGCTAGATTCGCGCGGACCGGTGCTGTTTCGGCAGGCCCGGATCGGCTACCGCGGCGCGCCGTTTCAGGTTGCCAAGTTCCGGACGATGATCGCCGATCGTAACGAGGAGGATGCGCGTGCCGGGGCGATGACGCTGGACAATGATGTCCGCATCACCAAACTTGGCCGCATCTTGCGCCGCACGCGTATCGATGAGCTGCCGCAGATTCTCAATATTCTGCGCGGCGAGATGAGCTGGATCGGTCCGCGCCCCGAGGCCGAAGTATTGTCGCGCTGGTACGAGTCCGAGCTGCCGTTTTACCGTTATCGTCACATTGTCCCGCCCGGGATCACCGGCTGGGCACAGGTGACGCAGGGGCATGTCGCCGAGCTCGATCAGGTGATGAGCAAGCTCCATTATGATTTCTATTACATCAAGAATTTCTCGCCCTGGCTCGATGCGCTGATTGTCGCCAAGACCGTGCAGACGATGGTTACCGGATTTGGGTCACGCTAACGCCTGGATCGTCGCTTGTAGGGCCCAATAGTCTCCGCCTTCAAAGCCCATCGCCGTTAGCTTGCCCGATGCGAATGCGCCGGTATCCAGACCGATGCGGTGCGAGCGGATTTCGACCTCTTCGCTGATTGTATGGCCATGAACGACGATTTTCTCGAACGGGCCGCGGTGGTTGAGAAATTCGTTACGGATCCACCGCAGATCCTTGGGCTTTTGGCGGGCCAGTGGTGCATCGGGATGCAGGCCGGCATGGACGAACGCATAGTCGCCAAACACGATCAGATCCTCGAAGCTTTCGAGAAAGGCGATATGCGCGGTCGGCACCCGTTCCTGGAACATCGCCAAAAGCTCGGGATATTCGGCGCCGAGATAGGCTTCTTCGCTGACGCCATAGCTCAGGATCGTTTCGCGGCCACCGATCCGGGTGAAGAATGCCAGCGCCTTTAGATCGCCGTGAACCGCCTTTAGAAATACCTCTTCATGATTGCCGAGCAGGAAGCGGGCACGATCGGTCTTGCGGCTGATCTGCAGCGCAAGCTCGACGACATCGGCAGAAGCCGGGCCGCGATCGACCAGATCGCCGAGAAAGATGATATGGGTTTCGGCCTGACCACGAGCCATGTCGTCGGCTTCGATCTGATCGATTAGCAACTCAAGCAGGTCAAGGCGTCCGTGGATGTCGCCGATCGCATAGATACGCTGCCCAGGCGGCACGGTGCCGGCTGCGGCACTTGCCGTTGTTTCGCTGCGCTTCAAGAAAATCCTACGTAGCATCAATCAACCCGGCACTATGCGCCCGCCACGATTGGTCGGCCCAACTTCCGCTGGAACCGCCATTCCGCAATCGCCTGGCATCATGCGCTCGCTGCCAGACGCCTGCGCAGTCCACAAAGAAAAGTGGCGGCCGTTTCCGACCGCCACTTGAACTCATAACCCTTAGTAAGGACTACGGGCTGTCGGGGGTGTCGTCGCTGTTCGCGAGAACAACCGCGCCGCCAATCAGGGCGACAGTCGCGAGAACGCCGATCAGAACCGCTGGGGCGGCTTCGTTCGACTTCTTAGCCTTGGTCGCCACGCGCGAAAGCGAAAGCGACGAAGCCGGGCTCGCGAGAACCGGGGTTGCCGCCAGCGAGGCGACAGCAGCGGCCGTGAGAAGCTTAGCCAACATTATTATTACTCCCTCTTCGAGTACGATAACCTCGTTGGATGGGCCTATGACATAGGAACCAGCCGACTGCAACACCTCATAAATTCACGAGTTCGACAAGATTTCCTGCCGTTGCCGGAACGCAACACTTGCCCGATGTATCCCCGATTTAGAGTCCTCGGTGAGGAGAAACCCCTCCGACTTCAGCCGGATGTTGGCTTCAGCCTTGGGCTTGGTAGCTATGGGCTATTCGACCGGTTGTCACACGACATTCCACCATCGCTACCATATTGGTCTGGGCACCGAAATATCGTTTCAGAGGCTACTTCTCAACCACATCCGGCAACATCACCGATGACATCATCATGCGATATCTCGACCGACATACCCAACAAACAAGGCTTCAGCCACGACCAATGATCCTACCGGCTTCAGCCGGTCAGTCGTTCAGCGCCTTCCAGAATCAGCGCCAAGGGGGTGCCCAACTTCCGATGCTGCGCTACAAGCGATTGTTTCGATTAGGTTTGTCTCGATTTTAGCAGAGCTGAACGGAACGGTCGTGCAATGAGCGTGACATTTCTGTCTAGTTTTCGGATTTCTTGTGCGGCGCAATGCAAATCCAACGAAGTCGGAGCGACTGTGGCATTGTCGTCCGGCCTGCGCGCGGCGTAATAGGAGCAATGCTTACCTATCTCAGCGCTCGAAAATTGTTTTGGTTTGTGGGGATAGGGATGTGGATGCTCGGCGCGGCGGGGGCTGCCGAGGGTGTCAAGGCCGCCGATTTTGGAGGACTCGAAGCGGGGAAGCGCGTTGCTGTACCCCGCAAGGTGGGTGTCATGGCCGTCGGAAGCGAAAATGGTGTGCGACGAGGTACCATCGCTCCACCCCGCAAGGTGGATGTAGCGGCAGCCGATTTGGGGGAATTCGAAGCCATTCGCCAGGCCGATATGAAGGTGGCGACGATCGGCTGGCGACTCGTCACCGCCAACGCCGCGCTGTGTGACCGGCTGGAGCCGGGCACCGGCCTGCAACTCCATACGCTGGAGCAGTTCGATACCGCCTCGCGCGGTGCCGCCAGGGCGCATTTCGGCTTTGCCACCCCGGTCGCCGTCGAAGGCGTAGTGGCGGGAAGCCCGGCGGACCACGCCGGCATCAAGGCCGACGATTCGCTGGTCAGGGTCGGCTCGGTTGAAATCGCGGCGCTGGCCGGCAAGCCGATGACCACCGACCGTCTGGTTGCCGCGCAGCTTGCGATCGCCGCCCTGCCGGCGGATGAGCCGATGGTGATCGAGGTGATTCGCGCCGGCGCAGCGCAGCGCTTCACGCTCCAGCCGATACCGGTCTGCCGGTCGCGCTTCGAGCTTCGCATCGCCCCGGACTGGAGCGCGTCTGCCGATGGCACGATGGTCCAGATCGGCTCGCGTTTCGTCGAGGAATATGCCGACGACCAGCTCGCTGCGGTCATCGCGCATGAATTGTCGCACAACATCCTTCGCCACCGCGTTCGGCTGGAAGAGCGCGGGGCGAACTTCGGGATTCTTTCCGGCTTCGGCGCCAACGTCAAATATTTCCGCCAGACCGAGCTTCAAGCCGACCTTTTGTCCGTGTATCTCCTGACCAACGCCGACTACCCGCAACGCGCGGCGATCGATTTCTGGCGAAAGTTCGGGCCGAGCAAAGCGGGCGGGATATTTCGTATCCGTTCGCACCCGGCATGGCGCGATCGGATCGCCACGCTGGAGGCCGAGCTGGCCAAGATCGCGATGCTATCGGTGCGCCCGGTGATCCCGGCATTGGTCGACGAGCGCGACCGGCCGCTCGACGGCAACTGGAACGCGATAATCATCCGGCATCGCTGAGCCGGCGCGGCGGCAATATCGACACCGGCTATCGCTGCACTTGCGCCGAGCGCCGACTTCGTATCACTTATGTTTTCCTAATCGCCGCAACGCAGGAGCTTCTATGGCCGATCTGAACGATATTCTCGTAGAGGGTCAGCCGATCCCGGTTATCCCGCTTCGCGACTGGCTGCAGGAACGCGCCGACGAAATCGATGATAACAGCCTGGCGATCGCGACAGGAACGATCGCGGCGCTGATCGACACCCGCGTCTATGCGACACAGGCCGCGCTGTTCGCGGATCTGGTGCCGGCGGACGGGCTGCATGCGCTGGTGACCGAAGACCCGGATCCGTTGAAGAACGGATTGTACCGCAAGCATGGCGCCACCGCGACGGGGAATTGGGGCACGGGGCCGCTCGACATTTTCGCCAGCGCCGCTGCGGCGCTGGTCCAGCCGCTGGCGCAATCGGCGGAAGATTGGGCAGCCGCTGCCGCTGCGAGTGCCCTGGCAGCCGCTGCCAGCGCAGTCGAGGCCGATATCAGCGCATCTGCGGCAGATGGCAGCGCCACCGCGGCGGCGGCAAGCGCGACCGCAGCTGCGGCGAGCGAGACAGCCGCCGAGGTGAGTGCAGCGGCAGCCGATACCAGTGCGATTACCGCAGCGGATAGCGAGGCGGCGGCCAACATTCGGGCGGTGGCCGCCGATGCCAGCGCGAGTGCAGCGGAGGCGAGCGAGACGGCTGCCGACGCCAGCGCCAATGCTGCCGCGAGCGCCGCTGCGGCGGTCGATCTGGCATTGTCGGTGTTGCCGACGGCGGCGGGAGCTTTCGCCACGCTTGACGAGGCGATTACCGCCGCGGGGGTGGGCGGCGTGCTGGTTCTGCAGCCCGGCGTCACCTACACGCTGGATCACAGCATCAGGACGCTGGAGGGGCAGCAGATCGTCGGCTATGGGGCGACGTTGAAACGCTGCGACCAGATCGTCACGACAACAACCACCGCGATCGTATTAGGCACCACCAATCAGGTGACGCTCACCGACGCCAGTGCGTTCATGGTCGGCATGCAGGTCGCGTTCGCGCAGCAGGGGGTGGCGCGAAGCGCGCTGGTGTTTCTGGATACGCTGTCGGACATCCACACCATCACCGACAAGGACGGTGATACGATCACGCTCGATCGCGCGGTCGGTTGCAACATCGATATCGGCGGAACCTGTTTCCTGACCTTCATGCAGCTCACGCTGTCTGACGGCGCTTCGGTCGAGGGTCTTACGTTCGACGGCAATCGCGACAATTTCGCCTTTGCGCGCTGGGAGGTGCTGGGCGAGGTGGCGTCGATCAGCACCGGTGCCAATCAATCGGTTTCGGCTTGTACGTTCCTGAATGCGCCGGGGGAGGGGATCATCGCCCAGGGCAACAACATGTCGATCCTCAACAACCGGTTCGACACGCTGGGCGGCAACGGCATTCACCTGTCCAGCGTGGTGGAAGCAGTGATCAGCGGCAACAAGGCGACCAACGGCAATATCGATATCGCGGTTGGCCATAGCGATGGTTTCATATCGTTCAGCAACGGCAATTCACGCATCGTCGTCACCGGCAATCTGGCCGATACCTTCATCGCCGGGGTAGGCGCGATCAACGACAGCGACAGCGATGTTACGGTCACCGATAACGATTTCCGCAATATGTATTGTTTCGGTATCGAAGGCGGCGGCAGCGCCTATAATCTGATCATCGCGCGAAACCGGATCGACGGCGTGGCCGGCGACATCACCAAGAGACCGGATGCACCCTATTATGGCGGCATCGTCTTCATCGCGCTGTCCGCGGCCAATTACTCGGTCGGCGGCAATGCCGTAACCAATGTCGCAAGCGGCCAGGTCGCCTTTGCGATCTCGATGCAGCCCGGATCGAAAAATCTGAAAGTGTTCGACAACAGCTTTGGCGGAAATGCCGTACTCTCGGCCTTTTACGATTCGGAATTTGTGCGCAACACGGTGGAGGGCAAGCTCAGCGTGTGGCGTTCGGTGCGCACCAAGGTCAACGAAAACATCATTCGCGCGACCGCACCGGCATTCGGCATCGATATGTACGGCTCCGTCAATCAGGAAGACATCGAGATCGAGAACAACAAGGTCACCGGCGGTAGCTACGGCATCAACTTCTCCACCGACGCGCTCTCCTATCGAAGCATCTCGTGCCGCGGCAACAAGCTGTACAACCAGACCAAGCGTGGCATCAATTTCGCGGCGTCGGCGGCGACCATCAACGGCTTCACAATCGACAGCAATGCGATCATCGTGGGCCCCGACGCCGATACCGACTTTCTCGGCATCGTCGTCGCCAACAATCTGCTGTCGGTCAACCGCAACACGATTTCCAATGCGCTGGCGGCATCGGCACGGGTGGGCATCTATCTGAGCGGCGCATCGACGCCGGCGCTGGTGGCGGCGGGCAATGAAGTGCGCGGGGCATGGGGGCACACTATCCTGCTGACCGCCAATGCCGGTGCGATTGGTCTCAACAATGTGCTGCAGACCAAGGACGTCAGCGTGCCGACGGGCAATAATTTTTCCGGTACGGTGATCATCTGAGCGAGCGGGAGGCAGCCGGGACGCGCGTTTCCGGCTGCCCTACCATTTGCGCACGGCCGGAAGCGTGCGGATCGCCAGCGGCCCTTTTCCCGGATTGGCGATCGCACGATCGCTGAACATGCCGTTGGCGGAGGTGAAATTCTCCAGCGTCACGGTCACGTTGGGGCTGTCATTGCGCAGGAAATGCTGAAAGGCGCCGGCGGTGCGGCCCGATAGCTGGACATCGCGGATCACGATCTCGCTGCGCGCCGCCGCCGGCGGGACGTAGATGAAGAAATCGCGATAGGCGAGCGATGCGTTGCCGAGATTTTCGATCCGGCCGCGCTGGAGGACGAGGCTTTTGGTCGGTACGCTCTGAATGCCATATTCGGGCATGCCGTTGGTGGCGATATAGGTCTGCCGCGAAATCCGCTTGAAGCTGAAGCCATCGACGACGACCACCTGGTTCGCACTCGAAACGGCGATCGGCGCATAGGTGTTATCGGTGGTCAAGTTGGTGATCATCACCGTTTCGGCCATCACATTGACGCCTTCGTTGCAATCGATCGCGGTGATGTTGGCAAGTCGAAGGGTGGTTGGCTGGCTGTAGACATTGCCAAGGACCGCGGCGCGCATGTTGCGCGCAGTGACATTCGCCACCGTCATCGCCCCGTAATCGCGCGCGACGAGATTGATCGCGCCCCATTTGCGGAACTGCATGCCGCTATTGTCGACATCGACGCCGTCGAGATCGATATCCCATACGCCGCTGACCTTGCTGCAGCCGCGGATGCGCTTGCCGGAAAGATTGCGGACGCGGGCGCCGGCGCGGCCGCGATCGGCGTTGTTGTAATCGGTGATCGCCGACAGATCGAGCAGGGTCATCGTATCGGCGCCGGTCACCTCATCGATATCGATCGAGAGCCTGCGCGCCGCGGGCCAGCGGCGATGATCGGAAATCGCCGAGACGGCAACGGCATGGCCGAGGCATTGTTCGGCCCGGACCTGCTTCACGACACAATTTTCCGGCTCGTCGAAGATCACCACCGATTTGCCCAACCGCTTGCCGCTGATCCGCAGCGCCTGGCAATTGCGCACCTTGCGAAGGGTGGGGTCGCGATGCTGGCTGAAGAACTCGACGCCATTGCAATATTGGCCGTTTTGCAGATTGGCGGCGGTATCGCGCACATCCTCGATATCCGCGGCCGTATATTGGGCGTTGGCGACGAAGGTCAGGTCGGCGACGGTGATATTTTCCAGCGGCGCCGACGAACCCGGCTCCTGCCGGAAGCTCAGCAGGGCATTTGCGCCCGGACCGCGGCCTGGCCGGCGGACCAGCGTGCCGTTGCGTATGGTCAGCCCGCTATTCGCCTGGGTGCCGATCAGCTGGGTCACCGCATAGGTACCGTCGAGGACGATCACCGCGCGGCTCCTTTGCTCGGCGGGCAGCGTCTTGTGATGCTCGATCGCGCGCTGGATGGCGGCGGTATTGTCTACCGCCGGATCCTTGACCGCACCGAAATCCCTGACCGCGATAATATGCTCGGCCACCGCCTGGCTGCGCCCGGCCGAGCGTTGGAGAATGACCAGCCCGCCTGCGGCGATCCCGCCGAGGATCAGCCGCCGTCCATAGGTTGGAGAGGTTTGCTGAGGCACGCGCCAGCATTGCCCGAGCGGCACCTGCGAGGCAACCGCGAAGCGGTGGCCGTCGCCAGATTACCGATCAGGCGCGCACGATGTGCGGCGCGGTGACGCCCGCCTTGCCACAGGCGTTGCGGGTGTCGACGATCAGCCGGGCGGACCGGGCCAAGGCGGGATAGTCGATGGCATCGTGATCGGTGGCGATCAGCACCGCATCATATTCTGCGATTTCAGCAGGATCGAACGCGATACTCTTGCGGAAATTGAGAGTCGGGTGCTCGCGGGTATTGTCGATCGCGGCAACGTGCGGGTCGTGGAAATCGGCGGTGGCGCCGCGCGCTTCGATCATCTCCATCAGGCGCAGCGACGGGCTCTCGCGAATGTCCTCGACGTTCTTCTTGTAGGCGACGCCCATCACCAGCACCCGCGCGCCGCGCAGGCCGCGGCCGAAGCCCGCGTCGAGCGTGTCGGCCAGCACCCGCACGACATGTTGCGGCATGTCCGCGTTGATCTGGCCGGCCAGTTCGATGAACCTGGTGTGCTGGCCGAACTCGCGCGCCTTCCAGGTGAGGTAGAAGGGGTCAATCGGGATGCAGTGCCCGCCCAGGCCTGGCCCCGGATAGAAGGGCATGAACCCGAACGGCTTGGATTTGGCCGCGTCGATCACTTCCCACACGTCGATATCCATCGCCGTGAAGATCAGCTTCAATTCGTTGACCAAAGCGATGTTGACCGCGCGGAAGACATTCTCGGTGATCTTCACCGCCTCGGCTGTCGCGGCGGACGAGACCGCGATCGTCTGCGGCACGATATGCTTGTAGAGCGCCAGCGCCAGCGTTGCGGAAATTGGATCGTCGGCGCCGACGACCTTGGGGATCTTGGTGGTCGAGAAGGTCGGATTTCCTGGATCCTCGCGTTCCGGCGAGTAGGCGAGATAGAAGTCACGGCCTGCGACCAGCCCGTTGGCTTCCAGGATCGGCTGCATCACTTCGCGGGTGGTGCCGGGGTAAGTAGTCGATTCGAGGATGACGATCTGGCCCTTGCGCAGCGTCTCCGCGATCGCCTGCGTGGTGGTCTCGACATATTTTAGATCGGGCTCGAGATGGCGCGATAGCGGTGTGGGAACGCAGATCACGATCACATCGGGTTCGGACAGGCGCGAGAGATCGGCGGTGGCCGCGAGCTTGCCCGATTCCACCAGTGCCGCGATGCGCGATCCGTCCACGTGCTTGATATAGCTGCGGCCTTGTTCGAGCGCCTCGATCTTCGCCGCATCGACGTCAAAGGCGAGCACCGGGCACTTCGCCTCGCCGAAAGAGATCGCGAGCGGCAGCCCGACATATCCCATGCCGATAACGCCGATCAGCGCGTCGCCACTCTCGATCCGCGCCTGAAGCTTCAGCCCATGGACGGGCCATTCGATGCTCATAAAGTCCCCGCGTCAGCGTGTTGGTGCCAGTTGGCGCGCATCTTCGCCCCACAGGGGTTTCAGTTTCGATAATGCGGGGTGTCAGAGTCCGAAGCCGCTCGCGACGATCTTTGCAATCCGGGCTGAGGCATGACCATCGCCGAAAGGATTATGCGCGCGTGCCATCGCAGAATAAGCGGCGGGGTCGTCCAGCAACTTGGACATCTCCGCGACGATCCGCATTTCGTCGGTGCCCACCAGTTTCGCGGTGCCGGCTTCCACTCCTTCGGGGCGTTCGGTGGTCTCGCGCATCACGAGCACGGGCTTGCCGAGGGCAGGGGCCTCCTCCTGTACTCCACCCGAATCGCTGAGCACGATCTCGCACATGCCCAGCGCGCGGATGAAATGCGAGTAATCGAGCGGGTCGATGCGGGCGATGTTTGGCCGGTCGCCCAACACCGCCTTCATCGCGGCGACGACATTGGGATTGGGGTGCATCGGGAACAGAATCGCGACGTCGTCGCGATCGGCGATGCGGCCCAATGCGCGGGCGATGTTTTCCATGCCGTCCCCGAAATTCTCGCGGCGATGGGTAGTGACGAGGACGAGACGCTTGCCGGCGAAGCGCGCGGCTAGCTCATCGAGGCCGGCCGCCATCGAGGGATCGTCGGCGATCCGCGCCTGGGTGGCGAGCAACGCGTCGATCACGGTGTTGCCGGTGATGTGGATCGTCGCAGGATCGATGTTCTCGCGCTTGAGTGCCGCGGCGGCGGTTTCGGTCGGCGCGAAATGCTGGTCGGCAATCGGCGCGACCATCCGGCGGTTCACTTCCTCGGGCCAGGGCTGGTAGATGTCGCCCGAACGCAGCCCCGCCTCGACATGGCTGACCGGCACCTTGCGGTAATAGGCCGCGAGCGCGCCGACCATCGCGGTGGCGGTGTCGCCCTGGACGATCACCCGATCGGGCTTTTCGGAATCCATCACCCCGCCAAGACCGGTGAGCAACCGTGCGGTGAGCTGGTCGAGCGTCTGGCCCGGCTCCATCAGGTCGAGGTCGATGTCTGGCTTGAGGCCGGCGATATTGAGCACTTGGTCGAGCAGTCCGCGGTGCTGTGCGGTGACGCAGGTACGGACTTCAAGTCCGGGCACCTCGGCCAAGGCGCGTGCGACCGGGAACAATTTGATCGCCTCGGGGCGAGTGCCGAAGACCAGAAGGATGCGTTTCATGGCAACCTTCATAGCGCGATCCTCTCACCGAGTGGTTAGCGGCCGCGAATTGACCGATTGACACAACCGCCGCCGAGGCATCTTGTGGCGGTGCCGACACGACCGGAATGGTGATTTCGAAGCTCGTCATTGCTGTTAAGCCGCACTAACGACTGAAAAATATAATTGCGGGATTTCGCATATCTGAGAGGGGCAAGATGGGCGGGCAATTTCGCGCTACGCTGAGCCGGTCCACCGCGCTGGGCGCCCTTCTCCTTGCCGTCGCCTGTAGCGGGGGCGGGGGAGGCGGGGGCGTCAATTCCTCACCGGCGCCCGCGCCGACGCCTGCCCCGGCTCCCACACCGACACCAGTTCCGTCGCCAACACCCACGCCCACGGCAAATTACGACACCAATGAGTATCGCGCCACCGCCGGCGCGGTCTCGATGAATGCGCTCGTCGCCTATAATCGCGGCGGTACGGGCTCTGGCATTCGCGTCGGCATCGTCGATTCTGGTATCGATCTGCAGAGTGAGGAGTTCGGCGATTGTTCGGGCGGGATTGGCACCGGCACCTGCCGGATTCTCAGTTCTTCGCGCAGCACCGCAGGGAATACGACGATTGACGATGAAGGCGGACACGGCACCGCGGTTGCGTTCACGATAGCCGGGCGGCGCAACGATGCTGGCACGCATGGCGTCGCGTTCGACGCGCAACTGATCATCGCGCGGGCTGACAGTCCGGGCAGTTGCAAGACCGCGAGCACCACGGCCGACGATGGCGGCTGCTCGTTCAGCGATGGAGCGATCGCGGCGGGGCTCGATGCCGCGCGCACCGGCGGCGCGCGTGTCGTCAACATCTCGCTGGGTGGCTCGGCGCCCAATGCCAATTTGATCCAGGCGATCGACCGCGCCACTACGGCGGGAATCGTGATCGTCATGTCCGCGGGCAATGATGGGCCGGGAGCGGCCAATCCCGATGCGTTCACCGCACCGGCCACCGATCCGGCGGTGTCGCGCGGGTTGATCATCATCGCCGGATCGGTCGACAGCAACGATGTGATCTCCAATTTCTCGAACCGGGCAGGCACCAGCGCGCAGGTCTATCTCGCCGCGGTCGGCGAACGTGTTCGCGCCCCCGATGAGAACAACGTGCCGTTTCTGTGGTCTGGCACTTCTTTCTCCGCGCCGCAGATTGCTGGAGCGGTCGCCTTGCTGGCCCAGGCGTTCCCCAATCTTACCGGCGCCCAGATCGTGCAGTTGCTGCTGACCACCGCGCGCGATGCGGGCGCGGCGGGCACCGATCCGATTTATGGCCGCGGCATCCTCGATCTGACACGGGCCTTCCAGCCGGTCGGCACGACGTCGCTCGCCGGATCGCGCGCGCCGACTTCGGACAATTTCAGCGCGGCGCTGTCGGCGCCGATGGGCGATGCGCGGCAAGGTGCGCTGGGCGCTGTGATCCTCGACGGGTTCAACCGGGCGTTCGCCACCGATCTTGCCCGCACCATCCAGCGTCAGGGACCGGCGCGGCAATTGCCGCAGTTGATGGCGTCGCGCCAGCGCAGCTTCTCGGTGGGCGTCAACGACATGAAGGTGGCGGTGTCGCTGGTGCCGACGCGGGACTCGGTGCGGATCGAGCGATTGGGCATCGGCAGCGAGGATGCCTCGGGCGCGAAATTGCTTGCCGGCTCGGTCGTGGCGCGGCTGGGAAGCAGGGCGCAGTTCGCGATCGGCGCATCCGAAAGCACGGGAACCTTGTCGGCGCGGCTTGCCGGTCGTCCGGAACCGGCCTTCCTCGTCGCGCGCGATCCGATCCATAGTTCCGGCTTCGATGTCGATGTGAAGGGCGCGTTCGCGGTTCGCCGCCAGTTCGGGCCGTGGGCCTTCACATTGGGCGAGGAAGCCGGTGACGTGCTTGCGCGGCGAGACACCCCGTTCGCCGCGCTCCGGCGCAGGGCCGAACGGTTCGGCTATGCGCGCACCACGCTCGGTGTGGACCGGAGCTTTGGCGGTTTGCGCACTGGCGTTAGCCTCACCCACCTCGACGAATCCGACACCCTGCTCGGCGCGCGCTTTTCGGGCGCGCTGGGTGCGGCACGTGCCGACAGCCTCTTCCTCGATGTGGCCGCGCGCTACGACATCGGCGATGGCTGGAGCCTCGGTGGATCGATGCGTCAGGGCTGGACCAATGCGCGGCTGCGCGGCGGGGTCGAGGGCTCGGGCCTGATCCGCACCAATGGCTTTGCCGTCGATCTCGGCAAGGCCGGTCTGCTGTTCGCCGAAGACCGCTTCGGCATCCGCATCGCCCAGCCGTTGCGGATCGCCAGCGGCGGGATCGATCTGCGGCTGCCGGGCGGCTGGGATTATTATAGCGAGAGCGTCGATAGCTGGAACATTAGCCGCATCAATCTCGCTCCCGCCGGGCGTGAAATGGATTTCGAGCTGGCCTATGGCTGGCCGTTCCTCGGCGGCGATGTCAGCGGTAATCTGTTCCTGCGTCGCCAGCCGGGCAATTTCGCGACGCTGCCTGTCGATCGCGGCGCTGCGGTGCGGCTCAATTTCGACTTCTAGGTCGAACGAATTGCGCGGGACGCCCGTCGCGTCTAAGCGCCGCGCAAGATTCCGAGAGAAAAGAAAATGCCGATCAAGCCGCTTCGCAAGGCCGTGTTTCCCGTCGGGGGGCTCGGCACGCGCTTCCTGCCCGCGACCAAGGCGCTGCCCAAGGAAATGCTGCCGGTCGTGGATCGCCCGCTGATCCAATATGCGGTTGATGAAGCGCTGGAGGCCGGGATCGAGCAGATGATCTTCGTCACCGGGCGCGGCAAGTCGGCGATCGAGGACCATTTCGATATCGCCTATGAGCTTGAAACGACAATGGCGTCGCGCGGCAAGTCGCTGGAAGTGCTCGATGCCACCCGCCTGAAGCCGGGCGCGGTCGCCTATGTCCGGCAGCAGGAGCCGATGGGTTTGGGCCATGCCGTGTGGTGTGCGCGCGATATTGTCGGCGACGAGCCCTTCGCGGTGCTGCTCGCCGACGATTTCATGCTTGGGGCGCCCGGCTGCCTCAAGCAGATGGTCGATGCCTACAACCAAACGGGCGGCAACATGATCTGCGCGATGGAAGTCGCGGAGGAAGCCACCGACAAATACGGGATCATCACGCCCGGCGCGCGCGACGGCGCGCTTACGGAGGTGAAGGGGCTGGTCGAAAAGCCGGCGCGGGGAACGTCACCTTCGAACCTGGCGGTGATCGGCCGCTACATCCTTCAGCCGGAAGTGATGCGCGTACTCGAGGGGCAGAGCGCTGGCGCCGGTGGCGAGATCCAGCTTACCGATGCGATGGCGCGAATGATCGGCGAGCAGCCGTTCCACGGGCTCACCTTCGACGGTGTCCGCTATGATTGCGGTGACAAAGCTGGCTTTATCCAGGCCAATATCGCCGTCGCGCTAGGCCGTGAGGATATCGCGCCCGCAGTGCGTGCGTTCGTCGCGCAACATTGCGGTTGAGTATCTTCTAGAAGGCGGACGCATCAGCGCCGCTGGACTGATCCTCGATATAGGCATTGGTCGGCGGCTCCGGAGTCGCGCTGGGCGTGTCGCCCCTGCCCTGTACGCCACCATCCTCATGGTGGTCGGGCATGCGGCCGAAGCTCAGCGCGCTCTGCGTACCGTCATTATCGTCGTCGAAGGAATCGTTCGGCGAAACATAAGCATGGCCCATGTTTTCGCTGGGCCCTTCGATGGCATCGGCTCCGAAGATCGAACTGAATATGCCGGGCATCACGCGGTCTATCAGTAGGGCGGGCCGCAACCCGCGAAACGGCTCAAACCGTTGGCCGAATGCAAGTGTTCTACGGTAATGTTGCAATTCATCCACACCAATTCCCCTGAAGTCACTCAAACTATGTTCGTTTGGCGGGAAGATACTTGACGCACGTATCCAGAGGCATAGCGTGGATGCACAACGAATATACGATCGGGAATCATCCCGAGACATGAGGGGCACATCATGAAGATCATTCGCAAACCGCGCGTCATGCGCGCCGCGCTGTTGGCATCTGTCGCGGGCATGAGCCTGACGATGGCGGGCACGGCCTTTGCGCAGGACGCCGGCATCGACCGCCCGACCTCGGGTGAACTCGCCGCGCAGGGCGATACCCCGCGCATCGACATCGACGGCGCCTTGCTCGAATCGCAAGGCGACGGCCGGATCCAGGTCACCGAGGCGGATCCCGAAATCCTCATCGCCAATCCCGGTACGCCGACCACGGCGCGCGATCCGGTAAACATCACCGGCATTGGCCAGATGATCACGGATCAGGGCGGTGGCTTTGTTGGCCTGTGCACCAGCACGCTGATCAATCCGCGTACCGTGATCTTCGCGGCGCACTGCGTGAACACCGCCGCGGCAACCTCATATGGCGCCAATTCGGGCGGCACCGCGATCGGCTTTGGCTTCGAAACCAATACCCGCGCCAACGCTGCCGGCCAGACCGACGAACTGGTGCGCTGGCTGCTCGGCGGAACCGGCGGCGCCGGCAAGTATCAGACCAACATCGCCCAGGCGTTCTACAACGCCAATCAGGTGGTCTATAATCCATATTCGCTCGAGCCGGAGGCGCGGGGCTTTCTTTACGGTGACGTCGCCATGGCGACGCTCGACACGCCCGCAGCGAACATTCCGACCTGGGCACTGCTTTTCTCGCCGCTCACCAACACCGGCACAATCGGCGCGGCTGGCACCGGCTTCAATGTCGGCATTGTCGGTTATGGCAATAACGGCACCGGCGAAGGTGGCACCGCGGGCACGAGCGACTTCCGTCGCCGCGCCGCCGAAAACATCATCGGCGCGCTTACCGATCTGGAGAAGTTCGAAGGTTTCCTCTTCGGCGGCGCGCCGAACGGTCTGAAACAGAATCTCTATTTCATGGATTTCGACGATCCGCGCCGCGGCACCGGTGTCGCGCCGAGCGCGTTCGATTTCAACGCCTTCCGTGACAATGCTCGTGCCGGCGCCAATGGTGGTCCGTCGCTGGAAGGTATCACTTCACAGGGCGATTCGGGCGGCCCGCTGATCCTGCAGAACTTCACGCGCCAGCTCGTCATCGGCGTGCTGTCGGGCGGTTATACCCGCTTCTTTAACGGCCAGCCCGCCAACAGCTACGGCACCGTCAGCTTCTATCAGCCGCTGTATCTCTACTGGGACTGGATCGCGCAGAACAACCCGTATCACTACGTCTCGTCGCTGGCCGGCAACGCCAACTGGACCGACGCGACGCACTGGCAGACGACGCTCGACCCGGCTTATTATATCCTCGGTGCGGACGGTCAGCCGGTGAACGGCATTCCGAACAATCCGGGCGAGCAAAAGAACGGCACGAGCGGCGATTTCGGCCAGATCTGCTTCCAGTCGGGCGGCACCAGCGACTGTCTGGACACGCGGACGAACACCGAGGTGGTCGAAGCCCGTCCGATCGGCACCGCCGAGGATCAGCCGGCGAACGGCGACGTTGCGACGGCGGTAAGCCAGCCCGCGATTATCCGGGTCGATGGTGAGCAGGCGACGCTTGAGGCGCAGACTGGCGGCATCACGACGCTGGCGCTGCCGGCGGCTACGCTCGCCAATGGCCTTCCCGGGGCAACCAACTTCGTGCCCAACAACTCCGATCCGGTCCGTACCACCGGCGTGCTTGGCCGTTACTTCGACGTGTCGCTGATCGCCAATGGCACCACCACCCTCGGCTCGAGCGTCACCATCGATCGGCTGACCTTCGGTGGCAACGGCGCGACGCTGGCCATCACCAGCGCGGGCACGCTCAATTCGCTAATCAACGTCAATCACTTCGCCGGCACCCTCGCCGTCGATGGCGTCCTCAATTCGGTCGGCGACTATTCGTTCTTCGGCGGCCTGATCAGCGGCAATGGCCGGATCAACGCGCCGTTCCTGACCAGCGTCACGGGCCAGTTCGCGCCTGGCACCGTGGGCACGACGGGCACGCTGACGATTGGCGGCAACCTCGTCCTGGCCTCTGGGTCGACCTATTTCGTCGATCTGTCGGGCACCGGTGCGTCGGATCTCATCGCCGTGCGCGCAAATACGGCCAATGGCGTCACCAGCGCCGGCAGCGCCAATCTGGGCGGTGTGCTGGCGTTCAACTTCACCAACGCGCTGCGTGCTGGTCAGAACTTCACGATCCTGACCGCGGAAGGCGGCATCACCGGCACCTTCGCGACGCCGGCCACGCTCAGCGCGATCCTGCGCCCGACCGTCACTTATACCGCGAATGCCGTCCGCGTCGCCGTGCAGGCCAGTACCTATGCTTCGGTGGTCAACACCGGCTCTGCGGTCCAGGTCGCGTACGCAACGTTGCTCGATCGCAACCGTTCGAACGCCGCCGCTTATGACGGCATCTATGGCACGCTCGATCTCCAGAATGCCGGCACGATCCGTGCGGCGCTCGAAGGACTGGCTCCGACCACCGAAACCACGGTGCGCGGGCTCGGCACGGCGATGGTCGATACGACCTCGAGCCTGTTCCGCGATCGTCTCGAGTCGCTCGACATCCGAAACGCGGGCGGCACCGTCGCGCATATCGGCCAGCCGTTGCGCGTGGCGTCGCTCAGCATGGGGAGCATGTCGAACCTGGTCGCTCCGAGCATTCTCGGCGGCGATGAGCGGACGACCGTACAGGAAGGCGCGCTGCCGGAGAATATGAGCGGCTTCATCGCCGGCGGCTATGTCGAGGGCAATAGCGCCCCGATGCCCTCGGCGATCGCCACCGGCCGCGACAAGTTCGATGGCTGGTACGTCGCAGGCGGCATCGAGACGCTGATCGACGACCAAAGCGCGATCGGTTTCGCCTTGTCCTACAACAAGATGGACAGCTCGGGCGCGGTCGCGGCGCATCTCGCCAAGGCCGAGCTGATCCAGGGAACGCTGTATGGCAAATATGAGGCCTCCAGCGGTCTCACGCTCGACGCGCAGGTCACCGCTGGCCTGCTCGACACGCTGACCCAGCGGACCGTGAACTTCGTCGGCACCAACTATGTGCTGCGCGCGGATGACAGTGCGCTTGCTTTCTCCAGCGAAGCCGGTTTGAGCTACAAGCTTGATGCGGGCCCGGTCTCGGTCAAGCCGCGCGTCGCATGGCGCACGACCTTTATCGATTTCTCGCGCACGGTGGAGACCGGTGGTCCGGTTGCACTCCAGTATAACCGTCAGCCGGTGCACAGCTCGGAGTTGCGTGGCGGGCTGACGATCGCGGGCAATGGCGATGGGGTAAAGCCGTTCCTCAACGGCACCTATGTCTATGATCTCAGCGAGCGTCCGACGCTGTTCACGGCGAACTTCGCCGGATCGACGGCATCGCCCGTGCTGTTCAGCCTCAGCCCCGCCGATCGCGACTGGGCCGAAGTGTCGGGCGGTCTGACCGTAAAGACGCGCTCGGTGAATGTGTCGATCGCGGCCGAGACGACCATCGGGCGCAAGGATGTCGAGAGCCGCACGGTCCGCGGTTCGGTCAGCTTCCGCTTCTGATCGGCGACGCCAGATTGGGCCGGGGAAGCCGTTTTCCGAAAGGGAGCGGTTTCCCCGGCCCTTTCTTTTGCGCTAAACTTCGTGCGACTCGAAGGGGATAGCGAGTGGACGAGACTGTGGAGAACGAGGCCGCGGGCGAGGCGGTGCTCGAAAAGCCGGAAGCGGCGGCACTGCGCGAAGCCGATGCGGAGCCTAAGGCTTATATGTTCGACGGCTGGGGAATGGTGCCGCTCGAGCTGTAAATCAGCTCGCGTAGTGCGCGCGATACCATTCGACGAAGCGCGCCACGCCTTCTTCGGGAGTCGTTGACGGCACATAGCCGGTCAGCTGCTTGAGCAGGGCAGGGGATGCCTCGGTCGCGGGCACGTCGCCTTGCTGCATCGGCATGAAATTCTTGATCGCGGTCTTGCCTAGTGCCCGTTCCGCCGCGCCGATATAGTCCATCAGCGGCGTGAGGTTGCCGCCACCGATATTGACGATGCGGAACGGTGCGACGGGGGAGAGGCTGTCGCCCTCGACGGGCACATCGCCAGGCACCGCCTTCGCCAGTCGCGTGATTGCCTCGACCAGATCCTCCACATAGGTGAAGTCGCGGGCCATCTCGCCATTATTATACACGTCGATCGGCTGATCCGCGAGGATCGCCTTGACGAACTTGAACAGCGCCATGTCCGGCCGGCCATAGGGGCCGTAGACCGTGAAGAAGCGGAACATCGTGATCGGCGTCTTGAACAGATGCGCATAGCTGTGCGCCATCAGCTCGGTCGCGCCCTTGGTCGCGGCATAGAGGCTCATCGGCGATGCGGTACGCTGCAATTCGTCGAACGGCATGTTCGTGTTCGCGCCGTAGACCGAGCTGGTCGAAGCCATCAGCAAATGTTCGGGGGGAGCATGCCGCGCCAGTTCAAGCACGTTGAAGGTACCGATCAGGTTGGTCGAGATATAGCTGGCCGGCGCGTCGATCGAATAGCGTACGCCCGCCTGCGCGGCGAGGTGGATGACGACATCGGGCTTGAACGCCCGCCAGGCGGCACCGAAAGCCTCCGCATCCTCGATCGACACCCGCGCGACCGAGAATTCGGCATGGTTCGAAAGCATGTCGTTGCGCGCTTCCTTTAGCGCGACGTCGTAATAATCGGAGAAATTGTCGACGCCGAGCACGGTTGCGCCCTGCTGCAGCAACAGGCTGCTTGCGTGGAAACCGATAAAACCGGCCGACCCCGTCACCAGAACGCGTTTGCTCTTCATGTCCTCACCGTCTTTGCCTGGCCGCATTGCATACAGCCCGTATCTTTCGGAAGCGTGATCGTGCGAAAGCGGAGCGCCAGCGCATCCACCAGCAGTAACTTACCCGCCGCGTCCTCCCCAAACGGTGCGATGGCGCGGATCACCTCCAGCGCCGCGAGGCTACCCATTACCCCGGTCAGCGCGCCCAGTACGCCCTGTTCGGCGCATGTGGCACCCTCGCGCTCGGGATCCTGGCCGACGAAGCAGCGATAGCAGGGCTTGTCCGCCTCCCAGCCGCGATAGACGCCGAGCTGCCCCTCGAACTCGGAAACCGCGGCGCTGACCAGCGGAATGCGAAGATCGAACGCCGCATCGGCCACCGCCAGCCGTGTTTCGAAATTGTCCGAACCGTCGATGACGACGTCATGCAATTCGAGGCGGTTGTGGACGGTGTAGCGGTCGAGCCGTTCCTCGATGCCGATGGCATGGCAATGCGGATTGAGCGACGCCACGCGCTCGGCGGCTGTCGAGGCCTTGGAACGGCCGATATCCGCAGTCCCGAACAACGTCTGGCGCTGGAGGTTGGAAAGGTCGATCTTGTCGTCATCGACGATCGTCAAATGGCCGATGCCTGCCGCCGCGAGATACTGGATCGCGGGTGAGCCGATCCCGCCCGCGCCGATCACCAGCACGCTTGCCGCCTTCAGCCGCGCCTGTCCGCCGCCGCCCATCTCGCGCAATACGATATGCCGGGCATAGCGTTCGAGTTCGGCGTCGCTCAGGCTCATCGGGGCAAGGTCACTTGGGCAGCGTGAAGGTGAGGCTGGTCCGGTACCATTGCTCGCCCGTCGCCATCCGCGGCAGTAAATTGCCCCGCGCGAAGCCGGCCACCAGTGCCGCGGCATATTGCTCGACCGGCGCGCACTGGATCGCGCGGGGCACGGTGGTGCGGATACCGCCGGCCTCGTCGATCAGTACCGCGACATCGACACGCAGCTCCCCCGCCGGGTGCGGGCATCTGCCAGCCTTGGCCTCGCGAGCGACAAAGCCGTGCATCTCGGCGGTGACAAGTGGCGGCGCGCGATAGGGAAGGGGCGGCAGTGCCTCCCAATCGATCGCGGCGACCTGAAGCCCCGCAATGAGTGCCAATGCCGCTATCATACGCCCGTTGAGCCGAAGCCGCCGCTTCCCCGTGCCGTTTCGTCGAGCGACCCCACCTCCTCGAGTCCCGCGCGCTGGACAGGCGCGGGCACGAGCTGTGCGATCCGGTCTCCGCGCGCAATCGTAAAGGGTGCGTCACCAAGATTGGCCAAGATCACCTTCACTTCGCCGCGATAATCGCTGTCGATGGTGCCGGGGGTGTTGAGGCAAGTGATGCCGTGCTTGAGTGCCAGCCCGGAGCGCGGGCGGACCTGCACCTCATACCCTTCCGGAATCGCCATCGCGAAGCCGGTCCCGACCGCATGGCGCTGGCCGGGCTCGATAACCAAGGCTTCGGCGGCGACGATGTCCATGCCCGCCGCACCATCGGTGGCATAGGCGGGGAGGGGGAGGCTCTCGCCATGGGGGAGGCGCTGGATGCGGATCTGGATCGGCGGCAGCATGTCAGTTCTTCCGGGGCAGCGAAGCAGCCAGCCTTTGCGTGGCGGCGAGCACTTCGGGGTCGTCGAGCAGATCGTGACCCTTGGCCGGCACGATACGGTAATCGGTGGCGATGCCGCGCAACGTCAGCGCCTCGGCATAGGCTCGCGAGAATTTGACCGGCGTGATCTTGTCGTTCGCGCCGACCAGCACCGCCGCGCGCAGGCCCGGCAGGATGCCGCCCGCGGTCTTGAGCGGATCGAGGCTGGCGACGTCGCCTTTCCATTGCATCAAGCTACGCCATTCGGGCAGCGCACAGGGGCATGCGACCAGTACCATGCCGTCGATCAGGCCAGGCTTTATGCCTGCGAGATTGGCGGCGATCGCCGCGCCGCCCGCCTCGCCGACGATGACGGTGCGGGCATTGGGGTAGCGTTGGCGCAGCGCCGCGATGGCGTCGCCGACGGCGTTGATGCGATCGGCGGTGTAATTGTCGCCGGTTTCCGTGCCGCGCTCGCCGGGCGAGACCTTGCCGGTGGCGTCGGCATAGCCCGGGCGGAGGAGGGCGATGGCGGCGCTGTCGGCCACCGCGCCTGCAGCTGCTTGAGCGAAGCGGTAATGATCGGGCTGGCCCTCGCCGTGCAGCACGACGATCAGCGTGCGGACCTTGGCGCCGCGCGCCGGCCCGAACGTCTCGGCGTGCAACTCCGGAACGCTCGTCGCGGTCTGCGGCATGGTTGCGCAGCCGGCGAGCAGCAATGCCGCCAGCAGGGCGCTAAAGCGCATCGGCGATCCGTTCCGCGAGCCGCCGCGCGACCTCGCTTTTGGGCAGCTTTTCCCAGCTTTCCACGCCTTGGGCGGTGACGAGATGGACGGTGTTGGCATCGCCCCCCATCACATCCCCGGAAACGTCGTTGGCGACAACCCAATCCGCGCCCTTGCGTTCGCGTTTCGCGGTGGCGTGCTCGATCACCCGCTCGGTCTCGGCGGCGAAGCCGATGACCAGCGCCGGGCGGTGCGGGCTTCTGGCGAGCATCGCGAGGATGTCGGGGTTTTCGGAAAGATCGAGGCGGGGTGGGGCATCGCCTTTCTTGATCTTCTGGTCAGCGACCTCGGCGCGCCAGTCGCCGACGGCGGCGACCATCACCGCCGCGTCGGCGGGGAGTGCCTGCGCCACGGCATTGGCCATTTCCTGCGCGGTTTCCACATCGACGCGCTTGACGCCCGGCGGCGTCGACAGTGCGACGGGCCCGCTGACCAAAGTCACCTCCGCGCCCATCGTGGCCAGCGCCTCCGCGATCGCAAAGCCCTGTCGGCCCGAAGAGCGGTTGGCGATATAGCGCACCGGATCGATCGGCTCGTGCGTCGGTCCCGCTGTGACGAGGATATGCTTGCCAGCGAGGCGCGCACTACAACCTGAATCGGGTGCGTCCGAAGTCAGGGCTCGTTGAATCGCCGCCAGGATCGCTTCCGGCTCGGGCAGGCGGCCGGGGCCATATTCGCCGCAGGCCATCGGGCCGGCATCGGGCTCCATCACCGTCACGCCATCACCGCGTAGCGTGGCGACGTTGCGCACGGTCGCGGCGTGCTGCCACATCCGCACATTCATCGCCGGCGCGGCGAGGACAGGCTTGTCGGTCGCGAGCAGCAGCGTGGTGGCGAGATCGTCAGCCACCCCCGCCGCCATCTTCGCCATCAGGTCCGCCGTCGCCGGCGCGACCACCACCAGATCGGCCTCGCGGCTGAGCTGGATGTGCCCCATCTCGGCCTCGTCCTTGAGATCCCAGAGCGTGGTGTGGACCTGGTTCTCGCTGAGCGCAGCCAGCGTCATCGGCGTCACGAAATGCTGCCCACCCGCGGTCAGCACGCATTTCACCGCGATCCCGGCCTTGCGGCACAGGCGGACCAACTCGCACGCCTTGTACGCGGCAATGCCGCCGCCAACGATGAGGAGGATACGCTTCATCTGGTGACCCTTGTCACGGTGATGCGTGGCTTGTCGAGCGATTGGCGCACAAGGTCGCGGATGCCGGCCGGGGCGAAGAGCAGGCCAAGCAGGAAAACCGGGGCGACCATCAGCGCCCAGTAGAAGGTGTCGAGCCGGGCGAAGATGCCGATCAACGCGGCGTATCCGGCAAGGACCGCGACCATGCGCAACCCGGCGGGTTCGCGCCATGCCGCCCAGCCGAACAGGCTCAGCCCAACAAGAAGTGCCCCCGCCCAGAGCGGCAGCATCTGCAAGCCGGTGGCGAGCGTCACCGCCTTCACGAAGAAGCCGAAGCCGAGCAGCCCGGCCCAGCCGGGAGATAAGGGATCGGTCGGCCCGGTAACGCCGGCGACGGCCCAGGCATGCGCGCCCATCGCGACGACGAACAATGCCAGCGCCGCGCCCCAGCCAATCGCCTCGCGCCGCTCGCCTTCAAGCCAGGCAAATCCCAGCATGATGAACACGTAGATCGCGGCAGTCTCGCGGATCAGCATTGCGGCGAGGCCGATGGCGACAGCTTCGATCCAGCGCCCCGGCCGCCGGATCGCCAGCGATAGCGCGACGAGGAGCGCGGCCCAGATCTCGTGAAACGGCGCCAGTTCGAACTGAGCGAAGACCAGCAGCGATCCGAGCATCAGCACCAGCGCGGCAACCGCGGGCAGTGGGCCCTTCAGATCGTCGCGCAGGCGGTTCGCCCATGCGCCCGCGACGCACAACACCAGAGTGAAGAGGAAATATCGCACTGGCAGCCATTGCGGCACGGCGGCCAGCGCTGAAGCGAGTCCGGGCAGGCGAAATGTGAGGAAGGGCCGCAGCGGGTAGCTGCCGGCACGCAACGCATCGGCGGCGACGACATAGTAATTCTCGCCGCCGCGCACGCCCGAGACGATCTTCTCGTAGAGCATCAGATCGGTCTGGCCGCTGCCGCCTCGTTCGGCCGCGCCCAGCGCCTGCGGATCGGGCGCGGCAAGCGCAGTGAGGCAGAGCGCCAGCAGCAGTGCGAGCAGGCCCAGGGCGATGCGCGCGCGCGAACGGGGAATGCTCGCGAACCGGCTGGAATCGGTAAGCCAGAAAGTCGCGGGACGAGCCATGCGGCGGGCCTACACGGCGGCGGTGGGGAGTGTCGAGGTTGGTTTGTGCCCGCGCTTCAGCAGCACCAGTTCTGCTTGCCGCGGTTCCACTTCTCCATATTCGAATAATATTGGCGCTTGCTGTCGCGGATGAAATTGTCGGTGCTAGTGCGCGCTGAATTGATGATCGCGTTGCCCCAGGCGTTCCAGTTCGGCGTGGCGTAGATATCATTCGGCGCGGGCGGGATCGGCACGGCGTATTTGCCGCGCTTTTCGTAATAGGCATATTCTGCCTTGTCGATCAGGCCGGGATCGCCGCCGATGCTGCGGGCATAGGTGAAGAATGCGTCGTTGCTGATCGGACAATTGGTCAGCATGTAGTTGATCGTCTTGGGACCGCGCATCTCGCCGCCCGGCGCCCATTCGCAGATCTTGCCCGAAGAAAGCAGCCATTGATGGCGATCCTCGAGTTCCCTGCTCACCTTGGCGGCGAGCGCCAGCCGCTCGCGCTCGCGCTCGGCGGTGCGCTTGGCCATGATGGCGGCGCGATCGGCATTGAAGTTGGCCAGGGCGTCGCGCGGATTGGATCCGAACGAACCGGCGCCGTCGATCGTCAGTTTCGTCAGCGTGCGCGCGTCTATCATCCGCCACACCGTATCGCCGGCGACGCGTGCGGCGAAGATATCCCACCACACCTGATCGTCGGCGGTCTTGCTGCGATCGTTGAAGCGGGCGAGGCCGGTATAGGCAGGCAGGCTGGCGGTGCGCGCGATCACCGAGGCGAGCGTGCCGAGTCCCAGCCGGGCGCGCAGCCCCTGCGGGCTTTCCTCGACAACCGCCCAGCCGAGCGTGGTCGAGCCCGCCCAGGGATGGGTGTCGAAGCGGATCGGGAAAACGCCGATCGCGTTCGGCGGCATCGGCAGTGGATCGCCGTTCGAGGCGATCGGCTGGTAGAGCTTGCCATAGGGCAATGCCGCATGTTCGCCGGAGGCGATGATCGACACATAATCGACGCCGATCGTCGGATAGTCGTATTGGCTGTAATTGCGCCAGCGGCCGAGCTTGCCGGCGATCTCGGGCGCCAGCGTCTCCCAGCGCTCGATCCCGCCGATCACCGGCGAGATCGGCGCGCCGCGCAGATTGAGGATGCGGCTCACGGGCGTGCCGTCGTCGGCGGTGAAATTGGCGATCAGCGTGTCGTTGACCTGATAGAAGGTGTCGACGCCCCCGGGCCAGCCCTTGCCGCCCAGATTGCGGATTGTCACCGGATTGGCGAGTCCGCCCTGAAGCAACGCGACCTCGCCGGTGCCCTGAGAGAAGGCGTAGGGGGTGCGGACGCCCTGCCAGCGAAAGGCGAAGACGCGCGACCAGGGCACGACGTCCTTCTGCTCGCCCTTGCCGAAGACATAGAGACGATAGTTGAGCGTGTTGCCGTCGCTCTTGAACTGGAATTTTGTGAGCACCGCCGCCGTGGTGGCGTTGAGCGGGATGACGTTGAAATAGTTCGCGGGCACGAGCGTCTTGCCCTTGCCGTCCACCAGACCCCATTTCCATGGCACGGACGCCTGGCAGTTGACGGTATTATAGGCATCGCGGAACTGGCCGACCGGGCCGCCCGGAGTCCAGACCTGATAGACGTCACCGGCGGGGACGGGTTGCTTGGGGTTGACTGTCGCGCAATTCTTCTGCGCCGTGGCGGGCGCGGCGATCAGCGTCATAAGCATCGCCAGAGCGGCCAACAGCGCGCGCATCATCATCCTCCCAAATGCGGTGTGGTGCAGTTTTGCAGCCGTTGGGCTACCTGACAAGGGCTCAGGAAAACAGCAAGGTAGCGCCGATACTTACCGCCGCAGTGACGATCGCCACCGCGAAATAGCGCCAGCCGCCACCCACGCGAACGACCTCGATCTCGCGTAGCGGCGGGGCGGGGGGAGCGCCGCCGGCGGTCGGGTAGCGCGCCTCGATGTTGCGGATCAGCTGGGGCAGGCGGGCGAGGGTGCGGAAATCCTCGACCAGCCGATCGGCGATCGCGGCCTCGGGTCCAAGCTCGGTGCGGATCCATTCGCGCACGAATGGGGCGGAGACGTCCCAGAGGTTGATGTCGGGATCGAGCCCGCGCGCCACGCCCTCGACCATCACCATCGTCTTCTGGAGAAGGAGAAGGTGCGGCTGGGTCTGCATGTCGAAATCGCGGGTGATCGAGAACAGCCCGTCGAGCATCGATCCGATCGACATTTCCTTGACCGGCAATCCGCGCATCGGCTCGCCGACCGCGCGCAGGGCGGTCGCGAACTCGGCGACATTGTGATGTGGCGGGACATAGCCCGCTTCGAAATGGATTTCGGCGACGCGCTTATAATTGCCGGTGATCAGCCCGTAGAGGATCTCGGCCAGCCACACCCGGGCGCGGCGGTCGATCCGCCCCATGATCCCGAAATCGATCGCGGCGATGCGGCCGTCGGGGAGCGCGAACAAATTGCCCTGATGCATGTCGGCATGGAAGAAGCCGTCCGAGATCGCCTGGCGCAGGAAGGCATGGACGAGGTTGCTCGCGAGCTTGGTGGTGTCATGCCCCGCTGCGATGATCGCGTCGCGCTTGGAAAGCTTGATGCCGTCGATCCATTCGAGTGTCAGCACCTTGCCGGTGGTGCGCGGCCAGTCGATCGCGGGGATGAAGTAATTGGGTTCGGCCTGCATGCCGTCGGCAAGCTCGGAGGCCGAGGCGGCCTCGCGGCGCAGGTCGAGCTCGCGCGCGGTCCAGCGCTTGAAGGTTTCGATGACGAGGCGCGGACGCAACCGCGCTGCCTCGCTGCCCATGCCCTCGACCTGGGCGGCGGCCCATTCATAGGTCTCGATGGCACGGGCGAATTCGGCTTCGATGCCCGGGCGCAGCACCTTGACCGCGACGGTGCGGCCGTCGGTGGTGACGGCGCGGTGGACCTGGGCGATCGACGCGGCGCCGACCGGCACTTCCTCGATGCTCGCGAACAAGGTTTCGAGCGGGCGGCCATGGCTGGCCTCGATCCGCTGGCGGATCACCGCGAAGGGCAAAGGTGGAAGCTGGTCCTGCAGCCGCAGCAGATCTTGCGCGGCTTCGTCGCCGACCAGATCGGGGCGGGTCGCCAGCGTCTGGCCGAGCTTGATCGCCGCAGGGCCGATCGCCTGGAAGGCGTCGGCATAGCGCGGCGCCGCCGGCACGCGCGCGCCGAAGCGGGCGAGGCGCGCCACGCGACGGACCGGCCTGGGCGTATTGGGGTCGCGCTCGATTCCACGCAGCGCACCGTGCCGCGCGAGGATGCGGCCCCATTTGAGGAGACGCCAGAGATGGACGGGGGTAGAGGTCACTGGCGGCTCAGATCTTCCAGCCCGAATGGATCGCGACCAGCCCGCCGAGCAGCGGCTCGACCTTGGTCTGGGTGAAGCCCGCCTCGCGGATCATCTTCTCGAACTCGGGCATCGGCGGAAAGCGGCGGATCGATTCGATGAGGTAGCGATAGCTGTCCTCGTCATTCGCCAGCAGCTTGCCGAGCTTGGGGACAAGGTGATGCGAATAAGCGTCATAGACCTGCGCGAAGCCGGGCCACTGGGTGGTCGAGAATTCGAGCACATAGAAGCGCCCGCCGCGCTTCAGCACGCGGTGCGCTTCGCGAAGCGCCTTGGGAATGTCGGTGACGTTCCGGATGCCAAAGGCGATGGTGTAGGCGTCGAAGAACCGGTCCGGCCATTGCAGGCTCTCGGCATTGGCTTCCGACCAGACCAGACTGTCGAAGCCCTTCTCGGCGGCGCGCTCGACGCCGACCGCGAGCATCTCGGGATTGATGTCGGCAACCGTGATCGCCGCGCCCGATGGCGCCATGCGAAAGGCGATGTCGCCGGTGCCGCCCGCCATGTCGAGGATATGCTCGCCGGCGCGCGGCTTCACCCGGCGGACGAACAGGTCCTTCCACAGCCGGTGCAGCCCGCCCGACATCGCGTCGTTCATCAGGTCGTATTTCGAGGCGACGTTGGAGAAGACCTGGCCCACACGGGCGGTCTTTTCTTCCGGGGCGATGTCTTCGTAGCCGAAGGAGACGGTGTCGGGCATGGGGTGGCTCTAGCGGGGGCGAGGGAGCGCCGCTAGGGGTTTAGCCATGCCAGAACTTCCCGAAGTCGAGACGACCGTGCGCGGGCTGGAGCCGGTGCTGCAGGGCGCGACGATCGAGCGGGTGGCGCTGCACCGCGCCGATCTCCGCCGGCCCTTCCCCGAAGGACTCGGCCAGCGGCTGACCGGGGCGACCGTAACCAGCCTCGGCCGCCGCGCCAAATATGGGCTGATCGACACGAATCGCGGTGATACGCTGATCTTCCATCTCGGCATGTCTGGCCGCTGGCGGATCGATCCGGAGGAGATCGGCAAGCACGACCATCTCGTGATCGAGACCGCGAGGCATCGCCTGGCGCTCAACGATCCGCGCCGTTTCGGCTCGGTCGATCTGGTGCCCACCGATGGGCTGGCGGACTGGCCGGCGTTCAAGGCGCTCGGCCCCGAGCCGCTCGGCCCCGATCTGACCGCCAAACATCTGGCGGAGGCGTTCAAGGGCCGTAGCGCGCCAATCAAGGTGTTGCTGCTCGATCAGCGCATCGTTGCCGGGCTCGGCAATATCTATGTCTGCGAGGCGCTTTACCTCGCCCGAATCGCGCCGACCCGCGCGGCGGGGACGGTGAGTAGGGCCAAGCTCGAAAAGCTGGTCATGGCGATTCGCGAAGTGCTGGAGGCTTCGATCGAAGCCGGCGGATCGAGCCTGCGCGATTATGCCCGGCCCGATGGCGAGCTCGGCTATTTCGCCAAGCAATTCCTCGTTTATGGTCGCGGGGGTGAGAAATGCGGCTGCGGCGGGCTGGTCGAGCGCCGCGTCGATGGCGGGCGGTCAACCTTCTGGTGCCCGGCCTGCCAGAAATAGGGAGGGATGATGTTCGCGCTTCTTGCCTTGCTTGCGGTCCAGGATCGCGTGCCGGAGCCGCCGGATTGCTCCGAATCCACCGGCGTCGGCTATGGCGTCGGCTATCAGCCAGCCGTGACGCGCCAGGGCGATACGATCGAGCTCACCGGCATGGTGGTACGCGGTTATGGCATGCCGCCGACGCCGGCGTCGCCGCAGTGCGTGAGCGACTGGAAGGTTGAGGGCGAGGGCGTTAAGCTGCTGCGCGGCGGCAAGCTCCAGATCAGCGACAAGGCGGTTCCCGGCACCGTAATCCGCTTCTCGGCGCAGATCGGCGGCATCCGCGGGGAACGCGGCTATGGCTCCCTCAAGGTCATCGGCGCAACTGAGAAGGTGCTGTCGGGCCGGTTCAGCGTAGCGGAGCAGAGCGGCTGCACTACGCCCAAGATCGCCGAGATGGGTTTCAGCGCCAACGGCTATTATAACTACACGCTTCCCGAGGACATGTTCGAGACCAAGGTGACGGGCAGCGGCGCCTATCGCTGGGATGGCGATAGCGGCAAGCTTGAGCTGGGCGGCACCAATGAACCCTTCAGGGCACAGCGCACCGGTACGGCGAAATGGATCGGTGGCGCGCTGGTGCTCGAAGGGATCGATCCCGGCGGCACATCGGTGAAATGCCGGATCACGCTCACAGGCGGTTGACCCGAATCACCTCAAGCGGTAAGGGGCCCGTCTTTCCGGGCGTGGGCGGCTAGTCCCGCGCCCTTCTACTTTTTGACAACGGGAACGATACGGCATGGCGAATACGCCGCAAGCGAAGAAGCGTATCCGGCGGAACGACCGCCGCGCGGAAATCAATGGTGCGCGCGTCAGCCGCATCCGGACTTTCGTGAAGAAGGTCGAATCGGCGCTCGATTCGGGCGACAAGGCGGCGGCCACCGCCGCGCTGGCAGCGGCGCAGCCGGAACTGGCCCGTGGCGTCGCCAAGGGCGTGCTCCACAAGAACACCGCCAGCCGCAAGTTCTCGCGTCTCAACAAGCGCGTCGCAGCACTCGCTTAAAACCCACGGGTTTCCGAAATTTTCGCCCCGCCGGACCGGGTCCGGCGGGGTTTTCGCGTGCGCCGGCGGCGAAAATGGGTGTCGGCTGGCTTAACACAACGCAAACCGCGGAAATCCGCGAGTCGCAGCACGTGACGTGGCGTTAACCAACTAAGTATTTGAAAATTAACATGTTGATGTTGCCACCCCTAGGTTTTCAGCGACTTAGGAGGAGTCAACAAAACTATTTCAGATTCTTTACATCCGCACCCCTTGCTCGAATCGAACGCACCTTCCTAGAAAGGCCGTCCGGGCCGAGTCTGTCGCCCGGGATTTAGCGAACTCATCGTGCCAGCCCGGGGGCAATGTCCGGCTGCAGGGAGTAATTGGTAGGGATCGGGTGATCACGCGAAGGCATGTGGCTTTCGCGGGGGAGAGGTGCGTCGTTGACTCAGGTGCAGGCATTGGAGCGGGACGGAATGGAAGCAGTTGCCAAGGCCTGGGCGCATGTGCGGGGTAACCTGCGGCGTTCGGCCGGCCAGCGCCTTTTCGACCAGTGGCTGAAGCCCGTCGTCCTGATCGACGGCAGCAGCGCCGAAGCCGTGCGCCTGGGCCTGCCTTCGAGCTTCATGACCCAGTGGGTCAGGAATCACTATTCCGAACGCCTGCTGCTCGAATTCCGCGCGGTGCTGCCCGATTGCGCGAGCGTCACGCTCGAGACGATCGCCGAAGAGCCCAAGCGCGTCCTGACGCCGGTCGCCGAAGCGCCTGCCGCCGCGCCGGCCGAGCGCCCGCAATTCGATGCGCGCTTCACCTTCCAGCGCTTCGTCACCGATGCGACCAACCGGGTCGCCTTCAACGCCGCCAAGGCCGTCGCCCAGCCGGGCACGCCGCAGTTCAGCCCGCTCTACCTCCATGCCGGTACCGGGCAGGGCAAGACGCACCTGATGCACGCGATCGGCCACGCGTTCCTCGAGGCCAATCCCGAGGCGACCGCGATATACGTGACCGCCGAGCGATTCATGTTCGAGTTCGTCCAGGCGCTGCGCGCCAAGGACACCCACGCCTTCAAGACCCGGCTGCGCTCGGTCGATCTGCTGATGATCGACGATCTCCAGTTCATCGGCGGCAAGGACGCGACGCAGGAAGAATTCTTCCACACCGTCAACGAGTTCATGTCTTCGGGCAAGCGGCTGGTGATCGCCGCCGATCGCGCCCCGCAAGCGCTGGAAGGCTTCGAGACGCGCCTCGCCGGCCGCCTTGGCTCGGGCCTGGTCGCCGATATCAAGCCCGCCGAGCTCGAACTGCGCCGCGCCATCGTCGCCCAGAAGCTCAAGGATATGCCCGCGGTCGACATGCCGCACGAGGTGATGGACCTGCTCGCCGCGCGCATCACCACCAATGTCCGCGAACTCGAAGGCGCGCTCAACCGCCTCGTCGCCTATGCCCAGCTCAACGAAGAGACGATCACGATCGATTTCGCGACCGTCACGCTCGGCGAAGTGCTGCGCACCGCCCAGCGCCGCATCACCATCGACGAGATCCAGCGCGCGGTCTCGGCGCATTTCGAAGTCAAGCAGATCGACCTGATCTCCGAGCGCCGCGCGGTCGCCATCGCCCGTCCGCGCCAGATCGCGATGTATCTCGCCAAGCGGCTGACGACGCGCTCGCTGCCGGAAATTGGTCGAAAGTTCGGTAACCGTGATCATTCGACGGTGATTCACGCCGTCAAGCGCATCGAGGATCTGCGCGGCAAGGACAGCGAGATCGACGGCGCCGTCCGCACGCTGATGCGCACGCTGGAGGGCTGAGCCTCGCGGACCAGGGGTTCCCTCCCATCGGAGGGGTCGGGGTGGAGGAGATGAGAGCGGGGCAACGCGAATTGTCACGCCTCCACCCTGACTAACTTCACCGCATTGGTGTGGAAGTTGACACTAAACTCACGCTATCGCCGGTGTTTCACGGGCGAATGGTCCCAATGGTCGCAGTGACCATGGGTATTCCAAACCTACCATTTCAAAGAGCGGCAGGCAGCGCCGACCGGCCACGCCAAGCAGGCGAAATCCTACATTGCAAGTCGAACGCGGAACGGTGTTCGCTGGCCTATGGAACGACCCGGAAGAAATAGCTGTAATTGCGCGCGGTGCCCGCGACGACGACATTGCTGATCGTCACGTCGTAGATCGTATTGGTGGCCAGCCCGGCGACCGCGAATTGCAGATTGTTGGGCAAGCCATAGCCGTCATTGTCATAGGCGATCTTCGACACGGTCATCGCCGCGCCACCGCGCGCACGCACCGCGATCGTCGCGCCCGAGAAATTAACGCTCGCATTGGCGCCGAACGCGCTGGTCTTGTTGGCGATCACCCCGAATGACAGCAAGGCCGATGTGTTGAAGTAGCGCGCCGGATAATCCTGATAGGGATAAGCGACGAAATCGGGCAGCGGACCGGCGGTGTTCTGCGCGCTGTTGATCACCTTGATCGATGCGCCATCGGCGCGGTTGCTAGTCTGGTAGCGGCCGGCGACGCGGCCGTAGGAAATCGTGCTGAGGAACGGATAGAGCAGCCAGCGGCGATGGCCGACGCTGTCGATCACCAGGTTGTTGACGTCGGTCAGCCAGCCGATGACGATGTCGCCATCCTGCGAATAGCGCAGCCCGCCGCCCGAACCGAGATAGATGTTGCTCTGCCCTGCCGCGGTGGCTCCCGCGCCGGTATAGCAGTTCCAGTTGGTCGGCGGGGTGTGGCTGAGCGCGCCGTTGGCGGCCATCATCAGCGAGGATTGCTGCACCGCGGCTTCTTCCGCCGCGGCATAGGTGACCGGCGGCAAGGCGTGCCTGGCGCGGATATCGTTGACCAGGGCCAATACCCGCGCGCCGACTTCGGGCTTGAGCTGGCCCGCCTGGCACGCGGCGATATCGGGCTGGACGGTGTAGAGTTGGGCGATCGAGGTGAAGAAATCGGAGCCGGTGGCGGGCTCGCTGCTCGGCGTCGGCGTGGCGGCGGGGGTTGGGGTCGGTGCCGGGCTCGGACCGGGATCGGGCGCCGGGGTCGCGGTCGGGCTCGGCGTGACCACCGTCCCTCCGCCACCGGAGCCGCCCGATCCTCCGCCGCTGCAGGAAGCGATCGCCAGCAGCGACGGAGCGAGAAGGAGCCAGGATTTACGCATCACCGCCACTTTCAGCCAGGGGCGCACCGCACGCCCATTTCCGAAACAACGCGGCAATCACCTTCCCGTTTCCTCAGGAATGCGGTTAACCCGGCTAGACCTGCAACCCCACCGCCTGTTGCGCTGCCTTGAGCGTCGGCGCGGCAAGCGCCTGGGCGCGCGCGGCGCCCTTGGCCAGCTCGGCGCCGACCGCGGTACGGTCGTCGAGCAGCTTCACCAATCGGCCCCGCATCGGCGACAGCACCGATACCGCGAGATCGGCAAGCGCCGGCTTGAACGCGCCGAAGCCCTTGCCCGCATATTCCTCGACCACCGATTGCGGGGTGCGCTCGGCCAGCGCGGCATAGATCGTCACAAGGTTCTTCGCTTCCGGGCGTTCGGCCAGTGCGTCGAAACTGTCGGGCAGCAGATCGGCGTCCGACTTCGATTTGCGGATCTTCTGGGCGATGGTGTCGTCATCGTCGATCAGGTTGATGCGGCTCAGGTCCGAGGGATCGGACTTCGACATCTTCGCCTGGCCGTCGCGCAGGCTCATGATCCGCGGCGCGGCCTTGGAGATCAGTGGCTCGGGCAGCGGAAACAGCTCGACATCGAAATCGAGGTTGAACTTGGTGGCGATATCGCGCGCCAGCTCGAGATGCTGCTTCTGGTCCTCGCCCACCGGCACATGCGTCGCCTTGTAGACGAGCACGTCGGCGGCCTGCAGCACCGGATAGGCGAACAGCCCGACGCTGGCGCTTTCGCGGTTCTTGCCGGCCTTGTCCTTCCATTGGGTCATGCGGTTGAGCCAGCCCATCCGCGCGGTGCCGTTGAGGATCCAGCACAATTCGGCATGCGCGGGCACGCGCGCCTGGTTGAACAGGATGGCGCGGTCGTCGATTCCGGCGGCGAGCAGCGTCGCGGCCATCTCGATGGTTGAGTTGGCGAGCTCCTGCGGGCTGACATTGCCGGTCAGCGCATGAAGATCGGCGAGAAAGAACAGACACTCGCCCTGATCCTGCATCTTCACCCACTGCCGGATCGCGCCCAGATAGTTGCCGAGGTGGAGATTGCCGGTGGTCTGGATACCGGAGACGACGCGCATGACTTTTCCTTCGCGCGCCCGGGCTGACCGTTCGGCCTTTGGACGGGCCGCGGATCCGGGACGGCGGGGACGCGACCGCGCTGCGATTGCCCTGGATGCGCGCTCCCTAGCGCGCCGCGCGGCGGCGAACCAGCGCTTTGAGGTCCGCAACGCGAAAAGCGCGGGTGACGAAACAGGCGACGCCGTAGATCGCGCAGCCGGTGCCGACCAGCACGGCCAAAGCGAGGTACCGCTGCCAGATCAATCCGCCAAGCCACGGATCGAGCAGACGGTCGCAGGCGAAGAGCGCCACGCCCATCAGCACCGCCGCGATGACGAGGCGCGGCAGGCGGCGCTTGAGCTGTGTGTCGGGCACGAAATGACCGCGTTTCGCCAGCGTGCGATAGAGCAGCCAGACATTGACGGTGGACGACAATGCCGTTGCCAGCGGCGGGCCGACATGGCCGATCAGCGGGATGAGCGCGAGATTGGCGGCGATGTTCACCGCCACCGCGATGGTCGCGAAACGCACCGGGGTACGCATGTCCTGGCGGGCGTAAAAGCCCGGGGTGAGAACCTTGGCGAGAACATAAGAGGGCAGGCCGATCGAGAAGCCGGCGAGCGCCCAGGCGCATTTGACGGTGTCGTCGGCGGTGAAATGGCCATATTGGAACAGCCCCCGCACGATCGGTTCCGCCGCGACGATCAGCGCGACCATCGCCGGCAGGGTCAGGAACAGCGCCAGCTCCATGCCGCGATTCTGGGTCTCCATCGCCTCGGCGTCCTTGCCGGCGCCGAGCAGGCGCGAGACGGTGGGGAGCAGGATCGTGCCAAGGCCGATGCCGATCATCCCGAGGGGCAACTGGTTCAGCCGATCGGCATAATAAATGAACGAGATCGAACCTTCATCGAGCAGGAAGCCCGATAGCGCGGTCGAGATGACGAGATTGAGCTGCACCGCGCCGGCGCCGACCGCGGCGGGAAGGATCAGCTTCATCAGCCGTCTGACTTCGGGATCGAGCCGTGGCAGGCGCGGGCGCAGCGAGACTCCGGCGGCGCGGCAGGCGAACCACAGCCATGCGAGTTGGAGCAGGCCGCCAGCGGGCACCGCGAGTGCCTGGGCGCGCGCGGTCTCCTCCGGCGTGCCGTGGAACGCGAACAGCGCCGTCACCATCGCGATGTTGAGCAGGATCGGCGCGGCGGCGTTGACCCAGAATTTGTCGATCGAATTGAGGATGCCGCCCAGCAGCGAGGCAAGACAGATCAGCATCAGATAAGGGATGGTGATCCTGCTCAATTCGACGGCAAAGGCGAACTGATCGTGGCTGGGGTTCTGCTTGTGAAAGCCGCCGGACAGCAATGCGGTCATCGGCCAGGCGGCAACCAGCATCGCCACCGTCATCGCCGCCAGGAAGGCGAACAGCACCGCCAGCGTGCGCTCGGCGAAATCGAACGCGGGCGCGCGCTCGCCATTCGCTTCGGCCAGCTTGCGGTTGAACATCGGAATGAACGCCGATGAGAACGCGCCCTCCGCAAAGAAGGCGCGGAACATGTTGGGCAGCCGGAAGGCGACGAGGAACGCGTCCGACGCGAAATTGGCGCCGACATAGCGCGCCTGGAGCGAATCGCGGACGAGCGCCAGCACGCGGCTGGCGAGGGTGAGCCCGCCCACCGAGCCAAGCGTGCGGGCGAGCTTCACATCGCTATCCTGGGCTAAGCGAGCTCAGGCTTCGCCGGCCGGCTGGGCCAGCTGCTCGTCGGCCTGCGCGCGCTGCGCCATATAGATGCCGCCGAAATCGATCGGCTCCAGCAGCAGCGGCGGGAAGCCGCCGTCGCGGACGGCATCGGCCAGAACGCGGCGCGCGAACGGGAACAGGATGCGCGGCGCCTCGCCGAGCAGGAACGGATCGAGCTGGTCCTCGGGAATGTTGCGAAGGCCGAACAGGCCGGCATAGGAGAGATCGACGATGAAGGCGGTCTGGCTCTCGGCCTGCGCGCGCACTTCGATCTTGAGGACGACCTCATAGACTTCGTCCGCGACCTTGCCCGAACCGATGTTGAACTGCACGTCGATCGCCGGCTGCACATTGTTCTGATAGATCGCCGGGGCGTTCGGATTCTCGAACGAGAAGTCCTTCACATATTGCGAAAGAATGCCTGCGGCGGGCGCAGTGTCTTCGCCGTTCTGCGCGGGCTCGCCGAATTCGGGCAGGTTGTCGGTCTCGGCCATTCTCAAGATTCCTCGTTGATACGGAAAGTTTCGCGCATCCGGCGCGTTTCGTCGCGTGCGCGCCTAGCAGGCGGCGTCGGGCGTTTCAATTGTCGGCGAACAGCCCGACGATTTGAATAGCGCGGCGCTTGGGCTTATGTAACGGGTGAAGAGACTGGAGAACCATGTACTACGTTATCCTTTTCGCGATGGTCGCGGCGTTTCTGGCGCTCCGCCTCTACTCGGTGCTCGGCAAGCGCACTGGGCATGAGCAGCCTTTGCCCAAGCCCGCCGAAGAGCGTCTTGGCATTCCGCCGGTGCCGCGCACGATCGACGTGACGCCCGAAGTCCGCGAGAGCGGCACCCGCGCGATCGAGACCGGTGCCGAGAGTGGATTGCGCGCGGTGATCGCCGCCGATCCCGGCTTCGACGTCGCCCAGTTCGTCGAGGGTTCGAAATCGGCCTACCGGATGATTCTCGAAGCCTTCTGGAAGGGCGATGAGGAAACGCTGGCCTGGCTGGTCGAGGATGATGTTCGCGAAGGCTTCACCCAGGCGATCGCCGAGCGCCGTGAAGCGGGCCATGTGTTGGACAATCGCCTGGTCGTGATCGAGCGCGCCCTGATCACCGAGGCCAGCGTCGAGGGCAAGACCGCACGGATCACCGTGCGCTTCGATGCGGATATCGCCGCGGTGACCCGCGATGCCGATGGCAACCTCATCGCCGGGTCGATGAGCGACGCTGTCGAGACCCACGATAGCTGGACCTTCGCGCGCAACCTGCGCAGCGACGATCCCAACTGGAAGCTCGTCGAAACCGACGACGCCTGAGCTTTACGTGTTCGAGAGGGGGCTGATCGCTATGCGGCTATGGGGGGGTGTCGCGCTGGCGGCGCTGTTGAGCGCCTGTTCTGGCGGCATCGTGCCGCATTCCGTGGAACCCGGCGCGGGACCAGCACCGATCTATCCGTCCGCTTCTTCCGCGCCTGTCGAGCCACAGGCGCACGTAACCGTCCGCCAGCCAATCCCCGCCACCCCTCTCGCTCCGATCACCGCCCCCGCCGCCGCCGCCAGCGTGACGAGCGCGGCGAAGGCGGGTGTGATCGCCGGGCCGCCGGTCGATACGCTGCCGATTTCCGACAGCAACGCCGCGCGCGCGCTTGAGGCGTTCAAACTCAGCTGTAACGCGCTGCAAAAGCGCACCGACAATAGCGGCCTGACGCGGGGCAGCGACTGGACGCCGGCATGCGATGCCGCGAGGAACGTCGCCGCGCGCGACGCGCGCGACTTTTTCTCGCGCTGGTTCGAGACGCTGCAGATCGCCGACGGCAAGGCACAGGCGACAGGCTATTATGAGCCCGAGATCGCCGGATCGCGCGAACGGCGGCGTGGGTATGAGGTGCCGATCTATGGCCGCCCGAACGATCTGGTCGATGTCGATCTTGGCCAGTTTTCGGCCGACCTGAAGGGCAAGCGCATCCGCGGCCGCGTCGCCGGACAGAGCTTCGTGCCCTATTTCGATCGCAAGGAGATCGAGACCGGCGCGATCCATGACCGCGCGCCGATCATCGCCTATGCCGCCGATCCGGTGGAGATTTTCTTCCTGCAAATCCAGGGCTCGGGCCGCCTGCGCCAGCCCGATGGCAGCATCATCCGCATCGGCTTCGCCAGCCAGAATGGCCGCGATTATACCGGCATCGGCGCGCTGATGCGCGACCGCGGGCTGCTCAAGCCCGGCGGGGCATCGATGCAGGGCATCATGGCCTATCTGCGCGAGCACCCCGAAGAGGGCCGCGAGATCATGTGGGAGAATAAGAGCTTCGTGTTCTTCCAGGAATTGAAGGGCGCGGGGCCGCTGGGATCGATGGGGCTGCCGGTGACCGGCCAGGCCAGCGCGGCGGTGGACGTGCGCTTCGTGCCGCTGGGTGGCCTCGTCTTCCTGTCGATGGACCGCGCCGAGGCCAATGGCCTGTGGGTGGCGCAGGATACCGGCGGGGCGATCAAGGGCACCAATCGCGTCGATACTTTCTGGGGTGCGGGCGAGGAAGCGCGGGCAATCGCCGGCGGGATGAACTCGCGCGGTACCGCGTGGCTGCTGGTGCCGCGGGGGACGCTCGCGCGGCTGACGGCCACGCCGTGAGACGTTTGGCGCCGGAGGAAGCGGCGCTGTGGGACCGGGTGATCGCCAGCGTGAAGCCGATGGCGGGGCGCAAGATCGCGCCCAAGGCGCTGGTGTCGCCGGCGGCGGCGGCTCCAGCGCCCGCCACCAAGCCGGCGCCGAGGATCATGAAGGCGGTGGCGCCCGTTGCGCCCGCGCCGCGCAGCGCGCGCTCGGCGAATACGCTCGACGGTAGCTGGGATCGCCAGCTCTCGCGGGGTCTCGTTTCGCCCGAAAGCGCGATCGATCTGCACGGGCACAGCCTGTCCTCCGCCTATGACCGGCTCGATCGCGGGCTGGAGCAGGCGATCGCGCAGGGCGACCGCGTGCTGCTGCTGGTTACCGGCAAGCCGCCGCGCCCCGAATCCGAGCGACCGCATGCCCGCGGCGCGATCCGCGCGGCGGTCGGCGACTGGCTGGCATCGTCGCGCCATGCCGGCCGGATCGCGGCCGTTCGCAACGCTCATCCGCGCCATGGCGGCAGCGGCGCATTATATATTGTGCTCAGACGACCCAATTTGAGCGGCGGCGGAAAACAATCTTAACCTCTGTCTGCGATTTTTCCGGCTGCTGGACCGCACTTTTCGGTCCGCGCGCGAAGGGGGATCGGGCAGCGAAGGTGGAAGGATTCTCGCTAAAGAGCCGAGCCATCGCCTTTGCGATGTGCGCCGGGGCGGTGGCGTTCATCCTCGCCCTCGCCGCCGCATCGACTCCCGAAATGATCACCGTCGAATCGGCGGGCCGCGCGCTGATCGCCGCAATCGTCTGCGGCGTGATGTGCTGGGCATCCGCCGAGCGCACCATCGCCTCGACCGCGGGCTCGATCGACGCGGCGATCACCCGGCTGGCGCAGGCCGCGAACGGCGATCTCGAAAGCGCGATTCCACATGAGGTCGGCGAGAATGTGCCCCAGCTCGCCAATGCGATGGAGGGGTTGTTCCGCCAGCTGCATTCGAACCTTGAGAGCGTCCAGCGCCTGGCGATGTTCGATCCGGTGACCAGTCTCGCCAACCGCACCAATTTCCGCCGCACCGCCGAACGGATGCTCGCCGATATGCCGCCGGGCGAGAACGCGGTGCTCTATTTCATCGATCTCGACCGCTTCAAGGCGGTCAACGATACGCTCGGCCATGCCACCGGCGACGCCTTGCTCGGGATGGTCGCCAATCGCCTGCGGGCGGTGGCCGACCGCTTTGCCGGCGCAGGCGCGCGCGCGCCGCTGATCGGCCGCCTCGCCGGCGACGAGTTCACGATGTTCTTCCCCGGCCTCGCCGATCTCAAGGATGCGGACCGGATCGGGCGTGGCATCCTGTTCGCGCTGTCGGAAAGCTTCGATCTCGCCGATCAGGAAGTGTCGATCGGCGCCTCGATCGGTATCGCCATCCGCCCCGAGCACGGCACGACGCTGCACGACCTGATGCGTGCCGCCGACGCCGCGATGTATCACGCCAAGGCGATGGGCCGCGGCCGCGCCGAGCATTTCACCGATCAGCTCGCCGCCGAGATCGCCGAGCGCGCCCAGCTCGAAAGCGATCTGCGCGAAGCGGTCGACAAGGATCAGTTCGCGCTGGTGTTCCAGCCGCAGGTTTCCGCCACCGACGGCCGCATCGTCGCGGCCGAGGCGCTGCTGCGCTGGCGGCACCCGGATGGCCTCAAGATGCCGGGGGCGTTCCTGCAGCGTGCCGAGGAAACCGGGCTGATCGTCGAGATCGGCGAGTGGGTATTGCAGAGCGTTGCCCGGACCATCGCCCGCTGGGGCGAGCTGGGCATCGGCCAGCGGCTCGCGGTCAACATCAGCCAGCGCCAGATCGACCATGCCAATTTCTTCCGCCGCCTGCGCGAAGCCATGCATGCCGCCAGGGCGCCGGCGGCCTTGCTCGAGCTCGAGATGACCGAGACGCTGGCGATGCACTGTTCGAGCGAAGTGATCGACGCGATCGCCGCGCTGCGCGCCGATGGCGCCACCGTCGCCATCGACGATTTCGGCACCGGCTATTCGAACCTGTCGCGGCTGCGCGAACTGCCGGTCGATCGCATTAAGCTCGACCGCAGCGTCATCGAACAGGTCGCCAACCATGCCGAAGCGCGGGCAATCGCGCAGGCGATGATCGGACTGATCCACGGGCTTGGCTGCGAAGCGGTGGCCGAGGGCATCGAGAATGAGGATCAGGCGGCGGTTCTGCGGGTGATCGGGTGCGATGTGTTGCAGGGCTATGCCGTCGCCCAGCCGATGGCGGAGGACGAATTCCTCGCCTGGGCGCGGGGCGTGGAGCCACGGCGGATCGCAGTCTGAAGGCGCGAATGGTCTCAATGGTCGCGATGACCATAAGATTTTCCGGAGCGACGATTTCAAAGAGCGGACGGCATTGCCGGCTGGCTCAGCCGAGCAGGCGAAATCCTACATTGCAAGCTGCGTGAGAGCGGTTCCCCAGCGGAGGCTGGGGGCCAGTTGGAGAGGTCGTAGCCAACCAACTTCAGCCTTCCCACCTGGGCCCCAGCCTTCGCTGGGGAAAGTTGCGGCTTAGTGCTTTTGGACTCTCCGCAGCACTTCCTCGTAGACGTCAGCCAGCGCTTCGAGGTCGGCGAGCGCCACGGCTTCGTCGAGCTTGTGCATCGTCGCGTTGATCAGGCCGAACTCGACCACCGGGCAGACCTTGGAGAGGAAACGGGCGTCGGAAGTGCCGCCGGTGGTGGAGAATTCGGCCTCGATTCCGAGCCTGGACTGGATCGCGCCCGCCACCAGCGAAGACAAGGCGCCGGGCTCGGTGAGGAAGGCTTCGCCATAGACGCGGCCCTCGACCACCGAATCCGGCGCATGGCGGAGCACGATCTGCTCGACGCGGCTGACCAGATCGTCGCCGCGCTGCATATCGTTGAAGCGGATGCTGATCCGGGCCGAAGCGCGGGCCGGGATGACATTGGTGGCGCGGTTGCCGACTTCGAGGTCGATGATCTCGATGTTCGAGGGCTGGAACCAGGCATTGCCCTCATCGAGGACGATCGCGTCGATCTCGGCGAGGGCGCGGACCAGCCGGGGCACGGGATTGTCGGCGAGGTGCGGGTAGGCGACATGACCCTGCTGGCCGATCACGGCGACATCGATCACCGTCGAGCCGCGGCGGCCGATCTTGATGGTGTCGCCGAGGCGCTTTGCGGACGTGGGCTCGCCGACCAGGCACATGTTGGGCTTGAGGCCGCGTTCGGCCATGCGCTCGATCAGGCGCGGGGTGCCGAAGGTGGCGGGGCCTTCCTCGTCACCGGTGATGATCAGGCTGACCATGCCTTCCGGCACGCGCGCCACGGCGGAAACGAAGGCGGCGATGGCCCCCTTCATATCGACCGCGCCGCGCCCGTAGAGCAGGCCGCCGCGCACTTCGGGGTCGAAGGCGCCGCTGGTCCAGCCGCTGCCCGGCGGGACGACATCGAGGTGGCCGGCAAAGGCGAAATGGGGACCGGCGCCGGTACGGACGGCGAGAAGATTTTCGACCGGGCCGTCGGGCGCCTCGCCCTCGACGAAGCGCTCGACCTTGAAGCCGAGCGGGAGCAGCGCCGCCTCCAGCACATCGAACACGCCGCCACGCGCGGGTGTCACGCTCTCGGCGGCGATCAGGGCCTTGGTCAGTTCGATGGCGTCTGGCAAACTTGCCTCCCGTTCCGGTGGAGGTGGCATTGCCCAAGCTCGATCTCGATACAATCCCGCAAACCAATGCGACCGGCTATCCGAGCGAATATGCCGATGTCGTGGCGGAGCGCTGGTATCGTCGGCTGGCCCCTGCCAGCGGGATCACTGACTTCGGCTTCAGCCACGTCACGCTCAAGCCCGGCGCCTGGTCGGCGCAGCGCCATTGGCATGAGGGCGAGGACGAGTTCGTCGTCATGCTGAGCGGCGAAGCGGTGCTTGTCGATGATTCGGGCGAACAGCCAATGCGCCCGGGCGACGTCGCCGCGTTCGCAAAGAATGACGGCAATGGTCACGTATTGCAGAACCGTAGCGATGCCGATTGCGTATTCATCGCGGTCGGGCGGCCCAGCGAAACCGACTGCCACTATCCCGATATCGACATGCATTTGTTCGCCGGCCAGGGTTTCCGGCACAAGGATGGCGGCAGCTTCTAGCTGTCGCCATCTTTCTTGCGCGGCATCACCGCAAAGATCACGCCGAGCGACAAGCCGAGGCCGATGCCCATCGCCAGATTGTGCACCGCCACCCCGATTCCGGCCCCGATGGCAACGCCGAGCCCCAGACCCATTGCCAGCCGTTGATCCTTGTTCATCGCCTACTCCGTCGTTGGCGTCTCGAACTGCTCGATCACCCAATCCTCTTCCTGCGCACCGGCGATCCAGTCCTGCATGAAGGGGTGCTGGAGCACGCCGAGCATATAGGCCTGGGCGAAGCGGGGAACGGGGAGCGAATAGGTGACGATGCGGGTCACTACCGGCGCGAACATGATGTCGGCGGCGCCGAAGTCACCGAACAGGAACTGGCCTTCGCCGCCAAACCGGGCCCGCGCCTGCGCCCAGAGCTCCATGATCCGCGCCAGTTCCTGCGCGACATCGGGGTCCAGCGCCTTGGGCGGATAGACCTGGCGGATGTTCATAGTGTGCTTGCGGCGAAGCGACGCGAAACCCGAATGCATCTCGGCCGCCATCGAACGGGCCATGGCGCGGGCGGTGGGATCGGCCGGCCAGAATTTCCCGTTGCCCGTCTTGTCGTTGAGATATTCGACGATGGCGAGGCTGTCCCACACCACGGCCTCGCCATCCCACAGGATCGGCACCTTGCCCGAGGAGGGCGCGAATTCGTCGCCCTCGCGGCGCTTGTCCCAATTCTCGTCGTAGAGGGGAACCACGACTTCCTCGAACGCGATGCCCGACTGCTTGCACGCGAGCCAGCCGCGCAGCGACCAGGAGGAATAGGCCTTGTTGCCGATGATGAGCTTCATGGGGAGGGGATAGCGAGGCGGGCCGGGAGGGGCAACGGCGGGCGCCCGTTGCGGCTCAGCATTTGCCCCGGCCGCAGCGATGGTAATTCTCCCACCACGCCTTGTCCCTCAGCTTCTGCTCATTGCTGCGATTGTCGCCGCCGCCCGTCGATCCGATGCCGGAAAAGGGGATGGCGATGGGTGGTCTCGCCTGGGTCGCGTTGCGCGCCATCTGCTCACGGCTGCGGCGCTGCTCGGGCGTTTCGCATGCATGGGGATTCAGGTTGCAGAACGCGATTTCGTAACGGTCGGTGACGAAGGCCTGCATCCCGGTGCGCCCGGCGGGAAGCGTGCCGATCTCCAGCGTGCTGGGATCGAACACGACCTTGCGGCTGCCGCGCACATAGAGGAATTCGTAATGGGTGGGTGCCTCCTCGACATAGATGAGACGGGCACGGGGGCCTTCATCCATCCGCAGCAAGGTGTGGCGCGTGCCGGGACGGCGGGGATTGGGTTGGCCGCGATAGACGACCCGGTAGCCGCTCTCCATCGTCGCCGCGCCGGAGATCAGGCGATCGAGCAGCGCGTTGAAATCGGGCAGGATGGCGCCGCGCGGGGTCCATTGCGCGCCGACCTGGGGCTTGAGCGCGGTGATGCGGCAGGCGGGTTCGGGCAGGCCATCGTCCCCGGGTCCGAAATCGGCGCTCAGGAACACCACAGTGCCCTCCACGTCGCGATAGTAAAGCGGGCGCTGCGCCTGGGGCGTGGGATCGAAGCCGGCCTCATAGGTGAGCTTGCCCAGATTGCCGCCGCGTTCCGCGTCCCAGCAGATGTTCATCGTGCCCAGGATCACGCGTTCCTTCATGCCGTAATTCTGGGCCGCCGCGGGAAATGGCAAAGCGGCAAGCGCGGTGGCGGCGATCACGAGGCGCCGGGGCATAACTCTCTCCAGTTTTGGTGCGACCCGTCACGGATAAGAAACGATCTTTCGTCCGGACGTCAAGAGGATGACGGGCGGTTCAGAGACGGAGGTGGATGCCCCGGCGATGCAAAGGGAGCAAGATCGCGAGGACGATCATCGTGATCGCGAGGGCATAGAGAAAAGAGGCGAGCCATGGATCGCCTACCCACCCCTGCAGGCGGGAGAAGCCCCATGCCTGGAAACCGAGCCGCATTCCCGCCAGCCCGATCAGCAGCGAAAGGATGTAGCCAAGGATCGCGTTCATGCCGAAGACGCGGAACGGGGCGAGTGCGGTGCGGATCGCGGGGGCACGGACGGCGAGAACCGAGATGACCAGCAGCAGCCCCGACAGGCCTGAGGTGAGCAGCGCGAAGCTGGAGGTCCACAGTTTCTTGTTGATCGGGAACCAGGGCGCCATCGCGAGGCCGATCGCGATCAGAGCAATACCGGCGACTGCGATCCAGCGCAGCGCCCGCTCGGGATCGCGTTTCCACGCCATCGCCGCGAGGATGCCGAGCAACACGTTGGCGAGGGCGGGGATGGTCGAGAACAGCCCTTCGGGATCGTAGACGATATTGCCCGCGGCATCCTTGCCGTGGCGCCAGATATGCTGGGTGCCGACCAGGGTGCGATCGACCCAGCCGGCAAGATTGCCTTCGGGGGTGAAGTCGCCGCCTAGCGCCATTGCCGTCCAGTAGAAAAGCAGTGTGGCGGCGGCCGCTCCCGCTAACGCCTGCCAGCGCAGGTGCGCCCGGCCCCCGGCATCGCGGCGCGCGGTGAGGATCGCGATGGTGGCGGTCAGGCCGTAGCACAGGCCGAGGCGGGGGAAGACGCCGAAGAAGCGGAGATTGGCGAGATCGGGGCGGACCAGCAATTGCCACGCCCAGCCGATCGCGATCAGCGCGAAGGTGCGCCAGGCGACGCGCTTCCACAACGCCGCATCGACCTTGCGCGGGAAGCTGAGGCCGAGCGCCACGCCCATCGCGCAGAGAAAGGCGGGGAAGATGAGGTCGGTGGGGGTGAAGCCATGCCATTCGGCATGATCGAGCGGCCACCAGATCCGGTCCGAGCCGGGAGTGTTGACCAGGATCATCATCGCGACGGTGATGCCGCGAAAAATGTCGAGGCCCTCAAGGCGCGGTGCCGGCGTGCCGTTGGTAGCGTTCATTGCCCCCTCCAATGCAACAAGCATGAAGGCGAAGGCGCGCCGCGTCAAAGCGGCTTGCGGGCGGCCGCATGTGTGTTATGCCGATATAGCACTTTGGAGGGATGGTATGAAGGTCAGCAGGCGAAGCGTGCTCGGGGCGGCGGCGATGGCGCCGGTGGCGGCGATGGCGAAGGCCGCGCCAGCCGCAGCGCGGGCCAAAGCCGCGCCTGCGACGTTAAAGGTCGGTGACCGGCTGGCGCGCTTCGATCTGCTCAAGCCGGGTGCGCATAGCTATCTGCGGTCGCGCGAGAAGGACGGGGCGCATATCGCCACCGATATCTGGCGCCGCGAGGTTCGCTTCGAGACCGTCGACGGCGTGGCGAAGATGCGCATCCTCCAGCGCTGGGACGGGACCGGGGCCAAGCCGAGCCTGGTCACGCGCGATTCGTTGTTCGAGCCGGGAACGTGGCGTCCTTCGACGCATCTCCGCATTTCGACCGTAGACGACAAGCGGACGGTGGAAGGGTTCCTGTTCGAGCCGGCGCGGATCACCGCCATGCCGGGCGTGGCGGACAACAGCCGCGCCGACTTCACGGTTTCGTTCGACGAGCCGATGTTCAACTTCGAAACCGACATGGAGATGCTGGGGACACTGCCGCTGGCGGCCGGCTATGCGGTGTCGATTCCCTTCTATCACCCCGGCGCACCCAAGCCCGGGCGCTATCTGTGGACGGTCGCGGGCGACGAGAGGCTGCCGGGTCCCGATGGCCGCGCGATCGACTGCTGGATCGTCGAGTGCGACTATAACAGCGGCGGCAAGCCCACCCGCTTCTGGTACGCCAAGCGCACCCAGCAATTCATCAAGCTGGAGGGCCATGCGCCCGACGGCGCCATCCACCGCAAGACGCTGCTGAGCTGACCGGGTGCGGCCCGGCTAGCCGCGGGTGATGAGCGAGAAGGAAAAGCGGCCCGAAGTGAACTCGTTGGTCGCGATCCAGATATGCGGCGTGGACTGCAAATGAAACGTGTTGGTGGTCGCGTAGGACTTTGTTTCGAGCTGCGGCTCGATGCCGAAGCATTGGCCGATCGCGGCGATCGTCGGTTTGGCGATCGCGTCATCGCTCGCGGTGCAGTTGAAATAGGTGCGGCCGTTCGGCTCGTCGGGGCTGATCACACAGCGAAAGCCATCGACCTGCCTGGTCGCCAGCCGCTCGCCGAATTCAAGCTCAGGGCCGGAGCGCAGCACCATCATCTGGCGGTCCTGCTTCGCGATCGGCAGCACTTCCTTGAGCGTCGCGCAGAGTGGCGCGGCGATGGCCTGGCCGGGCAGCAGCATGGCAAGCGCGATCGAAGCGGCACGAGATTTCATTGGTTTCCCCCTATTTGCGCGCATCCTAACGGGCGCGCGGCGGTGGTCAAACCGTCAGCCGCCGAGATAGGCCCAGGCTTCGCGGCCCGAGGCGAGGGTGACGCGGGTGCGGCGGTGATGCGCGTTCTGGTGAGGGTCCATCCGCGCCAGCTCGGCTTCGGTCAGCCGCATCGCCCGACCGGGCACCGAAGCGCCCGGCGTGTCGCACGGCACCATCGACAGATGGGTGCCGGTGCCGGTGGTCGACAGAATCTCGGGATCGTCGAGCACGACGGTACGCTTGGTGTAGCCTGGCAGCGCGTCTTCGTCATAGGGTAGAACACGTCCGAACAGAGCCACATGGACCTTTTCGAGCGTCAGCGTCCCGCAGGCGAACAGCAATGTCTCGTCCATCAGCCGATCGCTTCTAGTACCGCAGCGCGCAGTTCGGGAATGCCCAGGCCCTTTTCGCTCGAGGTCTGGATGATGTCGGGGTGCGCGGCGGCGCGCTTGCGGGCTTCCTCGGCGGTGCGCGCGGTGACTTCCGCCAGCTCGCTCGCCTTGATCTTGTCGGCCTTGGTCAGGATGATCCGGTAGCTGACCGCGGCGCTGTCGAGCATTTCGAGGATCTCGCGATCGACATCCTTGATGCCGTGGCGGGCGTCGATGAGGACCAGGGCGCGCTTCAGCGCCTGCCGCCCGCGCAGATAGTCGTTCACCAGATAGCGCCACTTTCGGACCATGTCCTTGGGCGCCTTGGCGAAGCCATAGCCCGGCATGTCGACCAGCCGGAATTGCAGCGGATCGCCGACATCGAAGAAGTTGAGCTCCTGCGTCCGCCCTGGGGTGTTCGACGTGCGCGCCAAGCCGTTGCGGTTGGTCAGCGCGTTGAGCAGCGACGACTTGCCGACGTTCGAACGGCCCGCGAACGCGACCTCGTTCACCACCGGCGAGGGCAGGTGTTCGAGCGCGGGCGCGGACTTGAGGAAGGCGACCGGCCCCGCAAACGCCTTGCGCGCGGTTTCGATCGCTTCCGGTTCGAAAGCCTCGGTCACTTAACTCCGGCATCCTTCTTGGGCAGGGGCTCCTTGAGCGCGGGATGGCGCGAATAGAGCCAGCGCTGCTGGGCGATGGTGATGCAGTTCGAGGTGATCCAGTAGACCTGGAGACCGACCGCGAACGGGGCCATCACGAACATCAGCATCCACGGCATGATCGCGAAGATCTGCTTCTGCATCTCGTCCATCGGCGCCGGGTTCAGCTTGATCTGATAGTACATCGACACGCCGAGCAGGATCGGGATCACGCCGATCGCGATGAAGTGCGGCGGGGTGAAATCGAGCAGCCCGAACAGGTTGAGCGGGGTCAGCGGATCGGGCGCCGAGAGATCCTTGATCCACAGCACGAACGGCTGGTGGCGCATCTCGATCGTGAGCAGCAGCACCTTGTACAGCGAATACATGATCGGAATCTGGAGGATGAGCGGCAGGCAGCCCGCGAGCGGATTGACCTTCTCCTCCTTGTACAGCTTCATGATCTCCTGCTGCTGGCGCTGCTTGTCGTCCTTGTAGCGTTCCTGCAGCGCCTTCATCTTGGGCTGGATGGCGCGCATATTGGCCATCGACTGGAACTGCTTGTTGGCGATCGGGAAGATCAGCGCGCGGATCGTGAAGGTCAGGCAGATGATCGCGACGCCGAAGTTGCCGATCATCCGGAACAGCCAGTCGAGATAATAGAAGATCGGCTTTTCGAGGATCTCGAACCAGCCCCAATCAATCGCCTTGCCGAAATGGGTGACGCCCTGACCCTCATAGGTATCGAGCAGCGCGGCTTCCTTGGCGCCGGCGAAGAAGCGGCTGGTGTGTGTAATCTTCTGCCCCGGCTGGAGCAGCTGGGCGTTGCGGGCATAATCGGCCTGATAGGCGCCGTTGGGGGCGCCACGGAACTTGCCGGCCACCACCGCCGCCTGATCGGGGATCAACGCGGTGAGCCAATATTTGTCGGTGAAGCCCAGCCACGCGCCGTTCGAGGTGAAGTCGCTGGCCTTCTCGCCATCGAGATCCTTGAAGTTGAGATCATATTTGGCGGCGCCATTATGCGCGGACATCGGGCCGACATGGACCGTCCAGCTGTCCGGCTCCTTGAAGATGCCGCTGCGGTAGACCAGGCCGTAAGGCGCGACCGGGACCACGCCCGTGCCGGTGTTGGCGACGGTCTGCTTCACCGTGAACATGTATTTTTCGTCGACCGCCAGTTCGATGCGGAAGACCTGGCCCTGGCCGTTGGCGGCCGAGAGGGTGACGGGGGTGCCGGGCGCGAGAACCGGCCCGCTTGCCTGCCAGACCGTGTCGGGGCTCGGCGGCTTCAGACCATCGTCGCGCCAGCCGAAGCCGGCGAAATAGGCGTCCTGGGTACCGCCGGGCGAGAGCAGGCGGATCGCAGGAGACCCCTTGGCGATCGTCTCGGGATATTTGGCGAGGACAAGATCGTCGATCCGTGCGCCCTTGAGGTTGATCGAACCCTTTAGCGACGGCGTGTCGATGAGGATGCGCGGGCTTTCCTTGAGGACGATGGCGCGGTCGCGGATCGCCGTGGGGCTCACCGCGGCCGGGGATGCCTTGGGATCGGCAACGGGGGTGGTCTTGCCGCCCTCTATCTTGGTGGGGGCGGGGTTTTGCGTCGGGAACACCCAATGCGCGATCGTCGGCCAGCCGAACAGGATCAGCGCGGCCAGCACCGCGAACAGCAGGAAGTTCTTCTGGTCTTCTTTCACCGATGTTCCCCGGAATTCTTACGGTACTGGGTCATGGCCGCAGCCGCCCCATGGATTGCAACGAAGGATGCGCTTGCCGGCAAGCCAACTGCCCTTGAGCGCCCCATAGCGGCGAAGGGCGGTGATTGCATAGGCCGAACAGGACGGCGTGTAGCGGCACGAGGGCGGCAGGATCAGCGACGGGCCAAGCTGCCAGCCGCGGGCGAGGAGGATGAGGAGGCGGGCGATCATCGCTTGAGTTTCCCCAAGGCCTTGATCAGTTCCGCCTTCAGCGCGGCATAGTCGCGCTCGATCCCCGCATTGCGGCCGATCAGGACATGATCCGCACCGGCCAGCCCCTCGGTGGGCAGCACTTCGCGGACAAGCGCGCGGAAGCGCCGCTTCATCCGGTTGCGGATCACGGCATTGCCGACCTTTTTGGATACGGTAATGCCGACCCGCATGGCCGGATCGGCATCGCTGCGCGCACGGACCAGCAATACGAAACCCGGCATGGGGGCTCGCTTTCCGCTGTTCGCCGCGAGATAGTCCTTGCGCTGCGTAAGCCGCGCAACAGGTGCCGGGATTACGCCGACAGCTTGTTGCGGCCGCGGGCGCGGCGGGCGCGAATCACCTTGCGGCCGCCCGGCGTCGCCATCCGCGAGCGGAAGCCGTGCCGGCGCGCACGCACCAGATTGCTCGGCTGAAAGGTCCGCTTCATCGCTCATCCTCAAGTATCTAGAACGTAAAAGGGCCACCACAGGGGCGGCCGCTGGTCGGGTGCCCATAAGGGGAGCGCCGCAGGAAGTCAACGTGACTCCTGCGGGAAACCGAGCAAAGCGGCTTCGGCCCTGGCCTCGGCGGCTTCCCTGTCGCGTTTCTGGCGCTGGCGGAAGCTGCGGCGGCGCAGCGCCATATCGGCATAATGCCCGAATCGCGGCCAGCGGCGCTTGAGCCGGACGAACCGGCCGCGCGCCCAGGTGGAGTTCTGGAGGACCAGCACCAGCCCCGCCGCGAAGGTGAAGATACCGCCGGGGCCGGGGAGGATCCCGACCAGCGGCGTGACGAGGATCAGTAGCGCGCCGGTGACGAGCAGGGTGATGCGGATCACGGGGCTGCGGCGTCCTTTCCTCTCCATGGACGGCGAGGTGGGAACTGCGTGTTGCTTATGCAAGACAGTTGAATGTTCCATTCCATGACAACGCTTGGGCGGGGGTGGAGTGCCGTCGCGATCATTGCCTCCGTTTCGGTCCGATCCCGTTCCGCATTGGAGGAAAGCGCTTATGCTCGCCGCGCTGAGGGGGAGGCGGGCTTGGTCGCAAGCGTATCGACGGTTGCGTATCTGGGGCTGGAGGCCCGTACGGTCGAGGTGCAATGCAACCTCGTCGCCGGACTGCCCAAGTTCGTCGTCGTCGGGCTCCCCGACAAGGCGGTGGCGGAGAGCCGCGAGCGGGTGCGCGCGGCGATGGCCGCGATAGGCCTGGCGCTGCCGCCCAAGCATATAGTGCTCAACCTCTCGCCCGCCGACCTGCCCAAGGAGGGATCGCATTTCGACCTGCCGATCGCGCTGGCGCTGCTCGGCGCGATGGGCGTGGTCGATGCCGAGACGCTGGCCGGCTATGTCGTGGTCGGTGAGCTGGCGCTCGACGGCCGGATCGCGCCGTCCGCGGGCGTGCTGCTGGCGGCGTTGCACGCGTCGGAAATCGGCAAGGGGCTTGTCTGTCCTGTCGCGCAGGGGCCCGAGGCGGCGTGGGCGGGGCAGATCGAAGTGATCCCCGCGCCCGACCTGATCGCGCTGCTCAACCACTTCAAGGGCAACCAGCTGATCGCCGCGCCGCCGCCGGGCGAGGCCGATGCGCCCGATCACGGCCCCGATCTCCGCCAGGTGAAGGGGCAGGAAACCGCCAAGCGCGCTCTGGAGATCGCGGCTGCGGGCGGGCATAACCTGCTGATGAGCGGGCCGCCGGGCGCGGGCAAATCGCTGCTCGCTTCGTGCCTGCCGGGGATATTGCCGCCGCTGGACTCGGCCGAGGCGCTGGAAGTGTCGATGGTCGCTTCGGTGGCGGGAACGCTGCAGGGCGGGCGGCTGACCCGGACCCGGCCGTTCCGCAGCCCGCATCATTCGGCATCGATGGCGGCGCTCACCGGGGGCGGGCTGAAGGTCAAGCCGGGTGAGGTCAGCCTCGCCCATCTCGGCGTGTTGTTTCTCGACGAGCTGCCCGAATTCCAGCGCGCGGTGCTCGATTCGCTGCGCCAGCCACTCGAGGCGGGCGTGGTCAGCGTCGCGCGGGCCAACGCCCATGTGACCTTTCCTGCCCGCGTGCAGCTGGTCGCGGCGATGAACCCATGCCGATGCGGGCATCTCGGCGATCCGGCGCTGGCGTGCGCACGGGCGCCGCGCTGCGCGGCGGATTATCAGGCCAAGGTCTCCGGCCCCTTGCTCGATCGCATCGATCTGCACGTCGAGGTTCAGCCGGTAACCGCCGCCGATCTGGTGTTGCCGCCGCCCGCCGAGGGCTCGGCCGAAGTCGCCGCTCGCGTCGCGGAAGCGCGAGCGATCCAGCAGGCACGCTATACGGGAACGACGGTGCGCACCAATGCCGAAGCCGAGGGCAACGCACTGCCGGTGCCCGACGAGGCCGGGCGCAAGCTGCTCGCCCAGGCGGCCGAGGCGATGCGCCTGTCCGCGCGGGGCTATACTCGCATGCTGCGGGTCGCGCGCACGATCGCCGATCTGGCCGGGGCGGAAGGGGTGGGGCGCATTCACGTAGCCGAGGCGCTGAGCTATCGGAGGCAGGCGCCGCGGAGCTAAGCATGGTCAGGGTATCGATTGTCGCTTGTTACGGGGTGCTGTTGGTCGTGCTCGCCTATTTGTGGATGCGGCGCTGCGGGGTGCCACGGCGTCGCGTGCTCCTGGCGACATTGGTCTTCCTCGCCGCGCCGCTGCTGATGATCCCCGCAGGCATCGTGATAGGGGTGTTTCGGACCTTGCTGGTGATTCAGCCGGTCTATTGGGCAGTCCCGTTCGAGGAAGCCTTGAAGCTGGCCCTGATCGTCCGGCTGGGCCTGGCGGGACGCGCGGCGGTCTCGATCGGATTTTTGTTCGGCGCGGTCGAGGTGGTCACCTCCAAGGCGCTCATGGCTTTTACCGTTGGCGATAGCGCGACGCTCTGGGTCCTGATGATCACCTTGACCGGCGCGGTGCTGATGCACACGGCCACCGGCGTGGTGTATTCGGCGCATGGACGCGTGCATCGCTGGCAGATGTTTGCCGCCGCCTGCACGCTGCATCTGATCAACAATGCCGCGGTGATGTGGATGGTGAGCCGCAGTGATAGTCTCTCCATCCTGTTCAGCATGCAGGGAGCGATGCTCGCCGCCGTTGTCGCGGGAGCGTTCGCTTTTTGCGAATGGTCGCTGAGCCGGCCGCTCGCGGTGCCCCCGATCCGGCGACGCAACCACCGAGACGCTTGCAGCGGAAGAGCCCTTGGTCTAGCGAAACCGCCGCTGCCCCTGTGGTGAAATTGGTAGACGCGCTCGACTCAAAATCGAGTGCCGCAAGGCGTGCTGGTTCGAGTCCGGCCAGGGGCACCATTCCCGATCGAGGGAGGGCACCAAGGGTGCCTGTTGATCGGGGCCCTCATTGGCGGCGATCTCCAGCGACTTGATCGGACCAGTGATGGTGATCGCGGTCGGCGCAATAACGAACTTGGCGATGAACTGACGGGCGTAGCTCTGTCGCGGGACCGAATCGTCGGAGCGCAGCTTATCGAGGATGATCTCGCCAAGCCGGCCGGCTGCCTCCGGCGTGACTGCCGTGCCACACGGGCGGCGATCATGGGGTCGCGCAACTTCTCCCTGAGGGTTACCAGCGGTCCGTGCTAACTCTTGGTCGCCGGATCAAGGTCGCCGTCACCCGCGCGCGCGCCCGATATGCCGAGATTCTCGGTCAGGTCTCCCCTCGCAACGAAGGATCGTGGTGGCAAACGCGATCTTTAGGTCAGAGAGCGCAATATTGGTGGGCGCCGCTTTGCGACCGGCCAGTCCCGCCTCGCCCAGCGCATCGGCGGTATCGAGCGCCTTCGGCAATTCGATAGCGGTGTAGATGGGGACTTCGGCGGGTTCGAGGCGGCGCGACACGGTGCTGGTCGGAAAAGCAGCCGTTCGTTCACTCTCGCGGCGAAGGCTGCTGATCGACCGAGAGCGATCCTCGCTATGTTTCGCTATCGCCGTTTGCTGGCTGCCAGATCGGCGTAACGACAAGCACTGTCGCTGCTATCGCGAGGTTGGCGACTCCTGATAAATATGGCGTCAGCGCGGGGTTTCCATCCATCGAGATCAATCCATCGACCAAACTATTGGCGAGATTCCACCCCCAGTGCAGTCCGACTGCTGCCCACAGCGATCCGGTGCGGGCCAACGCGGCCGCGTAGGCAATTCCCAAACAAATCAGCATGAACCATTCGCTTGGACCCTTGGCCAATCGAAACACGTGATTGAGCAAATAGATCAACGCCGACACAGCGATGAAACGGCCCGATTTTGCCGCAACTGGTGCCACTCGCCACCATAATCCACGCGTGATGATGTCCTCGGCAATGGATGCGATGAACGTGGCGACCAGAGCCAGCCCGACGCCGCCGATAGTGAGACCGGGCGCGGGGCCTGTGGTGTGCACGTATGCGCCGATCTTCAATCCCACCGCGATCGCGGCCGTCTTTCCGAGCAGCGAAAGGACCAGGCCACCTCCTAGCAGGATGGGCACCCGCGACTGCCATTCGAGCGCGTAAGCCGCGTAGCCCCGATACCTTAATAGCCATCTGCCGACCGGCCACGCCACGACAACCGCTGAGATCATCAGGATATCCTGGACGACATCATTGTGCAGTAGCCGAGCGCCGATACCCTCCGCTGATTGATACAGGGCGAAAAGAATCAAGAAGGCCAGAGCGACACGAACGGTCGAAACGGAGAAGTAGCGACTCATCATCACGCACTCGTAACGGACTGCGGGGGCGGCGGCCATTTAGTTGCAGGGGCCATCACTCGTTATGCAGACCGGGACGACGGCAAAGCGCCCCATTTACGGCCTTTCGGCCATTCGATATCGTTCCTCGCAAGCTGTCGCTCGCCGCTTTTCTCGTTATGCATGTCACCGAACCGGCACTGGCCGGATGTTACTGGACAAGATGGCGATGATGGGACGACGGGCCGCCTTTGCCATTGGCACATTCGGGCATCGCGCATGATTGGATGGAAGACCGGGGCTGTCGTTGCGGGCATCACGATCCACCTGATCGTACTCCTGCGGGCGATGCTCGTGGAAGGACGCGAACCGCAGGCGCGCGCGGCCTGGCTACTTCTGCTGCTTGCGTTGCCCGGGATAGGGACAGCGTTATACGTGCTGTTCGGCGAGCCCTGGGTGTCGAAGCGGTTTCGCAATCGAGTGGCGCAGGCGTCGACGCAATTGGCGCCATTCGCTCCCAAATTCGGATTGGCGGACGGCACAATAGCGCCGTTCGAAAACCCCTTTTCGACCTGCGCTGCCGTCGCGGGATGGTCTGCGGCTGGCGGCAATGAGGCGGCGGTCGCACATAATTCCGACGCAGCGATCGACATGATCGTGGCCGACATCGAGGGGGCGACGCGCGCGGTCCATATCTCGTTCTACATCTGGCTTGGCGATCACAACGGCACGAAGGTGGCGGACGCTGTGTGTCGGGCAGCGCGGCGCGGCGTCACCTGCCGCATCGCCGCCGACGCGATCGGCTCGCACGCCTTCATCCGCTCGGCGCACTGGGCGGCGATGCGCGATGCCGGCGCGCATCTGTGCGCGACGCTGGCGGTCCCGTTCGGGCTGGCGTTCCTGGCCGGCCATCGGCTGGACCTGCGCAATCATCGCAAGATCACGGTGATCGACGGGCGCATCACCTATTGCGGTAGCCAGAACTGCGCAGATCCGGCCTTCCTGCCCAAGCGGCGCTTCGCGCCGTGGGTGGACATATTGATCCGCTACGAAGGGCCAGTCGCGCACCAGGCTGACCTGATCTTCGCTGCGCTGTGGACGGCCGAGACAGGCGAGGACCTGCGCGCCGCGACGACCGTCAGCGTATCGCCGGTGCATGGAGGTCTGACAGCCATAGCGGTCGGAACGGGACCGCTGTCGCCGCGCGGCGCGATGACGGATATCTTCGCCGCCTGCCTCGCCAGCGCGCGCCAGCGCATTGTGATCACCACGCCCTATTTCGCGCCCGATCCGCCGCTGCTGGCCGCTATCGTCGCCGCTGCGCGACGCGGTGTCGCGGTCACGATCATATTCCCGCGCCGCAATGACAGCCGCATCGTTGGCGCGATCAGCCGCGCTTATTATCCGGTGCTGGCCAAGGCCGGCGTGCGCATCTTCGAATATCGCGGTGGCCTGCTCCACGCCAAGACGCTGGTCATCGACGGCGAACTGGCGCTGGTGGGTTCGTCGAACATGGACCGCCGCAGCCTCGACCTCAATTTCGAGAACAACATCCTGTTCCGCTCCGCCGAACTGGCGGCGCAGGTCGGTGCGCATCAGGATCGCTGGCTGGCCGACGCGATCGAGATCGAGCGGGGCGGCATCGCGGCGCGCTCGCCTGCTCGCCGCCTGCTCGACAATTCGCTGACGATCGTCGGCGCGCTATTCTGAGCTAGGTCGGCGGCAGCTTCACCACCGTCCGCTGCGCCATCGTGCCGTTGGCGACGATCACCCGCCGATTGTCGTCGGTCACGATTATGGTGACGCCCAGCGAGATGTCCTCGACCTCCCGATATCGAAACCGCCCTTCATTGGCGTCGCCGCTTGGACCCAGCCGCCGCGACGCAGCGCTGGCTTGAGGATGCGGCGTACCGCCCACGACAACACCAGCCCGACGACGAGCGGGACGCCGCCGATGATGGGTCGCCGAGCGGCGGCGAAGGATCGATGCAGGCGCTTATGCCGCCACGCTGCTGTCGCGTTGCGCGGAGGCAAGGTTGCGGTGTTGCCGCACGCCTCCGCCTCATTCATCATGGTCGGAAAGCAGGAAGAGCGCGTGGCCGACATGACCGATCCCTATGCGACGCTTGGTGTGGCAAGAACCGCGACCGATCAGGAATTGCAGCGCGCCTATCGCAAGCTGGCGAAGACGCTGCATCCCGATCTCAATCCCGGCAACAAGGATGCCGAGGATCGGTTCAAGGAGGTCGCCGCTGCCTATGACCTGCTGCGCGACGCGGAGAAGCGGCGGCGCTTCGATGCGGGCGAGATCGGTGTGGACGGCAACGAACGGCCTCAGCACGCATATTACCGCGACTATGCGGGTAACGGCGCCGACAGCGCTCGTTACGCCAGCGACGCGGGCTTTTCCGACTATGCGGAAGAGGATGATTTTCTGGCCGACCTGCTCCGCCGCAATGCGCAAGCGCGGGCGAACCGGCCCGGGCGCGACCTGCACTATACGCTGTCGATCGCGCTGGCGGACGCGGTGCGCGGGACGGAACGGCGGCTTACGCTGCCGACTGGCGATACGCTGGACGTCAAGATTCCGGCGGGCGTGGTTGATGGACAGATCCTGCGCCTGAAGGGCAGGGGCGAGCCCGGACGCGGCAGCGGCGCGCGCGGAGCGGCGCTGATCGAGTTGACTGTCGAGGACGATCCCCGATTCGAGCGCGATGGCGACGATCTGGCGATCGAGGTGCCGATCACTCTGCGCGATGCCGTTCTGGGCGGGAAGATCACGGTGCCGACACCTACGGGATCGGTAGCGATGACGGTGCCGAAGGGGGCGGACGGCAGCACGAAGCTGCGGCTGAAGGGACAGGGTATGCCGCGCGGCGGCGGACAGCGAGGCGATGAACATGTGCGGCTACGCATCACGCTGCCCAAGCCGCTCGACCCGGCGCTGGAGGCGTTGGTGGCGGGGTGGGCGGACACCGGCGAGGAGGCGGCGGCATGAGGATCAGCATCGAGCGGTTTGTCGTCGAAGCGGGCGTGGAACGCGCCGCGGTCGAGCGCTGGGTGGCGCGGGGCTGGCTCCTGCTCGACGACGATGCGCTGTCCGATATCGATGCCGCCCGCGCGCGTTTCATCCGCGATCTGCTGGGCGACTTCGGCGTCAACGAGGAGGGGGTCGATCTGGTGCTGCACCTGACCGATCAGGTGCATGGATTGCGTGCCGCGCTTACCGCCGCGCGCGTTCGCAGTGGCTGAGGCCTGGCTCCCCCACAACCGGATCGCCATCCTTCACCGTCACGACGAGGAAGATCGCCGCCTGTGACAGCGGTGCCTCGATACTCTGCGCATCGATCGGCACGCGGCCCCATGTCTGGGCGGTCAGCGTGTGCTCCGTCATTCGACGGCGTCAAGGCGCATCACGCGGCGACCACCCTGACCGGGATAGATTTGGCCGCCGGCGTCCCGCTGATACGATCGTAATAGTCAAGCGGGAGCAGCGGATTGAGCTCGGGATAATAGCCCGCCACCGCGCCGCGCGGCATCGCGTAATCGAGCACGGTCAGCCCCGCCACGCGGCGCGGCACGCCGTCGTCGCTGATCGTCTCCAGCGTTATCTGCGCCCCCGCGTCGATCCCGCGGTCCGCCCGGTCCTCGGCGTTCATGAACAGGACCATGCGGTCGTTATAGACCCCGCGATAGCGATCCGAATAGCTGTAGATCGTCGTGTTGAACTGATCGTGCGATCGCACCGTCGCCAGCCGCAGCATCGCCGGGTCCGCCACTGGCGCGTTGATGTCGAGCCCTTCGAAGACGATGAAGTTGGCCTTGCCGTTCGGCGTCTGCCAGACCAGCCGACGCGGCGCGACATCGAGGTGGAAGCCGCGAGGGCTCTGTATGCGCTCTGAGAAGTCGCTGTAGATATCGGGGTAGACGGCGGCGATCCTGTCGCGGATCGCACCGTAATCGTCGATGTAGCGCGCCCAATCGACGCGGCTGTCGGGCAGCGTCGCCATCGCCATGCGGCAGACGATCTCGACCTCGGGGCGGCAGTCCGGACTTGCTGGCGCCAGCACGCCGCGCGACGCGGTGACGTTGGACATGGCATCCTCGATCGTCACAAATTGCTCGCCGAGCGCGGTCTCGATCCGTTCGGAACGGGCGACGACCGGCAGGATCAGCGCATCCTTGCCATGAACCAGATGCCCGCGATTGAGCTTGGTCGCGATGCCGACGGTCAGGTCCAGCTTGCGCATCGCCGAATAGGCGCGCTCGGTATCGGGCACCGCGCGCACGAAATTACCGCCCAGGCCGATGAACACCTTGGCCGAGCCGTCCAGCATCGCCGCGACCGATTCGACCGTGTGGTGCCCGTGCTCGCGCGGCGGATCGAAACCGAACACCGCGCGGACGCGATCGAGATATTCGGGTTTCGGTTTCTCGTCGATCCCGACGGTGCGATCGCCCTGCACGTTCGAATGGCCGCGGATCGGTGCGATACCGGCGCCGGGCTTGCCGAAATTGCCCTTGAGCAGGAGGAGGTTGCACAATTGCTGCAGCAGCTTCGACGCCTGCTGATGCTGGGTCAGCCCCATGCCGTAGCAGATCATCGTCGCGTTCGAGCGGATGTAGATCTCGGCGCAGCGCCGGATCTGGTCCTCGGCAATCCCCGACACGCGCACGAGTTCGGACCATTCCGTGCTGAGAACATCCTCACGGACCGCGTCGAGGCCGGCGGTATGCGCGTCGACGAACGCACCATCGATAACCGCTTCGCCCGCGGCCTCGCGTTCGAAGATCACCTTCATCATGCCCTTGAACAGGGCGATGTCGCCGCCGATCTTGATATGGACGAACTCGCTGGCGATCGGCGTGGAGCCGAACGTCGCCATCTGCACCACATCCTGCGGCTCGGTGAACTTGATCAGCGCGCGTTCCGGCATCGGATTGACGACGACGATCGGCACCCCGCGCTTCCGCGCCTCGACCAGATTGGTCATCATCCGCGGCGAGTTGGTGCCGGTGTTCTGGCCGATGATGAACAGGGCTTCGGTGTGTTCGAAATCGGCCATCACCACCGTGCCCTTGCCGACACCGATCGATGCCGGCAGCCCGCGGCTGGTCGGTTCGTGGCACATGTTCGAACAATCGGGGAAATTGTTCGTCCCGAATTCGCGCACGAAGATCGAATAGAGGAACGCCGCCTCGTTCGGAGTGCGGCCGGAGGTGTAGAATTCGGCCTGGTGCGGACTGTCGAGCGCGCGCAGGTGCTGGCCGATCAGCGCATAGGCCTCGTCCCAGTCGACCGGCACATATTTGTCCGTCGTCGCGTCGTAACGCATCGGCTCGGTCAGCCGGCCCTGCATTTCCAGCCAATAGTCCGATTGCTCGTTGAGCCATGTGACGGTGTGCTGCGCGAAGAAGTCGCGGGTCACGCGAAACTTCGTAGCCTCGTGCGCCAGCGCCTTCGCGCCGTTCTCGCAGAACTCCAGCGTCTTGCGGCAATCGGCGTCGGGAAAGGCGCAGCTGGAGCATTTGAAGCCACCGGGCTGATTCATCGACAGCAGCGCCCGCGAGCCCTTGGTGACGACGCTTTGTTCCAGCAGGACCTTCGCGGTGGCACCCGCCGCGCCCCAACCGCCAGCGGGATGCGGATAGGGGCGATATTCGGGCGGTTTGGTCGGCATGCGACAACTCCTAGCGACGAACCGATTGTTGCACCGACGCGACGTTTCGACAACTCCGCGGCCACGCAGGCCAGCGCTGCTACGGATCAGGATGGATCGCCAAGCAGGGCAAGGTCCGCGGCACGATTCACATTGACCGGCGCGGCGATCGCCAGTTCGGCCGCGCCCGCCAGCATCGCCCACCCGCGCACAGATCGGCGAGGATCGGTCAGAGCGAATTCGTGCAGACGCCCGGCCAACGCGACCGGCCAGACCCCGATAACGGGGCAATCGGCCAGGCACGCCGGCCCGGCCTGATCGCGCAACGCCGCGAATATCTCAGGGCCGATGCACGGTGTATCGCAAGGTACGGTGATCACAGACCCGAAACCGTTTGCCGCAGCATAATGCAGTGCCGCGTTGAAGCCGGCGAGCGGACCGAGGCCTGTTGTCGGGTAATCCGGCAGAAAGCGATTCTCGCCATGCGCGCGCCCGCAAATCACCAGTTCGTCGACCCACGGTCGCAGCGCCGCCACCACATGCTCGATCATCGCGCGGCCCTCGATCAGCGCGAGCGCCTTGTCGGACCCGAACCGGCTCGACCGGCCGCCAGCTATCACGGCGCCAAGCGTCCTGGCTTTCATTGTGCCGACAACAATGCGTCGGCACGTACGACGACATGAAGCGTCAGACCAGCTTCGCGGGCACGCCGCACGGCAAGGTCGGTCGGCGCGGAAATGGTGGCCAGCATCGGACAGCCGGACAGGGCCGCCTTCTCCACCAGCTCATACGAGCAGCGTGACGACAGCAGCGCGAAACCGCCGTTCCATTCCTCACCAGTGCGAAGCATCGCACCGATAAGCTTGTCGAAGGCATTGTGACGGCCGACGTCTTCGCGCACCGCCAGGATCGTGCCGTCCGGTGCACAGCGGGCAGCGCCATGGACCGCGCGCGTGGCCCGACCAAGCGGCTGTTGCGCGGCCAAGGCCGCCGCAGCGGTGAACATCGCCGCCGGATCACCGGTCCAGGGCGGAACGCGCGGTAGCGGCCTCAGGGCCTGCTCCAAGCTCTCGACACCGCATAAGCCGCAGGCGCTGTCGGAGGTTCGGTGCCGCACACGGTCGTAAATGCGATGCGCGGCGCGCGGTGCCAGCGCGACACGGACGATCCATCCTGCCGATATCGTCTCTATGGCCGTATCGAGAATATCGGTGGCTGCATCGATCAGTCTCTCGCCAAGTGCGAAGCCGTAGGTCAGGTCGAGCAGGTCGGCCGGCGTAGCCATCAACACCGCATAGCCGATGCCGTTGAATTCGAGCGCGACCGGTACCTCGGTCGCGAGTACTCGATCGACGCGCGAAGCGTCGCCGTCGCTCGTCAACCGCGCAAACGAATGATCAACCGATACGGTCAGGATGCGTCCTTTCGTAATGCGATGCCAATCTGGGGCTGGCGGTTGGGCTTATATCGCGAAAGATACCATTTTTCTCGATGGTCAGCGTGTCTTTAGACCCCGGGATACCAGATGCGTTGTGAGCGGATTGAGATATCGCGCATAGAGCGAGTGCTTGGTGGAGCCGTCAACTGAGCGCACATCACGATGGTCATCGCACGCGCTCGCCATCGGCGTTGTAGACCCTCACCTCACCGAAGTTCAGCTTCCGTATATCCGCCTCGATTTTCGACAGGTCGCCGACCACGAACCATGATCAGGAGAAGACACCGCAAGGGTGATTCGTTCGGAACCGCGTTCGAGCGGTCTAGTCGGGCAGGCCAATGGTGATGATGTCGGTCTACAGGACCGGATTCGCCGGTTGTGGCGCCCGGTCCATCGACCGCTTGCGCGCGGCATGGCCCGAGCCCTAGCGCGAGATCGAAGCCAGCTCGGCGGGGTGCGAACGGCGCATGCTCGATCTGCCGCACTGTTTGCGCAAAATGGGAGCAGGCCCTTTCAGGGGAGTTTCCGGCAGGGATGCCGGGGCGGCGGGCGAGGAGAGGTTCGCGGATGACGGGAGCGATCAGCAGCGCCTGACCGCTAGCTCACCAAAGAAAAGGCCGTCGCGCTCTTTGAGCGCGACGGCCGCTTCCCCCTTTAATTCCGTACCCTTACATCTTGAAGCGGGCACCGAACAAGATGGTACGACCGAAGTGGTTATACTCGTAGTTCCGGTTGGCATCGAGATCGGTGTAACGCGAGCGGTAATCGTCGGTGAGGTTCACGCCTTCCACCGAGAGCTCGAGATTCTCCAGCACCTTGTAGCGGATCGAGGCATCGACGTTGATTGCCCGGTTATAGCCTTCGAACACGTTGCCGGTGCCCGAGTTGGCATCGACATACGGCCCGCGATAGCTGGCCGAGACGCGCGCGCTGAACTTCGAATCCTCGTAATAGAGCGTGCCGTTGAACGCGGTCTTGGACAGGCCGAACAGCGTCGATCTGCGCGTCGTGGCGACGTTGGCGCCGCCCGGCGTCACCGACGGTCCCGCAACGTTGTACACCGCCGAGGAGTCGACGAAGGTAGCATTCACGATGCCGCCGAAGTTCTTGAAGATCCCCGGCAGGAAGGTGAACGGCGCCTGGAGCGAAAGCTCGATGCCCTTCAGCTTGGCGCCTGCACCATTGACGTTGCCGGTGATCGACCAGAGCTGGCCCTCAGGATTGATGAAGGCCGGCGAACTGGGCGGCAGCACCGACAGCGGCAATCCGGTCGAGGCGAAAGTGCCGCTACGGACGGCCGAGACCGGGAAGCTTTCGATATCCTTCTTGAACACCGCGACCGAAGCAATCGACTGCGGCGCGAAATACCATTCGAGCGCGAGGTCATAGGCCGTGGCGCGGAACGGATCGAGGAACGGATTGCCGAAGGTGACGCGGTAGTTGAAGCCGTCCACCGAGCCACCCGGCGTAAGGTTGCCGAGCGTTGGCCGGGTGATGACCTTGCCGATCGCGCCGCGGATGATGAAGTTCTGGCTCGGATAGAGCGCGAGATTCATCGACGGCAGCCAATCCTCATAGTCACGCTTGACCGTGACGAGGGTGCCGCTGCTCAAGCCGCTCGAGGTCTGATCCGTGCGCGCATAGCGGACGCCGCCGTTGAACGCATAGTCGAGCCCGAACGCCTGGCCCTTGGCATCGAACTGCAGATAGCCGCCCTTCACTTCCTCGGTAACGCTGCGGTTGTTGCCCGCATCGAGCGCCGGGGTGCGGTTGTAGAGGCCGGTGAACGCCGCCGAGCGCTCGATGTTCGGCACCAGCCAAGTGTTAGTATTGCCCGAAGGCTGGCCGGCATTGCCGAGTGTGAAGCTCTCGCTGAGCCCGCTTGCCGGGAAGCCGTAGATCGCCGCGGGGCCGAACGCTGACGAAGCCGAGCAGGTGATCGTGCGCAGGACGATATCGAGCCCACCATTGCCGCAGACCACCGCGTCGCGGGTGAAGGCGACCGAGTTGAACTGGAAGCGGCGATACATCGCACCGGCCTTGACCGTGAAGCCGTCGGCCACATCCCATTCGGTGCGCAGCTGCGCGGTGCGGAAGCGGTTGGTGACGTTCGACGGACGGTCACGGATTTCGGCGAGCTGGAAATTGGATTCCTGCGTGACGCTGGTGCCGAAGGTGATCCGCGGCGACCACATATTGGTATAGTCGAACTGGAAGTTCTGCGCGTCGCGATCGTCGAACACGAAGGTGGTCTCGACCGGGATATCGGCGTTCGACTTGGAGACGCCGCCGAGCAGGGTGAAGCGGAAGCTGTCGCCCAGCTCCTGATCCCAGCTGCCGCCGACCTGATAGAATTCGGTCTCCGACTTGCGGAGATAGTGCTCGGTGCGGACCCAGGCATCGTTGAGCGTGCCGGTGGTCATGGTGTTGTTGGCACCAACGGTGAAGTTGACCAGGTCGATCGAGCGCTCGTTCGAGCGGAGCAGCACTTCGCCCCATTTCTCCTCGCGGGTCTCCTTGAAGCGCGAGTAAAGCGCGTCGAGCGAGATCTTGGTCGCGTCGGTCGGCGCCCATTGGACGCTGCCGGTCAGGCCCAGACGCTCGCGATCGTGGCGGACCTCGCCGTAGCGCGGGATGCGCGGGTGGAAGGCCAATGCCGCCTGATCGCATGCGGCGCTGGAGCGATAGACGCCGCCGGAATTGGGCGACGGCGTCGCGCTGGCGGCGCTGGTGTACCAGCAGGGCGTGCCGTTGACCGAGTCGAAGCGTGCTTGCGCCCAGCGGACGGTGTTGTTGCCGAGCTCGAGATTGTTGGTCTTCTGATAGGCGCCCGAGACCGAGATGCCGAAGGTGCCGTCCGGGTTCTTCCACGACAGCAGGCCGGCGATGCGCGGCCCGACCTTCTTGCTGAGATCGTTATAGCTTCCCTGCACGTTGGCGACGGCGGTGAAGCCGTATTTGCCGCCGAGCGGATTGCCGGTGTTGAGATCGACCACGGCGCCGAGCGAGCCCTCGTCGAGCGAGGGTTCGGCGGTCTTGTGAACCACCAGGCTGTTGAATAGCTCGGACGCGAAGACGTTGAAATCGAAGGCGCGGTCGCGATTGGCGCTGGCGCCGTCGGTCGAGGTTGCGACGGTCTCAAGGCCGTTCAGGCGGACGCGGGTGAACTGGGCGCCGAGACCGCGGACGGTGATCGCGCGGCCCTCGCCGGCGTCACGCTGGATCGAGACGCCGGGGATACGCTGCAGCGATTCGGCGAGGTTCTGATCGGGGAACTTGGCGATATCTTCCGCGACGATCGCATCCACGGCCGAAACCGAGTTGCGCTTGACGTTGATCGCGGCGCCCAGCGACTGGCGGAAACCGGTAACAACGATGCCCGGATCTTCCTGGGTATCGGGATCGGCTTGGGTGGTGGGCACGTCCTGCGGGGCTGTAGCGGCTGCCGCCGGAACCTTGTCATCACGCGCAGGTGTAGCGGTGTCATGAGGTAAAGCGGCGGCGAGGGCCGAAGCGGGCGCGATCATACCCAGTGCGAGCGCCGCCATGGAGGCGCCGCCAAGCGCCCAAGAAACCTGAACCTTCATCATCCGCCTCCTTTGCGCCGCCCTGAGCGGCGCGTGGTTTAAGCCGATTCGTGCTGGGCTTGTGCCAGTCGCGAAACCGCATCGAATATCGGGGAGGTGGCCTGCACCGCAGGGTTTTCTTCCAGCCTCACCTGAGCGCGCCATTCTTGCGATGGCCTCACTCTAATCCAGTTACGGGTAACCGGTGTCAAGAAAACTATCGAGCCTTGAAAAGCGTGTCAACTGCGGCTGCGCGACGTTGACGTCTCGGTTTGACACCGGTAGCATAGGCACTGTCCACCCGCCTGTGAAAATGCATGCGGCACAGGGGCATTTGGAGATGGAAGGCCGCTCAAGCAATCTCCGCCGAAGATGTGAGCCGCGCGAATCGCGCCGGCGTTTTTAGGCGGAGGAGCGATGGGCGACCGGGGCGAAGGAAACCGCGTTGATCGAAGGACGGGAAACGGCCGAAGCTATTGCGCAGGCGTTCGTCGATGCACGCCGAACCGGGACCGCACTGGCGGAGTATCCGGGTGCACTGCCTGAATCGTTGGACGAGGCCTATGGCATCCAGAAGGCCGCGATTGGTTTATTCGCGCGCCGGATCGCCGGTTGGAAGGTTGGACGCATCGCCGACCAACTCGTCGATACCTATGGCAGCAATCGCATTACCGGGCCGATCTTCGCCGACAGCGTAGTCGAGGCAGATGGCGATGCGGCACCGGAAATGCCGGTGTTCGCCAATGGCTTTGCCGCCGCCGAGGCGGAGTTCCTTCTGCGCGTCGGAAACCTCCCGGCCAGCTTCGACCGAGAATGGACCAATGCGGCCGTTGCCGAATATGTCGATGCGGTTCGCATCGGCATCGAATTGGCCAGCTCGCCATTTCCCGGCATCAACCTGCATGGCCCCGCTGTCACCGTCTCCGATTTCGGCAATAATAACGGGTTGGTGATCGGCAGGGCGCTCGACTCGAATAGTCGTTTTCTTGAGTGGAGGGTGGCGCTAACAATTGACGGCGAGGTTGCGGGGACCGGTACTGCCGCTACGATGCTCGACGGGCCGTTTGGCGCAGTGCGTTTCCTGTTCGAGCTCGCACGGGACCGTCAGCTGCCGCTGGCGCCCGGCCAGTGGATCTCGACCGGCGCCGTGACGGGCGTCCATCCGGTGCGCCCCGGCGCACAGGTGGAGGCCAGTTTCGGCGATGGCATGCGTGTTCGGTGCAGAATTGGTGTAAATCACCACGGCTGATCCGCGATAAAAAGCGGCTGGGAGAGAGAGATGGCGATAGTGAGTGAGGGCGGACCCGCTTCGGTTCCGCGCGCGGGGCGCTTCCGCTGGATGATCGTCGGGCTGCTCTTCGCGGCGACCACCGTGAATTATATCGACCGCACCATGCTCGGCTTGCTCGCACCCGGGCTTGGCAAGGAACTGGGGTGGAGCGAGAACGACTATGGCAACATCGTCGTCGCCTTCCAGTTCGCCTATGCGATGGGCTTTCTGGTGATGGGATGGCTGATCGACCGCTTCGGCCCGAAGATCGGCTATGCGCTGGCGATCACGGTGTGGACGATCGGCCATGTCGCGCACGGCTTTGCCGGATCGGTGACGTCGTTCATGGCCGCGCGCGTGTTCCTCGGTATCGGTGAGGCGGGGCATTTCCCGTCGGTCGTGCGTGCGAGCAGCGAGTGGTTCCCCCAGAAAGAACGCGCCTATGCCATCGGCTGGGTCAACAGCGCGACGACGGTGGGCGTGATCCTGACCGCGCCGACGCTGTGGCTGTTTATGACGTGGCTGGGCTTTGGCTGGCGCGAGACGTTTATCTACACCGGGCTGTTTGGCGTGGTGCTGTTGGCGCTGTGGCTCAAGATCTACAGCAATCCGCGCGAGAGCGGGAAGGTGAGCGAAGTCGAGCTGGCCTGGATAGAACATGACCCGCCCGAGCAGGTCGCGCGCATCGGCTGGGGCCGGATCGTCACCAAGCGCGAGGCCTGGGCGTTCGCGATCGGCAAGTTCCTCACCGATCCGGTTTGGTTCCTGATGCTGTTCTGGCTGCCCAAATATTTCAGCACGACCTACAATGTCGATCTCAAGGTGGTGCTGCTGCCGATGATCGCGATGTATATCCTGTCCGATATTGGCAGCATCGCTGGCGGCTGGCTTTCTTCGAAGCTGATCCACAACGGCCGCAGCGTCAATTTCGCGCGTAAGGTGACGATGCTGATCTCGGGCTGCTGCGTGCTGCCCCTGTTGTTCGTCACCGGCGTCCAGAATATGTGGTTGGCAGTGTTGCTGATCGGCATCGCGCTGGCCGGACACCAGTCCTTCTCGTCGAACATCCTGTCGATCCCGCCCGATATGTTTCCGAAGCGCGCGGTCGGTTCGGTGATCGGGCTCGGCGGTTTCGCGGGCGGCGTTGGCGGCATGATCATGTCGAAGTCGACGGGCCTCGTGCTCGACGCGACGCACGGCAATTACACGATCATCTTCGCGGTCTGCACGGTGACCTATTTCGTCGCGGTACTCGCGATTCATCTGCTGAGCCCGCGGCTCGAGCGGGCAAAGATCTGAGGCTGAGATGACGCGTCTCCTCAAGCTCGATCCCGACCGGCTGTTCCCGACCGAGGAGCGCGCGCGGGGCATCGCCCGGGCGCTCTACAAGGAAGTGGCGGGGCTGCCGATCATCAGCCCGCACGGCCATACCGATCCGACCTGGTTTTCGACCAACGCCAATTGGTCGAACGCCACCGAATTGCTGCTGTCGCCGGATCATTATCTCTACCGGATGCTCTATTCGCAGGGCATCGACCTGGCGGCTTTATGCGTGCCGGACAAGCAGGGGGCACCGGCAACCGATCCACGCGCGGCGTGGCGGACGCTGGCGGCGAACTGGCATCTGTTTCGCGGCACGCCGTCGAGCATGTGGCTGGGTCATGTGTTTGGCGAGGTGTTCGGGTTCGAGGTGGCGTTCGATGCTTCCACCGCCGATTTCTACTATGACACGATCAACGCCAAGCTGGCGACCGACGCGTTCAAGCCGCGCGCCTTGTTCGATCGGTTTGGGATCGAGTTTCTCGCCACCACAGAGGGGCCGCAGGACGATCTCGCCCCGCACCACGCAATTCATGCCAGCGGATGGCAGGGGCGGGTGGTCACCACCTATCGCCCCGACGCCGTGATCGATGTCGAGCATGAGCAGTTCGCCGGGGCGATGCGGGTGTTCGCCGAGAAGACCGGCGAGGACGTGTATTCGTGGGAAGGCTATCTCGCCGCGCACCGCAAGCGCCGGGCGGACTTCCGTGCGGCGGGAGCGACCGCGACCGATCACGGTCATCCGACGGCGATGACGGCGGACCTTTCGAAGGACGAGGCCGAGCGGCTGTTCAACACCATATTGTCGGATGCCTGGACGCCCGCCGATGCCGAGCTGTTCCGCGCGCAGATGCTGACCGAGATGGCGGCGATGAGCGCCGAGGACGGCATGGTGATGCAGATTCATCCGGGCAGTTTCCGCAATCATAATGGCGGGCTGTTCGCCAGCCATGGGCGCGACAAGGGCGCGGACATCCCGATGCGAACCGATTATGTCCATGCGCTGAAGCCGCTGCTCGACCGCTTCGGCACCTCGACCGATCTGTCGATCATCCTCTTCACGCTCGACGAGACGGTCTATGCCCGCGAGCTGGCGCCGCTGGCCGGGCATTATCCTTGTCTCAAACTGGGTCCGAGCTGGTGGTTCCATGACAGTCCCGAGGGCATGCGCCGCTTCCGCGAGCAGGTCACGGAGACGGCCGGCTTCTACAACACTGTCGGCTTCAACGACGATACCCGCGCCTTCCTGTCGATCCCCGCACGCCACGATGTCGCGCGCCGCGTCGATTGCGCGTTCCTCGCGCGGCTGGTCGGCGAGGGGCGGTTGCTCGACTGGGAAGCCGCGGAGCTGGCGTACGAGCTGACCAACGGGCTGGTGCGCAAGGCGTACAAGCTCGATCAACCCGCGCCGGCGCCCGTCGCCGCCGCGGCCTGATATTCAATCAACGGAGTAACCCATGTTCGACCGCACCTATTACGCCACCCATCCCGACATGATGGAGTGCGTCTCGAACGAGGAATTGCGCGACCGTTATCTGATCGACGGCCTGTTCCGCGACGGTGAGTGCGTGCTCAACTACACGCACGCTGATCGCTTCGTGATCGGCGGCGTCGCGGTCAAGAACGACAGCGTCAGGCTCCCCGATCAGACCGAGCCGGCATCGGCGGCGGGCCATCCTTTTCTGGAGCGGCGCGAGCTGGCAATCGTCAATGTCAGTGGCGTCGAGGGTACGGTCGAAGTCGATGGCGACCGTTACACGCTCGGCAACAAGGACTGCCTGTATGTCACCATGGGCGCCAGGGAGGTGCTGTTCATGGGTGATGGCGCGCGCTTCTATCTCGCCTCGTGCCCGGCGCATAAGGCTTTCGAGACGCGCAAGCTTTCGATCGCCGATGCCAACAGGCTCGACCGCGGCTCGTTGGAAGAGTCCAACGAACGCTCGATCTACCAGCTCGTCATCCCCGGCGTCTGCGACAGCGCGCAGCTGGTGATGGGTCTGACCGTGCTCAAGCCCGGCAGCGTCTGGAACACGATGCCGCCGCACATCCATGAGCGCCGCAGCGAGATCTATTTCTATTTCGAATTAGACGACACCGCGAAGGACCGGGTGTTTCATTACATGGGTGAAGGGGAGGCGACCCGGCACATCGTGATGCAGAATGAGGAGGCGGTGATCAGCCCGCCCTGGTCGATCCATATGGGCGCGGGGACCAAGGCCTATGCCTTCATCTGGGCGATGGCCGGCGAGAATCAGGACTATACCGACATGAACGTCCTCGACATCTGCCAGTTGGCATAATGGCGGGGCTCTTCGATCTCAGCGGCCGCGTCGCGGTAGTCACCGGCGCCAATACCGGCATCGGCCAGGGCATCGCCCTGGCGCTGGCGGCGGCGGGGGCAGACATCGCCGCTGTCGGCCGCAGCGCCGCAACCGAGACTGTCGAGAAAGCCCGTGCGCTGGGCCGCCGTGCCGAGATCATTTCGGCCGATCTCTCGACTATCGAACCTGTTGGCAGAGTCGTGGACGAAGCAGTGGAAAAGCTGGGGAAGATCGACATCCTCGTCAACAATGCCGGGATCATCCGCCGCAACGATTCGATCGATTTCACCGAGGAGGATTGGGACGCGGTGGTCGATACCAATCTGAAGTCCGTATTCTTCCTGTGCCAGGCGGCGGCGAAGAAGATGATCCCGCAAGGCGGCGGCAAGATCATCAATATCGCGTCGATGCTGACCTTTCAGGGCGGCATTCGCGTGCCTAGCTATACTGCGTCCAAATCGGGGATTGGCGGGCTGACCAAGCTGCTCGCCAATGAATGGGCGAGCAAGGGCATCAACGTCAACGCCATCGCGCCGGGCTATATCGAAACCAACAACACCACGGCGCTGCGGGCGGATCAGGACCGCAACAAGTCGATCCTCGATCGTATCCCGGCGGGCCGCTGGGGCTCTCCCGATGACATGGGCGGCGCGGCGGTGTTCCTCGCCTCCTCGGCTTCGGATTATGTGCAGGGACATATCCTCGCCGTCGATGGCGGGTGGCTGGCGCGATGACCGCGGTCTTCTTCGGCGAGCTGTTGCTGCGGCTTTCGCCCCCAGGGCGCGAGTTGCTGCTCCAGACGCCGAAGCTCGAGGTCAATGTTGGCGGGGCAGAGGCGAATGTCGCGATTGGGCTGGCGTGCCTGGGCCACAAGGTCCGGATGGTCAGCGCGGTTGCGGACAATCCGCTGGGTGCGGCGGTGATCGGCGAGCTCCGGCGGCGCGGCGTCGATACCTCGACCGTGGCCAGCGAGATCGGACGATTGGGACTGTATTTCCTGACGCCCGGCGCGGGATTGCGCGCTTCCGAGGTCGTCTATGACCGCGCGCATTCGGTGTTCGCGGCGCGCTGTGCCGAGAGCTGGGACTGGGATGCGGCGCTAGACGGCGCGACCCGGCTGCATCTTTCCGGGATCACCCCGGCGCTGGGGCCGAACTCGGCCGCTGCAGCCATCGCCGCCGCCGAAGCCGCCACCGCGCGCGGCGTGCCCGTGTCGTTCGACGGCAACTACCGCGCGAAATTGTGGGAAGCGTGGGACAGTGACCCCAAGGCGGTGCTGACCAGGCTGATCGGTCATGCCGACATATTGTTCGGCAACCACCGCGATATCTCGCTGCTGCTCGGCAAGACCTTCTCGGGTGACGGCGCGGATCGCCGTCGCGAGGCTTCGGAAGCGGCGTTCGCTGCCTTCCCCAAGCTCCAGATCATCGCCAACACCGCCCGCCATGTCGTCGATGCCGATAGCCACCGGGTCTCGGCGCGCGTCGATACGCGCGGTGGTGGGCACCAGACCGATGAGGTGACCATCGCCGGCATCGTCGACCGGATCGGTGCCGGTGATGCCTTTGCGGCGGGGGTGTTGCATGGGCTGTCGCGGGGCGGCGATTCCGCGATGGCGGCCAATACGGGCCTCGCGTTGACCGCGCTTAAGCATTCGCTGCCGGGGGACGCCAGCCTGTTCGGACAGTCCGATATCGACGCCTTCCTGGAGGGAGAGTTGGATGTCCGCCGATGACGGGATCTCCCGCCGCGCGCTGATCGGGTCGGGGGCCGCGTTGGCGATTCTTCCGTCGCGGGCCAGTGCCGAAACTTCGCCCATTGTCGATGCGCCGGCGGGCCGCTTTGTCGGGCAACGGTCGCCGGGCAGGTTGGGCGACCGGCGTACCGAGCATTTTCTGGGCATACGCTATGGCCGCGCGGAACGCTTTCGCGCGCCACAGCCGGTGCCGCGGCGGACAGGACTGGCGGATGCGGGGCAGTTCGGGCCGGTCGCGCCCCAGCGTGGGCTTGCCGATTCGAAGTCCGAGGACTGCCTGTTCCTCAACATCTGGAAGCCCGCTTTCGAGGTGGCGAAGCCGCGCCCGGTGATGGTCTATTTTCACGGCGGCGCCTATTCCAATGGCAGCGTTACCGATCCCCAGAATGACGGTCATCCATTGGCCGCGACCGAGGATGTGATCGTGGTGACCGTCAATCACCGGCTCAATGCGTTCGGCTTCCTCTATCTTGCCCGGCTCGATCCGCGCTTTTCCGACAGCGGCAATCTTGGGCAGCTCGACCTGATCCTCGCGCTCCAGTGGATCAAGGCCAACATCGCGGCGTTCGGCGGCGATCCGAATCGAGTGTTCGTGTTCGGCCAATCAGGCGGCGGCGCCAAGATCGCGACACTGATGGGGATGCCGGCGGCCAAGGGGCTGTTCCGTTCCGCCGCGACGATGAGCGGGCAGCAGGTCACTGCGTCGGGGCCGCTCAACGCCCACAAGCGCACCTTGGCCTATCTCGACCGGCTTGGCGTGAAGCCGGACAACCTCCAGCCTTTGCTCGACATGCCGATGGAGAAATTGATCGAGGCCACCGACGCGGTCGATCCGATCATGGGTGGCGGAGTCTATTTCGGACCGGTGCTCGATATGAAATGGCTGACGCGCCATCCCTTCTGGCCCGATCCCAATCCGCAATCGAACCATATCCCGATGATCCTCGGCAACACGCATGACGAGACGCGGGCGTTCATCGGACCGGACACAGTGAAGGAGCTCAACTGGGATAATATCGCGGCGCGGATGGCGCCTGAATTGCGCATGGATCTGCCCCCCGAATGGATCGTCGCACAGTATCGTGCGCACTTTCCGTCCGACACGCCCGAGCAGCTATTCTATCGCGCGACCACGGCTGGGCGTAGCTGGCCGGGACAGGTGATCGAAGCAGATGCCCGCGCGGCGGCAGGAGCCAAGGCGACCTGGGTCTATCAGTTCGATTATCAATCACCGGTGAAGCCCGAGCGCGGCGCTCCGCATGCGAGCGACATCGCGATGGTGTTCGGGACGCTGGGTGCGCCGGGATCGATCAGCGGTACCGGTCCTGCCGCGCAGAAACTCAGCCGGCAGATGATGGCCTCGTTCGCGTCACTGGCACGTACCGGCAAGGTGGATTGGACGCCTTATACGCTGCCCGATCGCGCGACGATGGTGTTCGATGCCGAGAGCCGTGTCGTCAACGATCCGCGCAAATGGGAGCGCGAGCTGTTTGCGCGCGTGCCCTATATTCAGCCAGGCAGCTGATCGCGCCACCAATCGGCATGGGGCGTGTTTTCGATTGTGTTGCGGTTGAGATCGGGCGCACCATCGTCTCACCACACCGGGCCGCGTTGGCCAAGCGCGACCTTGGCGGCCTGAACCGCGGCGCGCCTCTTGCGCATTGCGGCGTCATTCTCCGCATCGCGGATCGCGCGGCGGGCTGCCAGCAGCTTACGGACAAGCCGCTCACGCTCGTCCCCAGGCAGATCGGGGCGAGTGGTGCGCCACAGCACGCCATCAACGATGATGTAGCGGCCATCCGGTGTGCAGGGCGGGCCGGTCGTCCCCGCGCAACGCTTGGGGAAGCTTACTGCTTCCCGTCACCCCGCATCGCCTGATCACGCGTGCTCAGCTTCTCGCGAAGCTCGCCGGTCTGGCCGGGGTAGCGACCCGATTTTGGTTCCATCGTCACGAGATCCCAATCAGCCTCGACGAACGGCGCCTTGGTTGGCTTGTACGCCGGGTAGGCGCTGACATCGGTCTCGTCGTTGATGATGTCGCCGCGGCCCTCGGCGACGAAGAACAGGACGCGGATATCCTCGGCGTCGCGATCCCATGGTCGGGCGCCGGCGGTATTCAGAACGCTGGTCTCGACATCGGCGGAGGGCAACACCGTCATGCCGGCAAGGCTCGCCAGCGGCTTCTTCGCCTCGATGATCCTCGCCCGGGTTTCGCCGTAGCGGCCGAACATCGGCAGCCTGTTGCCGTGGCGGTCGACCGCGCGATTGTCCTTGCCGTAATAGGCGAGGTCGCCATCACCGCCGATCATCAGGAAGGGCAGATTCTCGTCGGTGTCGTTGCCGCCGCGCAGGACGTTGCCGACCGCGGTGATCTCGCCGGTGACATAGGGATGGTCTCCCCATTCGAGCGCCATGAGGTTGTAATGCACCGCGCGGTGGCCGGGATTGTAGATGAGATTGTTGACCATCAGCACCTGCGCGCCGCCCTTCACCAGCGGGTGGCGCTCAACATTGTGCGCCCAGATGTTGCGATAGAAGACGATGCCGGTGGTGTTGTCGTGGATCAGCGACCCCTTCGAATGCTCGCCCTTGGGATGCGAGGAGTCCGCCAGTCCCTCGGCGGCGAGGTTGTTCGAGAAGGTGACGTTGCGGCTGGTATGCTCGCGCCACTCGGCGAGGTTCGCGCCGTCGAAACGAGGGCCGCTGGCGGACATGTTCTCGTCGATGGCCCAGGTGAAGGTGTTGTGATCGATCACCACGTCCTTGGCGGCGACGGTCGAGAAGGCGTCGGCCTCCCAACCGCTGCGCTTGGGCTGGCCATCGGCGCCGGTGCGCACCCGGATATGGCGGATGATGACGTCGTGCGTCTTCACGTCGATCCCGGTCTTGATCAGCGTGATGCCGGGCGAGGGAGCGGTCTGCCCGGCGATGGTAAGATAGGGCTCCGTGATCGTCAGCGTCGTGCGGTGGAGATCGATTACCCCGCCGACTTCGAAGACGACGATGCGCGGGCCCTTGGCCTCTACCGCCGACTTGAACGAACCGGGGCCGTCGGGATCGAGATTGGTCACGCGGATGATCTGGCCGCCGCGTCCGCCGGGCGTCTGCGCCGCGGGGCCGACCGCGCCGGGAAAGGCGCTCTGGGCATGAGCGGGGGCGCTGGCGAGCAGCAGGGCGAGCGGTAGCGCCAGGAACTTCATAGCTATGTGCCTCTCGATCATATCCAGCTTATGATACCGGTTACCTAACCTGTATTGCGCCAGTTTTTCCGCGATGCAAGCGCCGTATAATTGTCTCTAGGGACAGTATCGCTTTGGCTTGCGAGCCATTATAGCTAAGGCGATGCAAAGAACCGGCAAGCCCACTATCAACGATGTCGCGCGGATCGCCGGCGTTTCCAAGAAAACCGTCAGCCGGGTCATCAACCGCTCGCCGTTGCTCAACGCGGATACGCGCGGCAAGGTCGAGGCCGTCATCGCCGAGCTTGGCTATGTCCCCAATGTCCAGGCGCGCGCGCTGGCGCTGCGCCGCAATTTCCTGATCGGGCTGATCCACGACAATCCTAACGCGCAGATGGTGATGAACGTGCAGGCCGGCATGCTCGAGGCGATGCGCGAGACCGAGTTCGAGTTGATCGTCCGCCCGATCGACCGCGGTTCGTCGACGATGCTCGAGGATGTGCGCAATTTCCTCGAACGGCAGCGGCCCTATGGGGTGATGATCCTGCCGCCGATCTCCGAGAACGACATGCTCGCCGATCTCTGCAACGATCTCGGCATCCGCTATGTGCGCATGGGCTCGGCGACACTAGACGATCCCGAACATATGGTCGCATCGAATGATCGCGAGGTGGTGATCGAGGCGGTCAATCACCTGATCAAGCTGGGACATCGCCGGATCGGGCTGATCGCCGGGCCGCACGGCTTCCGCTCGGCGCGCGAGCGGCGCAAGGGCTTTGAGGAAGCGCTTGTGGCGGCGGATATCAAGCTGCCGCGCAGCCTGATCGCCGACGGCAATTACACCTTCGAATCCGGGCTGGCGGCCGCCGACCGGCTGCTCGATCTGTCGCCGCGGCCGACCGCGATCTTCTCTTCGAACGACGAGATGGGCGCGGCGACGCTCCACGCGGCGCGGCGGCGCGGGATGACGGTGCCCGACGATCTCTCGATCATCGGCTTCGACGATACCGCCATCGCCAACCATATCTGGCCGCCGATGACGACGGTGCACTGGCCGATCATCTCGATGGCGCGCTCGGCGGCGCTGAAGCTGCTCGCGGACTTTTTCGGGGACGATATCGCGAGCGAGGAGCCGTCACTGTTCACTTCGACGCTGATCCACCGCGCCAGCGTGGCGCCGCCCAGGGGCGAATAGGTAACGGCCCCCGTAGCGTCCGCAAGGCCGACGGCCGCTCGAGCTTGTTGCGAGGCGCTTCCAAACAAAAATGGTGCCGGTTGCAGGAATCGAACCCGCGACCTTCGGTTTACAAAACCGCTGCTCTACCAGCTGAGCTAAACCGGCACGCGGGCTCCAATGGCTCAGGGGACGCCGAAGGTCCAGCCCTCGGTTTGTGCGAGTTCGGGGGTTAGCTTTGCGGGCGACCACAATTCCGGCTGGTTCGCGGCCACGCGGAGCCATGCCGCGCTTAGGATCGCATCCGTGGCATGGTCGTCATAGCGGGCGAGCGGGGCGTGGGGCTGGGAGCCGAACGCTGAGAGCATCGTATCTAGTGTTTCGGCATCGCGGACCTTTGAGATGCCCTTGCGCATCCCCGCCAGCCGCGCGGCCAGCGAGGTGTAAATCTCCACCAGGACCGGCCCGGTCTCTGGCAGCGGATCGAACGGCCATATCCCGATCTTGCCGCGCAGGCGGTGGAGCACGCGCATGCCGGTCAGGCTCGATTTGCCAACCTGCGATGCGCCGACGAGGTTGAAACAGCTATAGGGTGAGAGACGCATCGCTTCCTGGCCATGTTCGCAGACCCGGAAGCGGCCGCGGCCGGGCGGAAACAGGTCGCCGCAGTCGCCGCGCTGGCGGAAATGGCGGCGGGCGTCGGGGTGCGCGATGAAGCCGGTGGCGGCGAGGTGGGGATCGTCGGAGGTGAGTTCATCGACGAGCGCCCAGAGGGTGCGGGCGTCGCGCGGGGAGCGATCCCAGCCAGGGAAATAGGCGCCTTCGTCGTGGAAGGGGAACGCGGGGGAGAGGTCGAGGCCGATCAATGCGCGGGTGCCGGTATCGGCTAATTCAGCGAGATATTCGAGGATGTCCTGTCGCGACCAATTGCGCTCGATCAACTCCGGCGCAGCGGTGCCGGTGCGACAAAGGGCGACGGCGAGGCCCTTGGGGCGCTCGACGGCCTGACCGGACCAGTCGATGGCGATGAAGGTGGTGAAGTCCATCAGACCCTCCCCGGAACGGGGAGGGGGACCAGCCGCAGGCTGGTGGAGAGGGCCTGCCGCGGGGGTAGCGCTTGTGGAGAGCCCCCTCCGTCAGCGCTGCGCGCTGCCACCTCCCCGGTCCGGGGAGGATTGAAAGGAGTCACGGCCGCTCCTCGATCCCCGCCGCCACACGTTGTGGTTTCTTCATCCGGTCCCACCAGGCACGCTGGATATAGAGCTCGACCCGTTCGCGGCTGTCGGTGCCGTAGCGGACGAGGAGCATCGGATAGTTGCGGTAATGATCGGTCTGCCAGAAGGTCTCGGGATCGGTCTCGAACAGGATTTGCTTCTCGGCATTGGCCACCGACAGCGCGAAGCTGCCTTTCTCGCGGCCGGGGGCCATAAAGCCCTTGGCGTTGATCTTGGGACACATGCTGCCCCACCATGACGCCATCTCGACACCCGGGAGGGAGAGAGCGTAGGCGCAGGCTTCGTCCCAATCACGCATCGCGCAATTTCTCCCGCATCTCGTTCCACCACGCCATGCGCTCGGCGATGCGCCTTTCCACGCCGCGGTCGGTGGGCGTGTAGAAGACCTGCGGCGTCATTTCCTCCGGCCAGTAATTGTCGCCGGAAAAGCCATGCTCTGTATCGGGGTCGTATTGGTAGCCCTTGCCGTAGCCGATCTCCTTCATCAGCTTGGTGGGGGCGTTGAGGATGTTCTGGGGCGGCATCAGCGAGCCGGTTTCCCTGGCCGATTTCCACGCCGCCTTCTGCGCCTTGTAGCTCGACACCGATTTGGGCGCGGTGGCGAGGTAGAGACAAGCCTGGACGATCGCCAGTTCGCCCTCGGGCGAGCCGAGGAATTCATAGGTATCCTTGGCGGCGATGCACTGGACCAATGCTTGCGGGTCAGCGAGGCCGATATCCTCGACCGCCATCCGTACCAGCCGGCGCAGCACGTAGAGCGGCTCCTCGCCGGCGGTGAGCATGCGGGCGAGATAATAGAGTGCCGCCTGGGGATCGCTGCCGCGCACCGATTTATGGAGCGCGGAGATGATGTTGTAGTGGCCTTCGCGATCCTTGTCGTAGACCGCGACGCGGCGCTGGAGGAACTCACCCAGCGCCTGCGGATCGAGTGGGGCGGGGAAGCTTACCGAGAACAGCGTCTCGGCCTGATTAAGCAGGAAGCGGCCGTCGCCGTCCGCGCTGGCGACGAACGCGTCGCGCGCCTCCGGCGTGACGGGGAGAGGCTTGTCCTCCAGCTCCTCGGCGCGGTCGAGCAGCTTGCACAGCGCCTTGTGGTCAAGGCGGTGGAGGATCAGCACCTGCGCGCGGCTGAGCAACGCGGCGTTGAGCTCAAAGCTGGGATTTTCGGTGGTCGCGCCGACCAGGGTGACGGTGCCGTCCTCGACAAAAGGTAGGAAGCCATCCTGCTGGGCGCGATTGAAACGGTGGATCTCATCGACGAACAGGAGCGTCTTGCGGCCGATCCGGGCGTGTTCCTTTGCCTCCGCAAAGACCTTTTTGAGCTCCGCCACGCCCGAGAACACCGCCGAGATCGCGACGAAGCGCAGGCCGACGGCGTCGGCGAGCAGGCGGGCGATGGTGGTTTTGCCGGTGCCGGGCGGCCCCCACAGGATGATCGAGCTGAGCTTCCCCGCCGCGACCATGCGCCCGATCGCGCCTTCGGGGCCGGTGAGATGTTCCTGACCGACGACATCGCCCAGCTGCTGCGGGCGCAGGCGATCGGCGAGGGGGCCGCCCAGCGGCTCTTCGGCAAGCGGTTCTTGTTCCTGGGGGCCGAAAAGGTCTGTCATCTGAGAGGGAAGATAGGCGCTCTTGCCCTGTCCGTCATCCCGGCGAACGCCGGGACCCAGGGTTACTCAGCCTTGCGTTTCATCACCCTGGGTCCCGGCGTTCGCCGGGATGACGAAAAAATATGCGTCCGCCTTGCATAAACTCTTTCAAGATATATCTTGTAGCCATCAAGACTCGCTACATAAGGATTTTACATGCGATTTGGATTTCATCACGGCCGTCACGAGCGCGGCCACAATCATGACCGCAACTGCGGTCCGCGCGGCTTCGGTGGGCCGTTTGGTGGGATGGGTCATCCCGGCAGGGAAGGTGGCCGTGGACGGCGGATGTTCGACGGTGGCGAGCTTCGTCTGATCCTGCTTAAGCTGATCGAAGAGAGCCCGCGTCACGGCTATGACCTGATCCGCGAGATCGAGGAGCGGACGGGTGGCGCCTATGCCCCGAGCCCGGGCGTCGTCTATCCAACGCTGACGATGCTCGACGACATGGACCTGATCGCCGAGCACAAGGCCGAGGGCGCCAAGAAGTCGTTCGCGATCACTGAGGCCGGTACCGCGCACCTTGCCGAACATGCCGATCAGGTGGCGGCGCTGTTCGAGCGGCTGGCGCACCTCGCCTCGCATCAGGCGCGCACCGATGGCGGACCGATCCGCAGGGCGATGGGCAATCTCCGCGTCGCGTTGCAGAACCGGGTGAGCGCCGAGGGTGTTGATGCAAACACCCTGCACGATGTCGCCGCGATCCTTGACGAGGCGGCACAGAAGATCGAGCGGCTTGCATGACGGCGACGACGGTTAGCGCGCTGGCGGTGGTTCCCACTGCCAGCGCCAGCAGATACCTCCAGCAATTGTGCAAGCATTGGTCGCACAATCTTCAGGTCGAGTTCACGCCCGAGAATGGCACGGTGATCTTTCCGCGCGATGCGCGTGGCGCGGATTGGCCGGGCGATGCGGTGGTGAAGTTCAATGTTGCCGATGCCGGGCTGGAGGTGCGAATCGACGCGTCGAGCGACGGGCAGCTGGAAGGGTTGAAAGGCGCGGTCGCGCGCCACCTTGATCGCTTCGCGTTTCGCGAGGCGCCGCTTCGCTTCGACTGGGGCTAGATCAGTCGGGTAAGGTCAGTGAGGCAGCCCAGGCTTTGGTCGCCTCGCACACGTCCATCGCCCGCCAATAGGCGTCGCGCTCGGTGGTACGGGCGATATAGGCCCGCTCCGCCGCACCGAGCGCGACGCCGCCGGCGCGTTGCGCGAATTCGAGCGCGTAGGTCACCGAGATATCGGCGGCGGTGAAGTGCTCGCCGGCCATATAGGACGCGCGGTCGAGCTGGCGAACAACGAGCCCGAGGCGGCTGTGGAAGGTCTCCAGCGCCTTGCGCGATCCCCAATTGTCGCGCTCGGCCTCGGGCGCGAGGATCTTGGCGACAACGAAGAAGAACATCGAGGCGGCGAGCCCGGCTTCGCCGAGGTGGAGAAATTGCTGATAGGCGGCAAACGCCGGGTCGTGCGGCGATGGCACGAGCGGGCTCGGGCCGTAGCGGGCGAGCAGATATTCCATGATCGCGATCGATTCGACCATGGTGACGTCGCCGTCCTGGATGGCGGGTATGAAGCCGGCGGGGTTGACGCGCAGGAATCCGGGGTCGTTGTCGACACCGGCAAGCATGTCGACCGGCCGCAGCCGATAGGGCAAGCCCATTTCCTCGAGCAGCCAGGCGACCCGGAAGCCACGGCCTTCGCCGAACAGGGTGATCATCGGCTAATCCTCGCCTCGCTGCAGGACGATGCCCATTTCCTCGACATCGATGTCACGTTCCAGCTCATGGAGCACTTCGTCCTCGATATGGCCTTCGCGGTGGAGGCGGATAAGCTCGATCCGGCTGGCGGCGATCGCCTCCAGCACCACGTCGAAATGCGGGCGCAGCTTCTCCATCGCCTCAGGGGCGTTTTCGGCATAGCGCTCGATCATCTTGACCCGCTTCTGGTGCTGTTCAAGCAATTGCGGGTGGATCAGCGTGCCGTCCGCATCATAGGCCAGCTCCTCGACCCTGGCGGTGCGGGCACGGGCCATCGCCGCTTCGGTGGCGGCCATATCCATCCGCGCGGGTGGATCGAGATCCTGCGGGGCGATCTTGCCGATCAGCCAGCCCAGGCTCGATCCCTGACCTACGACGGTGACGAAGATCACCGCGAAGGCCGAGATCAGCATCAGATCACGGCCTGGCATGTCGATGGGCAGGGTCAGCGGCACCGCCAGCGTGACGACGCCGCGCATCCCCGCCCAGCTGAGCACGGTCGCCTGTCGCGCGCCGAGCGGGCGGGCGGTCTTCAAGCCTGTCTTGCGCAGCGCGGTCAGGATCGCGTCCTGCCCGAACACCCAGATGAAACGAGTCACCGCCACGGTCAGCACCACCGCGATCACCGCCTGAACCATTGGAACGGGGATGGCCTCGATCCCGCCGATGCGCTCGAGCGCGCCGCGCAGCGAGAAGCCGATCAGGATGAACACCATCGCTTCCAGCACGAAAGTCAGGATCTGCCAGAACGATCCACCGAGCAGCCGCACCGCCGCCGACATCACGGTGTGCTGATACCAGCCGAGGACCAACCCGGCGGTAACCGCGGCGATGACACCCGAAACGTGGAGCGCCTCACCGGCCAGATAGGCGGTCCAGCCGAGCAGGGTGGTCGCGATGACGATCAGCATCCGGTCGTGGAGTTTCTTCGCGACGAACACCCAGAGCGCGCCGACGGCGAGGCCGACGATCACCCCGCCGATCGCTACGACAAAGAACATGCCGACCGCCTCGCCGGCATGGAACACGCCGCTCAGCGTGGCCGCGACGGCGAAGCGGAACAGGATCAGGCCGGTAGCGTCGTTGAGCAGGCTTTCACCTTCGAGCAGCGCGGTGAGACGACGGGGCAGGGGCACGTCCTTGAGCACCGCGCGCGCCGAGACGGCATCGGGCGGGGAGACGATGGCACCCAGCGCGAAACAGGCGGACAGCGGCAGTTCGGGAACCAGCCAATGCACCACCAGACCGACCGCCAGCGTCGTGAACACCACCGCTCCGACGGCGAGCGACAGGATGCCGGGCAAATGCCGGCGGAAGCGGCCGAGCGCGGTGGAATAGGCGCCATCGACGAGCAGCGGCGGCAGGAACAGCACCAGCGCCAGCTCGGGATCGAGCGAAATGTCGGGCAGGCCGGGAATGAAGGCAAGCGCGCCGCCGCCGACCAGCAGGGCGGTGGCGGGCGGCAGGCGGAGCTTCAGCGCCAGCCAATAAAGCCCGGTGACCATCGCCAGCAGGACAAGGACGAGCTCAAATGCTTCGACGGCATGCATCAGGCTTGGCTCCCCCTGAATTTGTCCAACGTTTAGGGAAATGACGGCTTAGCTTCACACTTTTCATGCGGATTGTGAAACTTCGTTATTCGCAAATGTAACAATATTATGCGAGCGGTAACGAGCAAGGTCGCGCGCAGAGGCATGGAAGCAAGATATCGCCCCGCGCCGATGTAGGACAGCAAAACCGGCACCCGCACCGACGATCGGCTATTTCGCGTGACGTTCCAGTACCTCGAAATAGGTGTCGATCACCTTCTCGTTGATCGCGTCCCACACATAGCCATCGGCCTTGGCGTGGCCGGCATCCGATTGCGCACGGTACAGCGTCGAATCCCGTGCCAGCATCGCGATCCTGTCGGCATAGGCCTGGACGTCGCGTGGCGGGACGAGGAAGCCGGTCTCGCCCTCGTCGATCAGGTCCACCGCTCCGGTGGCGCGGGCCGCGACGACGGGAACGCCGGCGGCCATCGCTTCCAGCGTAACGTTGCCGAAGCTTTCGGTGACCGAAGGGTTGAACAGTACGTCCATGCTGGCAACGGCGCGGCCGAGATCATTGCCGCGCTGGAAACCGGCGAATGCGGCTTCGGGGACGAGCTCGCCGAACCATTCGCGCGCCGGGCCCTCACCGACCACCAGCACCCGGTGCGGCACGCCCTGCGCGGTCAGCCGCCGGCAGACTTCGGAGAAGATATCAAGCCCCTTTTCCTTGACCAGCCGGCCGAGGAATCCGACGGCGAACTCATCGTCGGCGATGCCGAGCGAGCGGCGCCAGGCGAGATCGCGACGCTTGGGCGAGAATGTATCGTGATCGACGCCGCGCGCCCAGATGCCAATCGGCGTCGTCACGCCCCATTCGCGCAGAAGGTCAATAGAGGACTGTGCCGGCACTACCACGGCATCAACCTTGTTGTAGAAGCGCGTCAGCAGATGGATGACCAACGGCTCGAGGAAGCCGAGCTTGTAATAGCGCGGATAGGTCTCGAAGCGGGTATGCATCGATGCGACCACCGGCAGGCCGTGCTTGCGCGCATAGCGGATCGCGGCATGGCCGATGAATTCAGGCGCCGAGACGTGGATCACGTTCGGCCTGAACGCGGCAAGATCATCGTGCACCGATTTGGGGAGGTGGGTGGCGAAGCGGAATTCGCCACGCTCGCCGGGCAGCGGCCAGCTGGGGATGCTGACGAGATCGCCGGTCGGCTCGAAGGCCGGCTTCTCCACCGTCGGCGAATAGACGCGGACGTTGACGCCGCGGCTGAGCAGATGGCCGACAAGCTTGTTGAGCGACTGGTTCGCACCGTCGCGGACGTAATTATAATTGCCGCTGAACAGGGCGACGCGGATGTCCGACGGTTTCATTGCAGCGGGCATAGCGGGGGGCAGGGATACGGGCAACTCGATCCCCCCGGTATCGGGAGGACGAGACTTGTTCTTGAATTGTTCCCGCGCTACACGCGGGACATGGCGAAGCTCCGCAAACGATATGTGTGTCAGGCATGCGGCTCGGTCACCGCGCAATGGCAGGGCCAGTGCGGCGATTGCGGCGACTGGAATACGCTGGTCGAGGAAGCCGGGGGCAACGTCACGCCGTTCCAGGCCAAGCATAATCTCCAGTCGGGCGGGCGTGCGATCCAGCTGACCGGGCTCAATACCGACATCGCGCTGCCCGATCGGATGGCGACGGGGATCGCGGAACTCGATCGGGCGCTGGGTGGCGGGTTCGTCGAGGGCAGCGCGACACTGATCGGAGGCGATCCGGGGATCGGCAAATCGACCCTGCTGCTGCAGGCGGCGGCGAAGATCGCCGAGCGCGGACTACGCGTCGCCTATGTCTCGGGCGAGGAAGCGGCGGATCAGGTGCGGCTGCGCGCGCGGCGACTGGGGCTCGGCAAGGCGCCGGTGATGCTCGCCGCCGCGACTTCGGTGCGCGATATCCTGACGACGATGGGGGAGGGCCCCGCCCCTGCCTTGCTGGTGATCGATTCGATCCAGACGATGCACAGCGACCTGATCGAGGGCGCGCCGGGGACGGTGAGCCAAGTGCGGGCGAGCGCGGGCGAGTTGATCCGCTTCGCCAAGGAACAGGGCACGGCGGTGGTGCTGGTAGGTCATGTCACCAAAGATGGCAGTATCGCCGGCCCGCGCGTGCTAGAGCATATGGTCGATACCGTGCTGGCGTTCGAAGGCGAGCGCAGCCACCAGTATCGTATCCTCCGCGCGGTCAAGAATCGCTTCGGCGGCACTGACGAGATCGGGGTGTTCGCGATGGAGAGCGAGGGGCTGAGCGAGGTCGCCAATCCCTCGTCGCTGTTCCTGACCCAGCGCGACGAGAGCGTCACCGGCACGATCGTGTTCCCGGCGCTGGAGGGGACGCGGCCGGTGCTGGTCGAGGTGCAGGCGCTGGTGGTGCGGCTGGCGAGCGGGGCGACGCCGCGGCGGGCGGTGGTCGGCTGGGATTCCTCGCGGCTGTCGATGATCCTCGCGGTGCTGGAGGCGCGGTGCGGGCTGAGCTTCTCGACCTGTGAAGTCTATTTGAACATCGCCGGCGGATATCGCGTGCAGGATCCCGCCGCCGATCTGGCGGTGGCGGCGGCGCTGGTATCGGCGCTGGCCGAGCGCCCGCTGGCGGCGGACGCGGTGGCGTTCGGCGAGATAGCGCTTTCGGGCGAGGTTCGCCCGGTCGCACATGGCGCGCTGCGCTGCCGCGAGGCGGGCAAGCTCGGCTTCGCCAGGGCGCTGGCTCCGGCCGCGCAGGCCGACAAGGGCGGGCTGGTGCTGTCGGGGTTCAAGAACCTCGCGGCGTTCGTCGATCATTTGCTGGGGCGTTAAGTCCCTCTCCCCTGGAGGGAGAGGGTTTTGGGACTACCAATTCCCCGCCCGCCATCGCATCATGCCAGCATGAAGCAATCGACCGTTCTCAAGATACTTGGTGGCGTCACCGTTGCCGCCATCGGCGGAGCCTTCGCCTATCGCCAGGCGACGCGGCCGCCGGTGATCAATCCGGAGGTGCCCGAGCCGGCCAAGACGGTCGATCTGAATCTCTATCTGGGCAAATGGTACGAGCTGGCGCGGCACGAGAACCGGTTCGAGAAGGGGCTCGACGCGGTCACCGCCGAATATGCGCTTGCGCCCGGCGGCAAGATCGCGATCACCAATAGCGGTTGCCAGGGCGGACCCAAGGGGGAACGCAGCTTCGTCGAAGGCAAGGCAATCGTCGCCGACGAGGTTACCGGCGCCAAGCTCAAGGTCTCGTTCTTCGGGCCCTTCTACACCGGCGATTACTGGGTGCTCGATCATGGCGACGACTATGACTGGTCGATCGTCGGCGAGCCGGGCGGGCGCTATCTGTGGGTGCTGGCGCGCGAGGCGCATCCGGCCAATGCCGAGGCGATCATGAAGCGCGTCGAGGAACTCGGCTATGACCGCTGGGCATTGCGGGTCACGCGGCACGGCTGACCCGGCTTCCGCTCGCGCGCATGCCAACGTATCAGGGCCGCGGGAGGGCCTTTCGCCATGACGCTTACCGGACTGGACATCATCGTGCTGCTCGCGATCGGCGGGGCGGCGGTGCTCGGCTTCCTGCGCGGATTCGTCACCGAGGTGCTGGCGCTGCTCGCCTGGGTGCTTGTCGTGCTGGCGATCAAGCTATTCCATGCGCCGCTGGCGGAGATGCTCGCTGGCGTGGTCGGCACGGTACAGGGCGCTTCGGTGCTGGCGTTCGCGATCCTTTCCGGCGCGACCTATTTCGGCGGGCGCGTCATCGCCAATTCGGTCGGCTCGCGGACGCGCGACAGCTTCCTGGGGCCGATCGACCGCGCCCTCGGCCTAGGTTTCGGCGCACTCAAGGGCCTGATTCTCGTCAGTGTCGCCTTCCTGCTGGTGGTCTTGGTGTTCGACACGATGCGCGGCGGCGCGGCCAAGCGGCCGGACTGGATCACGACCTCGATGACCTATCCGCTGCTCAACGCCACCAGCGCCAGCATCGCCGACGTCGTCGATCGTCGCCGCAAGGGGCTGCCGGTGTTCGGAGAGGAGGAGGGGAATGTCAGCGGCAACGCGGCGATGGGGAATAAGACCGCTCACGCTAACTAGCCCCTCGCGCTTTCGGCTCGCCTTCCCTAGATCGGGAACCGAATGAACGCGCCGCTCTACAATATGGAAATCCTGCGGCTCGCCGCGACCGTGCCGTTTCAGGAGCGGCTGGCCGATCCGATGGGGACGGCGGAGAAGCGCTCGCCCGTGTGTGGCAGCCGGGTGACGGTCGATATCGATCTCGATGACGAAGGGCGCGTCAAGGCGCTCGGGCTGCTCGTCCGCGCGTGCGCGCTGGGGCAGGCGTCGGCGGGCATCCTCGCGGCGCATATTATCGGCCGGACCGCGGGCGAGATCGCTACTGCGCGCGATGCGCTCGCCGCATGGCTCGCGGAGACGGGACCCGCGCCAGAGTGGCCCGGTCTCGACATCTTCGTGCCGGCGCTGCCGCACCGCGGGCGCCACGCGGCGATCCGGCTGGCGTTCGAAGCGGCGGCGGAAGCCGCGGAACAGGCGGCGCGCTGATGCACGGCGAAGTCTCCATTGTCCGCGATGCCGTGCCGCTGCTCGGTTTCGCGCTGATCTTCGTGCTGATCTTCCGCAAGCTCGGGCTGGGTGCGACACTCGGTTTCCTCGTTGCCGGTGCATTGGTCGGGCCGCAGGTGCTGGGGCTGGTCGGCGGCGCCGAGAGTAAGATGGGGATCGCCGAGCTCGGCATCGCCTTGCTGCTGTTCCTGGTCGGGCTGGAACTGAGCCCGAGTCGCCTGTGGCGGATGCGGCGCGACATTTTCGGACTGGGCCTGCTGCAGGTTGTATTGTGCGGGCTGGCGGTGTCGGGGATCGTCTATCTCGCGACCAGATCGAGCGGCGCCGCGGCGCTCGCGCTGGGGCTTCCGCTGGCGCTGTCGTCGACCGCGCAGGTGCTGCCGATGCTGCAATCCGCCGGGCGCCTGCGCACGCCGTTCGGCGAGCGTGCCTTCGCGATCCTGCTGTTCCAGGATCTGTCAATCGTCCCGCTGATCACCATCGTCGCGGCGATGTCCCGCAACCCGGCCGATATGAACGGCCCGCCCGGATGGCTGCTCGGGGTCTACACGATGGCCGCGATCGTTGGGCTGGTCCTGGTCGGGCGCTATCTGCTGAGGCCCTTGTTCAAGCTGATCGGCAATCTCGGCGAGCGCGAGATGTTCGTGTTCGCCGGACTGTTCACCGTCATCGCCGCGGCGGCGCTGATGGAGGCGCTCGGGCTGTCGGCGGCACTTGGCGCGTTCATCGCCGGCGTGATGCTCGCGGACTCGCCCTATCGCCACGAGCTGGAGGCCGATGTCGAGCCGTTCCGCACGATCCTGCTCGGTCTGTTCTTCCTCGCGGTCGGCATGACCCTGGACCTCCATGCAATTGCCGACCGGCCGCTTTTCGTCGCCGGCATGGCGCTCGCCCTGATCGTCACCAAGATGGCGATCATCATGGGGCTGGCGATGCTGTTCGGCGTGAAGCGCCGCCGCGCATTCGCGCTCGGCGTGCTGCTCAGCCAGGGCGGCGAGTTCGGCTTTGTATTGTTCGCACAGGCACAGCAGGCGTTCCTGATCGAGCAACAGGCGGCCAGCGTGTTCGGCGCGATCATCACCCTGTCGATGGCGACCACCCCGTTCCTGATGATGCTGACGCAAAACCTGCGCGCCGAGCCCGAGAAGAGCGCGGAGGGCGTGCAGGGGCCGCAGCACGACGGATCGGACGCGATCGTCGTCGGCTATGGCCGCTTCGGGCAGACCGTCGCGCAGATGCTGCTCGGTCAGAACATCCCGGTCACCCTGATCGATTCCGATGTCGCGATGATCGAGACCGCCGGCAGTTTCGGAATGAAGGTCTATTATGGCGACGGCACGCGCGTTGACCTGCTGCGCCAGGCGGGGGCTGCGGATGCCGAGCTGATCCTGTTCTGCCAGGATGGCGACGGGCTCGACACCGCTATACTCGAAGGCATCCACCACGCCTTCCCCAATGCCTCGATCTTCGTGCGCGCGTATGACCGGCGCTCGGTGATGAAAATGAAGGGCGCGCCGGTTGCCGGGATCGTTCGCGAGATGCTCGAGAGCGCGGTCCGGATGGCGCGCGAGGCGATGGAGGCGGTCGGCGTCGACATGCAGGAGATCGACAAGACCGAGGCCGAATACCGCAAGCGGGACTCGGCGCGGCTGACGGAACAGAAGGAAAGCGGCGACCTGCGCGCTGGCGTCACCCGGATGTTCAGCCAGGAGAATCTGGCGCGGGAGACGGCCAAGGCCGGTGCCGAAGCGCGGACGGAAGGTCAGTGAAGAACCGGCCGTTCCGTGAACGGCTGGGCTTCGCGTTGGCGGGCATCCGCACCGGCTGGCAGCGCGAAAGCAGCTTCCGGACCCAGGCCGGGCTCACAGTCGCCGCTGCGCTCGCGCTGATCGTGCTGCGGCCCGCCCTTGTCTGGTGGGCATTGGTCGCGGTCACTTGCGCACTGGTGCTCGCGTTGGAGCTGCTCAATTCGGCGATGGAGTCCGTGATCGACCGGCTGCACCCGGAGATTCACCCCGCGATCAAGCTTGCCAAGGATATGCTGGCGGGCGCGGTGCTGGTGATCAGCTTTGCGGCGCTGGTGGTGGGCGGGGCGATGGTGCTCGATGCGGGACCGGCGTTTCTGAAGGAGGTGGGACTGTGAGGCTGATCACGACACTTGCCGCGCTGTCTGGCGCGCTCGCGGTCGCGGCAGGCGCGTTCGGCGCGCATGGCGCCGAGGGGCAGGCGGTCGAATGGCTCAAGACTGGCGGGCACTATCAGCTGATCCACGCCGTCGCGGCTTTGGTCGCGCTGAAGATGGGTGAGCGAGTTTCGCCTTGGCTGTTCGTCGGTGGCGGCGCCTTGTTCGCGGGGGCGCTCTATCTGATGGCGCTGGGTGGGCCGCGCTGGCTCGGGGCGATCACGCCGCTGGGTGGGGCGGCCCTGATCGCCGGATGGCTGTGCCTGGCGTGGACGGCGGCGCAGCGAGATCAGCGCACCATCGACATCGAATAGGGCCGAGCCTCTCTGTCCGCGCCCCAGCTCTTGTTGGGCTTGGCGCTCATCGTGAAGCGCAGCTCGCCGCCCGCGCGCACTTCCGCGTCGGTGATGTAGCTGCGTTCCAGCGCGCGGCCGTTCAGCGTCACGCGAGCGACATAAGGCGCCTTGTCGGACAGTCCTTCGGCCACGACAACGAAGCGTTTGCCGCCCGGCAAATTGATCGCGGCGCGATCGACGAAGGGGCGGCCGATGACATATTCGTTCGATCCCGGCGCGACCGGATAGAAGCCCATCGCGGTGAACACGTACCAGGCCGACATCTGGCCGAGATCGTCATTGCCCGAGAGTCCGTCGGGCGTGGGCTTGTACTGCGAGTCCACGATCTGCTTGAGCCGCGCCTGGGTCCGCCATGGCGCGCCGGCGTAATTGTAGAGATAGGCGACATGGTGGCTCGGTTCGTTGCCATGGATATATTGCCCGATCAGCCCGGCGATATCCTCGGCATGGCTGTAATCGAGCTTGGAATTGTTATAGTCGAACATCGCGTCTAGCCGCGCGATCGCCCTGGCATCGCCGCCCAGCACGCGGAACAGACCGGCCTGATCCTGGGGCACGAACCAGCTATATTGCCAGGCGTTGCCCTCGGTATAATCGGAGCCATAGTTGATCGCGGTCGGATCGAACGGCACCCGGAAGCTGCCATCGGCCAGCCGCGCCCGCAGCCAGCCGGTCTGCACATCGAAGCTGTTGCGCCAATTGCCCGCGCGCTTCTCGAAACGCTCGGCGATATCGGTCTTGCCCATCGCCCGCGCCATCCGCGCGATCGCCCAATCGTCATAGGCATATTCGACGGTCTTCGATGCCGCCTCGGGCTCCTTGTCGATCGGCACATAGCCGCGCCGCATATATTCGCCGAGGCCGCCATAGGGCGCGTACTCGGCGCTCGCGACCATCGCCTCCAGCGCCTTGTCGGCATCGAAGCCACGGATGCCCTTGAGATAGGCGTCGGCGATTACCGGGACGGCATGGTAGCCGATCATCGTCCAGGTCTCGCGCCCGGCGAACTGCCAGATCGGGAGGATGCCATAGGGGCTGTGCTCGCGGCTGGCGATCAGCGAGCGGACGATGTCGGCATTGGTCGCCTCGGGCTGGACCAGCGTGAGCAATGGATGCTCGGCGCGGAATGTGTCCCATAGCGAAAAGGTCGAGCGGAAGGTGAAGCCATCGGCCTGATGGACCTGATCGTCGGGCCCGCGATAGCGCCCGTCGGCGTCGCTCCACACGCTGGGGGCGAGCAGGCTGTGATAGAGCGCGGTATAGACCGCTTTGCGGACGGGGGCGGCGGCATCGATGTCGAGCGCGCCCAGCACCTTGCTCCAGGCAACGGCCGTAGCCGCGCGCACCGCGTCGAAATCGCCGGGCTCGGCCTCGAGATTGGCGATGGCGGCATTCTCGTCGACGCCCGACAGCGCGACCTTGGCCTCAAGCGGCGCGGTCAGCTCGCCGAAGCTGAGCGTCGCTTCCAGTGCGCGGCCGAGCTTCTCCGCCACCGCGTCGCTGCCACGCCCCGGTGCGCCGAAGCCCTTATATTTCACATCCTTGTCGGTATCGATGAAGGCGTGATCGATGAGCGGTGCCGAGAAGCGCATCGCGAAATAGAGCTTGCGCCCCGGCGCCCAGCCGCGCGTCTCGCGAAAGCCGGTAAGGGTGCCGTCGGGGCGCAGGTGGAGGCCGGACCACAGCACCTTGCCGGGATAGTTATAGAGCGACGAGCGCAGGTCGATCAGCAGACTGGCGCGCTGGCCGGCCGGGAAGGCGTAGCGATGGACGCCGATGCGGGTGCCGGCGGTCAGCTCGGCGCGGATGCCGCTATCGGCGAGGGTGACGGCGTAATAGCCGGGCCTGGCGGTCTCGGTGGCGTGATCGAAACGCGAGCGATACGCGGCGGGCTCCAACTGCACGGTGTCGCCGGATTGCGGCATCACCAGCACGTCGCCGAGGTCCGAATGGCCCGCGCCCGAGAAATGGGTGTGGCTGAAGCCCTGGATCGCGGGGTCTTCGTAGCGATAGCCGGCGGCGTGGCTGTAGCAGGCGCGGATCTCGCAGGTGGCGTCGGTATCGGGCGACAATTGCACCATGCCGAACGGGGCGACCGCGCCGGGGAAGGTGTGCCCCTCGCCGCCGGTACCGATCATCGGATCGACGGTGTCGATGGGTGCAGGCGGCGGGGCGGTCTGGGCATGCGCCGGCGCCAGCGATATCAGCGCCGCAGCCGCAATCAGTCCCGCCTTGAGCCCCCGCATCGCTTGCTCCCTATTTCGCCGTCACCATCTTCTCGACCTGGCCGCGCACGAACGGGTGGTAGCTGCCCTTGGCCTTTTCGAAGAGCCGGGCCGCGATCGGCTTGCCCCAGTCGCCTTGCGCCATCAGCCCCGAATAGACCGGGCGGACGAGCAGGCCGCGGCCGACGCTGTTCACGAACGCGTCGATGCTGGGCACCGCCGGATCGTAGCGGTTGGCGATCGCCAGCTCGGCCCATGCGGAGCGGACATAGGCGTTGGTCGAGGTTGACAGGCCCAGCGTCTCGTCAAGCTCCTTGAGCCTCTCGGGGGTCTGCTGGCGGGGCAGGCCGTTAAGGAAGCGCATCCATTGCTGGGTGTTCCAGCCATCTGGCTTGACCGCCGAGACCGGCCCGCCCTTGTTGACCGCCGCCAGCTTGGCATCGACCTGCGCCAGGATCGGCGATTTCACGTGCACGGCGTTCGCCGGCAGGCCGGGCTCATACACCCAGCGATCGAGCTGGAGCCTGGCCTCCAGCGCCTTGTCGCCCTTGATCAGCCGCTTGCGGATATCGGCCAGGAAGCCGGCGCTGGTCTGCGGCTGGAAGGCATGACGATCGAAATAGGAGCGCATATAGGCGTCGAAGCGCTTGCGGCCGACCGCCTGCTCGATCGTGCGCAGCATCGTCGAGCCCTTGAAATAGTCGAGCTGGCCGGCGGTCGCCCCGGGATCGCCGTGCAGGCGGGTGGTGGGGCCGTTATTCTCGGCCTTGAGATCGCGAACCAGCCCATCCCAATCGAGATCGGCATAGAGCGCGGCGCGCGCCTTGCCATAGACCGCCTCCATGATGCGGTTCTCGAAATAGGTGGTGAAACCCTCATTGAGCCACGAATCCGACCAGGTCGCGTTGGTGACGAGATTGCCCGACCAGCTATGCGCCAGCTCGTGGGCGACGACATCGGTGTTCGAGCGGTCGCCGGTGATGATCGTCGGCGTCAGGAAGGTGAGCGTCGGGTTCTCCATGCCGCCATAGGGGAAGCTCGGCGGCAGGACGAGCATGTCGTAGCGGCCCCAGCGATAGGGGCCGTAGAGGTTCTGCGCGGCGGTGATCATCTTCTCGACATCGCTGACCTCATAGGCGGCGGCATCGAGCATCGACGGTTCGGTCCATACGCCCGAGCGCGGGCCGGTCGCCTTGAAGGCGAGATCGCCGACCGCGAGCGCGATCAGATAGGGCGGCACCGGCCGCTTCATCTCGAATTCGTAGACCTTGCCGCCATTGGCGCGGGGCATGCCCTTCTCGCCGCTCAGCCGCTCGCCGCTCATCACCGCGACGAAGCCGTCGGGCACGGTCAGCCTCGCCGACCAGGTCTGGCGGATGCCGGGCGAATCCTGGGTCGGGATCCAGCTGCGATTGTTGATCGGCTGGCCCTGGCTGAACAGATACGGCTTCTGCTTGCCCGCGGTAAGTTCGGGTGCGAGCCATTGCAGCGCGCTGGCCGAGGGGCGCGTGGCGTATTTGATGCGGATTTGCCTGGTGCCAGGATTGAGCTGGATGGTCAGCGCCGATCCCAGCTCGGCATCGCGCGGGCCGATCGCATAGGGCAGGTTCGGCCCGTTAAGCTCGGCGACGGTCTCGATATCGATATTGTCGATATCGAGGACGATCTCCGTGGCGCCCGGCGCGGTCAGGATATCGAGCACCGCGCTGCCGTTCAGCGTCTGGCTGCCGAAATCGACCCGCAGATCGAGCGCGACATTGGTGACGCGGGCGATCTCGGGCCGGGCGTGAGTCCACACGTCCTTCGCCTCGGGCGTGGTCAGGATCGGTGCGACAGCCGGCGTGGTTTGGGCCAAGGCGGGGGAGGCGATCATCATCGCGGCGAGCAGGACGGAAAGCATGCGCATGGACGCTTGCCTATGCCGATCGGCGATGAACGGCAACTGACGCGGGGCGGCCGGTGATTCGCCGCCTGTGTAGGGAAATGACGGCTTGGCTTCACACTTTTCACGGTGATTGTGAAATCTCGTTGCGCCGCGAGGTAACATTGTTGCGCATCCGGCGAAGGTAGTGCGGAGCAGCATGCGCGACATGCGGGGAGGATGACAGTTCTGCCGGATGTAGGACAGCTTTCTTCGGCATCCCGGCTCAAGGCCGGGATGCCGACATTTTTCGGTGAAACCGTTAGCGCGGCTGTCCGTCCAGGAACTCGGCGACGTCTGCCAAATCCACTGTCTTGTCGAGAAACGTCTGGCCGATCCCCCGCGGGAGGAGGAAGGGCAGGGTGCCGCCGGCCATCTTCTTGTCGTGGAGCATGTGCTCGATGAGCGTGGCGCCGCCGGCGGTGATGCCCGCGGCCCGCAATCCATCGGGCAGTCCGACGGCGCGAAGGTGGGCGGCGACACGTTCGCTATCCTGGGTGGGGCAGAGGCCGAGGCGGGTCGAATAGGCGAACGCCAGCGCCATGCCCGCCGCGACGCCCTCGCCGTGGAGGAGCTTGTCGGAAAAGCCGGTCTCGGCCTCAAGCGCATGGCCGAAAGTGTGGCCGAGATTGAGCAGCGCGCGCTTGCCGGTGGTCTCGCGCTCGTCCTCGCCGACGATGCGGGCCTTGGCGGCGACCGAATGGGCGATGGCGTACTCGCGGGCCGCGTCGTCACCCGCGAGCAGCGCGGTGGCGTTGGCCTCGCACCATTCGAAGAACGCGAAATCGTCGATCAGGCCGTATTTGACGACTTCGGCATAGCCGGCGCGGAGCTCGCGCCCGGGCAGGGTATCGAGCAGATCGGGATCGATCAGCACCAGTGCCGGCTGGTGGAAGGCACCGACGAGATTCTTGCCCGCGGCCGAGTTGATCGCGGTCTTGCCGCCGACCGAACTGTCGACCTGGCTGAGCAGGGTGGTGGGGAACTGGATGAAATTGCAGCCGCGCTTGAGCACCGATGCCGCGAAGCCGGTCAGGTCGCCGATCACGCCGCCGCCAAAGGCGATGATGTGATCGCTGCGCTCGACGCCCTGTTCGAGCAGCCAGTCGGTGACGCGTTCGAGACTGGCCCAGTTCTTGGTCGCCTCGCCGGCGGGCAGGACCAAGGCCTCGCTGGCGATGCCGACGGCGCGGAGGCTCGCCTGGAGGACGATCAGATGCGGGCGCAGGTTCGCGTCGGTGACGATCGGCATCGACCGGCCATTGGCGAGATGCCGGAGCGCGGGCCCGGCGCGGGGGAGCAGCCCGGCCTCGATCCGCACGTCATAGCTGCGGTCGCCGAGCGCGACGGAAACAATTGTCACGATTTCAGAGCTTTCAGAATCGCATCGACGGTGGCGTCGTGCGGCGCGGCCACGCTCTCCACGCGGATCGGCGCGAGCGCATAGAAGGGATTGCGGACGCGGGCGAGCTCGCCGAGCACCTCGACCGGATCGCGATCGCGCAGCAGGGGACGGGTGTCACGGCGGCGGACGCGGTCGGCGAGGACATGCGGTTCGGCGTCGAGCCACACCGTGATCGCCTGTTCGAGGATCAGCGCGCGGGTGGCCTCGTTAATGAAGGCGCCGCCGCCGGTGGCGATCACCTTGGGCGTGCCATCGACCAGCCGGGCGATCACCCGGCGCTCGCCGTCGCGGAAATAGGGTTCGCCGAACCGTTCGAAGATATCCGAGACGGTCATTCCCGCCGCGGCCTCGATCTCATGATCGGCATCGACGAAGGGCAGGCGCATGCGCTGCGCGAGGCGCCGGCCGACCGTGGTCTTGCCTGCCCCCATCAGGCCGATCAGCACGATCGGCTTTCCGCCCCAGCGGTGTCCGTTGGTCCCCGTTTGCAGCATCGTCGCGGGGGCTATACAGCTTGGGGGGCAGTCGGGCAAAAGGCCCGGGCACTAGAATTTCTTGGCATCCATTTTTTGACGGACCCATTCATGTCGCGTTCGCTGATAGCGTTGATCGTCGTTCTCGTGGTTCTGGTGGGGGGCATGGTCCTGCTCGCCGGGCGCAGCTCGGTGAAGGAACCGACGCGGATGGAGAAGGTGGTTCCGCTTGATAACCTCGCCAAGTAAGCGTTCGCGGATCGCGCTGGCGGCGATGCTGCTGGCCGGCGTGGCGGTGCCCGCGCTGGGTCAGCAGCAGGGCGCGCCCGAATCGCTGCTTCCGCCCGGGTTCGACGAACCGGCCGCGCCCGCTCCGGCACCCGCCGCGACGCGACCGGCGGCCTCGCCGACGCCTGCCGTCAGCACCGCGCCGCTTGCCACCGAGCCGCTGGGCAATGCCAGCGTTGCCGATGCCGGCGCGCAGACGATCGGTCCGGTCGATCTCTCGCGCTACGAGCTGCCCGAATATGCCCGCCATTCGCTGGCACGGGTCGGCGTGATCGCGTGGGGCAACGCGCCGTTCCCGGCCAAGGGCATGGGCGCCGCCGACGGACGCTATCTCGACGCGCTGCTCAGGCGGCTGAAGGCGCCGATCGCCTCGCGCTGGGCATCGATCGCGCTGCGTCGCGCCTTGATGTCGCCGCTCGACACACCGAAGAACATCAATGGCGCCGATTATGCCGCCAGCCGCGCCTGGGTGTTGCTGCGGATGGGCGAGGCCAGTGCCGCGCGGGCGGTGATCAACGATGTCGATGCCGAGAATTACACGAGCTGGCTCTATCAGGTCGCGATGCAATCGGCGCTGGCGAGCGGCGATCCCGCGGGAATGTGCGGCATCGCCGATGAAGGCGCCAAGGTTGTCGCGCAGCGTGGCTGGGCGCTGGCCCGCGCGATGTGTGCCGGGCTGGCGGGCAAGCCGAACGAGGCGGGGCAGCTGCTCGATCAGGCGCGACGCGGGACCAGCCCGAGCGATATCGACAATCTGCTTGCCGAAAAGGTGCTGGGGTCGGGAGCGCAGGGTCGCCGCGCGGTCACGCTCGAATGGCAGGGCGTGCCGGTGCTGACGGCGTGGCGTTTCGGCCTCGCCACCGCGACCGGCGAGCAGGTACCCGCCGCGCTCTATGCGACCGCCGGCCCGCAGGTCCGCTACTGGCAGGCGCTGTCTCCGTCGTTGCCGCCGGCATCGCGCGCTGCCGCCGCCGAGCTGGCGGCGAGCGCGGGGGTGTTCTCCAGCGCGGGGCTGATCGATCTCTATTCGGAGATCGCGCAGGATCCGGACGCCAATGGCACGCCCGAAGAGGGTATCGCCCGCGATTTGCGCACCGCCTATATCGATGGCGATGTCGCCGATCGGATGGCGGCGATCCGCAAGCTCTGGGATCAGGCGAAGACCCCCCGCACCGCCTATGCCCGGCTGATCCTGACCGCGCGGGCGTCTTCATGGATTCCAGCGTCGAGCGGCGTCGATGCGCCCGAGAAACTGATCGCGTCGATGCTGAGCGCGGGGATGGAAGCGTCGGCGATGGAATGGCGCGGCGTCGTCAAGCGCGGCAGCGAGGGCTGGGCGCTGTTGACGCTCGCCGATCCCGGCGATTCGCGCGTCGCTTATGGCGATTTCGATGTCTATGGCGATGTCGCCGGGCGGCGTAAGGCGCAGCTGATGCTGGCCGGGCTCGCGGGCCTGGGACGGCTGGAGGCGGCGGACGCGCGGCGCGGCGCGGCGGCGCTCGATGTGGCGATCGGTGCCGCCAATAGCTGGACCCGGGCGATCGACGCCGCCGGGCGGCGCGGCGATTCGGCGCTGGTCGCCTTGCTCGCCGCAGTCGGCATGCAGTCGCGCAGCTGGGACAATGTCACGCCGGAGGCGCTATTCCACATCCTTGCGGCGATGAAGGCGGCGGGAATGGGCAATTATGCGCGGATGATCGCCGTCGAGGCGATCAGCCGGGCTTGAGCAAGGTTTCCGGTTTTTCGCCTGAGACCGGCGAGGTTGAAGACCCGGCACTGATCGAGCGCTTCCTTGAGATGATGCGGGCCGAGGCGGGCGCGGCGGGCAACACCATCGCGGCGTACGGCACCGATTTGCGGCTGGCGTCCGAAGCGCTGGACGGCGGGCTTGGCCGGGCCGGACGCGCTGAACTCGAAAAGCTCGGGAGCGACTGGCAGGCACTGGCGCGGGCGACCGTGGCGCGCAAATCGGCGGCCTTGCGCCGGTTCTTCGCGTTTCTGGCCGACGAAGGCTTGCGCGGCGACGACCCGGCGGGCGCGCTGCCGCGGCCGGGATCGGCGCGGGCGCTTCCCAAGGTGCTGAGCGCCGAGGATGTCGAGCGGATGTTCGCCGCGATCACCGCGCGCATCGCCCGCGAGCCCAAGGACCCCAACGACCTGCGGCTGCTGGCCTTGGTCGAGCTGCTCTACGGATCGGGACTGCGCGCGACCGAGCTGGTGTCGCTGCCGCGGAGCGCCGTCTCGCCCGATCGGCCCTATCTGATCCTGCGCGGCAAGGGCGGCAGGGAACGGCTGGTGCCGATCTCGGACCGCGCCCGCGCGGCGGTGGCCGAATGGCGCGCGCATGTCGCCAGCGACCGAGCCTGGCTGTTCCCCTCGGGCAAGGGCCACCTCTCGCGCGTCCGGCTCTACCAGCTGATCCGCGCGCTGGCGGCGGAAGCGGGTATCCCGTCCGACCGCGTCAGCCCGCATGTCCTCCGCCACGCCTTCGCTACCCACCTGCTCGAAGGCGGGGCCGATCTGCGCGCATTGCAGGCGATGCTGGGGCATGCCGACATCGCGACCACCGAAATCTACACCCATGTCGACAGCAAAAGGCTGGTCGATCTCGTCAATGAGCGGCATCCTTTGGGCGAAGCGCTCGTTGACGTAACGAAACGCCAAGCGTAGCCGAGCGCGAATGACCATTTTTCTCGATTTCGAAAAGCCGATCGCCGAGCTTCAGACGCGCATCGACGAATTGCGTGCGACCGCCGAGGGCGGCGCCGTCAATATCGATGCCGAGATCGGGCCGCTGCAGGCGAAGTCCGACAAGCTGCTCAAGGACACGTATTCGAAGCTGACGCCGTGGCAGAAGACCCAGGTGGCGCGGCATCCCGAGCGCCCGCACTTCAAGCATTATGTCGCCGGGCTGATCGAGGACTTCATGCCGCTTGGCGGCGACCGCGCCTTTGCCGACGATTCGGCGATCATCGGCGGGCTGGGGCGCTTCCGCGGCCGCCGGGTGATGGTGATCGGGCACGAGAAGGGTGACGATACCGCCAGCCGGCTCAAGCATAATTTCGGGATGGGCAAGCCCGAGGGCTACCGCAAGGCGATCCGCCTGATGCAGCTCGCGGACAAGTTCAATCTGCCGGTGATCACGCTGGTCGACACCTCGGGCGCGTTCCCAGGTGTGCAGGCCGAGGAGCGTGGCCAGGCCGAGGCGATCGCGCGCTCGACCGAACAATGTCTCAATCTCGGCGTGCCGCTGGTTTCCGCGATCCTCGGCGAAGGCGGTTCGGGCGGCGCGGTGGCGCTGGCGGCTGGCAATAGCGTGCTGATGATGGAGCACGCGATCTATTCGGTGATTTCGCCGGAGGGTTGCGCGTCGATCCTGTGGCGGACCGGCGACAAGGCGGCGGACGCGGCGGAGGCGATGAAGGTGACCGCCCAGCACCTGAAGGAACTGGGTGTGATCGACGAGATCGTCGGAGAGCCGCTGGGCGGCGCGCATCGCGAGCCCGGTGCGGCGATCGGCGCTTTGGGAGACGCCATCGCGCGCGCGCTCGACGGGATGGCCGGTCTCTCGCCCGAGAGCCTGCGCCAAGCGCGCCGCGCGAAATTCCTGGCGATGGGCCGGGTCTAGGGCCCAAAGCCATTTGGCCTTAGCTGGCCTTCATGTTCGAGGAGACGTTCGAGAACGTCTTCTTGAGATTGTTGCCCAGGCCCTGCATCGCGGCGATCGCGGCGACGGCGATGAGAGCGGCGATCAGCCCGTATTCGATCGCGGTGGCTGCGCGCGTTTCGCGCAACATCGTTAAAAACTTGATCAGCATGTTTTGGATCCCCCCAAAGAAAAGGCGACGAAACCCGTAAGCCTCGCCGCCCGATTCTCTCGATTATGGAAGCTTACGAAGCCTTCATGTTCGACGACACGTTGCCGAAGGTCTTGTTGAGCTGGTTGCCCAGGCCCTGCATGGCAGCGATGGCGGCGACGGCGATAAGAGCGGCGATCAGGCCGTACTCGATCGCGGTGGCGCCCTTGGAATTCTTCAGGAAATTGCGAATCTTCTGCATTACCGGTCTCCAACGTTTGTCGTGTTGCTTCATTCACCCGACCTCCCCGGACATCCGGTTCGGCACATTCGAAGCTAGGCCCCGGAAGTAAATAAACGGCTAAGGCGGACCATTACGAAGCCGTTACGATTGCACTTTCGTGCAATTATCTCGCGTTCTGAACCTTGGTATGGATATTGCCCCAGAGCGAAGACGTGCTGCCGCCGAGCGACTGCAGGCCCGTCATCAACGCGAGCACGACGAGCGCGAGGATCAAGCCATATTCGACCGCGGTGGCCGCCTTGCGGTCCCCGAGCAGCATGACAATCCGTTGTGCCAAGGCTCGCATCGCCAAGACTTCTCCTTCAGAACTGGATCGTGAATAAAGAAAGAGCGTTAACTAAGTGCTGAACCACATGTCTGATTTATTGCTGGTGGTCGCGGCCGCCCTTATCGACGGCGATGGCCGCGTGCTCGTTCAGCAGCGGCCGCCCGGCAAGCCGATGGCGGGATTGTGGGAGTTTCCGGGGGGCAAGGTCGAGCGGGGCGAGGTGCCCGAGGCGGCATTGGTGCGCGAACTGGCGGAGGAACTGGGGATCGAGTTCGATGCCGCGACGCTCGCGCCCCTGACCTTCGCGAGCGAACCGCTGGACGGACGGCATCTGATGCTGTTGCTCTACGCCCTGCGCGAATGGCGCGGAACGCCCGAGCCCCGGCACGCGACGGCGCTGCGCTGGGTGATGCCGGCGGAACTGCGCGGGCTGGAGATGCCGCCCGCCGACCTGCCGTTCATCGCGGTTCTGGAGGCTTCGGTTTGAGCGCGTCCAGCAGCGATGCGGTCGCGCTGCCGCGTTTGGCGGGCTTGGGCTGCGAAGCGTCCGGCGCCCAGCCGGTCAGATAAACGATCTCGAAACGCTCGGCGGTGCGGCCGTCCGCGCCGGCGCGCTCGGCGAATTCCCGCGCGGCGCGGGCTAGCGTGCCGCGGGTGAGCGGCGGCGCGCCGGGGAGGAGATTGGTCGCCGCCATGCCGCGCAGATCGCGGAATAGGCCGAAGATGCTGGCGTAGCGCACGCTGAGCGTCTCGACGTCCGAGACCGGTAGGGCGAAGCCGGCGCGGGTGAGCAGATCGCCGCCGGCGCGCACATCGATCTGCGGGTGGAAGCGCGCGGCGGGGCGATCGGCTTCGGCGGCCATGAAACAGGCGCGGAGGGTGGCAAGGGTGCCGGCGCCGAGGAACGCGCCGAGGAACAGTCCGTCGGGGCGTAGCGCGCGGCGGGCGAGGGCGAGGGCGCCGGGAACGTCATTGATCGAATCGAGCACCCCCGCCGAGACGATCAGATCGAAGCTGGCGTCGGGGAAATGGGGCTGGTCTTCCTCGCCCTGCGTGCCGCCCGCAGCCCATATGCTCCCCGCATCGAGCCGGGTGATGCTGGCGCCGGGCAATTCGAACCCGCCGCCGAAGCTGCCGAGATCGAGCACGTCGCGGAACCTCCGGTTCACGCCTTCCAGCCGCTCGGAAATGCCCTCCAGCATGTGATCGCGCACGAAGCTCTCATAGGCCCGCGCGGCGCGGTCGCGGCGTTTGCGGCGGAGCGCGCGGTCGAAGATTTCGGAGGGGGATTCGGCAGCTGGCATATCGGGGCGCTTGTGCAGCGGCGCGGAGCGGGGGACAAGGGAGCGTGCTGATGACCCCGCTCGCCCGGCTCGCCGATCTCGCGCTTCCCCCGCGCTGCCCGGGCTGTGGCGAGATCACGGGGGAGGATCACCGCTTCTGCGTGCGGTGCTGGGGCAGCCTGCGCTTCCTCGGGCCGCCCTGGTGCGCGCTGTGCCATGCGCCGTTCGACTATGATCGCGGCGAGGGCGCGGCGTGCGGCGAATGCCTGGCCGATCCGCCGCTCCTTTCGGGAGTGCGCGCGGCAGTCGCCTATGGCGAGGTGGCGCGATCGGTGGCGCTCAAGCTCAAATATTCGGGCCGGCTGGCCTGCGCCGAAACCATGGCGCGAGCGATGGCGCGGCTGATGCCCGAAGATGCGGATCTGCTGGTGCCGGTGCCCCTGCACCGCTGGCGGATCTGGGGCCGCGGGTTCAACCAGGCGGCGTTGATCGCGGGAGCGCTATCGAAATCGAGCAAGGTGCCCGCCGATATGGAGTTGCTGCGCCGGATGAAGGCGACGCCGGTGCTGCGCGGGCTGGGTTACAAGGGTCGGGCCAAGGCGGTGGCGGGAGCCTTCGCGCTGGCCGCGGATGCTGCGGCAAGGCTTGCGGGCAAGACCGTGGTGCTGATCGACGATGTCCATACCAGCGGCGCGACGGCGAATGCCTGCACCAGGACGTTGCGACGCGGCGGCGCGGCGAAAGTGAGCCTTCTTTGCTGGGCGCGCGTTCTGGGAGATGAGGCGCTGGATTGACAAGCGGCCGGACCGACCACAATTGCCGAGGAAGATATGGCGAAAATCGAAATCTACACCAAAGCCTTTTGCCCCTATTGCCACCGCGCCACCGCGCTGCTGGCGAGCAAGGGAGCGGAATTCGAAGAGTTCGACATCACCATGGGCGGCCCCAAGCGCACCGAGATGCTCGAGCGCTCGAACGGGCGCACCACTGTTCCGCAGATCTTTATCGACGGCAAGCATATCGGCGGGTCGGACGATCTCGCCGCGCTGGAGCGTCAGGGCGGACTGGACTCCTTGCTAGCGGCATGACGCGCGCTGCTTTGCTTCAGATGACGAGCGGGATCGATCCGCGCGCCAACGCCCGCACCATCGTCGCGGGCGTGGAGCAGGCGGCTGCGGGCGGGGCGGCGATGCTGTTCACCCCGGAAATGTCCGGGCTGGTCGATCGTGACCGCGACCGCGCGGCGGCGTCGCTGGCGCATGAGGGTGACGACCGCGTGCTCGCCGCGGTGCGCGAGGCGGCGGCGAAGGCGGGCATCTGGGTCCATATCGGCAGCCTCGCCATCCTGCGCGATGACGGCAAGCTGGCCAATCGCGGCTATGTGATCGATGCCAGCGGCGCGATCCGGGCAAGCTACGACAAGATGCATCTGTTCGACGTCGACCTGCCGACCGGCGAAAGCTGGCGCGAGTCGAACAGTTATGCGGCGGGCGAGCGGGCAGTGACGGTGCGCACCCCGCTGGGCGTGCTGGGTCTCGCGATCTGCTACGATCTGCGCTTTCCCGATCTGTTTCGCGCATTGAGCGACGCCGGCGCGACGCTGCTGGCGATTCCAGCCGCCTTCACCCGCCCGACCGGCGCGGCGCACTGGCATGTGCTGATGCGCGCGCGGGCGATCGAAGCGGCGGCGTTCGTCATCGCGGCGGCGCAGACCGGCGTCCATGAGGATGGCCGCGCCACCTATGGCCATTCGCTGGTCAGCGATCCCTGGGGCGAGTTGCTGCTCGATATGGGCGAGGCGGCTGGCCTTGGCTTTGCCGAGATCGATATGACGCGGGTCGAGAATGCGCGGGCCCGGGTACCGGTGCTCCAGCATCGCCGGGCGATCCCGGAAGTCGAGGCACTGTGATCGTTTTCGACCTTCGCTGTGGGCAGGGCCATGTCTTCGAGGCGTGGTTCGGATCGAGCGCGGCATTCGCCGAGCAGAAGGCCAGCGGGCTGGTGGCGTGCCCGGTCTGCGGCAGCGGCGAAGTCGATAAGGCGGTGATGGCGCCCAATGTCGCCGCCAAGGGCAATCAGGGCGCGGCGATCCCGCCCGAGGCGATGAAGGCGGCGATGGCCGCGCTCGCCGCGGCGCAGGGCAAGGCGCTGGAGAATTCCACCTGGGTCGGCACCGCCTTTGCCGACAAGGCCCGCTCGATGCATCTGGGGGAGGTGCCCGTGGCGCAGATTCACGGCCAGGCGACGGCGGATGAGGCGAGGGCGCTGATCGACGAAGGCGTGCCCGTCGCACCGCTGCCATTGCCGGTTGTGCCGCCGGAAGCGAGCAACTGAAGCGCGATTGACCCCTCGGATGCCGCCCACTACCAGCAGCGGCGTGGCCCCGTAGCTCAGCAGGATAGAGCAAGCGATTCCTAATCGAGAGGTCGGAGGTTCGAATCCTCTCGGGGCCACCATCACCGTCGATTGGGGAGCACCCAACACGATAACGGACGACGCAGCGGGTAATTGCTAGACCACCGCAGTCCGGCCTAGTCGCTGCTGTCGCGGATCGTCTCCATCACGACGAAGGTCGAGGTGCTGGCGACGTGCGGGAGGCTGGAGATGCGCTCGCCGAGCACGATCCGGTAGCGGCGGATATCGGAGGTGCGGACCTTGAGCAGATAATCGAAGCTGCTGGCGATCATATGGCATTCCTCGACCTCCGGAATGCGCAGCACGGCCTGTGCGAATTCCTCCAGCGCCGCCTCACGCGTGTCCGAGAGCTTCACCTCGGCAAAGGCGATATGATCGAGGCCGAGCTTGACCGGGTCGATCACCGCGCGAAAGCCGCGGATGACGCCGTGATCGATCAGCCGCTTGAGCCGGACCTGGCACGGCGTCTTGGAAAGGCCGACCCGGCTGGCCAGCTCGGTGACCGACATGCGGCCATCCTCGCGCAGGATGTCGATGATCTGCTGATCGAATCGGTCGAATTGCCCGGAATTATTAGTATTTGCCATTAAAGTGATCCGATCAATTGCCTGGTGATAGGTGAAACGCCTTCATAATAGCCGCTGATTGGCGAGATCGCCACCGCGTGTCGTGCTATGGGCGCCATAGCAGCCGAGAGGATGAGATGACCGACGACGCGATGCCCCCCCTGTTCGCCGACTTCGCTCCGCCGATCCGCACCCAGAGCGCGCTGCGTCAGGCGATCACCGCCGCCTATCGTCGTAGTGAGCCCGAATGCGTGGCGGCGATGGTCGAGCAGGCGCGACTGCCCGATACGGTCCGCGCCGAGGCGGCGGCAACCGCGACCGCGCTGATCACCGCGCTGCGCGCCAAGCATAAGGGCAGCGGCGTCGAGGGGCTCGTCCAGGAATATGCGCTGTCGAGCCAGGAAGGCGTGGCATTGATGTGCCTTGCCGAGGCGCTGCTGCGCATTCCCGACAATGACACCCGCGACGCGCTGATCCGCGACAAGATCGCCGATGGCGACTGGAAGTCGCATATCGGCGATGGCCGCTCGCTGTTCGTCAACGCCGCCACCTGGGGACTGGTGGTCACCGGCAAGCTTACCAGCAGCGTCAATGATCGCGGGCTGGCGGCGGCGCTGACCCGGCTGATCGCGCGGGCCGGCGAGCCGGTGATCCGCCGCGGCGTCGATATGGCGATGCGGATGATGGGCGAGCAGTTCGTGACGGGCGAGACGATCGGCGAAGCACTCAAGCGATCGCGGCCGCTCGAGGCGGAAGGCTTCGCCTATAGCTACGACATGCTCGGTGAGGCGGCGACGACCGCGGCCGATGCCGCGCGCTACTACCGCGACTATGAGACCGCGATCCATGCCATCGGCAAGGCCTCGGCCGGGCGTGGCGTCTATGCCGGCCCGGGTATCTCGATCAAATTGTCGGCGCTGCATCCACGCTATTCACGCGCGCAGGCGGAGCGGGTGACCCGTGAATTGCTGCCGCGCGTGCAGACGCTGGCCGCGCTCGCCAGGAGCTATGACATCGGCTTCAACATCGATGCCGAGGAAGCCGACCGGCTGGAACTGTCGCTCGATCTGCTGGAAAGCCTCGCGCTCGATCCGGCGCTTGGTGACTGGAAGGGGCTGGGCTTCGTCGTCCAGGCCTATGGCAAGCGCTGTCCCCATGTCATCGACTGGATCGTCGATCTGGCACAGCGCGCCGGGCGGCGAATCATGGTGCGGCTGGTCAAGGGCGCCTATTGGGACGCCGAGATCAAGCGTGCGCAGGTCGACGGGCTGGCGGACTTCCCGGTCTACACCCGCAAGATCCACACCGACATCGCCTATATCGCTTGCGCACGGAAGCTGCTGGCGGCGGGCGACGCGGTATTCCCGCAATTCGCGACACACAACGCCCAGACGCTGGCGACCATCCATGCGATGGCGGGCCCCGATTTCCATCTCGGCAGATATGAGTTCCAGTGCCTGCATGGCATGGGCGAGCCGCTGTATGAAGAAGTCGTCGGCGCCGCCAAGCTCGACCGGCCGTGCCGCATCTATGCGCCGGTCGGCACGCATGAGACGCTGCTTGCCTATCTGGTCCGCAGGTTGCTGGAGAATGGGGCCAACTCCTCGTTCGTCAACCGCATCGCCGATCCCGACGTCTCGATCGCGGAGTTGATAGCCGACCCGATCGACGCGGTCGGCACCGGTCAGAAACACCCGCAGATCGCGTTGCCCGCCGACCTTTATGGCACGCGGCGCAATTCGGACGGGCTCGATCTCGCCAACGAGACGGTGCTGTCGATGCTGGACGCGCAGCTGACGGCAGGCGCGCATTCGGACTGGCGGGCGGCTGCCAATGCCGGAGGCGGAACTTCGCGCGAGGTGCGCAATCCCGCCGATCATCGCGATCTGGTCGGCATGGTTGCCGAGCTTTCGGAGGAAGAGGCATGGCATGCCGTCCGCGCCGCAACCGCGGCGGCGAAGGGCTGGGCGGCGGTGCCTGTCGCCGAGCGCGCGGCCTGCCTCGATCGCGCGGCGGACCTGATGCAGGACCGGATGCCTGCGCTGCTCGGACTGGTGATGCGGGAGGCGGGAAAGTCGCTGCCCAACGCCATTGGCGAGATTCGCGAGGCGATCGATTTCCTGCGCTATTACGCCGATCAGGCGCGGCGCACCCTGGGCGGGGTCCAGCCGCTAGGGCCGGTCACGTGCATCAGTCCATGGAATTTCCCGTTGGCGATCTTTATCGGCCAGGTCGCCGCGGCGCTGGTCGCGGGCAACCCCGTGCTGGCCAAGCCGGCCGAGGAAACCCCGCTGATCGCCGCGCAGGGCGTCGCCCTGCTCCATGAAGCCGGCGTACCGGAAGCGGCGCTGCAATTCGTGCTGGGCGACGGCCGGATCGGCGCGGTGCTGGTGTCTGCACCCGAGACGGCGGCGGTGATGTTCACCGGCTCGACCGAGGTCGCGCGGATCATCCAGGCCGAACTGGCGAAGCGTTTGTCCGCCGACGGCAAGCCGATCCCGTTCGTCGCCGAGACCGGCGGGCAGAATGCGATGATCGTCGACAGCTCGGCGCTGGCGGAGCAGGTGGTGGGCGACGTCATCGCCTCGGCGTTCGACAGCGCGGGCCAGCGATGCTCGGCGCTCCGCATCCTGTGCCTGCAGGAAGACATCGCGGATCGCACGCTCGAGATGCTGCGCGGCGCGCTGCACGAGCTGAAGATCGGACGCACCGACCGGCTCAGCGTCGATATCGGCCCGGTGATCACGGCCGAGGCGCAAGCCAATATCGACAAGCATATCGCGCGCATGCGCGGGCTGGGGCGGCGCGTCGAGCAGATCGCGCTCGACGGTGAGACCATGCATGGCACCTTCGTGCCGCCGACGATCATCGAGCTGGACAGCATCGCCGATCTTACCGCCGAAGTGTTTGGCCCGGTCCTGCATGTCGTTCGCTTCCGGCGCGAAGGGCTCGACCGGCTGATCGACCAGATCAATGCCACGGGTTACGGCCTCACTTTCGGGCTCCATACCCGGCTCGACGAGACCGTCGCGCATGTCACCGAGCGCGTGAAGGCGGGCAATCTCTACATCAACCGCAACGTGATCGGCGCGATCGTCGGCGTGCAGCCGTTCGGCGGGCGCGGGCTTTCGGGCACCGGGCCGAAGGCGGGCGGGCCGCTCTATCTGGGCCGGCTGGTTCGGCAAGCGCCGCCGCCGCAGCTGAGCTCGAACGTTGCCGACGCGGCGCTGCGCGATCTCGCTTTGTGGCTGGAGGAACAGGGCGATCGCGAAGCGGCCGCGGCGGCGCGTGACCTGGCGGGCGCTTCGCCGCTGGGCGCTGCCGTCGAACTGGCGGGGCCGGTCGGCGAGCGCAACATCTACGCGCTGCATCCGCGCGGGCGCGTGCTGCTGGTCGCGGAGACGCGCGCCGGACTGATCCGGCAGCTGGCATCGGCGCTGGCGGCCGGCAACCATGCGGTGATCGGGGCGGGGCCGGCGCTTGACGGCTTGCCGCCTGGCATTGCCGCGCGAATCGAGCGTGCGGAGGATTGGGCGGCGGCGGGGCCGTTCGCCGGTGTGCTTGTCGAAGGCGCGGGCGAGGCCGTCCGCGCCGTGCTGGCGCGGGTGGCGGCGCTGCCCGGACCGATCCTGTTGCCACAGGCCAACGACTATCGGCTCGATTGGCTGGTCGAGGAGGTGTCGACTTCGATCAACACCACGGCTGCGGGCGGCAATGCCAGCCTGATGGCAATGGCCTGATATCGCGGCGAAGTTCTTCGTCAGGAGAGCCTTTTCGCGAAGATTCGCCTGCGCTGTCAGTTTGCGATCTGCGATTGTTGTATTCGACGTGGCACGAGCGCCCGAGGTCTGCCGCGATAGCGGTGAGGATTCCGAAGGGTAGGACGTGCCCCCCCGGCCGGAAAACGCTCCGGTGCGTGCGCTAATCTTGCCGTTCGGGCTTGCGCCCGGACGGCTGGCGTGGAAGCGGGGAACGGAAACTCGCTCTCTTTTAAAAGGCTTGTCGAGAAAGATGCCGCAGACCTCCGTGCGCGACACTTCGAACCGCGACTCCCGCATGGGCCTGGGCACGGCGCTCGGCGTCGCCGCCGCGCTCCTGTTCTTCCTGATCAGCGGCGCGCTGGCCTATTCGAACATCCAGGGCCTGCGTGGCGATACGGCCAAGGTGGTGCACACCCATGAGGTCATCACCGAACTCGGGACATTGCTGTCGGCGGTGCAGGACGCGGAGACCGGGCAACGCGGCTTTCTGCTGACCGGCAACAACCGCTATCTGGAGCCCTATGAGGATGCGCGGGCCCGAGCCGAGGCGAGCCTGAACGCGATCGAGACGCTGACCAGCGACAATCCGATGCAGCAGGCCAATCTGCGCCGCCTCAGGCCGCAAGTCGACGCCAAGCTCGCCGAGCTCAGGGGAACGATCGATCTGCGCCGTAGCCAGGGCGCCAGCGCCGCGCTGGCGGTGGTCAATACCGATCGCGGCAAGGTCGCCATGGATAAGTTGCGCACGCAACTTACCGCGATGCGCTCCGAAGAGCGGCGCTTGCGCGAAGCGCGGCTCGTGCAGATGGAGAACGCTTATCAGACCGCGATGCTGAGCGGCGTTCTGGCGGCGCTGCTGGGAATCGGCCTCACCCTCGCGGTGGGCGTGCTCGTCCACCGCAGCACGCTGGCGCGCCAGCGCGCGGCCTGGCTGCAGGCCGGAGAGATCGGTCTTGCCCAGCAAATGCTCGGCGACAAGAATGTCCGCGAGCTAAGCGAAAGCGTCCTCGATTTCCTGACTTCCTATGTCGGCGCGCAGGCGAGCGTGCTGTTCAAGGGCGAGAGCGATGTCTTCGAGAAGACCGCTTCGCTCGGGGTACCGGGCGATGCCGCGGTGCCCGAGCGTTTCGCGCTGCGCGAAGGGCTGCTGGGGCGCGCCGCCGCGGACGGGCAGCCGGTCGTGATCGATCATGTTCCCGAAGGGTATCTGACGGTTGGCTCGGCGCTGGGGCGCGATACGCCGCGTCATCTGATCATCGTTCCGTTCAGCGCCGACGGCGTGGTCAACGCGGTCGCCGAATTCGGTTTTCTGCACCCGGTCGATGAGCGGTTGCGCGATTTCTTCGCGCAGATTGCCGTCCCGGTCGGTGTCGGCCTGCGTTCTGCCCGCTACCGCACCGAATTGCAGAATCTGCTGGAAGCGACGCAACGCCAGTCGGAAGAGTTGCAGGTCCAGAGCGAAGAGCTGCGGGTCTCCAACGAGGAACTGGAAGAGCAGGGCCGCGCGCTCAAGGAATCGGCGGTGCGTCTGGAGCAGCAGCAGGTCGAGCTCGAACAGACCAACTCGCAGCTGGAAGAGCAGGCGCAATTGCTGGAAACCCAGCGCGACGAACTTGCCCGCTCGGGCGCGGCGGTCGAACTGAAGGCGCGCGAGCTGGAGCAGGCGAGCCAGTACAAGTCGGATTTCCTCGCCAATATGAGCCATGAGCTGCGCACGCCGCTCAACTCGCTGCTGATCCTGTCCAAGCTGCTCGGCGACAATCCCGGCGGCAACCTCACCGAAGAGCAGACGCAATATGCCCGGACGATCCAGGCATCGGGCAATGATCTGCTCAACCTGATCAACGATATTCTCGATCTGTCGAAGATCGAGGCCGGGCATATCGATATCCGCGCCGAGTCGGTTTCGCTCAAGCGGATCACGACCGATCTGCGCCAGACCTTCGACCCGATCGCCAGGGAGCGCGGGCTCGATTTCGAGATCGACATCGCCAGGAAGTTGCCGGCATCGATCGCGACCGATCGCCAGCGGCTCGAACAGATCCTCAAGAATCTGCTCTCCAACGCCTTCAAGTTCACCGAGAAGGGCAAGGTCACGCTGCGCATCGCGCCGGTGGATGACGGCCGGCTGGCGCTGACGGTGACGGATACCGGCATCGGCATCTCGCCCGAGCAGCACGCGGCGATCTTTGACGCCTTCCGTCAGGCCGATGGCGCGATCAACCGCAAATATGGCGGCACCGGGCTCGGCCTGTCGATCTCGCGCGAGCTGGCGCGGCTGCTCGGCGGATCGATCGCGCTGGCCAGCGAGCCCGGCAAGGGCAGCAGCTTCACCGTCACCATCCCGCTCGAATATGATCCCGCTCAGGTCGAAGCGCGGCCCGAGCCTGCGGCCCCCCAGCCGGCCGCCTTGCCGAGCGGCAAGGCCAGCAAGGCCGCCAAAAGATCGATGCTGGCGCCGCCGATCGACGATGATCGCGACAAGCTCGAAGGGGCGCGCCGCGTCCTGCTCGTGGTCGAGGACGACCGGACCTTTGCCGGGATCGTTCGCGATCTTTCCCGCGAGGCCGGGTTCCAGACGCTCGTCGCCGGCACCGCCGAAGAGGCGCTCGATCTGGCGCAGCGGTTCAAGCCCAATGCGATCGTGCTCGATCTCGGCCTACCCGATCAATCGGGCCTGTCGGTGCTTGATCGCCTCAAGCGCGAGGATGCGACGCGGCACATCCCGATCCATGTCGTCTCGGCTAGCGATCATCAGCAGACCGCCTTCTCTCTCGGCGCGATGGGCTATCTGGTGAAGCCGGTGAAGCGCGAGGATCTGGCGCACGCGCTCGATGCGCTGGAGGCGCAGCTGACCCGGACGATGCGGCGGGTGCTGATCGTCGAGGACGATCCCGTCCAGCGTGAGGCCGTCGCCAAATTGCTCGCGGGCCCCGAGATCGAGACAGTCGGCGCGGGCACCGCCGCGGAATGCCTCAAGCTGCTCAAGGAACAGACTTTCGATTGCATGGTGCTTGATCTGTCGCTTCCCGACGCATCGGGCTTCTCGCTGCTCGAAACGCTGGGCGAGGGCGAGCACAGCTTCCCGCCGGTGATCGTCTATACCGGTCACGATCTATCGGCCGAGGCCGAGCAGAAACTGCGGCGCTATTCGAGCTCGATCATCATCAAGGGCGCGAAGTCGCCCGAGCGGCTGCTCGACGAGGTCACGCTGTTCCTTCACCAGGTCGTATCCGAGCTGCCGCCCGAGCAGCAGAAGATGATCAAGCAGGCGCGCAATCGCGACGCCGTGCTGGAGGGGCGGCGGATCCTCATCGTCGAGGATGATGTCCGCAATGTCTATTCGCTTACCAACATCCTCGAACCGCGCGGCGCCAAGGTCGCCATCGCCCGCAACGGTCAGGAGGCGCTCGATACGCTGGGCGGGGCGACGGGCACCGGCGATGAAATCGATCTGGTGCTGATGGACGTGATGATGCCGGTGATGGACGGCCTCGATGCGACGCGCCGCATCCGGCTCGATCCGCGCTGGGCGAAGCTGCCGGTGATCATGCTGACGGCAAAGGCGATGCCGGACGATCAGGAACGATGTCTCGCGGCGGGCGCTAACGACTATATGGCCAAGCCGCTCGACGTCGACAAACTGCTCTCTCTGGTGCGCGTATGGATGCCGCGCTGACTCCGCCGGCGAGCGAGCCGGTCGAGGATATCGAAATCCATTTGCTGCTCGAGGCGCTCTACCGGCGCTATCACTACGACTTCCGGCACTATGCGCGGGCGTCGATCAAGCGGCGGCTGCGCCAGGCACGCGAGCAGCTTGGCTATGCGAGTCTCTCGGCGTTGCAGGACGCGCTGCTGCACGACAAGGCGGTGATGACGCGGCTGCTCGACTATCTGACGGTGCAGGTCAGCGAGATGTTTCGCGACCCCGGCTATTTCCGGGCGATCCGTGAGAAGGTCGTGCCGCATCTGCGGACCTATCCTTCGCTCAAATTCTGGATCGCCGGATGCAGCGGCGGCGAGGAACTCTACTCCTTCGCGATCCTGCTTCATGAAGAGGGCTTGCTCGACCGCACGCTGCTCTACGCGACCGATATCAATCCCGCCGCGCTGGAGGCCGCGCAAAGCGGCATCTTCGCGGCAGACCGGATCGCGGCGTTCACCAGGAACCATCAGCGCGCCGGTGGCAAATCCTCGCTCTCCGATTACTACACCACCGCTTATGGCCGCGCTTCGTTCGACAAGAGGCTGCGTGCCCAGGTTGTGTTCTCGGATCATAGCCTGGTGACCGACGCGGTATTCGCCGAGTGCCAGTTCGTCTCGTGCCGCAACGTGATGATCTATTTCGATCGCCCCCTGCAGGACCGCGCGATCGGACTGTTCCGGGATTCGCTCAGCCGCCGCGGTTTCCTTGGGCTCGGATCGAAGGAGACGCTGCGCTTCTCCGCGCATGCCGACGCCTTCAGCGAGTTCGTGCGCGAGGAAAAAATCTATCAGCGGCGCGATTCATGAGCGTTGAGGCGGTCGTGATCGGCGCATCGGCGGGGGCGGTGCAGGCGCTGTCCCGGATCTTGCCGCGCTTGCCTGAAGCCTATCCCTTGCCGGTGTTTGTTGTCGTGCACGTGCCTTCCGATCCATCGGGGCTGACGACCCTGTTCAGTGCTAAATGCCTGGCCTCGGTGCGCGAGCCCGAGGACAAGGAGCCGATAGCGCCCGGCACCGTCTATTTCGCGCCGCCGGGCTATCACATGCTGATCGAGGCGGACCGCAGCATCGCCCTGTCGATGGACGAGCCAGTGCTGTTCTCGCGGCCGTCGATCGATATCCTCTTCGAGAGCGCGGCCGACAGCTATGGCGCAGGGCTGATCGGCGTGATCCTCACCGGCGCGAACGAGGATGGCGCGGAAGGGGCGGCGGCGGTCGCCGGGGCCGGCGGCAGGGTGCTGGTCGAAAATCCAGCCTCGGCCTTTGCCGCGACGATGCCTGCCGCGGCGCTGGCCCGATGCCCGGGAGCGGAATCGCTGTCCCTCGATGCGATCGCGGACTATCTGGTGGGGCTGGGAGAGACATGAGCAGCGCCATCGAGACCATATATTTCCTGATCGTCGACGATCTCGAAGAGAATCTGGTGGCGCTTGAGGCGCTTTTGCGGCGCGAGGGGCTGGGCTTTCTTCGCGCGCGCTCTGGCGAGGAAGCGCTGGAGCTCCTGCTCAAGCACGAGATCGCGCTCGCTCTTCTCGACGTGCAGATGCCGGGGATGGATGGCTTCGAACTGGCCGAGTTCATGCGCGGCAACGAGCGCACCCGCCACGTTCCGATCATCTTCCTCACCGCCGGCAGCGCGGATACTCAGCGGCGTTTCCGGGGCTATGAGGCCGGCGCGGTCGATTTCATACAGAAGCCGATCGAACCCGAAATGCTGCGCGGCAAGGCTAACGTCTTTTTCGACCTGTACAGTCAGCGGCGCGCGCTCGCCAACGCCGCCGATCAGCTCGAAGCGCAGGTGCGCGAGCGGACCGCCGCGCTCGAGGACGCGCTCAATCGCCTGCGCGACGAAACCGCCGAGCGCGAACGGGCCGAAGCGTCGCTGCGCCAGAGCCAGAAGATGGAGGCGGTCGGCCAGCTGACCGGCGGGATCGCGCACGATTTCAACAATATGCTGACCGGTATCATCGGCTCGCTCGATCTGATGCGGCGCCGCATCGCCGCGGGCAGATTGGACGATCTCGACCGGTATATGGATGCCGCGACGACATCCGCGGATCGCGCGGCGGCGCTGACGCAACGACTGCTCGCTTTCTCGCGCCGCCAGTCGCTCGATGCCCAGCCGCTCGAGCTGAACGCGCTGATTCAGTCGATGTCGCAACTTGTCGAGCGCGCGATTCCCGAGAACATCGCTTTCGCGCTGGCGCTGGAACCGGGCCTTCCCAACGCGCTCGCCGATGCCAATCAACTCGAGAACGCGATCCTCAACCTGGCGCTCAACGCCCGCGATGCGATGCCGGAGGGCGGCAAGCTGACGATCGAGACAAGCCTTGCCGATCTTGGCGATACATCCGTCGCGTCGAACGCCGGACTGGCGGCCGGCAAATATGTGCTCGTCGCGGTGTCCGACACCGGCACCGGCATTCCCGACGATCTGCTGGAAAAGGTCTTCGACCCGTTCTTCACCACTAAGCCGCTCGGCCAGGGCACCGGCCTCGGCCTGTCGATGGTCTATGGCTTCGCGCGGCAGAGCGGCGGCGCGGTGCGCATCCATAGCCAGCAAGGGCTCGGCACTTCGGTGAAGCTCTATCTGCCGATAACCGATGCCGCGCTCGCCGAACGCTGCGCCTCGCCGGGATCCGCACCGCGCGGCGATGGCGAGCGGGTGCTGGTGGTGGAAGACGATCCGGCGGTGCGGATGCTGGTCCGCGAAGTGCTCGAAGAGCTGCGCTACGAAGCCATCGAAATTGCCGATCCGACCGCGGCGGTGCCGCTGCTCGCGTCGGAGGAGCGCATCGATCTGATGATCTCCGATGTCGGCATGCCCGGCATGAACGGACGCGAGCTTGCCGATCTGGCGCGCGAGCATCGGCCAGACCTGCCGATCCTGTTCATCACCGGCTATGCCGAGCACGCGACCATTCGTTCGGGGTTTCTGGGTGCGGGCATGTCGATGATCACCAAGCCTTTCTCGCTCGATGGGCTGGCGACCAAGATCAGCGAATTGATCGGAGCGGTCACGACTGAATAGTTACGCCGGACGGGCGCGGGCCATGGCCATAGCTTGCGCCTATGACCGCCCGAGCGCTCGCCATGGCGCGTTCCGGGCGCGGCGCGGTTAGCGTGCGGGTATGAAGCTCAGCCGCCGCTCGCTCCTGCTCGGGTCCGCCGCGACATTCCTGTCGCCCGCCGCGCCACTGCTGGCGCGTCAGCGGCAGGTCGGTGGCGCGGGCTTGTCGGCATCGATCGAGATTCTCGACGATCCATATGGTGTGCCGCACATCCGGGCGCGGTCGATCCCCGACGCCTATTTCGGGCAGGGCTATGTCGTCGCGCGCGACCGGCTGTTTCAGATCGATCTGGCGCAGCGGCGCGAGATGGGGCGGCTCGCCGAGGTGTTCGGTGCGGAGTTCGCGGCGCACGATGCCGCGGCGCGGCTGTTTCACTATCACGGCGATGTGCATGCCGAGCTGGCGCGGGTGCCGGCTCGATATCTCGATTGTGCACGGGCCTATGTCGCCGGCGTCAATGCCCGGATCGACGAGGTCGTGGCGAACCCGGCGCTGCTGCCGCTCGAATATCGCATTCTCGGCATTCGTCCGATGCGCTGGGCGCTGCGCGATCTGGTGGTGGCGCGCGGGGCTTCGGGCGGGAATAGTGGCGATGAGGTCCGCCGGGCGCGACTGGCGGCGATGGGATTGCTCGAAGTGGACGAGATCGCCGCGCCGCTGCACCCGGCGTGGAAGCTGAGCGTGCCGGAAGGGCTCGATGCGGCGGCGGTGTCCGATGCCGATCTCGGCGTGCTGCGGCTGGGCGGATTGCCCTATGCCTCGATGACGCCCGATCCGGTCGAGCGGGCGAACGCCGGCAGCAACGCCTGGACGGTGGGGCCGGATCGCACCGCCACCGGCCGCCCGATCCTCGCCAACGACCCGCATCTGGGAATTGGCGGGTTCGGCCCCCGGCATGTCGCGCACCTTACCGCGCCGGGGCTCGACGTGATCGGCGCGGGCGCGCCGGGCCTGCCGGGGATCATGCAGGGGCATACCGACCGTTTCGCGTTCGGGCGCACCAACTTTCATATCGATCAGGAGGATCTGTTCGTTCTCGTTCTTAATGCGGAGGATCACGAACGATATTGGCATGATGGCGGATGGAAGCGGTTCGAGACGGTCGAGACGCTGATCCCGGTCAAAGGCGCGGCGGCGAAAGCGGTGACGCTGCGCTATTCGGTGCATGGGCCGGTGCTCTCGCACGATCCGGCGCGGCGGCGCGCGACCGCTCTGGCGTCGATCGAGCTGCAGCCGGGCGCGAGCGGCGCGTTCGCGATGATCGCGATAAACCTGGCGCGGGATTGGGAGAGCCTGCGCGCGGCGTTCGCCTTCCATCCCTCGCCGACCAACTTCCATTACGCCGATGTCGAGGGCAATCATGGCTGGCAGGTGATCGGCTTCACGCCGGTGCGCCGCAAGGGCGACGGGCTGCTGCCGGTGCCCGGCGACGGGCGCTACGACTGGACCGGAATGCGCGATTTCCGCGCACTGCCGAGCGAATTCAACCCGGCCAAGGGCTGGTTCGCTTCGGCCAACCAGAACAATCTGCCGGCGGATTGGCCGCGCGACCGCATTCCGGCCTTCTCGTTCCGCGAGCCCTATCGCTACGAGCGGATTGCCGAGGTGCTGGCGGGCCAGCCCAAGCATAACCTGGCCGACAGCGTCGCGCTCCAGCACGATACGATGTCGGCGCCGGCGCGCCAATTGATCGCGCTGTTGCCGGGGCAGGCGGGTCCGGCGGCGGAGATGCTGCGCGGCTGGGATGGCCGCATCGATGCCGCGAGCGGCGCAGCGGCGTTGTTCGAGATATTATGGCGCGAGCTCAACGGGAGGATGGTCGAGGCGATCGTGCCGGCCCGTGCGCGCGGGCTGATCGACAGCGTCGCGCCCTCCGTGTTGCTGGAACGGCTGGCAAGCAATCCGGCCCTGCTGGAGCGGGCGCTCGCCACCGCATGGAACAGCGCGCTGACGAAGCTCGGCCCCGATCCCGCCGCGTGGCGCTGGGGTGCGCAGCATCGGGTTCGCCTCATGCATCCGCTATCGAGCGTTCCGGCGATCGCGGCGGCCTTCCCGGCGATTGAGGGCGAGGAATCGGGTGGCGACAGCTATACCGTCATGGCGCGGGGCATTCGCGGAGCGCAGGTCGGCAGCGGGGCGAGCTATTTGCAGGTGATCGATGTTGGCGGATGGGACAATTCGTTGATGCTCAATCTGCCGGGACAATCGAACGATCCGCGCTCACGGCACTATCGCGATCACTATGGGCCGTGGTCCAGAGGGCAGATGCTGCCGATGCTGTTCAGCAAGGCGGCGGTGGATGCGCGCGTCGTGACGCGGACGACGCTCAATCCCGCTCGCGAATAGCCAGGATCAGCAGGCCGCCGCAGATCGCCAGCGCCGCCAGCGCCAGCATCACCGCATCGAAATCCCGCGGCGTCGCCAGCGCCCAGGCCAGCAAAGGCCCCAGCAGAGACGGCAAGGTGTTGGTGAGGTTGATCAGGCCGAGATCGCGGCCGCGATGATCGGGGTCGGGCAACAGCTGGGTCGCGAAGGCCGAGTGCAATGCGAGGAATACCGCCGAGCCGATCTGAAACAGTCCGAAGCACAGCGACGCGGCGGCGAAATCGCGGGTCATGGTCATACCGATGAGGCCCAATGCCGCGGCGCATGCCGCACCCAGCAGAAAGGGTTTGCGACGGCCGATCCGGTCCGAAAGCCGGCCCGAGACCACTGCGATCGGGAGAGAAAGGACATAGGCCGCGGTCAAGACCTGCGCGACGCTGGCGGCGAGGCCGGGCCGGGGCCCCAGGCTCTGGAAATAATAGAAGAGATAGAGCGACAGCACCGCGCCGGAAATCTGGATCAGCAGCCGCGAGACCCAGGCGATGGCGAGGTCGCGGGGCGGGGCGAGGGTCCGCGCCACGGGTTTCGCCACGAGCGGACGGGCACGGGTACGCAGCAGTGGTACGACGCACAATGCCACGGCGGCGGGGATGAACAGCAGGCGGACGGTGTCGGAGGGCGTCAGGCTGACCAGCAAGGCGCCGACTGCCGAGGCGAGCGGCGCGGCGAAAGCGAGCAGACCGCCGGCGACGCCCTTCTGGCTGTCCGGAATCTCGTCGGCCATGATCGCGAGAAAGGGGGCGAGCAACGCGTTGATGGCAATCTGGAATGCCATGATCGCGAGGACGATCGTCACCGGCGTCGTCGCCAGCGCGATGGCGGCATAGGCGGCGGCGGTCAGCACCACGCCCAATCCGACCCAGCGCCGCCGCCGGCCATAAAGGTCGCTGAGCCAGCCAAAGGCGATGTTGGAGAGGCTGGCGGCGGCGGCGCCCGCGATCACCGTGATCGTGAACAGGTCGAGGCGGGTGTCACCGGCGATGGCGCCGATCCGCGCCGGGAGCAGCAGGGTGAGCAGGGGCAGATAGCTGATAACCGCCCCGGCATTGGCGAGCGCGAACAGCAGCAGGAAGCCGGTCGAGCGCGGCGCGTCCGCGGGGGCAGGCGAGGGGGCGGACATCGGCCTCAGTCCTGCCAGTTGCGGCGGCGCCGGGCAATGCGCGTGCCCGGCGCCGCCATCCCAGGGGGCTGGGAGTTCAGGGCTTCATCGTCGCCTCATCGAGGGTGGTGGTGGTGACAAGTCCACGATCGGCCGCGTCGTGCGCGACCGCGACGCGATAGGTGCCACCGACGATCCGCCAGCCGGGCAGGCTGGTTTCATAATCGGCTAGAATGCGCGGCTCGGCATTGAGGGTCAGGCGGCGAGTCTCGCCGGGCTTCAGTTCGACGCGCTGGAAGGCGGCGAGGCGCATCGGCGTGCCATTGTCGCGCGCGACATAGACCTGCGGCACATCGGCGCCGGCGCGGCTGCCGGTGTTGGTGACATCGAACGAGACGCTGAGCGTCTTGCCGCCCGTCACCTGGAGGTTGGCATAGCCGAAGCTGGTGTAGCTGAGCCCGTGGCCGAATGCGAAGAGTGGCTTCTGGCCCTTCTTCTCATACCAGCGATAACCGACATCGGCGCCTTCCTGATATTCGACCGGGAAGCTCCTGAGCTCATATTGGCCGGGCGCGGCGGCGGGGTTCGATGCGGCTTCCGCCTCCAGCGACGACAGCGTGTCCTTGCCGACCGGATGCGGGCGCGGCGGCTGGGCGGCGGTGGCGGGGAAGGTGATCGGCAGGCGGCCCGAGGGATTGACCTTGCCGGTCAGGATATTGGCGAGCGCTTCGCCGCCGCGCTGGCCGGGATACCAGGCCTGGATCACCGCGGGCACCTGGGCGACCCATGGCATCAGCACCGGGCCGCCGGTTTCGAGCACGGCGACGGTATTGGGCTGGGCGGCGGCGACGGCGGCGATCAAAGCGTCCTGATGATCGGGCAGGCGCAGATCGGCGACGTCATCGGCCTCGGTGGTCCATTGCGTGGCGAAGACGATAGCGAGATCGGCATTCCTCGCCGCCGCCGCGGTGGCGGTCATGTTGCGGCCATCGACGAAGCTGATCTGCACGCCGGGTAGCGCCTTGCGCAGCGCGGCGAGTGGCGAGGAGGCATGGTAGGTGATCCGCGCGAACGAAGCCGAACCGCCCCGGCTGAGCGGGATCTCGATCGGGGCACCACCGACACCGCGGACCTGGCTCGATCCTCCGCCAGACAGCACGCCGAGATCGGCAGCGCCGCCGATGAGAACGATGCGCCTTGCGGTGCGGGCGAGGGGGAGGAGATTGCGCTCGTTCTTGAGCAGCACGATTCCCGCTTCGGCGACGCGCTGGGCGACTTCGGCGTGCTGGGCATAGGGCGGTGTCTCGGCCTTGCCGGGGACTGGCGCGTCATAGGCACCGGTTTCGATCAGGCCGGTGAGATAGCGCGCGACCATATCGTCGAGGCGCTGCATCGGCACGTCGCCCGACTGGACCGCGGCCTTGAGCGGCGCGGAGAAGAACATCGCCTTGTCGAGCTCCTGGCCCGATTGCTGATCGAGCCCCGCCTTCGCGGCCTTGGCGGTGGAATGGACGCCACCCCAATCACTCATCACCCAGCCGCGATAGCCCCAGTCGCGCTTCAGCACCTGATTGAGCAGGAAATCATTCTCACAGGCCCAATCGCCATTGACCTTGTTATAGGCGCACATGACCGAGCCGGGCTTGCCCTTCTCGATCGCGATCTGGAAGGCGAGCAGGTCGCTCATCCGCAGGTCCGCCTCGCCGATCCGGGCATCGAGCACCATGCGGCCGGTCTCCTGGGCATTGAGCGCGTAATGTTTGATCGTCGAGACGATCTTGTTCGACTGGATGCCGGCGATCTGCGCGCCGGCGAGGGTGCCGGCGAGCAGCGGATCCTCGCCCAGATATTCGAAGTTTCGCCCGTTCCACGGATCGCGCGTCAGGTTGACGCCGCCGGCGAGCATGACGTTGAAGCGTTTGGCCCGTGCCTCGGCACCGATCATCACACCGCCGGCGCGGGCGATTTCGGGATCGAAGCTGGCGGCGGTGGCGAGGCTGGAGGGCAGGGCGGTGGCGACATCGCCGGCGCGCTGCTCGACCTGATTGGCGACGCCCAACGAGGCATCGGTCTCGCGGACGACCGGCACGCCGAGTCGCTTGATGCCGTCGATATGACCGGCCGAGGGAATCAGATCCTCGGCGGTCTTGCCCTTGGCGAAAGGCGGGAACAGGCCGTGGACCAATGCGATTTTCTCATCGAGTGTCATCTGCGCAACAATCGAATCGGCGCGGGCACGGGCGTCCTGATCGGCAGCCGGCGCGGATTCCTGCGCGAACGCCGCGATAGGGGCGGCAAGGCTCAGCGCGGACGCGGAAAGCAGCAGAGCGCACAGGTTTTTCATGGGGATTCTTCCTCTCGTCGCCGTTCGCTGGCCGTCCGCCGCATATGCCGCGTCGACTCGCGATCCTCGCTGGTATCGACACTTAGGAAGCATAAATTGATAACGTTCACAATTGGAACTTGTCAGGGAAAATCCAACCGATGCGGCCGAAATGAGGGGGCTTGACAACGTAGGACAATGGGTTGAAGTGAACGTTCTCAACGACGATGGCGGGCGAAACCGCGTCGATTATGGGAGGGAGAGATAGATATGAGGGGCATTAGCCGTCGCTCGATGTCATCGCTGGCACTGGGTGCCTCGATGCTGGCGCTTATGACCGTGCCGGGCACCGCATTGGCGCAGGACCAAACCGCGTCCACACCAGACAACGCTGTCAATGACCAAGATGGCGAGATCGTCGTCACCGGTATCCGCGCATCGCTGCGCCAGGCGGTAGACATCAAGCGCAACGCCAACGGCGTGGTCGACGCGATCTCGGCCGAGGATATCGGCAAGTTCCCCGACACCAACCTCGCGGAATCGCTCCAGCGCATCACCGGCGTTTCGATCGACCGCTCGAACGGCGAGGGCTCGACCGTCACCGTCCGCGGCTTCGGTCCGGAATATAATCTGGTGACGCTCAACGGCCGCCAGATGCCGACCTCGACGCTGGGCGACGGCGGCAGCGCGCCCTCGACGCGCTCGTTCGACTTCGCCAACCTCGCCTCGGAAGGCGTCGCGGGCGTGGAGGTCTACAAGACCGGCCGCGCCTCGATTCCGTCGGGCGGCATCGGCTCGTCGATCAACATCCGCACCCCGCGCCCGCTCGACAATCCGGGCATCCGCGGCAGCATCGGCATCAAGGGTGTGATGGATCTGTCGCGCAACGACGGCAATCCGATCACCCCGGAGATTTCGGGCATCATCAGCTCGACCTTCATGGACGACAAGGTCGGCATCCTGATCAACGGTTCGTGGCAGAAGCGCAAGGGCAGCGTGAACCAGGCCAATGTCGGCTGGCGCGACGGCTATCTGGGCTCGGAGAACAACTGGGGATCGCTGGCGATGGCGCCCGATGCGCGCGCCGCGAACATCACCAACCGGCCCAAGGCGAACGACGTCTATCAGGTGCCGCAAAACGGCTCCTACGACCTGAACGACATCAATCGCGAGCGCATCAACGGCCAGCTCGTGCTGCAATTCCGTCCGGTCGACGACCTCACCGCGACGGTCGATTATACCTATTCGCGCAACACCGTCGAAGTGCGCAACAGCAGTGTCGGCATCTGGTTCAATCACGCCGACACGTCCAGCAGCTGGACCGACGGGCCGGTCGCGGGCCCGAAATTCTACACCGAACGCTTCGCCGCGCTCGAGCGCAAGGATCTGTCGTACAGCGGCGCGCTGACGGCCAACCGCAGCATCAACAAGTCGCTTGGCGGAAACCTGCGCTGGGATGCCCCGGGCGGGGTAACCATGGAGCTCGACGCCCATCACTCGACCGCGGAATCGAAGCCGTCGAACAAGTTCGGCTCCAGCGTGTCGGTCGGCAACGCCGTATTCGGCGTCGCTAGCCAGACGATCAATTTCGAAAACGACCTGCCGGTCATTTCGTACACCATGCATCCGGGCATCGATCCGCTGGACCGTTCGCTGATCACGCCGACCGGCAATGCGTTCCGCAACGCCTATTTCAAGAACGAGATCGACCAGGTGCAGTTGCGCGGCCGCTACGACCATGACGGCGGCTTCCTCGACTCGATCGATTTCGGCGCGTCGTATATCGACAGCAAGGTACGCTCGGCGTTCGGCTTCATCCAGAACGAGACCTGGAGCGGCGCCGGTCCGGCTTCGGACATTCCCGACGACATCTTCACGCTGACCTCGCTGCCCGACAAGTTCAAGGGCGTGCAGGGTGCTGGCGCGGGGATGATCCAGAGCTTCTACCGGTTCGATTTCGAGCGGATGGTGGGACTGATCGACAGCAAGTACGGCACGTGCCGCAGTCCGCAGCAGGGTGTCGCCGCGCCCGGGACGTGTCTTGCCGAATTCACCACCGACCGCCGTATCCGCGAGAAGACGCTCGCGCCGTATCTGCAGGTATCGACGGTGTTCGATCTGTTCGGCAATCCGGCGCATCTGGTCGCGGGCGGACGCTATGAGCATACGCTGATCGATTCGGAGGCTCTGGTTCCGATCCCGAATGGCACGTCATGGAACGCCGCCAACGAATTCTACGTGCAGCTCTCGGGGAAATCGGACTTCTCGCGGTTCCGCGGCGAGTATGAGAATTGGCTGCCTTCGGTCGACTTCGATGTCTCGCCGATGCGCGACGTCAAGCTGCGCGCTTCGTACAGCCATACGATCACGCGCGCCGACTATGGTAGCCTGCAGGGCGGTTTGACGCTGGACAACCAGTTCCGCATCGCCTTCGGCACCGGCAGCCGGGGCAATCCGGGGCTCAAGCCCTTCAAGTCGAAGAATCTCGATTTCTCGGCGGAGTGGTACTACGCGCCGGCCAGCTATATTTCGGTCGGCTATTTCAACAAGGATGTGTCGAACTTCATCTCGCAGGGCCGGACCGATGAAAACGCCTTCGGGCTGCGTACGGTCGCCAACGGTCCCCGGTACAATGCGGCGGTGGCGGCGGGTGCCGGCGCGACGACGTGCGGCATTCGTCAGTACATCTTCGACAATTATCCCGGCTCGGTCGTGAAGACCGGCACCGATCCTTCGGGCTGCACGACGGGCAACATCCTCGCGCTGCCGGAAGATCCGCTGCTGACCTTCCAGATCAACACGCCGGTCAACAACAGCCAGACCGAAAACCTCCATGGCTGGGAATTCGCGGTCCAGCATAACTTCTGGAACACCGGGTTCGGTGTCATCCTCAACTATACCAAGGTGGATGGCAGCGCGAAGTATGACAATACCAAGCCGTCCAGCGCGACCCAGTTCGCGCTGACCGGATTGAGCGACAGCGCCAACGCCGTCGCATTCTACGACAAGAACGGACTTCAGGCGCGCGTCGCCTGGAACTGGCGTGACCAGTTCCTCGCGGGGGCGGGCGCCAATCCCTTCTACGTCGAGAAATATTGGCAGATCGACGCGAGCGCGAGCTACGAGTTCATCCCCGGACTGACCGTGTTCGCCGAAGGCATCAACCTGACCGGTGAAGGCCGCCGCGGACATCTGCGGTCGGACCGCAACGTCGCTTTCGCGACCAAGGGCGATCCGCGATACTCGGCGGGCGTCCGGTTCACCTTCTGATCCGGCGCGCGCGCCGCCCCGGGAAAAGGCCATCCCCCGAAAGGGGATGGCCTTCATCCCTTTCCGGCGGCAAGCTCGTTGCCGGAAACTCGAGATCCTGTCAGTGGAAGCATCGGTCAGCAGAATAGTCATTGTCGGCGGGGGAACCGCCGGGTGGCTTGCGGCCAGCCTGATCGCGGCCCGGGCCGATCCCGCGGCAGCCGATCCCATCCATATCACCCTGATCGAATCCCCCGATATTCCAACGATCGGCGTCGGCGAGGGTACCTGGCCGACGATGCGGCGGACGCTCGAGCGGATCGGGATCGCCGAGGCCGATTTCCTGCTCGCCTGCGATGCTTCTTTCAAGCAGGGTTCTCGCTTCGATGGCTGGCGGACGGGCGCTGCCGACGATTTCTATTACCATCCCTTCATGCCGCCGCTCGATGGTGATCCGCAGGAAGTGGTTTCGGCGTGGCGCGACGCCGGGGACAATATGTCGTTCGCGCAGGCGATGGGGCCGCAGCCGCGCATCGCCGCGCTCAACCTGGCGCCGCGCCAGCGCGCGATGCCCGATTATGCCGGGGCGTTGAACTACGCTTACCATCTCGACGCGGCGAAGCTCGCCGGGCTGTTGTCACGTCATGCGACGCAACGGCTGGGTGTAGAGCATGTCCGCGACCATGTGACGGGTGTGAGCAAGACGGAGGATGGCGATATCGCCGCGATCCAGACGCGCGCTTCGGGCCTCATCGCAGGCGATCTGTTCCTCGATTGCACCGGCCATTCGGCGCTGCTGATCGGCGACCATCTCGGTGTGCCGTTCATCGATCGCAGCGACGTGCTGTTCAACGATCGGGCGCTTGCCGTGCAGGTGCCGGTCGCTCCCGACAGCCCGATCTCGTCCCATACCACTTCCACCGCGCATGCCGCCGGCTGGATCTGGGACATCGGCTTGCCCGCACGCCGCGGCGTGGGCTGCGTCTATTCCTCCAAATTCACCAGCGACGAGGCGGCGGCGGAAACGCTCGCCAACTATCTTCGCGCGACGACACCGGGGGGCGAGGCGGACAATTTGACCTTTCGCCGGCTCGCCTTCCGCTCCGGGCATCGTGAACGCTTCTGGGAGCGCAATTGCCTGGCGATAGGTCTGTCGGCGGGATTCCTCGAACCGCTCGAATCCTCGGCGATCGTGCTGATCGAGCTGTCGGTCGAGGCGTTGCTCGACAATTTCCCGGCGACGCGCACAACCATGGACCTGCACGCGCGGCGCTTCAACGACCGGTTTCGCTATCGCTGGTGCCGGATCATCGAGTTCCTCAAGCTGCATTACGTGCCGAGCGAGCGCGACGAGCCCTATTGGCAGGCGCACCGCGATCCCGCTTCGATCCCGGAGCGGCTGGCGGACCTGCTCGAACTATGGCGCGATCAGCCGCCGTCGCTTGCCGATCTGCCGATGGCCGACGAGGTGTTTCCGGCGGCGAGCTATCAATATGTCCTTTACGGCATGGGCTATCCCGCACCGGCACCGGGCGCTATCCGGACAGGCGCGCGCGACGCGATAGTGCGGCAGATGCGGCAGGCCGAGCAGCGCGGGCGGGCGCTCGCCGCCAGCCTGCCGGACAACCGCGCCTATCTCGACGCGTTGCGCGCCGAACGATCATCCTCGGGCAAAAGAATGGCTGAATGACCGACCACGCAATCCTGACCCCCGAAGCGCATGCGGAGCTGCGGATCCGCACCGAGCACGGAGCCGATCTTGGCGATGCGGTGATGTACGCGATCACGGTGCCGAGCGAATTCCGCCAGGTGCAGAACGACTATCCGATCCTGTTCCGGATGAATCCCGAGCGAGACGGCTTCACCGCGCTGGCGATCTTCGGGTTCGAGGCGGGGGAGAATCTCTATCTCGATGGCGGCCGCTGGGATGCGCAGGGCCGTCCGCTCTCGATCGAGATCCAGCCCTTCCTGATCGGCGGCGACCCCGACGATGATGCGCCCAAGCAGGTTCATATCGATATGGCGAGCCCGCGGATCGGCGCTGGCGAAGGCGTGCGCGTGTTCGACGAGACGGGGCGGCCGACGCCCTATCTGGAGACAATCATCGACAAGCTCGGCGCGCTCGATGCCGGCTATCGGGAGTCGCGCGATTTCTTCGAGGCGCTGCGCCGCTACGAGCTGCTCGAACCACTGATCCTGGAAGTGACGCTTGACGATGGATCGACCAACCGGCTGGTCGGCTTCCATGTGATCGACGAGGAGAAGCTGCGCTCTCTCGATGCGGCGGCGCTGGGTGATCTACATGAAGCGGGGCATTTGATGCCGATCTTCATGGCGCTGGCGTCGCTGGCCAACCTTTCCGCACTGATCGCGCGCAAGAACCGGCGCGCGCATGGCTGAGGCCGATCCGGGCATCTTTTCGAGTATCGCGCCGATCCGCGAAGTGACGGTGGCGGATGCGGCGGCGCTGGACGCTGCGCTGCGCGCCGCGAAAACGCCTTTCGTTGTACGTGGATTGGTCGAGGATTGGCCGCTGGTGCAGGCCGGGCTGCGATCGGGCAAGGCCGCGCGCGATTACCTGCTGGCGCGGGCCAGGCCGCGGCCGTTCACCGTTGCGGTAGGCACTCGTGGCAGCGGCGGGCGGCTGTTCTACGATGCCGCGATGGGCATGAACTTCCAGACCGTCCAGGCGCAACTGGGCGAAGTGTTCGGCCAGATCGATCTCGACGAGGGCAAGGCCGATGCGCCGCCGGTCTATCTCGCCTCGATCGACGTGCATGATTTCTTCGACGGGCTGCATGCGGCCAACCATGCCGATCTCGGCGAGCGCTCGTGCATCGCGAGCATCTGGATGGGCACGCCGACCAGAATTGCCGCGCACAATGACTTCCCGGACAACCTCGCCTGTGTCGCTGCCGGGCGGCGGCGCTTCACGCTGTTTCCGCCCGATCAGTTCCGCAATCTCTATCTGGGACCGATCGACAATACCCCGGCTGGCCGCGCGGTCAGCATGGTCGATTTTCACGCGCCCGATTTTGCCGCGCATCCCCGTTTCAGGGAAGCGCTGCGCCACGCGCAGGTCGCCGAATTGGCGCCGGGCGACGCGCTGCACATCCCCTCCACCTGGTGGCACCATGTCGAGGGCCTCGCGCCGTTCAACGTGCTGGTCAATTATTGGTGGCGCGATACGCCGCGCTGGCTGGGTCAGCCGCAGGACGCGCTGAACCATGCGATGATGGCGATCCGCGATCTGCCGGCGGACGAGAAGGCGCACTGGCGCGATCTGTTGGATTATTATGTGTTCGAGAATAGCGAGGACGTGGTGAAGCATATCCCAGCCGAGGCGCGCGGCGTACTCGCCCCGATGACCACCGAAAGTACCGGACGTCTGCGCGCCTATCTGCTTCGGGCGCTCAGCCGATGAGCGAGCATCGCATGCGCCGGGTGGTGATCGCCGGCGGCGGCACCGCCGGCTGGATGGCGGCGGCGGCCATCGCACGGACGCTGGGCCGCACCGTTGACGTGACGCTGGTTGAATCGGATGCGATCGGCACGATCGGTGTGGGCGAGTCGACGATCCCGCCGCTCGTCAATTATAACCGGCTGCTCGGCATCAACGAAGCCGAGTTCATGGCCGCGACGCAGGCGACCTTCAAGCTCGGCATCCTGTTCGACAACTGGAAGGAGCAGGGTGACCGCTATTTCCATTCGTTCGGCATCACCGGCAAGGATCACTGGTCGGCCGGATTCCAGCACTTCTGGCTCCATGCGCGCGCGCGCGGGCTGGCAGGGCCGTACGGCGATTATTGTCTCGAACTGGTCGCCGCGCTGCGGGAGAAGTTCGCGCATCTGCCCGATGACCGGATGAACTATTCGTATCAGCTCGATTCCGGGCTGTACGCGCAATTCCTCCGCAAGATGGCCGAGGGCGACGGCACCAGGCGGATCGAAGGCAAGATCGCGCGCGTCGAACTTAATGGAGAGAGCGGCGACATCGCCGCGCTGGCGCTGGAATCGGGCGAGCGGATCGAAGGCGACCTGTTCATCGACTGCACCGGTTTCCGGGCGGTGCTGATCGAAGGCGCATTGCATGCCGGTTTCGAGGACTGGACGCACTGGCTGCCATGCGATTCCGCCATCGCGATCCAGACCGAGAGCGTGGCGCCGCCGGTGCCCTATACGCGGGTGATCGCGCACGATTCCGGATGGCGCTGGCGGATTCCGCTACAGCACCGCGTCGGCAATGGCATCGTTTATTCGAGCCGGTATCTCGACAAGGATGCGGCGCATCAGCGGCTGATGGGCGAGATCGAGGGCAAGACGGTTACCGAGCCCAATTTCCTGCGCTTCGTCACTGGCGTGCGCCGCAAGCAATGGCACCGCAATTGCGTCGCCATCGGGCTCTCGGGCGGGTTCACCGAGCCGCTCGAATCGACCAGCATCCATCTGATCCAGCGCGCCGTGCTGCGGCTGATCCGGATGATGCCGCTACGCGAGATCAGCGAGCGCGATATTGCCGAGTTCAACGAGCAGCAGGAAACCGACGCGGTGCAGATCCGCGACTTCCTGGTGCTCCACTATAAGGTGACCGATCGCCGCGACAGCCCGTTCTGGCGGCATTGCCAGTCGATGGAGATTCCGGATTCGCTGGCGCAGAAGATCGAGCTGTTCCGCGAGACCGGCCGCGTGTTCCGCAAGAACGACGAATTGTTCGCCGAGAATAGCTGGGTGCAGGTGATGATGGGGCAGGGGATCACCCCGCGCGCCTGGCATCCCATAGCCGAGAAATTGCGCGACGACGAACTCGCCAAGCTGATGACGACGATCAGCGATCAGGTGAAGCACACGGTGGCGACGCTGCCGGCGCATGGCGATTATGTTGCGCAATATTGCGGTGCCGCGCGGGCCGCGGCCGCCTGAGCATGGCGCGCAAGAAGCAGTCCATTACGATCAAGCATGTCGCGGCGGATGCGGGCGTGTCGCTCCAGACGGTCAGCCGCGTCATCAACAACGAGCCCAATGTCCGGCCCGAGATGAAGGCGCGGGTGCAGGCGTCGATCGCCAAGCTCGGTTACGTGCCCTCGATCGCCGCGCAGCGGATGGGAGGGTCGCGCTCCTATCTGATCCTGACCCTCAACGACCGTGACCGCACCATCGCCGACTGGCGCGAGCGTCAGGGCACCGACTGGGTCGATCAGATGATGCTGGGCGGGATGCTGAAATGCGCAGAGTATGGCTACCGGCTGATCGTGGAGCTGGTCGACACGCATAGCGACCATATCGAGCGCGAACTCTCGGCGGCGATCGCCGCCTTGCGCCCCGATGGCGTGATCCTGACGCCGCCGCATTCGGACAACCCGGTGATCGCGCGGATGCTGACCGAGCATCATATCAGCTTCGCGCGGATCGGTTCGCTGGCGGAAGGGCCGGGCTTCGCGATGACGATGGATGACGAGCGTGCGGCGCGGCTCGCCACCGAGCATCTCATCAAGCTGCGCCATCGCCGGATCGGCTTCATCGCCGGCCCTTCCGACTATGTGCTGAGCGGATGGCGCGTGAACGGCTGGCGCGCGACGATGGACGCCGCGCGGCTCGATACCCAGGGCCTGCTGGCCGAGGGCGATTTCAGCTCGGCATCGGGGCGGATCGCCGCCGCGCAATTGCTCGACGGTCCATCGCCACCCACCGCGATCATTGCCAGCAACGACCGCATGGCGCTGGCGACGCTGGAAGTGGCGCATGAGCGCGGGCTCGACGTGCCGGGCGACCTGTCGCTGATCAGCTTCGACGACGCGCCGATCGTCCGCCAGACACATCCGCCGCTCGCGGCGGTCAACCAGCCGATCGCCGAGGTGACCGCGCGTGCGGTGGAACTGATCATCGACGAGCGGGCGGGGCGGCCGACTCCCGATGGACCGATAATCGTGCCCGCCAGCCTGGTATTGCGCAGCTCGACGGCGCCGCCGCGTGGCGGCAGGGGCTAAACGCGTATTGCGCGAATAGTACAGTTGTGATGATCTGAGAGTCTGACCTCACGAAGGATTCTCTCGGATGACCATGCGTTTCGCCCGCCGTTTCAGCGCGGCCCTCTTGCTGGCCGGCGTCGTGCTCCCCGGCCTGGCACATGCCCAGGCCGCCCCGGCGCAGATCAAGGTGCCGCCGCTCGCTTTCACCGAGCGGACGCTGCCGAACGGGCTCAAGGTCATCGCCATCCGCGACACGACGACCCCGACGGTGTCGGTGCAGATCTGGTACGATGTCGGATCGAAGCACGATCCCGAGGGCAAATCGGGCTTCGCGCACCTCTTCGAGCACATCTTGTCGCGCAAGACGCGCAACATGCCGTACAACATGATCAACCGGCTTACCGAGAATGTCGGCGGCGTGCGCAACGCTTCGACCTGGTTCGACCGGACCAATTATTTCGAGACCGTTCCCGCGCAATATCTGGAGACGATGCTGTGGAGCCATGCCGAGCGCATGGCCCGGCCGGTGATCGATGCCGAGGTGTTCAACACCGAGCGCAATGTCGTGAAGGAGGAGTTTCGCCAGCGCGTGCTCGCGCCCGCTTATGGCCGGATGCGGCTGGTGCTCGACGAGAACAGCTATGACACGCTGAACAACCGCCGCTCGGGCATCGGCAGCCTCGAACAGCTCGATGCGGCGACGCTGGAGGATGCGCGTGCCTTCCATGAAGCCTATTACGGGCCGGATACGGCGACGCTGATCGTCGCGGGCAATTTCGATCCCGCCAGGCTCGATGCGCTGGTGAACAAATATTTCGAAAGCATTCCGCGTCGCAAGAATCCGATTCCGCTGACGATCAAGACTGTCGAGGCGCCGCGCACCAGTCCGCGCCTCGTCACCGCCTATGCGCCCAACGTGCCGCTGCCGCAGATCGCCTCGACCTGGCGCATCCCCGGTTGGGCGCACCCCGACATGGCGGCATTGCTGGTGCTCGACGGCATCCTCGCGACTGGCGACAGCTCGCGGCTCAAGCAGGCGCTGATCTTCGACCGGCCGATCGCCACCTCGGCCTCGACCAACCTCTCCGATGTCGAGGATGGCGGCTTCCTGGCGCCGATCGTGACGCTGGCGAGCGGCACGACCGTCGAGGATGCCGAGAAGGCGCTCGCCGCCGAGATCGCCAGGCTGCGCGACCAGCCGGTGACGGCGGCCGAACTGGCGGAAGCCAAGAACGAGATCCTCGCCGCGGCACTGCGCGAGCGCGAGACGGCATCGGGCCGTGCGTTCGCGCTTGGCGAGGCTTTGGTGAGTTCGGGTGATCCCAAGTTGCTCGACAAGCGGCTCGCAGCGGTCGGGAAGGTTACCGCCGCCGATGTCCAGCGCGTCGCCCGCAAATATCTGACTCCCGAATCGCGCGTCGATGTCCGCTACCTTGACGAGAGCAAGCGGCCGGCGGGCGAGAAGGATAATTGGGCGAACCCGGTGAAGATGCCGGTCTGGGCCTCGGTGCCGCCCGCAACCGGTGTGGCGCTGACATTGGCGCCGGAAGACGAGCGCCAGGCGCCGCCCGAACCTTCGGCAGCGGTGCCGGTGACCCCGCCGGTGATCGCCGAGAGCCAGCTGGCCAATGGCATGCGGCTGGTCTCGGCGCGGACCGGCAATGTTCCGATCGCGACGGTGGCCCTGGTGTTCAAGGGTGGCAATGCGACCGATCCCGCCGGACGTGCCGGACTGGCTCTCATAGCCGCGCAGCTTGCCACCAAGGGCACGACTTCGCGCTCGGCCAGGCAGATCGCGGCACAGGTCGAGGCATTGGGCGCTGATCTCAATGCGACCGCCGGGGCGGACGGCACGACGCTCAGCATCACCGCACCGGTCGCGTCGCTCGATGCCGCCGCGGCGATCCTCGCCGACATCGCCCGCAATGCCAGCTTCCCGGCCGAAGAGTTCGACAAGGAGCGCAAGCGGACGATCGACAAGCTTCAGGTCGCGCTCAAAGATCCCGGCGCGCTGGCAGGATACACGCTGCAGCGTGCGGTCTATGGGGCCGCGCCCTATGGCGGCGTCGGCACGCCCACTTCGCTGGGGGCGCTGACGCGCGACGATCTGCTGGCGCAGCGGAACCTGTGGTGGCGCCCTGATACCGCGACGTTGATCATCACCGGGGGTATCGGTTCGGCCGAAGCCCAGAAGCTTGGCGATCGCCTGTTCGGCACCTGGCGCGCGACCGGCACCGCGCCGACGCCGCCGGCAGCCCCGGGCGGGGAGGCGGGAAAGCCGCGCCTGATCGTTGTCGACATGCCCGGCGCGGGGCAGGCGGCGGTGGCGGCGGGGCTGCGCATCCCGCAGCGCCGCGATCCCCATTATCCCGATCTGATGGTCGCCAACGCGATCCTTGGCGCCGGATCGAACGGGCGGCTGTTCCAGGAGGTCCGCGTCAAGCGGGCGCTTTCCTACGGCGCCTATAGCGGGCTGCTGGGCCGGATGGACGCGGGGATGATGATCGCCAATGCCCAGACCAAGAATGAAAGCGCGCCTGACGTCGCTGATATCTTCCTGACCGAGCTCAAGCGGCTTTCGACCGAGCCGTTCGACGCGGAGACCACGCAGCAGCGCATCGCTTTCCTGCAGGGCGGGATCAGCCGTGGGGCGGAGGCGAGCCAGGGTTTCGCCGCGACGCTGGCCTCGATGACCCAGCAGGGACTGCCGCCGACCATGGCAGCGGAAATGCGCGACCGCATCGGCAAGGTGACGCCGGAGGCCGCCGCCGCGGCGGCGCGCGCGTCGGTCGATCCAGCGCGCGCGACCATCGTCATCGTCGGCGACGGCAAGCTGTTCCTCGACAAGCTCCGCGCCGCGCATCCCGAAGTGGAAGTGATCCCGGCGGCGTCGCTCGATCTCGACGCGCCGGTGCTGGGCGGGAAATGAGCCGATCGCCGTCGTCCCCGCGCGGGCGGAGACGACGGCGATCATTCGCCCGGGCGGGCCTGCTGCTCTTCGGTGAGGCTCCACGCCGAGCGCTTGCCCGGGGTGGCGGGCACGTCGGTGGAGAAATAGGCGACGCCGGTGCCGCTCGCGGGGTCGATCCACAGCCCAGATTTGAGGCCATATGCCTCTCCGGCATGGCCGAAACGACGGATGCCGTCGCCGAAGGGATCGTCGCGGCAGCCGGAGAAGGGCGTGGCGAGAATCTCGGTGGCGAGGCCGTAGGTGCAGTGGAAGCCATTATCGATATCGGCGTTCTTGCCGTTATAGGTCCAGAGCGGCGTTTCGAGGATCGTGACCGAGCGCGGGCTGAGCAGGCGGACGCCGTCGAGGGTGCCCCGGCCGAGCAGCATCCGCCCGATCCGCGCCAGCCCGCGCGCGGAGATGCGCAGGCCGCCTTGTGGTGCGAAAGTGGCGCCGTTGCGGCCCGGCTTCCACATCGCGAGATCGCAGCTGCCGTCGGTTGCCGGGGTAACCGGGCAGGCGGGCAGCGCGCCCTGGTGATCGTCCTTGGTCGGCTTGTTGTCGCGGTAGATCACCACCGCGCGCCGGATCGCGGAATCCGAGCAGGTGACGAACTGATAGCAGGCGTCGATCTTGAGCGGCCTGAGCACCAGCCGCGCCATAAGCTTGTCGAAGCGCTCGCCCGTAACCTTCTCCATCACCGCGGCGACCACCGGCGTGTTGAAATTGGTGTAGTGAAACCAGGTGCCCGGCGCGTGCGCGGCGTCCCATGCCTCGGGCTTTTCGAGGATGGCGCGCATATCGGCGTCGAGCGGCAGCACGTAATCGATATTGTCGGTGAGGCTCGACTGGTGCGAGAGCAATAGCCGCAGCGTGATGACCTTGTCGGGGAAGGCGGGGTTGCGCAGCTTCCAGCCGAGATAGCGCGACACGTCCGCATCGAGGTTGAGCTTGCCCTGCTCGACCAGCCGCAGCACGCCGATCGCGGTCACCATCTTCGAGATTGAGGCGACGCGGACCGGATCGTCGACGCCGATCGGCCGGTTCGCGGCGATGTCAGCGAGACCGAAAGCCTTGATGCCGGTTTCTCCCCTGGCATCGAAGGCGACGCGGACCTGGGCGACGGGCTGGGTGGAAGCGGCTTGCGGCGATGCCGCGGCGAGCAGGAGGGTGCTGAGCAACATCCCCGCAACATGACTCGGGCTTCCCCTTTCCGCAAACCGCGATAGGCTGCGCACCTATGAACTTAAGGCATATCGAGATCTTCCACGCCGTTTACGTCAACGGGTCGGTCAGCGGCGCGGCGCGGGCGCTCAACGTCTCGCAGCCCTCGGTTTCCAAGATGCTGCGCCATGCCGAGTCGCTTTTGGGCTTCCAGCTTTTCCAGCGCGCATCAGGACGATTGGTGCCGACCGAGGACGCGCATACCCTGTTCAGCGAAGTCGCCGAGATTCAGGATCGCGTTTATGCCCTGCGCGAAGCGGGACGGAATTTGCGGCGCGGATCGGGCGGAATGCTGCGCATCTCGGCGCTGCCCAGCCTGGCGCTCAGCGCGCTGCCGACGGCGGTGTCGCAATTCCTGCGCACGCATGACAGCGTCAAGTTCGATCTCCAGACGGTTCATCACGACGATCTGCTGCGCAAGCTGTACGAGCGTGAGACCGAGATCGCGGTCGCCTATGAAGTGCCGCACGCGGCGCCCATCGGAGCCAAGAAGCTGGGCGGCGGCGAATTGGCGGTGCTGTATCGCGAAGAGGATATGCCGAACGCGCCCGAGCGGGTCGGGATCGAAATCCTCTCGGGCAAGCGCTTCATCAGCGTCGGCCAGAGCGGGCCGATCGGCCAGATATTCACCCAGGAATTGCAGCGTGCCGAGGTCGAGCTTGACGAGGTCGTCTCCGCGCGGACCTTCTATATCGCCTCGGCATTGGTGCGGCAGGGCGTGGGGCTGACGGTGGTCGACAACTTCACGGCAAAGGCGTCGCTGGCGCCGGGTCTGGCCATGCGGCCGTTGCAGAACCCGTTGCGGTTCGACGTGCATGCGATGTTCCTGACCAATCGGCCGCCGACCGCGCTGGCCACCGATTTCCTCAAGACGCTTGAGCGGGTGATCGCCGCCTCATAACGGAAGGCTATGGGCGGGGGCGCATACAATATGCCCGGGGCGGGGCGGGGCGGAGATACGGTCTCCGGGATGATACCCGCACCTTATCTCCTCTATCTCGGCCACAGCACCGATTTCATCGGCATCAAGACCTCGCGCGGGCTGGCGACCTTTCGCCGCCACGATTGCGTCGGCGAGTTCCGTCATGATGACTGCGCGCTGACGCTCGACCTGCCACGCCTGACCATGACCGAAGGCGCCGCTGCGGGGGCGAAGACCCTCGTGCTCGGCATCGCCAACTCGGGCGGCAGCATGGGTGAGGACCTGGTGCAGGACGCGATTGCGGGCCTAGAGGCGGGGATGAACATCGCTTCCGGCCTCCACCAGCGGTTGCGCGACGAGCCGCGACTGGTGAAGCTGGCCGAAAGCAAGGGACTGCAGCTGTTCGACGTTCGCGATCCGCCGGCCGACCTGAAGGTCGGCAATGGCTATGCGCGGCCGGGGCACCGGCTGCTGACGGTGGGCACCGATTGCTCGGTCGGCAAGATGTACGCGACGATCGCCTTGGCCGACGCGATCAAGGCGCGCGGGATCAAGGCCGATTTCCGCGCGACTGGACAGACCGGTATCCTGATCGCCGGCGCCGGCGTGCCGATCGACGCGGTGGTGGCGGACTTCATCTCTGGCGGGATCGAGCAGCTCGCACCGGCACGCGACGATAACGGCTGGGATCTGATCGAGGGGCAGGGTTCGCTGTTCCATCCGAGCTTCGCCGGGGTCTCGACCGGATTGCTCCACGGTGCGCAGCCCGAGGCGATCGTCATGTGCCACGATCCGAGCCGCGAGCATATGCGGGGTATTCCCGGCCGGAAGCTGCCGAGCCTGAAGGAGTGCCTCGAGGCCAATCTCCAGGTCGCGCGGCTGACCAGCCCGAATGTCCGCGCGGTCGGCGTGTGTCTCAACACTTCCGGTCTTGCGCCTGGGCAGGCGCGCGATCTGTGCCGCATTACCGAGGCCGCTCTGGGCCTGCCCTGCACCGATCCGATCGCCTTCGGCGTCGATGCCATTATCGACGAGTTGCTATGCACCGCACCCTCCGCGCTCAGCACGACCGCTTCGCGCTGACGCACCCCTTCCGCATCTCGCGGGGCGTGAAGACGCAGGCGGATGTGGTGACGGTGACGATCGCGGACGGCGATGTGGTGGGGCAGGGCGAGGGCGTGCCCTATCCGCGCTACGACGAGACCATCGAGAAGACGCTGGCGGAGATCGAGGGCGTCCGCGCCGCGATCGAGGGCGGGGCGGATCGCGCGGCGCTGCAGGCGCTGCTGCAGCCGGGCGCGGCGCGCAACGCGGTGGATTGCGCATTATGGGATCTGGAGGCGCGGCGGGCGGGGCGGTCGGTCGCCGAACTGATCGGCGCGCCCGAGCCGCATCGGCTGGCGAGCGCATTGACGGTGGTGATCGATACCCCCCAAGCGATGGCTGTGGCGGCCAAGGCGATGGCGAGTGCGCCCTTGCTCAAGGTCAAGGTCGATGCGATCGATCCCGAGGCGCAGCTTCGCGAAGTCCGCGCGGCGGCGCCCGATTGCCGGCTGATCGTCGATCCCAACGAGAGCTGGGACGAGGCTTTGCTGCGCGGCATCGAGCCGCTGCTGGTCGAATTGCGTACCGATCTGCTGGAGCAACCCGTGTCCGCCGGTGCCGACGAATGGCTGGAAGGTTTCACGCCCGCCATCCCGATCTGCGCCGACGAAGCGGTGCATGTCGCGGCCGATCTCGATGTCGTCGCGCGGCGCTATCAGGTGGTCAACGTCAAGCTCGACAAGTCGGGCGGGCTCACCGCCGCGCTCGAACTCGCCAATGCGACGCGGGCGCGGGGCCTTGGGCTGATGACCGGCTGCATGGTCAGTTCATCGCTGTCGATCGCGGCGGCGCTGCATGTCGCGCGGATGTCGGACTTTGTGGACCTTGACGGTCCGATCTGGCTCGCTGAGGATCGCGCCGGCGGCGTGCGGGACGAAGGCGGGATGCTCCTGCCACCCGAGCGGGGCTTTTGGGGAACGCCATGAAGATCGCGCTGCTGCTCGGGACCGTCGCACTGTCGCTGGGCGCCGCCAGCGCTCCGCCGCAGAAGATCGATCTGCTGATCCGCGGCGGCACGATCTATACCGGCACCGGCGCGCCCTTCGTCGGCGATGTCGCGATCCGCGGCGACAGGATCGTCTCGGTCAGCCGCCACGCGAATGTCATCGCCGCGCGGGTGATCGACGCCAAGGGCATGATCGTCGCGCCGGGCTTCATCGATCCGCACACGCATATGGAAGGCGATCTTGCCTCCAAGGACCCGGCGCGGCGGCTGGTGCCGGCGTTCCTGATGCAGGGCGTGACGACCGCGTTCATCGGCAATGACGGGGGCGGAAGTCCCGATCTCGGCAAGGTGCTGGGCGGCGCGAAGGTCAATCCGGTCGGGATCAACTATGCCGCCTATGTCGGTTTCGGGGCGATCCGCGAGAAGGTGGTTGGCGCGGACAATCGCGCGCCGAGCGCGGCCGAGATGGTGCGGATGAAGGACATGGTCGCCGACGCGATGTGCCACGGCGCATTGGGACTCTCGACCGGATTGTTCTACGCGCCGCAGAGCTTCGCCACGACCGAGGAAGTGATCGAGCTCGCCCGGGAGGCGGGCAAGCGCGGCGGCACCTATGACAGCCATATCCGCGACGAGAGTTCGTACACCGTCGGGCTGGCGGCGGCGATCGACGAGGCGATCCGGATCGGGCGCGAAGGGCATTTGCCGGCGCATATCAGCCACATCAAGGCGCTGGGCGTCGATGTGCAAGGACAGGCTGGCGCGATCATCGCCAAGATCGAAGCGGCGCGACGCTCCGGGCAGAAGGTGACCGCGAACCAATATCCGTGGTCGGCGAGCGGCACGAGCCTGGTCGCGTCGCTGATGCCGATCTGGGCGCAGGACGGCGGGCGCCCGGCGCTGCTCAAGCGCTTTGCCGATCCGGGCGTGGAGCTGAAGCTGCGCGACGGGATCGTCGAAAATCTGCGCAAGCGCGGCGGGGCGGAGAAGCTGCTGATCGTCGAGGGGCGATACAAGAACCAGACATTGGCCGCGGTCGCCAAGGCGCGCGGCGAGGATGCCGTTACCGCCGCGATCGAAGTGATCAAGATCGCCGATCCCGGCGTGGTGTCGTTCAATCAGGCCGAACCGGATATCGAGGCGTTCATGGCGCGGCCCTGGGTGATGACCGGCTCCGACGCTTCGGGCGGGCACCCGCGCGTCTACGGCACGTTCGCGCGCAAATATGATTATTACGTCAAGCAACGGCATGTGCTGACGCTCGGCCAGTTCATCTATCGAAGCTCGACGCTGACCGCGGATACCTTCGGGCTGACCGGGCGCGGGCGGCTGAGCGCGGGGTCGTTCGCCGATATCGTTGTGTTCGATCCCAAGACCTACGCGTCGCGCGCCGATTACGAGCATCCGACCGAGCTTGCCGCGGGCGTTCGCAGCGTGGTCGTCAACGGCGTGCTGGCGGTCGACAAGGGCAAGGTGACCGGCAAGGCCGCGGGGCGCGCGCTGCCGCACAAGCCGACGCCGGGGAGCTGCCGCTGATATTCCGGGCTCCTGCGAACGCAGGAACCCAGAGTCGCTGGCGTTTCGCTTGTGATCCTAGGCTCCCGCTTTCGCAGGAGCACAAAGGGGGAGGATGCACGTGCTGAGGATGTGGTTCGGGATCGCGCTGTGGAAGCGGGTGCTCGCGGCGCTGGCGCTGGGGCTGGTGTTCGCGCTGGTCTGGCCCTCGGCCGCGCCGTCCGTGATGTTCATGGGCGATCTGTTCGTCCGGGCGATCCGCATGCTGGTCGCGCCGATCGTGCTGGTGACGATCGCGTCCGGGATTACCGCATTGGCCGATCCCAAGCGCCTCGGCAGCCTGGGCGGGCGGACGATCGGGCTGTTCGCTTTCACCACCGCGATCGCGGTGTCGGTAGGCATGCTGGTGGCGACGCTCGTCCAGCCCGGCGTCGGCGCGCCGCTCGGCACCGCCGCGCCGCATGCGCTGGGCGAGGCGGTTACGCCGTACCAGCAGCTGATTGGGATCATCCCGCTCAACATCTTCGACGCGCTGGCCAAGGGCGACATGCTCGCTCTGATCTTCGTCGCGATCCTGATCGGCGTCGGCACCGTTGTCGCCGGCGAAGCGGGCAAGCCGTTCGCGAACACGCTGCAATCGCTGTCGGAAGTGCTGCTCAAGGTCGTCGGCATCGTCATGGAAGCGACGCCGTTTGGCGTATTCGCGCTGATCGCCAATGCGGTGGCGGCGAACGGCGCGGCGGTGTTCGTCAATGTCGGCTGGCTGGCGCTGGCGGTGGTGCTGGGTTCGCTGATCCAGATCGTCGTGGTCCACAGCCTGATCCTGCGGCTGCTCGCCAAGCTGCCGCTGCTGCCGTTCTTTCGCGGTATCGTCGATGCGCTGGTGGTGGCGTTCTCGACCGCGTCCAGCTCGGCGACGCTGCCGGTGGCGATGCGCGTGTCGGAAAAGAATCTCGGCGTCGGCCGCTCGATCTTCTCGACGGTGCTGCCGCTCGGCGCGAGCATCGGCAAGGACGGAACGGCGATGTATGTCGGCCTGCTCAGCATGTTCGCGCTGCAGGCGTTCGGGGTGCCGCTGACGCCGCAAGTCTATGGGATGGTGCTGCTGACCGGCGCGCTCGCCGCGTTCGGCACCGCGCCGGTGCCTTCCGCCTCGCTGTTCATGCTCGCCGCGGTGCTGTCCGCAGTCGGCGTCTCGCCCGAGCAGACCGCGCTGGTGGTCGGCTTCGTATTGCCGTTCGACCGGCTGCTCGACATGACCCGCACCGTGCCCAGCGCCTGCGCCAATCTGACCGTCGCGACGACCGTCGCACGCTGGGAAGGCGAGCTCGACGAAGCCATATACCGTTCAGCCGACGACGACTAAAGCGCGCGGATGCGTTTCCTTGCCCTGATTCTCGCACTGTTCCTGATTGCCAACAGCGCCCCGCAAGCGCCCGGCATCGTCCGTGTCCGCCTCGTCACTTCGGCGGGATCGATCGTGCTCGCGCTCGACGCCAGGCGCGCGCCGAAGACGGTCGCCAACTTCCTCGCCTATGTCGATGACGGGCGACTCGACGACACGGAATTCTACCGGGCGACACGGCGCAAATCCGATCCGCGCTTCGGCTTCATCCAGGGCGGGATCGCGCAGGACGCACGGCGGATGCTGCCGCCGCTGCCGCTCGAGCCGACGAGCCAGACCGGGATCACCCATCAGGACGGCACGATTTCGATGGCGCACGGCATCAATGCCGATGCCGCCAACGCCAATTTCTCGATCATGGTCGGCCCCAATCCGGGGCTCGACGCCAAGCCCGGCAATCGCGGTTATGCCGCGTTCGGGCGGGTGATCGCGGGAATGGACGTGGTCAAGCGCATCCTCGCGCTGCCGACCGGCGGCGGGCGCGACGCGATGAAGGGGCAGATGATCCTGGCGCCGGTCAAGATCCTCCGCGCGGAGCGGCTCGACGGGGTCGCCAAGCCGAGCGGTCGTCCCAAGCCATGGCTGATCGCGCGCTGACGCCATAAGCGGCGGTTATGGGCGCGTGACGCATCGCGCGCTTGCCGCCGGGTTGGTTCCGGCTAGGTTCTGACCCCATGAAACACGCGCTCTTCCTCGTGCTGGCGCTCGCCGCCGCTACCCCCGCCACCGCGCAGGATCTGCGCGCGCAGGTCCAGGCCAAGCTTGGTGAGGCGGCGACAGGCACGCGCTTCGGGCTGGTGGTGGCGACCGAGGACGGCACCGAGATTCTCGCGATCGATCCCGACGGGCGTTATATTCCGGCGTCGAACACCAAGATGTTCTCGACGGCGGTCGCCTTTGCGACGCTGGGCGATCTCAACCAGCTCGACGAGATCGGCGGCAACGAGGTGCGGATCGAGGGGCGCGATGTCGTGCTGGCTGGCAATGGCGATGCGCGGATGTCGAGCGCGGCGGATTGCAAGATCGACTGTCTTGCGACGCTGGCCGATGCTGTGGCGGCGAAGACCAAGCGGGTGCGTGACGTGATTGGCGACGACACGCTGTTCCCCGACCAGCGCTGGAGCCCCGGCATGAGCTGGAATAACATCCCGACGCGATCGGGGACCGGCGTCTCGGCGCTGACGCTCGACGAGAATGAGGTTGGGCTGACCGTAGCGCCGGGCGAGGTTGGCAAGCCGGCGGTGGTGACCGTGGAATCCCCTTATTACACGATCGACAATCGCACCCAGACCGTTGCGGGCGCGGAAAGCAAGATCGGCTATGACCGGTTGCCGTTTGAGCGGCTGGTGCGGGTGACGGGCACGATCGGCAAGGATGCCAGGCCCGATCTGTCGCGGATGGGGATCGACGATCCCGCGCACTATGCGGCGTGGCGGCTCAAGGCATTGCTCGAAGCGCGCGGCGTCAGGGTGAAGGGCGAGGTGCGCGTGCGCCATCGTCCGCTGATGCCGGAGGATAACGGGCCGAGCACTCGCACCGATCCGATGCGAATGGTGCGTGCCGATTTCGTGCCGATCGCGCAACTGATTCCGCCGCCGCTGGCCGAGGACATGAAGACAATCAACAAGATCAGCCAGAATCTGCATGCCGAGCTGACACTCCGCCGGGTCTCGGGCTGGCTGGGCAGCGGATCAATCGCCAATGGTGTGGCCGAGATCGAGAAGATGCTGGCGCAGGCCGGTGTTGCCCGCACTGCCTGGGACCTGTCCGACGGATCGGGCATGTCGACCTACAATCGTGTTGCGCCGCGCGGAGTAGTCAAGTTCCTGCGCTGGATCGCCATGCAGCCCTGGGGGGCGCAGTGGCGCGATACGCTGCCAATCGGCGGAGTCGATGGCACGCTCAGGAACCGTTTCAAGGGGACGCCGCTGGAGGGCAAGATCTTCGCCAAGACCGGCACGCTCAACGCCACCAACGCGGTGGCCGGCTATATGATCGCGGCGAGCGGCAAGACGCTGACCTTCGCCTTCTACGCCAACGATATCCCATCGGACGCTTCATCGAGCAGGATCATGGACGCGGCGCTGAATATCGTGGCGGCGGCGAACTGAGCGCTGGCGCGAATGGTCCCAATGGTCGCACTGACCATGGGGGCCGGGCAGGCCGGATTCTGAGCGACGATTTCAAAGAGCGGGCGGCATTGCCGACCGCGTGAGCCAAGCAGGCGAAATCCTACATTGCAAGCGCCATCGTCACCCCGGCTTTGTGCCGGGGTCCATGGTGTCGAGAGCGCCGCGGCAGGAAGCGACGGGCTGTCGTCCGGAAGCTTGGTGATCCCGGCACAAGGCCGGGGTGACAAATCGGGTTGGGGGACGAGGAGCGCTATCTGGCTGCGTTCTTCGCCGCGTAATCCTCCGCAGCCTTGAGCAAACGCAGCACGTTGCCGCTCCAGATCTTCTCGATGTCGGCGTCCTTGAAGCCTTCCTTGCGCAGGCGCGCGGTGACCTTGGGGAGAGCAGTGACATCCTCGAAGCCGCGGACGCCGCCGCCGCCATCCCAATCGGCGCCGATGCCGACATGATCGACCCCCATCACGGCGATGGCATGGAGCAGGCTCTTCATGAACAGCTCGAAATCGGCGCCCTGATAGGGATCGGTGGCATCGGCGACGGCCTTGTCGGCGATGAGCTTGCGCTGATCGGCGTCCGACAGCGCCCACCAGTCGTCCTGACGGTTCTGGACCGCGCTGCGCGCCTTGTTGCTGTCGCCGGCGACCAGATAGACGCTGTTGATCTGGAGCACGCCGCCGGCTGCGGCGAGCTTCTTCATGCGGGCATCGTCGAGGTTGCGGGGATGGTCGTAGATCGCCTTCGGTCCCGAATGTGAGGCGATGATCGGGGTCTTGGACCATGCCAGCGCCTGATCGAAGACATCGTCAGAAGAATGGCTGACATCGACGACCATGCCGAGCCGGTTCATCTCGGCCAGCCATTGCCTGCCGAGCGGCGAGAAGCCGCCATAGGCCTTGACCTTGTCGGTCGCGCTATCGGCGAACTGGCTGTTTCGGAAGTGCGCCGGGCTCGCCATGCGCACGCCGAGATCGTAGAAATAGCCGAGCAGGCTCAGGTCTTCGCCCAGCGGATAGCTGTTCTCGATGCTTTGATAGACGATGCGCTTGCCGGTCTTGGCGATGCGCGCGGCATCGGCGGCGGTGGTGGCGAAGGCGAGCTTGTCGGGATGGGCGGCGACGACCTTCTGGATCCAGTTGGCGCGGACCAGCGCGGCGTTGCGGGCCCTGGCATAGCCTTCGGGCGTCAACGGGCCTTGCCCCGTGTAGATCACGAAGAAGCCGCCATCCAGGCCGCCCTGTTCCATGCGCGGGATATCGACCTGGCTCTTGTCGAAGTCGCGGTCGTGCCAGCGGGCGAAGTCCCAGCCGGGATGCTCGAACAGTTCGGGGGTGTCGAGATGGGTGTCGAGCACCAGCATCTGATCATGGGCGAGGCGATCGGCGGGGGTGACGGGATCGTCCTGGGGGGCGGCGAGGGCGAGGCTGAGGGCGAGCAACGAGATCATGGACGGCTTCCTATTCTACCTGGTCATGCTGAACCTGTTTCAGCATCCAACGCGCAACAAGGGACGGCATGGCCTGTGGAGGGTTGGGCCCTGAAACAAGCTCGGGGTGACGAACGGTTCTATGCCGCATCGAAGGCCGCAATCACCGCGTCGCCAGTCGCCGGGCGCAGCTGGAAGATGCCGCTGTCGAAATGACGGGTAGGGTGGACGCGGTTGGTGAGCAAAGTCCAGGCGAGGCCACGCTCGAAATCGATCCACAGGCCGGTGCCGGTGAAGCCGGTGTGGCCGATGGTCTCGGCGGAGCACGCCTGGCCGCCCGACCAGCCGGGGAATTTACGCTCCCAGCCGCAGGTGCGGTGATCATATTGGGGGGTGCGGATCGCTTCGAGCATCGCGGCGCTGGCGCCGGTGCCGTTCAGTAGCCCCTGGGCGAAATCGAGGACGCCGGCCACCGTGCCGAACAGCCCGGCATGGCCGGTGTCGCCGCCCAGCGCGAAGCAATTCTCGTCATGGACCTCGCCCTTGAGGATGCGTCCGCGCCAGCTGCAATATTCGGTGGCGACGGCGGGGCCGGGGGGCGGGCCGAAGGTCAGGCCCTTGCCGAGCGGCCATGCGCGCAGGGACTTGCCGGTGATGCGCTCGATAGCGATGCCGAGGACGATGAAATTGATGTCCGAATAGACCGGGGGGCCGTGCCGCCATTCGCGCTGGAGGACGAAAGCGCGCAGGCGGGCGGGATCGTCGCCATAGGTGTAGATCGGCTCGACGGCGGGGAAGAAGGTGCGGTGGGCGATCAGGTCGCGGAAGGTGAGCTTGCGCTCGGCGGCGCCCGCGACATCATATTGCCGCCAATCCGGGATCGCGTCGGTGACAGGGCGGTCGAGATCGAGCCTGCCCTCGTCGGCCAGCTGGAGGATGGCGGTGGTGGTGAAGATCACTTTCGACACCGAGGCGAGATCGAACCAGTGATCGGCGGTGAGCGGTTCGGGCTCGGGAAGCCGGGCGGCGAGCCCGGCATGGGTGCTCCAGCGCTGGCCGTCGGCACGGACCACGCCCAGCGCGGCGCCGGGGATGCGGCCCGCCGCGATCGCCTCGGCGGCGGGGGCGAAGGCTTGTTCGATCACGCGGTTACCGGCCCCCGGTCGTCCGGACGCGGCTTGGCCTTGGCCAGCAGCGGCAGGAACAGGAGCGCCGCGAGGCTGACCACGCCCGAGGCGAAGAAGAAGACGTCGAAGCCGTTATACCCGGCCTTGTCGAGCCAGGTCACCGCGGTACCGCCGGCGCCGGCGAGGAGCCGCGCAAGGAGGAAGGCGAACCCCGACAGGAAAGCATATTGCGCGCCCGGGAAACGCGGGTTGCACAGCATCGACAGGTAAACGACGAACACCGCCCCGGCCATGCCGTTGCCGAACTGATCGGCGGCGGTGGCGACGTACAGCGTGTTCTGATCGACCGGCATGTGCGCCAGCCAGACGAAGCCGAAATTGCCGAGCGCGGCGAAGAAGGCGCCGATGCTGAGGGTGACGCCCCAGCGCCATTTGGTGACCATCCAGCCGCCGATGCCGACGCCGACGATGCTCGAAATCAACGCCACCGCGCCGTCTGCCCAGCCGATCTGGGTCTTGGTATAGCCGAGGCCAAGGATCATCGGCTTGGACATGTTGAGCGCGAGCACGTCGCCCATGCGGTATACCGAGACGAAGGCCAGCACGCCGATGGCGAGGAAGCCATAGCGCCAGAAGAAATCGGCATAGGGGCCGATCGCGGCGGAGGCGCGGATCGGATCGGTGGGCCTGGCGTCGCGGATCCAGGGCAAGGCGAAAGCGAGCAGCACGAACGGCGCCATGGCGATGCCGAGCACCCAGGGCAGTACGTTGGTGTCGGCGGTGATGCCGATGCCCGACGCGGCGCTGAGCACGACCCAGCCGGCGGCGGCGGTGACCGCGACGGTAGCGAGCAGGATCACCGCGCTGGCGCCGAGACCGGCGCCGAGCGCCGACCAGCGATTGCCCCCTGTGCAATCGGGCTGGCGGGGTAGGGCCGCGAGGATCGGGAGCGGGAGGAAGGCGGCGGCGGCGATGAGGAGATAGGATGCGGTCCAGCCCGGCTCGATGCCGAGACTGCGCAGCGTGCCGGAAATGCTTCCCGCGGCATCGGCGAACAGCAAGGCGCCGCTGCCGGCCGCGACCATCGCGGTGCGGTATCCCCACAGGTTAGAAGCGGCGACCGGGCCCTGCTCCTCGGGCGTCGGGGCGAGTTCGATGCGCCAAGCGTCGGCGGCGACTTCGAGCGTGGTGGTCCAGAAGGCGAGCAGCACCGCCCAGAGCGCGGTGATCCACAGGCTGGCGTCCGACGAGGTCAGCGCCATTGCCAGCATCGAGGTGAAGATGCCGAGCTGCGAGAGCATGATCCAGCCGCGACGCTTGCCCCAGAAGCGCGAGAAGCCGGGAACGTCGTACTTGTCGAGCAGGGGGGCCCACAGGAACTTGAAGGTGGGGAGCAACTGCACCCAGCCGAAAAAGCCGATGACCGCGAGGACCACGCCGTGCTCGGTGAGGCGCACCGACAGCACGGTGGAGAACATGTAGAACGGCAGGCCGGCGGAGAAGCCGAGCAGCACGTACAAGGCCATACGGCCGATGCCGGGCGGAATCGCGGGCGGCGGGACCGCGTCGTGCGGATCGGGTTGCGGTTCAGCCACGCCGTTCAGTCCTGATTTGGGGCAGATCACGCGCCATCGAACACTCCCTCTCCGGTGCCGATGGTGGTCCGGAAAGGACGGCGCAAAGTCAATAAGGGGGGAAGTGTTGCCGCAAGGCAACGCTTAGGAGGCGGAGCGCGGCACTTAATGCCCGGGGGTTATGGATTTGAGAAAAGATACTATGATGCGGTGCCACATTTTTGTTACTTAATGCACAGGTCCGCATTGCGAAAATTGCGTGCTTCAGGGGGATACCAATGGCTACTTCGTCGCTCAAACTGCTTCTCGCCACGGGAACGGCCTTTGCCGCGCTCGCCGCGATGCCTGCCATGGCGCAGGAAACCACCGCGCCCGTCACGGCCGGCGATCCGACTGCCGCTGCGCAGGACGAGCCGACCAAGGACAATGAAATCCTCGTCACCGGCTCGCGCATCAAGCAGGACCCGAACAATTCGGCGCTGCCGCTGCAGGTGATCACCACCGCCGAAATCCAGCGCAATGGCATTTCGAGCCCCGAACAGCTCGTCATGTTCCTGAGCACCAACGGCTCGGGCGCGGACAACCTCTCGTCGAACGCCGACGTCACCAGCGGTGCCCAGCGCGGCACCAACGGCCTGTCTTCGGCCAACCTGCGCGGCCAGGGCTCGGCCGCCACGCTGGTGCTGCTCAACGGCCGCCGCGTTGCGGCGCACGGCCTTTCGGGCGGCGCGGTCGACGTCAACCAGATCCCGTTCTCGGCGATCGAGCGCGTCGAAGTCCTGAAGGATGGCGCATCGGCGATCTACGGCACCGACGCGGTTGGCGGCGTGATCAACTTCATCACCAAGAAGGATTTCCAGGGCCTCGCGCTGAACGGCTTCGTCGATGTGACCGAAGGCGGCGGCGGCAACATCTACCGCGTCTCGGGCCTCGCCGGCTATGGCGACATCGACGAGAACGGTTTCAACATCATGGGGTCGATTTCCTATAGCTGGAACAAGATCCTGCGCGGTTCGGACCGTGACTTCGTCAACGGCAACCAGCCCAATCGCGGCCTTTCGGTCGATACCCGCGGCACGCCGATCGCGACTGCGTTCAACATCGGTGCGAACGCCTTCCAAAATCCCGGCGGCACGCTGCTCACCGGCCTGACGCTGACCGCGCCCAACGGCGCGAACGCCGCGGCGGGTGGCATCAACACGCTCGATCTGCCCGGCGGCGCAGGCTGCGAGTCCTTCGACGGCGGCATGGCCTATGACGAAGTGCTGTGGAACACCGCCAGCGCGCAATATGCCTGCGCGTGGGATACCGGCCGCGCCGCGGTGATCCAGCAGCCGATCGAGACGCTGACCTATTATGCGCGCGCGATCGGCAGCCTTGGCGGCGATCACCAGATGTCGCTCGAAGTAACCGGCTCGGACGCGACTTCGGCGAAGAGCTTCTCGAACGCGCAGCTCAGCGCGAACACCACCAACCTGAACATCGCCTACCCGCGCAACGGCACGACCGCGGCGCAGTATGACGCGATCTACAACGCGATCTACAACGCCTTCACCAACCCGGCGCAGCGCACCGCGCTCGCGGCGCGCTACGGCCTGCCGATCTCGTATCGCTGGCGTTGCGGCGCCTGCGGTCCGCGCGAATATGTGACCAACACCAAGACGATCCGCGCGGCGCTGGGCTTTGAAGGCCCGCTATGGGAAGGCTGGGACTATCGTGCCGGCGCTTCCTATGCGAAGTCGGAAAGCTCGTCGCTCCTTGGCAGCGGTTATTATTATCGCGGTACGCTCGCCAACGGTGCCTACGATCCGCTCGCACCGCAGGTCACTGGCGCCCCCGCAGGCTATCGCGGCCTGGTCGGTGTGATGAACTCGGGTCTGATCAATCCTTTCTCGATCGATCAGACGGCAGCCGGCCTTGCCGCCCTTGAATCGGTTTCGGCACGCGGCGCGACGCTCTATGGCGGCCGCTACGAAGTGAAGCAGCTCGATGCGTCGATCTCGGGCCCGCTGTTCCCGGTCTGGGGCGGTGACGTTCAGGTCGCGGCCGGTATCGACTATCGCCGTGAGACCTATTCGTTCAACGGTTCGGCCGCCGCCGCGGCGACAGCGCCGGTGATCTTCCTGGCGGCGTTCGACAACGTCAATGCGCTGACCCCGAAGAACCGTACCGTCAAGGCGGCCTATGCCGAAGTCCTGGTGCCGCTGTTCCGCGGTTTCGAGATCACCGGCGCGGTTCGCGTCGATGATTACACCGGCTTCGGCACCACCACGAACCCGAAGATCTCGGTTCGGTATCGCCCGATCGAGCAGCTGATGTTCCGCGGCTCGTACAACACCGGCTTCCGCGTCCCGTCGTTCAACCAGATCTTCAACGGCGTCACGCTCTCGCCTTATGCGGGCAGCGATATCGCCGATCCGGTTGCTTGCCCCGGAGGCGTGCCGACCAGCGCATATCTGAGCGGCTTGCCCTGTGCGCAGATCCGGCCGGACATCGCGACCGGCGGCAACAGCACGCTTGGGCCGGAGACGGCGAAGCAGTTCAGCGTCGGCGTGGTCCTCCAGCCCGCTCCGCTGTTCAGCCTGTCGGCCGACTTCTGGTCGATCGCGGTTGACAACACCATCCAGCTCCTCACGCTGCGTCAGCTGATCGACAATGCCTCGCTGTTCACGGATCGCTTCATCCGCACCGGCGGCACGGTTTCGGTGATCGACGATCGCTGGATCAATGCCGGCTCGCGCCGCACCCAGGGCCTTGAGCTCTCGGGTCGCGCGGGCGTTGACGCGATGGGCGGTCGTTTCTCGGCAGGCTTTGACGGCACGCTGCTGCTCAAGAAGCGTGAGAAGCTGACTCCGACCGCGGCATATGGTCCGAGCCTGATCGGCGTGTTCACCTATGCTGGTGACCTCGGCGTCAAGTGGAAGCACAACGCGTTCATCAACTACTCGAACGACGACTTCCAGATCGGCCTCTCGCAGATCTTCCGTAAGGGCTATAAGAACAACGCGCTACCCGGCATCGCCGCCGGCACCGTGACTCGCCCGGATTACAACCCCTTTGTGAAGGACTATGTGATCTACAACCTGTCGGCGAGCTATCTGGGCCTTGGCCCGAACTACAAGCTCACGATGGGCGTGCGGAACCTGTTCAACACCGATCCGCCCTTCGCGATCACCTATGACGGCAACACCGGCGCCGGTAGCTCGTGGGAACCCCGCGTCGCCGATCCGCGCGGCCGTTCGTACACGGTGGGCGTCGAAGTGAAGTTCTAATACCGGCTGGCCGGGCGCCTTCGGGCGGTCCGGTTGCCAAAAAGGTTCAGGCCCGTCGCGCACCAGCGCGGCGGGCCTTTCCTTATGCGATTGGCGTTAGCGGCGGCCGGCGAGGCTGCGGGCGAGGGCGCGGGCGCCGCCGATCAGCGGCGAGACGATCAGATCGGGATCGATCGGATCGATGCGGACGACATCGGGGCGGGTGGCCAGCGCACCGATCAGCCCGACATGGCCCTGGCGCAGCGCGGGGCGCGCGAGCAACCACCATAGCCGCGCATATTCACCATCGACCTCGATGCGCTGCTGCGGTGTGAGCGCGGTCTGCGAGACGAACCAGGTGTGGAGCTGGCTGAGGATGCGCGAGAGGCGGCCAAGCGTCTCGAGGTCGGGCACCGGCTCGCGCGCCATCAGATATTCGGCAACGAGAGCGGCATTGGCGTGGGCATCGCTACCGAAAACGGCCTCGTAGCGCCCGGTCAGGACAGCGGCGGCACTGGCCCGCATCATCGCACCATATTTTTGCGACGCGCCGCCGGGGTGACAGCGATAGGCGAGCAGCGGCGTGTCGATCCGAGCCAGTGCGCCGAAGCGGCGGATGCGGTGATAGAGATCGAAATCCTCGGCGTAGCGCAGCTCGGGCCGGGTGAATGGGGTGAGCGCCCGCGCGGCATCGGCGCGGAACATCGAAGTGGACCAGACCAGCGGGTTTTGCGTCAGGAGCAACCAGTCGATCATTGCCGGGCTCAGGTGACGCTCATTGGGCCAGCGTGCGGGGACGCCGTCTTCCATCAGCAATGCCGCGGAGGCGACGAGGACGGCTTCGGGATGTGCGTCGAGATAGGCGGCCTGGCGCGCGAAGCGATCCGGCATGCACAGATCGTCCTGATCGAGCGCGGCGATGTAGCGGCCGCGCGCTTCGGCAAAGGCGCGGTTGCGGGCGCAGACCGGGCCTTCATTAACCTCCGAGGCGATAACGCGGATGCGTGGATCGCGGATGCGGGCCAGAACTTCGAGCGTGTCGTCGGTCGATTTGTCATCGACGACGATCAGTTCCCAATCGCCGCGGGTCTGCTCGCGCAGCGTGGCGATAGTCTCGCCGATCAGCGCCGCGCCATTATAGGCGGCCATGATCACCGAGATCGCCGGGGTCACGCCGCGGCCCTCGTCGCGGAATCGAGCAACTGGCCGACGATCAGCTGGCCGACATCATTCTGCCAGAGCCAAAGACCATTGGCCTTGCCCCTGAAACTCTTCTCGCCGCCGAGCGCGCCCATCGGCACGAAGCCGGCGGCGAGCCCGATCCCGAAAGCGTTGGCGATCGGCTGACCCTCGGCATCGATGACGCGGCATTGCTGATCGACGAGGCGCGGCCGGCCGGGCGCATGCGCGGCAAGCGCGATGCGGCGGCCATCGGCGTCGAGCAGGGGCAAGGCATGCGGGCGGTAGCCGAGCGCGCCGATGACGAGATCGGCATTGTCGAGCGCCGCTGCGGCGCGGGCGTGATCGTCGCCGATAATGCGGTGGGTGTGCAGGCGCGGATCCGGGACACGGCCGCCGACGCCGAGGATGCGCAGGATCAGCTCGCGGGCCTCGAGCCGGAAGCCGGCAAGGCGATAGACGAAGCCCGAGACCGGACAGATATCGTCCGGGCCGAAATCGGTGAAGCCATCGGCGTGGGCGGCTTCGGCGGAGTGATAGAAGGGACGAAGCGCCTCGCGGTGCAGCAACGTTACCGCGCCGGCGCCGAAGGGGATGGCGGATTTGAGCAGCAAAGCCGCGGTGGCCAGCGCACTGGTCGATGCGCCGACGATGGCGATGCGCGGGGCGCGGACGCCGGACAAGCGCTCGCGAAGCTGATCGATGCCGCCGAGGCGGAGTGCGTCGTCGGAGAGGACAAGGCGATCACCGACGCGCTCGCCCAGCGCCATGCCGGCCACTTCGGCGGCGGCGACTTCGCTGGCCGATTGATAGCCGCCGGTGGCGAGGACGATGTTGCGCGAGAGGATATCGCGTTCGATGCCGTTGATGTCGTCACGGACGCGTGACCGCCAGAGGCCGGAGGCGGTGCGGCGCGATTCAAGGACGCGGTGGCTGGTGAGGATCGTGCCGCCGTGCTCGCGGACGACCTGGCCGATCCGGTCGCCCATCGCGTCGAGGAACGGACCGGTGCGGGCGAGCGGCACGCCGAGCGCGCCGGTATATTTGCCGATCTCGGCGCCGCTCGGATGCGCCATCAGCGCGGCGATGCCCGGGTGCGGGTTGTCCTTCACGGCGCTGAGGAAAGTCTCGGCGGTGCTGTCCGACGTGATCGCGTAGCCGGCCAACTGTCCGCCGCCGAGGCGGGCGCTGCCCTCGACGATGATGAGCCCGCGGGCGAGTTCGGCGAGACGGTTCTGCTTGCTTGCCGCGATCAGCATCGCCGTGCCGGCGGGGCCGCCGCCGACCAGCAAAGTCTCGTGAGTTTCAGGGCCGGCGGGCATCGCGTGGATGCGCGTGCGCGCCGCGGTCTGGAGCGCGCCGGCGATGGTCGCGACATCGGCGGCGGTCATGACATCGGTGATCGGCAGCGACAGGATGTGCGCGCCGACCCGGTCGGCGACGGGGGTGGGCTCAATCACGCAGCTCTGCTGGAACCAGGGCTGCCGGGCGAGATGCGGGCTGAAATATTTGCCCGAGCCGATGCCTTGCGCGGCGAGCTCGGCGATCACCGCCTCGCGGTCAGTACCGGCGGGAAGCAGCAGCGGCATGAACTGGCTGACCTGGCGCGTGCCATGGACGGTCTGGAACGTATATTCGGGCAGCTCGTCGCGATAGGCGGCGGCGAGTGCGGCGCGGTGTGTCGCGACCTGTTCGATCTCGGCGAGTTTGGCTTCGGCGAGGAGGCCGAGCACTTCGGGGAGCTTGGCGTTCATGCCCAGTTCGGTCGCGGCGCGGGGCGCGCCGAAGCCGAAATTGTGCATGGTGCGGAACTGGTCGATCAAATTCGCGTCGGCGCTGTAGATCACGCCGCCCTCGGCGACGGCGAAGGGCTTGGTCGCGTGCATCGAATAGACGCAGGCGAAGGGCGAGCCGCTGCCATAGCCGCGGCCCTGCGCGTCGAGCCCGCCGAGCGAGGCGGCGGCGTCGACCACGACACCAGCGCCGTATTTGCGGGCAAGAGTTTCGTAGCGGGCGAGATCCAGACCGGTGTTGAAGGTGTCGTAGGGGACGATCACCGCGATCTGTTCGCCATAGCGTTCGAGCAAAGCTTGCTCGGCGGCGGCGCAGGCGGCCCAGTCGCCGGGATCGATATCGCAGATCAGCGGCGTCAGCCCCGCCCAGATCGCGGCGTGGGCGGCGGCGGCGAAAGTGAAGCTGGGCATCAGCGCATATGGGCCGCTACGGCCGGTGCGGGCCTGGCGGATGGCGAGCATCAGCCCGAGCGTGGCGTTGGTAACGGCGAGCGCCTTGCCTTCGCCGCCGAAGCATCGATCGACGAGATCGTCCTCAAATCGGCGAACGACCGGCCCGCCATTGCTGTACGTGCCCGCGGTCTCCACCGCGCGCAAGGCATCGGCCATCTCGCTCAGGCGCGGCGGCCGTGTCGCTATCAGCGGCAGGTTGTGCATCCCCGGCAATCTCTTCCCTCTTCCCGAAGGAAGGACTGTGCCGCGTTAATCCTAAGATTGCGTAAGGGATCGTTTCCGGAGTGCGACGAGAGCGGTGTCGAGCGCCTGCAGGAAGCGCGAGCGGTCGCTGGGGGCGAAGGGGGCGGGGCCGCCCAACTGCTCACCGCCGGCGCGCAGATCGGCCATGATCGCGCGGGTGGCGATAGCGCCGCCGATCGAGCTGGTGGTGAAGGGCTTGCCGGTGGGGGACAGCACCGTCGCACCAGCCTTTAGCGCACGATCGGCGAGCAGGATATCGGCGGTGATCACCACCGATCGCGCGTCGGCGGCTTCCGCGATCCAGTCGTCCGCCGCGTCGAAGCCGTCGCTGACCACCTGGCGGGTGATCAGTGGGTGCTGGGGAACGCGCAGCCACGAATTGCTGACGATGACCACCGGCACTTCATGCCGCCACGCGACCTTGTAAATCTCGTCCTTCACCGGGCAGGCGTCGGCATCGACGAGGATGCGCGGTGTCATTGGCTGCTACCTTGTGCTCCTGCGAAAGCAGGAGCCCAGAGCCGCAAGCGCTGCCCTTGATCACCCTGGGCTCCTGCTTTCGCAGGAGCACCAAGCAAGCAGGGAAGAAGGCGGCTCAACGGGGGCGCGGACCTTTCGGACCCTTGCCAAAGGGCTTGGCGTGGTGGCGCGGCGCCGGGCGGCCGTCATTGCCACGGGCATTGCCGGTGCGCGGCGGCCTGGTCTTGACGGGGCGCGGGCCATCGACGCTGAAGCCGCCTTCGGACGGCGCGGCGCGAAGCGTCGGACGCGGGGCGGGGCCGGAGCGCTGTGATGGACCGCCGGTGGGCGGGCCGTCGGACGGCTCGATGCGGACATCGTCGTCACCCTCGGCGGTGCGGGCGATGGCCGACTGGAACTTGGCGGCGATGGCCCGGGGGATCTGGAACGCGGTCTCGCTCTGGCCGATGCGGATCGCGCCAATCTCATTCTTGGTGACATGGCCGCGCCGGCAGATCAGCGGCAGGATCCAGCGGGCATCGGCATTCTGGCGGCGGCCGATATCCATGCGGAACCAGACGATGTCCTCGAACCCCGGGCGATGCCTGTCCTGCTGGGCCTGACGGCGCGCCTCGGGCGTCTGCTGGATCAGTTCCTCGGGCTGCGGCATCGCCGCGCGATGGGCGCGGACGAGCAGCGCGGCGATATCCTCGGGGCTCTTCTCGGCGAGCAGGCGCGCGGCGATATCGCGGTCGTCGTCCTCGATCTCAACCGGCTCGAGCAGGGCGGCGAGCAGGCGCTCGCGATCATTGGCGCGGATCGCCTCGGCGCTGGGCGGATCGATCCATTCGGCATTGATGCGGGCGCCGCGCAGCATCGATTCGACGCGGCGGCGGCGCGGGAAGGGGACGATGAGCACGGCGGTGCCCTTCTTGCCGGCGCGGCCGGTGCGGCCCGAGCGGTGCTGAAGCGCCTCGGCGTCGCGCGGCAGCTCGACATGGATGACGAGGGTGACGCTGGGCAGATCGATGCCGCGCGCGGCGACATCGGTGGCGACGCAGACCCGGGCACGGCGGTCGCGCAGCGCCTGGAGCGCGGCGTTGCGCTCGTTCTGGCTATGCTCGCCCGACAGCGCCACGGCGGAGAAGCCGCGCTCGACGAGGGTGGCGTGCAAATGGCGGACATTGTCGCGGGTGGCGCAGAACAGGATCGCCGTCTCCGCTTCATGGAAGCGCAGCAGGTTGATCACCGCATGCTCGATTTCCGAGGGGCTGACGGTGACGCACTGATACTGGATATCGCCATGGCCACGATCCTCACCCACGGTCGAGATGCGTAGCGCGTCGCGCTGGTATCGCTTGGCGAGCTGGACGATCGGCTTGGGCATCGTCGCCGAGAAAAGGAGCGTGCGGCGCTCGGCGGGGGCGGCGTCGAGGATTGCCTCCAGATCGTCGCGAAAGCCCATGTCGAGCATCTCATCCGCTTCGTCGAGCACGGCGACGCGGAGCGCCGAGAGATCGAGCGCGCCACGTTCGAGGTGGTCGCGGAGACGCCCGGGGGTGCCGACGACGATATGCGCGCCGTAATTGAGCTGGCGTCGCTCCTTGGAAGCATCCATGCCGCCGACGCAGGTGGCGATGCGCGCGCCGGCCTGGCCATAGAGCCACATCAATTCGCGGCTGACCTGCAGCGCGAGTTCGCGGGTGGGGGCGATGATCAGCGCCAGCGGCTCGCGGCTGGGGAGGATGCGGCCGTCTTCGCCGAGCATCTCGCCCGCCATGGCGAGGCCGAAGGCGACGGTCTTGCCGGAGCCGGTCTGCGCGGAAACGATCAGATCGCGGCCATGGGCCTGCGGCTCGATGACTTGCGCCTGGACGGGCGTGGGCGCGGCGTAACCACGCGCGGCGAGCGCTTCGGCGAGAAGCGGGGGAAGGGTCGAAAATGGCATGGAGCCGTGCAGATGGGCGCGAGGGGGGCAAAGGGCAAGGGAAACTTGCCGGATACAGGCGAGACTCAGTTAGTACAGGCCTGATATGCGGTCGATCCAGATGCGGCCTCACCCTCGATCCTGATCGATACATCGATGGTGTCGGCGCCGGTCCTGGTCAGCGTGATCGCCACATTCTCTTCATCCTCGCTCACGGCATCGACGGTGAGCATATTCCCCGACACGACGGCGGACCTTACCGCGTAGGAATCGAGAGCGTCGCGAATGGAATCCGGGGTGACGAACAACGTGTTTCCCGACGGGCATTTGTGATCGAATGTGAGCGCGGAGACGCCGAACACGCCCGTAAAGGCCGATGGAATTCCGGCATCGGCGTTCGCCAGCAATGCGGCCACTGCAAATGCGATCATTTCCGCATCCCCTCTCGTTTCGATCACTGAATAATTAAGGCTATCCGTCGCTCCTGGCAACGGGGCGCTAGCGCGATCGCCGGCTCAAACCGCCTGGCCCGCCGCCCAGCCGCTGGCCCAGGCCCATTGGAAATTATAGCCGCCCAGCCAGCCGGTGACGTCGACCGACTCGCCGATCGCGTAGAGGCCGGGAACCTTGCGGGCTTCCATCGTTTGCGAGGAGAGTTCGGCGGTGGAGATGCCGCCGACGGTGACTTCGGCCTTCGCATAGCCCTCGGTACCGTTGGGGGTGAAAGGCCAGGCGGCGAGGCGCTGTTCGGCGGCGGCGAGGGCGCGATCGTTGTGGTTCTGGAGCTCGCCGGCGAGGGCGAGTTGCTCGGCCAGTTCCACGGCGAGGCGATCGGGCAGGTGGTCGGCGAGAAGCTTGCGCAGCGTGGTGCGCGGGCGCGCGCGCTTGGCTTCGGCGAGCCAGCCGGGTTTCGCGTCGGGAAGGAAGTCGATCCCGATGCTCTCGCTGTGGCGCCAATAGGAGGAGATCTGCAGGATCGCGGGGCCGGAGAGGCCGCGATGGGTGAACAGCGCCGCCTCGCGGAAGCGCGCCTTGCCGGCGCTGGCGACCACGTTGGCGGACACTCCCGATAGCTCCTTGAACAGCGCTTGTTCGCCGCTGAGCGTGAAGGGCACGAGGGCGGGGCGGGGCTCGACAATTTTCAGACCGAACCTTCGGGCGAGATCATAGGCGTAGCCGGTCGCGCCCATTTTGGGGATGGAAGGCCCGCCGGTGGCGATGACCAAAGCCGGAGCTTCGGCGGTGCGGGTGCCGCAGGCGATGCGATAGCGGGCATCGCCATGCTCGACGGCGGCGGGCTGGCCTAGCCAGATTTCGACCCCGCCGGTCGCGCATTCGGCGAGCAGCATGTCGACGATCTGCCGCGCCGAGCCATCGCAGAACAGCTGGCCGAGCGTCTTTTCGTGCCAGGCGATGCCATGGCGCTCGACGAGATCGATGAAATCCTGCGCGGTGTAGCGGCCCAGCGCGGACTTGGCGAAATGCGGGTTCTGCGAGAGGTAGCGATCCGGCGCGACGCCGAGATTGGTGAAATTGCAGCGCCCGCCGCCGGAGATCAGGATCTTCTTGCCGACCTGATCGGCGTGATCGACGAGCAGCACGCGGCGGCCGCGCTGGCCGGCGGTGAGGGCGCACATCAGGCCGGCGGCGCCGGCGCCGAGGATGATGGCGTCGTAGGTTTGGGGCGCGGGCATCAAACTCTATCTGTCACCCCGGATTTGTCCGGTGCGTATCCCGCTCGAACCTGTAGTCCGGTTTTGGCTGTTCTCCTGCGAAGGCGGGGGTCCAGGGTTATAAGCGCCGCGTCCAGTCACCTGGACTCCTGCTTTCGCAGGAGAACGATGCAGGCTCCAAAGGGACAAATACCGGCTTGATCCGGCGGCCAACGTGCCCCGATCGATGCCGATAGAGCCGCTTGCGCCTAGCGCGCGGAGGGTTTGACCCCGGAACAAGTCGGTACTTATCCCCCTTGGACAAGGAGGGCGCGCGCGTGAACGCGTTCTCCTGCGAAAGCAGGAGTCCAAGAGCCCCGAGCGGCATCGCTTGTAACTCTGGACCCCCGCCTTCGCAGGGGAACAGCCAATACTTGGCGCAAAGGGATAAGCACCGAACAAGTCCGGGGTGACAAAGAAGACGTGCGGGGCTGGGCTCAATGCAATTTCGCGATGCTCAGCCCGTCGAGCTTGGCGCGCTCCTTGACCGATTCCTCGCTGCGGGTCAGGGCCTTGGCGATCGCCTTCAGCGCCATGCCCTTCCTAGCGAGGGTGTGCAGCTTCTGGATCTCGTCGGCGCGCCAGGGCTGGCGGTGGCGCTCGAATTTCTCGGCCATGCGTTGTCTCCGTTCAGTGCCCGGCAATGCCAGCCGCGCTAGGGATTGGATAGAGATAAGGAACCGATATGCATTTTGCCGCCGCCCTGTTCGCGCTCAGCACGCTCACCAATCCGTTTTGCGACGATATCGCCAAGCTGGTCGAGGGCGGGCGCGAGCCGATTCCGTTCCAGACGCTGCGCGATGCCGATTTCAGGCCGATGCTGCTGGGCCGTGGCTGCTTCCCCGGCGGGGTCAGCTATTTCTGCCAGCAGAGCATGTTGCCGCCCGAAATCACCCGCGACGGGATGGCGAGCCGGATCGCCGCATGCCTGCCCGATAGCAAAATTGCTGTGGAAAAGCCGCCCGCTGACGTGCCGAGGGCGGTCGTGAGCGGCTCGGGCTTGCGATTCTCGCTCGTGGAGACGGGTGCTGACCGCGCCCATGTCGGACGAATCCTGCGCATCGAGATCGCTGCCGATCGCTGATTCGGGGTGCCGCTACGGCGTCAGCCCTGGTCAAACGAGAACGGGGCGGCCCTCGCAGGGAGGGCCGCCCCGTCCTGATTCAGCGCGGACCGGCGGATGCCGGCCCAGCGGCTTACTTCATGTGCTTCGAGAGCAGCTTGTTCATTTCGAACATGGTGCACTTGTCGACGCCGAAGATCGGCTTCAGCGTAGCGTCAGCGATAATTTCCCGTTTATTTGCAGGATTTTGGAGGTTGTTCTTCTTGATGTATGCCCACATTTTGCTCACCACTTCGCTGCGCGGGAGCGCTGCCGAACCGGTGATCTTCGCCAGCTCGGGCGAGGGGGTGACGGGCTTGGCAATGCCGCCGCGTGCTTTGGTCTCGGCCATATTCTCATCTCCTGTTCGTGCCCGTGACCGGGCTATTCCTTCGTCAGAGCGCTCGGCTTGTGGGAGGCTTTCCCACCGTTGTCGCTCATGACGATGTACTGCGGTTCGTGCTCCGATGCACGCACCTGATGCCCTTTGATCTTGGTATCCCGTGTCTGTCTAGACACCACTTTGCCGTGGGCGGTGCCTCCATGCGATTTCCAGCGCACCTCGTCGCCTTTTTGCGATATTCTGGCCATGTCCGTCTCCTTGGCCTCCCAGCGCGCCAGAGAGGGCCGCGGTTGCGCGGGTGGACCGGCGCGCGGGGCGTGCTATCGTGGTCTTGCGGACAGGGAGAGCGGGCATGCGGACGTTGATCGGCCGGACGATGACTGGATTGGGCGGACTGGCGATGCTGTCGGCATGCGGCGGTGGCGGGACCACGGGCACCAACTATTCGGACGCGCCGCCGGTCGCGACGATCGTCGCCACGCCCAGCCCGCGGCCGAGCGAGACGCCGGCACCCGAGAGCGATACGCCCCCCTCGGAAAGCGGCGCCGCCGGAAACGCGCTCTAGGCGGCGCGGCGGACCTTCGCGAACCCGTCGAACGTCGCGCGCACGTCGCTGGACGCATTGGCGGACAACGCCGCGACGCGTTCGATAATGGCGTCGGCATCGGCGCCGGGTGCGTGGTGCGCCATGTCCCAATTGCCGAATTCGCGTGCTTCGATCGTGCGGCGTGACAGCACCACCAGCGCGCGGTGACGCGGGTCCGCCTCGATGCGGGCAAAGGCCTCGGCCACCTTGGTTTCGGGACCTTCGAGCACCTGGAGAAAGCGCGTTCCGTCCGAATAGAGCAGGCCGGTGATACTGTCGCGATGGTTGTTCCGCCGGGACGTGGCAAGAATGCGGACCGGGTCAGGGGCTTCGCGGCGATTGGCGCTGCTCACATATACCAGCTGTAACATATTCAAATTCCTTGCGCTTTCCCCCGACTAAAGCCGCTATTGGGCAGATATTAAGATTTCCTGCTCGCGCGCGCTGTGGACAAGCGGCGCGGAGCGCGGCATGAGGGGCCGCATCATGATGGCCGCCGCGCTTCTCGGACTGCGACTTATCCGCCCTTAAGGGGCTGTGTCGCTGCGCGCGCGTCTCTTAAGGGCCTTTTCGACCTTACCGTTTTCCGAGAGTTTACAGCCATGTTGCGCGACCCCAGCGTCAAATACCGACCGTTTCCGCAGATCGACTTGCCCGACCGCCAATGGCCGGGCCGCACCATCACCCGGGCGCCGCGCTGGCTTTCGACCGACATGCGCGACGGCAATCAGGCGCTGATCGACCCGATGGACGGGGAGAAGAAGACGCGCTTCTTCGAATTGCTGTGCAAGGTCGGGATCAAGGAGATCGAGGTCGGCTTCCCGAGCGCGGGCGCGACCGAGTTCGACTTCATCTCGGGACTGGTGCGCGAGGGCAAGATACCGGACGATGTGACCGTCCAGGTGCTGACCCAGTCGCGGCAGGATCTGATCGAGACCAGCTTCCAGTCGCTGAAGGGTGCGAAGAAGGCGATCGTCCATCTCTACAACGCGGTGTCGCCGGCATGGCGGCGGATCGTGTTCGGGATGAGCCGCGACGAAGTGCGCGCGATCGCGGTTGCCGGCGCCAAGGTGCTGCGCGACGAGGCGGCGAAGCAGCCCGATACCGAATGGCATTTCGAATATTCGCCCGAGACCTTCTCGACCGCCGAGCTCGATTTCTCGGTCGAGGTCTGCGAGGCGGTGATGGATATCCTGCGCCCGACCCCGGAGCGGCCGCTGATCCTCAACTTGCCGGCGACGGTCGAGTGCGCGACGCCTAATGTCTACGCCGACCAGATCGAATGGTTCGGGCGCAACATTCGCAACCGCGACAGCGTCGTGATCAGCCTGCACACGCATAATGATCGCGGCACCGGCGTGGCGGCGACGGAATTGGGGCTGCTGGCGGGGGCGGATAGGGTCGAGGGTTGCCTATTCGGCAATGGCGAGCGGACCGGCAACGTCGACCTCGTGACAGTCGGGCTCAACATGTATACCCAAGGTGTTGATCCGAAGCTGGATTTCTCGAACATCGATGAGGTGATCCAGACGGTTGAATATTGCAACCAGCTGCCCGTCCACCCACGCCATCCCTATGCCGGCGAGCTGGTGTTCACCGCCTTTTCGGGCAGCCATCAGGATGCGATCAAGAAGGGCTTCGCGGCGCAGGCGGCGCGCAACGATCAGATCTGGGACGTGCCCTATCTGCCGATCGATCCCGCCGATCTCGGCCGCGATTACGAGGCGGTTATCCGCGTCAATTCGCAGAGCGGCAAGGGTGGCGTCGCCTGGGTGCTCGAGCAGGATCGCGGGCTGAAGCTGCCCAAGCGGATGCAGGCGGATTTCAGCCGCCATGTCCAGGCCCTCGCCGACGAGACCAGCCGCGAGCTCAACGCGGCGGATATCGGCGGGCTGTTCGAAGCGGTGTACCTGCCGAAACCGGATGGCCGAATCACGCTGGTCGATTACCACGAGAGCGGTGCCGCAGGTGCGCGGACTTTCGTCGGCACTATTGCCATCGATGGCGAGGAGCGATCGGTAAGTGGCCGTGGGAACGGACTTATTTCATCCGTGATCGATGCACTCCGCGAAGCCTGTGGCATCGAGATCGACGTGGCGGACTATAACGAGCACGCGATCGGCCATGGTTCGGACGCGCAGGCGGCGGCGTATCTCGAATGCCGCACGCGGGATGGGCGGACGGTGTTCGGGGTGGGTATCGACGCGGACATCGCGACGGCAAGCGTTCGTGCCGTGCTCAGCGCGGCGAACCGGGCGGGCTAGATTCGATCGACGTAATGGGTGAGGACCGATGCCGGGCCGATCCAGCCAAGTTGGAATACAACGCTAATTGTCCTTATCGTCCTTGCCGTCATTCTCGGTGGCGAGGGCGATGGCCTTGTCGACATCGCCTGCGTCGATCGCCTCGATGATCTCGCGCGGGATGTTGCGGTTCTTGCTGCGGTGCGGAGCGAAGGCGATTGGCTCGAGCAGCGTGCGCGCCGTTGCGGCGTCGCGGTCGAGCAGCATCTGCCGCGCCAACGCCAGCCGCACTGCTTTGCTTTCCGGCGCCAGCACAGCGGCGCGCATCAGCGCGGTGATCGCCGCAGTGCTCGGCTTGGCCTTGGCCGCGACGAAGCTGGTGTAAAAATAATATAGCGGCATCACCGCATTGGGATCGCCCTTATTTGCCTTGAGAAACCAGGCACGGGCCAGGGTCCAGGCGGCGGGATCGACATTCTTGGCGTCGCGCAGGCGCTGCATCGCGACCTGTCCCTTGCGCGTCAGTGCGACCACCGACGCCGGATTTCGCTGCAGCGCCAGATCCGCTGCGGCATCGGCCTTGTCGAGCCGGCCGGCAAGAATCTCGATCGCGGCATATTGCTCCTGCACGGTGATATCGCCGGGATATTTGGCGGCGATCCTGGCGGCGCGGATCGCTGGGCCCTGGCGGTAGCGCTGGTCGATGCCATCGGCGAACAGCAGGTGCAGCGGCAGTATTTCGGCTTCGCCGGCAGACAGCTTGGTAAGGATCATGGCAGGCGGCTTGGGCGGTGGCGGGATGCGCAGCGGCGCGGCGAGCTTGCCGCGGCGATAGGCGACCAGCTCGTTGTTGAGCGCATTAAGATCCCCAAACGTCTGTTGCGCGGCGGCATAGCTGCGCAGCCCCTTGTTCATGACGGCAAGATACGCTGCCAGTTGCCCTTTGCGCTGTGGCGCGAGCATCAGATAATGGGTGAGCAGCCACCCGCGGCCGTACAGTGCATCCATGTTGGCCGGGAAGCCAAACTGGTTGGGATCGATCAGCTGCTTGATGCTGACGTCACCGTTGATGATGCCATCGGCCCGGTAGTTCGCGGGATAGCCGAGAATCAGCGAGCCGTCGGTCTCGAAAGAGACATTGGCGTTGAACTCGGCAAAACCCTCCGAATACCAGAAGGGATAAGCCACCGGGAAATTCGAATACATGAAGTGATGGCTATATTCGTGGAGCAGCAGTGTCTGCGAACTCCAGCCTCCGGTCTTGGCTTTGGCATCGGTCTTGGGAAGGTGCTGGGTGAGGATGAACGAGCCCTGGGTGCGCGGACTGTAATAGGCCAAGGTGAAGGGGCAGCGGCAGGTTTCGGCGAAGAGTTGGTTGTTCAACGCGAACACTTTGATCGGCCGTGACAGTCGGTCCTCGGTATCCGAAACCCCATAGATCGTTCGCAGCGCATAGTCGAACGTCTCGAGCCGCACGGCGAAGTCGCGCGCGGATGCTTCGCTGTCGTTGATGGTCAGGATGAAATGGTCCGTCTTGACCTGTATCCATTCCGCCCGGGCCGGTGACACGAACAAAATTGTTGCAATCAAGTGAAGGATAACAATCGCGAATCGCATTCTGCCCTCAGGAGTTGCCCTGGAGACGATCTTATTCCCGCAAGTAGATAGGCTCCGCAACAGCTTTCCCTGTCCTCATACATGACACTACAGCGTCGGATCGATCAGGAACTTCTCGCCGGTGGCCTTCTTGTTATATTCCGCCGCAATCGCTGGATCGAGAACATCGGCAAGGCTGATCGTGCGGCTATAGTGGCTGGCGAAGGTCGTCTTGAGCTCGGCGGCGACGCGGGCGCGCAGGCGCATGTTGGTTTCCATGCCGGCCTTCATCAGGAACGGGGTGAGCAGGAAGCCGCTGACGCCCCAGGCGAGGCCATAGCCGCGATCGAGCTCCATGATGCCGGTATCGAGCATGCCGTAGACATAGACCTGCTTCCAGGTCGCCGAGCCGTAGCGGCTATATTCGGTAGCGGTGCGGTTGATCGCCGCCTCCATCGCGTGGAGGATGGTGTTGACCAGCCGGCCGCCGCCGATCGCGTCGAAGGCGAGGGTGGCGCCGGTTTCGGCGATGGCGTCGGTCAGCTTTTCGCGGAAATCGGGGGTGCTGCTGTCGATAATGTATTTCGCGCCGATCTCGCGGAGGATTTGCGCCTGGGCGTCGCTGCGGACGATGTTCACCAGCGGCACGCCGTCGGCGATACAGATGCGGTTGAGCATCTGGCCGAGGTTCGAGGCGGCGGCGGTGTGGACCAGCGCCTTGTGCCCCTCGCTCCGCAGCGTTTCGACCATCGCCAGCGAGGTCAGCGGATTGACGAACATCGAGGCGCCATCTGCGGCGCTGGCGCCTTCGGGAAGCGGGATGCAGCTTTGGGCGTGGATTTTCCGGTACTGCGCGTACATCGCGCCGCCGATCATTCCGACCTTCCTGCCGATCAGGTGCTGCACGTTCGTGCCGGCCTGGATCACGGTGCCCGCGCCTTCATTGCCGACGGCCAGCGACTGATCGAGCCGGGGCCGCATCGCGGGCATCCGCGCTTCGGGGATACTGGCGGTAAGGGTCGGGCGATCCGCGGTGCCGCCGGCGCGGAGCGTGCTCATGTCGGCGGGGCCGAGCAGCAGGCCGAGATCGGACGGGTTGATCGGCGCGGCCTCGACGCGGACGATCACCTCGTCGGGACCGGGCGGGGAAATCTCGACCGGCTCGAGGCTCAGCGTGAGTTCGCCGGCTGAAATGCGCGTGCGCAGCTCCAGACTGGTCAGTGTGTCGGCCATATTCCCCTCCATTATCTCGTTCGTTCGATCTCGCAGCCGATGCGGGCATCGGGATAGATATCGGGTTTCATCGACCGGACGCGGACGCGGACGACACGGCGGTCGGCGAGCGCGAGCGCCGCGACCTGATCGCAGAACACTTCCTGAAGCTCGAAATGGCGCGAGGCGGCGAGGCCGCGGATCTGTTCGCGGAGGAAATCATAATCGACCACCGCGTCGATGCGGTCTTCCGGTGCCGCATCGTAGCGGCAGGTCATCGCGACGCTCAGCACCACCCGCTGCGGCGCGGCGCGCTCGGCGGCGTGGATACCGAGGCCCATGGTGACGGTCAGGTCTTCGAGCAGGATGTTGTACTCAGCCATGCGGGCGCTCGCGGCCTGAGAACATCACATCGCCGTCACGCTTGAGGAAGCGCTGGCCGCAATCGATGAATATATTCTGCCCGGTGATGCTCGGGCAGGTGAGCAGATGCTCGACCGTCGCGGCAATGTCGTCGAGCGCGACCGGTTGCTGAAGGAGGTTCTCGCGCGAGTGTTCGGCGAACTCCTCGGGCGACTGGTCCAGGCTCGGTAGCGTCAGGCCGGGCGATACCGCGTTGACGCGGATGCGGGGGCTGAGCGCCTGCGCCATCATCTCGGTCGCGGCGGCCAGCGCGGCCTTGCTGCAGGTGTAGGTGAGGAAATCGGGATTGAGATTGGCGAGCTTCTGATCAAGCAGATTGACCACCGCGCCATGGCCGAGGTCGTCCTGCGCGGCCAGCGCCGAGGCGAGGGCGACCGGCGCGCCGAGATTGATCCGCATATGCTTGTCGAGCAGCGCGAAATCGGTGAGCGGAAGCGCGTCAAAGGCGAACAGCGAGGCGTTGTTGACCAGTCCGTCGATCGGACCGTCAAGTCCCGTCCGCGCCGCGTCGATCAGCGCGATGGCGGTCGCGGCTTCTTCGAGTTCACCGGACACGATGCAGGCGGTTCCACCGGCCGCTATGATCTGGCCCCGCAGCGCTTCGGCATCCTCGGGCGAATGGTGATGGTGGATCGCGATCCTATGCCCGCGCAGCGCGAGGCGACGGGAGATGCCCGCGCCGATCCGCCGCGCGCCGCCGGTGACCAATATCCGCATCAGAAGCCCATCAGCGCGAGCACTTCCTTGCGGCTGCGCTCATCGTCGCGGAATACGCCCATCATCCGGCTTGTGGCCATCGTCACGCCGGGGGTGCGCACGCCGCGTGCGGTCATGCAGGCATGGGTCGCGCGGATCACGACCGCGACACCCAGCGGCCGCAAATTCTGCCAGATGCAATCGGCGACCTCGGCGGTCAGCCGTTCCTGTACCTGAAGGCGGCGGGCAAAGGCGTGGAGCACGCGCGCCAGCTTCGAGATGCCGACGACATGGTCGCGCGGCAGATAGGCGATGCAGGCGGTGCCGATGATCGGCGCCATGTGATGCTCGCAATGCGACTGGAAGGGGATTTCCTTGAGCATGACGATCTCGTCATAGCCGCCGACTTCTTCGAACACGCGGCTGAGGTGATGGGCCGGATCCTCGCCATAGCCCGCACAATATTCCTTCCAGGCACGGGCGACGCGCTCGGGCGTGTCAAGCAGACCCTCGCGGGTGGGATCGTCGCCGGTCCATTCGATCAGCGTGCGGATGGCGGCCGATACGTGCGGCGGCACCGGAATCTTGCCCGCGGGAGCAACCAGATCGCCATCTTCGGGCTCCGCATGCATTTCCGTCATTCCTTTCCGTCCTTCCCGCCTTGATCCAGGTTTACGCTACGGCAACTGCGATTTTCCGATTTTCGAGGTGTTGCCAATCTGTACCGCCCCGGGAAAAACGGCGGAAAACCACGGAGTTCCGCCATTCATTCCCGTTGACGGGTATAAAAATGCAGCGTTAGTTGCGCCGGTAACAAAAGCAACTCCGTCCCTGATATAGATGGGGACGGACCGGAGGAGGGGGACTCATCCCATGAAGAAGTTCGAATTGCTCGCGGCCAGCGCGTTCACATTGCTCCTGGCGACGCCAGTGATGGCGCAGGACGCGCCGGCGGCTCAGGATACCCAGATCGCGCAGGACAGCGACGAAATCGTCGTCACCGCCACCAAGCGCGAGACGACGCTGCTCGATACGCCGATCGCGGTGAGCGTGACCAACAGCGAGACGATTCAGCGCGCGCAGATCCGCGACCTGATCGACCTGCAGACGGTGGTGCCTTCGCTCCGCGTGTCGCAGCTCCAGTCTTCGGCCAACACCAACTTCATCATCCGCGGCTTCGGCAACGGCGCCAACAACGCCGGTATCGAGCCTTCGGTCGGCGTGTTCATCGACGGCGTCTACCGCTCGCGCTCGGCGGCCCAGATCGCCGATCTTCCCAATCTGGAGCGCGTCGAAGTGCTGCGCGGCCCGCAATCGACCCTGTTCGGCAAGAACGCGTCGGCCGGTATCATCAGCATCGTCACCGCCCGTCCCAAGTTCGAGTTCGGCGGCAACATCGAAGCCTCGTACGGCAATTACAACGCCATCGTCGTCAAGGGTAACGTCACCGGCCCGCTCAGCGACACGGTCGCTTTCAGCCTCGGCGGCAACTACAACACCCGCGACGGCTATGTTCGCGACGTGGCGCTCAACAAGGACGTCAACAACCGCAACCGCTACGGCGTTCGCGGCCAATTGCTGTTCGAACCGAGCTCGGACTTCAGCATCCGCCTGATCGGCGATTATGACCGGATCGACGAGAATTGCTGCGCCGTGGTCAACGTGATCAACGGACCGACCGGCGCCATCATCGGTGCGCTGGGCGGCAATCTCGATCGCGCCAATCCGTTCTCTTACCGCGTTTACAATAACGTGCTGTCGAGCAACAAGATCGACAATTACGGCGGGTCGGGCGAGATCAACTACAACCTCAGCGACGGGCTGAGCCTCACCTCGATCACGTCCTACCGCAAGGTGAAGGCGCTGACCGATCAGGACTCGGACTTCACCAGCCTCGATATCCTTCAGCGGAATTCGCAGAACCTCAACATCGGCACGTTCACGCAGGAATTCCGTGTCGCGTCCGATTTCGACGGCCCGATCAACTTCCTGGCCGGCGGCTTCTTCTTCGACGAGCGCATCCGCCAGGCGAATGCCATCCAATATGGCACGGCCGGCCGCCCTTATGCCGACCAGCTGATCCGCGCTGCAAGCGGCGGCGCGCTCAACGCCGTGACGCTTGAGAACACCTTCGGCGCGCTCGAAGGTGCTCCGACCCGCTACCAGAACACGTTCTTCGGCCGGGGCCAGGGGCTCAACGAGAATTATCGTCTGCACGATCGCTCGTTCTCGCTGTTCGGCACCATCGACTTTGAAGTCACCGACAAGTTCACGTTAACCGGCGGCCTCAACTACACCGACGACCGCAAGAACTTCTCCACCAACGTGATCAGCACCGACGTGTTTTCGGGCATCAATCTCGATGCGCCGCAATACGCGCCGTTCCGTAACACGCTGCTGTTTCAGGGCGGTCTCGCCCAGCAGGTCGGTACGCTGCTCGGCCTCGGCCGCTCGGCCACCGCTGCCGAGATCGGTGCGTTCGCCGGCGCCAACCCTGCGGGCTACGCCGCGGTTGCAGCGGGCGTGCAGGCATTCGCGACGGCAAATCAGAACAATCCGGCCGCCAATCCGCTCGCCGGTCTGCGCGCGCTGCAGTTCCTGCCGCCCTTCATGAACCTGCCCAATTCCGTCGAACCCGGCCGTACGCAAGACGACAATCTGTCGTACACGCTGCGCGCTGCGTACAAGTTCAACAGGAACCTGAACGCCTACGTGACCTACGCGACGGGTTTCAAGGCAAGCTCGGTCAACCTTTCACGCGATAGCCGCCCTAGCGCTGCGGACCTCGCCCGTCTTCGCACTGCAGGCCTGGCAGTCGTCAACCTCGGTTCGGGCTCGCGTTTCGCGGGCCCGGAAAAGGCCAGCGTCTATGAAGTCGGCGTCAAGGGCTCGTTCGATAGCTTCGCGTTCAACATCGCCGGGTTCAAGCAGTACATCCTCGGCTTCCAGAGCAACGTTTTCACCGGCACCGGATTCTCGCTCCTCAACGCTCCGAAGGAATCGGTGACCGGTATCGAGTTCGACACCAGCATCACGCCGGTGAAAGCACTGAACTTCACCTTCGCTCTCACGTACCTTGATCCGAAGTATGACTCGTTCGCCAATGGCGGTGCGATCGGCCCGGCAACGGCAGGCGGCGGTCTGACTGTGATCCCGACCAACCTGACCGGCACGCGCCCAGCGGGCATCCCGGAATTCGCGATCTCGGCGGGCGTGAACTTCACCCAGCCGCTCAGCGACGACATCACGCTGCTGATGCACGCCGACTACGACCACAGCAGCTCGGTGCGGATCGCAGAGGGCGCGGTCGGGCTGGAGCGCGAGATCAACCTGGTCAATTTGTCGGCGGGCATCCGCATGACCAACGGCCTCGAGCTTTCGGTCTGGGGCCGCAACGTGACCAACGACCGCTACCTCTCGACGATCTTCTCGTCGGTGGCACAGGCGGGGAGCATCTCGGGCTATCCGAGCATGCCGCGCACTTATGGCGTGACCGGCCGCTTCAACTTCTGATCCGCCGCCCGGCGACGGGCAGCGAGCAATCGGGGCGTCCCTTAGGGGGCGCCCTTTTTGTTTCAGAGCACGAACCGCCGGTCGAGCGGGCTTTAGGGCAAGCGCCAGATGCGGCGAAAAAAATCGCCGAGTGTAATCTCCCGTAAATACGCGGTGATTATGGTGACGGCATCATTAGGGAGGGTTCCCCATGCGATTGCTTCGTCACTTGCTTGCCCACACCCGCCGCTCGCGCGTTTCGACGCTGTATGCACTGTCGCAGGCCTCGCCCGAGCTCGAATATGATCCGCTGGTGGCGCAGCTCGCCAATCAGTGCCGCTGAGGCGCCAAGACACGAAAAAGGCCGCGAGCGCGCGCCCGCGGCCTTCTCCTCTCCCGAACCTTTGCGGTTCTAGTTCTTCGCCTTGTCGACCAGCTTGTTGGCGCCGATCCACGGCATCATCGCGCGCAGCTCGGTACCGACCTGCTCGATCGGATGCGCCGCGGCCTGCTTGCGCGAGGCCTTGAGCTCGGGCTGGCCGGCGCGGTTGTCGAGGACGAAATCCTTGACGAAGCGGCCCGACTGGATGTCGGCGAGGACGCGCTTCATCTCGGCCTTGGTCTCGTCGGTGATGATGCGCGGGCCGGTCTTGATGTCACCATATTCGGCGGTGTTCGAGATCGAGTAGCGCATATTGGCGATGCCGCCCTCGTAGAGCAGATCGACGATCAGCTTGGTCTCGTGGAGGCACTCGAAATAGGCCATTTCCGGGGCGTAGCCGGCCTCGACCAGCGTCTCGAACCCGGCCTGGATCAAATGGGTGATGCCGCCGCACAGCACGGCCTGCTCGCCGAACAGATCGGTCTCGCATTCCTCGCGGAAATTGGTCTCGATGATGCCCGAACGGCCGCCGCCGACGCCAGATGCGTAGGCGAGCGCGACGTCATGAGCGTTGCCCGACACGTCCTGATGGATGGCGACGAGGCAGGGGACGCCGCCGCCCTTCACATATTCGCTGCGCACGGTGTGGCCGGGGCCCTTGGGAGCGATCATGATCACGTCGATATCGGCGCGTGGCTCAATCAGTCCGAAATGGACGTTCAGGCCATGGGCGAAGGCGATGGTGGCGCCGGGCTTGAGATTGGCGTGGATATCGTTGGCATAGATCGCCGCCTGATGCTCGTCGGGGGCGAGGATCATCAGGATGTCGGCCCATTTGGCCGCTTCCTGGTTCGACAGCACCTTGAAGCCGGCGCCCTCGGCCTTCTTCGCGGTGGCCGAGCCTTCGCGTAGCGCGATGGCGACTTCCTTGACGCCCGAATCGCGGAGGTTCTGGGCATGGGCGTGGCCCTGCGAGCCATAGCCGAGAATCGCGATCTTCTTGTTCGAGATCAGGTTCAGATCGGCGTCGCGATCGTAATAGACACGCATGGTAGTTCTCTTCCCTTTTTCCTTTTCGTCATCCCGGCGAAAGCCGGGACCCAGAGCCAAGCAGCGTGCCGCCCGTAACCCTGGGGCCCGGCGTTCGCCGGGGTGACGGATAAAAACTCAGGCCGCTTCAGCCCCCCGCGAAATCGCGACCACGCCGGTGCGCGCGACTTCGACCAGGCCGAGTTCGCGCATCAGCTCGACGAACTTGTCGATCTTTTCAGAGCCACCGGTCACTTCGAACACGAAGCTGGCGGTGGTCGCATCGACCACGCGGGCGCGGTAGACTTCGGCCAGCCGCAGCGCTTCGATCCGGTGATCGCCGGTGCCGGCGACCTTCACCAGCGCCAGCTCGCGCTCGACATGCGGGCCGAGCACGGTGAGATCGGTGACCTTGTGCACCGGCACCAGCCGCTCGAGCTGCGAATGGATCTGCTCCATCACGTGATCGGACGCGGAGGTGACGATCGTGATGCGGCTGACCGTCTTGTCCTGGGTGATCTCGCTCACCGTCAGGCTCTCGATATTATAGCCGCGCGCGGTGAACAGGCCGGCGATCCGGGCGAGGATGCCCGGTTCGTTGTCGACGATCACCGCCAGCGTATGCCGCTGTTTGGCTTCTTCCTTTATATGCATGTTAATATCCCGCCCAACGTGGCTCGAACATCAGGTCGGTGGCCGCATACTCGTGCAGAAAGGTTCTGCCGGCATCAATGATTTCGGGTACCGGCGTACCGTCTGGGAAATCGATCATGGGATCGAGCAGAAGCATCCAGTTTCCGTCGGAAAGTTTGCGAGCGACCTCAAAGCCTTGCAACGGAAGCTTTTCGGCTTCGAGCCAATCGAGAATGCGCATGGCGTCTGCGCCCGAGAACCAAGTATTGCGCTCGGCCAGTTGTGCCAACGCCAAGGGCAGCTGCTTCTCCCGCGCCATCACACCAGCGCCTTGGCTTCGTCGTCCATTTCGCCGGAGACTTCGGCGGCCTGGAGGAGCATTTCGGTGTGGGCGGCGCCCGATGGGATCATCGGGAAGCAATTGGCGAGCTTCGCCACGCGGCAATCGACGATCACCGGGCCTTCATGATCGAGCATCGCCTGGATCCCGTCATCGAGCTCGCTGCGCGCCTCGATGCGGATGCCCTTCCAGCCATACGCCTCTGCGAGCTTGACGAAATCGGGCAGGGCGTCGCTGTAGCTCTCCGAATAGCGCGACTGATAGGTCAGTTCCTGCCACTGGCGGACCATCCCCATATATTCATTGTTGAGGATGAAGATCTTGACCGGCAGGCGATATTGCGTCGCGGTCGCCAGCTCCTGGATGTTCATCTGGATCGAGGCTTCGCCGGCGACGTCGATGACCAGCGCATCGGGGTTGCCGAGCTGGGCGCCGATCGCCGCGGGCAACCCGTAGCCCATGGTGCCGAGACCGCCCGAAGTCAGCCACTTGTTGGGCGCTTCGAAGCCGAAATGCTGGGCCGCCCACATCTGGTGCTGGCCGACTTCGGTGGTGATGATCGGGGCGCGGTGCTTTGTGGCCTCATAGAGCGAGCGGATCGCCTGTTGCGGCATGATAACATCGGCCTTGTCCTCGAAATCGAGGCAGCCGACCTGGCGCCAGCCCTTGATCCGGCTGAACCATTCGGTGAGATCGGGCTTCGGATGCTTCCGCGTCTTCCAGCTTTCGATCATCGCCGCCAGCGCATTGCCGACATCGGCGATGATCGGGAGATCGACGCGGACATTCTTGTTCACGCTCGACCGATCGATATCGATATGGATCTTGGCGCTGTTGGGCGAGAAGGCGTCGAGGCGGCCGGTGACGCGGTCGTCGAAGCGGGCACCGAGGCAGACGATGAGATCGGCCTGGTTCATCGCCCAATTGGCCTCATAGGTGCCGTGCATGCCAAGCATGCCAAGCCACTGATCTGACGACGCCGGAAAGGCGCCGAGGCCCATCAGCGTCGAGGTGACCGGAGCGCCGGTGATCTCGGCCAGTTGCCGCAGCAGGCGTGATGCTTCGGGGCCGGAATTGATGATGCCGCCGCCGGTATAGAAGATCGGGCGCTCGGCGGCGGCGAGCATATCCACCGCGCGCTCGATCCGCGCCGTGTCCGGCTCGGTCTGGGGGCGATAGGTCTTGTGAGCGATTCCCGCCGGGGCCTGATAGGCGGCGGTGGCGACCTGAACGTCCTTGGGGATATCGATCACGACGGGGCCGGGGCGGCCCGAGGTTGCGATGTGAAACGCCTCGTGGATCGTCGCGCCGAGCCGCGCCGGGTCCTTCACCAGATAATTATGCTTGGTGCAGTGCCGCGTGATGCCGACGGTATCGGCCTCCTGAAAGGCGTCGGTGCCGATCAGGCCGGTGGGGACCTGGCCGGTGATGACGACCATCGGAATCGAATCCATCAGCGCGTCGGTGATCCCGGTGACGGCGTTGGTCGCGCCGGGCCCCGAAGTGACGAGGACGACGCCGGGTTTGCCGGTCGAGCGGGCATAACCCTCGGCCGCGTGGGTCGCGGCCTGCTCGTGTCGGACGAGGATGTGCTTGATGCGGTCCTGCTTGAACAGCGCATCGTAGATGGGAAGTACGGCGCCGCCGGGATAGCCGAACACGACCTCCACACCGAGGTCGCATAACGCCTCGATCAGGATGTCCGCTCCGCTTTTCTCCGCCACGTTCGCCTCCTTGCTCGCACATGCGAAATAGCATTGTCCGAACGGCGCTGCTAGTCGCACGATTATGTTGCGTCAAGGCTTATCTATGATATTTAGTTTCAAAATATTCGAGCATAGTATCAGTTTCTGTCGCTTCGCTGCGGTGCCACGTGGCCGGAGGCTGGCGGCGGAACCATGTATATTGGCGTTTAGCGTATTGGCGGGTGGCGAGCGCGCCCGCGGCGGTGGCCTGGTCGGTATCGATCTCGCCGCGCAGCACCTGGCCAATCTCGGCGACGCCTATCGCCCGGAGCACCGGCGCATCATGGGGAATATCGGTGCGGGCAAGCAATGCCGCGACTTCGGCGCGGCCGCTATCGACCATCTGCGCGAAGCGGCGATCGATGCGCTCGCCAAGCCAGGCGCGCTCGGGGAGGAGGATCACCGCGGTGAGATCGATCTCGCCGCCGATCCCGCCGATCCGCTCGGACTGCCACTCGTGGAGCGCACGGCCAGTGGCGCGGACGACTTCCAACGCGCGGGCGACGCGAGCGCTGTCGGTCGGGCGCAGGCGCGCGGCGCCATGGGGATCGAGATGGGCGAGCTGGGCATGGGCGTCGGCAACGGGCGTGGCGCGGACCTCTGCGCGGATCAGCGGGTCGATCTCGGGGACGGGGGCGATCCCGTCGAGCAAGGTGCGCATGTAGAGACCGGTGCCGCCGACGAGAATCGGCAAGCGGCCTTCGGCATGCGCGGCGTGGATCGCGGCACGCGCCTCGGCCGCCCAGCGCGCGGCCGAACAGGTATCGGCGCCGTCGATATGGCCGAACAGCCGGTGTGGGACACGGGATTCGTCCTCGGCGCTGGGGCGGGCGCTGAGGATGCGGAGATCGGCATAGACCTGCATCGAATCCGCATTGATGACCATGCCGTTGTGCTTTTCCGCCAGCGCCAGCGCGAGCGCGGACTTGCCGCTCGCGGTCGGCCCTGCGATTAGCGCGACCTTCGGGAGGTCAGGGGAAGCCATGTTCATCGCCACGCTTGTAGCAGACGGTTTGGCCGGCGGGCAGCTTTCCGACGCGAGCGACCGTCTGGCGTCTTCAGGTTGCGCGCCGGGGCCACGGCAATGGCTGGACGAGGGCCGAGCGGCGGATATCGCGTTCGACAGCAATCCCGATCAGGCGCGGGCGACGCTGGAAGGCGCATTTGCCGCGACTGACGTAATCGTCCAGCCCGCCGCGCATCGCGAAAAGAAGCTGCTCGTCGCCGACATGGATTCGACGATGATTACCGTCGAGTGCATTGACGAGCTGGCCGACTATGCCGGGATCAAGGGGCAGATCGCCGAGGTAACCGAGCGGGCGATGCGTGGCGAACTCGATTTCGCCGAAGCGCTCGATGCGCGGGTGGCATTGCTCAAGGATCTTGAGGAAAGCGCGATCGACCGCTGCCTTGCCGAGCGGGTGCGCGACACCAGCGGTGCCGCGACGCTGGTCAAGACGATGGCGGCGCGTGGGAGCACGACGGTGCTGGTGTCGGGCGGGTTCACGCGCTTTGCCGGGCCGGTGGGGGAGCGGCTGGGCTTCCAGCGGGTGATCGCCAATGTGCTGGAGATCGCCGAGGCGCGACTGACGGGTACTGTCACCAAGCCGATCGTCGACAGCGCGACTAAGGAGACCACCCTATTGGCGGTCCGCGAGGAACTCGGCCTTGCTCCCGCGCAGACGCTGGCGGTGGGCGACGGCGCCAACGATCTGGCGATGATCCGGCAGGCCGGGCTCGGCGTCGCCTATCGCGCCAAGCCGATCGTCGCGGCGGCTGCCGGTGCCCGGATCGACCATACCGATCTAACCACCTTGCTCTATGCGCAGGGCATTCTCCGCAGCGAATGGGTGGCCGCATGACCCATCGTATCTACGCGATGAGCGTCGCCAGCGTATACGTTCACTATGTCGCCAAGGCCGAGAGGAAGGGGCGGACACGAGCGGAAGTCGACGAGATTATCCGCTGGCTGACCGGGTATGATCAGGCGGCGCTGGACGCGCATCTGGCGGGCGGGACCAGTTTCGCGGATTTCTTTGCGCAGGCGCGGCTCAATCCGGCGCGGGAACTGATCACCGGCACGATCTGCGGGGTTCGTATCGAGGAGATCGCGGAGCCGCTGATGCGCGAGATCCGCTATCTCGACAAGCTGATCGATGAGCTTGCCAAAGGTAGAGCAATGACGAAGATATTACGGGATGACCCGGGTCGCAAAGTATAGCCTTGCACTGACTTGCATGATGCCCTTTGCCGTGGCGGCACATCCCGTGGACGATAAGGCGCTTCCGACCTGCAAAGTGCTTGAAGCCGCCTATACCGCCGCGATCGGCAGCGCAGTTCCGGCTTTTCCTCGTGACATCCGGCCCGCATGGCGCACACTGCTGCCGAGCAAGTTCAAATCTCCGTATCCAACAACGCACGCGTTAACGGCGGGCGAGGTTCGCGACTTGATCGCCAACGAACCGGCCTATCAGTTCGAGAAATACCGACCTGCCTGTCCGTTCACAGCGACGCCGTCTTCGAAGGCGGACGCCGATGGGCACGAAGAATTTATCTCGTTCACAAGCCCGATATATTCGTCCAATCACCGCCTCGCGCTGGTCGAGATTTCTTTCGAGCACAAAACGGGCGGCTTCGGCTACGGCTCGCTGTGCGTTGTACGGTGGGCGGAGGCTGGTTGGACAGCGCGATGCGGACCAAGCTGGATCACCTAAGGCCTGTGATCAACGGCGCCCGAAGGTGTAGGTCAGTCCCAATCCGCCCGACAGCTGGTCGCGCTTGCCGAAGGTTCGGATCAGCGGCGAGCGGCCGGCATCGCCCACCAGCCGGTCATATTTGGCGAAGGCCATGATCCCCCAGCGATCGCCGAGCGCGTAATGCATGCCGGCGATCGCGCCGGCTGCGTGGACGCCCGCTCTGGGCCGATAGAGCGGTAAGCCGCTGGCGGTGGCTTCGCGGACGTTCACGCCGAAATAGGCGGTCTGATAGCCGCGATCCGACAGGCTGACGCGTGGGCCTAGGGAGAGCAGCCATTTATCGCCTTCGCGTATGACATAGTCGGCGCCGACCGCGCCGACGAGGCTGCGATGGCCGTTCACCCCTTGGCGGGCTTCGGCGCGGATGCGCAGCGCCGGCGTGAGCCAGACTTGGGTAAAGCCGCCGGCTTCGAGGGTCGTGCCGACTTCATCGACCGGCGCGCCAACGCGCTTGCGACGGCGGGCGTTTTCGAGATTGAGCGCGGGGCCAAACTCGAAGTCGCCGGTCTTGAGCAACGGGAGCCCGAAGGTCTCGTCGGGCGCCTCATAGTCGAAGGGAGTGTCGCCGCGCGCGATCGACAGGTCCCAATAGGGCCGCACCGAATGATCGCGCGAGCCGGGGAAGCTTGGCGCCAGCTGCGGGCCGAGACCGACGCGAACGCGGCGGGGTTCCTTTTCGGAGGTTTCGGTCTGCGCCGCGGCGGGGATGGCGAAGGCGCACAGCAGCACCGCCGTGAGAAATGTCCGGATCATCGCGAGCGAACGAAGCGCCACCGCTTTCGTTGCGGTGGCGTTTCCTTATTTAGAGACCGGCACGCAGGGGCTGACGCCGCCGCACGAGCCCGCTGCTTCGCCGCGGCTGGCGAACGGGCCGACCAGCACGCGGGTCAGGTTGCCTTGCTTGACGTAATAGACCTGGCGGCCCGGGAATCGGCTGCCGACTTGCCCCCATAGCTTGCGGGCGTTGTTGGGATCGCCGAACGCGCCGAGCTGGAGGCGCCAGCCGCCATCGCGCGCCGGTGTGGCGACGGCCACAGTCGTAACCGGCGGTTTGGCCACCGGCGGCCTGGTGACCGCAACCGGGGTCGGGCGGGGCGCAGGCCGGGGTGCGGCGGTCACTGGCGGATCGTTAGACGCCATTTGTGGCGGCGGCAGATCGATATTGGGCGCGCGGTTGAACTCTTCCTCATACTTGCGCGCTAAGGTCAGGCCCTGCTGGCGCTCGGCCAGAGACATATATTTGTCCATCTGCGCGAGCGCGCTGGAGGCTTCGTTGAGGCCGGTCTGCGACGAGCGGGTGACCAGCGCATAGGCGCGTACCCAATCCTTCGCGACGACATCGCCGTTGAAATACATCGTGCCCAGCACATATTGCGCCCGCGGATCGCCGCGCTGGACGGCGCGCTGCAGCCAGGTCAGTGCCTCGCTGCGCTTGCCATTGGCGAAGAGGGCGAGGCCGTAGCTCGCCTCGGCCTGCTCATGACCCTGCCATGCGGCCTTGCCGTACCAGACTTCAGCCTGTTTGAGATCGGCGGGGACGCCGCGACCGAGCTTGTACGCCTGGCCGAGATTGAACTGGGCGTCGGCATTGCCCTTGTTCGCCGAGGCGCGCCACAGATCGACGGCGCCCTTGTAATCACCCTTGTCCCAGGCATCGACGCCGGCTTTCACGCTTGCGTCCTGCGCCAGCGCGGGGGTTGCGAGCAGCGCGGCAAGGGCCGCCGCAGCCAACCAAAGAGACTTCATCCGATCCAAACTCCCGCCCCCGGGTTCGTGTTCTTCAAACAACACTAAGTGCCAGTTAACCATCGAAAGGGAAAGAAACCCTTACTTCCCGTTCGGACCGCGTTCGTCCCGCAGCGGTACGCGTTAACTTCTTCTTGAGAGACCGCGTGGCATTCCCGGCACTGGTTTCGAGTGAAGTTCGAGGGGGTACATGCGCGTTCTGGCGATGGCATCGCAGAAAGGTGGGTCCGGCAAGACGACCTTGTCCGGTCACCTCGCCGTGCAGGCGGAGCGGGCGGGCTGCGGCCCGGTCGTGCTCATCGACATCGACCCGCAGGGGTCGCTCTCGGATTGGTGGAACGAGCGCGAGACCGAGTTGCCGGCCTTTGCCCAGACCACCGTCGCGCGGCTCGCCGCCGATCTGGAAGTTCTGCGTCAGCAGGGCTTCAAGCTCGCCGTGATCGATACGCCGCCCGCCATCACCATGGCGATCCAGAGCGTGATCCAGGTTGCCGAACTGATCGTCATCCCGACGCGCCCGTCACCGCACGATCTCCGCGCCGTCGGCGCCACCGTCGATCTGTGCGACCGCGCCGGCAAGCCGCTGATCTTCGTCGTCAACGCCGCGACGCCCAAGGCGCGAATCACTTCCGACGCCGCGGTCGCGTTGTCGCAGCACGGCACCGTCGCCCCGGTCACCATTCACCATCGCACCGATTTCGCCTCGTCGATGATCGACGGGCGCACCGTGATGGAGATCGATCCCAACAGCCGCTCGTCGGGTGAGGTGACCGCGCTGTGGACATACATCGCCGACCGGCTCGAGAAGAATTTCCGCCGCACCGTGTTCGCGGCTCCGGCGGCGGTCCATAGTCACTTTGGCGCGGCGCGCCCCGCAGGCGGGTTCGGCCGCCGGGTGGTGAGCTGATGATGGGGAACTCCAAACCGATGGCGTCGCTCTCGTCGGGGCTGTTGGCGCGCAAGGGACAGGCCAAGCCGGCGATGCGCCCGCAGGGCTTTGTCGGCCTGTCGCCGAACGCTTCCTATGACGACCTCGGCTGGAACGACATGGGCGACGAACCCGTGGCGGTGACCCAGCCGGTGCACAATCAGCCGGCCGGGAAGGCGCCGGAGAAACCCGTAGTGCTTCGCCAGATCGAAGCGATCGCGGAACAGATTTCGCAGCCGGTTCCGCCAGCGCCTACCCCGGCGCCCGCAGCCAAGCCGCTGGCGCCCGCCGCCGCGGTGCGCGTGGCGCGCGAGGCCGCCGCCAAGGGCAACAAGGCCGCCTTCACGCTGCGGCTTGATACCGACCGTCATTTGCGGCTGCGCCTCGCATCGGCGGTGACCAATCGTTCGGCGCAACAGATTGTGACCGAGGCGCTCGACGCCTTTCTGAATTCGCAACCCGAGGTCGAAGCGCTCGCGCGCCAGATTGGCCCGGGCAAGGATCATGGGTGAGGGATCAGGGACCATGAATACCCGTAGCAAACTTCTGTTCGGCCTTTCGGCACTCGCACTCGGCGGGACGCTCGCGGGCGGCGCGTGGACCCAGGGTTTCGCGCTCCCGGCCTTCGCGACCGACGCGCCCAACGCCAAAAAGGCGGCGTCGGAAGCGGCGGCGGCGCGCAAGGCGATCGCCAAGCGCAAGGCTGCGCAGGCCGTGCAGCACGCCGAGCTGGCGGTCGCCAACGATCCGCAGAACGCCGAGTATCGCGCGCTGCTGGGGCAAGCCTATCTGCTTTCGGGCCGCTTCACTTCGGCCATGCAGGCGCTGAACGACGCGCTGACGCTCAACCCCGAGGATGGCCGCGTCGCGCTCAACCTCGCGCTCGCAAAGATCGCTGGCGGCGACTGGGCCGGCGCGCGCTCGACGCTTGAGACGCATGCCGATCATATCCCGGCAAGCGATCGCGGGCTGGCGCTGGCGTTGGCGGGCGATCCGGTGACTGCCATCGACATCCTGATGCCGGCGGCGCGCGCCGCCGATGCCACGGCGAAGACCCGCCAGAATCTGGCGCTGAGCCTGGCGCTCGCCGGCCGCTGGGCCGAAGCCAAGAAGTTCGTCGAAATCGACGTGGCTCCCGATCAGGTCGACGCGCGGATCATGGAATGGGCGAAATTCTCGCGCCCGACCAATGCGTATGACCAAGTGGCATCGCTGCTCGGCGTCAATGCGGTGCAGGACGGCGGCCAGCCGGTGCGCCTTGCGCTCGCGCAACAGCCGGGTGTGATGCTCGCGGCGGTGGCTCCGGCAGCGCCGACGGTCGATCCGGTCGATCAATATATGCCGGGCGCGCCAGCGAACGCCGAGAGCGATGTTCGCGTCGCCGAAGTGGATTCGGTCAACGCCGAAGCACCTGTTTCACAGCAAGTCGCCAATGTCGTGTTCGGGCCGCGCGCGGAAATCGTGCAGGCGATTCCCGCCTCCCGCCGTGATGTCTCGCCACCCGCGCGCGCTTCGGCGGCGGTGCGGCTTGCCGAGGTTCGGGCCCCGGTTTCGTCGGGCGCGAGCGGCGGCAAATATTATGTCCAGCTCGGTGCTTATACCAACGCCGCCGTCGCCCGCGACGCGTGGACCAAGCATACGCGCCGCGTGCCGGGCCTGGCATCGAGCATGCCGCAGGGCGCCAATATCTCGACCCGCGCCGGCAATTTCTATCGCCTCTCGGTTGGCGGCTTCGCCCGCAACCATGCCGACACCCTGTGCCGTCAGGTACGCTCGACCGGCGGAACCTGCTTCGTGCGGGTGCAGGCCGGCGATGCGCTGGCAAGCTGGGCCCGGCCCGGCCGCGACGCACAGCTCGCGTCGCGTTAGACTTTCCCTCTCATCGGGGCAGGAAAAGGCCGGGCCAACGCCCGGCCTTTTTCGTTGTCAGACCTCGCTGCCGCCCTTGAACAGGCGCAGCGCCTTGCCCTGAACGGGAAGCTTGTCGAACGGCGTGTTGCCGGCGCGCGCCGTCATGCGATCGGCGTCGATCACCCAAGGCGTTTCGGGATCGAGGACAATCAGGTCGGCGGGCATGCCGGATTCGAGCGTGCCGGCGTGGATGCCGAGCACCCTGGCGGGATTGCTGGCGAGCAAGGCGAACAGGCGCTCGATCGGCAGCAATCCGTCGCGAACCAGGCCCAGCGACAGCGCCAGCAGCGTTTCCGCGCCCGACATGCCGGGCTCGGCATCGGCGAAGGGGAGGCGCTTGGCTTCGGGGCCGCGCGGATCGTGGCCCGATGCGATGACATCGATGGTGCCATCCTTGATCGCCGCCAGCGCCGCCTGCCGGTCGCCCTCGTCGCGGAGCGGCGGCGAGAGGCGGGCGAAGGTACGGAAGTCGCTCATCGCGATGTCGGAGAGCAGCAGATGCGCGGGGGTGATTCCACATGTCACCGCAACGCCGCGGCGTTTGGCGGTGCGGATCAGATCGAAGCCGGCGGCGGTGGTGACCTGGCGGAAATGGATGTGCGCTTGCGTTTCCTCGGCGAGCATCAGGTCGCGGGCGATGGCGAGCGCTTCGGCGATGGCGGGGGCGGCGGGAAGGCCAAGCCGGGTCGCGGTCTCGCCTTCGGTCGCCGCAACGCCGTCCGTCAGGCCGCCATCTTCGGCATGGGCGACCACGGCGAGGCCGCAGTCGCGGGCATAGGCCAGCACCTTGCGCATTACTCCGGCATCGGCGATCCAGCCGCGTCCGGTGGCGACGGCCCTGGCGCCTGCGGACATGTTGATCGCCATCTCACCGATATCCTCGCCCGCCAGCGCGCGCGTGGCGGCGGCGATGGGATGGACCCAGAGATCGGGCTTCCCCGAGGTCGCGGCGCGGCGGACGATGCCGGGATCGTCGAGTACCGGCGATTGATCAGGCATCAGCCCGACGCGGGCGATCCCGCCGAAGCGGCAGGCGGCGCGATCGACGTCGAACACGCCGAGATCGATGAGGGCGGGCGCGAGAGTCTTGCGCGCGAGATCAATGGTTTCCGCGTCCGGCGGGATGGCGATCTCGCCAGCAGCGGCGATCACGCCGTTTTCGACGAGCAGTCCGCCCTTGCTGACACCGCCGGCCGGGCAGACGAGCGTGGCGTTGGTGAAAGCGAGGGTCATGCCCAGCCCTCCACGCCGCGTGCGCGCCTGGTCAGCACGTCGAGGCAGGCCATACGGACGGCGACGCCCATTTCAACCTGTTCGGTGATCGCGCTGCGCCGCGGATCATCGGCGACCGAGCTGTCGATCTCGACCCCGCGGTTCATCGGCCCCGGATGCATCACCAGCGCGTCGGGCCTGGCCAGCGCCAGCCGCTCGGGGGTGAGGCCGTAGCGCATATGAAATTCGCGGCTTGAGGGGATGAAGCCGCCCGCCATTCGCTCATTCTGGACACGAAGCATCATCACGACATCGGCGCCCTCCAGCGCGGCATCGAAATCGGTGAAGGGCGTGACGTACATGCGCTCGATGCCGGCGGGCATCAGCGTCGACGGCGCGACGACCCGGACCTCGGCGGCCAATGCGGTCAGCGCCAGCATATTCGAGCGGGCGACGCGGCTGTGGAGGATGTCGCCACAGATCACCACGCGTTGCCCGGCAACGCCGCCCCGGCGGCGGCGGATGGTGAGGGCGTCGAGCAGCGCCTGGGTAGGGTGCTCGTGCCAGCCGTCGCCAGCGTTGAGCACCGGGCAATCGACCTTCTGTGCGATCAGATCGACCGCGCCCGAACTGCCATGGCGGATGACGATGACGTCGGCGCGCATCGCGTTGAGGGTCACCGCGGTGTCGATCAGCGTTTCACCCTTCTTCACCGAACTCTGGCCGACATGCATGTTGACCACGTCCGCGCCCAGCCGCTTGCCGGCGATCTCGAACGACAGGAGCGTGCGGGTGCTGTTCTCGAAAAAGGCGTTGATCTGGGTGATGCCATCGAGCCGGTGATCATTCTTGGCACGGCTGCGATTGGCCTCGACCCATTGCTCGGCCTCGTCGAGCAGAAACATGATCTCATGCGGCTGAAGACCGGCGATGCCGGTGAGATGCCGGTGCGGGAAAGCGGCGCTGCCGGAAAGCTGGGCAGCGGGGCGATGATCTGAGGCTTGCATTAAAAGGGCGGGTTAGACGGGGCGGGCAGCCATGGCAAGCAGCGCGCGGGCTCTCTGGCGCGCCTGGTTCATCTGGGTACCGCGATGCTGATTGCAATGCAGGCACGCGGCCTTGAGATTGGCGACATCGTCTCGCCCGCCATCCATGCGCGCCTGGACATGCTCGATGGTCGCGCGCGTCTTGCCGCCCATGGTGAAGGGGCGCTTGCAATAGCAGCACCGCCAGCCCTGCTCCTCAGCCCGTCGCTTCAGAATGGCGCGCCGCTGGACCTTGTTCACGCTCCGCAATCCCCTTGCCGATCTGGAGGCTGCGTCGGAAACCCTAAATCGCGGTTTGGGCGGATGGTAAAAGCAATGGCACCCATAAGATGGGCTGAACGCGTAGAGGATCACGTTCTTCGTCTTGCTCTTGTCGTCATCGTTATGGATCGTCTTCAGGCCCACCTTTGCCTGAGGTGTTCCGGTCAGGCGTTGACCAGTCTGTCGATTGCGGCCTGGAGGATATGCGCCGCCGCCATATTATCGATCATCTCGGCGCGGCGGGCGCGGCTGAAGTCCTGCTCGATCAGCGTGCGCTCGACGGCGACGGTCGACCAGCGCTCATCCCACATCAGGATCGGCAGGCCGATATCGTCGAGATTGCGGGCGAAGGCGCGGGTGCTTTGGGTGCGCGGGCTATCGGTGCCGTCGAGATTGAGCGGAAGGCCGATGACCAGGCCCTTCACCGCCTGCGTGGAGATCAGTTCGGCGAGGGCGGCCTTGTCCCTGGTGAACTTGGAGCGCCGAATGAGCTGGGCGGGCGAGGCGAAGCTCCAGCCGGCGTCGCACAAGGCGGTGCCGATCGTCCTGGTGCCGACATCGAGCCCGAGCAGGCGGCCTCCGGCGGGCAAAACCGCGCGGAAATCGGAAGCCTCGAGCGTGATCACCCCTTGAACGCCGCCAACCGCCGTTCGGCATCGGCACGGACATTGGCCCAGAACAGGCTGTAATCGAATACGTGGTAATTGTTGCCCGGCAACACATACGGGCCGAGATCGGGCGGGTTGCCGCCGATCAGCAACACGCCGCGCCCGTCGCAGCGCGCGGGTACGCCGCCCTTGACGATTCTAGCGTTTCGTAAATCCTTGTCCTGGATCAGCGCGCCGAGATTGGCTTCGGCCGGTGCGTTGTCGTTCGGCTTGCCGGTGATCGGGTTGGTGCAGATCATCGGCGTCTTGGCGCGGGGCAGGCCGGTGAAGCCGTTGCTGGCATCGAACGTGTCGAGGATCAGCGACGGATCGGCGGGCTCGCCGAAGCTTTGCCAACTGAGGATGCAGCCCGTCTGATCGGCGGCGGCGCAGGCCGGAAGTCCCAGTTTCGGCAGATCAGCGGTGATCGAGACCGGCCAGCCGACGACATAGGCCGCGACGATGCGCTTCGCGAGCGGCGTGCCGGCGATGCGTTCGGCGAGCAGGCGGGTGAGGTGGAGCGAGCCCTGGCTGTGCCCGGCGAGGACGATCGGGCGGCCGCCGGTCTGTTTGAGGAATTGGTCGAACGCGGCGGCGACATCGCGATAGGCGAAGTCGAGCGCCTGTTGCGCCTTGGCCTGCGAGGTCAGGAAGGCGCCGAAGGTCGCCTGACGGTAGCGTGGTGCCCAGACCTCGCCGACCGAATTGAAGGCGCTGGCCTGTCCGCGCAGGAACAGCTCGGCGCGGCCATTGGCCTCGGCATTGTCGAGCGGAGCGTTCCACGCGCTGCGATCGAGGAAAGAGGTCGGGTGGACGAAGAAGACGGCGGCTCTGGGCTTGTCGGCGGGCTTATAGCCTTCGGGCACCCACAGCGCCGGGTTGCCGGGCTTGTCTGGCCGGGCGAACCACATATCGGCGCGTTCGTAGCTGCCCGGAGGCGCCAGCGCGACGATATCGGCACTGGGGATGAGTGCCTGGCGGAGCAACTGCGCTCCCCAGAAACGATAGGCAAAGGCGGCGGCGGCTACGAGCACGAGCAGGACAACAATCGCATAGAGGAACTTGCGGGCCAAACCGACCACTCCAATTGGCAGTGCCGCACAGACCGGCGCGCGGCAATCGCGGTTCCCTGAGGCATGGATGCGCACGATGCAACCGCGATCGGGGCGCGCGGACCGGAGCCGGGCGCCGCCCTTACGGCAATATTGCTTTACCGGCGCGCGGCAATCGCAGAGGCTGGCGGGATAGTCATGAGAAACCGCGTTCGCGCGGGAAGGGGATGATCATGAGCGATTCGCATGAGACGGTGGGCGCATCCGAGGCCGAGGATCGCTCGCCGGTCTGGCCGCTGCGGCCATTGCTGCTGGCGGTGCTGGGGTTCGCCACCGGGCTGGCGGTGCATCTGCTTGTCGGCGATCTTCCCGATTTCAAATTCACCCCGCTGCTGATGGCCGAGCTGACCTTCATCACGGTCAGCGCCGGGCTGATCGGCTTCACCGTCGAGCGGCGCTCGTGGCCGGTTGCGGTGATCTTCAGCGTCGTGGCGGGCGCGATCGCCGCGGCAGTGGTGTGGTGGAACGGTGCCCCCGATCAGTGGAGCGGCGGTGATGGCTGGCGCGGGGTGTCGCTATTGCTGGCGATCGCGATCGCAGCGCCCCTGTTTCAGGCTGCGCGCGACGAGGGTCGGGTGCGCTTTCCCTATATCTCGGTGCACGACCATGCCTGGACCAACATCGTACTGTGGGGCGCGAGCTGGGCGTTTGTCGGGGTCACCATCGCGCTGGCCTTCCTGCTTTCGCAGCTCTTCCACCTGATCAAGCTCGATTTCCTCAAGGACCTGCTGGAGAAGGACTGGTTCTGGCGGGTGCTGATCGGCACCGCTTTTGGCGGCGGGCTGGGCATCCTGCGCGAGCATGATGTGGTGGTGCGGACACTCCAGCGCGTCGTGCTGACCGTGCTTTCGGTGCTGGCGCCGGTGCTGGCGGCGGGGCTGATCGTGTTCGTGCTGGCGCTGCCGTTCACGGGCCTCGCGCCGCTGTGGGAGGCGGGAAGCGCGACGGGCATCCTGCTCGCCTGCATCGTCGGATCGCTGATCCTCGCCAATTCGGTGATCGGCAACGCGCCCGAGGAAGAGCGGCGCTTTCCGGCGCTGCGCTACGGCGCGATGGGGCTCGGGCTGGTGATGTTGCCGCTGGCCGTGATCGCGGCGATCGCGATCGGGCTGCGCATCGGCCAATATGGCTTCACGCCCGAGCGGCTCTGGGCGCTGACCTTCGTGATCCTCGCTTGCGCTTATGGCGTGGCCTATCTGGTTTCGCTGCTGCGCGGGCGGCTTGATTGGGCGGCGAAAGTGCGGCCAGCCAACCTCAACCTCGCCTTCGGCACCTGCGCGATCGCGCTGCTGCTGGCGACGCCGCTGGTGAGTTTCAATGCGATAGCCACACACGATCAGGTCGCGCGGCTCGAATCGGGCAAGCTCAGCCCGGAGAAGTTCGACTGGCGGGCGCTGGCGTTCGAGTTTGGCGAGCCGGGCAGGAAAGCGCTCGCCAAGTTGAAGATGTCCGCCAATGCCGCGATCCGCGAGCGGGCGCTGGCGGCGGGCAAGGCCGAGAATCGCTGGGATGTGCCTGAGACCCAGCAGAGCCAGGTCGACGTCGCGAAGCATTTACGCGTGCTGCCGGCGGGTGCGACGCTTCCGGCAGGAGCACTCGATGCACTGGTTAGCCAGCGCTGCGGTATGGAAGAGGAGGGCGGTTGCACGGTGCTGGTCGTCGATCCGGCGACCTTCGTATTGCTGCGCGACAACTGCTTCAGGGCTGACCGCAACTGGCCCTGCAACGGTGGTGAAACGTTCCTGCTGGCTGCCGGCAAGTGGACCGAAGACAATCGGGCGCCCATGATGCCGGCCTCCAAAGACACCGCCAAGGCCGAGGCGCAGGCGCAGAAGAGAGCCTATGACGCCGGGCAGGTCCAAGTACGCAAAGTCGAGCGACGTCAGCTCTTCATTGGCGGAAAGCCGGTGGGGAGCGTCTTCGAATAGGTTGCACTGCGGCAAGGCGCTCTGTTAGGCGCTCTTGCATGTCTGTAGATACCGCAACCGTGAAGAAGGTGGCGAGCCTCGCGCGCATCGCGATCAGCGATAGCGATGCCGAGCGTCTCGCGCCCGAGCTCAACAATATCCTTGGCTGGATCGAGCAGCTGGGTGAGGTCGATACCTCCGGCGTCGAGCCGATGACCGCCGTCATCCCCAACACGCTGCGCCTGCGTGCCGATGTGGTGACCGAGGGCGGCCAGCGCGATGCGATTCTCGCGAACGCGCCGCAGGGCGAGCATGGCTTCTTCACCGTGCCGAAGGTGGTCGAATGACCGATCTTACCGAACTCGGCGTAGCCGCGTTGCGCGACGGCATCCGCACGAGCAAATTCTCGGCGCGCGAAGTGGCGGACCAGTTCATCGTCAAGGTGAGCAAGGCCAAGGCGCTGAACGCGTTCATCGTCGAGACGCCTGACCATGCGATGGCGGCGGCGCGCGCTGCGGACGAAGCTGTGGCGAAGGGTGAGGCGCTCAAGCCGCTCGCCGGCGTGCCGATCGGCATGAAGGATCTGTTCTGCACCAAGGGCGTGCAGACCACCGCAGCCAGCCACATCCTCGAAGGCTTCAAGCCGGTCTATGAATCGACCGTCTCGCAGAATCTGTGGGATGCGGGCGCGGGCATGCTCGGTAAGCTCAACATGGATCAGTTCGCGATGGGCTCGTCCAACGAGACGTCGTATTTCGGCAACGTCATCTCGCCTTGGCGGCGCGGCGGCGGGGACAAGGCCCCACTCGCGCCGGGCGGCTCTTCGGGCGGCAGCTCGGCGGCGGTCGCGGCGCGGCTGTGCCCGGGTGCGACCGGCACCGATACCGGCGGATCGATCCGCCAGCCCGCGGCGTTCGTCGGCATCAGCGGCATCAAGCCGACTTACGGCCGCTGCTCGCGCTGGGGCACGATCGCCTTCGCCTCTTCGCTCGATCAGGCCGGGCCGATGGCGCGCGACGTCAAGGATTGCGCGATCCTGCTGGAGGCGATGTCGGGCTTCGACGCCAAGGATTCGACCTCGCTGAACCTGCCGGTGCCCAAATGGGAAGAAGGGCTGAACAGCGATCTGCGCGGCAAGAAGATCGGCATTCCGGCGGAATATCTGATCGACGGTTCGCCGCCCGAGATCGTCCAGCTATGGGAAACCGGGATCGAGTGGCTCAAGGACGCTGGCGCCGAGATCGTCGAAGTCTCGCTGCCGCACACCAAATATGCGCTGCCGGCCTATTACATCATCGCGCCGGCCGAGGCTTCGTCGAACCTCGCTCGCTATGACGGCGTCCGCTATGGCCTGCGCGAACTGGCCGAGGGCGCGAACCTGCAGGAAATGTACGCGGCGACCCGCGCGGCGGGCTTTGGCGAGGAAGTGAAGCGCCGCATCCTGATCGGCACCTATGTGCTGTCGGCAGGCTTCTACGACGCCTATTTCACCCAGGCATCGAAGGTCCGCACGCTGATCGCGCGCGATTTCGAGAATGCATGGGCGGTCTGCGACTATCTGCTGACCCCGACCGCGCCGAGCGCGGCGTTCGCGCTGGGCGACAAGTCCGCCGATCCGCTGGCGATGTATTTGAACGACGTGTTCACGGTGCCCTCGTCGCTGGCGGGCCTGCCGGCGATGAGCGTGCCGGGCGGGCTCGACAAGGACGGGCTGCCGCTGGGCCTTCAGATCATCGGCAAGCCGCTCGATGAGCAGGGTGTGCTGAACGCGGGCCTCGCGATCGAGCAGCGCGCGGGGTTCGTCGCGCGGCCGGATGCGTGGTGGTGATGGTATTAGCGCTCCTGCGAAAGCAGGAGCCTAGGATTGCTTGGCGCTGGGCTCCTGCTTCCGCAGGAGCGCTAGGAAAGTTGAAATGACTGAATCTTCTTACCGCATCCACGGCGAAACCGGCGAATGGGAGGTCGTGATCGGCCTGGAGGTCCATGCCCAGGTCACGTCCAACGCCAAGCTGATGTCGGGCGCCGCGACTGCGTTCGGCGCCGAACCGAATAGCCAGGTCAGCCTGATCGACGCGGCGATGCCCGGCATGCTGCCGACGGTGAACGGCGAGTGCATCCGCCAGGCGGTGCGCACCGGCATGGCGCTGGGTGCGGTGATCAACAAATGGTCGCGCTTCGATCGCAAGAATTACTTCTACGCCGATCTGCCGCAGGGCTATCAGATCAGCCAGCTCTACCATCCGCTGGTGGGCGAGGGCGCGATCGAGGTCAGCCTCGACGAGAAAGACCCGAACGCCGTCACCAAGACGATCGGCATCGAGCGTATCCATGTCGAGCAGGACGCTGGCAAGCTGATGCATGATCAGCATCCGACGCGCTCTTACGTCGATCTCAACCGCGCGGGCGTGGCGCTGATGGAGATCGTCTCGCGGCCGGACATGCGCTCGCCGCAGGAAGCGGGCGCCTATCTCGCCAAGCTGCGCTCGATCGTCCGCTATGTCGGCTCGTGCGACGGCAATATGGACCAGGGTTCGATGCGCGCCGATGTCAATGTCTCGGTGCGCCGTCCGGGCGAGGAATTCGGCACGCGCACCGAAACCAAGAACGTCAATTCGGTTCGCTTCGTCATGCAGGTGGTGGAGATCGAGGCCAAGCGCCAGGTCGAGGTGATCGAGGCGGGCGGGCGCATCGTCCAGGAAACGCGCTTGTTCGATCCCGATCGTGGCGAGACGCGCTCGATGCGCTCAAAGGAAGACGCGCATGACTATCGCTACTTCCCCGATCCCGATCTGCTGCCGCTCGAACTCGACGATGCGTTTCTTGACGAATGCAAGGCGAGCCTGCCCGAGCTGCCTGACGCCAAGCGCGGCCGCTATGAAAGCGAGCTGGGGCTGAGCGCGTACAACGCCGCGGTGCTTACCGCCGATGCCGATACGGCGCGCTGGTTCGAGGCGTTGCTCGCGGAAAGCGCGCGGGTGGCGGGCAAGAGCGAGACTGAGCTGGCGCGTCCGGCAGCGAACTGGCTGATCTCCGATCTGTTCGGCGCGCTCAACAAGCTGGGCAAGGATCTGGATGAATCGCCGGTCAGCCCGGTGCAGGGCGCCGAACTGCTGGCGCTCGCCGCCGACGGCACGCTCTCGGGTCCGCTCGCCAAGCAGGTGTTCGAAATCATGCTGGAGACCGGCGACAGTGCACCCAAGATCGTCGAGGAGCGCGGCCTCAAGCAGACCAGCGACACCGGCGCGATCGAGGCGGTGATCGCCGGCGTGCTGGCGGCCAATCCCAACCAGCTGGAGCAGTATCGCGGCGGCAAGGAAGCGCTGTTCGGCTTCTTCGTCGGCCAGACGATGAAGGCGATGCAGGGCAAGGCCAATCCGGCGGTGGTCAACGAACTGCTTAAGAAGGCGCTGGGCTAAGCCAGGCCCCGACAATGGGCGCCAGCGTGACGGACACCCCAGTAAGCGTCAGCACGATCGCTATCTTCCGCGCGGGATTCCTTGCCACGGTAGCGGTGAGATAAAAGATGACGCCGCCGATTGCGCCGACCAGCGCGAAAGCGAATGTCGTCGCCCATGCTCGCGCCATTCCCGAGAGCGCGACCGTTAGCGGGAGGATCGCACCTGTGATCGCGCCGACGGCGATTGCGGTCCAGATGCTCTGCCGGCCAGAGTGCAGGACGAGCAAATATTGGGGTATCGCAATGGCCCCAACCACCACGGCGACCACGAGTAACACGGCAAAGTAAAAGCTCGGCACATCTGCGGGCGTAAACATCGCTGCGCTCAAGACGAGCGCAGATATCGTAACAGATACCAGCATGGCCAGGCAGCCGTCGCTTGGCGGAAACGCTTCGCTCATGGCTGCGCCTCCGCCGGGTGTAGGCGAGCCAGACGTCCGGACATCGCATCGGGCGTCTGGATGTCCCAAGCCATGCCCACGCGCTCCAGCAGGCGGATGAAAGCATAGCCCAGGTCGCTTTGCCCCGGATGCAGCCCGATCCGTGCAGAGCCGGGGAAGGCGTGGTGGTTGTTGTGCCAGGCCTCGCCCATCGTGACGAAACCGGCCCAGGGCACGTTATGCGCCTGCACACCCGCGCCTTCGACCAACAGGCTCTGCGGGCCTCGCGTGTGCGCGAGATGCCCGACGAACCAATGGCCGTGCGCCGAGATGGCGACGCGGGCGCAGACGCCCCAGATGACGAAGCCCCAGCCGCCGGCCCACCAGAGCAACGCAGCGATGGGGAGTTGCTGCGCCATCCAGCTGGCTTCGAGGAAGCGGTAAAAGCGGTCCCGCCCAGCGCGGCCGAGGTCGAAGCGGGGCGGGTGGGTGAGTTCGAGGCGGCAATGGAGTTGCCACCACGCATCCTTCAGCATCGGACTGCGGTGGCTGAGATAGGGGTGACAGTGTGGTTGGCGCTGCGCCCAGTCGCGCAGGTCGTGCGTGCGGATGATGCCGTGCGGACCGCTCATGCCGACGATCGTGCCGAACCAGACCAGCACGCGCTCCAGCCAGAGCGGGCAGGCGAAGCTCCGGTGGATCAGGCGGCGGTGAAAGCCGACCGAATGTCCGAGCAGCAAGGTCGCGCCGGTGGTGGCGATGAAGATCGCGAACGCGCCGGGCGAAAAGGTGAGGGGACCGAGGATCAGTGCGCTCCCCAGCATCCCGCCGTTCCACAGCGACACCATGGGACTCCAGCGCACCCGGCCCGCCACGGGGCTGGCTCCCGGCGTTTCGATCAGGCTGTTTACCGCATTCGGATCGTGCATGGCCGCGACTCGCAGGTAATTAAGCAATTACCTAAATACTGTCTTTGGGCTGGAAGGCAATGAAGTAATCGCTTAAATGCTTTCCCATGCAGCGCGTTTTCGAAGCCCTATCCTCCACCACCCGTCGCAAGATCCTTGCCTATCTCAGCCATGCGGAGCTGACGGCAGGGGAGATCGCGGCGCGTTTCTCGATCTCCAAGCCGGCCGTATCGCAGCATCTTTCGGTGCTGGAGAATGCCGGGCTGGTGACGAGCGAGAAGCGCGGGCAATATGTGCACTACAAGCTGGTGACCGAGCATCTGGCGAACTCGCTCAACGGTTATTTGCAGGAAGTCTGTCCGGTGTCGCGTCCGCTCAAGGCGGAGAGCGCGAAGCTGGCGGCGGGGAAGGAAGCGGAGGACAAGGAATGATCCGTGCGTTGTTGATCGCGTTGCTCGCTCTGTTCGCGGCACCCGTTGCCGCGCAGACCACCGCGCCGCCAGCCGCCAATCCGCGCGTCGCGTTCGAGACCGAGGCCGGGCGCTTCGTGGTCGAGGTCTATGCCGACAAGGCGCCTGTCACCGCCGCCAATTTCCTGCGCTATGTCGATGCGAAGCGGCTCGACGGCATCACCTTCTACCGCGTCGTTAAGGTGCAGGACCATTTCGGCTTCGTGCAACTGGGGCTGCAGAACGATCCCAAGCGCGTGTTTCCGCCGATCAGGCACGAGCCGACGACGCAGACCGGGATCAAGCACCTCGACGGAACGCTTTCGATGCCGCGCCTCAAGCCCGGCAGCGCGCAGGGCGAGTTTACAATCAGCCTTGGGGACCAGCCTTCATTCGATGCAAACCCCGAGAACCCCGGCGACAATCTCGGCTTCGCCGCCTTCGCGCGCGTGGTCGACGGGCTGGATGTGGTCCTCAAGGTCTTCGACGCGCCCAATTCGCCGACCGCGACGCTGCGCGGCGGGAGCTTCAAGGGCGAGGTGCCTGCCAAGCCGGTCAAGGTGCTGACGGTGCGACGGATTACCGCATAAATCGGACCTAATCCCGCCTTGTCGCGGAGCAGCGACTAGCTAGGCTTCTGCAGCATGCGGGGGCGAATGGTGACGGGCATCGGATATTCGCTGGCGGCGACGCCGCTGCTTTTCGTCGGCGCGGCTGTCGCCCAGGAGGCCTTCGGCAACCATAGCATCATCGCCCTGGCGCGGGCGGGCGTTGGCAATGAGGTAATGCTCGCCAAGATCGACAGCCTGCCATGCGCGTATGACGTTTCGACGGCTGCGATTGTCGCGCTCAAGGAAGCCGGCATTTCCGACCGCGTCATCGCGGCCATGGTATCGCGATGCACCGGCGCAGCGAGCGCGCAGGGGGCCGTGGCGGCGACGTCCAGCCCGGCGATCCGGCGGACGCCCGGTCTGTATCTCGATCTGGGCAACGATGCGGCGCATCGCCTGGCTTTACTGCGCCCGATCAATGCCAGTGGCGGGCGCGCGACCGGGAATGGCAGTCTCCTGTTTCCATATCGCCTCAAACTGGCGATTCCGCGCGCCTCGGCGCAGACCGCGGCGGCGTCGCACCTCCCCAGCTTCTATTTCTACTTCGAGACCGACGATCCAAAAGTTGGCGATTTCGGAACGGCTTCGACCGTGACGGCGCAATCTCCCTCAGAATTCAACCTCGTCCGCTTTGAGGAGAGGGGTGGTCAGCGCGAGATGGTCGTGGGCAAGCGGAAGGTGTTTGGTGCCACTGTCGGGATCGATCCCAAGGACGCGCTCCAGTTTTCGATCAAGGAGATCGGGGACGGCATCTTTGCGGTCACGCCACTCGCGCCGCTGCCGCCGGGCCAATATGGCTTCGTGCTCCGCGCCGAAAAGGACATTTATCGCGTCTATGATTTCTTCGTGTCGGACTGACCGGAGCTACAGCTCCGACGGGTTGAGATACAGATAGTCCGAATCGAATTCGGCGGCGCGCTTGAGGTCATCGAAATTGTTGATCGTAACGCGGCCGCTGCGGAATTCGACCAGCCCGGCCTCGCGCAAGTCGCGAAGCACCCGGTTCACATGGACCGAGGTCAGGCCCAGGCACTCAGCCAGCTCGGTCTGGGTGATCGGCAGCGCGTAATCGAAGGGACCAGCGCGCCCGACCAGCCCGAGCCGGACATATAGCTCGCACAGCAGATGCGCGGTCCGCTCCAGCGCGTTGCGGCGGCCGAGCGAGACCTCCCATTCGCGGTGGATGCAGGCGTCGAGGTTGGTCGAGAACCAGAAGATGCGGGCGAGGCGGGGAAATTGCTCGCAGACCTGTTGAATGCGCTCGTGCGGCGATATCGCGATGGTGCATGGTGTCAGCGTCATGACGTTATGATCGAGATATTTGAGCGTGAAGCTGTGCAGATCGGCGAAATCGCCGGGTACGTGGAGTGCGGTGATCTGGCGCTGGCCATCGCTCAGATCCTTGTAGCGGCACATCAGCCCGTCGGTGAGCAGCGTCGAACAGGTGAGCATTTGCCCGGCGCGGATCAGGACCCGATCGGCGGGATATTGGGTGATTTCGGAAACCGAATCGACGATCGCCGCCTCCTCCAGCGCGCTGATGCGGTGGCGGGCGCGCAGCTTGCGCAAATAGACGTCGATCATCTCGGGGCTCACGGTGCTATTGCTGGTCCCGGCCCTGATTCTTGTCCTCGCCGGCGGTGCCGCCGATGCCGTCCTTCACGCCGGTGGGTTTCAGCGCCGAGGTGTCGCCACCGCCATTGGCTTCGTCGGCGCGCGACTGCACGGCCCGTTCGAGATCGGAGCGGGTATCGGTGTGATCGGTATCGGACATGATTTCCTCCTCAGGCAGTGGGCTGCATCGGGGTTGCCGGGGGATCGCCGCCGGGGTTGGGCGCCGGTACGTCGATGTCTGGGGCCGGTGGGGCATATTCGGGCGGTGGCGTCTCCGGCTGTCCCGGCTGCGGCGCGGCGGGGGTTTCGTCGGGAGGGGTAGTCGGCTTGATCGGCGGTTCTACTGGCATCGAAGGCACTCCTTTTGCTCCTCTCAACGCCGCGCCGACGCGCAAGTTGCTTGTGCCCTTGCCCCCGCTCGCCTGATTGCTATAGAGCCGCCCGACCGGCGGTGCCCCTGCGGGCGTGGCGGAACTGGTAGACGCGCCAGATTTAGGTTCTGGTATCGAAAGGTGTGGGGGTTCGAGTCCCTTCGCCCGCACCAGCACCGCCGCTCTCTGATCAGCGTTTCGGCGCCGCGATCTCATTCTTTTTGGAAGTTCGAACTGATGCAGACTGTCGAGACGTTGAACGAGGGCCTCAAGCGCGCCTTCACGCTGAAGATCACTGCCAAGGATATCGATTCGAAGGTCGATGCCGAAGTGAAGCGCGTCGCTCCGACGATCCGCATGCCCGGTTTCCGTCCCGGCAAGGTGCCGGCCAACCTGATCCGCAAGATGCACGGCGAATCGCTGGCGCAGGAAGCGCTCAACAGCTCGATCCAGGAAGGCGTGCAGCAGCTGATCGCCGACAAGAAGCTGCGTCCGGCGATGCAGCCGTCGGTGAGCCTGGAAGGCGAATATGCCGCCGGTGGCGACGCCGAAGTCAAGGTCGAGCTCGAAGTGCTTCCCGATGTGCCGACGCCGTCGATCGAGGGGCTCAAGCTCGAGCGCCTGACGGTGCCGGCCGATGACGCCGCGGTGACCGCGCAGCTCGAGCAGCTCGCCGGCCAGCAGAAGTCGTGGAGCGATGCCGGCCCCAAGCACAAGGCCGCGACCGGCGACCAGGTTACGATGGATTTCGTCGGCAAGACCGCTGACGGCGTCGCGTTCGACGGCGGCACCGGCACCGACATGGCCGTCGAGATCGGCTCGGGCCGCCTGATCCCCGGTTTCGAGGATCAGCTCGTCGGCGTGAAGGCCGGCGACGAGAAGCAGATTTCGGTGACCTTCCCCGAGGATTATGGCTCGAAGGATCTCGCCGGCAAGCCCGCGACCTTCGATCTCAAGATCACCGCGGTGAAGACCGCCGGCGAAGCCAAGATCGACGATGACTTCGCCAAGCAGCTTGGCCTGCAGAGCCTCGAGCAGCTCACCGGTCTCCTCAAGGGCCAGATCGAGCAGCAGCTCAATGGCCTGACCCGCACGCATATGAAGCGCAAGCTGCTCGATCAGCTCGCCGCGGGCCATGATTTCCCGGTGCCGCCGTCGATGGTCGATGCCGAGTTCCAGCAGATCTGGCACCAGCTCCAGCACGAAGCGGAGCATGAGGAAGATGTCGCCGCCGCCAAGGCCGAGCTCGAGACCGAGCGCGACGAATATGTCGCCATCGCCGAGCGCCGCGTCCGTCTGGGTCTGCTGCTGTCCGAGATCGGCAACGCCAATGGCGTCGAGGTCAACGCCAACGAGATGAACCAGCTGATCGCGCAGGCCGCGCAGCAATATCCGGCCGACCAGCGCCAGCGCTTCTTCGAATATGTCCGCAACGAGCCGATGGCGGCCGCCCAGCTGCGCGCGCCCTTGTTCGAGGACAAGGTCGTCGACTTCCTGTTCGACAAGGCCGAGATCACCGACCGCGAAGTGACCCGCGAGGCGCTGGAAGCCGCGATCGAGAGCGAAGACGGTTTCGACACCGGCACGCATCACCACGATCACGACAACCACAAGCCCAAGGGCAAGAAGGCGGCCGCCAAGCCCAAGGCCGAGAAGGCCAAGGCGGAAGAGCCGGCCAAAAAGGACGCGACCAAGGCCGCGCCGTCCAAGGCTGACAAGCCGGCCAAGGCGCCGAAGGAAGAGGCCGTCGTCGCCGAGCCGGTGAAGAAGGCCGCGACCAAGAAGGCCGCCGAGCCGAAGGTGGAAAAGGCTGCCGACGAAAAGCCGGCCGCGAAGAAGGCGCCGGCGAAGAAGAAGTAAGCCAACCCGTCGCCTCGGCCTTGTGCCGGGGTCCACGGTGCCGCTAGCTATGCGGCAAGAGGCTCTAGCGTCTCACCTGGCCTCCCGGTGGACCCCGGCACAAGGCCGGGGTGACGATTTGGGGGTATGGGGTGACCGAACCGCGCATCGCAGTGCTGCTGCCCTGCTATAACGAGGAAGCGGCGATCGCGCAGACGGTCGCCGGTTTCCGCGCGGCGCTGCCAACCGCGACAATCTACGTCTACGACAATAACAGCCGCGATCGCACCATCGAGGTGGCGCGGGCCGCCGGCGCCGTGGTCCGCAGCGAGCGGATGCAGGGCAAGGGCAATGTCGTCCGGCGGATGTTCGCCGATATCGACGCCGATATCTATGTGATGGCCGATGGCGATGCGACCTACGATCCTGATTCCGCGGCGGCGATGGTCGCTCGGGCGCAGGAGGAAGGCCTCGACATGATCGTCGGCACCCGCGTCCACGAAGCAGCGGAGGCCTATCGGCGCGGGCACGTCCTCGGCAATCGGATGATGACCGGGCTGCTGGCGCGGCTGTTCGGGCGCAGCTTCACCGATATCTTCTCGGGCTACCGGGTGTTTTCGCGCCGCTTCGTGAAGAGCTTTCCGGTGCTGTCGTCGGGCTTCGAGATCGAGACCGAGATCAGCGTCCATGCACTGGAGCTCAAGATGCCGGTCGGCGAGGTGGAAACGCGCTATTTCGCCCGGCCCGATGGTTCGGTCTCCAAGCTCAGCACCTATTCGGACGGCTTCCGCATCGCCCGGACGATCCTGACGCTCTACCGGATCGAGCGGCCGATGCTGTTTTTCGGGCTGATCGCGGCGGCGTTCGCGTTGGCGGCGATCGGGCTCAGTGTGCCGCTTGTGCTGACGTTTCTTGACACCCACACCGTGCCACGCTTCCCGACCGCGATCCTTTCGACCGGGCTGATGATCCTCGCCTTCCTCAACCTGTTTACCGGGCTGATCCTGGATACGGTTGTGCGCGGTCGGCGCGAAGTGCGCCGGCTGGCCTATCTGGGTGTGCCGGGGCCGCTGCGCGGCTAGACCAGCTTCAATTCCCGCAGCGACCTGGCGGTCGCGGCGATCGCTTCCTCGTTGCTCCGTGGCGTCCAGCCCAAAGCGCGCGCCTTGTCATTGCTCGCGCGGCCACGAATGCCCAGGCGGGGGACGGCCTCGCGCGCCATCGGGTTGATCAGCGCCAGCGCGCGGATCGCCCAGTCGGGCATCTGGCGCGGCACCTTGCTGCCGAAATGATCGTGGAGGATCAGCGCCATCTGGTGGAACGAGACCGGTTCGCCCGCCACCGCGAGGAAGCGCTCACCCGCTGCGGCCGGATCGGTCATCGCCTGGACCTGCAGGCTGGCGACGTCGCGGACGTCGATCACGCCCAGCCACAGATCGGGGGTGCCGGGCAACTTGCCCGTCATCATCCGCCGCACCAGCTCGACTGAGGTCGATAGATACTTGCCCAGCGCGGGCCCGAAGATGCCGACCGGATTGACCACCGCCAGTTCCATGCCGCCACCTTCGGTGGCGATGAAATTCCATGCGGCGCGTTCCGCCAATGTCTTGGACTTCATATAAGGCTGGACCGAGGGGCCGTTGACGTCCGTCCAGTCCTCCTCGGTGTAGGCGGTGGAGCGCTGGCCATGACCATAGCCGATCGCGGCGAAGGATGAGGTCAACACCACGCGTTTGACGCCGGCATCGCGCGCGGCGCGCAACACCCTGAGCGTGCCGTCCACCGCCGGACGGATCAGTTCCTGCTCATCCTTGGGCTGGCTGATCGGGAAGGGCGAGGCGACGTGCTGGACATAGTCGCAGTCGGCCGCCGCCTCGGCCCAGCCGGCGTCCCGCTCCAGATCGGCGGCGGCGAAGCCCAGCCGGTAGGTGTCGGCGCCGGCGCGTTCGAGCATCGCGCGGACTTCATTCTCACGCGACAGGCTGCGAACGGTGGTGCGGACGAGGTGGCCTGCGGCGAGGAGTTGGAGGATGACATGGCTTCCGACGAAGCCCGAACCGCCGGTGACGAGAACCTTGCTCATGCGTAACGATGTGCGCTTTCGTGCAGACTTCGACAAGAGTGCCCGTTAAGCCTGCCCTTTCACCGCGTTCACCCCTTGCGCGGCGCTAACCAAGCGCCGATGTAGTTGCCGGGCAAAACACAACCAAAGAGATTTCCCCTTATGCATCCGCTTGAAGGCAAGATGACCATTGACCCCATCACCGGCGGTCTCGTTCCGATCGTCATCGAACAATCGAGCCGCGGCGAGCGCAGCTTCGACATCTTCTCGCGGCTGCTCCGTGAGCGCATCATCTTCGTCACCGGCGGGGTCGAGGATGGCATGGCATCGCTGATCACCGCGCAGCTGCTCTTCCTCGAGTCCGAGAACCCGAAGAAGGATATCTGGATGTACATCAATTCGCCGGGTGGCGTGGTCACCGCGGGCATGGCGATCCACGACACCATGCAGTATATCCGCCCAAAGGTAGGCACGGTCTGTATCGGCCAGGCGGCGTCGATGGGCAGTTTTCTGCTCGCGGCCGGCGAGCCGGGGATGCGCGTGGCGCTGACCAATTCGCGGATCATGATCCACCAGCCCTCGGGCGGTGCGCAGGGTATGGCCTCGGACATCCAGATCCAGGCCAAGGAAATCCAGCGCATCAAGGACCGGATGAACGCGCTATATGTGAAGTATACCGGCAAGCCGCTCGAGGAAATCGAACGGGCGATGGACCGCGACACGTTCCTCGAAGCGGAAGAGGCCAAGGCGTTCGGGCTGGTCGACGAGGTGTTCGAAAAGCGGCCGACGCCGTCGGAAGACGGTTCGTCAGCCACTGCTTAACCAAGCTGGGCTATATCCGATTCCGGATTGCCCGAGATTTGCCCGCGTGTATCTTGGCGGGTGGCGTAACGTGCGCACGCAGCGCACGGGAGAGAATTGAATGACGAAGCTCAGCGGCGGCGATTCCAAGAGCACGCTTTATTGCTCGTTCTGCGGCAAGTCGCAGCACGAGGTGCGCAAGCTCATCGCCGGCCCGACCGTGTTCATCTGCGACGAGTGCGTCGAACTGTGCAACGACATCATTCGCGAGGAGACCAAGTCGGCGCTTGTCTCGAAGAAGGACGGCGGCGTGCCGACGCCGCAGGAGATCTGCGACGTTCTCGACGATTATGTGATCGGCCAGAAGCAGGCCAAGCGCGTGCTCTCGGTCGCGGTCCATAACCACTACAAGCGGCTCAACCACGGCGCCAAGGGTGCGGACGTCGAACTCGCCAAGTCGAACATCCTGCTCGTCGGCCCGACCGGCTGCGGCAAGACCTTGCTCGCCCAGACTCTGGCGCGCATCCTCGACGTGCCGTTCACGATGGCCGATGCGACGACGCTGACCGAGGCCGGTTATGTCGGCGAGGATGTCGAGAACATCATCCTCAAGCTGCTCCAGGCATCCGACTACAATGTCGAGCGGGCGCAGCGCGGGATCGTCTATATCGACGAGATCGACAAGATTTCGCGCAAGGCCGAGAATCCCTCGATCACCCGCGACGTATCAGGTGAGGGCGTCCAGCAGGCGCTGCTCAAGCTGATGGAAGGCACCACGGCCAGCGTTCCGCCGCAGGGCGGGCGCAAGCATCCGCAGCAGGAGTTCCTGCAGGTCGATACCACCAATATCCTGTTCATCTGCGGCGGTGCTTTCTCGGGCCTCGAGAAGATTATCGGCGACCGCCTACAGGGCAAGTCGATCGGCTTCGGCGCGCATGTCGCCGGGCCGGACGAGCGCCGCACCGGCGAACTGCTTCGTCAGACCGAGCCGGAGGATCTGCTCAAATTCGGCCTGATCCCCGAATTCGTCGGCCGTCTGCCGGTCATCGCGACGCTGGAAGATCTCGACGTCGAGGCGCTGATCAAGATTCTGACCGAGCCGAAGAACGCGCTGGTCAAGCAATATCAGAAGCTGTTCGACATGGAGACGGTAAAGCTCGGCTTCAACGACGACGCGCTAGTCGCGATCTCCAAGCGGGCGATCGAACGCAAGACCGGCGCGCGCGGGCTCCGCTCGATCCTTGAGGGCATCCTGCTCGACACGATGTTCGACCTGCCCAGCATGGACGGGGTCGATGAGGTCGTGGTCGACAAGGATGTGGTCGACGGGCGCAAGGAGCCGGTGCGCGTCTATGCCAAGAAGGAAAAGGCGGGCTGAGGCAGCCCGGTTCGAATCCTAATTCCGTCATCCCCGCGAAAGCGGGGATTCAGAATGGTTCTGCCGCATCGCTTGTGATCCTGGGTTCCCGCTTTCGCGGGAATGACGAGGGTGGGAAGTGACCACGCTCGACCCCCTTGGCGAGGCGCACGCAAGGCGGCGCAATGTCCGCTTCTGGCATGCCTTCATCTGGTTGCTGATCGGCGCGGTCGTCTACGCGGTCGCGCTGGCGCTTGCCCTGCTGCTCTATCCCGATGCCAAGGACGCGCTGGCGCCGGTGGTCGGCCCCAGCCTGTATCTGACGCCTTTGTTCGGGCTGCCCTATCTGCTGGTCAGCGCGCGGCAGCGCGGCTGGTTCAGGCGGGTGGGATATTTCACGCTGCTGCTGAGCTTCTCGCACATCGTCGCCAACGATCTCGCCTGGGGGTATGGCGTCGCCAATTTCCCGCTCGAGCCCAGTAGCAGCGACTATCTCGGCTTCCTCGCTACCGGAGCGGTCGGCGGATTTGCCGGCAGCGTATTGGCCTTCGTGCTGCTGATCTGGACCCGGCTCGCCCCGCTGACACCGGCGACGCGGGCGATCGCAATGCTCGGCGTCGCGGTGCTGACCGTTCTCGGCGCGCTGGGCATGGCCTATGGGTTGATAATGACCGACGCGATGACGTTGCCGCTCAAGCCCTCGCGCTTCGTCTTCTGGTTCCTCAGCGTGCATCTGCCGTGGCAGGCCGCGTTCGCGTTCTTCGCGGCATGGCTGATGCGGCTCAGGCAGCGGGCTTGAGCTTCATCAAAGCGGTATAGACGATCAGGGCGATGCCGAGCCCGACGAACCACGCCCAGGTGTAAATGCCCATCCAGAAGCCCCCCACGCTGACCAGCGATGGCGCGGCGGTGGCGAGGAAGCCGGGGAGGTTGGGAAGCACGCCCGCGGCGAAGGCGATCAGCGCGGCAGCGTTCCATGCGCCGAAACGGCCATCAGCGCGGTAGAGATCGGTGGTGTCGAGCTCGGTGCGGCGGATCAGCCAGTAATCTGCGATCAATATGCCGGCGATCGGGCCGAGCAACGCCGAATAGCCCGCGAGCCAGACGAAGATATAGCCGCCGGTGGAGGCAAGGAGCTTCCACGGCATGATCAGGATCGCGATCACCGCGGTGATCATGCCGCCGGTGCGGTAGCTGATCCTGCCCGGCTTCAGCGACGAGAAGTCATAAGCCGAGGAGACGAGGTTGGCGGCGATGTTGCACGAGACGGTGTCGATGCTGATCACCACCAGTCCGAGCAGCACCAGGGGCCCGGCGAAGCGGCCGGAGAGGGCGACCGGATCCCAGATCGCCTCGCCATAGATGACCACCGTCGCGCTGGTGGTGATGACGCTGGCGAGCGCGATCAGCCCCATCATCGGCGGCAGGCCGATGGTCTGGCCGATCGCCTGATCACGCTGGCTGCGGGCGAAGCGGGTGAAATCGGGGATGTTGAGCGCCAGCGTCGCCCAATAGCCGATCATCGCGGTGAGCGCGGGCCAGAAGACCAGCCAGAACTGACCTTCCTTCGCGCCGCCCGGCACGAAGGCCGAGGGCGCGGCGAAGATCGGACCGAGACCGCCCGCGGCGTCCACCGCCCACCAGACCAGCGCCACGCAGACGAGGATCTTGACCGGTGCTGTCCAGGTCTCGAGCCGGCGGATCGTCATCAGCCCCTTGCGGACGAAGAAGAGTTGGATCGCCCAGAACGCGAGGAAAGCGGCGAGCTGGCCGAGGCCGATATCCAGGACCGGAAGCGGCTGCCCGCGCAGGTCCGCGCCCGCAAGGATACCGAGCAGGGTAAGCAGGGCCTCGCCGCCGATCCAGGTCTGGATGCCGTACCAGCCGCAGGCGACCAGCGCGCGGGCGAGGGCGGGAATGCGCGCGCCGGTGGTGCCGAACGAGGCGCGGGCGAGCACCGCATAGGGAATGCCGTGCTTGGCGCCGGCATGGCCGATCAGCAGCATCGGCACGAGGACGATGGCGTTGCCAAGCAGCACGGTCATCGCCGCCTGGTCTGCCGACATGCCCTGTTCGATCAGCCCCGCCGCCAGCATCCATGCCGGCACCGCGACGATCATCCCGATCCACAGCGCCGCATAATGATACCAGGCCCAGCTTCGCTGATCGGGCCCGGTGGGCGCGAGATCGGGATTCCACAGCGTATCGTCATGCATGGCAAGGCCCCCCTTTGCCGGTTTGGTGGGAGACTATGCCGGGAATGCGCGACGGGGAAGTGCGCGAATGCCGGGCGGCATCCACGTGGATGCCGCCTGCACATGACGACAGGGCACTACCCTCGGCACCACTCCACGCGTCGCGCCATGAGCCGCCGTTTCCTTGTCAGATCACGCCCGGCACGAAGCGCTTCACCCGGGCCGCATAAGCGTCATAGGCCGCGCCGAACTGACCGCGCAGCATACGTTCCTCGATGCTGACGCGCATCCAGGTGCCGATCCAATAGAGCGGCACGCCCAGGATCAGTCCGCGCCAATGGCCGAACGCCACCGCCATCGCCAGCATGAAGGCGAACAGGCCAGTATAGATCGGATGGCGGATCGCCGCGAACGGGCCCCAGGTGACGAGCTGGTGGTCTTCGCGGGTGCGCGCGACGATGCTCCAGTTCTTGCCCATCGCGCGGCTGGCCGAGAAGAACAGCAGGATGGTGAACGCCATCAGCACAGCCACCACGCCGGCTTCGCTTATCGCGAGGGTACTGTGCGGATCGAGCGAAGCGACGATGGGGCCGAAGCCGACTGCGGCGAAGCCGATCATCTGAACGAACACGCCCAGCATCGAGCCGCGCGACTTCTTCTCAGCGACCGACGGCGCCTTTCCGCTGCGGCTGCGGGTGATCGCGAGGGCCATCAGGGAGATGATGAAGGCCGCGGCCATCGCGCCGAGCGCGAGCAGGCTGGTGGGTTCGGGGTGGACGAGCGCGAGCATCAGTTCCTCCGGAATTGATAGTTCTGATAGTCCTCGACCTGCTTGGAGCGCTTGAGGATGCGTGAAGCGGGATCGGCGATGACATGGGCGCCATCGGGCACCTGGATCGTCGCGGTGCCGCCGGGCATCTGGACCAGTTGGACCTTGCCGTCGATCGACACTTCGAGCGGCATCGGGAACGGCTTGTCGCCCGGCACCACCCAGCGCAGCGTCAGGCTATTGCCCTTTGCCGAGAGCGTCAGCGCCGGTAGCGCCGCCTGCTTCAGATAGACGTCGAAGAACCAGTTCATGTCCTTGCCGGTCACCTGATTGACGTAGCCGATATAGTCGCCGGTCGAGGCGAAGCGCGGCTGGAAATTGCCCGGCTTGGGATCGGTGCGGCCATAGACGAGCAGGCGGGTGGCATCGAAGAATTTGGCGTCGCCGATCAGGTTGCGCAGCGTGTGCAGCACCCATGCGCCCTTGACGTAAATGTCCTGGCCCGGGCCGCCCTTGCTCTCCTCATAGACCTCTTCCTCGGTCATGATCCGGCCCGAGACGATCGGCGCGAGATTCTGGATCTGCATCCGGAACTCGTCCATCATCGTCGCGTAGCGGGCCTCGCCCTCGCGCCAGCGGCCGTAGAGGGGCTGCATGTATTGGGCATAGCCTTCGTGCAGCCAGTAATCGTCCCAATTGCCGGCCGACATCTGGTTGCCGAACCATTCATGGCCGAGCTCGTGCTGGAAGATCTCGTCGAAGCCCGAGGGGGTCTTTTTGTAATTGTTGCCATAGGCGTTGATCGTCTGGTGCTCCATGCCGAGATGGGGCGTCTCGGCGACGGCGACCTTCTCGTCATACCAGGGATAGGGGCCGATCACTTCCTCGTAGAAATCCATCGTCGGGGCGAATTCGGCGAACAGCCCGGCGGCCTTTTTGGCGCGGCCGGGGATGTACCAATAGCCCATCGGAATCTTGTTGCCGAAGCGGCTCTGATAGATGCCTGTCAGCGTCTCATAAGGTGCCACCTGCAGCGCGATCGAATAGGGATTGGGACTGCGCGCCTTCCAGTGCCAGGTGGTGCGGCCATCGGCGAGCGTGTCCATGCCGACCAATGTGCCGGGGCCCGGCGCCTTGAGCCCAGCGGGGACGGTGATGTGAAGATCGACGGTATCGGGCTCGCCGCGCGGGAAATCGAGGCAGGGCCAGACGAGATCGCAGCCATAGCCTTCGGAAGTGGTGGCGATCCACGGCTTGCCGTCCGGGGTCTTGGCCCAGACGATGCCGTCGTCCCACGGCGCGCGGACCGCGACATGCGGCGTGCCGCCATAGGTGATCTGGACGATGGCGCGTTGGCCAGCGCGCAGCGGACGCGGAAGCTTGATGGTAAGGCGACCCTGGGGATTGCTCCACTCGGAGGGGCGGAGCGGACGGCCGTCGAGCGTGATGGCGCTGACGAGATAGTTTTTGTCGAGATCGATCAGCAGTTGGGAAAGCGGCGCGGCGGTACGCAGCGTCAGCGTAGCGGTGCCCTTGAGCTGATAGCTGGCCGGCAGCAGCTCGAAAGCGAGATCGGCATGTTCGAGGTGGAGCGCGGCCCGTTCGGGCGCGACCGGCCCGCCCGATTCCTGCGTGGTCGCGGTGATCGGTGGCTCGCCCGGCTTCATGCCCTGCGCGAAGGCGGGGGAGGCGACGGCGCTGCCCAGAAGCAGCGCGCCCACAGCTTTGATGGTTACTCCGCGCACGGGCGATTGATGGAAACGCTTTGCTCCCCATATAGTGGGCAAATAGGCCCGTTTGAGGCTTGCCGGAGTTTTCATGAAGCAATCCTATCCCGTACTGCCGCTTCGCGACATCGTCGTCTTTCCGCACATGATCGTGCCGCTGTTCGTCGGCCGCGACAAGTCCGTCGCCGCGCTCGAAGCGGCGATGGCTGACGACAAGGAGATTTTCCTTGTCTCGCAGCTCGATCCCGCCGAGGACGACCCCGGCCGCGAGGACCTGTACGACACCGGCGTCACCGCCGAAGTGCTGCAGCTGCTCAAGCTGCCCGACGGCACCGTGCGCGTGCTGGTCGGCGGCAAGGAGCGCGGGCAATTGGAGTCGCTCGATGAGAGCGGCGCGTTTCTGACCGCCTCGATCAGCCCGGTTGAGGAAGGGGATATGCGGCTCGAAGAGGCCGGCACCGAGCTTGGCGAGCGCGTGGAAAAGCTCACGCCCGACGATTTCAGCCCCGATCTGAAGGCGCTGATGCGCTCGGTGGTCGAGCAGTTCGAGAATTACGCCAAGCTCAACCGCAAGCTGCCCGCCGAGACCGCGGTGCAGTTGGCCGAGCTCGACGATCCGTCGCGCCTTGCCGATGCGGTCGCCGCGAATATCGCCGTCAAGGTGGCGGACAAGCAGGCGTTGCTGATCGAGAAGGATCCTCAGAAGCGTCTGGAGATGGTGTTCGCCTTCATGGAGGGCGAGCTGGGCGTGCTGCAGGTCGAGAAGAAGATTCGCTCGCGCGTCAAGCGCCAGATGGAGAAGACCCAGCGCGAATATTACCTCAACGAGCAGCTCAAGGCGATCCAGCGCGAGCTGGGCAATGAGGGCGAGGAAGGCGATGGCGACGAGATCGCCGAGCTGACGCAGAAGATCGCCACGCTCAAGCTGTCGAAGGAAGCGCGGACCAAGGCTACGGCTGAGCTAAAGAAGCTCAAGACCATGGCGCCGATGAGCGCCGAGGCCACCGTCGTGCGCAACTATCTCGACGTACTGCTCGGCCTGCCCTGGGGCAAGAAGAGCAAGATCAAGAAGGACATCGCCGCAGCGCAGGCGATCCTCGACGAGGATCATTACGCGCTGGAGAAGGTCAAGGACCGCATCGTCGAGTATCTCGCGGTGCAGGCGCGGACCAATAAATTGAAGGGTCCGATCCTGTGCCTCGTGGGCCCGCCGGGCGTCGGCAAGACCTCGCTTGGCAAGAGCATCGCCAAGGCGACGGGGCGCGAATTCATCCGCCAGTCACTGGGCGGCGTCCGCGACGAGGCCGAGATCCGCGGCCATCGCCGCACCTATATCGGCTCGCTGCCGGGCAAGATCGTCTCGAACCTGAAAAAGGCGGGCGCGAGCAATCCACTGTTCCTGCTCGACGAGATCGACAAGCTCGGTCAGGATTTCCGTGGCGATCCGGCATCTGCGCTGCTGGAAGTGCTAGACCCCGAGCAGAACAACAAGTTCAACGATCATTATCTGGAGATCGACATTGATCTCTCGGACGTGATGTTCGTGACCACGGCCAACTCGCTCAACCTGCCGCAGCCGTTGCTCGACCGCATGGAGATCATCCGGCTCGAGGGCTATACCGAGGACGAGAAGGTCGAGATCGCCGAACGGCACCTGATCGACAAGCAGATCGAGGCGCATGGGCTGAAGGCGGGCGAGTTTACGCTCACCACCGAGGGCCTGCGCAAGCTGATCCAGCAATATACCCGCGAGGCCGGGGTCCGCACGCTCGAGCGCGAGATCGCCAAGCTCGCCCGCAAGGCGCTACGCCAGATCCTCGAGAAGAAGGCCGAGAGGGTCGTCATCACGCCCGAGAACCTCCACGAGTTCGCCGGCGTGCAGAAATATCGTCACGGGCTTTCGGAGGAAGAGGATCAGATTGGTGCGGTCACCGGGCTGGCCTGGACCGAGGTCGGCGGCGAATTGCTGACGATCGAGAGCGTGACCGTGCAGGGCAAGGGCGTGATCAAGACCACCGGCAAATTGGGCGACGTGATGAAGGAGAGCGTGGAAACCGCGTTCAGCTTCGTCCGGGCCCGCGCGCCGAGCTATGGCATCAAGCCGAGCCTGTTCCAGCGCAAGGATGTGCACGTCCATCTGCCCGAAGGCGCGGTGCCCAAGGACGGGCCGTCGGCGGGTATCGGACTGGTGACCGCGATCGTCTCGACGATGACCGGCATCCCGGTGCGCCGCGACATCGCCATGACCGGCGAGGTGACGCTGCGCGGCCGGGTGCTGCCGATCGGCGGCCTGAAGGAAAAGCTGCTCGCGGCGCTACGCGGCGGCATCAAGACGGTGCTGATCCCCGACGAGAATGAGAAGGACCTGGCGGAAATCCCCGCGAACATTCGCGAAGGGCTGGAGATCATCCCCGTCAAACATGTCGACGAAGTGCTCAAGCGGGCGCTGACCAAGGGGCTGACCGCGATCGACTGGACCGATGCCGACGAACTCGCGGTGCTGCCGCCTGCGGGGATCCCGCCGGCGGGCGATGCGGTGCACCACTGATGCTCGCCTGCTCCCTCGCGTAGGAACACGACCACGCACTGTCACCCCGGCACAGGCCCCCCGGGGTGACAAGGGATTTGATCGGCGCAGCTGCAGTCCTTCATCCTTCGGGAACCTTGATTTTACTCGGGTTTAAGCCGGAAAGCCTTTGACAGCGGTGGCGGTCGCGTGCTGACTGAGGTTCCGCGCGTGTCGCGACTCAATTCAATTGCTGAGACATGCAGTCAAAGGGGAAGCTCCGAACCATGAACAAGCAGGAACTGATCAGCCAGGTTGCCGATACGTCGGGCCTGGCGAAGGGCGATGCGAGCAAGGCCGTGGAAGCCGTGTTCGACGCGATTTCGGCCAGCCTGAAGAAGGGCGACGAAGTGCGCCTGGTGGGCTTCGGCACCTTCTCGGTCAGCAAGCGCAAGGCCTCGACCGGCCGCAATCCGCGCACCGGCGAGGAAATGACGATCAAGGCTTCGAACCAGCCCAAGTTCAAGGCCGGCAAGGGCCTCAAGGACTCGGTCAACTGATTCTATGGTTCCCTCTCCCCTGAGGGGAGAGGGCGGGGCTCGCCACAAACCCTCCCCGATCAGGAGGGAGGGTCTTTGATCTGCAAATTCGTTCAATCTCAAATGATCTTAAGTTCCGGCGTGCCTCTGGACAGCGCAACCCGCTGAGGCTAGAGGCCCGCTTCCGAATTCGCCGACAGGCGTTCGGGCGCGTAGCTCAGCGGTAGAGCACACCCTTCACACGGGTGGGGTCACAGGTTCAATCCCTGTCGCGCCCACCATTTCAAGCCCGTTGGTCGAGAGACCGGCGGGCTTTTTTGGTTTTTGAACCAGGGCTCTCAGGCCTTCGCCGCGAAGCGGTTGGCGATGGCTATCCTTAAACGACGATATCGAACGCTGGCGCCACGCGCATCTCGCGCTCCACGACGCGGGCGGTGAGGCGCATCACCGCCGCCTGAGCCTGTTGCCATGCGCTGTCGCCCTCCGTGCGCCAGCCGTCTTCGAGCAACCCGCTACCCCAGCTTTCCGCCAGTGCCAGCGTGCGGCGGGTGGCATGGCGTTCAACCACCGCCGAAGGGAAGGGCAACGGCGTGCGCGGCGAGGCGAACAGCTCGGCTTCGGCGCCGCGGGGCACGAACAGCAGGGCGCCCGCGACCTTCGCCACATAATCGGCGGGTGACAGCCGCGCCCACCAGGCGGCAGCTGAGCAGCTTTCACCGCTCGCGATCAGCAGCACCGGCTTGCTGGCGCGGCGCACCACCTCGTCGAGCCGCGCCGCCCACAGATTGCGCCGCTGCGTCGTACCGGTGGTGAAATCGACATGGGTGTCTCCATAGCGCGGCCAGTTGAGCAGCGCTTTCCATGGTGGGCGGGTGCCCGAGCCGGTCGTGACAATGGCGAAGGGGTTGGGAGCAGATAGGGCCAATGACGTCATCGCATGTCTCCATTCCCGCCAGCGTGAAAACCTTATTGAATGCCCGCGACCGTGCAAAGCGCTTGCGGCGGGGGGCGGCGGACCTGCGACGGATGGCCGACTTGTCCACAGCCGTAACAATCTAGTCACGAATGAGTCTTCGAAGTTTCTCCGAACTTCCACGGACGAGTCACGCAACCCCCCTAGCCGGGCGCTGCGGTCGACGGGGGACAAGTCGAGTCGATCCCGCAACGAATTCACTCGCTAGCCGGCGCCAGCCGGAACGGAGATCCAAAATGCTTAGCTTCAACCGCCTGATCCTTCTGACAAGCTGCGCGGGGGCGGCATTGGTGACGGCCACCCCGGCCTTTGCGCAGGAGACGCTGGCGGCGGCTTCCGAACAGTCGGCGACCGAAACCAACCCCAACGGTCTCGACGAGATCGTCGTGACCGCGCTGAAGCGCGAGACCAGCCTGCAGAGCACGCCGATCGCGATCGCGGTGGTCAGCGCCGAGGCGCTCAAGGATCGCCACGTCCAGAGCCTTTACGATCTCGCCGATGGCGGCGTGCCCAGCCTGCGCGTCGCGACCTTCGAGGCGCGCCAGAGCGCGCTGACGATCGGTGTGCGCGGTATCGTGCCGCTCGATGCCAACCAGCCGGCACGCGAGCAGGGCGTCGGTATCTATGTCGATGGTGTTTATCTTGGCCGCCAGCACGGCCTTAACGCCGCGCTGTTTGACCTTGAGCGTGTCGAAGTGCTCAAGGGCCCGCAAGGTACCTTGTTTGGCCGTAACACCGAAGGCGGCGCGCTGAGCCTCGTCTCGCGCGCGCCGAGCGGCCAGTTCGAAGGCCGTGTCACCGCCGGTATCGCCAATCTCGGTGGCTATAACGGTGCGCTGCACCTCGACCTGCCCGAATTCGCCGGCTTCGCGGTGAAGCTCGATGGCGTCGTCCAATATCAGGATGCGGTGACCAAGAATCCGCTGGCTGGTCAAGCCGGCTGGGGCCAGTTCGATCGCCGCGGCATGCGCGCCGCGGTGCGCTGGCAGGGTGTCGAGGGCATCACCAACGATTTCTCTTACGACAATGGCTATGATGCCAACACGCCGTTCTACAGCCAGTTGCTGAACTTCAACCCGAATGCCTGCGTCGCCGGCGCGCAATCGGCATCGCCGCGCTGCGTCCTTCCCGGCACCGCCTATACCGCGCTGACCGGCGTGGTCCGGCCGGTGCTGCCGAACACGGTGATCAACGGCACGACGCGCATGAAGGTCGCCGATATCGGCGTGGTCCAGCAGCCCAGCATCGACAAGACGCATGGCTTCACCAACAGCTTCAAGTGGAACTTCGGCCCCGAGCTGGAGTTGCGCTCGATCACCGCATGGCGCGGCGTCGATGTCGAGCAGTGGGACAATGCCGGTGGCGCGCACCGCGTGCCGCTGCTCAACTGCACGGGCACGACCTGCAACTTCAGCCGCTACAGCCTCGCCGGCCTGCGCCAGCGTCAGTTCAGCCAGGAAATCCAGGCGGTAGGCTCGCTCGGCCCAGTCGATTACGTGGCCGGCCTCTATTATTTCAACGAGCATGTCAGCGACGACGCGGCGACGCCGAGCTCGCAGCAGTACAACCAGGCCACCGGCGTGATCACTACGCTCGATCCCTGCATCGGCGGCGGCACCGCCGCCAATCCGGCGGGCTGGCAGCGCGGTTGCCGCCAGACCGACCGCGCTTCGGAAGTCTGGTCGAAGAGCTATGCCGCGTACGGCCAGCTGACCTGGAACGCCACCGACGCGCTGCATATCACCGTCGGTGGCCGCTACACGCAGGACAAGAAGCGCGGCGTGCTGCACTTCTCGCGCAACATCAACTACGACCTGCCGGCCAATGCCGCGATCGTCACGACCAACGGCTATCGCCCTCTGGTCAAGACCTGGAACCGCTTCAACCCGATGGCGACGATCGCCTATGACGTGACCGACAGCGTCCACGTCTATGCCAAGTACGCGACCGGCTACCGTGCCGGCGGCGCCAGCTCGCGCACGTCCAACTATCAGGCGTTCAATCCGGAAGACGTGAAGTCTTACGAAGCCGGTCTGAAAGCGGACTTCTGGGATCACCGCGCGCGCTTCAACCTTGCCGCCTACATCATGGACCGCAAGGACAGCCAGGTCGATATCAGCTCGATTCAGCTGACCGCGACGGGGAGCTTCAACAACCTCGTCACGATCAATGCGCCGGGTAACACCAAGATCCGCGGGATCGAGGCCGATCTGACGCTGCGTCCGGTCGACGGGCTGACGCTCAACGCGTCGTACGCCTATACCTACACCCGCATCCCGCCGGTGCTGATCACCAACACGGTGGGCGCGACCAGCACGAGCACGCTGCAGAATTTCTACATCGTGTTCACGCCGCGCAACGCCGCCAGCGGCGCGATCGATTACGCGCTGCCGATCGGCCACAGCGACACCAAGCTGCAGTTCCACTTCGACGGCAATTACTCGCAGGCCACCCAAGCGTTCGACCAGTTCGCCACGAAGGCCGACTCGTCGCTGATCTTCAACGGCCGCATCTCGCTGACTGATATCTCGCTCGGCGACGGCGGGCAGAAGTTCACGATCGGCATCTGGGGCCGCAACCTGTTCGACGAGCAATATGTGTACCGCCGCGATCCGTCGAACAGTCTGCCGGGTGCGCCGACCACCAACGTGCTGTCGGGCAGCATCGCCAACGTGCTGGGCGATTACGGCAACTTCAACGCGCCGCGCACCTTCGGCGCCGAAGCGACGGTGAAGTTCTAAGGATAGGGCGCCGGTCTCGGCGCCCGTTCAAAGGTTCATGCCCGATCACGGCCCCTCGCCGTGATCGGGCATGAATTTTCTAGCCCCAGGGCCGTTCGCGGAACCACTGGGTGATGACGTATTTCAGCCCCGCGCGGACCTTCATCGCGTGGTGCAGCGTCGATGGGTTGGGCGTGCCGTTGACGCGCATATTGTTCCATACGAGCAGCTTACCGGTCTCGGGCTGGACGATCTTGTCGATCGCCTTGAACCGGGTCGCGCCGCCGGCTTCGACTTCGTTGAGATAGAGCATCGCGGTCCAGGTGCGCTGGCCGGCGACGCTGCAATATTTGGCGAAATCCTCGCCCGAGGGTTCGAAATAATCGGTATGCGCCTTGAACTCCTGGCCGACATCGTAGCGCTGGCCCTGCATCGGCTCGCCATTGATCGCGGGCAGGCCGGTGAGAACGAGGATACGGCGCTTCAATTCGACCACCAGCGAATCATAGGATGACAGGTCGCAGGTCTCGCTGGTGCGGAAGGCATAGTCGCCATTGGCATCGGCGATGGTCGAGGGACGGCGTTCGGCGTCGATCTTCATCATCAGCAGCTGGCAGAGCTCGGGCTCGAAGAAGTTCTTGACGATGAACATCTCGACCTTGGGGCTCGGCACGCGCTGCACGCCGGGCTGGCGCATGATGTGTGCGGCGACGGGGCTGGGGCCGGTGACCGTGGCGGCGCCAAAGCTGACAGTGACGTTTTGCATGCGCCATTCATTGCCAAATGCGCGCCGCCGATGCCATAGTGTCGGAAGAACGGCGCAACTATCTTGCGCTGTCCGGTTGTGGCCGCTAAGCGCCCAACCTCCACGGCGACCGTAGTTCAATTGGTTAGAGCGCCGGCTTGTGATGCCGGAAGTTGCGGGTTCAAGTCCCGTCGGTCGCCCCAGTTTTTCACAGGCCGGATTTTCCCATGATCACTGACTGGGGCTTCCCCGATTTCGACGACCATGAAGGCGTCCACCTGTTCAGCGACCGCGACTCCGGACTGAGCGCGATCATCGCGGTGCACTCGACGAAATTGGGACCGGCCGCAGGCGGTGTGCGCTTCTGGCATTATGCCGACCACCGCGCCGCGATCACCGACGCGCTGCGCCTGTCGCGCGGGATGAGCTACAAGAACGCGATGGCCAGCCTGCCGCTGGGCGGAGGCAAGGGCGTGATCCTGGCCGACAAGCCGGGCGCGACTGTCACCACCGCCCAGCTCGAAGCATTTGGCCGCGCGGTCGAATCGCTGGGCGGCCGCTATGTGACCGCCGAGGATGTCGGCATGTCCGAAGAGCGGATGAAGACCGTCGCGACCCAGACCCGGCATGTCTCGGGCCTGCCGGTGGCGGAAGGCGGCGCGGGCGGCGATCCGGGGCCGGTGACGGCACGCGGCGTCTATCTGGGCGTCAAGGCGGCGGCCAGGCGCGGGCTGGGTGCGGACGATATGCGCGGCGTGCGCGTCGCGATCCAGGGTGTCGGCTCGGTTGGCGGCGGAGTCGCCCGGCTGCTGGCGGCGGACGGCGCCACGCTGACGCTGGCCGACGTCAATGCCGGGCGCGCCAAGGCGCTGGCGGCCGAACTGGGCGCCGATGCGATCGACGCCGACGCGATCCTCAGCCACGACGCCGACCTGTTCAGCCCCAACGCGCTGGGCGCGATCCTGACCGAGCAATCGATCCCGACGCTGAAAGCCAAGGTCGTCGCCGGCGGGGCGAACAACCAGCTGGCGACGCGCGCCGATGGCAAGCGCCTCCAGGATGCGGGTATCCTCTACGCCCCCGATTACGTGATCAACGCCGGCGGCATCATCAATGTCGGCCTCGAATATCTGGGCCAGGGCAACATGGCCGAGGTGCAGAGCCGCGTCGACAAGATCCCGTTGCGGCTGATCGAGGTGTGGGATGAGGCTGAGCGCAGCGGCGACCCGCAGAGCGAAGTCGCCGACCGCATCGCGCAGCGCCTGATCGGGCGCTGATTCGCCGGGCCGCTGTTGGAGAATCGCGGCTTAGCTTCACGCTTTTCACGGTGGTTGTGCAATTTCGTTGCGCGCCGGCGTAATGAACTTTCGTGCGCAGGTTTTGAGCTTTCCACGTTTTCAAAGAGCGTTCGCGAGCTTTATCATGCCTTTGCGGCTGTAGGACAGCGCGGAGAGGGGTGATCGGTGGAATTGCTCGCGCTGATCATAATCGGACCGTTGCTGGCGCTGATTGCCCTGCCGATCCTGTGGTTGCTGCGGCGGTTCAAACTCTATCCGGCGGGCGTCCATTCGGCGATCGTCTACGGGATCATCTGGATGACGATGATCGGCGCGGCGTTCGCGCAGTCGGCGCTGGCCGAGATTATCCTCTGGCCAGCGCAATTCCAAGCGGAGCATCTGGGCGGACAATATGGCACGCCCGTGACCCTGCGCCGCTATGCCGCTTCCGGGTTTCAGGACGTGACCTTCGAATACACCTATCAATTGCGCCCCGAGCAGGTGCGCGCGCTTCAGGCGCGTTGCGGAAGACGCGCCGTGTCGCTCGGTCATGAGGGTTGCGTGCTGTTCGAGGAGTCGGGCGAGCAGCGGGGGAGCCTTATCTTGCTGACCGGCGACCAACTTTACATCATGGAGTATTCTTGAAGTGCGCCTGATCGATCGGATCGCTTTTACCGGTGCCGCTGTCACCGGCTTGGCACTCCTTGCCTTCGGAATCTGGGTGTTCGCGATCTCGCTGGTCCCCGCACCGGTGACGATGGTCTCGGGCGGGGTGCTGCTGGTGCTGACCGCGATCGCATGGCGGCAGCACCGTGCGGCGCTGACGGATGGCTCTTCCGAAAAATAATTTCGTGAGCAATGTCACAATCGCGCGCGCCATCTCGTCATGCTTCCGTCAACTGAGAGGGAAGCAGAAATGAATAGCCGTACCGATCCGCTCAAGACTGCCCCGCCGCTATGAAGGTATGGCTGGCGATGAGCGAGCAGACCGCGCCGACGCTGGAGAAGAGCCTGCAGGAACTGGTCAAGATCCGCGCTTCGCAGGTCAATGGCTGCGCCAATTGCCTGGGCGCACCGCCGCCGCCCGCAAGCTCGGCGAGAGCGGCCGGCGCGGCCGACGGGCTTGGATTTCACCGCGCCATAGGATGCAAAGCGACGTAGATTCCGCCAGCAAACCCCGCTAACCCCGGCCCGTGCCCGCCCTTCACGCCTTCGCCAATCCCGCGCGTTTCCTGAAGATCGCCAAGCCGCTGACGCCGGTGCTGTTCTGGCTGGGCGCGGCGCTGGCGCTGTTCGGGGCGTTTGCCGGGCTGAGGCTGACACCGCCCGATTACCTCCAGAAGGAGACGGTGCGGATCCTTTATATCCATGCCCCGAGCGCGTGGCTGGGGATGGGGGGCTGGACCGGCCTCGCGGCGGCGAGCCTGATGTATCTGGTCTGGAAGCACCCGCTGGCGAACCTCGCGGCGCGGGCGATCGCGCCGGCGGGCGCGGTGTTCACGGCTTTGTGCCTGATCACCGGCTCGATCTGGGGGCGGCCGACCTGGGGAACCTGGTGGGAATGGGACGGGCGGCTGACCAGCATGCTGCTGCTGTTCTTCGTCTATATCGCCTATATCGCGCTGGCGCGGGCCGATGCCGAACGCGGCGGCGACGGGCGGGTGCCGGCGCTGTTCGGGGTGGCGGGCAGCGTGCTGCTGCCGATCATTCGCTATTCGGTGGTGTGGTGGAACACGCTGCATCAGGGGCAGAGCATCGGGCTGACTTCGTCGTCGATCGACAAGAGCATGATCTGGCCGCTTTTCTTCACGCTGGGCGGCTTCACCCTGATGTTCGGCGGGATCGTGCTGATGCGGATGCGGGCGATGCTCGCGGCGCAGAAGGTGGAAGCGCGGATGCGGCGGATGGCGGCATGAATCACTGGGCGTTCGTGATCGCCGCATATGGCGTGACGCTGCTTGGCGCGGGCGGGCTGGCGGTTGCCAGCTATCTGGCGATGCGCAAGGCCGAGGCGGCTGCGGACGCGATGAAGGCTAGGAAGTGAAGATCGCGGTTGAAGCAATCCTCCCCCAGAGGGGGAGGGGGACCGCGAAGCGGTGGAGGAGGTTCGCCACAGGCGGCCCGCTCGCGGCGAGCGCCCTCCGTCAGCCCCGGAACAAGTCCGGGACTGCCACCTCCCCCTCTGGGGGAGGATTTTGATGGCGATGAAGCCCAAGCATCAACGGCTGATTCTGGCGGCTCTGGCGCTTGTCGCGGTGCTGGGCGCGGCGGGGCTGGCGCTGTCCGCGCTCAAGGATCAGGCGGCGTTCTTCTATGCGCCGGGGGATCTGGTCGGCAAGCCGGTGCCGGCGGGCAAGCATGTGCGCCTTGGCGGAATGGTGCAGGGCGGATCGATCCAGCGCGAGGCCGATGGGGTCTCGATCCGTTTCGTGGTGGGCGATGGCATCGCAACCGTGCCGGTCTCGTTCCGCGGCGTGACGCCGGACCTGTTCAAGGAGAATTCGGGGGTAGTCGCCGAGGGTCGGTTCCAGCCCGACGGCAGCTTCGTCGCCGACAATCTGCTCGCCAAGCATGACGAGCGCTACATGCCGCCGCAGCTGAGCGGCAATCAGCACGTCTCGAAGTCGCTGGAGCCGTGATCGCCGAAGCGGGACTGGCCGCGCTGTGGCTCGCGGCGGCGTTCGCGCTGATCCAGCTGGCGCTGGGCATTGGCGTGGCGCGCGGCGGCTCGGAGGAGCTGATGCTGGCGCTCCGCCGGATCACGCTGGTGCAGGGACTGCTGGCGATGGCGGCGTTCGGGCTGCTGATCGCGCTGTTCGTGAATTCCGACATGTCGGTGCTGCTGGTCGCGACCAACAGCCATTCGGCCAAGCCGCTGCTGTACAAGATCGCGGGCGCATGGGGAAACCATGAAGGCTCGATGCTGCTATGGGTGACCGTGCTGGCGGTGGCCGGGGCGGGGGTGGCGCTGTTCGAGCGGCGGCTGGCGGGCAAGACGCTGGCCGCGACCTTGGGCGCGCAGGCGTTCATCGGCCTCGGCTTCTACGCCTTCCTCGCCTTCGCATCGAACCCGTTCACGCGGCTCAATCCGCCGGCGCGCGACGGGCAGGGGCTCAACCCGCTGCTTCAGGATCCCGGCCTGGCCTTCCACCCGCCGACGCTCTATTTCGGCTATGTCGGGCTTTCGGTCGCGTTCAGTTTTGCCGTGGGCGCGCTGCTGATGCGTGACGTCGGGCCGGCTTTCGCGCGGGCGATGCGCCCTTGGGTGCTGGCGGCATGGATTTTCCTGACCATCGGCATCACCGCGGGCTCCTATTGGGCCTATTACGAGCTGGGCTGGGGCGGCTGGTGGTTCTGGGATCCGGTCGAGAACGCCTCGCTGATGCCGTGGCTGGCGGCGACCGCCTTGCTGCATTCGGTGACGGTGCTGGCGACGCGCGACGGGCTGCGCGCCTGGACGCTGATGCTGGCGCTGGTGGCGTTCGCCATGTCGATGATCGGGACGTTTCTGGTGCGTTCGGGCATCCTCGTCAGCGTGCATGCTTTCGCGGTCGATCCGACGCGCGGGACGTTCATCCTCGCCTTGCTCGGCATCTATATCGGCGGCGCGCTGGCCTTGTTCGGCGCACGAGTCGGGACGGTGACGCAGGGAGCGACCTTCCGCATCGTCAGCCGCGAGGGCGCGCTGGTGCTCAACAATCTGCTGCTGACCGTGATCCTCGGCCTCGTCTTCATCGGCACGCTCTATCCGCTGGTGGCGCAGGCCATGGGCGTGCAATTGTCGATCGGCGCGCCGTTCTTCGACAAGACGATCGCGCCGATCGCGCTGGTGCTGGTGCTGGCGACCGCGGCGGGGCCGCTGCTCAACTGGCGGCGGGATGTGCTCAACACTCTGCTCGGCAAGCTGCTGGTGCCGGTGGCGCTGGGGGGCATGGGCTTCGCGCTGCTGTTCATGATGAACCCGACCGCGCCGATGCTGCCGCTGCTCGGGATCGGCTTCGCGATCTTCCTGGGCGTGGCGAGCGTGCTGCCGCTGGTGCGCCGCAAGCTGCGCCGCACGCCGCTGCATATCTGGGGGATGGTGATCGCGCATCTGGGCGTGGCGGTCAGCATCGGCGGGATGGGCGCGGACGCCGCGTTCAAGGCCGAGCGGCTGACCGCGATCGAAGTGGGACAGAGCGCCACGGTCGGGCCGTTCCGCATCGTGCTCAGCGACGTGCGGCCGGCGCTGGGGCCGAACTGGTCCGCGGTCGAGGCGCGGCTGACGGTGACGCGCGAGGGCGGGACCGCGTTCGAGCTTCGTCCGCAGCAGCGCTTCTTCAGCACGCCGCCGACCAATACCAGCGAGGCGGCGATCACGACGATGCTCGACGGGCAGCTCTATACCGTGCTTGGCGCGGGAGACGCGGAGGGGCGGTGGCAGCTGCGGCTGTGGTGGAAGCCGTTCGTGACCTTGATCTGGCTCGGCGGGGCGCTGATCGCGTTGGGCGGGCTGCTGGCGCTGATCGGCCGGGTGCGGCGTGAGCGCCGCGCCGCGGAGGCGGAAGAATACGCATGAGGCGGGTGCTGATCTGGTTGCCCTTCGCGCTGTTCGCCGCGGTGCTGGCGCTGGTCGCGAGCGGGCTGATCAAGCCCGCCGACCGGACGGTGCATTCGGCGATGATCGACAAGCCGCTGCCGGCGATCGACCTGCCGCCGCTGCTGGCGAGCAAGGACGGGATCAAGGGCGGGTTCGGCGGCAAGCCGCGGCTGATCAACGTTTTCGCCAGCTGGTGCCTGCCGTGCATCGCCGAAGCGAGGCAATTGATGCGGCTCAAGGCGATGGGCGTGCAGATCGACGGGGTGGCGACCGCCGACACCACCGAGGCGATGCAGGCGTTCCTGGCGCAAAATGGCGATCCCTATGCGCGGATCGGCGACGACCGGAACCGCAAGGTGCAGTTCTCGCTGGGTTCGGCGGGCGTGCCCGAGACCTTCGTCGTCGATGCGCGGGGCCGGATCGTCAAACAGCATATCGGCGATGTTCGCGAGGACGATGTGCCCGAGATTCTCGCGGCGCTGGAGGCGGCGAAGTGAGGCGGTCGCTCATCCTCTTGTCGCTCGTCGTGGCGCCGGCGTTTGCGGATTCGAACCTGCCGCCGCCGACGCTGGCCTACACGCAACTGGCAGACCCCGCCAAGGAAGCGCAGGCCAAGGCGCTGATGGAGAAATTGCGCTGCCTGGTCTGTCAGGGCCAGTCGATCGCGGATAGCGATGCCGAGATGGCGGGCGATATGCGGGCGATGGTGCGCCAGCGGATCCAGGCGGGGGAGAAGCCCGATCAGGTCCAGAAATGGCTGATCCAGCGCTATGGCGACTATGTCAGCTACGATCCGCCGCTGAGCTGGGTGACCGCGCCGCTGTGGATCGCGCCGCTGGTGCTGCTCGGATTGGGAGCGCTGCTCAGCGCCCGCGTGTTCCGGAGGAGCAGGCGATGATGGGTTGGGCGATGTTCGGCGTGGTGGCGCTGGCGGCGATGATCGTGCTGGCGGTCACACGCTTTCCCAGGCGCTTGTGGACGATCGCGGCGACCGGCGTGATGCTGGGGGCTGCCGGCTATGCCTGGCAGGGCAGTCCGGCGCTGGAGGGGCATCCGGTTTCGATCGAGGAACGAAAGGGCGAGGTCGATCCCGCGCTGGTCGCGCTGCGCGAGGCGATCTTCGGCAAGTATGGAACGGCGGTCTATTCCTACGCGACCGCGGCGGAATCGATGGTCCGTATCGGCCGCCCCGATCTGGCGGCGCGGGTGTGGCTGGGCGCGGTCAACAAATATCCCGAGGATTACAGCCTGTGGACCGGGCTGGGGCTGGCGCTGGCCGAGCAGGACGGCAACCAGCTTTCGCCGGCGGCGCAACTGGCGTTCAACAAGGCGTTGGCGTTGCATCCGAACCATCCCGGTCCGCCCTTCTTCCTGGGGCTGGCGCTGGTGCGTGCCGGGCGGTTCGCCGAGGCGCGGCCATGGTGGGCGAAAGCCGTGGAACTGGCGCCAGAGAAGATCAGCTATCGCGACGACCTGCGCGTGCGGCTGTTCCTGCTCGATCGCTATCTGGCGGCGCAGGGGCAAGGCCAGGCAACCCAACCATAGGAGCGCGCATTGCCCGGTTGCCCGATTCAGACCTTCGACAAGATCGATACGCTCGTGTGGATGTGTCTCGTCGCTAGGGCGCGGGAATATGGCGTGGCCATCGAGGGCAATTCCGGCGAAGTGGCATCGCATGGGGGCAGGGCGCGCTGGAATTACGATCCGCAGCGCGAGTGGCTCGAGATCGAGGTCCTCAAATTGCCGTTTCCGGTCTCGTGCGCGCAGGCGGCCAAGGCGTTGCGCGAGGCGGTCGCGAGCTGCTGATGCGGTGCGCGGGCTGCGGGGCGATGCCGATGCACCGCCCCGCAGCCCGCGTCAGGCCCAAGCCTGGTACGGCAGGTCGAGATCGTCGGCGACCGCCTTGAACGCGATCTTGCCCTTATAGACGTTGAGGCCGTTGGCGAGGTGCTTGTCGGCCTTCATCGCCGCTTCCGCGCCCAGGTTCGCCAGCTTGAGCACGAACGGCAGCGTCGCGTTGTTGAGCGCGAAGGCCGAGGTGCGGGCAACCGCGCCGGGCATGTTGGCGACGCAGTAATGGATCACGCCATCGACCTCGTAGACGGGATCGTCGTGCGTGGTCGCGTGGCTGGTCTCGAAGCAGCCGCCCTGATCGATGGCGATATCGACCAGCACCGAGCCGCGCATCATCGTCTTGAGCATGTCTTTGGTGACCAGCTTGGGAGCCGCCGCGCCGGGGACGAGGACCGCGCCGATCACGACCTGCGAGGTCTTCACCGCCTCGGCGATCGCGGCCTTGCTGGCATAGGCGGTCTTGATCTGGCTGCCGAAATGCATGTCGAGCTCGGCAAGGCGCTCGTTGCTGATGTCGTAGATGGTCACGTCGGCGCGCTGGCCGGTCGCCATCTGCGCGGCGTTGATGCCGGAGACGCCGCCGCCGAGGATCGCGACCTTGCAGGGGGCGACGCCGGGAACGCCGCCGAGCAGCTCGCCGCGGCCGCCCTGCTCCTTTTCGAGATAGTGCGACGCGACCTGGATCGACATGCGGCCGGCGACTTCGCTCATCGGCTTGAGCAGCGGCAGCGCGCCCGAGTTCGAGGTGACCGTCTCATAGGCGATGCAAGTCGCGCCCGACTTCATCAGGCCCTCGGCCTGCGGCTTGTCAGCGGCGAGGTGCAGATAGGTGAACAGCAGGTGGCGCGGCTCGAGCATCGCGATCTCGCTCGCCTGCGGCTCCTTGACCTTCACGATCATGTCGCTGCCCGCGAAAACGGCCGCGGCGTTCGGAGCGATCTTCGCGCCGACCTTGGTATAAGCCTCGTCGTCGAAATCGATGCCGGTGCCGGCCTTGGTCTCGACCAGCACTTCATGGCCGGCATGGACCAGCTCCGCCACCGACGCCGGGGTCAGGCCGACGCGATATTCGTGATTCTTGATTTCCTTGGGAACGCCGACGCGCATGGGATCTCTCCTGAAAAATTGTGGCGCACAATTACCAGAAGGCAGAACGCGAATCCCTGCAAAGTCGGTGCGGCTTGGGCGACGAGTTTGCATAATTATGTGTGATATTGGAAATATTCGGGCTAAACATGCAACATGGACAGAATTGACGCGGCAATCCTCAAGCAGCTCGCCGCCGATGCCCGCGCCCCGGTGAGCGCCATCGCCAGCGAGATCGGGCTGTCGCAATCGGCGTGCACGCGGCGCATCCAGGCGCTCGAGGCATCGGGGCATATCCGCAGCTACAGCGCGCGGCTGGAGCACCGGCGGCTGGGGTTTCATATCACCGCCCTGGTTGACATCACCCTCGGTACGCAGGTGGAGGAGGATCTCGCCCGCTTCGAAGCGGCGGTGTCGGCGATCGAGGGGGTGGTGGAATGCGCGCTGGTCTCGGGCCGGCAGGATTACCGGCTCAAGATTCTGGCGCGCGATCTAGATGATTATGAGCGGCTCCATCGCGAGCATCTCGGGAGACTGCCGGGCGTGGTGACGATCAACTCCAGCTTCGTGCTACGCGCCGTGCCGACCCGCAGCGAAGCCGATGCGCTGTTCGCGGCGCGGTGAGGCGAAACGCCTTGCTGCCTTATCTGTCACCCCGACCTTGCCGAGGTCCAAGGTGCCCCGGACAATGTCTTTGCGCCTCAATCGACAGCTTTCGCCGCTCGTTGGACCCCGCACAAGGCTGGGATGACAAGGTGGGCCACCATCCTGCCGGCAGGGAACCTTCCTGCCGCGCTCGCCATTCTACCTCCGCAACGATCCGCGTTGCGAGGGTTTGCTGCACATGCTAGCTGCGCGCGTTCCAGAGCCAGTCGAGAACTCCAGGTCGCTATGACCACATATATCTCCGCAGCGCGACAGCCCCAGTGACAGCCGCCACCACCGAACCAGGCCAGGATGCCGCGGTTCACCACGACGATGCTGGCCCTGGCCATCATCCGAAGGGGTCGATTCATGCACTCGCGCTCGGCGCGATCGGGGTCGTTTACGGCGATATCGGCACCTCGCCGCTCTACGCGATGAAGGAAACCTTTGTCGGGCATCACAAGCTCGCGGTCGATCTCGTCCATATCTATGGCGTGGTCAGCCTGATGTTCTGGTCGCTGCTGATCATCGTCACCGGCAAATATATCTTCCTGACGATGCGCGCCGACAACAAGGGCGAGGGCGGCAGCCTGGCGCTGCTGGCGCTGATCCAGCGCAAGACCGGCGCTGGGCCAGGCCGGTGGAGCCATGGACTGGTGATGCTGGGGGTGCTGGCGACGGCATTGTTCTTCGGCGATTGCATGATCACCCCGGCGATCTCGGTGCTGTCGGCGGTGGAAGGGCTTGTCGTGGTGCAGGCGGGATTCGCGCCCTATGTGCTGCCGATCGCGGCGGCTATCCTGATCGGGCTGTTCCTCATCCAGGCGCGGGGCACCGATATCCTCGGCAAGTTCTTCGGCCCGGTGATGCTGGTTTATTTCCTGACGCTGGCGGTGCTGGGGCTCAATTCGATCCTCCAGCGGCCCGATGTGCTCCAGGCGTTCAACCCATTGTGGGGCGTGCGATTCTTCGAACTCGATCCGCGGCTCGCGTTCCTGGCGCTCGGCTCGGTGGTGCTGGCGTTGACCGGCGCGGAGGCGCTCTATGCCGACATGGGGCATTTCGGGCGCAAGCCGATCCAACTCGCCTGGGTGGCGCTGATCCTGCCGGCATTGATGCTCAACTATCTGGGGCAGGGCGCGCTGATGCTGCGCGACCCAACCGCGGCGAACAATCCGTTCTTCATGCTTGCGAGCGAAGGCTGGCGGCTGCCGCTGGTGATCCTCGCGACGCTGGCGACGATCATCGCCAGCCAGGCGGTGATCACCGGGGCGTTCTCGGTCTGCCAGCAGGCGGTGCAGCTCGGGCTGATGCCGCGCCTGCGCATCAACCATACTTCGGCCTCGGCGCTGGGGCAGATCTATCTTCCCTCGGTCAATTGGGCGCTGATGGTGATGGTGCTGCTGCTCGTCTTCACCTTTGGTGAATCATCGAACCTCGCCGCGGCCTATGGCATCGCGGTGACCGGCACGATGTTCATCACCACCTGCATGCTGCTCGTGCTCGTGCGCCGCGTATGGCATTGGCCGCGGATCGTTTCGGTGGGCGTGGTGCTGGTCTTCGCGCTATTCGACGGCGCCTATTTCGCGTCGAACGTCACCAAGATTCCCGATGGCGGCTGGTTCCCGCTGCTCGTCGGGCTGGTCGCCTTCACGCTGCTGACGACCTGGGCCAAGGGCCGCCAGCTGATGATCGCGCGGCTGCGCGAGAGCGCGATGCCGATCAGGATCTTCATCGAATCGGCCGCCAGCTCGGCGAGCCGCGTGCCCGGCACCGCGGTGTTCATGACCTCGACGCCCGATGGCGTGCCGCACGCGCTGCTCCACAACCTCAAGCACAACAAGGTGCTGCACGAGCGGGTGATCCTGCTCACCGTCAAGATCGCCGACGAGCCCTATATCGAAGACGATAACCGGATGAAGGTCGAGGATCTCGGCAAGGGGTTCCATCGGATGGTGATCAAATACGGCTTCATGCAGGACGCCGATGTGCCGTCCGCGCTCAAGCAGGTTTCGGCCTGTGGCGCGCAGTTCAAGATGATGGACACCAGCTTCTTCCTCGCGCGGCAGACGCTGTTGCCCTCGGCCAAGCCTGGGATGATGATCTGGCGCGAAAAGCTGTTCGCGTGGATGCTCAGGAACGCGGAAAGCGCGATGGAATTCTTCCGCCTGCCGACCAATCGCGTGGTCGAGCTGGGTAGCCAGGTCGAGATTTGATCCCGGATCAAGTCCGGGACAGGCCCGCGCCGATCATCGTCACGGCATTGTTCGGGCGGCAGGATCAGGCGTGGTTCAACGCGCTGCGGCGCGCGCATTACCCGCCCGAGCGGAACGTCATCGACGCGCATCTGACGCTGTTCCACCATTTGCCGCCTTCGGCGACCGACGAGCTCAAGCACCGGCTGACGCGGGAGACGCGCGGGGTGCGCGCGCCCAAGGCCAAGGTGACCGGGCTGATGCATCTCGGGCGTGGGGTCGCCTACCGGATCGAGGCACCGGAGCTTGAGGCGATACGCGGCGGATTGTGCGCGGCGTTTTCGACACTGCTGACCCCGCAGGATGCAACGCGCTGGCGCCCGCATGTGACGATCCAGAACAAGGTGACGCCGGTTCCCGCCAAGTTCGTGCTGACCCAGCTCTCGAAGGATTTCGTACCGCGCGAGACGGAGATCGCCGGGCTGGCGACCTGGCTTTATCGCGGCGGGCCATGGGAGCCGCTTTCGCGGCACATGTTCGCTTGACCGGGCGTAAAGCCCAACCTATGTCGCCCGCTCTTCGAAGCTGAAGCACCGCATGGCGGAGTAGCTCAGTTGGTTAGAGCACGGGAATCATAATCCTGGGGTCGGGGGTTCAAGTCCCTCCTCCGCTACCAGCTTCGAAGTCCACTTCCATCCGCAGCGCCAGCCGTCATGATGCCCCCGAAACGAATCGAGGGCGATTTCATGGCGGCACTCAAACGGCGCGAGATACTGGCGATGCTCGCGGCTATCGGCGCGGGCGGGCCGGCTTTGGCATGGCGCGCGGCCGGGCCCGTGCAGGAGCGGCTGCCGTGGAGCAAGTTCCGCAAGACGGGCGACTTCCCCAAGCTGGTCAACGCGGTGCGCGCGATGAAGGCGAACGGCAACGCCGCCAGCCCCGATAGCTGGCTGTTCTGGGCCAATATCCACCAGAGCCATTGCCCGCACGGCAAGGATTATTTCCTCGCCTGGCACCGCGGCTATCTGTCGCTGTTCGAGCGGCAGCTGCGCAAGGCGGGCAAGTCGGAGACGCTGCGGCTGCCCTATTGGGACTATTTCGCCGACGCGAACGTTCCGGAGGAGCTGACGAGGGGCAATGCCGCGACCAATCCCCTGTTCGAAACCCGCAAGGGCACGCAGGTGGACAAGGCGCTGGTCTATGCCGCGTTCGGCAAGGATATCACGGCGTTCGAGCGTGGGGTGGTCAAAAACTGCTTCGAGGCCGGGGTCGAGGCGTTCCACAATAATGTCCATAATCTGATCGGCGGACGGATGGCGACGATGCAATCGCCGCAGGACATCGTCTTCTGGATGCACCACGCCAATATCGACCGGCTCTGGGCGGCGTGGACGCTGGCCGGGCAGGGACGGCAGATGCCGGCGGCGGACATGCCCTATTGGGGCGGGCAGCTCGAGTACGAAACGGGCATGAGCGTCAGGCGCGCCGACGCGATCTCTACCGAGACGCTCGGCTATCGCTATGCCGATCTCAGGATGCCCGATGTCAACGCGGTTCGCACGGTGGAGGTGACCGCCAATGGCGGCGCGGCGGTGAAACTGCCGACCGTGACCGCAGGCGAGCGCGAGGACCGCGATGCCAAGGCCGCTCCACCACGGCCGATGGTGGGGGCGCCGCCACCCGCCGCAGCGGCGGCACCGCCGCCCGCCGCCGCTCCGGCGCCCGCCGCGGCGGCACCGATCCCGTTTCGCGGGATCTGGCTGGGCCGCGAGACGCGCTCGATCCGGATGCCGCTGCGTCGCACCGCCGACATGCGGGGCATGCCGAGCCATCACCACGACGCGAGCGACGAACTGCAGGTCGTGCTCGATGCGGTGACGTTGACGCAGGCCGGCGAGGGCGGGGGCTATTTCTACAAGCTGTATCTCGATCTCGACGATCTCGATTACGATCAGATTCCGGGCGAGGACCGGCTGCTGGGCACGGTGGGGCCGTTCCAGATCGCGGCGGCGCTCACCCATGCCGAGGACGGACGCGCCCGGATCGAGCTGCCCGCCGCCGATATCGTGCGCAAGCTCGCCGGCGACCGCGATCCCGAGGAACTGGGGGTGACCTTCGTTCGCGTCGATGCCGGAACCGCGCCGGGCGGATCGGTGATCAGCATCGAGCGCGTCGAGTTTCGCGGGCGGTTAGGCTAAGGCTGCCATCACCCTGTCGAACAGCCAGTCCTTGTCGGCGGCGGATGCGAAGCTGTGGCTGTCGCTGTCGAGCGTCTCGATGCGCACACGTGCGCGGGCGGCATTAAAGGCTGGGCCTTTGAAAACGTCGGCAAAGGCGATCGCGGTATTGTCGCCCCTGGCGAGCAGGATCGTGGTGGCAGGGGGGGCGTAAGCCAGCGCGAGGGCGAGATCGGAGGCGATGCTGCCGGATTCCTGAGATGGCTTCTGTGCTGACTTCCTCAACCCCTTGAGAATCTTGGATATGTCGACACCACCGCGCAGCAATCTCAGCCACTCTTTGGGGTCGCGCAACTTCTGCGCATAATGCGAGCGAATCGCCGCGGCAGGCGGCAACTCGTCGGTCGCCTCTATCGTCCAGGGGTTGGCGAGGAGCAGGGCATCGACGCCGGCCCTTTTCCAGAAAAAGGCCAGGGAAGTGGCTGCGTCACAATTGCCATAGCCGATGATGCGGCTCACGCCGGCAGCGCGAAAGCTTGCGACCGCTGCGGCGATGTCCTCGACGCTGGTCTTGAATCCGCCATTTTCACCCGTGGAATCGCCGATGCCGCGGCGGTCGAAGCGGAGCACCGGGTGGCCGGCTTCGGCGACGCGAGCGGCGAGCAGCGCCATGCCGCGATGCGCGCCGCAGCGGATCTCGTTGCCGCCGGAGACGATCAGGAGGCCGGTGGTGCCCGGCGCTTCGTCGAGCGAGCCGACCAGCGTTTCGCCGGCGCAGGGGAATGCGATCAGCCTTCGCATGCGCGGACCCAGGCGGCGATATCGTCGGCGAGCAGTTCGGCGAGGGCGGTATCGTTGTCCGGCTCGGCGCGGCGCCATAGCGGAGCGCCCGGAACCTTGAGATCCGCCGCCTTGACGTCAGTTTCGTGGCGGACGGTTCGCGCGTGGGAGGTTGCCGCGGCTTCGAGTTCGGCGAGCAAGATGTCACTCAGGCGATTGCCGCCGAAATCCTCCGAACCGCTCGTCTGGCGCAGGCGGTTGAGTTCGCGAAGCAGTTCGGCGCCTTGCTGGGGGGCCAAGTGCCAGCGGCTCTTGCGGTCTCCGGCGTCGAGCAATGCGCCGCTGCGGATCGCTAGGGTGTAGTCCCCGGGGACCGCGGCGAAGGCGGCTCGCATGTCGGCGATCGTCGCCGCTTCGGTTGGCACCAGGCTTTCGCCTTGGCCTGGCAGATCGGGGAGAGCGCTGGCAATGCCGCGCTCCGCCAGCGCGCGGAGCAGCGTCACCACAAAGGTCCGCGTCCGGTTGGCTTCCTCGAACAGCGGCAGCGCGGCGACGACGACCGGGTCGGTGGCAGTGCCGAAGCGGAGCATCGCTTCGCGGCCGCCTGCCCAGTCGTAGTGACCGATCACCCGAGCGCCTTGGCCACCGCGAAGCGGCTGAGCGCGCCGAAGGTCTCGAGCATCTCGCCATCGACCTCGTCATCCTCGATCAGGATGCCGAGCCGGTCTTCCAGTTCGGTGAGGACGCCGGCGACGGCGAGCGAATCGAGCTCGGGCAAGGCGCCGAACAGCGGCGTATCCTCGCGAAACGCGGCGGCGCGCTCGGCGCTCAGGCCCAGCACGTCGCGGAGCACCGCGCGGACGGCATTTTCGACTTCGAGCGTCCCATCGGGCTGCACTGGAGAACCCCCTGCAAGTTTTTTTGATGGCCGTAAGGGTATGAGAAGGCGCTGCCAAGTATATGGTGGCGAAATGGTGCCGCTCGATCCCCTGCCGCAGCCGCTGGACGGGCTTGCCCTGCGTGGCGAGCGCGATGCCGTGGCGCTGGAAGATCGCGCCGGGACAATGACTTATGCCGAACTGGAAGCGGCGGTTGGCGGCATGGCGCACGCGCTGTCGCGGCTGGGGCTGGCCAAGGGCGATCGGGTGGCGAGTTGGCTGCCCAAAACGCGCGCGGCGTGCCTGATGCCGCTGGCGGCGGTGCGGGCGGGTCTGGTGCATGTGCCGGTCAATCCGGTGCTGAAGCGCGCGCAGGTGGCGCATATCCTGGCAGATAGCGGCGCGCGTGCGCTGGTTTCGCAAGGGGCGCGGTTACAGACGCTGGAGACGGGCGACGTTCCCGCGGACTGCCGGGCGCTGGAAGAGAGCGCGCTGGCGAGCGATGATACGCTGCCGGTCTCAGGTACCGATACCGATACACTGGCCGCGATCCTCTATACCTCGGGGTCGACCGGAAAGCCCAAGGGGGTGATGCTCAGCCATGCCAATTTATGGTTAGGAGCCATTAGCGTGGCACATTATCTTCAGATCGTATCTGAAGATCGCGTGCTGGGCGTGCTGCCGCTGAGCTTCGATTATGGCCAGAACCAGCTGTTCTCGACCTGGGCGGCCGGAGCGCGGGTGATCCCGCTCGATTATCTGACCGCGCGCGATGTCATCAAGGCGGTCGAGCGTTTCGGGGCTACCTCGCTCGCCGGGGTGCCTCCGCTGTGGGTACAGTTGCTGGAGGCGGAATGGCCGGCGGAGACCGCAGGCAAGCTCAAGCGGCTGACCAATTCGGGCGGGGCGCTGACGCGTGGCATGGTCAAGGGCCTGCGCGAGCGGTTTCCGGAGGCGCGACTCTATCCGATGTATGGGCTGACCGAGGCGTTCCGTTCGACCTATCTCGATCCCGATCTGGTCGATGCGCATCCCGATTCGATCGGGCGGGCGATCCCCTTCGCCGAGGTGCTGGTCGTCGGCCCGGACGGGAAACGCGCCAGGCGGGGCGAACTCGTCCATGCCGGGCCACTGGTGGCGCAGGGCTATTGGCGCGATGCCGAACGCACCGCTGAGCGCTTCCGTCCGGCGCCGGAATTCGCCACAAGCGGCGGCATGGCGGTGTGGTCGGGGGATACGGTTGTCGAGGACGAGGAGGGGCTGTTGCGCTTTGTCGGGCGCGATGACGAGATGATAAAATCGGCCGGCAACCGGATCAGCCCGACCGAGATCGAGGAGGCGGTGGTTTCGGGCGGCGAGGCGGCGGAGGCGGTGGCGTTCGGCGTGGCCGATGCGCGGCTGGGGCAGGCGATCGTGGTGGTGGCGCGCGGAGATGGCTCCCGCGAGGATGCGCTGCGCGAGCGGCTGCGGCGCGAGCTGCCGAGCTTCATGCAGCCGAGCCGCTATGATTGGCGTGAGGAATTGCCGCGCAACGTCAATGGCAAATTGGACCGTTCTGCGCTGAAGGCGGCGTTGCGATGAAGCGCGATTGGGTGGGATGGCTGCTGACGGCCATGGTCGTGGCTGTCGTCGCCTGGATGCTGCTGGCGCCGGGCAAGCTCGAGCCGCCGCTCGGGCCGGAGGACGTGGCCGGCTGCTATGCGGGCGGCGGCGCCCGAATCGTGATCCGGCCCGACCAGACGATGCGGGCGGGGGACATCGAGACCCGGTACCATATATATCCCGGCGTTCGCGGCTCGCGTTCGGACGCGGTGGTGCCGGACAAGGTGCGGGCAAGCGGGGACGCCGCCGGGCTGCGCTTTGAGGAGGTCGACATCACCTCGCGCTGGTGGGTGTCGCGGGGCAAGGGGTTGCAGGTGAACGGCGTGATGATGCGGCGGGTGCCGTGCGAGGGAGCGACGCGATGAAGCCGCATGGGCCGATCCCGCCGGAATTCGCCGCCGACGCAGTGCTGACGCTGGGCGGGCAGCGCTTCGAGCGATGGATCGAGGCGGCGGGAGATACGCCGCTCTACGTCTATGATTTCGCGATCGTCGCGGCGCGGCTGAAGGCCCTGCGCAAGGCGATGCCCAAGGCGCTGGACGTACATTATGCGATCAAGGCCAATCCGCTGCCCGAACTGCTCGCGGCGATCGCGCCGCTGGTCGATGGACTCGATGTCGCCTCGGCCGGTGAGCTCGAGCGGGCGCGCGGCGTCATGGCGGCGGACCGGATCAGCTTCGCCGGCCCGGGCAAGCGCGACAATGAGCTCGATGCGGCGATCTGCGCGGGCGCGACGATAAACGTCGAATCGTTCAGCGAGGCGCAGCGCGCGCTGGCGGTGGGCCGGGCGCGCGGCATCCAGCCAAGGCTGGCGGTGCGGGTCAATCCGGATTTCGAACTGCGCGGATCGGGGATGAAGATGGGTGGCCGTGCGTCGCCCTTCGGCGTCGAGGCCGAACATGTGCCCGAACTGGTCAGGATGATCCGGGCGGGCGGGGCGGATTGGCGGGGCTTCCACATCTTCGCCGGCTCGCAGTCGCTCGACACGCAGGCGATCATCGACACCCAGGCGGCGACATTGGACCTGGCCGCGCGGCTGGTGAAGCAGGCCGGCGCGGTGCCGCCGCTCGTCAATCTCGGCGGCGGCTTCGGCATCCCTTATTTCCCCGGCGATCTGCCAGTGGATGTGGCGGCGATCGGTCAGGCGCTGGCGGCGCGGTTGAGAAAATTGCCCAAGAGTCTGAAGGGCGCGCGTTTCGCGATCGAGCTGGGGCGGTGGATCGTCGGCGAATCGGGGGTCTATCTGGCGCGGGTGGTGGATCGGAAGAACAGCGGCGGCGAGACCTTCGTCATCGTCGATGGCGGGCTCAATCATCATCTCGCCGCGACCGGCAATTTCGGTACGGTGGTGAAGCGCAACTATCCGGTCGCGCTGGCCCACCGGATGCAGGATGCCGGTGAGGAAGTGGTGACCGTGGTGGGGCCGCTCTGCACCCCGCTGGACCGGCTGGCGGACCGCGTGCTGCTGCCCAAGGTCAATGTCGGCGACGTCATCGCGATATTCGCCTCCGGCGCCTATGGCGCGAGCGCGTCGCCCGGCGCATTTCTGGGACATGCCCCGGTTCGGGAAATGCTGGTCAATATTCCCGGCTGAGCGTCGCGGATTTCTGCCGAAAGCGCCCAACTCCTAACCCGTTGTTTACCTCTTCCTTGCATAGCTGAGCCTGACCCAGCCGGGTTTGTGGCCGAGACGTCGGCTGCTTCTACCCCGGTCGGTGAGGAGCTCGAGCATGCGTTTTCTTTCCGTTGGCAGGGCATTGATCGCCCCCGTTCTCGCCGCGGTGTTCCTTTCCGGTTGCGCCGGTGGCGGCGGCCGTCCCGAATTGCCGCCCGCGATTTCGGTCGCCGGCCGCGAGACGCCGAGCGAGGAATATGTGATCGGGCCGCTCGATCAACTCCAGATCTTCGTGTGGCAGAACAAGGAATTGTCGGCCGATGTGCAGGTGCGCCCCGATGGCCGCATCACCGTGCCGCTGATCAACGACATGCCGGCCGTGGGCAAGACTCCGGCGATGCTGGCGGACGATCTGAAATACGCGCTCGGCGAATATATCAACAATCCGATCGTCTCGGTGATCGTCAAGAATTTCTCGGGCACGTACAGCCAGCAGGTCCGCGTCGTTGGCGCGGCCGAGAAGCCGGCGTCGATCCCGTACCGCGCCAACATGACCGCGCTCGACGCGATGATCGCGGTCGGCAGCCTGAGCGAATTCGCATCGGGCAACCGCGCCCGGCTGGTGCGCGTCGACAAGGTCACCGGGCGTCAGCGCGAATTCAAGCTGCGTCTCGCCGATCTGCTCAAGAACGGCGACATCTCGGCCAATGTGAAGCTCGAACCGGGTGATGTGATCATCATCCCGCAGAGCATGTTCTAGGGGCGGCCGGGGGATGGGCAGCCTTTTCGACGAAGTGCGCGGAGCGCTCCACGCCGTCTGGGGACGGCGCTGGATCGCGCTGATCATCGCCTGGGGGCTATGTCTCGCGGGTTGGCTGGTCGTGTCGCAAATGCCCAACAACTATGAATCGCGCGCGCGGATCTTCGTGCAGCTGCGCCAGATCCTGCCCGGCGCCGATGGCAATAACCAGGCGGCGCAGCAGCGCGATATCGATCGCGTGCGCCAGACGCTGACCTCGGCGGTGAACCTCGAAAAGGTCGTGCGCGGCACCGATCTGGCGCGCACGGTCGCCAATGACCGCGATATCGCCGACCGCATCGCCGGGCTGCAAAAGGCGATCAAGCTGACCGCGCAGGCCGACAATCTGTTCGAGATTTCGGTTACCGCGCCGAGCGGCAAGCTGGCCAAGCAGATCGCCCAGAAGCTGATCGACATCTTCGTCGAGGGCAATCTCGCCGACAATCGCGACGCCAGCAGCCAGTCGATGCAGTTCCTCGACGCGCAGCTCGACGCGCGACAGAAGCAGCTTCAGGAAGCCGAAGCCAAGAAGGCCGATTTCCAGGCACGCTATCTCGGCTCGCTGCCCGGCACCGGATCGCTCAACGACCGGATCGCGGCGGCACGCACGCAGGCGGCGCAGGTCCAGTCGGACCTCGCGGCGGCGCAGAGCGGGCTGAACGCGGTCAACGCGCAGATGGCCGGAACGCCGGCCAATATCGCCGGCGCGGGCGGTGGCGCGGTGGCGGGCCCGGCGCGCGCGCGGCTGGCGACCCTGCAGGGCCAGCTCGGCGAGGCGCGTGCGCGCGGCTTTACCGACAATCATCCGGACGTGATCGCGCTCAAGGCGCAGATCGCCCAGGCTACCGGCGCCGCGGCGCGCGAGCCGATGTACGGCGGCGGGGGCGGCGGTTCGTCGAACCCGCTCTATCTGAGCCTCAAGGCGATGCAGGCCGACAAGAGCGCGACCGTCGCGATGCTCGTCCAGCGCAAGAACCAGATCGAGGGCGACCTTGCCGCGCTCGAAGCGAAGATCGCCGAGGCGCCGGGCGTCGCGGCCGAACAGGGCCAGATCGACCGCGAATATCAGGTGCTCAAGGACCAGTATGACAAGCTGCTCAGCGACCGCGAGCAATTGAAGGTGACGAGCCAGGCCCAGACCGTGTCGGATACGGTGAAGTTCAACGTCATCGATCCGCCGACCCAGCCGCGCGCGCCGACCGCGCCGAACCGCCCGCTGCTGCTGACCGCGGTGCTGATCGCGGGTCTCGGCGCCGGTGTCGCCGCGGCGTTTGCGCTGGCCAAGCTCAGGACCACCTTCTCGACCGCCAGCAAGCTGGAAAAGGCGTCGGGGATGCCGGTGATCGGATCAATCGGCGAGGTGCTGACCTCCGCCCAGATCGCGCTGCGCCGCAAGAAGCTGACGCTGTTCGCCGGCGGCGTCGCCGCGCTTGGCGTTGCCTATCTCGGGCTGGTCGGGGTCGAATTCATCCAGCGCGGAATGGGGGCCTGACCGGCATGAACGATCAGACGCCGCGCCGTTACAAGGGAACGCTGCTCGAAAGGGCGGCGTCGCAATTCCATTACGCGCCGACCGGCCCGGTCGCGCCGCAGGCTCCGCCGGTGCGGGCTCATGCACCGGCGCCGACGCCGATGCCGGTGCCGGCACCCGAGCCCAGCCATACGCCGCCGCCGGCATTTGTACCCGACGGTCCGATGCTGCGCCGTGGTGCGGGCGAGCATGAAGGCGCGAGCATCGCCGTGCCGCAACAGGCGCGGGGCCGCCGCACCGCGCCGATCGACCGCGCAACGCTGCGCGCCGGCGGGATGATTGTGCCAGGCGGGCAGATCACGCCGCTCGCCGAAGAATTCCGCATGGTGAAGCGCCAGCTGCTGCTGACCGCGCGCGCCGTCGCCGCCAAGGACACCGCCAAGGCTGCGGACCGCGCCCGCATGGTGCTGGTCTGCTCGGCCAATCCGGACGAGGGCAAGACCTTCTGCGCGATCAACCTCGCGCTCTCCATGGCGGCCGAGAAGGACGTCGAAATCCTGCTGGTCGACGCCGATTTCGCCAAGCCCGACATCCTCGAACGCCTCGGCATGCCGAGCGGCCCGGGGCTCCTCGATGTGCTTTCGGGTGCCGTCGCCAGTGCCGAGGAATGCATCATCGACACCGATGTGTCGCAGCTTTCGGTGCTGCCCGCTGGTGCCAAGAGCAACAGCGATACGGAATTGCTCGCCAGCGATCGTGCCCGCGCGATCCTCGACGGGCTGGCCCAGGCCAATCCGCGCCGCATCGTCATTTTCGATTCACCCCCCGCGCTCGCGGCGTCGCCGGCTTCGGTGCTCGCGCTGCATGTGGGTCAGGTTCTCGTCGTGGTCCGTGCGGACCAGACCAGTGAAGGCGACCTTCGGGACGCCGTGAGTGCCCTCGACGGGTGCGAGCATATCCAGCTCGTTCTCAATTCGGTCTCGTTCCAGCCCGGCGGACGCCGGTTCGGAAGCTATTATGGGGAGGCGGGCAAGTGAGCCGGCTGATCATCGCAACTGTTACCTTGGCTTGCGCGGCAGGCCTGGCATCTCCGGCTGCTGCGCAGAAGGTGCGCGTCGGGCCGTATATCGAAGCCAGCCAGGTGGTCACCGCCGACTTGAAGGGCGGCGATGTCCTCACCTATTCGACCGTCGCCGTCGGCGTCGACGCATCGGTGCATACCCGCCGCGTCGAAGTGCAGGGGAGCTACAAATATGAGCGCCGCTTCGCCTATCAGAAGCCGCTTAACAAGGACGAGATGCATTCGGGCCTGGTCCGCGCCAAGGCGGCGGTGGCGCCGGGCTTCAGCATCGAGGCTGGCGGCATCGCGACGCGCACGCGCTCGGACATTCGCGGCGACGCGCTGCTGACCGGTCAGGGCAACAGCCGCAACTCCGCGCAGCTCTATTCGGCCTATGTCGGACCGAACTTCGCCAGCCATATCGGGCCGATCTTCGCCAACGCCGCCTATCGCTTCGGCTACACCAAGGTCGAGGCGCCGGGCGCCACCGGCGCGGGCAACGGGCCGCGGCTCGACGCCTATGACGATTCGAAGGTGCATGTCGCCACCGCCAGCGTGGGCGTGAAGGCCGGCTCGGTGCTGCCGATCGGCATTACCGCCAGCGCGTCATATACGCGCGAGGACGCGGGCCAGCTCGACCAGCGCTACGAGGGCAAGTTCGGCCGCGTCGATGCGGTGCTGCCGATCATGGGCGGCTTCGCGGTGGCGGGGGGCGTCGGCTATGAGAAGATCAAGATCACCCAGCGCGATCCGGTGCGCGACGGCGCCAACAATCCGGTGGTCGACGCCAATGGCCGCTTCGTGACCAACAATGCTTCGCCGCGCCGCATCGCTTATGACATTGACGGGATGTTCTGGGACGCCGGCGTGATCTGGAAGCCCAGCCGCCGCACCTTCCTCGAGGCACGGGCGGGCAAGCGCTACGGCTCGATGAGCTATACCGGCTCGCTCAGCTATCAGGTCGGCCCGGGCAGCGGTGTCCAGATCGGCGTCTATGACACCGTCCAGACTTTCGGCCAGCAGCTTAACGGCACGCTGGCGACGCTGCCGACCAGCTTCGTCACCACCACCGATCCGTTCGGCAACCAATATGGCGGCTGCGTCTACGGGACCGTGGGCAGCGCGACCGGCGGCTGCCTGAACAACGTCTTCGCCTCTGCGGCGACCTCGGCATATCGCTCGCGCGGCGTGACCGGCGTGGCGGTGATGGGCCGTGGCGGCACGCGGATCGGCATCGGCGGCGGCTGGTCGCGCCGCACCTTCATCGCGCCGACCGGCACGCCGGGCTTCAACGTTAATGGCACGTCCGACCAGAGCTTCTACGCCCAGGTCTTCGGATCGACCGATGTCGGCCGCAACGGATCCTTCTCGGCCAGCGCGTTCGGCAGTTATTACGACACCGATATCGCTGGCGCCGAGGGCGTGATGGGCTGGGGCGCGAACACCGCCTACACGCATCGCTTCGGGCCGCTGAGCGCGACGGCTTCGGCGGGCATCTTCGGGTTCGACAACAAGAATTCGACGACGACGACCAGCAATACGGCCGCACAGGCGCTGCTGGGGCTGCGGTACGGGTTCTAAGGAAAGCCAGAATGTACGACGATCATTACGGATTGACGGGCAGGCCCTTCCAGCTCACCCCCGATCCCAAATTCTGGTTCGACACCGCCACGCACCGCAAGGCGATGGCCTATCTCGGCTATGGCCTGAGCCAGGGCGAGGGCTTCGTCGTGATCACCGGCGATCCCGGTGTCGGCAAGACGACGCTGATGGGGCATCTGCTCGGCGAGATCGATCGCGAGCGGCTGAACGTCATCAAGATCGTCTCGTCACAGCTTCGTCCCGAAGACTTGCTGCGGCTGGTCTGCGCGGGCCTTGAGATCAACGCCAGCGGCATGGAAAAGGCGGACATGCTGGCGGCGATCGAGCGGGGCCTGCACAATGTCGCGCGTTCGGGCCGCCGTACCTTGCTGGTCGTCGATGAAGCGCAGGCGCTGCCGATCGAAAGCCTGGAGGAGTTGCGCATGCTCTCCAACTTCCAGGCCGGCGGCTATCCGCTGTTGCAGATCTTCCTGCTCGGCCAGCCCGAATTCCGGCTCACCCTGGCCCAACCGAGCCTCGAGCAGTTGCGCCAGCGCGTGATCGCGATGCACCATCTGGAGCCGATGGACGCAGACGAAGTCGAACCCTATCTGATCCACCGCCTGTCGTGCGTCGGCTGGCGGGGCAAGCCGCGTTTCACCAACGACGCGGTGGCGGCGATGTATCGCTGGTCGAACGGTTCGCCGCGGCTGCTCAACCAGCTTGCCAGCCGCGTATTGCTGTTCGGCGCGGTGGAGCAGATCGAGACATTCGGCGAGCATGATCTGGCTGCGGTGATCGCGGACCTGAACGGCGATACGCCGATTTCGGGATATACGCCGGCACCTGCCGAGCCCGAGCCGCTGGAACTGCGTGAAATCGCGCCGATGGCGATGGGTACGCCCGCACCGCCGCCCGCCCCCGATCCGATGCCGATCCGCGCCGCGGCGCCGGCTCCAGCTCCAGCGTCCGCCGGCGATCCGGTGGCGCAGCGGATCGCGCAGCTGGAAGCGCAGATCAAGGAACAGGACGAGGCGCTGCGCCGCGTGCTGACGCTGCTCGTCGACTGGGTCGAGACCAACGACGCCAGCCGTCGCCCCGATCTGTCGGCGCTGCGCGGAAATGCCGCCTGACGATGATCACCAACGCCCTCTCTGTCGATATCGAGGACTGGTTCCAGGTCGGCGCGTTCGAGAACACCATCTCGCGCGACGATTGGGATCGTCTTGAGCATCGCGTCGAGGCGAATACCGATGCCGTGCTCGCGCTGTTCGGCGAGAGCGGGGTGAAGGGGACTTTCTTCACGCTCGGATGGGTGGCGAAGCGCTATCCGGCGTTGCTGCGGCGTATCGCCGATGCGGGGCACGAGGTCGCCAGCCATGGCTGGGATCACAAGCGCGTGTTCACGCTGAGCGCTGAGGAATTCCGCGCCGATATCGATGCGGCGAAGAAGGCGCTGGAAGATGCGTCGGGGGCGAAAGTCACCGGCTATCGCGCACCGAGCTTCTCGATCGACAAGCGCACGCCCTGGGCCCATGCGGTGCTCGCCGAGCAGGGCTATGCCTATTCCTCCAGCGTCGCGCCGATCGGACACGATCATTATGGCTGGCGCGATGCGCCACGCGCGGCCTTCAAGCCGGTGGCGGGCGCGGATCTGATCGAGCTGCCGATCACCATCGCCAATTTCCTCGGCAAGGAAGTCACCGCGGGCGGCGGTTTCTTTCGCCTTCTGCCGGGCAAGGTGACCGACAATGCGGTACGCGCCGCCAACGGTGCCGCACATCCGGGCATCTTCTATTTCCACCCGTGGGAGATCGATCCCGGCCAGCCGCGCGTCGGTAATGCGCCGCTCAAGTCGCGGCTTCGTCATTATGCCCGGCTAGGAGCGATGGCAGGCAAGCTGCGTCGGCTGATCGGCAATCACCAATGGGGACGCATGGACGTGATCGCGGCGCGCGAAGCGGAGAGACTGGCATGAACGCGCCGCTGCTTTCGCGCCCCGTGGGCCTGCGGGTCGCCGATCTGGACGACGCGATCGAACGCGCGCGGATCGGGGCCTTCGTCCATGATCATGCCGATGGCACGCCGTTTCATCTGCCGGCCTGGAGCATCGCGGTGGCGCGCGGGTGCGGGCAGACGAACCATTATCTTGTCGCCGAGGGCGGCAATGGCCAGCTCGCCGGCGTGATGCCGCTGACCGAGGTGCATTCGCCCTTGTTCGGGCGGGCACTGGTTTCGGCGGCGTTCGGCGTCGGTGGCGGGATTCTTGCCGACAACCCGCGAGTGGCGGCGGAGCTGGCCGAGGCGGCCTGGGCGCTGGCGGGGCGGCTGAGCTGCCCGGTGATGGAAGTGCGCGGCGGTCCGCTGCCGGGCCCGGAATGGCATGTCGATACGACGCGCTACATCGGCTTCGCGCGCGATCTCGCCGCGGACGACGACGCCGAATTGCTGGCGATCCCGCGCAAGCAGCGCGCCGAGGTCCGCAAATCGCTTGAGATCGAGCTTGAAGTGGCCGTCGGCAGCGACGAACGCGAGCAGGCCGAGCATTATGCCGTCTATGCGGAATCGGTCCGCAATCTCGGCACACCGGTGTTTCCGAAAAGCCTGTTTTCCGAGGTATTGCGGGAATTTGGCAAATCGGCCGACCTGCTTATAATCCGTGAAAGCGGGGTCGCGGTGTCGAGTGTGTTGAGCCTCTACTGGAACGGAACGGTCTATCCCTATTGGGGTGGCGGCACCCGTGCCGCGCGCGCGTTGCGCGCCAACGACCGCATGTATTTCGAGCTGATGCGCCATGCCCGCACCCGCGGCTGCACGCGTTTCGATTTCGGTCGCTCGAAGACCGGCACCGGGGCAGCGGCGTTCAAGAAGAATTGGGGTTTCGAGCCCATGCCGCTGACCTATTACGAGCGGGTGGCCGAGGGCGCGAAGGCGCGCGATGCGAGCCCGGCCAATCCGAAGTTCAGCCTGCAGGTCAAGGTCTGGAGCAAGCTGCCGCTTGCCGTGGCCAACCGCGTCGGCCCGTGGATTTCGCGGGGTCTCGGCTGATGGGCGATATCCTGTTCCTCGCGCACCGCGTGCCCTATCCGCCCGACCGGGGCGACAAGATCCGCGGCTTCAACATCCTCAAATATCTGTCGACGAAAAAGCGCGTGCACCTGATCGCCTTTGCCGACGATCCCAAGGATCTGAAGCAGAAGAGCGGACTGGCCAAATATACCGGCAACCGCTCGATCATCTGGCGCGCCAAGACGCAGATGAAGGCCGGGTTGCAGGCGCTGATGTCGCACCGGCCGATATCGCTGACCGCGTTCGACAATGACGCGGTGCGCGAGTCGGTCGAGAACATCCTCGCCCGGCATGCGATCGACACGATCTTCGTATTCTCGAGCCAGATGGCGCAATATCTGCCGGCGCGGCCGCACCAGCGGGTGATCATGGATTTCGTCGACATGGATTCGGCGAAGTTCGCTGCCTACGCGCAGACGTCCAAGGGACCGATGGGATGGATGCTGGCCCGCGAGGCGCGGCTGCTGCTCCAGCACGAAAAGGCCATCGCCGCGCGCGCCGATGCCAGCCTGTTCGTCAGCGAGGCCGAGGCCGAGCTGTTCCGCCAGCGCACGGGCGCTGACAGAGTGCATGTCGTCGAAAATGGCATCGACACCGATTTCTTCGACCCTTCGGCGCCGTTCAAGCGGATCGACACGATGGGCCGCTCGATCGTGTTCACCGGGCAAATGGACTACCGTCCGAATATCGAGGGCGTGACCTGGTTCGTCGAAACGATCCTGCCGCATATCCGGCTGGTCCATCCCGATGCCCGTTTCATGATCGTCGGCCGTAACCCCACCGATGCGGTCAAGGCTCTGGCCAAGCAGCCGGGGGTGACCGTGGTCGGCGAAGTGGCGGACGTGCGCGGCTGGCTGGCGCAGGCGGCGGTGGTCGTCGCGCCGCTCAAGCTGGCGCGCGGCATCCAGAACAAGGTGCTCGAAGGCATGGCGATGGCGCGGCCGGTGGTCGCATCCGCAGCCGCTGCGACCGGCATCGAGCATGGCGGCACCATCCGTGTGGGATCGACCGTGGGCGAGATCGCCGAGCATGTGACGCAATTGCTGTCGGACCGCCGCGAGGCGACGGCGCTGGGCGAGTCCGCGCGCAAGCAGGTCATGGATCATTATAGCTGGGCCGCGCGCCTCGCGCCGCTCGACGACGTGCTCGGGCTGCCGCTGCGCGACGCCAAGCAGAAGCATACCGCGCGCGCGACCGATGTGGTCAAGCCGCCGCGCCGGCGGACCGCCGCATGACAGCCGCCGTGCCCGCCGGCGAATTCACGCCGGCGACGCCGCTGTTCGATGCGCGCTGGCAGCGGCACGCCGCGATGCTGGCGGCGGTGTGGCTCGGATTGCTGGCGATCTTCCATACCGATGCGATCGATCTCGCGACGATTTACTGGACCAACACCACCTTCGGGCATTGCCTGTTCATCGCGCCGGTCATCGCCTGGCTGGTGTGGCAGCGGCGAACCGAATTGGCACTGGTCAGCCCGCAGGGCTGGTGGCCGGGGCTGGCTCTGGTCGCGGCCGGCGGCTTCGGCTGGGTGCTGGGCGATGCCGCGAGCGTGGCGCTGTTCCGCCATGCCGGGCTGGTGCTGATGCTGCAGGGCGCGGTCGTCACCATACTCGGGCCGAATGTCGCGCGCGCGCTGCTGTTCCCGCTTTGCTACATGGCCTTCCTCGTCCCGTTCGGCGACTTCCTCGAAGGCCCGCTGCAGGAGATCACCACCGCGATGGTGATCCCGCTGCTCCATATCACCGGCGTACCGGCGGTGGTGGATGGGGTGCTGATCACCACGCCCAATGGTTTCTTCGAGATCGCCGAGGCCTGTTCGGGCGCCAAGTTCGTGATCGCGATGGTCGCGTTCGGGGTGCTGGTCGCCAATGTCTGTTATCTGACCTGGGGCAAGCGCGTGGCGTTCCTGGCGATGGCGCTGATCGTGCCGGTGATCGCCAACGGCATCCGCGCCTGGGCGACGATCTACGCGGCGTGGTGGACCTCGGTCGAGCGCGCCACCGGCATGGATCATATCGTCTATGGCTGGGTGTTCTTCGCAGCTGTGATGGCGGTGGTGCTCGCGATCGGCTGGAAATGGTTCGATCGCGATCCCGATGCGGCGTGGTTCGATCCAACCGCATTGCAAACGGTGCCGTCGCGCCGGATCGAGGCGCCGGTGGCGTCGCTGCTGGTGCTGCTGGTCGCGAGCCTGTTTCTCGGCTGGTCGAGCCTCAATGCCGCCCGCGCCGCGCCCTTGCCGCCGCAGATCGATCTGCCCGAAGTGCCCGGCTGGCAGCGGACGAGCCTGAGCACGCGCGCGGCGTGGTCACCCAATTATCCCGGGGCCGATCATTTCCTGATCGGCCGTTATGCCGATGCGCGGGGCAGGGCGGTTGACCTCGCCGTCGCGGTCTATGCCAATCAGCATGAGGGCAAGGAACTGGTCGGCTTCGGCATCGGCGCGATCCGCGAGAACGATAAATGGGTCCGTATCGAAGGGCTGCCGCGCATTGACGGCGGTCAGGCGCTGCGCATGGTCGGCCCGGCCCGCGTCGAGCGCGAGACCGTGACCTGGTACCGCCTCGGCGGGACGCTGACCGGCAGCGACAATCGCGTCAAGCTGATGACGCTCAAGAACAAGATGCTGGGCGGATCGCAGGCCGCGGCGGCGGTGCTGGTCTCGGCCGAGCAGGACGGCGACGGCGGCGCGCATGCCGCGATCGAGGATTTCCTGCGCGCGCTGGGGCCGGTGGATGCGCTCGCCGATCGCATGACGGCGACGCGCTGATCTTGCCTTAGTCCGTCATCCCGGCGAAAGCCGGGATCCAGGGTCACGGGCGACAAGCGTTTCTGGCTCTGGGCCTCGGCTTTCGCCGGGGTGACGATGGAAGAGTCGGGGGCTTACTGGTCAAATGTGCGGCATCGCCGGTCTCTATTATCCCGCAATGGCGCGGCCGGTGGATCCGGCGCGCATCGTCCAGATGAGCGACGCGCTGACGCATCGCGGGCCGGACGGTTCGGGGGTGTGGACCACCGCCGGCGTCGGCCTCGGACACCGGCGGCTGGCGATCATCGATCTCGAAGGCGGCGTCCAGCCGATGGCGACGCCCGATCAGGGCGTGGTCGTCACCTACAATGGCGAGATCTACAACTTCAAGGAGGTCCGCGCCGAGCTCGAAAAGCTGGGCGCGCGGTTCCTGACCGATAGCGACACCGAGGTGCTGCTGCATGGCTGGCGCGCCTGGGGCCCGTCGATGCTCGATCGGCTCAACGGCATGTTCGCCTTCGCCCTCTATGACAGCGACAGGCGCAGCCTCTTCCTCGCCCGTGACCGGTTCGGGGTGAAGCCGCTGCACTATGCGGAATTGTCCGATGGGGCGGTGGCCTTCGCCTCCGAGCTGAAGGGCCTGCTCGCGCATCCGCTGTTCCGGCGCGCGCCCGATTTCCGCGCGGTCGAGGATTATATGGGGCTCGGCTACGTTCCCGACGACGCCTCGATGCTGCAGGGCGTGAAGAAGCTGCCGGCGGGGCATTTCCTGCTGCTCGAACGCGGCAAGCCGGTGCCCGAACCGGTGCGCTGGTTCGATCTGGATTTCTCGAAGCGCGCGAGCGGCAAGCAGAAGGATCTGGAGGCCGAGCTGGTCGATCTGATGCGCCAGGCGGTGCGGGCGCGGATGATCGCCGATGTGCCGCTCGGCGCGTTCCTGTCGGGCGGCGTCGACAGCTCGGCGGTGGTCGCCTTGATGGCCGAGGCGAGCAAGGCGGCGGTCAAGACCTGCACGATCGGGTTCGACGAATCCGGCTATGACGAATCCTCGCACGCCAGGCTGATCGCCGAGCGCTTCGCGACCTCGCATCGCACGCGGACGGTCGCGGCCGACGACTACGCGCTGATCGATACCTTGGTGGCGGCGTTCGACGAGCCCTTTGCCGATGCCTCGGCGCTGCCGACCTACCGGGTCTGCGAGCTGGCGCGCGAGAAGGTGACGGTGGCGCTGTCGGGCGACGGCGCGGACGAGGCGTTCGCCGGCTATCGCCGCTACAAATTCTTCGCGGGCGAGGAGCGCGTCCGCAATCTCTTCCCTGAAGATATGCGCACCAGATTGTTCGGCACCCTTGGGCGCCTATACCCCAAGGCCGACTGGGCGCCGCGGATGTTCCGCGCCAAGACCACGTTGCTCGCGCTCGCCGAGAATGGCGAGTTCGCCTATCCCAAGGCGGTGGGCGTCACCACGCCGGCGCTACGCCAGCAGCTGTACAGCGATGCGGCGAGGAAGGCGCTGGGCGGTCACACCGCCGAGCAACGCTATACCGACACGATGCGCCGCGCGCCCGCCCGCGACGGGCTCGATCGCGCCCAATATGCCGATATCCAGCATTGGCTGCCGGGCGATATCCTCACCAAGGTCGATCGCACCAGCATGGCGGTGAGCCTCGAAGCGCGCGAGCCCTTGCTCGATTACCGGCTGGTGCAGTTCGCCGCGACCCTGCCGCCCGAGCTCAGGATCAAGGCGGGGCAGGGCAAATGGCTGATGAAGAAAGCGCTGGAACCCTATTTGCCGCGCGACATTCTCTACCGGCCAAAAATGGGGTTCGTGACGCCGATCAGCGCCTGGTTCCGCAAGGCGCTGGCCGAGGATGCGGCGGCGCTGGCCGGGTCCAAGCTGCTGGCTTCAACCGGCTGGTTCGATCTGAGCGTGGTCGAGAAACTGGCTGCGGACCACAAGTCCGGCCGCGCCGAGCACGGCCGGACCCTGTGGCAGTTGCTGATGCTCGAGCGCAGCCTCGCCCGGCTGTTCGCCTAGCGGCTAGCCACGTTCTGAACGAGCGGTGCGGGCGCATCGTGCAGGATCGCGATGCCCGCGTGCAGTGTCAGCGCCATCAGTGCGAGCGTCGACAGCACGAATAGCAGGAAACGGATCGAGATCTTGTTGAAGGTCGCCTGCACCAGGCTGTGCAGGACGCGCAGGCCCACATAGATCCAGGCGATCGTCGCGTTCATGCCATCGCCTTGGCCGAGCAGGGCCAGCGCGAAGCAGACCGCGTAGAACAAGGTCGGCTGTTCGACGAGATGGATGTAATTGTGCGCGGGCCACTGCGCCTTGTCCGGAATCTTGCCGTCGAGGATGCCGGGATGGCCGCCGCTGGCCTTGCTCATGTCGATCCCGGCCTTTTTCAGCGCGGGCAGGCGGACCGCCATCGTCCACACCAGCATGACAAGCGTCCACGCGATGAGCGCCACGACGGGCGACAGGATTTCAGTGTGCATTTGCTTCTCCCCACAATTTATGCGCGAGGCTGCAACAATCGGTTCGCAAACGCAATTGATCCTCGCGGGCGCGCTTTTCAGCGATTGCTCAGGCTTTGCTCATGCCGCTCACCGGGGTGGCGGCTAGTCCGGCGGCATCGATTATCCATCAGGGACCGAGCAAGATGACCGAAGGAACGATGCGAAGCGGCGATGGCAATGGCTGGCGGCTTGCTCGCTGGGGCGCCGGTGCCGGGCTGCTGCTGGTGCCCGCGGTGGCGATGCGATTCACCAGTGAAGTGAACTGGGGTCCGGAGGACTTCATCGTCATGGGCGGGATGATCGTGCTCGCGCTCGGCGCCTATGAACTGCTGGCGACGAAAGCGGGCAATGCCGCGTACAGGATCGCATCCGCGCTCGCGGTGCTGGGTGCGTTCCTGCTGGTGTGGATCAACCTCGCGGTCGGCATCATCGGCGACGAGGGCAATCCCGCCAACCTGATGTATTTCGGGGTCCTGGCGATCCTGACCGGCGGCGCGGCATTCGCGAAGGGCCGCGCGGCGGCGATGGCCCGAACGCTGTTCGCGGTGGCCGGCGCGCAGATGCTGATCGCGGCGGTCGCGGTGCTCGGCCATATGGGAAGCGAGGGACCGATCTGGCCGCGTGACATTCTCGGCGTGACGGCGATCCTCAGCGGAATCGCGCTGCTGTCCGGCGCATTGTTCCGCCATTCGTCCCGCTAAACCCGAACCGTCCAATCCATTCGGAAAATAAGCGCCGGGAGTGGTTCCCCGCGCGTGGGAAAGGAATGCGCAAATGACGTTGGGACGCGTTTTCGCGAGCATGCTGCTCGCATCGATTCCCGTGGCGGGGATCGCCCAGACGGCGCCGGTCGCCGTCGCCCCGGCGACGTTGCTGAGCTACGCCGGCACCTATCAGACCGAGGGGCCGATGATCACCGTCACGCTCGGTCTCGACGGATCGTTCACGATCGCACCGGGCGTGCAGGAGCCGCGGGCGCTGCTCGCCGCCTCGGACACCGAGTTCAGGGTCGATGGCACGCCGATGCGCGTGGTCTTCCATCCGAAAGACGGCAAGACCGACAGCATCACCATCTATCGCGGCGAGCGTGAGTTGCACGGAACGCGCGTCAAGCCGTGAGCGGCGGCGGCTAGGCGCCCGGCGCGATCAGGGCGCGGACGAGTGTTCGCACGGTTTCGCGGACCTCGTCCCTGTTCTCGGCGCGCCAGATCGCGTTGCGGGTCAGAGTGCCGAGCAGATAGCATTGGATCGCCGAGGCCGCCTGCGCGGCATCGCAATCGGGCCTGGTCAGGCCGGCCGTCGAGAGCTCGCCGATCGCGCGCTCGACCGCGGCGCGAACATTCTCGAGATTGGCGATCATCCGGTCGCGCAGGCCATCGTCGGACACGCTAGCCGCCATCATCTCGAGGCCGAACCGGCTGTTCGCTTCAGCCAGTGCGGGCGCGATCTGGCGGGTGAACAGCGAGTCGGCGAGGGCATCGACGCTGGTGGATTCGATCCCGCCAAGTTCGCTGGCGAGCAGGTCCGCGGTCGCGTGGATCAGCGCCTCCTTGCTCGGGAAATGGCTGTAGAACGCGCCCTTGCTGATCGCGCCCTCGGCGCAGACATCGTCCACCGAAGTCGCCGCGAAGCCCTGGCGGAAGAAGCAACGCACGGCAGCCCCGATGATATGGGCGCGGCGCTTCGCCGCGGTGGCTTCGGTCAGGCGTGGCATTGCCGTCGCTATACGCCTTTATCCGGCCGCGCCCAGACCGGTTTCGTCGTCTTGCCTTCTCAAACAAACTATATAGTCTCTATTGGAGACTCGGTGTTTGAGCTTTGAGGGGGCGAGGCATGCACGGCGCGATACAGGCGGTTCGCACATTTGTGGCACTTCTGGCGGCGGTGGCGATGGCGCTCGCGCCGATCCCGGCCCAGGCCGAGGCGCCGCGGATCAGCGCGCTCGCTTATGGTCCGCTGAGTCATTCCGAATTCTCGCTGGTCCCGCGCGATCTCGACGCGTTGGCGCGGCGGCTTGCGCCGCCTCCGCCGATGGCGATGGGCAATACTCTATGGGAGAAGCTCAAGGGCTTGCTGAAGGATGTGCTGCCGAATGACGTGATTCAACTGGCGCAATTCTCGATCCTGCATCCGGTCGAAGCGGAATCGGTATATTCGCACGCCGCTTCCCAGGACTATCCGTTCTTCGCGCTGATCGGCGCGGCGAAGCTAGCCCGCAAGCTCGATCCCAAGCATTTTACCTACGACATCTGCACCTTCCCGGTGGCGTCGCTCGACAGCGTCTGGGGCAAGGCGGACACCACGATCAGCAACGCCGGAGGCAAGCAGGACACCAATTTCGTCATCAATGCCGCCAAGGAATATGCGAAGCAGAGCGTCGGGGAGGCCAAGAACGAGGTCAACGCCCAGCTTGCCGAGACCATTCCCTATTTCGGCGAGATTCCGACGATCTGTCTGTTCGCTTTCGAGACCGATCTGAATCTGGACAAGGACATCCAGAACGCCGTCAGCAGCGCGTCGCAGGATCTGCGCGAACTGTACGACGATATTTCCAACGGCGATGTCGTCGAGGCGGTCAAGGACATGGCGACGCTCGGGCTGAACTCCCAGTTCGCGTGCAAGCTGATCAACACGATGCTGACCGACGGGCTGATCGGCAAGGTGCCCGGTCTCAGCGAACTGGCCTCGGGCGTCTGCAGCACCTTCATGAAGGTGCTGGTCGCGATCGCTCGGGCGGTCGTGGAGCTCGCCTCCGATTTAGGCAGCTGGGCGTATCAGACCGGGCACGACGTGGTGTGCGGAGGCGCGGCGCTGATCGGCTATCATTGCGATACCCCGCCGCCGCCCAACGCGGTGAACAAGGGACTGGATTTCTGCGCCGCGCATGGCGGGATAAATTACATGACCTATCGGGTGGACAAGCGGCCCGACACCTTCTTCGCGATGTGCAAGGATGGCTGGAGCCTGCAGCGAAACCCCGGCGTGCCCGATCAGGTCATAAGCGCCTCGCAGTACAAGGAAATGCGTGACAAGATCGCGGCGGAAACCAAGGCGTGGCTGCAGAAGCGGATTGACGAGATGAAGGGGGACGATGTCAGGCTGTATCGCCCGATGTGCCCGCCCGGCGACGCGCAGTGCCAGTCCGAGCTGAATCTGCTGCTGACCAAGGTCACCAATCAGATCTGGGCGGCGTATATGAAGAACAAGCTCGACTATCCGTCGAAGCTGCTCGGCCAGAGCGAGTGGGGCACCTATGGCCAGCAGGCCTACAAGATCGCCAACGACGCGAGCTTCCGCGTCCTGCCCGATCGCTGGCGTCCGAGCTTCATCGCCTTCTGGTCGGAGCGCTGCGAGGACGAGAAGTGCCGGACGGCGATGAAGATCGTTGGTCTCGGCATCGGCCTCGCCGTGCGGCAGCAGCATGCCAGGCAGCCCAAGCTGACCTATGCGCAGGTCAGCGTGCCGCTCTATGGCGAGGCGCTCCGCAACGCGACCGGCCTTATCGCCGAATCGCAGGCGCGCTCGGCGGCGTTCAACAAGAAGACCACCCATGACGCGTCGGAAGGATGGGAGCAGCTGGCGGTCGCCAAATGGAGCAAGCAGTGCCTTGACCAGCCCTGTATCGACGAAGTCACGCAACTCGCGGGCAAGATGAAGGTCGCGGCGCGGCTGCTCCAGCAGGCCCAGCCCGATCGCTCGGCATTGGCGGTGCAGGGCGAGGTGTCGCGTGAATACGGCCCGAAGTTCCAGGCCGCGATCGATGCCTCGCTGGCGCGCAACCGCGCCAAGACCAAGGATGCGTCGAGCGAATGGGAGCAGTGGCTGATCGATCAATGGTCGCCGAAATGCGCCGATGCCCAATGCCAGACGGAAGTCCGGACATTGGCCGGCAAGGCCAAGGTGGCGATGCGGCTTTATCAGATGGGCAAGCCCAACGAACCGGCGGGCAGGGTCCAGCTTGAAGTCCTCAAGGAGTATCGCCCCCAGTTCGATCAGGCGGTGTCCGCGTCGCTTGTCCGGCGGAACAGCCGGATACGTCCGATCGGTCGGACGCAGCCCGCACCCGGTCCGACGCCGGGGCCGGTCCGGAGGCTGCCGCCCCGGCCGCAATGAAAAAGGGCCGGCATCGCTGCCGGCCCCTTCCTTGATCTATCGCTGGCTCAGGCGAACAGCTTGGCCCAGCCGCGCTTGGCGCGGTCCTTCCAATGGCCGCGATGATAGGCGTCGGACGCCAGCAGCGGCATGACCGAGCCGGCTTCGGCGAACACCATCTGCTCGATGCCGGTGTTGACCTTGCCCCATGAGGCGGCCTCCTGCAGCGTCGAGGACGAGCAGGCGCCGTCGCGCACGTCGGCGACGGTGATCTGCACGGCGTATTTGTGCACTTCCACGTCCTCGTGACCGAGGATCTCGGCGCAGACGACGGTGTCCTGGATAAAGTTCTTCGGCACGCCGCCGCCGATCATCAGCAGGCCGGTGGTGCCCGCCTGGATCTTGATCTCGGTCAGCTCGCGGAAGTCGGCGATGGCGTCGAGCACCATGTACGGACGGCCTTCCTTCGCGGCATCGACCTGATGCTTGACGAGCCCGAAGCCGGCCGACGAGTCGACGAACGCTGGGCAGAAGATCGGCACGTCATGCTCATAGGCGAGCTTGACCAGGCTGTTGTCCTTCTTGCCATGTTCGACAAGATATTTGCCCATCTCGCGGATGAAGGCGCGCGACGAATAGGGCTTGGGCTCGAGGCTCTCGGCGATCACGTTGATCGTGTGGTCGCAGTCCTGGAGCTGCTCCTCGTCGATATAGGTGTCGTAGATGCGGTCGATATAGAGCGAGCGCAGCGTGTCGTCGTCGGGGATCTCGAGCGCCTGATAATGCTTGTGGCCAAGGCCCTCGAAGAAATCCATGTCGACGATGGTGGCGCCGGTGGCGACGATCACGTCGACCATGTTGTTGCGCACCAGCTCGGCATAAAGGTCCATGCAACCGCCCGCCGAGGTCGATCCGGCGATGACCAGGCAGACGGTGCAGTCCTTGTCGGCCAGCATCTCGTTATAGATTTTGGTGGCGCGGCCAAGGTCGCGGCTGGTGAAGCTCATGTCGCTCATCGCGTCGACGATCGGGCGGGCGTCGAACGACTTGATGTCGATATGCTTGACCTGCTTCGACAGCAGCTCCGCCTTGCGGGTATCGTTGATCGGCGCGTTGGCACTCGCCTGCTTGTTGAGTGTGGTGTCGGTCATGGGTTGCTCCCATCTTCTTGGCCGCCGTCGTTGGTGGGGACGCGGAAACCCGTAAGGGGCGGCGCACCGCAGCGCGCCGCCCATATCTGCTAGAGACGCGCGGTTACAGCGTAACGACGTTCGATGCCGGGGTCTGTTCCGCGGGCAGGTACAGCGACGCCATCGGCTCGTCCGCGACGATCACCGTTTCGTCAGAGCCGAAGCCGTTGAACGCGGTCCGCATCGCCGAGCCATAGGCGCCGAGCATGCCGATCTCGATATAATCGCCGGCGCGGGTGTCCGCGGGAAGCGCGAACGGGCCGGCCATGTGATCGAGATCGTCGCAGGTCGGGCCATAGAAGCTGAACTCCATGTCCCGCGTGTTCGACTCGGGCTCGCGCAGCAGGCGGACCGGGAAGCGCCAGCCGATATGCGCGGCGTCGAACAGCGCGCCATAAGCGCCGTCGTTGATATAGAGCTCGTCGCCACGCCGCTTTTCGACGCGAACGATGATCGAGCTGTACTCGGCGCACAGCGCCCGGCCCGGTTCGGCCCACAATTCGGCCGAATAGCTGACCGGCAGCGATTCGAAGGCACGGTGGATCGTCTCGAAATAGAGTTCGAGCGGCGGAGGCTCCATGCCCGGATAGGTCGAGGGGAAGCCGCCGCCGACATCGACGACATCGACGGTCACCGCCGCCTCGACGATCGCGGCGCGGACGCGCTCCATCGCCTGAGCATAGGCGTCGGGCGACATCGCCTGGCTGCCGACATGGAAGCAGATGCCCAGCGCATCCGCCGCCTGGCGCGCGGCCATCAGCAGATCCTTGGTCTCGCCCGGGGCGACGCCGAACTTCGAGGCGAGGCTGAGTTTGGACAGGTCCGACGAGACGCGGATGCGCACGCACAGCGTCAGATCCTCGGCGCCGCGCGTGGCGCTGACGATCTTTTCCAGCTCTTCCATCGAATCGAGCGAGAAGACGCGGACGCCATGCTCGAAATAGGCCTGGTGGATCGCTTCCTCGGCCTTGACCGGGTGCATGAAGCACAAAGTCGCTTCGGGAAGCGTGCGCGAGACGAGGCGCACCTCGGCGATCGAGGCCACGTCGTAATGCGTGACGCCGCTATCCCAGAGGATCTGGAGCAGTTCGGGCGACGGATTCGCCTTCACGGCATACATCGAGCGGCCCGGAAACTTCTCGACGAAGAAGCGGGCGGCACGCGATGCGGCGTGCGGACGAATCAGGGTGACCGGCTGCACCGGGTTTCCCTTGGCGATTTCGACGGCGGCGGAGCCGGTCGAGAGGGCAGCTAGCCCCAGCGCGCTATGATGCTTGTGCAATTCAAGGGACCTCCAAGTGGCTTTCGCCGATCGTTGACAATTGCTGCCTTGCGGTTGGAAGTCCCATGGGGCAGCGGGAAGCGGGCATTTAGGGTCGGTTGACCCCCGTGTAAAGTGATTCGAGAAGCCATGTTTTGCAGCGGGGATGAACTGTGACGATTGTGCGACAGCCGACGCGGGCCGGGGTGCGGGATGCCGCCGCGAAGATCGCGGCGATCCTGCCGCAAACCCCTCTGCTGACAGCGGAAATCCGCGGGGTGCCGGTCTCGTTCAAGGCCGAGTGTCTGCAGCCGATCGGCGCGTTCAAGATCCGCGGCGCATGGCATCGGCTGACCGCGCTCGACGCGGCGGCGCGCGAAAAGGGCGTGGTCGCCTTTTCCTCGGGCAATCATGCGCAGGGCGTGGCCTGGGCGGCGCGAAAGCTGGGCATCCCGGCGGTGATCGTCATGCCGTCCGACGCCCCCCAGGTGAAACGCGAATCGACGATGGCGATGGGCGCCGAAGTCGTCTCCTACGATCGCATGACCGAGAACCGCACCAAGATCGCCGCGCATCTGGCGCATGCGCGCGGCGCGGCCTTGGTGCCGCCGTTTGACGATCCCTGGATCATCGAGGGGCAGGGGAGTGCCGGGATCGAGGCGATGACCCAGATGGTCGAGGCGCGGCTGCCCGATCCGAGCCATGTGATTACGCCGTGCGGCGGCGGCGGGCTGGCGGCCGGGCTGGCGCTGGCGTTGCCCGATGCCGAGGTGACGATCGTCGAGCCCGAGGGCTGGGACGATATGTGCCGCAGCCTGGAGAATGGCTGGATCGAATCGGTGGGCGAGAACCCGCCGAAGACCGCATGCGACGCGCTCCAGACGCTCGAACCATCGCCGCTGACCTTCGATGTGCTGTCACGGCGCGGCGCGCAGGGGCTGACGGTGAGCGAGGCCGAGGTGCGCGCGGCGCAGCGCTGGGCGGCGGCGAAGTTGCGGCTGGTGGTCGAGCCCGGCGGCGCGGTGGCGTTGGCGGCGGTGCTGGCGGGCAAGGTCGAGCTCAAGCCCGGGATGCTGGTGATCCTGTCGGGCGGCAATGCCGATCCGGAAGCCTATGCCGCGGTGCTGGGCGGGAGCGACTGATGCCGTCGCGGTTCGGCGGCGCCATCGCCAACGCGATGGGGGCGGGCGCCAAGGTGCTGGGGCACGGTATCTATTATCTGCTGCGCTTCATCTATCGCCCGCGCGACCGGATGATCGGGATTGCCGGGATCGCAGTGATCGCGGCGGTGATCGCCTTGCTGGTATATCTGCTATGACGGAGCTTTGATGTTCGATCCGGCGCTCACTCCGATCCTGCTGACCATCGCCGTGCTGGCGATGTTCGCGCTCGTCTGGGGCGGCGCGCGGCTGCTCAAGACCGATCGCACCAAGGGGATCCTGATGATGGTCTGCGCGCTGGTGATCCTCGGCAATCTGCTGATCCTGAGGCTGTGATGCGCGCGTGCTGACTTAAGCCAAGCCTGGGGCTCCGCTAGGAACCTGCTCGATATACGGTGATGCGGCGACTATCGGCCATACGCGGTTCATGACGCGCGGATCGATCTGGATGGTATCGATCATTGGAGCGCCGCTTTCGGGAAGCGTCTCGTGACGCGACCAAGATTAAAATTAAAGCGGTATTTCGGGTGGGCGGCGCCGAGAATCTGCGCCGCCCTTAACCCCTAAGCGTGCCTGCTAGCGCGGATGCCTTGCCGCCCAGCGCGCGCGCCGTTCAGCATTGCCGTTCCAGCGGCTGAGAGTCTTGATCCCGCGCCGCACGCGGTTGGGCTGGCTTGCAACGCGCGGCGCGCGATAACGCGGTGCGCGGTAGACCGGTGCCCGGTAGCGCGGCGTGCGATACCGATAGGACTGCGCGTTGGCCGAACTTTCCACCGAGACGCGGCCTGAAGACGGTTCGAAACTCACGCCGACGCACAACAAACATGCAAAAACAACCGAAAACAACAGCTTACGCATCAAGTCCTCCCCAATATGCATAGTTGCTAGACTATGTATCTACAATCGGAGCGCCTGGTCTAGGGCGATTAAGCCTTGGCGTCACCGGATCGGCGAGTTCGGATCGAGCCGCATATCCAGATATTGGTCCACCGAGCCCATCAGCTCTTCCATCTCATGCTCGAAGAAGTGGTTCGCGCCGCCGATGGTGTCGTGGTGGATGGTGATGTGGCGCTGGGTGCGCAGCTTGTCGACCAGCTTCTGGACCGCGCCCGGCGTGACGACCTCGTCATTCTCGCCCTGGATGATGATGCCCGAGGACGGGCAGGGCGCGAGGAAGGTGAAATCGAACATATTGGCCGGCGGCGCCACCGATATGAAGCCGCGGATTTCCGGGCGGCGCATCAATAGCTGCATCCCGATCCACGCGCCGAAGCCGAAGCCGGCGACCCAGGTCGTCGATGCCTCGGGATGGAAGCTCTGCACCCAATCGAGCGCCGAGGCCGCGTCGGAGAGCTCGCCGATGCCATTGTCGAAGGTGCCCTGGCTCTTGCCGACGCCGCGAAAATTGAAGCGCAAGGTCGCGAAGCCGCGGCGCTGGAAGGTCTTGTAGAGTTCCTGGACGATGCGATTGTTCATCGTGCCGCCCGCGTTCGGGTGCGGATGGAGGATCATCGCCACCGGCGCGCGGGGGCGCGGAGCGGGAGCGAAACGGCCTTCGAGGCGGCCTTCGGGACCGGGAAAAATGACTTCGGGCAATTCGCACCTGCTAATTCTGTGAGCACGCCCAGTGGCGCGCGAAGCTGGGCGCTATATAGGCAGAGACGCGTTTTGCGCAATTGTAACGAAGAGAGCCGGTGACCCGCATCTATCTGGACCATGCCGCGACCACGCCAATGCTGCCCGAAGCGATGGCGGCGGTGGCCGAAGGGATGGCGCGCTGGGCCAACCCGAGTTCGCCGCATGCCGAGGGCCGCGCCGCGCGGGCAGCGCTGGAGGATGCGCGCAGCCGCATCGCCGCGGCCTATGGCTGGGCGCACGAGACGATCCTGACCAGCGGCGCCAGCGAATCGCTGTGGACCGGCCTCAGGCGCTCGATGGCCGAGCGGGTGCTGATCACCGCCGTCGAGCATGATTCGGTGCTGCGCCATGCCGAGGGCGCGCAGGTGCTGCCGGTGCTGGCGGACGGCACGCTCGATCTCGACGCGTTGCGCGCGGCGATCGGGCCGCGCGTGCTGCTCTGCGTGCAGCGGACCAATAGCGAGACCGGCGTGATCCAGCCGATCGAGGCGATCGCCGGAATCGTCAAGGAAGCCGGTGGCATCCTGCTGGTCGATGCCGCGCAGATGCCGGCGCGCGCGTCGGCGGCGGTGCTGCGCCATGCCGATCTCGTCGCGGTTTCGGCGCACAAGCGCGGCGGACCACCGGGAATCGGGGCGCTGTTCGTCCGCGATTTCGCGACGCTCGTGCCGGTCGGCGGGCAGGAGAAGGGCTACCGCGCCGGCACCGAGAATTTGCCCGGTGCGCTCGGCTTCGCGGCGGCAGTGGAGGTGATCGAGGATTTGCGTGGGCCGGCGGCGCTTCGCGCCCGGCTGGAGGCGGCGCTGGAGGGTGCCGAAATCGTCGGCGCGGACACTACGCGCTCGCCGCTGATCGGCGCGTACCGGATGCCTGGCGTGTCCTCAGCCGCGCAACTGATCCGCTTCGACATGGCCGGGTTCGCGGTCTCCGCCGGGAGCGCCTGCTCGTCGGGCAGCATGCGGCCCAGCCATGTGCTGACGGCGATGGGCTGGGCCGAACCGGCGCTGCGTGAAGTCGTGCGGGTCAGCTTCGGGCGGGGCACGACCGAGGCCGAGGTCGACGCCTTCGCCGCCCTGTGGCGCGAGATCGCCGCCGAAGCGCGGGCGCGGGCGGCATGATCTATCTCGACTATCAGGCGACGACCCCGCTCGCGCCCGAGGCGCTGGCGGCGATGCTGCCTTGGCTGGAGCGCCAGCACGCCAATCCGCACTCCGCGCATGCCGGCGGGCGCGCGGCGAAGGCGGCTGTCGAGGTCGCGCGCGAGCAGGTCGCCGATCTGCTTCCCGATGGCGGCGCGGTCAGCTTCACCAGTGGCGCCACCGAAGCGCTCAACTGGGCGATCAAGGGCACCACCGGCCCGATCGTCACGCTGGCTACCGAGCACGCCGCGGTGCTCGACACGGTCGAGGCGGAGGCGCGGGGCGGGCGGCAGGTCACGGTGCTGCCGGTCGGCGGCGACGGGCTGGTCGATCTCGCGGCGTTCCGCGCGGCGGTGACTCCCGGCACCGGGCTGGTCGCGGCGATGCTGGTCAATAACGAGATCGGGGTGATCCAGCCGGTCGCGCAGCTCGCCGAGATCGCGCACGCGGCGGGCGCACTGTTCCTGTGCGACGCGGTGCAGGGCTATGGCCGCGAGCGCATTCCGGACGAATGCGATCTGATCGCGATCTCGGCGCACAAGATCCACGGTCCCAAGGGTGTAGGCGCACTCTGGATCCGCGACGGCGTGACGCCGGAGCCGCTGCTGCACGGCGGCGGGCAAGAGATTGCGGGCCGGTCGGGTACGCTATCGCCGGCACTCTGCGCGGGGTTCGGCGCGGCGGCGAAGCTGGCCAGGCAGCGCTTCGGCGCGGACCATGCCCATGTCGGCCAGATGTTTCGCGCGGCGCTGTCGCGGATCGCCGTCGACTGGAAGCTCAACGGCTCGCAGGGCGAACGTTATCCGGGCAATCTCAATCTGCGCCGCGACGGGCTCGATGTCGCGCGGCTGATGTCCGATCTTCGCGACATCGCCTTTTCCGCCGGCTCGGCCTGCGCCAGCGGTTCCGGACGCCCCAGCCATGTCCTGCGGGCGATCGGCCTCAGCGACGCGCATGCCAGGTCCTCCATCCGCATCGGCTTCGGACGCTACACCACCGAGGAGGAACTGCTGGCCGCCCTCGACCGGATCAGCTTTGCGGCACGGGCGCAGAAGCCGTGATCCGCGTCACCTTCATCGCCACCGACGGTACCACCCGCGATGCCATCGCCAAGGATGGCGACCGGCTGCTCGAAGTCGCGCAGAATGACGGCCAGCCGCTGGAGGGCACCTGCGAGGGGCAGATGGCCTGTTCGACCTGCCATGTGCTGATCGCCGCCGAGGATTTCGCGCGGCTGCCCCCGGCCAGCGAGGATGAGGAGGACATGCTCGATCTGGCGATCGGCGCGTCGCGGACCAGCCGGCTGGCGTGCCAGATCGTCCTCACTCCCGATCTTGACGGCATCACCGTGCGGATGCCGCCGCAGCACCGCGACATGCAGGGGCGCTGAACAGGCGGAACAGCCGCCCGCATCAGCCGTTTGGCGTCGATGTCCGAGCCTAACCTCCGCCAAAAGCTGTATAATATGGGTTGCCGCTTCTCCGATTGGGGCGCCAACATCGCCGGCCATCCGATGGCGCTGATCCTGGTGATCGTGTTTTGCGGCGCCTGGTTCCTGCTGCCGCTCGGCGATGCCGCGACCGCGGTGCTGACGCTGGTGCTGTCGGTACTGGCGATCACGCTGACCCAGATGGTGCTCAACCAGCAGAAGCGGCACGATGTCGCGCTCCATCTCAAGATCGATGAGTTGATCCACGCGATGCGCGGCGCCCGCGACGAGGTGATGGGAATCGAGAACAAGAGCGAGATAGAGCTGGAGGCGCTGCGCATCACCGGCGACGTGGCCGAGCGGGTATTGGAGCGGCGGCGCGGAGAATCCGTTACGTCACGCGTGGATTGAGCGGAACTCGTTACGCCTTCGATCATTGGGCTGCTGCGGGCATCAGCACTGCAGGAGAGATGAGAGATGAAGACATTGGGTATGATCGCCGCCGCTGCCGCGGCCATGCTGCTGGCTCCGGCCGCGAGCGCCGCGCCGGTATCGGCGCCGGCCGCCCCTGCGACCGTCACCGCCGCGTCGGTTGCCGCGAGCAGCCAGGTTCGCGTGGTCGTCCGTGAGCAGCGCCATCGCCATCGCGGCTGGCGCAAGCATGGCCGCCGTGCCTATTGGCGCACGGTGTGCACGCGCCGCTGGCATCATGGCCGCAGCACCCGCGTTTGCCGCCGCGTGCGCGCCTGGCGCTAAGCCATGAAAGCGGGCGTGCCGTTCGCGGCACGCCCGCTCTTGCGCGGGCGTAGCGCATCGACCATATGCGCCGCGGGAGTCGGGCGGACGTGGTCGTCGCCAACCCGGTCAGATCCGGAAGGAAGCAGCCGTAACGATTTCGCCGCGGGTCGTTCCGGCTCCCACCGCGCGCTGTGTGAGATTTTAGCAAGCTAAGGCAAGCATCTGGCGGCGCACGCGCGGCGCTATTCGGCTCCAGCCATCACTGTCTTCTCCGGCCAATGCGTGAACCCGATCACGCTCAGGCAAACCAGCAGCAGCACGCTATATTCCATTCCGTTGCGCCCGCCGCCGACGACGAACCAGCCTTCGGGCCAGTGCACCATCACCAGCCCGGCCGCGTAAATCGCCGCAAACACCATACACAGCCACGGCGCGCGCCAGCCGATCGCCAGCAGCGGTGTCGCCAAGATTTCCCAGCCGGTGACCCCAGCCGCGACGGCGGGTCCGAATGGGACCCCCTGGCCGGTCAGCCATTCGCCGAACGGCGTCACGCCGCCTTGCGTGAAGCGATACCAGCCATGGATGGCGAGCAGGCAGGCGATGGCGACGCGAAGCGCGGTCAGTCCCAGCAGCCGGCGGTCGGAAAATTGCATTTCGCTTCCCCCATTTTGCATAAGTGTCGGCCAATTGCGCCCCTGCCGTCAATCGCGCCGGAAGTTCGAGCCAGCCGCAATCGCCGCTGTCCTACATCGCCATGCCCTGCTATGGAACAAACCATGAAAACTGGCCGTCTACATCTTCCGCAGGCGATCCTCCCGCCGAATGTTGAGTGCCGCGAAAACACTAAACTTCCTCAACATTCGGACCGGCTAGAATCTTCGACTCAGGCGCCGCCGCGCGCTAGGACGGTCTGACATGTCCGATTCCCTCCTTGGCCTCGACGAACCCCCGCAGCCGCGCGATCAGGCGTACCGCGTGCTGGCGCGCAAATACCGGCCGCAGACGTTCAGCGAGCTGATCGGCCAGGATGCGATGGTCACGACGCTGGGCAACGCGATCAAGCGTGATCGGCTGGCGCATGCCTTCCTGCTCACCGGGGTTCGCGGAGTCGGCAAGACCTCGACCGCGCGCCTGATCGCCAAGGCGCTCAATTGCGTCGGCCCGGACGGGCAGGGTGGCCCGACCATCGATCCGTGCGGGGTCTGCGAGCCGTGCGTCGCGATTGCCGAGGGGCGGCATATCGACGTCATCGAGATGGATGCCGCCAGCCATACCGGCATCGACGACATCCGCGAAATCATCGAGGCGTCGCGCTATTCGGCGGTGTCGGCGCGCTACAAGATCTACATCATCGACGAAGTCCATATGCTGTCCAAGGCCGCGTTCAACGGCCTGCTCAAGACGCTCGAAGAGCCGCCGGCGCATGTGAAGTTCCTGTTCGCCACCACCGAGGTCAACAAGGTGCCGGTGACGGTGCTGTCGCGCTGCCAGCGCTTCGATCTGCGGCGTATTCCGGCGGAGGCGCTGGCGGCGCATTTCGCCAGGGTCTCGGAGCTGGAGGGCGTCGAGGCCGAGCCCGAGGCGCTGAGCATGATCGCGCGCGCGGCGGAGGGTTCGGCACGCGATGGTCTCTCGATCCTCGATCAGGCGATCGCGCATGCGGGGATCGAAGGCGAGGGCGTCAGGGCCGATGCGGTGCGTCAGATGCTGGGCCTGTCCGATCGCGGCGCGATCCGCGAACTGTTCGCCCTGCTGCTGAGCGGTGACGCGGGCGGCGCGCTGGCGGCACTGCGCCTGCAATATGATATGGGCGTCGATCCCCAGGCGGTGCTCAAGACGCTGCTTGAGACCGTCCATGGCGTGACTCTGGCCAAGCTCGGCACCGAGGCGACCGCCGGGCAATCGGCCGAGGAATTGAAGGCGCTGGAGCGCTGGGCGGCGGCGCTGAGCTTCCCGATGCTCCACCGCCTCTGGCAATTGCTGCTCAAGGGGCATGACGAGGTCGCCCGCGCGGCGCTGCCGATCGAGGCGTGCGAGATGGCGCTGCTGCGCGTCGTCCACGCCTCGCAATTGCCAGATCCGGGCGATCTCGCGCGGCAGATCGCCAGCGGCGCGGTCAGCGCGGCGCCGGCGGCTTCGGCCGCGCCCAGGGAAAACGCGCTGCCCGGGACCATGTCCGAGCTGGCGGAGCATCTCGAGGCCAACCGCCGCCTCCAGCTCGCCACCCAGGTGCGTGATTATCTGCGACCGGTCCGCTTCAACGGCTCCGAAGCCGAGTTCGGCGCGGCGCGGCCCTTGCCGCACGATTTCCTCCGCGATCTCGCCGCGGCGCTCAAGGACACCACCAAGGTCAATTGGCGGCTGCGGCTTGTCGATGGCGCGACCGAACCTACCTTGCGTGAGCAGCAGGCGTCGAGCGAGGCGGCCGAGCGCGAAGCGGTGCTCCAGTCGCCGATGGTCGCGGCGGCGATGGAAGCTTTTCCCGATGCCGAGCTGATCGGCTGGACCAAGACCAGAACAGGAAGTTGAGATGGATCTCGAGAAGATGATGGCCATGGCGCAGAACGTCCAGGCCGAGCTGACCAAGGCGCAGGCCAATCTCGATACGATCGAGGTCGAGGGCCAGTCGGGCGGCGGTCTGATCAAGATCCGCGCATCGGCCAAGGGTCGGATCATCGGCATGGATATCGACGATTCGCTGCTCAACCCGAGCGAGAAGGGGATGCTGGAGGATCTGCTCGCGGCCGCGTTCAACGATGCCCGCGCCAAGGCGGATGCCGCCTCGCAGGAATCGATGGCCAAGATGACCAGCGGCCTGCCGCTGCCTCCGGGCTTCAAACTTCCGTTCTGATCGCGGAACCATCCCCGCCGCTTCTCGGTTGCTGCCGTGCAATCGAGGAGTTTTTCGATGGTTGAACGCGTAACCGAACGAACCGATGGTGTGATCACCGAACGGGTGACCGAAAGTGACGGCGGCGGTGAGACCGTGGTCGTCCAGCGCGGTGGCAGCGGTGGTGGCATCCTGATCGGCTTCGCGATCCTGATCCTGGTGGTGGTCGGCGCCGTCTATCTGTTCAACCAGAACAGCCGCGAAAACGCCAGGACCGATGCGGTCACCCAGGCCGCCGGCAAGGTGGGCGATGCCGCGAAGGACGTTGGCGACGCCGCCAGGGATGCCGCCAAGAAGCTGAATTGATCAGCGCAGGCAGGCGTCGAGCCCGTCACCGGCGACCACGCCGATCCGGGCGTTGATCGAATTGCCGTAGCGGCGGGTGAAACCCCTAGGATCGATCGCCGCGCGCTTTTTGGGGAGCGGCAGCACCGCGGCGATCAGAGCCGCTTCCTTGTCGCTCAGCCGCGAGGCGTCGTGCTTGAAATAGCGCATGCTGCCGGCATTGACGCCATAGGTGCCGATGCCGGTCTCGGCGACGTTGAGGTAGACCTCCATGATCCGCCGCTTGCCCCAGATATTCTCGATCAGGACGGTGAAGTAGGCCTCCAGCCCTTTGCGGAAATAGCCTCCGCCTTGCCACAGGAAGACGTTCTTCGCGGTCTGCTGGCTGATCGTGGAGCCGCCGCGGATGATCCTTGTGCCCGTCGCGTTGCGCGCCGCCGCGGCGGCCATTGCCTTGAAATCGAAGCCATGATGCTCGCAGAAGCGCGCGTCCTCGGCGGCGATCGCGGCGCGGGCCATGCTCGGATCGATGCGGCTGAGCGGCATCCAGCGCTTGGTTGCGCCGTGCCCGCCGACGATGTCGCCGATCATCGTCCAGGTGATGGGCGGGCCGACGAAGCGATAGACCACGACCATCGTGATCGAGAGCAAAAGGAAAACAAGGACAGCCTTGATGACCCATCCCAGAATGCGGCGCCACAGCGGCTTGCGGCGGCGCTTGGGCACGGTGGGACGGCTGGTGACCCGCGGTAGCGGAGGCGGTGCAGGTGGTGACGGGGCCGGGCGAAACCCCGGCGCAACCCGCTTCCGAGGCACCGAAATCGGCTCAAGATCGGGCAGAGGCGGCTCGCCCAGCGGCCCGGGAAGTGGCGGCGGCGTGAACGCGGGCCAATCGGCCGGAGCGGCGATCTGGATCGGCGGGACTTCGGGCTCGGGAGCATCGGCGACCGGGTAGGTATCGGGCGTCAGCGACGGCGGTGGCGTGCCTTCGTCTTCGACGTGCATATGCAAGTCCGGCTCCGCCGCGCCGGGTGACGGCGGCGCAGGGTCGTTCGGGTCCTCGTCGCGAATGCTGTCAGCCATGCGCGAACGATTGCCGCAGCGGGCCGCCTATCGCAACCGCATGGTCACCGCTGGATTGTGCCATGATGGAGTGGCGGGCCGGTCAGCCCGCCGTAACCAGCCTTCTCTCCCCGGTGAGGCGCATCATCGCCTTTTGCAGCTTCTCGAACGCGCGGACCTCGATCTGGCGGACGCGTTCGCGCGATACGCCATAGACCTGCGAGAGTTCCTCAAGGGTCTTGGGATCGTCGGTCAGACGCCGCTCGGTCAGGATGTGCCGCTCGCGCTCGTTGAGGTCGTCCATCGCCGAGGTCAGCATCTCGTGGCGGACATCGGCTTCCTGGGCATCGGCGACGACCGCGTCCTGCAAGGGCGCATCGTCCTGTAGCCAATCCTGCCACTGGCTCTCGCCATCCTCGCGCATCGGCACGTTGAGCGAGGTATCCCCGCCCATCGCCATGCGGCGGTTCATCGAGGTCACTTCCTCCTCGGTTACGCCCAGATCGGTGGCGATCTTGGCGAGATGCTCGGGGGACAGGTCGCCATCCTCGAACGCATCGAGCTTGGCCTTCATCCGGCGCAGGTTGAAGAACAGCTTCTTCTGCGCGGCGGTGGTGCCCATCTTCACGAGGGACCAGGAGCGCAGGATGAATTCCTGGATGCTCGCGCGAATCCACCACATGGCATAGGTGGCCAGGCGGAAACCGCGATCGGGCTCGAACTTCTTCACGCCCTGCATCAGGCCGATATTGCCCTCGGAGATCAACTCGCTGACCGGCAGGCCATAGCCGCGATAGCCCATCGCGATCTTCGCCACGAGGCGCAGATGCGAGGTTACCAGCTGCGCCGCGGCCTCGGTGTCGCCATGCTCCTGGAAGCGCTTGGCGAGCATATATTCCTGCTCGGGCGCCAGGATTGGAAACTTCTTGATCTCGGACAGGTAGCGGTTGAGGCTCTGCTCACCGCCAAGCGCGGGGATCGTCGCTGGGACATTGCTGCCGTTTGCCATGATCCAAACTCCCTTTCTGAACGCGTCGCCCGGGGGCGAAAGGCGCTCTCAATTCATACGACGAGGTTAGCGTACAGTTCCTGCATATCCGCAGGCATTTCGCTATCGAACGCCAAAGCGTGGCTTTTCACCGGGTGAATGAACCCGAGATGGGCCGCATGCAAGGCTTGGCGGTGGAAATTCAAGGTTTCCAAAAGGGCCCGATGCTTGTTCGAGCCTCCATATACCGGGTCTCCCAAAAGTGCATGGCCGATCGAGGCCATGTGGACGCGGACCTGGTGGGTTCTTCCCGTTTCCAGGCGGCATTCGATAAGATCCGCACTCCGAAGGCGGTGTTCGCGGCGCCAATGGGTGATCGCGTGCTTTCCAACCCCTTCCCGGACAACTGCGATCTTCTTGCGATTGACCGGCGAGCGGGCGAGCCAGGCGCTGACGGTCCCGGTCTCGGTGCGGACATTGCCGTTGACGATCGCCTTGTAGCGCCGATCGATGCTGTGCGCCTTGAACTGGCGCGCCAGCCCGACATGCGCCGGGTCAGTCTTCGCCGCGACCATCAGCCCCGACGTGCCCTTGTCGATGCGGTGGACGATGCCCGGCCGGGCGACGCCGCCAATGCCGGACAATTGCCCGGCGCAATGATGGAGCAGAGCGTTGACCAAGGTCCCGTCGAGATTGCCGGCCGCCGGATGGACGACGAGCCCCGCGGGCTTGTCGATCACGATCAGATGCTCGTCCTCGAACACCACGTTTAGCGCGATATCCTGCGCTTCGTTGTGCGGCGGCGTGGCGTCCGGAATGGTCAGCGTGAAGAGGCTGCCCCCCGGGAATTTCCTGGCGGGGTCGCGGATCAGCCCGTGCGGGCCGGTGACCTGTCCGGTCGAGATCAGCGCCTTGATCCGCTCGCGAGACAAGGTGGGCACCGCTTCCGCGAGCGCGCGATCGAGACGCCAGCCATCGGCCGCGTCCGCGATACGTGCTTCGACGATGGAAACCCCCTGATTCATGTTTTACCGTAGATGGCTATGCGGGTCCGGATTTCAAGGTGTGTTGTCGAACTAATCCAGCGCGCGGCTCGGGAGGCGCATCCGCGCGAGGCGTGCGGGCTGTTGTTCGGCGATGCGGATGAGATTTCACATGCCCAGGTCGCGGCGAATGTCGCCGACCAGCCGGAGCGGATGTTCGAGATCGATCCGGCGGCTCTGTTCGCCGCGCTGAAGGCAGAGCGGGCAGGCGGGGCGACGATCGTTGGCTATTGGCATTCGCATCCGAGCGGCAAGCCTGCGCCATCGGCGCGCGATGCGGAGATGGCTTTGGCCGATGGCAAGCTGTGGCTGATCGTGTCGAGTAGCGGCATGGCGCTGTGGCGGCCCGTAGAACAGGTGGTGTATGAGTGGGACGCGGATCGCGCGACCGCGTTGGCGCAATGCGGCACGGTGATCGGGTTCGATCGCGTACCCGCCGAGACCGGCGACGTCCGCGATCTGCTTCCGCATGACAAATGCGACGAGGAAATGGTGCCGCTGCTGGCGGAGGCTGGCTACCCGGCGGTGGCGCCGTATCTGGACGATCTCATCGTGTGGACCTTCGATCCCAACTGGCCGATCGCGATGCCGATGGCCGAGTGGCTGAGCACGCTTGGCACGTCGATCGTTGGACCGCTCCAGCGCGTGCTGCGCGGCACGGACGGGGATGGCAAGGTGAACTGCTTATCGAGTGTGGCGCGACATCTGGAGCCCGGCTTGCGCACCCAGCTTGCCGGCGATTTGCGCAGGCTTGCCGAGCGGCCGAGCGAGAACGATCGCAAAGCGAAGGTGGACGCGTGCGCGCGCGCATTGCTCGGCGAATGGGGAATGGCAGAATAGCGGCGCCCGCAGAATGACGTTTACGGGACAGGGAACGTTCCGCCCCCGCAACACGTTGGCATGGCAATTCAAACAGGGAGAGCTGCCATGCTTTGGACCATCGCCGTCATCCTCGTCATCCTCTGGCTGCTGGGCTTCTCGCTCCACATTGCCGGCGGGTTGATCCATATCCTGCTGGTCGTCGCGCTGATCGTGGGCCTGATCCAGCTCTTCAGCGGCCGCCGGGTGGTTTAGCTGCTCAGTCTCCCGCTGGTCCGAGATAGTCGCCGCCATAGACTGCGCGGCGAATGTCGCGAACCAGCGAGGTCTGAAACGGCTTGGTCTGGACGAAGAACACGGCGGTGAGCTTGTTGGCCGGATCGACCCAGAACAGGGTGGTTGCCGCGCCGTCCCAGAAGAATTCGCCGAGCGCGCCACGGTTTTCCTCGCCGTTGACCGGGCGGCCGATGCGCACCGCGAAATCGATTCCGAAGCCGACATTGCCCTTGCTCGGCAGCCACTGCTTTTCGGTGACGCGGGCGTCGAGCTGATTGGTCGACATCAATCGGACCGTCGAGGGTTTGAGTATGCGCGCGCCGTCGAGGGTGCCGCTGTTCACCAGCATCCGGGCGAAGCGCATATAATCGTCAATCGGCGCCACCAGCCCGGCGCCGCCCATCGTCATCGCCGGCTTGGGGAAGTTGAAGGCGTGCATCGCCTTGTCGTCCTCGCGGACCAATTTGCCGTCCTTGCCCAGGATATAGGTCGCGGCGAGGCGCTGGAGATATTCCGGCGGCGGGCTCCAGCCGGTCTGGGTCATGCCGAGCGGCTTTAGCACATGCGCTTGGACATAATCCTCGAACTTCTCGCCCGTCAGACGCTCGACCAGCAACGCCTGAACGTCGACCGCGGCGCTGTACCGCCACTGGGTGCCCGGCTCGAAGATCAGCGGCACATGCGAAATGCGGTGGCCGAATTCGGTGAGGGTGTTGGTCAGCGCCAGGGGCTCGGCGTCGGCGAAGGCTTTCTCCGCCGCCGTATCGCCCCCGCCATAGGCGAAGCCGGCGGTGTGGCGGAGGATGTCGCGGACGGTGACCGGCCGTGACGCCGGCCGCCACAGCGGCTGGCCGTCGGCGCCGGTACCGTCCTGCACCAGCATCGTCGCGAATTCGGGGAGGTATCTGGAAAGCGGATCGTCGAGCCCGAACTTGCCCTGTTCCCAAAGCTGCATCAGCGCGACGCCGGTGACCGGCTTGGTCATCGAATAGATCTGGACGAGCGTGTCGCGCCGCATCGGGCGATTGGCCTCGCGGTCGGCGAGGCCGGTGGCGTGGAAATAGACTTCGCGGCCGTCTTTCCACACCAGCGCCGAGACGCCTGCGGCGCGGTTGCTGGAAACCATCTCGGCCAGCGCCTTGTCGATCCGTGCCTTGTCGATGCGGAAGCTCGTGCCGGGCTCGACGCTGGTCTGGGCTGGAGCGGGGGTGGCGCCCGCGATCATTGCGGCCGCGGCCAATGGAAGCAGGAACCCTCGCATCGCTCATCCCCTCGCTATTTTGTTGGATGATAGCGTTGTCATGAACCCCATGCCAGCCCCATGCTTGCAGGGCGCGGGATGCTGCGCCAAAGAGGCTGCAACACTGGAGCGCCGCACTTGAACATCAGCCCGACCGACTTCGCCAGCCTGCTTTGCTCGCGGCTTTGCCATGACCTGTTGAGCCCGGTCGGGGCGCTCAACAACGGGCTGGAACTGCTCGCCGACGAGCATGATCCCGAGATGCGGGCGCGCTGCCTGGAGCTGCTCAGCGAGAGCGCCAAGGCATCGGCCAACAAGCTCAAATTCTTCCGGCTGGCGTTCGGCGCGGCGGGCGGCTTCGGCGAGACCGTCGACACGCGCGAGGCGCAGGCGGCGATCGAGGGGCTGTTCGGCGAGAACCACCGGGTCAATGTCGGCTGGATGGTCGAGGATCCGGTGCTGCCCAAGCAGGCGATCAAGGTGCTGCTCAACCTCGCGCTGATCGGCGGCGACGCGCTGGTGCGCGGCGGCGATCTCGCGATCGGGGCCGAGATCGTCGAGGGCAATATCGAGATCGTCGTGCGCGCCGACGGACCGCGCATCGTGCTGGACCCCGAACTGCGCAGCGCGCTTGCCGGCGGCAAGGACGACCTGCCGATCACCCCGCGCGCGGCGGCGGCGTATCTGGCGCATGCGCTGGTGACGCAGGGTGGGGGCGTGCTTCAGGTCTCGCCGCCGGATGCGGACGTGCTGCTGTTCGGGGCTAGTTTCCGGGTTTGAACGTCTACCCGTCGTCATGCCGGACATGGTCCGGCATCCACCGGGCGGCAGGAGCCGAGAGCTTCCGAATTTTGCGGTACAGTGGATCCCGGACCAAGTCCGGGATGACGAAAGTTAGAGTGGATCGAGTCCTAGGCTAACCGCCAGATCGACCCATGCGGGGTTGTGCTTCTCAATTAGGTTGAGCTTCCATTCACGCCGCCAACGCTTGAGTTGCTTCTCACGCAGAATTGCAGCTTCCATCTCACCGTGCATCTCGAAATACACCAGCTGCAGTGCGCGATGCTCCCATGCGAAGCCTTTGGTGATGCCATTGCGGTGCTGGTAGAGCCGACCGAGCAAATCTGACGTCACGCCAACATAGAGCGTGCCGTTCTTGCCGCTGGCTAAAATATAAACGCAGGGCTCGCGTTCTTGCATGGTCCGAGCCTAGAACATCGGTGGATGCCGGACGAAGTCCGGCATGACGATTGGAGGTTAGAGCTAACCCCACCTTAACCCTCTATCCCGCACAACGGCCCGGTAAATTTACTTCGGGGCCCCATGGACGACCTGCTTCAGGAATTCATTGCCGAGACGCGCGAAACGCTGGAGGCGCTTTCGGGCGAGATCGTCGCGTGGGAAGCGAATCCGGACGACAGGGGCCGGCTCGATGCGATCTTCCGCTTCGTCCATACCGTGAAGGGGAGCTGCGGCTTTCTCGATCTGCCGCGTCTCGCTCGGCTGAGCCACGCCGCCGAGGACGTGCTCGATCTGGTGCGGCGCGGCGAGCGGGTGCCCGATACCGCTCTGGTCAACGCCGTGCTGGCGATCGTCGACCGGATCGGCGAGATCGTCGAGGCGATCGATTCGGGCGACAGCCTCGACGATACCGGCGAGGATCTGCTGATCGCGGCGTTGGCCGAGGGTACCGATGCCGTCGCGGTGGTTGCCGGCGGCACCGCCCAGCGCGCGCCGGCGCGCAGTGTTCGTCTCAACGTCGATCTGCTCGATCGGATGATGTCCGGCATGTCGGACATGGTGCTGGCCCGCAACGAGCTGGCGCGGCGGATGCGCGACGGCAATATCGATCCGACGCTGGAGGCGGCGCTCGAGCGGCTGTCGCTGACCGTCGGCGAGATGCGCGACACGGTGACGCGGACCCGCATGCAGAAGATCGATGCCTTGTTCTCGGCATTGCCGCGGATGGTGCGCGACACGGCGGCGGGCCTCGGCAAATCGGTGACGCTGCATGTCGAGGGTTCGGACGTCGAGCTCGACCGCGAGATGATCGAAATGATGCGCGATCCGCTTGTCCATATCGTCCGCAATTCGATCGATCACGGTATCGAGGGTCCGGCAGACCGCCGCGCGGCGGGCAAGCGCGAGAATGGCCGGCTGATCGTCTCGGCGCGGCAATCCGGCAACCAGATCATCATCGAGATTTCGGACGACGGGCGCGGGATCGACACCGACAAGCTCGTCACCAAGCTGGTCGCCAATGGCGGGGACGAACGTCAGCTGCGGTCGCTTTCCGAGCGCGCCAAGCTCGATCTGGTGTTCGAGCCCGGCCTTTCGAGCAAGGATGAGGTCACCGAGATTTCCGGGCGCGGCGTCGGCATGGACGTGGTGCGCGCGGCGATCGAGCAGATCGGCGGACGCGTCGAGCTCGACAGCAATCCCGGCAAGGGGTTGCGCATCGCCATCCATGTGCCGCTGACGCTGTCGATCATCTCGGCGATCGTCGTCGGCGCGGGCGGACAACGCTTCGCGATCCCGCGCCAGTCGATCGAGGAGATCGTCACCGATCATGGTGAGGCAGTTCGTATCGACACCGTGGGCGGAGCGCTGATGCTGACGCTACGCGGACGCCGGATGCCTTTGCTCAATTTGTGCAGCGTGCTGGAAATCGAGCGAATCAAGTCCGATGCCCCGCGCATGATCGCGATCGTCAGCGTGCCGGAGGGCAGCTATGCGCTCGGTGCCGACAGCGTCCTCGATACCGAGGAGCTGGTGATCAAGCCGGCATCGCCCGCGGTGATGTCGTGCGGGGTCTATGCGGGGCAGACGCTGCCTGACAGCGGCTTGCCGATGCTGCTGCTCGATTGCGCCGGGCTGGCGAGCGTCGCCGGGCTCGATTTCAGCCGTGACGCCACCCGCGATCTTGATGACGAACAGGCCGAGGCGGTGGCCGAAGGTATACCCGCACTGCTGTTCCAGGATCTCGACGGCGCGCGCCGCGCGGTGCCGCTGGCGGCGGTGGATCGGGTCGAGCAGGTCGACGCCGTCAATATCCGTTTCGCCGCCGGCCGCTTCCGCGTGACCATCGACGGACGCATCCTGCCGCTCGCCGCGCAGGGCGAGATCGAAGGCCGCGAGCGCCTCAACGTGCTGCGTCTCAAGGACGATATCAACGAAGTCAGCTACGCCATCGATGAGGCCATCGACATCATCGTGCTGCCCGAGGAAGTGACCCCCGCGCGCGAGCCGGGGCCGGTCGCTGGCGTAGTGCTGCTCGACGGCGAGCAGGTCGAACTGCTCGATATGCTGTGGGTGTTCGACGCTCATGCCGATCGTAACGGGATGGACGACGAAGTCCGCCCGATCTGCCTGATCGCGGATGATGCGGGAGGCTGGATGGCCTCGTTCGTGCGTCCGCTCCTCGAAACATCCGGATATCGCGTCGCTTTCGAGCTCGCACCGGGCGAGACCGCATCCGTTGTTCTCTCATCCGACGATGCTTCGCCCAGTGGTGCCGAGGCCGCGCCGGTGGTGCGTTTGCGCCGCCGGCGCGTCGCTTCGGGAGCGGCTGACGACAGCGTCTACCGGTACGACCGCGCGGGACTGCTCCAGGCGCTTGAAGCCAAGACCGCGGGAGCGCGCTGATGTCGCATCTATATCTCATCGCCCAGATCGCCGGCCGTTCGGTCGCGATCGACTCGGATCAGGTCGAATCGGTGGTCGATATCGGCGAGGTCACCGCGGTGCCGCGCGCCAGCGCCCATGTTCGCGGGCTCGCCGCCCTGCGCAGCCGCGTGGTGACGGTGGTCGATACCCAATCCGCGCTCGGCATGCACGGTGACAGCGACGCGCGCCGCGCCGTGATCACCCGGGTCGATGGACACCATTATGCGATGCTGGTCGACGCGCTCGACGATGTCGCTCCGTTCGAACTGCTGCCGCTGGCCGGGGGCGTCGCCCTCGATCCCGCGTGGGGCGGGGCGGGGCGGGGCGTGGTGGAACGCGAAGGCGAGCCGATCCTGGCGATCGACCTGGCCAGCCTCGTGCCTGGCCACGCCACCATCAACTAATTTCCATGATTAACGCGAAACTCACGCCTTTCGCTGCAGAGTAACACTCCAGACGCCTGGCAACCGGGGAACAGGGTAGCAAAATGAAGACTTGTCTCGTCGTCGACGACTCGAAGGTGATCCGCAAGGTCGCCCGCCACATTCTCGAAACGCTCGACTTCGAAGTTCGCGAAGCGGGTGACGGTCGCGAGGCGCTCGATTCCTGCCTCGATACGCCGCCGGACGTGATCCTGCTCGACTGGAACATGCCGGTGATGAGCGGGATGGACTTCCTGCGCGCGCTCAAGGATTCGGGCCTTCCCCAGCGCCCCAAGGTGGTGTTCTGCACCACCGAGAACGGCATGGCCTATATCCGCGCCGCGATCGAAGCGGGCGCCGACGAATATGTCATGAAGCCGTTCGATCGCGAGACGCTCGAAAGCAAGCTGCAGATCGTCGGCGTCGCCTGAGCCTCGCGCCGAGGAGCAGCGGGCATGCCGTATTCCAGTCTGGCCAGCAATGGCATGGCGGGCGCTCCGGCGCACCGCGTGCTGATCATCGACGATTCCGTCGTCGCACGATCGGTGCTCGGGCGCATGGTGGAGGGCACGCGGCGCTTTGCCGTGGCGGGGGCGTTCAGCGACGTCAGCGCCGCGCTCGGCTGGCTGGACAAGAATCGCGTCGATGCGATCCTGCTCGATATCGAAATGCCCGGTATCGACGGGCTGACCGCGCTTCCCGACATCCTGATCGCCAGCCATGGCGCCAAGGTGCTGGTCGTCTCCTCCTCGGCGGACGATGGCGCGGCGGTGAGCGTGCAGGCGCTGGCGCTGGGCGCGGCGGATACGCTGGTCAAGCCCGGCATCGGCGCCTTCGGCGGCCGCTTCGCCGAAGTGCTGGAAGAGCGGCTCTCCAAATTGTTCGAAGCGCCCGACGATACCCGGCCGAAACCGACGGGTTGCAGCATGATCACCGCACCGCGCGATTTCGATCTGGTGGCGATCGGCGCCTCGACCGGCGGTATCCACGCCCTCAGCCAGTTTCTCCGCGCGATCCCGGTGAATTTCCAGGTGCCGATACTGGTCACCCAGCATCTGCCGTCCTCGTTCATGAGCTATTTCGCCGCGCAGCTCGCCGTGCTCGGCGGGCGCCCGTGCGAAGTCGCGGCTGATCATATGCGCATCCGGCCCGGCCGGATCATCGTCGCCCCCGGCGACGCGCATATGCGCGTGGTGCGCACGTCAGACGGCGCCGCCATTCGCCTGACCCATGAGAAGTCCTCAAGCGGCTGCATGCCCTCGGTCGATCCGATGTTCGAAAGCGTCGCCGAGGTGTTCGGCAAACGCGCCGTTGGCGTGGTGCTGAGCGGGATGGGGCGTGACGGCTGCGAAGGCGCCGTCGGCATGATCGAAGCCGGCGCGCGTGTGCTGGTCCAGGATCGGGCCAGCTCGGTGGTGTGGGGCATGCCCGGCGCCATCGCCAATGCCGGGCGCGCCAGCGCGGTGCTGCCGCCGGATGAGATCGGGCGCTTGATCGCCGGGCACGGAGGCCGGGCATGATCCCGCCGTCGCAGCCGATGCCATCGCCCGCGGCAATGAACATGATCGCAGCCCTGCTCGAACAGCGGGCGGGTCAGCAGATAGCGGCGAATCGGGCGTGGCGGATCGAGACCGCGCTCAAGCCGATCCTGCGCGAACGCGGCCTGGACAGCCTCGATGCGCTGGTGGCGCAACTGGTGACGGCGCGAACGGGGGAGCTTGGGGATCAGGTGGTGGATGCGCTGCTCAATCAGGAAACCAGCTTCTTCCGCGATGCGGCGGTGCTCGATGCGGTAGGCGATGCCGCCGTGGAAATGCACGCCGGCACGCCGGATCGCCGGCTGCGAATCTGGTCGGCGGGCTGCTCAACAGGGCAGGAACCGCTGAGCCTGGCGATGCTGCTGGCCGAGCGCGGGCTCGGCGAGGGGCTGCTCGCCCCCGAAATCGTCGCTACCGATATTTCTCCCGCCGCGCTCAATCGCGCGCGCGCCGGCAAATTCTCCCAATTCGAGATCCAGCGCGGATTGCCGGTGCGGCGGATGATGACCTGGTTCGATACCATCGGCGGCGATTGGGTCGCCAAGCCCGAGCTGGTGCGCCGCGTCCAGTTCCGCCAGCAAAACCTCGCCGCCGATCCGGCGCCTCCGGGCAAGTTCGACATCATCCTCTGCCGCAACGTGCTGCTCTATTTCTCGCCGGCGATGCGCCGCACCGTGTTCGATGTGCTGTCGAGCGCGATCCGGCCGGGCGGGCTGCTGGTGCTGGGCGCGGGCGAGACGGTGATCGGCCAGACCGAGCATTTCACGCCGAGCGAGCGGTTCCGCGGCTTCTACCGGGCGGCAATTCCGTCGCTGCTGACGTCGCGCGCTGCCGCGGCGGGTTGATCGCGCGCGGCAAGCGCCCATAACTGCGCGGGTGAGCGATCTTCCGATCATCGACGCGCCGTCGCCCAATTTCAACGAGCGCAAGTTGCCGGTGAGCATGATCGTGCTCCATTATACCGGCATGACCAGTGGCGAGGCCGCCTTGGAACGGCTGCGTGATCCGGTAGCCGAGGTCTCGGCGCATTATCTGGTCGAGGAGGATGGCCGCATCTTCCGCCTTGTCGAAGAGGACAAGCGCGCCTGGCACGCCGGCCGCGCGCATTGGCGCGGGATCAAGGACGTCAATTCGGCCTCGGTCGGTATCGAGATCGTCAATCCCGGCCACGAGCATGGCTATCGCAACTTCACCGAGGCGCAGATGGGCGCGGTGATTCCGCTGGTGGCGGCGATCAAGGAGCGGCACGGCATCACCCGCGGCAATGTCGTCGGCCATTCGGATGTGGCACCGGCGCGCAAGCAGGATCCGGGCGAATTGTTCAACTGGCACGCTTTGGCGCGGCTGCGGCTGGCGCTGCCGCGGCCGACCAAGAACCTCGTCGATCCCGGCTGGCCCGATGCCGGTTTCATGCTCGCGCTCGAGCGGTTCGGCTATGATGTCGAGGACGGCCCGGCGGCGGTGACCGCGTTCCAGCGCCGTTTTCGCCCGGAGATGATCGACGGCGAGATCGATGCCGAGTGCCGCTGCCTGTTGCTGGCATTGCTGCTGCCCAAGCCGCAGGGGGATGACTAGCTTCCCGGTATGGCCAGGAAGCACTATCTGACCGCCACCTTCGCCGATGGCTATGTGAAGACCATCGGGCCGGTCTCGACGCCGTTCACGCATTGCTGGCGGATCGTGGCGATCCTGGCCAATGGCAAGACCGAGGTGTTCTGGGGCCACACCAAATCGCTGGCCGAGGCGAAGAGGAAGCGGGCGCCGGCGGTGGATGCGGCGAAGATGCGCGGTTGGCAGCGTTACGCGTTCGAGATTGCCGAGGCGGTGCCCACAGGCGGCTAGCAGCGAAGCGTGCGAAAAACCGTATAGGCCGGGGGTGGCGTTCGCGCTTCCTCCGTGGGATGAGCGAACCGACGGCGCACCTCGCGTCCCTGGGGGATATCATGTCTGTTTTTCTGAGTTTGGCCGCGCTTCCTCTCACGCTCGCGCACGCTGGTGACCCGACGCTTGATCAGCAATTGTTTTGCGGCAACGCGTATCAGGAATTCGCGCCGATCCAGGCCAAGGTGAGCGACCGCGAGAAATACGGGATCTTGGCGATGGGGATGTTCATGGCCGGGCAGGGGGACCCCGATTTCTCGGCAGCCAATGCGCGGGCCAAGGCTGCGTTCGCGAAGGCGCGGACCGTGAATGGCAAGGACATGCTGCCGAAGCTGGTTGCCGAATGCGATGCGCTAAAGTTCGACGACTGAGCCACCCTTCCCAAAGGCGCGCGGCGCGCCTAGGGGTTTTGACGCCAGAGGGTTGGGCGGCCGCGTTGTGCTTCGGCACACCGAGGAAAGTCCGGGCTCCACGGAAAGACGGTGCCGGGTAACGCCCGGCGGGGGCGACCCCAGGGAAAGTGCCACAGAGAGCAGACCGCCCGCTGGTCCCCAAGTCTTCGGATGGCGGGATTGAGGGCAAGGGTGAAAGGGTGCGGTAAGAGCGCACCGCGCGACCGGCAACGGAAGCGGCATGGCAAACCCCACCGGGAGCAAGACCGAATAGGGACGGCGCATGAGGAATTCCGCCTCGTCGTCCGGGTTGGTTGCTTGAGGGGCGGAGCGATCCGTTCCCTAGAGGAATGGCCGCACATCGCCGAAAGGCGAGGACAGAACCCGGCTTATAGACCCTCTGGCATTTCCTTCGTCATTCTCCTGCGAAAGCAGGAGCCCGAAGCCGCAAGGCGATGCGTTCGTGCCCTTGGACTCCTGCTTCCGCAGGAGAACAAGAAGTGTCGTTAGGCGCTGGCCTTCTGCCACCCACAACCCTATCTGGCCCCTGATATGGCGCGTTCGACACGATCTACCGATTGGGGCTTTCCACGCTGGCGCGAATATGGCGCCGAGCGCGAGGCGGTGACGGTCAGAATGTGCGACAGGCATGGCTGCGACCAGCCGGGCGACCGCCCCGCGCCCAAATCGCCCAACAGCCCCGAGCGCTGGTATTTCTGCGAGACCCACGCCGGCGAATACAACCGCAACTGGAATTACTTCGAAGGCCTGACCGCCGAGGAGGCCGCCGAGCGCGAGGCCGCCGAGCGCCGCGACACCAGCGGCTATACGGAGAGCAAGGCGAACAGCTGGGCCGGTCCCGGCGACGGCAGCCGCTCGCGCGACGAGATGCGCGCGCTGGAGGTGCTGGAGCTCGAAGTCGATGCCAGCTTTGAGGAAGTGCGTACGGCGTGGCGGCGGCTGGCCAAGTCGAACCACCCCGATATCCGCCCGGGCGATACCGAAGCCGCCAGGCGCTTCCAGGCGATCCAGGCGGCGTATGATGTACTCAAGGCCGCCGAAGAGGCGCGGACCTGGAAGCCGGATTGAAGACGCATATCCGGTCGAACTGGGCGCGGACCGTGCTGGTCTGTGGCAAATGCTCGAAGAAACTGGGCGGCGGTTTTGGGGCGAAGGGCAAGACGCCGCTGGCCAAGGCGCTGCGCAAGCATCTGGGATTGAAGAAGAGCCGCAAGGCGAGTGCGGGGATCGTTGAGGTAAAGTGCCTCGGTGTGTGCCCGCGCGGCGCGGTGACGATGATCGATAGCGCGCGGCCCGGCGAATGGCTGCTGGTGCCTGCGGGCACGGACCTAGATCAAGTGGCAGGCGAATTGGGGTTGCCGGGCGGCGCTTGACCAGCGCCGTGCTGCCCGCGATCCCGATGGGCGAACGAACAGGGGGGCGGAATGCTGGGTTTGGCGATGGGATTGATGCTTGCGGCCGCGACGGCTCAGGATTTGGGCGCCGCCACAAACGATATGGACGCCTTGCGGTCTACGCTCGAGATTGTCGATACAGTCGCGGAGATGGATGATTTCAAGCCGGCGGGCTGGCTGGAAACCGGCAGGCTGGCCCGCGCGGCGCAGGCGCAGCACAGCATCACCCTGTCGGGCGGGGCCGCGTTCGAAATCTATGGGGTGTGCGACGCCGATTGCACTGGTCTGAAGCTCGCTTTGCTGGACAGCGGTGGGAAGATTCTGGTCGATGACGAGGACAGTGAGACGCCGATCCTCGATTATGCGGTGCCCGGCACCTACACGCTGCGCGTGACGATGGTCGGCTGCGGCAAGCCGGCGTGCAACTATGGCGTCAAATCCTATCGGAAATAAGCGCGGCGCTCAGGTGTAGCGCGCGGCGGTCTCGCGGATCAAGGCGATCATGTTGGGGATGCCCTGGGTACGGTTCGAGCTGAGCTGGTTGCTCAGCTCGAACGGGACGAGGGCGGCCGGGATGTCGATCGCCAGAATCTCGGCCGGCGTGCGATCCTGCACCGTGAGCAGGACGAGGGCGATGATGCCCTTGGTGATCGCCGCGTTCGAATCCGCAAGGAAATGGAGCCGGCCATCGTCACGGACGGTGGGATAGACCCATACCGCCGCCGAACAGCCGCGAACCAGCGTGGCGTCGGTCTTGAGCGGCTCGGGCATCGGTTCCAGCGCCCGGCCCAGATCGATCAGCAGGCGATAGCGATCATCGGCTTCGAGGAATTCATACTCGTCCTGGAGATCGCTTAGGGTCGTCATGGGGCGGGCTATAGCGCGCTCGCTCCGCTTTCCAACCGTCATCCCAGCGAAAGCTGGGTTCTCGCGCGCACTTTCTCCCTCGCGGCGCGAGACCCCAGCTTTCGCTGGGGCGACGGCTTCAGAGATCCACACCCGCGGCGATGGCTTCGAGCTTGCGGATGCGCTCCTTCAGATCGGCGACCTCGATGCGCGAGGCGATAGACGGGCCGGCCGGGCCGGGCTGGGTTTCCGCCGTATGACGGTCGGCCAGTTCCTGGCGCTTGAGGGCCAGCCAGCCGCGCCAGCCGGAGAGGCTGGCCATGGTCACCATGCCGAGGCCGGCCAGGCCCGAGACGGCGAGCGTGATGTAGAGATTGGGATCGTAGGTCACGTCATTCCTCCCTGGTCAGAGGTTATTTCTTGTCGCGCAGCGATTCGATCTCGCGATCGAGACGGGCGCTGCTGTCGTTGGTGTCGGTGATCACGCGCTCGAGAACCTGGACGCGCTCCTTGAGACCGCGCACCTCATCCTTGAGCCGGGCATTCTCGGCGCTGGTCGCGGCATCGGCGGTGCCGCCGCGATACGTCTCGTTGCCCCATTTATCCTTGTGAATGCCGTAGCGCGCCTTGAGGACGCTGCCGATCGTGGCGATCACGACGATTGCGACAACCATTTCGAACGGATTCATTGCATCAAACTCCCTTTGACGCGCCTTGCGGCGTTAATTCTGCGAGGCTGCCTCGGCGGCGCGAAGCGCGCGGCGGACGGGGCGGTCCCGCATTTCCGCGAGGGCAATACCTCCCCCGCACAGTGCGACAAACACTGCGAGCACGACGATGATCATTTTACTACTTCCTTGTTCTGCCGCGCTTGACGCGGCGGTAGTCAGTTGAGCGGCGCGTCGCGCAGCTTTTCGATTTCTTCCGCGAGGTTCGCCCCGCGATCGGTGATGATCCGTTCGAGAACCTGGACCCGCTGTTCGAGCCGTTCGGTCTGAGCGGCATATTGGGCGGCCTTCTCCGCGACCATCTGCGCTTCGAGCTCCATCTTGCGCTGCTGCAGCGCGAACCAGGGCTTGAGGAACACGCCGCCGATGATGGCGAGCAGCCCGCAGGAGATGCCGAGGATCGGAATGAGGACAGGCGAAATCATTCTCTCTTCCTTCGGGTTCAGCGCAGCGCGTCGATTTCGCGGGCGGTGCGCTCGGCGGGGTCGGTGGCGATCCGTTCGAGCACCGCGATCCGCTCTTCGAGCCGCGAGATCTGGCCGGTCAGGCGCTCATTTTCGGTAGACAGCAGGCCGATCTTGCGGTCGGCATCGGGGTCGCCCTTGGCGGTCTTGCCCTTCCACTCGTCTTCCAGCGCATAGCCGTGCTTGGCGCGGATCCAATTGTTCACCAGCCAGCCGAGCGTCGACAGGGCGATGATGCCGAGAACGAAAATCTGTCCGCTGCTCATGGTCTTCCTCCCTTTCGAGCCAGCGCCTTAGCGCAGGCTGTCGATCTCGTCGGCGAGACGCGTGTTGCGGCTCGTATAATACATCTCGATATCGGCCAGGCGGCGATCGATGTCGCGGAACTTGGAGCGGACCTCGCTGGTGGTGCGCTTGGGATTGCTGCGCACGCCCTGCCAGAACTTCTCCTCCTCGGGCCCCTCGTAGAGGCCGAAGGGCTTGTTCGGCGCCAGCCAGGCGACCAGCAGGTAGCCGAGCACCACCGTGCCGCTGGTCGAGAGCGCGAGGACGACCATGCCGACGCGCAGCCAGATCGCTTCAATCCCGGTATAGTCGGCCAGACCCGAGCAGACGCCCATGATCTTGCCATTCTGCTTGTCCAGGTAGAACTTGGTACGGCTCGACATCTCAATTCCTCCTTGAGAGATCATATTCGGTCTCGCTGCGCTCGGGGCGCAGCGGCCGGAAATCGGGGTTGTCGGCGGCGATGATGCGTTCGACGGTGAGCAGCCGCTCTTCGAGCTGGCGGGCGACGTAGTGGAGCTCGTCGAGGAGCTTCTCGTCCTCGCCCGTGATCGAGCCGATCGTCTTCCACTTGGTGACGTAGTGGAAGATCAGCCAGGGCAGCCCGATGAAGATACATCCGATCGCGATCAGCGGGATGAATATGTCCTCCATCGGATCAGACTCCCTTGCCGACGCGCTTCTTCAGGGCTTCGAGCTCGGCCTCGACCTTGTCGTTCGCCTTGAGCTCGGCGATCTCCTCCTCAAGCGTCTTGGGGATCGCGCCCAGGCCGGCGGCTTCGGCACGGCCTTCGGCGAAATCGACCCGGCGCTCCAGCACATCGAAGCGTGAGAAGGCGTCCTGCATCTTCGAACCGTTGGTCATCTCGCGAAGACGGGTGCGGTTGTTGGCGCTCTCGAGACGGGCGACCACCGAGTTCTGACGGGTGCGCGCCTCGCGCAGCTTGGTCTGGAGCTTGGTGATGTCCTCTTCCGAAGCCTTGAGCGCTTCATCGAGTACCGCGATCTCGGCCGTCAGCTGCTCGCACATGTCGGCGGCCTTCTGCTTTTCGACCAGGGCGGCCTTGGCGAGGTCCTCGCGGCCCTTCGACAGCGCCAGCTCGGCCTTCTCGGTCCAGCTCGCCTGAAGCCCTTCGAGCTTCGTGATGTGGCGGCGCATTTCCTTCTGATCGGCGATGGTGCGGGCCGCGGAAGCGCGGACTTCGACCAGGGTCTCCTCCATCTCGAGGATGATCATGCGGATCATCTTCGCCGGGTCTTCGGCCTTGTCGAGAAGATCGGTGACGTTCGCGGCGATGATGTCGCGGGTTCGAGAGAAGATACCCATAATCAAAACTCCTTCGGGTGATGGGGTCGCCGGGAGGGCCTAGGGGGACACCCTCCCGGCTGTTCCGCTCCCCGGGGCGGGGAAGCGGTAGACGGGGTCAAGCGACCAGCGGAGCCGAGACGGTGCCCGCGACCAGCAGGACGCTGCTGAGCAGGGCGAACGAGACGGCGAACACTGCGCTGCGAAAATTGTTGTTGGCGTAAGTCATGTTGAATTCCCTGAACCTTGGCTTTTCGTTGGCCCGTTGCCGGGCTTGCCTGATACTCAGCATAAGCCGTGCCAATTTGTGAAACCCACGGTTTTCCGCCATTTTTGCCGTTCACAGGGGGTTCAGGCGGATTTTATAGCTTGCCAACTATTGGGAAAATTCGCCAAGGGTTCGGCCATGGAGCGCACCACCCACGTCATCGGCCAGTCGGCACCGTTTCTGGAGGCGCTGGAGCGCGCCAGCCGCGCGGCGCAACTCGATCGCCCGGTGCTGGTGATTGGCGAGCGCGGCACCGGCAAGGAGCTTGTCGCCGAGCGCCTGCACCGCCTGAGCCCGCGCTGGGATCAGCCGCTGGTGGTGATGAATTGCGCGGCCTTGCCCGAGACTTTGATCGAGGCCGAGCTGTTCGGGCATGAGGCGGGGGCGTTCACCGGTGCGACCAAGGCGCGGGCGGGGCGTTTCGAGGAGGCGCACCGCGGCACCTTGTTTCTCGACGAACTCGGCACGCTGTCGATGGGCGCGCAGGAGCGGCTGTTGCGGGCGGTGGAATATGGCGAGATTCACCGCATCGGCTCGTCGCGGCCGGTGCGGGTCGATGTCCGCATCGTCGCGGCGACCAACGAGCATCTGCCGCAGCGCGTGGAAGAAGGCACGTTCCGCGCCGATCTGCTCGACCGGTTGAGCTTCGAGGTCGTGACCTTGCCGCCGCTGCGGCATCGCAAGGGCGATGTGCAGGTGCTGGCGGATTTCTACGGCCGGCGCATGGCCTCCGAGATCGGCATGGAGGATTGGCCGGGCTGGGGACCGAACGCGCTCGACGCGCTGGAGAATTACAGCTGGCCCGGCAATGTCCGCGAGTTGCGCAACGTCGTCGAGCGCGCCGTCTATCGCTGGGAGCAGGCCGGGCCAGTGGATGCGATCGAGATTGATCCGTTTCAATCGCCCTTCCGCCCGCGGGCGGCGGTGGCGGGGAGCGCGGCGCCCGCCGCGCCGGCCGCGCCTTTGCCCGAGCAAACCCCCATGCCAGCGCCGGGGTTGGACGGCGGCAGCGATTTCAAGACGCGGGTCAACCGTTTCGAGCGCGAATTGCTGTCACGCGCGCTGGCCGAGCACCGCTTCAACCAGCGCTCGACCGCGGAAGCACTGGGGCTGAGCTACGACCAGCTCCGCCACGCGCTCAAGCGCCACGAGCTGCTGGGGGCAGGGGGCTAAAATCCTCTCCCACCGGGAGAGGGTGGCCAAGCGAAGCGAGGTCGGGCAAGGGCCAGGTCGAAACGATCTGTCGCCAGCCGTTTCGACCTAGCCCTCACCTTCGCCGCTTCGCGACTTTCCTCTCCCGAATGGGAGAGGATTAGATCAATGCATGTTGGTCATCGCCAGCAGCATCGGGATCGAAAGCATCACGTTGAGCCGCGAGGCCATCATCGCCATTTTCGCCGCCTTGGCCTTGGCCGCGTCATCCGCCTCGACCAGGCCGAGCACCTTCTTCTGGTTCGGCCAGATCACGAACCACACGTTCGCGGCCATCACCAGCGCCAGCCACATGCCGACGCCGATCAGCTGATAGCCGGGCTTGAACGCCAGCCCTTCGTGCAGTTCGTCATAGAGCCAGGCGAGGATCAGGCCGGTGAGGACGGTGAGCAACGCGGCCCAGCGGAAGAAGAACAGAGCCTTGGGCGCGATATATCTGGTGACGCCCGGCTTCAGCTCGGCGGGGATCGCCGGCATGGTCGGGATCTGCACGAAGTTGAAGTAGTAGAGCAGCCCGATCCAGACGATGCCGAAAAAGACGTGGAGCCACTGGAAGATGTGATTGGCGTCGAGCGTCACGTAATCGGTGTAGAAAGGTGCGAAGAGGATGCCGATCGCGAGGATGAATCCTGCGCCCAGCACCGCGTGCAGATTGCCGAAGAACTTGTCCATGATCTCTCCCCTGTTGCCCGCCAGCCGCTTGCCCCGCTGATCGAGAGCCCAGTCTATGATCGGTTTTTTCGTTTGTCATGTGCAACGAAATTTGTGGGACCGATCGGCGGTTTCGGGTCTAGGCGCGGGACCGCAAGCCCGGCCGGTGCGTTGGGCAGCCAAGTCCAATCATATCCGGAGTGTCTCCCATGGCTTTCGAACTTCCCCCGCTGCCTTATGCCAAGGACGCGCTGGCGCCGCACATCTCGGCGGAAACGCTCGAATTCCATCACGGGAAACATCACAAGGCCTATGTCGACAAGACCAACGGCTTCGTGACCGAAAAGGGGCTGGAAGGGCGCAAGCTCAGCGAGATCATCACCCACGCCAAGGAAACCGGCGACAAGGGCCTGTTCAACAACTCCGCCCAGGTCTGGAACCATAGCTTCTACTGGCAGAGCTTGAGCCCTGAGAAGCAGACGCCGTCGGGCAAGCTGGCCGACCTGATCAAGGATGGCTTCGGCACGCCGGAGGAGCTGGTGAAGAAGCTCGTCGCCGAATCCACCGCGCATTTCTCCAATGGCTGGGGCTGGCTGGTGCTCGACGGCGGCAAGCTCAAGGTGACCTCGCTGCACGACGCCGACTCGCCCGTGGCGCATGAAGGCATGCTGCCGCTGCTGACCGTCGATGTGTGGGAGCATGCCTATTACATCGATTACCGCAACTCACGGCCCGGCTATCTGGATGCGGTGACCGCGAACCTGATCAACTGGGAATTCGTCGCGCAGAATCTCGATGGCGAGGGTGTAAGCCGCGCCGATCAGGAGGGGTAACGTTTCGATCCTCCCCGGAACGGGGAGGGGGACCGCCGCCGAAGGCGGTGGTGGAGGGGGCTCGCCGCATGCGCTGCGCTGCGTGGAGCGCCCCCTCCGTCAGCGCTTCGCGCTGCCACCTCCCCGTGCCGGGGAGGATCAATCACCCCTCCGGCGGCAGTGGCGCGTCTTCGGGTTTGTCCAGTTGTAGCCCGTGCTTCATCAGCATCGGCACGTTGAGCATCGCGAAGACGATCGTCATCGGGATCACCGCCCAGGTCTTGAACGTCACCCACTGATCCCAGCTCAGGATCTGGCGCATCACTTCGTTGAGCACCGCCATCGCCACGAAAAACAGCGTCCAGTTGATCGTCAGCAGCCGCCAGCCCCTGGCCGATAGCCCGGGGTATGCGGTCTGGAGCAGGGTCTGGAGCAGCGGCTTGTCCGCGACCAGCCCGTAACCGAGGATGATCGCGAACATCGAATAGACGATGGTCGGCTTGATCTGGATGAAAATCTGGTCGTGGAAATAGAGCGTCAGCCCGCCGAACACGAGGACCAGCGCGCCCGAAATCCACAGCATCGGCGAGATGTGGCGGGTCTTCCACCAGCTCAGCGCCATCGCCGCGGCCATCGCCACCATGAACGAAGCGGTGGCGGCGAAGATGCGTTCCAGCGGCGCGCCGGGCAGCAGGCTGTTGACCGCGAAGAAGGTCGCCAGCGGGCCGAAATCGATCAGCATGCGAAGGCCGGGCGAAGCGGCGGGGCGGTCGGTCATTTCATTCCTATCTTCGTCATCCCGGCGAAAGCCGGGACCTAGAGCCAAAAGTGACATCGCCCGTAATCTTGGTTCCCGGCTTTCGCTGGGATGACGGGTAAAGTTGGCGAGAGTCAGCTTTGCGTCAGCTCTTCCACGCCGGCGATGATCCGCGCAACCTCATTGGCGTCGAAGGGGCGGAGATCGTCGACTTTCTCACCGACGCCGATGGCGTGGATCGGCAGGCCGTATTTCTCGGCGGCGGCGACGAGGACGCCGCCGCGCGCTGTGCCGTCGAGCTTGGTCATGACGAGGCCGGTGACGCCCGCGACTTCCTTGAACACTTCGATCTGGCTGAGCGCGTTCTGGCCGGTGGTCGCATCCAGCACCAGCACCACGTCATGCGGTGCGGCCGGATTGAGCCGGCCGAGGACGCGGCGGATCTTGGCGAGCTCGTCCATCAGCTCGCGCTTGTTCTGCAGGCGCCCGGCGGTGTCGACGATCAGCACGTCGATGCCCTTTTCGGTGGCCTGCTTGACCGCCTCGAAGACGATGCCGGCAGCATCGCCACCCTCGGGGCCAGTGACGATCGGCACACCGATCCGCTCGGCCCAGGTCCTGAGCTGGCCGATCGCGGCGGCGCGGAAGGTGTCGCCGGCGGCGAGCATCACGCCATAATCCTGTTCGAGCAGGAGATTGGCGAGCTTGGCGATGGTGGTGGTCTTGCCGCTGCCATTGACGCCGATGACGAGGATCACCTGCGGACGCGGAAAGGCTTCGATCTGGAGGCGCTTGGCGACGGGGGCGAGAACCTTCTCGACCTCCTCCGCGACGACGAGGCGGATGCCGAGCTCCTCCATGTTGCGCTCGACCTGCGCTTCTTCGAGCCGGTCGCGGATGCGCGCGGCGGTGCCGGGGCCGAGATCGGAGGCGATCAGCGCTTCCTCGATATCGTCGAGCTGCGCGGCTTCGAGCCGGCCTGCGCCGAGTCCGGCGAGGTTGCCGATCAGCTTGTCGGAGGTCTTCTTGAAGCCGCCGAGCAGGCGTTCGTGCCAGGAGGGGCCGCTCATGCTTCGTGCTCCATTGTCACCCCGGACCTGTTCCGGGGGCCAAGGTGCCGCCGGGCTTGGTCAAGAGGTTCCAGCGCATCGCTCAGCCGCCCGTTGGACCCCGGAACAGGTCCGGGGTGACAGGTTGGAGTTGCGGCAAGCGCACCATCGACAACGCCGGTAATCTGAACCTCCACGATCGAACCGATCTCCTGCTTTTCAAAGCGAACCTCGGCGAAATTGCCGGCATGGCCGCTGGTTCCGGGGCGCTCTACCAGCACTTGCTGGGTGCTGCCTATCAGGCTTTGCAGCCAATCCTGGCGCGATCGTGCCGCGGCGGTGCGCAGGCGGGCGGCGCGGGCCTTCACGATTTCGGGTTCGACCTGCGGCATCTTCGCCGCCGGCGTGCCCGCGCGCGGACTGTAGGGGAAGATGTGGCCATGGACGATCCGGGCGTCTTCGATCAGCGCCAACGTATTGGCGAACATCGCCTCGGTCTCGGTCGGGAAACCGGCGATCAGATCGGCGCCTATGGCGATTTCGGGGCGAGCGGCCTTGAGCCGCTCGACCAAGGCGACGCTCTCCGCGCGGCTGTGGCGGCGCTTCATGCGCTTGAGGATCATGTCGTCACCCGCCTGTAGCGAGAGATGGACGTGCGGCTGGATGCGCGGCTCCTGCGTCAGCAGCGCGAACAGGCGCTCGTCGATCTCGATCCCGTCGAGCGAAGAGAGGCGCAGGCGCCGCAGGGCAGGGACGTGGATGAGGATACGCTCGACGAGTTGCCCAAGGCTTGGCGCACCCGGCAGATCGGGGCCGTAGCTGGTGAGATCGACACCGGTCAGCACCACCTCGGCATGGCTTTCGGCGAGCATCGCGATCCGCTCGATCAGCGCACCGGCGGGGACCGAGCGGCTGTTGCCGCGGCCATAGGGGATCGCGCAGAAGGTGCAGCGATGGTCGCAGCCATTCTGGACCTCGACGAACGCGCGGGCATGGGTCGAGAAGCTGGCGGCGAGGTGCGGCGCGGTTTCGCGTACCGCCATGATGTCCTGCACCTGCACCGGTTCGGGCGAGGCCCAGGCGAGGGCGCTGAGTTTCTCGGCATTGCCGATCACCCGGTTGACCTCCGGCATCGCCGCGAACGAGGCCGGATCGATCTGCGCCGCGCAGCCGGTCACCACCAGCTCGGCATCGGGCCGCTCGCGCCGCGCCCGGCGGATCGCCTTGCGCGTCTGCTTGACGGCCTCGTTGGTCACCGCGCATGAATTCACCACCACCGTGTCGCTTTGCCCAAGCAGCGCGCGGATCGTTTCGCTTTCGGCGATGTTCAGCCGGCAGCCGAGACTGATGATATGAGGGGACGGCATTGGCGGACGATCTAGGGATGGGTGCGGCGGATGTCCACGCGAAGGCGCGCGAAGTGCTTGGCTTCTGGTATGCGCTGACGCCGGAGCAGCATTTCGCCAAGTCGGATCGGCTTGATGCCGAGATCAAGCAGCGCTTCGGGGCGCTGCGCGATCAGGTGTTGACGAGCAAAGCCCAAGGCTGGCGCGACGATCCCGAAACCTTGCTCGCGGCGATTATCGTGCTCGATCAGTTCAGCCGCAACATCTTCCGCGGCTCAGGCGAGGCGTTCGCTGCGGACAAGCTCGCGCAGGAATTGACGCTGGAGGCGATCGACAAGGGCTGGGACGGCGGCATGACCGGCGAGCAGAAGCAGTTTCTCTACATGCCGCTGATGCATGCCGAGGATGTGGGCCTGCAGGATCTGTGCATCGACAAGTTCGAAGCGCTTGGCGACAAGCACTCGCTCGATTTCGCGCACCAGCATGCCGGGGCGATCATCCGCTTTGGGCGGTTTCCATCACGCAATGCCGCGCTGGGCCGCGAATCAACCGCGCTGGAACTCGAATATCTCAGCCAGCCAGACGCTGGCTGGTAGCCTCAGGCAGTTCGACAGGCGCTTCCAGCGGCGAAGCGGCTTGCTGCTGGATCAGCAGGCGGCGCTCGGCCAGCACGCGGCGGACATTGGTGACCGACATTGGCCTGCCATAGAGCCAGCCCTGCGACTTGGCGCAGCCCAGGGCGCGCAGGCGCTCCTCGATCTCGGTGGTCTCGACGCCCTCGGCGGTGATCGGCAGGTTGAGGCTTTCGCCCAGGCCGACAATGGCGTTCACGATCGCCGCCGAATCGGCATTGTCGATCAGCGACATGACGAAGCTCTTGTCGATCTTGATGCGATCGAACGGCAGCGCGCGCAAATGCGCCAGCGACGAATAGCCGGTGCCGAAATCGTCGAGCGCGAGGCGGACGCCCTGGTTCTTGAGGCTGCCGACGATCGACTGCGCCAGTGCGAGATTGTCGAACAGTGAGCTTTCGGTGATTTCGACTTCCAGGCGATTTGCCGGGAAGCCGGTCTCGGTCAGCGCCTTGATGATCTTCTGCGAGAGCCACGCGTCGCGTAGCTGCCAGGGTGAGATGTTGATCGACAGGCTGAGCGACGGATCCCAGTCGCGCGCGGCGAGGAACGCCTGACGCATGATCGACAGCGACAGATCGGCGATCATGCCGGTTTCCTCGGCGATCGGAATGAACAGATCGGGGCTGATCAGCCCGCGGATCGGATGCTCCCAGCGCGCCAGCACTTCGAAGCCGTGGAGGCGCCCGGTCGAGAGATCGACCTGCTGCTCGAAATAGGGGACGATCTCGCCGCGCGGGATCGCGGTGCGCAGGCCGCTCTCCAGCTCGTTGCGGGTCTGGAGCTCGCGCTCCATCGAATGATCGAACCAAGCATAGCGGTTGCGGCCCGATTTCTTGGCCGCGTACATCGCGATATCGGCCGAACGCATCAGCGCGTCGATGCTGGCGCAGTCGAAGTCCGAGCGAGCGACGCCCAGCGAGCAGGAGATGTGCAGCCGCAGCCCCTCGGCCTCGAACGGCTGGGCCATGCGGTGGACCAGCTTCTCGGCGATGCGTTCGACGAAGCTCGGCTCGGCGGGATCGAACAGGAAGCCGCATGAGAATTCGTCGCCGCCCAGTCGCGCGGTCAGCGCGATCGGCGGCATCACCGCGGCGATTTCGGACGCGACGGCGCGGAGCAGCGCGTCGCCCACCGCATGGCCGTGCATGTCGTTGACCGTCTTGAAGTGATCGAGATCGAGCATCAGCATCGCCATCGCCTTGCGGCGGCGGGTGGCGCGGACGAACATCGCGGCGCCTTCTTCCGAGATCGAGCGGCGATTGAGGAAGCCGGTCAGCGGATCGCGCGCGGCGAGCGCCTGGGCGCGTTCCTCGGCGACGGTGCGAACGCGGACCTCCTGGCTCAGCGCAGCATGGCGGCGCCAGCCGAACAGGATCAGGGCGACGTTGAGGAGGAGGGCGATGACGAGCGTCCGATCCGCGGGTTCGCCGCCTTCGAAATAATGCTGGAGGGTCTTCGACAGGACCGAGCTGCCGGTTCCCACGAACAGCAGGATCGCGGCCACGCTGATCGCGCCCGACAACAGATTCGGCCGCGGTTTGCGGTCTCCTGCGATATGATCCTCCTGGTGATCCAGCGACATGCCGGGACACACTCCCCCTTGATCGACGGGAGGATTTGCCACGGCGAGAGTGTAAATCGGGTTAAGGCCCAAAACGGTCGCTTTTGGCGAGTGAGCGGTGAATCTGGAGGTACGATCACTCGGATCGCCGATGCGGTTCCGCTGGCTGGCCACCCGGTTGCGTTTCCCGCCCGGTGCGTTTATGTGCCCGCCCATCCGTTCCAAGGAACGCGAGACGCATCAGCGCCCACGGGTGCAGGCCGGCCGACGAGGTTTCGTCCGCCGGCTCGCTTTGCGTTTGGCGGAATTGGTACGATTTTTGGAGTGATTTGGGCCCTATGTTCGAGAGTTTGAGCGATCGGTTAGGCGGCGTTTTCGAGCGCCTGCGCGGCCGTGGCGCGCTCTCCGAAACCGATGTGCGCACCGCGATGCGCGAAGTCCGGATCGCGTTGCTGGAGGCCGATGTCGCGCTGCCGGTGGCGCGCGACTTCGTCGAGAAGGTGACCGAGCAGGCGGTGGGTCAGAACGTGCTGCGTTCGGTCACGCCGGGGCAGCAGGTCGTCAAGATCGTCAACGACGCGCTGATCGACATGCTCGGCTCGGAAACCTCCGAGCTCGAACTGGGCGTGACGCCGCCGGCGGTGATCATGCTGGTCGGCCTGCAGGGCTCGGGCAAGACCACCACCACCGCGAAGCTTGCCAAGCTGCTCAAGAAGGACGGCAAGAAGGTGATGATGGCGTCGCTCGACGTCAATCGCCCGGCCGCGCAGGAGCAGCTTGCGGTTCTCGGCACCCAGACCGAAGTCAACACGCTGCCGATCGTCGCGGGGCAGACACCGGTCGAGATCGCCCGCCGCGCGATGAGTTCGGCGAAGCTCCAGGGCTTCGACGTGCTGATGCTCGATACCGCGGGCCGCCTGCACGTCGATCAGGCGCTGATGGACGAGATGAAGTCGGTGGCGGAAATCGCCAACCCGGCCGAAATCCTCCTCGTCGTCGATTCGCTGACCGGCCAGGACGCGGTCAATGTCGCCAGGAGCTTCAGCGAGCAGGTGCCGCTCACCGGCGTGATCCTGACCCGCATGGACGGCGATGCCCGTGGCGGCGCGGCGCTTTCGATGCGCGCGGTCACCGGCAAGCCGATCAAGTTCGCCGGCATGGGCGAAAAGCTCGACGCGATCGAGCCGTTCCACCCGAAGCGTGTCGCCGGCCGCATCCTTGGCATGGGCGACGTCGTCAGCCTCGTCGAAAAGGCCGCCGAAGCGATCGACGCCGAGGAAGCCGAGCGGATGCAGGCGCGGCTCGCCAAGGGCCAGTTCGACATGAACGACCTGCGCGGCCAGCTCCTGCAGATGCGCAAGATGGGCGGCCTCGGCGCGCTGGCCGGCATGATCCCGGGCATGAAGAAAGCGCAAGCCGCGATGAACGCCAGCGGCATGGACGACCGTATCCTGCTGCGCATGGACGCGATGATCACCTCGATGACGCCGAAAGAGCGCGCCAAGCCCGAACTGCTCAATGCCAAGCGCAAGATCCGCGTCGCCAAGGGCAGCGGGACGACCGTTCAGGACGTCAACAAGCTGCTCAAGATGCACCAGGAAATGCAGACCGCGATGAAGCGGCTCAAGAAGATGGGCGGCCTCAAGGGGATGCTGGGCATGCTCGGCAAGGGTGGTCCGGGCGGCGGCATGACCGGCTTGGGCAACGCGCTGGGCGGCAAGGATATGGGCGAGATGATGGGCAAGATGGGCGGCAATCTGCCCGGCATGCCCGGCGGACCGGCGCTGCCCCCCGGTTTCGAAGATTTGCTGAAAAAGAAGTAACTTAACTCAAGATACTAAGAAGGAATTTGTAATGGCTCTCTCTATGCGTCTTTCGCGCGGCGGTTCGAAGAAGCGCCCCTATTACCGGATCGTCATCGCCGATGCGCGCGCCCCGCGCGACGGCAAGTTCATCGAGAAGATCGGCACCTATAACCCGCTTCTCGCCAAGGATTCGGCCGACCGCATGAAGCTCGACACCGAGCGTGCCGCGCACTGGCTCAAGATGGGCGCGCAGCCGACCGACCGCGTCGCCCGCTTCCTCGACACGCTCGGCGTCAAGGAGCGCGCCGCCAAGAACAACCCGAACAAGGGCAAGCCCGGCGAGAAGGCCGTCGAGCGCGCCGAAGAGCGTGCCGAGAAGGCCAAGGCCGCCGAGGAAGCCGCCGCCGAGGCGGCAGCCGCTCCCGCGCCTGAGCCCGTCGCCGAGGAAGCTCCCGCCGCCGACGAGCAGGCCGAGACCGAGGCGGTGATGGCCGCCGAAGTCGAAGCCGCCACCGAAGAGCCGACCCCGGAAGCCGAAGCCGTTGCCGAAGCGGTCGCTGAAGAGACTCCGGCCATCGAAGCGGCTGCTGAGGAAGCCCCGGCTGCCGAAGCAACCGAAGAAGCGCCCGCCGCTGAGGCTGGCGAGGAAAAGGCCGAGGGCTGATCCTTGGCTGCTGACCGCCCCGTCACGCTTGCCGTCATTATCGGCGCACACGGCGTGACGGGCGAGGTCCGCCTCAAGGTTTTCGCGGAGGACCTGGCGGCGCACAAAGCCTTTAACGGTGGTGCGCTGGCGCTCAAATCCCTGCGTTCCGGCAACAACGGCGCGATCGCGCGCTTTGCCGAAGTGGCCGATCGCAATGCGGCCGAAGCGATGCGCGGCACCGAATTGACGGTGCCGCGCGCGTCGCTGCCTCCCTTGGGCGACGGCGAATATTACCATGTCGATCTGCTGGGCCTGCCCGCGGTCTCTTCGAACGGGGATCTGCTGGGCAAGGTCGTCACCATCGACAATTACGGCGCCGGCGACGTCCTCGAAATCGAGCGCCCAGCTGGCGAAGACGGCAAGCCGCCCAAGCGCTTCATGGTGCCGATGAACCCGCAAGCGGTGCCCGAATGGGATGCCGAACGGCTGGTGATCGCGGCCGAATTTGTCGAATGAGCCGCATCGCGGTTCTTTCCGATATTCACGGCAATCTGCCCGCGCTCGAAGCGGTGATCCGCGATGCGGAAGCGCGGGGCTGCACGCAATTCTGGAATCTGGGTGACATCCTCTCAGGCCCGCTCTGGCCCGCCGAGACCGCCGATTTCCTGATGGCACGGGATTGGCCGACGATCGCCGGCAATCACGAGCGCCAGGTGCTGATGCTACCGCCTGAGAAGACCGGCGTGAGCGATGCGTTCACGCGGACGCAGCTGGACGCGCGACACTTGGCGTGGATGGCGGCGCTGCCCGCGGCGCTGACGGTGGAGGGCGTGCATCTGTGCCACGGCACGCCGCGCAGCGATCTTGAGCATTTCCTCGAAACCGTCGAGCCCCAAGGCATCCGCCGCGCGAGCGAGTCCGAAGTGGCCGATCGGCTCGGCGATACGCCCGAGCGCCTAACCCTGTGCGGCCATTCGCATATCCCGGGCACGATGCACCTCGCCGATCGCCGCACCGTCGCCAACCCGGGCAGCGTCGGCCTGCAGGGTTTCGACGATGACCACCCCTTTGCCTATCGCGTCGAGAATGGCGACCCGCAGGCGCGCTATCTCATCGTTGAGCAGGGCGAGGTGACGTTGCGCACCGTAGGCTATGACCATGAATCCGCCGCCGCCAAGGCCGCGAAGGAAGGCTTTCACGATTGGGCGATTGCTCTAGCGACGGGCCGCATGATAGGCTGAGTACATGGTCACAACACTCTGGCTTTTCGGTCTTGCCGTCGTCAGTTTCATGACTTGGCTCGGCGCTGCGTTTGTTCTGCGATTGGGTCACTCGATGCGGCTTCTGCTAACGCTTATTGTTCCGGGCCTAGTTGCTGGCGGCAAAATGTGGACAGATTATTTGGCGCAACGATATGCGGACACCCCGGCGGGGTGGGATGCTGTATTCTTTATCATAAGTTGTGGTGTCGGCGTGGCGGCTGGCCTCCTCATGCTGCCAGTCTGGTTTCTGGTCGAAGAGAAGCTCGGCTGGCGCGCCAAATAGCGGGAGTCAGCCACTTTATATAACCGTGGGGTCATGATAACCATACGGTTATGGACGAGTCGCTAAACCGTAAATTCGCTGCATTGGCCGATCCTACGCGCCGCGCCATCCTCGCGCGTCTCGCCTCGGGCGAGGCGAGCGTGGCCGAGCTCAGCACGCCGTTCCGGATGAGCCAGCCGGCAATCTCCAAGCACCTCAAGGTGCTGGAGGCCGCCGGGTTGATCGAGGCGGGGCAGGCGGCGAAGTCGCGCCCCCGCCGCCTCAAGCGCGATGCCATCGTCGAGCCCGCCAAATGGCTCGAAACGCTCGGCGGCGATTGGGACGCGAAGTTTGACCGGCTCGATGCCTATCTCAAGACCTTCGATGGAGAGACCAAGTGACCGACACCCGCACCAAGCCCGTCTTTACCATCCAGCGCCGCTTCGCCGCGCCGATCGAGCGGGTGTTCGATGCCTGGGCCGATCCCAAGCAGATGGAGCAATGGTCGGGGCCGGTTGGCTCGCAGGTCACCGTGCTTCGCGGCGGCATCGCGCCGGGCGAGACGATGCACTCGCATTTCCGTGCCGCCGATGGCGCCGGGATGCACACGCTGGTCCGTTATCATGAAGTCAGCCGCCCGCACCGGCTGGTCTATGACCAGAGCTTCGCGGATGCCGACGCCAATATCGTCGCGTGCCCGTTCCTCGATCCCTGGCCGCAGGTGATGCGCACCGAGGTGGATTTCGTCGCGGAGAATGACGGTACGCGCCTCACCCTGCGCTGGACCCCGATCGATGCCAGCGCGGCGGAGGAAGCCATGTTCGCGAGCATGATGGAATCGATGACCGGCGGCTGGAGCGGCAGCTTCGACAAGCTCGACGCGTTCCTCGCGGGCTAACGCCTGAGCGGGCGTTGCTCGTCGAGCATGTTGCGGATCGTGGTTGCGGCGACCCCGGCTTCGCCCATGGCGTGGCTGATCTGATCGAGCCCCTTGGCGACATCGCCTGCCGCGAACAGGCCGGGGATCGAGGTTCGCTGGTGATCGTCGACCTCCAGGCACCCATCCTCGGCCGCGCGCGCGCCGGCCTGCACCGCGAGCTGCGAGCGGATGCGCGAGCCAAGCGCCGGATAGAGCGTGTCGAACGCCATGCGCCCCTGTGCGGTGTCGAGCGCGATGCGGTCGCCTTCGATCGCATAATTGCCGCACGGGCCATTGACGCGCTGGATCCCACCCGCGTGGAGATCGCCTGTATGTTCCTCTTCGATCCGGTGCTCGGCCTCGGGCGCGATCAGAGTCAAGTCGGCGCTGTAACCGCGCAGGAACAGCGCCTCGCGCGCGCCATGCCCGCCGGTGCCGATCACCGCGATCTTCTTGTCGGTGACCTCATAGCCGTCGCAGATCGGGCAATAACGCAGCAGCCCGCGCTGGAGCGCTTCGTCATGCAGCGCATCGGGCATATCGGGCCGGTTGTTGACCACACCCGTCGCTAGCAGCACCGCGCGGGCGGCAAATTCCCGCTCGCCGACCCGCACGCCAAAGCCATCCTCCAGCGCCCGTAGTCCGGTGACTTCGGCGAGCTCGCGCACCGCGCCATATTTCTCGGCCTGCTCCAGCATCCGCGCCAGCAAATCCTTGCCGGATATGCCATCCGGGAAACCGGCATGGTTGTGCGTGCGCGGGATCAAGGCGGCGCGGCTCGATCCGCAATCGAACATGCGGATGCGCAGGTGAAAGCGCGCCAGATAGATCGCCGCGGTCAGGCCGGCGGGCCCGGCGCCGATGATGATGCAGTCGTCCATCTTGCCAATTGCTCTCCACCGTCCGAAAGGCCCGCATGGCCTTCGCTGCGACCGTTTTAACGCTTTACCCGGAAATGTTTCCCGGGCCGCTGGGTATTTCGCTCGCCGGCCGGGCGCTGCGCGAGGGGTTGTGGAGCATGGAAGCGGTCCAGATCCGCGACTTCGCGACCGACAAGCATCGCTCGGTCGATGATACGCCGGCCGGCGGCGGAGCGGGGATGGTGATGCGTGCGGACGTGCTCGCGGCTGCGCTCGACAGCGTGCCCGCCGGGCGCCCGGTGCTGGCGATGACGCCGCGTGGCAAGACCCTCAGCCAGGCACGCGTCCGGGAACTGGCGGGTGGCCCGGGGGTGACGATCCTGTGCGGCCGGTTCGAGGGGATCGACGAGCGCCTGCTCGAGGCGCGAGACATCGAACAGGTCTCGATCGGGGACTATGTCCTTTCCGGCGGCGAGATGGCCGCGCTCACCCTCCTCGACGCTTGCATTCGGCTGCTTCCCGGCGTAATGGGCGCGCCTTCAAGCGGCATGGACGAGAGCTTCGAAACGGGGCTTCTCGAATATCCGCAATATACCCGACCTGTGGAATGGGAAGGGCGCACGATCCCCGAAGTGCTGCGATCGGGGGATCATGCGAGGATCGCGGCATGGCGCAAGAGCCGGGCCGAGACCGATACACGGCTAAGGAGGCCGGACCTTTGGGAGCGCCATGAGGGCGCTCGGGTCAAGTCTCCCTCTGGCGCGCGGCACGAGAAGGAAGAATGAGATGAACCTCATCCAGACGATCGAGGCGGAAAACATCGCCAAGTTCCACGAAACGAAGAAGATTCCGGAATTCCGCCCGGGCGACACCCTCAAGGTCGGCGTGAAGGTCGTCGAAGGCGAGCGCACCCGCGTCCAGAACTATGAAGGCGTCTGCATCGCCCGCTCGAACAAGGGCATGGGCAGCAACTTCACCGTCCGCAAGATTTCGTTCGGCGAGGGCGTCGAGCGCGTCTTCCCGCTCTATTCGCCGAACATCGACGGCATCGAAGTCGTCCGCAAGGGCGTCGTGCGTCGCGCCAAGCTCTATTATCTGCGCGGCCGCACCGGCAAGTCGGCGCGTATCGCCGAGCGCCGCGACGTGCGCCCGGTCGCTGAAGAGGCGACCGCAGCCGAGTAAGCTTTTCGGGCGGGAGCCCAGGGGCAAGGACGGGGCGCGGAGGCTTTTGCTTCCGCGCCCCGTTTCGTTACGCGGGGGGCATGGCAGTCCCGCCGCCGATAGCCCTTGGCATAGGCAGCACACTCTGGCTGATCATGCTCGGCCTGATACCTTGCACCCCGGGGCACCAACCGCCTGGCCCGCCGCCCGATCGAGCGCGGTGAGGGATATTTGGCGCTTTTGGGCCGTTAGGGTAGTATGGCGCGCATGCACGATCGTGGAACAGCGATAGGCACGATAAAACAGCTGCGGCTGTTCGCGGCCTCGCTGTGGCTGACGCTGGCGACCGCGTTGTTCTGCGCGGTGATGCCGGCGGGGCTGCCTGGCAGCGTTACTCACGGTTCCGCGTTCAGCTCGGCGAACCATGCCGTCGCGCTGCATGCATCGTCTTCGAGCAATCGCGCGATGCTCAAGCGCGGTGTCAAGGGCGATCCTGCCGCCCCTTCGGCCGGATCGGAGGTTATCGCCCCGGCCGGTGTGCCCGCGATCGTGGCGCCGTCCGCCTTGGCAAGCCCGCCGGCGAGCCTCAAGCTGGCGGCGCTGCCGATTTCCGGAATTCCAGAGGCCCGTTATCCGCGCGGGCCTCCCGCCGCCTGACTTCCCGCCGCGGCCAGTTGCGCCGCTTTCTGGAACGGTGAGCCACAGCGGCTCCGCATCCGGGGAAGTTCAATGGAAGAATCGACAAAACGTCCCCCCTGGTGGTTTGTGACCGCCATATGGACGGGGATAGCCGGATCGGCCGCGGCGCTCGCCGCGATCATCGGCGCGACGGCGGAATAGCCGCACCAAAAGCCGCCGGACGGGAGCGATCCCGTCCGGCGCACTAACCATATTCAAGGAGATCTATGCACCACACGCCCCTCATCGCCACCATCGTAGCCGGTCTCGTTATCGCCTTCGTGATGGGCGCCATCGCGCACCGCCTGAGAGTCTCGCCGATCGCGGGCTATCTGCTCGCCGGCGTGATGGTCGGCCCTTTCACCCCTGGCTTCGTCGCCGACGCCAACCTAGCCAGCGAGCTCGCGGAGATCGGCGTGATCCTGCTGATGTTCGGGGTCGGGCTGCATTTCTCGCTCAAGGACCTGCTGGCGGTGCGCAAGGTCGCGATCCCCGGCGCCATCGGCCAGATCTCGGCGGCGACGTTGATGGGCATGGCGCTGGCGTGGTGGATGGGCTGGAACCCGCTTGCCGGCTTCGTCTTCGGCCTCGCCCTGTCGGTCGCCAGCACCGTGGTGTTGCTGCGCGCGCTGCAAGGCGCCAACCTCGTCCAGACCGAGCGCGGGCGGATCGCCGTCGGCTGGCTGATCGTCGAGGATCTGGTGATGGTCTTCGCGCTGGTGCTGCTGCCGGCGCTGGCCGGGGCGATGGCGAGCGCGGAGGGAGCGAACTTCGCGGCGCTGGCCGCCCCGATCGCGGGCACGGTGTTCAAGGTTGCCGGATTCGTCGTGCTGATGCTGCTTGTCGGGCGCCGCGTGATCCCCTGGGCGTTGCAATGGGTGGTCGATAGCGGTTCGCGCGAGCTGTTCCGTCTCGCCGTCCTCGCGATCGCGCTGGGCGTCGCCTTCGGCGCGGCATTCGTGTTCGACGTGTCGTTCGCGCTGGGGGCGTTCTTCGCCGGCATGATCCTCGGCGAAACCCCGCTGAGCCGCCAGGCGACCGAGGAGACGTTGCCGCTGCGCGATGCGTTCGCGGTGCTGTTCTTCGTGTCGGTGGGCATGTTGTTCGATCCCAAGGTGCTGGTCGAACAGCCCGTGCCCCTGCTGGTGACGGTGGCGATCATCCTCGTCGGCAAGTCGCTGGCCGCCTATGCCATCGTCCGCGCGCTCAAGCATAACGGCCGCACCGCGATCACCGCGGCGGCCAGCCTCGCGCAGATCGGCGAATTCTCCTTCATCCTCGCGACCCTCGGCACCGAGCTCAACATCCTGCCGCCCGAGGGCCGCGATCTGATCCTTGCCGGTGCGATCCTGTCGATCTTCGCCAATCCGTTCCTGTTCACGCTGCTGGTGCCGAAGCGTCAGGAAAAGCCCGAGGCGGCGGAGGCGCCCGCGCCCCTCGATCAGCACGGCCATGTCGTGCTGATCGGCTATGGCCGGGTCGGGCGCCTGATCGCGGGTGACCTCAAGGCCGCGGGGCAGAATTTCGTGCTGATCGAGGACCAGAGCGACATCGCCCGCGAGGCCGAGGAAGCGGGGATCGAACTGGTGCGCGGCAACGCGCTCGACGCCGATACGCTGGCCGCCGCCAATATCGGCGCGGCGAGCCGGCTGTTGATCGCCATTCCTGAGGGGTTCGAGGCCGGCGCGATCGCCAAGAAGGTGCGCGAGCTCAATGTCGGGCTGCGCATCATCGCGCGTGCCCATTCGGACGCCGAGGTCGCGCATCTGCGCAAGATCGGCGTGCCGGAAGTGGTGATGGGCGAGCGCGAGATCGCCAGCCGCATGCTCGCGCTCTGCTAAGTCCTCCCCCGGAGGGGGAGGGGGACCGCGAAGCGGTGGAGGGGGCCAGCCCCGAGCGATATCGCCCATGGCAAACCCCCTCCGTCAGCCTTTGGCTGCCACCTCCCCCGCCGGGGGAGGATCTTTTAAGCGGTCGCCAGCGACTCCTTCAGCTGCTTGGCCCGGTCGTGCCCGCGCATCACCGAGTCGAAGCAGACGCGGATCACGCCGTTGGTGCCCGGTGAGATATGCTTGTCGGCGAGGGCGCGCTCGAATTCCTCCTTGAGGTAATCCTCGCCGCGCTCGATCTCGCTCAGGATCGCCTTGTCGCCGCCGCCCAGCGCCCGGCGGAGATCCTCGATGCGACGGTGGATCGTGCCGGCGGTGGAGCCATAATCGGCGGGCGTGCCGCCCAGCTCGCGGCTGCGCGCCGAAAGCGCATCGACCACCTGGCGCCGCTCGGACGCCATGGCGACGAAGAATTCGGTATAGCGGTCGCGCTCGGCATGCTCGGCCGAATGCTCATAGCCCTTGATGCTGTCGATGGTGGTGACGATCAGGTCGTCGAGCTTGGCGATATCGGTATTGTCGGACATTCCTTCGTCTCCCGTTCCTGCATTGCTGCTCAAACCGGGGAGGGCGCCCATGGTTGCCCGAAATGAGGGTTAGCGGCGGGTTACCGCGCCGGGGGCGTGCATGCGCGATTGGTAGCAGGTGATACCTTTACCCTACCGTCCTGCCCGGCCATAACGCCGCCCCGAGGAGATAACAGGATGCGCAAATGGTTGCTGGGACTGGCTTTGTTGGGAACGCCGCTGATGGTGTGTGAGGCCGTGGCACAGGACCTGCCGCTGGAGCGCGTGTTCGCCAGCCCCGAGCTCGCCGGCCCGGTGCCGCGCCTGCCCAAGCTCTCGCCCGATGGCTCGCTGCTGACCCTGCTGCGCAACCGCGCCGACGAGAAGGACCGGTTCGATCTGTGGGCGATGGATACCGCCACCGGCCAATGGCGGATGCTGGTCGATTCGAAGAAGGTAGGGTCGGGCGCCGAAATCTCCGAAGCGGAGAAGATGCAGCGCGAGCGCGCCCGCATCACCAACGCTCGCGGCATCGTCAACTATAGCTGGTCGCTCGACGGCAAGAGCATCATCGTGCCCCTCGATGGCGACGTCTATCTCGCCAGCGTCGACGGCAGGGTCCAGCGGTTGACCAACTCGCCCGAGGGCGAGCTCAACCCGATGATCAGTCCAAAGGGCAATTATTTCAGCTTCGCGCGCGGGCAGAACTTCTTCGTTCAATCGCTCAGCGGTGGCGAGGCCAGGCAGCTGACCAGCGATGGCGCCGGCACCGTGCATTGGGGCGAGGCGCAGTTCGTCGAGCAGGAGGAAATCCATCGGTATGACGGCTATTGGTGGGCGCCCGACGAGCAGCACATCGCGGTCGAGCGCTTCGACGAGGCGCGCGTGGGCGTGGTCAGCCGCGCTGCGATCGGCGCCGACGGCACACGGGTCTATTCGCAGCGCTATCCGGCGGCGGGCACCCCCAATGCGGTGGTCGAGCTCTATGTGATGAAGCCCGATGGCTCGGCCCGCGTGAAGGTCGATCTTGGCGCCAATGACGATATCTATGTTGCGCGTGTAAGCTGGGCGCCCGACGGCAAGACGCTCTACGTCCAGCGCCAGAGCCGCGACCAGAAGGCGCTCGACATGCTCAAGGTCGATCCGGCGACGGGCGCATCTAGCGTGCTGTTCACCGAGACGAGCAAGACCTGGCTCAACATCAGCGACGCCTATAAATTCCTGAACGACGGCAGCCTGATCTGGGCATCGGAGCGCGACGGCTATCGTCACCTCTATCACTTCAGCAAGGGCAAGTGGCGCCAGTTGACCAAGGGGCAGTGGGTCGTCTCCACGCTCGCTGGTGTCGATGAGAAGACCGGCAAGGTCTATTTCGTCGCCAACAAGGATACGCCGCTCGAGATGCAGGTCTATTCGATCGACCTGAAGAAGCCCGATGCGGTGACCCGGCTGACCGAAAGCGGCTATTTCCATTCGGCGGTGATGAACAAGGGCGCGACCCGCTTCATCGTCACCCGCTCGAATGCCGGCCAGCCGACCCAGTCGTATCTCGCCGACCAGGCCGGCAACCGCCTCGCCTGGATCGAGGAGAATGCGCTGAAGGAGGGGCATCCCTATTACCCCTATCTCGCCAGCCATCGCACCCCGCAATACGGCACGCTCAAGGCCAGGGACGGCACGACCCTCTATTGGGAGATGATCACGCCGAAGCTGGAGCCGGGCAGGAAATATCCGGTGTTCGTCGAATATTATGGCGGACCGGGCACGTCGCAGCGTGTCGCGCACAAATGGGAGAACCCGCTGGTCCAGCACATCGTCGATCGTGGCTATATCTATTTCCAGATCGACGGGCGTGGCTCGAACTTCCGCGGCAAGGCGTTCGAGGATCAGATCTTCCAGAAGCTCGGCACCGTCGAGGTCGAGGACCAGATCGCCGGCATCGATTATCTGAAGTCGCAGGACTTCGTCGATAAGGACCGGATCGGCGGCTATGGCTGGTCCTATGGCGGTTTCATGACCCTGAAGCTGCTGGAGAAGCATCCCGGCGTGTTCGCCGCCGCCGTATCGGGCGCGCCGGTGGTGAAATGGGGGCTCTATGACACCCATTATACCGAGCGCTATCTTGGCGATCCCAACAAGGATCCCCAGGCCTATGCAGCCGCGGACACGATCGCCGACGCCGGCAGGATCCGCGATCCGCTGCTGCTGATGCACGGCATGTCCGACGATAACGTCGTGCTCGACAATTCCACCGCGCTGGCAGCGAAGCTCCAGGCGGAGAACCGCCCGTTCGAGATGATGTTCTATCCCGGCAAGGCCCATAGCGCGCCGAAGGACATCCATGTCTGGACGACGGTGTTCAACTTCTTCGACCGGGAAGTGAAGAACAAACGCTGACGAATGCCGATGCTGACGATGCTGCTAGCGTGGTGGGTGGGCGTGGGGCAGGCCACGCCCGAGCCTTTGCCGCCCGCGCCGCGCAATGCCGGGTTCGAAGAGGTCACCGCCACCGGCGGCTTCACCGGCTGGGTCTTCGATAAGCACGATCCGAATAGCGATTACCGCGTGGAAGCCGGAGAGGGCAGCGCCGGCAAGGGCGCGCACCTCTATCGCGCTTCGGGCGACGCCGCGGATGGCGCCTCGCTGATCCAGTTCGTCGATGCGGCGGCGTTTCGCGGCAAGCTGGTGCGGTTCAGCGCGCGGGTGGCGGTGAGCAAGCCGGGCGCGCATGCCGGCCTCGGCATGGCGGTGATCCGGCCCAAGCCCAAATATGCGGGCTTTCGCTATGGCATGGACGACAAGTCCCTCCAGGCCGGCGCATGGCGGGAAGTCGCGATCGTCGGTCGGGTCGCGCGCGAAGCCACGCAGATCAACCTCACCATCGATATCCGCGGCGATGCCGACATCATCGTCGACGAGGTGAAGCTCGAAGCCGTAACGCCAGACGCCAAGCCGCCCTCCGCCGAGGCCAAGGCTTATCTCGAAAGCGCGATCGCGCTGATCCAGGCCAATCATATCGACAGCGCCAAGGCCGATTGGGCACGGGTCTCGGCCGATGCCCATGCCGATATCGGCGGTGCGGTGACTCCCGGTGACACCCATAACGCGATCCGCGGGATACTCGGAGCGCTGGGGGAGAAGCACAGCTTCCTGCGGCCGCCTTTGCCGGTGAAGCCGGCTACCGCCGGCACCGTCGCCGGAGCGCCGCACGCCGCGCCGCCATTGCCGACTTCCGAGCTTGTCGACAACCGCTATGGCGTTATCCGCCTACCCGGGCTGAACACCTTCGCGGCGGGCGGCAACGAGCTTGGCGAGCTGTATCGCCGGATTATCCGCGACGCGCTGCTAAATATGGATGCGCAGCCGATCTGCGGCTGGGTGGTCGATCTCCGCGACGATACCGGCGGCAATATGTGGCCGATGCTGCATGGTCTCGATCCGCTGCTGGGCGCTGCGCCGTTCGGGTCGTTCATCGATCCCAAGGGTGCCGTGACGATCTGGCAGCGGACGGCTTCGGGCATGGCGCCGTTGCCGGAGCAACCGCGGGCGCTGCCGCCATCTTATGTGCTCGCACACGCCGATGCGCCGGTGGCGGTTCTGATCGGGCCGCGCACCGCGAGTTCGGGCGAGATGACGGCGATGGCGTTGATCGGGCGGGCCAATGTCCGCACGTTCGGCGAGCCAAGCGGGGGCTACACCACCGGCAACAGCGCCTTTCCGCTTTCGGACGGCGCGCTGCTGGTGCTGACCGGAGTGTTCGTGCGCGATCGTACCGGCAAGGAATATCGGGATGCGATCCAGCCCGACGTCAAAACCATGGCTGCGGACGCGCAGGCCGAGGCGATACGCTGGCTGGCGGCGCGATGCCCTAAAAGCTGAAGAGCGGGGGGCGATTGCTTGTAAGTTTTTCTTTCACGAATCGCCCTCGCCACGCAGCTTTCGGTCTGCTAGGCGGCGCCCATGCTTCGCAAACGAACTAGCAAACGAATTACCGCCCGCCCGTAAATCCGGGCGCAGGCTGTCGTTTTGCCGCGAAGTACAGGAATGCACTCGCATTCCGCACCAATCCACACCAAAGAGCATCCCGCCGCTACCTGAGCGTGCGGACCTGAAAGGACCGAAAATGGGCTACCGTGTCGTCGTCGCAGGCGCCACCGGCAATGTCGGGCGCGAAGTGCTGAACATCCTGGCCGAGCGGGAATTCCCGATCGACGATCTCGCCGTGCTGGCGAGCTCGCGCTCGACCGGTGACATGGTCGATTTCGGCGAGACCGGGAAACAGTATAAGGTCCAGAATATCGAGCATTTCGATCCCGCCGGATGGGACATGGCGATCTTCGCGATCGGCTCGGACGGGTCGAAGGCCCACGCCCCGCGCTTCGCCGCGGCGGGCTGCACCGTGATCGACAATGCCTCGCTCTATCGCATGGACCCGGACGTGCCGCTGATCGTGCCCGAGGTGAACCCGGAGGCGATCGACGGCTACAGGAAGAAGGGCATCATCGCCAATCCGAACTGCTCGACCGCGCAGATGGTCGTCGCGCTGAAGCCCTTGCACGACAAGGCGAAAATCAAGCGCGTCGTCGTCGCGACCTATCAGTCGGTCTCCGGCGCCGGCAAGGCGGGGATGGACGAGCTGTTCGAGCAGTCGCGCAACATCTTCGTTGGCGATTCGGCGGAGCCGAAGAAGTTCACCAAGCAGATCGCCTTCAACGTCATCCCCCATATCGACAGCTTCCTGGAAGACGGCTCGACCAAGGAGGAATGGAAGATGGTGGTCGAGACCAAGAAGATTCTCGATCCGAAGATCAAGGTCACCGCCACTTGCGTGCGCGTGCCCGTCTTCGTCGGCCATTCGGAAGCGATCAACATCGAGTTCGAGGAAGAGATCTCGGCCGAGGAAGCCAAGACCATCCTGCGCGAGGCGCCGGGCGTGATGCTCGTCGATAAGCATGAGGATGGCGGCTATGTCACGCCGGTCGAATGCGTCGGCGAATACGCCACCTATGTCAGCCGCGTCCGCGAGGATTCGACCGTCGATAACGGGCTGTCGCTGTGGTGCGTCAGCGACAATCTCCGCAAGGGCGCCGCGCTCAACGCGGTGCAGATCGCGGAGCTGCTCGGCCGGCGGCACCTGAAGAAGGCCGCCTGATCGCGCTAAACGGAACGCCGCCCCGGTTCGCGCACCGGGGCGGCCCGTTCAATGCCCCATCGCGCTGGCGTCGGGCTTGGCCGCCGGGCCCTTGGGCTTGCGCAGGAAGATCACCAGCGGCACCGACAGCGCGGTCACGATCATCATCGCGTAGAAATCGTTGAGATAGCCGATCATCATCGCCTGGCGGTTGATCTCGGCATTGGCCATCGCCAGCAGCGTGTCGCCCGAACCGCCGAGGATCTGGAGCAGCCCGGGATCCATCATGTTGAGGTTCTCGGGATTGATCTTGGGCGCCAGGTCGGCATGGCTGATCTGGACGCTGCGGGCGAGGAGCGTGGTGACCAGCGAGATGCCGACCGACGCGCCGATGTTGCGCGACAGGTTCATCAGCGACGCGCCTTCCGTGCGGTAGCGGGTCGGCAGCGTCGCGAAGGCGATGCCCTGGAGCGGCATGAACACCAGCCCCATGCCGAGCCCCTGGACGAAGCCCGAGACGATCACCGGCCCGGTGCCCATTTCCAGCGACCAGTGCGTCATCTGCCATAGCGAGAAGGCGGCCAGCGCCATGCCGAGCGCGACGAGCCAGCGCGCATCGAAGCCGCGCTGGGTGAGTTGCGCGGCGACCGCCATCGTCAGCACCACGCCGACGCCGCGCGGCATCAGCAGCAAGCCGGTGTCGAGCACCGAATGGCCGTAGAGGTTCTGGAGCATCGGGGGCAGCAGCGCCATCGTCGCCATCATCACCACGCCGATCACCAGCATGAAGCCGATCGCGGTGACCAGGTTGCGGTTCTTCCACAGCTCGCGCTCGAACATCGGGTGCTTGCCGGTGAACATATGGACGGTGAACATCCACAACGCGATTCCCGCGACCAGCATCTCGATCCAGATCTCGGTCGAGCCGAGCCAGTCCTCGCCCTGGCCGCGATCGAGCATGAGCTGGAGCGCGGCGATGCCGAGGGTCAGCATCGAGAAGCCGAAGATATCGAAGCGGCGCCGGACGATCGGGCGCGAGGGGAGCAGCCACCACAGGATGGCGATGCAGATCACCCCCAGCGGCAGGTTGACGTAGAACACCCAGCGCCAGTTGAAATTGTCGGTCAGCCAGCCGCCGATCACCGGCCCCATGATCGGGCCGACCATGATCCCCATGCCCCAGATGGCCATCGCCTTGGCCTGGCGCTCGGGCGGATTGATATCGAGCATCACCGTCTGGCTGAGCGGGTTCATGAACGCCGCCGAAATGCCCTGGAGCAGGCGGAAGAGCACCATCTGCTCGAGATTCTGGGCCATGCCGCACAGCGCCGAGGCGAGGATGAAGCCGAGCGTCGAGAGGAGGAACAGGTTGCGTGAGCCGATCCGGTCGGCGAGCCAGCCGGTGATCGGAATCGCGATCGCCGAGGCGACGATATAGCTGGTCAGCACCCAGGTGATCGTGTCGGCGCTCGCGCCCAATGCCGTCGTCATGTGCGGAAGCGCGACGTTGGCGATCGTGCTGTCGAGGATCTGCATGATCGTCGCCAGCATCACGCCAAAGGTGAGCAGGCCGCGATTGGTGACCGGAAGCGCCGCGACGCCGGCGGTGGAGGCCGGAGAGGCGGCGGGGGCGTCGTCGGCGGGTTGGGCGGCGGTGGCCATAAATTTTCCTTCGTCATCCCGTCGAGAGCCGGGATCCCGCGCCGCAAGCGCGCGCCGCGGGGCACGAGACCCCGGCTTTCGCCGGGGCGACGGCTAGTCCAAGATATTCACGGTCACATCGGCGGAGAGACCGGCGATCAGCGGGCGCGGGCTGTTCTCGTCGATCGCGATGCGTACCGGCACGCGCTGGGTGACCTTGACCCAGTTGCCGTTGGCGTTCTGGGCGGGGAGCACCGAGAATTCGGAGCCGGTGCCCGCGCCGATCGATGCGACATGCGCCTTGAGCTTGAGACCCGGATAGGCATCGAAGCTGACTTCGGCCTTCTGGCCCACGCGCATCTTGTTGAGGTCGGTTTCCTTGAAATTCGCCTCCAGCCACGCGCCCGAGCCACGGACGATGGTGACCGCGGGAAGGCCGGTCATCATCATCTGGCCGACCTGGAGCCGGTCCGACTGGCTGACGATGCCATCGACGGGCGCATAGACCTTGGTGCGGCTGAGATCGAGCTGCGCCTTGGCGAGCTGGACGCGCGCGGCGGCGAGCTGCGGGTTCTCGCCGGCCGAACCGGTGGAAAGCTTCGAGCGCGCCTCGGCCGCGTCGGACTGGGCGCGCGACACCGCCGCGCGGGCCTGCTCGACGCCGTGCTCGGACTGTTCGAGCCGCGCGCGCGTGGTGAAGCCGGCCTTCATCAGCTCGGCCTGGCGGGAATAGTCCTGCTGCGCCGCCTGCAGGCTGTCGCGCGCCGCCTGGATGCTGGCGCCGGTGCCGGCATAGCTGGTCTGGAGCGTCTGGACGTTGACCTGCGCCGCGGCGATCTGCGCCTGGGCGGAGGCGACCGCGATGCGATAGGGCTCGGGATCGATCTCGAACAGCAGGTCGCCTTTCTTGACGATCTGGTTCTCCTTGACCGCGACATTGACGATGCGCCCGGCGACGTCGCTCGAAACCGAGACCTTGTCCTGACTGACATAGGCGTTGTCGGTCGAAACGGTGCGGCCGCTGGCCATGTAGAAATAGCCGACGATCGCCAGCAGCAGCACCGGTACGCCAAACATCAGCAGCGGGCGCAGCCAGCTGCGTTTGGCCTTCACGACGGTGACTTCCTCGGTGGGCGCGGCCACGGGTTCTACCACGATCGTCTCCTCGGACGCCTTGTTGAATTTGGGATCTGCGTCAGCCATTTGCGGCCTCATTGCCTTCATGCGTGTGGGTCATATTCGCGCGGATCGCGTTGAGCGATCCGATCAGTTCCTCGCGCTGCCGGGCGGATAACCCCTGAAGCGCCTCTTCGATCATTCCGCCGGCAATATCCTTGAGCTCGGTCAACACCGGACGGGCCTTGCCGGTCAGGAAGATGCGCCAGGCGCGGCGATCGGCGGGATCGCGGCGGCGCTCGACCAGCCCGGCTTCCTCCAGTCGGTCGATCATCCGGCAGGCGGTGATCGGCTCGACTTCGAGCATGTCCGCGAGTTGGCCCTGATTGAGGCCCTCACTGCGCTCGAGAATCTTGAGCGTGCGCCACTGCGCCCCGGTCGCGCCGCTGGTGCGGGCGCGCTCGTCGAAGCGCCGCCGCATCAGGCGCGAGACATCGCTCATCAGGAAGCCTAGATTGCCGGTCATGCGGTGCATATAATAAGCATAGTTATGAATTGCAATCCGCAACTGGATTGCAATTGTGCGATGCAGCAATTGCAGCTTTGGCAACCGGAGGGAAGCGGGCGTGAGCGAGGAAATGGCCGGTGGATGCCAGTGCGGGCGGGTGCGGTACCGGGTGCTCGTCGACAATGACGAGGCTTATCTCTGCCATTGCCGGATGTGCCAGCGCGCCACCGGGGGCGTCTCGATCGCCTTCAAGAATTTCCCGAGATCGGCGGTAAGCTGGGAGCGCGAGCCCGATCGCTACGCCAGCTCCGCGATCGCCCAGCGCGGCTTTTGCGCGCAGTGCGGCACCCCGCTTACCTACGAGGCGCATGGTCACCCCTATATGGACCTGACCGTCGGCAGCTTCGACGATCCGTGGCGTTTCAAGCCGGTCGAGCATTCGGGTTGCGAGAGCTGGCACCGCGACTGGCTTGACACCGGCCACCTGCCCGCGGAACGGACGAACGAGAACCCGAGCATGGTCAAGCGCTGGATGGATGCGACGGGCAAGCTGCCGGAGTGAGGCGATGATGGCGATGAGATATGCACTGGCTGCCCTCGTGCTCGCCGTGACTGCGGCGCCCGGAGCTGCTGCGGCGCAGGGCGTGACCTATTACAACGATCTGATGCGCGCCGCGCCCAATTCGCGGATCTGGTGGTCGCAAGCCACGAACGATTCCGGCCCCGTCGCGCCGGTTTCCGCGCCGATCAAGTCGGTCTCGTTCGAGAATGGTTGCTCGATGTACATCAGCTTCGACGACAGCGTCAGCGGCATTCCCTTCTCGTCCGGCATCAATCTCTATTTCAACAATGTCGATACGATCGAGCGGAACGGCGACATGATCGAGTTCCAGCTCAAGGATCCCAGCTTCATGCGCAACTGGCATTGGGGGCTCCAGGCGCCCGCCAATTACGGCAAGAGCGTCTTCGAAAATCTGCGTATGGTGTTCTCGCTCTGCGGGATCGATTTCGAATGATCGAGACGCACCGCTTCACCAGCTTCGACGGCGTCGAGCTGGCCTTCACCGAGATGGGGGAGGGGCGGCCGGTCGTGCTGATCCACGGCTATTTCTCCACCGCGGCGGTCAACTGGATCAAATACGGGCATGCGGAGAAGCTCGCCGCCAGGGGCTTCCGCGTGATCATGCCCGATCTGCGCGGGCACGGCCTCAGCGACAAGCCGCACGATCTCGCCGCCTATCCGCCCGATGTGCTGATGCGCGACGGCTTCGCGCTGATCGAGCATCTCGGCCTCACCGATTACGACCTTGCCGGCTATTCGCTCGGCGCGCGTACCGCGCTGCGGATGCTGGTCAATGGCGCGACGCCGCGCCGTGCGGTGCTCTGTGGCATGGGGCTATCGGGACTGGTCGATACGCAGGGGCGCGGCGGCTATTTCCGGCGGGTGCTGACCAATCTCGGCAGCTTCGAGCGCGGCACCCCGGAATGGCTGACCGAGGCGTTCCTCAAGACCACCAAGGGCGATCCCCAGGCGCTGCTCAATATCCTTGAGACCTTCGTCGATACCTCGCGCACCGAGATCGCCGCGATTCAGGTGCCGGTGCTCATCGTCACCGGCGAGGATGATGACGATAATGGCTCGGGTCAGGCGGTCGCCGATCTGCTGCCGCGGGGCCGCTTCCAGTCGATCCCCGGCAACCATATGAGCGCCGTGACCCGGCCTGAGCTGGGCCAGGCCATCGCCGATTTCCTGAGCGAATAAATCCTCTCCCCGAGGGGGAGGGGGACCGCGAAGCGGTGGAGGGGGTTCGCCGCAAACGACACCGCTCGCGGCAAGCCCCCTCCGTCGGGCTGCGCCCGCCACCTCCCCCAATGGGGGAGGATTTGAGACGCTTGCAATGTAGGATTTCGCCTGCTTGGCTAATGCGGTCGGCACTGCCGCCCGCTCTTTGCAATCGTCGATCCGGCACCCCCATGGTCACCGCGACCTTTGGGACCATTCGCGAATGTTTAGTCCCCCAAAAACACTAAACTTCCTCAACATTCGCGCCGCTTGACGGGTCTCCGCCCCGCGCGCAGTGTCCGTGTCATCCAGATACAAGACCTGAGAGGCTTCCCATGATCCGTACCGGCATCTCGACGCTGGCGCTCGCCGCCATGCTCGCTTTCACGCCCGCGCATGCCCAGGATGCGGCGCCCACCGCCGCCGAGGCACAGGCGTTCATCGACAAGGTGCAAGCCGAGTACACCGCGTTCAACCTCACCGCCTCGCGCGTCGCATGGATCAACGCCACCTACATCACCGATGACAGCGATGCGCTCGCCGCCGAATATGGCGCGCGCGGCACCGAGATGGCGGTCAAATACGCGCTCGAAGCGGCGAAGTATCAAAAGGCGGCCGGCCTCACCGCCGAGCAGCAGCGCCAACTGACCATGCTGCGCGGCGCGATCACGCTGCCCGCACCGACCAGGCCGGGCGCCGCTGACGAGCTTTCGACGATCGCGACGCGGATCGGCTCGATGTACGGCAAGGGCAAGGGCACGCTGAACGGCAAGCCGGTTAACGGCAGCGATATCGAAGCGGCGATGGGCGAGAGCCGCAACCCCGAAGAGCTCAAGGAGATGTGGGTCAGCTGGCACGATCAGGTCGGCGCGCCGATGCGAGGCGATTATGCCAGGATGGTCGGCATCGCCAATGAAGGCGCCAAGGAATTGGGCTTCGCCGATACCGGTGCGATGTGGCGCTCGGGCTATGACATGCCGCCCGCCGATTTCATCAAGCTGACCGACGGCATCTGGAACGATCTCAAGCCGCTATACACCGCGCTCCACACCTATGTTCGCGCCAAGCTCAATGCGAAATATGGCGATGCGGTCCAGCCCAAGACCGGCCCGATCCGCGCCGATCTGCTCGGCAATATGTGGGCGCAGGAATGGGGCAATATCTACGATATCGTCGCGCCCGCCGGCGCCGGCGATCTCGGTTACGATGTCGGCGAGTTGCTCACCGCCAAGGGCTATGACTGGAAGAAGATGGTCGAGACCGGCGAGGGCTTCTATTCCTCGCTCGGCATGGAGAAGCTGCCAGAGAGCTTCTGGGAGCGTTCGCAGTTCCTGAAGCCGCGGGACCGCGAAGTGCAGTGCCACGCTTCGGCCTGGGACATCGACGAGAAGGACGATCTGCGCATCAAGATGTGCATCAAGGTCAACTCGGACGACTTCGTCACCATCCATCACGAGCTTGGCCACAATTACTATCAGCGCGCGTACAAGGCGCTGCCCCAGCTCTATCGCAACGGCGCCAATGACGGCTTCCACGAGGCGATCGGCGATTTCGTCGCGCTGTCGATCACGCCCGATTATCTCGTCCAGATCGGTCTGCTCGATCAGTCCAAGGTGCCGAGCGCCGACAAGGATATCGGCCTGCTGCTGCGTCAGGCGATGGACAAGGTCGCGTTTCTGCCGTTCGGCCTGATCGTCGACAAATGGCGCTGGGGTGTGTTCGACGGCTCGATCCCGACCGGCGGCTATGAAGCCGGCTGGAACAAGCTGCGGCTCGATTATCAGGGCATCGTGCCGCCGGTGGCGCGCGACGAGACCAAATTCGATCCGGGCGCCAAATATCACATCCCGAACAACACGCCCTATGCCCGCTACTTCCTCGCGCGGGTGCTCCAGTTCCAGTTCTACAAGGCGGCGTGCGATCAGGCTGGCTGGAAGGGGCCGCTGCATCGCTGCTCGTTCTTCGGCAACAAGGAAGTCGGCGCCAAGCTCAACAAGATGCTCGAAATGGGCGCCTCCAAGCCGTGGCCCGATGCGCTGCAGGCGTTCACCGGCAGCCGCGAAATGTCGGGCAAGGCGATGGCCGAATATTTCGCGCCGCTAAAGGCTTGGCTCGACAAGCAGAACAAGGGCCAGCCCAAGGGCTGGTGAGCGACTAGAACAGGGGAATCCGATGACGATACGCTATGCAATTGCCTGCGCGATGCTGTGTGCGCCCACCGCCGTGCTGGCGCAAACCGCCGCGGCGCCCGTCAATGTCGAGATCGTCGCCACCGGCGAGGTGACCGTGCCGGCGCAGCGCTTCCGCCTCTCGGCCACGGTCACCGGCAAGGGCGAGACCGAGGATGCCGCCAAGGCAGCGCTCGCCACCAATCGCGCCAAGCTGCTGCAGACGCTTGCCGCGCTCAATGTTCGCGAAGCCCAGCCCGACGCACCGGGCACCAGCGGCGGCGGCCAATCGCTGCTCAGCATGTTCGCCGGCATCGGCGGTATGAAGGGGCCGAAGATCAGTTTCGACACCATGGGCGAGGATGCCGATGGCAAGCCGCAATCGACGGCGAGCGAGACGGTGACGCTCGACGCGCCGAGCCGCGCTGTCGCCGCCGACGCCCGCAAGGCGATCGAAGCCGCAGGCGCGACCTCGCCCGAGGAAGTGCTCGGCCTGCTCGACGATTATCCCGCCGCTTCGCGCCGCGCCAAGGCCGATGCCCTGGCCAAGGCGCGCGTGGAGGCCGGGGCTTATGGCGAGGCGCTCGGGCTGCGTCAGGCAGCCATCGTGCGGATCAGCGAGAAGCAGGACATGATCGCTGGATCGCTCGGCTTCATCTCGCAGATCGTCGGCATGTTCGCGCCCAAGGGTGAGGCGACTTCGAACAATGTGACGGTCCGCGAGACGCTCACGGTCGAGTTCAAGCTGTCGAAATAGGCCTTAGCGGAACGGTGGCTCGTTGAAGGCGCGGAGCTTGCGGCTGTGCAGCTTCGCGCCTTCGCGGCGCAGCTCCTCGCAGGTCTCGATGCCGATCTTGAGATGCTCAGCGATGGCACGCTCGTAGAACAGGTTCGCCTGCCCGGGCAGCTTGAGCTCGCCGTGGAGCGGCTTGTCCGAAACGCACAGCAACGTGCCGTAGGGCACGCGGAAGCGATAGCCCTGCGCGGCGAGGGTAGCGCTCTCCATGTCGACGCCGACCGCTCGGCTGAGCGAGAAACGCAGCGCCGACTGTGAATAGCGCAGCTCCCAGTTGCGATCGTCGGTGGTGACGATCGTGCCGGTGCGCAGGCGGCGCTTGAGCTCGTCGCCGGACTGGCCCGATACGGTCTCCGCTGCGCGGGCGAGCGCGAGCTGGACCTCGGCGATGGCGGGAATCGGGATCTCGGGCGGCAGCACATCGTCCATGATGTGATCGTCGCGGAGATAAGCGTGGGCGAGGACGTAATCGCCGATCCGCTGGCTGGGGCGCAGGCCGCCGCAATGCCCGATCATCAGCCACGCTTCAGGGCGCAGCACCGCGAGGTGATCGGTAATCGTCTTGGCATTGGACGGGCCGACACCGATATTGACGAGCGTGATCCCGGTGCCGTCTTCGGCCATCAGATGGTATGCCGGCATCTGGTGCCGCCGCCATGCCGAGGTGTCGTTGAGCAGGCGGTCGGTATCGTCGCCGGCCTCGATCAGAATCCCGCCCGCGCCCGACACGTGGGTGAAGCGGCTGCCTTCGCCAAGCTGCCCGATCGCCCAATTGACGAATTCGTCGACATATCGGTGATAGTTGGTGAAGAGGATATATTGTTGGAAATGCTCGACCGGCGTGCCGGTATAGTGCCGCAGCCGCGCCAGCGAGAAATCGGTGCGCAGCCCGTCGAACAGCGCCAGCGGGCGGATTTCGTCCGTAGACACCCAGGTGCCGTCTGCGATCTCGTCGCCGATATGCGCCAGCTCGGTTGCCGGGAAATGCCGGGCCAGCTCGGTGACGGTGATCTGGTCCATCGCCTGGATGTGGCCCGGATCGAGCACGTAGGGGAACGGGATCTCCTGCCGCCCGGTGACCGCCTGAACCTCGACATCATAATCCTCGATCAGGAAGGTGAGCTGCTCGGTCAGATAGTCGGCGAACATCGCCGGCTTGGTGACCGAGATGCGATATTCGCCTTCATCGACCAGCCGGCCGAAGGAGCGCGGTGGGACGGGGCGATCGCTGCCGCCGCGATAGGTGAGGCGCAGCTCGGGGTAGGCGAAGCTGCCGTCGATGCGATCCTGGGGATCGGGCGCGACGCCGTCGTTGATGTAGTGGGTGAGGGCGGCCTGAAGCCGCTCGACCGAGGCGCGATAGAGGCGATCCAGCTCGGCGACGATGTTCGATGCTTGTGTCATCTTGGACGGCTAAGCCGCAAAAATGACGCTGGCAAGACCCGGCCCCGCGATGGCAGGGCCGGGTGCTGTCCCTTACTTCTTGCTGGCGGGTTCCTTGTCGCCACCCAGATGGGTGGCGGCATAGACTGCGCCGCCCACCGCGGCGGCCGCGCCGGCGGCGATCGCCGCGGCGGCGACGGGGTGTTCCTTCACCGCCTCGACGGTGGCGTCGACCGCGTCGCCGATCGCTTCCTGCGCGGTTTCGAGGAACGACTTGGCGGTGTCGAGGGCGTTGTCGAGTACGCCTTCGTCAGCGCCAGCGGCTTGGTTGGCGATGTCGGTGGTGTTGGTGTCGGTGACCATGATGGAATTCCCTCCAGGATTGCGGGAAACCAACTCCATCATGGCCACCCGGTTCCGTTACGTGGCCGATATTACAGCTGGCCGAGCAGATAATCAGCCGAACTGACTTCGAACTGGCCCGGTGCCTCGACATTGAGCTGCTCGACGACGCCGTCATTGACCAGCATCGAGAAGCGCTGGCCGCGCGCGCCCATGCCGAACTTCGATCCGTCCATCTGCAGGCCAACCGCTTCCGGGAACGCGCCATTGCCGTCGGCGAGCATCGTCACCTTGCCCTCGACGCCATTGGCCTTGCCCCACGCGCCCATCACGAACGCGTCGTTGACGGCGGTGCAGGCGATCTCGTCCACGCCCTTGGCCTTCAGCTCGTCAGCCTTCTCGACGAAGCCCGGCAGATGCTTGGCCGAGCAGGTTGGCGTGAACGCGCCGGGAACCGAGAAGAGCGCGACCTTGCGGCCGGCGAAATATTCGTCGGAGCTGACCGGCTCGGGGCCGCCTTCGGTCACCTTGATGAAATTGGTGCTGGGAACGCGGTCGCCAAGCTGGATGGTCATGTCAGTCTCTCCTCAAAGGGGTTCTTCGTCTCAATCGGGGTCCGCGCCTGCTTTTTCAAGCGTGGCGGAGCCGAAAGCGTGGCGGTAAGTTGTTTCGCATATGGAGTCGGCACCTTTTCTCACCGGGCAATTCCTGCTGGCGATGCCCGGCATCGGCGATCCGCGCTTCGAACGGGCGGTGATCGCGATGTGCGCGCATGACGATGAGGGTGCGCTCGGCATCGGCGTCGGCGAGACGATCGATGGACTCGGTCTGCATACGTTGCTGCGCCAGTTCCAGATCGACCCCGGCGCGGCGCCGGATGCGGCGGTGCATTTCGGCGGCCCGGTCGAGCCGCGGCGCGGCTTCGTGCTGCATTCTACCGATTGGGAAGGGCAGGATACCATCGATGTCGGCGGGCGCTGGGCGCTTTCGGGCACGGTCGACGTGCTGCGCGCGATCGCCGAGGGCAAGGGACCGAACCAGTGGCTGGTGGCGCTTGGCTATGCCGGCTGGGGCGAGGGCCAGCTCGACGCCGAAATGGCGCGGCACGGCTGGTTCAGCACGGAATCGACGCCCGGTCTGCTCTACGACGTCGATGCCGAGGACCGCTGGATGGTCGGCTTTGCGGGCGCCGGGATCGATCCGCGGATGCTGGCGAGCAGCGCCGGCACGGCATGATTCGGCGCGGCGGGCTGTAGGATTACCGGCGCTTGGCTTCACACTTTTCACGCAAATCGTGAAATTTCATTGCGCTGACGCGCAGTTAAATTTCCTACCGGCTGTCGGTAGCATGTCGATGACGACATGGAGAAACGGCGTGAGCATTCCGCGAGAATAATCGTCAACTCCGATGTAGGGCAGCGGCACGTTTGAATGTCATATAAAGATATCTTTATATCTGACTTGCGGTTTTCGACGGAGCATTATAAGGGGCGAGCCAGATGGCTGGCGGACAGGGATTCGCGGCCCGCAATTCTATGCCAATGGAGACCCGTCAGTGGCTACCGTGCTCGACAAGAAGAACGACTATGTGATCGCGGATATCGCGCTCGCCGATTTCGGCCGCAAGGAGATCGAGATCGCCGAGACCGAAATGCCCGGCCTCATGTCGCTGCGCAGCGAATTCGGCGCGTCGCAGCCGCTCAAGGGCGCGCGCATCACCGGCTCGCTCCACATGACGATCCAGACCGCCGTGCTGATCGAGACGCTGACCGCGCTGGGCGCGAAGGTGCGTTGGGCGACCTGCAACATCTTCTCGACGCAGGACCACGCCGCCGCCGCGATCGCCGCGACCGGCGTGCCGGTGTTCGCGGTTAAGGGCGAGAGCCTGGCCGAATATTGGGACTATGTCGGCGACATCTTCTCGTGGGACAATGAAGTCGAAGGCCAGACCGCCAACATCATCCTCGACGATGGCGGGGACGCCACCATGTTCGCGCTGTGGGGCGCCAAGCTCGAGGCCGGCCACACCATGCCCGAGCCCGAGAATGAAGAAGAAGTCGAGATGCAGCGCGCGCTCAAGGCGTTCATCGCCAAGAAGCCGGGCTACCTCACCGAGACGGTCAAGAACCTGAAGGGCGTTTCGGAAGAGACCACCACTGGCGTGCACCGCCTGTATGAGATCTCGAAGAAGGGCGAGCTGCCTTTCCCCGCGATCAACGTCAATGACTCGGTGACCAAGTCGAAGTTCGACAACCTTTATGGCTGCAAGGAATCGCTGGTCGACGCGATCCGTCGCGCCACCGACGTGATGCTGGCCGGCAAGGTTGCCTGCGTCGCTGGCTTCGGCGATGTCGGCAAGGGCTCGGCCCAGTCGCTGCGCAACGGCGGCGCCCGCGTCCTCGTCACCGAAATCGATCCGATCTGCGCGCTGCAGGCGGCGATGGAGGGCTTCGAGGTGGTGACCATGGAAGAAGCGGTGCAGCGCGCCGACATCTTCTGCACCGCCACCGGCAATGCCGATGTCATCACCGCCGATCACATGAAGGCGATGAAGCCAATGTCGATCGTGTGCAACATCGGCCATTTCGATAGTGAGATCCAGATCGCAGCGCTGTCGAACTATGAGTGGGACGAAGTGAAGCCGGGCACCGATCTGGTGAAGTTCCCCGACGGCAAGCAGATCATCATCCTCGCCAAGGGTCGCCTCGTGAATCTTGGCTGCGCCACCGGCCACCCCTCGTTCGTGATGTCCTCGTCCTTCACCAACCAGACGCTCGCCCAGATCGAGCTGTGGACCAAGGGCGAGAATTACGAGAATCAGGTTTATGTCCTGCCGAAGCACCTCGACGAGAAGGTCGCGGCGCTGCACCTGGAAAAGCTGGGCGTGAAGCTTTCGAAGCTCTCGCAGAAGCAGGCCGATTATATCGGCGTGCCGGTCGCGGGTCCGTTCAAGCCGGATCATTACCGCTACTGATCTTCGCGCAAGCGAGACGAACGGGCCGCGTTTCCAGCCGGGAACGCGGCCCTTTTCGTTGCGGCTGCCGCGCGCCATCCGTAAGGGTTCGGCCATGACGCATTTGCAGAGCCGCGGGGCAGCGGCTTGATCCTGATCTCCCAATCCGCGGCTGCGTTGGCCGGGGCGGCGCTGGCGTTGCTTGTCCTCGGCGCGACCTGGGCGCTGTGGACGGGTCTGCGCTTGCGTGCCGACGCGTCGGTGCTTGCGGAGGGTAATACGCGCCTCAACACGCTGGTTTCTGGCTCGCCCGCCCAGGCGATGATCGTCCGCGCCGATGGCCGGATCGAGGCACCGCGCCGCCTGGCGGACTGGCTGGGGCTCGAAGCGATCCCGCGCGAGCTGGATGCGCTCGCCAATGGCGATGCCGGGTTGATGGTTGAGGATGCCAAGACGCTGTCGGTGCATGTCGCCGCCGCGCAAAAGGCTGGTAAGCCGTTCAGCCTGTCGGTCCGGGCGAAGGGTTCCGAACGCGCCTTGTTGGTGGTGGGCGAGCGTGCGCCCCAGGCGCTGAACGCACCCGGCGGGGTGGTCCTGTGGTTCCTCGACGCGACCGAGAGCCAGGACGAGATCAACCGCCTCCAGCGCGGCAGCACCCGCCTGCGCGCCGCGTTCGACGCGCTGACCGCGCTGATCGAGGCCGCACCGATGCCGATGTGGTATCGCGGGCCCGATCTCAAGCTGCTGATGGTCAATTCCGAATATGTGAAGGCGGTCGAGGGCGGCGACAGCGAGGACGTTGTCGCGCGCGGGCTCGAACTGGTCGAGGGCGCCGGGCTCGGCGGACCACTGGCCAACGCCGCGATCGCCCGCGACACGGGCGAGCCGCAGACTGCCGCGATGCCGGCGACGATCGGCGGCAAGCGCCGGATGCTTCGCCTGCACGATGTGCCGCTGCCGACCGGCGGCGTGGCGGGCTTCGCGGTCGATATCGAGGATCTGGAACAGGCGCGCGGTGGCCTCAAGCGCTTCGCCGATGCCCAGCGCGCAATGCTCGACCGCGTCTCGGCCGGCGTTGCCCAGTTCGGTCCCGACCGCAGCCTGATCTTCTGCAACCAGCCTTTCCGCCGCATGTTCGCGATGAAGAATGAGTGGCTGCAGGATCGCCCCGAATTCGATCGGGTGATCGAGCGGATGCGCGAAGCCAAGCGCCTGCCGGAAACGCGTGACTTCCCGGCCTGGAAGGCCGAGCGCCGCGAATGGTTCACCGCGCCCGAAGCGGTCGAGGAGAATTGGCATGTCGGCGCCACGCATCTGCGCGTCGTCGCCCAGCCGATGCCCGAAGGCGGGCTGCTGCTGCTGTTCGAGGATCGCACCCAGCAATTCGAGCTGCAGCGCGAGCATGGCGAGATGCAGCAGGTCCGCACCGCGACGCTCGACAGCCTAGCCGAGGCGGTGGCCGTGTTCGGCAAGGGGCGATTGCAGCTTTGGAACCGCAAGTTCCGCCAGGTCTGGGGCTTCGAGGATGCCTTTCTCGACGGGCACCCGCAGATCCTCGCTTTGGTCAATGCGGCGGGCCCGAAGCTGACCAATCCGGCCAAGGCCGAAGTGATCGGCGATCTGGTGCGGCTGGCGGCGCAGGACCGGCAGCAGCGCGGGGCGAGCATCGTCTTCGCCGATGGTCGCCATTTCGATCTGAGCGCGGTGCCGCTGCCTGACGGCAACGCGCTGGTGACGATGCTCGATGTCAGCGATCAGCACCGCGTCGAGCGCGCGCTGCGCGACCGCAATGAGGCGCTGGAAGCGGCGGACCGCGTCAAGACCTCGTTCGTCGCGAACATGAGCTACGAGCTTCGCACGCCGCTTACCTCGATCAAGGGCTTTGCCGAGATGCTGCACGGCGGCTTTGCGGGTAAATTGAGCGAGAGCGGGGCGGAATATTCCGAAGCGATCCTGGTCTCGGTCGAACGGCTCGGCGCGCTGATCGACGATGTGCTCGATTTGACCCAGAGCGAAGGCGCGTCGCTGGAGAAGCGCCCGGTCGATATCGAGATGATCGCGCAAGGGGCGGCCGAGGCGATCGCGCCGCTCGCCAAGGAAAAGGCGATCGATCTGGCCGTCGAGAATGCCGGCAGCGCGGGCATCGTATCGGGCGATGCGCGGCGGCTGCGCCAGGTGATCGAGCATCTGCTGCGCCATGCAGTCGCGGGCACCCCGTCGCGGGGCCGGGTGCTGCTCCATCTCGACGGCAATGCCAAGGTGGCGCGGATCATCGTTTCCGATGACGGGCCGGGCATGAGCAAGGACGCGGCGGCCAAGGCGTTCGACCGCTTCGCACAGGGGGGAGACCGCAATGCCGAGCGCGCGCTCGGGCTGGGGCTGCCGCTCGCGAAGCAGTTCGTCGAGGCGCATAACGGGCGGATCGAATTGTTCTCGGAACCGGGGGAGGGGACGCTGATCACCGTGGAATTGCCGCGCGGATGAATTTAGCAGCTTCAATCCTCCCTCGGAGGGAGAGGGGGACCGCGAAGCGGTGGAGGGGGCCCGCCCAAAGCGGATCGCTCGTGACTTACCCCCTCCGTCAGCCTTCGGCTGCCACCTCCCCCACCGGGGGAGGATTTGCGTGAGGCTCGCTTTTCCTCAGGACTCGCATGATCTCGGGGCAAAGCTGGCGTCGATGGCCCGCCCCGGCGACGTCATCACATTGTCCGGCGAACTGGGTGCGGGCAAGACCAGCATCGCTCGCGGCCTGCTCGCGGTGCTCGGCCTTGAAGGCGAGGCGCCATCACCCAGCTTCGCGATCGTCCAGCCTTATGAGCCGCCCGAAGTCCGCTTTCCAGTGCTGCACGTCGATCTCTACCGGATCGAGCATCCGCACGAAGCCGAGGAACTCGGCCTAGACGATGCCCGCCACGATTCGCTGCTGATCGTCGAATGGCCCGAGCGGCTGGGCGCGGCGGCATGGTCCGATGCGCTGTGGTTGTCCCTGGAAGTGACACCGGACGGCGCGCGGGAGTTGACAGCGAAGGTCCCGGCGGCATGGAGGGACCGATGGTCCCAGATATGAATCCGCATCCCGCCGCCCCTGACTTTCTCGCCGCGGCGGGATGGGAAGGCGCGGAGATTCGTCCGCTCGCCGGTGACGCTTCGTTCCGCCGCTATTTCCGCATCGTCGAGCATGAGCGGACCGCGATCCTGATGGATTCGCCACCCGACAAGGGCGAGGATCCGAAGCCGTTCATCTCGATCGCCCGCTGGCTCACCCAGCGCGGTTTCGCCGCGCCCGAGATCCTGCATGAGGATCTGGAGCAGGGCCTCGTTCTGATATCCGATTTCGGCGACGCGCGGATGCGCGAGACCGTGGATGCCGCGCCTGAGAGCGAATTGCGCCTCTACGAAGAGGCGGTCGACCTGCTGATCCGCCTGCGCGATCATCCGGCTGCCGACGACATCGGGCCCTACAGCCCGTCGCAATATCACCGCGAGGCGCGGCTGCTCACCGAATGGTATTGCCCGGCACTGGGGCTGGAGCCCGATGCGGAAGGCTATAACGACGCCTGGAACGCGGTGCTGGACTCGGTGCTAACCGGTCACGAGCCTGTCACGGTGCTGCGCGATTACCATGCCGAGAACATCATGCTGATCGAAGGCAGCGAGAATTTGGGCCTGCTCGATTTCCAGGACGCGCTTTCGGGTCATCCGGCCTATGATCTCGTCTCTCTGTTGCAGGACGCGCGCCGCGACGTGTCTCCAGAGCTCGAGACTGCCATGCTCGACCGCTACAAGCGGGTGACCGGCGTCGGCGACGATTTCGATATCGCATATCACGTCCTCGGCGCGCAGCGGAACGCCAAGATCATCGGCATTTTCACCCGCCTGTGGAAACGTGACGGCAAGCCGCGCTATCCGGGGCTCTGCCCGCGCGTCTGGACCTATCTGGAGCGCGACCTCAAGCACCCGGCGCTCAAGCCCGTTGCCGACTGGTTCGACGCCAATGTGCCCGCGCACCTGCGTGGCGATCCGATGACGCTCGCCGGCGAATGACGACCTACGCGCTGCGCCCCCAGCCGGACGCGCCTGTTCCCGAGACCGCGATGGTGATGGCCGCAGGCTTGGGCAAGCGCATGCGCCCGCTGACGGCGACGCGTCCCAAGCCGCTGGTGGAAGTGGCGGGCAAGACCCTGCTCGATCACACCTTCGATCATCTGCGCGGTGCCGGCGTGCGGCGCGCGGTGGTCAACGTCCATTACCTCGCCGATCAGATCGAGGCGCATCTGAGGGCGCGGGTACACGACATGGACGTGCTGATCTCCGACGAGCGCCGGCAATTGCTGGAGACCGGCGGCGGCGTGGTGCAGGCGCGCGAGATGATCGGCGACAAGCCGTTCTTCTGCGTCAACAGCGACAATCTTTGGGTCGATGGTCCGATCGATGCGCTGCGCCAGCTTGCCGCGGCGTGGGACGACGACAGGATGGACGCGCTGTTGCTGCTCGTGCCGTTGGCGCGCGCGCATTGCCACAGGGGGCAGGGCGATTTCCGCCTCGATCCGTTCGGCCGCATCATCGAACGTCGCAAGCCCGGTCGGTTGGCGCCGTTCGTCTATATCGGCATCCAGATCCTCTCTCCGCGCGTGATCCGCGACTGGCCCGAGGGGCCATTCTCGACCAACCTGTTCTGGGATCGCGCGCTGGAGGCGGGACGCCTGTGGGGCGTCGTGCACCAGGGCATGTGGTTCGATGTCGGCACGCCCGCAGCGGTGGGCGAGGCGGAGGCCGTGCTGGCGGAGATGTGATTTCCCTTGCCGGTTTCTTGGCCCTAGGCTGAGCGCAGATGAGCCGTCTCCACCTCTTCACCATCCCTCCGCATCGCCCGTTCGCCGATGCGCTGGCGGATGGGCTGATCGCGCGCTTCGGTGGCGATGCGCTGGGGCTGGCGCGCGGGACGGTTCTGGTCCCGAACAACCGCGCCAAGCGGGCGATCCAGGATGCATTCGTGCGCGCAAGCGGCGGCGGATTGCTGCTGCCGCGGCTGGTCGCCGTCGGCGATCCCGAGCTTGACGAGGCCGTTTTCGAGGCGGTCGAGGATACAGACCCGGTGCCGCCTGCGATCGATCCCCTGCAGCGGCGGATGATCCTCGCTCGGCTGATCCAGGAAAGCGGCGCGCCGGTCGATGCGGCGGAAGCGGTGCGGCTGGCGGGCGATCTGGCGGCGACACTCGATCAGTTGCTGATCGAGGAAGTCGAACCGCGCGCGCTCAAGGGTCTCGATCTCGGCGACCTCTCGGCGCATTGGGAGCGCTCGCTCGCATTGTTCGAGATCGTGCTCAAGCGCTGGCCCGTGGAGTTGAAACAGCTCGGCCGGATCGATCTGGCCGAACGGCGGACGCGGCTGCTGGCCAAGGTCGCGAAGCGCTGGCGCGATGCGCCGCCTGCCGGGTTCGTCTGCGCGGCGGGCATCACCGCCAGCGCACCGGCGATCGCGCGGCTGCTGCGCGTGGTGGCGGGAATGCCGCAGGGCATGGTGGTGCTGCCGGGCCTTTCGACCGGCATCAGCGAAGGTGAATGGGCGTCGCTCGGCCCGCATGGGCCCGATCCGGATACCGGCCGCCGCAAGCGGGCGATGGAGACGCACCCGCAGTTCCAGCTCAAGCTGCTGCTAGAGCGGATGGGCGTGAACCGCAGCGAGTTTGAGATCTGGCAGGGCGGCAGCACGCACGATGCCGCCGCCGCGCGGAGCAAGGCGATCGAGACGGCGATGGCGCCGCCCGAGCTGACCCGCGAATGGAGCGGGCTCGACGAGTCCGAACGCATCTTCGATGGCGTGCGTGTGCTGGAGGCGGCGACGCCGGCCGAGGAAGCGCAAGGCATCGCGCTGGCGCTGCGGCAGGTGCTGGAGATCGAAGGCAGGACGGCGGCGCTGGTGACGCCCGACCGCGCGCTCGCCCGCCGCGTGGTGGCGCATCTCGCGCGCTGGGGTGTGGCGATCGACGATTCGGCGGGACAGGCGCTTTCGGTGCTGCCGCCCGGCACGCTGCTGCTGGCGCTTGCCGAAGCCGCCGCGCAGGATTTCGCGCCACTGGCGCTGCTTAGCCTGCTCAAGCATCCGCTGGTGCGGCCCGAGGCGCGGCTCGAATGGCTGGAGGGCGCGCGCTTGCTCGACCGGGCCCTGCGCGGCCCGCGACCGGCGCCGGGACTGGCGGGGATCGACCGGCATCTCGCCGAACAGGACGGGCGCGACGGCGGACTGCGTCGCGCGGCGCAGGCGTGGTGGATCGAAGCACGGCCGCTGCTGGAGCCGGTGGAGGCGGTGTTCGCCGCCGGGCCGCAGCCCCTTGCGGGCATGCTCGCAGCGCTGCGCGAAACCGCGCAGGCTCTGGGTGGCGACGCATTGTGGAGCCGTGCCGAGGGCCGCGCCGCCGCCGATCTGCTCGATGCGCTGGAGCGCGAGGCCGCGTTCGGCCCGCCGCTGGCCGATCCTGCCAGCCTTGCGCCGCTGTTGCGTACCTTGATGGACGAGACCGCGGTTCGCCCGCCGCAGGGCGGACACCCGCGGCTGGCGATCCTCGGCCTGATCGAGGCGCGGCTGCACAATGCCGATCTGATGATCCTGGGCGGGCTGAACGAAGGCGTCTGGCCGGGTCTGCCCGCGCCCGATCCCTGGCTCGCCCCGCGCATCCGCGCCGAACTGGAGCTGCCCGGGCTGGAGCGGCGGATCGGCATTTCGGCGCATGACCTGGCCGGGGCGTTGGGTGCGCGCGAAGTCCTGCTGACGCGCGCGCGGCGCGATAGCTCGGCGCCGACGATAGCCTCGCGTTTCTGGCTGCGGCTGGAGGCGCTGTCGGGCGGGCTGATTCGAGCGGACGATCTCGCTGCCTGGGCGCGGGCGATCGATGAGCCGGGCCGTCACGAACCCTCCGCACGGCCTGAACCGTCGCCACCGGTCGCGGCGCGTCCCAAGGTCATTTCGGTTACCGAAGTCGACCGGCTCAAGGCCGATCCCTACGCTTTCTATGCCAAGCGCATGCTGCGCCTCGCGCCGCTCGATCCCGTCGATGCCGATCCCAGCGCGGCGTGGCGCGGAACGGCGGTGCACGATGTGCTGGAGCAATGGGCACGGCACGACGATTGCGCGCCCGACAGGCTGCATGCGCGCGCGCTGGCGATGCTGGCCGACGAGCGTACCCATCCGATGATGCGGGCGCTGTGGCAGCCGCGATTGATGGAAGCGATCGACTGGATCGCGCGGGAGATCGCCGCGCAGGCAGCCGATGGCCGCCGCGTGCTGGGTGTCGAGCAGGAGGGGCAGATCCAGTTCGCGGGCGTGACGCTCAAAGGCAAGTTCGACCGGATCGACCGGCTGCCCGACGGAACGCTGGCGGTGGTCGATTACAAGACCGGCCAGCCGCCGAGCCCCAAGGCGGTTCGTGCGGGATACAGCCTCCAGCTCGGCTTGCTCGGACTGATCGCCGAAGAGGGCGGCTTCCATGGCATCAGCGGTGATGCGCGGGGGTTCGAATATTGGTCGCTGGCGCGGAAGAACGGCAGTTTCGGCTATATCGATTCGCCCACATCGCCGCGGAAGCGCGATCCGATCCCGGCGGACGAGTTCGTCGCCATCGCCGGAGGCAATTTCCACGAAGCGGTCCAGGACTGGCTGACCGGCGGGCGGGCGTTCACCGCCAAGCTCGTCCCCGAATATGCGCCCTATGCCGAATATGACCAGCTGATGCGCCGCGACGAATGGTATGGCCGTGAGTAGCGTCCGTCCGCTCCATCCGCTCAAGGGCAATCAGCGTGCCGCAAGCGATCCGGCGCGCCATATCTGGCTGTCGGCGTCGGCGGGCACGGGCAAGACCCAGGTGCTGGCGGCGCGCGTGTGGCGGTTGCTGCTGGGCGGCACCGATCCCGGCGCGATCCTCTGCCTGACCTTCACCAAGGCCGGCGCGGCGGAGATGTCCGAACGGATCACCTCGAGGCTGGCGAGCTGGGTCCAGGCCGCTGAAAACGACGTCCGCGCCGATCTCGCCTCGCTTGGTGAGACCGCGACGCCGGAGATGGTCGCACGGGCGCGGACCCTGTTCGCCAAGGTGCTCGATGCGCCGGGCGGGGGGCTGCGCATCCAGACGATCCACAGCTTCTGCCAGACCTTGCTGTCGGCCTTTCCCGTCGAAGCGGGGCTGGTGCCCGGCTTTCGCCCGCTCGATGGGCGCGAGGAAGCCGTGCTCAAGCGCGAGGCGCTGGCCGGGATGCTGGTGGATGCCGGGCGCAATGGACAGACCTGGCTGATCGACGCGGTCGGTGCGCTCAGCTTGCGTCTGGGTGAGGGGCAGGCCGAGGCGTTCCTGCATCGCTGCGCGCAAGCGGATGCGGCGCTGGCCGCGCTGCCTGCGGGTATCCAGCCGTTCCTGCGCCGGGCGATGGGTTTGCCGAGCGGCGGTGTGGGTGAGGAACTGGCGCGCTGCTGTGCCGACGACGCGTTCGATATCGCCGGGTTGCGGAAAGTGGTGGTGGCGAACCGGCAATGGGGGACGGCGACGGGTATCGCCGCGGTCGAGGCGATCGGCGGCTGGCTGGGAGCGAAGGATCGCGTCGCCGGGCTGGACGCGCTGGGCCTCGTCTTTCGCACCAGGACCGGCGATCCGCGCAAGATCTCAGCCAAGCTGATCGCCGCCGAACCAGATTATGAGGGGCTGGCCGAGCGCATCGGCGGGCGCTGCGCCGAATTGCTGGCGATGAAGGTGCAGGCCGATTATGCCGATCTGCTGGCGCGCGGGCTGGAAGCGGGGCGCGTCTATGCGCGGACCTATGCTGAGGCCAAGCGGCGCGTCGGCGCGGTCGATTTCGACGATCTGATCCGTGCGGCGGTGGCCTTGCTGGCGCAGGAAGGCATGGGCGACTGGGTACGCTTCAAGCTCGATCAGGCGACCGAGCATGTCCTGATCGACGAGGCCCAGGATACCAACCTCAAGCAATGGACGATCGTCCGCGCGCTGGCCGACGAGTTCTTCGCCGGGCGCGGCACGCGGGAGGAGGGCGTGCGGACGCTGTTCACGGTCGGCGACTACAAGCAGGCGATCTTCGGCTTTCAGGGCACCGATCCGATCTTCTTCCGTGCCGCGCACGATTATTTCGACGCAAAGGCGAAGCTGGCCGAGGACTACGAGACCGAAGCGCGCGAGCTGGAATCGCTGTCGCTCACCCACAGCTTCCGTTCGACCAAGCCGATTCTGGAGTTCGTCGATGCAGCGCTGGCGCAGTTGCCCGCGCCGGGGATGGGCGAGCTCAGCGAGGCGGAGCCGCACGCCAGCGAAGTGGCGGGGCCGGGGACCGTCACGCTCTGGCCGCTGACCATCGAAGGCGGAACCGAGGCCGACGAGGAGGAATGGGTGCTCGATGCGACGCGCGAGCATGCCAAGAAGATCGCGCGGGCGATCAAGGGCTGGACCGACGGTAGCGTTCGCAAGCGCGATGGCACGCCGCTCGGGCCCGAGGATGTGATGGTGCTGGTCAAGCGCCGCGGCGAGCTGGCGTCGCTGATCGTCGCGCGCCTCTATGCCGAGGGTGTGCCGGTGGCGGGGGTGGATCGGTTGCGGCTGAACGCACCGCTTGCCGTTCAGGACCTGCTCGCCGCGATCCGCTTCGTCCTCCAGCCCGAGGATGACCTGTCGCTCGCCAGCCTGCTGGTGTCCCCGCTGATCGGCTGGACGCAGGACGAACTGATGGCGGGCGCGGTACGCGAGCGCGGCGGGCTATGGCGGCATCTCCGCGCGACCCAGCCTGCCGAACGGCTGCGGCCGCTGGAGCAGTTGCTCGCGATGGCGGACTTCACCACGCCCTATCGCTTCCTTGAGACGATGCTGTCGGGCGAGATGGACGGGCGGCGCAAGCTGCTGCTGCGGCTGGGCGATGAGGCGCGCGATCCGATCGAGGAGTTGCTGAGCGCCGCGCTAAATTTCGAGAGTGTCGCCACACCGACGCTGCAACGCTTCCTCGACTGGTTCGATCGCGGCGATGTCGAGATCAAGCGCGAGGCCGATCAGCCGCGCGGGGCGGTGCGCGTGATGACCGCGCATGGCGCCAAGGGCTTGCAGGCGCCGCTGGTGATCCTGGCGGACGCCACCGCCGATCCCGCCAAAAGCCCGCGCGATTTCCTCGGCTGGCAGCCCGAGGGGCATGATGGCGAGGCGTTTCCGATTTTCCGGCCGCGTAGTAGCGAGCGGGGCGGGGTGCTCGACGCGGTGGTCGCCGAAACCGATGCCCGCGAGATGGAGGAGCATTGGCGGCTCTTTTACGTCGCCGCGACGCGCGCCGAGGAGCGGCTGGTGATCGCCGGAGCGCTCGGGCCGATGGCGAAGGGCGAGGCCCCGGCGGCCAGCTGGTATGCCGCCTGTGCCCGGGCATTCGCGGCGCTGGGGGCGGAAAGCGAATTCCGCGGCATCGTGCCGTCCGCGCCGGTTGCGGCGAAAAAGTCCGAAGCGGTGGTTGCTGCCGCAAAGCCCGCTTTGCCGGCCTGGATCACCGCGCCGGCACCGCAGGAAGCGCGGCCGCCGCGACCATTGGCGCCTTCATCGCTGGGGGACGATTCGGTCGCCGATCCGCCGCCTACGCCCGCGATGCGCGTGGCCGCCGAGCGCGGGCGGTTGCTGCATGCGTTGTTCGAGCGATTGCCCGGCGTCGCGCCCGCGAACCGCGCCGCCGCCGCCGATCGCTGGCTGGCTGGCGCGGGCGGGGTCGAGGATGCCGCCGCGCGGCTCGAGCTGGCCGGTGCCGCGCTGGCGGTGACGGAGGACCCGCGCTTCGCCGAATTGTTCGGCCCCGATTCGCTGGGCGAGGCGCCGATCGCTGCGGTGGTGGGCGATGGCGTGGTCGTGTCGGGCACCGTCGATCGATTGGTCGTCACGCCCGAGCGGGTGCGGGTGATCGACTTCAAGACCGGCCGCCGCGCGCCGGCCTTCGCCGATATCCCGGCTTACCATCTGCGCCAGATGGCGGCTTATGTCGCCGCACTCGCGGTGATCTTCCCCGGCCGGACGATCGAAGCCGGGCTGCTCTACACCGCCGGGCCGGTGCTCCACGCGCTGACGCCCGAATTACTTGCCGCCCACAAGCCGGGCTTCGCCGCCCCGGAGCAAAGTTTGGCTTCGCGCGCTTGAGCCACGGCACGCGCGCACATAGATAGTATCCAACACTCAGGAGATTTCACATGGCCACCAAGGCAGTCACCGACGCCAGCTTCGCAACCGACGTGCTGGGAGCCGACAAGCCCGTCCTCGTCGATTTCTGGGCCGAATGGTGCGGGCCGTGCAAGATGATCGCACCGGCGCTTGAGGAACTCGGCGCAGAGCTTGCCGATCAGGTTCAGATCGTGAAGGTCGATATCGACGAGAATCCCGATGCGCCGGGCAAATATGGCGTGCGCGGCATTCCGACGATGATCCTGTTCAAGAACGGCCAGCCTGCTGCCACCCAGGTCGGCGCGATGCCGAAGGGCGCGATCAAGCAGTTCATCGAGAGCAATCTCTGACGGTGATTCGCTGAGCCGTTGTAGGAATATAGCGGCTTAGCTTCACGCTTTTCACGGCTGTTGTGACATTTCGTTTCCTACGCGCGCAGCAATGTTGCGCAAGGTTGGAGCGTGGGCGTTGACGAATTCAAAGAGCGCGTTGGCAGCTTAGGTTGTGAGGAGGGTGTAGGACAGCCCGATCTGCCATGGAGCACTCACTTCACCCTTCACCCGGAACAAGTTCGGGTTGGCAAAGAAAGAGGTTGGCCGATCAGCTTCGGTAATCGGCGTTGATCGAGATATAGCCGTGGGTCAGGTCACAGGTCCAAACCGTGGCGCGGCCTTCGCCCAGCCCGAGATCAACGCCGATGCGGATATCATCGCCCTTCAGATGTTCCGCGACCGGAGCCTCGTCATAGCCGGTGACCGCCAAGCCACCCTCGGCCACCTGGGTGGTGCCGAAGCGGATCGAGAGCTTGTCGCGTTCGGCGGGTTCGCCGGCCTTGCCAACCGCCATGACGACGCGGCCCCAATTGGCGTCCTCGCCGGCAATGGCGGTCTTCACCAGCGGCGAATTGGCGATCGACATGGCGATGATATGGGCGCTGCGGTCGCTCTCCGCGCCCTCGACCTCGATGGTGATCAGCTTCTGCGCGCCTTCGCCGTCGCGGACCACGAGGAGCGCCAATTGGTGGCAGAGATCGGCGAGCGCAGCGCGGAAGGCGTCGGCGCCGGGACTGTCGGCGTCGGTGAGCGCGGCGTTGCCAGCCCGGCCAGTAGCGAAGGCAAGGACGGTGTCGCTGGTCGAGGTATCGCTATCAACGGTAATACACGAGAAAGTCTTCACATTCGCGTCGCTTAGCGCAGATTGTAGAAACTCCGGGGCAACTGCCGCGTCGGTGAAGATGAAGCCGAGCATCGTCGCCATGTCGGGCATGATCATCCCCGAACCCTTGATGATGCCAGTCAGCGTCACGGTGCGGCCATCGACGACCGCCGTGGTCACCGCGCCCTTGGCGAAGGTGTCGGTGGTCATGATCGTCGCGGCGGCATCTTCCCAGCTACAGGGCCGGACGGCGAAGGCGGCGTCGAGCCCGGCTTCGGCCTTGTCGATCGGCAGCGGCACGCCGATCACCCCGGTCGAGGCGACGAAGATATCCGAGGGCTCGCAGCCGAGATGCCCGGCGGCGCGTGCTGCGATCGCCTCGACCGCTGCACGGCCGCGATTGCCGGTGAAGGCGTTGGAATTGCCGGCATTGACCACCAGCGCGCGCGCCTGGCCCAGCACCAGCGCCTTGCGGCACCACTCCACTTCCGGCGAGGGGCATTTGCTCCGGGTCAGCACGCCGGCGACCGTGGTGCCGGGATCGAGCGTCACGAAGGTCAGGTCGCAGCGCTCCCATGTCTTGTAGCGCGCGCGCGCCACGCGCGGCGTGACGCCGGCGATTGCGGGCATCGCGGGAAAGGGCAAGGCGAGCGGCGAGCGTTCCATGGACATCGATAGACCTGCTGATAGGGTGGCGCTGCTTCGGGCAGCGAGGGGCAAAGATCAATGATTTTGGCATCGATCATGGCAATGGCTTCGCCTCAGACCGCGCAAGATGCGAGTAAGGCGCACCGCGCGACTCCGATCGAAGACACTGCGACCTGGATCACCGACGACGATTATCCCCTGGAGGCCCTGCGCCGGAAAGAGGCGGGCACGGTTGGGTTCAAGCTGATTATCAGCGCGGAAGGGGAAATTACCGATTGTCAGGTGACCGGCTCGGTCAGCCCGATACTCGATCAGGCCAGTTGCGCGCTGCTCACCAGTCGCGCGCATTTTCGCCCCGCCCTCGATGATACCGGCAAGCCGATTGCCTCGCAATTCAATAGCCGGATAAACTGGAGCATACCGGAGCCGGTGCCTGTCAACATCGGGAGTTGGCACAGCGTTGCGATGTTGAAGATGGGCGCTGACGGTGTCTTGCTTTCCTGCCATCCCGAAACGGTAGGGGCGGTCGTGGACAAGGAAGCGGGTGGGCAATGCGGCGCTTTCCAGGTCGGCAAGGCAGAGACGTTCATTACGGAGTTGGCGGGTATTACCGGCAGGCCCTTCACCTTCGTCGTTGAAACCGCGTTGATCTTCGACGGGTTGCCCGGAATTCAGCCGGACTTCCGCTATTCGAAGCCGGGATACCGCCTGGTTGCGCTGAAAAAGATGCGGTTCGAGGTGTCGGAAGAGGGTAGATTGGAGCATTGCGAGGCGGTCGCAACCGGTCGGGAGGGATTGTTGGGCGGGGTTCCTGACGTTTGCGACGACGCCGTTGTCTATATCCCCGCACGCGCGCCAGACGGAAGCCCGCGGCGGCTTAGCGGAACCTTCTGGATGGCGGCCTCTCTACCAGACAGGTAATCTTTGAACGATTCCCGGATTGTACACCGGTCAGCACCTGCTAGAAACCGGCCTGAAATACGGAGAGGTCGTTTATGTTGCTCGTTTCCCTGCTCGCGCTCGCATCGGTTCAAACCGCGGATGACGTCGCGCCGCCATCGGTCATGACCATCACGGTGCAGAAGCTTCCCGCCGCGTTCAAGGTCGATCCCGTCGTCACGCTGACCTTCGACAGCAAGGGCGTGGTCACGTCGTGCAAGACCAAGACCACCAGCGGCAGCGCAGGCATCGACAAGGTCGCGTGCACCCAGGTGACCGGCAATGTGAAAATGGACCCGCCCGCGGCCGGCACCACGCTTGAGCCGCGCGACGCGACGGTGACTTTCGTTCAGGAACCGCCGAAGAACTGAGCGGAAGATGATCAGGCCCGCGCTGCTACTAGCCGGTGCGGCCGGGCTGATTCAGCTTCCATGCGCCGCAGCGGCGCAGGATGCCGCGGCGGTTAAGCCCGCGCGGCCTGCGGCGAAGGGCGCCTCCCGAAGGCTGGCGCCGCAGGGCTCGCCGCAAAGCTGGGTTGTCGAAGACGATTATCCCGCTTTGGCCGTGCGTGAGCATGAGGAGGGGGTTGTCGGCTTCCGTCTCGACGTGGGCCCCGATGGCCGAGCGGTTGCGTGCACGGTCGTATCCTCAAGCGGCTATTCGTTGCTCGACGAAAGCGCTTGCTCGGTGTTGCAGCGGCGCGCCCGATTCTATCCGGCGCTCGACGCTGGCGGAAAGCCGGTGCCCGCGCCGTTCACCTCGCGATTCAGATGGACTTTGTCCGACGATACGGGGGGCCGTGGGAATCCTGGGCCCGTGTGGCTCGCATCGAGCTTTCCGGCGGCGGACTGAGCAGCTGCAAGGTCGAGGAGTTTGGAACGCCGAAGGCACTGCGTTCCAACCTGTGCGGCTACCTGGCCGGATACACGCGCGACGCGATCCCTCCCGAAGCGGGCACTCGGCTGATCGCGGTCGAGCGCCATGAGGCGATCGGCAAGCCGTTTCCGGCAGGCGTGCCTGCGCCCGAAGGCCAATTCCATCTCGACAAGATCACGTACGACATGCTGCCGGACGGCAAGGTTTCCAACTGCGTGAATGTCCATGGGGAGGGCGCCGGTTTCCAGTCGGGCGGCTATCGATGCCATCCCGGAATACTCTATCCGGCGGTGCCGGAAGGTGTGGTCCGGCGGGGATCGGCGAGCTTCCTGTTGTTCCCGGCCAGCCAGTCGCGCGTCGCACCCGCTCCACCCGGCAAGGCCGCAGCGCCGTAGTGCGTGATGATTTCCATTGGCGAAACGGCGCGCAGCCACTATGTCGCCTGACTTGCCCGCGCGGAGATTTATTCGCACGGGCTTTGTTGCAGGACTGACGCTTGGAATTGCTGCTTCTCCTCACTGCGCTATTGGCGAGCCTGACTGGTACCGGTTCGGCTGACCGTCAGCTGCGCGGGGTGCAGGGCGTGGCGGTGGTACAGGTGGCGCAGGACACGCAGGCCGCGGTGAAGCCCGCCTGCGTCAGCTTGCCGATGGCGGTGGCGCAGCCGCTCCGCGCCGAGCGTGTGCGATTGCCGCTCGCCAGGACCGCGCCGCTCGCCTGCCGGCATTTCCCGTTCGAGCGCCGGCTCGAATGAGGCGCCGCGCGAGCCTCTGAGCGGGCGCGCGCATTCTCCATGTTTCGCATTCCGCGGGCGCGCCCTGGGCGCGACCGCTTTACAATCCTTCAGATTTGAACAGGAATTCCCATGCTCGGCGGTTTGGCCAAGACCATCTTCGGATCGTCCAACGAACGTTATGTGAAGTCGCTCGGCGGCATCGTCGCCAAGATCAACGCCTTCGAGAGCACCATCTCGGCGATGACCGACGATGAGCTTGCCGCCCAGACGGTCAAGTTCCGCGAACAGCTCGCCAATGGCGAGAAGCTCGACAATCTGCTGCCGGAAGCGTTCGCCACCGTGCGCGAGGCTGCCAAGCGCGTGCTTGGCCAGCGGCATTATGACGTGCAGATGATCGGCGGCATCGTCCTCCACCGCGGCGAGATCGCCGAGATGCGCACCGGCGAAGGCAAGACGCTGGTGGCGACGCTGGCGACCTATCTCAACGCGCTGCCGGGCGCGGGCGTCCATGTCGTCACCGTCAACGACTATCTCGCCTCGCGCGACGCCGAGTGGATGGGTCGGGTCTACCGCTTCCTCGGCATGACCGTGGGCGTGATCATCCCGAACCTGAGCGACCAGCAGCGCCGCGATGCCTATAATTCGGACATCACCTATGGCACCAACAACGAGTTCGGCTTCGATTATCTGCGCGACAATATGAAATATGACCGCGCGTCGATGACGCAGCGGCCGTTCAACTTCGCGATCGTCGACGAGGTCGACTCGATCCTGATCGACGAGGCGCGTACCCCGTTGATCATATCCGGCCCGACCGACGACAAGTCCGAGCTCTACATGCGCGTCGACGCGGTGGTGAAGCAGCTCGACGCGTCCGACTACGAGCTCGACGAGAAGCAGAAGTCGATCATCCTGACCGAGGACGGCACCGAGAAGGTCGAGCGGATGCTCGAGGCCGCGGGCATCCTGGTCGGCGCCAATCTCTATGATTTCGAAAACACCCAGGTCGTCCACCACACGAACCAGGCGCTGCGCGCGAACAAGATGTTCAAGCGCGACATCGATTATATCGTCAAGGACGACAAGGTCGTCATCATCGACGAGTTCACCGGGCGCATGATGGACGGGCGGCGCTGGTCGGACGGCCTGCACCAGGCGGTCGAAGCCAAGGAAGGCGTGACGATCGAGCCCGAGAACCAGACCATGGCCTCGATCACCTTCCAGAACTATTTCCGCATGTATCCCAAGCTTTCGGGGATGACCGGGACGGCCGCGACCGAGGCCGCGGAATTCTATGACATCTACAAGATGAACGTCGTCACCATCCCGACCAACCTGACGGTCAAGCGCGTCGACGAGGAAGACGAGTTCTACAAGACGCTCGAGGAGAAGTTCCGGGCGATCGCCAAGAAGATCAAGGAGCATGCCGCCAAGGGGCAGCCGGTGCTGGTCGGCACGGTCTCGATCGAGAAGTCGGAGATGCTCAGCGAGTTCCTGAACAAGGAAGGCGTCGATCACGCGGTGCTCAATGCCCGTCATCACGAGATGGAAGCGCATATCGTCGCGCAAGCCGGCCGCCTCGGCGCGGTGACGATCGCCACCAACATGGCCGGCCGCGGCACCGACATCCAGCTTGGCGGCAACCTCGAGTTCCGCACCCATGACGAATTGGGCGAGATGGAGGACGGGCCGGCCAAGGATGCCGCGATCGAGAAGATCAAGGCGGAGATCGAGGTCGAGAAGCAGGCGGTGATCGCCGCCGGCGGGCTGTTCGTGCTCGGTACCGAACGGCACGAGAGCCGCCGCATCGACAATCAGCTGCGCGGCCGCTCGGGCCGTCAGGGCGATCCGGGGCTCAGCCGCTTCTACCTGTCGCTCGACGACGACCTGCTGCGCATCTTCGGCTCGAACACGCTGTTCGCCAAGATGATGCGCAACAATATCGAGGATGGCGAGGCGATCGGCAGCAAGTGGCTGTCGAAGGCGATCGAGACCGCGCAGAAGAAGGTTGAGGCGCGCAACTACGACATCCGCAAGCAGGTCGTCGAATATGACGACGTGATGAACGATCAGCGCAAGGTGATCTACGAGCAGCGCGCCGACATCATGGACGCCGAGACGGTGGGCGATGTCGTTGAGGACATGCGCGCCGAGACGGTCAATGCGATCGTCGGCGAGGCATGCCCGCCCAATTCCTATCCCGAGCAGTGGAATCTGGCGGGGCTCAAGGAGCGGCTTGCCGCGGTGCTCAATATCGAGGCGCCGCTCGAAGACTGGATCAAGGAGGAGACCGTCGAGCCGGAGATGGTCGAGGAGCGCATCCGCGAGATCGCCGACAAGTTGATCGAGGCGAAGGCCAGCGAACTGGAACCCGAGACGTGGCGCCAGATCGAGAAGTCGATCCTGCTCCAGAGCCTCGATCACCACTGGAAGGACCACCTCGCGATGCTCGACGCGTTGCGTCAGGTGATCCATCTGCGTGCCTATGCGCAGAAGACTCCGATCAACGAGTATAAGCAGGAAGCATTCGCGCTGTTCGAGCGCATGCTCGAGACGATCCGCGAGGACGTGACGCGCACGCTGGCCATGGCCCAGTTCCGGATGGCGCCGCCGCAGGACCTGCCGGAGCTTCCGGACTTCCTGACGACGCACATCGACCCGCTGAGCGGCGAAGACGACACCTATGACTATGACGGCGGCGCGACGGGCAACGTCCTCGCCCAGCTGCCGCCGATGGCGATCCCGCAGCCTTCGGGCGCCGATCTGCCGACCGATCCGGCGGAATGGGATGGACTGGTCGGCCGCAACGCGACCTGCCCGTGCGGTTCGGGGCTGAAGTACAAGCACTGCCACGGCCAGGTGGCATAAGGGCGCAAGGAAAAGGGGCCGCCCTCGCGGATTGCGAGGGCGGCCCCTTTTTCGTGTCCGCTAGCGGTCGCTGGGGGTGACGATCGAGGGGCCGAGCCGGTCGATCACTTCGCGCGCATCGAAGGCGCGAACGTTGGAACCTGGCTTGGGACCCCTGCCGACAACGATCTCGGCCATCGCTTCATAGCGATTGACCGTGCGGTAGTCCCAGTCGCGGTCGCGCCAGAACGGATCGTCGAAGAACGGATCCCAGCTGCGCCAGCCGAAGCGCGGGCGATAGAAGCGCCAATAGGGGTTCCAATAGCCATAGGGGCCACCGCCGTACATGCCGGGGGTGCGATAGGTCTCGCTTTGCTTCTCGGTGTCTTTCGAGACCAGAATGAAGTGATCGAAGCCGTGCTGGACGGTAAGTTCGGCGGCGCGGAACAGCAGGTAGCGCTCAACCGTCTCACGCGAGGTGAGGCTGTTGCCGCGGAAGCTGACCTGAAAACGGTTGGCTTCGAGCTGTTGATCCGAATAGCCGCCGGCCGAACTGGCAGTGGCGGGCTGATAGGGCGTCGCGGTCATGCAGCCGCCGAGCGCGACGCTGCCCAGCAGGGCAGTGGCGAGCGCGATGGTGCGCGGACGCTTCAGATTGCTGATTCGCATGGTTCCTCCGAGGGTTAGGCGAACGGGACAGGGGTTTCTGTTCTTACCTGATTGCAACGCGTGTAAGGGTGATTTGTGTCCGGCGCGCCACCTCACGCGATCCGCTCCGGCACTTCCATCGCATCTTCGGTCAGCGCCTCGCGCGGCGCCATCGCCTCCCACGGGAAGACGAACCAGTCTTTCTGCACGGCGCGATCGATGTCACGAAAGCCATATTCGACCATCTGCGACGACTGGACGTTGTTCATCAGCACCGCGAAACGGATCTGCTCCGCCACGGCGCCGTCCCTGGCCAGCGCCGCGCGCAGCTCGCCGATGGTCTTGCCGCTGTCGTTGATGTCTTCGATGAACAGCAGCCGGTCGCCGTCGCGGGTGCGCTGGGCGAGTACCGCGATCAGCTCGTCGCCGAACTGGGTGATCCTGGTCGAATAGTCGACCGACACCATCGACAGCCCCATCCGGTGCGACAGGAACACGGCCGGCGTGAGCCCGCCGCGGCCGACGCCGACGAGCAAGGTCGGATTCCATTCGGCGGCGGCATCGGCGATGGCATGGACGCCCGTGACCATGTCCTCATGGGTGAACGGGGTGAAGACGATATCGGTCATGCATGCGCCTCCACATAGGCATCGAGCCTGGCGAGATGGTCCGCCACCGCTTCGTCCGCAAGGAACGAGCCGAGGAAGGAATTGCGAGCGAGTGTGACGAGCTGGGCCTTGTTCAGTCCGCGTCCGCCGGCGATCGCGCGGTAATTGTCGCCGACATAGCCGCCGAAATAGGCCGGATCGTCCGAGTTCACCGTCGCGCGCAGACCGAGTTCCAGCATCCGGTCGATCGGATGCACATCGATCGAGGCGACGTTGCAGAGCTTGACGTTGGACAAGGGGCAGACGGTGAGCGTCATCCCCGAGCGTGCCAGCCGGGCGACGAGCCGCGGGTCCTCGAGGCTGCGATTGCCATGGTCGAGGCGATCGATGTGAAGGATATCCAGCGCCTCATAGACATATTCGGGCGGGCCCTCTTCGCCCGCATGGGCGACGCGCTTGAGCCCCATCGCGGCCGCGGCGGCGAAGACGCGCTCGAACTTGGCGGGCGGATGGCCGACCTCGGACGAATCGAGGCCGACACCGGCGATTTGATCGATCCATGGCTGGGCCTGGTTGAGCGTCTTGAACGCGGCTTCCTCGTCGAGATGGCGCAGGAAGCAAAGGATCAGCTTCGAGGTGAGACCGTGCTTGGCCTCGGCGTCGGCCATGCCCTGAAGCAATCCGTTGGCGACGACGCCGAAGGGAATGCCGCGATCGGTGTGCGTCTGGGGATCGAAGAATATCTCGGCATGGGCGACGCCGTCCGCTGCGGCGCGATCGAAATAGGCCATCGCCAGATCACGGAAATCGGCTTCGGTGCGCAGCACGTTGGCGCCGGCATAATAAATATCTAGGAAATCCTGGAGATTCGAGAATTCATACGCGGCGCGCACTTCCTCGACCGACTTGAACGGGATTTCGATCCCGTTTCGCAGGGCGAATTCGAACATCTGTTCTGGTTCGAGGCTGCCTTCGATATGGAGATGCAGTTCGGCTTTCGGGAGGCCGGTGATGAAGGTATCGAGATCGCTCATGCGATGGAACATGTCAGGCGCGGAGCGGAGCCGCAAGCGGGCCTCGCGCGTTATGGATTGCATGCCCTCCACCGTGATCCGCCATTGGAAATATGACGCGGCCGAGCACAGGCTCGACGTGCAGTTCGTCAGCGGCGAGCGTTACAGCTATCATGAGGTGCCGGCAGCGGTGGCGGAGGGGATGCGAACCGCCGTCTCGAAGGGCGGCTATTTCAACCGCCGCATCCGCGATCATTTCGCCTTCATTCATGGCCGGGCGTCTTGAGCACGCCGCCGCAGGACGCGAGCTGGCCGGCAGGAACGATCTTCACCGTCGGCCATTCGACGCGTCCGATCGGCGATTTCGTGGCATTGCTGCGCCTGTATGGCATCGAGACGCTAGGCGATGTCCGCACGGTACCGAAGTCGCGGTACAATCCGCAGTTCAACGCCGATGCGCTCGCCGCGAGCCTGAGCGAGGCGGGCATCGCATATGTGCCGATGCCGGCGCTCGGCGGATTGCGGCATCCGCATCGCGACTCGCCCAATGGGGGTTGGCGCAACAAGAGCTTTCGCGGCTATGCCGATTATATGCAAAGCGAAGCGTTCCGGCATGCCGTTGACGCCCTGGCGCGCAGCGGTCGCGAGAAGCGGACCGCGATCATGTGCGCGGAGGCGGTGCCGTGGCGCTGCCATCGCTCGCTCGTCGCAGATGCCCTCGGCGTGCGTGGCGTGCCGGTGGTTGAGATCCTGTCCGAGACCAGTTGGCGGATGCACGCGCTGACGCCCTTCGCCCATGTCGAAGGCCAGACGATCACCTATCCGCCCGAACAGCCGAGGCTGCTCTAGCGTGACCGCGCTTGCCGCGCTCGTCACCGAGATTCGCGCGTGCGCGCGCTGTGCCGACTTGCCATGCGGCCCGCGGCCGGTGGTGCAGGCGGGAGAGGGCGCCCGCCTGCTGATCGTGGGCCAGGCCCCTGGCCGCAAGGTGCATGAGACCGGTATTCCGTGGAACGATCCGTCGGGCGAGCGGCTACGCGCATGGCTGGGGCTGACGCCGGAGCAATTCTACGATCCCGTCAAGGTCGCCATCATGCCGATGGGCTTCTGCTATCCGGGCAAGTCCGCTTCGGGGGACAATCCGCCGCGGCGCGAGTGCGCGCCACATTGGCACGGCCGGCTCGCCGCGGCGCTGCCGGAGATCGGGCTGACGCTGCTGATCGGCAGCTACGCACAGGCTCGCTATCTGGGGCCGCTGCGCAAGGCGACGCTGGGCGAAACCGTGCAGGCGTGGCGCGAATATCTGCCGCTCGGCTATTTGCCGTTGCCGCACCCGTCGCCACGCAACCAGCCCTGGCTGGCGCGCAATCGCTGGTTCGAAGCGGAGTTACTGTCCGGCATGCGCGAGGCCATCGCTGCGCTGGCGCTATGATCGAGGGGTTCGCGGTGGCTCCCCATGTTGGATGCGTCTCGAACTTTTGCCCGGTTCTTCCTCCCAGAGACCCGAGCGAGCATTCGCCGCTTCAAGACACTGGCGGCGAACACCCGACTTCTCCTAGCTCTCGATCCAGCACACGCCGCACTGTCGCGGCGGTGGATGGTTGTCCCAGCCGGCAACAATGAAAAACCGGCAAAAATGGCTAAGGTGGTAGCTCCTCGGCGGCCGTCCATAAGAGAGCGCGCCGTCGCCCTCGCTTCCGCGCAACGTGAAGTTAGAACGAGGGAGTTCACCAACATTGGTGTGCATCGGTGCTATCTCCAACGGATGTGCGATGAAGGTTTGCTCGTGAAAGTAGCCTACGGGCGATACCGCGCCGGGCGATGCACTGCGGTCTGACCTGCCCGGGACGATCCCGAACCTCTCACGCCATCGAAATCATTACGACTTCGCATCGAATGGCCAGCATTGCTCAGGGGTGACCCTCCACCGTTGGAGGGCACTTACAAAGGAGCAAGCGTTGGCCAGACCGAGAAGTGCAATTAGCCGCTATAAACATCGTAAAAACAATGATCAGCGTGGGATACGCGAGGCGGTGCTCTATGCGCGGGTATCGACACCCGACCAGCAACGTGAGGGCTATTCCATTCCGTCCCAAGTGAAGTTGCTTGAAGATTATGCGGCTTTGAATGGCCTGGTTGTCGTGTCGAGCCACATCGACGTGGAGACGGCCCGCAAGAGCGGCCGGACGGCTTTCGGCAACATGCTCCGCCATCTCAAGCGGCATCCCGAAGTCCGGATAATTCTCGTCGAGAAGACCGATCGACTTTACCGCAATCTGAAGGACTGGGCGATCATCGATGATCTCGGCGTGGAGGTGCACTTCGTCAAAGAGAATGTCGTGATGTCCGACGGCTGCCGATCGTCGGAGAAGTTTGTCCACGGCATCAAGGTGCTGATGGCCAAGGCCTATATCGACAATCTATCCGAGGAGACGCGCAAGGGCATGCTGGAGAAGGCGCAGCAGGGTCACTGGCCGAGTTTCGCGCCGCTTGGTTATCTCAATGTCAGGGACGAGCAGGGCAGGCGGCTCATTACAATCGATCCCGAGCTCGGGCCGATAGTAAGTCGGATATTCGACTGGTACGCAACAGGCCTCTACTCATTGAAAGATGTCGCGGCCAAAGCGCGAGATGCCGGCGTGCGCTATCGCAAAAGCGGTCGGCCGATCGGCGTCAGCACTATCCACCATATGCTGCGTACCCGGCTTTATACCGGGTCGTTCGACTGGTGCGGCGACGTCTATCAAGGTGTGCATACGCCTCTCGTCGCTCCCGACACCTGGGACGCCGTGCAACAGATTCTAGATGGCCGCAGCACGACGAATGTTCGCGCCAAGCCACATCGTTTCCCGTTCACCGGCTTGATCAAATGCGGACATTGCGGCTGCGCGCTGGTCGCCCAGATCCAGAAGGCGAAATACATCTATTATCGTTGCTCGGGCTTTCGCGGAAAATGCCCCGAGCGCTTCGTCCGCCAGGAGGTGCTGGAAGAGCAGTTTGTCGGCCTTCTGAAAAAGCTCCGATGCGACCGTCAGCAATTTCAGATCATTCGCAATGGACTCACTAGTGGCGGCTCAGCGACAACCATCCTCGGAGGAGGAGCGACATCATTTCGGAAGCCAGTCCCGGTATCTGCTATGCCGGGCGCCCTGTTGAACGATGGTCTCGCCTTGTTGGACATGGGCCGAACGGCGCATCTGCAGCTTGCCGGCCTTCCGGATGAGATGAAACAGCATGTGTTGAGTCTTGTTTTCCAGCGATGTTCCTGGGCTCACGAGAAGTTGACGGGGCAGTTCACCCCGCCGTTTGAGATCTTTTCGCGCTATTTAGCGGAGATGGGAGAGGGGCGGACATCTCTCATGATGCAGCTTTCCGAAGTCCTCTGTTGCGCGAAGCCAGAAGTCCGACTGCTCGTTGCCCGATATAATGCGATGAGCAGGATAGTGGCTGGAGCAGACCAGCGGGGTCCTATGACTGCGAACGGCTCGTTGCCCGCCGCGATGAAGATCGCTGCTTAATTGCTGCAACCGCCCTGGGGCTCCACGTCATAGAGCTGTGGCGCGGCTCGTGCTGACTACGCAGGGCGGTTGCAAGCGGACATTGTACCGGCCAGCTTTGCAGTTTTTTTACCCATAAACGTCTGAACTCGTCCGACTTATGAGAATTTAAACCGGACTTTAAAGCGGACATTATTCCTAGCACGAACGACTTCCTGCGCTGTCCGGCTCGTTGGTGTATAACTCGTGACCCGTCGCCCGCGTGGATTCTTATTTGCTTTGCGGCGGCTTGCCCGGGTTGGTCCTCGCTCCCGAATGGGCAGCAATGCGCCCTAATTTCAGTATTCCGAACGGACTATGTCGATCCTCAAAGCTGCCGTCCGCTCATGCAGCAGGCGGGTGGTTGAGATCGGGGCATTCCTGACTTTCCCAAGCGATAGGTTGAAGAAGTTCATTGCGGTGGGCGGCCGTTCGATTGAAACCTGCAGGTCAGGACTTTGCTTTAGACAAGCGCGCACTTTCGGCAATCAGCCAGTCGAACCAAGCTGCCGATGCCTGACTCGGAAGCCTCCCCGCCGCCACCAGGCGCGGGATCAGGACATTGCGGGCAGCCGCCTCGCTAAGACCAGTGTTTCGCATCAAGCGATAACTTTCGAACGATATCGCGTGAGCTTCCTCCCTGTGCGCCCAATAGTCTTTCACGGCCATCAGCCAACCTGCGTTCGCCTCCACCAGACTGAACACAAAGTCGCGATCAACCCTATGCGACGCATGAGGCACCGCCTGACGAGTTAGAACCATGAGATCTGACAACCGTAAGCTGTCTTGTTCGACGCCCGGCCGCGCGCTGATCGCATCCGTGACGATCTGGCGGCAGTCGTGACAAACACCGACCTGGCGATGTTCAGCCAGCACAACTGGAAGATCGCGTCCGCGATCTCGACGGTCCCGGGACTCCGGGTTTTCCTCGGCGCGATAGTCGTTGAGCAGCATGATCGCTGCCCGCCATTTTCCCTTGTTGGACAGGCGCAGAATTTCGAATTTCGATCGTCCGCATCCCAGGCATCGCCAATCGGGACCGGCATTGCGCCACGGCAACGACAGACTGTTGGCAGTATCGACCGAGCAAAACTCGTCCGCGGTCGGTATGCGAATTTTCGCACTGGATTTGCGTGCACCGGTCATGGCGCGTCCGGCGGTCGACCGTGATCGGGCAAGTAGTGCTTCGCCAAGGCCGCTCGGCCGATTACGGGCGCCACCGGCCTCATAGGCGAGTTTGAGTAGCAATCGCGAATCCTCAAAGTCGCGGCTCGGATCGGAGAAGGAGTAGATTTCCTGATCGTGCTGGCCAGCCGCAATGCGTTCGCCCATCAGATTCGCGAAGGCCATTCGATCTTCGAACTCCACGAAAGCTTGCGGCCAGACCGCGCCCCCTTTCGCTTCGTCCAGCGCGTGGCTGGAGTTAGGTCGGGGTTTGATGAACTGGGCAATTTCTTTCGGGCTGAAACTGAAGGCCGGCGGAACGACGCTTCCGAGCCGCGCCTTCATGGCGGCGTCGGCAGCGTTGCAGTCATTGCAGAGAAGGACAGGCGCAAACCGCGCGATGAGCGGACGTGCGGCGGAGCACGCGCGTTTGCGGGTCACCAGCAGGTCACCATCGATGCCGGCGGTCGCCATAGCTCGCATGATGGCACCGGCGGCATCTTCCAGATGGTCATGATGCCAGTCGAGCTGGCATAGCAAAACGCCGGCGTCGGTCAGGCGGGCGATGTCCGACTTTCGGCGCCGACAGCAAGGACATTCCCAATCGGTCCAGGTCTGCGCCCAAGCCTCGTTGAGATCGAGCTTGCCCGTTCCCAGTTGCTCCAGCAACCGCCGGGTCTGCGTGCTCCATCGACCATCCTTGGTGCGGGCAAGCGGGTGACGCTCGACTTCGTCATCCGGCATCGCGGCAAAATCGGGCAGGTCGATCTGCAACGTCGTCATCGGTCAGGCTTCGAGGATCTATCCGGCCACAGAGCTCGATAGTCGGCGATGCCCGACGCGCTCAGTGCACTCAGCGCCTCACGACGGGTCCGGCGGTCCGGATCGGGATCGATGACATGCGCAACTTGCTGCAGCCGCTCGATGTCAGATGCGCCAAACCCGTGATGGACGGCACCGGCGATGACCAGGGCGAGATACCAGTCATAGGGCTGCAGACCGTCCACATGCGCCGTGGCCAGATAGGTTGTCACCAGATTGGTCGAGCGTTCCGCAGTATCGATCAGGATCGTAAAATCGTCGATCCGAGCATATCCTTGGCCTGCACCTTCGGCGCGATCGAGCGCGCTTCGTTCGGTCAGCGCAATCTCGAACAGGATGCCGGGGGTCGTCCGTTCGGTCGCCGGAACTAGGGTCGCCTTACCCGATCCGTCCTTGCTCATCTTCGAAAATGCCAGGTCGTGCCCCTCGGCGTGCGCCAGCCCCAATGGCCGCGCACTCGGGCATCGCGCCAGCAACCGCGCGGGCAACATGTTCGACCCATAAGCGAAATAGAGAAAGCTCATGCCGCTTCCCCGGGTTTCACGTGATCGCGCTCCATCTCGATCAGCCAGTCGATAACGGGCTTGGCAAGATTCAGCCGCGCTGCAGCCGCAACCACGCGGTCAGGGTCGTGGTCGAAATCGGTGACGGGGATCGCCCGCTCGCCCATCTCCACCATCATGTGGGTCATCTGCTCCATCAGCAGCGTCACTCCTTCCTGTGGCAGCCGCTGCGGCGAACCATTGAGGAATGACAGGGAGGTCATGACCATGATCTCGTCGAACCGTTCGCGCAGCTCTGCCTTGGTCATCCTCCGCAGGTACGGATTGCGACGATAGTCGGTCCGCCAGCGTTCATGCCGGGGTGCTGTATCCGGGATATGGTCGATTGTAGCGAACTTGGAAATGTCGACCGCGTCCGCGTCCATCGCCCGGGCATCGCCAAAATTCCATTTGCCCCACCGCGCATTGATGAGATCGACGACATCGCCCTTCCATTCCTGATCACCGATGACCGGGTTTTCGACCGAGACACATGGGAACACGACTTTACCGTCGGCCATCATCGCGTGTCTTTCGGTGATATAGAGAATGGCATCGACGTGCGGGTAAAGCGGTTGATCCTCCTGAAGCCGCCGCACCGCATGCCACAGGATGTAGGACACGGTGTGAGGATCATAGATTTCATGGTCCTCGTTGACGAGGACGAGCATTCTTACCTGGCTTCGGCGTGGAAAATTGATCGCATGGGCTTCGAGCTGCTTGTTGGCCTTGCGAAGCGGACCGAGCACGCCGCGACTGACGCGCTCTGCCACGGCGCGGCCGACATTTTCGGGATCGTCGGTATTGTCGATGAACGCCTGCATTGGTGCTGAGCCGAAGAACATGGGCCAATCCGGCCGCTTGCGCAGTTCCTCGACCAGATTGTCCATCCGCTCTTCGCCGGAATCCTCAAGCGATTTGAGTTCGATGGCGAGTAACCCGCGCAGGCAGAGATAGTCGGCCCGACGGGTGCCGTGCGACTGGATCTCGTCAAGCGACTTGCCGCCGAGCGCCTCGACAATGAATCGCTCCACCCGCGGCGTGAGCGCCTTAATCTTTCCCGTCCGTTCGATGCGCATGGCTGTAGTCCGATCGTTTTCCCTCAGTCAGGTCCAGTGCGGGGTTGCCGGAATGCTCGCTGATGCCATTTCCGGCGGTGGCTCAAACAGGTCGTCCTCATCGTCGGGCAAGGCCGTCTCGATCCGAAAGGCCAGGCCGTTCGTGGTGTCACCAGCCACAAATTCCACCTCCAGCTCGGGAAGCGCTGCGATTGCAGTCTGGCAAGCCGAGGGATCGCCCCAGAACCCCACACAGCGATAGGACTCGTTCCATTCCACCGCCCAGGCGAGCAGGCCGTCCACACGCGCGCGCAGCCATGCCCTGAAATATCCGTCGGCCAATGTCGCGTGGAACTGCGGCTCTGCGGTTGCCGCCGACATGAAAGCCCGCATGCGCGGATTTCCCCAATCAGCTCGCGAGGCGATGCATGCCATGTGGAAGTTCTGCCGCTGAAGCAAGCGGCCGCGGCCGAGTTCGCGCCTGAAGGTCTGGAAATAGAATATACCCTGTACCTGAAGCCAGGCGAGCTGCTCGGCGCGGGAATCGTCGATGCGGGCGGCACCGGTGAACTCGATATTGGCCGAAGCCGGCCCGAACGGCAGATTTACGTTCAGCCTGGGACGGCTGTGAGCCACATGAATCCCCGTGTCCGCACTGATCGAACCTCGCGCCTTTCGCTCGGCGGTGCGCCGTAGGCGATCATCGTCACGCGCATAGATGCCATCGACGTTCGGCTGCATTGTGATCGCGGAGATATCGTCCTCGAGCCGCGACTTACGGGTGTTGCAGTTGCCGCACGCCCATAGGCCGATATTGAAGCTATTGAGCAGCGTGCCCTGCGGGACGAAGCGCCGCGCGAGAAGATGGTCGCGGGTCCGCGTCCGCGCGGTCAATGGCCGGCTGCAATAGGCGCACCAGCCATTCGCGATGGAGATCGTGCGGTCGGTTGGGAGAAGGATCATTCGGCGCCCACGATCCAGGGCTCCGCGCGCAGGTCGGCCGCCTCGATATCATCGGCCTGTGCGAAATAGCGCGGCAGCGACTCCGTCATGTAGGCAGTCGCGCCGATCATGAACCCTGGTCGGGAAATCGCGACGCCGGAAATCTCGCGAACCTCGTCGATCGCGTTATAGTCTGTGCCAGAGCGCGGCAGCCAACGCTCGGTGGTGAACAGCGCATGGAGCTTCTCAAGCGACAGGCCGCTTGCCAGCCCGGTGAAAAATACATCGCTCGGCACGATCGGAACTTGCTTGGGCTCCGGTGATGCGGTGCCGCCAAATCCTTCGACGAGCACCAGGCCGTCGATCCGCCAGTCATCATCGTCCAGGCCGAGTTTCTTCAGCAGCATCCCGCTGTTCTGCCGGGCAAAGGCTATTTTTCGCGATGTCTGCGCGACCTTCTCCCGCAGGGCGATTGAGCGCCTGTGAACTTCCCGCACGTCGCCGGGCTGCAGCATCCATCGCAGCTCACACAATAGTATCTGATGCGAGGCGGGATCGACCAGCACGAGGTCGATTTCCTCATCATTGATGTAAAAATGCGTCCTGTGGGGAAAGCGCGTCGGGATGCGGATCACGGATGCGTCCACCATCCGGCGTTCAAATGCTGAGCTGGCCGCGTCAAACCCGCTGGCCGCAATGCGTGCATGCAGCGAGAGGAGATTCCGGGGCCAATTGGATGAAAGCACCAGGCTCCACGGCACTGCCAGCATGTCGTCGCCGATCTCGATCAAGGGCTGCAGCGCTGGATCAGGATGATGGGTAGCCTCTCCGAGGACCAATGACCGGTTCAGCCCTTCGACGAAGTCCAACGGGAGGTTAGCAATCCGCGCCAACTCGGCGTTCAGCGCCTTGCGTTCGATCGCGAGGCAGATCTGGTCGCAGCCGACGCCCTTGAGGCGGTGGCGCTGCGCACCGAAATGCACCGAGACCAGGTGATACAGGGCGAGCGTTTGGAGCGCTGCGACATATCGCGCGGTGTCGGCCACTGAGCCCCAGGGAAAAGGCCAATCCTCTGTCGCAAAAACCAGCCCATTGTGGAACGTTTCAAAGAGGTCACGGGCATCGCGGGTGATGACCTGATAGCGGAGCCGGTCTCCTTTCCGCTTCACGCGGCCCACGATGCCATGGATCATGGGAGACCAGGATGCGACCGATTGGATCTCGGCGATTTCGTACTCCGGGCCTGCAAATATCTCGACCATCGCGTTGATGGGGCTGAATTGAGGCCGATCGGCACCCAGCAGGAATTCCAGACTGGTATAGCGGCCTTCACGCTCGTCGAGATGCGGCTTGACGACGGTCCGAGCGGGGTCGGTGAGCATAGGCCTGTCGAACGCATGGACCGAAGGCAGCAACCTGCACGCATCCGCGTAGTCGTCGGCTGCCTCCATCAGTGCGATCGCCTTCAGATAGCCTTCCTCGTAGGACGGGATCGGTGCGGATGCCACGGCCGGCAGGCCTGCCTGATCGATATGCGCCAGCGCGTGTCGCAGAGCGTATTTCGCGCGATCGAGCGCGACGACGAAGGCGGCGCGATCCTGCCGTGCGCCAGGGCGATGCCAGGCCTTCGCCGCTGCCTCGAGGCGAAACCTCATCGCGTCCTCGCTGGCGAGGCAAAGCATCCAGCGCGCTGTGTTGCGATCGTCCGTCGGTCGCGGCGCTGCGGCGAAGGTTTGATCCATGCACGCTTCCAGCTCGGCCACTTCGGCCGCCGACAAGCGCACGCTGAACTCGCTGTCCGCGGTGTCGAGAAGCGCTTCAGAAGCCATATTTCTCTCGGCGCAAGCGGAATGCTGCCTCGCCGCCTTCCATGATCGCCTTGATCGCGTCACGAACTTCGGTGACGTCGATCGCGCCGACACCCATGATCGTGCCGCGTGATTGATCACCTTCGTTCCGGTAGCCGAACCAGGCAACCAGTTCGGCATCGCCATTGACGACCAGATTGGCGTTATGGCTGGCGAAGATGATCTGGCGCATACCCTTGGCCAACCAGAGCTGCTTCACGATTTCGAGCATCACCGGGTTGTCGAGATCCTCCTCGGGCTGATCGACGATGAGCGGCGGGCCAGGGGAATTGAGCAGCGTCTTGAGCAGGGCGGTAGCCTGCTGGCCCGCGGAAGCATTTTCGAACGGGATGTGGATGCCTTCTCCCGACTGATATTCGTAGATCGGAACGGATGCGATCGGCGTCAGCGACAGCATCAGCCATTCGTCGGGCTGGAGCGAGTCGGCCACCCTCTGGATATCCCCGGCGCTCAGCCCGCTCGCCAGCAATGTCGGCGTCTGCGGTCGTTCCGCGGCCAGGTCGCGTTCGGCGTCGAACAGGGACAAACGCTCAAGTTCGTCGAGAATGTTGAGCCAATGGGTGCGAGGATCCTTGGCGGCAGTGATGGACCCGGTAAGCTGCTCCAGCCTCGCCGATTGAATGCGCGACCCCTGCAACGCGCCTCGCAGCACGCCCAAAAAACCGCTTCCATCGGCAAAGCGTCTCATCCGAACCCGGATTGCAGCACTGGCGCGTTCCGTGAGCAGGGCGCATTCGCGGTCGATGAGGTCATCGCGCTCCGCGAGGCTTTCAATCCAGGCTGCACGCTCGTCGCGATAGGTCTGTTCGACGGATTGCAGCGTCGCCAGTTGCTCGTGCCCGCGCGCCAATTCCTGCGACAGGTGACCGAGCTGCTCTTCGAGCCGTGCCATTTCGGAGAGACGCTCGCGATGCGCAGACGAACGCTCGGTGGCCTCGGTGTAGCGGGTCCGAAAGCTATCGCGCGCGCGGCCCCAAGCCACCCATGGACCGTCCGGCTCGGATGCTGCGTCTGCGACCGAGCCGGCAGATCGAGCGATGGTTTCGACCAAGCCGCCAGCCTCGTCCAGCAGCTGCATATATTTTGCATGGGCCTGAGCCAGCAGCTCTTGATGGGCGATCGGGTCCTGTGGGGCCGTCGCGGCAGAGTTGCGCTGCGCCGCGATCAACGAGGACAGCTCGGCGGCCTTGGCGCGCAAGGTGTCGGCGCCGGCGGACCATGCCTCCATGGCGCGGTCGGCGGCGGTATATTGCGAACCCTGGGCCAGCAGCGCCTGATCCTCGCTCGACAGGCCACCGAGCGTTCCCCGGATCGCCTCGACTTGTTGCGCGATCGATCGCTCTTCAAGCGCACGATTTTCAAGCAGCCGCAGCAATTCACGATGCCGTTGGACGGTCGCATAGGCCTGGCGGATGCGGTTGGACCGGTCGATTGCGCTGCGTTCGAGGCGATTGAGCGCGATCTGGACAGGCGCGGTGATGAAGCGATTGAGTTCATCTAGCCGCACGCTGACATCGCTCAGCTGCTTCTGGCTGTAGGCTTGGATGGGGAGGAGGCTACGAACCTCTTCCTCTGAGCAGCTCCGCAGCTCGCCGCCGCCGATGCTGAGCTGGACCGAACCATCCGAGGACGCCCGGCGCACCAGATGCGGAACGCCGTTGAGAACATAGCGCACATCGACGGTCGCCGAGAATTGTTTCAGCGTGGCATCGATCAGCCGGGAGCGCCGCAGCTGATAATTCGGCGTATCAACCTCGTCGCCCGCCGGCGGCTGATCGCACAGCGCCCAGCGAATGTACTCCAGCATGGTTGACTTGCCGGTGCCGCGACCACCGATCAGCGCGCTGTATTGCGGATTGAGCGCGAGGTCCGCCGGCCCGAGGAATGTCGATGTGCTGACGCTGACGTTGGCGATGTAGGTCTGCGGAACCTGCGGCGGCGCATGCGCGATGCGCGATTCCTCCGCAAGGCAGGCCTGGCGAAGCCCCTCGGCCGTCGGCTCCGCCCATTTGATCCAGGTCGAGGGATTGCCAAGCTCGCTGTGATCGTCGCGGCGCGTGTCTGACGTCTGGATGCAAGCAATGCGCTTGTTGCCCCATTGCTTGTCCTGCCCTGCGAGGATGTTGCGATTGCCACCGTCGAGCTTGTCGATCGCGCCGTCGATATAGCCGCCCACGCACGGCATCTCGGAATACTTACCTGCCATGCCCTTTCGCAGCAGCGAGAAATCGCCGCTGTTCCCGACGTGGGGCAGAATAATGTAGCGGTCCTTGAGATAGCTGTGCTCGTCGAGCTTCTCCTTGAGAGCGACAAGGCTGTTGATCTTGTCGAGCCGCACGACTTCGGCGTTCTTGCTGTCGCCAGGATTCGCCGGCGTGATGGCCAGGGCGGTCATCGCCAGAGCATGCATGTCGTCGGGGAAGTCGGCGTCGAAGACGAGCAGTGCCTGGCACGGCACCCCAAGGGTCAGCTCCATACCGGGAAAGACGACCAGACGGTTGACTTCGGGAAGAAGATTGCCCGCCTCATCCACCTCTTCGGCGGCCGCACGACGGATGAAGGGCACGAACGTCATGTCGTGATGGTCTGTCACTGCGATCGCCGCGACCCCTTCCGCACGACACGCGGCGACCAGGCGATCGGCATAGGCGCGGCGGTCCTCGTCGCTGGTCGGCGTCAAGCCCGCCCAGCGACGATCGCGCGGCGTATGCACCTGAAAGTCGCAGCGATAGAAATGGGCACCCTTGTCCATCACTCTCTCCAATCAGCTCGCGCGTGCCTTGCGCGTTTCTATGGCATCGATGATCGCGCGCACGGCGTCGCCGACATCCGGATCGGCTCGCTCGATCAGGCTTTCGTCCCTGTCCGCCTGGAGATAGGCCGACGCCAGCTCGATCGCCTGCCGCCGGGGTGATGATAGGCCACCCTTTTCCGCGGCGGACTCTGCGGTCAGATCCTGGAGCAACGGGACCGATGTCGCGGTTTCGAGCAGGCCGCTCAGCAGGAATGTCGCGCTTTCGTTGAAAGGCGAAATGCCAGCCCGTTCTTTAAGACCATCCAGGATGAGGCGACCGCGCGTGAACGCCGCTTCGCGCCCCTCAAGCTGATCGACCAGGCTTAGAGCCGAACCGCATTGCGTCAGGATCGTTTCGCAAAGGCGCCGCATGTCGCGAACGGGGCGATCGTCGAGGTAGCGCCAGATCGAATCGACGTCGCCGGCATTGACGTGAAGGTAGGCGAGCTGCCCGGCGCTCCAGATGATCTGGCTCTGATAGTTCGCCCCGCGCGCTTGCTCGAAGGCTTTCAGGCCGATTTCAAAGGCTCGGTCAAACTCGCGCAGGCCAAGGAAGTTGATCGATATCGATGCGAGGGTTTTGATTTCCTGCCGTTCGTCGTTGATCTCCCGCCACAGCTCGAGCGCGGATTCATCGTGCGCGAGCGCATTGCGATATTCGCGCAAGCGCCGGAAGGAGCTTGCGATCCAGCTATAATTGAGCGCGACGCTGAAGCGCTTGGAGCGATGCGCCTTCAAAATTTCGATGGCGCGTCGATGCGACTGGATCGATTCGCTGAAACGGCCACTTTCGCGGCGCGCCAGGCCGATGCCGCCTAACACCCAGGCCTCGCCAATATCGTTGTTGAGCGCCTGCCAGATTTCCTGTGCCCTGATGTAGGCGTCGATGGCATCACCGGGCCGGCCCATCTTGCGCAGATTCTCGCCGACCTCGCCCCAGAGCGACGCGACACGCTCTTCGGCCCCCTGGCTCGACCAGATTTCGATCGCCAGCTTGGAATAGTGAAGCGCGTCGTCGAACTGCAGGGCGCCGCGAAAGTCCTGGGCAAGCTGGCTCAAGACCCAGGCGGTCGTCGTGGGCTGATCGCGACGCTGCCAGATTTGAAGGGCTTCGCGGTGTGCGTCGATGGCTGCTGCGAACTTACCCTCCTTCGATGCGGACACGCCATATTGGCCAAGGATCAGGGCTGTCCCGACCTCGTCACTATCGATGCGCGCCGTCGCAAGGGCCTTGCTGAACAGCGTCAGTGCTTGCCCGTGACGGCCTTCGACGGTGGCCGCGAGGCCACGTATCGCTTCGAGATTGTTGGTCTTTTTGGCCCATTCGCCGAGATCGCCGCCGCCGGCGGCAAGGTAGGCACGGATAAACTCGCAGCCCTCGTCCTCCCGACCATCCTCGAACAGTGCGAGCGCCTGTCGCCGGTTCTCCTCGGCCGAGAAGAAACCATCGAGCAGTTCGGCCATGCCAGCGAGGGGACTGTAATTGTCGTGGAGAAGATAGCGCTTGCGATAATATTGGACGAAGAGCCGATCCGAAACCTGGTAGAGGAAATCGCGGCCACCCGTCCGCTTGCGGCCCAAGACGAGATGGCGCTCGCGCAGCCATGCAAAATGTTGTGCGATGCGATTCTGGGTCGTGCCCACCCGTTCGGCGAGATCGCTCTGCGAACAAGGCTCCGACAGGCGGATCAAGGCGTCGAACAGGGTCTTGGTCCGGGGCGGCATCTGCTCAATGAGCGCCTGATAATATGGCGTCAGGTCGTCGACGAGCTTGTCGAGCAGTGCGGCCGCGCTGAGCGGGTCATTTTCCAGCAGGAGGTTTGCCAGCGCGACGGCCATGCGCGGGGCGCCGCCGGTGAATTGCGCCAGGGCACGGATCTTTCCGCGATCGAGTTCGGCCACCTCACGACCTTCGAGCACCGCGCGTCGCTCGAAATAGAGGAGATGATCCTCCTCTGACCAGGGCGAGAGACTGAACTTGGCAAAGGCGTGGAACAGTCGCTGCTCATAGTCCTGATCGAACCGCGCGGACGTCGCGGTCGCCAAGACCGCGAGCTGCTCGCTCTCGGACAAGAGCGCGCGTAGCTTTGATTGATCTTCGGGCTGGTCGAAGACTCCAGCGACCAGCTCGTCGAAATTCTCGACAACGACGATCTGTACGATGTTGGGGTCCAACTCCGCCAGGGCTTCATCGAGTTCGCCGCGGGCGGCTTCCCACGCGCCCGGCGGGTCGTCGAGAAAGCGCCCGGCGACGCTGTCGGCCGGTGCGCCCCTCAGCGCGCGGACGATCTCGCGCAACAGGCTCGACGGGGTCGAGACATTGCGCTGCTCCTCGGGAAGGATGGTTACGCGCGCGGGTTTGCTCTCGTCTGCAATGGCGAGTTGGACCGCACGCGCGAAGAAGGATTTCCCAAATCCGCGTGGTGCCGTGATCAACACTTGCTGGCGAATGCCCGCGCCACCCGTCAACGCCTCGACGACGGCGTTGACCAGACGGTCTCGCCCCGTCGACAAAAGGCGAACCTGGCCATCGGCCATGGCATGTGGGTTGAAGCGCGAGATTTCCATTACGCGCCCCCTCGCGCCTGTCGCCAGGTGCGAAGAAGATTCTGGACGAGGCGATAGCCGGACGCCTTGAGATCGGTGCGAATGAACTCCGCCAGTTCCAGGCGGCGCGTCACCTTCAGCGGATCCTGACCTGTCGCATCACACAGGGCCTTGATCTCGGCGTTGGTGATCTTGCCATTCGCGCGCCTTGCCATTTCATTCAAGACCGCCTCGGCCGTCCCGCGCAAATCGCCGTCGAAGCGCCGCTCAAGACGCTCGTCGAACTGCTGGTAGAAAGACGCGAAGATTTGCGGATGAACCTGATTCTCGAAGATTTCGGCGATCACCTCGGGCGTGGAGCGCGCTTCGGCCCGCAGGAAATTCATCGCCGTCTGGATGAAAAACGGGAAATGATCGGGAAGCTCGTCTAGCAGTGCCGTGGTTGACGTGTCAGTCCAGTCGTCGAGCCCCGCAACCTTGGCGAGGGTCTCGACGAGCGCGGTCGCTTCATCACGGCCAAGCGGCTGCAGGTCGACACGGGTTAGGTCGTTGATGACGAGCCCCTCGATCTGCAAATCTTCCAGGAATGCCTCGATGCTGACGGAGCCGGCGATCGCCATGGCCAAGCCGGCATTGCGCCAAGCGCGCAACGTCGCGAGGACCAGACGGATATCGTCGACGCTCCCGGTTTTGCGGAACATATTCTCCAGAAAGAACGGCAATTCATCGATCAGGAGAATGATCCGCGCGCCAGCGTCGAGATGCTCGCGCGCCAGCGTTTCGACGCTGGCCTTGAGCGGCTCCCAATAGTCCTTGATGTCCTTCTCGAATTCGACACCGGCTTCGAAACCCCCGCCACCGGCATTGGCGGAGCGGATGCGCCGCTGAATGGCATCCATCAGCTTGCCGGGCATGCGGCGCGCACCATCCCACAGCGCGCGCAGGCGCTGCAGTTTGTTTTGCGGCAGTGCGTTGAGAAATGCGGTGAAGAACTCGCTGATCGTCGTGAGTTCCTGAACGTCGAGGTAAAGCGGTGTGGCACCGCGTTCACCACTTAGCTGACGGTGCGTTTCCACCAGCAGCGAGCTTTTGCCGATTCGGCGCCAACCTTTGACGAGCAGGCTGGTCCCGTCCAGCAGGGACCGCTTTGCGAGGACAAGCTCGCGATTCCTAAACATAAAATCGTCGCCCTTGACGGGAGGGCCTGCAATGATTCGCATCTCGAAATCTCCATCTGAAAATTTGATATCAAATATCTTCATATCAAACAAGAGGTGAGTTTGAGATATGTTCCCGTCAGCTAGTAGCGTGGATTCGATGACCCGACCGGAGCGAAGCGATATGAAACTTGAGAAACATCTTTAGGCAGTCGTACGCCCGGGCTCTACTCAGGCTTGCCGGAAGGGCTGCGACGTGTGGCTGTGGCGCGCCATATGCTCCCAGCTATGCACACGGGCAGCGCTTCAGCCGGCCTGAATGAACACATTAAATCTTTCGCGACGTCTAAAGTTGGCTGATCGACGGTCCACTTTCAGCCTTCGATCACCCGAAAGCCGACATGCTCCTAACGGCCCACAAGGTGACGTAAGTATGGACTCCGGCGTGCCCGAAGCCTGTCGATCGTCAGATTCGTGCGCGAAGGCGGCGGCTCTGATGCGCTGAAGTCATGTTACCTAGAGCGATTGATCGATCGCCAACGGGGGAGGGCGATCAGTCCTTCGACGGTTCGCGTAGCGGACCGGAAAGTGGCCACAATTTTTGTGGCCGAGCACGATCGATAATGGGTCATGAGCCGGCGAGGGGGTCAAAGCGCTATAACGAGACACCAACGATGGTGGGGCGAATGGCTTGCAATGCGTGCGCCAAGATGCATGAGGCCAAAGAAAAACCCCAAGCTGGAAACGAACAAAAAAATCCCGCTATCTCAGATAGTTGCCAAATATCAAATTTTCGGGATTTTAACCGATTTGGTATTTCACAACCTCAAACCATTGAGAAACAACGGGTTTTTGAGGCTTGAAAGGGCTGGCTCCCTGAGTAGGATTCGAACCTACGGCCGCTCGATTAACAGTCGAGAGCTCTACCGCTGAGCTATCAGGGATCACCATCTTCCGCGCGGCCAAGCCGCTGCGGAGGCGGCCCTATGCATCGCGATTCCGGGAAAATCAAGGCCCTCGGGCGACGAATTGTTCCCGGCGTACCGCCGCTCAGGCGACGAACTGCTCCATGGTAATGCGGTCGTCGAGGGCGTGCTCGGGGTCGAACAGCAGCGTCAGGTCGCGGGTGTGGTCGATCTCGACCTGCACCGACGAAACTTCCCGAACCTCGCGCTGATCGGCGACGGCGCTGACCGGGCGCTTGTTGGCCTCCAGCACCTTGATGCCGATGCGGGTCTTCTCGGGCAGGATCGCGCCGCGCCAGCGGCGGGGGCGGAAGGGGCTGATCGGCGTGAGGGTGAGCAGCGCCGAACCTAGCGGAAGGATCGGGCCGTTGGCGGAAAGATTATAGGCGGTCGAGCCGGCGGGGGTCGCGACCAGCATCCCGTCCGCCACCAGTTCGGGCATGACGACGCGGTCGTTGATCGTGATCTCCAGCTTGGCGGTCTGGCGGGTTTCGCGGAGCAGGGAGACTTCATTGATCGCGGGGAGCACCACGGTTTCGCCGTCGGTGGTGGTCGCGGTCATGCTGAGCGGAGAGACGCGGAACGGCTTGGCACGGTGAAGGCGTTCGTCGAGACCCTCGATCCGCCAATCGTTCATCAGGAAGCCGACAGTGCCGAGGTTCATGCCGAACACCGGCACGATGCGGCGCGTGCCCAGCATCGCGTGAAGCGTCTGGAGCATGAAGCCGTCGCCGCCCAGCGCGACGATGCATTCGGCTTCCTCCGGCGGCACCCATTCATAGGCGTCGCGCAGCTCGGCTGCGGCCGCGAGCGCGGGGGCGGTAGGCGAAATGGCGAGCGCGCGGGTCATCATCCGCCGGTGACGCTCATATGCCGGGACACCGCGGGCGCGGCACCGGAGGCGATACGGAAATCATGCGCGGCGGGCTTGAGCGCGAGTGCCCGATCGATCGCCGCATCGAGCGCGGCGAGGCCGCCGGCGCGGATCGCGGCCTTGAGATCGACCTGATCGTCCTGGCCCAGACACATGAACAGCTTGCCCTCGGTGGTAAGGCGGACCCGGTTGCAGGTGTTGCAGAAATTCGCGGTGAGCGGCGAGATCAGGCCGAGCCGGGTACCGGTGCCCGCGACTCGCCAGTACTGCGCCGGACCGCCGCTATTGTGGCGGTCACGGACGAGCGGGAACTGCTCCTGCAGTTCGGCGAGCACGCCGGTCAGCGGCAGGAACCGGTCGGCGCGATCCTCGTCGATGGCGCCGAGCGGCATCGTCTCGATCAGGGTGAGATCGAGACCCTCGGCTACGCACCATGCGAGCATTGGCGCGATCTCTGCGCCGTTCAGCCCGTTGAGCGCGACCATGTTGATCTTGACGCGCATGCCTGCCGCCTGCGCGGCGGCGATGCCTGTCAGCACCCTGGCGACGTCGCCGCCCCGGGCGATGTGGCGGAAGGTGTCGGGATCGCGGCTGTCGAGACTGACATTGACGCGGCGGATGCCGGCGTCGAACAGCGCTTCGGCATGTTCGGCCAGGCGGGTGCCGTTGGTGGTCAGCGTCAGTTCGTTCAGGCCGCTGCCAACATGCCGGCCCAACCGCCGGGCCAGCTCGATCGCGTCACGGCGGACCAATGGCTCTCCCCCGGTCAGGCGGATCTTGCGCACGCCGCGGGCGATGAAGCGCTCGGCGATCAGGGCGATCTCCTCCAGCTGCAGCAGGGCGTTGCGGGGCAGGAAGGTCATCTTTTCGGACATGCAATAGCGGCAGCGCAGATCGCATCGATCGGTGACGGAAATGCGCAGATAGCTGATCGTGCGCCCGTGCAGATCGGTCAGGGCTGGGGCGCAGGCCATGGTGCACGGGTTAAGCGACAAGCTGTGGGCAAACAAGCCTTTGGATTCGCGATGGGGCGTCAGCCACGCTATCGAGGGCGGAATGTCCGACGATTTCACCGTTCTCGATATCGCCAACACGCCCTCATCCGAGGCGCCGGTGTTCGTGCTTTCCTTCCGCCAGCGCGACGAGGTCGCGGCGGCGGCGGCCGGCGGCGGCTGGCGCGTGGTCGCGGCGCGGCGCAGCGAGGGGCTCGAGCGGCGCTTCATCGCCAGCGGCGCGGCGGTTGCTGTGATCGACGCGCGGGGGGCCATGACCGACGGGCTGGAGGCGGCCAAGATACTGGGCGGGCCAATCGCGGCGCACGGTGCGGCGATGCTGATCCTCGTCTCTCAGAGCGACGCGGTGCATATGCGCCATTTCTACGATGCGGGGGCGACGCATTTCCTGTCCAGCCCGATGTCTTCGGCGGCGATGGCGCATGCGATCCGCTTTGCGCTGCGCCATGTCGAGCGGCTGGCGGGCTGGAGCGGACAGGCGGGGCCGGCGGCAGAGCCCCTGGGCTGGCGCTATGATCCCGAGTTCAAATCGCTGCAATTGACGCCGGCGCTGGCGGCGTTGCTAGCGCTGCCCGAAGCGCCGGGGATGCGGGCGCTGTACCGCAAGCTGGAGGCGGCAGACCGGCTGCTCGCGCGATCGGCGCTGCGCCGGCTGGGCGAGGCGCTGGCATCGACGGCGTTCGCGCATGACCTGCCTGGAATCGGCCGGGTGGTGCAGCATCTCCAGTTCGACGCGCGGACCGGGCGGCTGCATGCGCTGGTCGAGGCGCTGGGCGTCGCTCCGGACGCCAGCGCGGCGGTGCGCGACGCGCTGACCGGCGCGCGCGATGGGCCGAGCGCGCGGCGCTGGATCGACCGGCGGCTGGGTGAGGGAGGCAAGGTTGGCGCGATCCTGATCGGGCTGACGCGCTTCGAGACCGTCAACACCGCCTATGGCCGCGCGGCAGGCGATGAATTGCTGCGCGCGGTGTCGCGCCGGATCGCCGAAGTGGCACGCGAGGCGCTCGGTAAGGGGGCGATCGTCGCGCGGATCGGCGGCTCCGAATTCCTTGTCGCCAGCGACGACGCCAACGGCGTGAAGCTGGGCGCGGCTGTGGCCAGGCTCGAAGAGGCATTGTCGCGGCCATTCGTCGCGGGCGGAGTGATCGCGCCGCTGGGCGCGCGGCTGGCCAGCGCCGAGAGCAACGCCGACGACAATGCCGCGACGCTGCTGCGCCGTGCCAGCGAGACGTTGCTCGGCGATGGCGCTCCCCGTGAAGTCGGCGCGCCGCCGATCGACGAACTGGTCGGCAGTATCCATAAGGCGCTGGAGCGCGGCGAGATCGGCGTGCTGTTCCAGCCGCAAGTCGCCATTGCGACCGGCGAGATCACCGGCGTCGAGGCACTGGCGCGGTGGCAGCATCCGCAGTTCGGCGAAGTCGGAGCCGAGACCCTGTTCGCCGCCGCCGAGCGCGCCGGGCTGGAAGTGACGCTCAGCGATCATATCCAGCGCCGCGCGCTTTCCGCCGCCGCCAACTGGCCTTCATCGCTTAGCAAGTTGCGCCTGTCGATCAACGTAACCGCCGCCGATGTCGCGCGCGTCGGATTCGCCGACTCGCTGCTCGGGCGGATCGACGCGAGCGGCTTTCCGCGAGCGCGGCTCACGGTGGAGATCACCGAAAGTGGGATCATGGCCGATCTCGGCGAGGCGTCGCGGCTGCTCGGCGAGTTGCGCGGCGCCAAATGCCGGGTCGCGATCGACGATTTCGGCACCGGTTATTCGAGCCTGGCCTACCTCAAGGCGCTGCCGCTCGACTATCTCAAGATCGACAAGAAACTGAGCCAGGACATTGCCGGCAGCGCCCGCGACCGGGTGGTGGTGCGCGGCGTGATCGACATGGCGCGCTCGCTGGGGCTGTCGGTGATTGCCGAGGGCGTCGAGACGCAGGCGCAGCTCGATCTGCTCGCCAAGGAAGGCTGCCAGTATTTCCAGGGTTTCCTCTGCTCCGGACCGGTCGATGTGCCTGCGCTGGCGCAGCTGGTCGCCAAACCCGCGTGAGCGATCCACTCGACCTGACCGGCGTGTGGTACGGACGCTATGTCAGCCGCGTCGATGCGCAGGAGAACAGCTTCATCGCACTGATCGAGGAAGTGGGCGGAGCGTTCACCGGCGTCATTACCGAGCCTGATGACGAAGGCGGCGGAAGCGTCCGCCGTGCGACCATCTCTGGCCAGCGCACTGGCCAGGCGCTCTATTTCACCAAGCAATATAGCGGGCGCTGGAATCACGCCGTCCGTTACGCGGGACGAATCGACAGCGCAGGCAAGACAGTCGATGGTGGCTGGAACGTCGACTGGCTGAGCGGCGGTTTCGATATGGAGCGCGAGAAGTTCTCCGTAGAGGAATTGGAGGAGGAGCTGGAAGAGGAGATCGTCGAACCGGTCTCGCTACGCTAGCCCGCGAGCCGCTCCCAAATCGCGTAGCTGTTGCCGAGGATATGGAGCAGCATGGTGAGGTATACCGAGCCCGTTCGCGTCCGGCAGATCGCGAAGAATAGCGCATCGACCAGGATCAGCAGCATCCCGCGCCAATCATATTGGATATGGATCAGCGCGAAGAGCGCGGCCGAGCCGAGCACCGCGGCCACCGCGCCGAAGCGCTGGCGGAGCATGCCGAGGAACGCGCCGCGGAAGAAGAATTCCTCGGCGATCGGATAGACCAGCCCGATCGCGGCGATGCGGATCAGCAGGTTGGCGGTATCGTATTTGCCGTGCCAGCTTCCGCCCGCGCTCTCGACACCGAGCCAGCGCCTGGTGAGTTCGCTGGCGACCGCCACCACCCCGAATGCGAGGATCCAGAAGAAGGCGGTGGACGGCGCGGGAAGCTGAAGCCCGACATCGCCTTGCCAGCTGAGCCGGCGCAGTTTGACGAGCAGCAACGCCAGGCCGATCAACACCAGCGGTGTGACGAAGATGATGGCGATGTCCATAGAAGCTCCCCCGAAATAAAATGTAACCTTAGGGTGTCATTGTTGTAGATCGCTATCCAGTGTTTATGATACCTCAGGGTTACAATGGGAGGGCCAAGCAATGGACACGGACGAGAAGGCGGAGCGCATCCAGCGCGCCGCAATCCGCAAGATGACGGTGTTCGCGATCGCCTTTGTGATCTGGCAGCTTTCCTATTTCACGATCGCGCGTCCGCCGGCCGGCGAGACGGTGCGCAATGTCGATATCGTCCGCACTATCGGCTTTCTTGGCTGGTCGGCGGCACTGCTGCTGCTGTTCGCCAAGGGCGGCGGTGCGCTGGCGCCGAAGCCGGTGCGCGCGATCATCGATGACGAACTGGCCCGCGCCCAGCGCGCGATCGCCTATCGCAACGGCTTCTGGGCGATGACTCTGGTCAATTTCCTTGGCTATATCCTCGCCATGACGACGCAACTCCGCCCCATCGACCTTGCCCATATCGGGCTTTCGGCCGGCGTGCTGACGGTGCTGGTCAGTCAGGTGCTGCTCGCGCGCGAGACCGGCGATTGAGAAGCACCGGGCTCGGCAACCGATTGAAGGAGGAGCGCGCGCGGCTGGGTATCACGCAGGCCGAGCTCGCGGCGATGGTCGGGGTGTCACGCAAGACGGTGGTGACGGTCGAGAACCGCATCTTCATCCCTTCCGCCTTGCTTGCGCTCAGACTGGCGCGGGCGCTGGGGACGACCGTGGACCGGCTCTTCTTCGAAGACGATAGCGGGGTTTAGCTCGCGGCGGCATCCGGCGCGCCAGCGGCGGCGACGCGTGCAAGTGCCAGGCTGGCGATGCGCGCCAGCGTGCCGAGCAGCGCCGCAGCACCCGGATCGATCGGTCCGGCTTCGCGCCAATAGGCGCCAACCGCCATCACCGGCGCGGTTAGCCCGATCGGATACATCGCCATGCTGCGCACGAAAGTCGGGCGATAGGCGGCGTGGGGCACGCGCGGATCGGCGAAGATATCGGGGATCACGATTGGCTGGTTGGTGAGGATCGCCTGGCCCGAGATGCACGCTTCGATCGCGAAGCGCTTGCCGGTCCAGAGCGGCTGGAGCGCGTCCTCGGCGATATAGGCGACGAGATCGCCTTCGCGGCGGATGACGGTGACGCCTTCGCTCCTGGCGATCGCGCGGCCGGCGGTGCAGAGGATCGCGACGAGGTCATCGACCGACAGGGCATCGGCGAGCGCCGACATCGCCTCGTTCAGCTTGCGCCGCTGCGCAAAGATCGCCGGTTCCGCCACGGGCCGCCCCTTTCGGATAAAGCCAATAAAGCAAATGGGTTACCCGAAGATTGCACTTTCGGCCGCTATGGCCGGAATTAGCCCGCCGCCTTGGCCAGCCCGCGCGAAATCTGCAGCGCCGCGTTGAGCCGGGCGCGGGGGTTGTTCCATTCGCGGGTGACGACCAGCTTCATGTCCGGGCGCAAACGCGCGGTACCGTCGAGCCGCTCGACATAGGCCAGCAGGCCCTCGACATTGGGAAACTTGTCGTCATGGAAGGTGACGAGCGCGCCCTTTGGCCCGGTGTCCAGCTTGGCGATGCAGGCGCGCTTGGCGTTGAGCTTGGTCTCGATCAGGCGCAGCAGATTCTCGGTGGCGTCCGGCAGCTTGCCGAAACGATCGATCAGCTCGGCGGCGAAGCCCTCGATCGCGTCATTATCCTCAAGCTCGTTGAGGCGGCGATAGAGGCCCATGCGCAGATCGAGATCGGGGACATACTCCTCGGGGATGAGGATCGGGGCGTCGACATTGATCTGTGGCGAGAGATCCTTGGGGCGGAGCTCTTCGCGGAGGCCACCTGCCTTGGCGTCCATGATCGCCTCCTCCAGCATCGCCTGGTAGAGTTCGTAGCCGACTTCCTTGATGTGGCCGGACTGCTCGTCGCCGAGCAGATTGCCGGCGCCGCGGATGTCGAGATCGTGCGACGCGAGCTGGAAACCGGCGCCGAGCGATTCGAGATCGGAAAGCACCTTGAGGCGCTTTTCGGCGGTTTCGGTGAGCTGCCGCTCGGGCGGCGTGGTCATATAGGCATAGGCGCGGGTCTTGGCCCGGCCGACACGCCCTCGCAGCTGATAGAGCTGAGCGAGGCCGAATTTGTCGGCGCGGTTGATGATCATCGTATTGGCGCTGGGGATGTCGAGGCCGGATTCGATGATCGTTGTCGAGACGAGCAGATCGTAGCGGCGGTCGTAAAAGGCTGACATGCGCTCCTCGACCTCGGTCGGCGCCATCTGGCCATGGGCGACGACATAGGTGATCTCGGGCACCTCGTTACGCAGGAATTCCTCGATATCGGGGAGATCTGAGATGCGCGGGGTGACGAAATAGGCCTGGCCGCCGCGATAATGCTCGCGCAACAATGCTTCGCGGAGCACGACCGGATCCCAGGGCATGACATAGGTGCGCACCGCTAGGCGATCGACGGGAGGTGTCTGGATCACCGACAGCTCGCGCAGCCCCGACATCGCCATTTGCAGCGTGCGCGGGATCGGCGTGGCGGTGAGGGTCAGGACGTGGACGTCGGCCTTCAGCGCCTTCAGCCGCTCCTTGTGCGTTACGCCGAAGCGCTGCTCCTCATCGACGATCACCAGCCCCAGCCGCTTGAAATCGACGGTCTTGGAGAGGATCGCATGGGTGCCGATGACGATGTCGATCTTGCCTTCGGCGAGCTTCTCGCGCGTTTCCCTGGCCTCGGCGGCGGGAACGAGGCGCGAGAGGCGGCCGATCTCGATCGGGAATCCTTGGAAACGCTCGACGAAATTGCGGTGATGCTGGCGGGCGAGGAGCGTGGTCGGGCAGACGAGCGCGACCTGTTGCCCGGCCATCGCCGCGACGAAGGCGGCGCGCAACGCGACCTCGGTCTTGCCGAAGCCGACATCGCCGACGATGAGACGGTCCATCGGCCGGCCTGCCGAGAGATCGGCGATGACGTCACCGATGGCGCGGTCCTGATCGTCGGTTTCCTCATAGGGGAAGCGATCGACGAACGCCGGATAGCCGCCGGGATCGGGCTCGAGGACTTCGCCGGGACGTACCGCGCGGCGGGCGGCGGTGGCGATCAGTTCACCCGCGATCTCGCGGATGCGCTCCTTCATCTTCGACTTGCGGCGCTGCCAGGCTTCGCCGCCGAGCTTGTCGAGACTCGCGCCTTCTTCGGACGAACCGTAGCGGCTGAGGACTTCGAGATTCTCGACGGGCACGAACAGCTTGTCGCCACCGGCATAGGTCAGCTGGACGCAATCGTGCGGTGCCTTCTGCACCGGGATTTGGGTTAGCCCCTCATAGCGGCCGATACCATGATCGACATGGACGACGAGGTCGCCGGGAGTCAGCGTCGCCAGCTCGTTGAGGAAGGCGTCGGCCGACTTCTTGCGCTTGGTGCGGCGAATGAGGCGATCGCCGAGCATGTCCTGTTCGGTGAGGACCGCGACATCGGGGGCGGTGAAGCCGTGATCGAGCGGCAGGACGATCAGGGCGACGCCCTTGTCCGCGACGCCGAGCGCCGATTGCCAGGTATCGGCGTTGTGTGCGCCCGTCAGGCCGTGATCGTTGAGCAGGCCGGTCAGGCGCTCGCGGGCGCCGTTGGAATAGCTGGCGAGGATCGGCTTCTGGCCAGCCTTTTTGAGCTTGGCGATATGCGCGACCACGGCTTCGTAGACATTGGTGCCCGCCGCGCGCTCGGGAGCGAAATCGCGGGGCCCATCGACGTTGAAATCGAGGACGGTCTTGCTCTCCGGCTCGTGGAAGGGAGTGCTGGTGTGGGTCGGAGCTTCGGCCTGGACCTGCTCCCACTCCTTGGCCGTCAGATAGAGCGCGGCGGCATCAAGCGGGCGATAGCTGCCCGGGGCGGTGCTTTCGGCGCGGACGCGGTTCTGCTGATAGTCGGCGATCGCCTCGAAGCGCTGGGTGGCGGCGCCGATCGTGCCGGTGTCGCGGACGATGACGGCGTCATCGGAAAGATGATCGAACAGCGTTTCGAGCCGTTCCTCGAACAGCGGCAGCCAATGCTCCATGCCGGCGAGGCGGCGGCCGTCGCTGATCGCCTGGTAAAGCGGATCGCTGGTCGCGGTGGCACCGAATTGCTCGCGATAGCGGGTGCGGAAGCGCTTGATGCTGTCCTCGTCGAGCAATGCTTCGGAGGCCGGCAGGAGCGTGAAGCCATCGACGCGGCCGGTGGTGCGCTGGTCGTTGGGGTCGAAGGTGCGGACGGATTCGATCTCGTCGCCGAAGAAGTCGAGACGCAGCGCCTGTTCGGCACCGCTCGGGAACAGATCGACCAGGCCGCCGCGCACCGCGAACTCACCATGATCGTTGACGGTGTCGAGGCGGACATAGCCGTTCGCCTGGAGCAGCGCCGAAAGCTTATCCAGGCCGATGCGCTCGCCGGGGGCGAGGCGGGCGACAAGCTGGCGGATGCGGAACGGTGTCAGCGTGCGCTGGGTGGCGGCGTTGACGGTGGTGACGAGCAGGCGCGGCTTGTCGGTTTTGCTCTGCAGGGCGTGGAGCGTCGCGAGGCGCTCGGACATGACGCGCAGCGTCGGGCTGGCGCGGTCATAGGGCAGGCAATCCCAGGCGGGGTAGCTGAGTACCTCCAGCTCGGGCGCGAAGAACGGCGCGGTGCCGGCGACTGCGCGCATCGCCGCCTCATCGGGGGCGATGAACACCGCTGTGCCGCCCGCACGTGCCAAATCGGCCAGCATCCAGGGGAGGAAGCCGGGAGGCGCGCCCGCGAGGGTGAGCGGCTTGCTCGCCGAAAGTATCGTCTTCAGATCGGCCATTATTCGGCGATGGGCACGTAGGTGAGAGTCCTGAGCGCGGTCATGATCGTGCCGGCATAACGCGGTGGAACCGGCGCGGCTCCAATCGCCCAGGCCATGATATCGACGTCCTGTTCCTCCAGCAGTTCCTCGAACAACAGCCGCTCGGCTTCGCTCCAGCCTCCGGAGTATTTATCGAAGAAGCCGCCAATCAGGAGATCGGCTTCTTTGATGCCGCGATGCCAGGCGCGGAAACGCAGGCGCTTCAGATGGGTCTCGCGGTCCATGGTCCTCAACGACGATTGGCCGGCGGCGCTTTTCGCGTCCGTCGGCTGGGTGTAGGCAGCAGATAGTCATGCGGCCCGAGATACTCAATCCACTGTTCGCCGAGGTCACGGCGCTGAAAGGCGTGGGCGCGGGGCTGGCCAAGCCGCTGGACCGGCTCGGGCTGGCGCGCGTGGTGGATGTGGCGTTTCACCTGCCGACCGGGTTCATCGATCGCGTGCCGCGCGACGAGCTGATGCAGGCCGACGTCGGGCGGACGATCGTCATCGAGCTGACCGTGGCGAACTATCGGTTCGGCGGCAGCGCGCGGGCACCGGCACGGGTGCAAGCCGTGGACGCGCATGGCAATCACGTGTCGCTTGTGTTTTTCGGCGGCAATTCGGGCTGGGCGAAGAAGCTGTTGCCGCTGAACAAGAAGCGCTGGGTGAGCGGGCGGCTCGATCAATATGGGCAGGAATTGCAGATCGTGCACCCGGAGGTTTCGGAAGAGGCCGAGATGGGCGGGCGCGAGGCGGTGTATCCGCTGTCCGAGGGCATCACCTCAAAGCGCCTCGCCGGCTTCGTCGAGCAGGCGATCGAGCGCGCACCGGATCTGGCCGAGTGGATCGAGCCCAGCCTGAAGACACGGAATGGCTGGCCGGATTGGCGCGAGGCGCTGGTGCGGATTCATGCCGATCCGGCGGACGCCAAGGCGCGCGAGCGGCTGGCATATGACGAGGTGTTCGCCAACCAGCTGGCGTTGCTGCTGGTGCGCGGTGAGGCGCGGGCCAAGCGCGGGCGGGCGCTGCAGGGCGATGGGCGGCTGCGCGATGCGCTGAGGCTGCCTTATGCGCCGACTGGCGCGCAGGCGCGGACAATGCGCGAGATCGAGGGTGACATGGCCCAGACCCAGCCGATGCTGCGGCTGCTGCAGGGCGATGTCGGTTCGGGCAAGACGCTGGTGGCGCTGATGGCGCTGCTGATCGCGGCGGAGGCGGGCGCGCAGGGCGCGTTGCTGGCGCCGACCGAAATCCTGGCGCGGCAGCATTTCGACAATCTGTCGCGGCTGCTGGCCGGGCTCGACGTGCGGATCGCGGTGCTGACCGGGCGCGACAAGGGCAGGGTGCGCGAGGCGACGCTGATGGGAGTGGCGTCGGGTGAGATCGATATCCTGATCGGCACGCACGCGATCTTCCAGCAGGGCGTGCAATATCGTGACCTGGGACTGGTGGTGGTCGACGAGCAGCATCGCTTTGGCGTGGCCGAGCGGATGATGTTGCAGGCCAAGGCGCAGGTGCCGCCACATCTGCTGGTGATGACCGCGACTCCGATCCCGCGGACGCTGCAGCTGGCGAGCCATGGCGAGATGGACGTCAGCAGGCTGGACGAGATGCCGCCCGGGCGCGAGCCGATCCAGACGACGGTGATCTCCGAGGATAAGCTCGATGCGGTGATCGCGGGGCTGGGACGACATCTGGAGGCGGGCAAACAGGCCTATTGGGTGTGCCCGCTGGTCGAGGAGAGCGAGAAGACCGATCTCGCCGCCGCCGAGGATCGCGCGGCGAAGCTGACGGCACGGTTCGGCGACAAGGTCGGGCTGGTCCATGGCCGGATGAAGGGGCCGGAGAAGGACGCGGTGATGGCGCGCTTCGCCAGCGGCGAGCTGGGCGTGCTGGTGGCGACGACGGTGATCGAGGTCGGCGTCGATGTGCCCAATGCGACGCTGATCGTGATCGAGCACGCCGATCGCTTCGGGCTGGCGCAGCTTCATCAGTTGCGCGGGCGCGTCGGGCGGGGCGGCGGGCAATCGCACTGCATCCTGTTGCGCGGCAACGGGCTGAGCGAGACTTCACGGGCGCGGCTGGGGCTGATGCGCGATACCACCGACGGTTTCGTGATCGCCGAGCGCGATCTGGAGTTGCGTGGCGCCGGCGAGTTGCTCGGCACGCGGCAATCGGGCGAGCAGACCTTCCGGCTGGCGACGCCCGAGAGCCTCAACACGCTGATCGTTGCGGCCAATGCCGATGCGCGGCTGCTGGAGGATCAGGACCGCGCGCTGAAGAGCGAGCGTGGGCAGGCGGCGCGGCTGGCCTTGTACCTGTTCGAGCGCGATGCGGCGGTCGGGCTGCTCCGCGCCGGCTAGGTCACTTTGCGCGCATCATCGTGGTGATGAGCTCGTAATAGCTGGCAAGGTCGATCGCGGTTTCGAACTGGGCGCCCAGGCGACCGCCCAGCGACCAGCGAATCTCCGCGATGGCCACGCCCGCGACGGGAAGCTGGATGCGGACGCGATCGCCGACCTGGAAGCCGGCATCGCAGCGAGCCATCAGCCCGTGTGGCGAGATATTGACGATCAGGAAGGTGTGCTGCTTCGCGTCAGGCCCGAAAGCGCGGGCGCGGTAATGCACGTCGTCACGGCCTTCACGGCGCACTTCGGCAAAAGCCAGATTGCCCATTCCAACGCTCACACACGCCTCACTACTTCGAGGTTTGGCTACTCATATTGAGCAGACCCGCGTGAATCTCCTTGCAATGAAGATGCTTAATATTCGGTTGCGTGAGAGTTAGTTGATACCCCTATTGGGTCAGGTCGGCGGGAACGGTTGGTTCGGAGATCAGCCTTTCCATCCGCTGCCAGCGCATCGCCGCATCCGCACCCCCGCGATTGAGCGCGGCGGTGACCATGCGCTCACCCAGGCTATAGTTGATCACATAGCTGCGATATTGCTCGACGAAGGGCAGCCCGAGCGCGGCGGCGGCCGGCGTGGTGAACGCATATTTGGCGAGCAAAACCGCGGCGGCATCGCGAGTGATCTCGCCATCCAGATATTGCTGGTCGATCGTCAGAGCGGCGAGCTTGAGTTCTTCCAGCGCGGCATCGAGCGCGGGGTTGGCGGCAGCACCGCCGCGCGCCAGCCCGGCGAGCGGGAACAGGATCTTGCGCTCGAAATCGGCCTGCTCGGTGCCGGGGAAGGCGAGCTTGACGCCGGCATTGGCCGAACCCTCGGCCAGGAAGCTTTGCGGGCTGTAGAGCGGATAGACGCTGAACTCGACCCAGCCCTTGCCCTTGGTCAGCTTGTCCTCAAGCCGGGCGTTGAGCGCGTGGTGGCCGGGATAGCCCTCGTGACAGCCGAGGGTGATCGCGTGATCGACGGTCACGCCCTGATCGGTATTCACCTGGATCAGGCTGTGCGCGTTGCCCTTGTACCAATTATAGCCCGACCAGGATTTGCCGGTGACGAATTCCAGATCGAACTTCTCGTTCGCCGGCATTGTGATGTAGCGCACCGTGCGGGTGCGGCATTCGTCGATGGCGGCGCGGATCACTGGATCGAGCTTGTCCTTTGGGACGACAGCCGCCGCCTTATATGCGCCGACACGTTCGCCAAGGCTGCCCTTGCCCGGCAGCATCGTATCGATCCGGGCGAGCAGACCGTCATAATAAGTGAGCGGCTTGAGATCGGGGCGCACGCCGAACAGGCCCTCGGCCTCATCGACGAACTTGAACTTCTTGCCCTGCATCATCGCCAGCCGGGTCTGCGCGGCGCGAAGCTGGCCGGTCAGGAAGGTGCGGCGGCGGCGCTCGTCGGGAGTCAGCGCCTTCGGATCGAGCGCGGCGAGCTTGGCCTGGAGCGTATCGGCATCCTTGGCCAGCGTTGCCACGTCGCGCGGATTGGCTTTGGCCGCCTTCGCCCATTCCTCAGGACCGTAGAAGGCGTCGACATAGCCGGCTTCGCGTTCGCCGGCCTCCAGCGTCAAGTGGACGAAGGCTTCGGCGATCTTGTCCAGCTCGGTGGGCGCGGGCGCCGCGGCGACGAGGGCCAGTGGGGCAAGCGCGGCGAGGGCGTAGCGGATCATGCGGTAAGCACTCCGTGCTTCTTGGCGCCGAAGCTGATCTTGTCGCCCGGTTTCACGATAAAGTCGGCGGCGCTGATCTTCTGATCGTTCACGCGGATCGCGCCTTCCTCGATCTTGCGCTTCACTTCCTTGTTCGACGCGGCGAAGCCGATTTCGGTAAGGGCCTGGATGACGCCGATCCCCTCCACCGGCACGGCCAGCGTTGGCAGCGCGCCGCCCGCCGAGCCTTCCTCGAACAGCTTGCGCGCGGTCTCCGCGGCATGCTCGGCGCCGGCCTTGCCGCGGCACATCGCGGTGGCTTCGTTGGCGAGGACTTTCTTGGCCTCGTTGATCTCGGCACCTTCGAGGCGTTCGAGCCGCTCGACCTCGTCGAGCGGGAGATCGGTGAACAGGCGCAGGAACTTGCCGACGTCGCGATCATCGGTGTTCCGCCAGAACTGCCAGTAATCGTAATGCGACAGCTGGCTCTCGTTGAGCCACACCGCGCCCGACATAGTCTTGCCCATCTTGCCGCCATCGGCCGTGGTGATCAGCGGGGTGGTGACGCCGAACACCTCGGTGCCGTCGCAGCGGCGCGACAGCTCGATGCCGTTGACGATATTGCCCCATTGATCCGAGCCGCCGAGCTGGAGCCGGCAATCGTAGCGGCGCGACAGCTCCAGGAAGTCGTATGCCTGGAGGATCATGTAGTTGAATTCGAGGAACGACAGCGATTGCTCGCGATCGAGCCGAAGCTTGACGCTGTCGAACGCCAGCATGCGGTTGACCGAGAAATGCTGGCCGTAATCGCGCAGGAACGGCAGATATTCGAGCGCATCGAGCCATTCGGCATTATCGAGCATCACCGCGTCGGTGGGGCCATCGCCGAAGGTCAGGAAGGGTTCGAACACGGTCTTGATCGAGGCGATATTGGCCTTGATCGTCTCCTCGGTCATCAGCTTGCGGGCTTCATCCTTGAACGACGGATCGCCGACCTTGCCGGTGCCGCCGCCCATCAGCACGATCGGCTTGTGGCCGGTCTGCTGGAGCCGGCGGAGCAGCATGATCTGGACGAGGCTGCCGACATGGAGCGACGGTGCGGTGGGATCGAAGCCGATATAAGCGGGCACCACCTGCTTCGAAGCGAGCGCATCGAGCGCGGCGGCGTCGGTCACCTGATGGACATAGCCACGTTCGGTGAGGGTGCGGAGCAGATCGGATTTGTATTCGGTCATGGTGCGCGGCGTTTAGCGAAGGCACGGGCGCGTGTCATGCCCGTGTTGCGGAGCGGAAATCGATACCTGCCTTACGCTGGTAGGGCCCGTTTGCGCGGCGCGCGAATGTTGAGGAAGTTTAGCCTTTTGGAGGGGCTCAACATTCGCGAATGGTCCCAATGGTCGCACTGCCCATGGGGTTTCCCGACCGACGATTTCAAAGAGCGGTCAACAGTGCCGACTGGCTTAGCCAAGCAGGCGAAATCCTACATTGCAAGGCCGATGCATGGAGATGCATATCGTGCGGGCTGCCGGGCTCGATCGGCGCGAAGGAGTTGCGATGCACCGCTCGATCTGGATTGCCGCCGCCAGCCTGGTCTTCGCTGCCCCAGCGGCGCATGCCCAGGCGCTCAATGCCCCGGTCGTCGCGCATCCGGACCCGGAAGCGCTGTTCACCAGCCCCGATCCCAAATTGCATGCCAACAAGCAGGTTGCGCTCAAGATCGTCAAGGAACTGCTGGAGGCGGGCCATTGGGAGCGCGCGCCGCTGTATCTCACCAAGGACTATATCCAGCATAACCCGATGGCAGCGTCGGGGCTGGACGCGGTCGTGCATTTCTTCGTCGATGTCCGGAAGGTGCAGCCCAAGCCGATCCCGGCGCGCATGCAGACCCGCGTGGTCGCGGTGCAGGCGGAGGGGGATTATGTCACGGTCAGCTTTGTTCGCGAGGTCAAGGATCCGCGCGACGAGACCAGGACCTATACGACCACCTGGTTCGATATGTGGCGGTTCAAGGACGGCAAGGCCGACGAGCATTGGGACCCGACGTTCCTGCCGGTGAAATAGGCCGGGCATTGGACGCGGACAGGGAAGAAGGCCAAGTGACGGTGCAGCCGCGTAGCTCTTTCCCAGTGAAGGCTGTGGTCCAGTCAGGAGAGGCTGATTGGCTGGCGCTGCGCTTCGTTACCGTGACCTTTCCAACTGGGGCCCGGCCTTCGCCGGGGAGAGAAATATGAAGCTGATCGCGCATCCCGCTTCGCCGGCGTCGGCGGTTAGCGCGGTCGAGGCGGAGATCATCGCGGACGACGGGGACAGGATGCTGTTGCGATATCGCGTTCGTGGACCGTTGAAGTTGCCGGAGCTGGAGTCGCCCGGACGGGCGGATGATTTGTGGAAGACGACGTGCCTCGAGCTCTTCCTCCAACCCGCAGGTTCCGACAGCTACGTGGAATTCAACTTTTCCCCGTCATGCCGATGGGCTGCCTATGACTTCGATAATTATCGGCGAGGCCGGCGAGACAAATTGCTGAGCATCGAGCCGCATATCGAGCGGGTCGATCCTGCGGACGATAACTCAGACGAAACCTTCGACTATGTTTTCGATGTCGATGTCGAACTATCGGATTTCCCAAAAGTGCCGCTGCGGATGGGCATTACCGCGGTGATCGAGGAGCCGAACGGCACGATCTCTTACTGGGCACTGGCGCATCCGGAGGGGAAGGCGGACTTCCACGATCCGGCCTGTTTCGCGCTGACGCTTTAGGCGGGGCCGCTATAGCCTCGGTTCGGTGAAGTGCGTCAGGCTGGCGGGCATTGGCGCCAGCGCGGCGGTTATTGCGGCGGACACGGTCAGGGCGTCCTCGACCAGGCCGGTCGATAGCTGGCTGTGCTTCTCCATCGCCTGCATCCGCGCGGTGAAGGTGGCGTAGGAGGCGATCACCGCGGTGGCGCCCGCGAGCGCCGCGGCCGCGTAGCGCTGGCGGCGGGGGACGAGCGCGGCGCCCGCAAAGGCGGCGGTGGCGGCGCGGGCGAGGATGGCCGGCCAGATGATCCGATCGGGGGCGCTGCGGCGCTTGTCGCCGACGAGCTCATAGGCGGCGAGCGCGGTGGCGCCGAGCGAGACCAATGGATTGGCGAGGAATTTGGGAGCGTCACCGCCGGGCGGAAGGCTGCCGTAGCGGGCCGCATTGGCGACAACCGCGAGCGGGGTCATCGAGCGGGCACCGGCGACCAGGCCCATCAGGAGCGAGCGGATCATGCCGGGGTAACGGATGAGGTGGAGTGGGGGTTGCGTCGCGCGCCGAACCCCGGCACCTCACGCCGCATGAAATTCGGTATCGATCGTCTGCTCGCCGACCCCGCGCTTCTCGGTCAACTCAAGGAGCAGCGGGTGGCCCTGCTCGCGCATCCCGCATCGGTGACGGCGGACCTCACCCATTCGGTCGATGCGCTGATTGGCGCGGGACTCAAGGTCTCGGCGATGTTCGGGCCGCAGCATGGCGTGCGCGGCGACCTCCAGGACAATATGATGGAGTCGCCGGACTATACCGATCCTACCTATGGGATGCCGGTGTTCAGCCTGTATGGCGAGGTTCGGCGGCCGACCGGGCAATCGATGGGGACGTTCGACACGATCCTGATCGATCTGCAGGATGTGGGTTGCCGCATCTACACCTTCGTGACGACCCTGCTCTATGTGCTGGAGGCGGCGGCCGAGCATAAAAAGGCGGTGTGGGTACTCGACCGGCCCAATCCGGCGGGGCGCCCGATCGAAGGGCTGACGCTGCTGCCCGGCTGGGAGAGCTTTGTCGGCGCCGGGCCGATGCCGATGCGGCATGGCATGACGCTGGGCGAGATGGGCGCGTGGTTCATCGACCATTTCAAGCTCGACGTCGATTATCGCGTTGTCGAGATGGAGGGCTGGGCGCCGGAGAGCGGCCCCGGCTATGGCTGGCCGCAGGAGCGCATCTGGATCAATCCCAGCCCCAATGCCGCCAACGTCAACATGGCGCGGGCCTATGCCGGCACGGTGATGCTGGAGGGGACGAATCTGTCGGAAGGGCGCGGAACGACGCGGCCGCTGGAGCTGTTCGGGGCGCCCGATATCGATGCCAAGGCGGTGATCGCCGAGATGCGGCGCTTGGCGCCTGAGTGGCTCAAGGGCTGCACGCTGCGCGATTTCTGGTTCCAGCCGACCTTCCACAAGCATGTCGGCCAGCTGTGCTCGGGGGTGTTCATCCATGCCGAGGGCGCGGCCTATGACGATGCCGCGTTCCAGCCGTGGCGGCTGCAGGCGCTGGGCTTCAAGGCGATCCGCGCGCTCTATGGCGATTACGACCTGTGGCGCGATTTCCCGTATGAATATGAATTCGACAAGCTGGCGATCGACGTGATCAACGGCGGGCCGGGGCTGCGCGCGTGGGTCGACGATGCCGGCGCCACGCCCGGCGACCTCGACGCCGCCACCCGGCCCGACGAGGCGGCGTGGATCGAAACGCGCGCGAAGTATCTGAGGTACTGACATGCTGGCCGGGCTGATCTTTGCCGTCGAGGAGGCGAGCGACCGGCCGGGGACGCTGGTCGCGACGCTGCCGTTCGGGGGCATGACGCTGCTCGAATACCAAATTCGGCTGCTGGTGGGCGCCGGGGCCGAGAAGATCCTGATCGCGGTGGGCAAGATGACCCCGCCGCTGCTCACCGCGGTCAACCGCGCCGCCAGGAAGCATCCGATGGTCGAAGTGGTGCGCTCCGCCGAGGAGGCCGCCGAGAAGTTCGAGCATGGCTCGCGCGTGCTGGTTATGGCCGATGGGCTGGTGACCACCGATCCGGTGATGGACCGCATGGCGGCAGAGGGCGGCGAGGCGCTGCTGGTGACCGACGATGCCGATTCCCCCGCCGCGATCGAGCGGCTCGACATGCGCGACAGCTGGGCCGGGATCGCGCGGATTTCGGTCGCGCAGCTCGGCCAGATCGCGCAGATGCCCGAGGATTATGATTTCCAGTCGGCGCTGCTGCGCGTCGCATCGCAATCGAGCGCCGAGCATGTGCCGCTGACCGCGGGCTGGCTGAAGGGTGGCCACAGCGTTGAGCGCAGCGCCGAGGGGCTGGCTGCGCGCAACACCGGCCTGCTGGCGGTGCTGACCGAGCGGCGGGTCGATTGGGCGGACCGCTGGGTGTTCACCCGGATTGCCCGCGCGGTGCTGCCCGAACTGGTCGGCCGCAATGTCGGCGGCTGGGCGGTGATGATCGTCGCGGGGCTGCTGTCGCTATTGTCGCTGACGGCGATCGGGCTCGACTGGGTCGGCATTGGCGTTGCCGGATCGCTGACCGCGGCGGCGGCGCTGGCGACGGGATCGGCGATGGCGGCGTTGCGCGGCGAGGAATTGCGCGGGCGGGCGCTGGAATGGGCGATCCTGGGGCTATTTGGCGCAGTGGCGCTGCTGTGCGGCTGGGTCGAGCATGCGCAATTGTTCAGCTGGACGCCGATGGTTTTCGCCGGCTTCGGCGTCGCCGCGCAGGTGCTGATCGAGCGCGTGCAAGTGCGGCACCGGCGCTGGTGGGCGAGCCCGTCGGCGCATCTTCTGCTGCTGACGCCGTTCGCGCTGGCCGGGTTCAGCGAATACGGGCTGGCGGGGGTGGCGGTTTATGCGTTCGCGACGCTCGCTGCGGCGATTGAGGCTACGCGGGAGAAGGCGACATAGTCCGCATATCCAATATTGCGGGCTGGGCTGTCGTTGCGCCAAAGCGCCGCGCCGTTAAGCTGGTAGCATGATCTGCAATATCATCGACAAGCGAACGAGGCCATATCGCTGGCGCGAGGTGAACGCGATTATCGAAGCGACCTCGCGCGATAATGCGAGCGAAGATGCGGATCAGCTCCCGCCAACCACCGACGATCTTATCTATGACGAGCGAGAGAATGTCACGCTCGCAGAGGCCATTAGGTGGGCTAATCAAGAGCCCTCCCAGGTGACGCTGTACCTCTACGATAAGGGTGCAGGAACGACCTAGTGAAGATTGCAACTGGGGCGGACATCGCTACCGCAACAAGCGTTCGGAAATGACATTCCCACCGAAAAGGCTTAGCTGTCTCTTAAGGACAGTAGCGCTAGAGTTTCCGAGATGTCGGATAATCCCGTCGAACCGCGCGACAGCCAGGCTGCCGGCGCTGACAAGCTGCTCGCGCGTGCGGCGGCCGCGGAGGTGCGCGCCTATCGCGGGCTGACGGTGGCGATCGACGATTTCTTCCTGCCCGAGGATGCGCGGCTCGACGAGCGGACGCGGTCCGGCCTTGCGGGGCTGTTGCGCGGCTTGGTCGAGACCGTGGAGGGCGAGGTGCGCGAGCATGCCGTGCGGCTGCTTCACGGGCGCGGCGAATCGGCCTTGGTGGTTGCGCTCAACGACCCGAGCTCGATCTTAGCCCGGCTCTGGCAATCGGGACTGCTGCGCGATCCCGAGCTGATGGCCGAACTGGTCGCGCGGGTGCGGCAGGAGCTGCTGGGAGGGGCGCTGCCGATGCACGCGCCCGACGATCCCGAGCGGCCGAGCCTGATCAATCGCTTCGTCCAGCATCCCGATCGCGTCGTCGCGGCGGGGGCGATGGCGGTGCTGATCGCCGAGAGCCGCAGGCGCGGGAGTCCCGATGCGGGACAGTTCACCCGGACCGATCTTCCCGCCGAACTGCATCACCGGCTGGTGTGGTGGGTTGCGGCGGCACTGCGCGAGCGGGTGGGCGAGGGCGGCGACGCGCTCGACCGGGCGCTGAGCGAATCGGCGCAGCGCAGCCTGGCGGCGTATGACGAAGGCGACCGGCTGGAGGCGACGGCGATGCGCTTTGCCGCAGCGATCGACGCGCAGCCGCAGGAATTGCCCGGACTGCTGGTCGAATCGCTGGCCGACCGGCGGATCGTGCTGTTCATCGCCCTGCTCGGTCATGCGCTGGGCGTGAGCTATGCGCTGGCGCGCGAGATCGTCCTCGATCCCGCCGCCGACCGGCTGTGGCTCGCCTTGCGCGCGCTCGATCTCGGCCGCGAGTCCGTAGCCCAGATCGGCTATGCGATGTGCGAAGCCGATCCACGGCGCGATCTGGAGGCGTTTGCCGACACGCTCGACGCAATCACGCAGGTCAGCGCGGTGGCGGCGCGCGAGGCGCTGGCGCCGCTCCGGCTCCATCCCGATTATCGCGCGGCGGTCGTCGCGCTCGCGCGTTCCGCTCCTTCGGAATGAACGCGATCGATTCCTCGATGCCGCTGGCGATCGGCAGGCTCGATGGCGAGGGCAAGCTGCTCGACGCCGAATCGCGGCTGTTCGAACTGAACCAGCGTGCCGGCGGTGCGATCGGCGCGCCGCTGGCGGTGCCGCAGATCGCGACGCTGGCGCGGCTTTCGCAGCGGCTGGGCATCGCGATCTCGCGCAACGTCATCGCAGCGGACGGTGACGACGATCTGGAATTGTGGGTGCGTGCCGAGCCACAGGATGGCGGCGTGCGGCTGGAAGTCAGCGGCTGGCGGCCGCGTCCGGGCTGGCGGGCGGTGGCGAGCGAGCCCGAGCGCGACGGCGATTTCTTCCGTTCGGCGGCCGACTGGCTGTGGGAAACCGATGCCTCGCTGCGGATCACCTTCCTCTCGATCGAGGCGGGCGCGCGGTACGGCTTCGACAGCTCGGCGATGCTGGGGCAACCGCTGACGCGGCTGTTCAGCCTCGAACAGGACGAGAGCGGCAATCTGCCGATCCTCAGCGCGGTGGCGGCGCAGGCGCGGTTCGACGGGCAGAAAGCCGAAATTCGCGGGACCGGGCGGATGGTGCGGCTCGACGCGACGCCGCGTGCCGATCCGGGCGGACGCTTCGCCGGGTTCGTCGGCGCGGCGCATATGCTCGACAGTTTTCCGGCGGCGCCCAAGGTCGATGCGCCCTTGCCGCCGCCCGCAGCGCCGTTTGGCGGTTTCCCGGATTCGTTCAGCCAGCGGCTCGACCGGGCGCTGCGCGGGCCGCTGAGTGCGATCATCGCCAATGCCGATTCGATCAGCGCGCAGACCGAGGGGCCATTGAAGCCCGATTACGCCGAATATGCCGGCGACATCGCCAGCGCCGGACGGCATTTGATGGGGCTGGTCGACGATCTCGTCGATCTGCAGGCGATCGAGCGCGACGATTTCAGGATCGAGAACGACAATATCGATCTCGCCGATGTCGCGCGCCGCGCGGCGGGGCTGCTGGCGGTGCGCGCCGCCGAGAGCGAGGTGCGGATCGACCGGCCGGCTTCCTACGAGATATTGCCGGTGACGGGCGAGTTCCGCCGGGCGCTGCAGGTGCTGGTCAATCTGATCGGCAACGCGGTGCGCTATTCGCCGCACGGCGGGCAGGTGTGGATCCGGCTGGAGAAGGACGAAACCCGCGCCCATGTGATCGTCGCCGATCAGGGCAAGGGCATTGCCGTCGAGGATCAGGCGCGCATCTTCGAGAAGTTCGGGCGGGTCGATCCGGGCGAGCCGGGTGGTTCGGGGCTGGGGCTGTATATCGCGCGCCGCCTGGCGCGGGCGATGGGCGGCGATCTGACGGTCGATAGCGCCCCCGGGCAGGGCGCGCGGTTCGTGTTCAGCCTGCCGCTACGGGTCTGATAGCGTCTGTGAGCCGGCGGCCATAGCGCTAGGGCAGCTTACCCATTCGCTGAGATTGCGCGGTTGATCGATCCCGGCCCGGCGAGGCCGACATCGGCCATTCGTTCTTCGCCGGGAAATGGGCGGTGCCGAACAGGCGGTCCCAGATCGTCGTAAACGCTCCGAAATTCTTGTCGAAATGACGCTCCTCCAGTGAATAGCGGATGCGGTGGAAGCGGCTGTCGACGACCCGCGCGCTCGCCGGGCCGAGATGGATCAGGAAACCAAATGCGGCGGCGGAATGCGCGTCAGAAACGAGACCACGTCGAAGACACCGTAAAAACTATGGGCGATGGTGATCGAGGCATCGGGCCCCGCGGGATCGATGATCGCATTCGAATAGATGATCTCGTCGCTCTTCGCCGCTTCGAAACGGCTGATCATCGCCGCGTGCTCGGTAAAGAAATGTGTCGTCATCCTCTTGGCGAACAGAACTTCCTGCTGATGGCCCGGATCCTCGCTGACGAGGCTCGTATAGATATGCCGGATCCGGTGGCTGTCCTCGGGCATGGGAAAGCCATATCGATCGAAGAAGATCGCATGGGCTAGTCCGTCAAAGAAATTGTCGAACCGGGCGATATCGACCGGATAGCGCCGCGCCCCGGCATCGAGCCATTCGGCGCCATCGTTCATCATCGCTCGAAAGCTGGGGCTGCGTTTGAGGCCCGGCAGGATAGAGCGACGGAAAATCTGCTTGGGAAGGTTTTCGCCGGTGGCCGCGTGCATGCAGATATGCGTGAGCAGGTACTGATCGTCCTTTGATTTATCGTTGTTATGGATCACGCATGAAGGGACAGTCTTGAGTTGCAGGTTTCCGCCCTTGGGGAAAAATGCCTTTGGCGGAAAATGCTCGCGGGTCTCCGCCAACTCGCCGCAACGATAGCAGGTTTTCCTAGACGATTTCCCCAATTTCCATTCCTTGGCCAGATGGATGCGCGACTGTCACGCGATCCGTGACCCTTAGACGAACCATGGCTTTTGAGAACGATAGCTGGCGTCGCTATGGCCGAATTGGATGCAATTCCCCGGCCAGAGCGCGCTTGTCCGGACGGTGGGTTCCCGGCTGGATTGCGAAGAGAAAAGGGGCGCCCGCAGCGATGCGGGCGCCCCTTCGCCTGGCTGTGGCCGGGTTAGCGGCGATAGCAGACCGTCACGCGGCGATGGTGGCGCCACTCGGTGCGGCAGACACGGCGATTGTAATGGCGACGGTTATAGTGGCGGCGATCCCAGCCATGATGGCGGCCGCGATCGTAGCGGTTATGACGATCCCAACGCTGCGGGCTGGCAGCGAGCGACATGGTCAGCGCGCTGGCGCCGGCATGCGCCGGGGCGACCGGCGCGGCATTTGCGGTGCCAGCCGAGCCGGCGATACCGGCGACTGCGAGTGCCGCGGCTGCGATCAGTTTCTTGAAGCTCATCTCATCTCTCCTTTGCTTGCATTCCTTCCCCGCAAGAATCGCAGACTAGGCGGGTGATTCGGTCGCTTTGCTGAACTGCGTTGTTCTGCGATGTTCAGGTTCGCGCTTCCGGAGAACCGACTTGCTCAAAGCCCTCGTCCTTGCCGCCGCCCTCTCGACCGTGGCGATGCCCGTATTTGCCCAGACCGCGCCGGCGGCGCCTCCCGCCGCCAGCATCGACACGATGGCGACGGAGATCAGCGGCTATTTCGAAGCCTATATGCAGAGCGCGCATGTACCCGGCCTGGTGTTCGGCGTGGTCAAGGACGGCAAGCTGGTGCTGGTCCGCGGGCTGGGGGTGATGGAAACCGGCAGCGAGCGCCCGGTGACCGCCGACAGCCGTTTCCGCATCGCGTCGATGTCCAAGGCGTTCACGGCGCTGGCGATCCTGAAGCTGCGCGATCAGGGCAAGCTCTCGCTCGATGCGCCGGCGGAACGCTATGTGCCCGAGCTGAAAGGCTGGAAGTACCCGACCAGCGACAGCCCGCGCATCCGCGTGGCCGATCTGCTCCATCACACCGCCGGTTTCGTCGAGGACAATCCCTGGGGCGACCGCCAGCAGCCTTTGCGCGAGGCCGAGTTCACGGCGATGCTCAAGGCCGGCATGCCGTTCGCACAGGCGCCGGGCATCCGCATGGAATATTCGAATTACGGCTACGCGCTGCTCGGGCGGATCGTCTCGAACGTGACCGGCATGCGCTATCAGGACTGGATCGCGCGCAACCTGATGGCGCCGCTGGGCATGAAATCGACCGGTTACGACGTGTTCGCCGGGCCGCAGGAGGCGCGGGCGCTCGGCTATCGCTGGCAGGACGATGCCTGGCTGCGCGAGCCCGACATGGCCGATGGCGCCTTTGGGGCGATGGGCGGGGTGCAGACCAGCGCCAACGATTATTGGCGCTGGGTATCGTTCCTGCTTTCGGCGTGGCCGGCGCGCGACGATGCCGATGCGGGGCCGGTGTCGCGCGGGACGGTGCGCGAGATTGTCGAGGGAGCGAATTTTGCTGTCGCCAGCGAGCGCGTGGCGGCTTTGGGGACACCGTGCCGGCAGCCGAATGCTTATGCCAAGGCGTGGCGGGTGATCGAGGATTGCGATCTCGGTCGCGTGGTGACGCATGGCGGCGGCTATCCGGGCTATGGCTCGACGGTGATCCTGTTGCCCGATGCCGGGGTGGGCATCTTCGCCTTCGCCAATCGCACCTATGCCGGGCCGTCGCTGCCGGCGATGCAGAGCCTGATCGCGCTGCGCAAGGCGGGCCTCGCGCCGGTGCGGGCGCTGCCGGTGTCCGAGGGGCTGAACGCCGCCTATGCCGCCGCGAAGATGGCATGGACGGCGGGCGATGCCGAGAAGGCGCCGCTGGCGGTGAATATGGTGCTCGATCGCGACGCGGCGCGGCGGGCGGCGGATATCGCGGCGATCAAGGGCAGGGTCGGGCAGTGCGCGATGGACGCGCCGATCAAGCCGATCTCGGCGATGGAGGGAACGTTCGTGTGGGCCTGCGAGAAGGGCAAGGTCGCCGGGCGGGTGCAGCGCTCGCCCGAGCCGGCGCTGCGGCTGCAGGTGTTGAGTTTCAGCGCGGCGCCCTAGCGCGGAGGAAGCAGGGGGCGGCGAGCAGGCCGAACGCATAGCCCCCGAGATGCGATTCCCAGGCAAGCCCGCCATTCCCGCCGAGTGCCCAGTTGAGCAGGAACAATGGCACGAAGATCACCAGATTGATGGTGACCGCGGAGCGGGTGACGTGCCAGACTTGACGCGACCATAAGGAGACGATCTCGCCCGGCTCGCGGCCCAGCCGCGCGACGGTGCCCCATAAACCGAAGATCGCGCCGGACGCGCCGAGCATCGGTACGCCATTGTCGGCGTGGATCAGGAGGAATGCGAGACAGCCCGCAAGGCCGCTCAGCAGGAAGAGGATCGCCCAGTGCAGCCAGTTGCCGGGCCAGTCGCCCGAAGCCCAGATCACCGTGGCGCCGAGCGGAAGCAGGGCGCTGATGTTCATTACCAGGTGCATCGCGCCGCCATGCGCGAACATATGGGCAAAGATCGTCTCGTAGCGGCCCTGACGCAACGCCTCCAGCGAGACGCCCCAGTCGGACATCCCGCGATCATGGACCAACGCGAAAATCCAGGCGCCGGCTAGCAAGGCCGCCAGCGCGTAATTGGGTCCTTCGACCAGCAATCGTTCGCGCCAGCTGAGGATGATCACCTCGCCGGTGCCGTCCTCCGCTTCCTGGCGCAACTCCTCAGTCGAGGTCACGGCCCTCGCGCCTGGCGGCTTTGCGTTCGGCGCGGGTGGGGACGAGGCGGACGCCGCCCACCACGATCGCGCCGCCAACCGCCAGCGCGAGGCCGCGCCACAGCCAGACGCGCTGGTCGATCATCGTGCTGCTCGCCGGCCAGCGAACGACACCAAGGCCCTGGAGCATGAACAGCACGCCCAGCAGCATCGCGGCGAGCCCCAAGAAGATCAGGATGTTCTGGCGCATGGTCTCTCCCTGAGCGTATGATCGCGTCGGCTATTTCAGGTCCTGCTCGCGGACCTTGAATTCGCATTCGACAAGATAATGCTCGCGATTGTCCGCGCGGATCGACAGCCGACCGGCACCAGCCGGATCGGTCTCACGATAGCATAGCCCGGAGCCCCAGGCGCAGGGTTGCTTCCATTTGACAGTGGCTAGGAGCGCCTTGTCGTTGGCCGGCGTACGCGCGAAATAGGATTGGAAGTTGATGCTGACCGGCTTGTCGGCCCCGCCCGGGATCGGCTCCGACATCAGGATGCTGACCCTGGTTGGGACCAGGCCATAGACGCGAGTGGTACCCGGATCGAGTTCGAGGATAGTCATGGTGGCGATCACCATGTTTGTCGGCTTGCCCTCGCGGACGAGCTTGAGCTTCGCCGCATTCTCCATCGTCGCGCGATAGGGCAGCTTGCATTCCAGCGCGTCCGCCGCGGTCTGGGCGATCGCGGGAAGCGGGAGGCCGATCAGCGTAACCGCCGTGATTGCACCACGTAGCGACATCCAGTTCTTCCCCCCATTTCAACGCAGCGCCTGGTTTCCGCTCAGCGCTTGTCGATGCTCACATAATCGCGCTGGGTGGGGCCGGTGTAAAGCTGGCGCGGGCGGCCGATCTTCTGATCGGGATCCGAGATCATCTCGTTCCATTGCGCGACCCAGCCGACGGTGCGGGCGAGGGCGAACAGCGCGGTGAACATCGTCGTCGGGAAGCCGATCGCCGAGAGGATCACGCCCGAATAGAAATCGACGTTCGGAAACAGCTTCTTCTCGACGAAATACGGATCCTTGAGCGCCATTTCCTCGAGCTGGAGCGCGACCTCGAACACCGGATCGCTGACGTTCAATGCCTTGAACACCTCGCGGACGGTCTTCTGCATCACCGTCGCGCGGGGGTCGTAATTCTTGTAGACGCGGTGGCCGAAGCCCATCAGGCGGAACGGATCATTCTTGTCCTTGGCGCGGGCGATGAACTCGGGAATCCGGTCCGGCGTGCCGATCTCGTGCAGCATGTTGAGCGCGGCCTCGTTAGCGCCGCCATGCGCGGGGCCCCACAGGCAGGCGATGCCGGCGGCGATGCAGGCGAACGGATTGGCACCCGACGAGCCGGCGAGGCGCACGGTCGAGGTCGAGGCGTTCTGCTCGTGATCGGCGTGGAGGATGAAGATGCGGTCGAGCGCCTTCTCCACCACCGGATTGACGACATATTCCTCGGCGGGGACGCCGAAGGTCATGCGCAGGAAGTTGCCGGTGTAGGAGAGGTCGTTCTTCGGATAGACGAAGGGCTGACCGACCGAGTATTTATACGCCATCGCCGCGATCGTCGGCATCTTGGCGATCAGGCGATGCGATGCGATCATCCGCTGGCGCGGATCGGTGATGTCGGTCGAATCGTGATAGAAGGCGCTGAGCGCGCCGATCACGCCGCACATGATCGCCATCGGATGCGCATCGCGGCGGAACCCGCGATAGAAGGTCGCGAGCTGCTCGTGCAGCATGGTGTGGCGGCTGATCGTGTGGGTGAACTTGCCGAGCTCGTCCTTCGACGGCAGCTCGCCGTTGAGCAGCAGATAGCTGACTTCCATGAAGCTCGAATGCTCGGCGAGCTGACCGATCGGATAGCCGCGATGGAGCAGCACGCCTTCGTCACCATCGATATAGGTCAGGCCCGATTCGCACGACGCCGTCGAGGTAAAGCCCGGATCATAGGTGAACATGCCGGTATTGGCGTAGAGCTTGCGGATATCGACGACGTCGGGACCGGTGCTGCCCGAGAGGATCGGGTATTCGACTTCCTTCCCCGGAACCTGCAGCTTGGCGGTGTCGCTCATATTCGTCGTCCTTATTCTTTCCGGCTTGGGCCGGCTCAGTTCATCTGGTCGGCGATGCGGCCCAGGCTTTCCTCGCGTCCCAGCAGCGCCAGAACGTCGAAGATGCCCGGCGAGGTCTTTCGCCCGGTGAGCGCCGCGCGCAATGGCTGCGCGGCAGCGCCGAGCTTGAGACCCGCATCGTCCGCAACGGCGCGTACCGCCGCTTCGAGCGCTTCCGTATCCCAGTCCGCGACGCCGTCAAGCGCGGCGTGCAACCGGGTCAGGCGCGCCCGCGCATCACCCTCTAGCAGAGCCGATGCGTCGGCGTCCATTTCCAGTGGGCGAGTGCGAAACAAAAAGCCGGCGCCATCGGCTAACTCAAGGAGATTGGCCGCGCGCGGCTTCAGTGCGCCCATGCTGCGGCGCAGAAGGTCGCGCTGCGATTCGCTGAGTTCGAAAGGCAGGCGGGTGGCGACCAGATCGGCAAGGGCGGCATCGTCGGTCTGGCGGATATAATGACCGTTGAGGTTCTCCAGCTTCTTTTGGTCGAACCGGCTTGGTGATTTTCCGACCCCGCCGAGATCGAACCATTCGATCGCCTGATCGCGGCTGATGATCTCGTCATCGCCATGCCCCCAGCCGAGACGGAGCAGATAGTTGGAGACCGCTTCGGGAAGCAGTCCCATCTCGTCGCGATAGGCATCGACGCCGAGGGCGCCGTGACGCTTGGAGAGCTTGGCGCCGTCGCTGCCGTGGATCAGCGGAATGTGCGCGTAACGCGGCTCGGGCCAGCCCATTGCGCGATATATCGGCAATTGACGGAAAGCGTTGTTGAGATGATCGTCGCCGCGGATGACGTGGGTGACGCCCATGTCGTGATCGTCGACCACCACCGCGAGCATATAGGTCGGCGTGCCGTCTGAGCGGAGCAGGACGAGGTCGTCGATCTCGCTGTTCTGGACCGTGACCTCGCCCTGGACGAGATCATGGATGGTCGTCGCGCCTTCGGTCGGCGCCTTGAGGCGGACCACGAACGGCGCGTCGCTGTCATTGGTCTTGTCGCGCCAGGGCGAGCGGATTCGCAGCGGCTTCTTGGAAGCTTCGGCCTCCGCGCGCATCGCCGCGAGTTCGTCCTGGGTGAGGTAGCAGCGATAGGCCGCGCCCTTCTCGACCATCTCGTGCGCGACCGCGGCGTGGCGATCGGCGCGGGCGAACTGATAGGTGACGTCGCCGTCCCAATCGAGACCGAGCCAGCGCATCCCGTCGAGGATCGCGTCGATCGCTGGCTGGGTCGAGCGGGCGCGATCGGTATCTTCGATGCGCAGCAGGAACTTGCCGCCGTGATGGCGCGCGAAGAGCAGGTTGAACAAGGCGGTGCGGGCGCCGCCGATGTGGAGAAAGCCCGTCGGCGACGGGGCAAAGCGGGTTACGACCGGCGTGGCGGTATCTTCGTTTGCGCTCACGCGCGCGTGCTCCCAGACTTGTAAATCGATGGCCATTCCAGCCGGTGATCGCGCCCCTAGCATGGGGTTTGGCTCCCTACAAATTGGGGTGGGGCGGCGGCTGCGCCAGTGGTGCGACGGGCTGGAGCGCTGGCTGGAGACCGAGCGCGAGCAACTGGTGCTGTGGCTGCCGGTGATGCTGGGCGCCGGTATGGCGGCGTGGTTCGTGCTGTCCGATGCGGGGCGGTGGATAGGGTTCATTGCCGGAGCCGGGGCGGTCGCGCTGGCGGGGATCGCGGCTTCGGGCAACGGCAGGACGGCGCGTGTGGTCGCGGTGGCGGGGCTCGCCGCGGCCGTCGGATGCGCGCTGGTGTGGTGGCGGGCGGACAGTGTCGCGGCGCCGGTGCTGGCACGGCCGGCGGTGGTGTCGCTGGAGGGGCGCGTCGAGCGGATCGAGCGTCTGCCGGCGCGAGAGATGGTGCGGGTGACGCTCGCTCTGGCGCGCGCGGATCTGCCGCCGCGGGTGCGGATCAATCTCGCGGAGCGCGATGTGCCTGGCGGGTTGTCGCGAGGTGCTATGCTGCGGCTGCGGGCGCGGTTGATGCCGCCACCGCCGCCTTCGGTGCCCGGCGCGTATGATTTCGCGCGGGTCGCGTGGTTTTCGCAGCTCGGAGCGACGGGCAGGGGTTTCGCGCCGGTCACGGTGGTGAAGCCGGGCGAGGCGGTGGGGGCGGACCTGCGGGCGCGGCTTTCGGCGCATATCCAGAGCAACATCGCCGGAAGCGCGGGTGGGATCGCCAGCGCGCTGGCGACCGGCGACCGTGGCGCGATCACCGACGAGGATTCGGAAGCGATGCAGCGTTCGGGACTGGCGCATCTGCTGTCGGTGAGCGGGCTGCATGTCACTGCGGTGACGGCCGCGGCGATGCTGCTGGTGCTGCGGTTGCTGTCGCTGAGTCCGACGCTGGCGCTGCGCTGGCGGCTGCCGTTGATCGCGGCGGGCGCGGGGGCGGTGGCGGCGATCGGCTATACGCTGCTGACCGGGGCGGACGTACCGACCGTCCGCTCATGCGTCGCCTCGCTGCTGGTGCTGTTGGCGCTGAGCGTCGGGCGCGAGGCGCTGACGCTGCGGCTGGTCGCGGCGGGAGCGCTGATCGTGCTGCTATTATGGCCGGAGGCACTGGCCGGGCCGAGCTTTCAGCTGAGTTTCGCGGCGGTGACGGTGATCGTCGCCCTGCACGAAAGTCCAAGGGTGCGCGGCTGGTTCTCGCGGCGTGAGGAAGGCGGGGCGAAGCGGCTTGGGCGGTCGCTGGGCTCGTTGTTGCTCACTGGCGTCGCCGTCGAGCTCGCGCTGATGCCGATCGGCATGTACCATTTCCACAAGCAGGGGATTTACGGCGCGCTGGCTAATATCATCGCGATCCCGCTGACGACGTTCGTGACGATGCCGCTCGAGGCGCTGGCGCTGTTCCTCGATCTGGCCGGGCTAGGCGCGCCGGCATGGTGGCTGACCGCCAAGTCGCTCGAACTGCTGTTATGGCTGGCGCATGCGGCGTCCTCAGCGCCGGGCGCGGTGGCGTCGTTGCCGGCGATGCCCGACGGGGCGTTTGCGCTGATGATCGCGGGCGGGTTGTGGATCGCCTTGTGGCGGACGCGGGCGCGCTGGGCCGGAGGCGTGCCGTTGCTTGCAGGAGCGGTCTGGGCGCTGCTGACGCCGGCCCCCGATCTGCTGGTGACCGGCGACGGACGGCATCTGGCGATCCGGATGGCGGATGGCCGGATGGCGTTGTTGCGCGATCGGGCGGGCGATTACACGCGCTCGATGCTCGGCGAGAATGGCGGGGAGGACGACGAACTTGCCGCGCTCGATGACGCGCCCGATGCCCGTTGCAGCCCCGATCTGTGCGTGGTCGAGCACCGCGCGGGCGCGCGACGCTGGCGCGTGACGGCGACGCGGAGCAATTATCTGGTGCCGTGGCGCGAGATGATGCGGCTTTGCGTCTGGTCCGACGTGATCGTCAGCGAACGGCGGCTGCCGCCGGACTGCGCGCCGCGCTGGCTGAAGCTTGATCGGCCGGGGCTGGCACGGACCGGCGGTGTGGCGATCGCTTTCGCCAGCGGGCGCCTGACGACCGTGCGGCGCGGCTCGTCGCATCCGTGGATTGACCCGCCGACCGTCCAGCCGCCATTTGCAGGACAAAGGGAGAGCGATAATGAAACGCGCAATCGCGGCGGCGCTGCTCGCGGGGCTGGCGGCGCCGGTCGCCGCGCAGGACACTGACTGGGTTCAGGTCCGCAGGGAATGGAACGCGCCGGTGACGCCGTTCACGATCGCGGGGAACGTCCATTATGTCGGCACCGCCGGCATCGCGGCCTATCTGATCACGACGCCCGAGGGGCATATCCTGATCGACGGCGCGATGGAGGAGAGCGTTCCGCAGATCGTGGCGAACATCGCCAGGCTCGGCTTCAGGCTCGACGACGTGAAGATCCTGCTGATCAACCACGCGCATTGGGATCATAGCGGCGGGCTGGCCGAGCTAAAGCGGCTGACCGGCGCGCGGCTGCTGGCGAGCGCGGCAGACATGCCGGCGCTGGAGGCGGGAAGCGTCGATTATCGGTCCGATCTCGGCCCGTTCCCCAAGGTGCGGGTCGATGCGCTGCTCAGCGATGGCGAGGCGATCACGCTGGGCGGGACGACGCTGACCACGCATCTGACGCCGGGGCACACCAAGGGCTGCACGAGCTGGACGATGCGGGCGGGTGGGCACGACATAATCTTCGCATGCAGCATCACCGTGGCCGATCAGCCGCTGGTGAAGGGCAAGGGGTATGACGCGGCGGTCAGCGATTTCCGTGCGACCTTCGCCAAGTTGAAGGCGATCAAGGCGGATGTGTTCCTGAACTTTCACCCGACCGGCTTCGACATGGAAGCGAAGCGCAAACGGCTGGTGGCGGGGGATAAAAACGCCTTTGTCGATCCGGGTGAGCTGCGGCGGCGGGCGAAGGCGGCGGAGGCCGGATTCGAGAAGGAGCTGGCGGCGCAGAAGCGCTGATAATCCTGTCCGGACAAGGTTTTGCTTTGCGCGCGGCGCGAGGCGTGGCTGATTGCGGGCATGACCAGTTCCAAGAAGAGCGAGACGATCGAAGTGCGGCTGCCGTTCGCGGCGAAAACGGCTTTCGCCGAGCGCTGCCGGGCCGATGGCGTGACGATGAGCGACGCGATCCGGCGATTTGTCGAGGGGCATGGCCGAGCGCGGCACGGTATAGCGGGGCCGCTGGCGGTTATCGCCTTGCTCGCATTGGCGGTAGTGATGAGCCCGGTCGCCGCGCGGCCCGATTATGGCGCGGGTTTCGACGAACTGGACCGCAATGGCGATGGCGTGGTGACCCAGGCCGAGGTCCCGGGCGGGGAAACGCGTTGTCCGGTCGCGCTAGCGCTGCCGCTCAAGCGCGGCTGGCTGGGCAACGGTCCGCGTTCCTTCGCGATCTGCCGCGAGGTGCCCGCTTTTGCGGTACTCGACCGTGACGGCGACGGGCTGGTGACGCGGAAGGAGTTCGCGGCGCACGCCATCGCGTCCTTGCGGCGCGGGTTCGATGCGTTGGACGAGGACGGTGACGGTTTGCTCGATGCCGGGGAATATGCCGCGCCGCTGCGGATGACGTTCATCGGAACGCCGCCCGACCGGGCGACTTTCCACGATCTCGACAGCAACGGCGACCGCCGGGTCAGCTTCACCGAATTTATCGACTAAGGGCAGCGGACGCCCGCTGCCCGCAATCTCAATAACGCCGCAGCAGCCCGGCGAGCTTTCCCTGCACGCGCACCTGATCGGGGCGGTAGCGCTGGGGGTTATAGTCGCGGTTGGCGGGGTCGAGGCGGATCATCGCGCCCTCCTTGCGGAAATACTTCAGCGTCGCTTCAGCATCGTCGATCAGGGCGACGACGATCTCACCATCGCGCGCGGTTTCGGTGCGGCGGATAAGCGCGTAATCGCCATCGAGAATGCCGGCCTCGACCATGGAATCTCCGGCAACTTCAAGGGCATAGTGCTCCCCCGAGCCAAGCAGGGCGGCGGGCACCGGGAGCATCGACGCGCCCTCCAGCGCCTCGATCGGGGTGCCGGCGGCGATGCGGCCGTGGAGGGGGATTTCGATGACGTCGTTGGCGGGCGCGGGCAAGGGCGCCGAGGACGAAATAGTCGTTGATGCGGAGGTTGGCGAAGCTGCCGCGGACTTTGGCGCAGCACCGCGCTCCGGCACCTTCAACACTTCAAGCGCGCGGGCGCGGTTGGGGAGGCGGCGGATGAATTCGCGCTCCTCCAATGCCGAGATCAGCCGGTGCACGCCCGACTTGGATTTGAGATCGAGCGCCTCCTTCATCTCCTCGAACGAGGGCGACACGCCGGTGTCGTTGAGGCGGTCGGCAATGAAGCAGATCAGCTCGTGCTGCTTGCGCGTGAGCATCCAAATTCTCCCGTCTGGAACAGACGAGGAACGTTTATGCAATGTTCCGCGGCGCTGTCAAGCGATCTGTAGGATTTCCGCCGAGTCGCCGATTTTGGCGGCCGGGGCATGCGGCGGACGGAGGATCAGGCAGTCGGCGCGGGCGAGGGTCCGCAGCATCGACGAATCCTGGATCGTCGAGGCGAAAGCGCGGCCATCGCGGATTTCGGCGCGTAGATAATCGGTGCGGGCCTCGTTGGCGGCGAGCGCTTCGCCGAGCGGGACGATGCGGGTCCGCGGCAGCGGATCGGCGGCGCCCGCGAGGCGCGCGACGAGCGGGCGGACGAACAGCATGGTGGTGATGAAGGCCGAGACCGGATTGCCGGGCAGGCCGAGGACGAACGCACGCCCGAGGCGGCCGGCCAGCATCGGCTTGCCGGGGCGCAGGGCGATCCGCCAGAAGTCGATCGAGCCGCCGGCGGCTTCGAGCGCGGGGCGGACGAGATCGTGATCGCCGACCGAGGCGCCGCCGCTGGTGACGAGGAGATCGGCATCGACCGCGCGGAAGGCGGCGGTGAGGGCATCCAGATCATCGGACAGAATGCCGAGATCGATGATCTCGACCGGCAGATCGGCGAGTTGCGCCGTGAGCATCAGCCGGTTGGTCTCGGGGATCTGGTCCGCGGCGAGCGGCGTGCCGGGCGCGACAAGCTCGTCGCCGGTGGCGGCGATGGCGACGCGGACCTTGCCGCGAACGGGGAGCGTTGCGTGACCGGCGATAGCGGCGAGGGCGAGCGCGGCGGGCGTGATGCGCTGGCCGGCGCGGATCAGCGTCTCGCTCTCGGCGAAATCGAGTCCCTTGCGGCGGACATTGCGGCCGGGCGTGGACGGGCCCGCGCCGGCGAGCGTCAGGCGCGGGCCGTCGCGGGCGGCTTCTTCCTGGACAAGGACAGTGTCCGTGCCGACGGGCAGCGGCGCGCCGGTGAAGATGCGGACGGCCTGGGATGCGGCGACTTCGCCGGCAAAGCCGCGGCCGGCGGCGCTTTCGCCGATGACCTGCCACGGGCCGGGCAGGTCGGCGAAGCGGATCGCATAGCCGTCCATCGCCGAGAGATCGGCGGCGGGCTGCGTGCGCAGGGCTACGATGCCGGCGGCGGCATAGCGATGGGCGGCGTCGGCGAGGGGGACTTGCTTGATGGCGAGCGGGGTGGCGAGCGCGAGGAGGCGGGACTGGGCCTCGGCGACGGGGAGCAGGGGAGCGGGCATCGCGTGAGGAGTAGGGGAGCGCGGGGCCGGGGGGAAGGGGCGGTAATATGCATCATCCGCTCAACGGTCCCCGCCGCCAAACATCAGCGCCCGCCCATTCGCGTCCACGCTCACCATGGTGAAGCGTGCCGTCGCCGCGTGACGCCGTTCCCCATCGAGGAGGTTCTCCGCCCATAGCTCGACATCCACGCGCACCGAACTGCGCCCGGTCATCGCCACGCGTGCGGCCAGCTCGACCATCTCGCCCTGCCGGATCGGCGAGACGAAATCGATGCGATCGGAGGCCGCCATCACCATTACCGCCCGCGCGTGCCGGGTGGAGGCGATAAAGGCGGCCTTGCCCATCATCTTGAGCGCATCGCCACCATAGAGCGTGCCGTAATGATTGGTCTGTGACGGGAAGACCATCTCGGCCATCCGCAGCCAGCCTTCGGGCCCGGCTGCCGCTTCCACGAGCGGCGGCAATGGCAACCGCGTCTCCGGTCCTTTCACCGCCGCCAGGGTGAAGCGGCCGCGCGTGCACAGCCGCCGCTCGCCCGAAACCGGCGCTTCGGCGACCAGCTCGACCTCGACATCGAGCGAACTGGTGCCGACCCGCACGACGCGGCCGGTCACCTCGACCATGTCGCCGGCCCTCGCGGGCGCGGCGAAATCGATCTTGTCGGAAGCGGCGGTGACGAAGGGCGCCCGGCCATGGCGGCTGGCGGCGAGGAACGCCACCTTGTCCATATGCGCGAGCGCCACGCCCCCGAACAGCGTGCCGTGGTGGTTGGAGTCGCCGGGGAACACCATGTCGATGAGCTGCACCGGCTCGCCAGCGGCCTTCGTCTCCGCCATCTCCCTTACGCCTCGGCCAGCGTTTCGGCGCGCAGCGCGCGGGCGGCGGCGACCATCGCCTCGACCGCGGGCTTCACTTCCTCCCAGCGGCGGGTCTTGAGCCCGCAGTCCGGGTTCACCCACAATTGCGCCGGGGCGAGATGCTGCTGGGCGAGCCGCATCAGCGCGACCATCTCATCCTCGCCGGGCACGCGGGCGGAATGGATGTCGTAGACGCCCGGCCCGATCGCGCTGGGGTAACGATACTCTGCGAAGCCTTCGAGCAGCTCCATCTGCGATCGCGCGGTCTCGATCGAGATGACGTCGGTATCCATCGCGCCGATCGCGGGCAGGATCTCGTTGAACTCCGAATAGCACATATGGGTGTGGATCTGGGTGGCGTTGCCCACGCCCGCCGCCGAGAGCCGGAAGCAATCCACTGCCCAGTCGAGATAATGCTGCCAGTCGCGCTTGCGAAGGGGCAGACCCTCGCGAAGGGCGGCTTCATCGATCTGGATCGCCTTGCAGCCGGCCCGTTCGAGATCGGTCACCTCGTCGCGGATCGCCAGCGCGATCTGGCGGCAGGAGGCTTCGCGCGGCTGATCGTCGCGGACGAAGCTCCAGTTGAGGATCGTCACCGGACCGGTGAGCATGCCCTTCATCGGCTTGTCCGTCAGCGATTGCGCATAGCGCCACCATTCAACGGTCATCGGTTCGGGCCGCGAGACATCGCCATAGAGAACCGGCGGGCGGACGCAGCGAGAGCCATAGCTCTGCACCCAGCCATTGACCGTGAAGGCGAAGCCGGCGAGCTGCTCGCCGAAATACTGCACCATGTCGTTGCGCTCGAACTCGCCATGGACGAGCATGTCGAGCCCGACCTGCTCCTGCCAGCGGATCGCGCGCGCGGTCTCTTCGCGCAGGAACTGCTGATAGGCGGCATCGTCGAGATTGCCGCGATTATGCTCGGCGCGGGCGTGACGGACTTCAGCGGTCTGGGGAAACGATCCGATCGTGGTCGTCGGAAACAGCGGCAGGCCCAGCACTTCCGCCTGGGCGCGGATGCGCTCGGCATGCCCGGCCTGGCGCTCGCGCATCGCGGCGGTGACGCCGCTGATACGGGCCTGGACCAGCGGATCGTGAATGCGGGTCGAGGTGCGGCGATTCGCGGCGGCCTGAGCCGAGGCCGCGAGCTGCCCGGCCACGCTGGCGCGGCCATCGTTGAGCGCGCGCTTGAGCAGGTCGAGCTCCGCGATCTTCTGCACCGCGAAGGCCAGCCATTGCTTCAGTTCGTCGTCGAGCCTGGGTTCGAGGGTGAGATCGACGGGCACATGGAGCAGCGAGCAGGATGGCGCCAGCACCAGGTCACGCGTCGCCGCGATCGGCTCGATCCAGTCGAGCAGCGCCTCGAGATCGGCACGCCAGATATTGCGGCCGTCGATCACGCCGAGCGAGAGCAGCAGCGTTTTCGGTACCGCCTTCAGCACCGCATCGAGCTGCTCCGGCGCCCGCACGAGATCGACATGCAGGCCGGCGACCGGAAGCGCGGCGGCGAAGCCCAGATTGTCCTCAAGGCCGCCGAAATAGGTGGTCAGCATCATCTTCGGGCCGGATCGCGCGAGCCGGGCATAGGCGCGGGTGAAGGCGCGACGCTGCTGCTCGCTCAGATCGGTGACGAGGATCGGCTCGTCGATCTGCACCCATTCGGCACCTTCATGCGCGAGATGGCCGAGAATGACATTGTACAGTCCGAGCACCTCGTCGAGAAGGTCGAACGGATCGACGCCCTGGCCCTTGGCCAGGCTCAACCAGGTGACCGGGCCGAGCAGCACCGGACGCGTTTCATAGCCCTGCGCCTTGGCCTCGCGATATTCATCGACGATCTTGCTCTTGCCGAGCGCCAGCTTCTGGCCCGGCTCGATCTCCGGCACGATGTAATGATAGTTCGTGTCGAACCATTTGGTCATCTCGCCAGCGGTGACGCTGCCCGAACCCGTGCCGTGCGCATGGCCGCAGCCGCCGCCGGTGGTGCCGCGCGCCATCGCGAAATAGGTGGCGAGATCGGCCTGGCCATCGGCCGCCGCATACCGTGCCGGGACCGCTCCCAGCATCACGCTGGTGTCAAGAACATGGTCGTAGAGCGAGAAATCATTGGACGGCAGCCAATCGACTCCGAGCCCGTTTTGGCGCGCCCAGGTGGCGGTGCGCAGCCCGGCCGCGGCTTCGAGCAATTCGGCCTCGCCGGTCTTGCCGCTCCAGAATTTCTCGAGCGCGAATTTCAGCTCCCGGCGCGGACCGATGCGCGGGAAACCCAATGTGGCAACAGTGACAGTCATGTTCTTCAACCCCGAAGAATGGGGCGAAGCGCCGGGCCAGGCACAAACAGGCACGCGACCGCAACCGGCCGCGCAGCATGCAAGCGACCAGACCGGGCACCCCGCCGGTGGACGTTATGGCGTCGAAGGCAGGTCTCCTGGCTCGCGGGTCAGCGCGGTCGATCCGTCTTCCCGGGGCGAACCCCAGTGACATGATTGGATCGCCGCTCGCCGCTTACAGTTGCGGGGGCAGCGCCGGCTTTGCCCATGAAGGCGCACCGGCTTCCCGTCTTAGCTCCGGCGCGGATCAGCCCGGCCGGAGAACCTTGACGGGCCCGGTATCCGCCTTCGCGAGCGCGGCGTCAATCGGGATATAAAGAATTCTTTATATTAGGAGTGCGGGTGCCGCTGAGGTTTGGCGTTCCGAGCCGGTTTTCAGCGCCGCGAGCGCTCGCGGAAGATGGCTTCCGGGAATTCCGGCGCGGCCTTCATGTCCGCCACCGAATAGAGGAACGGATCGGCGGGCCAGTCGCAATGGCCGGCCCATGTCACGCGGAACGGTTGGCCCGACAGGCGCGGGGTTATCGCCAGTTCGATCAGGTCGATGTCTTCGGTGCCGGCGTTCACTTCGACGTGGAGGCGTTCGGGGTCGTAGACGATCAGGGTGCCGTGTCCGGTGGGCGGAGGCGCGACGGGCGTGCCTTCGGAGGTGGTGAAGGTCAGGCGGTCGGTGGCCGACAGCATGACGATCGCGCGGCGGGTGCCGGGTGGGGCGGGCAGGGGCGTGGCGGTGGCGTTGGCGGCGTAGCGGATGGGGCGGGCGCTGGCGACGGTCAGATCGCGCCTGGAGCCGGCGTGGAGCAGGGCGGCGGCCTGGCCCTGGCTGAAGATCCGGGCGGCGTGGGTCAGCCAGGTGCCGGCGGGTTCGGCGAGGGTGATACCGGGCTGGCCGGCGCGCGGCCTGCCGACCCAGTCGGGGCGGGCCTGGGGATTGCCGGTGCGATCGAAGGTCAGGCCGGCGGAGAGCCGGGCGAGGGCATCCGCGCCGAGCTGGTCGTGGACGAGGCCGGTCTGGGCCCAGCGCAGCGGGTATTCGGGATGGGCTTCCGAGGGCGCATGGCGCTCGGCCTGGCGGGCGGCATGGCCGTAGCGGATGGGATTGGCGATGTTGGCGGTCCGATCGCGCAGGGTGGCGGCGATCTTGTCCAGCGAGACCAGCGCCGAGGCGCGGTTGACGTGGCAGCCGTCGAGCTCGAACTCGGGGCGGAGCAGGCCGGCTTCGGTGAGCTCGGGCCAGGTGTCGATGAAGGGGATGGCGGTCTCGGCGCAGAAATCGGCGAGGAGACGGTTGGCGAGCAGGGTCAGCTTGGCGCGGATCGGGGCGTCGATGATCGCGCCGCCGGTCCAGTTCGACGCGGCCTGGGCGTCCGGGGTGCGCGGGGGCAGGCAGTGGATCATCATCCGGCTGAAGCCGACGCCCTGAAGCATCCGCACGGCATCGAGGAAGGGGGCGAGGCAGGCGGCGATATGCGCGTGGATATCTGCATGGGCCATGCTCTGCTTCGCCGCGTCGATACCGAAATGGGGATCGTCGGGCAGGACGAAATCATAGGCGTTGCCGAGCTGGCGGAACAGGCCGTGGAGATCGAGATCGCCGGCGAACAACACCATCGGCGGAGCCAGCATCGGCGCGCCGGCGAGAAAGGCGGCGGACGGCTCGGCGTGGAGGAAGGCGGGACGCAGCTCGGCATCGAGGATGCCCTCGGCGATCAGCGCCTCGGCATAGCCGGTGTCGAGATTGCCGCCGGCGAGATAGTCGGCGGCCTTGAGGGTGGCGAGGAAGCGGGTGCGGCAGAGGAAGGTCCGTTCCTCGGCGCGGAACAGGAGATTGTTGAAGACGAGGCTGTGGCTTTCCCCGATCATGTGGATCGGGGAGACCGCGCCGAGCGGCTCGATGGTCACTGGCGGGCGCCGGGATTCTGGGCGGCGAGGGCGGCGAGGACCAGCTCTTCGTCGCACATCGGTCGGGTGGATGCGGGCGCGAGCGGGAGCGGATCGCGGTTCGTGGCGGACGGCGGGGCTTCGGCGCCGGTGAACTGGCGATGGAAGCATTCGAGGACATGGGCGACGGCGGCGTCGGAGACGGCGCGGCGGTCTTCGAGGAAATAGGCGGCGCTGTCGCCGGTGGCGGTGACGATCTCGTACGAGCCGAAATAATGGACGTGCGGGTGCTTGCGGACCGCCTCCTCGGCGGCGACGCGGAGCACCGATTTCGAATAGGTGGTCGCCTGGAGCACATGGCGCTGCTCATAGGTGGCGAGGAGCGGGACCGGCGACACGGTGAGGAGAATCGGGGCGGCGGGGTTCACCGCGGCGAACTCGGCGACGAACTGGTCGAGATGCGAGGTGACTTCGGCGACGCTGAAATTGTGGAAGACATGGGCGGCGGGATCGAAGGCGCCGCCGAGCGGCGAGCCGGGGCAGGCGGGGAAGACGGCGCCGTCCTCCTTGCTGAGCCAGGCTTCGGTGAGGCCGAGGGTGAAGACGAAGACATCCGCTTCCTCGAACATGCGGCGGACGGCGCGGAGATGCGACGCGCGGTCGTTCAGGCATTCCCGTTCGCTCTGGAACCCGCCGGGCTGGACCGAGGGACGGAACGGATCGACCCAGCCGCCCTCGGGAAGCTGCCACAGCGGCTCGGCGGGGGCGAAGCGATCGAAGGCGCGGTGGAAGAGCTGGAGCAGCTGGAGCGCGGTGTAGATATTGCCGTAGCGGGCGGAATAGATGCGGTAGTTGAGGTCGCGGCGGCGCTCGGGCGAGAGGAACGGCGCGCCTTCCTCGGTGACGAAATAATTATAGCCGCTGGCCTGGAGCGATTCCGAGATGCGCTGCGCGAAGCAGCTGCCGGCGGAGGCGATCTTGTCGGTCGGGGCGATGCGCAGGCGGGTGCCGCTGTGCGGATCGATCTCGCGCGGGGCGCGGCCGGCGACGGACTTCCCCCAGCGTGCTTCCCTGGGAACCGAGAAATAGGGGAATGACGGCATGTCAGCCATCGGGGCACCTTCCAGCCATGAACCTCGGCTCGACGCTAGGGGCGATCCTCTAACAAGCTGTTAACCATGCCCCCGGAGTCAGGGTACGGCGATCAGGTGCCGGCGGCGGGCCGGGGCAGGCGCTCGCTGCGATAGTAACCGAAACTCAGCCACAGCGAGATCGCGCCGAGGAGGTGCCATGCGGCATGGCCCTGGAGCAGGCTGTGCGGCGAACAGGCGAGGCCCTGCTGATCGAGGATCCAGACCGCGAAGCCCGTCGCGTTGACGAGGATGCCGCCGAGATAATATCCGATGCGCGCGCCGGGACGGAGCGGGCGGGCGAAGACCAGCTCGACGAGAATGGCGAGGATCAGCAGCACCGCGAACAGCCAGCGGCGCACTTCGGGCATCAGGATCAGCACCGCGATCAGCATGGCGCAGAGCGCGGCGTAGATCGCGACGGCGCGGCCATCGGGGATACTCCGCCACCGCGCCAGCGCGCGGACCAGCAGGAACGAACCGACCAGATACATGCCGGCGACATCGACGAACTGGCCCCACAGAGTCAGCGTCGCGTGCATCAGCACCGAGCCGAGCCCGACGGCGATCGCGGTCAGCCCCAGCGTGCGCGCCGCGAGCGGCGGCATCGCCGAGACCCGGTCGCGGCCGCCGGCGATGACGATCATCAGGAAGCCGGCGAGAACATAGCCATAGGATGACCAGCTATCGGCGGGCTGCAGCACCAGATCGCCGGTGCGCGGCATCTCGCAGAAGCAATGCGTCGCGGTGCAGGTGGCCGGGGCATAGACCGACCAATCGGGGCCGAGCGCGGTGAGCAGAGCGAGGACGGCCAGCGCGGACAAGGCGGTCAGTGCCAGCGCGATTGCCATCGATCGCGCCGAAATCCCCTGCGTCATATCCGCCCTCCCGGCACCTTACGGACAGTCGCATCATCCCGTGCCGTCGGCAACCGGGGGCGGGATCAGGCTCCGCTCGAGATCAGGCTCAGTTCGCCGGGGCGCAGCGGCAGGCGGAATTCGCAGAGATAGCGGTGCTGATCGGTTTCGAGCACCGAGGCCGGCGCGCCGCCAATATGCGGGAGCGCGATCCAGAGCGGTGTGCCCTGCGTCAGCGGGGCGCGGCTTTCGAACTCGACGAGCTGCGAGGTGAGACCGCGGAGCCGGACGTTCCACCAGCGCACGCCTTCGCGGACGCGCGCCGGGGCGTCGAGCTGGATGGCATGGGCATCCGGGATCAGCCCGGGGACGGGGAAGGCGCCCGAGCGGATCGGGTGTGCCGGGGTCTGCTGGACCTGGCGCAACCACGGCATCAGGATCTGCCACGGCAAGGGCTCGTCAAATTCGATGCCGGCCTGGCCATCGCTCGCCCATTTGATCGTGCCGTCGATCGGGCGCAGTCCATCGAAGCTGATCTGGACCGGATCTTCGGGCAGCAGCAGGCGGCGGCTCTCGACCGATGCGCCGCCCTGCGAGAGATTGCGGCTGCGGGTGAACTCGATCGCGCCCTTGTGATGGACGCTGACGGTCTGGTGGAGCTCGATGCGCGGCATCTGGCGGCGCTCGGCGGGAAGGCTGGCGAGGGTGCGCGCGACGGTGCCGACGACATCGATGGGGGCATCGAAGACGAAGCCGGCGGTCTCGCCGGTCGTCCAGGCGATGGTGCCCGGGATCGACTGGCCGCTGGCGAGGGTCAGCGACAGCGCGTCACCCTCGGTGAGCGCGGCATCGTGATGGAGCGTGGCGCCGGCGGCGTTGAGCTTGCGCAGCGAACAGGGGAGGGCGATCCGCTCGCCGGTCAGGGTCGCGGCGTCGAGATCGGCATGGCCGAGGGCAAGCGGCTCCGCTGCCGGAAAATCGGCCGCCAGACTGAAGATCGTGGAGGACGCAAGTCCTTGTCGCATAGCCAAAAATACCCCACCCGGCTCAACTTGAGTGTGGGGGCGGGGGCTGAAGGCCGCGTTAAGCGGGAGGGTTAATCGCGGTCCGGCGCGCCTAAGGGAAAATACGACCGGTATGGACGGGCCTCATCGACGGCGCGGGCGACGCTGGGCCGGGCGAGCAGGCGCGCGCGATAGGCCTTGAGATGCGCGAACTGCTCCGGAATCGGATAGGCCCAGTCGGCGTAGAAGAGCGACGGCGCGGCGGCGCAATCGGCGAGGCTGAAGCGATCCGCCGCGGCCCATTGGCGGCCATCCTGTTCGCGTTGGGCCATGCGGGCATCGAGCCAGGCGTAGCTCTTGTCGAGCATGGCGTGGACGCCCTCGGCAACGAAGGCGTCGCGCTTCTCCTCCGGGCGGATCGCGTTGTTCACGAGGGGCTGCATCGCGTTCATCACATAATTGTCGAAGATGCGATCGAGCATGCGGACTTCGATGGCCTGATCGGGATCGCCGGGGATCAGCTGGACCGGGCCGGGATGGTGAATCTGGAGATGCTCGATGATCGCGCTGGTCTCGACGATGGTCTTGCCGCCATCGCGCAGCACCGGGAATTTGCCGATCGGCCACAGCGTTGCGAGCTCGGCGAAGACACCCTCATGCTCGATATGGCGATATTCGAACGGCGTATCGTTCTCGTAGAGCGGGATCAGCACCTTCCAGCAATAGGAGGAGAAGGGGTGGGCGAAGAGTTGCAGCGTCATGGGCGCTGGTTTGGCTTGCGGCTGCGGGCTTGTCCAGATAAGAACATTTCATGAACGAGATGACGCGATGCGCATGGGCCGGCGACGATTCGCTGATGCAGGCTTACCACGATGCCGAATGGGGCGTGCCGGTGCGCGATGCCCGGACGCTGTGGGAAATGCTGATGCTGGAGGGGTTCCAGGCGGGGCTATCGTGGCGGACGATCCTGCACCGGCGCGAGGGGTTCCGGCGGGCATTCGCCGGGTTCGATCCGGTCAAGGTGGCGGCGTTCGGACCGGCGGATGTCGAGCGGCTGATGGCGGACGAGGGCATCATCCGGGCGCGGGCCAAGATCGAGGCGACGATTGGTGCGGCGCGGATTTATTGCGCGATGGCCGAGGCGGGGGAGGATTTCTCGGACTGGCTATGGGGGCTGGCCGGAGGCGCGCCTCAAGTGAATGACGGAGTGCGTGTGCCCGCGCAGACGCCGGTTTCGGAGGCGATGTCCAAGGCGCTTAAGGCGAAGGGGTTCAAGTTTGTCGGGCCGGTGATCGTCTATGCGTTCATGCAGGCGGTGGGGATGGTCAACGACCATGCGCCGGAGTGTTTTCGGCGGTAATTTCCTCTCCCGATGGGAGGAGGAGTTAAGCCTGCCAATCGCCCGATTTGCCGCCGCTTTTCGAAAGCAGGCGCACCTCGCCGATCACCATCGCCTTATCGAGGGCCTTGGCCATGTCGTAGAGGGTGAGCAGCGCGACGGTGGTGGCGGTGAGGGCTTCCATCTCGACGCCGGTCTGGGCTTCGGTGGCGGCGGTGGCTGTAACGGTGACGCCGGTTTCGTCGGGGGCGAGGTCGATCGCCACGCGAGTCAGCGGCAGCGGGTGGCAGAGCGGGATCAGCTCGGCGGTCTTCTTGGCGGCCATGATCCCGGCGATGCGGGCGGTGGCGAGGACGTCGCCTTTCTTGACGCTGCCTTCGCGGATCGCCCGCGCGGCTTCGGCGGACATGGTGATGCGGCCGGTGGCGACGGCTTCGCGGGCGGTGACGGGCTTGCCGGCGACATCGACCATATGGGCTTCGCCGGCGGCGTTGAGATGGGTCAAGTTCCCCTCCCGCTTGCGGGAGGCGCTAGGGGAGGAGTTGTCCGTTTGGCTCACCATCTTGACATGCCCTCCCCCGACCCCTCCCGCAAGCGGGAGGGGAGAAGAAGTTAGCCCAGCAGCGCGCGGGTGGCGGCCTCGATATCGGGCTGGCGCATCAGCGCTTCGCCGACGAGGAAGCATTTGATGCCATTGTCGGCGAGGTGGCGGACATCGTTATGGCCGGTGATGCCGCTTTCGGCGACGAAGGTGCAGCCGGGAGGGGCGTCCTTCAGCACTTCGAGCGTGCGGTCAAAATCGACGACGAAGTCCTTGAGATTGCGGTTGTTCACCCCGATCAGGCGCGACTTGAGGCGATAGGCGCGCTGGAGCTCCCGCTCGTCATGGACTTCGACGAGGACGTCCATGTTGTGATCGATCGCGGCGGCTTCGATCTCGGCCATTTGCATGTCCGAAAGCGCGGCGACGATGATCAGGATCGCGTCGGCGCCGATCATGCGGGATTCGGCGACCTGCCACGGATCGACCATGAAATCCTTGCGCAAGACCGGTAGCGAACAGGCCTGGCGGGCGGCGATCAGATAGTCCTCGTGGCCCTGGAAATAGTCGCGGTCGGTGAGGACGGAGAGGCAGGCGGCGCCGCCTGCTTCATAGGCGCGGGCGTGCGCGGCGGGGTCGAAATCGGCGCGGATCAGGCCCTTGGACGGGCTGGCCTTCTTGATCTCGGCGATCAGGCCGTAGCCGCCTGCGGCGATTTTCTTCTCCAGCGCACGCTTGAAACCGCGAACTGGCGAGACGCCTTCAGACGGCTGCCACGCCCCCTTGCGCGCGGCGACTTCGGCGCGCTTGGTTTCCAATATCCGGTCGAGGATCGTGCTCATCTAATAGGCGATCCAGCAGTCGAGCAGGGCGTTGGCAAGGCCCTTGTCGAGGGTTTCGGCGGCTTCCTCCACGCCTTCGCGCAGATCGGCGGCGTGGCCGGCGACCATCAGCGCGGCGGCGGCGTTGAGGAGGACGGCGTCGCGATAGGGGGAATGCTCGCCCTGGAGCAGGCGGCGCAGCGCCACCGCGTTATATTCGGGATCGCCGCCGCGGATCGCGGTGAGCGGGTGGCGGGGGAGGCCCGCGTCTTCGGGGGCGATGCGGGCCGGGAGCGACGCGCGGCCGACATTGACGGCGATGCTGGCGCCTTCGGTGGAGAGTTCGTCGAGCCCTTCGTCGCCGGAGATCACCGCCGCGGCCTCGGTACCCAATTGCTCGAGCGCCTCGGCATAGATCGGGGCATAGTCCGGGCGGGCGATACCGATCAGCTGGCGGGTGACATGGGCCGGATTGGCGAGTGGGCCCATCAGGTTGAAGATCGTGCGGCGGCCGATGCGGCGGCGGATCGGGCCGATGCGGGCGAGGGCCGGGTGGTGATGCTGCGCGAACAGGAACGCGATGCCGAGATCGCCGAGCGTATCCTCGGCGGCGGCGGCGGCGCGGTCGAGGTCGAGGCCGAGCGCTTCGAGCGTGTCGGCGGCGCCGGCCTTGCTGGAGGCGGCGCGGTTGCCATGCTTGGCGACGGGGACGCCGGCGGCGGCGACCACCAGGCTGACGGCGGTGGAGACGTTGAGGGTGTGGTGGCCGTCGCCGCCGGTGCCGCAGACGTCGATCGCGCCGGCGGGGGCGGTGACCGGGATGACCCGCGAGCGCATCGCCCGGGCGGCCTCGGCGATCTCGATGCTGGTCTCGCCGCGCTCGGAAAGGGCGATCAGGAACGCCTCGATCTCGGCTTCGGATGCGGTGCCGTCGAGCATGTCGGCGAACGCCTGCGCGGCGGTTTCGCGGGCGAGCGGCGATGCGGGATCGGGGAGGAGGGTAAAGACAGTCACCGCGCCTCTATCCCGGCGGGTGGCGTGTGAGTCGAGCGTTTCCTGTTATGCCGCCGCGAAGCCTGTATTGTCGGCTGGCGCTTCAGGCGTAAGGAGCGTCACTTCGAAATATGCGCCGGCCGGCGGCATCGCCGCACCCATCACATAATCGACGACAACCTCGCTTTGGAAATTCACCGGCCAGATCAGCCGCCATTGCAGCTGCATGGACGGAGTGAGGATGCGTGTGATCGGCATGATCACGCACGAATCGCTGGCCGGGCCCATCACCGTCACGCCGATCAGGCCGTCCGTTGGCAGTTTGACGCAAGTGAGCGCGATGTGGAAGTCGCCGCCGCCCGGGGCGGTCACGGGAGCGCTTCGTGTGATGGCGCTCCCGTCAAATGTCTCGGCATCACAATGCAGCAGCGTTGTTGTGGTGGTCGTGCCTGTAGATGCAACCATGCCAACTCCCCGATCCACGCCCAAGACGCTAACGGGGTGAAGACCAGATAGAAATACCGTGCGAGTTTCCGGCGGAGGACGGGGAATGGTTGGAGGGGTTGCACCTACGCGCAACGCTCTCCAACCAAGGGTCCCAGTTGGGGCCCGGCCTTCGCCGGGGTAACGGTCAGTTGGCGGTGTTGCCGATCACCGCGTTGCCGACCGGCGCGGGCGGAGGCGGCGGTGCCGGCTGCGCTTCGGGACCGGCATCGCCGCCGGGGCCGCCAGGGCCGCCGGGGCCGGCATCCGGGCCGTGCGGGCCAGGGCGGGGGCCGTGCGGACCGCCTTCGGGGGCGCGGGGGATTTCGCCGATAACGATCTTGCCGTCGCCATTGGTGTCGAGCTTCTTGAACTCGGCATTGCCGGCCGCAGTCCATTCGGCGGCGGTGATCTCGCCGTTGTTGTCGGCGTCGGCATTGGCGAAATGGCCGATGCCCTTGTCGTGCATGGCGTTGACCGCGCCGGTGACGCCGAGGGTGGCGACGATGCCGGCAAGCGCGGCGGCGGCATATTTCAGATTGGCGTTCATTTTCGATACTCCTGTTTGCCCGGTGATCGGGCACAAGCGGCGGTATCGTTGCCGAACATCGCAGGGGGATTACGGCACCTGCAATAAAGTGTCGCAAATTGTATGGCGCGGCGGCGCCGGCCGCGGATTGCTTTGTTGCACGTCCGCGATAGTTTGCAGGCGAAGGAGAAGTCGATGCGCGGGATTTTTCGTCTGGCCGGCCTGGCGATTTGTGCCGCCTTGTTCGCCACGCCTGCCTTGGCGCAACTCGATTCCGAACGGGGTGACAGCCAGTTCCCGCCGAGCCTGGATGCGTTCAAGGCTTCGAAATGCGCGGTGTGGAAGCCGGACAAGGGCTGGACCAATCCCTATAAGTCACGCGTCAACTATGTCGCCGGGCCGAACGGGGCCGAGCCGATGACGGTGACGATCAAGACCATGGATTGCAAACCGCGCCCCGATTACTGGCATAAATGGTGGCTGCTCGGGCTGCGCAATGCCGCCGGCAAGACGATCGTGCCGGAGGGCTATCGCAACATGTATGCGATCTCGCCGACCGCGGCGATCGTGCAGCGGCTCGACAAGGGCTGGGCGATCCATGAGGGCGGCAAGGAACGGCCGCTGCCGTTCCAGCCGGCCAGCGTGCATCCGACCGACGCGCGCGGCCCCTGCACCGAAATCCTGAGCAATCCAGACGGGGCGCAGGGCGTGCTGGTCTATGGCGTGGTGCAGAACGGCGTGCGCGATGTCGCCTATTTTCACGGATCGAGCACACCGGCGATGTTCCGCGGCGTGCCCAAGGATCAGCCGGTGCGGCGCACCGGTGACCGGATCGTCGTGAACTATGGAGATACCGCACGAATCTATAATCTCGCCGGCGTGCCGATGAGCGGGACGTTCGAGAATATAAGCTTCTGGCAGACCAAGCTGCCCTGGGGACGCAAGGACACGTGCCGGACCGGGCGCGCGCAGATGCTGGCCAAGGGGCCGAGCCTCGACCGCAATCCGGCCAAGACCGAATATGGCGCGGTACGATTTCCGCTGTCGGCGACGGGCGAGTTCCTGCCGCTGCCCGAAGGGGCGATCGGCGTGCTGCCGACCAGCAATCCGATCACCAACACCCCCTATGCCGATCTGCCCGATGACAATTGGGACTGGCTGAGCGAGCAATGGGCGATAGTGTATCCGGATGCGAATGGCTGGAGCTACAGCCTGTATGACGGCACGCTGGAGCAGGCGCTGGCGCGGGGCAAGAGTAGCGATCCGCGCTACCGCGAAATCGCGCGCGAAGGCACGTCGGGGTTCTTTGCCGCGATCGATGTCCGCACCGGCAAATGGGTGGTGCCGGCCTCGGCGGGTGCCGAAACGCTGGGCGCGCCGGCAAATGATCCGGCGACGGCACGGGCCAATTACAACGCCGCCTGGGATGCGTGGAGCGCGGCGCAGCGGGCGGCGTTCGAGCGCAGCGTCGCCGAGCGCAAGGCGAAGGAACGCGCCGATTATATCGCCTTTCGCAACGAGAGGATCCGCGAGGGCAAATTGTGCCAGTATCTCGCGCCGATGAACTACACGATCGAAGAGATCACGGTGTACGCCCAGCATTGCGCGGGCGGCTTTTCCGCGAACGATCTGAGGAAGGCCCGCGAGATGGGCTTGTCCGCCGATCTTGTCGCAAAGGTCGAAGAAGGCCAGCGGCAAGTGGCGCGTAACGAAGCCGCGGCCTTGGCGCGTCGCGACTATGAACTCGCGAACCCCGTGCCCCGGCCTTATTATCCCGGCGCTTTCTCCGATGCGATCCGCAATGCCGGCGATGTAGCGGTCGATAACATCAAAAGGGGTTCGGACAATTGGTTCGATGCGCGTCGCAAGGCGTATCGCGAGGAATGGCAAAAAAAGCAGCGCGCTTATTAGGCGAGCGCCTTCGCTTCGATCCCGGCGATCCGGAGGAAGTTCGCCAGCATCGCATGGCCATGTTCGGTGGCGATGCTTTCGGGGTGGAACTGGACGCCGTGGATCGGCAGGTCGCGGTGGCGGAAGCCCATCACCGATGCGTCGCTGGCGGTGGCGTTGACCACCAAATCGTCGGGAATGTCGGTGACGATCAGCGAGTGATAGCGGGTGGCGGTGAAGGGCGAGGGCAGGCCATCGAACAGGCCGGTGCCGTCATGCTCGACCGGACAGGTCTTGCCGTGCATCAGCCCGCCGCGCACGACCGAGCCGCCGAAATACTGGCCGATCGACTGATGGCCGAGGCAGACGCCGAGCAGCGGCTTGCGGAGTTCGGCGCAGGCGGCGACGAGATCGAGGCTGATCCCGGCCTCGTTCGGCGTGCAGGGTCCGGGGGAGATCAGGAACGCGCTCGCATTGGTGGCGATCGCCTCGTGCGCGGTAAGTGCGTCGTTGCGCACGACCTGCACCTCGGCGCCGAGTTCCATCAGATAATGGACGAGGTTCCAGGTGAAGCTGTCATAATTGTCGAGAACGAGGATCATGGCGGCGCGCTAGCGTTTCTGGACGGCGACGACAATCGGCCCGATCGGCGCGCCGCCATCCTTGCGGCCCGCGACGGGATCGAACAGGCGCGAGACGGCGCCGTCGAAATAGAGCGCGTCGGGACAGGCGAGCTTGTCGCGGAACAGGCGGGCGAAGCGGCCGAACGAAACCGACTCGTTGCTGATCGCGAACCAGGCGGTGCCGTCAACGGATACGCCGACGCCGTTGCGAATCTGAAGCGAGGCGCCGTTGTCGCTGATCTGGGGGTGGAGGCGCCCACGGATCAGCAGCATCGGGCCGCTCTGGGTGGCGAAGCGGACATGATCGGGCTTCATCGCGGCGAAATTGTCGGTGGTGTCGGCGTGCCAGCCGGCGGTGTCGCCCCAGAAGACGCCGTTGGGGAGAAGGTGGAAATTGCCGGGGCCGGGCTTGCGGTTGAGCGGGGTCTGCTCGGCGCCATCCTCGACATAATAGCCGATCGCCGCGCCTTTCGCGTCGAACATGCCGGCGTTCATCGCGAAGGCGAGGTTGGCGTAGCGCTCGCCGAGGCGCTTTTCGAGGCCGGCGAAGTCGCGCATCGGCTGGCCATCCGCGCCGCGATTGACGAGGACGAGATCATGGGTCTGTGGGCTGGCGTGGCAGGCGGTGAACCGGGCGCCCTCGAAGAGGATATCCTGGCACGCTTCGGCGACGTTGCCGCCGCGACCGCATGCGGCAAGCGCGAGCAGGCCTGCCAGGGCGAAGAGGCGGAGGAACGGCGTCACGACTTCCGACTTAGCGGTCATGCCGCCGCAAACAAGGCACGCTACGCCTTGCCGCGGCCATGATGCCCGCGCAACGAGTTTGCCGAGAGGGGCGTTGGAACCCGTGTACCGAAGGAATTTCGTGATGATCGCCAAGCTTCTCGTCGCCACCGCAATGCTCGCCACCCCGGTGATGGCGCAGGACAAGCCGCAGGACCCGCCCAAGCGGGTGCGCTCGATCCTGCTCTACGGGCAGGAGGAATGCCCCAAGCCCCAAGACCCGGACGAGATCGTGGTGTGCGCCAATGCCGGGGAATCGCCCTATCGCATTCCCAAGGCGCTGCGCGATCAGCCGAAAGAGGATGCGGCGTCGCAGGCCTGGACCAATCGCGTCGAGACGGTGGAAGAGGTCAACCGCGCCGGGCTGCCCAATAGCTGCTCGCCGGTCGGCACCGGCGGCCAGACCGGCTGCACCCGGCAGATGCTGCAGCAATGGTATCAGGACCGGCTCGATCGCAAGGCAAAGGCCGCGCGGATTCCTGGGAACGGGAACTAAACTCCCTCTCCCCCGAGGGGGAGAGGACTTTATTGCCCGAATCCGGCCTCTGCGGCCCGCGCCACGGCTTCGCGGGCGGCGGCGAACAGGGCACCGGCCTTGGCTTCGCATTCGCGCTGTTCGTAATCGGGGTTCGAATCCGCGACGATTCCGGCGCCAGCCTGGACGTGCATGACGCCGTCCTTCACCAGAGCGGTGCGCAGGACGATGCACGAATCCATCGAGCCATCGGGCGAGAAATAGCCGACGCCGCCGGCATAGGGGCCGCGGGTTTCGGGCTCGAGCTCGGCGATGATCTCACAGGCGCGGACCTTGGGCGCGCCGCTGACCGTGCCCGCCGGGAAACCGGCGAACAGCGCGTCGATGGCGTCGCTGCCCGCCTTCAGCTTGCCGACCACGTTCGAGACGATGTGCATGACATGACTGTAGAATTCGACGGTATAGCTGTCGGTGACGCGGACGCTGCCGGCCTCGGCGGCGCGACCGACATCGTTGCGGCCGAGATCGAGCAGCATCAGATGTTCGGCGCGCTCCTTGGGGTCGGCGAGCAGGCTGTCGCGGTTGGCGGCGTCCTCGGCGGCGGTCAGCCCTCGCGGGCGGGTGCCGGCGATCGGCCGGATCGTGACTTCGCCATCGCGGGCGCGGACGAGGATTTCGGGGCTCGATCCGGTCAGCGCGAAGCCGGGCAGATCGAGATGGTAGAGGAAGGGCGAGGGGTTCACCCGGCGCAGCGCGCGATAGAGCTCGAACGGCGGGAGCGTGAACGGCGCGGTGAAGCGCTGGGCGAGGACGACCTGAAAGATATCGCCAGCCGCAATATAGTCCTTCGCCGCCGCGACCATGCCGGCATAGTGGCCGGGGCCAAGGACCGGGGTCAGCTCCACGGCCAAGGGGGCGGCGCGGACGGGCGCGGGGAGCGGCGCGGTGGCGAGCCTGGCGGCCACGGCGTCGATCCGCTCGGCGGCGGCGTCGACATCGCCGCCCGGCCAGACGGGAGCGACGAGGAACAGGGCGTCGGCCAGCCGGTCGAAGATCAGGATCACGGTCGGGCGCACGAACATCATGTCGGGCACGCCGACCGGGTTTTCGGGCGGGCGATCGAGCCGCTCGACCAGCCCGACGGTCTCATAGCTGAAATAGCCGACCAGACAGGCGAGCGCGCGGGGCAGTTCGGGCGGAACGTCCATCCGGCAGGCTTTGACCAGACCGCGCAGCGCTTCGAGCGCGGGCTGGGCGCAGGGGCGGAAGGCGTCGCGGTCGGTCAGCCATTCGGCGTTGACCGCGGCTTCGTTGCCGGTGGCGCGGAACACCATGTCGGGGGCGAGGCCGATCAGGCTGTGGCGCCCGCGCACCGATCCGCCCTCGACCGATTCGAGCAGGAAATCGCCGCGTCCGGGCTCGATCAGCTTGAGCGCGGCTGCGACCGGGGTTTCGGTGTCCGCGATCTGGCGGCGCCACAGCAGCGCCGGGCGGCCCTCGGCAAGCGCCGCGCGGGCCGCTTCCCGCCCTTCGATCATGCCGGACATGCCGCCTCATCTTCTCCCGCGAAAGCGGGAGTCCAGGGTGGCGAGCGCCGCATCGCTTGATCCTGGACCCCCGCTTTCGCAGGGGAGCAGGGAGAGTCAGCGCAAAGCGTTATCCGCGCGGCCACTCCGGAAATCAGCGCACGCCGGTGCGGGCGAGATCGTCGCGCAGGCGCTTGATCGCGCCTTCGTTACGCGTGACCTTCACCGCGCCGCGGATCGCGCGGATGAACTGACGGGCGTATTCGGGGCCGATCTGGGGCACGATGCCGGCCTTGGCCTGGCCCATCGTCACCGGATCCTTCGACGCGTCATGCTCCTCGACCGTGTCCAGATAGACGACGTAATAGCCGACGCGGCCCGGCGCCTCGACCAGCTTGGCCTTTTTGGGGGCCATGGCGAACGCCATCTGGATGAAATTCTCCTTGCCGGGGGTCTCCGAGCGCTTGAAATCGAACGGCTTGGGCGGCGGACCCTTCTTGACGCCGGCTTCGGCCAGCGCCTGCGCCATCGGCATGCCCTTTTCGAGCTTGGCGATCATGCCCGTAGCGGCGGCGCGCGCCTTTTTGAGCGCCTGATCGACCAGATAATCCTTGTTCACCTGGGCGCGGATATCGGCGAGCGGCTTGGGCGCGGCGGGAACCACCTTTTCCAGCGCGACCAGCGCGGCGGCGCCATCGGGCGAGATCTGCACCAGCTGCGGTTCGTCACCGACCGCGGCGAGGGCGAAGCCGGTGCGGACGATCAGCGCGAGATTGGGATCGGGCTTGGCCTCGGGCTTGGTCACGTCGATACCCTGCGCGGTGAGCTGCGGGGTGCGCTCGGCGGTGAGCTTGGCGTCCTTGACGGCTTCGTCGAAGGTCTTGCCGTCGCCGACGCCGTCCTCGATCGCCTGACGGGTGTCGGCGAGCGCCTGCGCGGTCTTGCGGCTGGTGACCTCTTCGGCGATCGCGGCGCGGACCTGATCGAGCGAGCGCGCCGCGACCTTCTCGACCTTGCTGACGCGGTAGACGATCCAGCTGGCGCCGACCTTGGCCGGACCGACCAGCTGGCCCTGCTGCGCGGTGAAGGCGGCCTCGGCGAAGGGCGTCGAGACGTCACGGGCGAGCGCGGCCTTCTCGACGGCGTCGAACTTGCGCGCTTCGAGACCAGATGCGCGCGCGGCGGCATCGAGCGCGCCCGATTTGGCGGCATTGGCGATGGTGGTGGCGGTCGCCTGATCGAGCGCGGTGACCATCTCGACGGAGCGCTTCTCGGTCGCGGCGTATTTGGCTGCGTCCTTCTTGTACTGCTCGGCGATCTCCGCTTCGGTCGCCGCCGACTGCGCCTTCAGCGCCTCGGGACGGATCACCGCGTAGCGCATCACGCGCTGCTCGGGCACGAGATAGCGGGCGCGGTTGGCGGCGTAATAGGCGGTCAGCGTCTTCTCATCGGGATCGGCGCCGGGGTCCATCGCCACGGTCGAGACCAGTCCGACGATGCCGGCGCGGCGCTCGAGCAGCAGCGAGGCATAGGGGGCGAGGACGCCATCGGGCATGGTCGGCGTGCCGAGCGCGGACCGGTTGACCAGCCAGGTGCCGTACTTCTCCTTGGTCAGACCCTCGCGGAAGACCGCGGGCGAGAGGCGGTTCTGCTGGAGCAGGTCTTCGAAGGTCTTCTGGCTGAACTTGCCGTCGAAGCCGATGAAAGCGGGGTTGCTGGCGATGTCACCGTCGATCAGCTTCTTGCTGACCTGCATGCCCGACTTGTTGGCGAACTCGACCATCGCCGCGGAATTGATCATCTCGTCCAGCGTCAGTTCCAGGCCGCCCTGGGCGAGGAACTGCTCCATCGTGATATTCTGGCCCTCGCGCGCGGCGCCGCGCAGGAAACGGTCGATCCGCTCGCGCACTTCGCTCTCGGTCACGCTGGTGCCGCCGACCTTGGCCAGCGCGGCGCTGGTGCCCCCGCCATTCGGGCGCAGACCGGTGATGTCGCCGGCGGCGAAGGCGATCGCGATGATCGCGAGGAAAACGAACACGACGACCAAGCCGAAGCGCGACTTGGTGATGTTCCGCATGGAATTGAGCATTTGGGGCCGTTCGCTGGAGAAGAGTTTAAGGTGCTTTAGGGCGGCTATGCCCGGCCATCAAGGTTGCGCGTCACGCCTGGGCCGTTATCGGGTGCGCGACAGGAATTTTGGGAGAGCGTGATGCGCCGCAAGCTGGTTGCCGGAAACTGGAAGATGCACGGGCTGAAGGCCGATCTCGGCGAAGTACGCGCGATCAGCGCCGCGATGCCCGATAATGTGGACGCCGCCCTGTGCGTGCCGTTCACGCTGATCGCCTCGGCGGTGGAGGCCGCGGGCGACATGCTGATCGGGGCGCAGGACGTGCATGAGGCCGACAAGGGCGCGCATACCGGCTGCATCTCGGCGGGAATGCTGATCGAGGCGGGCGCCGGGCTGACGCTGGTCGGCCATTCCGAACGCCGCGCCGACCAGCATGAAACCGATGCGCAGGTGAAGGCCAAGGCCGAGGCCGCGCACCGCGCCGGGCTGATGGTGATCCTGTGCGTCGGCGAGACGCTGGAGGAGCGCGATTCGGGACGGGCCGAGGCGGTGGTGACGGCGCAGGTGGCGGCATCGCTGCCCGCCGGGGCGCATGGCATGTGGCTGGCGCTGGCCTATGAACCGGTATGGGCGATCGGCACCGGACGCACCCCGACCGAGGGCGACGTCGCGGCGATGCACGGCGCGATCCGCGCCAAGCTGCGCGAGTTGATCGGCGGCGAGGCCGAGAGCATGCGGATCCTGTATGGCGGATCGGTGAATGCCGCCAACGCATCGGCGCTGCTGGGGTGCGCCGACGTCGATGGCGCGCTGGTCGGCGGCGCCAGCCTGACCGCCGACAAGTTCGTGCCGATTATCGAGGCCGCGGCTGCGCTAGGGTGAGCCAGGCGGCCGCACCGGAGGCGGCCGCCAGCGCGGCGCCGACGACCGCGCCGAGGTGGAAGGCGGTGATCAGTCCGGCGCCGGCGCTCGCCATCACCGCGCCGGCGATGGCGGTGGCGATCAGGCCGCCGGTGCGGGCGATGGCGCTGTTGAAGCCCGATGCCGTACCGGAGTGGCTATCATCGACCGAGGCGAGCACCGCGGTGGTGAGCGGGGCGGCGACCAGCGCCATGCCGATGGCGATAAGGATCATGCCGGGAAAGACGCTGGTCCAATAGGGCGCGCCCTGTTCGACCAGCATCAGCCCGCCAAAGCCGGCGGCAACGATCAGCGAGCCGAAGGTGAGGGGCAGGCGCGCGCCTGCCTTCGCGGTGAATTTGCCGGTGAAGCGCGAGGCCAGTCCCATGCCGAGCGGCATCGGGAGGAGGGCGAACCCGGCTTCGAGCGCCGTGTAGCCGCCGGCCTGGATCAGGACATAGGGGAGGAGCAGCAGCACGCCGCCCAGCGCGCCGTAGAGAAGGAAGGTGAGCAGGGTGAGGCCGGCAAAGGCGCGGCTGCCGAACATCGCGATGGGCATCATCGCCTTGTCGCCGAGGCGATGCTCGATCCACAGGAACGCAGCCGTGAGGGCCAGCCCCGCGACCAGGCCAAGGATCGCCGGCTTGCCGAGCGCGTGGTGGCTCGACCAGAGGGTCAGGCCCCAAGCGATCGCACCCAGCGCCAGCGTCGCGGCGAAGGCGCCGGGAATGTCGAGCGGGAGCTCGCCCTCGGCGCTCTCCTCGACATAGAATGCGGCGATGCCGACCGCGATGGCGGCGAGCGGCAGATTGACGAGGAAGATCGAGCGCCAGCCGATCGCATCGACCAGCCAGCCGCCGAGCGGCGGGCCGACCGCGCCGGCGATGGCGCCGGCCGCCGCCCAGGTGCCAATCGCCTTGCCGCGCTCCTCACCCGTGAAACCGTGGCCGAGCGTGGCGAGGCTGTTGGGGAGCAGGATCGCCGCGCCGACACCTTGCACCGCGCGGGCGATCAGCAACAGGGTGAGATCGCCGGCCAGCGCGCAGGCGAGGCTTGCGGCGGTGAACAGGACGATGCCGCCGATCAGCAATTTCTTGCGCCCGAAATGATCGCCCGCGGCCCCGCCGATCAGGAGCAGCGCCGAGAGCGGCAGCAGATAGGCATTGATCGTCCATTGCAGCTCGGCGGGGGTGGCGCGCAAATCCTTGCCGATCGCGGGCAGGGCGACGTTGGTCACCGATCCGTCGATGAAGGCGAGGCTGGAGGCGAGAATGCATGCGGTAAGCGTCAGGCGGGGATGGGCGGCGGCCATTGGCTGTCGTAACAGGTTTGGCGGCGAAACGATCCGGGAGAATGGCGATGCGCGTGGCGGAATGCCGGTGCGGTGCGGTGAAGGTGGCGTGTGCGGGCGAACCGGTGCGGGTGTCGGTATGCCATTGCCTCAATTGCCAGCGGCGCAGCGGCAGCGCGTTCGCGGTGCAGGCGCGCTGGCCGGAAGCGGATGTGGAGATCAGCGGCGAGACGCGGGAATGGACGGTTACCGGCGAATCGGGCGGGGTGGGGCGGTTCCTGTTCTGCCCGGTGTGCGGGGGCAATGTCGCCTACACGATCGATGCGATGCCGGGACTGGTGGCAGTGCCGGTCGGGGCGTTCGCCGATCCGGACTTCCAGCCGATGCCCGAATATTCGGTGTATGAGGGGCGGATGTGGCCGTGGGTGAAGATCGAGGGGGAGATGGAGCATTGGGATTGAAATGATCCTCCCCGGCACGGGGAGGGGAACCGCCGCGAAGCGGTGGTGGAGGGGGCGTGCCGCCAAGCGGTTCGCCGGAGGATAGCCCCCTCCGTCAGCCTTCGGCTGCCACCTCTCCGTGCCGGGGAGGATCTTATTACCGCCCGTAGCGGTCCTTCAGCACCTTCCACGTCGCGCGCAGGCTCACCGCTTCGGCGCCCTTGGGGCGGCCCGGCTTGGGCGAGCCGTTCCAGCAGAAAATGTCGAAATGCGCCCATTGCGCGCCCTCGGGCACGAATTCCTTGAGGAACAGGGCGGCGGTCAGCGCGCCGCCGAACGGCGCTTCGGCGGCGTTGACCATGTCGGCGACGTCGGACTTCAGCATTTCCTTGTACGGATCGTAGAGCGGCAGGCGCCACATCGGATCGGACTCGGTCTCGGCGGCGGCCATCAGCTCGGCGGCGAGGGTGTCGTCATTGGCGAACAGCGCCTGGAGATCGGCGCCCAGCGCGACGCGCGCGGCGCCGGTGAGGGTGGCGAAATCGAAGACCAGCTCGGGCTTGCCCTCTTCGGCCTTGGTCAGCGCGTCCGCGAGGATCAGCCGGCCTTCGGCGTCGGTGTTGCTCTGCTCGACGGTGATGCCCTTGCGCGAGATCATCACGTCGCCGGGGCGGCTGGCCTCGCCGTTGATCGAATTCTCGACCGCCGGGACCAGCATGTGCAGGCGGACCGGCAGGCGATGCTGCATGATCAGCTCGGCCAGCGCCAGCGCGTGCGCCGCGCCGCCCATGTCCTTCTTCATCAGCCGCATGCCGGCGGCCGGCTTGATATCGAGCCCGCCGCTGTCGAAGCAGACGCCCTTGCCGATGATGGCGATGCGGGGATGCTCGGGATTGCCCCATTCGATCTCGATCAGGCGCGGTTCGCGGCCCTTGCCGGCGGCCTTGCCGACGGCGTGGAGCAGGCCGTAGCCCTTCTCGACCTCGGCGCCCTTCACGACGGTGAGCGTGCCGCCATAGGTCTTGGCGAGCTCGGCGGCACCGGCTTCGAGATCGGCGGGGCCCATATCGTTGGCGCCGGTGTTGATCCGGTCGCGTAATTTGTAAGCGACCGCCGCCATGCGGACGGCTTCTTCCATCTTCACCGGATCGCCGGAGAGCAGGACGCGGTCGCCCTGCGGCTTCTCGGGCTTCTTCTTGTAGCGGTCGTAAACATATTGGGCGACGAGCCAGCCATAGGCGGCCTTGCCGGGATCCTGGCCTTCGACGCGGTAAATACCCTCGGGCAAGGTCTCGGCGAGCTTGGCGAGGCACCACGGGCTGAGCTTGTCGACGTTCGCCACCACGCTGACCACCGACCAGTCCTCGGGACCGTCGCCAGGGAGGATCGCGCTCGAATAGCCCTTGGGCGCGAGCTTCTGCGCCATGGCCGCGGTACGGTGGCGCGGCGGCTGGGCGGCGAGCCAGGCGTCGAAACCCTTGGGGTCGATGAGATGGATGGAGCGGGCGGTCTGGCCCTTGTCGGGCTGGATGAGCGTGGCGGGATCAGGCATCGCTACGATCTAGGGCGGCGGAAGCGCGACCGCTAGCCCGGAGCGGACATGAAATTTTCGTCATGAAGGAACTGGTCACCATCGTAACCAGTTAGCCCGGCATTGCCGGCTCGTTCCGGCCCCAGAAATCCGGCGGAGTGCTGCCATGACCGATTTCCGCGACGAACCCGTCGAGCGTGTTCCGTTCCTGGAGCCGATCGAACCGGGGGAGGAGCGGCGATGGGGAAGCTGGACCGCGATCATCGTCGGCGGGCTGGTCGCGCTGATCGGGCTGGTGCTCGCGGTTGGCGGGCTGTGGCTCGCGGTGCTGGGCGGGTCTCTCTATTATCTTGTCGCCGGCGCTGCGATGCTGTGGTCGGGCGTGTCGCTGGTCCGCGGGCGGATGCTGGGCGGCTGGGTGTATCTGGCGCTCGTCCTGCTCACCCTGCTCTGGGCGTGGTGGGAAGTCGGGGCCAACGCCTGGGCGCAGGTGCCGCGGGTGATCGCGCCGATGGTGCTGCTGGTGCCGGTGATCGCGGCGATGGCGACGCTGAGCGTGCGCGGCGACCGCTGGAAGCTGGCTGGCGGCGGGGTGCTCGCGGCACTGATCGTCACGGTGCTCGATTTCGGCGCGGCGGTGGCGGCGAGCCCGGATCCGGTGCGGATGCCGCTGCCGGCGCCGAACACGGCGGGGATGATCGATCCCTCGGGCCAGCAGACCGGGGCCGACTGGCCGGCCTATGGCGGCACGACCAGCGCGCGGCGCTATTCCTCGCTGACCCAGATCAACCCGGACAATGCGCGGAAGCTCAAGCGCGCCTGGGCGATCCATACCGGCGACCTGCCGAGCTCGCCCAAGGTCGCCAAGACCTATGGCGCCGAGACGACGCCGATCAAGATCGGCGATACGCTGTATCTCTGCACGCCCAAGAATATCCTGATCGCGCTCGATCCGGCGAGCGGCGCGACCAAGTGGCGCTTCGATCCCAAGGTGCCCGATACCGCGATCCCCTATACCGCCGCGTGCCGGGGCGTGACCTATTACGCGGTGCCGAACGCGCCCGCCGAGCAGCCCTGCGCGACGCGGATCATCGAAGGCACGCTCGATGCGCGGATCATCGCCGTCGATGCCCGCACCGGCCGGCCCTGCGCCGGGTTCGGCACCAACGGCCAGACCGACATCAAGATCGGCATGGGCAAGACGCCCGATGGCTTCGTCTCGATCACCTCGCCGCCGACGATCGTGCGCGGGGTGATCGTCACCGGACACCAGGTGCTCGACGGGCAGGACCGCTGGGCCCCCTCGGGGGTGATCCAGGGGTTCGACGCCGTCACCGGCAAGCTGCGCTGGGCCTGGGACATGATGCGCCCCGACCTGACCGGCTACCCCCCCGAAGGCCAGGAATGGACCCGGGGCACGCCGAACATGTGGACGATCGCCTCGGGCGACGAGCAGCTCGGGCTGGTCTACCTGCCGATGGGCAACAGCGCGGCGGATTATTATTCGAGCCTGCGCCGCCCGCAGGAGGACATGTTCGCCACTTCGCTGGTCGCGCTCGACGTGACCACCGGCAAGCCCAAATGGCGCTTCCAGGCGGTGCGCAAGGATGTCTGGGACTATGATTTCGGCGCACAGGCGACCCTGGCCGATTACAAGGGCGTGCCGGCGCTGGTGTTGCCGTCGAAGCAGGGCGACATCTATGTCCTCGACCGCCGTACCGGCCAGCCGCTGACGCCGGTCGGCGCGATCAAGGCTCCGGCGGGTGGCGTCGAGCCCGAGCAGCGCGCGACCAGCCAGCCGGTGTCGCTATGGCACACGTTGCGCAAGCCCGATCTGACCGAGCATGACATGTGGGGGATGTCGCCGATCGACCAGATGATCTGCCGCATCCAGTTCCGCCGGGCGCGGTACAACGGCTTCTTCACGCCGCCCGAGGCGGACCGGCACACCATCGAATATCCCGGCTATAATGGCGGTACCGATTGGGGCGGCATCGCCGTCGATCCGCAGCGCGGCGTGATCTTCGCCAACTACAACGACATGCCCAACTATCTGAAGCTGGTGCCGCGTGAGAAGGCCGACAAGCTCGGCTGGGCGCCGCGCGACCAGAGCCGCGGCAATATCGGCGGTGCGGAAGGCGCCGGCGATCCGCAGGCCAACACGCCCTATGCGATCAACGTCAATGCCGGCTGGCGGATGCCGCTGACCGGGATGCTGTGCAAGCAGCCGCCCTATGGCGGGATCCGTGCCATCGACATGGCGAGCGGCAAGACGATCTGGGACCGGCCGTTCGGCGAGGCGCGGACCAACGGGCCGTTCGGCATCCCCTCGATGCTGCCGATCAACATCGGCACGCCCAACAATGGCGGCGCGGTGGTGACCGCGGGCGGCGTGATGTTCATCGCCGCGGCGACCGACAATCTCATCCGCGCCATCGACATGCGGACGGGAAAGACGCTGTGGAAGGACGTGCTGCCCGGCGGCGGTCAGGCGACGCCGATGACCTATGAGATCGGCGGCAAGCAGTATCTCGTCATCATGGCCGGCGGGCACCACTTCATGGAGACGCCGATCAGCGACGAGCTTATCGCCTACGCGCTGCCTTGACCCCCGGCGCGCAGGCGGCGAGGGCGTGGTCGATCATGTACATCAGCCGGTCGCGCATCTCGGCCAGGCCTTCGGGCGATAGGCCGCGATCCTGGGTTTCGAAGTTCAGATAGTCGATCCCGCGCAGCACCGAATAATTGGAGAGCGAACCGTCGCTGGTGACGACGCGTTCCTGCACGACGTTGAAATCCATCGCGACCATCTGATCGCGGCAATAGGCGCTGCTCATCGGCTGGCCGGTGCGATAGGTGGCGAAGGCGACGCTGTCGTCATCGTCCCACGGCCATGCGCGTGCCCGCGAGGGGCTGGGGGTCAGCGTGTCGTCGCAGAAGCGGATCGAGATGACGCCGCGGCCGACGGGGTCGGACTGGTTGCAGGTCGACTCATCCGAGGCGAAGCCCGGCGAATTGGTGTGGAGCGCGATGATCGGCCAGCCGCGCCCGGCCAGCACCGTGCGGGCGTAGAAGGGAAGCGCATCGTCGAAATTGCGGTTGGGATCGATCGGGCGTCCGTAGTCGACCGCGCGATTCATCCGGGTGCCGTCGGCGGCGGGGACCACGCCGGCATCTACCGCGACGACGCTGCCGCCATATTTGCGGACCGCGACGAGCGCGGCTTCGAATCCGCCATTCTCGCTATCGTGGGGCACGAACCATAGCGGCCCCTTGCGCCCGCTCTCGATCCGCCACAGCCGCCACGCCGCGCGCTCCTCGCGGAATTCGATGCGGCTGACCTTGAGCCCTTTCCATTCGGCGGGGTCGCGGTGGCGGGCGAAATCGTCGTCCTGCACAGTGAGGGGATCGACCGGCGTCACCACCGCCCGCGGCTCGCCGGCTCCGGCGAGCGCGATCCATGCGAGAGCGGCGAGCCCCAGCCGCCGGTGGCGAATTTGCGACATCAATCGGCGGTCCTCGATCATGAGCTGTTGAGCTTAACCGGTCGAGCGCCCAACATGCCAGCACAGGATGATTTGGGGGACATAGGATGCGGGCATGGCTGATCGGGCTGGCAGTGCTGCTGTCGGCATGTTCAAATCAATCGATGTTCGACAAGCTGGCGACGCCGGAGGAACAGGCTTTCAGCACGCAGATGGTGCGGGCGGTACGCGCTGATGACCTCGCGACGCTGAAGGCGGCGGCGGCGCCTGAGTTGCGGCCGCAACTCACGCCCGCATCAATGGCGCAGATGCGGGCGCCGGTGCCGAACGGCGAGCCTTCGCTCCAGAATGTCAACGTGCAGTGGATGAACGGCGTTACCGCCAAGGCGCTGGACTATGAGATCGGCGCCGATGGGCGCTGGGCGATGGTGCGGGTGGTGTTGTCCACCGGCGCGGGCAAGCCTCAACTGATCGGACTGCATACCGCGCCGGCGACGAGCCAGCCAAGCCAGTTCAACGCCTTCACGCTGAAGGACAAGGGCGCGATCCATTTCGCCTGGCTGGCGGCGATGGTGGCTTGCGTGGCGACCTCGCTGACCGCGTTCGTGTTGATCCTCAGGACGCGGGGCCTCCGGCGCAAATGGCTATGGGCGCCGGCTTCGCTGATCTCGTTCGTGACCTTTTCGCTCAACTGGACGACGGGCGCGTTCGGCGTGATGCCGATCAGCTTGCTGCTGTTTGGCGCCGCCGCGCTCCAGCGCCCGCTGGAGCCGTGGATCTTCAGCTTCGCGGTGCCGGTGGTGGCGATCGTCTTCCTGATCCGGCGAGCGATGGGTGTCTATGCCGTGCCTCCCGCGGCGGCCGAGCCGGAAACCGCGGGAGCGACGTAGCAGTCGCTCAGTCGCGCGGCTGGAGGATGAACTGCTCGAACTTCCCTTCGGCGCCGGGCTCCGAATAGGTGATGGCGATCAGCTTCTGGCCCTTGAACGCGATCAGATAGTTGCGGTTGACGAAACCGCCGCGCAGCCGGGGCCGGCCGATCATCGAGAAGCTTTCCGGCTCGCCCAGCGGCGACAGGCTGGCGTGGTAATCGTCGGTCGCGGTTTCGGTGAAATAGTAATTGGCGTCCTCGGTCAGCAGGGTGCGGTCGAGACGGCCGGTCTGGAGCTGGGCGAAGACCTTCCTGGCGAGATCGTCGCGGATCTGGTCGAGGGTCGGCGCCACCACCTTTTTGGGTTCGGGCATCAGCAGATCGGTGATGCCGTCGGCAATGGCATCATGGGCGCCGCCGAAATCGGCATTGACCAGCGACACCACCGCATAGCCCTTCGACGGGATGACATAGTTGGTCGAGAGGAAGCCGACCGCTTCGCCGCCATGCGTCACGACCTTGGCGCCGCCGCGCTCGCCGATCGAGACGCCGAGGCCGTAGCGCGTCGAGCTGCCGTCGGCGAGGTTGACGATAGTCTCCTGCGTTTCCCAATCCTCGGGGGTCAGCACCTTGCGCTCGATGCGGGCGATGTCCCATTTGGCGAGGTCGCTGGCCGACATCGCCAGCTCGCCCATCGCCCACAGCCAGCCATCGGCGGCGGGCTTGGCCTTGCGGACGGGGCCGAGCGCGAAGCGGTGATTGCCCTGCGGGAAGCCCTTGCCGACCGCCTTGTCATTATCGACGACCTGCATCTTGAGCGGCTTGAAGATCTTGCGCTCGAGATATTTGAGCAGCGGCTCGCCCGAGGCCTTTTCGATGATCATGCCGGCGACGACATAGCCGGTGTTCGAATATTGCCATGCGGTGCCCGGCGCGTAATCAAGCGGCTTTCTGGCCCAGCGATCGACGATGCCCTGCGGTGTGACGGCCTTCTCCATCGCCGCGAAATCATAATCCTGCGGCCAGTAATCCTGGAGGCCCGAGGTGTGGCTGAGCAACTGGCGGATGGTGATCTTGTCGGCATCGGTGACGTCGGGCACCCATTTCGAGACCTTGTCGTCGAGGCTCAGCTTGCCCTCATCCTCGAGCAGCAGGATGCCGGCGGCGGTGATCTGCTTGGAGATCGAGGCGATCTGGTACTTCGCATCGGCGGAGGTGGCCTTCATGTCCGGGCCCTGATCGCCATATGCCTTGGCGTAGACGATCTTGCCTTCGCGCACGATCGCGATCGATGCCGAGGGGACCTTCGAGGTCTTGAGGGCGTCGGCGACGATGGTGTCGACCTTTTCGGTCTGTTCGGGCGTGAGCGCCTGGGCCCAGGCAGCGACGGGGACGAAGCAGATGGCGGCGCAGGCGAGCGCGTGGCGGATAGCGATCATCAAAACCCTCGACAGATAAGAGATGTGGCTATCTTAGTCGCATAAGACACGTCCGCAACCGGGATGGGTGAGCATGGATTGGCGGTGGCAGAAAGGAAGCTGGGTTGGCCGCGGCGCGTTACCGGGGGATTTCTACGACCTCGCGGTGACCGGCGGCGATGGCTGGGACGATGCCCCGCCCCCCGAGGCGGTGGCGCGGCTGGAAGCGGCGCATGCGCGGGTCGAAACTTTGTTCGCGGCAGCGGTGCATGTGGTGTGCGAGGCGCGGCGGGCGGCGCTCGGCTGGCGCGATGGGCCGCCGCTCGCCGATTGGTCGCTGGTCGAGATGCGGCTCGCGGCGGACGATCGGCTGTGGGTTTCGGTGCACGAATATGAGACCGACGAATATTCGCTGTGGATGGCCGCTTTCGATGACGCATGGCAAACCGGCGAAGTGCGGCGGCGGCCATGGGTGCCGGTCGAAGGCGATCCCGTCGCGGCGGGGACGATCGTGGGGGTGTGAGCAGGATGGGTTGGTGGGGCAAGGACAGACGGGCGGCGGCCGATACTGAGGGGCAGCCGCGCTTTCCGGAAACCGCCTATTCGCGTCGGCGGCGGCTGGGCGCGGACATCAAGCTCGGTTCGCTCGAATTATGGGTGGGCGTGGGTCGCAACCAGTCCTGGCCGTGGCTCGATATCGCGGTACGTGTCGGCAAGGGCTGGGGCGTGTTCGTCGATCACCATGCGCCGATGATCAAGCGGCCCGATTTCGCCGCCTTCCTGCCGCACCTGCGCGACTTCGCCGAAGGGCGCGCCGATGAAGTGACCATGCAATCGACCGGCGGATCGATGCGGCTGACCCTCCGCCGCGACGAACCCGGCTGGCTGCGCGGCGAAGCGCACTTCACCCATGGGCCGAACAGCCAGACGGTGCGGTTCAGCCTGTGGGACGATTCGGTGCGCGAGGCGGTGCCGGCGTTCGAGGCGGCGGTGGCGCGGATCGAGGCGGCATGGACCCCGCGCTGGACACCGAAGCTCGGGAAGTTCGACATGACGCCGCGCGCCGCCCTGCTTGAGAAGGAACTGGCGCCTTCGCAATTCAAGGCGTGGGAATCCGGGCTCGGCAATGGCGCGGACGTGCGTTTCGATTACGAGATCGACGGCTATGGCTGGTATAACGGCACGATCACGGTGGGCGAGGAGCGTGGCTATTTCGGCGGCGGCTATCTGACCGATGCCAAGGGTGATCTGATCCGCGCGGCGCTGCTGCTGTTGACCGGCAAGCAGAGCGCCGAGGTGATGTGCCATGCCGAGCCGGGCCTGACGCGGATCGAATTCCAGACGGTGACGCTGCGCATGGCGGAAGGCCCGGAGCCGGGGGTGCCGGGCGCGGTCCAGGAAGGCTGCTGGATCCGCATCCGCGAGATCGACCACCAGACCGGCGAGGAGAAGGCGCCCGAATTCGAGGCGCTCGCGCGTTCGGTTCGCGCGGTGGTCGAGGCGATCTACCATATGGGCGTGCGCGTGTTCGAGGATGACGGCGGGCCGTGGTCCGATGCGATGGCGGCGCTGGAGGGCGCGCTGGCATCGGTGCCGCGGGAGCCGGGAGACTAGGCCAGCGGCACCCCGAACAGATCGTGCTCGTCGGCGTCCTCGATCTCGACGTTCAGGATGTCGCCCTGTTTGAGGTGGCCGGCGTCGCGGAGATGGACTTCGCCGTCGATCTCGGGCGCGTCCGCCTGTGAGCGGCCCGTCGCGCCTTCGCCGTCGACCGCGTCGATGATCACTTCGAGGGTGCGGCCGATCCTGGACTGGAGCTTGGCGGCCGAGATCGCGGCGGTTTTCTCCATCACCCGGGCGTAGCGCTCTTCCTTCACTTCCTCGGGGACATGGCCCTCGAAGCTGTTGGCCTGCGCGCCTTCGACCGGCTCGAAGCGGAAGGCGCCGACACGATCGAGCTGGGCTTCGTCGAGCCAGTCGAGCAGATACCGGAAATCCTCCTCGGTCTCGCCGGGGAAGCCGACGACGAACGAGCTGCGGATGGCGATATCCGGGCAGATTTCGCGCCACGCCTTGAGGCGCTCGAGCACCTTGGCTTCGTTGGCCGGACGCTTCATGCGGCGCAGGACCGCAGGGCTGGCGTGCTGGAAGGGGATGTCGAGATAGGGGAGGACAAGCCCCTCGGCCATCAGCGGAATGACCTGATCGACGTGTGGGTAGGGGTAGACATAGTGCAGCCGAACCCATGGCGCGATCTTGCCGAGTTCGCGGGCGAGATCGGTCATGTGGGGAACGACCTCCTGGCCCTTCCACATCCGCGGTTGCTTGCGGATGTCGACGCCATAGGCAGAGGTGTCCTGGCTGATGACCAGCAATTCCCCGGTGCCGTTCTCGACCAGCTTTTCGGCTTCGCGCAGGATCGCGTCGGGGCGGCGTGACACGAGGTCGCCGCGGATCGAGGGGATGATGCAGAAGGCGCAGCGATGGTTGCAGCCCTCGGAGATTTTCAGATAGCTGTAGTGCCGGGGCGTCAGCTTGAGGCCGCTCTCCGGCACGAGATTGAGGAAGGCATTGGCCGGCATCGGCGCCGCTTCGTGGACCGCGCCGACGACTTCCTCATATTGGTGCGCGCCGGTGACGGCGAGGACGTTGGGGAATTTGGCGCGGATGACATCGGCTTCCTTGCCGAAGCAGCCGGTGACGATGACGCGGCCATTCTCGGCGATGGCCTCACCGATCGCCTCCAGCGACTCCTCCTTGGCGCTGTCGAGAAAGCCGCAGGTATTGACCAGCACGACGTCCGCCCCGGCATAGTCGGGCGAGATAGCATAGCCGTCGCTGCGCAGCTTGGTCAGGATCCGTTCGCTGTCGACGAGGTTCTTCGGACAGCCGAGCGAAACCATGCCCACGCGCGGGGCCTCGGGGAGTTTGGTTGCCATGATTGCGGGCGCACATAGGCTTTTTGGCGCAAAAAGCTAGCTCAGGTAGATATCGGCGCCTTGAATACGAACCACGCGCCCGCCGCGATCAGCGCGAAGCCGATAAGGTGGTTGAGCGTTATCTTCTGGCCCAGATAGAGGATCGAGAAGCCGGCGAAGACGGTGAGGGTCACGACCTCCTGGATCGCCTTCAATTGCGCCGCCGAATAGACATTGCTGCCCCAGCGATTGGCGGGGACGGCGAGGAAATATTCGAAGAGCGCGATGCCCCAGCTGGCGAAGATTACCAGCAGCAGTGGCGCCGACTTGTATTTGAGATGGCCGTACCAGGCGAAGGTCATGAAGACGTTCGACGCGATGAGGAGGGCGATGGGGGTGAGGCGTTCGATCATGCAGTGATCCTAAACGATCCTCCCCGGCACGGGGAGGTGGCAGCGCGCAGCGCTGACGGAGGGGGCTCTCCACGAAGCGCGGCGCTTGCGGCACGCCCCCTCCACCATGCTGCGCATGGTCCCCCTCCCCGTGCCGGGGAGGATCAATTTGCAGTGACAATCTCGACGATCAGGTCTCCGGCCTCCAGCCTTGCGGCTTCGGGTTCCTTGTGGCCATGGGGCTTGCCGTTGCGGTAAATGCGGACGCCCAGGCCGGTCTTGATCGCGGAGAGCGGCTTGCCGATCTCGCCGGGCGTAACGCCGCGTTCCGTCAGCTCGACCTGGCCGTGATACGAGGCGAGATCCATCAGATAGTCGGAGAGATGCGGGCCCTTGCACGAGCTGGCGAGGAGCAGCCCCGAGAAGCTGACCGGGTTGACGACGGTGGTGGCGCCGGCGGCGCGGGCGGGGACTTCGTTATCCTCGTTGCGGACGGTGACGCTGATCGGCAGGCCGGGTGCCAAATGGCGCGCGGTGAGGGTGATCAGGATCGACGTGTCGTCACGCCCGGCGGTGACGATCAGCGAGGCCGCGTGCTTGATCTTTACGTCCGTGAGGACCTGGTCGCGGGTGGCATCGGCCTGGAGCACGATGCAGCCGCAGGCCTTGGCGCGGGCCAGGCGCTCCTCGTCCGTGTCGATCACGACAAGCTGCCCCGCGGGCGTGCCGCGCGCGATCAGCTCGTCGATGGTCTCGGCGCCGGTATTGCCATAGCCGGCGACGACGATGTGACCGGACAGGTTCTTCTGGATCGCAGCCATGCGCCATTTATCCCAGGTTCGCTTGAGGACGAAATTATAGGCGGTGCCGAGGAACAGCAGCACCACGAAGATACGGATCGGGGTGACGATGAACGCGTCGAACATCCGCGCCGTGGTGCTCACCGGCACGATATCGCCATAGCCGGTGGTCGTCACCGAGATCGAGGTGAAATAGAGGATATCGAGAAACGAGACGTGGCCGTCGGCGGTGTCCCTCAGCCCGTCGCGCTCGATCCAGTGGAACAGCACGGCGATGGCGAGGAGCGCCAGCACCACGCCGACGCGCCAGCCGATCTCGGCCCAGACGGGCAGGCTCGATTTGCGCTTGAGGGTCGCCGGGGGGAGGATCGCCATTATCTGGCAGGCAGCCTGGGCACCGGATCGATCGCGCTGCGGCCCTGACGCATCTCGAAATGCAGTTCGGGGCGATCGGCGAAGCCCGAATTGCCCGAGAGCGCGATGGTCTGGCCGCGCTTCACCGATTGGCCGCGCTGGACGAGCAATTGGCCGGCATGGCCATAGACGGTGGTGAAGCCGCTGCCATGGCTGAGGATGACGAGGCCGCCAAGTGCCGGAATGTCGCTACCGACATAGGCGACGACGCCGTCCGCCGCCGCCAGCACCGGCGTATTGAGCGGCACGGCGATCTTGATCCCGTCGTTGCGCTCGCCCGAGGCGCCGGGGCCGAAGCGCTTGACGATGGTGCCGGTGACCGGCCAGCGGAATGTGCCCGCCAGCCGCTCAGGCACGGCGACGGGTTGGGTCGCCGGAAGCACGCGCGCCGAGGACGCGGTGGGCTGGGCGGGTCTGGTGCCCTCGCGCGCGGCGGGGGTGCCGCCGGTCAGGATATCGTCGATATCGATATGGAAGCGGGCGGCGCGCTCCTCGATCGTCTCGGGGCCGGCATTGGGGATCAGCAGCCGCTGGCCGGTGCGCAGCACATAGGGCTCTTCGAGATAATTCTGGGCGATGATCCGCGACCAATCGACGCCATAAGCGCGGGCGATGGCGATGCCGGTCTCGCCGTCGCGGACGGCGTGATAGCGGCCGGCGGGGATGGCGAGCTTTTGCCCCGGGAAGATCGTGTAGGGCTGGGCGAGATTGTTGGCGCGGGCGATCGCCTCCGATCCGGCGCCGGTCTTCACCGAGATCGAACGCAGCGAGTCGCCCGAGCGGACGATATAGGTGCTGGCTCCGATGGTGCGGGCGTCGGGCGTGACCGGGCGCATTTCCCAGGCCGGACGCGGCGCGGGGAGAGCGGGAACGTTCTGATCGAGACCCGGGCGCTCGTACCGCTCCTGGAACGGCTCGGGCCGCGGCGGAGGCGCGTCGTAGCGCGGCTCGCGGTAGCCGCCATCGGGCTGGGGAATGCAGCCGGCGAGCGCGAGCGCACCCAGCGCCGCCGCCGCGATCCGTTTCAAGGCTGCCCCGTCCATCCGGCGATCATATAGCGGATTTCGCGCGACGTCAGCGGGAGACCGACTCAAATCGGTTGAGACCGCCGAGATAGGGTTTGAGCGCTTCGGGCACCGCGACCGAGCCGTCTTCCTGCTGATAATTCTCGATAACCGCGACGACGGTGCGGCCGACCGCGAGGCCGGAGCCGTTGAGGGTGTGGACGAAGCGCGTCTGCTTCTCGCCTTCGGGCCGGTAGCGCGCATTCATGCGGCGGGCCTGGAAATCGGTGCAGGTCGAGCAGGAGCTGATCTCGCGGTAGCGCGCCTGACCGGGCAGCCATACTTCGAGATCATAGGTGCGCGCGGCCGAGAAACCCATGTCGCCGGTACACAGCTTCATGCGGCGGAAGGCGAGGCCGAGCCTGGTCAGGATATCCTCGGCACAGGCGGTCATCCGCTCATGCTCGGCTTCGGACGCCTCGGGCGTGGTGATCGAGACCATCTCGACCTTTTCGAACTGGTGCTGGCGGATATAGCCGCGCGTGTCGCGGCCCGCCGAGCCGGCTTCGGAGCGGAAGCAGGGGCTGAGCGCGGTGAAACGCAGCGGCAGCGCCTTTTCGGCGAGGATCTGTTCGCGGACGGTGTTGGTCAGGCTGACTTCGGAAGTCGGGATCAGCCAGCGGCCATCGGTGGTCCTGAAGCTGTCCTCGGCGAATTTGGGCAACTGGCCGGTGCCGAACATGATCTCGTCGCGGACCATCAGCGGCACGACGGTTTCCTCATAGCCGTGATCGCGGGTCAACGTGTCGAGCATGAACTGGCCGAGCGCGCGGTGGAGGCGGGCGGCCGAACCCCGCACGAAGGTGAAGCGCGAACCGGCGAGGGTGGCGCCGGTCTCGAAATCGAGGCCGAGCGCCGGACCGATCGCGTCATGCTCCCTGGCTTCGAAGGCGAAGCTGGGCGGCGTACCGCGTTCGTGGATCAGGGCATTGTCTTCCTCGTCGGCGCCCTGCGGCACATCGGCGAGCGGCAGATTGGGGATGGCGGCGAGGCGTTCGTGCAGCTTCGCGCCGACTTCCTTTTCCTCGGCTTCGAGCGCCGGCATCCGCTCCTTGAGCGCGGCGACTTCGGCCATCAGATCGGTGGGATCGTCGCGGCGCGCCTTGGCTGCGCCGATTTCCTTCGAGGCCTCATTGCGGCGCGCCTGGGCGGCCTGCGCCTCGGTTTGCAACGCGCGGCGCTTTTCATCGAGCGCGAGCAACCCGGACGACAGCGGCGACAGGCCACGCTTGGCCAGAGCGGTGTCGAAGGCCGCGGGATTCTCCCGGATGAAGCGGATATCGTGCATGGCGGGCGTATGGCTGGGCAGGGTGAGCCGCGCAACCCTGCCGCTTTCCTCGCGTTGACCATGGACAACCGAAACGAGGAGATTTCCGATGCAGGTACCGCACAACGCGTTCGTGGTGGTCGCCGACGGGCGCAAGATGCTGTTCCTCCGCAACGAAGGCGATGCCACCTATCCGAACCTGCAGGTCGAGAAGAAGCTGGTCGATCAGAATCCGGCGCATCATGATCAGGCGACCGATCTGGCAGGCAGCGCCAGCAGCATGCGAGGCGGTGGCGCCTGGGGTGGCGGCAATATGGAGGAAGTCGATTTCCACCAACTGGAGGAAGACCGCTTCGCCGCCGACACCGCCGAACTGCTCAGAAAGCGGGCGCTGAACAATGATTTCGAATCGCTGATCATCATCGCGCCGCCCAAGACGCTGGGCGAATTGCGCAAACATTATCACAAGGAAGTCGAGAGCCGGATCACGCTGGAACTCGACAAGGATCTGACCGGGCACACCGTGCCGCAGATCGAGGAAGCGCTGGCCAGGGCCGAATAGCAAAAGGCCGCCCGTTTCGGGGCGGCCTTTTCGTTTGTCTCTAGAGAGACTCAGGCCTCGGCGGTGTCTGCCGGGGCCTTTTTGGCGAGACGCTTGCGGGCGACCAGCGCCGCGGCCGCGCCGCCGAACAGCAGGATCATCGGCGGAGCCGGGACCGGCGCGGGGCCGCCCGACGAGGTGCCGCTGCTGCCGCCACATTTGTAGCCGCAACTGGAACCGCCATGGCTGCTCGACCCGTGGCCGTTCGAGCTCCAGCCGCTGGAATTGCTCCAGCCGCTCGAACCATGGCTCGACGAACCCTTGCTGCTCGAACCGTAGCTCGACGAAGCGTTGTTGTTGTTTCCGCTCGAGGTGTTGGAATTGTTCCCGCTCGAAGTGTTGGAGTTGTTCCCGCTCGAGGTGTTGGAATTGTTGCCGCTCGAGGTGTTGGAGTTGTTCCCGCTCGAGGTGTTGGAATTGTTTCCGCTCGAGGTGTTGGAATTGTTGCCGCTCGAGGTGTTCGAGTTGTTCCCGCTCGAAGTGTTCGAGTTGGAGTTGTTTCCGCTCGACGTGTTGGAATTGTTGTTATCGTTCGAGTTGTTGCCGCTCGATGAGACCGAGCCGCTGCTGGTCGAGACGCCGCCGGTGCTCGTGGAAACGCCGCCCGTGCTGGTTGAAGTCGAGATACCGCCGGTGCTCGTGGAGACACCGCCCGTGCTGGTCGAGACGCCGCTCGAGGTGGATGTCGACCCGCCACTGGTGCTGCTCGAGGTGGATGTCGATCCGCCGCTGGTGCTGCTCGAACTGCCGCCGGTGCTGCTGGTCGAGGAGATCTCGATATTGATGTTGCCGCCGGTGCTGCCCGAGCCGCTGCCGGAACCACTCCCGCTGCCACTGCCGCCGCCGCCGAAGAAGCCGCCCGCGAAGAAGCCGCCGATGAAGCCGCCGCCGCCCGATCCGCCGATCACGCCCGACGAACTGCTGGAGCCGCTCGCGCTCGACGAGACGACCGGATATTGATTGCCCTGGCCGTACAGGGGCGGGGGCAGGGGGATCGGTGCGCCCTGCGGCGTCATGATCACCTGGGCCGCGCCCTGGCTGGTCGTGGTGGTGACGGTGCGGCGAACCACGCGCTGCGCGGGTGCGGTGCGGCGCACGACACGGCGAACGACCCGCTTCTTGGCGACCGTCTGCTGCTGAACGACGCGCGGCTTGGCCGCCCGCTCGGTGACGTAGACGCCACTTCCGCCGATGACGGCACCCCCGCAAGCGCAGGCGCAGAGTTTGGCAAGAGCCATGCGAACCGACATTGTTGTCCCACTCTTCCGTTGCTGGTGTGGCCGCTCCCCACGGGATCGTCAGCAGCTTTCCACGCCGTCAATGCCTCAAAAGTGCAAAACAAACTATTAAGTGCAAGCTCGCTAACGGTTGTTTACCGTCTTCCTGGCTTTTTTATCGATGGCAGGTCGGATGGGCGATGGTTAATGTTCTAGTACGGCACATCGCGCCGTTTTATTTCTTAACAACTTGTAAACGGCGCTGGTTAATTTCCGCCGGATTCCTCCGCGGTTCAGGCGCGGGTAATTTCCCCCAATTTAAAGGGGTATACGCGCAACATCGCTACAATAGCGCGCTTGTTAACGGCTCCGTGCGAAAGTATAGGGCAGCCGGGCAAAGGGCAGTCACCGGCGGCTTGGTCACCGGGCGACTGGTGTGGAGAGTATGGGGATGGCTACAGTTTTCGAAGGCTATGGCGAACCGGGCGAACCCCTGCCGCCGGCTGCGAACGACGGCGGCGGTTACCGCCCGAGCGGCGATGAACCCTTTATGGGGCCCCGCCAGCTAGACTATTTCCGCGAGAAGCTGCTGGCCTGGAAGGACGCGATCTATCGCGAGGCCGCCGGCACGCTCAACCAGCTCCAGGCCGACTCGCTGCGCGAAGCCGATCTGACTGACCGCGCATCGAGCGAGACCGACTGGTCGATCGAGCTGCGCACTCGCGACCGTCAGCGCAAGCTGATCGCCAAGATCGACGCCGCGCTGCGCCGCATCGACGAGGGCGAATATGGCTATTGCGAAGTCACCGGCGAGCCGATCTCGCTCGGCCGGCTCGAGGCTCGTCCGATCGCGACGATGACCGTCGAGGCGCAGGAGCGCCATGAGCGGAACGAAAAGGTCAGCCGCGAGGAATAGGTTTTCGCGGCCGCGCGCTGTGTAAATCACGTATCCAGCGTTTCGAAATTAACCGTTTCGTGAGGGAATCCTGCTCTATTCGCGCGTAACCGCAATTTACGTTCGAGCCGAGCAGCGATGGAACAGTTTTCCCATGATCCCCTGATGGCCCTTTCGGCCGAGGATTTCACCGGCCAGCGCGCCGGCGCCCGCGACAGCCTGATGCTGAGCGCGAATTTCCGAATCGCGGGCAAGGCGGACGAGCATGTCCGCGTGCGCAACCTGTCCTCGGGCGGGATGATGGCCGAGTATTCCGCGCCGATCGCGCGCGGCACGATCGTTCAGGTCGAAGTGCGCGGTGTCGGCTGGGTCTCGGGCAAGATCGCCTGGGCGACCGACGGGCGAGTCGGCGTGGCGTTCGACAACGACATCGATCCGATGCTGGCCCGCAAGCCGGTCGGCAAGGGCGGACATACGCCACACTATGTTAAGCCGATTCTGCCGCTCCGCTGATCCGTTGCGGCGCTGATTTCTTTTTTTGATGCGGGCTTGAGAGCCCGTGCGGGGTGCGGCCTCCCGCCACACCCCCGGGACTGGCCGCGCTAGCGGGCCATCTCCTCCTTGATACGAAGCTTCTGCTTCTTCAGATCCGCCAGGATAATCTGATCGGGCAGCGGCCTCTGTGCTTCGGCAGCGATTCGCCGATCCAGCACATTATGTTTCGCCGATAGCGCCGATAGATGCGTGTTCTGCATGGCAGTCTCCTTCATCGTGGCCGGAGAGCCCAGTAAATCACCGTTCGCACCGCTTGTCTCGCCCTTTCCGCGCGCAATCGACAGGGTGCGGAAAAGACGGGATAGGGCGTTGCGCGTTGCGGCGCGGGCGTGCACGGGGAGGGAATGGACGAAGCTGAGATCCGCAAGCGGCTGACGACGCTCAAGACCGAGCATCGCGATCTCGACACGGCGATCGAGGCGTTGCGCGAGGCCGGCTCGTCGGATCAGCTCCAGCTCGCCCGGCTCAAGAAGCGCAAGCTGATGATGCGCGATGAAATCCAGCTGCTCGAAGACCAGCTGATCCCCGATATCATCGCCTGATCCTGTCGGTCGGACGGACGGGTCCAGAACCGCGATTGACCCCATGGCTTCCCGCAACGGGACGAAAGCCTAACGAGATTAAGCATTTCGTTACCATAAACGCTGTGGCAGCTTTCGACGCATGGGGCAGCAGGGAACATCGCGGATCCACCGCAAGCTGATCGACTCACTCTATGTGGAGGCGATGCTGCTGGCGGACGAGGCCCGCGGCTATTTCGATCAGATCGGTCGCGAGGAACGCGACGCGCTCGAAGCGCTCAACCGCGTCGCGTTTTCATGCGAATCGCTGAAGGTGACGACGCGGCTGATGCACGTCATTGCCTGGTTGCTGACGCAGCGCGCGGTCGATGCCGGCGAACTGGCGCCGGGGGACGCCTTGTCGCCGTCGCGCCGGCTGGGCGATGCGCCCGAGACCGACGAGACGCTGCTGCAGGCGATGCCGCCGCACGCGGTCGCGATCATCCTGACCAGTATCGAGCTGTATCGCCGCGTCGCGCGGCTCGACCAGTCGCTCGATCTGCCGGTGATCGCGGTCAGCCCGGCGCGGAGCATGATGGACCGGCTCGCCGCGGCGTTCTGAGCTTCCCTCCCCGCGCGACGGGAGGGATAGGGGAGGGCCTGCTCGCTTTTGGGGGCAGCTGGAGCGGCCCTCCTCGCTTCCTTGTCCCCGCATTTGGAGAGTGACTTAGCGGACCGCCGCTTTCGCAGCGGCATATTCCGCCTTCAGCCGATCGATCAGCACCGCCGCGGGCTCAACCGCGCGGACCGCGCCGATGCCCTGGCCCGAGCCCCAGATTTCCTTCCACGCCTTGGCCCCGCCGAAGTTCATCGCGCTGGGGTCGCTCTCGGGCAGATTGTCGGGGTCCATGCCGGCGTTGACGATCGAGCTGCGCAGGTAATTGCCGTGCACCCCGGTGAACAGGTTCGAATAAACGATGTCGGCGGCGCGGCCCTCGACGATGCCCTGCTTGTACGCCGCAACCGCGTTCGCCTCGTCGGTGGCGATGAACGGCGAGCCGATATAGGCGAGATCGGCGCCGAGCACCTGTGCCGCCAGGATCGAGCGTCCCGTCGAGATCGCGCCGGAGAGGATCACCGGCCCGTCAAACCATTCGCGGACTTCCTGGACGAACGGGAAGGGGTTGAGCTTGCCGGCATGCCCGCCAGCGCCGGTTGCGACGAGGATCAGGCCATCGGCGCCCTTCTCGATAGCCTTGTGCGCGAAGCGGTCGTCGATGACGTCGTGAAGGGTGATGCCGCCCCAGCCATGCACCGCGGTATTGAGATCCTCGCGCGCGCCGAGCGAGGTGATGACGATCGGTACCTTCCACTTGGCGCAGGTCGCGACGTCCTCTTCGAGCCGGACGTTCGATTTGTGGACGATCTGATTGACCGCGTAGGGCGCGGACGGGCTCTCGGGATGGTCGCGGTCCCACGCCGCCAGTTCTTCGGTGATGCGGTGCAGCCATTCGTCGAGCTGCGATTGCGGCCGCGCGTTGAGCGCCGGGAACGAGCCGACGATCCCCGCCTTGCACTGGGCGATCACCAGATCGGGGACCGAGATGATGAACAGCGGCGAGCCGATGACCGGCAGCGCGAGGCGATCGAAGAGTGGAGGAAGAGCCATGAGGGAATTGGATAGCGTAACGAATGGGCCTGTCTAGGCGGACGAAACGGACGCTACGGCATGGCGCTCGCCGACATCGTACCCGTGGCACGATCGCGGCCGACTCGCTAGGAAATCTGCCGCGCGACCTCTGCCAGCATGATCCGCGCGACCGGCTGGTGCGCCTCATCCTCGATATCGAGCGTGCCGCCCGGCGTGCCGAGCAGGTGGCGCATGCGATTCCGCATCATGCCGCGCGCTATGCTGCGCTTCGGCGAGCGCGGCGGCGAGATCGGGAAGGGTGCGGCTCTGCGCCGGATGGGGTGCCGCGTCGGTCGTGCGAAGCTGGAAATAATAGAGCGGCATGCCATGTGAAATGCATGGCAGGTCAGCGAGTTGCGGCGATTAATCTGGATCAGCGCGAAATCCGCGTGCGCAGCGATCGCGCTTGTCCGCAGGGCGCGGCTGGGCTGCGGAGTCAATCGATCCGTTTCAGGTCGCTCGCATATTCGCGCTGCTTGGCGGCGTAGAGCGCGGCGCTGCCCCGCAACAGCTGCTTCTGCGCGTCGGTCAGTGCCCGCACCGCGCGGGCCGGGCTGCCGACGATCAGATGGCCCGCCGGAAAGGTCTTGCCTTCGGTCACCAGCGCGCCGGCGCCGACCAGGCAATCCTCGCCGATCACCGCATGGTTGAGGATCGTCGCGCCCATGCCGATCAGCGTGCCGCTGCCGATCGTGCAGCCGTGCAGGATCGCGTGATGGCCGACGGTCACGTCGGCCCCGATCGTCAGCGGCGCGCCGGGATCGGAATGGCACATCGCGCCTTCCTGGATATTGGTCCGCGCGCCGACCAGGATCGGGGTATTGTCGGCACGGATCACCGCGCCGAACCAGACGCTGGCCAGTTCGCCAAGGTGCACGTCGCCGATCAGGTCCGCGCTCGGCGCGACCCAGGCGTCTCCGGCGATCTCTGGCCTTTGGCCGCCGATTTCGTAGAGCGGCATACGCTTTAGAACAGCGGCGCGTTGAACGCGTCGGGCAGCGGCATTTGCAGCCCTAGCGCCAAGGCCAGGGCGACCGCCCCGAGCAGCACCGCCAGCGTCGATGACAGCGAGAACAAGCCCCAGCCGACCAGCGTCATCATCTGCGGACTGGGCCGCTGGGCACGGACATTATTGCCCATCGCCTGGATCACGAACATCGCCAGCGTCGCATACACGAAGATAAAGAATTCAGCCATTACCCACCCGGTAGTCCCCGCGCTTCGTGTAACGGGAAGGGGTTAACGCTTCAATGCCGCATCGCACAATCGAACCGCCTCAATGGTGCGTTTCGTCGTTTTCCTCGTGCTTTCCGGATTTTCCGAGGAACGGCTTCGCGGCCTTGTCGATGGCGCTGGTGAGCGCGGGCAGCCGTTCGAGATCGCGGAGCACGAACCATTGCTCGCGATCATATTGCGCCTGAAGCTCGCCCCAACGGCCGGTCGCCACCGCGGCGGTGACTTCGCGGTACATGTCGTCGAGCAGGGCATCGGTGCCATCGATGACGCCCGCCCATTCGGCGAACGCGTGCGACAGCGCATAGCTGGGCCAGTCGCCGAGCGGCAACGTGCGGGCGTGGCGGATAAAGGCGGTGGAACTGCGCAGCAGCCGCCGCAAATGGCGGACATGCGCCGCCGCCTCGGTTGCGCCGAGGCCCGATTTGCCGCTGTCGGTGTCGATGCCGGGAACACGCAACGCCGTCTTGAACTCGCGCTCGAGCTCGGTGCTGTGGTGTTTGACCGCCCTCGTCAGCGTTCTGGCGAATTCGCCGTTGCGGTTGGCCGGCTCGGGAAAGCGGCGCTTGAAGGCCGAGACGAGCGCGATGAGCGTGCCGACGCCGATCAGGACGAGGAACACCTGCACCCAATCGGACGCGGTGGTGCCCAATGCCCAGGAGCCGCTTCTGGCCGCGGCAACATTTCCCATGATGAGGATCAACACGGTCTCGCCCCCGTCCGCGAATCGCCAACAGGAATATGGTTAACACAAGCGGGCGGGAAGCCCAGCGTGCGATGCGGCCGTAACGAACCTAGAGCGTGACGCCGCGCTTCCAGATCGCGATCTCGCGTTCGCCATTGCGCTCGGCGGCGGTGGGCGCGCCGGACGCGATTGCGGCGATGCGGGCGAGGAGGGCGGCGGCGGCCGTGTCCATGCCATCCTCCAGCACCTGCCCCGCGTCGAAGTCGATCCAGCCGGGCTTGCGCGTGGCGAGATCGCTGTTCGAGGCGATCTTGATCGTCGGCACCGGAAAGCCGAGCGGGGTGCCGCGGCCGGTGGTGAACAGGATCGCGGTCGCGCCCGCCGCGGCCAGCGCGGTCGAGGAGACGGCGTCGTTGCCGGGCGCTTCGAGCAGGGTCAGGCCAGGTTTCGCAACGCTGCCGCCATAGCCAAGCACATCGGTGACGGTCGCATGTCCGGCCTTCTGCACTGCGCCCAGCGACTTTTCCTCCAGCGTGGTGATGCCGCCGGCGATATTGCCGGGAGAAGGGTTTTCCGAGACCGGCTCGCCATGATCGGTGAAATAGCGTTTGAAGCCGTTGACCAGATCGACGATGCCGCCGAACACCGCCTGATTGTCGGCACGTTCCATCAGCAATTGCTCGGCGCCGAAGATCTCGGGGATTTCGGTCAGGATCGCGGTGCCGCCCGCCGCGGTGACCGCGTCGCTCATCCGGCCGACCAGCGGATTGGCGGTAAGGCCCGAGAACCCGTCCGAGCCGCCGCATTTTACGCCGAGCACGAGTTCGGAGAGCGGGGCGGGGGTGCGCTCGGACTGCGCGCCCGTGATCAGTTCCTCGATCAGCGCGAGGCCCTCCTCCACCTCGTCGCCCGCCATCTGTGCGCCGAGGGTGCGGATATTGGGATTGGCGACGCCCTTCAGCATCGTGCTCATCTGATTGGATTCGCAGCCGAGCCCGACGATCAACACCCCGCCGGCATTGGGATGGTTGGCGAGCGCCGTGAGGATCGCGCGGGTGCCGTCGAGATCGTCGCCAAGCTGCGAACAGCCGAACGGATGGGCGAAGGCGTGGATGCCGTCGATCTTGCCATGATGGAGCCTGGCGGCGCGCTCGGCGATCTTCTGCGCGGTGCGGCCGACGCAGCCGACTGTGGGGATCACCCAGATCTCGTTGCGCGTGGCGACCCGGCCATCGGCGCGGCGATACCCCATGAAGCCTGGGCCATCGAAGGGTGCGGGTGCGTCGTGCGAGGGCACGTAGCGATAGCTGCCGCTGCCTTCGAGCGCGGTCCGGAGATTGTGGACATGGACATGCTCGCCGGGCGCGATTGCCTGGGTCGCCCGGCCGATCGGAAAGCCGAACTTGCGTACCGGATCGCCCGCCGCGACCGCCCCGACTGCGACCTTGTGACCCTTTGGCACATCAGCCGAGAGCGTTACGCCAAGCGCGGTCTCGCCGGCGGCCATGTCGCGCAGCGCAGTGGCGACGCTGTCGCGCGGATCGATCTGGAACAGGGCGATGCTCATGGTTTCACCAGAATGTCGGAACCGATTCCGCCGATAGTCGCGCACCGGTGAGCGCCATCGCCACGCGCATTTCCGCCTCGATCAGTCGCGGCATATGGGCAATCCGGGCCTCGCCGCGCAAGGATTTTGTCGAGAGGCTTGTGCCTCCGCGACGCGGCCGCGGAGCCCGACATTCGGCCAGTTCAGGACGCTGCTGCGGATCAACCTCGTCGGCGCGCGCTGCGATGTCGGCAATGGTCTACCCCGGAGCCGCGCCATGCGCTGCCCAAGGCTTTCCGAAGCTTTTTCGAAAGGCATGATTTTAGGGTTTGCAAAAGCGCGGAGCGATGCTAACCGCGCCCCTCCAATCGCGGCGGCGCTTCTCCAAGGGCGCCATTCCTGCCCGACGGAATGGACGCATAGCTCAGTTGGTAGAGCAGCTGACTCTTAATCAGCGGGTCCTAGGTTCGAGCCCTAGTGCGTCCACCATATTTTCAATTACTTAGATGCAAAAGCGCGACGGTGATCCGGCGCGGGGTCCCATTGGGGCATCAGAGTTTTTAGGGCATCAGAGTTAGAGTCTCCGTTGCATAAAACCCTCGGCATCAGCTTAGTGACATCGTGGGCTCGGCTTCCATCGGCACTTCCTTTCATCGCTTAGCCGTAGTGAGTCAGCTGAGGACCTGCTTCCGCCTTCAACCATCTGCTGAGTTCGATAGCGACCGCGTCAGCGTCCTTCCTCAAAGCGCATTCCCATACGATTGCTACCCGCCAACCCAAGTCCATCAGCGCAAGCACATTGCGCCGGTCACGAGCAACGTTCCCGTCGAACTTGTCTTTCCAGAAATCGGGCCGTGTCGCGGGCGTCGTTGTGAAGCGACAAGGCCAAGAGCAATCCCGTAACAGTGAAACCAGAGGAATCTCCGGCCACGCAAACAAGAATATTCCTTGTAGATGATCTTGCCGACGGCTTCAGGATACGATCCAATCCAAAGTATGGCTCCTGGCCGGTCAATGTTCGTGTTGAGATGGCCTATGCGGACGGATCGCGCAGACCGAAATGGACGCGCTTTGATTTTGACCCTGAAAAGTTGCCGATCAGCAAGTCGGGATGTGCTGAGATCAAAATGACGAACAACGTTCTGGTCTGCCGCGAGTGCGAATCCGACTTTCACTTGGAAGTCACGGGCTTCGACAATCGCCGTGAACTGGTGACGAATATAAGGCCGTTCCGAAATGCGTAGATCCATCCGCCTGACCGGTCGTCGCCAGCTCAATCAATCGAGCTTCAACCTGCAGATTGCCGATGTGAACGGCAAGCACGTCGCGGCGCTCGCACTCTCCGGCACTGACGAACTCAAGCCGTTCCCCGCAGATGCTGAAATCCGTGTCAAACTGACAGAGAACAAGCTCGTCGAGGTTCTGCATTTTGGTACGGTTGGCAAACCGACAACAACGGCCAACATCGGCCAGAGAAGCTTCCTAGCGCCGAGCTGTCAGGTCCGGATCGTCAGCCGCGCGAACGGTAGTGACGGATTGCTACTCGCGAGCACGGCTCCCTGGACCTACCGATCAGGAGGGCAACCGGAGGGCATCCTGCTGTTCCAACCGGCGCCAATCGCGCCGCGGCTGTGGCGACTGGAGCTTAGGGATGAGGAGTATCCGACGCTTTACGTTGACGACCGCGTGCCGGACGCCAGCCTCTGGGCAAAGACCGATCCGGTGTTCAACGCTGGTATTCTGCCACATGTAGTGTCGGAAGTAATGCGACGAATCTTTCGCTGCGACTCAACGCCGGAAGATGGCTGGATGGCAGACTGGCTGCTGTGGGTAGACACCATGATGCCGGGCTCCAAGCCACCGTTCGGCAAGACAGAGGAAGAGCGTCAGGAATGGATTGAAGAACTCCTCGACGCATTCTCGTATCGGCATGAGCTGGCGGGTCAGGTCATTGCTCAAATGGAGGCGAAGAAGTGAGCACTACCTATCCATCGCTCTATTCCCTGACCGTCGAAGGGCTCTACTTGTTCCGAAGAATAATGCTGGGCGAGCTGGAAGACGAGGCGCTGGACTGCACCAACCCTGTTTACGCCAAGCCCATGACCGGTACGAAACCCTTTCAGGTCGGGACGTTTGACAGCGCCAAGGAGATGGCAATCGCTATCTGTTCGAGCTTGGATCAACAGCAGCCGCAAGCGCATGCCGGGGACGCAGGGTTGTGGGCATGGCTCACCTTCGTCATGGCAGATGTCATCTTCCAGAAAAAGGACGGCATCCGAAAGGTCGGAGAGATTCACCGCTGGTACCCAGCTTCACCGAACGATTATCAGAAGGCTCAGAGGCATTTGGTGAGGATGCCGACACTGCTTTACTCGGCGCTGGGCAAAAACGCGGACCATCTGATCTGCGGCAAACTCGGCACGCCGGGGGAGCTTCGCGAACAGCTTACCAGTCAGCAAGACATGTTCAGCTCGAATTTTCAGGAAGCGTGTCGCCTGCTCTATTTTGACGACGCCAGCGGCGCCATCAAGCGAGGCGCTGCAGGCAAGGACACCGGCGGCGTGGCGCGCAGACTCGCGGCAGTTCGGAAGCAACTGGACGTTACCTGGGATATGACGGACCTGAGCGCATGGAAGATACTGTCGCTGCTTCCAGCAGAGTTTGACCGATTTCGACCACAGGAACAGCTATGATGGACGACCCTTATCTTCTGGCTCAAGAAGCAATGGCCAAGCTTCGGTCGGCGATCTACGTCCTTCTGAAGTGTGCGCCGGAGGAAGGAATCCGAAACTCGGACATCGGACGCGCGTTGGGAATATACTCCGGCCATCAGGGGCATGAAGGGCATATCCCCAGAACCATACTTGCGTTGATGGAAGCCGAAGGCGTTGTCCTGCAGAATCCCGATACGAAGGGGTGGGTGCTTCGAGCTAATACGCGCCCAACCGCACTTAGCCCTTCCCAAAGGGTGGATTGATCGCCGCAGGCGCGCTCGACACGTAAGCTAGGCTGAGCGATACGTCTTGATTATCGGATCAGGTCGAACCGTAGCGGCGATTGAAAACTACTGGTTTTGCCCTTTCATATCCGTTGCGAAATCGCGCATTGCGGTCGAAAATGCTTCACTGGAACAAGCGCTCAGCGAGTTCTGATCAATACTCGGGCTTTCATTCCAGAAGTAGACTTGGCCACCTTGAAAGATAAACATCTTTCGACCCGTGTAGCCGCCCAACCGGTTCTTTGAGTTGACAAGCCCGCAGGTAACTCCGTTTTTGGTCGTAACCTCGGAAAATTGCGCAGAGTTCGGATCGACAAGCTGACCCCTCACCGCGCGCTCAGCTTCACCCTCACACCCAGCGCAAAGCAGCGCGAGCGCCATGACCGCAAACCGCGTCATGCTATTCTCCCCAGAAGTCGATCGCGGTACGCCCCCGCTTATCGACTTCACACCAAGCCCTGGTGATCGGGGAGTTAGTAAACCGATAGCTCGGTCCCTACGACCTTTAGGCTGGGAAGCCCTGGACATACGTCGCAGGCTCCCCGACCATAAGGGTCAAGGATGTGTGGACCACATCGGGCAGTCCAACCGGCTATTCGGGGTTACTACGCCCCAGAGCCGTGCGTGGCGGCTCCGTCACCTGTATGAGAAATCGAGCGAGGTTTCTCAACAGCAACCTGCCCCAAGGCGCAGGATTTCGCAGAATAGCCAGCTAGAGCGGCACATAGCCGTAGGTCCGTTAGGTCCGTGGACGCTGAGGTAAGGTCCGCAGACCTAGAGACTGGGCCTGAGACGCTGGACGATCGATTGTATGATGTCGCCGCTGATCATGGAGGTGATGATGGGTGGCTTAGGCTCTGGCTCGGAACGATCGATCAACGTTGGCAATGTTGAGGACGCGCTCGCGCTCGACATTCGCGCGTTGCGACGACTGGGCATCGCACGGCCCGGTGAATGCGTATGTGACACCGTGCGCTGGTCGAACGGCGGGCTAAACGCACCCAGCGCACGCTTGCGCGTCGATCTGGGCGACGTTGAGCGCGGCGGTGGCATGCGTATCGTCAGCAACTTGATCGACGGCCCCGGCATGCAACACGTCGCCATCGAGGCCCTGCCTACCTCTTGGGGTGGATGGCGATTCTACCTTATATGCCCGATCACGGCCCGGCGGTGCGAAGTTCTGTATTATGCGGAAGGACGTTTTGCATCGCGTGCCGCGCAGCGGCTCAGCTATGCCACACAGAACATGACCGATCTTTCACGCGTTCGACGGAAGGCGGTGAAACTATGCCGTCGATTTAGCGGTACGGGGAACACTCCTCGCCCGCGCGGACGCAATCGCATTGAGATAGCCGCGAGGGTTTCCAGCGCCGAGTACGAGGCAAAGGCGATGTATTTAGATCGGCTCAGCGCAGCCGCCGAGCGGTCTGGTACCCGAGCGGGACCCAGTAAGAAGCGATAGCCCTCCGAGATCGCGGAAAAGCGGCCTACACCTGGATCGCGCCAGCTCATTTCAAATCAGCGGGTCCTGCCAAAATCGCACGATTCTGCGCACCGGCAGCCGTGTAGAAATCAGCGGGTCGCGCGGGGTTTTTCCTGACAACCGACCCGCCATGTTCTTAATGAGAAGACGGTCAACAATACGAGTGACCGCCATGATCGAACGCGCCGACTACGACCACTTGCTCGCCCATGCCTCTCGCCTCTTTCCCGGCGCTAAGATCGAAGTGAGCTACGGCGACGACGAAACCATTCATATCGACGTCGATGATCACCGCTTCACGTTTGAAATTGGGAGCGACGACGATCTCTATATCTTCGCCGACGGCGAAACCTTCTTCGAAATCCCCCCGATGGAAAATCTTGAAAGCGACTGGGATTTCTCCTGACACGCCTTCCGGCCCCGCCTTAATGGAAATGTCGGTCCCAAACTAAGGAGATGACCGACATGACGAATGAACCCGCAAAGGCTACCGCCAAGCCTGCATCGGACGCCAAAGGCTCAGCCAACTCCAGCGTGGAGATGGTCACGCTCGATCAACTGGCTCGCGAAGTGAAGATGTCGCCGCGTGACGCCCGAATGCTGCTGCGCCTCGCCGCAAAGCAAACCAAACTCTACCCGACCTTGGGCAAGGATCACGTCGCGAGGCAGCCATGGTCGTGGAAACCCGGCTCCAAGGCGTTGGACGAAGCGCGCAAGGCGCTCGCCGCAAATCACGAAGCAAGCTGAGGTCCGCTTGCTGCAATCCGCCAACCAAACTGGCCGAAATGATCCTACAGGGGAGTTTCGGCCAGTTTCCAGGTCTGCCCTTTCTTCACAACACCGATAGTGCGGGCCGCCTTGCGCAGCGTACGGTCGCTGATCGAACGCCTCTCTGCGTCCCTTACTACGTCTTTGATCCGCCGCTCGCCGGTGCGCAAAGCCCGACGCAAGAACTCCTGCGCTTCTTGGCTCGCGTCATTCGGACGCCCGACCTTGTTGCTCTTGTGTGCAAGATCCTCAGCGGTCAGGTCGCTTTCACCGCGCCAAACCAGCTTTGGCACCTTTCCTTTCGATCGATCGCCGCCGTCCAGCTCATAGAGCAGCGTTGCGCCACGCTCTGACAGGTTGTGTTTGATATGGACCAGCACGCGCGTTTGATCGTCTTCGGGATGCAACCCGATCATCACCGCCGATCGCGCCGCCGCCGTGATGTCGACCGAGCCCAAGCCGCGAAAGATTGCCTTGTCCTTGTCCGCCTTGTTCAGGTGCCGAAGCGCAATGATCGTCACATTCCGCGCCTTGGCGAGTTCAGCCAGCCTCGCCATAAATGGGCGGGTCTCGTTCGCCTTGTTCATGTCGATGCCCGACTGCATATAGGCTAGCAGCGGGTCCATGATTACGACGCTGACTTCATGTTCTGCGATATGGCGCTCGATATGCTCGAAGACCTCTTCTTCCAGCCGCAGGAACTTCCTCATAAACGAAATGCGGCGAAGGTCAGCGTTCATTCGCATGAGTCGCCTGACTAATGTTGTCTCGGGGTCGTCCTCGGCGCTCATGAACAGCACGTTTCGAGGCTCGCCTCGATCCTGCCCCGGTAGCGATCGACCGGACGATAACGCCGCCGCTATCTCGCAAAGCAGATAGGTTTTACCGACATTCGGATCGCCTTCGAGAAGGTTTACGGCTCCTTGGACGAGATATGGCTCCCATACGAAATGTACGTCGCGCGGGGTGAGGTTTGACATGAAATCGAACAGCCCTTCGTGTTCGGGCGCATAGCTGCTTATACTGTGCGCGATGCGTTCGACTTCCGACACGGCCAACGGCGGACGGCAGTGGGACTGATTTACCGCTAGTAGAGCGGTCGAGATTTGACCTTCCTCCAACCCCTGACGCCGCAATGCACCCGCGATGCTCGTCAACCGATTGTTGCGTTGTCCGGAGCGAAAGCCGGATCGCCCCTTCGAGCTTTCCTTGGGACGATCCGTTTTCTTTCGATATGCTCGGATCGCGTCCGCTATCGGCTCCGGCAATCGGGCGATTGGCGCACCGAAATCCGCAGTTTCATACGTGCCGCCCTCAGGATGCTTGGAACCCGGCAACAGCACATAGGTGTTCAGCAGTAGGTCCAGTTCCGGACGAAACTTCGTGATCGACCCGCCTAGGTCCCCGTCGTAGCGATAATATCGATGCGTCCCGTTGGGCGTCGTGGATTTGCGAGTGCGAGGCAGCTTAGCGATTTCGCGCACAGCACGCCCGCCCTTTGGACCATCGACATCAACGACGCAGATGCCGCTGCCAAAGGTCGAAGCCGCAAGATTAATGCGATCGTCCGTGCTGAGCCATTTCTTCACGTTCGCTATATCGTCGGTCGCGTCCTTCCAGCCCCGTCGGCAGAAGCGCGTATCTGGAACCTTCGAACGCGGGCCAATAGCGAGCACCTTCATCCCTGCCTCGATTGCCTGCTCGGCAACCTTCAGCATCGACTTGCCTCGTTTGCTTAGAGAGTTAGCCATTGCCGCCACCTCCCGATAGCTTTGCTATTTGGCGATTGATGTCCGCCTCAACCGCAGGCAGCGCGCTGAGATTTTCGATCTTGTAATGGAAGACCCGGAGCGTCGTTCGCTGCTTCTTCTCGTCCCACACGGGACGAATGAAAACGACCGACTCCCAGTCTGCTGGACGCCTCTTGTCCATCAGTTGGCCTCGCGCGCTTCCGCGAGCGCCGCAATATGCGCGTCAATCTCGCTCGCAAGCCAGGCAATGCTATGCGCGCCGATCCTGACGCGTTTCGGGAAACTCCCCGCAGCTTCGAGCCGCAAAAGGGTTGAATTGGAGATTTTAATGCCGCGACGGCGTAAATCAGCGCGGTCGTATAGATAGGTCGTCATAGATTTCTCGCTCCTTTCAAGGAGCCGGAGAGCTATGCGCCATTCGATACCTAATCCGTGGAACTTATCCCGACACAATCTTCCCTTGCCAGCCGACGATTGCCGAGCGCGTCAATCACTCCACTTGCGACCTTGCCCAGTTCTTTCTCATCAGGCGCGTTATCCGCGTCACGGTGGAGGAAGTACCATTGCTGCAAATGCGCGATCAGGTCGGAGCGGGTACGAGGAAGCAACTGCTCATGTAGAGCGTACCGCCACGCCTCATGCGCAATTGGCAGCCAATCGAATGTTTGGGTCTTGCGGGGTCGCTTCCCGGTTAATTTCGCTAGGCGCTCTTCGAGATCGAACCTGTCGATCGTAAGGGGCGCCCGTTGATCGGGATAAACGAGATAGGACCCTGATTGCACATCGATTTTGAACCACGGCGTAGTAGTGCGATCGGGTCCCAGCTCGTGACTGGTGCCTTCGTCATCTTCGCCGAAAGTGCGCAGCAATCCATTGACCACGAGATATTTAAGCCGCTCAGCAGCGCTTGCAGCCCGATCCCACGCTTCCACGTCGTTAGCGTCTCTACGGTCGGTTTCGAGCCATTTGTGGTCTTCTTCGTTCCAGGACTCCTGGAAGATACCTCGACCAATCATATTGAGTGCTTGGAGCGTCGAAGCGTAGCGTCCCGGTCCAATCGCACGAGACGAATCCTTTTTCACGGCTCGCTCCCCAATCCGATCACCTTTGGTTGAGAGACTGAAGCATCTAACCTCAGTTTTCCAGCGTCTGTCTTTCTCGGATAAGCTTAGCGGCCGTAGACCGTAGCAGCCCCCGAACCTCACAAGCTCGCGGCAGCTTTGTCGCTGAGGCGCTCCAAATATGCGCCCCAATCTTCAAGCGCAGCTCGCATCTCGTCCGCATACTCGTAACGGTTGTAGACAGCGGCAACGCCTGAAATCTTGCCACTCATGTGGTTCAGCACCTTCTCGATCACATGGGGCTGCACGCGCGCCTGTGCCATTCCCGAGGCAGCGGTTCGGCGCAGGTCATGGTAGCGCCAATCGTCCGCGCCCGTCGCCAACCAAAGCCGGCGCAATGCCTTGCTAAAACCGCTCACTGGCGATGTTCGTTTCGTTGTGAACACATAGTCGCAATCGAGGAAGCGCGGCACCTCAGCGAGCAGTTCGAGCGCATAGGCACTCAGCGGTACGAAATGCGCCTTGCCGTTCTTTGAACGCTCAGCCGGAATGGTCCACGTCTTTTGGGTGAAGTCGATTTCGCTCCATCGCATATTGGCCAACTCGCCCCTGCGTTGGCCAGTTGCGAGAAGCAGCGGGACGAACTGGCGGAACGGATAGACGTCGTTGCGACATGCCCTAAGGAGCGCGACGATCTCGGCATCGCTAAGTCGACGGTCGCGCGCAACTTCCTTGGTCGGCGCTTTAAGGCCGTTGGTTGGGCTGGTCTCGACGATGCCTCGTTCGATGCACCAATTGAACAATTTGCGCACATTGGCGAGGATTCGGTTGGCCTGATAATGCGCGCCGCGATCGACGGCACCATCCATGATCTCGATGATATGCTCGCGCCTGATCTCACGGATGTCGCGCTGCCCGAACACGGCGACCAGTTCGCGCCACAGAATGCGTTCGCTCTCCATCCACTTGCGATTGCGTGGCTTGGCGTAGCGTTCGATGAACTCTTTGACGACCGCCTCAACCCGAAATTCCGGCTGCCGACGACGCTTGGCCGGATCGGAGCCTTCATCAACGTGACGCATTGCCTCGCGCGCCCGATCGCGCGCTTCGGAGAGGGAAATGCGCGGATACACACCGAGCGACATCCGCTTTTGCTTCAATCCGTAGCGATATTTGACGTTGAAGGTCTTGCGGCCTTCCGGCGTTACGCGGACGCTTAATCCCGGGCAGACCGTATCCTGCACCTCGTACCGATCGGTCTTCGACTTGAGTGCGTCGAGCCCTTTGTTGGTAAGTGCTACTCGCATGTGCCATCCTTTCGATGGCAACCTAATAATCACGCATTTCCGCCATTCTCAAAGAAATAATCGGCTGCGGACATAGTGGATCGGAAAAGTTCAACCTGACACGATCTGCATCAGTGCTTATAGTGACCGGGGGGTGCTTCAGACCGATTTTGCTGCCACACGCTACGGACCTTCTGCGGTTACACAGGCCCCAGATTTTGACCGTTACGTAATTGCATAATGGGAGATGCACCTCCCGGCCGATGGGTCAGTTCGACAGTGCAAGGTGATAACGCGCATAGCGAAGTTCACCCGATCGAACGAGCGCTCCCATCTCCACCAATCCCGCGAGATCTCGCGTTGCCGTCGCGGGTGCCGCGTCGGTGATCGTCCGATAGTTCTGGGCGCTGAGGCCACCCGCGAACCCATCCACGCCTTCGGCAAACATGCGCAGCAGCGCTTTCTCTTGTCGTGGGTTGAGCTGATCTCGCAGGCGATCGAGCATGCGTGTCTTTTCGATCAGGAAGCGCACGCGGGCCGTGGTTCGTGCTTGAGCGGCAGTCACGATATCCGCGAACCAGGCCAGCCAATCGTCAATACGGTTGTCTTGGCTCGCACGATGGAGCGCGGCGTAATAATCCTTGCGATGCCGATGGATCGTCTCCGCCAGAGCGGTGAGCGTAGGAGCCTTCAGGCTTTGCGCGAGCGCCTTCTCCGCAATCGCACGTCCCAAACGGCCATTGCCATCCTCAAACGGGTGGATGGTCTCGAACCATAGATGTGCGACACCTGCTCGCGTGATCGCCGGCAGGGGCCTCGCTGCATCGGAGGCGGTAGCGTTGAACCACTCGATGAACCGCTCCATCTCCGCCGCGACGCGATCGGACGGCGGCGCTTCGAAATGGACGCGCGGCGCTTGCAAAGGCCCGGATACAATCTGCATCGGATCAGCATGCGTGCGGTAGCGGCCGACATCTGCGAGGTCGCGACGCCCGTTCATCAGCATCGCATGCCAATCGAAAAGCAGCTTGTCGCTGAGCGGTGCCTGATAGCTGCGATAGAGATCGGCCATGAGCTCAGCCGCGCCAGCCTCGGCGGCATTGGCCTTCCGACGATCGGCGGACAGACCAAGCTGCCGCGCCAATGAAGACTGCACGCTCGCCCGGTCCAAAAGCTCGCCCTCAATGGCAGAGCTATCGACGGCTTCTTGGGAAATGAGTTCAATCGCGAGGGCTTGGCGAGCCTCAACGTCCACATGGTGAAGGATGCCGACGATGATGCCGCCACCTTTGAGAAAGGCATCTTCCGCAGACCGAAGCGCGGACGCATTATAGGCGAAATGCGGCCAGTCCTCCTGCTGCCAGTTCCAATGCATGATCGACGAAGCTCCTTCTATCGATCATTATATGGCATATTTTGATTTATAAAACCTGCCTCAATCAATCTTGGCGCCTTGGCGGGAAATTTCCTGACGAGGGACCTCCAACTGCGTATACCGACACCATGAGCAATATGGCCTCGATCAATTGGCCGTGCTCAGTTGGCCCGACGCCGCCGCATTCCTACCGTCTGTTTCCCAACATCAGATCATGCAAGACTGACCAACATGGGTCCCACAGGGGTATCGGGCGCCTGCGCTTGTACGCTCGGACCTGCACCGGTTTGCTGCGGAATGCGAACACCAAAGAGTCGATCGATCAATTGTCTATGGACAATATGAAACGACTTGAGTACAAATAAAAAGGCCTAATATCAAACTCTTAATCAGCGGGTCCTAGGTTCGAGCCCTAGTGCGTCCACCATTTTCCTGGACTGGTTAGAATCGGCTCCGCTTCGGCGGAGCAAGCGCGCTCCCGTCAGCCGTCGCCGTCCGCCGCGCGGGCGCGGCCCAGGCCCATCCGCGCCAGCTCGGGCAGGCGGTCGGCGAACTGGTGCTTGAGGGCACCGGCGAGGTGGAGCAGCAGCAGCGCCAGCATCAGCCAGGCGCCGATTTCGTGCGCGGTCTCGATCTTCTCGTGCAGTTCGGCCTGTTCGGCGACGCCTTCGGGGGTGCGGCCCAGTTCCGTGATCGGGCCGATCAGCGGGATCGGCACGGCCTCCCATAGCATGCGCGGGGTGGTCCGCGGCTTGGGGGCCGGGCGGCCCGCGGCCCGGGCCCGCTCGGCGCGCTGGGCATTGGCATAGTCGGCGCCAGGCGAACCCAATGGCGGGCTCGCCGAGATCAGTGCCCAGCCCGAGAGCGGGATCAGCACCATCGCCGCATAGAGCGAGAAGTGGACGACATGGGCCAGCTTCGCCTCCCAGCGCGGCATCGGCAGGAACGCGGGTGGCTTGTGAGTCAGCCGCCAGACGACGCGGATCAGTGTCAGGATCAGGATCGTCACGCCGGACGAAACATGCCAGGTGAAGAAGCCGCGCGGCATCACATCGCGCAGCAGGCCCGACAGGAGATTGTAGAGCACCAGGGCGGCGATCGCCCAGTGGAGCAGGATGGCGACCCGCGTGTAGCGGCGGTTCGCCGCGGATCCCCATGCCGGGTCGGCTGCATCAACGGTCATCGAGAACCTTTCTGAATCTCGCGTCATCATAGGCCGGTCCGGCGCCCTGCAAACCGCAAAAGCACCGGCGGTCCGAGGTTCGCATCGGGCGGCATCGGGTTCAATGCGGCGGGCCCGATATTCCGGCAAAGACATTTCGTCTCGGCGCTGCCATGATTCCGCATCCGCTGCCGGCTATCGCGCAGCGAGTCTCCGGAGGCATCGGCATGGAATATCGCACGCTCGGCCAGGGTTTGCAGGTTTCGGCAATCGGCATCGGCTGCATGCCGATGATCAGCGGCGGCAACATCTCCTACGGCGCCGCCGATCGCGGCGAATCGATCGCGACGATCCATGCCGCGATCGATTGCGGCGTCACTTTTTTCGACACCGCCGAAATGTATGGTCCTTTCACCAACGAGGAACTGGTCGGCGAGGCGATCCGCGGCAAGCGCGACGGTCTGGTGATCGCCACCAAGTTCGCGATGCGCTGGGACGGCAACAATGCGATTGGGCTCGACGGTAGTCCCGACAATGCCCGGCGCGCGTGCGAGGGCTCGCTCCGGCGGCTGGGCATCGACACGATCGACCTGTTCTACCAGCACCGCGTCGATCCCAAGGTGCCGATCGAGGAGACGGTGGGCGGGATGGCCGAGCTGGTGCGGGAAGGGAAGGTGCGCCACATCGCGCTTTCCGAGGCCGGACCGGAGACCCTGCGCCGCGCCGCCGCGGTGCATCCGATCGCGGCGCTGCAGACCGAATATTCGATCTGGGAGCGCGATGTGGAGGACGAGATCCTGCCGGTCTGCCGCGAACTCGGCATCGGCTTCGTGCCGTATAGCCCGCTCGGCCGCGGTTTCCTTGCCGGCGGCATCCGCAGCACCGCCGATCTGCCCGCCGATGACTGGCGGCACAATGATCCGCGCTATTCGCCGGAGAATTTGCCCAAGAACCTCGCCATCGTCGATGTGGTGGCGAGGGTCGCCGCGCGCCACGGCGTCTCGAACGCGCGGATCGCGCTCGCGTGGCTGCTCGCGCAGGGCGACGATGTGGTTCCGATTCCCGGCGTCAAGCGGCGTGCGACGATGCTGGATTCGGCGGGCGCGCCGGATGTGAAGCTCGACGCCAATGACCTCGCCGAGCTCGACGCCGCCGCGCCGCGCGGATCGACCGCGGGCCCGCGCTATGCCGAGCGGGGGATGCGGATGGTGAAACTCTAGGCGCTTACCAGCGCGTCACCCGGCGGTTCTGGCGGTCGATCGACATCAGAATGCCGAGGCAGATCATGAAGGTCATCGTCGCGGTGCCGCCGAAGCTGATCAGCGGCAGCGGCACGCCGACGACCGGCGCCAGCCCCATCACCATCGCCATGTTGATCGCGACATAATAGAAAATCGTCGCCGACAGGCCGGCTGCGGTCAGCCGTGAGAAACGGCTGTTGGCGCGCACGCTGACGCCGATCCCCCAGCGGATCAGCAGGCCGAAGGCGATGATCAGGAAGGCTCCGCCCATCATCCCCCATTCCTCCATCATCGTCGCCAGCGCGAAATCGGTATGGCCTTCGGGGAGGTAATCGAGGTGGCTCTGGGTGCCCTGGAGGAAGCCCTTGCCGAACCAGCCGCCCGATCCGATCGCGATCTTGGACTGGCTGATATGATAGCCGGTGCCGAGCGGATCGCTTTCGGGATTGAGGAACACCAGCACGCGGTTGCGCTGATAGTCGTGGAGCACATAATTGACGATGATCGGGATCGACACCGCCATGGCCAGCGCGCCGCCGATGAACAGCCGCAGCGGCACGCCCGCGAGGAACATCACGGTTATGCCGCCGGCGGTGATCATCAACGCGGTGCCGAGATCGGGCTGGAGCATGACCAGGCCCGCCGGCAACCCGATCAGCACCGCCGCTGGCCAGATCGCCCCGAACTTGCGGATGTCCCCCGCCGGCAGAATCTCGTAAAAGCGCGCACAGGCCATCACGATCACCGGCTTCATCAGTTCGGACGGCTGCAGGCGGATGACGCCGAGGTCGAGCCAGCGCTGGCTGCCGCCCGCTACCGCGCCGAGCAGCTCGACGCCGACGAGCATGACGAGGATGGCGATGTACATCGGGAAGGCGCCGAGCGCCCAGAAATTGTCCGGGATGCGCGACATCACGATCGCCATCGCCAGGAAGATGAAGAAGCGCGTGCCCTGATTGAGCGCCCAGGGGCGGATGTTTCCGCTCGCCGCCGAATAGAGCACGACCAGCCCGAACATCCCGATGACGATGACCAGCAGGATGATCTTCCACGGAAGCTGCGAGATCTGGGTCGGGACCAGATCCGAACTGACCAGGCTCATTCTTCGATTTCCGCGCTTCCCCGCTCGGCAGCGGTCGCATCGATAGTGTTGCTGGTCGTCGCGTCGGCGGCCTCCGCTGCGACATTGCTCGCGGCGGCTTCGGTGTCTTCGGGAGCGGGCGGCGGCGGCGCCTGCTGCGCCCGCCTGAACGCCTCGGCCTGGGCGATGCCGCGCTCCTTGTAGGTGCCGCCCCAGGTCGGCTCGGCCTCGTGCAGCGACTTCATCGCCTGCGGCCGATCGTAGAGGAAGGTCATGATGTCCCGGCCGATCAGGGGCGTATCGAGATTGCGGACGGTGTGGCCGTTATGCTCGAGCACGATCGCCATCGCATATTTGGGATTGTCGGCCGGCGCGAAGGCGATGAACAGGGCGTGGTCGCGCATCTTGAACGGCAGCGCGGCATTTTTGAGCACGCCGCCGCGGCGTTCGGCCATGGTGATGCGGCGCACCTGCGCGGTGCCGGTCTTCGCGGCCATGGTCACGCCGGGAATGCTCAGCCGACTCGCGCCGCCGGTGCCGCCGTCATTGACCACCGCGAACATGGCGTCGCGGACGATGGCGATATGCTCGGGATCGACCTGTAGCGGTGCGGCGAGCTTGGCGGGTCCGTCGGCGACCAGCCGCGGCACGATCTCCCGTCCCGAGCCCAGCCGCGCCGCCATCACCGCGAGCTGGAGCGGATTGGCGAGAACATAGCCCTGGCCGATCGACGCGTTGAGCGAATCCGCCACGGTCCAGTTTTGCTTGTAGCGCTTCAGCTTCCAGGCGCTGTCGGGCACCACGCCGGTGCGCTGGGTGGTGAAGGGCAGGTCGAACTTCTGGCCCATGCCGAGCGACCGTGCGACCGGCGCGATCGCGTCATAGCCGTAGCGGCGCAGCATCTCGTAGAAATAGATGTCGCAGCTCTGCGCGACGGCGCGGCGCATATTCACGGCGCCGTGCCCGCCGCGCTTGTGGCAGTGGAACACGCCGTTACCGACCTGCAGCGCGCCGCCGCAATGCACCGTCGCCTGCGGATCGACGCCGTTCTGGAGCAATGCCAGCGAGTTCATCGGCTTGACCGTCGAGCCTGGCGGATAGAGCCCCTGCAGCACCTTGTTCATCAAGGGGACGTGATCGTCCTCCGAAAGCATCTTCCATTCGGTCTGGCTGATGCCGTCGGAAAAGCTGTTGGGATCGTAAGCCGGCATCGATACCATCGCCAGCATGTCGCCGGTCTGGCAATCGAGCACCACCGCCGAGCCCGAATTGGTGCCGAGCCGGCGGGCGGCATATTCCTGCAGCCCGGCGTCGATGGTCAGCCGCACCGACTCGCCGGGGGAATCGGGTCGCGTCGCGAGCTCGCGGACGAGACGACCATGCGCGGTGACCTCGACGCGCTTGGCGCCCGGCGTGCCGCGCAGGCGGTCCTCGAGCGTCTTTTCGATCCCGTCCTTGCCGAGCTTGAAGCCGGGCGTGACGAGCAGCGGATCCTTGTCCTTCTTGAACTGCTCGGCCGAAGCGGTGCCGACATAGCCGACAAGATGGCCGACCCCGGCGCCTAGCGGATAATTGCGCGCGAAACCCTGGGTCGCCTGTACGCCGGCCATTTCCGGCAACCGCACGATGACCGTGGCATAGCGCTCCCAATCGAGATTCTGGAGCACCTGCACCGGCTGGAAGCCTGCCGCGCGCTTGAGGTCGGTCTCGATGCGCGCGCGATCCTCCTCCGAGAAGCCCAGCAGCTTTTGCAGCGCGTCGATCGTCTTGGGCTTGTCCTCCATCCGATCGGGGATGAGGTCGACGCGGAAATCGGTGCGGTTGTTGGCGAGCGGCACGCCGTTGCGATCGACGATCCAGCCGCGCCGCGGCGGCGTCAGCGTCAGGTTGATGCGGTTGCTCTCGGCCATCAGCCGGTAGCGCTCATTCTCGAACACCGAGAGATAGGCCATGCGCCCGGCCAGCACGAGCGCGACGCCGCCCTGCAACCCGCCGAGCACGAGCGCGCGCCGCGAGAAGCTATATGCCTGGGTTGCTTCGGTGATCCGGACCATTACCGACGCTTTGTATCCCGATCGAGCCACGTACAGAAGCGGGCAATCACCGGAAAAAGCGCGGCGGAAATAACAATCTGGAACAACAGGGCGGTATCGACATGCGCATAGAGCGGGGCGGCGATCAGCCGGCCCGCGATCAGGCAGAACGCCATCGCGCCGCTGGCGATCAGCCAGTCCTGCCAGAAATCGCGCCACACCAGCCGCGTGTCGAAAATCTCGATCACGAGCACGCACACGGTCCAGAGGAACATCGCATTGCCGAGCGGCTGCCCGCTGATCATGTCATCGAAGAAGCCGAGCGGCACCGGCGCCCACACCTTCATCGAATCGGTGCGCACCAGCCGCCAGCCGAGCAGCATCATCAGTCCGAACGGCGGCATGAACGGCACGGTCGCGACGAACGGCAGCAGCGTCATCATCGAGCCGAGCACTACCGACAGCGGCGCGAGCCACACCGCGCGGGGCCGCTTCTCGCCGCGCCCGAGCGGAACCCACTCGATCGGTGTGTTCATGGCTTGGCCTTGCCCTTGGGCTTGGACGTCGGGGTCGGCGTGGGGGCGGGGGGCAGTTCGGGCAGGAAGCTCTGCTGCACCAATGCGAAATCGAGCGCGTCGGGATTGGCGGACGGTTCGGCCACGGCGACGTCGCGCCCGGCGCGGATCACCCGGGCGACGGGAATGTTGGGCGAGAAGATGCCCCCGGTGCCCGAGGTGACGAAGGTGTCGCCGGGCTGGAAGATCATCGTCGCGATGCTGGCCGAGCGGATATCCATCAGCCCGTCGCCACGGCCGGTCGCGATCGCCGGAAGCCCGTCGCTGGTGCGGCGCACCGGCACGATGCTCTCGGGATCGACGATCAGCAGGACGCGCGACGTGTTCGGGCTGGTCTCGATGATCTGGCCGATCAGCCCCGAAGCCTCACGCACCGGCATGCCGGGCTTCACGTGCTGCCAATTGCCGGCGTTGAGCGTGGCGTAGCGCCGCGTGCTGGAAGCCGAGGACGCGACCAGCCGGGCGATGACCACCGCATCGGTGGTGACGTCGCGCAGCTGCAGCATCTCGCGCAGGCGGCGGTTTTCCTGATTGAGCGTGCGGGCGCGGGCGACCAGCGTCTCATTGTCGGCGAGCTGCTTCTTGAGCCGCTCATTCTCGGCGCGGGCGTTCACATAGCCCGACACGCCTTCGGGCGCGCCGGCGATGCCGCCGCGCACCCAGGCGAAGGCCGAGGCGATCGGGGTGGTGATCTCGGCGAAGAAGCCGCGAACGGCAGCGAAGGCGGTGGGGTTGAACGTCGAGAGCAGCAGCAGGGCCGCGCCGATCGCCGCACCGCCGACCGCAGCCACATATCCCAGAAATAGGCCGTATTGCGCCCGCCGCGAAAACCCCGGGCGCCGGTTGCGTGGCGGCGCCATACCCCCTTCGTCCTCTCGTTAGACCTGGATCAGCACGCCACGGAACACGGGATCCTCCAGCGCGCGGCCGGTCCCCAGTGCCACGCAGGTCAGCGGATCCTCGGCAATGGTCACCGGCAGGCCGGTCTCGTCGCGCAGCACTTCGTCGATGCCCTTCAGCAGCGCGCCGCCGCCGGTCAGGACGATGCCCTGATCGACGATGTCGGCGGCCAGTTCCGGCGCGGTGTTCTCGAGCGCGATGCGCACCCCTTCGACGATCGTGCCGACCGGCTCGGACAGCGCCTCGGCGATCTGGCCCTGGTTGATCTGGATTTCCTTGGGCACGCCGTTGACGAGGTCGCGGCCCTTGATGTGGATGGTGAGGCCGATGCCGTCGAGCGGCGGCTTGGCGACACCGACTTCCTGCTTGATTCGCTCGGCGGTGGCTTCGCCGATCAGCAAATTATGGTTGCGGCGCACGTACGAGACGATCGCTTCGTCCATCTTGTCGCCGCCGACGCGGACCGAGGTCGAATAGGCCAGTCCGCGCAGCGACAGCACCGCCACTTCGGTGGTGCCCCCGCCGATATCGACGACCATCGAGCCGATCGGCTCGGTAACGGGCATGTCGGCGCCGATTGCCGCCGCCATCGGCTCCTCGATCAGGAACACCTGGCTCGCGCCGGCATTCGAGGCGGCGTCACGGATCGCGCGGCGCTCGACCGAGGTCGAGCCAGACGGCACGCAGATCACGATCTGCGGCCAGCGCATGAAGCGGCGCTGGCCATGGACCTTGCGGATGAAGTGGCTGATCATCTGCTCGGCGACATCAATGTCCGCGATTACGCCGTCGCGTAAGGGACGAATCGCCTCGATCGAGCCGGGGGTCTTGCCCATCATCAGCTTGGCGTCGTCGCCGACGGCCTTGACGCGCTTGACGCCGTTGATGGTCTCGACCGCGACGACCGAAGGCTCGTTGAGCACGACGCCGCGCCCGCGCAGATAGACCACCGTGTTCGCGGTCCCCAGATCGATCGCCATGTCGTGGGACATCATTCGGAAAAAGCGCGAAAACACCATGTATCGTCCCGTCCTGCGCGCGCGGAAACATCCGCATCGCGGTTCGAAAAAATTCTATCCCGTTTCCTCCGTCGGCGGATAAAAAATCCGGCCTCGGCGCAAAGCGGTTCTGGGTCGCGGGATGCCGTCGCTTGGGCTAGAGCGACACCCATGTCAATACGCCGTCTACCCGAGCATCTCGTCAATCGTATCGCCGCCGGTGAAGTGGTCGAAAGACCCGCCAGCGCGTTGAAGGAACTTGTGGAAAACGCGGTCGATGCGGGGGCGACGCGGGTCGCGATCCGGTTGGGCGCGGGCGGCACCGAACTGGTCGAAGTGATCGACGATGGCTGCGGAATGGGCCCGGCGGAAATGGCGCTGGCGCTGGAGCGGCACGCGACCTCGAAACTGCCCGAAGCCTGGTGGGATGATGGGGCCATCGATCGGGTGACCACCTTGGGCTTTCGCGGTGAGGCGTTGCCGTCGATCGCCAGCGTCGCGCGGCTGACACTGGAGAGCCGGGTGCGCGGCGGCGAGGGCTGGGCGCGGACGGTGGACAATGGCGAGGTTGTCGCCGAGGGCCCCGCCGCGCTGCCGCCGGGGACGCGCGTCCGCGTCGAGGATCTGTTCGCCCGCGTCCCCGCCCGCCGCAAGTTCCTGCGCTCGTCGCGCTCGGAATATGCCGCGTGCATGGACGTGGTGAAGCGGCTGGCGATGGCGCGGCCCGACATTGCCTTCTCGGTGGAGCATGACGGCCGCAAGGTGCTGCAGGTCCAGGGCGGGGAGACCCGTCCCGAGCGCGTCGCCGCGCTGACCGACCGCGCGCTCCAGGAAAACAGCGTCGCCATCGATTTCGAACGCGAGGGGATCGCGCTCGGCGGCGTCGCCGGGCTGCCGACCTTCAATCGCGGTGTTGCCGATCACCAATATCTGTTCGTCAACGGCCGGCCGGTGAAGGACCGCCTGCTCGCCGGTGCGGTGCGCGGCGCCTATGCCGAGATGCTGGCGCGCGACCGCCACCCGGTGGTGGCGCTGTTCCTCGAAGTCCCCGCCGACGCGGTCGACGTCAACGTCCACCCCGCCAAGACCGAGGTCCGCTTCCGCGATCCGGCGCTGGCGCGGGGGATGATCGTCAGCGGCCTCCGCCGCGCCCTCGATGAAGCCGGTCACCGCTCGGTGCAGCGCCCCAGCGAAGCCGCGTTGGGGATGTGGACCTCGGAACAACCCCGTCATCCCGGCGAAAGCCGGGACCCAGGGTCACAAGCGGCGCACTCTGAAACCCTGGGTCCCGGCTTTCGCCGGGATGACGATTTATGGACGCGCCAAGGAGCGGCCGTCCACGAACGCCGTCCAACCTTCCTCACCCCCGCTCCGCAAGGCCGCGCCGAGCCCGCGCACGCGCCCGTCCCCGAAACCATCGACTTCCCCCTCGGCGTCGCCCGCGGCCAGGTCGCCAAGACCTATATCGTCGCCGAAGCGCAGGACGGCCTCGTCTTGGTCGATCAGCATGCCGCGCACGAGCGCCTCGTCCTCGAACGGATGCGCCGCGCCATGGCCGGCGGCGGCGTCCCCAGCCAGCAGCTCCTCCTCGCCGAAGTCGTCGAACTGGACGAACCCGCCTGCGACCGCCTCGAAGCGCGGATCGAGGAGCTTGCCGCCTTCGGTCTCGAACTCGAACGCTTCGGCCCGCGCGCCATGCTCGTCCGCGCCACCCCGGCGGCGCTCGGCACCGGCGACGTCACCGGCCTCGTCACCGATCTAGCCGACGAACTCGCCAGCTTCGACGAGGCGCTGTCGCTCAAGGAACGCCTCGATCACGTCGCCTCGACCATGGCCTGTCACGGTTCGGTCAGGGCGGGGCGGGTGCTGTCGGTCACCGAGATGAACGCGCTGCTCCGCGAGATGGAGGTCACGCCGCATTCGGGCCAGTGCAACCATGGCCGGCCAACCTGGGTGAAATTGGCGCATGGCGATATCGAGAAGCTGTTCGGGCGGAAGTGATCAGTCCATCATCGCCTTGTGCCCGACGAACCCCAGCCGGGTGATCCCGGCGCGCTTGATCACCGCCAGCACCGCATCGAAGCGGGCATAATTCGCCTCGGGATCGGTGTTCATCTGCAGCACCGCGCCCGGCCGATCGCGGATCGCGGCGAGGGTGGCGGGGAGCGCGGCATCGTCGATCGCCCTGCCGTCGATGGTGACCGCGCCGGCCCGGTCGATCGCCAGCATATGCGGCTCCTCGGGCGCCGGCATCGACGGCCCGCTCGGCAGATCGACAGGCACCTTATGCGTCGCCAGCGGCAGGCTCATGATCATGACGATGATCAGCACCAGCATCACATCGATGAACGGCGTCACGTTGATCGCGTTGAAATAGGAGGGTTCGGAAGCGCGGGCATTGGCCATGACATCTCTCCTAACATTGTAATGATGCAACATATCATCGCAATGCCGGCGATCAATAGCCGATTGCGGGCGTCGCCGCGCGCGATGCGCCGCCGGTATCGCGTTATGCGGGTCCTCGCTTAACCTTTTGAAAAGGGAAGGGGATATCCGGGAATCAGCCTTGGCGCGCTCAGGGTTTACCGTCCGGCGTGCGCCCGAGATCGGCGACGCACATCACCCGATATTCCTTGTGCGGTCCGCAGGCGATCCCGGCATAGCGCATCTCGGCGGCGAACAGCGTCTTGCGGTGGCCGCGCCCCGGCACGGCATCGTCGACGATCAGCTGACGCACCACTTCCACGGCGCTCGGCGGGCCATAGGTGATGACCTCGGCGACATAATTGCCGCCGCCACGCCGCATCACCCGGTCGCGCGGGTTGGCGCCGTCTTGCGAGAAATGCCCGGTGCCGCCGCGCGGGCCCTGCTCGTCGACATGATCACCGGCGGCGCGGGCGAGCAGCCGCGAGGCTTCGATCGGCGCGAGCGGTGCCTGCCTTTCCAGAAAGCGGATCGCCTCATCGACCGCCGTGACGCCCTCGCTGGTGCGCAGGCCGGTCGGGTTGCCGGGATAATAGACGATCCTGCCGCGGAACAGCTTGCGATAGGCGCGCAGGCGATCGGCATAGGCGCGGGGTTGGGCGCGCGCGAAGTTGATCTCGGCGAGCACATCATGCGCCAGCGCCGGCTGGGCGGTTGCAAGCAGCAAGGGAATCAGCGGCATCGCATCAGCCTAGAACCGCGGCCGCGTGAACACAGCCCGAACAAAAGATTAATATCCATGCAACCGAGGCGCATGGCGCACGTTTTATCCGCAACTGCACAAACAAGGTTCGGTACGATGTCGAAGATGCTTCCCGTGATTTTCGCGCTGATCCCGCTCGCCGCCGTCATCGGCGCCTGCGTGTCCTGCCCCTGAGTTTCTGGGGGCTCAGCGTGGCAGCTCCGCCATGCACGCTTCCATCGCCGCCCAGATTCTCGGCCCATCGGTGATGTTGACCGAGATGAATTCATCGATCCCCTCGATTTCCATGCTCAGCATGTCGGAAGCCTTGAAGCGTTCGGCGACGCTTGCCGTCAGCGATCCCATCAGCGCCCGCTGACCGCTCGCCGATTGCGCGGCGCGCAGCGTCACCTTGTCCTGCCCGGCGGTGGATGAGAAGGAGAGCTGCGCCGGATACTCCTTGCCACCTTCCAGCGTCCATGCCGCGTTGGTCAGCCGCAAGGTGCCGGGGGTACCCGCCTTGTTGACGACGAAGGCCAGCACCGTGTCGCCCGAATTGGTGCCCAGCGAGCAGCTCGTCGGCTTGGCCTGGAGCATCCACTCGCCCAGCTCCTGCACATCCTGCGCCTGCGCGGATGTGGCGGCGAACAGCGCCGCAAGGCTCAGGATCGCGCGCATCTCAAAGCTCCGAATTGCAAGCCGCCAGCGCCGAGGTGATATCGCTCGCCTCGGGGATCTCGAAACTATCGTCGAAATCGACGCCGGGGATCTTCAGCCAGAAACCCTTCTTGCCGACCATGTTCTCGGTCATCCAAGATCCCGTCTCGGCGACCAGCAGATACGCGCCGCTCGGAGTCTTGTGGACGGTGAAGTCGGCGTTGACAGACGGGCGCCAGGTTTCGTCCTGCCATGAGAAAATGCCCGGCTTCACATCGCCTTCGCTGAGCAGCCAGCGATGATCGGCGATGACGAAATGGCCGGTGCCGCCGCTGTCCTCCTCGATGCTGACCGCGATATCGTCGCCGAACTGCGCGGTGGCCTGACAGGAATCGCTGGTGGCGGGGCCGATCGTCCACGCGCCGACATGCCGGTCCTCCGCGGGCGCGGTTCCGGCCAGCGCCAATGCCATCATCAACAAAGACATGCCCGCAATCTCCACGGCTTTTCCGCATCCTAGCTGCAAGTTTGCGCAAAAGAAAAGGGCCGCTCCGGCATTCCGGAACGGCCCTTTGTCTATTGGCGCAGAACGCGTCGGGCTCAGCCCTCCGCGGTCTCTTCGCTGGCGTCGTCGGCGGCCGGAGCCTCCTCACGCGCTTCGGCGGTCGCGCCCGGCTCGGCGTTGGGATCGTAATCCTCGACGAAGCCGGTCTCTTCCTTCTCGAACATCGCCGCCATCACGTCGACGCCCGAAGCCTGCATCTCGGCCTCTTCCGGCGAGCGGGCGACATTGACCTTGACGGTGACCGACACTTCCGGGTGCAGCTGCACGCGGACGTCGTACACGCCGATCGCCTTGATCGGCTTGTCGAGAACGACCTGCGACTTGGCGACCTTGTGGCCGTCGGCGACGAGCGCTTCGACCAGATCGCGAACCGCGACCGAACCGTAGAGCTGGCCGGTGTTCGAAGCCTGACGGATCAGCGTGACCGACACGTCGTTGAAATTGCCGGCTTCCTTCTCGGCGTCCGAACGGCGCGAAGCGTTGTCGGCTTCGATGCGCGCGCGGTTGGCCTCGAAGACCTTGCGGTTGGCTTCGTTGGCGCGCAGCGCCTTCTTGTTCGGAAGCAGGTAGTTACGGGCGAAGCCGTCCTTGACCTTCACCACATCGCCGATGTGGCCGAGCTTCTCGACGCGTTCCAGCAGAATGACATCCATGGATCCGCTCCTTACTTGACGATGTAGGGCAGCAGGCCCAGGTGACGGGCGCGCTTGATGGCCTGGGCCAGCTCGCGCTGCTTCTTGGCGCTCACCGAGGTGATGCGCGACGGGACGATCTTGCCGCGCTCGGACACGAAGCCCTGGAGCAGACGGACGTCCTTGTAATCGATCCGGGGAGCGTCCTTCGCCGAGAAGGGGCAGCTCTTGCGGCGGCGGAAAAACGGGCGTGCCATGATGGTTTCTCCTTAGCCTTCGTAACCGGCATCGTCGCGGTCGCGACGGCCACGGCGCTCACGGTCGCCCTTGCGCATCATCACGGTCGGACCTTCTTCCAGCGCATCGACCTTGACGGTCATGTAGCGGATGACGTCTTCGTTGATCTGCGTCTGGCGCTCCAGCTCGGCGACTACGCCGGCCGGCGCGTCGATCTCGAGCATCACGTAATGCGCCTTGCGGTTCTTCGCGATGCGATAGGCGAGGCTGCGCAGACCCCAGGTCTCGGTCTTGACGACCTTGCCCTTGTTGTCGGTGACGATCTTGGTGGCGGCTTCCGCCAGTGCGTCCACCTGCGCCTGTGCCAGATCCTGGCGCGCAAGGAACACATGCTCGTAAAGAGCCATGCTTTCTTCTCACTGTTGGCCGATCGCTGACGCCGCACCATGCGGACGCCCCTCCGGCTGTCGTTCAAAATGCATACGAGCGGGAAGCGCAGGGCTTTCCGCTCGCGAAGGTGGCGCCTTTAACGGGTCGGGTGGGGAATGGCAACCCTGATCCTCCCCGGCACGGGGAGGGGGACCGCCAGCGAAGCTGGTGGTGGAGGGGGCTCTCCGCGAGCGCATCGCTTGCGGCACGCCCCCTCCGTCAGCCTTCGGCTGCCACCTCCCCGTGCCGGGGAGGATCGCTACTGATTCTTTCCCGGCTCGGCCGCGCGCAGATCGGTGATGACGCGCCCGTCAGCGGTGAACCAGCCTTCGGGATCATCCTCATCCTCGATCACGAACGGGATCGGTTCGCCGATCTGGCCGCAATTCGGGCGGCGCGAGGAGGCGATGCAGACGAACTTCTCGCCTTCGAAGCGAACCATCACCCATCCCTTGCCGCCATTGGGCAGCGGATAGTCCGAGCGCAGGTCGTAGACCTTGCCGCGCTTGAACTTCTTGGGAAAGTCCGGCGCCGGGAAGCGTTCGCCGGCAACGCCGCTCGGGAACCAGCTATACGATTCGAGCTCCGCGGCGGCGAAGAAAGTGTCGCGCGGATCGCCATAGAGACGCGCGCGCAGCGCCTCGATCCGGCCTTCGCGGCGGCGCGCTTCCCATTTGTTGCGATTGATCTCGCGCACGTCGCGCATGTGCATGGCGACGGTGTTGAAGCGGATGTTGAAGGCGTTGGGGATGCCGTCGGCGGTGGTGATGTCGCCGGTGAACTCGTTGGCGCCGCAGATGCCGGTCCAGCGGCTGCCGTCGGCCTGGAACAGCTCGCAGCTGCCGTCGCTCACCCGGCGGCCGGTCAGCGAGCCGATCTTGAGACCTTCGGGCCCGCGAAAGCCGTCGACCGCGTAGAAGAAGCCGATCACGCGCGGGCCCTGGAATTCGAGCACGACCTTGACGCCGCCGCCCACCGTCGCCTTGCGGCAGCGCTGGTCGCGGTACGGGCAGGGCACGTCGCGCGCGCCGCGCGGCTGCTCGGCCATGACGGAGGACGTGCCGGTATAATTGCCGAAATAGGCGACCTTGCCCTCGAAATCCGCGTCGAGCAGGCCGTCGCGGCCATCGGGCGCGGCAAGCGCCAGCGTCGGCGCTAGGAGAATCGTGAGCAGGGCAGTGATCGTCGCGCGGATCATCGGGGGGCATCCTTCGTCGGTCGCGTTAACCATATCACTAACGCGGCCGAAACGAAGAGCGATTCTTGCGCGACGAGAAAACGACGGGACGCAAGCCCCGCCGTTTCCCGCTTTCCCCGCGATTAGCGCAGGATGTTGGCGAAGATCGCCGCGATGATCCCGCTGGTCACGCCGACCAGAACCGCGTCGTTGCCCGACTGGACATAGCGGTAGCCACGCGGCGGCGCCTTCAGGCCGCGATACTGGCGGTAGTCGATCTGGCGATAGTTGCGGGCATAGCGGCTGTCGAACCGCTGGCCGCGCTGCCAGCTGCGATACTGGACCGGGGCGGGCTTGTAGACGGTCTTCTTGACCACCTTCACCGGCTGGTGACGCTGGCCCCAATTCTGGGGGGCGGCGAGGGCCGGGGTGGCGACGAGCGAAGCGGCAACCGCCGCCATCAGAAACTTCTTCATGACTGCTTACTCCTCTTTCGACGCCGTCGTTGGCGTTGATCCATATCTAGGAGGCGGTTGTCGCAGGCCCGTGCCGCGAACCCCGCAAAATGGTCGCCATTTGTCGCGCTTATGAAAGCATCGTTCATCTTGGCTCGCGGGTTGGGCCGGAGTCTTGGGGTTGCGTGAGCAGCCGTAACGGTTCTAACGCGCGGCGCTCAGAAGGAGAGGCCGATGCGCGCATTCATTTTCCCGGGGCAGGGCAGCCAGGCCGTCGGCATGGGCAAGGCGCTTGCCGATGCCAGCGCCGCCGCGCGCGAGGTTTTCCAGGAAGTCGATGAAGCGCTCGGCCAGTCGCTGTTCAAGCTGATGCGCGAGGGGCCGGAGGATCAGCTGGTCCTCACCGCCAACGCCCAGCCTGCGATCATGGCCAACGCCATCGCGGTGCTGCGCGTGCTGGAGAAGGAAGGCGGCATCCGCCTTGCCGACAAGGCCGATTTCGTCGCCGGCCATTCGCTCGGCGAATATACCGCCCTTTGCGCAGCCGGTGCGCTCGATCTCTCGACCACCGCCCGGCTGCTGCGCATTCGCGGCGACGCGATGCAGGCCGCCGTGCCGGTGGGGCAGGGGGCGATGGCGGCGCTGCTCGGCGCCGATCTGGTCAAGGCGCAAGCCATTGCGGACGCCGCGGCCGAGGGCGAAGTCTGCACCGTCGCCAACGATAATGATCCCACCCAGGTGGTGATCTCCGGCGCCCGCGCCGCGATCGAGCGCGCCGTCGGGATCGCCAAAGATCACGGCGCCAAGCGCGCGCTGCTGCTGCCGGTCTCGGCGCCGTTCCACTGCCCGATGATGCAGCCCGCCGCAGACGCGATGGAAAAGGCGCTGGCCGATGTCGCCATCCAGGCGCCGCTGGTCCCCGTTTACGCCAACGTCACCGCCGCCCCGGTCAGCGATCCCGCGACGATCCGCACCCTGCTGATCGAGCAGGTGACGGGCATGGTGCGCTGGCGCGAATCGGTCTCGGCGATGTTCGACGCGGGCGTTACCGATTTCGTCGAGCTGGGCGGCAAGGTTCTCGGCGGCATGGTCAAGCGGATCGCCCCCGACGCGACCGCGACCAGCGTCGTGACGATGGAAGACATCGAGGTTTTGGCGAAGGCTCTCTAACCCCCGACCGTCATGCTGAACTTGTTTCGGCATCCAGGGTGCCACAAGCGGCGCCATCGCCCGTGGAGGGTTGGACCCTGAGACAAGTTCAGGGTGACGGAGCAAGAAGAAGGAACGGCAAATGTTCGACCTGACAGGCATGACCGCACTCGTCACCGGCGCCTCCGGTGGTATCGGCTCGTCGATCGCCAAGGCCCTCGCCGCTCAGGGCGCGCGGCTCGCGGTTTCGGGCAGCAATGCCGAGAAGCTCGAAGCCTTCCGCGCCGAATTGGGCGGAGATCACGTCGCGGTCGTCGCCAACCTCTCGGACGCGGCCTCGGTCGATGCGCTCGTCCCCCAGGCCGTCGAGGCGCTCGGCGGCAAGCTCGATATCCTCGTCAACAATGCCGGCGTCACCCGCGACAATCTGGCGATGCGGATGAAGGACGAGGAATGGCAGCAGGTCATCACCGTCAACCTGGAGGCGGCGTTCCGCCTGATCCGCGCCGCCGCCAAGCCGATGATGAAGGCGCGCTTCGGCCGCATCATCTCGATCACGTCGGTCGTGGGTGCCACGGGGAATCCCGGCCAGGCCAATTATGCCGCGTCCAAGGCTGGTCTCGTCGGCATGTCCAAGGCGCTGGCGCAGGAACTCGCCAGCCGCAACATCACCGTCAATTGCGTCGCCCCCGGCTTCATCCGCTCGGCGATGACCGACGTGCTGCCCGAAGCGCAGAAGGCCGCGCTCCTCACCCGCATCCCGGCCGGCGACCTTGGCAGCGGCGAGGATATCGGCGCGGCGGTGGTGTATCTCGCCAGCAAGGAAGCCGGTTACGTCACCGGACAGACCTTGCATGTCAACGGCGGAATGGCGATGCTATGAGCATGACGCCGTTCATTCTTCTTTCGCTGCTGGCAAGCGGAGCCCAGATCGATTGTCCGCTGGGCGAGATCAGCGATTCAGCGCGTGTAGCGCTCGCAATATCGTCGCGCCCGGCCGCGGACGGCGATTCTCCCCCCATTCCGGCGGATGCGCGTGCCGAGGTCGGGCGCGCGGTCGACATATGCGCGGCTCGGCATGGGTGGAATAGAGATCAGCGATGGGAGGCCACCACCTTTACGCTGAACAGCATCGCGCGGGATGAACTGGCGAAGATCGCCACCGCGCGCGGCGTGGACCCCGCCAAGGTCGAGGCCGCGATCCGCGCGCTTCCCGCGGCAAAGCGCTCCCCGCTCGAACCTCCCGAGTCGGCGACCGCGCAGGGTATACGCGCGGCGTTGGCGGCGCAGGGAATCGACATGGCCGATTCCGCCCGGGCCGGAGCGGCAATGGCGCTGGCCCGTACCTGGTCGTGGCTGCTGTTCGTGACGGATGAGGGCTGAGCCTCGCGCACCGTATAAGTTTAACCCGTCGTCAGACCTTGCATGTGAACGGCGGGATGACGATGCTCTGAATCCCGATACTCGGGGGCAGGAGTGACAAGTCATGCGTATTGCTCAACTGGCCGTTGTTGCCGTGATGGCGCTTTCGGCACCGGCAAATGCCGCCGATCTGGCGACGATCGATTGCGTGATCGGCAAGGTCCAGCCCGCGCTCAAGGAGCAGATCGAAGGCGACATCACGCGCAGCTTTACCGACAACACCCCGCGCCCGGTGTTCGACAGCGTCGTCAATAGCGGGCTGCGCTCCGCCGCCACCGCCTGCGCGACCGAGAATAAATGGTCCGAGGCCGCCGCCACCGCCGCGCGCGATTACGCGCTCGCCAAGCTCGGCATGCCGATCGCGGAGAAGTTCGTCAGCGACAGGGGCTTCGATGTCGCCGAGCTCGAAACCCGGTTCGGCGAGCTGCCCGAAGAGACCCGCAATCGCCAGCTCACCAAGGAGGAGATGCAGCAGCTCGTCATCGCCTCGGTGACCGACGAAGCGATGCAGACGCGCGAGAATGCCGCGCTCCTCAACAAATATTTCCTCATGCTCAGCACCGTCCAGTTCGCGGCATGGGATTTTTCGCAGGCGTAGCGCCGCTCGCGACCGTTACGGAAACGATGCGCGGCCCCTTGCAACGGCACCGGCAGCAATCTACGTGCGTTCAACCGAATTAGAGCCCCAGCTACAAAGGAAAACAGGGACCATGGCCAATCAGGAAGAGATCACCGCCCGCGTGACCGCGCTCGTCGTCGACCATCTCGGCGTTGACGGCAAGGAAGTGACCGCGGATTCGAGCTTCATCGATGATCTCGGCGCCGACAGCCTCGACATCGTCGAACTGGTGATGGCCTTCGAGGAAGAATTCGGGGTCGAGATCCCGGACGATGCCGCCGAGAAGATCACCAAGGTCGGCGACGCCGTCGCCTATATCAGCGAGCACCAGGAAGGCTGATCGCCGGACAGGTGACAGCTGCCCAAATGGGCCGCCTTATGCGTTTCAGCGGCTTCCCGTCCCGCGCTCGTCAAGAGTTGGGCGGGGAGCCGTTTTGTTTTTGCACCGGGAAGATGCGCTTTTCATTCCCTTGTGCGCGCGATGTTAGTGAAGTTTGACGGAGAAAAACGATGCGCCGCGTAGTCGTCACCGGACTTGGCCTCGTCACCCCGCTGGGTGCGGACGTCGAGACCGCCTGGAAAAACATTCTCGCCGCCAAATCAGGCGCGGGCACGATCACGCGCTTCGACGCGACCGATTTCCAGAGCAACTATGCCTGTGAAGTGAAGGGTGCGGATCACGAATATGGCTTCGATCCGTCGAAGCGCGTCGATCACAAGATCCAGCGCCAGGTCGATCCCTTCATCGTCTATGGCATCGATGCCGCCGGGCAGGCGATCGAGGATGCCGGCCTCACCGAGATGAGCGAAGAGCTGCGCTTCCGCGCCGGCTGCTCGATCGGCTCGGGCATCGGCGGGCTTCCCGGCATCGAGAGCGAATCGCTGGTGCTGGCCGAAAAGGGGCCGAAGCGTGTCAGCCCGCACTTCGTCCATGGCCGCCTGATCAACCTGATCTCGGGCCAGGTCTCGATCAAATACGGCCTGATGGGGCCGAACCACGCCGTGGTCACCGCCTGCTCGACCGGCGCGCATTCGATCGGCGATGCCGCGCGGATGATCGCGATGGACGATGCCGATGTCATGCTCGCTGGCGGCGCGGAAAGCACCATCTGTCCGATCGGCATCGCCGGTTTCGGCCAGGCGCGCGCGCTGTCGACCGGCTTCCGCGACGAGCCGTGGCGCGCCAGCCGCCCATGGGACCGGGATCGCGACGGCTTCGTCATGGGCGAGGGCGCCGGCGTCGTCGTGCTCGAGGAATATGAGCATGCCAAGGCGCGCGGCGCGAAAATCTATTGCGAAGTCGTCGGCTACGGCCTGTCGGGCGACGCCTATCACGTGACCGCGCCGCATCCCGAAGGTTCGGGCGCGTTTCGCTCGATGCAGATGGCGATCAAAAAGTCGGGTCTCGACGTCTCGGATATCGATTATATCAACGCTCACGGCACCTCGACGCCGCTGGGCGACGAGCTTGAGCTGGGCGCGGTCAAGCGCCTGTTCGGCAGCGCGATCGGCGATTTGTCGATGAGCTCGACCAAGTCGGCGATCGGGCATCTGCTCGGCGGCGCCGGCGCGGTCGAGAGCATCTTCTGCATCCTCGCGCTGCGCGATCAGATCGTGCCGCCGACGCTCAACCTCGACAATCCCAGCGAGAATTGCGCCGGCGTCGATCTCGTCCCGTTCAAGGCCAGGGAACGCAAGGTCAAGGCGGTGCTGAACAACTCGTTCGGCTTCGGCGGCACCAATGCCAGCCTGGTGATGAAGTCTGTCTGAGGACGGCGCTCCCGAACGGCGCAAGCCGCGCCGCCGGCTGGGCGGATGCGGGCTGCTGCTCGCATTCCTGCTAGTCCTCGGCGCTGGCTTCTATGCGCTCCAGCTCTGGGGCGGCGTGGGGCCCGCCAAGACCAATATCAGCGTGGTCGTGCCCGAAGGCGCGAGCCTGTCCCGCGCCGCGACCGAACTCGAAAAAGCCGGGGCGATCCGTTCGGCGCGGCAGTTCGTGCTGTTCGCCAAGATTTTCGGCGGCGGTAACGCGATCAAGGCGGGTGAATACCGGATTCCGGCGCGGTTGAGCCAGGCCGATGTTCTCAAGATGCTCCAGGGCGGGCGGACCCTGCAGCGGATGGTGACGATCCCGGAGGGCACGCCGTCGATCATCGTCTACGAGACGCTGATGAAGGCGCCGCAGCTGACCGGCGAGATCGAGGTGCCGATCGAAGGCACGATCCTGCCAGACAGCTATGCCTATAATCGCGGCGACACCCGCCAGAGCGTCCTCGACCGGATGCAGAAGGCGATGGTCAATTACCTTGCCAAGGCATGGGAAGCGCGCAAGCCGGGCGCCGTGGTCAAGACGCCGCTCGAAGCGCTGACCCTGGCCTCGATCGTCGAGAAGGAAACCGGCAAGGCCGAGGAGCGCCGCACGGTCGCCGCGGTCTATTCGAACCGCCTGCGGCAGAACATGATGCTCCAGGCCGATCCGACGATCATCTATCCGATCACCAAGGGCAAGGCGCTCGGCCGCCGCATCCTCCAGTCGGAACTGCGCGCGGTGAACCAGTACAATACTTACACGATGACCGGCCTGCCGGCGGGGCCGATCGCCAATCCCGGGCGCGCGAGCATCGACGCGGTGCTCGATCCGGCGGAATCCTCGGCGCTGTATTTCGTCGCCGACGGAACCGGCGGCCATGTGTTCGCCGACACGCTCGAACAGCACAACGCCAATGTGCAGAAATGGTATGCGCTGCGGCGATCGCGCGGCGAGATGTAGGCGTCAGGCGAAACCCTCGCCCGGCTGCAAGCCCAGCTTTCCGTGATGGTGGATGGCGATGCCGTTGAGGAAGCTGTTGGCGATCATTCGGGCGCGTTCGTGGACGTGCTCCGCCGCATCTCCGCCGCCGATCTCGGCCAGCGTTTCGGCGAACAGGTCCAGCCACCGCCCGAATAAAGGCTTGTCGAGACCCGGAATGGCCAGATGCACGGGCATCGGCCGGCCGAGATATTCGCCGCTGCTGAACAGGATCGAGCGCCAGAAGCGCTTCATCTGATCGAGATGCGGCCCCCAATCGGCAATGCGCTCCGCGAAGATCGGTCCGAGCACCGCGTCGGCCCGGATGCGCTCGTAGAAGCGATCGACCAGCTCCGAGACGAAATGGTCGTCGATCCCCATCTCGGCGGCCAGGCGACGTTTCTCTTCGCGCATCGCGCTGGCATGGGGCGAGGGAGTGCCGGTCTTCTGCATTGCCATGTCCTGTGATCGAAGCCCATGGCTAGCGCGGTTGCTTGACCACGGAAATGGGACATTTGGTCCCAGCATCGATGCGCCAGCGCCGGCCGGTGCGATCTTGTCTTGCGGTGTAGGATATCACCTGCTTGGCTGGTGCTGCTGGAGGCCGGCCGTCGCCGGCCTTGCTCTTTGACATCGTCATGTCGCGACCGACAGGCTTCCACGTCCGCTCGATATGCTCGTCGAAAACCCATGGTCAGTGCGACCATTGGGACCATTCGCGCTGGAATTTCAGCGTGGCAGTCCCGCCGCATCGCGTGCGAGCCGTTCGATCTCGGCCATGCTCGCGCCCTTGGGCGTGACCCAACTGCCGCCGACGCACAGGATCGGCTCGAATGCCAGCCATTCGGGTGCGGTTGCGGCGCTGATCCCGCCGGTGGGGCAGAATTTGCACTGGTAGAAGGGCGCGGCCAGCGCCTTGAGGGCTTTCAATCCGCCCGAGGTCTCCGCCGGGAAGAACTTGAAGTGCCTGAGCCCCAGGTCGAGCCCGCGCATGATGTCGCCGGCATTGGCGACGCCGGGCAGATAGGGCACGCCACTGCGGGTGATCGCATCGCCGAGCCGGTCGGTCAGGCCCGGCGAGACGATGAACTCGACATCGGCCTTCATCACCTGCTCGAACTGGTCGGTATTGACCACCGTCCCGGCTCCGACGATCGCGCCCTCGACCTTCTTCATCTCGGCGATCGCCTCGATCGCCGCTTCGGTGCGCAGCGTCACTTCCAGCACGCGCAGGCCGCCCTTTACCAGCGCCTCGGCAAGCGGGCGGGCGGTGGCGGCGTCGTCAATCACCAGCACCGGGATCACCGGCGCTTCCGCCATGATGGCTTCGATATTCAAAGGGCGTGCTCCTGCGCGAATGCGGCAGCGGCACCGTACAGGCCCGGCTGGGGATGCGTGATGAGCTTCACCGGAATGCCGCTCATCAGACCCTGGAACCGGCCCTTGGCGACGAACCGCTGGCCGAAGCCCGATTGCAGCAGATGGTCCTTCAAACGCAAGCCCAGACCGCCGGCAATCACCACGCCGCTGGGGCCGTGCGCCAGCGCGAGATCGCCCGCGACCGCGCCGAGGCTCATGCAGAACCGGTCGAGCGCGGCGACCGCGAGCTCGTCCTTGCCCTCCAGCGCCAGTGCCCAAAGCGCCTTGTCGTCGAGCCGGTGGACCGGCTTGCCCTCGATCTCGGCCAGCGTCTCGTGGATCGCGACGATACCGGGACCGGCGACGACGCGCTCGGTGGAGACGCGCGTATAGGTCCGGCGCAACCGCTTCACCAGCGCGTCCTCGATCGCGTCGAGCGGCGCGAAATCGGTGTGGCCGCCCTCGGTGGCGATGATGTCGTAGCCGGCGCGGTGGCGGAACACCTGCGCGACGCCAAGCCCGGTGCCGGGGCCGCAGACGGTGATCGAGCCCCGTTCGGGAAGGGCCTCATCGGGCCCGCACAGATGCAGGAAGGAATCGGGGCCAAGCTGCGCGACGGCATGGCCGATCGCGGCGAAATCGTTGACCAGGGTCCAGGTCGGCGCGTTCAGCCGCTCGGGAATCAGCGCCGGGCGGATGATCCAGGGATTGTTGGTGAGCTTGATCAGATCGCCATTGATCGGCGAGGCGACCGCGATCGCCGCGGCGCGGGGCAGCGGACGGTCTACCGATTCGCCGAACGCCTGCCACGCCAGTTGCAGGCTGGGATGCTCGGCGACCTTCTGGGTGACCGGCTCGTCCATCGCGACCACGCGACCATCCGCCACCTCCGCGATGGCGAAGCGCGCATGCGTGCCCCCGATATCGACCGCGACGACTTCCATTGCGGTTTTCCGTCCTCCCCTTGCGTCGCCTGTCAACGTTGCCAGCCTTCTTCCCGTAGAAGCGGCGCATGTAAAGAGCGAGGCTATCCGATTTTTTCAGCCGATGATTACAAACCCGCTTGTGCGAGCATCGCCGAGGCGCCCAATTCGGCCTCGTCGCAGTGGTTTCGCAGCATTGCGAACAGCTCGCGTCCCGTGCCCTCGGCGGGTGGTGGAGCCTCGCTTTGCTCGCGCTTTTCCCACTCGGCCGGATCGACCAGCGCTTGCAGAACGCCTTCTTCGGCGCAGAGTCGCACCCTGTCGCCGTCGCGCAACTTGCCGATCGGTCCGCCGCCGAGCGATTCGGGCGAGAGATGGATCGCCGCCGGCACCTTGCCCGATGCGCCAGACATTCTCCCGTCGGTGACCAGGGCAACGCGAAAGCCGCGATTCTGGAGCACGCCGAGCGGAGGCGTCAGCTTGTGCAGTTCGGGCATGCCGTTGGCGCGGGGTCCCTGGAAGCGGACGACGACGACCACGTCGCGGTCGAGCTCGCCGGTCTTGAACGCGTCCTGCACCGATTGCTGATCCGAGAAGACCCGGCACGGCGCTTCGATGGTCCAGCGGTCGCGCTCGACGGCGCTGACCTTGATGCAGGCGCGGCCGAGATTGCCGGTGAGGATGCGAAAGCCGCCTTCGGGTGAGAAAGGCGCGTCAGCGGTGCGGACGATGCTGTCGTCGCTGCTAATTGCCGGCGAATCGTTCCAGACGAGCTTGTCGTCCTCGATCCGCGGCTTGCGGCCATAGGCGGCCATGCCGTCCGCGGCGAAGGTCAGCACGTCGTCATGCATCAACCCTGCTTTCAGCAGCTCGCGGATCACGAACGGTGGACCGCCGGCATCCTCGAAGGCGTTCACGTCCGCCGAACCATTGGGATAGACGCGGGTGAGCAGCGGGATGACGCGCGAGAGGCGATCGAAATCCTCCCAGTCGATGGCGATGCCGGCCGAGCGGGCGATGGCGGGCAGGTGGATCAGGTGGTTGGTCGATCCGCCGGTGGCGAGCAGCGCGATCGCCGCGTTCACGATGGCGCGCTCGTCGACGATATGGCCGATCGGCCGGTAATCCTCGCCCGCCCAGCCGATCTCGGCGAGGCGGTGGACGGCGGCGCGGGTCAGTTCCTGGCGCAGCCTCGTTCCCGGATTGGCGAAGGCCGCGCCCGGCACGTGCAGGCCCATCGCCTCCATCATCATCTGGTTCGAATTCGCGGTGCCGTAAAAGGTGCAGGTGCCCTTCGAGTGATAGGCGGCGATCTCCGAGGCGAGCAGTTCCTCGCGGGTCGCCTTGCCCTCGGCATAGGCTTCGCGGACCGCGGCCTTTTCCTTGTTGGGAATGCCGGTCCGCATCGGCCCGCCCGGGATCAGCACCATCGGCAGATGCCCGAAACGCAGCGCGCCGATCAGCAGGCCGGGCACGATCTTGTCGCAGATACCGAGCAACGCCGCGCCTTCGAAGGTGCGGTGGCTGAGGGCGATGCCGGTGCCGAGCGCGATCGTGTCGCGACTGAACAGCGACAGCTCCATGCCCGAATAGCCCTGCGTCACGCCGTCGCACATCGCCGGCACGCCGCCCGCGACCTGCGCGGTGGCGCCGGCCTCGATCGCCCAGACCTTCATCTGCTCGGGATAGCGGTAATAGACGGCGTGCGCCGAAAGCATGTCGTTGTAGCTGGTGACGATGCCGATATTCATGCGGTTGGCCGGCGTCAGCAGGTCGCGCTGCTCGTCGGTGCCGGCATAGGCATGGGCGAGGTTGGCGCAGCCGAGTTTGGGCCGGTCCGCTCCGGAATCGCGCTCGCGCCGGATCAGGTCGAGATAGGCGGCGCGCTTGGGGCGCGACCGCTCGATGATCCGGTCGGTGACGGCCGCGATTTCGGGGTGGAGGTTAGTCATCGCATCAATCTCTTAGAGTTCCCCGGCGAAGGCTGGGGCCCAGTTGGAGAGGTCGCTGTAACGAAGCATAGCGCCAACCAACTTCTTGTTTCCCAACTGGGCCCCGGCCTTCGCCGGGGAACCGAAGAAGGGAAAAAGGGTCATCAGGCCGCCCAGTGCACGTCCACGGGCAGCTCGACATCGGCGAGGATGCGGCCGACCGGATAGGAGGACGACGCGCCCTGCTCGACGGCGGCTTCCAGCACTTCCTTCTTCTCGTCGCCGCGGATGGCGATGATCAGCGAGCGGGCCGAGACGATGGCGGCGCGGCTCAGCGTCACGCGCGCGACCGGCGCCTCGGGCGGCAGCGGATCGGGCATCACGCCCAGCGCGCGGCGCTCCTTGGGGCCGTTGAGCGCCTCGTCATAGTCCGGGCCGGGGAAGATCGACGCGGCGTGTCCGTCCGCGCCGATGCCGAGCAGGCACAGATCGAGCGGCCAGTGATGATCCTGCAGGATCGCGTCCGCGGCGCGTCCGGCGGCCTTGTAGTCGCTGACGGTCGAGCTGATCAGCGGGATCACCCGCGCGCCCTTCGGAATGAAGATCTTGCCAATCGCGGTGACGTTCGACAGCGGATCGCCGAGTGGGACGAGGCGGTCGTCGCCGGGAACGATGGTCACGCGCTTCCAGTCGATCTTGGCCTGGGCGAGCTTCTCATAGATTGGCAGCGGCGTCTTGCCGCCGGCGAGCGCAATGACCGCGGCGCCGCGCGCGTCGATCGCGCTTTCGATGATGAAGCCGATGTCGCCGGCGACGGCATCCGCCCATTCGCCAGTGTCTTCATAGTCCCACCATTCGATCTCGGTCGTCATCACTGCTCCATTCGTTCATCTCCCTCTCCCGCTTTCGCGGGAGCAGGGAAGAAAACACTTATTCGTGCCACGTCACGCCGTCGCGCTCGGTGAGCGCCACGCTCGCGGTAGGGCCCCAGCTGCCCGAGGCATAGGGCTTCGGCTTGACGCCCGCCGTATCCCAGCCACGACGGATCGCGTCGATCCACTCCCATTGCGCCTCGACCTCGTCACGGCGGACGAACAGCGTCGGGTCGCCTTCGACCAGGTCGAGCAGCAGCCGTTCATAGGCGATGCGGCGGCGCGTGCCGGCGAACTCATGCTCGAGGCTGAGATTGAGCGGCACTTCGCGCAGGCGCACGCCGTCGCGGTCCAGCCCCGGCTGCTTGGCCATGACCAGCAGCCGCACATATTCCTCGGGCTGGAGGCGGATCACCAACGTGTTCGACTGGAGCTGCGCGCCACGCTCGGCGAAGATCGAATGCGGCACCGGCTTGAACTGGATGACGATCTCGCTGCGCCGCTCGGCCAGTCGCTTGCCGGTGCGCAGGTAGAAGGGAACGCCGTGCCAGCGCCAATTGTCGACATGCGCCTTGATCGCGACGAAGGTCTCGGTATCCGATTGCTTGCCCAGCTCGGCGTCATAGCCCTTGACGATCTCGCCCTTCGAAGCGCCGTCGCCATATTGGCCGGTAACCGTGAGGCTGGTCACTTCGGCGTCCCTGATCGGGCGCAGCGAGCGCAGCACCTTGACTTTCTCGTCGCGGATCGCGGTGCCGTCGAAGCGGGCAGGGGGCTCCATCGCGATCAGCGCGACGAGCTGAAGCATATGGTTCTGGACCATGTCGCGGAGCGCGCCGACGCCGTCATAATATTCGGCGCGGCCCTCCAGGCCCACGGTCTCGGAGACGGTGATCTGGACGTGATCGATGCCCTGCGCGTTCCACACCGGCTCGAACAGTGAATTGCCGAAGCGCAAGGCGAGGATGTTCTGGACCGTCTCCTTGCCGAGATAATGGTCGATCCGGAACGTGCGGTCCTCGGGGAAGGCCTCCGCCACGATATCGTTGACCTCGCGGCTCGACTGGAGATCGAAGCCGAGCGGCTTTTCCAGCCCGATGCGGACGTTGGCGCCGGTCAGCCCCGCCGCTTCGAGACCCTTGATCGTCGGACCGAACAGCCACGGCGCGGTCGACAGGAAAATCGCCAGCCCGCCCGAGATATCGCCGACCTTGTCCTTGAGTGCCGCGAAGCCCACGGTGTTCGATGCATCGAGCGGCTGATAGTATAGGCGAGCGAGGAAACCGGCGACAGCGCTGTCATTCTTGCGATCGGCGGAAAGGAACTCATCGAGTGCGGCGCGGGCGAATTCGCGGAAGCCGGCATCATCCTTGTCCGAGCGCGCGGTGCCGGTGATGGTGAGCCCTTCGGGCAGCAGGCCATCGGCGTGCAGGCCATAAAGCGAGGGAAGCAGCATCCGCTGGGAAAGGTCGCCGGTCGCGCCGAACAACAACAATTTGCCCACGGGCTGTCGCATGAAATGCCTCTCGTCGTTTCGGGTGCGGGAGACACCAATGCGCGGTAAAGATCAAGGGCGCAGCCGTTTCCGCGCCGATAGCTGAGATATCAGGCCGCGGCGCATGGGCGCGGGCTAGAGGACCAGCCCCGCCACCGGATCGAACCCGGCCATGATGTTGAGGTTCTGCACCGCCGCGCCCGCCGCGCCCTTGCCGAGATTGTCGAGCGTCGCGATCAGCCGGGCCTGGCCGGCATCGGCATTGCCGAACACGCGCAGCGACAGCCGGTCGGTGCCGGCGTCCTCCTCGATGGTCACGGCGGAAGCGTCGGCGTCGAGCACGCGGACCAGCGGCGAATCCTTGTACGCATCCCGCAACGCGTTCTCGATTGCCTCGAGCGAAGGCCGGCGCGTGAAGGCGTGGAGGGGCAGCGGCACCTCGACGACCATGCCGCGATAGACATTGGCGACCGCGGGCTGGAAGATCGGCGGGTGCACGATGCGGGCGTGCTTCTGCATCTCCGGCACATGCTTGTGCGCAAGGGTGAGGCCATAGGCGCGGAACGCGGTGGGCGCGTCACCCCCTTCGAACTCGGCGATCATCGATTTTCCGCCGCCCGAATAGCCCGAGGTGGCGTTGACGCTCAGCGGGTAATCGACCGGGATCAGCCCGGCGCGGACCAGCGGACGGACCAGCGCGAGGAAGCCGGTGGGATAGCAGCCGGGATTCGAGACGCGCTGCGCTTCGGCGATCGCGGCCATATGGCCCGGCTCCAGCTCGGGGAAGCCATAGGTCCAGCCATCGGCGACGCGGTGCGCGCTCGACGCGTCGATCACGCGAGTCGTGGTGTTGCCGATCATCTCGACCGCTTCGCGCGCCGCGTCGTCGGGCAGGCAGAGAATGACGAAATCGGCCGCGTTGAGCGCTTCCTTGCGCTTCCTGGCGTTCTTGCGCGCCTTGTCATCGAGCAGGATCAGTTCGATCTCGCTCCGCCCGGCAAGCCGTTCGCGAATCTCCAGGCCGGTGGTGCCGACCGCGCCATCGATGAAAACCCTGGTCACTTGGCCGGCGCCGCCAGTGCGCTGGCATGGATATAGCCGACAAGCCCTTTGGCCCGCGCCACGCCCCAGGCATTGGTGCCGGCGAGTTCGAGGACTTCGAAGACGTCGCCGGAATGCAATTCGGCCAGTGCTTCCGAATCGGCGGCGGGTCCGGCCCTCAGCGTTACCGTTGCGGCGATCTCGCGCGGCATCGGTGCGGCATAATGGGGAGCGAAGACACGATCGGCGAGGCGCACATCCGCCAGATCGGGGCGCACCGCATCGACGCGCGGATCTATCGCGGCGGACGTTCCGGTAAGCGCGAAGCGCTTACGCGTTAGCCCTGCGGGCGACGGGCTCGGCGATGTGGTCGCCTGAGAGGAAATGCCCGAATTCTGCAAGAAAATCTGCCCCTTCAGCGGTCTTGGCGACGAATATGTTTCTCTTGTCCGTATCGTCGCGTTGCCGGCGCAGATAGCCGAGGGAACCCAGTCTGTTCAAGGCGCGTGTGACGACCGGCTTGGACACGTTCAACGCCCGCGCCAGGCCGCGTACCGTATGGGGGCCCGCATCAAGATATACCAGCATCAACAACGCCATCTGGCGATTGGTGAGGTCGGGCTCGCCCGAACGCACATAATCGATCAGCGTATTCTTCCATGAATACAGCGAGCTATCTGGCATAGCGTTCACGACTTCACTCTATTGTTGCGGCCCCGTCACTCTCGAGGTCGGGACTTAAACGCGTTTGGCGCATTCCGGTTTCAGTGCGATCGCGAAATGTTATGCCGGTGTTAGGCAGCGAAGCGGGCGGCGGCGCGTGCTCCAGGCAACAGCACAAAGGTTGATCGCGCGGGATGCCTCCCCTATGTGCCGCCTTTCTTCCAACAGGTCCGGCTTCAAATGTTCACCTTCCTGCTCGTCCTCCACGCCATCGTCGCGGCCCTTATGGTCACCGTGATCCTCATGCAGAAGTCGGAAGGCGGCGGGTTCACTTCGGGTGGCAGCCCCTCGGGCCTGATGTCTGCGCGCGGCGCCGCCGACTTCCTGACGCGCTCGACCGCGATCCTGGCGACGCTCTTCATCGTGATGAGCATCGGCCTCGCCGTCTATGCCGCGAATCGCCACTCGACCGCGATCGATACCTCGCTGCAGCGGATGCCCGCCGCGACGGCACCGGTCACTTCGCCGGCCACGGCGCCGGTCCCGGTCGTGCCGCTGGGCGGCAACAGCGCGGCACCGGCCACGACGTCGCCAGCTCCGGCGGCTGCGGGCAATTCGTCGGTTCCGCTCGCCAACTGATCCGCTCGATCTCCCGCGCCGGGCGCGGGAGGATCAACTTTTTCTGCGCCGGTCCGGAGTCGGACGCTTGTCGGCGCCCGCATAAACACGTTAGGCGTTTTCTCCCATGGCGCGGTATATCTTCATCACCGGCGGCGTGGTCTCCTCGCTCGGCAAAGGTCTCATGGGTGCGAGCCTCGCGGCGCTCCTGCAGGCGCGCGGTTACAAGTGCCGCATCCGCAAGTTCGATCCCTATCTGAACGTCGATCCCGGCACGATGTCACCGCACCAGCATGGCGAGGTGTATGTGACCGACGATGGCGCGGAGACCGATCTCGATCTCGGCCATTATGAGCGCTTTACCGGCGTTGCTTCGCGCCAGAGCGACAACGTCACCTCGGGCCGAATCTACAAGACGATCATCGAGCGCGAGCGGCGCGGCGATTATCTGGGCGCCACCGTCCAGGTGATCCCGCACGTCACCGACGCGATCAAGGCGTTCGCGCAGGACGATACCGATGGGCTCGATTTCGTGCTGTGCGAAGTCGGCGGCACGGTCGGCGACATCGAATCGCTGCCGTTCATCGAAGCGATTCGCCAGCTCCGCAACGACCTCGGCCGCGGCCAGACCTGCAGCGTCCATCTGACGCTCGTGCCCTACATCGCGGCGGCGGGCGAACTGAAGACCAAGCCGACCCAGCACAGCGTGCGCGAACTGGCATCGCTCGGCGTCCATGCCGATGTCATCGTCTGCCGCAGCGAGCGTGCCTTGCCGGCGAGCGACCGCGCTAAGATCGCGCTGTTCTGCAACGTGCCGGCGTCGGCCGTGATTCCCGCGCTCGACGCGGACACGATCTACGGCGTGCCGCTGCAATATCACCGCGAAGGGCTCGATACCGAAGTGCTACGCGCGTTCGGGATCGAGCCGGAAGGCGCGCCCGATCTCGGCCGCTGGGAGGAGATCGTCGATCGCGTCCTTAACCCCGAGGGCGAGGTCACGATCGGCGTGGTCGGCAAATATATGGGTGTGCCGGACGCGTATAAGTCACTGACCGAGGCGCTGACCCATGGCGGCATCGCCAACCGGGTGAAGGTCAATATCCGCTGGCTCGACGCCGAGTTGTTCGAGCATGACGATGTGGACGAGATCACCGCGGCGCTGGAGCCGATGCACGGCATCCTCGTCCCCGGCGGCTTTGGCGAGCGCGGGAGCGAGGGCAAGATCGCCGGCGTCCGCTTCGCGCGGCAGCGCAAGGTGCCGTTCTTCGGCATCTGCCTCGGCATGCAGATGGCGTGCATCGAGGGTGTCCGCGCCGAGGGCATCGCCAACGCCTCGACCACCGAGTTCGGCGACACCGAAGAGCCGGTGGTCGGCATGATCACCGAATGGATGACCGCCGAGGGGCTGCAGAAGCGCGAGGCCGGTGGCGATATGGGCGGAACGATGCGGCTGGGCGCCTATCCGGCCAGGCTTGGTGGTAACAGCGTCGTTGCGTCTATCTATGGCTCGGAAGATATCAGCGAACGGCACCGTCACCGTTACGAGGTCAACACGCATTACAAGCCGATCCTGGAACAGGGCGGGCTGGTCTTTTCGGGCATGTCGCCTGACGGCTCATTGCCCGAAATCGTCGAGCGGCCCGATCATCCGTGGTTCGTCGGCGTGCAGTTCCACCCGGAACTGAAATCGAAGCCGTTCGATCCGCATCCGCTGTTCGCGAGCTTCATCGAAGCGGCGGTGCGCCAGTCGCGCCTGGTCTGATCGGCGCGAATGGTCCCAATGGTCGCACTGACCATGGGGTCTCCGGGCTAGTGATTTCAAAAAGCGGATGGCGGTGCCGATCGCGTCAGCGAAGCAGGCGAAATCCTGCACAGGGCATGTTTTAGCCCAGGATTTAAACGGTGGATGTCTGGCGCGCGGTGGTGGCGCCCGCGTCGCGCTCATATTCGTCGGCCAGCGCCTTGAGCGCGTTCGCGGTTTGATAGTCGGCAATGCCGACCGCCAGCCGCCGGCATTGCGCGGCCTTCACCCGAAGCTTCTCCGCTTCGTCCAGCGGTAGCCCGCCTTCCGCTTCTTCGAAATTCTTGTGCATCAAGCCTTAACCACCCGCTCCGTGCGGCAGTAACGTTGATGCAGATCAAGAGTTCCGGCCCATTCCGTAAAAAGATGCATAGCGCAAAGGGCGCCCGGACCACGGCCCGAACGCCCCCCGCCGCGGCACCCAAAGGGAGGAAGATGCCGCTAGCCTTGTCTCAAGTCAGGCCGCATCGGCCTGGTGCGTGATCGACGCGGGCTCGCCGACGCCGTTCACTGCGATCTTCTTGGGTTTCATTGCCTCGGGGATCTCGCGGACCAGCTCGATCACCAGCAGGCCATCCGACAGATCGGCGCGCTCGACACGGACGAAATCGGCCAGTTCGAAGCGCCGCTCGAAGCTGCGGGTGGCGATGCCGAGGTGGAGATAATCGCCCTGATGGTTCTCGTTCTCGCCGGCCTTTTTGCCGGCGACGAGCAGCAGGTTCTGCTGGGCGGTGATGTCGATCTCATCGGACTTGAAGCCGGCGACGGCCAGCGTGATCCGGTAGCGATCCTCGGCGATGCGCTCGAGATTGAACGGGGGATAGTTTTCGCTAGCCGACTGGCGCGCACTGGCTTCGAGAAGATCGAAGAGGCGGTCGAAGCCGATCGTCGAGCGGCGGAAGGGGGTAAAATCGAACTGACGCATTCAAAGCCTCCATTGAGCGAGTTGAACATGTAAAAGCGGCGCCCGGCCATGCCGCCGCGCCACGGTTCGCGGCCCATCCGGCGCCGCGATATCTGAAAAATGGGTAGGGGGTTTCGCGGTTTCAAGAGCGGCGAAGCGAGGCGCAAACGCGCCCGGCAAAGCCAGTTTACGGCTTTAGATAGATTCGCTTTGTGGCTAAATCATATCAATTGAGTGGAGATTAAGCGCGCCACAAAAGAGGGACACCTTCATGCGCCTTGCCAAGCTCACCTTGACACTGCTCGCCGGCATCTCGCCCATCGCCGCGCACGCCCAGATCGTCACCGCCCAGCCGGTGGAACAGGCGCCTCCGCCGACGCCCGGTGACGCGGACCGCACCCCCGAGGATGTTCAGCGCAGCTCGGTCGCGTCGGACATCGTCGTCACCGCGCGGCGCCGCGAAGAGCAGGTGCAGAACGTGCCGATCCCGATCTCGGTGGTGGGGGTGAAGGAGCTCGACAGCACCGGCAGCTTCAACGTCCAGCGCCTCCAGCAATTGCAGCCGACGCTGCAATTCTATTCGTCCAATCCGCGCAATTCATCGGTCAACATCCGCGGCATCGGTGCGCCCCTCGGGCTTACCAATGACGGCATCGATCAGGGTGTCGGCGTCTATATCGACCAGGTCTATTTCAGCCGCGTCGCGGTCGCCACGCTCGACTTCCTCGACGTTCAGCAAGTGGAGACGCTGCGCGGGCCGCAGGGCACGCTCTATGGCAAAAACACCGTTGCCGGCGCGATCAACATCACCAGCAAGGCGCCGAGCTTCCATTTCGAGGGCCGGGCCGAACTCAGCATCGGCAATCTCGAATTCAAGCAGGCCAAGGCGTCGGTCTCGGGCCCGCTCAGCGACAGCGTCGCGGTGCGCCTGGGCATCTCCTCGACCAGCCGCCGCGGCACGATCTACAACGTCGCGACCGGCAATTATGTCAACGCCCAGGACAATATCGGCCTGCGCGGCGCGATCCTGTGGAACGCCGCCGACAATCTCAAGCTGACGCTCTCGGGTGACTATAACCGTCAGAATCCCGAATGCTGCGCCCAGATCTATGTGCGCTACGGCCCGACCCAGCGCGCCGCCAACCGGCAATATCCGGCGCTGACGGCGGCCTTCAACTATGCCGTGCCCAGCACCGATCCCTTCGACCGGCTCACCGATGTCGATGCCGAGCTTAGCGCGCGCAATGTGCTGGGCGGCGTCTCGCTGCGCGGCGAACTCGATCTCGGCTCGGGCACGCTGACTTCGGTCTCGGCGTGGCGCTTCTGGGACTGGGGGCCGAAGAATGACCGCGACTTCACCGGCCTGCCGATCACCACGCTCTCGCAGAATCCGACGCGGCAGGACCAGTTCACCCAGGAATTCCGCTATGCCGGTGAAGGCAATGGCTTCGATTATGTGATCGGCGCCTTCGGCTTCTATCAGGACATCCACACCACCGGTTCGCAGCGGCAGGGCCCGGCGGCGAGCCGCTGGCTGCTCTCCCCGAGCAATGCGCTGTCCAACGATCCGAGCGTGTTGGACGGGCTGACCGCCGAAAACGACATCCGCCTCAAGAATTTCAGCGGGGCGCTGTTCGCCAAGTTCAACTGGAAGCTGGGCGACAGGTTCACCCTCTCGCCGGGCGTGCGCGTCAATTATGACGACAAGGTCGGCAGCTATGTCAGCGTCGTCCGCGATTCAGCCGGGGTGCTCGTGCCCTATAGCGGCGGCACCGCGCGGCAGGCGGCGCAGCGCGAGGCGATCCAGCCTCAGGCGTTCACGGGCGAGGCTTATCGCGCCTGGAACGTCTCCTATGATCTGACCGCGTCGTACAAGCCGTCACGCGACGTGCTGCTCTACGCGACCTATGCCCACACCTTCAAATCGGGCGGGCTCAACCTCAACGGCGTTCCCGTCGTCAACGGCGTGGTCCAGACCAATCTGGCCCAGGTCGCGCCCGAAAAGGTCGATCACTTCGAGATCGGCGCCAAGACCCAGTTCTGGGACCGCAAGGCGACGCTCAACCTCACCGGCTATTGGACCAGCATCAAGGATTATCAGGCGGTCGTGAACAACGGTTCCACCTCGACGCTGCGCGGCTATCTGGCGAATGCGGGCGAGGTCCGGGTGCGCGGCATCGAGGCCGATTTCTCGCTGCGGCCCACGCGCAACCTCAGCCTCTATGTCAACGGTGCCTATACCGATCACGAATACGTCAAGTTCGTCAACGCGCCGTGCCCGCCCGAGCTTTCCGGCGGCACCGCCGCGCCGGTCGGCAGCGCCGGCGGCACGCCGGGGGTGCCCGGCCAGCTCAGCCCGGTAGTCTGCGATATCTCGGGGCAGTGGCTGCCCGGCATCTCCAACTGGGCCTTCTCGTATGGCGGCGAATATAGCCTGCCCGCAAAGGTCTTCGATCTCGATGGCGAATTCTATATCGGCGCCGACGCCAGCACGCGCTCGAAATTCTCGTCGAACGCCTCGCGGTCGATCTACACCGACATCGATGGCTACACCCTGGCCAATGCCCGGATCGGCTTCCGCACCGGTGATTTCAACATCTTCGGCTGGGTCCGCAACGCGCTGGATGCGAAGTATTTCGATCTGCTGGCGACGACGCCGGGCAATACCGGCCTGATCGCGGGCAATCCGGGCGATCCGCGAACCTATGGGCTGACGATCAGCAAGGCGTTTTGACGGACACGAGCTTGCGCCGTGCCATGGCCGGGCGGCGCGGGAGGGGAGGAGGGGCGCGCACGCATGCTCCTCCTCCTTTTTTTATCCTCCCCGGCACGGGGAGGGAGACCATGCGCAGCATGGTGAGGGGCGTGCCGCAAAGGATTCGCTTGTGGAGAGCCCCTCCGTCACGCGCTCCCCGGTACCGGGGAGGATTGAAACGCGAAACGGCCGGACTGTTTCCAGCCCGGCCGCCTGCGTGACGATTGCGCGTCAGCCCCCTTTGTCAGGCCTCGCCCACGCGCCCGTTCTTGCCAACGAGCGGGACTAAGCCCTCCCCGAACCACGGCCATTGCTGCCTGCGTTTCGACAAGCGTGTTGCTAGGGGCCGATCCCGGGTTTGTCACCGGCTTTGGCGGGGCCTGCGACACTTTGGGATCACCCTGTGTCGATTCCGCAACAGCCCTATGCACGATGGGAATTGGCCCAAGGCGCGCCGTGCCGCATTGCCAGCGGGAGCGAACCTGCCCTAGAGCCACGGGCGATGACCCAGCGTCTTTCGGAAAACCCATGCTGATTTCGCGCTATGAGCGGATGATCGCCAAACGCTATCTGCTGCCCGGGCGCAGCGAGGCGTTCATCGCGGTGGTTGCCGGTTTCAGCCTCGTCGCCGTCATGCTCGGCGTGGCCGCGCTGATCGTGGTGATGAGCGTGATGAACGGCTTCCGCGCCGAGCTGTTCGACAAGATCACCGGTCTCAACGGCCATGCGGTGGTGCAGGGCTATGGCGGCCAGCTGCGCGACTGGCAGCAGATCGTGGCGGAGGCCAAGGCGCTGCCGGGGGTGACCGATGCGACGCCGCTGATCGAGCAGCCGCTCTTCGCCAGCTATAATGGCCGCGTCGAGTTCGCGCAGATCCGCGGCATGCGGGTGGAGGACATCCGCACCAATCCAGCGCTCAAGGGCAAGGAAGTGCTGGGCTCGCTCAACAGCCTCCAGAATGGCAGCGAGACGATCGCGATCGGCAGCCGCCTCGCCGAATCGCTGGGCGCGACGATCGGCAGCGAGATTTCGATCATCAATCCGCAGGGCGTGGCGACGCCGTTCGGCACCAATATGCGGGTCGTGCCCTATAAGGTCGCGGCGATCTTCGAGGTCGGCATCTATGATTTCGACAAGATCTTCGTGATCATGCCGATCCCCGACGCCCAGACCCTGCTGCTGCTCGGCGACGGCGTGTCGATGGTCGAGATCGACACCAACAATCCCGACAAGGTCGGCACGATCCTCGCGCCGCTGGCCGACAAGGTCGGGCAGCGGGGGCAGATCAGCGACTGGCGGATGATGAACCGCGAGCTGTTCGAGGCGCTGGCGGTGGACAGGATCGTGTCTTTCACGGTTCTGTCGATCATCCTGGTGGTGGCGGCGTTCAATATCGTCTCGTCGCTGATCATGCTGGTCCGCGCCAAGACCCGCGATATCGCCGTGCTCAGGACGATGGGCGCGACGCGCAGCGGCCTGATGCGGATCTTCGTCACCGTCGGCACGACGATCGGCGCGGTGGGCGTGGTCGCTGGCGGGCTGCTCGGTTTCCTGATCATCACGTTCCGGGCACAGGTCACCAAGTTCATCGGCCTGGTGACCGGGCAGCAGATCTGGGATCCGACGATGCGGTTCCTGACCGAGCTGCCGGCGCGGACCGACCCCGTCGAAACCATCGGCATCTGCGTGATGGCGCTGCTGTTCTGCTTCCTCGCCACCCTCTATCCGGCGTGGAAGGCTTCGAACACCGATCCGGTGCAGGTGCTGCGCTATGAGTGAGCTTGACGAACGCGCCGTGGCCGCCGCCGGGCCTGTCCTGCAAACCCGCGGGCTGAAGCGCAGCTTCACCCAGGGCGAGACCACCATCCATGTCCTGCGCGGCGTCGATCTCGATGTCCGCCCGGGCGAGATCGTCGCGCTGCTCGGCCCCTCGGGCTCGGGCAAATCGACATTGCTTCAGGCGGTCGGGCTGCTCGAAGGCGGCTTCCAGGGCTCGATCACGATCGCCGGCAAGGAAGCGGCGCTGCTCGACAATGTCGGGCGCACCGAAGTGCGGCGGAACAGCCTCGGCTTCATCTACCAGTTCCACCATTTGCTGCCCGATTTCAACGCGCTCGAGAATGTCGTGCTGCCGCAGATGATCCATGGCGCCACGCGTGCCGATGCCGATCGCCGAGCCGAGCACCTGCTCGCCACGCTCGGTCTCGGCCAGCGCTTCACCCACCGGCCGAGCCAGTTGTCCGGCGGCGAGCAGCAGCGCGTCGCGGTCGCCCGCGCGCTGGCCAACCGGCCGGCCTTGGTGCTTGCCGACGAACCCACCGGCAATCTCGACGAAGCGACCGCCGACAAGGTCTTCGCCGAATTCCTCAACCTCGTCCGTGGCGAAGGCTCGGCGGCGTTGATCGCCACGCATAACGAGCGGCTGGCGGAGCGGATGGACCGGGTGGTGCGGCTGCACGACGGCGTGCTGGAGTGAGCGAGAGGCGGGGCTGGGTCGCGAGGCTCGGTCTCGCGCTGCTCAATCTGATAGTGCCGGGGCTCGGCTTGCTTCGCATCGGCGCGAAGCGGACGGGGCTGGCGGTGATTGGGGTGGCATTTGCCGCGATCGCCGGCTTGACTGTTTGGACGGCATTCGCGCCCCGGTTTGATATCGCGCTGTTCGTTGGGATAGCGATTGCCTTGGCCGTCTCTGTTTCCGCGATGCTGACGGCTGTTGTTCTGACGCTTATCCGGAGCCGAGAGCGAACGCCGCCGACCGGCCTTTCGCGCTGGCCGATCATAATCGGGATTTTGCTGGCGGCGGTCGTAATCGGCGCGATCTCTCCCACGCCGACCGACTATTTCCATCCTTACTATTTGCCCAGCGAGAGCATGGCCCCGCTGTTGGACAAGGGTGATCGGATCATGGTCGGCACGCGAGATCGTAAACCCGGGCGCGGAGCGGTAATTGCCTATGATCTGAGTGGGGTCGCGCGGGTTGCGCGGGTCGCGGGCTTGCCAGGCGACACGGTCGCGCTGAAGGACGGCGTGGTAAGCATAAACGACCTGCCCATTGTCCAGTTGGGAGCGGGCCAGCGGCGGACCGAGCAATTTCCCGGCGAGCCGGCGCCGCATACGATACTCGACACGGGCATTGGCAGCGGCGATAACTTCCCGGCCGTCCGTATCCCGGCCGAACATCTGTTCCTGCTCGGTGACAATCGCGACAACGCAGCGGACAGTCGCTTCTCACGGGATTCTTTTGGAGCGGGAATGGTGCCATTGCGCGACGTGATCGGCACTGTGCAATTCATGTACTGGTCCAGGAACTCCGCCAAATGGCCTCGCGCCATCGAAGATGTGCAAGCACAGACGGTGCGCGCGAAATGAGTGTCTGGACCGAAGCGCCGACGCTTTCCGTCCGTCACTGCGGCGAATTCTCGATATGCTGATGGCTAGATATGATGGAGGCACCGTATGACCAGGATCACCGAAATCCCCGTCGACACCAAGACCGGTGAGGCCGATCTCTCGGCCTATGCGGGCCAGGTGCTGCTGATCGTCAACACCGCCTCCAAATGCGGGTTCACGCCGCAATATGAGGGGCTGGAGGCGCTGTACCGGAAGTATAAGGATCGCGGCTTCGCGGTGCTGGCCTTCCCGTGCAACCAGTTCGGCGCGCAGGAGCCGGGCGACGCGGCGGAAATCGCGAGCTTCTGCTCGCTCACCTATGACGTGACCTTCCCGGTCTTTCCCAAGATCGAGGTCAACGGGCCGAACGCGGCGCCCTTGTTCGAGCATCTCAAGGCCGAAGCGCCGGGGCTGCTGGGATCCAAGGGGATCAAGTGGAACTTCACCAAGTTCCTGGTCGATCGCGCGGGCAGGGCCGTCGAGCGCTACGCCCCGACGACAAAGCCCGAGGCGATCGAGGCGGATATCGAGAAGCTGCTGTAGCGATCTGCTTGTTGTCCGTTCTCCTGCGAAAGCGGGAGGCCAGAGCCACGAACATCCTCGCTTGCGGCCATGGACCCCTGCTTTCGCAGGGGAACGAAGTGCCCGTGGCGGATCATTTTCGCGCAAGTGGTGGGGCGGGAGGAGGGCGCCCCACCACCGCGCTTGGGGACAGTGTGCGTGGCAAGACGCACCCTAGCACCGCCCCCTAAACCGTCGCCCGCTACCGGTTTCCGGCGTGCGGCAGGCAGATCACATACTGGCCGTTCTTCTCCATCGCCGGCCCGTCGGCATTGTCGTCGCCTTCGATCAGCGTCCGCAGCCCGGCGAGAGCGCTGACCATGCTGGCGGCGCCCTTGAGCGGCTTGCCGCGCGGATCGCGGCGTGGCTTGGGCCGGGCACCGCGAGGATCCCTGCGGCGCGGCGGCGCCATGCGCTGCATCCGCGCCGCGACCGAAGCGGCGTCCCCCGCCCGCCCGAACTCCCGCCAGACAACGCGGAAGCCCTTGGGCACTTCGGTCCAGTCACTGTCTTCGGCGCGGATCATATCGCAGCCACAGCGGTGGCAGATCGCGAAATCCAGGCCCTGATTATGATGATGGATGGTGCCGGCGGTGTGGCCGGCGATCGTACAGAACATGCTCATCTCAGTGCGCTCCCTCAGAGCCCAGAGCCTCGAGACGAAAGGCTGCCAGGGCGCGGAATTGTTCGTCGTCGCATTGAACTGCGATCTCGGGATTCCAGATTTCGAAACTGTCGCCGGTGCCGACGAACAAGGCGTGGCGGCCGATCTTGCCGAGATGGCGCATCGCCGCGGACAGGGTGAGCCGCTTGTCGTCGTGCGGCATCCGGTCGGTCAGCGCGAAGCTGCGCCGCATCCGGTGATAATGGGCGCGGGCATCCTCGCCGCGCGCTTCGCCGTCCAGCCGGCGGCGCTCGTTGCGCTCGGCGAGGCGGATCAGATGATCGCGGCCATAGCCGATCAGGCAGGCATCCGCCTCATGCTTGGCGATCAGGATCTCGGCGGTGTCGCTGGCGATGGCTTCGCCCAGGAAGGCGGGGATGGCGATGCTGCCGTCCGCGCTCACCTCGCAAATCTCGCTGCCCAGAAAAAAACTACACATACTGGCCTCGACTCGGTTTCTCCAAGGCTAACCCGTTGAAATGCTTCCGCATCGTGGCTGCCTTATTCACGCCATATTAGCGCCGAATTCTGGCCCTTCGATGAACCGTTCCGTTTTATCGACGAAACGAATTAACCATGTTGTGCTGCGGATCGGGGCGGGATTCCATTCAGGGCGCATCCGTTCCGAGACTCTGCGCTAAGGGCTGGCCCTGAATAATGCGCGGAATCGCAAGGGTTTTTCCGAAACTTGTGGATGAATGCGGCCGGTACGCTGGCCTTTGCGGGTGGCACGACCTAGCTTGCCGGCATGCCGCACTCGGGATTCGTACCGCTTCGGGTTTTTTCCTGTTTCACCATGCTCGAGGGTGCGATCGAGCCCAAGGCGATCGCCAAGCGCGCGCGCGAGCTGGGCTTTCCGGCGGTGGCGCTGGTCGATCGCAACGGCCTTTATGCGGCGATGCCTTTTTCCGAAGCGTGCATGAAGGCGGGCGTCCAGCCGATCATCGGCACGCTGCTCGCGGTCAAGCGCCCCGATGTGCCCGATGGCGTCGCGGCGCCGATCGACTGGCTGGCGCTCTATGCGCAGGACCAGACGGGCTATGAGAATCTCTGCAACCTCGTCTCGATGGCGCATCTCGACCGTCCGATCGAGGAGGACGCGCATGTCACCTTCGAATCGCTGCAAGGGCGGACCGACGGACTGCTGTGCCTGACTGCGGGCGCCGAGGGCGCGCTGGCGCGGCTCTATGCCGAGCAGCAGGATTCGGCCGCCGAAGCCTATGCCGGGTCGCTCCAGACCCTGTTCCCCGGCCGGCTCTATATCGAGATCACCCGCCGCCTCGACGAGGTCGAAGGCCGCGCCGAGCCCAAGCTGCTCGAATATGCCTATGCCCGCGATCTGCCGCTGGTAGCGACCAACCCGAGCAGCTTCGCCGACGAGGGGTTCCACGAGGCGCATGACGCGATGCTGTGCATCGCCAATTCGTCGTACATCGCCAGCGACGATCGCCCGCGCTCCTCGCCCGACGCGTGGATGAAGCCGGCAAACGAGATGAAGTCGCTGTTCGCCGATCTGCCCGAGGCGCTGGCGAACACGATGGTGGTGGCGCAGCGCTGCGCCTATGCCGCGCCACGGCGCAAGCCGATCCTGCCCAGCCTCGCCGGCGACCGCGAAGGCGAGGCGGCGATGCTGCGCGAACTGGCGCGCGACGGTTTGCAGAAGCGCCTGGAAAAGATCGCGGAGGTTGAAGGTAAGCCAGCGCCCGTTCTCCTGCTTTCGCAGGGGAACGAAGCCGACGTGGGACGAGGTACGGAAGACTGGACCAAGCCCTATCGAGACCGGCTCGAATTCGAGCTCGACGTCATCATCCAGATGGGCTTCCCCGGCTATTTCCTGATCGTCGCCGATTTCATCCAATGGGCGAAATCGCGCGACATCCCGGTCGGGCCGGGCCGCGGTTCGGGCGCGGGCTCGGTGGTGGCATGGGTGCTGACGATCACCGATCTCGATCCGCTCAAATTGGGCCTGCTGTTCGAACGCTTCCTCAATCCCGAACGCGTGTCGATGCCCGATTTCGACATCGACTTCTGCGAAACCCGGCGCGGCGAGGTGATCCGCTACGTCCAGCAGAAATATGGTCGCGACACCGTGGCGCAGATCATCACCTTCGGGACGATGAAGGCGCGCGCGGTGCTCAAGGATGTCGGGCGCGTGCTCCAGATGAGCTACGGCCAGGTCGATCGCCTCGCCAAGCAGATCCCCAACCACCCGACCGACCCGTGGACGCTGGAGCGGACCCTCAACGGCGTCAGCGAATTTCACAGCGAGTATAAGCAGCATGCCGATGTGCGGCATCTGATCGACCTGTCGATGCGGCTGGAGGGCCTGCCGCGCCATTCATCGACCCACGCCGCCGGCGTCGTCATCGGCGACCGTCCGCTCGCCGAGCTGGTGCCGCTGTATCGCGATCCGCGTTCGGACATGCCGGTCACCCAGTTCGACATGAAATATGTCGAGGCGGCCGGGCTGGTGAAGTTCGACTTTCTCGGGCTCAAGACGCTGTCGGTGCTCAAGCGCGCGGTGGAGTTGCTTAGCGACCGCGGCATCGAGGTCGAGCTCGACACGCTCGGCTGGGACGATCCCGAAGTCTATGAGCTGCTCCAGCGCGGCGACACGGTCGGCGTGTTCCAGCTCGAATCGGAGGGGATGCGGCGCACCCTGACGGCGGTTCGCCCGACCAATTTCGGCGACATCATCGCGCTCGTCTCGCTCTATCGCCCGGGTCCGATGGACAACATCCCCAGCTTCGGACACCGCAAGGGCGGTCGCGAGGAGATCGTCTATCCACACGCCCTGCTCGAGCCGATCCTGAACGAGACCTATGGGATCTTCGTCTATCAGGAGCAGGTGATGCAGGCGGCGCAGGTGCTGGCCGGCTACAGCCTGGGCGGCGCCGACATGCTGCGCCGCGCGATGGGCAAGAAGATCAAGGCGGAGATGGACGCCCAGCGCGAGACCTTCGTCAAGGGCTGCGCGGAGCACAACCAGATCCCGGCCGCCAAGGCCAACGAGCTGTTCGACTTGATCGACAAGTTCGCGGGGTACGGCTTCAACAAGTCGCACGCCGCCGCCTATGCGCTGCTCGCCTATCATACCGCGTGGCTCAAGGCGCATTACCCGCACGAATTCTTCGCCGCATCGATGGCCTATGACATCCATCAGACCGACAAGCTGGCGATCTTCGCCGACGATATGCGGCGGCTGGGGGTCGAATGCCTGCCGCCTGACATCAACGCCAGCATGGCCGATTTCTCGGTCGAGAAGACGCAGGAGGGCTATGCCGTCCGCTACGCGCTGGGCGCGCTGAAGGGCGTCGGCGAGAAGGCGATGGAGCAGCTCGTCGAAGAGCGCGAGGCGAAGGGGCGCTTCAGGTCGCTCGACGATTTCGCCAGGCGGGTCGATCCGCGCATCCTCAACAAGCGTCAGGTCGAGACGCTGGCCGGGGCGGGGGCATTCGACAGCGTCGAGGCCAATCGTGCCGGAGTGTTCGCCGCGGCCGAGACGATTCTCGCGGTCTGCCAGCGCACGCATGAAAGCCGGACCAGCGGACAGGGTGGCCTGTTCGGCGAGAGCGAAGCCGGCGGCGGGGCGATCGCGCTGCCCAAGAGCGCGCACTGGTCGATGGCCGACAGGACCAGCGCCGAGAAGGACGCGTTCGGCTATTATTTCGAAGCGCATCCGCTCGATCGCTACGAGCATCTCGCCAGGCTGCATGGCGCGCGGCCACTGATGTCGCTCGGCGAAATCCCGATTCCCGAAGGCGCGCGGATCGGCGCCACCGTCGCGGCGCTGATCGAGGACGCCCGTTGGCGCACCTCGGCACGCGGCAACCGCTATCTGATGGCGACGATCAGCGACACCAGCGGCCAGATGCCGACCACCTGCTTCGACGAGCTGGCTTCGAAGGACATGGAGGAAGCCGCGCGTGCCGGCGGCTGCGCGATCCTGACCGTCGAGCTCGACAAGCGCCCGGGGGAGGATACTCCGCGCGTCACCGTCCGCCGCGTCCAGCCCTTCGAGAGCCTCGCCAACAATGCGCAGATGGTGCTCGAGGTCCGGGTCGACGACGCCCGGGTGCTGCCGATCCTCGCCGGCATCGTCGGCGATCAGCGCGGCGGGCGCGGCCAGATCTTCGTCCGCGCGCCGATCGCGGAAGGGGAGGCGGAACTGATCCTCGGCCGCGACTTCCGCCTCGACGGCGAACTCGCCCAGAAGATCGAGAACCTTCAGGGTATCAGCTGGGCGGCGCTCAAGACCGCCGACCGCGAGCAGCTGGCGGCGGTGGCCTGAACAGTTTGGGGAGAGATCCCCCTCATCCTCCCACCGCCTTCGGCGGCGAGCCCTCCCTCTTCCGTCAAGGGAGCGGGTTTTGCTTGATACGGTATCGTGGAATCTGACTGCTCAGTCCCGCAACGGATCAGGCGTTCAACGCTTCCGCAGAAATCGCTTCAAATGTAGGATTTGGCCTGTTCTATCCTGAGCGATGAAACCAAAGCCGCATTCACATCCCCTTGGCATCGCCGCATTTCCGTCGCCTCGTTGGCGCCTCCATGTAGCGTCGGTGTCGCGTGAATGGTGCGTGGACGTCGCGTCAGTGTCGCGCGGTGTCGCGCGAGTGTCGCGCCGGTGGCGCGAAGTTGTCGCCTTCCGCGCGCTTCACGAGAGGGCGAATGTTGAATCGCCCGAAAAACACTAAACTTCATCAACATTCGCCGCTGACCGCGCGGCTTCGCGCGCCCTCTCGACACGCCCCTAACTCCAAGGTTACGTTCTCGAAAAATCGGTATGGAGAGTTTTGATGCTGGGTGGGATGCAGGATTTCGAGCTTCGGGTGCCGCGTTTGCTTGATCATGCCGCGCGCGAGCACTGGTCTCGCGAGCTGGTCACGCGCTGGGCCGATGGCAGCGAGAGCCGCACGACCTGGGCCGGAGTGGCGCGCGATGCCAGGAAGCTGGCACAGGCGCTGGAGCGGTTGGGGATGAAGCCTGGTGACCGCATCGCCACGCTCGGCATGAACCACAGCCCGCACATCGTCGCCTGGTATGGCGCGATCGGGATGGGCGGGGTGATCCACACCATCAATCCGCGCCTGTTCGACGAGCAACTCATCTACATCGCCAACCACGCCGAAGACCGGGTGCTGTTCTACGACAAGGCGTTCCAGCCGATCATCGACCGGTTGAAGCCGCACTGGAAGACCATCGAGCATTATGTCGTGTTCGACAGCACCGGACCCGATGGCTTCGAGGCTTTGCTCGCGCAGGAGGACGGCAACTATAGCTGGCACGAGGGTTCCGAGCGCGAGCCGTGCATGATCTGCTACACCAGCGGCACCACCGGCAATCCCAAGGGTGTGCTGTACGAGCATCGCTCGACGATGATCCACGCCATGGCCGAGGTCGCGCCCTGGGTGTTCAACATGTCGCGCCGTTCGGTGGTGTTGCCGATCGTGCCGATGTTCCACGCCGCCGCCTGGGGCTTGCCGTTCGCCGGGGCGCTGGCGGGGTGCAAGTTCGTCTATTCGGCGACCAACGACGCCGCGACGATCTGCGAGCTGATGAACAAGGAGCAGGTCACCCATTCGGCGGGCGTGCCGACCGTGTGGCTGGCGATGTTCAAGCATATGGACGAGACCGGCGAGGCGCCGCGCTTCCTTCAGCAGGTCACCATCGGCGGCTCGGCCGCGCCGCGGGCGATGATCGAGCGGATCATGGGCATGGGCGTCGAGGTCAAGCATCTGTGGGGCATGACCGAGACCTCGCCGATCGGCACGGCGGGCACGCCGCCGGTCAACTGGGACGAGATGAACCATGACGAGAAGCTTGACCTGATCAGCAAGCAGGGCAGCACCCCGTTCGGCATCGAGCTACGCGTCGTCGATGACGAGGGCCGCGTGCAGCCGCGCGACGGCAAGAGCTCGGGCCGGCTGCAGGTGCGCGGGCCGTGGGTACTCAAGCGCTATTTCAAGGCCGAAGAAGACGCGGTCGACGCCGATGGCTGGTTCGATACCGGCGACGTTTCGGTGATCCACCCGGACGGGGTGATGCAGATCACCGACCGCGCCAAGGACGTGATCAAGTCGGGTGGCGAATGGATCAGCTCGGTCGATCTGGAGAACGCGGCGGTCGGCTGCGCCGGTGTCCATGAAGCGGCGGCGATCGGCGTCTATCACCCCAAATGGGACGAGCGCCCGATCCTGCTGGTCGTGCGCCGCCCTGGCAGCGGCGTGACCGCCGAGGACATCCAGGCGCATCTTGCCAGCCATGTCGCCAAATGGTGGCTGCCCGACGAGATCCACTTCGTCGATGAACTGCCGCACACCGCGACCGGCAAGCTGCTCAAGACCGCGATCCGTGAGCAGTACAAGGATTTCAAGCTGGCGGCTGCCTGACCGGTTACATCGCCATGATCGCGGCGCTGACCTCGCCGGCCTTGGCATCCTTGAAGCGGGCGCAGTTGCGGATCGCTTCGACCGAGCGATCGACGTTGAGCCCGCCGCCGGCGAGCTTCTTGGCCACCGCGTCGGCCTGATCGAGCGAGCACAGCACGCGGAACATCTGCGCCGCGCGGCCGGAGAATATCCCGCCGCCGCCGCCCACCTTCACGAATTCGTCGAAGTGGGTGAGCATGAAGTCGCTGGCGAGGTCGCGGGTGTAGGGCGAGGCGAGGAAGCCCGAGACGGTGAACAAGCGCGCCGCCGGCGGATAGCGCGGGTCGTTGAAGTCGTTGAGGAACCAGCGCGCGACCCCGGGATTGCCCGACGCGCCGATCGCGGTTCCCGCCGCCTGGCGCAGCGCCGGAGCGCCACTCGCGGCCTTCTCGATCAGCGTCTTGGCGAAGGGCGCGCCACGTTCATTGACCGCGATCGTTGCCGCCATCGCCAGATAGGCGGGATCGAGCGCCTTGGCGTCGCCGGCCAGATAGGCGTCGAGCGCACCGGTCAGCCTGGCGCGAAGCGCTGCGTCATGACCCGAGACGGCGAGGAGTTGCACAGTATCCCGGCGCAGGTCGCGCGTATCGGCGTCCTCGCCGGAATAGGCGCCGGCGGCGGGATCGAAGCCCATCTTGCCCAGCAACCGGCCGTACAGCCCGGTGATCAGCTTGCGATAGGCGGGCAGCGCGGCGGCGCTAATCAGCCCTCGCTTCTCCAGCCCGCGCAGCTCGGTTGCGTTGTCGAAGACGATTTTCATCGAAGGATGCGATGCGGTTGCACGGGCCAGCGCGATGGGCCGCTCGACGCCGCTCTTGCCGGCGTAGAACGACGCCCACAGGCTGTCGTCGAGCGCCAGCGCCTCGCCATCGGGCAGCGTCGCGCTGGCAGCGATGAGCGCATCCCAATCGGCGGCGTCCATATCGAAGCGGTAATAGCCCCAGCCGCCGGCATTGGGCATGATCGGGCCGTCGCCCTTGGCCTCGGCGGGCTGGCTGGCCTTGTCTAGCAGGGTGCAACTCTTGGTCTCGCCACGGCGGACGCAGAAGGGAATGATCCACTGCTCGGCCGGCAGGTTGGTGCCGAAATTGGCATAGCGCGCCTGGCTTGCGATCAGCGTGCCGCCATCGCGGTGCAGGCTCACCACCGGCACGCCCTGCTGATCGACGAAGCTGCGCAGCGAGGCCAGCACGCGCGGATCCTTGGCGGCATCGGCGAGCGAGGCGAAGAATTCGTCCGTGGTGGCGTTGCCATAGGTGTGGCGCTTCATGTGCAGCCGCACGCCGTCGCGGAACTTCTCGTCGCCGAGGTAGGCGGCGATCATGCCGACGACCTGGCCGCCCTTGCCATAGGTGATCTGGTCGAACGCGGTGTCGATATCCTCGTCGCGCGTGATCCTTTCGTGGATCGGGCGGCCTGCGGCGAGTGCGTCCAGGTCCATCGCGTCGAACGCTTCGTCGATGGCATCGAGATCCATCTTGAGGCCCGGGCGCCATGCATTGCCGATGCGATAGCCCATCCAGTTGGCGAAACTCTCGTTGAGCCAGATATCGTCCCACCAGGCAGGGGTGACGAGATCGCCGAACCATTGGTGCGACAGCTCGTGCGCGACGACCATGCCAAAGGTGCGCTTGCTTTCGCTCGGCGCGCTTTCGTCGAGGAACAGGATGCCGTCGCCATAGATATCGGCCCCGGCATTCTCCATCGCCCCCGGCATCACCGGCGAGCCGATCTGATCGAGCTTGGGATAGGGGAAGGCCTGGTTGAAATAGTTTTCGAGCAGCGCGACGATCTTGCCCGATTCATCGAGCGCGTACTTCAGCTGCCCGGCATTGGGCTTGGTGCCGATCACGCGCAGTGGCAGCGGCCATTTGCGCTGCGGTGTTGGCGGAACGATGGTTTCGGCGGTGACGAACGGACCAGTGACCAGCGCGACCAGATAGGTCGGCAGCGGCAGCGTCGGCGCAAAGCGGTGCTTGACGAGATCGCCTACCGGCGTGCCCTTGCCGATCTCGGGTGCGTTGCTGGCAGCTACGAAGCCCGGCCTGGTGGTGATCGAAACCGTGAACGGCGTCTTGTAGCCGGGTTCGTCGAACGAGGGGAACGCTGCGCGCGCGTCGATCGATTCGAACTGGCTCCAGCTATACCAGATGTTGTCGACATTGACCTTGTAGAGCCCCGAGGGCGCGCCGACGCCGAACTTGGCGTCGTAATCGAATTTGAGCGTCATCTTGCCCGCTGGTACGGTCTTGCCGAAGTCCACCTGCGCTAGGCCGGTCGGGCTCTTCTGAGCGAAGGTGATGGGGATTTCCTTGCCGCCGATCTTCACCGTCGCCTTGGTCACATGCAGATCGCGCCCGTGCATGAAGATCGAGGTCGAGGGGCGCTTCAACTGCACGTCGATCTCGGTATGGCCGCTGAAGCGCTCCTGATCGGGAAGCACGGTCATGTCGAGGCGATAGGCGATCGGCTTGACGGTATCCGGCAGCTTGCCGGTAGGCACGGGTTCGGCGGGCTGGGCAAGGGCAGTCGTGGGCAGGAGAAAGGCGGCAAGCAACAGGGCGCGCATGGTGATTCCTTAGCTGATCACCGCTGCTTAGGAGCGCCACTGCCTTAAGGCAATCGCACACCTTATGCCGCGAGCCGCGTCCGGTTCCTGCCGCTGTCCTTGGCATCGTAGAGCGCCTCGTCGGCGCGGAGGATCAACCGGTCGCGTTCCTCGCCGGGGTGATAGTGCGCGACGCCAACGCTGATTGTCACCCCACACAGCGCTCCGCTAGACAGTATGATCCGCCGCCGAGCGATTCCGTCGCGCAGCCGCTCACCGGCGATGCCCGACTCGACCTGATCGGTATCGGGCATCAGCACCGCGAATTCCTCGCCGCCGAGCCGTCCGAGTACGTCGCCGGTGCGCATCGTCTCGCGCGCCAGCTCGGCGAAGCGGCGCAGCACCTCATCACCGCCGGCATGGCCGAAACGGTCGTTGACGCTCTTGAAGTGATCCAGATCGATCAGGGCCAGCGCCAGCGGCGCGCCGCTGCGCGCCGAGCGGGCGATCTCAGTGTCGAGCGCGGCAAGGAAAGCCCGGCGGTTGAGCAGTCCGGTCAGCTCGTCGGTAGTGGCGGCGCGGCGGAGTTGCTCCTCCATAGCCAGCGTCGTCATCCGCGCCTGCGAAGCCCGCACCCCGGCCCAGGCGACGATCATCAGGAAGATGAACGCGACGCCCGCCAGCGCATAATCGGCGATTTGTGTGGCTTTGGCGGCGGCGGCGTTGATCGCCTCGCGTTCGGCGAGCAGGCGGCGCTCCTCGGCTTCGATCCGATCGATCAGCGCTAGCACCGCCTCGATCTCGCGGCGTCCAGCGCCGCTCTTGACCATGGCGACCGCATCGGCGTTTCGGCCCTGGCGGACCAGCGACACGGTGCGCCCGAGCACGCCCAGATAGCGCTCCATTCGCGTTTCGAGCGCGGCGAGCAACGGCCGGTGGACGGCATTGTCCTGCGCGCGCGCGCGCAATTCTGCCGTCAGCTTCGGCGCCTCGCGGCTGCCCTGGATGTAAGGCTCGAGGAACTCATTGTCGTTGGTGATCAGATAGCCGCGCTCGCCGCGCAGCGCGAGATTGGCGGCGGAGCGGACCTGCTCGGCGGTCAGCAGCACCTGCATCGTGCGCATCTGCCAGCCTTCGGCGGTCTTGCGCATGCGTCCGGCATGTATGGCGTTGATGGTGATGGCGACGAGCATCAGCGCGAGCGCGATCACCGCGCTGAAGCCATAGATATGGCGCTGGCGGCTGGCCTGCTGGTCGTTCAGGGATAATTGCTTGCGACTCAAGAGCGTCCTCTGCGGTACGCCCCCACCGATTGCCCCGTATTAATCCAAGGAAGTAAACAGGTGCTTGCAGCGGGCACCCGGGTGGTCCAACCTTCGCGGCTGGCAAGGGTGAGGCGCATGGATCAGGCGGCGATCAATATCGGCTCGGCGGAGCGCAGCGAGCGGACGGTAACGCTGCCGGCCCGCCCCGAACCGGTACGGGTGGTCCCGAGCGAGACCGCGATCGTCGTGATCGACATGCAGAACGCCTACGCCTCGCCCGGCGGCTATGTCGATCAGGCCGGGTTCGACATTTCGGGCGCGGCGGGCACGATCGGTCAGATCGCCAAGGTGCTGGAGACCGGGCGCAAGGCGGGCGTGCAGATCGTCTATCTGCAGAATGGCTGGGACCCGGAATATGTCGAGGCGGGCGGGCCTGGTTCGCCCAACTGGCACAAGTCGAACGCGCTCAAGACGATGCGCAAGCGGCCCGAGCTTTCGGGCAAGCTGCTCGCGCGCGGCGGCTGGGATTATGATCTGGTCGAGGGGCTGAAGCCGCAGGACGGCGACATCGTCATCGGCAAGACGCGCTATTCGGCCTTCTTCAATTCGCAGCTCGACAGCGTGCTGCGCTCGCGCGGGATCAAGACGATCGTCTTCGTCGGGATCGCCACCAATGTCTGCGTCGAATCGACGCTGCGCGACGGCTTCCACCTCGAATATTTCGGGGTGATGCTGGAGGATGCGACACATCATCTGGGGCCGCCGGCGATGCAGGATGCGACGGTCTATAATGTCGAGAAATTCTTCGGCTGGGTGAGCAATACGCAGGATTTCTGCGGCTCGTTCGGCCAGATGCCCAAGGAGTGATTTGATGCCCTTCGAACCGATCAACCCGCCGCAATTCCCGACCCCGATCGCGCCCTATTCGGCGGGCGCCAAGGCTGGCAACACCGTCTATGTCTCGGGGGTGCTGGCGCTGGGCGAGGGCGGGGTGGTGCTCCATGTCGGCGATGCGGCGGCGCAGACCCGGCATGTCCTCGACGTTATCAAGATCACGCTGGAGGCTGGCGGCGCGACGCTGGCCGATGTGGCGATGAACCATATCTTCCTGAAGGATCTCGCCGATTATGCCGCGTTCAACGCGGTCTATGCCGAGTATTTCCCGGGCAACAAGCCGGCGCGCTACTGCATCAAATGCGATCTGGTGAAGCCCGATTGCCTGGTCGAGATCGCCAGTGTGGCGCACATTGGCTGACTCCGCCTTTTGTCGCCATCCCGGCGAACGCCGGGACCCAGAGCCAAAAACGGTTCGACCAGCAATCCTGGGTCCCGGCGTTCGCCGGGATGACGAACTGTGCTGATACATGGCCTCTACTACGAAGAGCATGGCTCCGGCCGGCCGCTGATCCTGTCGGCTGGCCTCGGTGGTTCGGGCAACTACTGGCTGCCCAATGTCCGCGCGCTCGCCGCCAGCCACCGCGTTATTCTATATGATCATCGCGGCACCGCGCGCAGCGATCGCGCGCTGCCCGATACCGTCACCGTCGAGCAGATGGGCGACGATATCCTCGCGCTGATCGACGGGCTCCGACTGGAGAAGGCGACGATCATCGGCCACGCGGCGGGTGCCGTCGCAGGGCTGGCGGCGGCGCTCAAATCGCCCGAGCGGATCGACCGGCTGGTGCTGGTCAATGGCTGGTCGCGGCCCGATCCGCACTTTGCGCGCTGTTTCGATGCGCGGCTGGCGCTGCTCCGCAACAGCGGCCCGCGCGCCTATGTCGAGGCGCAGCCGATCTTCCTGTTCCCCGCCAACTGGATTTCCGAGCATCACGATCAGCTCGCGGCCGAGACCGAAGGGCATCTCGCCCATTTCGCCGGCGCCGAGGCGTATGAGAAGCGCATCGCCGCGCTGCGCACCTTCGATATCGACGCGCGGCTGCACGAAATATCCGCGCCGACTCTTGCGCTCGCCGCCGAGGATGACATGCTCGTGCCATCGAACTGCTCGCGGCGCCTGGCCGGGGGCATCAGGGGGGCGGAGTTGGCGATGATGGATTGGGGAGGGCATGGCTGTAACGTCACCGATCCCCGAACCTTCGAGCGCCATGTCCTCGAATTTCTAGGGAGCTAACACCATGCAGGTCGGCGTCTTCGTCCCCATCAACAACAATGGCTGGCTGATCAGCGAGAACGCGCCGCAGTACAAGCCGAGCTTCGACATGAACAAGGCGATCGCGCTCAAGGCGGAGGAGCATGGGCTCGATTTCCTGCTCTCGATGATCAAGCTGCGCGGCTTCGGCGGCAAGACCGAATTCTGGGAATATGGCCTGGAGAGCTTCACGCTGATGGCCGGGCTCGCGGCGGTCACCGAGAAGATCAAGATCTACGCGACCTGCCCGACGCTCGTCATCCCGCCTGCCTTCGCGGCGCGCATGTGCAACACGATCGACAGCATCAGCCATGGCCGCTTCGGGCTAAACCTGATCACCGGGTGGCAGCGCCCCGAATATTCGCAAATGGGGATGTGGCCCGGCGACGACCATTTCCGCGACCGCTACACGATGCTCGACGAATATGCCCGCATCCTGCGCGAGTGCTGGGAAGAGGGCGTCAGCGACTTCAAGGGCAAATATTACCAGATGGACGATTGCCGCGTCCGCCCGCAGCCGCAAGGCGACATGAAGATCATCTGCGCCGGCTCGTCGGACGAGGGCCTCGCTTTCTCGGCGAAATGGGCGGATTACGCCTTCTGCCTCGGCAAGGGCGTCAACACGCCCCAAGCCTTCGCCTTCAATAACGAACGCCTCGCGGTGGCGCTGGAGAAGACCGGGCGCGACGTTTCGATGTTCGTGCTCGTCATGCTGATCATGGCCGAGACCGACGAAGAGGCCGAGGCCAAGTGGAAGTCGTACAATGACGGCGTCGATGTTGATGCGATATCCTGGCTGGCGACGCAGGGCGCGGCCGACAAGAACAACGCCACCACCAATGTCCGTCAGCTCGCCGCGCCCGAAGGGGCGGTGAACATCAACATGGGCACGCTGGTCGGCAGCTATGCCAAGGTCGCGGCGATGCTCGACGAGATGGCGGCGGTGCCGAACACCGGCGGCGTGCTGCTGACCTTCGACAATTTCCTGGAGGGCGTCGAGGATTTCGGCACCAAGGTCCAGCCGCTGATGAAGAGCCGGCAGAAGGGCTGAAGCTTGCGAACCCGCAACGATTAGGCTAGGGGCCCGCGCACTGCGGGCTCCGGCCGGCGGCAATTGGAGAAATGGATTGTTGGACTTTTACTTTCTAGCCGGGACCACCCGGGGAAGCGTCCGCACTCTCCCATAAGCGCCTAACCCAGGCGCCGCGGGGCGTGCCGAGGCACACCCGCGAAAATCCCAAGAACTGACTGACAGCCCGTCGGGGGAGCCGTGCGTCCGCACGCCGTCCGCCGGGCCGGGATGGGTATCACGATGCAGGAACATGATGTGGTCCGGGCGATGCTGCTCCGGATCGGACGGGAAGTGCCGGGCACGGCACCGCTGGCGAAGGCGGTGCTGGGTTGGGCGCGGCCCAATGCGGACTGGCTGCTCGGCAAGCGCGACGCGAAGGCGCGGCTTGGCTGGCAGGCGCTCCGCACCGAACTCGCCGGCGAGATGCCGCGTGAGGACAAACCGGCGGGCGCGATCGGCGTCGCCGCGCAAGTCGCCAAGGCCCTGGGCTTTGACGAGGCGGATACGCGCGTCCTGATCGCGGCGGTGGCGTTCGAGCGCTGTCCGCGCGTGCGCGCGGTTGCGCGGCTGCTGGTCGAGCGGGAAGCCGATCTCGCGGCGGTGCTTGCCGATGTCGCGGGCGTTGAGCCGCATGCGCTGCGCCGCAGCCAGCCGATCCGGCTGGGGCTGGTGCGGACCTTCGCTCGGCGCGGTGGCGGCGTGGAGATCGAGCTCGGCTGGACGCTCGACAAGCTGCTCGACCGGCCCGAATGCCAGGCCGATGAGCTGCTCGATGCGCTGGTCGGCCCACGCCAGACAGCGAGCCTCACGATCGAGGATTTCGTCGCGCATCAGGCTGACGCGGCGCTCCTCGTCAGGCTGCTGCGCGGCGCGCTCGAACAGGGCGCGGTCGGCGTCAACATCGTCCTCCACGGCCCGCCCGGAACCGGCAAGACCGAGCTGGCGCGGACGCTGACGGCTGCCGCCGGCGCGGTGCTTCACGGCGTTGGCGAGGCCGATGACGATGGCGACGAGCCGACGCGCTGGGAGCGGGTGACCGCGCTCAAGCTGGCGCAGCGGATGCTCGGCAGCCATGGCGGCGCGGTGCTGCTGTTCGACGAGATGGAGGATATGATCGGCGATGCCGCGCCGTCGCCGGATGGCCGGATCAAGGGGCGGCAGGGATCGAAGCTGTGGGTCAACCGCCTGCTCGAAACCAACAAGGTGCCGGTGATCTGGACCACCAACGCGCTCGACAATGTCGATCCGGCGATCCTGCGGCGGATGAGTTTTGTCCTCAAGCTCGATCGGCCTTCGCAGCGCGGGGCGCGGCAACTTGCCGAGCGGGTCTCGCGCGACGAGGGTGTGGCGCTATCGCCGGCGGTGCATGCCCTGGTCGAGGCCGCGCCCGAGGCCGCTTCCGTGCTGCGCGTCGCGGCGCGCACCGGGATGCTCGCGGGGGACGGTGATGACTTCAAACGCGTCGCGGAGTCGCTGGTGACCGCGCTGCGCGGTGAGACGCCGGTGGCGGCGGGGCATGGCCCGGTCGATCTCGACCTTTTCGAGAGCGATTGCGATCTTCCAGCGTTGTTCGCGCGGATCGCGGCACCCGGCGCTCCCACCGATGTGTCGCTGCTGCTTACCGGGCCGCCGGGCACGGGCAAGACCGGACTCGCGCATCATCTGGCGCGCGTGCTCGATCGCCCGCTGATCACCAAGCGTGCTTCCGATCTGCTCTCGAAATGGATCGGCGGCACCGAGGCGGCGATCGCCGACGCCTTTCGCGAGGCCGAGCGTAGCGGTGGCGTGCTGCTGTTCGATGAAGTGGATTCGCTCCTCTTCGACCGCTCGACCGCGCGCACCAGCTGGGAAGTGACGCAGGTCAACGAACTGCTGACCTGGCTCGATCGCCATCCACTGCCGTTCGTCGCGGCGACCAACCATGGCGAAAAGCTCGATCCGGCGGCGCTGCGCCGCTTCGTGTTCAAGCTGGAGCTGGGTCCGCTGGGCGGGAGGCGCGCGGCGGCGGCGTTCGAGCGCTTCTTCGGAATGGCGGCACCGGTGGAGTTGGCGGAGATCGCCAATCTGACGCCGGGCGACTTCGCCGTGGTCAAGCGCCAGATCCGCTTTGCGGGCGGCGATATGGCGGCGATCCTCGAACGGCTGCGCGGGGAAGCGGAGGCCAAGCCGGGCGGAGCAGGGCGGCTGGGGTTCTGAACCCCGGCCGCTTGCCAGCCCGGCGGCAATCACTATGGTAGCGTTATCAAAGATAAAGCGGGGATGAGGATGAAACGCGCGCTGTTGGCGATGATCGCCATGTTCCTCGCAGCGCCCGCGCTGGCGCAGGACAAGCCGCATTGGGTGGCGAGCTGGGCGACGGCGCTGATGGTGCCGACCGGCGACAACATCGCCGCCGATGCCGATCTCACCGACGCGACGCTGCGGCAGGTGGTCCGCATCTCATTGGGCGGCAAGCAGTTGCGCGTCCGGCTCTCCAATGTCTTCGGCAATGCGCCGCTGGCGATCGACGCGGCGAGCATCGCGCGTTCGGCCAACAACGCCACATCGAAGATCGACGCCGCCAGCCTCAAGCGGCTGACGTTCAACGGCGAAACCCGCGTCGTCATTCCGGCGGGCGCGGATTACTGGTCGGACCCGGTGGCGATGCCGGTGGAGGCGGGCGCGGACCTGACGATCAGCCTGTATCTGCCCAGGGCGCCGGACCGCCAGACCAGCCATCCCGGCGCGCGCGCGACCAGCTATTTCGCGCGCGGCGATCAGGTTTCCGCAGACGAACTGCCGGGCGCGAAGACCGGCACGCGCTGGTATCTGATCGGCGGGATCGAAGTCGATGCGCCGGGCGCGACCGCTGTGGCGATCATCGGCGATTCGATCACCGATGGCAGCGGCGTGCAGCCCAACTGGAATATGCGCTGGCCCGATGCGCTGATGCTGCGGATGCGCGCCGATCCGGCGACGCGCAACATGGCCGTGCTCAACGCCGGGATCGGCGGCGGCAGGCTGCGGCTCGACGGACTGGGGCCGAACGCGCTGGCGCGGCTGGAGCGCGACGTGCTGTCGCCGCCGGGCGTCACCCATCTGATCGTGCTCGAAGGAATCAACGATCTCGGCACGCTGACCCGCGACGCGCCCGCCACACCCGAGCAGCACGCGGCGCTCGTCCGCGAGATGATCGGCACGCTCCAGCAGATCGTTACGCGTGCCCGCGCGCGCGGCATCAAGGCGATCGGGGCGACGATCCTGCCCGATGGCGCTTCACCCTATTACCACCCCGATGCCGCCAACGAAGCCGACCGCGCCGCGGTCAACGCGTGGATACGCGCGCCGGGCAATTTCGACGCGGTGATCGACTTCGACGCGGTGCTCCGCGATCCGGCCAACCCTTTGGTGATGCGCGCTGATCTCGATTCAGGCGATGGGCTGCATCCGTCGATCATGGGCTATCAGGTGATGGCCGACGCGGTGCCACTATCGTTGCTCTCGCCCAAATCGAAGGACAAGGGCAGTCATACGCCTCCGCCTCCGCCGGTGATCGCCTTCACCTTTGACGACATGCCCGCGCATGGCCAGCTTCCGCCCGGCACGAACTGGCCCGAGGTCGGTGACAAGCTCATCGCCGCGTTGAAAGCCGCCAACGCGCCGGCGACCGGCTTCGTCAACGGCGTGCTGCTGGAGCGCGCTCCGGGCAGCGAAGCCGCGCTCGATGCGTGGCGCTCGGCGGGGCTGCGGCTCGGCAATCATGGCTGGAGCCATGCCAATCTCGACCAGATGACCGACGCGCAGTTCGCCGAGGAACTGGCCAGGAACGAAGCGCTGCTCGCCGCCAAGATGGCGGGGCAGGACTGGCACTGGTTCCGTTATCCTTTCCTCGCCGAAGGTGGCGGTGATGCCGCGAGGCGCGCCCGCATCCGCAAGCTGCTCGCCGACAAGGGCTACAAGGTCGCGACGGTGACGATGGACTTTAGCGACTGGGCGTACACGGAGCCCTATGCACGCTGTGTCGCCAGGCAGGACTATGCCGCGCTGGCCGAGATGGAGAAGGCGTGGCTGGCGGGCGCGGCGGCCAATGCCGATCGCTACCGGACGATGTCGCGAATGCTCTATGGGCGCGACATTTCCTATGTGATCCTGATGCATTTCGGCGCGCTCGATGCGAAGCTGATGCCGCAATTGCTGGAGATGTATCGGAAAAAGGGCTTCCGCTTCATCAGCCTCGAGGAAGCGGCGCGCGATCCCTATTATCGCGCCGAAACAAACCCGGCGCTGCCGCCGCAGCCGCAGGGGCTGGAAGGAGCGCTGGCCGCCAGGGGCATGAACGTCCCCGCCGCGCCGCCGCTGCCCGATTTCGCCAAGATGTGCCAGTAATCGGCATGCGGTCCGCGCTCTTCGCTCTCGCGCTCCTCGGGCCCGTCGGCGCCATGGCGCAGGAATCGGAAGAGGATGACGGCTATGAGATCATCGTCTCGGCCGTGCTGAACGACGATGACGGCATCGTCGTTCAGGCTCCGCCGCGCTGCTACGAGCGTGACGGCGATCCGCTCGATGCGGTGCCGGTCGCGCGTGGCATCGGTGAGCAGCGGGTGATCGGAGCGGATGCCGAAGGCATGTTGCGCTGGCGTCAGGATGACGAGCCGCTGCTGGGCCCGGCAATCTGGCAGCGCGCCGGCAATGCGATCGGCGACTATCGCTTCCGCGTACCGGCCGATGCCGACAAGCCGATCTGCATCGGCGCGCGATCGAGCGCCACGCAAGGGTTCGCCCAGTTGCGCCGGATCGTCTCGGCGGAGGGGATGCATGGCCGCTATCTCCATTTCTCGGCGCGGGTATCGGCGCGCAAGGCCGGCATGGTCCGCTTCTGGCTGGCGACGGGCGATGAACGAAACCGCCGTGGCCGGGGCGGGGATACGCGCGACGCGCCGCTGCACGGCACGCATGACTGGCGCACCGTCCATCTCGTCGTCGGGCCAGTGCCCGCCTACGCCAACCATGTCAGCTACGGCTTTCTCCTGCAGGGCCGAGGCGATGCCTGGCTGGCCGATCCCAGACTGGAAGTGCTGACGCGCGAGCAGGCACAGGCAGTCGCCTCGATGCCGATCTCCCGGGTCGGAAATGCCCGCCCGCACTAGAACAATTCGCCCTGCGGCCCGGCGGGGCGCCGGAACAGATCGGTCCGCACGTTGAACCGCTCCTTGTCGAGCCCGTAGCGGCGGCAGGCGAGGAGGAAGCGGGCGCGGAGCAACTCGGACCAGGGGCCTTGCCCGCGCATCCGCGTGAAGAAATCGGGGTCGTTATCCTTGCCGCCACGGATCGACTGGATCGTCGCCATCACCTTGCCGGCGCGATCGGGAAAGTGTGTGTCGAGCCAGGCACGGAACAGCGGCGCCACCTCATGGGGCAGGCGCACCGGCAGGAAGAATGCCGCGCGCGCACCCGCCGCCGCTGCCTTTTCGAGGATATGCTCGATCTCATGATCGGTGACCTGCGGCACGATCGGTGACAGCGACACGAAGGTCGGGATGCCGGCATCGCTCAGCTTGCGGATCGCGGCGAGGCGCTTGAGCGGGTGCGGCGCACGCGGCTCCAGCGTCATCGCGATCTTCGGATCGAGCGAGGTGACCGAGATCATCACCGCCGCCAGCCCCTTGGCGGCCATCGGCGTGAGCAGATCCACGTCACGCATCACCCGGTCGGACTTGGTGGTGATCGTAAGCGGATGATCGCATTCGGCGAGCACTTCGATGCAGCCGCGCGTGATCCGCCATCTGCCCTCGATCGGCTGATAGGGATCGGTGTTGGTGCCGAACGCGATCGCGCGGCAGGAATAGCCGGGCTTCGACAATTCCTCACGCAGCAGGGCCGAGGCATCGGGCTTGGCGAACAGCTTGGTCTCGAAATCCAGCCCGGGCGAGAGATCGTGATAGGCGTGGCTCGGCCGCGCGAAGCAATAGATGCAGCCATGTTCGCAGCCGCGATAGGGATTGACCGAGCGATCGAATGCGATGTCGGGCGATTGGTTGCGGGTGATGATCGTGCGCGGTTTCTCGACCGTGACGGTGGTTCGCGGCGGCGGCAACTCGCCGTCCACCAAGTCGCGATCGTCGAGCCAGTCGCCGTCCGCCTCCGTCGAGGGCAGGTTGAACCGCGTGCTTTCCCGGTTCAGCGTTGCGCCGCGAATGGCCCGATTCTTCGCCATTGCCCGAGGATAGGGCGACGTTTAGAACATAGCAAGAACATGAAGGAGAGATTGCGATGGCGAAGGTCAACTATATCGAGATGCCGGTAAAGGATGTCGCGGGCGCGCGGGACTTTTACGGCAAGGCGTTCGGCTGGAGCTTTGCCAGCTACGGTCCGGACTATGCCGCGATGGAGGGCACTGACGTGGCGGTCGGGCTCAACGGCAGTGACGATCATGCCATCCCGCAATTGCTGGCGCTTGTCGAGGTCGAGGATCTGGAAGGCGCGCTGGAGAGCGTGGTCGCGGCGGGCGGCAGCGTCACCGTGCCGATCTTCGCCTTTCCCGGCGGCCGCCGTTTCCATTTCAGGGACCCGGCCGGCAACGAGCTTGGCGTATTCGTCAACGAGCCCGGCCAGCATTGATTGCCAGCGACCGCGCGCGTGTTAGGCTGCCCGGCAAACCGGGGGATATCATGCGTCTGACCTGCCTTGCCGCTGCCGCGATGCTGCTTGCCGCGCCCGCTTTCGCGCAGGATCGCGCGGCGTGCGGGGCGGGGCAGGTCTGCGCCAGCAACCCCGCCAGCGTCGTCGCGGCGATGGAGAAGGCCAATCTCAAGCCCAAGCTCGGCAAGGACGCCAGTGGCGACCCGCTGATCGAGAGCGAGGGCGCGTCGGCCTATCATTTCGATGTCCATTTCTACGGCTGCGAGAAGGGCAGGAATTGCGATTCGCTGCGCTTCGAAGTGATTTTCGAGAAGGACGCCTCGGCGACGCCCGCGCTCGCCAATAGATGGAATGCGGCGCACCGCTTCATCCAGGCGGCGGTGAAGGACGATGGCCGTTTTGTCATGTCGTACGACGTGCCGACGATCGGTGGGATGAACCCGCGCAATTTCGCCGATGTGCTCGACTGGTGGAGTTCGATGCTGGGCGAGGCGGGGGATTTCTTCACCAAGGAACTGGCGGAGAAGAAGTGAGGGGGAGGGCGCGTTGCTTTTCTTTGTCACCCCGGACGGCAAGCGATGCGATAGAAGCTTTGACGTCAGCGCAAGCGGCTTAGTTAACCCCGGAACAAGTCCCGGGTGATAATTGCGGGATGGAGCGACTGTAGGTTCTAATCCTACTCAGGGAGCCACTACGTTTCCATCAATCGTGGCATCAGCTCGACGAAGTTGCAGGGCTTGTGGCGGATATCGAGCTGGCTTGCCAATATCCCGTCCCACGCGTCGGTGACCGCGCCGGTCGAGCCGGGCAGGGCGAAGATATAGGTGCCGCGGGCGACACCGGCGGTGGCGCGTGACTGGATCGTCGAGGTGCCGATCGATTGATAGCTCAGCCAGCGAAACAGCTCGCCGAAACCGGGGATTTCCTTGTCCCAGACGCGGGCCAGCGCCTCGGGGGTGATGTCACGGCCGGTGACGCCGGTGCCTCCGGTGGTGAGGATCACATCGACCTGGGGGTCGTCGATCCAGGTGTGGAGCTTGCCGACAATCGCCTCGACATCATCGCGCACGATCGCCCGGTCGGCGAGTTCGTGCCCGGCCGTGCTCAACCGCTCGACCAGCCGGTCGCCCGAGCGATCGTCGGCCAAGGTCCGGGTGTCGGAAACCGTCAGCACCGCGATCCGCACCGGGCGGAACGCTTGCGCCGCGTCAATTGCCAAGATCGCCCCGCGACGACAGCATCCGCCCGCCGATCTTCACCGAGGTCGCCCCCGGCATGCCCGGGAATTTGGGCCATAGCCCCTGCGTCAGCGCCTCGCGGCTGGGCGATTTCCGCCGCTCCTGATTTTCATACATCCAGTAGTTGCGCAGCACCGTCATCACATAACCGCGCGTCTCCCAATAGGGGATGCTCTCGATATACAGGAGCGGATCTCCGCCATCCTTGCTCATCGTGTTCCACAGCTGCACCGGCGTCGGCCCGGCATTATAGGCCGCGATCACCTTTGGCAGCAGGCCGCCGGTGAAAGGCTGGTCGCGCAACTGCTCGAGATAGGACTGGCCGATCTCCATGTTGACCGAGGGTTTGGTCAGATCGGAAGCTGCGTAGGTGATGCCCTTGCGCCGGCCGACATCGATCGCGGCACCGGTCTTGACCTGCATCAGACCCATCGCGCCGGCGGCGCTGCGAATCTCGGCGTTGAAACGCGATTCCTGCAGCGTATGGGCGAAGACCAGTGCCTTGTCGACGCGCCAGCCGCCATCGGGTGACCAGTTCGGCGCGGGGTAGCGCGCCGCGACCTGCACCGTCGCGCCCGAGGGGCCGTTGTGCGAAAGCCAGAGCTGGGTGGCGGGCAGGCTGAGGCGCCCGGCTAGGCGGGTAAGCGCGGCATGCTCGGGCGCGTTGGCGCTCAGCTTCGCCTGATAGCGGATGACCTCATCGGCTAGCTGGTTCTCGCCGATCTCGACCAGCGCGGCGGCGACGCGGACGTTCGGACGGCGCTCGAGCGTCTTCCAGTCCTCGGCGATGAACGTCTCGCCGCGCACCGGCTTGTCCTCGATCGCCAGCGCCTGCTTGGCGAGCAACCCGTAAAAGGTCTCGCCATATTGCGAGGCGGCCTTGAGCTTCGTCGACACGCGTTCGGGATGGCCGCACGCCATTTCGGCGCGCGATCCCCAATACAGCCCGGCGGAGCGCAGCTCGGTGTCGGCGGCGCGGGTGGCGACCCGCTCGAAAGACTGGCCCGCGCCTTCGCAGTCCTGTTGGCGCCAAGCGGCCAGTCCCGAGACCCAATCGGCCTGCGCGACCCAGTCGCCCGAGCCCTGCTGCGCGCGCGCGGCGACGCGGCGGGCGTTGGAATCGTCGCCCGAGACATAATAGATCCACGCGACCTTCTGCTGCCATTCGGTGGCGGCATCGGGTGTGAGATTGGTGCCCAGCCGGTCGACCAGCGCTTCGGCCTGGACGCCGTCATCGGCCTTTACAAAGGGCTGGATGGCGAGCGCGATTTCGGTCGCGGCGGTGTCGCTCTTGATCGAGCGCGCGCGCTGGCGCACCGGCGCCCCATCATACCAGACAAGCCGCTGCGCCTGGGGCAGGGCCGGCGTCGTTGTCGCGCCGCGCTTGAGCGCCATGCGACTCAACTGCTCGGCCTGGGGAAGCTCCGGCGCTTCGGAGAGCAAGGCCATCAGCGGTGCGAGCTCCACCTTGGGCGAATCCTTGGCGGTGTAGAGCTCAGCCTTGGCGATCGCGTGCAGCGGGCCGGTCTTCATCGAATCGAGCTGGATCTGCGCGTCCTGCCACTTCTGCTGGCGGATCGCGGCGAAGACGGTCCGGTAGCCGGAGCGCTGCGCGGCATCGAGCTGATCGGGAATGCCGTCGCCATCGCGCAAGGGTGGATTGGGGACGGGCGGATTGGGTGCATCCACTCTCGGGAGAGGACGATCGTCGGCGTGCGCGAGCACGGGAGTCGCGATCAGCGCGGTGGCGGCGAATAGGAGGGTACGCATGGTCACTGGCTTCCCCGGGTCAACAGCAGCAAATGCTTCCAGGCTTCGCTTTTGGCGGCGGGCCGCTCCAACAGGAAGCGGGGGTGATACGACGCCACTACCCGGGTAGTGCAGCCGAAAAGGTTAACATCCGCCGAACCATCCGCCTGCCCGTCGATCAGTTTCTCGGCGGCCTGACCGAACAGCAGCAGCCGCTCCGGCTTGAGCAGGGTCACGTGATGGCGGGCGAGCTGGACCAGCCGGGCCTCCTGCTCGGGCGGGACCCGCCCGGTCAGTGGCCGCGCCACCGCCAGCGAGCCGAGATAGACCGAATCGCGCGTAAGGCCGATCGCCGCGAGCATCCGGTCGAACAATCGCCCGGTAGCATCGCTCATCAGTGTTTCGCGATCCTCGGCGCACGGCATGTCGCTGAAAACCACCATTTTCGCATTGGCCGGGCCGCTTGGCGCGATCAGCGGCGCATGCCATCCGCTTTCGGGGGCGTTCGCGCCCATCCGCCACGCGACGAAATCCTCCAGCGTGGTGGGCAATATCTCGGGCGCCGCCGTTACGGCAGCCGGGGCCGCGACCGTCGCGGGCGCCGCGGCGGGACGCGCGAGCCAGTCGCGGGGTTCGTCCTCCTGCAGCGTCTCCACCCCCGCGTCGCGCCACCATTCCAGTGCGCTCGCAAGCCCTTGCCGCCAATCGTGCAGATGTTCCGCCCCCATACCCGCCTTTCAAACCCTGTTGACGGCGCGGTCAATCTGCCTCCATCGACGCAGGGGACAGGACGTTGCCAGCGCGCGACGACAGGCGCGGGCGGTGTCCCGGACAAGGATTGGCAGGGGAAGTGGTGATGAGCGAACGCGAGTCGATGCCGTATGACGTGGTGATCGTCGGCGCGGGTCCCGCGGGGTTGTCGGCGGCGATTCGCCTCAAGCAGCTCGCGGCCGAAGCGGACACCGAGCTTTCAGTGTGCATCCTGGAAAAGGGCAGCGAGGTCGGCGCGCACATCCTGTCCGGCGCGGTGATCGATCCCAAGGCGCTCGACGAGCTGCTGCCAATCTGGCGTGACGATGATTGCCCGCTGGCGCGCACGCCGGTGACCGAGAACCATCACTGGATCCTGAGCGAGAAGGGCAAATCGAGCTTCCCCGAATTCATGACGCCGCCCTTCCTGCACAACAAGGGCACCTTCACCGGCTCGCTCGGCAATCTCTGCCGCTGGCTGGCGGGCAAGGCCGAGGAACTGGGCGTCGAGATCTTCCCGGGCTTCGCGGCGGCCGAGATTCTCTACAACGAGGACGGCTCGGTGAAGGGCGTCGCCACCGGCGATATGGGCGTCGCTCGCGATGGCACCCACAAGCCCGATTACCAGCCCGGCCTAGAGCTCCACGCCAAATACACTTTCTTCGGCGAGGGCGTGCGCGGGCATCTGACCAAGCAGCTCCAGCGCCAGTTCGACCTGTGCCGCGATGCCCAGCCGCAGGTCTATGGCATCGGCATCAAGGAACTGTGGGATATCGACCCGAAGAAGCATGTTCCCGGCAAGGTCATCCACACCCAGGGCTGGCCGCTCAGGGAAGGCGAGGCCAATGGCGGCGGCTTCCTTTATCATCAGGCCGATGGGCAGGTCGCGCTCGGCTTCGTGGTCTGGCTCAACTACACCAATCCCTATCTCTCGCCCTTCCAGGAAATGCAGCGCTGGAAGACACACCCGGCAATCGCGGAAATCCTGGAGGGCGCCAAGCGCGTCTCCTACGGCGCGCGCGCGATCAGCGATGGCGGCTTCCAGTCGGTGCCCAAGCTGGTGATGCCCGGCGCGGCGCTGATCGGCGACAGCGCCGGCTTCCTCAACGTGCCGCGGATCAAGGGCACACACACCTCGATGAAGAGCGGCATGATGGCCGCCGAAGCCGCGTTCGCCGCGGTGCAGGCGGGGCGCAGCTCGGACGAGCTCGCTGCCTATCCCGAAGCCTATGCGGCGAGCTGGGTCTACAAGGAGTTGCGCGGCGTCCGCAACGTCGTGCCGCTGGTCAAGAAGTTCGGCGATACCTGGGGCACGATAGCCTCGGGCATCGCCATGTGGATGGAGCTGGCGGGGCTGCGCTGGCCGTTCACCATGAAGCATCATCCCGACAATGAGAGCCTGGTCCATGCCAACGAGGCGCGGCAGATCGATTATCCCAAGCCCGATGGTGTGCTGACCTTCGATCGCCTCTCCTCGGTGTTCATTTCGAACACTAATCATGAGGAGGATCAGCCGGTCCATCTGACGCTGAAAGATCCCGATATTCCCATCGGTTACAATCTTCCGGTGTACGCCGAGCCGGCGCAGCGTTATTGTCCGGCAGGCGTGTATGAAGTGGTGGGGGAAGGCGATGATCTGCGGTTCCAGATCAACGCGCAGAATTGCGTGCACTGCAAGACCTGCGATATCAAGGACCCTACCCAGAACATCAATTGGGTGGTTCCCGAAGGCGGCGGCGGCCCCAATTATCCGAACATGTAGCATCGGCCTGATTGCGGCGTTGCCGCTGCTGATCGCGGCGCCGGCCTTTGCGCAGGGATCGACAGCGGCCAATGCGGAATATGTCCGCGCGCGCATCGCCGATGCGGCCGGACTCTCCGGGCCGGCGGTCGCGGCCTATTCGGCCGCGCTTGCCGCCGATCCCGATGACGAAATCCTCGCGATGCGTGCCTATCGCCGGGCGTTATCGGCCGGGGACTACACGCTCGCCAGCCGCGCCGCGGCGGTGCTGGTCCGCGCCGGCAGCGCTCCGCCGGACACCGCGTTGCTGGCGTTCGGCATGGCGCTCAAATCGGGCGATCGCGCCGGCACCGACGCGGCGGTCGCGCGGATCGCGACGGGACCGCTCAATTTCCTTGCCCCGGTGCTGCAGGCCTGGCTCGCGGTCGATCGCCACGAAGACCCGATGCCGTTCCTCGACAAGGCGCGGGATAACCCGTTCGCGATGCGCTACGTCGCCTATCACCGTCCGCTGCTGATGATCGCATCGGGGCGGAGCAGTGACGCGGTGGTGTCGTTATCGGCGCTGCTCGCGCCTGGCGCGGACGAGAATGACGATTTGCGGGTAGACGCGGCGGCATTGTTCGCCGCTTCCGGCCAGCGCAGGCTCGCCGCGCCGCTGATCGCCGCCGACCGCGCCGATTACGCGCTGCTGCGCAAGCAGCTGGGCAAGGGGCCGAAGCCGGGCGCGGTGTTCGGCGCATCGCGGCTGTTCCGCGGCATGGCGCGGGACGTCGCCGCGCAGGAAATTCCCGTCCTCTCGATCCTGTTGACCCGGACGGCCCTGCTGCTCGATCCGGACGACGATCGCGCGCGACTCTGTCTCGCCGAGGCGCTGTCACAGGATGGTGCCGACGCGCTTGCCCTTGCCGAACTGGCCAAGGTACCCGCCGACAGCCCCTGGTACCGCACCGCGCGGGCCGGATCGATCACTGTGCTACAGGCCGCCGGGCGATCCGCCGAAGCGCTGCCGCTCGCCAGGGCGCTGGCCGAGGATCGTGACGCGACCGCCGCCGATTCCCGCACCTATGGCGACGTGCTCGCCGCCAACGCGCAATATGCCGCCGCTGCCGATGCCTATGGCGTGGCGCTGGCCCGTGCCGGCGGCGATGGCGGCTGGGAACTGCATTTTCTGCAAGGCTCGGCGTTCGATCGGGCCGGGCAGTGGGCGCGGGCGTTGCCGGCGTTGAAGCGCGCCGTCGAGCTTGGCCCGGACCAGGCCTCGGCGCTCGAATATCTCGGCTATGCGCAGGTAACGCGCGGCGAGAATTTGGCCGAGGCGCAGGATCTGCTTGAGCGCGCCAGCAAGATTGAGCCCGACGATCCCGGCATTTCGGCCTCGCTGGCCTGGGCCTATTATGTCCGGGGCGACGTTGCCCGCGCGCTGCCCCTGCTCGAAAAGGCGGTGGTGGGCGATCCCGGCGGCGCGCTCAGCAACGAGCATCTCGGCGATGCCTATTGGCGGGTCGGGCGCAAATATGAGGCACGCTACGCCTGGAACGCGGCGGCGATCTATGCCGATGCGGATGCGGCCAAGCGGATCGAAGGCAAGATCGCGGCAGGGCTGTGAGCGAAGGCACTATCGTCGAACCCGCACCGGCCAAGCTCAACCTGGCGCTGCACGTCCGCGCGCGGCGTGGCGACGGCTATCATGAACTGGAGACGCTGTTCGCCTTTGTCGGGTTCGGCGACGCGGTGACCGTTTCCACCGCGGAGTCGGCGAGCTTCGCCGTCACCGGACCCTTCGCGGTGGGCCTGGCCGGCGAGGGAGGCAATCTCGTTACCCGCGCCGCCGCCCGTTTCGCCGAGCGCTTCGGTGGCGGGGCGCATGCGATCACGCTCGACAAGCGCCTGCCCATCGCCTCGGGCATTGGCGGCGGCTCGGCCGATGCGGCCGCCACGCTGCGCGCGCTCGGTCGCCTGCATGGCGTCGCCAACGAAGCGATGTTCGACATCGCCGACAGCCTCGGCTCCGACGTTCCCGCCTGCCTGCTCGGCCGCACCGCGATTGGGCGGGGCAGGGGCGAGCGGCTTGAGCCGGTAACGGGGATGCCGGGCACGCCGGTGCTGCTGGTCAACCTGGGCGTCGCGGTCTCGACAGCCGAAGTCTTCCGCCGCTGGGACGGCATGGATCGCGGTCCGCTCGGAGGCGATTTCCTGAACGGTCGCAATGATCTCGAAGGCCCGGCGCGCGCGATCGCGCCGGTGATTGGCGAAGTGCTCGATCTGCTCGCGGCGCAACCCGGGACGACACTCGCCCGCATGTCCGGCTCCGGCGCCACCTGCTTCGCGCTCTTCGACGAAGACGCACACTGCACCGCCGCTGCGCGAGCGCTCGCCCGGCCTGGATGGTGGGTCCAGAAAACGCATCTTGCCGATTAACCACCTCCCGCAACCGATCCTTCTCATTCCGCCTGTAGAACCGTCGCCAGCGGATCAGACGCCAGGAGCGGGACGTCCGTCGGTGGCCCTTGTCTCGGCAAGCGCCATCCCCGCCGCTTGGCTCTCGTTCGCCAAGCCCCTAATGCCGTCGCATGATTCAGGTCGACCGCGACGGCTTCATCGCCACCATCACGCTTTCCCGGCCACAGGCACGTAACGCGCTGCCGATCGCCGGCTGGCACGCGCTGGCCGAAGCCGCGCGCGAAATCGCCGCGAGCGACGCCCGCTGCGTGCTGCTCCAGTCCGAAGTGCCGGTGGTGTTCTCGGCGGGCGCCGATATCGGCGAGTTCGCCACCTTCGCCGTCACCGACGATGCCGCAAACTTCCGCAAGGCGATGCGCGCGGGGATCGATGCCATCGCCGCGCTGCCGATGCCGGTGATCGCGGTGATCGACGGCGGCTGCTTCGGCGCGGCGATCGCGTTGGTCCTCGCCGCCGACCTGCGCGTTGCCGGCGACGGCGCCCAATTCGCCTCGACCCCCGCCAAGCTCGGCATCGGCTATCCGCGCGAGGATGTCGCCCGCCTGATCGCGCAGGTGGGGAAGGGCAATGCCGCGCGGATGCTGTTCACCGGCGAGATCGTTGAGGCCGCCGACGCACTGGCGATGGGGCTGGTCGAATTGCGTTGGGAAGAGCCCGCCCCGCTGGCGCGCGCGTTTGCCGATCGTATCGCGGCCAATGGCCCGCAGGCGATCCGGCTGCTCAAGCGGACGCTGAACGATCCGGCCGATCCGGTTCTTGATGCGGAGTTTGACGCGGCGTTTACCGGCCCCGAATTCGCCGAGGGATACAAGGCGTTCCGCGAACGGCGCAGGCCCGATTACCCATGACCGAGATCATCCAGGGCAGCACGGAGGATGTTCTCCTCCTCTGCGACCATGCCTCCAACGCCGTGCCCGACGGCATCGACCTGGGCATCGCCCGCGAATTGCTCGATCTCCACATCGCGGTGGATATCGGCGCCGGCCCGCTCACCCGCAGCCTGGCCGCCGCGCTCGATGCTCCCGCGATCCTCGCCACCGTCTCGCGCCTGGTCATCGATCTCCACCGCGAGACCGACCATATCGGCCTGATCCCGCACCGCAGCGACGGCCATCTTATCCCCGGCAACGACAGCGCCGACCGCACCGGGCGCATCGCCCGCTTCCACGCGCCCTATCACCGCATCCTGCGCGATCGCATCCGCGCCCAGCGCCCCGGCCTGATCCTTTCGATCCACAGCTTCACGCCGCGTCTGGAGCATGGCGGCAGCGATCGCCCCTGGCAGGTGGGCGTGCTGTACAATCGCGACACCCGCGCGGCGCACCCGGCGGTGCAGTTCTTTCGCGACGCGGGGTTCGTCACCGGCGATAACGAGCCCTATTCCGGCCGCCTGCTCAACGCGACGCTCAACCGCCATGCCGAGGGGCAGGGAATCCCCTCGATCGCCATCGAAGTCCGCAACGATCTCATCCGCGATGCCGCCGGGGTGGCGGCATGGACGCGAACTTTGGCGGACCTGACAAATAGTTTGCGTAATAGTCTTGCGCGAAACGGCTCTGTCGCGACATAGGCTTGCGCGCCATGACCAATCGATTCGACAAGTCCAAGCTTCCCAGCCGCCATGTTTCGGTAGGACCGGAGCGCGCGCCGCACCGCAGCTATTATTACGCGATGGGCCTCACCGAAGAGGAGATCGCCCGCCCGTTTGTCGGCATCGCCAGCGCCGGCAATGACAGCGCCCCGTGCAACACCACGCTCGACGCGCAGGCCGATGCCGCGCGCAAGGGCGTCGAGCAGGGCGGGGGGATGCCGCGCCGCTTCAACACCATCACCGTCACCGATGGCATCGCCATGGGCCATCAGGGCATGCATTCGTCGCTGGCCAGCCGCGAAGTGATCGCGGATTCGGTCGAGCTCAGCGTCCGCGGGCATTGCTACGACGCGCTGGTCGGCTTCGCCGGGTGCGACAAGTCGCTGCCCGGCATGATGATGGCGATGCTGCGGCTCAACGTGCCGAGCATCTTCGTCTATGGCGGATCGATCCTGCCCGGCCGCTTCCACGGCCGTGATGTCAGCGTGAAAGACGTGTTCGAGGTCGTCGGCCGCCACGCCGCCGGCAACTGCCCGATCGAAGAGGTTCACGCGCTCGAGCGTGTCGCCTGCCCGGGGCATGGCGCGTGCGGGGGACAATATACCGCCAACACCATGGCCTGCGTCGGTGAGGCGATCGGTTTATCCTTGCCAAACAGCAACATGGTGCCAGCACCTTATTCCACGCGTGAACAGATCGCGGTGGCTGCCGGCGCGCAGGTGATGGAACTGCTGGCGGCGAATATCCGCCCGCGCGACATCTGCACGCGCGAAGCGTTCGAGAATGCCGCGCGCATCGTCGCCGCGACCGGCGGCTCGACCAATGGCGGGCTGCACCTGCCGGCGATGGCCAGCGAGGCGGGGATCGAATTCGACCTGTTCGACGTCGCCGAGATCTTCAAGACCACGCCCTATTGCGCCGATCTCCAGCCCGGCGGCCAATATCTCGCGCGCGACATGTACGATGCCGGTGGCGTCTATATGCTGATGAAGTCGCTGCTGGCGGAGGGCTATCTGCACGGCGAGTGCATGACCGTGACCGGCAAGACCCTCGCCGAGAATATCGAGCAGGTGACGTGGAATCCCGACCAGAAGGTCATTTATGACGCCAAGACGCCGATAACACCCACCGGCGGCGTGGTCGGGCTGCGCGGCAGCATGGCTCCGGAGGGCGCGATCGTGAAGGTGGCGGGTCTGCACAATCTCGTTTTCGAAGGTCCTGCACGGGTGTTCGATCGCGAGGAACCGTGCTTCGCCGCGGTCGAGGCGCGGACGATCAGGGAAGGCGAAGTCATCGTCATTCGCTATGAGGGGCCGAAGGGCGGCCCGGGCATGCGCGAAATGCTGTCCACCACGGCGGCGCTATATGGCCAGGGGATGGGCGAGAGCGTCGCGCTGATCACCGATGGCCGCTTTTCCGGCGCCACGCGCGGTTTCTGCATCGGCCATGTCGGTCCCGAAGCCGCCGATTGCGGCCCGATCGCGCTGGTCGAGGATGGCGACATCATCCGCATCGATGCCGAAACCGGCACGATCGACCTGCTGGTCGATGAGAGCGTTTTGGCCGAACGCCGCGCCCAATGGCGGCCGCGCGTCAACAACTATCAGGCGGGTGCATTGTGGCGCTATGCGCAGAACGTCGGCCCGGCTTATAAGGGCGCGGTAACGCACCCCGGAGCCAGCGCCGAAACCCATGTCTACGCGGATATATAGCAGTCTGTTACTGGTGTTTGTTCTCACGGCGTGTGAACAGGCGGACCTCGTGCCGAACAAGATCGCCGAGGCCAGACAGGAAGCGCACAAGGAAGCGGTCAAAAAGGCCGATGGCCGGATCGAGTGCGCGCCGCCGGGTCATGACGGCTTCGCCTATTCGTGCGCGATCGACATGGTGCAGTCGCAGGACGGGCTGTTCCTCACCGTGCGCCACCCCGATGGCGGGTTTCGCCGGCTGCTGGTGACGCGCGACGGGCGCGGGGTGGTTGCCGCCGACGGTGCCGAGCAGACCGTGGTCACCGCGCTCGCCCCCGATCTGATCGAGGTCGCGATCGGTGGCGCGCGCTATCGCTTGCCCGCGACCGTCCGCCAGCCCGCAGCGAAGAAGTGAGTCCCGCCAGCGCCCCGATCGTAACCGCGGCGCAGATGCGTGCCGCCGAGGAAGAGGCGTTCCGCTTCGCCACCCAATTGGAGGTGATGGAGCGGGCGGGCGCGGCCGTCGCCCGCGAAGCCGCCCGCTTCGCGCTGGGGCGGCCGATCCTCGTCCTTGCCGGCCCCGGAAACAATGGTGGCGATGCCTATGCGGCGGCGCGTCTCCTCAAGGAACGGGGCCATGACGTCACGATCGCCGCCTGCGGCCACCCGCAGACCGACGCGGGGAAGGCGATGCTGGAGGCGTGGGGCGGTCCGGTATCGTCGCTGTACGAGGCGCGCCCGCGCCCGGTTTTGATCGACGGCCTGTTCGGCACCGGGCTGACGCGGCCGCTCGAGCGTGGCATCGCCGCGGTGTTCGCCGAGCTGGTCAGTGCCGCCGAATTCCGCCTCGCCATAGACCTTCCCTCCGGCATCGAGACCGATAGCGGCGAGGATCTCGGCGCGCGGCGGATGGACGCGACGCTGGCGCTGGGCGCGCTCAAGCCGGCGCATGTGCTGGGGCGGGGGCTGGAATGCAGTGGCCATGTGTTGCTCGCCGATATCGGCGTGCCGGTGCAAAGCCATTGGCGCACCGTCGCGCGGCCTGTGCTCAGGGCGCCCGGCGCGCAGGATCACAAATATAGCCGGGGCATGGTCGTGGTCGTCGAGGGCGCCATGCCCGGCGCGGCGCGGCTCGCGGGGCGCTCGGCGCTTGCCGGGGGCGCGGGCTATGTCGTGATCGCCGGACCCGAAGCGCCGGGCGGTCCCGATGCGCTGGTCCATCGTGCCATGCATGGCGGCGACGATCTCGGCGATCTGCTGACCGACGACCGCATCGGCGCGGTGGTGATCGGCCCCGGCCTTGGCCGCGACCGCCGCGCGGAAGCACTGCTCAAGGCGGCTTTGGCCTCGCAGCGCCCGCTGGTGCTCGATGGCGATGCGCTTAGCCTGCTCGGCAAATCCGCCGCCGCATGGCTCCAGCGACGCACTGCGCCCGCCTGGCTGACGCCGCACGCGGGCGAGTTCGAGCGGATTTACGAGGGCGAAGGCAGCAAGATCGACCGCACTCTCGCGCTGGCGGCGGAGGGCCGCGCGACCGTGATCCACAAGGGCGCGGATACGGTGATCGCCAGCCCGCGCGGCGAAGTGCGGGTGCTGGCGGGAAGCTCGCCCTGGCTCTCCACCGCGGGCACCGGCGATGTGCTGGCAGGGCTGCTCGGCGCACGGGTGGCGGCGGGCACCGCTCAAGCGGCGGAGGCGGCGGTGTGGCTCCATGCCCGCGCCGCATGGCTTGCCGGCCCCGCTTTTGTCGCGGATACGCTGATAGAACGGCTTGGCGAGGCAACCTCAGAATGTCTGTGAGCGATGATACCATCGTCCGTGTTGCCGGGCGGGGTGAGGGCGTCACCGCCGACGGTCGCCATGTCCCCTTCACCGCGCCGGGCGACCTGATAAGCGCCGGGGGTGTCATCACCCCGGGGCCGCATCACCAGACACCTCCCTGTCGCCATTTCCCCGAATGCGGCGGCTGCCAGCTCCAGCACCTCGATGACGCGAGCTGGAGCGGGTATCTCGTCGATCGCATCGCCGGGGCCTTGGCGGCACACAAGCTCGAGACCGAGATTCGCGCGCCCTTGCTGTCGCCGCCCAGGACGCGCCGCCGCGCGACGCTCCATGCCGAGCGGCGCGGGCGCCAGGTGCATCTCGGCTTCACCGGGCAGGGCAGTCACCAGATCATCGATCTGCAGGAATGCCATGTGCTCGCGCCTGAACTGTTCGCGCTGGTGGCGCCGCTGCGCGGGCTGCTCGCGGCGCTGATTCCCAACACGCGACGGATCAACGTCCATCTTGTCCAGACCGATCAGGGCCGCGACGTGCTGATCGACGGGCTCGATGCCGAGGGACTGGCCGCCGCGGAGGCGCTCACCGCCTTTGCGGGCCGGCACAAGCTGGCACGCCTGTCGATCGATGAGGGCTTTGGCGCCACCGCGCGCTGGGAGCCCGAGCCGGTGACGGTTACGCTCGGCGGGGTGCCGGTGCCGTTTCCCGCCGGCAACTTCCTCCAGGCGACGCCGGAGGGCGAGGCGGCTCTGGTCGCCACGGTCTGCGAGATCGCCGCCGATGCCGGCACCATCGCCGATCTGTTCGCCGGGCTCGGCACCTTCACCTTCGCGTTCCCCAGGGCGAGGGTCTATGCCGCGGAAGCGGCGCGCGACCCGATCATGATGCTCAAATCGGCGGCCGCGCTGGCCAGGCGACCGGTCTTCGCCGATCACCGCGACCTGTTCCGCCGGCCGGTCTCCAGCGCCGATCTGGGCAATTTCAACGCCGTGATCATCGATCCGCCCCGCGCCGGGGCCAAGGAACAGGCGGTGGAGATCGCCGGATCGAAGGCCCCTTCGCTCGCCTATGTATCGTGTAATCCCGGTACGTTCGCCCGTGATGCCGAGATTCTGTGCGAGGGTGGCTACAAGCTCGACTGGGTCCAGCCGGTCGGCCAGTTCCGCTGGTCGACGCATGTCGAGCTGGCCGCGAAGTTTAGTCGGTAGGATAGTCCGCGCGCAGGAAGAACAGGCCGTCCGAGGGCGCGTTGAGCCCGAGGGCCGTGCGATCCTTCGCCTCCAGCGCCGCCGTCATGTCGTCCGGCGACCATTTGCCCTGACCGACCAGCGCCAGGCATCCGACCATCGAACGCACCTGATGGTGCAGGAACGAGCGCGCCGAGGCGAAGACGCTGATCCGCTCGCCGATCCGCACCACGTCGAGGCGGTCGAGCGTCCGCAGGGGGCTGTCCGCCTGGCAATGCGCCGAGCGGAAGGTGGTGAAGTCGTGCCGGCCGACCAGCCGCGCCGCGCCCTCGGCCATCGCCGCGGCGTCGAGATCGCCGGGAATCCGCCACGCCAGCCCTTTCTCCCAGGTCAGCGGTGCCCGCCGCTCGACGATCCGGTATTCATAGTGGCGCGCCACACAGGAGAAGCGGGCATGCCAATCGTCCGCCACCTCGACGCAATCTAGGATCGCAACCGGATTCGGCCGCAAGCGCGCGTTGAGCGCTTCCATCAGCCGGAACGGGGTGATCGCCCGCTCCACGTCCATATGCGCGCGCATGGCCTGTGCATGGACGCCGGCGTCGGTGCGCCCGGCGGCATGACAGGCGGCGCGCTCGCCGGTGATCGTGAAGGCGGCCTCCTCGATCGCCTGCTGCACGCTCGGCCCATGATCCTGCCGCTGCCAGCCCATGAAGGGGCGGCCGTCATATTCCACCGTCAGCGCGAACCGCGTCAAAGCCGGGTGCCTGTGGGGATTTGGAAGCCGCGGAGAAAGTCTCGCGCCGTCATGACGCCACGGCCCGCACGCTGAACGAGCGTGACGCGGATCGCCCGATCGCCGCACGCGATCGCGAGCCGGTCGTCGATCACGGTTCCGGGAAATGCTTCCCCGTCGATCACTTCGGCTTCGAGAACGCGGAAGCGCTCACCCGCAAGTTCGAAGAATGCGCCGGGCGCGGGGTTGAAGGCACGGACCTGCCGTTCGACATCGATCGCCGGCCGCTGGAAATCGAGCTGTGTCTCGGCCTTGTCGATCTTGGCCGCATAGGTGATCCCGGCATCGGGTTGCGGTGCGGGGGGATAGGCTGCCGGATCGGCGAGGACTTTCACCATCAGTTGCGCACCGACGGAGGAAAGGGCGTCGCCCAACTGCCCGGCCGTCTGGGAGCCGATGGGGGTCCGCCATTCGGCGAGCACCGGCCCGGTATCGAGCCCGGCCTCCATCTGCATGATGCCGACGCCGGTTTCCGCATCGCCGGCCAGGATCGCGCGCTGGATCGGTGCCGCGCCGCGCCAGCGCGGCAGCAGCGAGCCATGGACGTTGAGGCAGCCGAGCCGCGGAGCCGCCAGCACCGGCCCGGGCAGGATCAGGCCATAGGCGGCCACCACCGCGACATCGGCGCCCCACGCGGCAAATTCCGCCTGCGCCTCGTCATTGCGAAGCGACACCGGCGTCCGCACCGCGATCCCTAGCGCCTCCGCCCGCGCCTGTACCGGCGACGGCGCGATCTTGCCGCGGTTGCCCCGCCGCGGCGGCTGGCTGTACGCCGCCACGACGTCATGCCCGGCCGCGACCAGCGCCTCCAGCACCGGCACGGCAAATTCGGGCGTTCCCATGAAGACGATCCGCATCGTTTCTCCCAAGCGCTTGGCAGAGGCGGGCGCAAGCCCCTATGTCATGCCGCATGGCCTCCCACGAGATCGAAGCGCTCACCCAAGCCCTGTCGCGGCTGCCCGGTCTCGGCCCGCGTTCGGCCCGCCGCGCGGTGCTGCATCTGCTCAAGAAGCGCGAGACCGCGCTCGATCCGCTGCTCGCCGCCCTGGGCGCGGTCAGCCAGAAGCTCGCCACCTGCGGCATCTGCGGCAATGTCGATACCACCAATCCCTGCGCGATCTGCGCCGATCCGCGCCGCGACGCCCGCGCGCTCTGCGTGGTCGAGGAAGTCGCCGATCTCTGGGCATTGGATCGCTCGCGGCTGTTCCCCGGCAAGTTCCACGTCCTTGGCGGGCGCCTGTCCGCGCTCGAAGGCGTCCGTCCCGAGGATCTCCGCATCGACAGCCTGGTCGCGCGCATCTCCGCCGGCGGGGTCGACGAAGTCGTTCTTGCCATGAATGCCACGCTCGAGGGCCAGACCACCGCGCACTACGTCGCCGAGCGGCTGGAAACCTACCCCGTCCGCATCACCCAGCTCGCCCACGGCCTGCCGGTCGGCGGCGAGCTCGATTATCTCGACGAGGGCACGCTGGCCCAGGCGCTGAGAGCGAGAAGGCCGGTTGCTTGACGCTCTTTGGGCGCGCACCTAAATCGCACCCATGGCCATCCTACCCATCGTCGAAGTTCCGGATCCGCGTCTCCGCCTGATCTCCACGCCCGTGGAGACGGTCGACGACGAACTCCGCGCACTGATCGACGATATGTTCGACACGATGTACGACGCCCCCGGCATCGGCCTTGCCGCGATCCAGGTCGGCGTGCCCAAGCGCGTCGTCGTCATGGATTTGCAGGAGCAGGAGGACGAAGAGGGCAAGCCGATCCGCGAGCCACGCGTCTTCATCAATCCCGAAATCCTCGATCCCGCCGAAGAGCAGTCGGTCTATACCGAAGGCTGCCTGTCGGTCCCCGAGCAGTTCGCCGATGTCGAACGTCCCGCGCGTTGCCGCGTGAAATGGCTGGACGAGAAGGGCGCGGCGCATGACGAGACGTTCGAGGGCCTGCTCGCCACCTGCATCCAGCATGAGATGGATCATCTCGAAGGCATCGTTTTCATCGATCACCTGTCGCGGCTGAAGCGCGACATGATCATGAAGAAGCTGACCAAGGCGCGTAAGGCCGCGGCTTAGGCTTTGCCGTGCTCCTGCGAAAGCAGGAGTCCAGGGTAATGGAGCGAACGGTTTGCGCCCCTAGGCTCCTGCTTTCGCAGGAGCACTTGCTTCCTCGTACTTGCACTTCTAGGTTCGCCTTCTGTTCCAGGAGGCCGAATTGGATCTGCTCGTTCTCGCCATCGCGGTCGCCGGCCTCGTCATCGCCTTCACGGTGGGGCTGTTCCTCGGCGGACGCCCCGCCGCGCAGATGCGCCGCGAGCGCGACGCCCGCGAGGCCGATTTCAAGGCATCCGCCGCCGATCTCGCCCGCGCCCAGATCGAGCTGGCGACGCTCAAGGCCGAGACCACCGGTCTCGAATCGCGTTTCGCCGAGCTCGCCGGCCGCATCCTCGGCGAGACCCAGAAGAATTTCCTCGACCGCGCCGATCAGCGTTTCGCCCAGGCGGGCGAAAGCAACGAGGCGCGGATGAAGGCGCTGCTCGCGCCGGTGCAGGAGACCCTCAAGCGCTATGAGGAGGGCCTGACCAATGTCGAGAAGGAGCGCGTCGGCAGCTATCAGGCGCTGCGCGAGGCGGTGCAATTGCTCCATGCCGGCCACACCCAGGTCCGCGACGAGACCGCCAAGCTGGTCAATGCGCTGCGCGCCAGCCCAAAGGCGCGCGGGCGCTGGGGCGAGCAGAGTCTCAAGAACGTCCTCGAACAGGCCGGCCTCTCGCAGCATGCCGATTTCCAGACCGAAGTCTCGGTCAACACCGATGACGGCCGCCTGCGCCCCGACGTGATCGTGCGCCTGCCGGGCGGGCGCAAGCTGGTGATCGACGCCAAATGCTCATTGAACGCCTTTCTCGATGCCAGCGAAGCGCATGATGAGAACAGCCGCGCCGCGCACCTCCAGCAACATGCCGCCGCGATCCGCCGCCACGCCGAGCAGCTCGGCTCGAAGAATTACTGGGCGCAGTTCGGCGACGCGGCCGATTATGTGATCCTGTACATCCCCGGCGAGCATTTCCTTACCGCCGCATTGGAGCAGGACGACGGCCTGTGGGAATGGGCGTTCGAGCGCCGCGTGCTGCTCGCCACCCCGACCAACCTCGTCGCCATCGCCCGCACCGTCGCCAGCGTCTGGCGGCAGGAGCGCCTTGCCGAGGAAGCCGCCGAGATCGCCCGGCTCGGCAAGGAACTGCATTCGCGCCTCGCCACCATGGGCGCGCATATCGCCCGGGTTGGCCGCAATCTCGAACAAGCCAGCGGCGCCTATAATGCGATGGTCGGCAGCCTAGAGAGCCAGGTGATGACCCAGGCCAAGCGCTTCGAGGCGCTGGAAGTGTCGAGCGGCGCCAAGGAGATCGAACCGCTGCCGATGGTCGAGACCGCGATCCGGCCGCTCACCAAGATGGCCGCATTGTCCGCGAGCGAAGCGGTTGAGGAAGCCGCGGAATAGGTCATGCGCCGCCCGCGACACACCAGTCTGCCACCGCCCTATCTGAAGCGCGTCTGGCTCGATCCGGAGTTGCCGCTGAACCGCACGGTCTATCCGTTCTGCCTGCCGTTGTTCCGCAGCGAATTCGACCTGCATTTCGACAACCCGATCACGATCATCGCCGGCGAAAACGGCGTCGGCAAATCCACCTTGCTCGAAGGCATTGCCGTAATGGCCGGGTTCGACGAGTCCGGCGGCGGCCCGGGCTATCGCGCCGTCGATAATTCGCGCGCCAGCGAGGTAAGCGGTGCCTCTTTTGGCCGCTTCCTCAAGGCGAGCTGGCTGCCGAGGATCGGCCAGGGCTGGTTTTTCCGCGCCGAAAGCTTCTTCTCGGTCGCGCGCTATCTCGACGAAGCCGGGTCGGCATCGGCCGACTATCTGTCGCATTCGCACGGCGAGGGTTTCCTGCGCTTCTTCGAGGAGCGCTGCACCCGGCCCGGCATCTTCCTGTTCGACGAGCCCGAATCCGCGCTCTCGCCGACCCGGCAGTTCGATTTCCTGAAGGTGCTGCGGACCATGCAGCGCGAAGGGCGGAGTCAGGCGATCGTGGTCACGCATTCCCCGATCCTGATGGCGTTGCCCGGCGCGCGGCTGCTGAGAATGGGGAAATATGGGCTCGAACCTGCCGAGCTTGAGGACACCGATCATTTCCGGATGATTCGCCAGTTCGCGCTCGATCCGCACGGCCTTGTCGCGGATATGCTCGAGGATTGATCGGGCTGTCGCCGTCGAACCTATTGAGGAAGCCGCGGATTAGGTTAAGCATCCCGATGGGCACGAAGGGGAGATGATGATGCGGTACGCGATTGCTTTTCTGCTGGGCGCGGCGGCCGCGTTTCCCGCGCAGGCGCAGGACGCCGCGGCGGCCAAGACCAAGGCGGATCCGCGAGACGCCAAGGTCCTCGAAGCCATCGCCGCGCTCAAGGCGTCGGATGCCAAGGGCGCGCTCGCCATCGTCGATCCGGTTATCGCCTCGTATGAGCGTGATTATCCCGCCTCGGGGCGGACCGTCGTCTGCGCGAGCGACACCAGCCAGATGCTGATGGGGCTGGCCGGCAGCGCCGCCGCCAGGAAGGACGTCGTCGCGCTGAATGGCAGCTGGTGCTACGCGCTCTGGGCCAAGGGCTATGCGCTGGTCGAGCTGGGCCGCCTCGAGGAGGCCGTGGCGCCGCTCACGCGTGCCACTATCATGATGCCGACCAATGCCCAGTTCCTGACCGAGCTTGGCTATGTCCACCAGACGCTCAAGCACTGGAAGGAATCGAACGCCGCTTATTACGCGGCGATCGAAGCCGCGAAGCGCAACAAGGACGAGGCGTCACGCAATCTCTCGTTGCGGCACGCGTGGTTCGGGATCGGCTATAACGATATCGAGCTCGGCAATTTCGATGACGCCGAAAAGCACATGAACGAGGCGCTGAAAGCCGCCCCCGACGATCAGAAGGTCAAGGAGGAGCTCGAATATATCCGTCAGCGGAAGGGCAAGCGCAGCTAGGCTTGCCCTTCGCCTCGATCAGCGCCGGCCGCTGCGCTCAAGCGACAGCGAAGTGCCGCGCCGCGTGGACAGCACGATCTTGCCCGAATGGTTGCTCGACACGGTCAGCCGCTCGCCCAGGATCTGCAGCACCTGCATCTCCTGCCGGTTCGCCAGCGGACTGGCGCATGCCATCTTGGTGCTGGCGAGCGGCCCGGCGGTCAGGCGGCCGCGGGCGAGCTCGAAAACGCCGGTGAAGCGGTTGCAGCTGGCATTGCCGCTGATCCGGGTGCCATTGAAAACCACGGTGGGCGCGGTGCCGTAGACCGGGCGGCGGCCGTTGATCATCGCGATTCGCCAATTGCCTTCGATCAGCGAAATTCCGGGGCCGGGGCCGGGGCCGGGGCGAGGGGCGGGGGCCATGGTGCCGCCGCCGCAGCCGTCGTAACGGCGGCCATCGACGGTGACGGTCACCGTATCGCGATAGATGCGGTCGCTCATCCCGTCGCTGCACTGCTTGTGGACGGTGTTCACGCCGATCCGCCGTGTCTGCCAGATCTCGCCGGCGAAACCGTGGATCACTTTCGGCGTCGCCACGGACACGGGGCGCTGGCCCGGCGCTTCGAAGGTCATCGTCTGTGCGCCGATCGTCAGCGACCAGAATGGCTCGGTGCCGCTGGCGCGATAGGCTTCCTGCGCCAGCGCGGGCGTGGCGGCGGAACCCAGCATCAGGGCGGCGGCAATCAGCGTCTTCATCGTGTCATCTCCTTGAAGCCTCGCAATCGGCTACCGCCGCTGAACGCACGGTGGCCGCTTTGTTTCGCTGCCGTTCAGAGATTTGGCCGCGGCGGGGAAGGGATACGCGACGAGAATGCGATGGTGGTAATGTAGGATTTCATCTGCCAGCGTCGCGCCTGCTCTTTGAAACCGTCGATTCGCCCGCACGTTTCGCCCGCAACAATCATGCGCCGGCAGGAAACGAAATTGCCGAACGACCGTGAAAAGCGTGAAGCTAGGCGCGCCGGCGCTGGTTGAGCACCTCATAGGCCATCACCGCCGTCGCCACCGCCGCGTTGAGCGAGTCAGCCTTGCCGAGCATCGGGATCTTGACCGTCACGTCACATGCCTTGGCCATGAAATCGGGCATGCCCTGCGCTTCATTGCCGGTCAGCAGGAAGGTCGGCGCTTCGTATCGCGCCGCCTGGTAATCGAGATCGGTGTCGAGGCTGAGCCCGACCAGCTGGCCCGGTCCCTTGCGCAGCCAGGTCGCGAACTCGGCCCAGGGCGCGCGCGCCACCGGCACCGTGAACAGCGCGCCCATGCTCGCCCGCACCGCTTCGACCGAGAAGGGATCGACGCACTCGTCGACCAGGATCAGCCCACCCGCGCCGATCGCGTCGGCGGTGCGCAGGATCGTCCCGAGATTGCCGGGGTCACGCAGCCGTTCGGCGACCAGCCAGATCGGCGCGCTGGCGCGGTCGAGATCGTCCAGCTTCGCCTCGAACTCGGCGAACACCCCGACCACCGCGCCCGGGTTATCCTTGCCGGAGAGCTTGGAAAGAATGTCGGCATTGGTCTCGATCGCCCAGCCGGTCTTGTTTTCCACCGCGTCGACCAGCGCCAGCACCAGCGGGTGGTTGGCGCTTTCCCTGGTGTAGAACAGATATTGCGGCAACCGCCCGGCCTCGCGCGCCTCGGTCAGGATGCGCAAGCCCTCGGCGAGGAACAGCCCTTCCTCACGGCGATGCTTCTTGTCGCGCAAATTGCGGACGCGCTTGATGAGCGGGTTGGAAAAGGCGGTGATCTCGCGGGGCATGGCCGTGCCCCTAGCGGATAAAAGCCGGGCCGCCTATCGTCACGCGGTCAGCTTGGGGGAAGCGGATTCATGCCATATCGTCACGCGCACTGGTTCGTGCTTGTTCTGCTCGTCCCGGCGATCGCGATGGCGTTCTGGCGCGACTATTTCGGGGTGATCGGCAGCGCTCCGCTGGCATTCCATGCCCATGGCCTCACCGCATCGGCGTGGATATTGCTCGTCGCGCTGCAGAGCTGGAGCGCGCACCATCGCCGTTTCGCGCTGCACCGCGCGAGCGGCCGCGCCGTGCTGTTCGTGGTGCCGCTGTTCGCCGCCGGCGCGGCGCTGGTGCTGCATTCGATGGCGCTCAAGTTCAGCGGCGGCCATCCTTTCTACGGCATATTCGGTGCGCGGCTCGGGCTGCATGACATCATCTCGACTGTCGTGCTGGTCGGCATGGTCCGCGCGGCGCTGCTGAACCGCAAGCGGGTGGCGAGGCACGCCGCCTATATGCTCGGCACCACGTTGCTGGTGCTGCCGCCAATCCTCGCCCGCTTGCCGATCCCGGCGCCGCCGGCGCTGCATCTGGGCGAAATGCTGAGCATCGTCATCGCCGCGCTGCTGTGGCTTGGTCACCGTCGCGAAGGCCGGGCGTTCGCGGTGGTCATCGCGACCATGGCATTGGAGATCGTCGCGTTCGAGAGCGTCGGCGCCTCGGCGCTATGGGCGGACTGGTTCGCGCGGATCGGAACGCTGCCGGTTGCCCCGCTATCGCTTGGCGCGCTGGCGCTGGCCGCCATTGCCCTGTGGTCAGCCTGGAATCCGTGGGCGGCGAAGGCCAGGGCGGGCTAGGCTTCCGCGAATAGCAGCCAAGGCGGTAACCCGCCTATTCCTCGCCGAACCGGTCCTCGACCAGCTGGACCAGCGCCTGCACGGCATCCTCGGCGCCATCGCCCTCGGCGCTGATCGTGATCGTGTCGCCGCGCGCGGCGCCGAGCATCATCAGGTCGAGGATCGAGGTTCCGGAGGCGGCGTTGCCGTCCTTCTCGACGGTCAGCTCGACCGGATGGCTCGTCGCCAGGGTCACGAACGCCATGCTGGCGCGCGCGTGCAGCCCGCGCTTGTTCTCGATCGTGACCGTCCGCTGGCAGCGGCTCATGCGGCGGCCTCGCCGAGCACTTCCGATGCCACGGTGATATATTTGCGCCCGGCATCGCGCGCGGCGGCGACGGCGTCGGTGACCTTCATCGCCTTGCGGGCGCTGCCCAGCCGGATCAGCATCGGCAGGTTGATGCCGGCGATCACTTCCACCTTGCCAGCTTCCATCAGCGAAATGGCGAGGTTCGAAGGCGTGCCGCCGAACAGGTCGCTGAGCACGATGACGCCCTTGCCGTCATCGACCTTCCCGATCGCTTTCGCGATATCCGCGCGGCGGCTTTCCATATCGTCCTCGGGCCCGATGCAGATCGGCTCGATCCGCTCCTGCTTGCCCACGACATGCTCCATCGCGACGACAAACTCTTCCGCGAGTCGCCCGTGCGTCACGAGTACCAAACCGATCATCTCAACTCCGGCCTCTCATGCCACTACCGGCGCCCCCTCGAGCGAGTCCTGCGGAGCGGTCTGCAGGTCGCGATGGGTCACCGTGGGCGAAAATCCTTCCCCGCGCAACCGCGCTGCGACGCGTTCGGCGACGTGGACCGAGCGGTGCCGACCGCCGGTGCAGCCGAACGCGATCGTCACATATGCCTTGCCCTCGGCCTGATAGCGCGGGAGCAGCAGCAGCAGCAGCGATTCGATCTGCGCCATCGCCGTGGCATAGGCCGGGTCGTCGGCGATATAGGCGGAAACATTCTTGTCCTTGCCGGTTCCGGGGCGCAGGGCCTCGTCCCAGTGCGGATTCCGAAGAAAACGCATGTCGAGCACCAGATCGGCATCGCGCGGGAGCCCGCGGGCGAAGCCGAACGACATGACGTTGAGCACGGTTTCGCCCAAGCCCTCGCCCGAGAAGGTCGAGCGGATCTGCTGCGCCAGTTCGTTGCTCGACATGTTGGTGGTGTCGATCAGCCGGTTCGACCATTGCCTGAGCGGGGCGAGCAGTTCGCGCTCGCGCAGCATACCGTCGCTGGCCGGGCGATCCTGCGCCAGCGGATGGCGGCGGCGTGTTTCCGAATAACGGCGCTCCAGTTCGGACCCCGCGCATTCGAGGAACAGCGTGCCGACATCGTGTCCATGGTCCTCGCGCAGCCGTTTGATGCGGCGGACGATGCTGTCGGCGTCGAAGCCGCGGGTCTGGCTGCCAATGCCCAGCGCCAGCGGACGATCATCGTCGCTGTCGGTGCCTTCGGCCGGCGCGGTATCGAGCAGGCGATTGAGGAGCAGGAGCGGCAGGTTGTCGACGGTCTCCCAGCCAAGATCCTCCAGCGTGCGGAGCACGGTCGACTTGCCGGCGCCGGACATGCCGGTGACGAGCAGGATATGCTTGGGCCGCCGGCTCATCGGATTCGCAGCCATAGCTCGGCCTTGATCGGCGCGGCGTGATCGCTCGCCGCTAGCGCCAGCACCGGCACCTCGACGCCCGCAATGCTGCGCGTGCGCTTGTCGTCGGGAAAGCGTGGGGCGGCATCGAGCAGGACGATCAGCAACTCCACCGGCACGCGCTCCGCATGGGGCATCCCGACAATGCCCAGTCCGCGCACTTCGATCCTTCCAGCAGTGCCCGCCGGTGCGCCCGCCAGCAATCGCCTGTCCTGTCGCAGGCACACGGTCTGCGTGTCCGCAACCAATACCGCGCCCCGATCGATCATGCGCAGCGCCAGATCGGTCCGCGCATCGCCGTCGCGGCCCTCGATCAGCACGCCACGGCCATCCGCAGCCACGCAACTCGCCTCGATCGCCTCGGTGGAAAGCGCCGCCATTAGCCGCGGTCGCCCCTGGGCAGCCGCACCACGAACCGCGCTCCGCTCAACCGATCTTCCCGCGATTCCACTGCGATGCTCCCCTGATGGGCTTCGACGATGGTGCGGGCGATGGCAAGGCCCAGGCCCGAATGCTGGCCGAATGCCTCGCTTTCGGGGCGCACCGAATGGAAGCGGCGGAAGATGTTCTCGCGCGCATCTTCGGGCACGCCGGGGCCTTCATCCTCGATGCGGATGGTCAGCATCGCGCCTTCGCCGCGTGCGGAAATCGCGATCAGCCCACCCTCGGGCGAGAAGGAGATCGCGTTTTCGATGAGGTTCTCGAACACGCGCTCAAGCCGCGCCCCTTCGCCGAGTACGGTCAGCGCGGCCCCGGGCTGGTGGTCGAAGGCGATGCGGATACCCGCCGGCAGCCCGCGCGCTTCGCGGCTGTCGAGCAGCGCCTGGATCAGTGCCCCGATATCGACCGGTTCGAAGGTCGCGCGGCTCAGTTGCGCGTCGAGCCGCGAGGCTTCGGAGATATCGGTGATCAGCCGGTCGAGCCGGTGCACATCGTCCTGGACGATCTCCATCAACTGATCGCGATGTTCGCGCTTCTTGACGCTGGCGAGGCTGTCGACCGCCGATCGCAGCGAGGCGAGGGGGTTCTTGAGCTCGTGGGTCACGTCGGCGGCAAAGCTTTCGGTGGCATCGATCCGCGCGCGCAGCGCCTGCGTCATGTCGGAAAGGGCGCGGGCGAGCAGCCCGATCTCGTCGCTGCGGTCGGGCAGGCGAGGGACGACCACCTCGCGCGCGCGCCCGAGCCGCACCCGGATCGCGGCTCGGGCGAGCAGCCGCAGCGGCCGGACGATCGTCCGCGCCAGGAATAGCGAGAGCAGGATCGAGGAGACCGAGACGATCAGCAGCACGATCCCGAGCCGGTAGCGCTCGGCGCGTACCGTCTGGGTGATGTCGCGGGCGTTGACCGTGGTCATCACCACGCCCATTCCGGTGATCGGCGCCGCCGCCGTGATCACCGGCGTCCGGTCGGGCGCGCGCCACACCGTCGCCGCCGAGCCATGCGCCGTTTGCGCGGTCCGTACATCGGGCCAGTCGAGCCCCGCATCGCTGGAACGCTCGCGATAGGCCGGCGCTCGCGCCGCGCCGGCCACGGTATCGATCACCGCATCAAGCCAGCGCGCAGCCTCCAGTCCCCACGGGTCCTTGTCCGGATCGCGCAGCGTCACGTTGCGCAGCCCCAGCTCACGGCTGTCCGCCAGCATCTTGCCGTCGTCGGTGAACAGGCGGATCCGCGTGCCCATGTCGCGCGCCAAGCTCAGCACCAATATGTCGCGGCGCTTTTCGTCCTTGTTGGTCGAAGCCAGCGCCTGCGCGATCAGCCTGGCCTCGCGGCTCGCCTGCTCGACCCGGCTGTCGACCATCCGGCTGCGATACGAATCGAGGTACGAAAAGCCCCCGCCGAGCAGCGCCAGCGCGAAAATATTGACCGCCAGAATCCGTGGCGTCAGGCTGACGCGGTTCGACCATTTCAGCCCGAGGGCCTGATCGTCACTCGTCGGAGAAGCGGTATCCGGCGCCATATAGCGTCTCGATAGCATCGAATTCCGGATCGACCTGACGGAATTTGCGGCGGACGCGCTTGATGTGGCTGTCGATGGTACGGTCGTCGACATAGATGTCGTCCTGATAGGCGGCATCCATCAGCTGATTGCGGGTCTTCACGATGCCGGGGCGCTGCGCCAGCGTCTCCAGGATCAGGAACTCGGTGACGGTCAGCGTCACGTTGTCGCCGGCCCAGTTCACACGGTGACGGGCGGGGTCCATCACCAGCCGCCCGCGCTCCAGTATTTCCTGCGGCGTATCCTCGCCGCCCTCGGCGCTGGGCAGACTGGCTTCGGTGCGGCGCAGGATCGCGCGGATGCGGGCGATCAGCAGGCGCTGGCTGAACGGCTTGGCGATATAATCGTCCGCGCCCATCGCCAGCCCGAGCGCCTCGTCGAGCTCGTCATCCTTGCTGGTCAGGAAGATCACGGGAATCGCGCTCCTCTCGCGCAGCCGCCGCAGCAGTTCCAGCCCGTCCATCTTCGGCATCTTGATGTCGAGCACCGCCAGATCGGGCGGATTCTCGATCAGCGCCTTCAACGCGCTTTCGCCGTCCGAATAGACGCGGGTGAGAAAGCCTTCGGTTTGCAGCGCAATGGATACCGAAGTGAGGATGTTCCGGTCGTCATCGACCAGCGCGATCGTCGCTGTCATTGCGCAACCATAGCGTTGCATCGGCGCATCACCAATGCCGTAAACCATAGTTTGTATGCCGCATTGGAAATGACACCGATTACCATCGAATCCGACAACGTTTACCCGCATTGACCGCCGTTCGAGCCGCCGCCTATGCGCCAAGCATAACTAGATAGCGCCCGCACGAGGCGCATGAGGAGGCATATTTTGACCGAGCGTGAGCCACGCCACGGGCTCGATGCGCAAGGCATCGCGACGGGCGCTGAATTGCACTGGAATCTGGGCACCGGCCCGCTGGTCGAGCATGCGATTCGCCGCGGCGAAGGCGAATTGTCGAAGCACGGCGCGCTCGTCGTCGCCACCGGCAAGCACACCGGACGCAGCGCCAAGGACAAGTTCATCGTCCGCGACACCACCACCGAGGACACGATCTGGTGGGGCAGCACCAATGTCGGCATGACGCCCGCGCATTTCGCCGCCCTGAAGGCCGATTTCCTCGCCGAAGTCGCGGCGCGTGACACGTTGTTCGTGCAGGACCTGTTCGGCGGCTCCCAGCCCGAGCATCGCGTCCAGGTCCGCGTCATCAACGAGCTTGCCTGGCACAGCCTGTTCATCCGCACGCTGCTGGTTCGTCCGGAAGCCGGCGAACTGCCCGGCTTCGTTCCCGAATATACGATCATCGATCTGCCCAGCTTCCGCGCCGATCCCACGCGTCACGGCACGCACAGCGAGACGGTGATCGCGGTCAACTTCACCGAGAAGCTGATCCTGATCGGCGGCACCAAATATGCCGGCGAGATGAAGAAGAGCGTGTTCGGCCTGCTCAACTATCTGCTGCCGGTCGATAGCATCATGCCGATGCACTGCTCGGCCAATATCGGCCCGAACGGCGACACCGCGGTGTTCTTCGGCCTCAGCGGCACCGGCAAGACCACGCTCTCCGCCGATGCCAGCCGCACGCTGATCGGCGACGACGAGCATGGCTGGTCGGACACGGCGGTCTTCAATTTCGAAGGCGGCTGCTATGCCAAGATGATCAACCTCTCGCCCGAGGCCGAGCCGGAGATCTTCGCGACCACGCAGCGTTTCGGCACGGTGCTCGAAAATGTCGTCATGGATCCCGAGACCCGCGAGCTCGACTTTAACGACAACACGCTGGCCGAGAATAGCCGCGGCTCATACCCGATCGATTTCATTCCGAACGCCTCGGAAAAGAATATGGGCCCGGTCCCGAAGAACATCATCTTCCTGACCGCCGATGCCTATGGCGTGCTGCCGCCGATCGCCAAGCTCACCCCGGATCAGGCGATGTATCACTTCCTCTCGGGCTATACCGCGCGCGTCGCCGGCACCGAGATCGGCGTCACCGAGCCTTCGGCGACCTTCTCGACCTGTTTCGGCGCACCGTTCATGCCGCGCCACCCTTCGGTCTATGGCAACCTCCTCAAGGAGCGGATCGCCAGGGGCGGGGTCAATTGCTGGCTGGTAAACACCGGCTGGTCGGGCGGCAAATACGGCGTCGGCAAGCGCATGCCGATCAAAGCGACGCGCGCGTTGCTCAACGCCGCGCTCGACGGTAGCCTGAACCATGTCGAGTTTCGCACGGACCCCAATTTCGGCTTCATGGTGCCGGTCACCGCGCCCGGGGTCGATAGCCATATCCTCGATCCGCGCGAGACCTGGTCAAACAAGGCCGAATATGATGCGACCGCGGGCAAGCTGGTCGACCAGTTCGTCGAGAATTTCGCGCAATTCCTCGACCATGTCGACGAAGGCGTCCGCCAGGCCGCGCCCAGGTCTAGAGCCACCGTCTGAATTGCCCGGCCATCGATCGGGCCCATGCATACCCGATCGATGGCCGCGTTTCCTGGTGCCGCGCGTCCCGGTTTCGTCGCGCCGGACCGTGCGCCTTTGCGCAAGCTGTGCTAAGGGTATCCCATTGCGGCGAATCCTAGCGGGAGGCGAATATGAGCATGCTCGACGGTATCTTGGGTCAAGTCACTCAGAATGTGGACATCGCCAATCTCGCGGCCAAGGTCGGGCTATCCAAGGAGCATGTCGAATCGGCGGTGCAGGCGCTCGCCAAATTCCATCCGATGCAGGGCGACACGGCGGAGGGCGCCGCCGCGGCGACCGGATTGCCCACCGAAAAGCTCCAGGAGATCATCGGCCATATCGGCGGCGAAGGTGCGTTGGGCAAGTTCGCGTCGATGCTGCCGTCGGGCGCGGGCGGCATTCTCAGTTCGCTCGACAAGGATGGCGACGGCAATCCGCTCAACGATCTGGGTGGAATGGTCGGCGGGCTGTTCGGCAAGAAATAGCGCCGGCCCGATCACTGCTGGCGCATCGGGTGCCGGACACCTACATCAATGCTATCGTTTCGCAATTTCTTCGTAGGTGCGGGCGGCTGAGAGACGTTGGACTCCCACCTACGCTGTACGGGATGCCCAATGAGCGATGCGCCTGCCACGGCTGATGACCAGCCGACCGAAACCGCGGACGCCAAGCCGCAGTTCAAGCGCTTCCGCAAGCGTTTCGACACCGTTCGCCTGTCTCCCGAGGCAGCAGCGCGCCAGGGCAAGGCCGCGACCGTCGCGTTCCTGACGCTCAAGAATCGCGACGCGATGATCGCGTTCCTGAATACGCATGACGATGCACTGGGTGGCCGCCCGATCGATCTGGCGGTGGAAAGTGATGAGGGGTTGGAGGCCGTCGAGGCGGCCTTGGCGAAGCGGACGGGGTAACCGGCTCCGTCATTCCCGGCCTTGTGCCGGGGCCCGCTTCTCCACAAGCGAATCTCGCGCCTTCCACTCCGCCCGCTCTACGACAGGCTCCGGCGCAAGGGCGGGGTGACGAAGTCGGAACTAGGTCTTCGATTCGACGTATCGGTCGATCACATGCCCCAGCACCGTCATCGGCACATTGCCGCCCAGCACAACCGCATCGTTGAAGCCGCGGAAGTCGAACTTGTCGCCCAGCTTCGCCTTGGCCCGGGTGCGCAGCCGGTTGATCTCGCTATGCCCGACCTTGTAGCCGCATGCCTGACCCGGCCAGGAGCAATAGCGATCGACCTCGCCGCGCACTTCCTCATCCGACGAGCCATTGGCCTCGATGAACCATTGGATCGCCTGTTCGCGGGTCCAGCGCTTGGCGTGGAGCCCGGTATCGACCACCAGCCGGCAGGCGCGGAAGCCCAATGACTGGAGATAGCCGAGCTTCTCCGCCGGATTGTCGGCATAGACGCCCAGCTCGTCGGCAAGCTGTTCGGCATAGAGCGCCCAGCCCTCCGAATAGGCGTTGAACGACAGCAGCGAACGGATCAGCGGGAGCTTGTTGGCATATTCGCCCTGCCACACATGCCCTGGGATCGCCTCGTGATAGGCGAGGTCGGGCAGGCTGAACCTGGTGTGCAGCGCGGTGGTGCGCAAATTGATCCAGAATTTGCCGGGTATGCTCCCATCGATCGAGCCCGCGCCGCCATAGGCGCCGGGAGCGCCGGGCTCTTCCTCGGGCGGCAGGCGCTTCACTTCGACATTGCCGCGCACCAGCGTGTGGAACGCTTGCGGCATCCGGTTGCGGATGTCGGCGATGCGCTCGTTCAGAAACTTCATGATCTCGGCGCGGCCGGGATCGCCCTCGGCGAAGGTGAAGCGCTTGTCCTTGGCCAGCGCCTCCATCCGCGCGCCGACGGTGCCGGTCGTGTAGCCCTGCTTCTGCAAGATCGCGTCCATCTCGCTCTGGATCGCCTTGACTTGATCGAGCCCCATCTGATGGACTTCGTCGGGCGTCATCGTCGTCGTCGTGCCCGCGCTCAACGCCCAGGCATAATAGGCGTCACCATCCCTGAACTTCCATACGCCGGCATCGCTCGTCGCGCGCTTGCGGTGCTTTTCCAGCTCGGCGATCTGGCGATCGAGCGCCGGCGCGATCCTGTCCTTGGAGAGCAGATATGCCGCCTGCCCGAAATCGCCGCCCATGCCGACGGTGCGGTTGGCGACCGAGGTGACGATGCCCCAGCCGGCGGGATTGCCGCCGCGCGCCTGCCTGATCTGGGCGAGGCATTTGTCGAGCAGGAAATCCGGCGCGATCACGCCCTTGCCCGCGGCGATCTTCAGCCGTTCGGTCTCGCCATCCAGTTGCTCGGCATAGCTTTCGAGGCGATCGACATAGGCTTCGCCGTCTTCCGCATTCCTGATCTGGTGATCGCTGTCCAGGAAGCGCGGTACATCGAGGAACGCGCCGACGTTCTGGATCACGACATAGGGTGCATTGCGCCAGCTCCCGACCGCGACATCGCCATAGCCGAAGGCGAAGCCCTGGAGCGCGTTGCCATAGGCCGCCTGCACGACATCGACGTTGGTGCGCATGATCGGGCTCAGCGCGCCCGGATCGAGCTTGGCGATATCCGCCAATGCCTTTTTCAGATGCGCGACCATCGCCGCTTGCCCCTTCGGCGAGCGGTCGGTGAGCTGGTGCTTGAGGCCGGCGCGCTTGTCCTTGTCGATGCCGAGGGTGGTTGCGCTTTCGGGATAATCCTTGAGCAGCGTCTCGGCGATGCCCGAGAGAAGCTTCTCGGCCTGCGCATCCGCGCTCGGGGCGAGGCTGCGGGCGGAGGCGGGCAGGGCGCCCAGCGCGAGGCTGGCGCCGGTGCCGAGCAGGACGTCGCGGCGGGTGGAACGCATGATAACTCCTTGAACCTTGTCAGGCGACGACCGGCTCGACGGTCAATGCATTGCCTTCCGCTCCGATGATGCGGACATGCGCGCCGGCGGGCACATCGGGGCCCTTGGCCAGCCATTCGCCGTCACCGACGCGAACCTTGCCGCATCCTGCCTGGATCGGTTCGGCAACGGTCACGATCTGACCCATCAGTCGCGCGACGCGATCGTTGAGCAATGGATCGGGGCTCGGCCCGGGATTGCGCAGATACCATTGCCGACCGAGCGCGACCGCCGCCGACGAGCCGGCCGCGAACACCGCGACCTGAAACAGCAACGCTAAATCCGGGAACAACAGGGTGACGATCCCGGTCACCGCGGCGCCGGCCGCGACAAAGACCAGGAATATGCCCGGCACCAGCAATTCGGTCAGGGCCAGCACCGCCGCGAGGATCAGCCAGGCGAGACCCGGCGAACCGCTGACCGCGCTCCAATATAGGGCCGGATCCATGGCTCAGCTCTCCGAAGGGGTGAAGGGCGATGGCTTGCCGCGCGGCGGGGCGGGAGGAGCCGGGGGCCTGGCGCCGCCGCCCGCAGGGCCGCCCAGCGCTTCCTTGGCCAGCTCGCCGATTCCGCCCAGCGTACCCATCAGCTGGGTCGCCTCGACCGGGAACAGGATCGTCTTGGCGTTGGGCGAGGTCGCGAACTTGCCGACCGCCTCGACATATTTCTGGGCGATGAAATAGTTGATCGCCTGGCTGCTGCCGCCCTCGATCGCGTCGGAGACGACACGCGTCGCGGTCGCCTCGGCCTCAGCGGCGCGCTCGCGGGCTTCGGCGTCGCGGAAGGCGGCTTCGCGGCGGCCTTCGGCTTCGAGGATCTTCGACTGCTTCTGGCCCTCGGCGCGTAGGATCTCGGAAGCGCGGGTGCCTTCGGCCTCGAGGATGTTGGCGCGCTTCTCGCGTTCGGCCTTCATCTGGCGGCCCATCGCGTTGACGATGTCGGCGGGCGGGCGGATATCCTTGATCTCGACGCGGGTGATCTTGACGCCCCACGGTGTCGTCGCGTGATCGACCACAGAGAGCAGCCGGGCGTTGATCTCGTCGCGCTTCGACAGCGTCTCGTCAAGGTCCATCGAACCCATCACCGTGCGCAAATTGGTCGTCGTGAGCTGGAGCAGCGCGACATAGAGGTCGCTCACTTCATAGGCGGCCTTGGCGGCGTCGAGGACCTGGAAGAACACCACGCCATCGGTGGAGATCATCGCATTGTCTTTGGTGATGATCTCCTGCCCCGGAATGTCGATCACCTGCTCCATCATGTTCACCTTGCGGCCGACACGGTAGAAAAAGGCGGGATAGAAGTTCAGGCCCGGGGCGGCGACCGCGGTGAAGCGGCCGAAATATTCGATCGTGTACTGATAGCCTTGCGTCACGATCTTCACGCTGGAGAAGAGGTAGAGCAGCACCACCGCAACCGCGACCAGCAGGAATATATTGAGCACGTCCACGTCCGACTCCCCTCGCAAACTTTATCTCTTGCTAGCATAACAGCAGCCGATGACCACAGCAGCTTTGCCCCCGCGCACCGCGCTTTTCCTGCCCGCTTCCAACCCGCGTGCGATCGAGAAGGCGCGCGGGCTGGGCGCCGACATGGTGATCCTCGATCTCGAGGACGCGGTGAAGGCGGCGGACAAGGATGCTGCGCGCGATGCGGCGGTCGTGGCGGTGGCGCAGGGCTTCGGCACCAGCCTTGGCGCGATTCGCCTCAACGGCTTCGATACGCCCGAACATGCCGCCGATGTCGCTGCGGTGGCGGAATCGCAGGCCGACTATGTCGTTCTTCCCAAGGCCGAGGACGCGGAGCAGGTCGCCCGCCTGATCGAGACCCTCGGCAAGCCTTTGCTGGCGATGATCGAAACCCCGTCTGGTGTCCTCGCCGCTGCCGGGATCGCGGCGCTCCCCGGCGTCGCGGGGTTGATCGCCGGCACCAACGATCTCGCTGCCAGTCTCCGTCTGCCGCCGTCCTCCGGCCGCGAGGCGATGGGCGTCGCGCTCCAGACGGTCGTTCTCGCCGCCCGCGCCGGCGATGCCTGGGCGATCGACGGAGTGTTCAACAAGCTCGATGATGCGGCGGGGCTGGAAGCCGAAGCCAAGGCCGGCAGGGCACTAGGCTTCGACGGCAAGAGCCTGATCCATCCCAACCAGATCGATGGTACCACCAAAGCATTCGGCCCCACGGAAGCGGAGCTTGCCGAGGCCGAAGCGCTTGTCGCCGCTGCCACCGGTGGCGCCGAGCGATATCGCGACCGCATGATCGAGGCGATGCACGTCGATCAGGCTAGGGCCCTGCTGGCGCGCTTTGCCAGCGGCTAGATAGCGCTGTCTATCAGCCCCGCCTTTCGCGGCGATGACGGCTGGGGCAACTCTCAGCCCGGACCAAGCCCATGCCGCTTGCCATATTCCGCCTGCATCAGCGCTTTGAACTCCAGATAATCGGCATCTGAATTGGGATCGAAATTGGCGATCCCGGTCTGGTCGAGATAGTCGAAATAGGGCCAGTGGGTCTCGTTGTTCTCGGCATACATATAGCATTGAATCGTGATGCAAGGCTCGTCCGTCTGGGTATTTCGCAGCTTGTGGATCTGATTGAGCCGTGCCGAGATCCAGGTGACTTCCCCCTTGTGGAAGGTATCGGTGGCGAATGGCGTCTGGTGATGCTGCGACAGCATTGGGAACATGTCGACGGTGATCGCACCGTGCAGCACCCTGATCACCGCGTCCGAGCCGCCATGGTTGTGGATCGGTGAGTAGTTGCCGACCGGCCAGATCTCCATGACGAACGGGATGCCCGGTGACTCTCCCTGATTGTGCCCCATGGTGATGCGCAGATAGGTCTTGTGCGGATCGGGCGTGCCGAATTCGTTGGCCTTGTCCGCCAGCGTCTTGTGGCACCAGCCATGCTTGTCGGCGATGCTCTCCTTGATCGCTTGCGCAAATTCGGGGAAATCGTCGGCACCCAGTTCGAAATTCCTCCCTGCGACATTGCCGTAGAGCAGCTGGCAGGTCGGCGTCAGATTGGCCGGTACCGTCAGTGCTCCGACTGCCATCTGGTCCATGGTGATGCTGTCCATCGGCACCACCCGCAGCGGCACCTCATCAACCACCGGATCGCGCCAGATATCTATGTTGCCGCGGATCGGCGCGCCGATGCCGACTTCGCCCGCTTCGCGCAGCCATGCATAGGGATCGGCACCGTGCTTGGGCTTCTCGCCCAGCGAATGGCTCGCCAGCGCGCAGCCCAGTCGCATCTCGCCCTTGCCGAAGCGCAGCATGCGATTGGCATAGTCGAAGCTGAACCAGTAGCTGCAATGCGGCTCGGGATCGAGGCCGGCGCATTGCTTGAGTGGTAACTCGTGCCAGGCATCGTCGCGAAATTCGGACAGGCGCGCACCGTCGAACCCGATGTCCCAGCGAAAGCCGGGGGTACACCAGCCCTGGTTCTGGATCGTAACGCTGAACCCCGTGCGTTGTCCGATCGCGAAGCCGATCGTGCCCTGCCCCTTGACCAGCAGGCTGACTGCAGAGACCGCCCGTTCCTCTCCTTTCGCAGCGGGCGCCAGTACTAGATGTGAAGGCCCCCGCAATGAATCGTGATTCATCTATCCTCTCCCCAATCGGCAGAGAGTTCGCCGCCAGATCGGGTCGCGTCAAACGCTAGAGCAACCGAAATGCCCTGTATCTCAGAGGTATGCGTCTCCGTCGCCTCGGCCCCTCTAGCGCCCCGCGTCCCACGCGGTTACATGGGCCGCCAACCTCCGACTCAAGGACCTTGGCGCCTCTCATGGACATCCCACTCGGCCTCACCTTCGACGACGTTCTGCTCCGGCCGGGCGAGTCCGAAGTCCTGCCGAGCATGGCGGATACCCGCACCTTCGTGACCCGGAGCCTCGCGCTCAACATCCCGATCATTTCCTCGGCGATGGATACCGTCACCGAGGCCGACATGGCGATCGTGATGGCGCAGCTGGGTGGCATCGGCGTGCTCCACCGCAATCTCGACGTCGGCCAGCAGGTCGAGGCGGTCCGTGCGGTCAAGCGCTTCGAGAGCGGCATGGTCGTCAATCCGATCACGATGACGCCGGACGGCACGCTCGCCGACGCCCGCGCGCTGATGGCGCGGCACCGGATCAGCGGCATCCCGGTGGTCGAGGATGGCGGCAGGCTGGTCGGCATCCTCACCAACCGCGACGTCCGCTTCGCCGAGAACCCCGGCCAGCCGGTCTCCGAGCTGATGACCCGCGACAATCTCGCGACGGTCAGCGCCGGGGTCGGCAAGGAGGAAGCGCGGCGCCTGCTCCATGCCCGCCGCATCGAGAAATTGCTGGTGGTGGATGACAGCTATCGCTGCGTCGGCCTGATCACGGTCAAGGATATCGAGAAGGCGGTCACCTATCCCGACGCGACCAAGGATGAGGCCGGCCGCCTCTGCGTCGCCGCCGCCACCACGGTCGGCGACAAGGGCTTCGAACGCACTGAAGCGCTGGTCGATGCTGAGTGCGACCTGATCGTGATCGATACCGCCCATGGCCACAACAAGGATGTCGCCCGCGCCGTCGAGCGGGTGAAGAAGCTGTCGAACCGGGTCCAGGTGGTTGCCGGCAACGTCGCGACCGCCGAGGCGACGCGCGCGCTGATCGATGCGGGCGCGGACGGGGTGAAGGTCGGCATCGGTCCCGGCTCGATCTGCACGACCCGCGTGGTGGCGGGCGTCGGCGTGCCGCAGCTCACGGCCGTGATGGAGGCCGCCGCCGAAGCCGCCAAATCGGGCGTGCCGGTGATCGCCGATGGCGGCCTGCGCACTTCGGGCGATCTCGCCAAGGCGCTCGCCGCCGGCGCCTCGACCTGCATGGTCGGCTCGCTGCTCGCGGGCACCGAGGAAGCGCCCGGCGAAACCTTCCTCTATCAGGGCCGCAGCTACAAATCCTATCGCGGCATGGGCTCGGTCGGCGCGATGGGGCGTGGCTCCGCGGATCGCTATTTCCAGGGCGACATCAAGGATCAGCTCAAGCTGGTTCCCGAAGGGATCGAGGGTCAGGTCGCCTATAAGGGCCCGGCCCGCGATGTGATTCACCAGCTCGTCGGCGGCATCAAGGCGGCGATGGGCTATACCGGCTCGGCGACGATCCCCGATCTGCAGGAGCGCGCCAGGTTCGTCCGCATCACCAATGCCGGGCTGCGCGAAAGCCATGTCCATGACGTGACCATCACCCGCGAAGCCCCGAACTACCCGACGCGCTAGCGGGGGTGGGGCGCGGCCACAGGCAGGAGCTGTCGATATGCGCGCCTTCGTCATGACCGGCTATGGCGGCCCCGATAGAGCCGCGCTCCGCGAAGTCGCGCAACCCGTGCCTGGGCGCGGTGAGGTTCTGGTGCGCGTCCATGCCGCCGGCCTCAACCCCGTCGATTTCAAGACCCGCGAGGGCAAGCTCAAGCCTGTTCAGCGTTATCCGCTGCCCGTCGTCATGGGCAACGAGCTGGCCGGTATGGTCGAGGCGCTTGGCCCGGGGGCGACCGGCTTCGCAGCCGGCGACCGGGTGTTCGCACGGATGCCCAAGGCGCGAATGGGTGCGCTTGCCGACTATGCCGTGGTGCCGGCCGATCATCTGGCGAGGGTTCCCGATGGTTTGAGCCTGACCGACGCGGCCGGGGTCCCGCTCGCCGGGCTGACGGCGTTGCAGGCATTGCGCGACGAGCTCGGTATCGGTCCGGGCAGCCGCGTGTTCATCCCCGGCGGTGCCGGCGGCGTCGGCACCTTCGCGATCCAGATCGCCAAATGGCTGGGGGCCGAGGTGACGACCACCGCGTCGCCGCGCGGCAAGGCGCTGGTCGAGCGGCTCGGCGCCGATGTCGTAGTCGACTATACCATACAGCGTTTCGAAGAGCAGATCGGCCAGATGGACGGCGCCTTCGATCTGATCGGCGGCGATACGCTCGACAAGACGTTCGGCGTTGTCCGTCGCGGCGGCAAGATCGTCTCGGTCGCAGCCTTGCCCGAGCCGCAGACGGCACGAAAGGATCTCGGTCGCGGCATCGGTCTGGCGGCGTTGTTCTGGCTGGTGAGTTATCGCCTGCGAGCCATGGCGCGCCGGCACGGCGTCACCTATCGCTTTCTTTTCATGCACCCGAGCGGCGCCGAACTCGCCGAGCTCGCTGGCCTGATCGAAACCGGCAGGCTCGAACCGGTGATCGACCGTGTCTTTCCCTTTGCCGAAACCGATCAGGCGTTTGCCTATCTCGAATCCGGCCGCGCCAAGGGCAAGGTCGTGGTGCAGATGGTGCGGTCATGAGCGGCGTACGGCTCAAGCTCGCGACGCCAATTCTGTTCGTCCGCGACGTCACCGCCGCCGCAGCCTTCTATCGCGACAAGCTCGGCTTCGCGGTCGATTTCCTCCATGGCAGCCCGCCATTCTATGGATCGGTCTCACGCGGTGCCGCCTGCCTGCACCTCCGCTTCGTCGGCGCGCCGAACTTCGCGGCGCTGGCCGCGACCGAGGAGTCGCTGATCCTCGCCACGATCGAGGTCGATGATGTCGAGGCGTTGTTCGACGAATATGTGCGTAACGGTGTCGATATCCCCCAGGCGTTGATCGAGCAGGTGTGGGGCGGCAAGGATTTCCACGTCCGCGATCCCGACGGGAATGTGATAAGCTTCGTCCAGTTCGGATGAGAGGAGCGCGCGTGCCGCCGGATATCGCAGCCTATAATCAGGGGCAGGCGCCCGACATGGAGGCGATCTGCGATCGCCTCGCCGCCGAGATCGCCCGTGCTCTGCCCGAAGCGGAGAGCAAGGTCTGGCACGGCGGCCCGGTCTGGTTTCTCGCCGGCAACCCGATAGCGGGCTATTGGGTCCGCAAGCAGGGCGTGCAGCTGTTGTTCTGGAGCGGCCAGTCTTTCGACGAGCCCGGCCTCAAGTCCGAAGGCAAGTTCAAGGCGGCCGAGGCGCACTACGCCGATGCCGAGCAGATCGACACCGCGCTCCTCCAGCGCTGGTTGGAAAAGGCGCGCCTGATCCAGTGGGATTACAAGAACATCGTCAAGCGCAAGGGTGTGCTTGAGCGGATCGACGCGCCAGCCGGCGCATAGCCGCAGCGACGCCAGCACCGGCTTTCCGGTTCCAATCGCTTCGCCGCCGCGTATAGGCGATGCGATGACCCCCGCCGCACGAACCCAGGCCGCTATAGAGCTGCTCGACAGGATCATCGCCGCCGCGCGCGATCAGGGCGCGGCCGCCGATACCCTGATCGCTCGCTGGTTCGCCGAGCGCCGCTATGCGGGGTCGAAGGACCGCCGCGCGATCCGCGAACTGGTCTATGACGCCATCCGCATGCTCGGAAGGCCGCCCGAAAGCGGGCGCGCCGCGCTGCTGGCGCTTGCGAAGGCCCGTCCCGAAATCGCCGAATGGTTCGACGGTTCGCCCTATGGCCCCGCCACCATCGGTCCGCAGGATCTCCCCGCCAGGCCGGCCTTCGCCCATGATTGGCTGATCAAGGCGCTGCGGACCTCGGATATCGGCATCGAGGAGCAGGAGGCATTGCTCCAGCGCGCGCCGCTCGACGTGCGCGTCAACAGCCTCAAGGCCGATACCGATGCGGTGCTCGCCGCCATCGATGGCGCCCAGCCGATCCCGTTCACCACTGACGGTCTGCGCCTGCCCGCTGACGCGCCGGTCGAGCAATTGCCTTCCTTCCGCGACGGCGAGATTGAGGTGCAGGACGCCGGCAGCCAGATCGTCAGCCTCGCCAGCGGGGTGCGGCGCGGTCAGCATGTCATCGATCTGTGCGCCGGCGGCGGTGGCAAGACGCTGGCGCTCGCGGCGATGATGGTCAATCACGGCTCGATACTCGCCTGCGATGTCGATCGCGGCCGCCTCCAGCGCCTCGCCCCGCGCGCCGACCGGGCGGGGGTGACCATCGCCGAGACGCGTCTGCTCAATCCGCGCCAGGAAGAAAGCCAGCTCGCCGATCAGGCCGGGCGCGCCGATATCGTGCTGATCGATGCGCCTTGTTCGGGCACCGGCACATGGCGGCGCAATCCCGAGGCGCGCTGGCGCCTGACCCCGCAGCGCCTGCGCCAGCTCGGCGAGACCCAGCGCTATCTGATGCGGATCGGTGCCGGACTCGTCCGGCCCGGCGGCCATCTCGTCTATATCGTCTGCTCGGTGCTCGACGAGGAAGGTGCCAGCCAGACCGATGCCTTCCTCAAGGCCTATCCCGGCTGGACCGTCGAGCCGCTTGCACCGGGCGCCGGCACGCCACGTGGCGCCGGGCTTCGGCTCACCCCGCTACGGGACTCGACCGACGGCTTTTTTGTCGCGAAGATGCGGCGGCCATGATAGCCACCAAGGCCAATTTCTCGGAGTTGTTCATGCGCGTTACCGCGATTTCTGCCGCTGCGGCCCTGATGGTGCTTTCGGTCTCGACCTCGTTGATGGCGCAGCGCCCCGATGCCCAGATCGATCCGCGCTCGATCGCGCTGGTCCAGGAAGGCCGCGCCGCGCAGGCCGCCGGCAATATCGAGGCCGCCAACGATGCGCTGGAAAGCGCGCTGGCGGTCGATCCGCGCAACCGCGAAGCCTTCGTGCTGCTCGCCGAGATCGCCCGTGGCCGTAATTTGCCGGGCAAGGCGATCCGCCTCTACCGCGAGGCGCTGCTGCTTGAACCCAATGATCTCGCCGCGCTGCGCGGGCAGGGCGAGGCGATGGTCGCCAAGGGCGCGATGGAAAGGGCCAAGGCCAATCTCGCCAAGATCAAGACGATCTGCACCGCCGGCTGCAACGATGCCACCATTCTCGCCGCCGCGATCGCCAAGGGTCCGCCGGTCACCGCCACCGCCCAGGCCGACAAGCCGGAGACCCCGGCCAAGCCGTAATTCGGTTAAATCCTCCCCTTGGTGGGGAAGAGATATGATGCTTGCAATGTAGGATTTCGCCTGCTTTGCCTGGGCGGTCGGCACTGCCGTCCGCTTTTTGAAAATGTCGATCCCGACCCAACCATGGTCACTGCGATGATTGGGACCATTCGCGAATGTTTAGTCCCTCGAAAACACTAAACTTCCTAAACATTCGCGCTCATCACCCGCGCCAGTGCCACGAATTCGTCCACCGAAACCGTCTCCGCGCGCCGCGCTGAATCGATCCCCAGCGTCTCCATCGCCTCGATCGCACCGGGCATGCCTTTCAGGCTCTGCCGCAGCATCTTGCGGCGCTGGCCGAATGCCGCCGCGGTTAGCGCTTCCAGCGTCTTGAAGCGCACGCCTTCGGGCTCCTCGCCCGGCACGATATGCACCACCGCCGACATCACCTTGGGGGGCGGGGTGAAGGCCGAACGGTGCACGTTCATCGCGATCTTCGGGAGCGAACGCCACTGCGCCAGCACCGCGAGCCGCCCATAAGCGTCTTCGCCTGCCTTCGCCACGATCCGCTCCGCGACCTCCTTCTGGAACATCAGCGTCAGGCTCGCCCACCATGGCTGCCACGTCGCCGACAGCCAACCGACCAGCAGCGCTGTCCCGACATTATAGGGCAGGTTTGCGACGATATGGGGCTTGCCGCCGAACAGGGCGGGAGCATCGATCTCCAGCGCGTCGCCTTCGATCACGCGCAGCTTGCCGGGGAAGAATTCGCCCAATTCGGCCAGCGCCGGAATGCAGCGCCGGTCGCGCTCCACTGCGACCACGCTGGCGCCTGCCTCGAGCAGCGCCCGCGTCAATCCGCCAGGGCCTGGCCCGACCTCGAACACTTCCGCGCTCGCCAGATCCCCCGGCACCCTGGCGATGCGCGCGAGCAACTGGTGGTCGAACAGGAAATTCTGCCCCAGCGCCTTGCTGGCGCTTAGCCCATATCTTTGGATAACGTCGCGGAGCGGGGGAAGGGCGGTCACGCTCCAGCTTCGGCCCGGCGCTGGGCCGCGCTGGCGGCCATGCGGATGGCGGCGATCATAGCGCCGGGATGCGCCTGATCCTTGCCGGCGATGCCGAACGCGGTGCCGTGATCGGGCGAGGTGCGCACGATCGGCAGGCCGAGCGTGATGTTCACGCCCTCGTCGAAATGGAGCGTCTTGATCGGGACCAGCGCCTGATCATGATAGGGGCAGAGCGCGACATCGTAGCCGGCGCGGGCGCGGGCATGGAACATCGTATCGGCAGCGAACGGCCCGACCGCATCGATCCCCTCGGCGCGGAGCAGTTCGATCGCCGGGGCGATGATGTCGATCTCCTCGCGCCCGATCGCACCGCCTTCACCGGCATGCGGATTGAGCCCGGCAAAGGCCAAGCGCGGTCGCTCGATCCCGAAGTTGCGCAGCAGGCCGCGGGCGGTGACCCGCCCTTTGGCGACGATCATCTCGATCGAAAGCGACGAAGGCACATCGGCCACGGCGATGTGCACGGTGAGCGGCACAACCCTTAGCGTCGGTCCCGCCAGCATCATCACCGCGTTCTCGCCCGAGACGCCGCAGCGCTCGGCGACGAATTCGGTCTGCCCGGGATGGGTGAAGCCGATCCCATAAAGCTGCGCCTTGGACACCGGCCCGGTCACCACGCCACCCGCCGCACCGGCGCTGGCCAGGCCGACCGCGAGTTCGAGCGAATGGAGCGCGATCCGTGCCGAGCGGTCATCTGGAACCCCGGGCGTGACATCGCCGGCATCGCCCACCGCGAGCACTGGCAGGGCATGATCGAAAGCCGCGTTGGCCTCCTCGGGATCGGTGATCGACGCCACTGGCCCGTCCCATACCTTTGCCACCGCACGCGGATCACCCACCGCGAAAAAGGGCGCGAGCGAATGCAGCGCCCGCGCCTTCCATGCCTTGGCAGTGATCTCGGGGCCGACTCCGGCGGAATCCCCCATCGAAACGGCGAGCGGACGGATCGTCCGCTCGCCGACAGGATCAGCGATATTCGACAAGCGCATCCCGGCGAAGATCGCGGAGCATGCGCTGGGCGCGGATGTTGGTCCGCTGCTCCTCGAGCCCTTCCTTGAGCTGGTCTTCCGAAGGAAGGTTCGCGCTGGGCGGATCGTCGCGGCCGCAGACCACGAGGACGCTCACGCTCTCGTCGATCGCGCCGAACGGCCGGGTGACCTGCCCGACCTGGAGCGGGAGCAGCAGGTTCTGGATGCCCGGCGGCATGTCCTTGATCACCAGCCCGTCCCGATCGGCGACTTCGGCGTTCTGCGCCGCCGCCACGCGTGCCACGTCGCCGCAGCCCTGTATCGCCTGGGTCGCGGTCGCGAACTCGCTGGCGATCGCGGTCGCCCGCTCTTCCGTCGTGCCCTTGGCGAAGTGAACGGTAATCTGGCGCAGGCTGACCTTGGCATCCTTGGGATCGGCCATCAGCACTTGGCGCTTCTCGGCCAGATACAGGATCGAGAAGCCGGTCGGCAGCTCGATCGGACCGGCGACCTGGCCCGGTTGCATCGTCTGCACGGCATTAGCCAGCGCGTCGGGCAGCATGCCGGGGCGCACCCAGCTCAGATCGCCGCCCTGCGATTTGGTCGAGGATTCGGAATAGGTCTTGGCGAGATAGTCGAACGGCGTGCCTTCGCGCATCTGCTGGATCATGCGCTGCATGCCGGTTGCGACTTCCTGCGCGCGGTCTGGCGTGGCGTTCTGGTAGATCTCGAAGAGGTGATACTCCTCGGTACCCTTCGAGGCTTCCAGCCGGGCGAGGATTTCCTTCACCTCGGCATCGCTGACGTTGATGTCGACGCGGCGGCGCAGCAGGCGCGCCCAGGCGAGTTCGCCCTCGACCTGGCGGCGCAGCGACCGTTCCGACGTGCCCATCTGGCGAAGCCAGCCGCGGAACTGATCGGGATCGCGGCCGTAATTCTTGCCGACCCGGGCAAAGGTCGAATCGATCTCCTTCTTGTCGATCACGATGTCGTTGGCCTTGGCTTCCTGAATCTGCAGCGTCTCGTCGATCAACTGACGCAGCACCGTGAGGCGAAGCTCGTCGCGCTCCTGCGGTTTCAGGTTCAGCTTGTTGAGCCCGATGATCAGATTGACGCGCTGCTCGACATCGGTGCCGGTGATCACAGAATCGTTGACAACCGCGGTGGCCTTCCGGGTGCTGGGATTGGCCGTGCCGAAGATCGTCAGATTTTCCGGGAGGTCGAGCCCCTTGGCGATCGCATTCAGATCCTGTTGGGGAACCGTCTGCGCCACACCTGCCGACGCAAGCCCCGCGACCGCAAGCATCAAGACCGATTTGCGGCCCGAGCGGATCGCCTTTGCAACACCGATTTTCACGTGAATCCGTACCCTCATCCCAAACGGAGATCGTCGCGCTTACTGACGAATTGTGCCTGAACCAAGGCTGACGGAGGCTATTAGCGCCCCAGGTTCTTGAATGCCAGACTCAGGATGTAGCTATTGCCGCGGCGGGCGTCGCCGGTCGTCTCATAGTCGCGCTTCCAGGTCAGGCCAAGGCGAAGGCAATCGTCCTCATAAGTAACGCCCAGCCGGTGGCGAACCGGCTCGAAGCCGTCGGACTGAGAAGTGATGTCTTCGTTGCGGTCGGTAAGGTCGATCAGGATCGAGCCTGAGACCGACCAGAATTTGGCGATCTTCACGCGGGCGCCGACACGCGCTTCCTCGCGATCTTGCAGGTCCTCCAACGCCGGGCCGATATTGCGGTTGAGACGCAGATAGCCGAGCTGGACATAGGTATCGCGCGAGCCGACCGTGGCGTCGATCTCGTTACGGCGAAAGGCGAACGTATCCTTATCGATGCGATAGCGGTGCGTGAAGCTGACAAAGTCGCGGAAGCGCACCACCGTGCGGCCGACGATATCGGAGACGCGGTCGGTGAGGCCGGTGCCGTCCGGGAACAGCGTTGGCGCCGACGAGATGCGGTAGCTCTGGCCGACATTCGCATCGAGCGTGAAGCCGGGCAGATACAGTGCGTAATCGACACCCCAGGTGAAGCGCGTCGAATCCTCGAAACGGTCGTAACCGGGAAAGCGGTTGAGGGCGAAGAGGTTGGAATCCTCCAGATCGACCGCGCGGGCGTCCTCATTGGGAACCTTGAGATTCTCCAGCGGCGGAGCGGCAACGATCTGTAGGCGCGGGGTGATGCGCTGCGTACCGCCAAACAATTCGCCGACGAGCGGCCATTTCATATCGAGCGCCACCGCGCCGATCCCGCGGAACTGGAACCCCTCGGTGCCGCGATAGCTCGGAACCGTGGTCAGCAGCGTCTCCCGGGAATTATAGACATCGCCGCGGGCATAGGCGGTCAGCGTCAGTTCCTGCCCCCACGCGGTGAGCTTGCGCAGATCCCAGCGCGCGCTGGCGAAGGCGCGCTGCGAATCCTGACCGTCCGAGCGGCCGATCGCGAGGCTGTTGACCTGGAACTCGAAGCGGCCGCCGATCAGACCATCGTCCATCCGGCGGCGGTAATCGATCTCAGGGAAGGCATAGGGCTGGAGTCCCTGACGCTCACCGACGCGCAGGGTCTGCACCACCCAGGCGTTGATCGCGAAATAGCTGTCCGGATCGATGCGCTCGACGCGGATATTGTTGCGCAGGCGATCGTCGCGCGAAATATCGTAGCGGCGCAGGAAGGTGCGGTCGGTGGTCAGACGGAACGACGCGCTCGCGGTCCAGTTCGGGTCGAGCTGGAAGCGGCCGACCGCGTCGAGATAGCCGCGGAAATCGGTCTTCGACGTCGCCGGCGTAAGCGGCACGGTCAGATCGTCCGAACGGCGGCTATAAGTGCCATAGGCACTGACCTTGAAGGCGCCATGCGAATTGAGCTCGCGATACTCGGCCTGCATCATCGGCAGTACGCTGGTATAGACGCGGGGCGTGACGGTCAGGTCGCGATTGGGAGAGAGACTGAAGAAATAGGGTAGCGCGAACTGCAGCCCATTGGTCCGGCTGTAGCGGATATCGGGCATCAGGAAGCCGTTGTCGCTGAGGCCGCCGATCGGGTGCGAGAAGACCGGCAGCGGGATGCTGGCGATGCCGAACACGGAGATGCGCGCGCCGGTATAGCGGATGCGGCGCAGCGCGGGATCATATACCACTCGATTGGCGGTGATCTTCCATGAAGGCTCTTTCGGGCAATTCGCCGAATCCGTGACAGCGCACGGCGTATATGCCGCGTTTTCGACGGTAATGATGCCGTCGCTGCGCTGGCCGCGCTCAGCGGCGATCCGGCCGCCCGCGTCGAGCACAACGAGCATGTTCTCGACCATGCCGTCTTTCAGCGAATCGGTCAGCTCGATCTTGTCGCCATAGGCCGCGTCACCTTCGGGGTTGACGAGGACGATGTTGCCCTCCGCCACCACCTGACCGGTGTTGCGGTTCCATGTCACCTTGTCGGCACGCAGGCGATCGCTGTTGCGGTACATGCGCACGTCGCCGTTGGCGGTAACGATATCGGCTTCGTAATCGTAATCGAGCTGATCGGCGTTGAACTGAACCTGATCGCCGGATTCGGGCAGAGCCGTCGTGGAAGGCGGCGGCACTTCGATCGGACGGTCCTGCAGATCGGGTCCGGTAGGTGGCGTCTGAGCGGGGACGCTCTGATCGGGCGTCGATTCGCGCGGGGCGGCGGCCTCCTGCGCGCGCGCCTCGGCGGCCAGGCACAGCCCCAGCGCGGCCGACAGCAGCAAAGCCTTGCGCGTCACTCCGATTCCCACCTTTGTCTTACTCCCAGCGCACGCGGCTTGTCCGCCCTATCGCAGCGGTTCCGCCATCGCAACGTCGCGCGCATTGGCCCAAACGCCTGGTCGCGCTAACAAGACCCATGCAGGTCGATTTCTATCATCTTACCCGCACGCCGCTGGAGCGCGCGCTACCCCGGATCGCCGAAAAGGTGCTGGAGAGCGGCGGGCGGCTGCTGATCGTGGTCGAGGACGCCGCGGTGCGGGGCAAGCTCGATCAGTCGCTGTGGGCATATCGCTCCGAAAGTTTCCTGCCGCATGCCCAGGCGGGTGGGCCGGAGGATGCGCGGCAGCCGGTGCTGATCGGCGCGGGGGTCGACGCCGCCAACGGCGCGCGCAACGTGGCGCTGGTCGATGGGATGTGGCGCGATGAGGCGCTGGACTTCGACCGCGCATTTCATTTCTTCGACGAGGACGCCATCGTCGAAGCGCGGATCGCGTGGAAGGCGCTCGCGGATCGCGAGGGTGTCGTGCGAAACTATTGGAAGCAGGACGAAAACGGCCGCTGGGAGAAGGCCGCCTGAGCTAGCGGAGGCGATCGCGGTGATCGGGTTCTGCCGCGCCCGCGCTTGCCGCCCTCAGTCGGCGATTGCCCTGAACTGGGCCGGCCCGGTGTCCGGGATCGGCTGGCAGATCCTATCCTAGCCTGGACGCCCGACCCCGCTTGCATCCTGTCACCGCGAAGACTAGAGGGCGGCGACTTTTCCACAACTCAAAATACAGGAGCCGCACGGCCATGGCCGCGACCCGGACCTTTTCGATCATCAAGCCCGATGCCACTCGCCGCAACCTGACCGGCGCGGTCACCAAGATGCTGGAGGATGGCGGCCTGCGCGTCGTGGCTTCCAAGCGCATCCAGATGACTCGCGAACAGGCCGAGGGCTTCTACGCGGTGCACAAGGAGCGTCCTTTCTTCGGTGAGCTCGTTGAATTCATGATCTCGGGGCCCGTCGTCGTACAGGTGCTCGAGGGTGAGAACGCGATGCAGCGCAACCGCGACATCATGGGTGCCACCAACCCGGCGAATGCCGAGCCCGGCACGATCCGCAAGGAACTGGCCGAGTCGATCGAAGCCAATTCGGTGCACGGTTCGGATTCGGACGAGAATGCGGCGATCGAGATCGCCTATTTCTTCAAGCCGGAAGAGATCGTCGGCTAAATCACAAGTCGTCACCCCGGCGAAAGCCGGGGTCTCGTGCGACATCGGACCCGCTTCATCGCCTGAGATCCCGGCTTTCGCCGGGATGACGGCTGAAGGGCGGGTCTTCGCTTATCTGGGCAATGTGATCGTTGCGGCCAGCCCGCCGCCGTCGCGATTGGCGAGGAGTATCTCGCCACCGGCATCGCGCACGATCGCGCGGGCAAGGGCAAGGCCAAGCCCGACGCCCCCGGTGTCGCGGTTGCGCGATTCCTCGAGGCGGGTGAACGGGTCGAAGACCTTGTCGAGCTTTTCCGGGGGGATGCCGGGCCCGCGGTCGCAGACGTGTATCGCGACATGGGTACCTTCGTTGCGAAGCATCACTTCGGCGGCGCCGCCATATTTCACCGCATTCTCGATCAGGTTGCGCACCGCCCTCCGCATCAGGGAAGGCCGCAGTCGCATCGTGAGGCGCGGCGCCTCCTCGAAGGTCACATCCTTGTCGAGATCGCGGAAATCCTCGACCACGGCATCGACCAGTGCCGAGACATCGACCTCTGTCATCGGCTCGCTCGGTCGCCCGAGGCGGGCGAGCGACAGGATGTCATCGAGCGTGCGGCTCATTTCGTCGATGGTGTCGGCCATCCGGTTGCGGTCTTCATCGTCCTCGACCGACTCGATGCGGACGCGCAACGCCGCCAGCGGCGTGCGGAGATCGTGGCCTATCGCGCCGAGCATCCGGTCCTTCTCGTCGAGCATCGCGTTCACGCGCAGGCTGAGCGCGTTATAGGCCGAGATCACGGCGCGGACGTCGCCCGGACCGCGCTCTTCGACCGGATCGGGCTGTTCGCCGGGGCGGAAGCGCTGGGTCGCCTGCGCCAGATTGCGCAGCGGGCGGGCAATGCGACGCCCCGCCCACAGTACGGGCAGCAGCACCACGACATAGAGGATCAGCGTTTGCGCGAGCAATTGCCAGATCAGCGCGCGCTCGCTGCGCGGCCAGCCCGAGCGCAGCATCAGCCAGCCCTTGCCGGGCAGCTCGACCGCGACATTCAGCTCGGCGCCGAGCCGCCGCAACCGCTCGGCTCGTCCCGGGCTCATCTTGCGCGTGAGCAACTGGTCGCTTCGGAACGGACGGGTGACGGCGATCACCTCGCCGGGCTGCACGCCGGCGTCGATCAAGCCGTTGCGGATATCATTTTCCAGATCGGGACGGCGGTCGAGCGGCGGCGTGAGCGGGTTGCTTGCATAGCGCTCGACACGCTGAGGCAGGCGGTGCCCGGGACGATTGCCGGCGTCTTCATCGGCACCGCGCGAGGCCGGATTGTTGATCCGCTCCGCCGCGTCGGCGAGCCGGGTGACGGCGGGCGCGATCACCTGCGCGAAGCGGGCGCCGCGGCGCTCGTTGAGGAGCAGCCCGAAATTGATCGCCTGCGCCAAGAACAGCGCGATCCCGACGAGCAGTGCGATCTGGCCGGTCAGCGATTTGGGAAAGAAGCGCCTCAAAGACGGGTGACCTCGGCGGCGAGCGTGTAGCCGCCACCCCAAACCGTCTTGATCAGCGCGGGATTCTTCGGATCGGCCTCGATCTTCTTGCGCAGGCGGCTGACCTGGTTGTCGATCGCCCGGTCGAAGGCTGCGGCCTCGCGGCCCTGCGTGAGATCGAGCAGCTGATCGCGGGTCAGCACCGCGCGGGGGCGGGTCACCAGCGCGTGGAGCAAATTATATTCGCCGGTCGAAAGCGGCACCGAGACGCCATCGCGATCGACCAGCGCGCGCTCGCCGGTCTTGAGCACCCAGCCGGCAAAGGCGAAGCTGCCGCTGTCGGGGGCGTTCTGGCGGGTGCCACCGGCCGAGGCGCGGCGCAGGATCACCTTGATGCGTGCCGAAAGCTCGCGCGGGGAGAAGGGCTTCACGACATAATCGTCGGCGCCCATTTCGAGCCCGACGATGCGATCGGTCTCCTCGCTCCGCGCGGTTAGCAGGATCACCGGGGTGTCGCCGGTTTCGCGGATGTGGCGGCAGAGGCTGAGGCCGTCCTCGCCCGGCATCATGATATCGAGCACCACCAGATCGATAGCATAGGCGGCCATGCGCGCGCGCGCGCCCTCGGCATCGCCGGCCTGGGTGACGCGAAAACCCTGCTTGGTCAGATACTGCGCAAGCGGCTCGCGGATCGAACGCTCGTCGTCGACGAGCAGGAGGTGCGGCATTTCCGACATATCTGTTCCGTAACAACTCTCATGAGGATGAGAAGTGCCGGACGGGGAGGAGGGGGAAACCCGCCCGGCACAACGCTTACCGCCTTAGCTGCCGTTGCCAGCCGGGGCGTGAGGGCGAGGCGGCATATCCGGGCCACCGCTCCGAAGACCGTGGCCGCCATGACGGCCGCGCGGTGTCATTTCGCGGATCATCTCACGGACGAGCTGGCGCTCGGCCTGATCGACCTTGCCGTCGCCATTGCGGTCGATGAAATCGAAGCGCTTCAGCGCCCGGGCGCGCTGTTCGTCGAGCGACACGGCGCCGTCACCATCTGTATCAGGTCCATGGTGGCGCATGCCGGGGCCGCGTACACCCTTGTCCATCTCGTCTCTTCCCATCCTGGCCCGCATCGCCGCGCGGGCAGCGTGACGTTCCTCGGGGGTGATCTTGCCGTCCTTGTTGGTATCGAGCCTGGCGAAGCGCGCGGCGACCGAGGCGGCGACCTCATCGCGTGTGACGATGCCGTCCTTGTTGATGTCCGCCATGGTCAGCGGGTCATGCATCATGCGGTGGCGCTTGGGCGCATCCTGCGGTTGGGTCTGGTCCTGCGCAGCGGCCATTGCGCCGCCGGTCAGCAGGGCCGTGCCGAGCAGCGCAGCGATCACGGTCTTCTTCATCGGGCGAAACTCCTGAAAGCGCGGGTTCGGCCCCGCGACGATGGCTTTTCTGAAGGCCGGCTGTCGCATGGGTTTGTCACGCGTTCAGGAAAGTGTCGCAGTTTGTCGCAGTTCAGCCAAAAATGGCGACGGCTTGCATCGCATCCGCGATTGGCTCGCCAGCGGCATTCCACAGGGTCATGCGCTGGCTCGCATTGCCGGCTCGGGCGGTGTCCGACCGGGCGGTGAGCAGCCACCAGCCATTGTCGGTGGCGGGCACAGGCGACAGGAAATTGATCTGCCAGTTGAGCGAACTGAGCGGGACGCGCTTGTCCTCGAACAATTTGAGCGCGGCGGGCGGCAGCGCGTCGCCGATAGCGAGAAGTTCGACGAACGGGTCCAAACCGTCGCGGGCGCGCAGCCGCGCCCAGCGCAGCCACTCGGCCGGACCCAGACCCTCCTTGCTGTCGATGAACTCGAAATTGCCGATGAACGAGGTTTCCGGGCCGATGAAGGTCTTGGCGTCGGTAGCGGGCGCCGCGACCGGCGCGCGCGGCGCTTCGTCGTGCGCGAGTTGCGAGGGCAGGGCGGCCATGAACACGAAGGTGGCGCGCAGGCCGAGGCCGGCTTCGCTGGCGACATCGGCCTGGATAAACGCGGCGTTGCGTCCACGGCGGAGCCTGGCGGCGGTGACGGTGACCGTGCCGTCGAGCGGGCCGATGAATGCGATCTGCGCCGAGCGGAGCGGCGGAAGATCGGGTTCCAGTTCGATTGCCGCCTGCAGCGCGAGCGCCGCGGATAGCCCGCCGAACGCGGTGCGGCCCTGCAGCCAGTCTGGCGGGATGTCGCAGGCGAAGCCGCTGTCGAGTGCGGTGCGGGCGGCGAGGATGTCGGCGATCGGAGTCATTGGGCGAGATAGCTGTCGCGAAGTTCGCGCTTGAGAACCTTGCCGATCGCATTGCGCGGCAGTTCGTCGATGCGTTCGAGCGCGGAGAGGCGCTGCGTCTTGCCGACCTCGGCATTGAACCAGGCGAGGATTTCCTGCGGGTCGCCGCCGCCCACATAGAAGCCGACCGGGGTTTCGCCCCATGCTTCGGAAGGCACGCCGATGACGCTGCAATCGCGCACGTCGGAATGCCGGGTTAGGATCGCCTCCAGGTCCGAAGGATATAGATTGAACCCGCCGGAGATGATCATGTCCTTCTTGCGGTCGAGCAGGGTCAGGAAGCCGTCCTCATCGAAGCGGCCGATATCGCCGTGGCGGATGAAGCGGTTGCCATCCGCATCGAACCATTCCGCCTCTGAACTGGCTTGCGTGCGCCCATGATAGCCGCTCATCATTGCGGGCGAGCGGCCAACGACTTCGCCCATTTCACCCTGCGGCACCTCGCGCCCAGCATCGTCGATCAGGCGGATATCATGAGCCTCGACCGGTACTCCGACGGTGTGCAGCTTGTCGGGATGGGCGTTGCAGACCAGGGCAGTGGTGCCGCCGCCTTCGGTCATGCCGTAATATTCGACGAGATAACCCGGCCAGCGCGCGACCACATCTGCCTTGAGCGGGGAGGAGAAGGGCGCGCTGGTGCAGGTCTTGAAGCGGAAGCTGGAGAGATCGTGCGCGTCGAAATCGGGAAGCGCCATGATCCTTTGATATTGCACGGGCACCAGCATGACGTGCGTTGCGCGGTGTTTCTCCGCCAGCTTGAGGAATTCGGCGGCGTCGAACTTCGCCATCAGCACGACGGTTCCGCCCCAGGCGAGCGTGGGGATGAAGCTGACCAAGGTGGTGTTCGAATATAATGGCGTGACGACCATTGTGACGGCATCGCCGAACCCGGCAGCGGCGCGAGAGATATGGGCCCAGCGCATCGCATGCGGCTGGACGATGCCCTTGGGCGTGCCGGTCGTGCCCGAGGAATAGATGATGTTGAACGGATCGTCCGGGCCAACCGCGACAGGCTCCGGCACGGTGCCTTCGGGAGCGAGCCAATCGTCGAGCGATTCCAGCGCCACCTTGCGCACGCCGATGTCGGGATCGTGCGCCGCGTCGTGGAACAGGATCGGTGCGCCGCAATCCGTGACCATCGCTGCGATCTGCGCGGGCGTGGCGGAGGGCTGCAGCGGCGCGGCAACGCAGCCGGCACGGAGCGCGCCAAGGAATACCACCGCATATTCGATCGAACTGGCCGCGAGGATCGCCACGGCTTGCCCGCGGGCGATGCCGTCACGCTGGAGTGCTGCCGCGACGCGGTCCATCGCCTTGTCGAGCGCGGCGAAGCCGATGCTGTTATCGCCCATGACGATGGCGACCTTGGCCGGCTTTTCCTCGCCATGAATGCGGATCAAATCGGAAAGCGTCGCGAAATCGCTCGCCAGCATCTCTTCCGCGCGCATCGTCATCGCGCACTGGCTAGGCGAGGCGCCGGGCAAATGCCATACGCAATCTTCGAAAAATGGATGGGGACTCGATGCAGGACAGGATGACGGGCGGCGTTGCCATCGTAACCGGCGGCGCTACGGGGATCGGCGCGGCGACGGCGAGGCTGTTGGCGGCGCGGGGCGTTCGCCCGGTGATCAACTATGCGACCAGCCGCGATGCGGCCGAGGCGCTGGCCAGCGAGACGGGCGGCATCGCGGTGCAGGGCGATGTCGGCGACGATGCACAGTGCCGCGCCCTGGCGGCGGCGGCGATCGACGCGTTCGGGCGCGTGGATTTCCTCGTCAACAATGCCGGCAAGACCAAGTTCGCCAATCACGAGGATCTGGACGCGCTTTCGGGCGAGGACTTTCTCGATATCTACCGGCTCAACACCGTCGGCGCCTTTCAGATGATCCGCGCCTGCGCTCCAGCGATGCGCGAGGGGCCGATGAGCGCGGTGGTCAATATCGCCTCGGTGGCGGGCCTGCACGGCAATGGCAGCTCGGTCGCGTATGCCGCGTCGAAGGGCGCGCTGATCACGCTGACGCAGAGCATGGCGCGGGTGCTGGCCCCGGCGATCCGGGTGAATGCGGTCGCGCCCGGTTATGTCGGCACCGGCTGGTTCGAGAAGCGCATGGGCGCGGAGGGCAAGACGGCGCTCGACGCGCATATCGCGGGGAGCGTGCCGATGGCGCTGGCGGCAATGGCCGAGGATATCGCCGGGCCGGTAGTGGGCCTGCTCGATCCGGCATCGCGCGCGATTACCGGCGAGACGCAGCGGGTGGATGCGGGGGCGCATCTCGATGTTGGCCTGTCGCGACGGCCGGGGCGAGGGTGACCCATAGACACCGTCATCCCGGCCTTGAGCCGGGATCCCGCTTCTTCTTCTGAGGGCTAAGGCAGCGGGGCCCCGGCTCAAGGCCGGGGTGACGGAGAAGAGGCTATGCCTTCGTGCTGCTCGCGGTCTGGCCGAACAGCACCTTGCGCTGTTCGTCGCTCATCGGCGCAGCGTAGGAGCGGACTTCGCCGCCTTTTTCATAGGCGCGGATCGTGGCGGGGCGCGCGGCGATCGCCTCGAACCAGCGCTTGACGTTAGGGAAGTCGTTCAGGTCCTGCTTGTGCGCCTCGTGCGGGACGATCCACGGATAGATCGCCATGTCCGCGATCGAATAATCACCGCCGGCAACGAACTCGCGGCCCGCCAACTGGCGATCAAGCACGCCGTAGAGGCGATTGGTCTCATTGACATAGCGGTCGATCGCGTAGGGCACCTTCTCAGGCGCGTAGACATTGAAATGGCCGTTCTGTCCGGCCATCGGACCAAGTCCGCCCATCTGCCACATCAGCCATTGCAGCACGTCCACCTTCTCGCGCTGATCCTTGCCGAAGAATTTGCCGGCCTTGTTGGCGAGATAGATCAGGATCGCGCCGCTTTCGAACACGCTGATGGGCTCGCCGCCATCGGCCGGAGCGGTGTCGATGATCGCGGGCATGCGATTGTTCGGGCTGAACTTGAGGAAGTCGGGATTGAACTGCTCGCCGGCGCCGATGTTGACCGGGTGAATCTTGTAATCGAGGCCGGCTTCCTCGAGGAATAGCGTGATCTTGTGGCCGTTCGGCGTGGGCCAGTAATAGAGTTCGATCATCGGGAATCTCCTTTGCAGCGGAGATAGGAAGCTGGTTTCGTTACGCAACTGGTTCGGGCGTGCTTACCTTCGGTACCACCTTGAACAGTACGATCAGCAACGCCGAGAAAGCGAGGATCGCGGCGGCCAGGAAGTTGCCACCGGTGAAGCCGCGCTCCGACCCGAAAGCCAGCGCCTGGGTGAGCAATAGCGGCGCCAGGATCAATGCGAGACTGTTGAGGCTGGCGAGCCCGCCTTGCAACGCGCCCTGGTGCGAGGGATCGGTCATCCGCGAGAGCAGGGCGTTGATCGAGGGCCAGGCCAGCGCCTGGAACGCGCCGAACGCGATCAGCACGCCGATCATCGGTACGTTGCGCACGAAGATATAGCCGACGAACACCAGTGCGCCGGCCAGCATGCCGAACACCACCGCTTTGGCCTCGCCGAAGCGCTTGATGATGCGGCCGGTCGCCAACGTCTGGACCAATGCCATCGCCACGCCGGACGCGGCGAGCGACAGGCCGATTTCCTTCTCGTTCCAGCCCATGGCGATCTCGCCGAAGAACGCCCAGGTCGATGGATAGACCATGTGCGCGAACTGCCAGAGGAAGGCGGCGAGCAACAACCATTTGGCGTTGCCAGCGTGAAAGATCGGCTTGAACGCCGCGAAGACATGGGCATTGCCCCAGGCGAACGGGCGGCGGTTCTCGTCGGCCAGCGTCTCGGGCAGCGCGACAAGGATCCATATGGCGTTGAGCCCCGCGAGCACGGCGGCGGCGATGAACGGCGCGCGCGGGCCGAAATCGGCGAGCAGCCCGCCGATCGCCGGGCCGATGATGAAGCCGACGCCGAACGCCGCGCCCATCAGCCCGAAGGTGGCGCCGCGCCTTTCGGGCGGTGTGACGTCGGCGAGGATGGCGTTGGCGGGGCCGAACGAAGCGCCGGTGATCCCGGCGATCAGGCGGCCAACGAACAGCCAGCCGATCGTCGGTGCCACCGCCATCAAGCCATAATCGATCGAGAAGGCGAGCATCGAGAACAGCATCACACGGCGGCGGCCGATGCTGTCGCCGAGCGTACCGAGCACCGGTCCGGCGAAGAACTGGGTGACGGCATAGGCGACCAGCATATAGCCACCGATCCGAGCGGCGTCGGAGAGGCCGACATGCGCCAACTCGACAATCAGCCGGGGCAGAACCGGCATGACGATGCCGAAACCGATCGCGTCGAGCAGCACGGCGGAAAGCGCGATCGGAACCGCCCGATGATGGAATTGCATGCTTGGAGTCCCCAGTGGCTTGACGCGTCTCGCGCCATACCGCAAATTCGAAAGGTTACGCAGGATCACAGAATCCGGGGAGAGAGATGGCTACCGCACCCGAAATCGATGCGCCGCTGAATGCGCTGGACGACTTCCGCACGCAAGCACGCGATTGGCTGGCGGCGAATTTTCCCCCGAGCTTGAAAGGCCGCGACAATGCGATGTCGGCGGTCGAGGGGCCTACCGAAGAAGACGCAGAGCAGCGCGCGTGGCGCGAAGCGATGGGCGAGAAGGGTTGGGGCGTGCCGACCTGGCCGAAGGAATATGGCGGCGGGGGGCTCAGCCGGGCCGAAGCGCGCGTGCTCCAGGAGGAAATGACGCGGGCGGGGGCGTGGAACCCGATCGGCGGCATGGGTGTGATGATGTTCGGGCCGACCCTGCTCGAATATGGATCGGAAGAGCAGAAGCGGGAGCATATCCCGGCTATCGCCAGGGGCGAAGTGCGCTGGTGCCAGGGCTATTCGGAGCCGGGCGCGGGATCGGACCTCGCTTCGCTGCAATGCTTCGCGGAGGATCATGGCGACCATTATATCGTCAACGGCCAGAAGACCTGGACCAGCGGCGGGCAATGGGCCGACAAATGCTTCATGCTGGTGCGCACCGACAAATCGAAGAAGCATGAGGGCATCACCTTCCTGCTCTGCGACATGGACACGCCGGGCGTCGAGGTGAAGCCGATCCAGCTGATCAGCGGCTCTTCGCCGTTCTGCGAGACTTTCTTCACCGATGTGAAGGTGCCGAAATCGAACCGCGTCGGCCGCGAAGGTGAGGGTTGGACGATCGGCAAGCGGCTGCTCCAGCATGAGCGCAACAGCCTGTCGGGCGGCGGTTCGGCGGCGGGGCGGATGTTCGCCGGCACGCCGCTGGCGCAGATCGCGAAGAAATATGTCGGGGTCGATAGCGAGGGGCGGATCGCCGACGCCGACCTCCGCACCCGCATCGCGCGGCATGAGATGGATTTGCGCAGTTTCATGCTGACGCTGCGCCGGGCATCGCTGGAGGCCAAATCGAACCAGGGGCCTTCGGCGGCGACGTCGATCATGAAGAATGTCGGCGCGCGCATCATGCAGGAGCGCAGCGAACTGCTGATCGAGATCCGCGGGATGGCCGGGCTCGGCTGGGAAGGCGAGGGGTTCGAGGAGGACGCGCTCAAGGATGTCCGCCATTGGCTCTTCGGCAAGGCGGTGTCGATCTATGGCGGCTCGACCGAAATCCAGAACAACGTGATCGCCAAGCGCATCCTCGGGATGCTCGATCACCAATAAGCGTGCGCGGGGAAGACTGACATGGCCGTACTCACCGAAGAACAGACGATGCTGCGCGACATGGCGCACGAATGGGCGGACAATGAATCGCCCGTCACCGCCTTTCGCAAGATGCGCAATGGCGCGCCGGCAAGCTTCTACGATCCCGAAGCCTGGACGGCCCAGGCCGGGATGGGCTGGGCCGGCATTCTCGTGCCGGAGGAGCAAGGTGGCGTCGGCATGGGCTATCTGTCGCTCGGGCTGGTGCTGGAGCAGCTCGGCCGCAACCTGGCGGCGACGCCGCTCGCGGCGACGGCGACCGCTACCGCCGCGATCCTAATCGGCGGATCGGATGCGCAGAAGGCGGCGTGGCTGCCGCGCATCGCCAGCGGCGAAGTCGTGGCCACCCTCGCGATCGATGAAGGTCCGCGGTTCGGCGGCGCCATCGCCGCCGCCGTCACGGGCGGAAAGCTCAGCGGCACCAAGCAGTTCGTCGCGGAAGGGGACAGCGCGCAGCTGTTTATCGTCGCCGCCACCGACGGACTCTATCTGGTCGAAGGCGATGCCGGGGTAACTCGCGCGCCCCGCAAGCTCGCGGATTCGCGCAGCCATGCGCAGGTGGTGTTCGACAATGCGCCGGCCGACAGGCTGGAGGGCGGCGAAGATCTGCTCACGCAGGTGACCGATCGCGCCGCGATCGGGACGGCCGCGGAAATGCTCGGCATGGCCGAAGCCGCGTTCGCGCAGACCAACGACTATCTCAAGACCCGCGTCCAGTTCGGCCAGGTGCTGGCGAGCTTCCAGGCGCTCCAGCATCGCATGGCCAAGATGTTCACCGAGCTCGAACTGATGCGCTCGGCGGTCGAGGCGGGACTGGAGGCAGCGGATTCGGGGCGCGCGAATATCAGCCAGGAAGCCAGTCTCGCCAAAGCGGTCGCCAACGAGACGCTGCATCTAGTCAGCCGCGAGATGATCCAGCTTCATGGTGGCATCGGCATGACCGACGAGCACGACGCCGGCTTCTATCTCAAGCGCGCCCGCGTGCTCGAGCAGATGTGGGGCAACGCCGCTTGGCACCGCGACCGTTTCGCCCGCCTCAACGGCTATTGAACCCCTAGTAAAACTACGGATTTGGATGATCGGCACCAGTGCGGGACAGCTGCCCGCGCGCCTATGACATTTGCGCAACAGTTCAGACACAGTTCCGCTTTGCAACTCTAGTTATGCTTGACGGGCGCTGGGGAAGCGGTTGTATTCGAGTTTGCGGTATGGAGCCGAAGTGCTCTGGCCAATGGTTGGGAGAGGAATGATGATGCGGTTACGCCTTTTGACTGCCTGTGCGGTTCCGGCGCTGATTCTGGGAGTTGCGGCACCCGCCTATGCGCAGGACGCGCCGGCGAGCACCGATTCGACGGCGCAGGACGAGAACGATCCCAACCAGATCATCGTGACGGCGCAGGGACGTGCCCAGGCGCTGGCCGATGTGCCGCTCGCGGTTTCGGCGGTCAGCGCGGAGACCCTCGAACTCACCGGCGCTTCGGATATCCGCCAGCTCAATCAGGTCGCACCATCGCTGATGGTCTCGTCGACCGGTTCGGAAGCCAATGGTTCAGCCCGTATCCGCGGCATCGGCACCGTCGGCGACAATCCGGGCCTCGAAAGCTCGGTCGCGGTGTTCATCGACGGCGTCTATCGCTCGCGCTCGGGCATGGGCCTCAACGAACTGGGCGATATCGACCGGATCGAAGTGCTGCGCGGTCCGCAGGGCACGCTGTTCGGTCGTAACGCCTCGGCGGGTATCATCAGCATCGTCAGCAAGGCACCGTCGCCCACGTTCAGCGCTGGCGCCGAGGCGACCTATGGCAATTACAATCACATCCGCGTGGCCGGGCACGTCAACGCGCCGCTCAGCGATTCCCTCGCCGGCCGCATCGATGCGACCTATGTGAAGCGCGACGGCTTCTATCGTGACGTGACCAATAATCGCGACGTCAACGATCGCGACCGTTTCTTCGTCCGCGGACAGCTGCAATATGAGCCGTCGAGCGACCTCACGGTTCGCCTGATCGCCGATTACACCAAGCGCAACGAGGATTGCTGTGGCGCGGTCTATGTCGATTCGTCGATCAATCGCGATATCGGCGGCCTCAACGATCCCGCGCAGAACAATATCGTGCGCGTGCTCCAGTCGTTGGGTCAGCCGATGGCGGCGTTCTCCAATCCCTATAGCCGCAACCTGTATGTGACGCCGAACCGGAGCTATGGCGGCTCGACCACGGATTGGGGCTTGTCGGCGCAGATCGACTATGATTTCGGCGGCGCCAAGCTGACCTCGATCACGGGCTATCGCGATTACAAGAGCGATCAGGCTTCCGACACCGACTATAGCTATGTTGATATCCTGTATCGTGCCGACAATGGCGGCTCGGCGCGCGCCTTCAAGACGTTCAGCCAGGAACTGCGCCTGCAGGGTACAGCGTTCGAGGATCGCCTCGACTGGCTGGTCGGCGCTTATTACGCCGATGAAGACATGGCGGTTACCGACAATCTTCGCTTCGGTAATCAATATGGCCGCTTCGCGACTTGCCGCGTCATCTCGGGCGGCGCGCTTTCCGGGCTCTATTCACCCACTTCGGCGGGCTGCCTTGCCGCGCGCCCGGCCGTGTTCGGCGCAGCTTCTTCGATAATCTATACCGCGTTCGACCGGCTGGACGGTATCAACGACAAGGGCTCGACGCTCGATCGTTACAGCCAGAACAGCCGCAACTACGCGTTCTTCACGCACAACATCCTGCACATGGCCCCGGGCCTCGATCTGACCCTCGGCCTGCGCTACACTAACGAACGCAAGCGCTTTGCGGCTACTTTCGGCAACGACAATACCGCGTGCCCGGCGCAGCAGGCGGCGCTGCTGCCGTTCCGCTCGACGGCCGCGCTCACCGCCGTGGTCGATGCGCTGATCGGTCTGTCGTGCCAGGGCAACTCCACGTCCGAACTGAATGGCGTGACCATCAATTCGACTCGCAAGGAGGATCGCTGGACGGGCACCGCGGTGCTTTCATACAAGTTCAACCCGGACCTGATGGGCTATGTCAGCTATTCGAGCGGCTATAAGGCGGGCGGGTTCAATCTCGATCGTTCAGCGCTCAAGGCTCCGATCGCTCCGTTCGGCGGTCAGGCCGGCGCGCAGGCGCTGGTCGGCAACCTCCAGTTCGATCCGGAAACCGTGAAATCCTATGAACTTGGCCTCAAATACGGCACCGGGCCGTTCAGCGTCAGCCTTGCGCTGTTCCGTCAGGAGTTCAGCAACTTCCAGCTGAACACCTTCAACGGCACGGTCTTCCTCGTGCAGAACATCAACGGCTGCAAAACCGATCTGGCCGGGGGAGACCGCGATCAGAGCAAGTTCAGCGCCGCGTCGAACTACAATGCCGCCGCATCGACGACCGGGGCATGCGCTCCCGGCAACGTGACCTATGGTGTGGTTTCGAAGGGGCTTGAGATCGAAGCCTCGCTCGTTCCGACGCGCGATATCCGCTTCGGCATGGGCCTGACCTATGCGCAGACCAAGTATCGTGATCAGCTGGTCGGCAATTCGCGCGGCACGCCGCTCGATCAGGCGCTGCGTATGCTGCCTGGCGACAACCTCTCGAACGCGCCGGAGATCACTGCCACCGCGTCGTTCGCCTGGACGCCGGACATCGGCAACTCGGGCATGAGCGGCCTGTTCTACATCGATGGCCGCGTGACCGACGATTACAACACCGGCTCGGACCTCTTCCCGCAGAAGGAGCAGACCGCTTTCGCGGTGTTCAACGCCCGTATCGGTCTTCGCGGCCGTGACCAGCGTTGGGGCATCGAGTTCTGGGGTCAGAACATCTTCGCTCAGGATTACGCACAGGTGGCATTCAACTCGCCGTTCCAGGAGGGTGCGGTTAGTGCGCCGTATACCGATCCCACCTATCCGGGCGGCCGCCAGATCTTCTCGGCCTATCTCGCGGAGCCGCGCACCTATGGCGTGACGCTGCGTACCAAGTTCTGAATCCGGGCTCACAACGCTCAACAGGGGATGGGCTCGCGGGAAACCGCGGGCCCGTTTCCGTTTCAGGGGCCATTCAGGCGTAAACGATGAAGGGTCGGCGCAAAGGAGACCGACCGTGAAACATCTGATCGCCGCCAGCCTCGCTTTGGTGCTGACCGCGGGTATCGCATCGGCGCAACCCGAGCCCGCGCCCGGCAAGTGCGACGTGAAGATCAGCTTCGGCAGCTATGCGATGGGCATCGACCGAGGCACCTATGCGCGGGTGCGAAGGATATTGGCGCACGATCGCGGGGTGGCGCGGAGTTCGGAACAGCGTTGGGGTCGTGAAGGCGAAGTCACCGTCTGCGTGACGACCAAGCGCCATACCGACACGACGCGGCTGTACGCGCGAATCCGGGCGGTTCTTCCGCGCAATCCGCGCGGACCGGTGACGCTGGAGGCAGGCGCTCGCAACTTCACGGCGGGCAGGGCGCCGCGCAACTAGGTTCCGGTGCGCAGTACGTCGTCGTCGAACAGCCCGAACGCCAACGTCGAGGCGTAGAAGGCGATCGCCTGTTCGCGTGGCATGGTGCTCGCCCATTTGCGCATGTCGAACGCCGCGTTCTGCAGCGCCATCAGCGCCTGCGACGCCACTAGCGGATCGATCGCGCGGATCGATCCTTCGGCGATCCCGTCCGAGAGCATGCCGGCGAAGCGGCGGGCGATACGGTTCGAGCGGTCGATCATCGTCGTGCGCACACGCGGGGGCAGACCGGATAGCGCTGTGGTGCGCAATAGCGGCCCGCGTTCGGAGAATTGCACGTCGAGCAGCGTCGCGATCGTGCTTTCCAGCCGCTGCCAGTGGCTGCCCTCATGGCTCTCCGCGAAGCGTTGAGCATCGGCGATGATATCGAAGCTGCGCTTGTAGCAGGCGATGACCAGCTCATCCTTGGCGTCGAGATGGTGATAGAAGCTGCCCTTGGTGACGTTCAGCTCGCTGGCGATCTTCTGCACCGAGGCGCCGCGATAGCCGAGCTCGTTGATCAGCCGGGTGGCGGCGAGCAGGAATGCCTCTCGTCCCGGCTCGGGCTCGTCATGCTCGAGATCGAATATCTCCGGCGACCAGGCTTCGCCCGGCGCGGCGATGCCGTGGCGGAACACGTCCATCAGCCGGGCCTCGACGCGTGGATATTCATCGACTTCGTACCGGGTCAGCCATGCCGGCAGCCAGAAGGTGTTTTCGAGCAACACATGCGCGCGGGCGCCGAACAGGTCTGTTTCGGCGCGGCTGGCGGGTGTGCCCCACAGGCTGCGGGTCTTGCGGAAGATGCCGCGCCAGCGCTCAAGCAACTCGCGCTTGACCGGATCCTCCATCGCGCGAAGGTCCGAAAGGATAGCGAAGTCGCGCTCCTCCTCGCGGCGAATGCGTGCCAGCCGTTCCATATTAACGGTCAGATAGCGGCGGACGCGCGATTCCGGATCGGGATAGGCCGCGGCCTCGTCGAGCATCGCGTCGAGCCGGTCGAGGGTCTGCTCGAACGCGGCGGCGGCGAGGTCTTCCTTGCGCTTGAAATAATAGGTGACAGAGGTGGTGTTGAGCCCGACGCGGCGCGCGACATCGGCGAAGGTCATGCCCTTCGCGCTCTGTTCGTTGATCGCATCGGCGGCGGCGGCGAGGATCGCGTCGCGCTTGGCCTGGAAGCGTTTGGTGCCTTCAATCTTCTCTGGCGCGTTCATGCGCTTAGCTTAGACATTTTGCGCGCGCGCCAAAGCGCTTTTTGAATGCGCGATGTGCCTAATTTTGTCCGGCCAGCGCCCTTTACCGAATATCGGGTACGGTCTAGACCGGTTTCGAACCGAAACCGAGAGAGGACGCCCCATGGACTTCACGCTGACCGAGCGCGAAACCTATTTCCGCGATCGCGTGAAGGCGTTCATCGACAGTCGCATCCGCCCGCGCGACACCGACTATCAGGCCGAGGCCAGGTCCGGCGAGCGCTGGAAGGTCAACCGCGTGCTGGAGGAGGTCAAGGCCGAGGCGAAGGCGCAGGGGCTGTGGAATTTCTTCATGCCGCCGCATTCGGGGCAGGCTCATGTCGACGACAGCTTCAAATTCCAGGGTACCCAGCTCAGCAATCTCGAATATGCGCTGTGTGCCGAGGAAATGGGCCGCATCGGCTGGGCGTCGGAAGTGTTCAACTGCTCGGCGCCCGACACCGGCAACATGGAGGTGTTCCACCGCTATGGCACCCGCGCGCAGAAGGACAAATGGCTCAAGCCGCTGATGGAGGGCGAGATCCGCTCGGCCTTCCTGATGACCGAGCCGGCAGTGGCTTCGTCGGACGCGACCAATATCCAGACGAGCATGGTCCGCGATGGCGATCATTATGTGATCAACGGGCGGAAATGGTGGTCGTCGGGCGTTGGCGATCCTCGGTGCAGCGTCGCGGTAGTGATGGGCAAGACCGATACCGGCGGCGCCAAACATGCCCAGCAAAGCATGATCCTGATGCCGATGGACGCGCCGGGCGTGAAGATCGAGCGGATGCTTTCGGTATATGGGTATGATCACGCGCCGCACGGACATGGCGAGGTGCTGCTCGAAAACGTCCGCGTGCCGGTGGACAATATGCTGCTCGGCGAAGGCCGCGGCTTCGAGATCGCGCAGGGCCGTCTGGGGCCGGGCCGCATCCACCATTGCATGCGCACCATTGGCGTTGCGGAAGAGGCGATCGAGGCGATGGCCAAGCGCCTGCTCAGCCGCGTCGCCTTCGGCAAGCGCATCGCCGATCATTCGATCTGGGAACAGCGTATCGCCAAGGCGCGCATCGACATCGAGATGACCCGCCTGCTGTGCCTCAAGGCCGCGGACATGATGGACAAGGCCGGCAACAAGGCCGCCCAGCTCGAGATCGCGATGATCAAGGTCCAGGCGCCGACCATGGCGCTGCAGATCATCGACGATGCGATCCAGGCGCATGGCGGCGGCGGTGTCTCGGGCGATTTCCATCTCGCGCACGATTGGGCGGCGGTGCGAACGCTGCGCTTCGCCGACGGGCCGGATGAGGTGCATAACCGGGCGATTGCGCGGAATGAATTCGGGAAATGGGCGGAGTGGAAGGCGGAGACCGGACGGTGAGCGGCTTCTTGATCCTCCCCGGTACGGGGCGGTGGCAGTCGCAGGCTGACGGAGGTTGCTCTCCACGCAGATCAGCGCTTGCGGCATGCCCCCTCCACCAGCTTCGCTGGTCCCCCTCCCCGTGCCGGGGAGGATCACGGTGAACGCCGCATTACTGCGAGAACCCGGCAAGCCGCTCGAAATTACCGAAGTGCGGCTTTCCGCGCCCAGCCCGCGAGAGGTGCTGGTGCGTACAGCGGCCGCCGGCGTATGCCGCTCGGACCTGCACTTCGCCGACGGCGCGTGGCCGCATCCGATGCCGACCGTGCTGGGGCACGAGGCGGCGGGCGTGGTCGAAGCGGTCGGTAGCGATGTCCAGCATGTGAAGCCCGGCGACCATGTCATCACCTTTTTCACCGTGTTCTGCGGCACCTGCGAGTTCTGCGTCAGCGGGCGGCCTTCGCTGTGCGTCGATCCTTCGACCAAGCGCGGCAAGGATGCCCAACCGCGCCTCAGCCTGCCCGACGGCACGCCGGTCAACCAGTTCATCAATCTCTCGGCCTTTGCCGAGCAGATGCTGATCCACGAGAATGCCTGCGTCGCGATCGACAGGGCGATGCCGCTCGACCGCGCGGCCTTGCTCGGCTGTGCGGTAATCACCGGGGCGGGGGCGATCTTCCACGACAGCAAGGTCCAGCCCGGCGAGAGCGTCGCAGTCATCGGCGCAGGGGGGATTGGCCTTTCGGCGATCAACGCCGCCAAGATCGCAGGCGCAGGGATGATTATCGCGATCGATCCGGTGCCCGAAAAGCGCGAACTGGCGCTGAAGATGGGTGCGACCGATGTGCTCGATGCGGGTGATGCCGATCTCGCCAAGCAGGTGCTCAAGCTGACCGATGGCGGCGCGCACTATGCGATCGAGGCGGTGGGTCGTCCGAACACGGCTGAGCTGGCGTGGAATATCCTCCGTCGCGGCGGCACCGCGACGATCCTCGGTATGATCGCGCCGGGCAACACGGTGAATATTCCAGGGCCCAGCTTCCTGACCGGCAAGAAGCTGCAAGGTTCGTCGCTGGGCAGCACCCGCTTCCCGATCGACATGCCCCGTCTGGTGAAGATGTATCTCGACGGGTTGCTCGACCTCGACACGATGGTGGCGGAGCGGATTGGGCTGGAGGACGTCAACGACGCGCTGGAGAAGCTGCGCAAGGGAGACACCGCGCGTTCGGTGATCGTCTTCCCATGAGCGATCTCGACGAGGCGAAGCTTGGCGACTGGCTGGGCGCCAATGTCTTGGGTTTCGCCGGGCCGTTTACGGTCGAGAAATTCGCGGGCGGGCAAAGCAATCCAACCTACCGCATCGATGCGGCGAGCGGATCCTATGTGCTGCGCCGCAAGCCGTTCGGGCCGATCCTGCCCTCGGCGCACGCAGTCGAGCGCGAGCATCAGCTGATCGCCGCGCTGCATCCCACCGGCTTCCCGGTCGCGCGGCCCTATGGACTGTGCGAGGATAGCGAGGTCATCGGCGCGCCCTTCTACATCATGGAGATGGTGGAGGGCCGCACGCTGTGGGACGGTGGTCTGCCAGGCATGACTCCGGCGGAGCGGACCGCGCATTACAATGCGATCACCGATACGCTCGCCGCATTGCATTCGGTCGATTACGAGGCGGTGGGGCTCGGCGATTATGGCAAGCCTGGCAATTATTTCGAGCGCCAGGTCGCGCGCTGGTCGAAGCAATATCGCGCCAGCCAGACTGACGACATGCCCGAGGTCGAAAAGCTGATCGAATGGCTGCCGCGCACCGTGCCGGCGCAGACGCGGACGAGCGTCGTCCATGGCGACTTCCGTATCGACAACATGATCTTCGATGCCGCCCAGCCCAAGGTGCTGGCGGTGCTCGATTGGGAATTGTCGACACTCGGTGATCCGCTGGCGGACTTCTCCTATTATCTGATGAGCTGGGTTACCGAGCCTGAGGGCCGTTCGGGCGTGAAGGGCCTGACCGGCGACAGTGGCATCCCGGCCATCACCCAGGTCGTCGAGCGCTATTGCGCAGCCACCGGCCGCGATGGCGTCCCCGATCTCAATTGGTATTTCGCCTATAATCTGTTCCGGCTGACCGGGATCGTTCAGGGGATCAAGAAGCGGATCATCGACGGCAACGCCTCGTCGGCGAACGCGGCGAAGACGGTGGAGAAATTGCCGGTCTTGGCGGCGGCGGCATGGGATTTTGCGCGCCAAGCGGGGGCGTGATGCCCTGTTTGTGCTCCTGCGAAAGCAGGAGCCTGGGGCCGCAAATGGCTAGCTTGTGACTCTAGGCTCCTGCTCTCGCAGGAGCAGGGGAAGGGATGAAGATGCGTCTCAACGGCAAAACCGCAATCGTCACCGGTGCGGGTTCGGGGATCGGGCGGGCGACGGCGCGGTTGTTCGCGGCGGAAGGCGCCAAGGTCGTCGCGGCGGATTTGAGCGATGTCGTCCATGAAACCGTCGCCGGGATCGATGGCATGATCGCCGTCCAGATGGACGCCGGCTCCGAGCCGGACGTCGAAGCGCTGGTCGCCACCGCCTGCGACACGTTCGGCGGCCTCGACATCTTCTACGCCAATGCCGGCATCTCGGGCGGTGCGGAGGGCATCTTCGACAGCTCGGTCGAGCTCTGGACCGAAGTGCTCCGCGTAAACCTGATCGGCCCGGCGCTGGCGATCAAGCATGCCGGCCCCAAGATCGTCGAGCGTGGCGGTGGAGCCATCATTTGCACCGCCAGCGTCGCCGGCCTGCGTTCGGGTGCGGGCGGGCCGGCTTATTCGGCTAGCAAGGCGGGGGTGATCAACCTGGTCCAGACCGCCGCGCAGCAGCTCGCCACCTCCGGGGTGCGGGTGAACGCGATCTGCCCCGGCCTGATCGAAACCGGCATGACCCAGCGCGCATTCGATTACGCGCGCGATGCCGGCAAGGAGGACAAGCTCGGCCAGCTCAACCCGTTGCGCCGGGCCGGTGTGCCGGAGGAGATCGCCCGCGTGGCGCTGTTCCTCGCTTCGGACGAATCGAGCTACGTCAATGGCCAGTCCTGGGTAGTGGACGGCGGGCTTTCGACCAGCCATCCTGTGACCCGTCAGCTGTTTGGAAAGACGTCTTTCTGATTTTTGCGAGAGGTTGCATGCGCGCATTGCTCAAGATGATGTTGGCGCTTGGCATGTTTGCCAGCGCTGCTCCGGCCTTTTCGCAGGAGATCGTCGTCACGGGGTCGCGGCGCGAAGCCGATGATTTCGACGCGGCAATGCCGATCATCACGATGCGCCGCACCGCCGACTTCGCGGTGCAGGAGGTGCGCGTCGTAGGCGACACGCGCGAGACCCAGAAGCGCCGCGACGAAATCTATGCGATGATCCGCGGCGCGATCGAGGCGGGTGGCAAGTTCGGTGTCGAGCTGGCGACGGGCGAATATATTGTCGAGCCCCTGACACTGGCCAATTATCGCAATCTGCCGCTGTCGAGCGACGGGCGGCCCGATACCGACCGGACGACGTTCCTGGTCAAGACGCGGCTGGCGCCGGGCATGGACGCCAAGGCTGCGCTGGAACGGATCACGCGCTTCATCCAGTCGGTGGCAACCGTTGGCCGCGCCGAAATAAAGGCACAGGGCGATCTCACGCTGTCAGTCGTCAATCCAGATCAGTATCGGCCGCAGATCGTGGATTTGATCGCTGCCGACGCCACCGCCACCGCTGCCAAGTTCGGCGCCGGGTATGGGGTGGAAGTGAAGGGGCTGGACCGTCCGGTTGAGTGGGCTCGGGCAAGCCTGACCGAGGTATTCCTTTATCTGCCGTCGGCCTATGTGGTGCGGCCGAAGGGCAATTAGTCCCGAACCCGGATCAGCCCCTCCTGGGCTACGCTGGCGACCAGCCGTCCATCCTGGGAATAGATCCGCCCGCGATTGAAGCCGCGCGAATGGCCACTCCATGGGCTGTCGGTCGAATAGAGCAGCCATTCGTCGAAGCGGAACGGCTCGTGCAGCCATAGGGCGTGATCGAGGCTGGCGGTCTGGATCTTGCCGGTCATCCAAGAGACACCGTGCGGCAGCATGCAGGTGCCGAGCAGCGCCATGTCGCTGGCGTAGGTCAGCATTGCGCGGTGCAGCGCTGGATCGTCCGGCAGAGAGCCGACGACGCGGAACCAGCTATGCTGGACCGCCGGCTCGATCTTCTCCGGCCTGAACCAGTTGCGCGGCGCGACAGGGCGAATTTCGATCGGGCGCGCGCGCAGGAAGAAGCGGCGGAACTTCTCGGGCACCTGATCCTGGATCTCGTTGCGCAGCTCGCGCTCCGAACGCAGCGCTTCGGGCGGCGGCACGTCTGGCATCCGCGCCTGATGGTGCAGGCCTTCGGCCGGCAACTGGAAGCTTGCCGTCATATTGAGGATCGGCTGGCCCTTCTGCATGGCGATGACGCGGGCGTTGGCGAAGCTGCGCCCTTCGAAATCGCGCACCACCCGGTAGATGATCGGATAATTCTCATCGCCCGGGCGCATGAAATAGGCGTGGAGGGAGTGTGCCGCCTTGGCCTCGCCGATCGAGCGCTGCGCCGCCTGGAGCGCCTGCGCCACCACCTGCCCCCCGAACACGCGGCCGACCCCGCCGGGCTGGCGCGGGCCGCGATAGAGATTGGTGTCGATCTCCTCGACATCGAGCAAGGTCGTCAGCGCGGCGGTAAGCTCTTCGGGGCTCTTTTCGTCGGCCATCAATACCCCGCCGCTTCGGCCAGCGCATTGGCGTGAAAATTCGAGTCGCCGAACATCTCGGCAAGGACGCGGGCGCGCTTCATGTAGAAGCCGATATCATATTCATCGGTCATGCCGATTCCGCCGTGCATCTGCACGCCTTCCTGCACCGCCAGCGTGGTGGCGAGGCCGGTCATCGCCTTGGCCACCGACACGGCCTCGCCGGCATCCTGGCCGCTATCGAGCAATTGCGCGGCCTTGAGCACCGCGGCGCGGGCGACTTCCATCTCGCTGTAGAGATGCGCGGCGCGGTGCTGGAGCGCCTGGAAGCTGCCGATCAGCACGCCGAACTGCTTGCGCTCCTTGAGGTAATTGACCGTCATGTCCGCCGCGCCGCCGCCGACCCCGAGCAGTTCGGCGGAAGCCCCGGTGCGGCCCGCCGCGAGCAGGCGGGAGAGGGGAGCGTCGCCGGCATCGACGTCGCCGATCACCGCATCGGCATCGACTTCGACGCCGTCGAACCGAAGGTGCGCGGCAAGGCTGGCGTCCGCAAGGCGCTCTGGCGCGGCGCTGAAGCCTTTGGCGCCGTTCGGCACGGCGAACAGCGTAGTGCCCTCGCCGGTCCTGGCCGCGACGATGAGGAGGTTAGCGACATGGCCGTGCGCGACGAAGCGCTTGGCGCCGTTCAGTTTGAAGCCGTTGCCCGATCGCTCGGCCCGCATCTCGACGCGTCCGTCATGCTTGGCATGCTCGTCGATCGCCAGCGCGGCGACGGTCTCGCCGGCGAGGATGCCGGGGAACCAGCGTGCGGCGTGGGCGGTGCCCTTGAGCGCCTCGACCGCGGCGACGGCGGTGCTGAGAAAGGGGGAGGGCGAGAGGTTGCGGCCGATCTCCTCCAGCACGACGCCGGCTTCGACATGGCCGAGGCCCAGTCCGTTATCGGCTTCGGGGATGAGGATGCCGGTCAGGCCCATTTCGGCGAACTGCTTCCACAGATCGCGGCTGAACCCGGTCGCATCATTGGCGTCGCGGAGCGCGCGCATATGGCTGACGGGCGCATGCTCGGCGACGAAATCGCGCGCGGTGTCGCGGAGCATCGCCTGTTCGTCGGTGAGGTAGAGGGGCATTTCTAGTCCTTGTGCTCCTGCGGAAGCAGGAGCCCAGTGCCCCATGCGTCCCGCCCGTAACCCTGGGCTCCTGCTTCCGCAGGAGAACTAGGAAGGCAAATCCAGGATTCTTTTCGCGATGATGTTGAGCTGGATCTCGCTCGTCCCGCCCTCGATCGAATTGGCCTTGGTCCGCAGCCATGCGCGGGGCGCGGCGCCGTGAGACGAAGCATCGCTTTCCCATTCCAGCGCGTCGCTGCCGCCCGCCGCCATCATCAGCTCGTGGCGGGTCTTGTTCAGCTCGGTGCCGTAATATTTCATCATGGAAGGCTGGGCAGGGTGGGCTCTTCCAGCCTTGAGCTCGTCGATAAAGCGCTCGGACATTGCGGAGAACGCCCTTGATCGTACATCGAACAGAGCGATCTGCGCGCGCAGGATCGGGTCCACACCCTTGCGTGCGGCTTCGATCAGCGGATCGCCGCCTGCCGCGCCGAGGCCCATGCCGGAGATCATCTCGCGTTCATGGCCGAGCAGATATTTGGCGACGTCCCAGCCCTTGTTCTCGTCATGAACGCGATTGGCCTTGGGCACTTTCACATTGTCGAAGAACGTCTCGCAGAACGGGCTGTAGCCCGAGATCAGCAGGATTGGCTTGGTCGAAACGCCCTCGCTGGCCATGTCGAACAGCACGAAGCTGATCCCGCCCTGCTTGCTGGTCTTGTCGGTGCGGACGAGACAGAAGATCCAGTCGGCCTGATCGGCATAGCTGGTCCAGACCTTCTGGCCGTTGACGATATAGTGATCGCCCGCGTCGTCCGCAGAGGTGGCGAGACCGGCGAGATCTGAGCCGGCGTTCGGCTCCGAATAGCCCTGGCACCAGCGGATTTCGCCGCGCGCGATCTTGGGCAAATGCTCGAGTTTCTGTTCCTCGGTGCCGTATTTGAGCAAGGCCGGACCGAGCATCGAAATGCCGAAGCTGTTGAGCGGATTGCGGGCGTTGATGCGCTTGAGCTCCTCACGGAGGATCTTGGTCTCGGCCGGGCTGAGCCCGCCGCCGCCATATTCCTTCGGCCAGTCGGGCACGGTCCAGCCGCGCGCGCCCATCCGGTCCATCCAGAGTTTCTGGTCGGGGTGCGCATAGGTCGGGTTGCGGCCGCCCCAGGTGGCGTCCTTCTCGCCGCGCATGGGCTTGCGCATCTCTGCGGGGCAATTGGCTTCGAGCCATGCGCGGGTTTCGGCGCGGAAGGTTTCCAGATCGTCGGTCATCGTTTCACTCTCCGTCACCCCGGACTTGTTCCGGGGTCCACCGTGCCGCACGCGCGGTCCTCACGCCTCCTGACCCGCGCCCAGCCGCCTGGTGGATCCCGGAACAAGTCCGGGATGACGGCCGGGGCGAGGGGAGGTTACGTCGTTAATTGAACCGCTCGCCCTTTTCGGCCTTTTCGCGGAGCAACGGCGCGACTTTGAAGCCGTGCTTCTCCAGCCCCTCGACGATCTTCTTCAGCCCGACCGTGTCCGCCCAGAACATCGGGCCACCGCGATAGACCGGCCAGCCATAGCCGTAGATCCACACCACATCGATGTCGGACGCCCGCTGGGCCTTGCCTTCCGCCAGGATCAGCGCGCCTTCGTTGACCATCGTGTAGAGCGTGCGCTCGACGATCTCCTCGTCGGTGATCTCATGCTGCGGCGTACCGGTCTTCTTGCGGAACTCCTCGATGATCTCGGCGACGCGCGGGCTGTTCGACGGCTGCCGCTTATCGTCATAATCGTAGAAGCCCGCGCTCTTCTTCTGGCCCCAGCGGCCCTCGGCGGCGAGCGCGTCGCGGATATTCTCGATGCGCGTCGGATCACGGTGCCAGCCGATATCGACGCCGGCGAGATCGCTCATCTGGAACGGACCCATCGGCATGCCGAACGCGACATGGACCTTGTCGACCTGCTCGGGGGTGGCGCCCTCGTGCAGCATCTTCATCGCTTCCATCTGGCGCGGGATCAGCATGCGATTGCCGATGAACCCGTAGCAGACGCCTGCGACGACAGCGACTTTCTTGATCTTCTTGGCGATCGCCATGGCGGTGGCGAGCACGTCATCGGCGGTCTTGTCGCCACGTACCACCTCCAGCAGCTTCATCACATTGGCGGGCGAGAAGAAGTGCAGGCCGAGCACATCCTGCGGGCGGCTGGTCGACGCCGCGATCTCGTTGATGTCGAGATAGGAGGTGTTGGAGGCGAGGATGGCGCCCTGTTTGGCGATCTTGTCGAGCTTGCCGAAGATGTCCTTCTTGACCGACATCTCCTCGTACACGGCCTCGATGATCAGGTCGCAATCAGCGAGTGCGTCGAAATCGAGGGTCGGGTTAAGCAGCCCCATTGCCTGTTCGACCTGTTCGGGCTTCATCCGGCCCTTGGCGGCGGTTGCCTCGTAATTCTTGCGGATCGTACCGGTGCCGCGATCGAGCGCTTCCTGCTGCATCTCGACGATGGTGACGGGGATGCCGGCGCTCAGGAAGTTCATCGAGATGCCGCCGCCCATCGTGCCGGCGCCGATCACGCCGACGCGCTTGATGTCGCGCAGCTTGATGTCTTCGGCGACGCCGTCGATTTTCGACGCCTTGCGCTCGGCGAAGAAGATGTGGCGGAGCGCCGCGGATTGCGTGCCCATGATCAGCTTCATGAAGCCCATCCGCTCGGCCTGGACGCCCTCGGCATAGGGCTTGCCGGCGGTCTGCTCGATCAGGGCGATGATCGTCTCAGGGGCTTCATAGCCGCGGAAGCGCTTGGCGTTGGTCTTGCGGAAGACGTCGAACACGGCGGGATCGACCGTGACCGGCTTCTCGCTCGAACGCGGGACCGGCTTGCCGACCACTTCGTTGGCGAACGCCACCGCATCGGCGAGCAGGCTGTCCTCGCCTGCGAGCCGATCGACCAGTCCGGCATCCTGCGCCTGCTTGGCGGAGACGGGATCACCCTTGGCTGCCAATTCGAGCGCGAACTCGACGCCGGCGACGCGCGGCATGCGCTGGGTGCCGCCGGCACCGGGGAGGATGCCGAGCTTGACTTCGGGCAGGCCGAACTTGGCCGAGGGCACCGCGATCCGGTAGTGCGAGGCCAAAGCGACTTCGCAGCCGCCGCCGAGCGCGGTGCCGTGGACGGCGGCGATCACAGGCTTGTCGAGCGCTTCGATCTGATCGACCAGCACCGGCAGCGACGGCTCCTGCATCGGCTTGCCGAATTCGGTGATGTCGGCGCCCGCGAAGAAGGTCTTGCCGGCGCAGGTGATGACCACCGCCTTGATGCTGGCGTCGTTTCTGGCCTCTTCGATCCCGGCGGCGAGTCCCTGGCGGACTGCGGCGCCAAGCGCGTTCACCGGCGGATTGTCCGAGGTGAGGATCAGGACATCGCCCTGGCGGCTGGTGGTGATCGGCGAGGTCATTATCGTCTCCATTCATGTTCTCCTGCGAAAGCAGGAGGCCAGGGTTACAGGGCGACGCGCTTGCGGCCCTGGGCTCCCGCGTCCGCAGGAGCGCCAATTATTATGTCAAAGCCGAATAGATCAGCGTCTTAAGTTCGCGGCGGACGGTGAAGGCCGAGGAGGGGCTCACCTGAGTCATGAAGACCATGTGCAGCCGCTCGACCGGATCAATGAAGAAGGCGGTCGAGAACATGCCGCCCCAATAATATTCGCCTTCACTACCAGGGAGTAGTGTCTTGGCGACATCCTTGGTGACCGCGAAGCCGAGGCCGAAGCCGGTCCCGGCGTTGGTCGTCTCGCTGAACAGCGACTGAGACATGGTCGACAGGTCCGAATCGTTCGGCAGATGGTTGCGTGTCATCAGGTCGAGCGTTTTGCGGCCGACGATGCGCGCGCCATCCAGCGTACCGCCGTTGAGGCACATCCGGCAGAAGCGGTGATAATCGAGGCTGGTCGAGATCAATCCGCCGCCGCCCGAAATCTGGGTGGGCGGGTTGGCCCAGGCCGAATCCTCGCCGGTATCGTACATGATCCGCTCGCCCTTCGGCGTCAGGGTGTAGCAATCGGTCAGGCGATCGAGCTTTTCGGCAGGGACCGAGAAGAAGGTATCGTCCATCCCCAGCGGCGCGAAAATCTGCTCGCGGAAGAACGCATCGAGGCTCTGGCCGGAGAGGCGCTGGATGACGGCACCGAGCACATCGGTGGAGACCGAATAATTCCATTCGTCACCGGGCGAGAATTCGAGCGGGAGCTTGCCGAGCTCGGCGACGAATTCGTCGAGCGTCAGGCCGCCATGCCAGCGCTCCAGCCTGAGCTCCCGGTAGGCGGCGTCGATCGCGGTACGTTCCTGGAAGCCATAGGTCAGACCGCTGGTGTGGCGGAGCAGATCGACCATCCGCATCGGCTGACTGGTTGGACGCGTCTCGAACGCGCCAAGCTTGCCACCGGTCATCACCGTCAGATTCTTGAACTCGGGCAATATCCGGTGGACCGGCGTATCGAGTGCAACCTTGCCCTGTTCGACGAGCATCATGAACGCGACCGAGGTGATCGGCTTGGTCATCGACGCGATGCGGAACAGCGACGTTTCGTCGATCGGCTTGCCGCCGTCACGCGCACTGCCCTGATGCGAGAAATGGGCGATCTGGCCGTCGCGAGCGATCAGCAACTGGCAGTGCGGAAGCACGCCGGAGTCGATGTAACGCTTCTGGAGATAAGGCTCGATCCGGGCCAGTCTCGACGTATCGAAACCCAGCGCCTCGGCCGCATAGCTTGTCATTGAAACGCCATACCTCTCGTTCGAATCCCGCTCGCCGCTTCGCTTTGGCGGCTCCCGACTCCTATTGCCTTGAGCGCGGCATGAATCAACACTAACGTGGCATCCGGTGGGGCTTTCCGGTCCAAACCCAACATTCAGAATTGACTAATGGAGAGAATAGGCGTGGCCTCCGAACCGATCGTGCCGCTGGACCCGAACTGGCCCGCAATGTCGCTCAAGGAAGCCGAGGCGCTGCTAACCGCGCCGGGCGCGAAGTTCGAGATGGACACGGTCGATATTCGCGGCGTGCCGACGCGGGTGTGGAAGCATGCGCCGCCGACGCTACGGATTCTGGCGCAAATGGTGCGCGCTTACGGGCCGCGTGACTTCACCATCTACGAAGACGAGCGCGTTTCGTACGAAGCGAATTACCGCGCCACCTCGCATATCGCCCACAAGCTGGTGGCGATGGGGGTCAAGAAGGGCGACCGCGTCGCGCTGGCGATGCGTAACCTGCCCGAATGGCCGGCGATCTTCTTCGCCGCGGTCAGCATTGGGGCGATCATGGTGCCGCTCAATGCGTGGTGGACGGGCGGCGAGCTCGAATATGCGCTCAACGATTCGGGCGCCAAGGTGCTGTTCGTCGATGGCGAACGGCACGAGCGGCTCAAGGATTGCTACGACAAGTTGCCGGCGCTCGAGCGCGTGGTGGTCAGCCGCGCCAAGGGCGAGCTGGAGGGCAATGCCAGCCGGCTCGAAGTGCTGGTTGGCCTTCGCAAGGAATGGGGCGATCTGGAGGACATCGGCTTCCCCGAAGCCGATGTCGCGCCCGATGACGACGCGACGATCTTCTACACCAGCGGCACCACCGGCAATCCCAAGGGCGCGCTGGGCACGCACCGCAATTTCTGCACGAACATCATGTCGAGCGGCTACACCGCCGGCCGCGCGATGCTGCGCCGGGGCGAGACGCCGCCCGCCGCGCCCGAGCAGAAGGTGATGCTGCTGGTCATCCCATTGTTCCACGTCACTGCGTGCAGCGCGGCGATGATGACGGTCGTCGCGACGGGATCGACGATGATCTTCATGCGCAAATGGGATCCGGTGATGGCAATGGACCTGATCCAGCGTGAGGGCGTGAACGCCACGGGCGGCGTGCCGACGATCGCGTGGCAACTGATCGAGCATCCCGAGCGCAAGAAGTACGACCTCTCCAGCCTGGAGAGCATCTCCTATGGCGGTGCGCCTTCCGCGCCCGAGCTGGTCAAGCGCATTTATGAGGAGTTCGGGGCGCTGCCCGGCAATGGCTGGGGAATGACCGAGACCACCGCGACGGTCAGCCAGCATTCGGCCGAAGACTATCTCAACCGCCCGACCAGCGCCGGGCCTCCGGTAGCGGCGGCTGACCTCAAGATCATGGACGCCGATGCGACGCGAGAGCTGCCGGTCGGCGAGGTCGGCGAACTCTGGGCGCGTGGTCCAATGATCGTGAGGGGCTATTGGAACAAGCCCGAGGCGACCGCGGCGACCTTCGTCGATGGCTGGGTGCGGACGGGGGATCTGGCGCGGCTCGACGAGGAGGGGTTCCTCTATATTGTCGACCGGGCCAAGGACATGATCATCCGCGGCGGCGAGAATATCTATTCGTCCGAGGTGGAGGACGTGCTTTACGCGCATCCGGCGGTGACCGACGCCGCACTGGTGGGCGTGCCGCATCGCCAGCTCGGCGAGGTGCCGGCGGCGGTGGTGCATCTCGCGCCGGGCACTTCGGCGACCGAGGAGGAGCTGCAGGCATGGGTCCGCGAGCGGCTCGCCGGGTTCAAAGTGCCGGTCTATGTCCGCTTCTCGCAGGACACGCTGCCGCGCAACGCCAATGGCAAGATATTGAAGACCGATCTGCGTGGGATGTTCGCGGCGGAGGCTACGGCTTAGACCGTACTGCCTCGACGGCGAGGACGATCAGGGCGCCCGCCGCGTAGGCGAAGAAGTCCTCCACCGCGAAGCCAGTGCCGAGGACGATGCGTGCGATCCGGTTGTCGGCTAGGCCGATCCAATCGAGGATGCGGAAATACTGACCGAACTCGATAGCGACCGCGACCAGGAAGGCCGTTGCGGCGGCGGGTATGCGGCCGATGCGAAAGGCGGTGCGCAGTCCCGCGTAGACGAGGATCACGGCGATGGTGTCGCCCAGATAAGGGCGGACGAAGTTATCGCGAACGAACAGGGCAATCAGGACCTCGACCAGGAACAACGCCAGCGCGAGCAGCGCATAGCCGCGATGGAGGCGCATCAGCGGACGACGCGCTCGACCGCCGCTTTCCAGCCGGCCAGCCGCCTCCCGCGCGCCTCGGCATCGATCCTGGCCTCGAACGTCGCCTCCGGGCCGCGCATCTTCGCGGCGTCCTCCAGGTTCGCGAACAGGCCGCAGCCGACGCCCGCCAGCATGGCCGCGCCCAGCGCTGTGGTCTCGGCGAAGTCGGGGCGGTCGACGGGCAGGTCCAGCATGTCGGCGAGGTCCTGCGCGATCCAGTCGTTGGTGACCATGCCACCGTCCACCCGCAGCCGTGACCAATCGGCGCCGTCGGCAGCGAAGGCGGTCTTGAGGTCGTGGCTCTGGTGCGCCATCGCCTCCAGCGCGGCGCGGACGATATGGGCGCGGGTGCTGGAGAAGCTGAGGCCGGATATGGCCGCGCGGGCATCGGGCTCCCACCAGGGCGCGCCGAGTCCACTCAGGGCCGGAACAAGATAGACGCCGCCATTATCGGGAACCGAACGGGCGATGGCTTCGGTCTCCGGCGCGGTCTCGATCAAATTCACCGAATCGCGGAGCCACTGGACCAGGCTGCCGGCGACGAATACCGATCCTTCGATCGCATAGGTGCGGCGGCCGCCGAGTTGCCACAGCACGGTGGCGAGCAATCGGTTCTTCGAGGCGGGCGGGGTGGTGCCGGCATTGGTGAGGACGAAGGCGCCGGTGCCGAAGGTCGCCTTGGTATCGCCTTTGGTGAAACAGGCCTGGCCGATGGTTGCGGCCTGCTGGTCGCCAGCCATGCCGCAGATCGGGATAGATCCGCCGAACACTGGCGTAGTGCCGTACTGTCCGGCGCAATCGACGATCTCGGGGAGCGCATCGCGCGGGCAGCCGAACATGTCGATGAGGCCGTCGCTCCAGCCGCCGCTGCCCAGGCCCATCATCAGGGTGCGCGAGGCATTGGTGGCGTCGGTGATGTGGAGGCCGCCGGTGAGTTTCCACACCAGCCAGCTTTCGATCGTGCCGATGGCGAGGCGATCACCGGCGCCCTTCAGCTGTGGCCAATGCTCCATCGCCCAGGCGATCTTGGTGCCGGAGAAATAGGGATCGAGCAGCAGCCCGGTGCGGGCCTGGACGCCGGGTTCCTCGCCCGCTTCCTTGAGCTTGCGGCAGAGCGGCGCGCTGCGACGGTCCTGCCAGACGATGGCGGGAGCCAGCGGCTCGCCGTTGGTCTTGTCCCAGAAAACGATGGTCTCGCGCTGGTTGGTGATGCCGATCGCGGCGATGGCATCCGCGCCGCCGGCCTTGGTGACCATCGCCGAGGCGCATTCGAGGCTGCGGCGCCAGATTTCGTTGGCGTCGTGCTCGACCAGCCCGGGTCCGGGATAATGCTGGGTCAGCTCGGCGGCGTGGGATCCGAGGCATTTGCCATCGGGCGCGAACAGCATCGCGCGGGTGGAGGTGGTACCTTCGTCGATGACCAGCAGGATTTCGCCCATAAACACAGGCTAGCCGGGATTACATGCGCTGCAAATGCCGCTAGTGTCATACAGGGCTAGGGAGGCTTTGTGGCGGACAAGAGCAAGACCATTGGCGGCGGTGGACCTTCTCAGGAGCAGGGCGTGCCGGCGATGACGCCGACGGTGCCGATCCTTGATGAAGCCGACCAGAATCCCGGCGACGGGCAGAAGCTCGACCGGCTGATGGCCTCGCTGGCGCTGATCGCCGGCATCGGACTGCTGCTGGCATTGCCCTTCGCGCTGCAGGCGGGGTCGGTATTCTTCCTGCCGCTGACCATGGCGATCGTCATCGCCATCGCATTGGTGCCGTTGCTCGAGTGGCTGGAACGGCACCGCGTGCCCGCGCCTATCGCGGCGTTCACCTGCGTGCTGATCTTCCTCGTAGCGGCGAACGTGGCGCTGGCGTCGATCATCGTGCCCGCCTGGCAATGGGTGCGCGATCTTCCCAACAAGATCCCGCAGATCCAGAATAATTTGAAGCCATTGATCGATTTCTACGCGAATCTCGACCAGTTCGTGAACAAGACGCTGATCAACTTCGCCAACGAGCCGATGCGCCAGCAGCCCGAGGTGATGGCGACCACGCCGCCGCGCTCGCTGCTCGATCTGTTCGCGACCTCGGCGCCGTCGGCGCTGATCGAGATGTTCTTCGCGATCCTCGTCATCTACTTCTTCCTCTCTGGCTGGACCCGGCTGCGCCGCAACGCCATCACGTCACGGTCGAGCTTCGGCGGGGCGATGGCGACGGCGCGCGTTATCCAGGATGTGGTCGACGATACTTCGGCCTATCTGGGGACGATCACGCTGATCAATCTGACGCTCGGGCTGATCGTCGCTGGCGCGCTATGGATGATGGGGATGCCGACGCCGCTGATGTGGGGCGGCATCGTCACGCTGCTCAACTATATCCCCTATTTCGGGCCGGTGCTGGCGGCGCTGCTGCTGGCGATGGGCGGGCTGATGACCTTTCCGGACCTGTTCTGGGCGCTGGTGCCGGCGGGGATCATGATCGGATCGCATCTGATCGAAGCCAATGTCGTGACGCCGCTGATCGTCGGGCACCGGCTGACGATCAGTCCGCTGCTGATCCTGATCTCGCTGAGCTTCTGGGGCTGGGTGTGGGGCACGCCGGGCGCGTTGCTGGCGGTGCCGCTGCTGATCATCATCCAGACCGTGCTGGCCGCGGCCGGAAAGCCCGATATCGCCGGCTTCCTGTTCGAGCATGGCACGCTGGTGCGCGATGGCGGCGAGCTAAAAACGCAACGCCGGCAAAGTCGCGATCAATCCGGTTGACACCCCAAAACGGCGCGGCTAGTGCCCGCCTCCTCGCACGGATACTGCGGGTGTAGCTCAGTTGGTTAGAGCGCCGGCCTGTCACGCCGGAGGTCGCGGGTTCGAGCCCCGTCACTCGCGCCATCCCCTTTATTTGCAAGGGCGACAGGCGTTCGATCCGGATCAGCACCAACCCTGACTTCCGCCTCGCCTGAGCGCGAATGGTCCCAATGGTCGCACTGACCATGGGTATTTTCCGACGACGATTTCAAATAGCGAGCCGGTATTGCCGACCGCGTGAGCCAAGCAGGCGAAATCCTACATTGCAATCGTTCCGTTGCCCGGCCTTGCGAGGACGCGCCGCCTTGGCCCGTAGAAGAAGCGGGATCCCGGCTCAGGACCCCCGGAAGACGGATGGTTGAGGCATCAGGCCCGCCAGCGCCCGGTTTCCATCCAGATCAGCAGCGGGCGGAGCGGCAGGATCCAGATGATCCCCGCGACCAGATAGATCGGCAGCTGCGCGAGAATCCACAGCTGGCCGATCCAGTGCGAGCCGGTGGCGATCAGCACGATCCATACCAGAATCCAGGCGATGATGGCGAGCGCACCGGCGGGCTTGCGCCAGCTTGGTTCTACGCGTTGTGCCACGACATGCCTTTCTCGGTGATGATGGCGTGCAAAGGCACGTCCCAGATATCGGCGGGGATGGCCGGAAGCTCCTGCACCGACCAGGCGATGCCGACGCGCCACGCGGATTCGTACCGGGCGAAAGCGCGATCGTAATGCGCGGCGCCCTGGCCGAGCCGGTTGAACCGGGCGTCGAAGCCGAGCAGCGGGGTAAGGATCACGTCAGGCGCGGCCTCCTCGCTGGCCGGATCGGGCTGGCGGAGGCCATAGGGGCCATCGATCAGCGGCGCGCCGTCTTCCCAGATCAAGAAGCGAATCGGCGCGGCGCGATCGATCACGAAGGGCAGGGCGATGCGGCATCCGCGCTCGATCGCGGCGGCGGCGAGCTGGGCGGGATCGGCTTCGCTGCCGATCGGAAAATAACTGGCGACGGTCATGCCCGGGCTAAGCCGTTCGACAAACGCGTCGGGCGCGAGAATCGCGGCATCGCCGTCCGCCACGAAAGCGTCGCGCACGGCGCGGAGCCGGGCTCTCAGGGCGGGCTTGTCCAGGCTGATGTTCTTCGGGCTCATGGAATCAGGTGGCGGGTCCGCCATGGCCGTTTGCTTGAATATCCTCTGACGCCGTAAACGTCAGGTGGGGACCATGTGCCGCAGACCAGGATCTGCACAGGGACAGCCCCCTTGGATGATGAATCGCCTCAGGGATAATCGCTAAAGCTCGTACCGGGCAGAGCCCGCCGCCCCTTATGTAGAGCTTTGGGCGGGGTTGCTCAAGGGTCAGCCGGCGCGAACTTGGTCGGTGACGGGGGTGCGACAGGCGTCTCGCGGCAACACGCCGGCAATTTCACCCTTCGCCATTGCCTTCGAGCAGGGCCGCGACCGCTTCGAGCCGGTCGGCGACGCGATCGAGCAGCACCGGCGAGACCCCGGCGGGCGGATTGCGCTCGCCCTCATCGATCAGATCGGCGAGGATCAGCGCCAGATAGACCAGCGTTCGCTCGGCATTGAGCCCGCCAGATGCGCGAAGCGCGGTCGCCGCGTGCTTCTGCAGGATGGTCTCGAGGTGGCGGAGATGGCTTTCCTCGCCATCGCGCGCGGCGACCGAATAGCTGCGGCCGGCGATGCTGAGCGAAACGTCCGCCATTAATCGGCGTCCGCAGCTTCGGCGGCGATCAGTGTATCGAGCGAGGCGACCGCGTCCTCGATCCGCGCGCGCAGCCTGGCGTGGCGCTGCTCGATGCGATCGAGCGAATAGGATTTTGCGGCTGCGGCAGCCTCGATCCGGGCAAGTGCATTCTCGATGCGGTCTGCTGGGTCGGCGGCCATGGACATGGATTAAGCATAGCTCGGGCAAGCGACAACCCCTGTTCGCAAGCGCTTACGACCAGCCGGTTGACGCGCGGGCGCAGCCGCCCCAAAGGCATCCGCATCACGCCCGAGGAGTCTCTTGTGACCGCATCCTTCACCGATTGCGCCAACGCGATCCGCGCGCTGAGCATGGATGCTGTCGAGGCCGCGAATTCCGGGCATCCAGGCATGCCGATGGGCATGGCCGACGTCGCCACCGTGCTGTTTCAGGATTATCTGAAATACGATCCTGCCGATCCGAAGTGGCCGGACCGCGACCGCTTCGTGCTGTCCGCCGGGCATGGATCGATGCTGATCTATTCGCTGCTGCATTTGACCGGCTACGCCCGCCCAACGCTGGAGGATATCAAGACCTTCCGCCAGGTCGGTTCGCCGTGCGCCGGTCACCCCGAGAATTTCGAACTGCCGGGCGTCGAGTGCACCACCGGTCCGCTCGGGCAGGGGCTGGCGATGGCGGTAGGCATGGCGATCGCCGAGCGGCATTTGAATGCGGGCTTCGGCGATGCGCTGGTCGATCACAACACCTGGGTGATCGCCGGCGACGGCTGCCTGATGGAAGGGATCAACCACGAGGCGATCGGGCTTGCCGGGCATTTGCGGCTCGGGCGGCTGATCGTGCTGTGGGACGACAACAAGATCACCATCGACGGGCCGGTGTCGCTGTCGTCGAACGAGGATATCCCGGCACGCTACACCGCGACCGGATGGCATGTCGTCGAATGCGACGGGCACGATCCGGAGAGCATCAAGGCGGCGCTCGATGCGGCGCTGGCCGACGACCGGCCTTCGCTGGTCCGCTGCAAGACGATCATCGGCAAGGGCGCGCCCAATTTCCAGGGCACCAGCAAGACGCATGGTTCGCCGCTGGGTGCTGCCGAAGTCGCGGCTGCGCGCGAGACACTGGGCTGGAAATATCCGCCGTTCGAGGTGCCCGCCGATATCCGCGAGACCTGGCTGAAGGCCGGTGCGCGTGGGGCCGAACCTCATGCGGCGTGGAAGCAGCGGCTGGCAGGTGATTCGAATGGCGCGGAATTTTCGCGCCGAATGGCGGGCGATCTGCCTGCCGATTTCTCGCTCGATGCGCATATCGCTTCGTTGCTCGCCGAGCCCAAGAAGATCGCGACGCGTTCGGCCAGCCAGTTGGCGCTCGACGCGATCAACGCGGCGTTGCCCGAGACGATCGGCGGCTCGGCCGATCTGACGCCTTCGAACAACACGCTGACCAAGGGGCTGCACGACTTCACCGCCGACGATTATTCGGGCCGCTACATGCGCTACGGCATCCGCGAGTTCGGCATGGCGGCGGCGATGAACGGGCTGGCGCTGCATGGCGGGGTGATCCCCTATGGCGGCACCTTCCTGGTTTTCAGCGACTATGCGCGCCCGGCGATCCGGCTTTCGGCGCTGCAGCGGGCACGGGTCCTGTTCGTGATGACGCACGATTCGATCGGGCTCGGCGAGGATGGGCCGACGCACCAGCCGGTCGAGCACGTCATGTCGCTGCGGCTGATCCCGAACCTGGAAGTGTGGCGCCCGTGCGACGCGGTCGAGACCGCGGAAGCCTGGGGCGAGGCGGTTGCGCGGGCCGAAGGGCCTTCGCTGCTGGCGCTGTCGCGGCAGAATTTGCCGCAGCTCAGCAGCGGCGGTGCGGGCAAGGGCGGCTATCGCCTTCAGGCCGCCGAAGCGCCGCGCAAGGTCGTGATCCTCGCCACTGGTTCGGAGGTCGAAATCGCCGTTGCCGCCCGCGAGGCCCTTGAAGCGCAGGGTGTCGGTGCCGATGTCGTCTCCATGCCGTGCTGGTCGCGTTTCGACGCGCAATCCCGCGAATATCGTGCCGATCTCCTGCCCCGCGACGCGCTGCTCGTGTCGATCGAGGCCGGCGTCACCACCGGCTGGGAGCGCTACACCGGGATCGACGGGCTGCGCTTCGGCCTTGACCGCTACGGCGCATCGGGCCCGGCGCCCGATCTCTACAGGCATTTTGGCCTCACGGCCGCGGCGATCGTGCCGCAAATCCTCGAAAAACTGAAGGACTGAGAGCATGACGAAGGTTGCGATCAACGGGTTCGGACGCATCGGCCGGCTGGTGGCGCGCGCCATCCTGGAGCGCCCCGACAGCGGCCTCGAACTGGTCACGATCAACGACCTTGCCGACGCGAAGTCGAACGCCTGGCTTTTCTCGCGCGATTCGGTGCATGGCAAGTATCCGGGCACGGTCTCGGCCGATGGCGACGACCTGATCGTCGACGGCAAGCGCATCCACGTCACCAAGGAGCGCGATCCCGCCAATCTGCCGCACGCCAAGAACCAGGTCGATCTGGTGCTGGAGTGCACCGGCTTCTTCACCGATCGCGCATCGGCCCAGAAGCATATCGATGCCGGCGCCAAGAAGGTGCTGATCTCGGCGCCGGGCAAGAATGTCGACCTGACCGTCGTCTATGGCGTCAACCACGACAAGCTGGAGGCCGGCCATACGATCGTCTCGAACGCTTCGTGCACCACCAACTGCCTGGCGCCGGTCGCCAAGGTGCTCAACGACAGCGTCGGCATCGAGCGCGGCTTCATGACCACGGTCCATGCCTATACCAACGACCAGAAGATTCTCGACCAGATCCATGACGATCTCCGCCGCGCCCGCGCCGCGGCGATGAGCATGATCCCGACCACCACCGGAGCGGCCCGCGCGGTTGGTGAAGTGATGCCCGAATTGAAGGGCAAGCTTGACGGTTCGTCGGTGCGCGTGCCGGTTCCCGATGGCTCACTGATCGACCTGACCTTCACACCGAAGCGCGACACCACCAAGGAAGAGATCAATTCGATTCTCAAGGCGGCGTCGGAGAGCGGCCCGCTCAAGGGCGTCTTGCATTATTCGGACGAGCCGCTGGTATCGATCGACATTGTCCACACCCCGTACAGTTCGACGGTCGATAGCCTTGAGACGACGGTGATGGAGGGCAAGCTGGTCCGCGTCGTCAGCTGGTACGACAATGAATGGGGCTTCTCGAACCGCATGGTCGATACCGCGACGGCGATGGCTCGCCTCTAGTTCGTCACCCCGGCGAAAGCCGGGACCCGGAGCCAAAGGCGGTATCGTTTGTGACCCTGGCCCCGGCTTTCGCCGGGGTGACGGGTAGGAGAATGACAGTGGCGCGCAGTTTCAAAACCCTCGACGATATGAGTGACATCGCCGGCAAGCGCGTGCTGGTGCGCGAGGACGTCAACGTGCCGATGGCCGATGGCGTGGTGACCGATGATACCCGTCTGCGCGCCGCGGTGCAGACCGTCGCCGAACTTTCCGACCGAGGCGCGAAGGTGATCGTCCTCGCCCATTTCGGGCGGCCCAAGGGGGAGCGCAATCCGGAGATGAGCCTGGCGCTGGTCACCAAGCCGTTCGAGGCGGTGATTGGCCGGCCGGTGCGCTTCATCGACGATGAATATGCCGCCGAGACCATCGCCAAGATGACGGACGGCGAGATCGGCATCCTCGAAAATACCCGCTTCGATCCGGGTGAGGAGAAGAATGCGCCTGAGACGGTCGAGCGCTTCGCCGCGCTTGGCGATCTCTATGTCAACGACGCCTTTTCCGCCGCACACCGCGCCCATGCCTCGACCGAGGGGCTGGCGCACAGGCTGCCCGCCTTTGCCGGCCGCCAGATGGAGGCAGAGCTCGACGCGCTCGACAAGGCGCTGGGCAATCCCGAGCATCCGGTCGCGGCGGTGGTCGGCGGGGCCAAGGTCTCGACCAAGCTCGACGTGCTCAAGCATTTGGTCGCCAAGGTCGATCACCTGATCATCGGTGGCGGCATGGCCAACACCTTCCTCGCCGCGCGCGGCGTCAATGTCGGCAAGTCGCTGTGCGAGCATGACCTGACCGGCACCGCCGAGGAGATCCTCGACGCGGCGGACAAGGCCAATTGCATCGTCCACCTGCCCTATGACGTGGTGGTCGCGAAGGAATTCGCCGCCAACCCCCCGAGCCTGCGGACCTGCAACGTCCATGAGGTCGCCGAGGACGAGATGATCCTAGATGTCGGCCCTGCCGCGACCGAGGCTTTAGGCGATGTCCTCAAGAATTGCCGCACTTTGGTGTGGAACGGTCCGCTGGGCGCGTTCGAGACGCCGCCGTTCGATACCGCCACGATGAGTCTGGCGCATACCGTCGCGGCGCTGACCAAGGAAGGCTCGCTGGTTTCGGTCGCGGGGGGCGGAGACACCGTCGCCGCGCTCAACCAGGCAGGCGTGGCCGACGACATGACCTTCATCTCCACCGCCGGGGGCGCGTTCCTCGAATGGATGGAAGGCAAGGAATTGCCTGGTGTTGCTGCACTGCAGCATTAACCTGCTGGACAAACTGTTTCCACGCGCCTAATCGCGCCGTCCGTTTTGCCATTTCGGTGAGGTTCCTAAAGCCTCCCGGGCGCGGCCGGCGTGCCGGATCCGTGTTCCATGGCGCAGCGGACCTGGCGTGGTAGCCACTTGGTTAAGGTCCAAGTCCGACGGTTCGACTCCGTCACCATTGGATAGCTCAGTGGGAGAGCAGTAGACTTGTAATCTACGTGTCGCGGGTTCGACCCCCGCTCCAGACTGGCCTGTAAAGCCAGTGCCCTTTGCAAGGCACTTCCAATCGGGAAGGCCGGCGGGGCATTCACGCCGGAGGGCAGGGGCTGCGGCTCCAATCCAAAGGCAACCGGTGACCGGCCCAGCGTCGGCGAGGATATCGGCAGCGCGCAGGGGCGCGCGGCGTTGGTACCGGCAGCGGGCTTGCCCGCTGGTTCGCGCCTTTCGTCAGACGTCCCCAAGCATTGCCTCAATCGCCAGCCCGCACGGACATCGGCTGAATGCGCCGCCGGCCAACCTATTCCAGAATTGATATCCGGCAGCGTCGATTTTCGGCGTTTCTTGTCGTGCGTAACTGAATTCGGTTTCATCAAGACTTAAAGATATCGTTATATATTGCACTGCAACAAAATAATTGTTGCAATCGTTACTTTGCCGGACTAACGCGCCCGTCCCCGCGGCGGGACAGGCCCGTGCGCGTGTGAGCAAAGAGAGGAGGACCGGCGATGATGAAGACTGTTGTGATCGCTGAGAGCCAGCGCGGCCTCCTCATCAAGGATGGCCGCGTCATCGATATCCTGTCCCCGGGCCGCTACCGGCTTTGGGACTGGCTGAACCGGAAGCGTGTCGAGACCTATGTCGCGACGGGCGTGTTCGCCTCGGCCTGGGCCGAGATCATCGAGAAGCGCCATCCGGAGCTCGCGCAGGGCAATTTCGTCCCGGTGCGGCCGCAGGAAGGCGAAGTCGCGGTGGTCCGGATCGATGGCCGGGCGGCGTACATCGTCCGGCCGGGCGAGTCGGTGCATGTATGGTGCGTGATGGACTGGGTGGAGGTCGAGACCTTCGACGCCACCAGTCTCGCGCGGCTCGACAAGCGACAGCTTGTCGCGTTCGAGAAGGCGGCGATGATCGGTTCGGCCGCGCCGGCGCCGATCGCGATCGTCGCGGTCGGCGAAGCCGAGGCGGGCCTGGTGTTCGCCGATGGCGAGCTCGTCGAGACGCTCGGCCCGGGCCGGTACGGTTACTGGCAGGTTGGCCGCAAGGTGACTTCGAAGACGCTGGATACCCGTCCGGTGCCGCTCGAAGTCAGCGCGCAGGAAATCCTGACCCGGGATCGCGTGTCGCTACGCGTCACCCTCACGGCGTTCGTCCAGGTGACGGATGTCGAGAAGGCGGCGCTCTCGACGCCGGATTACGCGGCGCATGTCTACAAGCTCGTCCAGTTCGCGGTCCGCGAGGCCGTGGGCGGCCGGACGCTCGACGAGGTGCTGAACGATCGCGTGTCGGTCGATACGCAGATCGTCGATCATGTCCGGCGCGAGCTTGGCGATATCGGCGTTCGGGTGACCGAACTCGGCGTCAAGGATGTCATCCTTCCGGGTGACATGCGCGAGCTGATCAACAAGGTCGTCGAGGCGGAAAAGGTGGCGCAGGCCAACCTCATCCGCCGGCGCGAGGAGACCGCGGCGACGCGGTCGCTGCTCAACACGGCGAAGCTGATGGAGGATAACCCGACATTGCTTCGCCTGAAGGAGCTCGAAAGCCTCGAGCGGGTGACCGAGAAGATCGGGCGGATCGACGTGCATGCGGGGTCCGCGGGCCTGAACGCGGTGCTCGATCAGCTCGTGAGCCTCAAGCCGCGAGACTAGCCGGGAAGGGGAGGGTCGGGAAACCGGCTCTCCCCTTTTTCGTGGCGCGGAACAGCCAGCGTTGTCAGGGGTTTCGCGATAGCAAGCCACTGGATAGAGCGCCCCAATACTATCCAAGAGGGGCTTGCATGAACATCGCCGACATGACCGCCAAGATCGCTTCCGGCAAAGGCTTCATCGCCGCGCTCGATCAGTCGGGCGGCTCCACACCCAAGGCATTGAAGGGCTATGGCATCGAGGAGGGCGCCTGGAACGGCGACGAGGAGATGTTCGCCCTGATCCACGATATGCGCAGCCGGATCATCAGCTCGCCCAGCTTCACCGGCGACAAGGTGATCGGTGCGATCCTGTTCGAGCGGACGATGGACGGGCAGGTCGGCGGCAAGCCGACCCCGCAGGCGCTGATCGACAAGGGCGTGGTGCCGTTCCTCAAGATCGACAAGGGCCTCGAAGACGAGGCCAATGGCGTCCAGATGATGAAGCCGATGCCGGGGCTCGACGCGCTGCTGGCGCGCGCCAAGGCACTGGGCATGTTCGGCACCAAGGAGCGCTCGGTGATCAACCTCGCCAACCGCGAGGGCATCGCCGCGATCGTCGCGCAGCAGTTCGAGGTGGGGCAGCAGGTGCTGGCGGCCGGGCTGGTGCCGATGCTGGAGCCCGAGATCAACATCAAGAGCGCCGAGCGCGCCGAGTGCGACCAGATCCTGCTCGAAGAGACGCTCAAGGCGCTCGATGCGATGCCGGGCGATGCCAAGGTGATGCTCAAGCTGTCGATCCCCGCCAAGGCCGGGCTGTACGATGCGCTGGTCGATCATCCGCGCGTGCTGCGGGTCGTGGCGCTGTCGGGCGGCTATAAGCGGCCTGAGGCCTGTGCCGAGCTGGCCAAGAACCGCGGCATGATCGCGAGCTTCAGCCGCGCGCTGCTCGAAGACCTGCGCCACGGCATGAGCGATGCGGAGTTCGACGCGTCGCTGGGCGAGGCGATCGACGAAATCTATGCGGCCTCCACCGAAAAGTCGGCGGTGCCAGCATGACCGGCCGCCGCCCGGTGCTCGCGGGGCTTGCCCTCGCCTTGCTGGGCGGCCCGGCCTTTGCCAAGGGGACGGCCATGGAAGAGATCGACCCGCCGTTCGGCATGATCGGCAAGATGAAGGCGACGCCGGGAAATCGCGACGCGCTGGTCGCGATCCTGAGCGGCGGCACCAGTGCGATGCCGGGCTGCCTGGCCTATCTGGTCGCCGAGGATCATGAAGATCCGGACGCGATCTGGATCACGGAGATCTGGGACAAGAAGGAAAGCCATGCCGCCTCGCTCGCTTTGCCGTCGGTAAAGGAGGCGATCCGCAAGGGGCGGCCGCTGATCGCCGGTTTCGAGATCAGCGCCGAGACGCGGCCGCTGCCCGGCGCCAGCTTCGTGAAGCGGGACTGATCCTCTCCCGGAGGGAGAGGATTTAGTGCGCTTGACCCGCGTACCTATGGGCGCGAAGAGCGCAGCATGACCGAACACGAAGACGGCCTGCCACCGCTCGATCCAAATTTCGCCGATCAGTTCCGGCGCGATGACCGGCGGCCGCCGTGCCAGCTCTATCTGATCTCGCCGCTGGATGTGACCGGCGGGTTCGCCGATCGGCTGAAGCGCGCATTCGATGCGGGGCCCGTCGCGGCGTTTCAGTTCCGCGTGAAGGGCGTCGACCAGCATGAAGCCGCAGGGCTTGCCGAGCCGCTTCAGCGCATCTGCGGTGACGCCGATGTCGCGTTCATCGTCAATGACGATGTCGGGCTGGCCAAAAGGCTGGGCGCCGACGGCGTGCATCTCGGGCAGGGCGATGGCGACCCGCGCGATGCGCGGGCATTGCTGGGGCCGGCCGCGCAGATCGGTGTGACCTGCCACGACAGCCGCCATCTCGCGATGGAAGCGGGCGAGGGCGGGGCGGATTATGTCGCATTCGGCGCTTTCTATCCGACCGCGACCAAGGAGACGCACCATCGGCCCGAGCCGGTGATCCTCAGCTGGTGGTCGACGGTGTTCGAAATTCCGTGCGTGGCGATCGGCGGGATCACGCCGCAGAACGCCGCGCCGCTGGTTGCTGCGGGGGCGGACTTTCTTGCGGTGTCGGGCGCGGTGTGGGGTGGCGACGAGGTAGCGGCGATCAGGGCGTTCGGTGCGATTCTCAACCTCTAACTCGTCTTCCCGGACTTGATCCGGGATTCAGGGTTACTCAGCGATGCGTTCCATTGCTCTGGGTCCCGGCGTTCGCCGGGATGACGGGTAACGAAGCAACCAGCCCCTTCCATAATCGTTCTCCTATCGAACCATTGTTCGTCAGGAGATTGAATCGGTGCGGAAAAAGCTAGCCATTGCCGCCTGCCTCACATGCTTTTCGCTCACGCCCGCAGCTTGGGGGCAAGCAGCCACCAAGGCACGCCCGCCGATCGACTATACCGTCCTCCATGCGCAAGTGATCCTCGATCATCTCGGTTTTTCGCCCGGCATTCTCGACGGGCGCGAGGGCCAGTCGCTGACCGCGGCGCTCAGAGGCTTCCAGACCTCACGGGGAATGGCGACCAGCGGCAAGCTCGATCGCCCGACGCTGGAGGCGCTCTATCCCTATCGCGCGCTGCGCCCGGTCAAGAAGCTGACGCTCGACGCGGCGGCGCTGCGCGGTCCCTATGTCAATCCGCTGCCGAAGGATCCGGCCGCGCAGGCCAAGCTGAGCGCGCTCGCCTATACCCGCCCGCTCGAAAAGCTCGCCGAGATGTTTCACACCACGCCGGAAGTGCTGGTCGAGCTCAATCCGGGCGGTGCGCCGATCGGCGTCGGTTCGACCTTCATCTTCCCCAATGCGCTGCCCGCCTCGCGCGACTATCCGGCCGATCTGCGCGAAGACTGGAAGCAGACGCTCACCGATCTCAATGTCGATGCCAATCAGCCCAGCGGCGACCGGATCGTGGTCGACAAGTCCGAAAGCGTGCTCAAGGTCTATTCCGGCGAGCGGCTCGTCGCCCAGTTCAGCGCGACGATGGGCAGCAAGCACGATCCGCTGCCGATCGGCACGTGGAAGATCAATGGCGCCGACTATAATCCCAAGTTTCACTTCAACCCCGACCTGTTCTGGGATGCCAAGCCGGGCGACAAGGCGGCGATGCTGCCGCCGGGCCCGAACGGTCCGGTCGGGGTGATCTGGCTCGATCTGTCGAAGGAGCATTACGGCATTCACGGCACCCCGGAGCCGCAGACGATCGGCCGCACCGAGAGCCATGGCTGCATCCGGCTGACAAATTGGGATGCGGCGCGGCTGTCGCTGATGATAAAGCCGGGGACGCCGGCTATCTTCCAGGAGTAAGCTGGTGATCTGGCTGAAACGGATGGGGTGGGGGGCCGTCGCGATCATGCTGTTGCTGCTCGCCGCATTCGCTTCGCTGGTGCGGATCACCGTCAATTCGCCCGCAGATGTCCAGCGGCAGATCGCGGCGATGCCGACAGTGGTTTCCGACCCGCTCCTTGGCCAGACACAGAACCAGATCGATCCCGCTTCGCTGATCGTCCCGGTCGCGGGCGTCAAATCGCGGCAGCTAACCGACACCTGGGGCCAGAGCCGTGGCGGCGGCGCGCGCGAGCATCATGCGATCGATATCATGGCGCCGCGCGGCACGCCGGTGCTCGCCGCCGCGTCCGGCACGGTCGAGAAGGTCTTCGAGAGCGTGAATGGCGGGCACACGATCTATGTGCGCTCCAATGACGGCAGGCTGATCTATTATTACGCGCACCTCGATAGCTATGGCGTGGTCGAGGGTCAGAAGGTGGCGCAGGGCCAGCAGATCGCGACCGTCGGCAATACCGGCAGCGCCGCCGGCGGGGCGACGCACCTCCATTTCGAGATCAAGACGATGCAGCCCGGCGAAGGCTGGTGGAAGGGGCGCAACGTCAACCCGTACCCGCTATTGGCGTTCGGACCCGGCTGACAGGGGGAGTTGCCCGCGCGGGCACTCGCCGCTAAAGGCCGCGCTCCGGGTTCCACCAAAGTAATATTTTGATGGGTGCCCGCTCGCTCTTTCTCAAGAATACAGGTCTCGATCCCATGAAGATCAGCGGCGTGGACATCCGTCCCGGCAACATCATCGAATATGAAGGCGGCATCTGGCGCGCGGTCAAGATCCAGCACACCCAGCCCGGCAAGGGCGGCGCGTACATGCAGGTCGAGATGAAGAACCTGCGCGACGGCCGCAAGAACAATGTCCGCTTCCGCTCGGCGGAGACGGTCGAGCGCGTCCGCCTCGACACCAAGGATTTCCAGTTCCTGTTCGCCGATGGCGAGCAGCTCACCTTCATGGACAAGGAAAGCTACGAGCAGACGACGCTGCCGCGCGACCTGCTCGGCGACGCCGCCGCGTTCCTGCAGGACGGCATGGACGTGGTGATGGAGCTCTATGACGAAGAGCCGATCAGCGTGCAGCTGCCCGACACGATCGAAGCGACGATCGTCGAGGCCGATGCGGTGGTAAAGGGCCAGACGGCTTCGTCGTCGTACAAGCCGGCCGTGCTGGAGAATGGCGTCCGCGTGATGGTGCCACCGCATATCGCCGCCGGTACCCGCATCGTCGTCGATGTGTACGAGCAGACTTACGTCAAGCGCGCGGACTGATGCGCACAGCACTGCTTGCCCTGTTGCTGGCATGGTTGCCGGCGACAGCGCTCGCGCAATCTGCGTCCACTCCCAATCCGTTTCAGCAGATGGGACTGTGGGCGCAGCAGGTGAGTGCCGCCCAGCAGCCGATGAGTGACGGCTATGAGCGCTGCAAACCGGCGATCGCCGCGATGGCGTCCTATCTCGGCGCCCCGGCGGAAAGCCGGGGCGATCCGGCGCCGATGCTTGCCCACTTCACCCAATGCCTGGCTGAGATAAAGACGGCCGCGATCGCGACGCGCACGGCGTTGGGCGAAATCGGGCCGATGCCCGAGCTGGCCGAGCATATGCTGAATATCGACAGCGCCGATCTCCTGCGCCGCTCCGCCAACGCCGTGGATGGTATGGTGGATTATATCGAGCAAAGCGATGCCGCGATGCAATTGATCGTCGGCGGAGATTTGCCGGGCGCCCACGCGAAGCTTGCCGAAGCGCGACTGACCGCAGCCAGTGTCTTTGACGGCCAGATTATCCTGCTCGAGGCAATGCAGGCCAGCATGCCGATGCAAACGCACAAGCGGATGATCGATATACGCTTGGCGATCTCGCGCTCGATGCGGGTAGTCGCCGGCAGCGATCCGGCGGCGATGCGCGGGGTTCTGGCGACGTTGCTGCGCGGATATGGGACTGATGCACGTTCGGCGGCGAGGGGCATGCGCTCCGCCTGGCAGACCGATAGCGCGGGTATCCGCAACGCCGCCAAACTGGGCGGCGATCCGGCATTGACCCGCATGATCGTGATACTCGATACGGCGATGAAACGGATTTCCGCTGGTGGGGACGAGGTCGCCGATATTCTGGAAGCGATTCCCAGCGGCGCGATGGCACCCGCCGAAATATTGAAGATAACCGACCGGCTGACACAAGGAGAGCTGCGAATACTCGCCGCGATTCGCGAAATGTCCGCCGCCGCAACGCAATAGAGGTAATCGTGGTTTCCCATTCCGGCATCATCACCGTCATCGAAAAGGCCTGCCGCAAGGCCGGTCCGCGCCTGCGCCGCGACTTCAATGAGGTGCAGAATCTCCAGGTCAGCCGCAAGGGGCCGGCCGACTTCGTGTCGATGGCCGACAAGCGCGCCGAGGACACGCTGATCGAGGAGCTGAGCAAGGCGCGGCCGGACTGGGGCTTCCTGGTCGAGGAGCGCGGCGAGATCGCCGGCGACCCCAGCAAGCCGCGCTGGATCGTCGATCCACTCGACGGCACCACCAACTTCCTCCACGGAATCCCGCATTTCTGCATCTCGGTCGCGGTCGAGGATCCACTTGGCGCGCAGGGCAAGCCCGAGATCACCCATGGTTATGTCTATCAGCCGCTCACCGATGAGAGCTTCTGGGCCGAAAAAGGCCGCGGCGCCTGGGTGCAGAGCGAGCGGTTGCGTGTCTCGGCGCGGCGCGAGCTGGCCGATGCCGTGATCGCTACCGGTATCCCATTCCTGGGCCATGGCAATTTCGCGCAGTGGAGCCGCATCTTCGGCGCGGTCGCCCCGGAAGTGGCGGGCATCCGCCGGCTCGGCTCGGCGGCGCTCGACATGGCCTGGGTCGCTGCGGGCCGCTTCGACGGGTTCTGGGAAAGCGACCTTCAGCCCTGGGACGTCGCGGCGGGGATGCTGCTGATCAAGGAAGCGGGCGGCTTCGTCACCGATTTCCGCGGACAGGACATGGCGATGCGGCGCAACCAGTTCCTGGCGGCGAACGACGTGCTGCATTCGAAGCTGCACAAGCTGGTCGCGGGTTCGCTGCGCAACGCTTAGCCTGTCTTGATTTTGCCGGGCCGCCGCCTCTATCCTCCGCAAGAGAACAGGGGGCGGCCATGCAGAAACTCCTCGCGTCGATCATAGCTTTGGCGGCATTCGCCGGTACCGCGTCCGCGCAGACCGAGAAGGTTGGCCCATGGTCGATTTCCGGGTCGAAGGGCAACTGTATCGCCGCCACCGCGGGCGAAGTGCGGCTGGCGCTGGTCTCCCCCGATCCGGGCGGCAAGAACTATGGTGCGCTGGTACTCGCGGGTCCGAAGGATTGGGCGATCGAGGACGGAAAGGGCTATTGGCTCTGGTTCAAGGGGCCCGAAGGTTGGGCGGGCGTCCATCGCGGAATCGGCAAGCGCAGTGTGAACGGCTATTGGATGCCGTTCGAGCGCGCGACGCAAGTCGATCTGCTTCCCGATAGCTGGCGCTTCCAGGCTACTCTGGATTCGGTGCAGATCGCGGACTTTCCGGTGACGGATTTCCATGGTGCGCTGGCGGCGCTCCGCCGCTGCGTGGAGCGGACGCGCGCGTCCTGAGAATGAAGGCGCGGCGCGGTTGAATATCTGCCTTTATTGCGAGTGATTCTCAAGGGTTTCCGCCCTTGCCGCACCAGTTGGTCCGTCCTAAAGCCGCCCACACAATTCCGCATGCGCGAGAAGGCACTTTGGTTCAGCTATCCGAATATCTGCCGATCCTCCTGTTCCTCGGCGTCGCGATCGCGCTCTCCAGCGCGTTCGTGTTCCTGCCGATGCTGGTCGGGCGCCTGACGGGCGCGCACAAGCCGAGCGAGGCGAAGCTCACCGAATATGAGTGCGGCTTCCCCGCATTCGAGGATTCGCGCAGCCAGTTCGATGTGCGCTTCTACCTTGTCGCGATCCTGTTCATCATCTTCGATCTCGAGGCCGCGTTCCTCTATCCCTGGGCGGTTTCGGTGTTCGACCTCGGCTGGACCGCGTGGATATCGATGATGATCTTCATCGGCGAGCTGGCGCTTGGCCTGGTCTATGCGTGGAAGAAGGGAGCGCTCGAGTGGGAGTAGAACTCACACCGGCAGAGTCCCTCGCGGCGCGGCTGGGTCCGGACTTTCCGGATGCCGGGACGCTTCCCGACGTCGGCTTTCTCAACGACATCAATGCCGAGATCGGCGACAAGGGTTTCCTCGTCACGTCGACCGAGGAACTGTTCCAATGGGCGCGCACCGGCTCGCTGTGGTGGATGACCTTCGGGCTCGCCTGCTGCGCGGTCGAGATGATCCATGTGAACATGCCGCGCTACGACATGGAGCGCTTCGGCGCGGCGCCGCGCGCTTCCCCGCGCCAGTCGGACGTGATGATCGTCGCCGGCACGCTGTGCAACAAGATGGCGCCGGCGCTGCGCCGCGTCTACGACCAGATGTCCGAACCGAAATATGTGATCTCGATGGGCTCGTGCGCCAATGGCGGCGGCTATTATCACTATAGCTACTCGGTGGTGCGCGGCTGCGACCGCATCGTGCCCGTGGATATCTATGTGCCGGGCTGCCCGCCGACGGCCGAGGCGTTGCTCTACGGGATCATGCAGCTCCAGCGGAAGATCCGCCGCAGCGGGACGCTGGAACGGTGAAGACGGCAGCCCCCCGCATGATCGACCGCGACGATGCGGTCTGGGCGCCGCTGCTCGGCGACGGCGTTTCGCGCCGGCCGGGCGTCGAGGTCGCGTTCAATGTCTCGCGTGCTCGCCTGATCGAGGTCATCGACCGGCTGCGCGTCGAGTTCGAATATCAGCAGCTGATGGAGATCGCCGGCGCCGACTATCCCGAGCGCGCCGAGCGTTTCGAGGTCGTCTATTGCCTGCTCTCGCTGACGAAGAACCACCGCATCCGCGTCCATGTCAGCACCGACGAGGTGCAGCCGGTGCCGTCGGTGACGGCGATCTGGCCGGTTGCCGGCTGGCTCGAGCGCGAAGTCTACGACATGTATGGCGTGCTGTTCGAAGGAAATACCGACCTTCGCCGCATCCTGACCGACTATGGTTTCGTCGGCCATCCGCTGCGCAAGGACTTCCCGCAGACCGGCTATGTCGAGCTGCGCTATTCGGAAGAGGCCAAGCGCGTCGTCTATGAGCCGGTCAAGCTGGCCCAGGACTTCCGCAGCTTCGACTTCCTGAGCCCGTGGGAAGGCGCGGCCTATGTGCTGCCGGGCGACGAGAAGGCGGCCCCCGCCGCTCCGCCGCCAGCGCCGCAGCCCGAGGCCAAGGGCGCGCCGACCCCGCTCAAGGCCGACGAGATCGCCAAGTCCGTTCCGGCTGCCAAGCCAGCCAAGGCCAAGGTGACCAAGCCCAAGACCAGCGATTCGACGGCCAAGACCGGCGCCGGCAAACCCGGCCCGGACGACGGCCCCAAACCCCGCAAGCCGCGCGTCAAGAAGGCGCCGGCCAAAGATTCCGGGGGTGAAGCATAATGGCTGAGTATCTCGACGAGATCGAGCATCGCACCGACGGCGGCAAGCCGGAGCCGGGCGATACCGAGATCCAGAACTACACCATCAATTTCGGTCCGCAGCATCCCGCCGCGCACGGCGTGCTGCGGCTGGTGATGGAGCTAGACGGCGAGATCGTCGAGCGCGTCGATCCGCATATCGGCCTGCTCCATCGCGGCACCGAGAAATTGATCGAGTACAAGACCTATACCCAGGCGCTGCCCTATTTCGATCGCTTCGATTATTGCTCGCCGCTGGGCATGGAGCACAGCTATGTGCTCGCGGTCGAGAAGTTGCTCGACCTCGAAGTGCCACTGCGGGGCCAGTATCTGCGCGTGTTCTTCGCCGAACTGACTCGCATCTGCAATCACATGCTCAACTTGGGCAGCCACGTGATGGACGTCGGCGCGATGACGCCGAACCTGTGGATGTTCGAGATCCGCGAGGATTGCCTCAACTTCTTCGAGCGGGCCTCGGGCGCGCGGATGCATTCCAACTATTTCCGCGTTGGTGGCGTCCGTCAGGATGTGCCGCTCAAGCTGCTCGCCGATATCGGCGACTGGCTCGATACCCGTCTGCCGCGGCTGTTCGAGGATGCGATCAGCCTCGTCGCCGAGAACCGCATCTTCAAGCAGCGCAATGTCGATATCGCCGTGGTCAGCCGCGACGATGCGATCCGCTGGGGCTTTTCGGGCCCGATGATCCGCGCCGCCGGCATCCCCTGGGATCTGCGCAAGTCGCAGCCCTATGACGTCTACGACCGCATGGAGTTCGATATTCCGGTGGGGACGCGCGGCGATTGCTATGACCGGTTCATGGTCCGCGTCGAGGAGGTCCGCCAGTCGGCCCGGATCATGAAACAGTGCCTCGCCGAAATGCCCGAAGGTCCGGTGCTGACGCTTGACCGCAAGGTCGCTCCGCCCAGGCGCGGCGAGATGAAGCAGTCGATGGAAGCGCTGATCCATCACTTCAAGCTGTTCACCGAAGGCTATCACGTGCCGGCGGGCGAGGTGTATGTCGCCACCGAGAGCCCCAAGGGCGAGTTCGGCGTCTATCTGGTCAGCGACGGCACCAACAAGCCGTACCGCTGCAAGGTTCGCCCGACCGCGTTCTCGCATCTGCAGGCGATGGACTTCATGTCGCGCGGGCACATGCTGGCCGATACGACGGCTATTCTGGGTGCGATGGATATCGTGTTCGGGGAGTGTGACCGGTGATCTGGGACGCGCGCAAGATCGATGACATGACCTACCATCGGCGACGCGCCGTGCTGGGCGGTCTCGGTGTTCTGATGACGTTGTATCTGCTGGCCGAGCGGTTCGCAGACCATGGCCTTGAACTTGGCACCCTCCGCTGGCTGGTCATTACTGCCAATCTTGGCATGCTGGTCTTTTTTGGCCGCATGCTAATCAACGAACTAATCGAGATGCGCCGTCATGGCTGACGCACCCCAGATCCCCGACGAAGCCGAGACCCGCGCGCGCTGGGGCGGTTTCAAATGGTCGGACGAGAATGTCCGCAAGGCCAACGAGATCGCGAGCCGCTATCCGGAGAACCGCCGGCTGTCCTGCTCGATCCCGTTCCTCGATCTGGCGCAGCGCCAGGTGGGGGCGGAGACCAATACGCAGGGCTGGCTGCCGATCCCGGTGATCGAGTTCGTCGCGCGCGAGATCGGCGTGCCGTACATCCGCGTGTTCGAGGTCGCGACCTTCTACACCATGTTCAACTTGGCGCCGGTCGGGCGCTATCACGTCCAGGTGTGCGGGACGACGCCGTGCATGCTGCGCGGGTCTGACGATGTGATGGCGGCGTGCAAGTCGCGCGGGCTGCACAAGGGCGCGACGACCGCGGATGGGCTATTCACGCTCACCGAAGTCGAATGCCTCGGCAATTGCGCTTCGGCACCGATGGTCCAGATCAACGACGACAATTACGAGGATCTCGATTTCGACCGCACGGTCGCGATCCTCGATGCGCTGGCCAGAGGCGAGCAACCCAAGACCGGCAGCCAGGAACCGGGCCGCCACACCGTCGAGGCCTATGGCGGCACGACCAACCTGACCGCGATGGTCTCCGAAAATCACGATTACCGGGGAGAATGGTGATGGGTGACAACAAGAATCTGATCGTCACGATCCTTGCGATCATCGGCGGCATCGTCGTGCTCGGCTGGCTGCTGCGCGCGACCTTCGCGTTGCTCGGGCCGCTGATCATCATCGGCATCGCCGTGCTGGTCTATGTGATGTTCATGAAGGACAAGGGCGCGCGATAATGCTGGCCGATAAGGACCGCATCTTCACCAACGTCTATGGCTTCCAGCCGTGGAACCTTAAGGCCGCGCAGAAGCGCGGCGACTGGGATGCGACCAAGAATCTGATGGCCATCGGCCAGGACGCGATCATCGACAAGATCAAGGCGTCGGGCCTGCGCGGGCGCGGCGGGGCGGGGTTCCCGACCGGCATGAAGTGGAGCTTCATGCCCAAGGAGCCGCGCGCCGACCGGCCCAACTTCCTGGTGATCAACGCCGACGAATCCGAGCCGGGTTCGTGCAAGGACCGCGAGATCATCCGCCACGATCCGCACAAGCTGATCGAAGGCGCGCTGATCGCCGGCTATGCGATGCGCGCACGCGCCGCGTACATCTACATTCGCGGCGAATATATCCGCGAGGCCGAGACGCTCTTCGCAGCGGTGAAAGAGGCGTATGACGCCGGGCTGCTCGGCAAGAACGCGGCGAAGTCGGGCTATGATTTCGACGTCTTCGTCCATCGCGGCGCCGGGGCGTATATCTGCGGCGAAGAGACCGCGATGCTTGAGAGCCTGGAGGGCAAGAAGGGCCAGCCGCGCCTCAAGCCGCCATTCCCGGCGGGTGCGGGCCTCTATGGCTGCCCGACCACGGTCAACAATGTCGAATCGATTGCGGTGGTGCCGACGATCCTGCGGCGCTCGCCCGAGTGGTTCGCGAGCTTCGGCAATGAGGGCAACAAGGGCACCAAGCTCTTCCAGATCAGCGGCCATGTGAACAAGCCGGTGGTGGTCGAGGAAGCGATGAGCATCCCGTTCCGCCAGCTTATCGAAGAGCATTGCGGCGGCATCCGCGGCGGCTGGGACAATCTGCTGGCGGTGATCCCCGGCGGCTCGTCGGTCCCGCTCGTCCCCGCGGCGCAGATCATGGACTGTCCGATGGATTTCGACGGATTGAAGGCGCTCGGCTCGGGCCTCGGCACGGCTGCGGTGATCGTCATGGACAAGTCCACCGACATCGTTCGCGCGATTTCGCGGCTGTCATACTTCTACAAGCATGAGAGCTGTGGCCAGTGCACCCCGTGCCGCGAAGGCACCGGCTGGATGTGGCGCGTGATGGAGCGGATGCGCACCGGCGACGCCGATATCAGCGAGATTGACACGCTCTATCAGGTCACCAAGCAGGTCGAGGGCCACACCATCTGCGCGCTGGGCGATGCGGCAGCCTGGCCGATCCAGGGCCTGATCCGCCACTTCCGCCCCGAGATGGAGCGGCGGATCAACGAACGCAACGGCGGCGGTGAGGCCCCGATGATGGAAGCTGCTGAGTGAGCCGTTTGCTGGCCTCCTTCACGCTCGCGGCGGCGCTGATCGCCGGCACGGCGCATGCCCAGGAAACGGGCAGCATGCGTTCGAGCACCACGTCGATCGACGTGCCCGAGGGCAGCGCGACCGGCGATGCCGCGCGTGCAGTGTATGACAAGTTCGCGCTCTGCATCGTCAAGCGCCATTATATGCAGGTGTCGAAGGCACTGGCGGGTCCGCCCAACTTCGACAAGGACATGCAGACCCTGCCGCCACTGATGGACAAGGAGTGCTTTTTCGGCAGCGCCTCGGTCGGCCGCAGCGTCGGGCAAAGCTTGCAGCTGACGACAAACCCGATCTCGTTTCGCGGGCAGTTGTTCAAGGCGATGGTCCTCAGGGATTTCGCGCGCAAGCCAGCCGCGTTCGGGCCGACGGCGCTGACCATGACAGGTGACAATAGCGACCTTTTCCAGTTCGCGAATTGCGTGATCCGCCGGGACCCGGCGGCCAGCATGACCCTGTTCAAGGCCAATGCAGGCACCGCCGCCGAGGCGACGGCGTTCGGCGCGATCAAGCCGTATCTGGACGAATGCGGCGCGGGGCGCCGGGTCTCGATCGACAAGGGAACCCTGATCGGGTTCATGGCCGAAGCCTATTACCGCGAGGCGTCTGCCTCGTCAGCGAGTTCGAACTGATGCCAAAGCTGACCGTAGATGGAATCGAAGTCGAGGTGCCCGCCGGCGCCACCGTGCTTCAGGCATGCGAGGCCGCGGGCAAGGAGATTCCGCGCTTCTGCTATCATGAACGGCTCAGCATCGCCGGCAATTGCCGGATGTGCCTGGTCGAAGTGAAGCCCGGGCCGCCCAAGCCGCAGGCGAGCTGCGCGCTGCCCGCCGCCGACAATCAGGAAATCCGCACCGACTCGGCGATGGTCAAGGCCGCGCGCGAAGGCGTGATGGAGTTCCTGCTGATCAACCACCCGCTCGATTGCCCGATCTGCGATCAGGGCGGCGAATGCGACTTGCAGGACCAGTCGGTCGCCTATGGCAAGGGCCATAGCCGCTACACCGAGAACAAGCGGGCGGTGACCGAGAAATATATGGGTCCGATCATCAAGACGATCATGACCCGCTGCATCCAGTGCACCCGCTGCGTGCGCTTCGGCGAGGAAGTCGCGGGCGTCGAGGATATCGGCGCGATCTATCGCGGCGAGAACATGCAGATCACGACGTACCTGGAAAAGGCTTTCAAAAGCGAGCTTTCCGGCAATGCGGTGGACCTGTGTCCGGTCGGCGCGCTGACTCACAAGCCGGTGGCGTTCGAATATCGCCCGTGGGAATTGAAGCGGACGCTATCGATCGACGTGATGGACGCGGTCGGCACCAACATCCGCCTCGACAGCCGCGGCCGCCAGGTGATGCGCGTGCTTCCGCGGATCAACGAAGACGTCAACGAGGAATGGGCGCACGACAAGACGCGCTACCATGTCGATGCGCTGGTCCGTCGCCGCCTCGACAAGCCGTTCGTGCGGGTCAAGGGCAAGCTGATCGAAGCGAGCTGGGACGAGGCGTTCAACGCCATCGCCAAGGCCGCCAGGAAGGCCGGCAGCAACGTCGCGGCGATCGCCGGCGACCTGCTCGATTGCGAAACGATGTTCGCCGCCAAGAAGCTGGTCAATGCGCTCGGCTCGACGCTGCTCGAAGGTCGCCAGACCGGCATGGCCTATGACGTGACCAATCTCGGCTCGGTCGCGTTCAACACCACGATCGGCGAGATCGAGAATGCCGATGCGATCCTGCTGGTCGGCACCAATCTCCGCTGGGAAGCGCCGCTGATCAACACGCGCATCCGCAAGGCGATCAAGAAGGGCGCAAAGGTCTTCGCGATAGGGCCCGAGACCGATCTGACCTACAAGGTCCAGTGGCTCGGCGACGATCTGGGGCTGCTCGGCAAGATGCCGTCGGAAGTCTCGGAAGTGATCGAGGCTGCCAAGGCACCGGTGCTGATCCTCGGCCCCGGCGCGCTCAAGGACGGGCATGGCCCGGCGCTTGCGGTGGCGGGCAGCTTCATGCGTGACGGCTGGAACGGCTTCAACGTCGTCCACACCGCCGCGGCGCGGATGGGCGGGCTGATGCTCGGCTGGGCGCAGAAGGGTGGAATCGCCGACATCGTTGCGGCCGACCCGAAGCTTACCTTCTTCCTCGGCGCCGACGAAGTCGATTTCTCGGCGTTCGCGGGTAGCTTCAAGGCCTATATCGGCCACCATGGCGACAAGGGCGCGCACCACGCCGACGTGATCCTGCCGGGCGCTACCTATGCCGAGAAGCCGGGCACCTATGTGAACCTCGAAGGCCGCGTCCAGCGCGCCGACCGCGCGGTGTTCGCACCGGGCGACGCGCGTGAGGACTGGACGATCCTGCGCGCTCTCTCGGATGCGCTGGGCGCGACGTTGCCGTTCGACAGCTTCGAGCAGCTCCGCACCGCGATGGCCGCCGAAGTGCCCGAACTGGGGCAGGAGGGTCTGGTCCGTTACAACTGGGCGCCGCCCAAGCTTGCCGCCAAGGCCAAGGGCCCGGTCGGTTATCCGATCAAGGATTTCTACCTCACCAACGCCATCTGCCGCGCCAGCCCAACGATGCAGCGCTGCTCGGCCGAGCTGATCCACGGCGAGGAATTCGCGGAGGCCGCGGAATGAATGACCTCTATCTGAAGACCATGCGCAGCGCCTCAAAGCTGCTGTTCTGGATTGCGGTCATCGTGGTTGTGGGCAGCCTGGTCGCACGCCTCGCCATGCAGTTCGACGAGCGTGGTGGGATGATGAGCGCCAATCAGCTCAGCCTGTGGGAACTGGCCACGACTTTCGTCGGCGCTATCGGGACTGCGGTGTGGCCGCTGTTCGGTGCGGCGCTCCTTTGGCGCTTGGATCGCTGGCAGCCGGCGAAGGAAATTTCGGAATGACCGCCTTCTTCCAATGGCTCGGCCTGCCCTTCGAATGGGCGTGGTTCGTCGCCACCATCGCCGGCATCCTGCTGATCGCGCTGCCGCTGATGCTGTCCGTCGCGATGATCATCTATGCCGATCGCAAGATCTGGGCGGCGATGGCGCTGCGTCGTGGTCCGAACGTCGTCGGCCCGCTCGGGCTGCTGCAATCGTTCGCGGACGGCCTCAAGGTCTTCCTCCAGGAAACCATTATTCCGTCGAGCGCCAACAAGGTGCTGTTCCTGCTCGCGCCGATCATCACCTTCACGGTGGCGCTGATCGTGTGGGCGGTGGTGCCGTTCCAGGCGGGCGTGATGCTGTCGAACATCAATGTCGGGCTGCTCTACGTGCTCGCGGCATCGTCGCTGGGCGTCTACGGCATCATCCTGGCGGGCTGGTCGTCCAACTCGAAATACCCTTTCTACTCGGCGATCCGCGCCGCGGCGCAGATGGTGTCGTATGAAGTCTCGATAGGCTTCGTCCTGATCGCCGTGGTGCTGTGGGCGGGGACGTTCAACCTTGGCGGCATCGTTGAGGGGCAGAAGGGCCATGTGCTCGGGCTGATCAACGGCTTCGGCTTCAATCCGCTGCTGTTCCCGATGGCGGTGGTGTTCTTCATCTCCTCGCTCGCCGAAACCCAGCGCGCACCGTTCGACCTGACCGAGGCCGAAAGCGAACTCGTCGCCGGCTACCAGACCGAATATTCGTCGATGAGCTTCGCGCTCTACTGGCTCGGCGAGTACGCCAACGTGCTGTTGATGTGCACGCTCAACGCGACCTTGTTCTGGGGCGGTTACCTGCCGCCGCTCGACCTGCCGATCTTCTACATGGTGCCCGGCATTATCTGGCTGTTCGCCAAGATCCTGTTCTTCTTCTTCCTGTTCAGCTGGGTGAAGGCGACCGTGCCGCGCTACCGCTACGACCAGCTGATGCGGCTGGGCTGGAAGATCTTCCTGCCGTTGTCGCTGATCTTCGTATTTCTCGTTTCCGGCTGGCTGATGATCCAGCGCGTAGGACTTCCCGTATGAGCGTCGCCCAACTCGTCCGATCCTTCACGCTGTGGGAGTTCATCAAGGCCCATTGGCTGACCTTGCGCTATTTCTTCAAGCCCAAGGCGACGATCAACTATCCCTATGAGAAGAACCCGATCTCGCCCCGCTTCCGCGGCGAGCATGCGCTGCGCCGCTATGCCAATGGCGAAGAACGCTGCATCGCCTGCAAGCTGTGCGAGGCGGTGTGCCCGGCGCTGGCGATCACCATCGAGGCCGAGCCGCGCGACGACGGCAGCCGCCGCACCACCCGCTACGACATCGACATGACCAAGTGCATCTATTGCGGGCTGTGCCAGGAGGCGTGCCCCGTCGATGCCATCGTCGAAGGGCCGAACTTCGAATTCTCGACCGAGACGCGTGAGGAGCTGATCTACGACAAGGACAAGCTGCTCGCGAACGGTGACCGCTGGGAGCGCGCGATCGCCGCGAACCTTGCCGCCGATGCACCGTACCGTTAAGCGCACCGCAACTTTCAGGGGCTGCACGATTCCGTGATCCAAATCCTCGCCTTCTACCTGTTCGCAGCCGTCGTGATCACCTCTGCGGTGTTCACGATCCTGTCGCGCAATCCGGTGCATTCGGTGCTCTGGCTGATCCTCGCCTTTTTCAACGCGGCGGGACTGATGGTGCTCGCCGGGGCCGAGTTCATCGCGATGCTGCTGGTCATCGTCTATGTCGGCGCGGTCGCGGTGCTGTTCCTGTTCGTCGTGATGATGCTCAACATCGATTTCGCCGAGCTGCGCGCGGGCGTGATGCGCTATGCCGCGATTGGGCTGGCGCTGGCGGTCGCGCTCGCGGTGGAGATCGGAGTCGCCGTGTGGGCCTGGAGCGCGGGCGCGCTGTCGCTCGGGCGCCGCATCGCTCCGGTCGATGAGGACGTGCCCAATATCGAAGCGATCGGCCAGCTGCTCTACACCCGCTATCTGTTCGTGTTCGAAGGCGCGGGGCTGGTGCTGCTGGTGGCGATGATCGGCGCGATCGTGCTGACGTATCGCCAGCGCAGCGACGTCCGTCCGCAGAACATCAACCGCCAGATCAACCGCCGCGCCAAGGACGCAACCCGCAACGTGAACCAGCCGGTCGGGCAGGGGGTCGAGCTGTGATCGGCGTCACCCACTATCTTGTCGTCAGCGCGATCCTGTTCACGCTCGGCGTGCTCGGCATCTTCATGAACCGCAAGAATTTGATCGTCATCCTGATGGCGATCGAACTGATCCTGCTGGCGGTGAACCTCAACCTCGTCGCCTTCTCGGCGGCGCTGGGCGATCTCGTCGGCCAGGTCTTCGCGATGTTCGTGCTGACCGTCGCCGCTGGTGAGGCCGCGATCGGGCTCGCCATTCTCGTCATCTATTTCCGCGGCCGCGGCACGATCTCGGTCGACGACGTCAATCGGATGAAGGGATGAACGTGCTTCTTTCCGTCATCCCGGCGAAAGCCGGGACCCAGAGTCAAGAGCGCTGCACCCCGTTACCCTGGGCCCCGGCTTTCGCCGGGGTGACGATAGGGGTGTGGGCATGAACTCTATTCTCTTCATCGTATTCCTGCCGCTGCTGGCGGCGATTATCGGCGGCCTGTCGAACAAGTCGTTCGGCGCCGCTTTCCCGAAGATCGTGACGACGGGCTCGCTGTTCGTCGCCTGTGGCCTCAGCTGGCCGATCTTCCTCAGCTATATGAGCGGGGCGGCCGAGCCCGCCATTGTTCCGGTGCTGCACTGGATGACCAGCGGCACGCTCAGCGTCGATTGGGCGCTGCGCGTCGATGCGTTGACCGCGGTCATGCTGGTGGTGGTGACCAGCGTGTCGGCGCTCGTCCATCTCTATAGCTGGTCGTACATGGCAGAAGACCCGGATCAGCCGCGCTTCTTCGCCTATTTGTCGCTGTTCACCTTCGCGATGCTGATGCTGGTGACCGCCAACAACCTCGTCCAGATGTTCTTCGGCTGGGAAGGCGTCGGCCTCGCTTCCTACCTGCTGATCGGCTTCTGGTTCCGCAAGCCCAGCGCCAATGCCGCCGCGATCAAGGCGTTCGTGGTCAACCGTGTTGGCGATCTCGGCTTCATGCTCGGCATTTTCGGCATCTATCTGGTGTTCGGCACCGTCGATATCCCGACGATCCTGGCGCAGGCCCCGAACCTGCACGGCTCGACGATCGGCTTCCTGTGGTTCCGCGCCGATACGGTGACGGTGCTTTGTCTGCTGCTGTTCGTCGGCGCCTGCGGCAAGTCCGCGCAGCTCGGCCTCCACACCTGGTTGCCCGACGCGATGGAGGGCCCGACCCCGGTGTCGGCGCTGATCCACGCCGCGACGATGGTCACCGCCGGCGTGTTCATGGTCTGTCGCATGTCGCCCCTGTTCGATCAGAGCGCGGTGGCGATGGGTGTTGTGACCTTTGTCGGCGCCGCGACCTGCCTGTTCGCCGCCACGGTCGGCACGACCCAGACCGACATCAAGCGCGTCATCGCCTATTCGACCTGCTCGCAGCTCGGCTACATGTTCTTCGCGGCGGGCGTCGGCGCCTATGGCGCGGCGATGTTCCACCTCTTCACGCATGCGTTCTTCAAGGCGCTGCTGTTCCTCGGCGCCGGCTCGGTGATCCACGCGATGCACCATGAGCAGGACATGCGCTATTATGGCGGCCTGCGGAAACACATCCCGGTGACCTTCTGGACGATGCTGCTCGGCACGCTGGCGATCACCGGCGTTGGCATTCCCGCGCTATTCGGCAATCCGGTCGCGTTCGGTTTCGCCGGCTTCCATTCGAAGGACGCGATCATCGAAGCGGCCTATGCTTCGGGCACGACCAGCGCCTTCTGGGTCGGCGTGTTCGTGGCGCTGCTGACCAGCTTCTATTCGTGGCGCTTGGTGTTCCTGACCTTCTACGGCCAGCCGCGCTGGGTGCAGTCCGAGCATATCCAGCACGCGCTGCACGACGCCCACGATCATGGGGGGCATCACGACGATCATCCCTCGGAAGAGGATGCCGGGCATGCCCCGCATGCCCATGATCACGCGCCGAAGACCGGCACCGGCGGCTATCATCCGCATGAAAGTCCGTGGCCGATGCTGGTGCCGCTGGTGCTGCTGACGCTCGGCGCGGTCTTCGCCGGCTTCGTCTTCCACGGCATCTTCATCGAGCCGGAATCGGGCGAGCATTTCTGGAAGGGCGCGATCGCCTTCAACGAGCATCTGATGCACTCGATGCACGAGGTGCCGGTGTGGGTGAAGCTGTCGGCTACGGTGGCGATGCTCAGCGGGCTGCTGATCGGCTGGCTGGCCTATGTGAAGGCGCCCGAATTCCCGGCCAGGTTCGCCGAGCAGTTCAACGTCCTCTACAGGTTCCTGCTCAACAAATGGTATTTCGACGAGCTCTATAACTTCCTGTTCGTCCGCCCCGCATTCGCGATCGGCCGGCTGCTGTGGAAGGCGGGCGACGAGGGTACCATCGATCGCTTCGGGCCCAATGGCATCGCCAGGCTGATCCAGTTCGGCGGCAAGGGCACGGCCAGGCTGCAATCGGGATATCTCTACACCTATGCGTTCATCATGCTGATCGGGCTGACCGCGGCCCTCACCTGGGTGATCGCGCGATGACCGGTTTCCCGATCCTCTCCGTCATGCTGGCGATCCCCGCGGTCGCCGCCGTCGCCTGCCTGTTCCTGAGCGCCAACGGTGCGCGTTGGACCGCGCTGATCGCGACCTTGATCGATCTCGCGCTCGGCATTTGGCTGTGGACGAGCTTCGACCAGAGCGCGGGCGCCGCGCAGTGGCAGTTTGTCGAGCATGTCCGCCTGTTCGGCGTCGGCGGCGTCGATTTCGCCTGGGCATTGGGCATCGACGGCTTCGCGCTGATGCTGATCATGCTCTCGGTCTTCCTGATGCCGATCTGCATCGGGGCCAGCTGGGTGGCGATCGAGAAGCGCGTGCCCGAATATATGGCGGCGATGCTCGCCACGCTGATCCTGATGATCGGCACCTTCGCGGCGCAGGATCTGCTGCTGTTCTACGTCTTCTTCGAAGGCGGCCTGATCCCGATGTTCCTGATCATCGGCATCTGGGGCGGCGCCAACCGCATCTACGCGTCGTACAAATTCTTCCTCTACACGCTGCTCGGCTCGCTGCTGATGCTGATCGCGATGATCGCGATGATCCTCAACAGCGGCACGGCCTCGATCCCCGCGCTGATGGCGCATGACTTCCCTGTCGCTTGGCAGACCTGGTTATGGCTGGCCTTCTTCGCCTCGTTCGCGGTCAAGATGCCGATGTGGCCGGTCCACACCTGGCTTCCCGACGCGCACGTGCAGGCGCCCACCGCCGGTTCGGTGATCCTGGCCGGCGTGCTGCTCAAGCTGGGCGGCTATGGCTTCCTTCGCTTCAGCCTGCCGATGTTCCCCGAAGCCTCGGCCCAATTCATGAACCTGGTGTTCGTGCTGTCGTGCGTCGCGGTGGTCTATACCTCGCTGGTCGCTTTGGTGCAGTCGGACATGAAGAAGCTGATCGCCTATTCCTCGGTCGCGCACATGGCGATCGTGACGATGGGGCTGTTCGCCTTCAACAATCAGGGCATCGAGGGCGCGATGATGGTCATGCTCGGCCATGGCCTCGTCTCGGGCGCACTCTTCCTGTGCGTCGGCGTGATCTATGATCGCCTGCACACCCGCGAGATCGACCGCTATGGCGGCCTGGCGATCAACATGCCGCGCTATGCGCTGCTGTTCATGCTGTTCACCATGGCCTCGGTCGGCCTGCCCGGCACCAGCAACTTCGTCGGCGAATTCCTGGGTCTGATGGGCGTCTACAAGGTTTCGACCTGGACCGCGCTGATCGGCACCACCGGCATCATCCTGGGCGCCGCGTACATGCTGTACCTCTATCGCCGCGTCGTGTTCGGCGACCTGACCAAGGACGATGTCCGCGCCATGCCCGATCTCAGCCTGCGCGAGATCGGCCTGCTGGCGCCGATCGCCGCGGCGGTGCTGTGGATGGGCGTCTATCCGGAGAGCTTCCTCAAGCCGATGCGTCCCGATGTCGAACGCCTCGTCGAGCGGATGAGCCGCGCTGCCCCCTTGGGTGACTCGCGTCCCACCGCCGGCAAGCCGGCACCCGCTGGCGAGCACCACGCTGCCCCCGCCGGAGAACACGCCACGCCTGCCCCTGCGCACGGGGGGGCGCACTGATGAGCTACGCAACGCAATTGATGATGGTGCTTCCCGAGCTGGTGCTCAGCCTCGGCGCGATCGCGCTGATGCTGGTCGCCGCCTGGGGCGGGCAGAACTCGACGAAGCTGGTGAGCTGGGCGAGCATTGCGGTGTTGATCGGTGCCGGCGTCGCGCTGGCAGGCCCCGCATCGGCAGGCGGTGAGGCGTTCGGTGGCCTTTACCGCCCCGATATGTTCGCGGCCTTCGCCAAGGCGCTGATCTTCGCTGCTGCCGCGGTCTCGATCCTGATCGCACCACGCTTCTTCCAGACCACATCCGGCGACGATCTCCGTCCCGAATATCCTGTGCTGATCCTGCTTTCGGCGGCTGGCATGGGCATGATGGTCTCGGCGGGCGACCTGATGAGCCTCTATGTCGGCCTCGAACTGATGAGCCTCGCCTCGTACGTGCTCGCCAGCTTCATGCGCCGCGACACGCGCTCGGCCGAGGCGGGCCTGAAGTATTTCGTCCTCGGTGCGCTCGCCTCGGGCATCCTGCTCTACGGCATCAGCTTGGTTTATGGCTTCTCGGGAACAACGCTGTTCGCCGGGATCGCCGATGCCTATGCGCAAGGCCGTTCGACCGGGCTGCTCTTCGGCCTCGTCTTTGTCTTCGCTGGTCTTGCTTTCAAGATCAGCGCCGTGCCGTTCCACATGTGGACCCCGGACGTTTACGAAGGCGCACCGACCCCGGTCACTGCGTTCTTCGCCTCGGCTCCCAAGGTCGCGGCGATGGCGCTGGCCACCCGCGTCGCGATCGAAGCTATGGGCCCGGCGATTGCCGATTGGCGCCAGATCGTGATCTTCGCGGCGCTGGCCTCGATCATTTTCGGTTCGGTCGCTGCAATCACGCAGACCAACATAAAGCGCCTGCTTGCATACTCGTCGATCGCCAATGTCGGTTTCGCGCTGGTCGGTCTCGCCGCCGGTAACGAGGCGGGCGTGATGAGCGTGCTGTACTACATGGCGATCTACGTCGTCATGACGCTCGGCAGCTTCTTGGTCGTGCTGCAGATGCGCGGCCCCGATGGTCAGCCGATCGAGACGATCTCCAGCCTGGCCGGCATGTCACGTACGCGCCCGCGCCTTGCCCTGGCGATGGCGATCTTCATGTTCAGCCTAGCCGGCGTTCCGCCGCTGCTCGGCTTCTTCTCGAAGCTGCAGGTGTTCCTGGCTGCGGTGCATGCGGGCCTGTACGTGTTCGCGGCGGTGGCAGCCGCGGCTTCGACGATCGGCGCCTTCTATTATCTCAAGATCGTCAAGGTGATGTATTTCGACGAGCCGGCTGACGCCTTTGCGGGCAAGACCGATCCGGTCGAAGGCGTATTACTGGTGCTGGCCGCCGCGGTGGTCTCGCCGCTCGGCTGGCCGCTGCTCGGCTATCTTGAGGTATTCACGGCATCGGCCGCCAAGGCTTTGTTCTGACCGCGACGATTCGTACCGTCGCGGAGACGGGCTCGACCAATGCCGATATGGCCGCGCTCGCCCGCTCCGGCGCCAGCGAAGGTCTGTGGCTGCGCGCCGAGCGGCAGACCCAGGGCAAGGGCCGGCAGGGCAGGGCGTGGGCCTCGCCAGAGGGTAACCTCTATATCTCCACGCTGGTACGCGTCCGCCATGGCGAGCCGTCGCCCGCCACGCTGGCGCTGGTCGCGGCGGTAGCGCTGGAGGAAACGGTGGCGCTGTTCGGCGTGCAGCCAATGCTGAAATGGCCGAACGACCTGTTGGTGAATGGCGCCAAGCTCAGCGGCATCCTGCTCGAGCGCGTCGATGATGCGGTGATCCTCGGCTTCGGCGTAAACCTCGCGCACCATCCCACCGACACCGATCGCCCCGCCACCGGCATCGCCGCGCACGCGCCGGCGCCAGATCCAGAGGTCTTCGCCGAAACGCTCGCCGAAATCTTTGCCCGCTGGCTGTCGCGCTGGCGGGACGGCATCGCGCCCATCCGCGAACGCTGGCTCGCACGGGCGCACCCCATCGGCACCGCGCTCACCGCCCGCCTTGCCGACGGCACCAGCGTAGACGGCCTGTTCGACGGTCTGACCAGCGACGGCGCGCTCAGCCTGCGCTTGGCCGATGGGTCGCATCGTGCCATTCACGCGGGCGACGTGTTTCTGCTCTGAAAGGGCTTCCAGCAATGCTGCTCGCGATCGACGCCGGCAACACCAATATCGTCTTCGCGCTGGTGGAGTCCGGCGAGATTCGCGCGCGCTGGCGCATCGCCACCGATCCGCGCCGCACCGCAGACGAATATGCGGTGTGGCTCAGCCAACTGCTCGGCCTCGAAGGCTATGAAATGGCCAGCGTCACCGGCGTCATCATCGGCACCGTCGTTCCGCGCGCGCTCCATAACCTCCAGGTGCTCAGCAGCAAATATTTCAAGACCGATGCGATCATTGCCGGGCAGGGCGAGCATGGCTGGGGCTTCCAGCTTGATGTCGAGGAGCCGCAGAATCTCGGCGCCGACCGCGCGCTCAACGCCATCGCCGCGCATGACCGCCATCCGGGCGATCTGATCGTCATCGATTTCGGCACCGCCGCCACGTTCGACGTGGTCGATTATACGGGAGCCTATAAGGGCGGGATCATCGCCCCCGGCATCAACCTGTCGCTCGATGCTCTCGTCACCGCCGCCGCCAAGCTGCCGCGCATCGCCATCGAGGCGCCCAAGGGCAATCTCTCGGTGATCGGGCGCAACACCGTCGATCAGATGCATATCGGCATCTATTGGGGCTATATCGCGATGATCGAGGGGCTGGTCGCGCGGATGAAGGCCGAGGTCGGGCGCCCGCTCAAGGTCATTGCCACCGGGGGCCTCGCCGTGCTCTTCGAGAAACATACCGCGGTGTTCGACGCGATCGAACCTGATCTGACCATTCAGGGATTGTCGATGCTGTGGGAACGGAGCCGGGCCTGATCCCAACCTTCCTGTCACCCCGGCCTTGTGCCGGGGTCCACCGGGGGGCAAAGGAAACGTTCAGACAATGAAGGTCAGCCGGTGCGGCTGAGTGGACCCCGGAACAAGTCCGGGGTGACAATGGATGGTTGAATGACACCCGGCAAGGAACTGCTCTTCGTCGCGCTCGGCGGGTCGGGCGAGATCGGTATGAACGTCAATCTCTATGGTTGCGACGGCAAATGGCTGATGGTCGATTGCGGCATCACCTTTGGCGACGCGCAATATCCTGGTGTCGATGTGATCCTGCCCGATCTCCAGTTCATCGAGGAGCGTCTCGACGAGCTGATTGGGATCGTCCTGACCCACGGCCATGAAGATCATATCGGCGCGCTGCCCTATCTGGCGGGCGAACTCGGCGTGCCGCTCTATGCGACGCCATTCACCGCCGGGCTGATCCACGGCAAGCTCGAAGAGGAAGGCAATGCCGACCGGATCGAGCTGAACGTCGTCAAGGAAGAGGGCCCGTTCCAGATCGGCCCCTTCCGCATCACCTATACGCCGCTGGCCCACTCGATCCCCGAGGGCAATGCGGTGCTGATCGAGACCCCGTACGGCAATATCTTCCACACCGGCGACTGGAAGCTCGACGAGACCCCGTCGCTCGGCGGTGCCTCGACCGCCGCCGAGCTGACCGCGATCGGCGACAAGGGCGTGCTGGCGCTGGTCTGCGATTCCACCAACGTCTTCAATCCCGAGGCTTCAGGCTCGGAAGGCGATGTCCGCAAGGGGCTCGACGAGGTCGTCGCCGGCATCAAGGGCCGCGTGCTGGTCACCACCTTCGCCTCGAACGCGGCGCGCCTGCAGACGCTGGGCGAAGTCGCGCAGGATTGCGGGCGGCAATTGTGCGTCGCCGGCCGCTCGCTCGACCGTATCATCCGCGTCGCCAAGGCGACCGGCTATCTGCGCGATTTCCCTGACACGGTCGATTTCGAGACCGCGATGTCGCTGCCGGCCAACCAGGTGATGATCATCGCCACGGGCGGGCAGGGCGAGCCCCGCGCGGCGCTCAACCGTATTGCTGAGGACACGCATGTCCTCAAGGTCCATAAGGGCGACACCGTCGTCTTCTCCTCGCGCCAGATCCCCGGCAACGAGATCGCCATTGGCCGGATCATGAACACGCTGGCGGGCAAGGGCGTGGAGATCATCACCGACCGTCAGGCCTTTGTGCACGTATCCGGCCATCCCGGCCGCCCCGAGCTGGCCGAGATGTACAAATGGATCCGGCCCGAGATCGTGCTGCCGGTGCATGGCGAAGTCCGCCACATGCACGAACAGGCGCGCTTCGCGCTGTCCGAAGGGGTGCCCCAGGCGATCACGCAGGTGAATGGCGATATCTGGAAGTTGGCGCCGGGCAAGCCTAGGCAGGTCGGCCATGCGCAGGTCGGCCGCCTCGTCCTCGACGGTGACGTCATCCTTCCCGCCGATGGCACCACGATCAACGAGCGGCGCCGGGTCGCCCTCTACGGCCAGATTTCCGTGGCGGTGGCGCTCCGCAGCGGCAAGCTGCTCGGTGAGCCGCAGATACGTCTTCAGGGCGTACCGGTCGAGGAAGACCGCGACAATTTCATCGCAGACGCCTGCGATGCCGCCGCGCAGACCGTGCGCAAGGAAAGCAGCCGCGATCTGGAGAAGCTCCGCGAAGCGCTGCGCCTGTCGGTGCGCCGCGTCGCGGTCAAATATACCGGCAAGAAGCCGGTGGTCGATGTGCTGATCGTCGAGGCATGATCCGATGAAGTGGCAATCCGCGCTGGCGATCTACATGCTGTTCTGGGCCTTTTCGGTGTTCTTGGTGCTGCCCTTCGGCGTGAAGACCAGCGAGGAAGCCGGAGTCGATCTGGTGCCGGGGCAGGCGCAGAGCGCCCCGCACGAGTTCAACGCCAAGCGCGTGATGCTGCGCACCACCATCGTAGCGACCGTGCTGTTCGCGATTTTCTGGCTGAACTACATGTTCGGTTGGGTGACGGCGGACATGCTCGACTGGGCGCATTGACCTAGACGGCGATCAACCCCGATGGTCACCCCGGACTTGTTCCGGGGTCCACCGGGAGACAAGCGCGGAGCAAGAAGCTCTAGCTCCAACGGTTCGGCTTGGTAGACCCCGGAACAAGTCCGGGGTGACGGGAGTAGCGTGAAGCTAACTAACTCCGCAGTCGCTCGATCGCCTGCGCCAAGGCCACGTACAGCTTGCCCATATCCGACGACAGCAACGTCACACCCAACGGCGAACCGTCGCGCAGCGCCAGGATCTGGCGGAGCATCGCTTCGAAATCGTGGATGTAGCGGTTGACGTTGTCGCGGAAATCCTCGTCCTCGTCATAGAGCTTGTGGATCTCGCGTGCGTCGCCGCTGTCGAGAACGCGGACGGCGCGGCGGGTGAAGACCCCGCGGTCGCCCTTCAGATATGCCGACCACGCGCTGTCGGTGACGTCGGCGGCGAACGCCTTGGTGATGTCGATCGAATTGGAATTGAGCGCCTCGATCAGCAGCGAGACGCGGCGGGCGAAATTGTCACCATCGGCTTCCTCGCGCGCGGCGCGGCCGGCTTCGATCCGGGCCTCGATCTGGCCGGTGCTTTCGGCGAGCTGGAGCATCTGCTGGGTCAGACGCTCGGACGCGCGGGTCGCGGCGTTGACGGCGGCTTCGGTGGTCGCCCCAAGTTCGGTCAGCTGACGGCGCACGGTCTCGTCCATAGCGCGGCGCAGTGCCGCGGTGCTGGCTTCCTCCAGCGCCGCAGTGGCGCCCGGGACGATTCCGGCAATCGCTTCACGGGCATGATCGGCGGCGGCGGTCGCGGTTTCGCGAACGCGCAGCAAGGCATCGACCAGTTGCGGCGCGGCATCCTCGGCAAAGCGTTTGGTGGTGGTGATCGTCTCGTCGACGATCTGTTCCAGCGCCTGGGCGCGGTCGCCGCCGGTCTCCAGAGTCTCGAGCAGCGATGCCTGGGTCTTGGCCAGCGTATCGCGCTGCTGGCTGACGACATCGGCGATCGCCTCGATCGCGTCATGGGTGCTCTCGGCGGCGGTGACCAAAGCCAGCAATTCGGGCTTGGCACCGGCGACGACCTGCCGGCTCGCCAGGATCCGCGCATCGAGGCGGGTCAGCGCCTCGGGCAGGGTCTCGTCGATCTCGCGCGCCGAAGCGTCGAGCGCGGTGAGCAATTCCTCGGCGGTGACGATCACGCGGTGCGCGGTGGCGTCGCCGATATTCATCGCCTCGGTCATCGCATCGACCGAGCCGTGCAGCGCGCTGACCGACGCGGCCAGTCCTTGCGTGCGGTCCATGCCGGCGGCGTGCAGCACCTGCAACTCGCGGTCGAGACGATCGACGCCGCTCGAAAGCCCCGCGAACAGCGCGTCGCCGCGGCCCTGTTCCTCGCCAAGCCTGGCGCCGACCCGGCCGATCGCGTCCTCGATCGTCGCCATGCGCTCGCTGAGCGCCTCGGTTGTGTCCTTGCTGGCGCGGTCGAGCGCGGCCTGATTGGCCTCCAGCATCGCCAGGATCGCCTCGCCCTGCGCGGCGATGCCCTTGCGGGCTTCATCGACGGCGGCGGCGGCGCGATCGAGCACGCCATCGACTTCGGCGGACATCTGCCCGGTGACCGCTTCGAGCCGGGCGCTGGCGGTCTCGCTGGTCGCTTCCATCCGCGCGATGTGCGCGGCGAGCCGGTCGGCGGCGCCGCCGGCGATCTGATCGGCTTCGCGCCCGCGCTCGGACAGCGCCGATAGCTGCGTGTCCAGCGCGGCGGCGCGTTCGCTGGCGAGCAGACCCGCAGCATCGACCCGTTCCGTAAGCCCGCGCATTTCCTCATGCGCCTTGGGCAGCGATGCCAGCACCACCGCGATCCGCCGCTCGGTCTCTCCCGCCGCCAGCGTCAGCGTCCGGCTGCTGCCATCGATCGCGGACGATTGATGCGCAACGGTTCCCGCGACCTCCGCGATCTGCTCGGCGGCGCGGTCCCCCATGGCGATCAATATATCGGTCTGCTCCGCCAGCGCGGCACGGTTGGCGGCGATCTTGTGCGAAAGCGCCGCGATCGTCCGGTCGAGCGCGGCCGCCTCCTGGCGCATGCTGCGCGCGGTGGCGCCAAAGCGGCGCGCCTCGGCGCGGCTGGTGCGCATCGCCAACATATAGAGCAATCCGATGAGCAGCGGCGGTACGCATAGCGCCGCGATCAGCTGCACCAGCGCCACGGGAGCCATGCCCGCCTGCACGCTCGGCAGCACCATCCATCCCAGCCCGGCGAACGATCCCAGCGCGGCGAGGATGGCGAGGGCGGGGAGCACCCAGCTCCAGCTACGGTGCGGCGCGAAATCTTCCGCCACGTCTGTGGCCGCCGCTTCGGTTTCGACAGGCACAATCGCCTCCGAAAGCACGAACGGCTCATCGGCCCCGTCTGCGGCGAGCAATGGCTCGGCTGGATTTGCCCCAATCATGTGGCGCATTTACCACATTATTGCGCTGTTCCAACAGCGTAAGGAAACGGACCGTTAAGGACCGCGCTGATAGCTTCGGCCCATGGCGTATGATCCCGGTGCAATCGATGCGACCTTGGCGGCGGCGGTGGGCGACGAGCCCCAGCTGATCGCCGAACTGCGCGAGGCGTTTCTTGATGGCGTTCGACGCTGCCTGGAGGGGATGAAGGCAGCCGACGGTCCGGGCGCGTGGAGCGCCGCCGCGCTGCGGCTCAAGGGCCTCGCGGCCAGCTTCGGCGCGGTTCGCCTGATGGCGCTGGCATCGGAAGCCGCGACCAGCCAGGCGCATGACGGCGCGGTCCTTCGCAAGCTCCATCGCGCCGTCGAACGACTATAGACGTTTAGCTCGCGTTCATCTTGTGGCAATGTCGCAGTGTGCTAGGTAAATGGCACACTTAATCCTGCCGGAGATACCGATCGTGGCGCGTAAGATTTTCCTTGGCATCGTCCTGGGCCTGATGGCGAGCGTCGGCAATATCGCCTACGCCCAGACCACGCCTCCCGCGCATGACGATCAGGGCATCACCGTGACCGGCCAGCGCGAAATCCCCGCCAAAGCCGCGCGCCAGTTCGTCACCAGCGTCGTCACCACTTTCGACGGTCAGCTCGCCCGCTTCCACGATCCGATCTGCCCGATCGTGATCGGCCTTCCCGATGAATATGGCGCGATGATCGTCAAGCGCATCCAGGCGGTCGCGGCGGAAGCCGGCGCTGAAGTGCCCCGTAACGGCAAATGCGAACCCAATCTGGTCGTGATCATCGCCGCCGATGCCGATAAGCTGGTCAAGCAACTGCGCAAACAATTGCCCGGCATGTTCGCCGGCCTGCCCACCCAGGAGCTGCGCCGGGCGCTGCGCGATGGCCCGGTGCATGTGTGGAACACCATCCAGGTGCAGAACGAGGACGGCCAGACCGCGCGTACCGGAACGATCGACGGCGGCCTTGGCGATGCGCCGACGATGCTGGTCAAGAGCGTGTCGATGATCAACGCGTCGGTGCAGCAGGCGGTGGTCCAGTCGGTCATCGTGCTCGATGATGACGCGCTGATCGACAAGTCGATCAACCAGATCGCGGAGTATATCGCGATGCGCACGCTCGCCGGTGCGCGCCCGCCCGTGAACGGCAGCGTCGCCGCCGACACCATCCTGACCCTGTTCGATCCCGGCGCGATCGCACCCCCGGGCCTCACCTTGATCGACCGGTCCTATCTCGAAGGCGTCTACAAGGTGCGCCCGACCGGTCGCAGCGTCTCGCAGCGCAACGCGATCAGCAAGCTGATCCGAGACAATTCGCTCGAGCGCTCGGGCGCGAAGGACTAGCGCGCCGCTTGGCTGGCGCTAAGCTGGCGCCATTTCGAACGCCGGAGGTCTGATGTGCGCAATGCCCTGATGCTGGCGGCGACGTTTTCGGTGCTCGCCGCGATGCCGGCGCGCGCGCAGGTGGTCGAGGATCGCCCCATCGTCGTCACCGGCAAGAAGGGTACGCCCCGGCAACAGGCGCTGCGCCAGCTCCGCCAGATCGTCTCGACTGTCGACGGTCAGCTCGCGCGCTTTGCCGAGCCGGTCTGCCCGATGGTGATCGGGCTTTCACTTGAAAGCAACGCCACCGTCGCGGGCCGAATCCGCGATATCGCCAGCGAAGCCGGAGCCAAGGTCGCGCCGGAGCGCTGCAACCCCAACATCGTCATCATCGTAGCGGCCGACGCCGATGTCTTCACCAAGGCGCTGCGCAAGCGCTTTCCGAAGATGTTCGCCTATCTGCGCCCGGGCGAGCTGCGCCGCGCCAAGCGCGAGGGACCGGTGCATGCGTGGAACACCGTTGAGGTTCGCAACGACGTCGGCGAATCCTTGATGCAGGGGGAGGGCGACGATCCGCCGACGCTGGAAATCCATACCGCATCGCGGATCATACTGCCGACGCAGCAGGTAACCCTGTCCTCGATCGTGGTCATCGATGACGAGGCAGCGGTCGGCAAATCGCTTGTCCAGATCGCCGACTATGCCGCGATGCGCACGCTCGCCGGTGCGCGCCCGCCACGTGAACCGGGCATGGCCGACACGATCCTGTCGCTGTTCGACAGGGATGGCGGGACGCCGCCGCCATCGCTCACCCGGCTGGACAGCAGTTTCATCAAGGAGCTCTATGCCGGCGAGGGCACCGCCACCGCGAGCCAGAAGAAGAACGCGATCTCGCGCCGCGCCGCCGCGGAGCAGTGACGCATACCGAGCCCCCGCGATCGAACCGCGGCGCGGCCACCGCGATCCTCGTCAAGCAGGTCGCCGGAGATTTCGAGGCTGCGGCTAACGCTTCCGACTAAGCTCGCGCATCGCGTCGTCGAGCCCGGACAGCGTCAACGGATACATGCGGTCGGTCATCAGCTCGCGGATGATCCTGACCGACTGGGTATAGCCCCATTGCGCCTCGGGCAGCACGTTGAGCCACACCGCGGCGGGATAGGTATTGGTCAGCCGCTGCATCCACACCGCGCCGGCTTCCTCGTTGAAATGCTCGACCGAGCCGCCGGGATGGGTGATCTCGTAGGCGCTCATCGACGCGTCTCCGACGAAGATCAGCTTATAATCATGGCCGTATTTGTGGAGGATATCCCACATCGGCGTGCGTTCGGTGAAGCGTCGGCGATTATCCTTCCACACCCCCTCATAGGGACAATTGTGGAAGTAGAAGAATTCGAGGTTCTTGAACTCTGAGGTGGCGGCCGAGAACAGCTCCTCGCAAAGCTTCACGAACGGATCCATCGATCCGCCGACATCGAGGAACAGCAGCAATTTCACCGCATTGTGCCGCTCGGCGCGCATGCGGATGTCGAGCCAGCCTTGTTTGGCGGTGCCCTCGATTGTGCCGTCGATATCGAGCTCGTCCTGCGCGCCTTCGCGGGCGAAGCGGCGGAGGCGGCGCAGCGCCACCTTGATGTTGCGGGTGCCCAGCTCCTTGGTGCTGTCGAGATTCTTGAATTCGCGCTGGTCCCACACCTTCAGTGCGCGCTTGTGCCTGCTCTCGCCGCCGATCCGCACGCCCTCGGGATTGTAGCCGCTATTGCCATAGGGGGAGGTGCCGCCGGTTCCGACCCATTTGTTGCCGCCCTGGTGCCGGCCCTGCTGCTCCTCCAGCCGCTTCTTGAGAGTCTCCATGATCTCGTCCCACGAACCGAGTGACTTGATCGCCTCCATCTCCTCGGGGGTCAGGAACTTCTCGGCGACCGCGCGCAGCCAGTCCTCGGGTACCTCCGCCGGAGCGACACCATAATTGGTGGTGATACCCTTGAAGACCTTAGCGAAGACCTGGTCGAAGCGGTCGAGCAGCCCCTCGTCCTTCACGAAGGTGGCGCGGGCGAGATAGTAGAAAGCCTCGGGCGTGCGATCGATCACGTCGCGATCGAGCGCTTCCAGCAGGATCAGATGCTCCTTCAGGCTGGCGGGGATGCCGGCGGCGCGCAACTCGTCGAGGAAGGAGAAGAACATATGTGCCTATTCCACTTCGCGGCGGCCGTGCACAAGCTCGACCAGCACGAACGAGATGATCATCAGCAGATACCAGGCGCTGAGTTTGGCGAGGGAGACCATCTTCCAGCCTTCGGCCTGGTTCGGATAGATCCAGGCACGCGAGAAGGTCCCGAGATTTTCGGCGAACCAGATGAACAAGGCGACCAGCAGCCAGCCGAGCAGCAATGGCATCCAGCGCTCAGCGCGCCACACGGTGAAGCACACGCGCGTCCGCCAGAACAAGGCGGCCGTCGCAGCGAACAGCACCAGGCGGATATCGGGCAACCAATGATGCGCGAAGAAATTGACGTAGATCGCGGCGGCCAGCGCCCAGGTCGCCCAGCGCGGCGGATAGCCGGGGAAGCGGAACGCGAAGATCCGCCATACCCGCGCGATATAGCTGCCGACCGCGCCATACATGAAGCCGGTGAACAGCGGCACGCCGCCGATCCTGAGCAGGCTCGGCTCGGGATAGAGCCACGATCCCTGCGCGGTCTTGAACAGTTCCATCGCGGTGCCGACGAGATGAAAGGCGAGGATGATCCTGGCCTCGCCCCAGCTTTCGAGACGGAACGCCAGCATTCCCGCCTGGATCGCCACCGCGCCGATGACGAGCAGGTCATAGCGGGCGAGGGGAGCGTTGGCCGGGTAGAATAGATGGGTGGCCATCAGCAGCCCGAGCATCAGCGCGCCGAACAGGCAGGCCCAGCCTTGTTTGAAGCCGAACAGCAGAAACTCGTAGAGCCACGAATGCCAGCCCGGCCGCGGCGCGAAGTCCTCGAGCCTGGCGCGAACTTGCGCGAAGCGGGTCGCACCGCGGATCACGCCGCTCCAGGCTTTCTCCGTACCGTCAGCGCGCGCCGCACCACGGGAATCCGGATCAACGCGGCGGAGACGAACAGGGCGGTCATCACCGCGCCCAATATGTGTGCTTCGGGCCGGAATATGCGTCCGAAATAGCTGTTGGTGAAGACGATCCACAGCCACCACATCCCGGTCAGATGCAGTCGTCGCCAATTCCTGCCCAGCGCGCGCATCGCCGCGTCGTTCGAGGTCGCGGCCATTGCCCACATCAGCGCATAGGCGATCCCGCCGCCGATCCACACCAAAGGCCCGCGGCTCGCGCCGCCGCTCAGGATCAGCCAGGTCAGGGCTACGCCGTGGACGCTATGCGCGAAGGCGAAACTGAGCCCGATGTAGCGCCGCTGGCGCAGCACCGGCGCCCAGCTTTGACCCAGCATCTGGAACAGGGGGCGTGCGGTGAAGGCCAGCAGGAACCAGCATGCCGACCAGCGCGCGGTGAGCCGCGTCGCCAGGCTCAACCGTGACTGAAAATCGCCCGGAAGCAGCGCCACCGCGCCGCAAATTCCCAGCGCGCCCGCAGCGGAGATCGCGATGATCCACGGCTTGCGTCCCCCCGCCATGCCGTCAGCCGATCGGAGCGGTGTGGGGAAGGGCGGGATCGGTCATGCCGTTGCTCGCCCCCGGTGTTGGCAATCGCGGCACCAGCAGGTGCGCGCGCGGCGCCTCGCCTTGAATCGCCACGCGGACCCTGCCGCATGCGTCGTCATTTGCCCTGTTGCCGCCGCGCCATGAACGCCAGCCGTTCGAACAGCATCACATCCTGCTCGTTCTTGAGCAAGGCGCCATGCAGCGGCGGGATCGCCTTGGTCGGATCGCGGTTTTGCAGCACGTCGAGCGGCATCTCCTCGTGCAGCAGCAGCTTGAGCCAGTCGAGCAACTCGCTGGTCGAGGGCTTCTTCTTGAGCCCCGGCACTTCGCGGATGTCGTAGAAGATATCCATCGCCTTGCTTACCAGCATCTTCTGGATGCCGGGGAAATGGACATCGACGATCGCCTGCATCGTCTCGCGGTCGGGGAACTTGATATAGTGGAAAAAGCAGCGGCGCAGGAACGCGTCGGGCAGTTCCTTCTCGTTGTTCGAAGTGATCACCACGATCGGGCGCTCGGCCGCCTTCACCGTCTCCCTGGTCTCGTAGACATGGAATTCCATGCGATCGAGTTCCTGGAGTAGGTCGTTGGGGAATTCGATATCGGCCTTGTCGATCTCGTCGATCAGCAGCACCGGCAGCTGCGGCGCGGTGAACGCCTCCCATAACTTACCCTTGCGGATATAGTTGGCGATGTCGTGGACGCGCTCATCGCCGAGCTGGCCGTCGCGCAGGCGGGCCACCGCGTCATATTCGTAGAGACCCTGCTGCGCCTTGGTCGTCGATTTGACGTTCCACTCGATCAGCGGCGCGCCGACCGCCTTGGCGATCTCATAGGCGAGCACGGTCTTGCCGGTGCCGGGCTCGCCCTTGACGAGGAGGGGACGGCGCAGCGTGACCGCTGCATTGACCGCGACCTTGAGGTCATCGGTCGCGACATAGCTCTGGGTGCCTTCGAAACGCATGCCGCCTCGTTAGGGGAAGCGGCCGCCATTGTACAAGATGGCGCGGGTCACGAGCATTGGGTGACCCGCGCCTTCGGCGTGCGGCCATCCTCCAGATAGGGCGACTCCGGCTCGTTCGCGCGTGCCCATTCGCCGGGATCGACCACCGCCGCGAAATCGGCGAAGGCGAGCTGACCGCCGCTTTTCTTGCGAACCTGGACGCTGAACGGCTGATTGGCGCTCAGCACCGCCGCCGGGATCGTCGCCCGGAGCACGAATCCGATGCCCGCCGTATAGCCCTCGCGCGCCTTGCGCTCCGCCGTGGTTTCGATGCGGCCCAGATCGGCGATGACGGTCGCCACCTCGCGGCGGCCGATCAGGAAGCGAATCTTCGGATCGACTTCGGGATTGTCGCTGTAAAAGGCCATTTTAAGCCAGTCGCGCAGACCCGAGCCATCGATCGTCCGCCCGCGCTGGGCGTGATACAGCATGTCGCCCGACCGGCTTGTCGCGTCTGCCTCGGCAATGATGGTCTGGGTGCGTGTCGCCGCGCGTCCCGGATTGGGCGTCCACCGCACGGTATTGGAGAAATTGTCGCCGCCGAGATAGCCGGTCTGCTTGCAGACGATCGGGCTGTCGGTGCGGAGCGTGGTGCCCGACGCCGTCCTTGCGCCAAGCGATTCGCGTTCGCAACTGGACGGTACCGAGGCGATCGTGCGCGTGTCGGCGTTGATCCTGACACCCATGTCGCGCTGCGACCGGTGCCACGGCGTGGCGGTGAAACCGCTCAGCTCGAAATTCGCCGTGGCGATCCGCCGCATATCGGTGCTGGCAAGCACCTCCACCATCACCGCGCCGCTCGCCGTGGCGACCGCATCGGGCACACTGATACGAAGCGAGACCGGTGCCAGATTGTCGCGGCTGCTGAGATCGCGGATCGTCGCCGTCTTGGTGATCTCGGCAAGCACGGCGTTGCCCTGCCAGAACCGCAGCGTCATCCTCGGCGTGATCCGCGCACCTTCCGGCGCACCGAGTTCGAGAGACAGCGATGCGCCGCCCGATGACGCCGATGCCGAACTAGCCGTAGTGGGACGCCCTTCCGACCAGCTGCTCGACATCCGTGCGCTCTTCGCCACCAACGGCGCGGTCGCCTGAAAATTCAGCGCATCATAGGAAATCGAAAAGCCGCGCTGCGGATCACCTTCGGCCCTGCCATCGGTGATTTCGGTCATCCAGCTGGCGCTCATCGTTTTGCCCGCCTGCGGCGTCGTCGACGCGCGGCAGCGAATCTTTTCGTTCTGCGCCATGGCGGGCAGCGCCGCGATCATCGACAGGACCGTGGAAAAGAGCAGCGCCCGCATCGATCGTCCCCCTTCGTTCCGAAAGGGTGAGCATCGTCACGAGCGCCGGCTTGTCAATCGCTTGGCGTCAATTGTTCCCGCGCGCCGAGGCGCGCGCCTCGAGCAGGTCCCACAGGCCGCGATGCTGCGCGAACAGCTGCTGCGCACCGAACAGCATCGCCCGCTCGATCGTGCTTTCGCGGACCAGTGCATCGACGACCGTCACCGTCTCTTCGAGCATCGGCAGCGTGGTGGGGGGCGGTGTGACGCTCAGCCGGTCAGCGGCGGCATCGAGCACCTTGCGGATCTCGACCCAGTCGAGCGCCAGCGCCAGCGCCGCGCCGGTCGCACAGCCCGCGCGATCGGATTGGGCGAGCATTTCCAGCGCGTGGCGCTGGGCGGCGGCGGTAGCCTCGGATTCGGCATGACCCGGCGTGCTCGGCAGCGGGCCGGCAGCGGCGACGATCCGTACGAGGAACGCGCGCTCGGTGGCGAAGGCGGCGCTGGCCGCCTCAAGCCAGCTACGCTCGACGTCGAGCCGGGTATGCGCGATCGCATGATCGATCACGCCCGGATGGCGGCCATGGAGGATGCACATATAGTGCGCGGCATCGGCGAGATCGCGGACGGGCTCCACATTGGCCTGGAGCCGGCGCAGATAGGGATGGTTGGCGCTGCCATCGGAAGCGGAAAGCGCCCCCATGGTGCTCCAGCCGCCGGCCAATCGCGCAACAGTCATGGAATCCAACGGCATACGCCCCCAAAAACAACCAGGGCCGGCAGGAGGCCGACGCAGCGGTGATGCCCCACAGGGATATACCGAAGCGCGTAAAGACGTGGTTTCGCGGGTGTTTACCCTGCCGCAACACTGTGTGCCGTGTTGGGATTCGATGCGAGTGCGCGAGAAGCGATGCCGCGACGCGCAATAGGTTGCGCGGTCCCCGCAGAGGTCGCATGGCCAAGGGAAGGGCGGCTTCCCATGGAGAGGGCAAAAGCGCGGCTCACCCGATAAGAAAAGGCCCCGCCGAAGCGGGGCCTTGGCAACTCACTGGTCGAGGAAAGACCGCATCTTGCGGCTGCGGCTCGGGTGCTTGAGCTTGCGCAGCGCCTTGGCCTCGATCTGGCGGATGCGTTCGCGGGTGACCGAGAACTGCTGGCCGACTTCCTCCAGCGTGTGATCGGTGTTCATGCCGATGCCGAAGCGCATCCGCAGCACGCGTTCCTCGCGCGGGGTCAGTGACGCCAGCACGCGGGTGACCGTCTCCTTGAGGTTCGCCTGGATCGCGGCATCGACCGGGATCACGGCGTTCTTGTCCTCGATGAAGTCGCCGAGGTGCGAATCCTCCTCGTCGCCGATCGGTGTTTCAAGCGAGATCGGCTCCTTGGCGATCTTCATCACCTTGCGGACCTTCTCGAGCGGCATGGAGAGGCGCTCGGCCATTTCCTCGGGTGTCGGCTCGCGGCCCTGCTCGTGCAGGAACTGGCGGCTGGTGCGCACCAGCTTGTTGATCGTCTCGATCATATGGACCGGGATGCGGATCGTGCGCGCCTGGTCGGCGATCGAGCGGGTGATCGCCTGGCGGATCCACCAGGTGGCGTAGGTCGAGAATTTGTAGCCGCGGCGATATTCGAACTTATCGACCGCCTTCATCAGACCGATATTGCCTTCCTGGATCAGGTCCAGGAACTGCAGGCCGCGATTGGTGTATTTCTTGGCGATCGAGATGACGAGGCGGAGATTGGCCTCGACCATCTCCTTCTTGGCGATCCGCGCCTCACGCTCGCCTTTCTGGACCATATTGACGATACGGCGGAACTCGCCGAGCGCCATGCCGGTCGCCTGACTGATCTCGCTGATCTCGATGCGGATGCGATCGACCGCGCCGCCCTCATTCTCGGCGAAGGCGGCCCATTTCTTGTCGAGCTTCTGAACGGTGGCGAGGAAGCTCTCATCCATCTCGTGATCGACATAGCGGTCGAGAAAATCCTTGCGCGGCACCTTGTGGCGCTCGGCGAGGCGCAGCATCTGCCCGCCCAGCGCGGTCAGGCGCCGGTTGAAGCTGTAGAGCTGGTCGACCAGATATTCGATCTTGGCGTTGTGGAACTGGACGCTTTCGACCTCGGCGGTCAGGTCCTCGCGCAGCTTCTGATATTTGCGTTCCTCGCCGGCCGCGAGCTCGCCGCCCGCCGCCATCGCGGTCAGGCGCTGCTCCTGCATCTTCGAGAATTTCTTGTAGATCGACGTGATGTTGGCGAACTTCTCAAGTGCCTGCGGCTTGAGCGTCTCCTCCATCTGGGCGAGGCTGAGGGTGTTGTCTTCCTCTTCGTCGTCCGAGATCCGCGGGGCGCGGCGCTCGGTCATCGAATCCTCGTCCTCTTCCTCCTGGACCTCCTCGACTTCCTCTTCCTCCTTGAAGGAGGTGCCGGCGGTCTTTTCGGAGATTTCGCCCGAATCGTCCTCCTCGGCATTCTCGACCTGCTCGGCCGAGGGCCCCTTGGAGAGCATGGCGTCGAGGTCGAGGATCTCGCGCAGCTGCATCGTGCCTTCGTTGAGCGCGTTCGACCAGCCGATGATGGCGTTGAAGGTGATCGGGCTTTCGCACAGACCGAGGATCATCGTGTCGCGGCCGGCCTCGATGCGCTTGGCGATGGCGATCTCGCCCTCGCGGCTGAGCAGCTCGACCGCGCCCATCTCGCGCAGGTACATGCGCACCGGATCGTCGGTCCGATCGACGGTTTCCTTCTTCTTGACCGGCTCGAAGCCCGAATCGTCGCTCTCCGGCGTGTCATCGGCCTCGTCGGCCTTGTCCTCTTCGCCTTCGCCGTCTTCGCCGGCATCCTCATTCTCGACGACATTGATGCCCATGTCGTTGAGCGCGGACATCACGTCCTCGATCTGCTCCGAGGTCATCTGATCCTGCGGGAGCATCTCGTTGAGCTGGTCGACGGTGATGTAGCCGCGCATCTTGGCGCGCGCGACGAGCTTCTTGAGCGTACCTTCGTTCAGGTCGATCAGGGGCGCGTCACCGGCTTCGCCGCTGTCAGTGACGTCGATATTCGCCTTGGCCATCAAAATCCTCGAAATCAGATGGCGGCTATTTTACTAGGCCGCCCTATTCGTCCAAATTCTCGTCGTCCGCAAGCATCAGATTGGCAAGCCGGGCTTCCAGTTCCTGACGTTGCCGCGAAAGCGCCTGCTGCCGCGCAAAAGCTTCGTCCGTAGTGTCTTCAATCAACGCCGCCGTGGCTTCGGCGAGCGCCGCGTCTACCGCGGGCTGCGCCACCATCACGGCGATGGCCTCGTTCAGATCCTCGCGCGCCTTCGCTTCGTCCACGGTTTTGGGCCGTGTGAAAGAGAAGGGCAGCGTGTCGGCGCGCAACAGGTCACTCGCCACTGAGTCGAAACCGGATTTCGCCAATATGGTGAGGACTTTGCCCTGATCAAGCTGCCGATCCTCCAGCGCGACGTCGATCACCGCTTCGAACAGCTTGCCGAGCGCGCCGCTGGCGTTCCGCAGCGAGCCCAGCACTTCCATGTGCCGCGCGATCTCGGCGGGGTGACGGATCAGGCCGGACAGCACGGCGCGGGCGAGGATCGGATCGAGTCCACCCGCCTGCACCCCGCGTACTGTCGCGGAGGGTGGAGCTTCCGGGGGTATCCAGTTGCCGCGCTTGTCGCGCTTGCCCCGCGCGAAGGAAGGGCCGCGCTGGGCGCTGGGCTGGAAACTGCGCGGGCCGCGTCCGAAATGCGCATCGGTGCGCTCGCGGAACTCGGCGAGATATTCGGCACGGACATTGGGTTCGGCGATGGTATTGGCCAGTTCGCCCAGCCGGCGTTTCAGCCCGGCGCGCTGTTCGGGCGTATCGAGCGGCTCGGCGGCGATCTCGCTCTGCCATAACCGGTCGACCAGCGGTTGCGCCTTGGCGAGCAGCGCCTCGAACGCCGCCGGGCCTTGCGTGCGGACGAGATCGTCGGGGTCCATCCCCTCGGGCAGGGTGACGAAGGCGAGGCTGCGCCCCGGCTGGAGCATCGGCATCGCCCGGTGCGCGGCGCGAAGTGCCGCCTTCTGCCCGGCATTGTCACCATCGAAGCAGAGCAGGGGGGTCTCGACCATCCGCCACAGCCGCTCGAGCTGATGCTCGGTCAGCGCCGTGCCGAGTGGCGCCACCGCCTCGCCAAACCCCGCCTGGGCCAGCGCGATCACGTCCATATAGCCTTCGACGGCGATGATCCGCCCGGATTTACGCGCCGCGGCCTGCGCCCGGTCGAGATTGTAGAGCGTCCGCCCCTTGTCGAAGAGCGGGGTCTCGGGCGAGTTGAGATATTTCGGTTCGCCTTCGCCGATGATGCGCCCGCCGAACGCGATCGTCCGCCCGCGCACGTCACGGATCGGGATCATCAGCCGGCCCCTGAACCGGTCGTACGGCTCCTTGTTGTCGACCGCGATCAGCAATCCGGCCTCGACCAGCATCGGATCGCCAAACGCCTTGAGCGCGTCCTTGAGCTTGCCCCGCGAATCCGGGGCGAACCCCATGCCGAACGCCCGCGCCACTTCCTCGCTGACGCCACGCTTCTTGAGCGCCGCCCGCGCCTCGGCACCCTCGATCCCCTGCAACCGCTCAGCGAACCACCGCGCGGCTTCGTCCATCGCCTCGTGCAGCCCCTTGGCCTGCTGGGCGCGCTCGGCCGAACGACGATCCTGCTCGGGCATCTCCATGCCCGCCGCCTGCGCCAGTTCCTTGACCGCATCGATGAACGGCAGCCCCCGCTGATCGGTCATCCAGCGGATCGCATCGCCATGCGCCGAGCAGCCGAAGCAGTGGTAGAAGCCCTTGTCGTCGTTGACGTAGAAGCTCGGTGTCTTCTCGTTATGGAAAGGACAGCAGGCGCGATATTCCCGCCCGGCCTTTTGCAGCTTCACCGTTTTAGCGATCAGGCCGGACAGATGCGTGCGCGCGCGAAGCTCGTCGAGAAAGGCGGGGGTGAGGGACACTTTACTCCCCCTCCCTTCCAAGGGAGGGGGTCGGGGGGTGGGTGACCCCTCGATTCCATTGACGCACGCCAGGATCACGCGCCCGAGCCACTATCGTCTCAAGTACGCCGTCAATGTTGGTCACGACCTCATGATTGGTAAAACGCACCACCGTATAACCCAGTTGGCCAAGCCCGATATCGCGGTCCCGATCCTTGTCGGCGTTGTGTGTGTCGCCATCGACCTCAACCACCAGACCAATTCGCGCACAACAGAAGTCGACGATGCACGGCTCGATCGTGTGCTGGAATCGGAACTTGAGCCCCTCAAGCTGTGACGCGCGCAGGCGCTGCCACAGCCTCTCCTCCATCGGCGTCGGATTGTGGCGCAGTTCCTTGGCGAATGCCCGCATCCGCTGCTTGCTCTGTGATAACGAAGCACCCACCCCCCGGCCCCCTCCCTTGGAAGGGAGGGGGAGCGCAGAGTCAGGCGCCTCGTCGTTCATCAGCTCAGCGCCGCCTTCACCGCGGCGCTCGCCTTGCTCATATCCAGCTCGGTCGCATGGCGCGCCTTCAGCTCGGCCATGACGCGGCCCATGTCCTTCATGCCGCTCGCGCCGAGATCGGCCTTGATCGCCTCGATCGCCGCCGCGGTTTCCTCGGCGTTCAGCTGCTTCGGCAGGAACCGCTCGATCACCGCCACTTCGGCAGCCTCGGCATCGGCCAGCTCCTGGCGGCCGCCCTTCGTGTACATCTCGATCGATTCGCGGCGCTGCTTGACCATCTTCTGCAGCACCTCGACGACCAGCGCGTCATCCTCCATCGGCTGCGCCTTGGTGCGTTCTTCGATGTCGCGGTTCTTCACCGCCGCCTGGATCAGGCTGATCGCGCCGCGCGCGGCCTTGTCGCCGGCCTTCATCGCTTCGATTTGCGCCGCCTTGATATCGTCTCGGATCATTTTCTCTCTCGATGAATCGGAATTAGCCGCTGATAGACCCGCGAGGCGGTTGACGCCACCGGGCAGGGGGTCTAGCCGCCACCCCTTAGCGACATCGCCGCCACATTTATGGAGCGCCACTTCGAAATGGCCGACGCCAATCCCTATCCCGTGCCTGCAGGAGCGACCGGCGTATTGGTCCTGGCCAGCGGAGACGTGGTGTGGGGCCGCGGCTTCGGCGCAGAGGGGCAGGCGGTCGGCGAGGTGTGCTTCCATACCGCGATGACCGGCTATCAGGAGATCATGACCGACCCGAGCTTCGCGGGCCAGATCATCAACTTCACCTTTCCGCATATCGGCAATGTCGGCGCGAATGCTGACGATGTGGAAGCCGACCAGCCCCACGCGCTCGGCATGATCGTCCGCGAGGATGTGACCGAACCCAGCAATTTCCGCAGCAACCAGCACCTCGATAGCTGGATGAAGCAGCACGCCCGCATCGGCCTGTCGGGCATCGACACCCGCGCGCTGACCCGCCGCATCCGTGCCGGCGGCGCGCCGAACGGCGTCATTGCGCACAGCCCGAGCGGCGAGTTCGATATTCCGATGCTCCTCCAGATGGCCCGCGAATGGCCCGGACTGGAGGGCATGGACCTGGCGATCACCGTCACCACCGAGACCCATTTCGGCTGGGAAGGCGGGGTGTGGCGGCTGGGCTTCGGCTATGGCGGGAAAGGGCGGGAGGATGGCCGCCCGCCCGTCGGCGTAGCCGACAATCGACCTCACGTCGTCGCCATCGATTACGGTTCGAAGAAGAACATCTTCCGCAATCTGGTGCAGGCCGGCGCGAGGGTCACCGTCCTCCCAGCCACCGCGACCTATGAGCAGGCGATGAGCTTCGCACCTGACGGCTTCTTCCTCTCCAACGGCCCCGGCGATCCCGCCGCGACCGCCGAATATGCCGTGCCGGTGATCCGCCAGATGCTGGAGAGCGGCAAGCCGGTGTTCGGCATCTGCCTCGGCCACCAGCTGATTGCGCTGGCGGTGGGGGCTGAGACCAGCAAGATGTTCCAGGGCCATCGCGGCGCCAACCATCCGGTCAAGCGGCTCAGCGATGGCGCCGTCGAGATCACCAGCATGAACCATGGTTTCGCGGTGCTCGGCGAAACGCTCCCCGCCAATGCCCGCGAGACGCATGTGTCGCTGTTCGACGGCAGTAACGCCGGTTTCGAACTGATCGACCGGCCCGCCTTCGCGGTGCAATATCACCCTGAGGCTAGCCCGGGACCGCAGGATAGTCTGTATCTGTTCGAGAAGTTCGTAAGCAATATGCGCAAGGAGAGCTGAGATGCCGTTGGATCTTCCCCCCGCACCGCCCGCGATCATCATGCCGATGCAAAGCGGCCAGGTGATCTTCGTCGAGCGCCAATCCGATCGTTCCCCGCTGGTGCTGCTCGGCATCATCGCCCAAGGCGACGAGACCGAGGTGGCGAAGGTCGACGCGGAGGCCGACAAGCTCAAGATCGAGCATATCCGTATCAGTCCGACCGACGGCGCGGCAGCGGCGAGCATGTACACCTTCCCGCCGGGCGGCTTCCGTTCCGACGAGTTGATGCTGTTCCACAAGGCGCGCGACGGGCAGCTGGGCACGGTGACGGTGCGGGTGATGGTCGCGTCGATGAAGAACGTCCGCAGCGTCCGCAGCCTGCCCGACGATGCCGAAGTGCTGGCCCCCAAGGCGATCCGCGAGCCGAGGCGGCGTTGAGCTTCCGCGGGCTTCTTGCGGATCGGACGGCCAGCCCGGGACCGCAGGACAGCCTGTATCTTTTCGAGCGGTTTGCGGGGATGATGGCTTGAGTCGGGCGTGGCTCAGGCCCTTCGCAGCCGGGGCGGCTGTCGTCTCGATCGCCGCAGTGGGCGGCCGGCTTTATGCCTCCTATCACAAAAAGGCGGATTTGATCGTTCTGCAGTACGTTAAGCCGGTAGGTTTGCATCAGACGCAGCAACCGCCCGATCCGGCTCCACAGTTCGAAAATGCGTCTGGATATGCCGTCTTCGTTGCCAAGAAATGCGGTTTGCAATCGTGGAAGCTGGAGACAAACGGCGTCGCGCATGACGCCGACGACATTGTGCGGTTGGAAGTACGGCTGGCTGGCCTCTCCGACCAGAGCTTTAACTGCCTTGGGACGTTCGTGCAGCCGCCCTTGGTCACTATCGAGCGCAAGAGTAGCTAATGCCCAAACGTACCGACATCTCCTCGATCCTCGTCATCGGCGCGGGGCCGATCGTCATCGGCCAGGCGTGCGAGTTCGATTATTCGGGCACGCAGGCGATCAAGGCGCTCAAGGAAGAGGGGTATCGCATCGTCCTGGTCAATTCGAACCCGGCGACGATCATGACCGATCCCGAGCTGGCCGACGCCACCTATGTCGAGCCGATCACTCCCGCCGTGGTCGCCAAGATCATCGAGAAGGAGCGCCCCGACGCCGTCCTGCCGACGATGGGCGGGCAGACTGCGCTCAACACCGCGCTGGCGCTCGCCAATGACGGCACGCTAGAGAAGTTCGGCTGCATCATGATTGGCGCCGATGCGGAGGCGATCGACAAGGCGGAGGACCGGCTCAAGTTCAAGGATGCGATGACGCGAATCGGTCTCGAATCCGCACGTTCGGCCATCGCCCATAGCGAAGCCGAAGCGCTCGAAGGTCTCGAAAAGGTCGGCCTGCCGGCGATCATCCGCCCCAGCTTCACCATGGGCGGTTCGGGCGGCGGCATCGCCTATAATCGCGAGGAGTTCCTGACCATCGTCCGCAACGGGCTGGACCTGTCGCCGACCACCGAAGTGCTGATCGAGGAATCGCTGCTCGGCTGGAAGGAATATGAGATGGAGGTGGTCCGCGACAAAGCGGACAACGCCATCATCATCTGCTCGATCGAGAATGTCGATGCGATGGGCACGCATACCGGTGACAGCATCACCGTCGCCCCGGCGCTGACGCTGACCGACAAGGAATATCAGATCATGCGCAACGCATCGATCGCGACGCTGCGCGAGATCGGTGTGGAAACAGGCGGGTCGAACGTCCAGTTCGCGGTCAATCCCAGGGATGGCCGCCTCGTCGTCATCGAGATGAATCCGCGCGTCTCGCGCTCCTCGGCGCTGGCCTCGAAGGCGACCGGCTTCCCGATCGCCAAGGTCGCCGCCAAGCTGGCGGTCGGCTACACGCTCGACGAGATCGACAACGACATCACCGGCGCGACGCCCGCGAGCTTTGAGCCGACGATCGATTATGTCGTCACCAAGATCCCGCGCTTCGCCTTCGAAAAGTTCAAGGGTGCGGAAGCGACGCTCGGCACGGCGATGAAGTCGGTCGGCGAAGTCATGGCGATCGGCCGCAACATCCATGAATCGATGCAGAAGGCGCTGCGCGGGCTGGAGACCGGGTTGAGCGGCTTCAACAATGTCGATCGACTCGCCGGCGCTCCCCGCGACCAGATCGAGGCCGAGCTGGCCGTCCGCTCGCCCGATCGCCTGCTGATCGCCGCGCAGGCGCTGCGCGAAGGCTTCACCGTCGCCGAGATCCACGCGCTGACCGCCTATGATCCCTGGTTCCTCGAACGGATCGCCGAGATCGTTTCCGCCGAGGAGGAAGTCTGCCGCAACGGCCTGCCGCAAGATGCCGCGGGCATGCGCCGCCTGAAAGCCATGGGCTTCAGCGACAAAAGGTTGGCGTTCCTCGCGCTCAAGTCGGTCAACATGCGCGCGGGGTCCGAGCAGATGGCGCGCAGCCATGGCCTGATCGGCGAGGTCGCCCGCGCGATGACCGGTGGCGTTACCGAGGCCGATGTCCGCGCGCTGCGCCACAAGCTCGGCGTCCGTCCCGTCTTCAAGCGCATCGACACCTGCGCCGCGGAGTTCGATGCCAGGACGCCGTACATGTACTCGACCTACGAAGCCCCGAGCTTCGGCGAGCCCGAGAATGAATCCGCCCCCAGCGACCGCAAGAAGGTCGTCATCCTCGGCGGCGGGCCGAACCGGATCGGGCAGGGGATCGAGTTCGATTATTGCTGCTGCCATGCCTGCTTCGCGCTGGGCGATGCCGGCTATGAGACGATCATGGTCAATTGCAACCCGGAGACGGTGAGCACCGACTATGACACGTCGGACCGCCTCTATTTCGAGCCGTTGACCGCCGAGGACGTCCTCGAAATCCTGGAAATCGAGAAGTCGAAGGGCGAACTGGCCGGGGTGATCGTCCAGTTCGGCGGCCAGACCCCGCTCAACCTCGCCCAGGCGCTGGCCGATGCCGGCATTCCGATCCTCGGCACCTCGCCTGACGCGATCGATCTCGCCGAGGACCGCGAGCGCTTCGCCGATCTCGTTGCCAAGCTTGGCCTGCGTCAGCCGCTCAACGGCCTCGCCCGCAGCCGCGACGAGGCGGTGGCGGCGGCCGAGCGGATCGGCTTCCCGGTGCTGATGCGCCCCAGCTATGTGCTCGGCGGCCGCGCGATGGAGATCGTCGATACGCTCCAGCAGCTCGACGATTACATCCAGACCGCGGTGCAGGTCTCGGGCGATTCGCCGGTGCTGATCGATCAATATCTGCGCGACGCGGTCGAGGTCGATGTCGATGCGATCTGCGACGGCACCGATGTCGTCGTCGCCGGTGTGCTCCAGCATATCGAGGAAGCGGGGGTCCATTCGGGCGACAGCGCCTGCTCGATCCCGCCCTACAGCCTGCCCGCCGATATCATCGCCGAGATCGAGAAGCAGACCGAGGCGCTGGCCCGTGCCCTCAACGTCGTCGGCCTGATGAACATCCAGTTCGCGGTCAAGGACGGGCTGGTCTACCTCATAGAGGTCAATCCGCGCGCCAGCCGCACCGTGCCGTTCGTCGCCAAGGCGATCGGGGCGCCGGTCGCCAAGATCGCGGCGCGGGTGATGGCGGGCGAGAAGCTCGCCAATCTGCCCAAGATAGACCGCAACATCGATTATATCGCGGTGAAGGAGGCCGTCTTCCCGTTTAACAAATTCCCCGGCGTCGATCCGGTGCTCTCACCGGAAATGAAGAGCACTGGCGAAGTCATGGGGATCGACAGCAATTTCGCGATGGCCTTCGCCAAGGCCCAGCTCGGCGCCGGCACCGTGCTGCCCGAAAGCGGCTGCCTGTTCGTCAGCGTCAAGGATACCGACAAGCCGGTGATCCTGCCCGGCGTCAAGCTGATGGCGGAGATGGGCTTCACCATCATCGCCACCGCCGGCACCGCCGAATATCTGCGCGAGCATGGCCTTGCGGTCCGCGACGTCAACAAGGTGGCGCAGGGCCGCCCGCACATCGTCGACCGCATCGTCGATGGGGACGTGGCGATCATCTTCAACACCACCGAAGGCTGGCAGAGTCTCAAGGACAGCTCGGATATCCGCCGCTCGGCGCTGGGACTGAAGATTCCCTATTTCACCACGGCGCAGGCCAGCGTCGCCGCGGCGCGGGCAATTCAGGCGCTTTTGGGGCAAAGCCTTGCAGTCCGGCCCCTCCAGTCCTATTATTCGCAGCCGCACAATTGATCTTCCCCCAATCGATGGAAGTGCGCGGGCGTTCCGAACGTGGGACGCTTGGGTCTGGGATATTGAAGGACGTAGGTGATGGCGACGGTCGACAAGATGCCGATGCTCAAAGAGGGCTATGAGAAGCTCCAGGCGGAGCTGAAACGTCTCAAGACCGAGCGGCCGCTGATTGTCGACGCGATCGAGGAAGCGCGCGCGCATGGCGACCTTTCCGAAAACGCCGAATATCATGCCGCCAAGGAGCAGCAGGGCCAGAACGAGGCGACGATCGCCGATATCGAGGGCAAGCTCAGCCGTGCCCAGATCATCGAGCCGAGCGAGCTTTCGGGCGACAAGGTCGTGTTCGGCGCCACCGTCACGCTCCTCGACGAGGACGACAAGCCGCTGCGCTACCAGATCGTCGGCGAGACCGAGGCGGATGCCAGCAAGGGCCGCATCTCGTATAATTCGCCGATCGGCCGCGCGCTGATCGGGCGCAAGGCCGATGAAGAGGTCGAAGTCTCGGTTCCGGCCGGCGACCGCTATTATCTGGTCTCGAAGATCGAGTTCATCTGACGCGATGGACCTTCCGCGCGGAAGATTCACCGATGCGCTGATCGCCCTGCTGGCGTTCGCGGCGATCTTCTCGGCGCTGGCCTTTGGGCTGCCGCGGGCGGCGCTGGCCTTCGGCTTCATCCCCGCGGAATTCGCCGCCGGCGCCTGGCAGACCGACCCGCTGCGCTCTTGGCTGTCGCCGCTCGCCTCGGCGTTCCTGCCCTATGACGTGGTCTCGGCGGTGTTCAATGGCGTGCTGCTGCTGATCACGGGGCGCTTCGTCGAGAAATCGATCGGGCCGGCCGGCCTCGGCATCTTGTTCGTCGCCGGCGCCTATGGCGGTGCGCTGGCGCGGCTGGCGCTGACCTTCTCCTCGCCCATGCCCAGCAGCGGCTGCGCGCCGTCGCTGTTCGCGATGATCGGTGCCTATATGACGCTGTACGGGGTGCCGCGCGGCCTGCCGGTGCCGCAGAACCTCAGCCGCTGGGCGCAGATCGGCGTGCTCGCCTTTTTCTGGCTGGTCGTGCAGGCGCTGTTCGCGGTCGCCGCGCAGAGCTTCGAGGTCTCGGTGACGATCGTCGATCCGATCGGCGGGCTGATTGTCGGTATGCTGCTCGCCCGCCCGCTGCTCGCCCTGCGCTGGCGCAAAGCCTAGCTGGACTGGCCGGTCTCGGGATCGAGCAGCCGGTGCAGATGCACCACCACATAGCGCATTTCGGCATCGTCGACGGTACGCTGCGCCGCGCCGCGCCACGCCTTTTCGGCGGCGGCATAGTCGGGGAAGATGCCGACCACGTCGAGGCTGGCGGGATCCTTGAAATCGAGCGTCTGGGGATCGGTCACGCGACCGCCGAAGACGAGATGCAATTTGCTCAAATGAGCCTCCTGGGGAAGAGCGTTCGGCGCAGGCCTTTAGGGTTGGTATCAGCCCACGGCAATGGCCGTGATCGTTCAGCAGGCTCCGCTGGCAATGAAGGTTGCGCAGTCGCGTAGCGGTGCTACGCGCAAGCAGCGTGACGCTGTCCAACGGAACCTGCTGAACGACCGCTTCGCGGCGGGCGTATTTTGCCGCACAGCGGCGTCACGTCGTCGGTCACGATGGATGCCCATCGCTTCCTCCTAGTTCCTACCTGTGCGGCAAAATACGCTCCGTCACGGCCGTTGCCGTGGGCTGATACCAACCCTCACGGTCGCGGCTTAACGCTCAACCCCTAATCAGGCATATTATATGGTTCGGTTCCCCGGCGAAGGCCGGGGCCCAGGTGCAATGCTAAAGTTGCAGAGCGCACGCATCGTTACGGCGACCGTACCAACCGGACCCCGGCCTTCGCCGGGGACCGTATGCCGATTTACGCCTTCTCGGCGGCGGCGCCCCTGGCGGCGTCGATGACATTGCCGAACAGGGCGCCGATCTTGTCCTTGGCGGTGTCGCGGTCAGGCAGCAGCGCTTCGATCTCGCTGCGCCCGGTTTCTTTCGCGGCGCCGATCGCCGCGGTGGCGCGGTCGGCGAGCTTCTGGCCCATCGGATCGAGCAGCTCGCGCTCCTTGTCGATGCGCGGCAGCAGCATCCCGATCACCACGCCGAGGGCGACGCCGCCGGCGACCAGAGCGATCGGGTTGACGCTGTCGTCTGCGGGCTTGCGGGTGGCGGTGGTCATTTGGCGGATCCTTTCTTCGCGGGCCGTCTGGCCTTTTCCTTCGAACTCCTGTTCGCGTCGGGAGTTTCATGACGCCCGCGAACAATATCGCCGATCCAGCCGCGCGCCATGATCAGCCCGATCATGCCGGCGAAGCCCGCGGTGGCGAGCGGGCGGCTGCGGACCGCCTCGGCGCCCTTGCGGGCGATGCTGCCGACGCCGTGGGCGGCGCTTTCGATGGCGTCCTGCGCGAGATGCGAGGGCTTGAGTCGATCCTGCACTTGCGCCAGCGTCCCGAACAGGCGGTTGCGGGCGGCATCGACCTGTTCCTGCGCGGCGATGACGTCGTGCGGGTTCGCGCTCATGGCTTTTCCCCGACGATACGCTTGACCTGCACCCAGGCGAGGCGGGCCATCACCCCGGCGATCGCGCTGATCGCGACGACCACGAGCAGCGTCGCCCAGCCGGGCCCGACATATTGCGCCAGGGTCATGACCAGCCCGACGGTGAGCGCGACCATCGCCGCCGAGAGCAGCCCGAGCGAGACCGCGCCCATCCACAAGGCCGCCCGCGCGTCGCGCAGCTTGGCGCGGGCCAGCGTCCGGTAATAGCCGAGTTCGGCCTGGGCATAGCCCTTGCCGTCCTCGACCAGCCGGCCGAGCAGATCGCCCAGCGCCTGGTCCTTCGCGCCTTCCTCGTCAGGATGCGGCTCGCTCACCCCCGGTCGGGCCCCTTACGCCTTGGGGGCGGGGTCGCCGGCATCGGCGGTGGCGTCGATGCCCGATTTGATCAGGCGGGCGATGACGAAGCCGATCGCGGCGGCGGCGCCGACGGCGATCACCGGGCTCTTCTTCACGAAGGCGGTGGCATCGGCGACGAGATCGTCGACTTCCTTGCCGCGCAGGCTCTCCGAGAAATTCGAGATGCCCTGCGCCGCCGATCGGGCATATTGGCCATATTGCTCGCCCAGCCGGGCGTCGACGTCGCTCGCCGCGCCTTCGAACATCTTGGCGACCTCATCCAGCGCGCCGGTCGCGCGTTCCTTGCCTTCGCCGGCAAAGGCACGGGCGCGGTCGGCGGCTTCGCTGCCGAGCTTGCCGGCGGCATCGCGGATCTGCTCCGCCGGATTAGGCTTCGCCGAAGCCGTGCCGGCCGCTGCCGGCTCCTCGGTCAGCGTCTCGTTCACCGTCGGGCCACTCTTCGTTTGGTCAACCATGCTGAAAATCCTCCATGTCTTGCCCGAAACAACCACGGCCTCGTTTGCTGGTTCCATAAACTAGCCAATAGGGGCGCGAGCGGTTAGAGGCCCGCGCAATCCTTCATGCCATACGTAGGGAGCCCGTTACGTGACCGCAATCATCGACATCCACGCCCGCCAGATTCTCGACAGCCGCGGCAACCCCACGGTCGAGGTGGACGTGATGCTCGAAGATGGCAGCTTCGGCCGCGCCGCGGTGCCCTCGGGCGCGTCGACCGGCGCGCATGAGGCGGTCGAGAAGCGTGACGGCGATCCGTCGCGCTGGCTCGGCAAGGGCGTCGAAGCAGCGGTCAACGCCGTCAATTCGGAGATCGCCGAGGAAGTGCTCGGGCTCGATGCCGAGGACCAGAAGGATCTCGATCGGGCGATGATCGAGCTCGACGGCACCGAGAATAAGGGCCGCCTCGGCGCCAACGCCATTCTCGGCGTCAGCCTCGCCGCCGCCAAGGCCGCCGCCGATGCCCGCGGCCTGCCGCTCTATCGCTATGTCGGCGGCGTCAACGCCCACGTCCTGCCGGTGCCGATGATGAACATCATCAATGGCGGCGAGCATGCCGACAATCCGATCGACTTCCAGGAATTCATGATCGTGCCGGTCGGCGCCGACAATATCGTCGAGGCGGTGCGCTGCGGTTCGGAGATTTTCCACACGCTCAAGAAGAAGCTCCACGAAAAGGGCCTCGCCACCGGCGTCGGCGATGAGGGCGGCTTCGCGCCCAATCTCAGCTCGACCACCGACGCGCTCGACTTCATCATGCGCAGCATCGAGGCTGCCGGCTACAAGCCCGGCGACGACGTCATGCTCGCGCTCGATTGCGCCGCGACCGAATATTATCGTGACGGCGCGTACAGGATGGTGGGGGAGGGCAAGACCTTCTCCAGCGCCGAGAATGTCGAGTTCCTCGCCGGCCTGTGCGGCAAATATCCGATCTTCTCGATCGAGGACGGCATGGCGGAGGACGATTGGGATGGGTGGAAGGCGCTGACCGACAAGCTCGGCGACAAGGTCCAGCTCGTCGGCGACGATCTGTTCGTCACCAACCCCAGGCGTCTCCAGCGCGGCATCGACGGCGGCTTCGCCAATTCGCTGCTGGTCAAGGTCAACCAGATCGGCACGCTGACCGAGACGCTGGAGGCGGTCTCGCTGGCGCAGCGCTCGTCCTACACCGCGGTGATGTCGCACCGCTCGGGCGAGACCGAGGATGCGACCATCGCCGATCTCGCCGTCGCGACGAACTGCGGGCAGATCAAGACCGGCTCGCTGGCCCGCTCGGACCGGCTCGCCAAGTACAACCAGCTCATCCGCATCGAGGAAGAGCTGGGGGACGCGGCGGTCTATGCGGGGCGGTCGGTTCTGAAGTAATCGCGTCCCTTCACCACGTAATCGTCATCCCGGCGAAAGCCGGGATCCAGCGTGTGTCCCGTTACCTGGCCTCGCTGCGACTGCCGGACTAAAATCATGCGTTCGCCTGCATTGCTCTGGATGTACCTACGGCCCTGGATCCCGGCTTTCGCCGGGATGACGGCTGGATGCAGTGAGCGAAAATCGCCCTTCACCACGCATTCAGGCACACTACGGCCTTGCCTAACGAACAAGGTTAAGCAAGAATCACTATATGTCGCGTACCGCTTCTCCGATTCAGACCTTGCTCCGCCGCGCCGGGCTTCCCGCCGCCGCGCTGATCGCGATGGGCTTTTTCGGCTATAACGCCGTGCTCGGCCCGACCGGCGTCGTCGCCGCCAAGGAGTTCAAGACCGAGCTCCAGCAGGAGCAGCTCAAATATGCCGCGCTCGACAAGAAGCGCGCCGAGCTCAAGAACCGCGTCGATCTGCTCGATGCGAAGCGCGGCGCCGATCCCGATCTCGTCGACGAGCTTGCGCGCAAGCAGCTCAACGTCGTTCGCCCCGACGAAGTGATTATCCCGCTCAAGAAATAAGCCGCGCGCGATGATTTGAACGGCGCAGCGCCGCGCGCGTTGACGTTGCGTCCGGACCTGTAACGAGCTTATAGGCCCGGGCATCACCTCCCCGGGATAGGATTTCCTGATCGTGGCAAAAACGCCGGCGAAGAAAGCAACGACCGAACCCGCCAAGAGCAATCGCGAGCGCCCTAGCGAGCCGCAGCGGTACAAGGCTTCCAAGGAGGAGCTGCTCGACTTCTACAAGCAGATGCTGCTGATCCGCCGCTTCGAGGAGAAGGCCGGCCAGCTTTACGGCCTCGGTTTCATCGGCGGCTTCTGCCACCTCTATATCGGCCAGGAAGCGGTCGCGGTCGGTCTCCAGTCGGGCCTCGATGGCGACAAGGATTCGGTGATCACCGGCTATCGCGATCATGGTCACATGCTGGCCTATGGCATCGATCCCAAGGTGATCATGGCCGAGCTGACCGGGCGCGGCGCGGGCATTTCGCGCGGCAAGGGCGGCTCGATGCACATGTTCTCGACCGAGAAGAAGTTCTATGGCGGCCACGGCATCGTCGGCGCCCAGGTCTCGCTCGGCACCGGCCTCGCCTTCGCGCACAAATATCGCGAGGATGGCGGCGTCGCGATGGCCTATTTCGGCGACGGCGCGTCGAACCAGGGCCAGGTCTATGAGAGCTTCAACATGGCCGAGCTGTGGAAGCTCCCGATCATCTATGTGATCGAGAACAATCAATATGCGATGGGCACCAGCGTCAATCGCTCCTCGTCCGAGGATCAGCTCTACAAGCGCGGCGAGAGTTTCCGCATCCCCGGCATCCAGGTCGACGGCATGGACGTGCTGGCCTGCCGTGGCGCTGCCGAGGAGGCGCTGGCCTGGGTCCGCGCCGGCAAGGGCCCGATCATCCTCGAGATGAAGACCTATCGCTATCGCGGCCACTCGATGTCGGACCCCGCCAAATATCGCAGCCGCGAAGAGGTCCAGTCGGTCCGCGACAAGTCGGACCCGATCGAGGCGGTCAAGCGCGAGCTCGAGGCGCTCGGCGTCAAGGAGGACGATCTCAAGCCGCTTGAGCAGGAGATCCGCAAGATCGTCAACGAAAGCGCGGATTTCGCGGAATCGACGCCGGAGCCCGATCCGGCCGAATTGTATACCGACGTGCTGGTGGAGTCGTACTGAGATGGCGATCGAACTGAAGATGCCGGCGCTGTCGCCCACGATGGAAGAGGGCACGCTCGCCAAGTGGCTCGTCAAGGAAGGCGACACGGTCAAGTCGGGCGACATCCTCGCCGAGATCGAGACCGACAAGGCGACGATGGAATTCGAATCGATCGACGAGGGCACGATCACCAAGATCCTCGTCGCCGAGGGCACCGATAATGTGAAGGTCGGCACCGTGATCGCGACGATCGCCGGCGAGGGCGAAGACGCTTCGACCCCGGCGCCCGCTGCCGAGGCTCCGAAGGCCGAGGCACCCAGGGAGGCCGAGCCCGCCGCCGGCGAGGATGGCGGCCCGAAAAAGGCTGAGAGCGGCACCCAGCAGCTCGCCAGCAGCAAGGCGGCGACGGTTTCCGATCCGGCGATCCCGGAAGGCACCGAGATGGTCAAGACGACCGTCCGCGAGGCGCTTCGCGACGCGATGGCCGAGGAAATGCGCGCCGACGACCGCATCTTCGTGATGGGTGAGGAAGTCGCCGAATATCAGGGCGCGTACAAGGTCACCCAGGGGCTGCTCGACGAGTTCGGCGCCAAACGCGTCATCGACACGCCGATCACCGAATATGGCTTTGCCGGCATCGGCACCGGTGCGGCGATGGGCGGGCTGCGTCCGATCGTCGAGTTCATGACCTTCAACTTCGCGATGCAGGCGATCGATCACATCATCAATTCGGCCGCGAAGACCAATTACATGTCGGGCGGCCAGATGCGCTGCCCGATCGTGTTCCGCGGCCCGAACGGTGCGGCGTCGCGCGTCGGCGCGCAGCATTCGCAGAATTACGGCCCCTGGTACGCCAGCGTCCCCGGCCTGATCGTCATCGCGCCCTATGACGCGGCCGACGCCAAGGGGCTGCTCAAGGCCGCGATCCGCAGCGAAGACCCGGTCGTCTTCCTAGAGAACGAGCTGCTCTACGGCCGCAGCTTCGACGTGCCCAAGCTCGACGATCATGTCCTGCCGATCGGCAAGGCCCGCATCGTCCGCGCCGGCAAGGACGTGACCCTGGTCAGCTATTCGATCGGCGTCGGCGTCAGCCTCGAAGCCGCCGAGACGCTGGCGGGCGAGGGTATCGACTGCGAAGTCATCGACCTGCGCACGCTGCGCCCGCTGGATACCGCGACCGTGCTGGAGAGCCTCAAGAAGACCAACCGCGTCGTCGTGGTCGAGGAAGGCTGGCCGACCTGCTCGATCGCCAGCGAGATCGCCGCGGTGGTGATGGAGCAGGGCTTCGATGATCTCGACGCCCCGGTGCTGCGCGTGACGGACGAGGATGTGCCGCTGCCCTATGCCGCCAATCTCGAAAAGCTGGCGCTGATCGATGCGGCCAAGGTCGTCGCGACGGTCAAGAAGGTGACGTACCGCTAGCGCAACGGAACTCCTTGCGGCGCTCGCAGGTTAGGCGTGCTTGGCAACAGGGAGTGACTTGGATGTCGGATGAAAAGGTTACGGTCGTCGATGCCGGCGGCGGTGGCGGTGCGGGCACCGCGATTGCGGTGATCGTCGGGATCGTGGCGATCCTCGCGATCCTCTACGTGCTGTTCGGGACCAGCCTGATGAGCGGCGAGACCAAGAAGATCGACGCCGACGTCAAGATCGAGACGCCCGGCAAGTGAGCGGCGGGGGCGGTCCGGAAACGGGCCGCCTCTCTCACATCACGCGTTGTACAAATTGCAGGTCGATCGCGTCGCCGCTGGCGTCGGGTTATAGATCTGCGCGAAATCGCGATTGTCGCGGACGATGAACGAGGCGATGTAGTGGAGCCGCTGCGGCGAGGCGAACCAGCCATTGCCGACCAGTGGCGTGTACAGATAATTCACCTCCACGAACATCACGCCCGATCCGTTGGGTGCATTCACCATCGCCCCGGCATCGCCCATGCCGCTGGCGGCAAGCGTGCCGGCATCCGAGCTGTTGGTGGTCGTGCCGGCGGTGGTTGTGGTCGTGCCGTAGCTGGAATCATATCCGGCCCCGCTCTTCCTGCCCATGCAGCGCTGCCAATGGATGCGCTGGGTCCCGCCGACATTTTCCAGGCTCGACAGGATCACCCGCCCGTTTTCGGTCAGATTGATGCTTTGTCCGTGGAGCCGCGTCGCCTGCAGCACGTCATTGATATCCGCCTCGCGCAATTGCACCGTCGCCTGGCCGCTATAGAGGCCGACGCGCGAGGCGTTGTCCGCCAGTTCCAGCGCCAGCTGGCTCAGCCGCTGGTTGGTGATGGCGAGGTTGGTCAGCTCAACGCCCCATAGCCCCGCGGTCAGGAACAGCGGCAGGCCGAGCGCGAATTCGAGCAGCGCCGTGCCCGACCTGTCATCCCGCAGGCGGCGCAGGAAGCGTTTCATCATGAGCATCGCGTCACCACGGTCGGGATTGCCTGCGTAGCGTAGGGCTGGTTCTTGAGCAGGGTCTTGGCCGAGATCGTCTCGGTCGAGGACCAGCCGAGCAGCGCGCCCAGCGGGAACATCCGCGGATAGGTGGCGGTGACGGTGTAGAGCGTCACGTCGTTGGCGCCGCCCTGTCCGGTCTTGCCGGGATCCGCATCCCACATGCCGTTGCCGTTGACATCGTCATAGCATTCGTTGGGGTCGCGGATGCCGTTGCCGTTGGTATCGGTGAAGCGCTCGGCCTTGATGTTGCCGAACGTCGAATAGCTCCTGCGATCGAACGTCACCGAAGCGCGGTTGGCGACCTGCTTTACCGCCGCCGTCACCTTGGCGTCGATCTCGGTGGCGGTTGCGCCCTCGATGCCCGAATCGCGGCCGGCCTTCTGGATCGCTCCCTCCAGCACCGCGCGGGTATAGGCCTGGAATGACAGGTCCATCAGTCCCATCAGCGTCACCATCAGCACCGGCGCGAGGATCGCGAACTCGGTGACGGCCACGCCGCGCCGATCGCGCAACAGCCGCGTGAAACGCGCCCGGAGCGTCACTTCGAAATCCGCAGCATGGCGACGCGCGAGGCGATCGTCTGGAACGCGTTGTTCAGCGCGGTGTCGCTCGCGGCGGTAAAGGCGTTGCCCGAGCTCGACGCGCATTGCTGCAGTTCGGAGGTCAGTCCCTGCCCGAACGCGATGACCCACACGGTGATGTTGCGGTTCTTGGCCGCTTCGCACTCCGCCAGGAAGCGCGCATTGTGCCGGTCGGTCTGGGTCGAAGGGCTGTTGCCCGTCACGCGCTTGTCGTAGCGTTCATAGCCGTACATGCCATAGATATCGAGGTTCGGCGCCATTTCGCCGTCGGTCATGAACACGAGGTGGCGGATCGGGGTCTTGCGCCCTGGCCAGGCGGCGGTATCCGCCGCGAAGGGGCCGGTCGGCGACAGGAAGCGGGTGCCCCAGATCATGCCGGTGTCGTGATAGGTGCCGCCCATCGGACGGAAATCGGGATCGTTGAGGAAGTTCGAAATATCATTGCGGGTCATGACGCCCAGCCGCCGTGCCTCCTTGCCGCAACTCACATAACCCAGGTTCGACTTGCCGGCGATGCTCTCATAGGCGTTGCTGGTTTCAGCGGTCGTGCTGATAACATCGATCGGTCCGGTCCGGTTGTTCCTCTCATAGATCAGGTCCTGCCACATCGGGCGCCATTTGGTCGCGTCGTCGGTGGCGGCGAGGTCCGGGTCGAGATCATAGGGCAGCGAGCTCTGGCTGAAGGACGAAGAGGCCGTGGTGTCTCGCTCCTCGATGCAGCCCTGCCACTTGCTGGTCGAACCGCCCGGCGTGCTCGGATCGTTCACCCAGCCGCCCAGCACGAACTGCGAGACGTCGACCGGCAGGCTGCCGAAGCGGTAATATAGCTGATAGGTCTGGCTGGTGACGACGCAGGTGCCGTTGTTGGATGAGGTCCAGCTCTTGACCGTCTTGACGGTATACTGGCCCCAGCTGTTGTAGCCGCTTTCCGGCGTGCGCCCGGCCTTGGCGTTGCAATTCGCCTGATTCGTCCAGGTGGTGGACGCATCCGTCGCCGATCCGGACGTCTTGTCGATGGGGACGCGCGTCGAATAATTATAGGTGCCGTTGAGGATGTAGCTGCTCGGGATGATCTTCCCGACATTCACCGTCGAGGTGTAGGGAACGAAGCCGTAACGGATCTTGGTCGTCGAATCGGCCGACGCCGCCAGCGTATCGTAGAAATTGAGCACCGCGGTGCGCAGCGCCTTGATGCGGGCATTGCTCTTCTCGGCGGTGTAATAGCCGGTAGTGCCGTCGCTACGGGTGTATGACGATACGGACTGGCCGCTCATGTTCGTATCGGTGGCGGCATAGGCCATCGAGCCCGTGGTATCGAGCACGAACATGATATCGACATCGGCCACGTCGTAACGCGCCTCGCACGTGACCGACACGGTGCTGGCGCCAAAGCCCATCATCGACGTCAGCGTCATCGGCACCGTCACGTTCGCCGCGCCGGCGACCTGATTGTCCGCTGTCTTGCTCGGCGTGAAGCTGACGGTCGAGGAGGCGAACAGGCCCGCCTTGAAATTATTGTTGAAGAAGTTCCGCGCCTGGGTGGTCGCGTTGGCGTCGAGCGTGGTCGATCCGCTGGTGGCCATGAATTTGCGCCCGGCGAGCACACCGGCGTCGCAGGCCTGTTGCAAACGCACCTTGACCACGTAGAGACGCGCGGTGTCCACCGCCGAACCGACAATGCCCATCAGCGGAATCAGCGCCACCGCGATCATCGCCAGCGTATTGCCGCGCTGGTCACGCGCCAACCGGTTGAGAAACCCGCGCGCGCCCTGTTTTTTGCGATGCGCCGATGCAGACATCCGAAACCCTCTTCCCCGATCGGGCACGGCTATGGGGGACGTTGCGTTAATTTCCGGTCAATCCGCAGGCTTAACCGGATGTTACGGGCCCCGAACGGTATGACGCCGAACAACCCCGAACGCGGCCTGATCCTCAGCTATGCCGGTGCCGGAGCGCCCGCGCTGGCGGCGCTGCTCGCGCTCGACGACGCCTTGGCGCAATTGCTGCGGACGACCAGCGAGCCGGCGCTGGGGCAGATGCGGCTCGCCTGGTGGCGCGAAGCGCTTGAGCGGCTCGATACGGCGCAGCCGCCGGCCGAGCCGGTATTGCGGGCGCTCGCCGGGCAGATGTTGCCGCATGGCGTCACCGGTCTCTCGCTGGTGCCTATCGTCCATGGCTGGGAAGTACTGGTCGAGGAGGACCGGCTCGACGCGGACGCGCTGCGGCGCTTCGGCGAAGGACGGGGCACGCTGTTCGCCGCCGCCGGCAAAGCGCTGGGCGCGGCAAACGACCCGCTGATCGAAGCCGGGCAGGGCTGGGCGCTCGCCGATCTCGCCCGCAACCTCAAGGAGGCCGAGGAGGCTGGCGAGGCGCGGCGGCAGGCGCAGCCATTGCTGGATCGCGCCGCGCGCCGCCGCTGGAGCCGGGCGGGGCGGGCGCTGGGCGCGATGGCGCATCTGGCGCGGCTCGATCTGGCATTGCCCGCCGATGCGCCCACCCCGATCGGATCGCCGCGCCGCGTCGGCAGGCTGCTCTGGCACCGGCTGACTGGACGGTGATGGCCGATCGGGTCTAGCCTGACGTCAAGACGGCGGGGGACGGGCCTATGTGGCGGTATTTCGTGGGGGCGGGCGCGGCATTGCTGCTGGGGGTGGCGGCGATGTTCCTGTTTCGCGGGAGTGCGGCGCAGCAGCCCCTGGTGCCTCGCGCTCCAACGGCCGTCGCCGAACCGGTGGAAGAGGAGGGCCTTCCTCAGGAAGCGCCCAGTGCATCGGCCAGGACCCGCGAGCAGAAGCGCTTCGACCGCTATGACAAGGACAGGAACGATGCGATCAGCCGCGACGAATATCTCGCGCCGCGCAAAAAGGCGTTCGCCAAGCTCGACACCAATGGCGATGGCAAGCTCAGCTTCGACGAGTGGGCGATCAAGACCACCACCAAATTCGCCGGTGCCGACAAGGACAAGTCGGGCGCGCTGAGCCGCGCCGAGTTCCTGACCACCGCGCCAAAGCCACGCAAGGCCAGGCCGAAATGCGCCTGTCCGAAGCCCGCCGCGGCGGCCGCGGGTGCGGCGGTGGATGAGCCTGAGGACTAGGTTCAGCCATCGAGTTCGAATGGCAGATGCAACAGGCTTGGCGTTGCCGGAATCACGACGCGCCGCTGGCGCTCTCTGGTCGTGACTCCGGCCAAGCGGGCATGGGAAAAGGTGCGCCGAGCCTCAAGCACCCCCTTGCCCGCGTCTTGTCATCGTTTCGTATTCTCACCCGTCGCGATCCAGAGGATACGGGACGAAGACCCTGCTTTCTGGCGAATTAAGCAAGCGCACGCTGCAGCGCTTCCACTCTATTCTTGACGGCCTGATCCTGTGTGGTGCGCAAGACGCCATGAGCAGCATCGAACGATCGCTGTGCTGTCGTGTGATCACCACGCGCAAGGGCGATTTCAGCAAGTGCGAGATCGACCATTGCACCGAACTCAGCCTGTCCGATCAACTCCCCCACCTTCTGCCTGTCGAGACCTTCGAGCAGCGCGCCCGCCTGCGCGAACTGACGGTTGGCTATCAGACATTCCGCTGCGTAATAGCGGATCGTATGCGTCAGCGGATAATCTGAGCCAAAGGCTCGCCGCACCGATGAAAGGGCATCTTGTGCAACGGCTACGCCGCGACCGCGCTGCGCTGTCCGGCACAAGGCAGAAGCATAATCTATCTGACCAACGAGGGCCTGGTGGGATTGCGCGCCTGCTTGTGCGGATGCGCCCCGCCAAACACGCTCAGCTTCACGCGCGGCCTCATCATTGCGTCCCAGCGCCGCATAACTCTCAAACCGGGTCGAGTGCAGCGCCAGCGTGAAGCGGTGGTTTTCGCCAAAGCGGGCCTGCATCGCAGCTAGCAACGGCGTACTGCCGCGCAGCGCCTCTTCATGTCGTCCCAGCATGGATAGAGCGTTGAGCCAATGCTGCCGCGTGACGAGCGTGTCGGGATGGTCCGCGCCGCGCACCTTTTCGGACTCGGTGATGATTGCGCGGGCGATGGGTTCGGCGTCCTGCGGTCGGCCAAGGCGCATCAGGGTCAGGGCGAGCGATGATTTCGCCTTGAGAAGCTGGGCAGGTTGCACGCCCGATCCCGCAGCTTGGCCGATGGTGACAGCGCGACGGAATGCGCGCTCGGCAAGGTCGATGTCCGCCATATAGCCATAGGCGCCTTCGGCCTGCGCCAACGCAAAGCCAACCCTGCCGCTGTTACCGCGCGCGGCAAGGCGCTGGCGTTCCTGTTCCAACAGCCGTCCCGCCTCTTCGAGACGGTCGGGCTGGCCCGATGTCGACTCCATCTGAATGCGGTTGAGACGCCCCAGCACCGCATCGTCGCTGTCCGTCTCGCCCGCCTGCGCAAACAATTGAGCAGCGCGCGCATATTCAGCGCGCGCCGTGTCAAAATCTGATCGTCCGTGAAAGGCCCGTGCAACGGCCAGATGCAGGCGCGCAGCGACAGCAGGGGAACCGGTGAATCGCGGATCGATGTTGCGACTGGCGCGCTTGATGGCGTCGATTACGGTTTCTTCGGCGCTTGAGCGTGCGGGATCGGGGCTAGCGAGCACATCTTCAGCAATGAAGGTGTAGCCGGTGTCAGCCAACTCCCGTGCGGCGATGGCTTGATTGCGTTGCGACCACGCATAGGCCGCAAAAATCGTGGAGACGATCAAACCCAACGCCAGACTGGCAACCGCCGCCCGTATCCACGGGCGGCGCATTCGCCTGCGCTCCTCCTGTTGCATTTGTTCCGCGAGGAAGGCCGCACGTTGCGCCTCCTGCGACGCAATCTGTCGTCGCTCGTCAAGATGTTCGAGGCGGTGCGCCAAATCGGCAGCGCTTTCCAACCTGCGCTCAGGCGCAACCTCCGCAGCTTGGCGGATATCGTCGCGCAGGATTGGATCGGAAATGTTGTCTTCCCATCCCGGACCGAGCGCCGCCGTGAAGTCGCCCACCACCAACTGATAGAGGATCAAGCCGAGCGCATAGATATCGCTCTTGGCTGTCGGCAGGGTGTCGCCATGAAGTTCGGGCGCGCGATAGGCGAGCGTGCCAGAGCGCGGCTCGTCTTTGCCGAGATCGGCATTGAGCGACCCCGGATCGGTGATCCGGAAGCTGTCTAGCGCGGTATCGTCGAGTAAACGCCCGCTGCCGAAATCAGCCAGCCTGACCATTGCGCCATGCTCGCCGTCGTCAATCAGGATATTGGCTGGCTTCAAATCCTTGTGCAGCACGCCAAGGCCGTGAACTTCGGCAACGGCGCGGCTGATATCCGCCGCCACGGCCAGCCGCTTTGCCATCGGGATGGAAGACAGGCCGCCCGCCACGTCGGCCCACGCGATCAGGTCATGCCCGCCATAGACGTATTCAAGGAAATAGGGCGAAGTGTCGAAGTTCCACTCCAGAAGTGCTGGCAATGGCGCAGCCTTCCCAAGGCCCGCGAACACCACGCGAGAGAGCGCCGCTTCGCGCTTCAGCGCGCGCAGGCGATCTGGCGCGTCGGCAAACTTGAACACGCGCTGTTCACCCGTTTTGTCATGGCGCGCGAGCCAGACATCTAGGGCCCCGCTGTCACCTAGTGCACCTTCGAGCTTCCATTGCTTGCGTCCTGGAACCGCGTCCTTCGGCGCAAAAGTGAAGCGCGGCGCGAGCGGCGACTCCACGCTTTCGACGGTAACGGAGCACGTCAGGCGATAGCCGACGCGCGGCACAGTTTCGATGATGTTGTCTTGCCGCTCCCCCAATGCCTTGCGCAGTTTGGAAATGGCGGTCGGCAGCGACCCTTCCACCACCGAAACGCCCGGCCAGACAGCATCAAGGATTTCTTCCTTGGTGACGACCTCGCCCGCACGCAGCAGAAGTTCGTGCAGCACTTCAAGGGGCTTGCCCTCAAGCGCAACCGACTGACCATCGACACGCAGCGCCCAGCTCGCCTCGTCGAATTCCGCTCCCGCGAATTTCCAAAGGCGTCTGCGCCGCCGAGATGAAGTGCTGCCGTGCATCTCGTTCCCCCTCCGTTACGGCTTTAGAAATTCTTGAGAACACCATCAAGACTTTCAAGGTCGACCATTCCAAAGCCCGCTCATCAACCAACTGAGGTCGGAGGGAGCCATCATGGCCAAAGGCATAGTTGCAAAGGTCGCACTACCGGGGATGCTGATCGCAGTGAGCGCCTGCGGCGGCGGTGAGCAGAAAACCTACGTCAACCGTGAGCATCCGGATTGGCGGCTCCAGTTCGTTTCTAATGAGCACGTGCGCTATCTCGGCAATCGCGGGGATCGCGAGTGGGCCTACACCGCCGTGCGCGATTCCGAAGGTCGCATCCTCTCGTTCGAGATGACTCACCCCAACGTCGGTTCGATGGACTTCCGGCTCAACGAATCAACCGGGTGCTTTTCCAATCACCGTGAGGGCGTGTTTTGCCCCCAGTGATGGGGGTTGTTCGATTTTATGGCGGACATCCTCTCCGGAGACGCCGTTGGGTATGCAGAGGGTGGGTTTGATATGACGACAGTTGGAAAAATCAGAAGCTTTGACGAACTCGATATATTCACGATGACCGGAACCGTGGTCGGCCAGCAAGGCCGCACATCCACCCACCTGTCGGCTGAAACCACGACGCATGGCGGCGGCGGATATCTGCATCAGGGATCAGGTTTCATATCAGCGCCGACGACCACCACCTCGGTGTCGTCATCCTCGACCCACCATCAGCGCCTGTTCGCACGGAAGGATGATGGCGACGAGTTCGACGTCGAGTTTCCCGATGTGAACTTCGGCATCCGCGAAGGACATCGGGTATCCGTGGTCTGCGCTGGACCCAAAAGAACAGGACGGGGTCATCCGATGGCCTTGATCAATCATACGACCGGCAACCAGCAGGTGTTTCCCGCGCGTGTGAACTGGATACTGAGCCAACGGATCAAGCCATACGCCATTGCTGCCGGCTCTGTTGTCGTCGTCCTCGCACTTATCGCAAACGCTGTCTCTGGCCGTATCACCGGGGGCATCATGCCGTTGGTGTTTTTGATCGGCATCGGCGTTGTGGGCTGGGAAATATTCCGCTGGCTCATTCTCTATAGGAAGGTGCGCCTTGAGGTGGAAAGCACCGCGCAGACGCTCCTTCGCAATGGCAAAGAGCAGGCGCGTGCAAATTGACATGACCAAGGGCGGTATTGGCCGCCACATAGCCGTTATCCTTGCCGCCACGTCCCTAACGGCATGCGGTTCGGAAACAACCGCCATGCCCAATGGGGTAGACAATACACAAGGCGGACCATCGGCAAACCGAAATGCCGAGCAGCAATCAACTGCGACACCCATCGCGCCTCCCAGCCTTTCGAGCACAGATCGCGCAGCGATCATGCGCGCGGCAGGCTTCTCCAACCCGCATGGCGATGGTCGATGGCGCTATGGCGAAGACGGCTGTGACGATGTTTTTGCTGATATCACCGAGGCACGCGACATTAATCGCGACGGCCAACCCGACGCGATCATCAATGCCGATGACGATCAGTGCATGGGCATGAACCAACGCATGGTCATCCTGCTGACCAGGCGCACGAATGGCTGGACCGTGGTCACGGACTTTCAGAAGCGCTTTGCGGTCTATTCATTCCACCCTCGACCTGGCCTCGCTTGGCCCGACATCGAAATCTTCGACGGCATGACCGGCGAGCAAAGGCCCGACGGCAGTATCCACGCGAGCGGCTGCGAACCTTTCCTGCGTTGGAACGGGCGCGAGTATATCGACGGCGGCACATCGCGGAACGGGGCGATTTGCGAGCTGACGGCGGAAGGTCGTGCCGCCGCAGGCGCTAACGCGCCAGCACAAGGCAGCGCCGCCTCCTTTCCGCCCATCGAAAAGGGCTATTATGCGATTGGCGTGTCCTGCGCGCAGGCCATCACGGGCGGCGGCGATCAACTCGCGTATCTGGACGAACGACGCTTTGCGTCTTTTGACGGCGGGCAGCAGGTGCAGGCCTTCGATGCCCTTGGCGGCAACCGCTACAGGATACGTGCCACTTCATTTGATGAGAATGACAGAGCTACTCGCGTGGATTCCATGATCACGGTCAACGGACGCACGAGCTTCACCAACGAGTATGGCAACCGTTACACGCATTGCCCGATCACGCAGGTTCCCCGCGCGATCCGGCAGGAATGGGGCGACCTCGCGCGACGCTAGCGCCTGTGGTGGTGGCTACGTGTCGATCACCGGCTTCACGAAGCGGGAGGGGAGGGGCAGGCTTGCCAAAACCGCGGCCCGAGCGCTTTCGTCATCCCATAGCAGCCGCTCGACCTTGCCACGCAGGAGCATTTTGCCAGCACGGCGAACTTGTTCTCCGGGCTTGAAGGATTGCAGGGTCTTTCCAGCCACCTCATCCTTGGTGATCGTGCAGGAACGCACCTGTCCTCCCGGCGTCGCCCAGCTGTCGCGTCGGCGTCGCGCACCTGTCGCGTCAGCGTCGCGTCACTGCAACTTTTGAACGGCTCACGCCAGAGAGCGCGGATGTTTGCGATCCGCGAAAGGCTAAACTTCCTCAACATTCGGCGCCGATCACGCCGCCAGCCACTCCGCGAACGCCTCCCGCGCCCGCGCCGTGTACAGCAGCTTGCGGTCGGCCTTCTTGCTCTTGCCCGGGATCGGTGGGAACAGCCCGAAATTGACGTTCATCGGCTGATAGGTCTCGACCTCGGCTTCGCCGGTGATGTGCGCCAGCAGCGCCCCCAAAGCGGTCTCGCGCGGCGGCGGCGCGATCGCCTCGCCGCCCAGTTCCGCCGCGGCGAAGCGTCCCGCCAGCATCCCGATCGACGAACTCTCAACATAGCCCTCGCAGCCGGTGATCTGCCCGGCGAAGCGGATATTGGGCCGCGATTTCAGCCTCAGGGTCGGGTCGAGCAGCTCGGGCGACTTGATGAAGGTGTTGCGGTGCAACCCGCCCAGCCGCGCGAATTCGGCCTTTTCTAGCCCAGGAATCGTCCGGAACAGAGCGACTTGTGCGGCATATTTCAGCTTGGTCTGGAACCCGACCATGTTCCACAAGGTGCCATCGGCATTGTCCTGCCGCAGCTGGACGCAGGCATAGGGCCAGCGCCCGGTGCGCGGATCGTCGAGCCCGACGCCCTTCATCGGCCCGAAGCGCGGCGTATCGATTCCGCGCTCGGCCATCACTTCGATCGGCATGCAACCTTCGAAATAGGGGACATTCTCCCACTCGCGAAACTCGGCCTTCTCGCCGTCGAGCAGCCCCTGGATGAAGGTCAGGTACTGTTCCTTGTCGAGCGGGCAGTTGATATAATCCTTGCCGGTGCCGCCGGGCCCGACCTTGTTCCAGCGCGACTGGTACCAGGCCATGTCGAAGTCGATGCTTTCGAAATGGACGATGGGGGCAATCGCGTCGAAGAAGGCGAGCTGATCCTTGCCCGTGGCGCTGCCGATATCCTCGGCCAACCCCGGCGCGGTCAGCGGTCCGGTGGCGACGATGGCCAGTCCTTCGCTCGGCAGCGCATCGACCCGCTCGCGGACGATCTCGATGTTCGGATGCGCTGTCAGCGCCGCGGTCACGCCATCGGCGAAGCCGTCGCGGTCCACCGCCAGCGCCGAGCCGGCTGGCACCTGATGCTTGTCAGCCTCGGCGAAGATCAGCGACCCCAGCGCGCGCATCTCGGCATGGAGTAACCCGACCGCATTGCGCTCGGCATCGTCGGAGCGGAAGCTGTTCGAGCAGACCAGCTCCGCCAGCCGGTCGCTCTGGTGCGCCGGCGTCATGCTGCCGCCACCACGCATCTCGGAAAGGCGGACCCTGAATCCGGCCTGCGCAAGCTGCCACGCGGCTTCGGAACCGGCCAGGCCGCCGCCAATAATATGGACGTCATATGTCATCGCCGGAGCCGATAGCGGGGCAGCGGCGGGATGACAAAGGTTGCGGGGGCGTTATGGTCTGCGCGCATGAAACTCCGCGCCATCGACCTGCTCTTCCTCGCTGCCCTGATCGCGGGTGGAAGCTATTACGCCGATCACTGGCTCGATCTGGACGAGCCGATCGCCATTGCCTGGAAGGGATCCGGCGTCGGGCTGCTCGCGCTCTGGGCGTTTGTCCGCGGCAGGCCGTGGATCGGGCTGGTGCTGGCTTTCGGAGCCTTGGGCGACATGCTGCTCAACGCGGTCGGTCTTACTGTCGGCGCGGTGGCGTTCCTGATCGGCCACATCCTCGCCGCTGGCTTCTACTGGCGCAGCAACAGCAGCGGAGTTGCCGTCCCCGCCTTCATCACCGTCAGCGTATCGCTTTCCGCCTATCTCCTGAGCGGCGATATCGGCGTGGCGATCTACAGCCTCGGTCTTGGCGCGATGGCCGGAACCGCGCTGACCAGCCGCTTCCCCTTCGCCACGGTCGGGCTGGGCGCCTTGCTGTTCGTCTTGTCGGACCTGCTGATCTTCGCGCGGCTAGGACCGCTGGCCGCATCGCCGTTGCCCGGCTTGCTGATCTGGCCGACCTATTTCGCGGGTCAGGCGTTGATCGCCTGGGGCGTGGTATCGGAGCTTGCGCGTGAAGATCTACACGATCGGCTATGAAGCCACGACAATGGCCGAGTTCATCGCCGCGCTGAAGAGCGTGGGCGTCGAGCGGCTCATCGACGTCCGCGCGCTGCCTCTTTCGCGCCGTCCGGGCTTCTCCAAGAACATCCTTGCCGCCAGCATCGGCGAGGCGGGCATCGAATATGTCCACCTCAAGAACCTTGGCACGCCCAAGCCCGGCCGTGACGCCGCCAAGAAGGGTGACGTCGCGACGCTTGAGGCGGTCTACGAAACCCAGCTAGGTCTGCCCGAAGCCCAGGCTGAAGCCGTGCGGATGCGAGCATTGGCGGCTGAAAAGCCCAGCGCCTTGCTATGCTTCGAGCGCAACCCCGAGCATTGCCACCGCACCCTGCTCCTCGAGGCGGAGGGCGAGGGGATGGAAGTGGTCCATCTCTATCCCTGAACCGCGCGCCACTTGCCCGGCGTCAGTCCATCCAGCGTCCACTCACCGATGCGCCAGCGGACCAGCCGGAGGGTGGGCAGGCCCACCGCCGCGGTCATCCGCCGCACCTGACGGTTGCGGCCCTCGCGAATGGTGAGCCTGATCCAGCAATCAGGGATGTACTTGCGAACCCGGATCGGCGGGTCGCGCGGCCAGAGCTCCGGATCGTCAATGCGCTCGGCCTCGGCGGGGAGAGTCATACCGTCCTTGAGCCGTACGCCCTGTCGGAGCTGATCGAGCTGCGCTTCCACCGCATCGCCCTCGACCTGGACGAGATAGGACTTGGGCAGCTTGTACCTGGGATCGGCGATCCGCGCCTGGAGGCGGCCGTCGTCGGTGAGCAGCAGCAGCCCTTCGCTGTCGCGGTCGAGGCGGCCGGCGGGGTAGACGTCCCGGACATCGACAAAGTGCGACAGGTTGGGACGGCCCAGCTCGTCGGTGAACTGGCAGAGCACGTCATAGGGCTTGTTGAGCAGGATCAGGCGGGACATGCCGCGACTTCCACGCCCATGCTCGCCGCCACCGCCTCCGCCACCTTGATGCCATCGACCGCCGCCGAGAGGATGCCCCCCGCATAACCGGCGCCTTCGCCGGCGGGGAACAGGCCCTTCACATTGAGGCTCTGGAAATCGGCGCCGCGCGTGAAGCGGACGGGGGAGGAGGTGCGGGTCTCGACGCCGGTCATCACAACGTCCGGGTGGTCGTAGCCCGGGATCTGCTTGCCGAACGCGGGGATCGCCTCCCGCATCGACTCTATCGCGAAGGCGGGGAGGCATTGCGACAGATCGGTGGGGGTGACGCCTGGGCGGTAGGAGGGGATCACCGAGCCCAGCTTCTCCGACGGGCGGCCCGCCAAGAAGTCGCCGACCGTCTGTGCCGGGGCGCGATAGTTGGAGCCACCTGCCTTGTACGCCAGTTCCTCCCAGTGACGCTGGAAGGCGATGCCCGCCAGCGGACCGCCGGGATAGTCGCGTGTCGGGTCGATCGCCACCACGAAACCCGAATTGGCGTTGCGCTCGGCCCGCGAATATTGGCTCATGCCGTTGGTGGCGACGCGGCCTTCCTCCGATGTCGCCGCCACCACCGTGCCACCGGGGCACATGCAGAAGCTGTAGACCGTGCGCCCGTTCGCGCAGTGGTGCGAGATGTGATACTCGGCCGCACCCAGGATCGGGTTGCCCGCATCCGCCCCGAACCGCGCCTTGTCGATCCACGACTGCGGATGCTCGATCCGCACCCCGATCGAGAAGGGCTTGGGCTCGGCGAACACCCCCGCCTCGACCAGCATCGCGAACGTATCGCGGGCGCTGTGGCCGATCGCCATGACGACATGATCGGCCTCGATATAGGAGCCGTCATGGATGTGCAGGCCGCGGACCGTTCCACTCTCTATATCCAGCCCGGTCACGCGGTGCTGGAAGCGATACTCGCCGCCCAGCCCCTCGATCTGCTCGCGCAGACTCATCACCATCGTCACCAGCCGGAAGGTGCCGATATGCGGATGCGCCTCGGTCAATATCTCCGGCGGCGCGCCCGCCTTGACGAACTCGGTCAGCACCTTGCGGTCGAGGTTCCGCGGGTCCTTGATCCGGCTGTAGAGCTTGCCATCGGAGAAGGTGCCTGCGCCGCCCTCGCCGAACTGGACGTTGCTCTCCGGGTTTAGGACGCTGCGGCGCCACAGCCCCCAGGTATCCTGCGTCCGCTCGCGGACCATCTTGCCGCGATCGAGGATGATCGGCCGCAGCCCCATCTGCGCCAGGATCAGCCCGGCGAGCAGCCCGCACGGGCCGGCCCCGATCACCACCGGCCGCTTGGCGCCGCTTGGCAGGCTCTGCGGCACGATCTTGTAATGGGTGTTCGGCGTCCTCCCAACGTTGCGATCGTTCCTGAACCGGGCGAGGACCGCGTCCTCATTCTTCACATTCAGATCGATCGAATAGACGAGGCGGATATTGGCCTTGTCCCGCGCATCCGCCGCCCGCCTGGCGACGACATGCTTGATCAGCTCACGCGGCGTGATCCGGAGGCGCTTGCAGAGCGCGGCGGGGATCGCCTCGTCCGGGTGGTGGAGCGGCAGGCTGAGTTCGGTAACGCGGAGCATCGCGGCGCTTTAGCGGGGCGGCGGCCCTGCGCCAACTTCACGCTTTTCACGGTGGTTCGGTTCCGTTGTTGCGCGATGGCGCAATATCGTTGCGCGGGGCATCGTCTTCGCAGGCGAAGTCGGCAAGGCTATGCCCGGCCCGCGTAAAGCGGGCGTGCATGCCGTCCATGCCGCGCAGCGCCGCGAACAACAGGCGATCGTTGGAGCGCGTCCGCCAGCCGACCTGCCGCCCGCGAAACCAGACCGCCTCGCGGCGCGGGCCGAAGCCCTGCTCCCGGATCGCGTCGATCGCCATCATCTGCGCTTCGTCGAGCGCCGCATCCCATGCCCGGGCGAAACCGCTATCGGGCCCGGCGCGCTTGCGGAGCTGATAGGCGGCGCTGACGCTCATCCCCACTGACCGCGCCGCCCTGGCGATCACGCCGGTGCGGCGGAGGGATTCGATGAAGCAGATCTGCTTGTCGGAGGTCCAGCCGGTGGCGCGGGAGGGCGTGGGGACGGGGGCGAAGAGGAGGGGGTCTTCGGGGTCGTCTTCTGGCGCGGGAGTAGGGATGGCTATGTGGATCATAACGGGAACATGGCATAGGCTGGGGTTTGTAGGACAGCGGTATTTTTACGCGGGCGTCATCGGCGCATCGGCCCGGTTGGAAGTGCGGCGGCGGACGGTGGCGCGCAGCGTATAGGCCGCACGCGGCGTCATCCCGACCGAGGGCGCGGCATGGCTGACGACGCCGGTGCGGGCGAGCTCGGCGATGACGGCGATCTGGGGTCTGGGGTCCAGCCGCTCGCCTGGACGCGGCGGGGGATGTGGGGGGTGAAGCGGAGGAGGAGGAGGTCGGTGTCGATGGCCATGTTCCGGAGTCCGTGTGTTGTGAACGGATGGGGAACATGGCATGGAGTGGGGTGTGTAGGACAGGGGAAGCAAGCCATCGCTATAACTCGCACACGCGGAATAGCCGGTCAGATAAGTCGTGCGATCTTGTGACTACGTTGTAGAATTCAATTTAATGATACACTTATCAATTGTGTTTAACATTTCAGCGCATCGGCTAAATAGCCGCCATTATCGACGCAAAAACAGTTGACTGCAGACGACGCTGGCGCAAATTTTCATGAAACTGGCCCGGGGGGAGCCATATGAAACTGTTTGGCGCCGCAATTATTCTGCTGGGTTTTTCGCAAAACGCATTTGCACAAAATTCGCAAGCATTGGTCGCTAATGGCGAGACCATAGTCGCGGCTGAAACATCGACCGTGACAGCTCTCAAATGCTTGCCCGAAACAAAGACGGTGCATGAGGTTGTCGCGTTTCTGGGGCGCAATGATTTTTCGACGCTTGAGCAGGATTCCTGGGGCGCAAATTACATATTCAACGCCTGCCTCACCAAAACGGCGCGGGTTTTCTTGCATGGTGGATATGCCAAGATCACCGAGCCGGTGTACCAAGCAAATTCAGTCAGCGGCGGCTTTGGAGTTGAGTTTCGCCCTTCCGAAAAAGATAGTTTCACGATCATCCCGTCGATCTATCTGGCGCGAGAGCGTTCCAATCTCGGTATCCGCCAGACGGTGGTAGCGGGGGCGTTCGTTGCAGCCGACTCCATCGGACTGCGGACCGAAACATGGGCAAAGACATCCACAAGGCCGAGGACCACGGTCAATCTCACGCAATTAGATTGGTCGCTACGCGTGCAATATGCCAATCGCGATCCCGACCGCTATTCGCGATTGGCGGGCGCGACGTCCAGCAACGAGCTGAGCGGACAAGTATATGTAGGGATTGACCAGGCGGTTGGGCGGAATTGGCGCTCGAAGATTGGCGCGACGTATCAGCGAAATGATGGAAAGCGGATAAACTCCGTCTTCGGGATCGGCATTGCCGCCCGGGCAATGAGTCGATCCTACAATAATTATCACGTCAATTTTGCCGTGGATGCGAAGTTTGGCAATCGTGGATATCGGGGACTTTTGTTCTCGGTTTCTGTTCGGCCCTAGGCGCGCAGAATGCCACCGCTAGAAATATTGGTGCAGATACCGTTGCCGATCGCGGTGACGATAGTGTTTCTAATGGGGCTGATGTGGTTGCTGCCATGGTGTGTGAAGAGCGTGTGGCGCTGCACAGAATGGAAAAGCCGATCGCTATGGATGTCGTTGATCGCGGTGATGCTGAGCGTGGGAGTTGTAGGTACGGCCTATGCCTGGGGCGCGCTGGAGCGACATTTTGGTATCACGGACAGTCGTGAGGCCAAGGTTTTACTTGACGGTAACTGGGGTGGCGCTGATTTCGGATGTAATAAGGATATATACCGTCGTTACCAAATTGATCTGCATCGCCGTATTCTAACCGTTACGCATATGGGCAAAGGTCAGGCTCGGAGCCAAATACTATATGTTATCGGCGACACTATAGGCGGCACCGTTTTTGCGAGAGCGCCAGATAGCGATGTTACATTTTCCGTCAGCAAAGACGGAAGGTCTATGGAAATGCATAGCGTTGCTCAAAATGAATATGAAACGCTAATACGCTGCCAGTAAGGGCTGATATGGTTTTTTATGCAATATCCCTCATCGAAGCCCTGTTGGTCATATCCGGACAGCGGTGCAACGACATGCAATATGCGTATCGTGAGGCAGGTTCGAATAAGGCAAACCAAACCAAGCTTTTGAATACGCTCGTTGCTAATTCGAGCGTCGCGTACGTAAGAGATTGTCTGAAGATCGCGGTGCCAGTATCTTCTCGCACGCATGATCCAAAGCGAGAAGAGGCGCTTTTCCTGACAGGCAAGCTGGCGAAGGCGCCGCGAGCCTCCCAACCTACCGGTCGACGTCGCAGCATCGTCGTCAATCGGCTGGCCCCATTGCCAAGTGCGAGACGTCCGACAGCGCCGCCGATACCCGAGCCGCCAAGCCGGTCTGTCGAGATCGCCGAGCGCATTCCGGTAGCGATGGTAATCTTCCAGCCTGAGGTGGCCAATTGCTCCGATCCGCTGGGGGGATGGCTTGCGGGGGGCGAGTCCAAGAATCACGACCGCTTCACTTTTTCGGGCGGTGCACCTGACATCACTACCGTCGGCAGTAACGTCGTCCCGGCGGTCGGCGATCGGTTGACTTTTTCAAGCCGGTCCGCGTGGTTGATGCAACGTAACTTGCCCTGCCTGCCGACAATTCAAAACTGCAATGCTCGCGAACTCTATGGGAGCTTCATCGTGACCGCGCGCCTTATCGTGTCCAGCGGCAATGCAGGTGGCCGATCGTGGCAATTCTGTCTCAAACCGGAAAGGAGTGTCCTCTCATGATTGGCTTCGCACTGTTGGGTCTTATCGACCTAAGCGGAATGCTTTCGGCTCAGACCGTGGCCGAACCATCGCTTTCCGTGTGCCAGGAATGGTATAATCCCGGGACGCAGGAGCGTCGGCTCGAAGTGACCATCAACTGGAACGGATATCGGGGCGAGGGCATTTCCAGATTTGATCTCGGTGCCGAGGATCGATCGAACGCGATCTGGCCGCAGCTTCGCGATAACAGACTTCGGCCGTCCGCGCGCGCCACGCATGTCAGCATCGTGGTGGGCGATCAGTCCTTTTACCCGCTAACTTTCAACCTGATTGGATACACCGCAGAAGCGCGGAAGGAGTTTGATCGCGCCTGCAGTGTCGATGGCTTCTGCTCGGTTCGCGAAGACACCAATGGCGTATCGATTATCGGCGGCGGCGATCAGGTCGAAAGTGAGACGAGCTACAAGAGTTGCGGATCATAGAACAGCACGCGGAAAGCCCGCGCTGACATCGGACGGGTTCGACGGCATTCGCCGCCGCCCCGCCGGTCGCGCGTGCGGCGAGTCAGCCGTTAGCTTTGCTAACGGCTGCCGCCTTCGCCTCCTCATTCACCATCTCCGCCAGCAAAAACGCCAGCTCCAGCGACTGCCCCGCGTTCAGCCGCGGGTCGCAGTGGGTGTGGTAGCGGTCGGCGAGGTCGAGCTCGGTCACGTCCACGGCGCCGCCGGTGCATTCGGTGACGTTCTGGCCGGTCATTTCGGCGTGGATGCCGCCCGCGTACGTTCCCTCGGCGCGGTGGACGGCGAAGAAGCCGCGGACTTCGGCGAGGATGCGTTCGAAGGGGCGGGTCTTGTAGCCGTTGGCGGCCTTGACGACGTTGCCGTGCATCGGATCGCAGCTCCACACCACCGGATGGCCCTCGCGCTTGACGGCGCGGACCAGGGCGGGGAGGCCGGCTTCGATCTTGTCATGCCCATAGCGGGTGATGAGGGTGATGCGGCCGGCGGTGCGCGCGGGGTTCAGCGTGTCGAGCAGGCGCAGCAGCGCGTCGGGCTCGAGCGTGGGGCCGCATTTCAGGCCGATCGGATTGCCGATGCCGCGCAGGAACTCGACATGCGCCGAGCCGTCGAAGCGGGTGCGGTCGCCGATCCACAGCATATGCGCGCTGGTGTCGTACCAGTCGCCGGTCAGGCTGTCCTGGCGGGTCATCGCCTGCTCATAGGGAAGCAGCAGTGCTTCGTGGCTGGTGAAGAACTGGGTGGCCTTGAGCTGGGGAACGCTGTCGGCATCGATGCCGCAGGCGGCCATGAAGTCGAGCGCCTCGCCGATGCGGTCGGCGACGTTGGCGAATTTATCCGCCCAGGGGCTGCGGCCCATGAAGTCGAGCGTCCATTTATGGACCTGGTGGAGATTGGCATAGCCGCCGCCGGCGAAGGCGCGGAGCAGGTTCAGCGTGGCGGCGGACTGGCTGTAGCCCTGAAGCATGCGCTGGGGATCGGGGATGCGCGCTTCTGGGGTGAAGGCGATGTCGTTGACATTGTCGCCGCGATAGCTGGGGAGCTCGACGCCGTCGATCGTCTCGGTATCGGCGCTGCGCGGCTTGGCGAACTGGCCGGCCATGCGGCCGACCTTCACGGTGGGCAGCTTCGAGGCGAAGGTGAGGACCACCGCCATCTGCAGCAGCACGCGGAAGGTGTCGCGGATGTTGTTGGGGTGGAATTCGGCGAAGCTTTCGGCGCAGTCGCCGCCCTGGAGGAGGAAGGCTTCGCCGCGGCTGACGCGGGCGAGCTCGGAGGTGAGCTCGCGCGCCTCGCCGGCGAAGACGAGGGGCGGATAGCTGGTGAGCTGGGCGGTGGCGGCGTCGAGGGCCTGCGGATCGGGATAGGTGGGGAGCTGGCGGGCCTCGAACTCGGGGAGCTTCCAGCTGTCGGGCATCCACCTGGTGGCGCTGCCGGCGGGCGAGGGCGCGCTGACATACCAGTCGGCATGATGGGCGATGCCGTTGGCCGCGATCTGGTTGACGACCTGGGCGCTGGCGCGCTTGCCATCCTCCTCCCAGCCCTGAACGGTCGAGCCGGGGGTGTCGTACCACGCGCCGAACGCGGCGCGGGAGAGGGAGCGTTCCTCGCGGAACCGGCGGATCTTCGTGCCTGCTAGCGTCGTCATGATGCGGCGCGCTTACCTTGATTGGGTAAATGTGCGCAAGAGGAAAGTTTCGCGATGTCCCGAATTGGGTGACGGCGGATTTGACTTGGGCGGGGCGCGAGACCATCTAGGAAGGGTGATGCTTCCCACCGCCTTTCAGCGCTTTCGCGCGCATTCCGGCCAGCTCGCCGCACGCGGCTAGCCCGGGCTCCTGACGGCGAGGCCGCGGAGTTCCGGGGCGCATCCGTCACAACCGAAATTCTCGAAAGCAACACCCGTGGAAAGCACAAAGAACGTGCGGGGCGAAGAACGCCCCGCGATCCATCTCGTCGATGCGGAATGCGACGCGCTCTATGCGCTGGCGCTGACGATCCAGGCGAAGAAGCCCGAGCGCGCGGCGATGCTGCTCGCCGAACTCGACCGGGCGGAGGTGCATCCCGCCGAGACGCTGCCGGCCGGCGTGGTGACGATGAACAGCCGGGTGGAGTTTGTCGATGAGGCCAGCGGTACGCGGCGGACGGTCGAGCTGGTCTATCCGCACGAGGCCGATATCGATGCGGGCAAGGTCTCGATCCTCACGCCGGTGGGGATCGGGCTGATCGGGATGGCGGCCGGGAGCGCGATCCTCTGGCCGGACCGCGACGGACATGAACGGCTGCTCCGCATCGTCAGCGTGGCGCCGGCGGTGCGGTGAACGCGTCCGTTTCTCCACCGCCGATGGACAAGCGGGGGCAGGGCGGCAGCTAGAGCGTCAGATCCTTGCAGCGCCACTCCACCGCATTGAGCAGCGGGTGGATGCGGCGGACCGGGGCGACGTTCCAGATATAGGTGATAATCGGCGTTCCGGCGGCATCGAGCAGGGTCAGCAGCGCCCGGCTGGATGTGTCGAAGCGCGGCAAGGCCGGGCGCAGGCTGATCGTATAGGCGCCGTCCTTCTCGCCGAGCGGCAGCGGCGCGAGTTCGGGGCCGCCATCGTCGAGGACGAGCCGTGCGCTGCCTGCGGCCTTGCCGCCGAGCTGATCGCGGCGAATACTGGCCTGCCCGGCGGTGAGGCGCGAGACCTTGTCGCGATTGGCATCGAGGATCGCCGAATAGAGCAGGAACAGGCTGGCCTGATCCGAAGTGGCGGCGTCGGCCGGAACCTCCCATCGGCCCGACCAATAGCCGGTGCCGGTGCGCAGGGTGAGCCCGGGCACCGCCTTGAAATGACAGCTGGTGGTCCCGCTGAACTCGGTGATGTCGATCCGCGTCCGGTCGATCTCCTGCGCGGGCACGGTCTGCAGGGCGAGGGCGAGGCTGAGAAACATGGCTTTTCCCTTCTTGCTGACACGTCAGGGCGTGGTGCAGCTCCATTTGGTGACCGACACCGTTTCCGCGCCGTCGCGGAGGCGATGGACATCCCAATAATAGCTGCGGACGATGTGCCCGGCCTTGTTCTCCACGTCGATCGACATTTCGCGCGTGTCGAGCAGCAACGCGCCAAGGCCATCGAGATCGCGGGTGGCGGCGAAGATCATCTTGTCGCCGCTGGCATTGAAGCTGGTGGTGACCGGCATGCCGTCAAAACGCAGCGTCGCGCCGCCGACCTCGTCGCGCGCGACCTGCGCATCGGGATAGAGGGTGGCGCCGATGCCGATCGTCGCCGGCTTGCGCCAGTCGTCAGACGGGCCGAATATGAATTCCAAGCGGTCGCGCGCATCGGGCAGATCGGTCTTCGGGCCGTTGAAATCGTCCGGCGCCGCGCTCCACATCGCGACCTTGCCCTTTCCGGCCTTGCTGCCGTCGACAAGGCCAAGCGCGGGATAGGCCTTGTAGGTGCACGTCGTCGCATCCGCACTATCGCGCACATCGACGCGGCGGGTGTCCAGGCGCTGCGCGGTTGCCGGCGTGGCGATCAGCAGCGCGGCGGTAAATGCCGATCGCATCATTTCCATGGTTTGCACTCCCATGCGATGATCCGCGGATATTCGGCGATGTCCTGCAGGTCGCCGATCCAGAATTCGTAGCTGCCGAGCCGTTTGCCCTTGCCGTCGAGCAGGCGGACGCTGAGCACGTCGGTATATCGCATTGCCCGGGCGAGCGCGACGCCGTCGCTGGGGACGAGCGTCCAGCGATCCGAGCCGGGCCAGGTGCGCTTGAGTTCGAACGCGACCGGGCTGCGATCGCCATCGAGCGAGATTTTGGCTTTGGCCGCACCGGCGATGGCGGGGGTGAGCGGAACCTCGATCATCTGGATGTTGCCGTCGCGTTCTTCGGGCGAGAAGCGGGCATGGAGCCAGGCATCGCCGTCGCGCGCCTTGTGCGCCCATTCGGCGAAGCCGTCGCTGGTGCCGCGACGCGGCTCGGTCATGTGCAGATCGGGCACGGCATTGAAGCGGCAGGTTTCGCGGCCATCGGCCATCTGCCGGATGTCGATCACGCGGGTATCGACGCGCTGGGCGCTCGCGGGGAGCGCGATCAGGCACAACAAGCTGGCGGGCAACAGGCGCATGGCGACTCCCTAATATCCGGCGGCGAGATCGACTTCGTTCTTGAGCGGGCGGCCTTCGAGGAAGGCATGTAGGTTTTCGACGAACAAGGCCGCGCCGCGCAGGAACATGCGGGTCTGGCTACGGCCCGAGAGATGCATCGAATGGATGATGTTGGGCGTCGTCCACAGCGGATGCTCGGGCGGCAGCGGTTCCGGCGTGACGGTGTCGAGGAAGGCACCGGCGATGCGGCGTTTGGCGCAGGCATGCATCAGCGCTTCCTGATCGATCAGCTCGCCGCGGCCGACATTGACGATCCAGGCCGAGGACTTCATCGCCTGAAGCTCGGCCTCGCCGATCATCGCCTGGCTTTCGCTGGTCGAAGGGGCGGCGAGGAAGATCCAGTCATAGCCGCCGAGCTTCTCACGCCACGCGTCGGGGCCGATGGTGCCCGGCGCGCCCGAGCGGGTGACGCCGGTGACGGTTACGCCGAACCCCGCGAGGCGTTCGCCGATCAGCTTGCCGATGGTGCCATAGCCGATGATCAGCGCTTCGGTTTCGAACAGTTCGAGCTTGCCCGGCGCATCCTGCGGCCATTCGTGCCGGTCGGCGGCGCGGACGACCTGATCGAAGCGCTTGGCGGCGACCAACGCGCCCATCACCGCATATTCGGCGACGGTGTGGGCGTTGACGCCCGAACCATTGGTGACGCGCGTGCCGCGGGCCTTGAGCGTCTGGGTGTCGAGCGCGTCGAGCCCGGCATAAATGGTCGAAAGCCATTTGAGCTTGCCGGCCGCGGCGACATTGCGGGCCCATTGGGCGGGGACATTGTGATCGAGCCAGCCGATATCGGCGTCCGCCGCCATCGCTTCGGCTTCCTCTGGAGACGAGAACCAATCGACCTCAAGCCCGGCCGGTAGCTGAGGCTCGACGAGGGGGCGAGCGAGGGCGGGGAGGACGGCTTTCATTTCGCCAGCGTAGCGCGCCGAAATTCATCCGTCATCCCGGCGGAGGCCGGGATCCAGAACTATGTGGAACCTGGCTGAGCGACCTTGGGCCCCGGCTTTCGCCGGGGTGACGGTTGCGGCTTATTGCGGATCGGGACGGGGGCGCCCTTTGCCTTCCCATTCGGGGTGACGCGGGCCGCGCGGCGTGGCTGAGGCGGTAGGCGCGGGAGTCGGCGAAGGCGTCGCTTCGGGGCGTTCGCGGTCCGGGCGCCTGCCACCCCAGCGATTCTCGGGATTTTCGGCATTGTCGCGGGCGCGGCCGGCGCGGTTACGCTGGTCGCGGGCTTCGCGTGCGGCTTCGTTGGCCTCGCGGGCCCGCTCGGCATCGGGCGCACGATCGCGGCCGTCGCGGTCGAACTCGCGGACGGGACGGTCACCATCATAGGCGAAGGCGCGGCCGCCGCGCTGGACGAGGAACGGCTTGTCGGTACCCGGGCGGAAATAAGCGACGTTCTTGCCATCGCGATCGGCGGTGCGGAGGATCTTGCCATCGCGCATCCACGCCCAGCCCGAGCCGTGGCGGAGGCGCTGGATGCCGCGGCCCGCGCGGATTTCGTCCTCGATCCGCACGGCGTCGTTGAGCGGGGCCGCCTCGGCGGCGGGGGTGCTGGCGACCGCCTTGGGCAGCGCCGGGACGGTGATGGCGCCGGCCTCGTCGGCATTCTCGATCACCGGCGCTTCATCTTCGGCGATGTTGTCGATCGCGGTGGCGTCGGACACGTTGACCGCGGCGTTGTCGGTGGTCTCGGGCGCGCCGTTGCAGGCGGCGAGGGCGAGGGCTGCGGCGAGGGTTGTGAGGGGGAGGGTCTTCATGGGTTGCTCTCCGTGTTGCGGCGGGGCCGGCGACAGGAGTGTTCAATGCGCGAATGTCTGGAATATCTCCGACATTCGATTCTTGCCGGATGGCGAGGGGGGACCGGTTGCGGGCTGGTGGAGGCGCGCGCCTCAAGCGCTGCGCTGGCGGCACGCTCCTCCGCGAGCGCTGCGCGCCAGCACCTCCCCGCGCCGGGAAGAATCCTTCAGAGCGCCGGCTTCCAGTCCCAGCCCAAGGGGTCGCCGTCCATCACTTCGACGCCGGCGGCTGCCAGTTCGTCGCGGATCGCGTCGGAGCGGGCGAAGTCCCTGGCGGCGCGGGCCTGCTTGCGCTCGGCGAGGCGCGCTTCGATGTCGCCGGCGGTGAGCGTCGCATTGGCGGGGCGAAGGCGGAGATTCTCGCGGGTGAGATTATAGAGGTTCAGCCCCAGGATCCCGTCGAAATGGATCAGCAGGCTGAGCCGCTCGGACGGCGTCAGCCTCTTGTCGGCGAGCATTTCGTCGAGGACCACCAGCGCCTTTGGCGTGTTGAGATCGTCCGCCGCCGCCGCGTCGAGCTGATCGAGCCAGGCATGCTCCTCAACATGGGCTTCGGGGCCTTCGACCCGCGCTTCGAGCGCGCGGACCGTTATCACCAGGCGCTTGAGACGGGTCAGCGCCGCGGCGAGGCTCTCAGCGCTGAACTCCAGTTCGCTGCGGTAATGCGCCTGAATGCACAGCAGGCGATAGGCGAGCGGATGCACTCCGGCGTCGATCAGCGACCGGAGGGTGGTGAAGCCGCCCCTGGACTTCGACATCTTGCCCTGGCGATCGACCAGGAAATTATTGTGCATCCAGAAATGCGCGCCGCTATCGTCGCAGCCGCAAAACGCCTGATTCTGAGCGATCTCGTTGGGATGATGGATCTCGCGGTGATCGATGCCGCCGGTGTGGATATCGAACGGGGCGCCGAGATATTTGAGGCTCATCACCGAGCATTCGAGATGCCAGCCCGGCGCGCCCATTCCCCAGGGCGAATCCCACTCCATCTGGCGCTGCTCGCCCGGCGGCGACTTACGCCAGATCGCGAAATCCTGCGGGTGGCGCTTGCCCTCGACGGGATCGATGCGGCCTTCGGCGGCATCGTCCTGCGCGCCGGCGAGCTGGCCGTAATGGGCGACCGTCGAGGTGTCGAAATAGAGGCCGGTATCGAGCTCGTAGCAATGATCGGGCGCGATCCGCTTCGCGAAATCGATCATCTCCTCGATATGATCGGTGGCAACCGACCAGCGGCTGGGCTCGCGGATGTTGAGGTCATGAATATTCTGTTTGAACGCCGCAGTGTAATGCGCGGCGATATCCCAGATGCTCTTGGCCTGGGCGCGGGCGGCGGCTTCCATCTTGTCGTCGCCGGCATCGGCGTCCGAAGTGAGATGGCCGACATCGGTGATGTTGATGACGTGCGTCAGGGCGCCCCACCCATTCTCCTTGGCCTTCCATGTCAGCGTGCGGCTGAGCGTGTCGGTGAAGACGTAGGCGCGCAGATTGCCGAGATGGGCGTAATTATAGACCGTCGGGCCGCACGAATAGACGCGCACGCCCTTTGCCGGATCGAGCGGCTCGAAGCGCTCGAGGCTGCGGGTCAGCGAATTGTAGAGCGTCAGATCGGCAGTCATGCCCGCCGCCATACCGGAGCAGGCGCGCGGGGCAAGATGCTCAGGCGGCGAGCGGCACCGCGTAAGGCGGGCGGCGCAGCGCGCTGATGCCGGTGCTGGCACCCGCGATCAGCGGCAGCGCCGTCGCGCAGAACGCGCATTCGGCGGTCATGCGGCCGATCATCCATTGCGTGTTGCCGCAGCCCGGGCAGTGGTTCGTCTCATGTGGACGATACGCGACTCGATAGCCGGAATGAGCCTGGCGGATGCCGAAATCGTACATTCGTCGTCTCCCTCACCAATCGCGGAATCAACGGCGCGGAGTCGTGGTTTGTTCCGCAGGCGGGTCGAAACGGTTCCGGCGAGGCGTGTTTCGCCGGCGATGAGTGGCGCGAAAGCCACAGCGTTACGTGAACGTCAGCTAACAGCGCCGTTCAGCATCGTTGCACCCGCGAAACCCTAAACAGACATCAACGGGCAACATCTCACGCACGCCCCGGAGGAGAATGACGATGAAGACGCTTTTCGCAGCCGCACTGACAGCCACCGTCGCCCTCGCGGGCGTTTCGGCCACCCCCGCCGCCGCGCAGGATTATGGCTATTCGCGCTACGACAATCGCGGTGATTATGGCCGCGGCTATCGCGACGACCGCAGCGGGTATGACAATTACGACCGCCGCGGGTATGACAATTACGACCGTGGCTATTATGACAATCGCGGTTATCGCGGCCATCGCCGGGGCGTGCAGCGCTGCGGCAGCGGCACGACCGGCGCGATCATCGGCGGCGTGCTCGGCGCGCTGATCGGCGGCGAAGTCGGGCGTGGCAGCGGCTATTACGACAAGCGCAGCGGCACCGGCACGATCGTCGGCGCGGGCGCCGGCGCGCTGATCGGCCGCGAACTCGATCGCGGCTGCGACAACAGCCGCGGCTATCGCCGCTAAGCCCGGCTACCGAATCGAAAGCGCCCGCGAACCTCAGGTCCGCGGGCGCTTTTTCGTGTCCGTTCCGGATGGAGGCCCGACCGGGAATCGAACCCGGGTGCAAGGATTTGCAGTCCTCTGCGTCACCACTCCGCCATCGGGCCATTCCCAGGCAGGCGGCGGGGAATGCGCAGGGCCGTTGCCGCCTGTCAACATTGCACTGCAAAAATTGCTTCTTACTTCGCTTGGCGAGAAGGACGGCACGCGATACAAGCGCCGAAACCAAGAAGTGTATTGCGCGACTAATACGGTTGTGCGACAGAAGCGGAGTGATGATGACCCTCTCGGCTGAACCCGCGCCCGTCGAAGCTGACCGCGAGGCGATGCGCCATGCGATGGTGGCGAGCCAACTGCGGACCAACGCCGTCAACGACGCGCGCGTCGTCGAGGCGATGGCGCAGGTGCCGCGCGAAGCGTTCCTGCCGCCCGAGCATCGCGGCATCGCCTATCGCGACACGCTGCTGCCGCTCGGCAATGGCCGCAAGCACAACAGCCCGCTGGCGACCGGACGGCTGCTGACCGAGGCCGCGATCCTGCCGAGCGACCATGTGCTGCTGATCGGCGCGGCGGGCGGCTATGCCGCGGCGCTGCTGGCGCGGATCGCCGGTTCGGTGGTCGCGCTGGAGGAGGACGACACGCTGGTCGCCACCGCGCGCGGCGCGCTGGCCGGCATCGCCAATGTCGATCTGGTCCAAGGGCCGCTGAACGCCGGCTGGGCCAAGGGTGGTCCGTATGATCTGATCGTGATCGACGGCGCCGTCGAGCAGCTCACCGAAAAGCTGCTGCAGCAGATCAAGCCCGGGGGCCGGATCGTCTCGGGAATCGCCGATCGCGGCATCACCCGGCTGGCCTCTGGCCGCCGCACCGATGGCGGCTTCGGCATGATGGACTTTATCGATCTGGAATGTGCATTACTGCCTGGTTTCGCCCGCCTACGGACCTTTCAATTCTGACGTAAGAAGACAAGAAGATGCGATTTTCCACTCTGCTCCTGGGCGTGAGCCTGACCGCGATTGCCGTGCCTGCCGCCGCGCAGACCACGACGACGCGTGCAGGCACGACGAAAACCGTGACGGTGACCACCGCCACGCCGGCTCCCGCCGAAGTGCCGCCGCAGCCGACGACGACGCTGCGCGACGCGCTGGTCGCCACCTATAATACCAATCCCGACCTGCAGGGCGAACGCGCGACGCTGCGCGCCAATGACGAGAATGTGCCGATCGCGCGTGCGCAGGGCCTGCCGGGCGTCGGCGCGACGAGCTCGTTCAGCCAAAGCGTTTACGATACTGGCCCGGGCACCTCGCCGTCGCGGCGCGGCACGCTCGGCGTCGATCTGTCGGTGCCGGTATTCAGTGGTGGTTCGGTGCGTAATTCGGTGCGCGCGGCGGAAACCCGTATCGAGGCCGGCCGCGCCAATCTACGCGGGGCCGAGGCGGACATCTTCACCCAGGCGGTGACGGTCTATGTCGATGTGCTGCGCGACGAATCGATCGTCCGCCTCAATCAGGCGAACGTGCGGGCGCTGAGCGTCAACCTGCAGGCGACGCGCGACCGCTTCGAAGTGGGCGACCTGACCCGTACCGACGTGGCGCAGTCCGAAGCGCGGCTGGCGCTGGCGCAGAGCCAGTTGCGTCAGGCCGAAGCGCGCCTGATCGGCAGCCGCGAGAATTATATCCGCGTCGTCGGCACGCCCCCCGGCGTGCTTGCCCAGCCGCCGGCGCTGCCCAATCTACCCGACGATGTCGTGGTGGCCGAGGACACCGCGCTCGCCAACAATCCCAATCTCGAAGCCGCGCAGAAGCAGCGCGACGCGACGCGCTTCGACATCGACGTCGCCAAGGCGAGCCGCTTGCCGCAGGTCAGCGTTGGCGTGGGTGGCGACTATTATAATTATCTCGGCTCGGTGCCGAGCGCGGCGGCGATCAATCGCGATGGCTTCTCGACCACGCTGGGCGCGAACCTCAAGCTTCCGCTGTTCCAGGGCGGCCGTCCGGCGGCGCTGGTCCGTCAGGCACAGGCACGGCGGGCCGCGGCGATCGAGGGCGTAACCTTCGCCGAGCGCGGCGTGATCGCGCAGGCGCGTTCGGCCTACGCCAATTACCAGTCATCGCTGCGCGTGATCGAATCGTCGCGTGTCGCGGTCGAGGCCAACCGGCTGTCGCTGGAGGGCGTCCGCGCCGAGAACAGCGTCGGCACCCGGACGATCCTCGACATCCTCAACGCCGAGCAGGAACTGCTCAACTCGCAGGTTCAGTATGTTACCGCCGAGCGCGACGCCTATGTCGCCGGCTTCACGCTGCTGGCGGTGATGGGCCGCGCCGAGGCGGAGGATCTGGGGCTCGAAGGCGGTCCGCTCTACGATCCGGTCGCGAACTACAAGCGCGTGCGCGGCAAGAGCTGGGATTGGGGCGACGACAAGGATCCGGAAGCGGTGGGCACCAGCACCCGCGGTTCGCCGCGGCAAACGCCCGATGTGAGTGCTCCGCTCGATCCGCTCTTGCAGCGCCCGGTTGACAGCACCCGTACAAATCCCTGATTGAGCGGGCGCTTCTATAAGGTGCAGGGGGCGTTAGGGGAGTAGGCGCCGGATGGGTGATATCAGTACCGAGCCGTCGATGGAGGAGATCCTCTCCTCGATCAAACGCATCATCGCCGAAGAGGGCGATGCGGCGGTATCGACACGCACCCGTCGCGGCGGCCGCACCGGCCAGGCCGTGACACCGCGCGCCGATGTCGACGAGGTGCTGGAGCTCAGCGAGCCGGTTGCCGACGAACTCCCTGCAATCAAGCAGGAAAAGCCGATGCCGATGGGTGCCCCCACGCCGCCCGAGCCGATGCGGCCGGCCGATCCGATCCTTTCCGAACGCACCGCCGAGGCGACCCGCGGGCCGCTGGAAGCGCTGTCGCGGATGGTGGTGAAGCCCGAGGTGGCCGGTTCGGACACGCTCGAAGGGCTGGTACGCGAGTTGCTCAAGCCGATGCTCAGCGAATGGCTCGACGCCAATCTGCCGCAGGTCGTCGAATCGATGGTCGCCAAAGAAATTTCGCGGATCACCGGGCGGGATTAGGCCTCCGGCCTGCCGGTCCCCCTGCGAAAGCAGGGGTCCAGAGCCAAGGAGCAGTTCGTTTGTGATCCTGGGCTCCTGCTTTCGCAGGAGAACCGGTGACGGTTGGCGACGAGTTGCGATTGTATCCATCGCAACCATCTGCTCTAAACCCGTGCCATGAAGCACATCCTGCTCGCGGGCGTTGCGCTCGCTTTCGCCGCCGTCCCCGCCACGGCCCGTGACCTCACCATCCAGGACGTCGCGACGCTGTCGCGCGTGGGCGCGCCGGTGGTGTCGCCCGACGGCAAATGGCTGGTCTGGCAGCAGCGCGAGACCGATCTGCCCGCGAACAAGGGTCGCTACGATCTGTGGAAGCTCGATCTGGTCACCAAAGGGGCGGTCCCCGAGAAGCTGGTGGCGGAAGCCGACGTCAACGAAACCGGCCCGCAGTTCGGCGTCAATGGCCGCGTCTACTTCCAGTCGGACAAGGGTGGCGAGGACAGCGTCCGCTCGATCGCGATCACCGGCGGCGACCAGGCGGAGGTGGCGGCGCCTGCGGGCGGCTTCAGCGGCTTCAAGCTCTCGCCCGATGGCCAGAAGCTGCTGTTCTGGGCCGACCGCAAGCCCGGCGCGCCGGGAATCGAGCCGGCGATGATCAAGAAGGACGCCAATGCTGGTTCCGGCCGGACCTATGACCAGCTCTTCATTCGCCATTGGGATACATGGTCGAACGGCGACCGTTCGCAACTGTTCGTGGTGCCGATCGCCGATCCGACCAAGTCGGTCGCGATCGCCCCGCAACTGGTCGGCGACACGCCGTCCAAGCCGTTTGGCGGCGGCGAGGAGCTGGCGTGGAGCGCGGACAGCAAGACCGTCTATTTCGCGCTGCGCGAAGCCGGGCGGATCGAAGCGACCTCGACCAACCTCGATATCTTCTCGGCTCCGGCTGACGGCTCCTCGGCGCCGGTCAACCTGACCGCCGACAATGACGGGATGGACAATCTTCCGACCGTCTCGCCCGACGGCAAATGGCTGGCCTATTTCGCGATGGCGCGCGCCGGCTATGAGGCCGATCGCCAGGTGCTGATGCTGCGCGACCTGACCAACGGCACCACCAAGGCGCTGACCGAGGCATGGGACCGTTCGGTGGCGAGCATCGCCTGGAGCCCGGACGGCAAGAAGATCTACGTGACCGCGCAGGATACGCAGGAAGAACCGATCTTCACGGTCGATCCCAAGAGCGGCAAGGTGACGCGGCTGACCCAGCAGGGCGTGGTATCGGCGGTGGTGCCGACCAGGGACGGCGCGGTGTTCAGCATGAACAGCCTGCTCGGGCCCGACGATTTCTATCAGTTGAAGGGCAAGGCGCAGACGCGGCTGACCAACGTCAACGCGTCGAAACTCGCCGGCATCGACCTGCCCAAGGTCGAGCGCTTCAGCTTCACCGGTGCTAACAACGACACCGTCTGGGGCTATGCGGTGCGCCCGGCGAACCTGCCCGAGGGCCAGAAGGCACCGCTGGCCTTCATCGTCCATGGCGGCCCGCAGGGATCGAGCAACAATAGCTGGTCGTATCGCTGGAACCCGGCGGTATTCGCGGGCGCGGGTTATGCAGTGGTATCGGTCGATTTCCACGGCTCGACCGGCTACGGCCAGAAGTTCAGCGACGACATCCGCAACAATTGGGGCGGCTGGCCGCTCGAGGACCTGCAAAAGGGCCTCGCCGCCGCCGAGCAGAAATTCACCTGGTTGGACGGCAATAATGCCTGCGCGCTCGGTGCTTCCTATGGCGGCTATATGATGAACTGGATCGCCGGCCAGTGGACCGACAAGTTCAAATGCCTCGTCCAGCATGACGGCGTCTTCGATGCCCGCGCCATGGCCTATGAGACCGAGGAATTGTGGTTCGACGAGTGGGAGCATGGCGGCAAGGCCTATTATGAGGACCCGGCCGCGTTCGAGAAATGGAACCCGGTCAATCATGTCGACAAGTGGAAGACGCCGATGCTGGTGATCACCAGCGAGAAGGACTTCCGCATTCCCTATACGCAGGGGATCGCATCGTTCACCGCGTTGCAGCGGCGCGAAATCCCCTCGAAGCTGCTGGTGTTCCCGGACGAGAACCATTGGGTGCTCAAGCCGAAGAACTCGATGCAATGGTACGGCACGGTGCTGCCATGGCTGGGGCAGTGGACGGGTAAGGCTTCGAAGTAAGCAGTTCTCCTGCGAAAGCAGGAGCCCAGAGCCCAGAGCGGTGCGCCCTGTAATCCTGGACTCCTGCTTTCGCAGGAGAACAGGTGGGGGTGACGCGCGGAATTGCGCTGGCTAAGAGCCGCGTATGTCCGAGCTCCCCAAAACCTTCGACCCCGCCGAAATCGAAACCCGCTGGTACCAGCATTGGGAAGAAAAGGGCCTGTTCGCGCCCGAGCGACCGGGTGCCGATCCGTGGACGCTCGTCAATCCGCCGCCCAACGTTACTGGCAGCCTCCATATCGGCCATGCGCTCGATAACACGCTGCAAGACATCCTCGTCCGCCACGCGCGGCTGAAGGGCAAGGATGCGCGCTGGGTGGTCGGCACCGATCACGCCGGCATCGCCACGCAGATGGTGGTCGAGCGCCAGCTCAATGCGCTCCAGCAGAAGCGCACCGACTTCAGCCGCGAGGAATTCGTGGCGAAGGTGTGGGAGTGGAAGGAAGAGAGCGGGGGCGAGATCACCCAGCAGCTTCGCCGGCTCGGCTGCTCGATGGACTGGGCGAACGAGCGCTTCACCATGGACGAGGGCTTTTCGAAGGCCGTGCTCAAGGTGTTCGTCGAGCTCTACAATCAGGGCTTGCTCTATCGCGACAAGAGGCTGGTGAACTGGGATCCGGGTTTGGGCACCGCGATTTCCGATCTCGAGGTCGAGACGACCGACACGAAGGGCGGCTTCTGGCGGCTGCGCTATCCGCTGGCCGATGGCAGCGGCGATATCGAAGTCGCGACGACGCGGCCCGAGACGATGCTCGCCGATATGGCGGTGGCCGTGCACCCGGACGATGCGCGCTACACGGCACTGGTCGGCAAGCAGGTCAGGCTGCCGATCACCGGGCGGCTGATCCCGATCATCGCCGACGAGCATGCCGATCCCGAGCTGGGTTCGGGTGCGGTCAAGATCACGCCGGGGCATGACTTCAACGACTTTGAGGTCGGCAAGCGCGCGGGGTTCAAGGCCGGCGAGATGCTCAACATGCTCGATGCCAAGGCGAATATCGCCCAGACCAGCGACGGGCTGATCCCGGCCGAGCTGATCGGCATGGAGCGCTTCGCGGCGCGCAAGGCGGTGGTCGAGCGGCTCAAGGCCGAGGGTTTCCTGATCCCGCATATCGACAAGGACGGCGTGGAGCATGACGCCGAACCGCGCGTGATCGCGACGCCCTATGGCGACCGTTCGGGTGTGGTGATCGAGCCGTGGCTGACCGACCAATGGTATGTCGATGCGGCGACCCTGGCCAAGCCGGCGATCGAGGCGGTGCGCTCGGGCGCGACCAAGATCGTGCCGAAATCGTGGGAGAAGACGTATTTCAACTGGATGGAGAACATCCAGCCATGGTGCGTCTCGCGGCAGCTGTGGTGGGGGCACCGGATTCCGGCGTGGTTTGGCTTCTCGAAGGAATTTTTCGAGAGAAACGCCGAGCAAAGCTACCAAGACATTGGCTCGCGTATCGTCGGTGGAGCCGAGCAAGCAGATCAGGTTGTGTTCGTCGCGGAGACGGAAGCAGAAGCGCTTGCCGCTGCGCGCGATTATTATGGTTCAGACTATTTCGTCGCGACAGAGCAATCCTTGGTTGGAGGGTTGGAGACGGGCGGCAAGGTCGCTGCAGTTCTTACCCAGGACAGCGACGTCCTCGACACCTGGTTCTCCTCCGCGCTGTGGCCCTTCGCGACGATGGGCTGGCCGGAGGCGGGCGAGTGGCAGAACCGCTACCCGAACGACATCCTCATTTCCGGCTTCGACATCCTGTTCTTCTGGGATGCGCGGATGATGATGCAGGGTTTGCATTTCCTGAAGGAAGTGCCGTTCAAGACCCTGTATCTCCACGGTTTGGTGCGCGCCGCCGATGGCCAGAAAATGTCCAAGTCCAAGGGCAATGTCGTCAATCCGCTGGGGCTGATCGACAGCTATGGCGCCGATGCGCTGCGCTTCTTCATGGCGGCGATGGAGAGCCAGGGCCGCGACATCAAGATGGATGAGCGGCGGATCGAGGGCTATCGCAATTTCGCGACCAAGCTGTGGAACGCGGCGCGCTTCTGCCAGTCGAACGGGATCGGCGCGTCGGCGACGCTGGAGCCGCCCGCGGCGAGCCTCGCGGTCAATCGCTGGATCATCGCCGAGACGGTGGCGTGCGTGCAGGCGCTCGATCTGGCGCTGGCCGATCTGCGCTTCGACGAGGCGGCGAACACGATCTACCAGTTCACCTGGAGCCGCTTCTGCGACTGGTATCTCGAACTGATCAAGCCGGTGCTGCAGGGCGAGGGCGCGGAGGGCGCCGACGAGACCCGCGCGGCGGCGGGCTGGGTGCTCGACCAGATTCTCGTGATGCTCCACCCGTTCATGCCGTTCATCACCGAAGAGCTATGGTCGAAGATGGGTGCGCGCGAGCATGAGCTGATCGTGGCGCAATGGCCGATGGCCGATGCGCGGTCGCTCGATCCGGAAGCGGCGAAGGAAATCGACTGGCTGATCCGGCTGGTGAGCGAAATCCGCGCGGCGCGGACCGAGTTGAACGTGCCGCCGGGCGCGCGATTGCCGATCCATGTCCGCGACGCATCGGAAGTGACACGCACGCGACTGGGGCAACAGCAAGCAGCGCTGGCGCGCCTCGCCCGCGTCGACCAGGCCGAGGGCGATGCGGGCGAGGGCGGTTCGCTCCAGATCGTTGTCGATGAAGCGACCTTTGTCGTACCGCTCGGCGATGTGGTCGACCTCGAAGCCGAGCGCGGCCGTCTGACCAAGGCGATCGCCGCGGCGGAGAAGGAGCGCGACGGGCTCGCCGGTCGCCTGAGCAACCCGAGCTTCGTCGAGCGCGCCAAGCCCGAGGCGGTGGAAAAAGCCAGGGCTGATCACGCCGAGAAGGCGGCGGAGGCGGAGCGACTTTCGGCGGCATTGGCCCGGCTCGGGTAAGCGGGATAGGGGCCGTCTCGATCTGAGGCACCGGTTAACCAACTGTTTCGATTCTCGGGCGGCGGCAACGCCGGTAGTTAGGGAGCGATCCCCAACGCCGAGAAGGTCCGATGCCCAAGAACTTCCTGTTTGCCACCTGCGCGCTCGCCGCGGCTTTCGTCGCGACGCCCGCTTCCGCCCAGGCCATTGCCGGCCTCGACGCGATGCGCGAATGGAACCTGATCGTGCTGGGCGATCTCCAATCCTCGTCCGAGGTGGAGGGGCGTACCTTTGTCGGCGGCAACCTCACCGGCACGTCGTCCAACTATCAGATCCGGCCCGTTGCCAACTCGGCTTACGGCACCCCCGGCCTCACCGTGGTCGGCGACGTCAACGGCAATACCAAGAATCTCAACAACGGCTCGGGCGCGGTCATCGGCGGCAACGTCAATAGCGGCTTCAACCTCAACGGCGCGCCGCAGACGGTTCGCGTCGGCGGCACGATCGCCAACACCAACGTCAATCAAAACACCGTCACATCCGGCCTGACCGCGAGCGATCCGGCGTTCGGCGTGCGGCTCGATCAGCAGCGCAGCCTGCTGACGACGAGCCTGACCGGCCTGTCGAGCAACCTTGGCCAGCTCGAATCAAACAGCGCGATGACGATCAGCGGCAACCGCGGCACCTTCAATGCCCAGCCCGGGGCAAACGGCGTGGCCGTGTTCAACATCAGCGCGGCGGACCTCAACAAGATCGGCGAGATCCAGTTCAACCTGAATGGCGCCGACACCGCGGTCGTCAACGTCAGTGGCACCGATATCCTGCTCAACGACAATTTTCTCGGCGGGACCAACGGGCTTGGCGAGCATGTCATCTGGAATTTCCCCGATGCGAAGACGCTCAACGCGACGACCGCCTGGGGCGGATCGGTGCTCGCGCCGGGCGCCAGCGCGACAACCGGAAACTATATCCAGGGCTCGGCGGTGTTCGGCAGCCTGACCCAGAATGGTGAATTCCATCTTGGCACCTATTCCGGCACCTATGCTCCGCCGACGACGACGCCCGGCGGAGAAACCCCGACGCCGGTGCCCGAAGAGACGCTGGGCCTGTTCGCGCTGGCCGCTGGTGGCCTGCTCTGGGCGATGCGGCGCCGCCGCCGCAAGGAAGCCGCGGCCTGACCGAACCGGCGGGGCGCTTGCAACCGGATGGCCGAGCGCGCAGAGCAGCGCGCATGAGCCAATATCCCGCCCTCCGCCTCCGCCGCACCCGCGCTTCGGCCTGGAGCCGGCGGATGCATGCCGAGACCGTGCTGACCCCCGCCGACCTGATCTGGCCGCTGTTCGTGAACCCGGAAGAGGGCGAGGATCCGATCGCATCGCTTCCGGGCGTGTCGCGCTGGGGCTTGAAGGGCATTGCCGAGCGGGCCAGGGAAGCCGCGGCGCTCGGCATTCCGTGCGTGGCATTGTTTCCGAACACGCCCCGCGAACTCCGCACCGATGACGGGCGCGAGGCGCTCAATCCCGACAATCTGATGTGCCGGGCGATCAAGGCGATCAAGGATGCGGTGCCCGATCTGGGTGTGCTCACCGACGTCGCTCTCGATCCCTATACCGCGCACGGGCACGACGGGCTGGTCGATGCGAGCGGCTATGTGTTGAACGACGCGACCGCCGAAGTGCTGACGCGGCAGGCGCTGGTCCAGGCCGAGGCCGGTGCGGATATCGTCGCGCCCAGCGACATGATGGACGGCCGCGTCGGGCTGATCCGGGCGGCGCTCGAGGATGCCGGGCACGTCAACGTCCAGATCATGGCCTATGCCGCCAAATATGCTTCCGCCTTTTACGGCCCGTTCCGCGACGCGGTCGGCTCGCGCGGGCTGCTCAAGGGCGACAAGAAGACCTATCAGATGGACCCGGCCAATGCCGAGGAAGCGCTACGCGAAGTCGCGCTCGATCTTGCCGAGGGGGCGGACAGCGTGATGGTCAAGCCGGGGCTGCCCTATCTCGACATCATCCTGCGCGTGAAGAGCGAGTTCCAGGTGCCGGTCTTCGCCTATCAGGTGAGCGGCGAATATGCGATGATCGAGGCCGCGGCAGCCGCCGGCGCGGGCGAGCGCGAGGCGCTGGTGCTGGAGACGCTGATGGCGTTCAAGCGCGCGGGCTGCTCGGGCGTGCTCAGCTATCACGCGCCGCTGGCGGCCAAGCTGCTGGGCGCATGATCGAGACCGCCGATGATTGAAACCGAGCGGCTGCGCCTCCGGCCGTGGCGTGAGGAAGACAAGGCCCCGTTCCACGAACTCGCCAATACCCCGGCGATGATGGAACATTTCGGCGGGCCGGTGACGCGCGAGAAGCACGATGCGATCATCGACAAGATGATCGATCAGCAGGCGCGCTTCGGCCATTGCATGTGGCTGGTCGAATTGCGCGATACCGGCGAGATGACAGGGGTCTGCGGCGTCAGGATCGGCGGGCATCCGAATACGCCGGTGCCGGAAGAACTCGAAATCGGCTGGCGGATCGGCGAGAGATTCTGGGGGCGGGGGATCGCCCGCGAGGCCGCCGAGGCCAGCCTGGCGTGGGGCTGGGCGAACACGGGCCGCGCCCGCATCGCCGCATGGACGGTGATCGGCAATAGGCGCAGTTGGGGCCTGATGGAGCGGCTGGGCATGCGACGGCGCGCCGATCTGGATTTCCGCCACCCCGATTATGCCGAAGGAGATCCGTTCGGGGCGATGGTCGTATGGGCGATCGACCGGCCATGATCCTGACCGAGCGCCTGATCCTGCGCGGCTGGGAAGAGCGCGACCGCGCGCCGTTTCACGCGATGGGGCAGGACGAGCGCGTGATGGCGACGCTCGGGCCGTTGCTATGGCGCGACGAGACCGACGCGATGATCGAGCGGATGCAGCGCGTGCTCGATGCCAATGGCTATACCTTCTGGGCGATCGAGCGCCGCGAGGATGGCGCGTTCCTCGGCTTTTGCGGGCTCAAGCCGGGAGCCGAGGAAACGCCGATCGAAGGTGAGGTCGAGATCGGCTGGCGGCTCGCGCACGAGCATTGGGGAAGGGGCTATGCCCGGGAGGCGGCGCAGGCGAGCCTCGACTGGGCATGGAAGAATGGCATCGACTCCGTCGCCGCGATCACCACGCCCGGCAATGTCCGCAGCTGGGGATTGATGGAGCGGCTCGGCATGGTGCGCGCTCCCCAGGACGATTTCGATCACCCCAAGGCGATCGACCGGCTGCGCCAGCACATCACCTATCGCATCGCGCGCCCTTGACGTTAATCGCCGGGCAAGCCAGCGCCGCTTAAGCCTGACCGGCGGGGGAGAATTTGCGCATGACCGACGAACTCGAAGCCGCTCCGCGGAACCGGCTTCACTGGCTGTTCGTCATCGCGATCCTGACCGGATCGTTCCTGCTCTTCCTCGTCCAGCCGATGGTCGCGCGGATGGCGCTGCCCAAGCTGGGCGGCGCGCCCGCCGTGTGGAATTCGGCGATGCTGGTCTATCAGGCGCTGCTGCTGGGCGGATACGCCTATGCGCACTGGCTCGGGCGGGTGCCGCCGCGGATGCAGGCATGGATCCATCTTGGTGTGCTGGCAGTCGCGGCGCTGTGGCTGCCGATCGGCATGATGCGCATGGACCTGCCCGCCGATGCCGAGCCCGCGATCTGGGTGCCATGGCTGCTCGGCGCCTCGATCGGCCCGCTGTTCTTCGCGATCTCGGCACAGGCGCCGTTGCTCCAGCGCTGGTACAGTGTCGCGACCGGCGGGCGCGATCCCTACGCGCTGTACGCCGCGTCCAATATCGGCAGCTTTGGCGGGCTGATCGCCTATCCGTTGCTCGTCGAACCCGGTCTCGCGCTCAACGGGCAGAGCTGGCTGTGGACGGGGGGATACGTCCTCGTCTTCCTGCTGATCGCCGGTTGCGCGACGATGCTGCCGCGGAATGCCAAGGGTACACCGCACGTCCCGCACGAGAGCGAGGCGCCGACGCGCGGGCGCGTGCTCCACTGGATCATGCTCGCCTTCGTCCCGTCGGGCCTGATGCTGGCGACCACCACCTTCCTCACCACCGACATCGTCGCGGTGCCGATGCTGTGGGTGCTGCCGCTGGGGCTGTATCTGCTCAGCTTCTCGGTCGCCTTCTCGGACGATCGCACGATCCCCGATCTGCTCGCCAAATTCGCGCCGGTGACGATCCTGCTGTTCGGCGCGACGATGATCGCCGGGCATCAGAAGCTGGCCTATCTGAACGCGCTGATCGGGTTGCTGCTGCTGTTCGTGGTATCGGTCGCCTGCCACGCCCGGATGTATCAGCTGCGTCCGGCGCCGGACCGGCTGACCGGCTTCTATCTGGCGATGTCGGTGGGCGGGGCGCTGGGCGGCGTGTTCTCGGGCCTGCTCGCGCCGATCATCTTCGACTGGACCTATGAATATCCGCTGCTGATCCTCGCCGCCGGCGCGCTGGTGCCGCAAGCGTTCCTGCTCCCCGCGATCGGGCGGCTATGGGCCGGCACCGCGCAGGAAACGCGGATCAAGTTCCTCGCCTCGGCCTTGGTGGTCGTGCTGATCGTGTGGATCGGCATCACCAATCCCGGCGACATGCTCGGCGAGATGCACGAGCAATTGGCGTTCATGGCCGTGGCGGTTGTCGGTCTGATCGCGACCGGCCGGCGCGCGGCGTACATGGTCGCGCTTGCCGGCGCGCTGTTCCTGTTCGGCGGCTATCGTTCGATCCAGATGTCGCTCGCCGATGCCCGCACCCGCAGCTATTTCGGCGTCTATACCGTCAGCGACTATCGCGACGAGCGCACGCTGGCGCACGGCACCACGGTCCACGGTATCCAGCTCAAGGGCGACCGCTCGCGGCAGCCGACCACCTATTATGTCGCGGGATCAGGTGTTGGACAGGCGATCCTCGCCGCGCCCGAGCTGTACGGTCCCAACGCCCGCATCGGCGTGGTCGGTCTCGGCAGCGGCACGCTCGCCTGCTACGCCCAGCCGGGCCAGAGCTGGCGCTTCTATGAGATCGACCCGGCGATGGTCTCGATCGCCCGCGATTCGGGCAAATTCACCTTCGTGCCGCAATGCCTGCCCGACGTGCCGATCATCATCGGCGACGCCCGGTTGCGGCTGGCACAGGCACCAGCCGGTGGCCTTGATCTGCTCGCGCTCGACGCCTTCTCGTCCGACGCGGTGCCGATGCATCTGCTGACGCGCGAAGCGCTCGCGACCTATGGCCGCGCGCTCAGCGCCAATGGACTGCTGCTGGTCCATATCTCCAACCGCTTCATGGCGCTGGCGCCGATCGTCGCCGCGGCGGCGCGAGACGGCGGATGGCACAGCGCGCAATTGTCATACGTGCCCGATCAGGAATTCGTCGCCCAGTCGACTCGGGACGGCAAGACGGCGGTGGAGCAACAGGATATGGACGCGGGGAGCGCCTCGGAATGGATCGCGCTGAGCCGCGACCGGGCGACGCTGGATCGGCTGATCCGGCGCGGTGGCGGCTGGCGGAAGATGAAACCCTATCCCGGCTTCACGCCCTGGACCGACGATTACGCTTCGGTGCTGCCGGTCATGCGCGTCCTGCACCCGTCGCTGCAGAACGACTAGGCGCCGGCCAGCGCCGCTTCGAGCGCGCCCGAACGGTCCTGCTGCGTGGTCGACAGCGCTTCGGCGCGTGCCACGGCCGCATCGAGCGCGGGGTAGGGCGGCAGTCCCGCGGTACCGCGCTCGATCGCGAGTTCTTCGAGATCGGAAAGCACGGTCAGCACCGGCGCGCGCAGCGTGTCGAGCGTCGAAAGCGCCGCCTGGGCGTCGAGCCAGCGCTCCGAACCTTCCGGAAGCCCCCGCGCGACGGCGATCTTGGCCTCGGCATCCTGCGCGCCGGCGTTGAAGGCGGTCGCGACCCCGTCCAGCTGCGCGGTCAGCTCGGCGATCTTCTTGTCGAGCGCCGCGTCGGGCGTGGCGACGGGCACCGGCCGCACCGGCTCGTCGAGGCTCTGCGATTCGGCGGCGCGGGGCAGCAACGAGGGGTAGCGCGTGGCGCTCTGGGTGCAGCCCGCAAGGGCGACGGCGGCGATCAGGACAAGGCTGCGCATGCCTGACCGTCTATGCCCATGCAAAAGGTGGCGCAACGGGGTTGCGCTATGCGATTTCCGCTTCTAATGACGCCGCTCCAATGCGCGCCCGTAGCTCAGCTGGATAGAGCATCAGACTACGAATCTGAGGGTCGGACGTTCGAATCGTTCCGGGCGCGCCATATAAAGCCCCGCCAAGTCAGCGATTTGGCGGGGCTTTATTGTCTTGAAGTTGAAGTGACTGCGGCCAGCCGCGTGATCGGGCGAGCCTGCGGCGTTTGTCCTCAGAAGGGCTTTTCGGCCTTCTCGGTGCGATAAAGACTTACGGCGACCTGCTTGGGTTGTCTCCCGCGCGGCCCCTTTGCAACCTTGCGCCACGCATCCAGCGTTGCCTGATCGCGCCAGCATTCGAAGAGATTGACGCGTTCCGGATCGACCGCGTCCGCGCTTATGGAAAAATCGAGGCAGCCGTCATACGCCCTCGCGCGTTCGACCATGTCCCTGAAGGCTTCTACGGCGCCGCCTCGCTTCTCAGCATCGGTGCGCGTGTAGCCGGCTATGATAATCATCGGTCTGCTCCTTCTGGCTGGTGCCTGTTCCGGCAGCACGCTGCTGTGCATGGTCCGGGTAGCGAACCCAAAGGGTCGCCGGTTCGCGAACGGCGGGTCAGCCGCCCTTCACATAGCCCAGTCCTTCGACGATCTTTCCGTCGCGGACCCGCATGATATTGATGCCCCGAACGCGATCCTCTTCGCGCTCGCTCCAGCGGAGTTGCCAGCGGATGATGCCGCGTTCACCCATCGCCGAGATCTCCTCAGCCTGGAAGACAAGGTTCGCGGACGACGCCACTGCCTTCCAGAAGGCGAGACAAGCTTCACGCCCTTCGTAGCGCGCCCCATCCGGGGCCGGCGTCGTATTTTCGAGAACGCAGCCCTCACCGATAAGAGCATCGAGGTCGTTGGGGCGATGCTTCTCGAATGCATTATGGAAGCGTTCCACGATTTCGCGGGTGCCTTGGCTATCACTGGTCACTTTTTACCTCCTCGTACGAAGGGGCGCTCATCGATGGCGCGCCTGAAGTAGTTGTACAGAACGGTCTGTATATCAGTTGACTAGACAGACCTGTCTGCTAGAGTCAAGCGATGAATGAGAGAAAATCGACGGGCCAGGGTGAAGCGGGGTTTGCGCGTCGCCGTTTGCTCGACACCGCGACACGGCTCTTTTACGAACTGGGCATCCATGCCGTCGGCATCGACCGCATCATCGCCGAAGCCGGCGTCGCCAAGGCGACTTTCTATAAGCATTTCCCCTCCAAGAACGACCTTGTTGTCGCCTATCTGGAAGAAATCGACCGGCTCGGCCGCTCGGCAGTGGCCGCGCTTCCGAAGCAACCGCCCCGGAAAATGGTGTCCGCTATCATGGGGCGTATCAGCGAGGCTGTGACCGCTGGAGGGTGGCGGGGATGTCCGTTTCTCAACGCTGCGGCCGAATATCCCGACCCAGCCAGCGCTGTGCGGCAGGCGATCAAAGCGCGCCGCATGTGGTATCACAACAGCCTCGAAAGCCTCCTCGCGGAGGATGGCGATCCAGCTCCGCGTGTCACCGCCTCCCTTCTCGTCGCGCTTTCAGACGGATTGTTGGAAGGCGCTTATCTGGACGATGACGAAAACGTCCCCGCTCTTGTCCGCGAGGCTGTGACGAGAATGCTGGACCGCCGATAAAGCCGCTCTTCGGCCAATTAGCACCTGGCTAGGCCAATTCCTCGCTCTCCGGCGTCCAACCTGACGCCGATGAACCGGGTGGGAGCATCATCAGCCGAGATTTCAGAGTTTGCTTCCGCGAGCCGCCGCCGTCACGAAGGCCGATGTGAACAGTAAATGGATAATCAGAAATAGCTTGGCGATGTCCCGGGCTTCACCGCTGACGACACCCCAAATGTCATTCGCGGCGACGGCGCCGAAGCCGACGATGTTCGCGATCATGACGACGCGGAGCATGGAGGCCCCGGCATTTCGCGACAGCCAGTTTAGCGCGGCAATACCAAGGAACGGCCCGCCGAGAAGCCGCAGCAGCGCAAGCAACTCGGGTGCAGCATCCGCCGGCACCGCGCCTCTTCCGAACTGTAGCGGAAAGAACGTCAGCGCGAGGCCGACAAAGGCCAGGTAACATGCAGACAGGGTAAGCGTCACTTTGGTCATAGGGCCTCCCAAGGCCGATAGCCGAGTTCCGATCAACGCTTCAGCGGCAGACCGCATCCCGCCTACTTCGACTCTTGTTTGAACCGAACTTAGCGCGGTCATGATGATACCGGTAGCTATAGCCGTCATCCCGACGGAAGCTGGGGTATTATGCGGCTTGAGACCCCAGCTTTAGCTGGGATGACCTCAGGCCGTCGGCGGCGTGGCAGGCAGGATCACCGTCACCCGCAGACCGCCGATCGGCGAGCGGCTGGCTTCGATACGGCCGTGATGCGCCTCGACGATCGCGCGGGCGGTGGCGAGGCCGAGGCCCGATTCCGCGGCCGAATCCTCGGGCCGATCCGAGCTGCGATAAAAGGGCTCGAACAGCCGCTGGGCGAGCATCACGTCGATCCCCGGCGCATTGTCGTCAATGATCAGCCGCCATGCGTCGCGCGAGCTTTCGAGGCCGAGGACGATGCGGCCATTCTGCGGCGTGTAGCGCAGCGAATTGTCGATCAACGCGCCGAACAACTGCTCGATGCGGGCGCCGTCCCACTTCACCAGGATGGTGTATTCGGGAAGCGTGCTGGTCTCGAGGCGGACCTTCTGGCCCTCGGCGCGCTTCTTGTGCGTCCAGATCGCATTGTGGATCAACGCACGCGGATCGACCTGGGCGAAATTGACCGGCAGGCGGCCGAGATCGGCCAGCGCGATGGCGCTGAGGTCCTCGGCCATATGGATCAGCCGGTGGGTGTCTTCCTCGATCCCCGCCAGCAATTCGGGCCGTATCGCTGGCTCGACCTTGCACAGCTCGATGAAATGCTCGCCCATATTCTCGGCAGGGCGCTTCAATTCGTCGGAGATCGACACCAGCCAGGTGCGGCGCGCGGTCTCCAGCCGGTTGAACTGGCTGGCGATGCGATGAAGATTGCGCATCGTCGCCACGGTCTCGGGCGGGCCGTCCTCCTCGAAATCGATCTCGTGATCGCCATGCACGACTTCGCGGCTCAGCCGGTAGAGCTCGAGCTGCGGCTTGGTCCAGCGGCGGGCAAAGACATAGGCGGCGAGCAGCATCGCGGTGAACAGCCCCAGCACGATCACGCCGATCCCGCCATATTGGATGGCGAGATAGTGTCTGTCCGCCTCGGTCAGCTCGGCGCGCTTGACCAGCCGGGCGGTGGCGATGGTCTGGCCATCGACCTGCACCGGACGCTCCATGACCGGAGCGCTGCCAGGGCCGGCGATCAGCTGGCCCTGGGCATTGACGAGCGAGACACGGCCGCCGAGCCGGGTGGGATCGAGTTCGTTGACCAGCCGGTCGAGCGGCTGCCCCGCGCGCGCGGCCTGCGCCGCGGCCAGCGCGAAGCCCTCCAGCCGGTCGCGGTCGCGCGCTTCGACCTGAAACGCGCTGGTCTGATGCAGGAACAGCACCAGCGCCCCGCCCGGGACTACCGAGACGAGCAGCGCCTGCGCGGCGAGAGTGGTGAAAATTCCGGGAAACAGGCGCAAATTCAAACTCCCCCGCCCAACGGGCCGGCCCCGACCCGGTTAGCGCCCCCCGTGGCGCCGCACAATCGCCGATCAATCGACGACATCGAATGTATCCAGTATCTTGCCGCCCGCCATGAACACGGCGATCGGGCACAGCGCGAAGAACACCCAGCCCATCGTGCCGGGATAGAGCTTCATATAATGGACGCCGCGCTCCGTTGCGCCGGTCGCCAGGCCATAGATGATCAGATAGGCCTCGAACTTGGTCTTGATCTGAAAAAGGCGGCCGATGCGTGCGAACATGCCGAAAGGTTACGCAAGTGCCGGGCCAATCGCGGATTTGCGTGATTTCGGGTTAAGCGATGTGGTTACCTGTCAATTAATTCGACGATTCTGAGCATTTCGAGGAGCTTTTCGCGGGCGGTTTCGATCCGCGCGATGAGCGCGGGATCGCCGATCTGCTCCTGCGCGATCGTTTCGGGCCAATAGGTTTCGATGACCGCCGCGATCGCGTCGAGCCTGGTATCGTCGACGAGGAAGCGTGGATCGATGGTGACGGCATCGGCGACCACGCGCAGCCGCAGGCACGCCGGACCGCCGCCATTGGCCATCGACTGGCGGACATCGACCACCGCCAGCCGCCGGATCGGACCATTGCCGGCGACATGCGCCTGAAGCCAGTTCCACACGCTTGGCGTATCGCGGGCTTCAGCCGGAAGGATGAGCGCCATCTCACCGGAGGGCAGGGTGACCAATTGCGCATTGAACAGATAGGAGCGGATCGCGTCTTCGAGGCTGACCTGAGCGGCGGGCACTTCGACGATCTCGACCCCGGGCAGTGCCGCGCGGAGATCGGTGAAGAAGTTTTCCTTGTCCGCGAAGGCCTGTTCGTGCGCGAACAGCACCCGGCCATTGGCGACGGCGACGACATCGTTGTGGAAGGCGCCGGCGGCGATGGCCTCGTCGGACTGGCGGACGAACAGCGCCTGCTTCACGCCGTGCACGCGGGCGATCGCGGCACTGGCCTCGCGGTGCTGGCGAGCGGGGAAGGGGCCGCCCGCCTCGCCATAGACGAAGACCTCTACGCCCGGCGCATCGTGCGACGCGGCCAGCCGCATATGATTGGCCGCGCCTTCGTCGCCGAACGGGGCGGGGACCGGGCCGTGGACCGCGAAGGCGGGATTGGCGAAGGCCAGCCGCAATTGCGCCAGCGTTTCGGGCCATTCGTGACTGCGATGCGGCATGGTGACGAGGTTGGCGACGGTGAGGTGGCAGCGGCCGTCTTCGGTATCGGGCGCCGGGGAGACCGTCGCGGCGTTGGCAGCCCACATCGGCGATGCGGACAGCGCCTGTGCCTGCAGATGGGGTGCCGCATCGGCATAATTGGTGCCGAGGCTTGCCAGCCAATGACGATCGGGACGGGCATGGGGCAGCAGGACGCCCTGGATCAGTCCCAGCGCGATATTGGCGCGCATCTTGGCCACGCCTTCCAGCGCGGCGGCGCGCGGCCGCGATACGAGGCCGCGGTTTCTGGTCGCCGCAAGGTTGCCGTGGCTGAGGCCGGCATAGTTATGGCTGGGGCCGATAATGCCGTCGAAGTTGATTTCGGTCTGCATGGTGCCGCTTGAAAAGGAGGATGCCACTGGCTAGCTGAAAGCCGAGGCCACGTCCTCCCCCAAACCGAAAATGGGTATCAAGTCCGGGACGGCCCGGCCCTTTTGCAAAGGAGGGCCGAGCTATGGCCTGGATCATGTTGTTCGTCGCCGGACTGCTCGAAATCGTCTGGGCCTATTTCATGAAGCAGTCGCACGGCTTCACTCGGCTATGGCCGACCGCGATGACCTTCGTGGCGATGTTCGCGAGCTTCGGACTGCTTTCGGTGTCGATGAAGACGCTGCCGCTCGGCACCGCCTATATGATCTGGACCGGAATCGGCGCGGTCGGGGCGTTCATCGTCGGCGTGACCGTGCTCGGCGAGGCGGCGGGGGCGCTGCGCATCCTTGCCGCGGTGATGATCGTCGGCGGGCTGGCGCTGATGAAGGCGGCTACGCCGTAGCTTCTTCAGCTTTCACCGGCGAAGGCCGGGGCCCAGTTGGGAAAGAGTAATTGGCTGGCGCCGCGCTGCGTTACGATGACCTCTCCCACTGGGCCCCGGCCTTCGCCGGGGAAAGGCTAGCTAGAGCCGCGCGACGTGGAGCAGCTCATCGCCTTCACCGACGCCGAGCAGCTTGGCGCAATCCGCATCGACCGCCACCCCGCCATCCTTCGCCGCGACCCGGCCATAGGCCGCACGGAAATCGCCCAGCCGCCCGGCGGAGGCCAGCACCGGCTCGCCATGCCCCTCGATCGCGACGATCTTCGACGCCACGGAGTCGCGGATCGCCTTCACTTGGTCGGTGCGGGCGGTCATCGTCGGGCCGCCATCGAAGATGTCGATGTAGTTCTCGAACGCGAAGCCCTCATTCTCGAGCATCCGCATCGCGGCGCGGCCCGATGGGTGAGGCATGCCGATCACCGAGCGCGCGCTTTCCTGAAGCATCGCGGTGTAGATCGGATGCTTGGGCATCATATCGGCGATGAATTGGGTGCCATGGACGGCGTTGAAGCTGTCGGCCTCCTGGAAGCTCATTCCGAAGAAGCGCCCGGCGACGCCATCCCAGAAAGGAGAGCCGCCGGCCTCGTCGATCACACCGCGCAATTCGGCCAGCACGCGATCGGCGAAGCGTGCGCGGTGCTGCCTGATGAACAGATAGCGGCTGCGCGCGAGCAGCATGCCGAGGCCCCCGGCGCGCTCGCCGGGATGGAGAAACAGTCCGCCGACTTCGGAGCAGCCGACCAGATCGTTGGTGAGGTTGAGCAATTCCGACTGGAAGGTGCGGTTGAGCTCCTGGCTGTGCTTCGAATCGATACCGATGCGATAGCTGTAGAAGGGCCAGTGCTGGCCGACGGCGGTGAAGATCTGGCAGGTGCCGCGAACATCGCCGGTTTCGGTGTTTTCGAGGACCAGCAGGAACAGTTCGTCAGTGGGTGTATCGTCTTCCCGCGCGAACGACTCGGCGCTTTGCGCGAGCTTGCGGCGAAGCACGGACTTTTCCGGCTGGAGATTGGTGAAACCCCCGCCGGTTAGCTTCGCCATCTCATACAGGGCCTGAAGATCGCCATCGCGGGCGGCGCGGATCACGAAGCTCATGACAGGCCCTTCTCGGCGAGGCGCAGGATGGTGACGGTGGAGAGCGCGGCGCGCTCTGGCAGGCTCTCGGGGATCAGATATTCCTCCGGGGAATGGATAAGGCCACCACGCACACCCATCGTGTCGACCACGGGCACGCCGCACGCGGCGATGTTGTTGCCGTCGCAGACGCCGCCGGTGGCCTTCCACGAGACGGGGATGCCGAGATCGGCGCCGGCCCGCTTGACCAGCCCGAACAGCTTCTCGGCGCCGGCGTCTAGGGGCTTGGGCGGGCGATTGAAGCTGCCATGGACGTGGATATGGACGTCATGGCTGGTGGCCACCTCCTGCGCCGCGGCATCGAGCGCGGCCTGGGCGCGGGCGATGGCATCGGCGTCGCGCGGACGGAAATTGACGCGCAGAATCGCGAGATCGGGAACGACATTGTTGGGCCCGCCGCCATCGATCCGCGCCGGGTTGACCGCCAGCATCGGTTCGCGCACCGCCGCCAGCCTGAGCGCCAGGTCCGCCGCCGCGACGAGGGCGTTGCGGCCTTCTTCGGGGTTGCGGCCGGCATGGGCGGATTTGCCGTGGACGACGAGCGAGAAATTGCCGGTTCCGCCGCGTGCGCCCGCCAGCGTGCCATCGGGCAAAGCGGGCTCATACGTCAGCGCCGCGAGCTTGCCGCGTGCCGCTCCCTCGATCAGCGCGGCGGAGGAGAGCGAGCCGGTTTCTTCGTCCGAGTTGATCAGCACTTCATAGCCGAGGTGCGCGGCCACGGGGCTGGCCTCAACCGCCTCCAGCGCCGCGAGCAACAGCGCGAGACCACCCTTCATGTCCGCCGCGCCGGGAGCGTTGAGGTGGCCATTGTCGAGCCAGCGACCGCTCTGGAACGGATGATCGGCGGGAAAGACCGTGTCCATGTGCCCGGTGAAAAGCAGCTGCACCGGCGCATCGGGGCGAACCGCGAGATGGAGATGCCGGCCATGCTCGATCGCCCTGGTCTGGCCGTCCGCCAGCACGGTTTCGACCGGATCGGGTTCGATCAGCGCCAAGTGGCCGGGCAGCACCGAGAACGCATCGGCAAGCAGATCGGCGATCGTGGCAAGGCCGGGAAGGTTGCGGGTGCCGCTATTGATCGCCGCCCATGCCTCGGTCCGCGCCAGCATCGGCGAGGCCTGGGCAAAGGCGACCGCGGCGCGCTCGATTGGCGAAAGCTCGTTCATGGGCGCGGCGTAGCGCGGAAATCGGGGCGTTCCCACCCCCACGCGGTGCTCAGCCCTATAACTTGTCAGAAACCGCGGACGCCTAGAAATCCAGAACCAGTGCGGCGCGGCTGGTGGTATCGGTGGTCTTGCGGCCCGCCGGCGGCATGCTCTCATATTGCAGCGCATAGCTGAGCTGGGCCGAGAGCGGCCCGATCAACCGCGCCAGCAATGCCGATTTGCTCGACACGGTGGAGTTGGCGTCCTGCAGATAAGCCGAGGCGTTCTGCCGCACGGTGATCCCGCGAGTGAGCTTCCAGTCGAAATCGAGGCTGCCGCGCGCCGCGAGGTTGCTCTCGGTCGTATCGGTGATCAAACGGGTCGAGCGATAGGCCGGCCCCAGTTCCAGATCGAGCTTCATCCCCGGGCGTTTGATCGCGCTATAGCCGGCGCCGGCCGAGACCGAGAAACGCTGGGTGAAACCCGAGAAGCGGTCGCTCTCGAACAATCCGGACCCATAGAGATAGAGCCGCTCGCCCAGCTTCCAGTTCGGCTCATAGGCGGCGAGATAGCGTTCGCGCGTCACCTGCCCCAGGCTCTCCTGATAATCGGCGGCAAAGCGTAGTTTGTGCCGCCAATCTATCCCCTCCCGCTTGATCTCGATCGAAGCGGTGAGCCCGACATTCTCGGTATTGCCCGACGAGACATAACCGCCCAGTTCGGCACGGGCCTTCACCAGATCGAAGAAATCAGCCTCGCGGAGCTTGCGCTGCGCGGTCTCGTGGCGGTCCTCGCTCCACTTGGAGGCGATCTTCGTCACCGTCTCGGCACTTTCGGGCGAGGCGGCGCGGGCGTATTTGACGATGGTCGCGACATCGCCCTCATTGCCCGATTGCATCGCGGCATCGAGCATCGCCCGGATCGGCGGCGGGACCGTGTCGGGATCCTCGGCGTTCGCCCAGAGAGCCTGGGGAGCCAGAAGCAGCGGCAGGGCGAGGAGCGGGGCGCGCATGGCGAGCCTCATACTCAGGCAAATGGGGCGCGAAAAGGGCGGTTCAGCCGAGATGATCGGCAAAGACGGTTAGCAATCGTTCGTAGAGATCCCGCTTGAACGGCACGATCATCGCAGGGAGATCCTGCGGATCGGACCAGCGCCAGGCGCGGAATTCGGGCTCGGCGGTTTCGATGTTCACGTCGCCGTCCGTGCCGAGAAAGCGGAACAGGAACCAGCGCTGCCGCTGTCCGCGCCATTTACCCTTCCACAGCCTGAGGACAAGCTCCTCGGGCAGATCATAAAGCAGCTCATCGGGTGCTGCCGCGACCAGCTCGACCAGCTCGCGCCTAACCCCGGTTTCCTCCCACAACTCACGATAGGCGGCCTCGAGCGCTTCTTCGCCCGGATCGATCCCGCCTTGCGGCATCTGCCACGCCTCCATCACCGAATCGAGCCGCTGGCCGACGAACACCTGGTTCTCGGCATTGATCAGCATCACGCCGGCACAGGGGCGATAGGGGAGGGTGGCGATGTCGGTCATGGCACGCCCCTTAGCCGCTGTCCCGCCTGCGCCAAAGCAAGCGTTGCAACTGGCTCGCATTTTTCTACTTTGGGGTTGGCGCATGTGGGGCGTAGAGCGCAGGCAACGATATAGAAAACGCAGGATACCAACCGGCCATGGCTACCGCCGCGCATCAGCTTACGCCCGAAGAGGCGTCGGCCCATCCGCCTTCCGAGGCTATCGTTGTTCGTTTCGCGGGCGACTCGGGTGACGGCATGCAGCTCACCGGCGGCCAGTTCACGCTCTCGACCGCGCTCGCCGGCAACGATCTCGCCACCTTCCCCGATTTCCCCGCCGAGATCCGCGCACCGCAGGGCACGTTGTTCGGCGTCTCGGCCTTCCAGATCAATTTCGGCTCGACCTCGATCGAGACAGCAGGCGACCAGCCCGATGTGCTCGTCGCGATGAATCCGGCCGCGCTCAAGACCAATGTCGAGGCATTGAAGCCTGGCGGCCTGATCATCGCCGATATGGGCGAGTTCGGACAGCGCAACCTCGACAAGGCCAAATACGCGTCGAACCCGCTCGAAGACGATTCGCTTGGCAAGTGGCAGTTGCTCAAGCTCGATATCTCGGCGCTGACGGTCGAGGCGGTGAAGCCGTTCGGGCTCGGCAACAAGGAAGCGCTGCGCTGCAAGAACATGTGGACGCTAGGGCTGGCGCTATGGATGTTCGATCGCGACCGCGCGCCGCTGATCGAATGGCTCAAGACCAAGTTCGCCAAGGCGCCCAATCTCGCCGAAGCCAATATCGCCGCTTTGAACGCCGGCCATGCCTATGGCGAGACCGCCGAGCTGGGCGCGATGGGCATTTCGCAGCGCAGCGTCGCCGCCGCGCCCGCCGAGCCGGGCCTGTACCGCACCGTTACCGGCGCCGACTCGATCGCACTGGGTCTCGTCGCGGGCGCGCAACTGGCGTCGCTGCCGATGGTCTATGGCGGCTATCCGATCACGCCGGCCTCGGCGATCCTCCACGCGCTGTCGCGCCTCAAGGAGTTCGGCGTCACCACCTTCCAGGCCGAGGACGAGATCGCCGCGGTCGCGTCGGCGCTGGGTGCATCCTATGCCGGCTCGCTCGGCGTCACCTGCTCCTCGGGCCCGGGCATCGCGCTAAAAGGTGAGGCGATCGGGCTCGCGATCATGACCGAGCTGCCGCTGGTGATCGTCAACGCCCAGCGCGGCGGCCCTTCGACCGGCCTTCCCACCAAGACCGAACAATCGGATCTCTATCAGGCGGTCTATGGCCGCAACGGCGACGCGCCGGTGCCGGTGATCGCGACGCGTTCGGCGGCCGATTGCTTCGATTGCGCCATCGAAGCGGTGCGGATCGCCACCCAGTACATGACGCCGGTGATGCTGCTGACCGACGGCTATCTGCAGAATGCCGCCGAGCCGTGGAGGGTGCCCGACATGAGCAGCTACACGCCGTTTCCGGTGACGCATCACACCGAACTCCCGCCAGAGGGCGAGAAATTCTTGCCCTACGCCCGCAACGAGAAGCTCAAGCGCCCCTGGGTCAAGCCGGGTACGCCGGGTCTGCTCCACCGCATCGGCGGGATCGAGAAGGCGGTCGATACCGGCAATCTCGATTATTCGCCCAAGAACCACCAGGCGATGACCGATATCCGCCGCGACAAGGTGCTCGGCATCGACGTGCCCGATCAGGTCGTCGAAGCGGGGCAGGCGGGCGGCAAGCTCGTCGTCGTCGGCTGGGGCTCGACCTATGGCCCGATCACCAGCGCCGTTCGCCGCGCCCGGGCGAAGGGTGTCGATGTCAGCCACATCCATATCCGCCATATCTGGCCGCTGCCGAAGAATCTGGGCGATTTGCTCAGGAGTTACGAGCATATCCTCGTGCCCGAAATGAACACCGGGCAGCTGAAGACCGTGTTGCGCGACCAGTTCCTGGTCAACGCGGTGCCGCTTAACAAGGTGAGCGGGCAGCCCTTCACCATTGCCGAGATCGAATCTGCGATCACGCGCCATCTGTCGAACGACAAGCCCGAAGAACTCGGCCCCGATAACAGCCAGTTGCCCAGCCCGGAGGCTGTGAATCCATGAACGAGATCACCACCATCCGCCCCAGCACCCCCAAGGACTGGGAAACCGATCAGGAAGTCCGCTGGTGCCCCGGCTGCGGCGACTATGCGATCCTGAAGGCGGTTCAGCGCACCATGCCCGAGATTGGCGCGACGCCCGAAAACACCGTGTTCGTCAGCGGCATCGGCTGCTCGTCGCGCTTCCCCTATTATATGGAAACCTATGGCTTCCATACCATCCACGGCCGCGCGCCGGCGGTGGCGACGGGGGTCAAGCTCGCCAATCCCGATCTCGACGTGTGGATCATCACCGGCGACGGCGACGCGCTGTCGATCGGCGGCAACCACACCATGCATTTGTTGCGGCGGAACCTGAACTGTCAGGTGCTGCTGTTCAACAACGAGATCTACGGCCTCACCAAGGGGCAATATTCGCCGACCAGCCGCGAGGGGACGCGTTCTCCCTCCACGCCGTTCGGTTCTGTCGATCACCCCGCCAAACCCTGCGCCTTCGCGCTCGGCAGCGGCGCGCGGTTCGTTGCGCGCGGGATCGACGTCCACAAGAATTTGCCAATGGTGCTCAAGGCCGCGCACGCGCACCGGGGTGCGGCGTTCGTCGAGATCTTCCAGAACTGCATCGTCTATAATGACGAGGTGTTCGAGCCCTTCACCGCCAAGCCCAACGCGCAGGCCAATCAGATGTGGTGCGAGGACGGGCAGCCGTTGCTGTTCGCCGGCGGCACCAAGGGGCTGGCACTCGATACCGGCACGCTGACGCTCAAGGTCGTCGATATCGTCGATGGCGACACGTCGGGCGTGATGATCCACAACGTCAGGAACCGCGCTCTCGCGCACATGCTTGTCGAGATGCCGTTCGGACCGTTCCCGATGGCGCTGGGCGTGCTCTACGACGATCCCGCCCCGACCTTTGAAAGCGCGGTAGTCGCCCAGAACAAGGCCGCGGCCGAAGGCAAGGTTCCTGATCTCCAGAAGCTGGTCGCGAAGGGCCAGACCTGGATGGTGGACAAGCAACCCCACACGATCTGACACGATGGACGCGGGGGCGGGCGAAGTGGGGCAGGGAAGCCGAGCGGGCTTCTTCGAGCGGACGCTCGACCGCATCGACGCGGGGATCGAGGCCGGCAGCATCGATGTGACCCGCCCAGACGGGTCGCGGCGCCTGCTCGGCTGCCGCGCGCCGGGCCCCGATGCGATTGTCAAACTACGTAGCTGGCGCGCTCTGATGCGCTTGGGCTTAAGCGGCTCAAGCGGATGGTATGACGCGTGGGCTAAGGGCGAATGGGCCAGCCCCGATCCGGTGCAGGTCTTCGCGCTGTTCAGCCGCAACCGGGTCGCGCTGGCGCGTCCGGCGCGGGCCAGCGGGCCATGGCGGCTCGCCAAGCGGGCGTGGCACTGGCTCCATCGCAATAGCCGCAGCGGCGCGCGCAAGAATATTCATGCCCATTACGACCTCGGCAATGATTTCTACGCGCAATGGCTCGATCCGGGAATGACCTATTCGAGCGCGATCTTCGTGCCGCGGGGGCAGTCGCTCGCCGATGCGCAAGCCGCCAAGCTCGCCGCGATCCTCGATCGCACCGCGACCAGGCCCGGCGACACAATCCTCGAGATCGGCTGCGGCTGGGGCTCGTTCGCGGAAACCGCGCTGGCCGGTGGCCGCGAGATCCATGGCATCACTATCTCCCCTTCGCAGCTCGCCTATGTCAAGGCGCGCAATCCGCACGGGCGGTTCAGCCTCACCGACTATCGCGACATCGCCGGCAGCTATGACGCGGTGGTCAGCATCGAGATGGCCGAGGCGGTCGGGCGGCACTATTGGCCAGACTATCTGTCGGCTATCGCCAAGGCGCTCAAGCCCGGCGGCCGCGCGGCGCTGCAGATCATCACCTTCGATGATGCGCTGTTCGAAGGCTATGCGTCGAACGTCGACTTCATCCAGACCTATATCTTTCCCGGCGGGCTGCTGATTTCCGAGAGCGCCTTTCGCAAGCTAGCCGCGCGGAACGGGCTTGCGTGGCGCGATCAGGTCAATTTCGGCGCAAGTTACGCCGAGACCTGCAGGATCTGGCGCGAGAATTTTGACGCCGCCGTAAAGGCCGGTACGCTTCCGAAACAATTTGATGGACGTTTCATTGATTTGTGGCGCTATTACCTGATGTATTGCGAGGGTGGCTTCAGAGGCGGCGGGATCGACGTTGTCCAGGTCACGCTCATCAAGGAGGGATGATGCTCAAGACCTGGATGTTGCCGCTGGCGCTGCTGGCGAGCGGACCCGCCTTTGCGCAGGCGGTGGTCTCGCCCGATGTGAAGGCCAATCCGCAGGATACCGCGGGGTTGCGCAAGGTCGGCGCCGAGGTGCTGTTCTGGAGCCAGGCGCAGCGCGACGCCAATTTCCCGCACATGGAGAAGATCTTTCCGGGCAATATTGCAAAGGCGGGCAGGAAGGCTCGCCCGTTGCTCAAGGGCACGCACCTGGAGATCCCGGAGGCGGAGATCGAGGCGTTTCTGGAAGAGCAGAATGTCTCCGGGCTGATTGTCCTCAAGAACGGCAAGATCGTGCTCGAGCGCTACGCCCGCGGCTATGGCCCCGAAGGACGCTGGACGAGCTTTTCGGTAGCCAAGTCGTTCACCTCCACCCTCGTCGGCGCGGCGATCAGGGACGGTTTCATCAAGTCGGTCGACGAGCCCGTGACCAAATACATCCCCGAGCTGGCTGGCAGCGGCTATGACGGCGTCAGCATCGCCCAGCTGCTGACAATGACATCCGGTGTGAAGTGGAACGAGGATTATACCGACATCAAATCCGACGTGGCGCGGATGTTCATCGAACCTGTGCCCGCCGGCGAGGACCCCACGGTCTATTATATGAAGAAGCTCCCGCGCGAGTTCGAGCCCGGGAAGAAGTGGGTCTACAAGACCGGCGAGACCAATCTGATCGGCGTCCTGGTCATGCGTGCCACAGGCAAGCCGCTGGCGACCTATCTCAGCGAGAAGATCTGGTCGAAGGGGATGGAACAGGACGCCTTCTGGATGGTCGATCCCAGCGGGCATGAAGTCAGCGGCTGCTGCCTGTCGGTCTCGCTGCGCGACTATGCCCGGATGGGGCAGATCGCGCTGGAGGGCGGCAAGGGCATCGTCCCCGCCAACTGGTTTGCCGAATCGACCCGCGCACATGCCGATATCGGCACGCCGGGATATGGCTATGGCTATCAATGGTGGACCTATCCCCAGGGCCGCTTCGGCGCGCAGGGGATTTTCGGACAGACGATCCGGATCGATCCAAAGAGCAAGGTCGTGATCGCGGTTTCGGCGGCCGCGCCCAAGGCGACCGACGCCGCTTATGGCAAAGCGCGGACGGCGTTCCTGGACAAGCTGTTCGCGGCAGCGGCGAACTAACCTGTGCTCCTGCGAAAGCAGGAGCCTAGAGTTACGAAGCGCAACGCCTGTGATCCTGCGCTCCTGCTTTCGCAGGAGCGCAATTCATTCCACCCGCTCGAAATGTCCGGTCTCGAACCCGGCGGTCATCAGCGCCGCGATCCGCTCGGCGACCACTTCGGGCGCCTTCACGGTCTCGGGATTTTCCCCCGGATAGGCCCGCGCGCGCATTTTGGTGCGGGTCGCGCCCGGATCGACCAATGCGGTGCGGATGCCGGTGATATGGCGGACTTCCTCGCCATAGCTGAGCAGCAAATTCTCGAACGCCGCCTTCGAGGCGCCATAGCTGCCCCAATAGGCGCGGGGGATGCGGCCGACGCTGGAGGTGAGCCCGATCACGCGTCCCGACGCGGCCTTGCGCAGCATCGGATCGAAGGCGGCCAATAGCGCGGCCTGTGCCGTGACGTTGAGCGTCAGGACCTTGGCGAATTCCTTGAAGTCGATCGCGCCCGTCGCGCTCAGCGAGCCCAGGGTCGCGGCGTTGAGCACCAGCATGTCGAGCGCGTCCCAGCGCTCCGAAATCGCCCCGGCCAGCCGCGCAATGCTCTCGTTTTCGGTCAGGTCCATCGGCGCGATCGTCGCGGTGCCGCCGGCTGAATCGATCGCTTCCTCGACTTCTTCGAGCCCGCCGGCGGTGCGCGCGGTCAGGATCACATGCGCGCCGGCCTTGCCCAAAGCCAGTGCCGTTGCCGCGCCGATTCCCCGGCTGGCGCCGGTCACGAGCGCGATTCTGTTGGCGAGGGGCTTGGTCACGCGAATCTCCGGGTAAGGCTCAGCCGACCCGTTCTTCCAGAAGCGCGAACTGGTCAACCGGTGGCGCGAGTTCGTCCTGATCGGTCAGCGTCGTCGGATAATCGCCGGTGAAGCACGCGTCGCAATATTTGGGATGAATGTCGGCACGGTGCGCCTCGCCCAGCGCCTTGTAGAGGCCGTCGATGCTGACGAACGCCAGGCTATCGGCCTGGATATGCTCGGTCATCCCACCGACGTTGAGTTTCGCGGCGAGCAACTTGGTCCGCTCAGGCGTATCGACGCCATAGAAGCAGCTGTGGCGCGTCGGGGGGGAGGCGATCCGCATGTGCACCTCGGCCGCGCCGGCCTCGCGCATCATCTGCACGATCTTGAGGCTGGTCGTGCCGCGCACGATCGAATCGTCGATCAGTACGATGCGCTTGCCGCGGATCAGCTCGCGATTGGCGTTGTGCTTGAGCTTCACGCCGAGGTGGCGGACCTTGTCACCCGGCTGGATGAAGGTGCGGCCGACATAGTGCGAGCGGATGATGCCCAGCTCGAACGGGATGCCGCTCTGCTGGGCGTAGCCGATTGCCGCCGGCACGCCCGAATCGGGGACAGGGACGACGAGATCGGCGTCCACAGGCGCCTCGATCGCCAGTTGCGCGCCGATCGCCTTGCGCACCGAATAGACCGAGCGGTCCTCGCTCATCGAATCGGGGCGCGAGAAATAGACATATTCGAAGATGCACGGGCGCGGCGAAACCGGCGCGAACGGCTTGTGCGACGAGACCTCGCCATTCTGCACGATCACCAGCTCGCCTGGCTCGACGTCGCGGACATATTGCGCCCCGACAACATCGAGCGCCACGGTCTCCGAGGCGAAGATCACCGCTTCGTCGAGCCTACCCATCACCAGCGGCCGGATACCGAGCGGATCGCGGCAGGCGATCATCCCCTCCGGCGTCATCACGATCAGCGAATAGGCGCCTTCGACCTGCTTCAGCGCATCGATGAAGCGGTCCATCAGCGTGCGGTATTGCGAAGTGGCGACGAGGTGGATGATCACCTCGGTATCGCTGGTCGACTGGAAGATCGCCCCGCGCCGGACGAGATCGCGCCGCAGCCGCATCGCGTTCGAGATATTGCCGTTATGCGCCACCGCAAAGCCACCGCTGGCCAGCTCGGCATAGAGCGGCTGGACGTTGCGGATCGCCGAGCCGCCGGTGGTGGCGTAGCGGACATGCCCGCAGGCGGTGTTGCCGCCGAGCGCGCGAATCACGTCGTCGCGATCGAAATTGCCTGCGACATGGCCCATCGCGCGGTGCGTATGGAACTGATGGCCATCAAAGCTGGTGATGCCCGCCGCCTCCTGGCCGCGGTGCTGCAGCGCATGCAGACCCAGCGCGACAAGCGCCGCGGCGCCCTCCATGCCGGATACACCGAATACGCCGCACTCCTCGTGCAGCTTGTCGTCATCGAACGGGTGCGTGGTAAGCATCATCCCTCAACGGGCTCGGTGGCGTTGCGGCCTCATAGGCGCTTCGGCGCGCTTTGTCGCCCATTCGTCACAAAGAAATGAACCGCGACGCTTTTCGCTGGTTTTTCAGCGGATAAGGAGACGAACCATGGCCAAGGACCACGGCCCCACGGTCAAGAACGACAAGCTGTACGAGGATTTGCGGCGCGATGGCGCCTCCAAGGAGAAGGCCGCGAGAATCGCCAACGCCCAGGCCGCCGGCACGCTGGATCACAAGGGCACGAAGCTCGACGACCGCACTAAGGACGAGCTCTACGACGAAGCCAGGGAGATCGGCATCGAAGGCCGCTCGGACATGGACAAGGACGAACTGGTCGACGCGATTCGGGAGCATTGATCCGTCCGCATAGTTGCCGCCGAGGCATGATGCGTGTTGAATGCGCGCATGGGCGGCTATCTCAAACGAACGCTGCGCTTCTTCGCGCTGATTGTCGTCGCATTCTTCATGCTTGGGCTCATCGGCGGAATATGGCCTTTCCTGGGAGCGCCGTTCGCCGCGCCGCTCATCCTGCTTGGCGTTCCCGCAATCCTGCTCGCGCTCCTTGTTGGAGGAGTCCGCTGGCTGAGACACGGTATCCGCCTAGCTTCCGAGGAAATGCGCTGGCCGAACCGCATATTCCTGATTGCCTGGGTGCCTGCGCTGTGCGTGGCAGCATTCTTGTCGATGGGGTCGGTCATATCGCTGGGCAGCTTTTCAGGCGCTCTCGTGCGCCTGACGATCCACCATCAACAATATGAAGCGATTATCGCCAAGGTTCGAAATGAACGATCCCGCGCAGATACCGTCGAGGATGGTGTCGGCTATTTTGTATTCTCTGGTTCACCTCTGAATATACAATTTGCCGGACGCGGAGAAATCCACAGCTTGTTCGGCAACATCGAGTTTTATGACGGTGAGCCGGTCCCGGCCGGCGATCCACGGCCCGGTTTGAGAATAACCGGAAATCGTTTCTTTGAAGCCGGTGAAGGCTGCCGGCACCTGTCGGGAAAATATTATCTGTGTCGGCTGGACCTGTGACGATCGCCTGCGCAGGTGACGTGTGAGCGGGCAGGCGCTAATCGTCATGCCATGAGCGATGAACGCGAAACGAGCCTGACGCTCAACCCAAAATACGACGCTACCGGCCTGATCACTGCGGTCGCCACCGATCTGTCCGGCCAACTGCTGATGGTCGCGCACATGAATGCGGAGGCGCTGGCCGCCACCCTCGCCACCCGCGAAGCCACCTTCTGGTCGCGTAGCCGCAACCGGCTGTGGAAGAAGGGCGAGACCTCGGGCCACGTCCTCAAGGTCCAGGAAGTACGCGTGGATTGCGACCAGGACGCAATCTGGCTGAAGTGCGAGCCGATGGGGCCCGCTTGCCACACTGGCGAGCGGAGCTGCTTCTATCGCATCGTCGAGGGCGGCAAACTGGTACGCGACGCATGAGGGCGCTGGCGCTCTTCCTCCTCCTCGTTGGATGCTCAGGTGGGCAACAGCCCGCCAAGGACCAGCCGCCACAGGATCTGGAGAAGGCCGCGATCGAGCGCGGTCTGGTCCGCGATCCCGCCGATAGCGAGATCGCCGGGCTCTACGCGCAGGACACCGACCGCGTCTGCATCGTGCCGACCAGCATCGGCTACAAGATCGGCGCGTTCGTCGATTATGGCGATGGCATCACCTGCAGCGGCACCGGCACCGCGAGCCGGGTGGGAGAGACGCTCCATATCGAACTGGGCGAGGCGGGAACCTGCGGCTTCGATGCCAAGTTCGATGGGGACAATATCAAATTGCCGGGCGCGCTGCCCGCAGGTTGCGAAAAACTCTGCACGCGGCGGGCTTCCTATGCCGGCCTGGAGGTTTCGCGGCTGAGTGAATCTCCCGCCGAAGCCGCGGCGATGCGCGACGCCAATGGCAAGCGGCTTTGCGGCGATTGACGTTCACGTAAGGGGAAGGTAATGAACATGCATGCTCGATGCCGCCTTCCTCCAGGCCCTCGCGCCGATCGAACCGCGCCCGGACCGCGAATCCTTCTCGATCTCCGACCTGTGCGCGGAGTTCACCGTCACTCCCCGCGCGCTGCGCTTTTATGAGGATGAGGGGCTGATCGGCCCCGAACGGCGCGGCACCCAGCGCATCTATTCGCACCGCGACCGCGCCCGGCTCGCCTGGATCCTGCGCGGCAAGCGCGTCGGCTTCAGCCTGGCGGAGATCCGCGAGATGATTGATCTCTACGATGTCGGCGACGGGCGCAGCACCCAAAAGGCCGTCACGCTCGCCCGCTGCGAGGATCGCATCCGCCTGCTCGAGGAGCAGAAGCGCGACATCGACGAGCACATCGCCGAACTCCAGCAATTCGTAAGCCTGCTCAAAAGCGGCAACTAAGAGGATCTGAAATGCCCCAGTACACGCCGCCGGTGCGCGAGACGCGCTTCATCCTCGATGCGGTGATCGGCCTTGATCGCTATGCCGATCTGCCGGGTTTCCAGAACGCGACGCCGGACATGGTCGACGCGGTGCTGGAACAGGGCGGCAAGTTCGTCGCCGAGGTGCTGTTCCCGATCAACCACTCGGGCGATCAGCAGGGCTGCACGCGACACGAGGACGGCAGCGTCACCACGCCGGACGGTTACAAGGAAGCCTATGCCCAGTTCGTCGAGAGCGGCTGGGGCACGCTCAGCGCGCCCGAGCAGTTCGGCGGGCAGGGGATGCCGCACGTCATCTCGACCGCGTTCCAGGAATATATGATCTCCGCGAACATGGCCTTCGCCATGTATCCCGGCCTCACGCACGGCGCGATCGCCTCGCTGCTGGTCAAGGGCTCGCCCGAGCAGCAGGACAAATACGTCCCCAAGATGGTCTCGGGCGAGTGGGGCGGCACGATGAACCTGACCGAACCGCATTGCGGCACCGATCTGGGGCTGATCAAGACCAAGGCCGAGCCGCAGGCCGATGGCAGCTACAAGATCACCGGAACCAAGATTTTCATCTCGTCGGGCGAGCATGACCTGACCAGCAACATCATCCACCTGGTGCTGGCCAAGACGCCGGGGGCGCCGGAGAGCAGCAAGGGCATTTCGCTGTTCGTGGTGCCCAAGATCCTCGTCAATGACGATGGCTCGCTGGGCGAGCGCAACGCCGTGAGCTGCGGCTCGATCGAACACAAGATGGGCATCCATTCGAACTCGACCTGCGTGATGAATTATGACGGTGCCACTGGCTGGCTGGTCGGCGAGGAGATGAAAGGCCTCGCGGCGATGTTCATCATGATGAACGCCGCGCGCCTCGGCGTGGGTCTGCAGGGTCTCGGTATCGGCGAGGTCGCACTGCAGAACGCCGTGCAATATGCCGGAGACCGCCGCCAGGGCCGCGCGCTCACCGGGCCGGCGGAGCCGAACGAAAAGGCCGACACCTTGTTCGTCCATCCCGATGTTCGCCGTATGCTGATGGAGGGCAAGGCGCTGACCGAGGGCCTGCGCGCGCTGTGCCTGTGGGGGGCGCTGCAGGTCGATCTCGAACATGCCGCAGCGACCGAGGAGGAGCGCCAGCTTGCCGGCGATCTCGTCGGCCTGCTCACTCCGGTGATCAAGGGTGTCGGCACCGATATCGGCTACCGCGTCGCGACCGACAGCCAGCAGGTCTATGGCGGCCATGGCTACATCGCCGAATGGGGCATGGAGCAATATGTCCGCGATGCGCGCATCTCGATGATCTATGAGGGCACCAATGGCGTCCAGGCGATGGACCTGGTCGGCCGCAAGCTCGCCCAGAATGGCGGCCGCGCGGTGCAGGCGCTGTTCAAGGTTGTCGGTGAGGAAGTCGCGGCGGCAAAGGGCGACGACAAGCTCAAGGACTTCGCCGAAGATCTCGAAAAGGCGCTCGGCCACCTTCAGGGCGCGACGATGTGGCTCGCGACCAACGGCTTCAAGAACCCCAACCATGTCGGCGCGGGCGCCTATCCATATATGCAGTTGACCGGCACGGTCGCGCTCGGCCTGATGTGGCTGCGCATGGCCGCCGCTGCTTCGGCAAAACTGGCCGAAGGCGCGGAGAACGCGAAGTTCTACGAAGCCAAGCTGATAACCGCGCGCTTCTATGCCGAACGATTCTTCCCCGAAGCGGGCGCTCTCCGCCGCAAGATCGAAGCCGGCAGCGACACGGTGATGGCGCTCGACCCGGAGATGTTCCGGGCGGCCTAATCGCGCCTGCCCTTGAATTTCCCCGGCGCGGGCTGGGGGAACTATTGTTTGGCGGCAGGTGTCGGTGCCGGTGTTGCCTTTGCCCCCGGCAAGGTCAGCGTGACCTGCTTGCGCGGCGCGGATGCGGGCGACGGCGCGGCATCGGCATCCTCGGGCGCCGCGATCTCGCCCTTCCGCCGGACACCCGTAAGCGGCGTCGGCAGCTTCGCTTCCACGGCCGGCGCCACCGCAGGCGTCAGTGCCGGTGGCTGCGCGCGCATGCATTGCACCGGGCTCGGCCGCTTGAACTGCTCGCAGTTCCACAGGGCCTTGGCGAAGCCCTGGCTCTGATCGCGCAGATAGCTGAACGACATGGTCGAGACCTGCGCGCTCGAAAGCGGCAGCCTGGCCGGTGTCTGTCTGGCATCCACCCAGGCCATGAACTTGCAATAATGGCGCTCGCCGCAGGTGCGGATCGCCAGCGCGGCGAAAGCGTCCGCGCTCATACCCTTCGGAAGTGTGAGCATGAAATTATTGCCCTCGGCGGTACCACCGCTCTCAACCGTCATCGGCGGTGGAACCGCGCTTTCGGGGATCGTCGCCGGATCGATGATCGCGCCGGTGGACAAGTCGGCCATGGGCGTCAGCGGTGCGTCGGGGTCGCCGAAATGCGCGGTCGAGAGACGCGCCATCTTGGCGATATTGGGCTCGGCGCCGGCATAGCCGCCACGAAACGCCGGCGGCGTGCCCCACCAGCCCGCCCAGCGGAAGAACAGATGGGTGTGCACCTCGGTGATCTTTTCGAGGCTGGCGCTCCAATACGGCACCACCCAATCGGTATGATAATGCGTCGCGTGGCCGACCGGCGCGTAGACCGAACCGTTCAGCGCCAGCCGTGCGACATCGCGAGCGCGCTGCCATGCGGCGGGGCGGGGACCCCAGCGGACCATCGCGCCGTCGCACGTGAAGGTGAACTGGCAGCCGGTCGAGCGCTCCTGTCCCTGAAAGACCACACCGCAGATCGTCTTGGGGAAAGCCGGGTGGCGCATCCGGTTGACGATTACCTGCGCCACCGCGCGCTGGCCGACCGTGTCGTCACCCGCTTCGTAGAACACCGCCGCGGCGAGACAGTCGATCGCGCGGATCTGGCTCTCGGTGGCGCCGGTGATCCGGAACGGGCGCGCGGCGGGATTGGGCAGGGTAGAGAACGGGATGCTGTCGTTGATCGAGCGCGCATCGTCGGGGGCGACTTCCTGGATCCGCACCGGCTCGACAGCGGGAAGCTCGGTCCTGGGTACCACGCGCTTCGAGATCACGACATGCGGGCGCTTGTGGACCACGACGCGCGGCGTGGTCAGCACGAGCGCCAGCGGTGCCGCGATCGCGACGGCCGCGATCAGGCCGAGGATGACCTGAAGAACAAGGTGCACGCGCCGGGGGGACGCGGTGTCGGACGAATACAGAAGCGGCTCCATGCGCGGGGGTCGCGCCCCTTAACGCACAACTGGTCGATATGGAACCGTAACGGCGGTGGAATGGCGCGCGGACGAGATGGCGCGAGCCGATTATCGCCTTTGCACTTCGAAGCCCGGTTGGCTCAGTTCGGCCAGAAGCCCGTGGCTTCGCACATATCCCAATGGTCCGCCGCGCCGAGCTTGCAGGCGGCGCTGTTCGCGCCTTCCCTGCACAGCTTCACTTCGCGCTGGAACCGCTTGTAGCAGCTCTCGGGCTTGATCGCGGCCGCCGGAGCAGGCGCCGCGACGGCTTCCGGAATCACGTGGACGGCGGGCACTGCCGCGACCGCGGCCTTTACCGCGTTGCGAGCCTCGACTGCTGAAGGCATGACCTTGGCATCGCCTCCAAAGACGAAAGGCCACGCCAGAAATACCGCCAGCATGCAGCTGACGCAGATCATTGCGTTACGCACGTGAATTCCCCCCGGAACCGCGTCTATCCCCGACTCGGCTAACCTAAGGTGAACTCTGCATTAATGTCGAGTCGGATTCAGCTCTCCGGAAGGAACTCCGGAACGCTCAAATAGCGCTCACCTGTATCATAATTGAACCCCAGCACCCGGCTGCCCGCCGGAAGCTCGGCCAGCTTCTGGCGAATCGCCGCGAGAGTCGCGCCCGAGGAGATACCGACCAGCATGCCTTCCTCGCGGGCCGATCGGCGCGCCATCTCCTTGGCGTCGCCGGCATCGACCTTGATCACGCCGTCGATCGCATCGGTGTGGAGGTTGCGCGGCACGAAACCGGCGCCGATGCCCTGGATCGGGTGCGGACCGGGCTGCCCGCCCGAGATCACCGGGGAAAGCTCGGGCTCGACGGCGTAGACCTTGAGGTTCGGCCAGCTCTTCTTGAGCGTCTCGGCGACGCCGGTGATGTGGCCGCCGGTGCCGACACCGGTGATGATCACGTCGGGCGGGCCGTCGGCGAAGTCCGCGAGTATCTCCTGCGCGGTGGTTCGGGCGTGGACATCGACATTGGCGGGGTTCTCGAACTGTTGCGGCATCCACGCGCCCGGAGTCGTCTCGACGATCTCCATCGCCCGCTCGATCGAGCCCTTCATTCCCTTCTCGCGCGGGGTGAGATCGAAGGTCGCGCTATAGGCCAGCATCAGCCGGCGGCGTTCGACCGACATGCTTTCGGGCATCACCAATATGATCTTGTAGCCCTTGACCGCCGCGACCATCGCCAGGCCGACGCCGGTGTTGCCGCTGGTCGGCTCGACGATCGTGCCGCCGGGCTTGAGATCGCCCGAGGCTTCGGCCGCCTCGACCATCGCCAGCGCGATGCGGTCCTTGATCGAGCCACCGGGGTTCGAGCGCTCGGACTTGATCCACACCTCGGCATCGGGGAACAGCCGGGCGACGCGGACATGCGCGGTGTTGCCGATGGTATCGAGGATCGATTGGGCCTTCATATCGTCATCTCCTTGGGAGGTATCTCAAGATTGGCCGGTGGGTCGAAAGTGCGGGCACGCCGCAATTCCGGAAATAGGCGCGCCCATAGGATTGTGACAAGGATCGCGCCGATACCGCCGCCCACTACTGCGGCGACCGGACCGATGGCTGCGGCGAGGAACCCGGATTCGGCCTCACCCAGCTCGTTCGAGCCCGAAATGAAGAGGGTCGAGACCGCGCCGACACGGCCGCGCATCTCATCCGGCGTGTAAAGCTGGATCAGCGACTGGCGGACATAGACCGAGACCATGTCCGCCGCGCCGAGCACGAACAGGGCGACCAGCGCGAGCAGGACGGCGGGAGCGAAGTCATGGCCGATGGCGGACGGGCCGAAAACGGGGAGTAGCAAAGGCGCGCTGAGCCCGAAGAGCATGGTGGCGATCCCGAAGGCCGCGACCGCGGCGAGCATCTTGACTCCGACATTGGTCTTGAGCGGCCGCCACGCGAAGAAAGCGCCCACCGCCACCGCGCCGATTGCCGGGGCGGCGCGAAGATGGCCAAGTCCTTCCGAGCCGACCTGCAGGATATCGCGGGCATAGACCGGCAGCATCGCCGTCGCTCCGCCAAGCAGCACCGCGAACAGATCGAGCGAGATCGCGCCGAGCACCAGCCGGTTGCGGCGGACATAATGCAGTCCGTCGATCATCTGCGCCCAGGGACTGCCCTTGGCCTGCGCCACGGGCAGAGGGACGGGGCCGATGAGGCTCAGCATCAGCAGCGAGAGCAGGAACAGCCCGCCCGACACCGCATATGGCAGCCAGTCGGCACCGGCATAGAGGTAGCCGCCCATCGCCGGGCCGATCACCGTGCCGATTTGCCAGGAGAGCGCGCTCAGGGCGATCGCGGTGGGAAGGATCGCCTTGGGCACCAGATTGGGCGCAAGTGCCCCGAGAGCTGGCCCGGCAAAGGCGCGGGCGACCCCCAGCAAGGCGGCGATGCCGAACAGGGCCGGAAGGGTGACGGTATGGGTATAGGTCAGCCAGCACAGGCTGAGCGCGCAGAACGCCTCCAGCGCGACGGCGCCGCGCGCGATCCAGCGGCGGTCGATCCGGTCCGCCACCCACCCCGCGAATAGCGACAGCGCCAGCAAGGGGAGGAACTGCGCGACGCCGATCAGTCCGAGCTGGAACGCCGCCTCCTTCACGGTCATCGTCTGGCGGGCGATATCGTAGACCTGCCAGCCGATGACGATGACCATCGCCATCTGCGCGAGTGTCGTCGAAAGCCGCGACAACCAGTAAAAACGGAAATTGGCGATGGCGAGAGGATGCGAAGCCATACGGGCGCTCTAGGCCGATCGGCACCGCATCCGCAACGAGCGATTCCGAAAGTGATACGAAGCTGGGCTTCGCGACCTTTGCTACGAACGGCCATATCGCGCACGCCGGGCGTCCCGGTTTCGGATCGCCTCAGCCTGCGTAAGCTGCCAGCATCGCCGCATGGGTAAGCATAACATGGTGTTCGCGGCCGCCGCCTTGGCGCTCGCTGCATGCTCCTCGGGTGGCGGAACCAGCGGCGGCGCATTGGTCACGCCGGTATCTGATGTACACGCTGGGCAAGCTGATGATCACACGGCTGCGCAACGACTGGACGGCGACGCGGGGCGGGCGGGCGGCGTGGAAAGCGTTCCACGATCAGGCGCTGAGCCGGGGCGGCCCGCCCATCCCGCTGCTGCGGCAGGCGATGATGGGCGAGGCGTCGCCGGTGACGGCCTTTTAGGCGAGCGTTCCGCCTTCGAGCTCGCGCGTCGCGGTGGTTGGGCTGCCGCTGAGGAAGGTCAGCAGATCGCTGGCGAGACGATCGGTCGCGGTCAGGAACAGGCCATGCGGTTCGCCGTCATATTCGACATATTGCGACTGGCGGATGCCCTGGGCCGCGTTCCTGCCGATGGCCGGTGGCACGATCGTATCGCTGGTGCCGTGAAGCACGAGCGTCGGCACGTTGAACGCCGCTAGATCGGGCCGGAAATCAGTAAAGCCGAACGATTGCGCACAGGCCAAAGTCGCCTTGAGGCTCGCGGTCATCGCCACATTCCACGACGCCTGGATCGCTTCCGAGCTGACCGGATGCGAAATCAGGCCGACGCCGTAGAATTGCTTGAAGAAAGTCGCGAAGAACGCGGCGCGGTCTTCCTCCACCGATTTGGCGATCGCTTCGAGTTGCTTTTGCGGGACACCATCGGGATTGTCTTCGGTCTGGAGCATATAGGGTACGACCGAACTGAGCAGCGCCGCGGAAATGATGCCCTTGCCGTCGTGGCGCAACATGTAGCGGGCGACTTCGCCGCCGCCCATCGAGAAGCCGATCAGCGTGGCATCCGATGTCGCGCCGGTTTCCTGCATCACATCGGCGAGATCGTCGGCGAGCGTATCGTAATCATAGCCTGCGAATGGCTGGTCCGAGCGGCCGAAGCCGCGACGATCATAGGCGATGGCGCGGTAGCCATTGTCCGCGAGCCGCATCGCGATCGGGTCCCAGCTATCGGCCGAAAGCGGCCAGCCATGGATCAGCACGACGGGCCGGCCTTTTCCCCAGTCCTTGACGTAAAGCTCTGTACCGTCGCGCGTTTTCACTTTCGCCATCTGCTCTTCTCCGCTGAAAGGGGACGGCCGGTGAACGGGTGGCGATGGCTTGCGTTCCGCACGGAACCGACCCGAGCGCGCTTTGTTCTTACGCCACCGAAACCACCCGGAGGAGATAAACGATGGGCAAGGGCATCCTGTTGTGGCTGTTGGGGATTCCGATCCCGATCATCATCCTGTTGCTGCTCTTCTGGCGCTAAGCCGAAAAGTTATGGGGTGGCGCTGCGAAACAACACGCCACCCCTTGCTGCAACGCAGCATAATCTCCATAATGCGGATATGAGCAACGCGCCGGAAAGCGAAGGCCCGAGCGGCCCCACTGCGACGATCCTCGAAGCGATCGTCCGCATGCGCTGCGTTTCCGCGACCTATAATCGCAAGCGCATGATCCTGGCGCCACACATCGCCTATCTGCGCGGCGGCGGGCTCTACGTCGACGCGCTGGTGATTTCGCGCGAGAATATGCTGGCCCGCGAACCCAAGATCGGCACTTTCAAGATCGACGGCATGTCCGAACTGGCGATCACGCAGCGCGACTTCACCCCGAGCGAGCTGTTCGACCCCAGCCTCGACAAATACGCCACTGCGGTGATGGCGATCGAACCCGAGGCTGCGGCGGCCTAGATCTAGACCACTTCGTCGGCGAGGATGAACTTCGGATCGTCGACCTTGCTCATGAACTCGCCCATGATGCCCTGAACCACGCCCCCCGGCATGTCCTGCGTCATGAACCCGTTGATATCGGGCACGTCGAACACTTCGATATAATCCATGCCAGGTTCGCCCTCGCCGAGCAGCAGCCCGGTGACGCGGTGATTGGCGAAGCTGGCGACGCGGCTTAGCCCGCGCATCGCCGGGTAATCGGTGGTCCGCACCCAGGTCTCGAACTCATCGGCGCTGACGCCGGGCTTCAGCTTGTAGGTCAGGATGATCTTGGCCATCGCGGCTCTCCCCTTCATGGTTCCGCAGAGAATGGCGGAGGGGGAGGGTGGCGGCAAGCGCCCTTGGGCACTTGCCGCCACCGAACCGGGTTAGCGGCAGCGCACTTCCTGGTTGCGATCGACCGAGCTGCCGATCGCGCCGCCGGCAACGGCGCCGAGGATCGTGCCGAGCGTGCTCGAACGACCGCCAGCGATGACGTTACCGAACAGACCGCCTGCCGCGGCGCCGACGATCAGGCCAGTAGTGCCATCGTTGCGCTTGCAGTAATATTGGCCGTTCTGACCGCGATAGATGCGATCCTCACGGGTCAGCACGCGATCGCGATAGCCCGGCGGCGGCGCGCGATAATCGCGGACCGGATCGTAGAATTCATCGTCGCGCGGATCGACATAGCCGACGCCCGGACCGCCCGGGCCGCGCCAATCGCCGCCGCGCGGCCGCGACATGCGATAGCGCTGGACCGCGTCGCGATAGATCTGGGTCTCGCGATCGAAGCGCTGCTGCGCGGCATCAAGCCGGGCTTCCTCGTCCTGCGCCGAGCCATAGGCTGGTCCGCGCTGGGCGGCAGCAGGCGTGGCGACGGCGAGCGTCGCCGCGGCGATCGCGGCCAGGCATGTGAAGGTCTTCATGGGTATCTCCTCTGTCTGCCCGGGGAATACGAGCGGGCAGGTGGAAACGTTCCCGCAACAAAGATGACGCGGGCGTGAATGAGGTGGCGCGAGGAGGCGAATGGGGACAGCCACACGGCGAACGGCGGGAGGAGCGCGGCGCGAAGGTTGAGGAAGTTTAGTGTTTTTGCGAGGGCTCAACATTCGCGAATGGTCCCAATGGTCGCACTGATCATGGGGGTTCCGAGGAGGCGGCGGTGGGCGCATTTTCGCGCGAGAAAGCCGAGCGACGCGCGTGCGCACCGCTGCATGGGGCATATGCTACGGTTCAAAGAGCGGTCCAGGGACGGGGGGAGCCAAGCAGGCGAAATCCTACATTGTAACCCTTTGGCAAGCCCAGAATGAGCGGTTCCGAGCAGGCGCGGATAGCGCGTTTCTTGCTCCGGGACGTCTATTCGGAAGAGCCGGGCTCCTTCGTCGGGTTGCTCGATTGCTGGATCAGCCGGGTGAGGAGATCGGGGACGAACCGCTCCGAAAATCCGGCGATGAAGGTCCACACCATCAACTTCGCCCAAGACGGAACATCAAAGAACAATTCGTACCAGCGCGCGGCTCGAAAGGTCGGAAAAAGGCTTCCCTGGACCAGCCCGCCAACGAACATCAGCGTCAGCATTCCGGCGAACACGCCGCCAAGCACCTGCGCCGCGAAAATGCTGCGGCGAGAAACGTCGCCCGGATCGGCTCTCGATACAAAACTCACGCTCGATCCAAGAGCGCCGAAGAACAATGCCGAGGAGGCAGTCGCGAACCAAACCCACGATGTATAGCTGAACCAGGTGGTGCCCCATTTCGCGTCGAAGGTGGCATCAATAGACGGCGTGGGCACCGTTGCTTTTAGAAAAAGGAAAATCAAAAATGGCAAAACGAACAATGCAAGAAGCCACAAGGTGGCAATCCTTCGAATGAAGATATGCAGGAAATACGGGAAAGTTGACTCCTCGGACTGCATATCTCGATTCCCCTCCACTGGAAATCTAATCAATAGTTACAAAGCTGTCCATCACCCGCTTCCGCCCGGCCTGCTCGAAATCGATCTCGAGCTTGTTCCCTTCGATCTCGGCGATTTCGCCGTAACCGAACTTCTGGTGGAACACGCGCATCCCCAGCGACAGGTCCCCGCGTGGCTTGGCGCCGACGCTGACCGAGCTTGCGCGGCTTTCGAGGACGCGGGGGGCGTCGCGGGTGAAGGTGCGGCTCTGGAAGCTGCCGCCGGGGTTCTTGGGATCGAAGCCGCCGCCCACACCCGCGGCGCGTTGCCAGCCCGGTCCGCGGCCGGTGCCTCGGCCGACATCGGCGAAGGGGTCGGCGCGGTCGCTCCAGTTCGCCTGCCAGAGCGATGCACCGCCGCTCATCGTGGTCTCCTCGGCGATATGCTCCTTGGGCAGTTCGGCGATGAAGCGGCTGGGGAGCGACGAGGTCCATTGGCCGTAGATGCGGCGGTTGGCGGCGTGGAGGATGGTCGCAGCGCGGCGGGCGCGGGTGATGGCGACATAGGCGAGGCGGCGTTCCTCCTCCAGGGATGCGAGACCGCCTTCGTCGAGCGCGCGCTGCGAGGGGAAGATGCCTTCCTCCCAGCCGGCGAGGAACACGGTGTCGAACTCCAGCCCCTTGGCGGCGTGGATGGTCATGATCGTGACCTTGGGTTCGTCAGCGTTGTTCTCATTGTCCATGACCAGCGAGACATGTTCGAGGAACGCGGTGAGGCTTTCATATTCCTCCATCGCGCGGACGAGTTCATTGAGGTTCTCGAGGCGGCCGGCGGCCTCGGCGGTCTTATCGGCCTGCCACATCGCGGTGTAGCCGCTCTCGTCGAGGATGATGCGGGCGAGCTCGGGATGGGGGAGGGTGTCGCCCATCGCGCGCCAGCGGGCGAAATTAGCGACGAGATTGCCGAGCGAGCGGCGGGCCTGGGGCGTCAGCTCGTCGCTGTCGAGGATGCGCGCGGCGGCGACGGTGAGCGGAATACCCTCGGCACGGGCGTATTGATGGACCTTGGCCAGCGCCTTGTCGCCGAGGCCGCGCTTGGGCGTGTTGGCGATGCGTTCGAAGGCGAGATCGTCGGCGGGCTGTGCGACGATGCGCAGATAGGCGAGTGCGTCGCGGATTTCGAGCCGGTTGTAGAAGGGCAGGCCGCCGATGATCTTGTGCGGCAGGCCGATCGAGACAAAGCGGTCCTCGAACTCGCGGGTCTGGTGGCCGGCACGCACCAGGATGGCCATGTCGTCGAGGCTGGCGCCGCCGCGCTGCAGCCCTTCGATCTCCTCGCCGACGCGGCGGGCTTCCTCGGGGCCGTCCCAGATGCCGAGGACCTTGACCTTCTCGCCCTCCGGCTTCTCGGTCCACAAGGTCTTGCCGAGGCGGCCGCCATTATTGGCGATCACACCACTGGCGGCGGCAAGGATGTGCGGAGTCGAGCGGTAATTCTGTTCGAGCTTGATGACCTTGGCGCCGGGGAAGTCCTTTTCGAACTTGAGGATGTTCTCGACCAGCGCGCCGCGCCACGAATAGATCGACTGGTCGTCATCGCCGACGCAGCAGAGGTTGCGGCGCTGCTGGGCGAGCAGGCGCAGCCAGAGATACTGGACGGCGTTGGTGTCCTGATATTCGTCGACCAGGATGTAGCGGAAGCGCTGCTGGTACATCTCCAGCACGTCGCGGTGCGTCTTGAGGATCACCAGCATGTGGAGCAGCAGATCGCCGAAATCGCAGGCGTTGAGCGTGCGCAGGCGCTCCTGATACTGGGCGTAGAGCGACTGGCCCTTGCCGTTCGCGTATTGCTCGGACTCGCCGGCGCCGATCTCGGCGGGCGTGAGCCCCTTGCTCTTCCATTGATCGATCAGCCCGGCGAGCTGGCGGGCGGGCCAGCGCTTCTCGTCGAGATCGTTGGCGGTGATGAGCTGTTTCAGGAGCCGCAGCTGATCGTCGGTGTCGAGGATGGTGAAGTTCGATTGCAGCCCGACCAGCTCGGCATGGCGGCGCAGCATCTTGGCGCCGATGGCGTGGAAGGTGCCGAGCCACGGCATCCCCTCGACCGCCTGGCCGACATGGCGGCCGACGCGTTCCTTCATCTCGCGCGCGGCCTTGTTGGTGAAGGTCACCGCGAGCAGCTCGGAGGGATAGGCTTTCCGGGTCCAGAGGAGGTGGGCGAGACGGGCGGTGAGCGCCGCGGTCTTGCCGGTGCCGGCGCCGGCGAGGACGAGGACGGGGCCTTCGGTGGTGAGCACCGCATCGCGCTGGGGGGCGTTGAGGCCCTGCAGATAGGGGGCTTCGGGCTGGAGTTCGGCAGGCACGGTCATGCGCGAACAGTTAGGGAACGCGGCGGTTCCGGGCAAGCGCGGAAGGCAGACGCGGACTTATACTTAATTGAAGGTAGGCGGCGGGTGCGGTCTGTGTCCCGAAAGGGGGGATGCGATGCGGGCGATTCGCGTGATCGGTGGGCTGCTGCCGCTGTTTGCGGCGATGCCGGTTTGCGCGCAGGGCGCGAAGGAGCCGCGGCTCAATTATTCGATTCCTCTCACCGAGACCAAGGTGACGCTCGACGAGCGCGCCGGTGGACTGTGGCTGCGTGCCCAGACGGTGATGCGTGGCGAGAGCGGACAGGGCGGCGCGGACGGGCGCAACGGATACCGCTTCTCGGTACAGAAGCGGATCATCGGCCCGGCCTGGATCGGGTTCGGCGGCTATACCCAGATGGCGCGGTTCGACGCGGTGCGCGGCCAGACGCGCGGGGCGCGCAACACGATCGGCCCGAAGCTCAGCTTCGAGGCGGGCGAGGAGGTCGAGTTCGGCATCGCATGGATGAAGCGCAGGAAGCGCGGCGGCGTGCCGCCCGGCCCGCGCGCCTATGTGCAATTCCATTTCTGACGGCGTTGCCGGGCGCGTGCGTGCGCGATAGGCTCGCGCGCATGAACTGGCGGAACCGAAAAGTCAGAATCGCGATCGTGCTGGCGATCGCCATGATCGCGGCGTTCGTCGCATGGCGCACCTCCACACCCAAGGAGCAACCGGCATGCGTGCCCGGTCGCGCGGAGGTCAAGGATGCCAGCGGCAAGGTGACCGAGATCAAGCGCACCACTTGCATGGACGAGGCCGAATGACCGCACCAGCATCGCACCGCCGAATCCTGTTCGCGAGCCTCGTCGGCACATCGGTCGAGTTCTATGACTTCTATATCTACGCGACCGCGGCGGCTTTGGTGTTCCCGGCGCTGTTCTTTCCGGCAACCGATCCGGGGCTGGCGCAGCTCGCCTCCTACGCATCGTTCAGCGTCGCCTTCTTCGCGCGACCGCTGGGCGGATTGCTGTTCGGGCATTTCGGCGACCGGATGGGGCGCAAATCGACTTTGGTCGCTTCGCTGATGCTGATGGGCATCTCGACGGTGCTGATCGCCTTCCTGCCGACCTATGCGATGATCGGCTGGGTCGCGCCCGCCTTGCTGTGTTTGCTCCGCTTCGGGCAGGGGCTGGGACTGGGCGGCGAATGGGGCGGGGCGAGTCTGCTCGCGGTGGAGAACGCGCCGCCGGGCTGGGCCAATCGCTATGGCGCCTTTCCGCCGATGGGCGCGCCGGTGGGCTTCATCTGCGCCAATGGCTTTTTCCTGATCCTCGGGGCGCTGCTGAGCGACGCGCAGTTCGCGGCATGGGGCTGGCGGCTGCCGTTCCTCGCCAGCGCGTTGCTGGTAATCCTGGGGCTATGGGTGCGGCTGACGCTGACCGAGACGCCGGCGTTCGTCGAAGCGCAGGAGCAGGCGCCGCCGCCCAAGGTGCCGGTGGGCGAGCTGTTCCGCGATCACCTTGGTCCGACGCTGGCGGGGACGATCGCGACGGTGGCGTGCTTCGCGCTGTTCTATGTCTCGACGGTGTTCGTGATCGGCTATGCGACCAAGACGCTGGGCTATGACCGCGAGACATTCCTGACGATGGAGCTGGGCGCGATCCTGTTCATGGCGGTGGGGATCGTGGTTTCGAGCATCTGGGCGGACAAGCGCAATGCCGGCCGCGTGCTGATGATCGGGTGCGTATGGACGATGGGTGCCGGCACGGTGATCGGGTTATTGACCTCCAGTTCCGGGCTCATCGCGTTCTACTGGCTGGCGCTGGCGCTGTTCGTGATGGGCTTCGTCTACGGACCACTGGGCGGCTTCCTGCCGAGCCTGTTCCCGGCGCGGGTCCGCTACACCGGCGTCTCGGTGACCTTCAACCTGGGCGGGATCATCGGCGGCGGGCTGACGCCGTTCATCGCGCAAACCCTGGTCGAGCGGGGCGGGCTCACGCTTGTGGGATATTATCTGGCAGGCGCCGGCCTGCTCAGCCTGATCGGGCTGGCGATGGTCAGGCCGCGCGCAACAGCGTGATCCGCGCCTTGCCGTGGACGCGTGACGCGTCGGCGGTGAAGCCGGCGATTTCGGGTTCCTCGTCCCTGGCGGTTTCGATGCTCACCCAGGTGGCGGGGCTGGTCCAGCCAAGGCGGGCGAGCTTGTCGAGCGCGACGCTGCCGGCGCCGGTGGTGTAAGGGGGGTCCATCAGGATCAGGTCGAGCGGCTTGACCGCCGGCCCCAGCGTCATCACCGAAGCGGCGCGGACATCGGCTCCCTTGGCGCCGAGCCTGGCGATATTGGCCCTGAGCGCGTCGATCGCGGCCTTGTCCTGCTCGACGAACAGGCACGAGGCGGCGCCGCGCGAAAGCGCCTCCAGCCCCAGCGCGCCAGAGCCGGCGAAGAGATCGGCGACCGCCAGATCCTCGAAACTGCCGACGCGGCTGGCAAGCATCGAGAACAGCGCCTCGCGGGTACGGTCGGCGGTGGGACGGGTGGTGTCCCCCTTGGGGGCGAGCAGCGGACGGCCGCGCCACTGGCCGGCGATGATCCTCATTTACGGGTGCGCGGTGGCCGCGCGGGTTTGCCAGGGCGCGAAGGCTTGCCGCGTCCGCCGGACGGACCCTTGGCCGGGCGGTCGCCGCCGGGACGGGGTGCACGGGGCTCCAGCGTATCGCGGTGGGCACGGGCTCGCGCGGCACGGGCCGGCTTGGCGATCTTCTCGTCGCGAGCAGGGCGTTCGCTGCGAGCGGGACGCTCGGCGGCGCGATCGGGGGTCACGCGCGGCGTGAACCGCGCTTCGCCAGCAGCGCCGCGTGCCGGGCCACGGCGCGCCGGGCCATCTTCGCGCAACGGTCGCTCGCTACGCGGCGGGGCACCACGCGGGGTGAAGCGCGGTTCGACCGGCTCGGCGCGCGGGCTGGCCGATACGCGCGGACGAGCAGGCGCCTTGGCCCGCGTGCGCCGGCCATCGGGCTCGCGGCCGGCCGGCACCGGTTCGGGTTTCGGCTTCGCTTCAGGCACGCGCTGGCGCACCGCGAATTGCAGGTTCGACGCCGCCTTGCCGCCGCCGGGCTTCGACACCACCGTGCGGAAGGTGGCGAGGTCGTTCTGGCGGATCTCGTCGACATCGCCGACCGGCAGGTCGCCGAGCCAGAACGGGCCGTAGCGGGTGCGGATCAGGCGGCTGACCTCGAGCCCGAGATATTCGAGCACGCGGCGCACTTCACGGTTCTTGCCTTCCGTGAGCGTCATCTCGATCCACACATTGGCGCCGGTGCGCCGCTCGATATTGGCGTTGATCGGGCCATAGCGGACGCCCTCGATCTCGATGCCGAGCATCAGATCCTCAAGCTGCTCCTGGCTGATCTGGCCATAGGCACGGGCGCGATAGGTGCGCTCGACGCCAACCGAAGGCAGCTCGAGCTGGCGCTTGAGCTCGCCGTCATTGGTGAGCAGCAACAGCCCCTCGGTGTTGAGATCGAGGCGGCCGACCGGCATTACCCGTGGCAGTCCGGCGGGCATGCGATCGTAGATCGTCATCCGCCCGGTGAAATCGCGCTCGGCGGTGAGCAGCCCGGCGGACTTGTGATAGCGGAACAGGCGCGCGGCCTCGGGCGCGGCGACCGGATTGCCATCGACGGTGACGCCGTCGAGCGAGGTCAGCACGGTGGCCGGCGTGTCGAGCGTCTTGCCGTTCACGGCGACGCGGCCATCGGCGATCATCCGCTCGACTTCTCGGCGCGACGCGATTCCGGCACGGGCCAGCAACTTGGCGATGCGCTGACCGGCATTGGGCCCTTCCCGGGCGGGCTCATTGGTTTTTGATGGGGGCACGCGGGCGATATAGCGATTGTGTCCGCAGTCGCAAAAATTATTGCGCCCGGAAAACGTTTTGCGCGTTATGGAACGGACAGTTCGGGTGAGAGCGTAACGAATGTTGTTCGGTGGCAAGAAGACGCGACGGGTCGCGCGAATCCTTATCGTCGAGGACGAGCCGCTGGTGGCGTTCGACAACGAACATTTCCTCAATGGCGAAGGCTTTGAGATCGTCGGCACCGTGGATTCGGTGACCGACGCGATGCGGCTGCTGGACAACGAGGAGGATCTCGACCTGCTGCTCGTCGATGTCAGCCTGTCCGACGGCAGCGGCATCGATGTGGCGCGGGCGGCGCATGGCCGCGGGATCACCGTGATGTTCGTCACCGGCAATTGCCCGGGCGAGGCGAAGGAATTCGCGGCGGGGTGCCTGTCCAAGCCCTATCCCCAGCGCGATCTGCTCGCGGCGATCAATGCCGTCGAGGCGGTGATCGAGGGCCGCAAGGTACCGCGTAAATTGCCGGGCGGGTTCAGCTTGTTCGCGAAGGTCGCCTAGCGCTCCCGCGAAAGCAGGAGCCCAGGGCAACAAAGGTCAACGCTGAGTAATCCCAGGCTCCCGCTTTCGCGGGAGCACCATTATTTCAGCGCATTTTCCACCGCATCGTGGAAGTGGCGGATACCGCGTTCGAGGGTGCCAAGGGTCAGGCGCTCGATCGACCCTGACGACAGGCCCTGCTGGCCGAGCTCGCAGGCACGGAAATCCTCCGCGGCGAACACGCCCTTGTCGAGCAGATCCCAGCTGCGCTCCCAATGCGCCAACGCCTTTTCGGTGGCGGGGGCTTCGGGGATCAGCATGAAATCCTCGACCAGCACACGATCCTCGGCCTGCGGCATCAGCACCATCAGGTTGATATAATCAGGGCTGACGATCAGCACCGCGCCGGGGAACATCTGATAGGTGTAGGTGATCGCCGCGCGCAGCGTCGCCCAGTCGTTCGAGTCCAGCACGCCCTCGCGACCGACTGCCGAGCGCTGGTGCGGGCCGATCGTGTCGGCGGTGGAAACGCCGTCCTGAAAGAAGGGGGCGATGGTGCCGGCGTGGAGGCGCTGGATGTGATAGCCTTCCAGAAAGGCATCCATGATCAGCTTCCAGTTCGCCCGCACGGCATGGGTGCGGCGGCGGAAATGATACTGGCCGGCGAGATCAAAGGCCTCGAAATCGCGGGCCAGCGTTTCGGCTTCGCTGAAATCGGCCTCCTCATCGAAGGAAAACCAGATCAGCCCGCCAGCTTCGCGGGTCGGCAGGCGCCTGAGGTTGTGCTCGCCCTTGTCGAGACCGGGAAAGCTGTCGGGGCGGGGCAGGCCGGTCAGCCGGCCGTCGAGCGCATAGGTCCAGGCATGATAGGGGCAGACGAGGCGCGGGGCCTTGACGAGGTCGCAACCCTCGACCAGCCGGGTGCCGCGGTGGCGGCAGACGTTGAGGAAGACATGCGCCTGGCCTTGCCCGTCGCGGGCGATCAGCAGCGGCTTGCCGAAGCCGTCATGCGGCACGGCCATGTTATTCTCCGGCAGCAGCGCCGAAGGGGCGATGACGAGCGGCACGCGGCGAAAGATGCGGTCACGCTCGGCCTCGAAGCGCTGCGGACACGTGTATGCCGCTGCATCGACATGGGTGATCGCGCCATCGCTTTTGGTGCCGCCGGCCGCGAGCGCGGCGGCGAGCGCGAGCTGGCCCTGGGTCGGCGCGTTCATCCTTGTCCTCTCCCGCTTTTGCGCTAGTTTCGGCGCGAAAACCGCAGGGGGCAAGCGTTGACCGACAAACCAAAGGGCTGGGGCCTGCTCAAGGCGGCGATGACCAACCGCAAGACCGGCGCGATGCTGGTGCTCGGCTTCGCCTCGGGGCTGCCCTTCGTGCTGCTGATCGGCACGCTCAATGCGTGGCTGGGCGAGCTCAAGATCAGCCTCGCGACGATCGGCGTGCTGTCCTGGGTCGGGCTGGCTTATGCCTTCAAATTCCTGTGGTCGCCGCTCGTCGATCGCGCGCGATTGCCGGTGCTCGGCAAGCTCGGGCGGCGGCGCTCGTGGCTGGTATTGTGTCAGGGCGCGCTGGCGATCCTGCTCTGGGGGCTGGCCGCAACCGATCCGCTGACCGCGATCGGCACGTTCGCGATCCTCGCGGTGATCGCCGCTTTCCTCTCCGCGACGCAGGACGTGGTGATCGACGCGTGGCGCATCGAGATCGCCGACGAGACCGCGACGGTCGATCTGCTTTCGGCGATCTACCAGCTCGGCAACCGCTTCGCGGCGCTGACCGGCGGGGCGCTGGCATTGGTGCTGGCGGCGCGGCTGAGCTGGCCGATCGTCTATGTCGGCTTCGGCTTCGCGATGCTCGGTGCAGTGGCGATGACGCTGTTCACGCCGGAGGTAGCGCGCGACGAGAGCGCGGCGGATTCGCCGCTGGCGGGACATCGCGTGCCGAACCAGAAGGAACGGACCATCGCGCTGGCGATCGTCGCGGTGTGCTGGGCCTGGGCGATCTACATGCTCGGCGACTTCATGGCCTCGGCATTGCAGCCGGCGGTGCCCGGCGTCACCAGGATGAGCGCGACCGATTTCACCAAATATATCGGCCCGTGGATCATCGTCGCGACGGTCATCATCCCCGCCATCGTCTCGGCCTGGACCAACCGGCTGCCGCAGCACGTGTCCGAAGCGCACAAGGTATCGGGCGCGCAGATGGCGGCGAACCACAGCTATCGCGCTTTGATCCTGCCGCTGGCCGAGATCGTCTCGCGGCTGCGCTGGGGGGCGATCCTGGTGCTGGCGCTGATCCTGCTCTACCGGATCGCGGACTCGATCTGGGCGCCGTTCGCCTTCCCCTTCTACCTCGATTTCCTTCATTACACGAACGACGAGGTGGCGATCGCCTCGAAGATCGTCGGGGTGCTGATGACGACGCTCGGCGTGGTGATCGGCGGCGTGCTGCTGGCGACGATCGGGCGGATGCCGACCTTGCTGCTCGGCGGGATCGTCGCCGCGGCATCGAACCTGCTGTTCGCCGATCTCGCGGCGGGCGGCGCGGGCATCGATGGCTTCATGCATCTGTTCATGCTCGATCATGTCGGCGTCGAGCCGCGGATGATGCGGCTGCTGATCGGCATCACCGGTGAGAATATCGCCGGCGGTCTCGCCGGCACGGCGTTCATCGCCTATATCTCGTCGATCGTTTCGCGCGAGTATAGCGCGGTGCAATATGCGCTGCTGTCATCGATGACCTTCCTGGTCGGCGCGCTCGGCCGCGCATCGATCGGCGAGGCGATCGAGCGATATGGCTATGCCAATGTCTTCCTGATCACCGCCGGCCTCGGCATGATCGCGGTGGTGCTGGTCGCGATCGAATGGGCGCGGGGGCCGCGCGAGGCGACCGAGCCGACGCTGCCGGTGGAGGAAGCCGCGGTCTGATGCCGTATCTGGCGGTCATCGGCCTGAGCGTCTTGTGCATCGTTCATTTGATGCGCAACGGCCGCAATCCGATCTGGCTGTCGGCCCTGATTTTCCTGCCGGTGGCCGGACCGCTGGCCTATTTCTTCGTCGAGATATTGCCGGGGCTCGGCGGGAACCGCCATGTCCGCGCGGCGAAGAGCAATGTCGTCGCGCTGATGGACCCGGAGCGCGAATTGCGCGCCGCGAGAGACGCGCTCGATCTGGCCGATACCGCCGCCAACCGGCTGCATGTCGCCGAGGCGCTGGCGGCGCTCGGGCGGCACGACGAAGCGATCCCGCTCTACCGCGAGAGCATCCGCATGACCGCGGGCGAACCCGATCTGCGCACGCAGGGCAAGCTCGCCGCGTCGCTCTACGAGACCGGGCAGGGCGCCGAGACGCTGGCGCTGCTCGACGCGATTCCGGAACCGGCGGGGCAGAGCGAGAAGGATAGCCGCGCCCTGCTCCGCGCCAAGGCGCTCGAACATCTCGGGCGCAACGCCGAGGCGCTGGCGATCTATGAGGATATCGTCACCCGCATCACCGGCGAGGAGGCGCGCTGCCGCTACGCCGCGTTGCTGCTCGCCGAAGGCTGGGACCGGCGGGCGACGGCGGTGCTGGAGGAGGTCGAGAGCCGGATGAAGCGCCTCGACCGGACGCAGCGTGCGGCGGATGCGGACATGTATCGCTGGGCCAGCGAAACGCTCGCCCGGTTGAGGGGGCAAGCATGAAAAGGATCCTGATCGCGCTGCTGCTGATCGCGGCCCTGCTCGCGGGCGGCTGGTATTGGGGGTCGCCGTGGTGGACCCTGCAATCGATGAAGGAGGCCGCCGAGGCGCGTGACATCGATACGCTGTCGCGGCACGTCGATTACACCGCGCTTCGCGACAGCATGAAGCGCCGGCTGCGCGCCCGGATGGACAGCGGCGTGCGTGACGAGGGCGTGCTCGGCGCGCTGGTGGCGGGCGGGCTGGCCGACCGGCTGGTGGATATCGCCCTGACGCCCGAAGGGATGCGCCTGATCTTCGCCGCCGCGCCGCTGGCGGGAGAGGCGCGGCCGGGCACCGTCAAGCTCAAGGCCGACGACATGATGATGCGTCGGGACGGCCCCGGCCAGTTTCGCCTGGTGCGCCGCGACGGCAAACCCGGCGCGCTGATCTTCAAGCTGAAGGGCGCGACCTGGATGCTGAGCGATATCGAACTGCCGCCGGAAACACTGGGTTAGTCGCCGAGCGGCAGCGCCAGATCGGCAAAGGCATTGGCGAGCGCGTGGGCGGTGACGAGCACGCCGGTGGCATCGCGGATCCCGAGCATATCGGCGAGCAGCATCGCCGCCGATTGCGGATGGGTGCGGACGCGGCCGATGACTTCGAGCAACGCCGCCTCCGCCGCGGTCATGCGTGGGCAGCACCATGGCGCGATCTGGATCGGTCCCGCCGAGATCGCCGACATTTCCTGCATCAGTGCGCGCAGCAGGATCAGCGGGCGCTGGAAATCCTTGCCGAAGGCGGTGACGAACGCGTGCGCCGCGCAGGCATCGTGCAGACCGTGCATCCCCATCTGCCGCACGCCGAACAGGAACAGGCGCGCGCCCGCATCCTCGGGCTGGAGGGCGGGAAGGGCGGTGGAAAGCGTGGCACTGACGGACATGACGACTCCTGCGAATCCAGAAGGAAAGTGTCGCGAGTTCGCTATTGATAGTCAATCGCAATAAGCTTAACAGACTTTCCGGCGCGATCGACAGGCTCGCGGAAGGCGGCATCGCGGGTTCGTCTCCGCGCAGGGTATCAGCGCGGAGAAGGGGAGGTCGCGTATGAAGATTGCGGTGTGGACGCTGGGCGGCGTCGTCGTTTTGCTGGTGTTGGCATTCGTCGCGCTGCAAATGTGGTTCGCGGCGAGCGTGCGACCGGTCGAACCTTTCGTACCGACCAAGGAGGAGCGCGAGCAACTCGCCTTTTATTCGCAGCCGGAAAGCTGGTTCGCGACGCACCTCAAGGGTCCCAGGGAAACCGTCGACGGCCAGACCCTCGATCCCAAGCTGCAATATATGGTGGAGCAACGCCGCCCGGCCGCGCCGTGGGTGATGCGCTCGGCGCCGCTGATCTTCGCGACGCCATGGGGCCGGGCATTCATCCGGCATGGTGTCGATCGCGAATGGCGGCTCTTCACGAAGGTCACGCCGGAAATGGCGCAGGTCGAGGACCGGACCGTCAACGGGCGCGGCGGGCCCATTCCTGTCCGCATCTATCGGCCGAAGGTCGAGGGCGAGGGGCCATTGCCCGTGCTGGTCTATCATCATGGCGGCGGCTGGATCTTCGCCAGCATCGCTTCGCATGACCGGGTATCGCGCCTCCTCGCCAACGAGGCGCGGGCGATCGTCGTCACCGTCGATTACCGTCTTGCGCCCGAACACCCCTATCCCGCCGCCAGCGATGACGGCGAGGATGCCTATCTGTGGGCACGCGCCAATGCGGCGTCGTTCGGCGGGGATCCGGCACGGGTCGGGGTTGGCGGCGACAGCGCGGGGGGCCATGTCGCCATCAACATCGCCCAACGGCAGATCAAGGCCGGCAAGCCCGTTCCCGCCGCGATGCTGCTATTCTATCCCGGCGCTGGGCTGCCCCAGGAGGATCCGTCTTATACCTTGTTCGGCAAGGGCTATGCGCTGGACAGCGCGTTCATCGAGTTCATCCTGCCGCGCGTGTTCAAGGACTATGGCCGCGACCGCATCCGGGAAGCCGATGCGTTCATGAACCCGGCCAATGCCCCAAGTCTGGCCGGGTTGCCGCCGGCAATCGTCGCCACCGCCGGCTTCGACATCTTGCGCGATTCCGGCCGCAGGTTCGCCGAGCGGCTGCGGACGGACGGCGTACCGGTCCGCTACGCCAACTATGCCTCGCTGACCCACAGCTTCCTGCAATTCTCGGCGGTGGTGCACGACGCCGACACCGCTTCCACCGAAAGCGCGCGGCTGTTCGGCAGGCTGGTCCGCGACAGCGCCAATGCCCGGGCGATCCTCGCGCCGGAAGCGAAGCGCGAATGACCGGCCTTTCCCCCGGCCGGAGACGGCGTCAGTCGGGCAGTTCGCCGTTCGCGTCGAGTATCGTGCCCGCAAGGTAAAGCGAACCCAGAATCAGCACCACCGGCGTACCGCCCCCGGCGGCAATCGAGCGCAGCGCCGACGGCACGTCCCCGGCGGGCGCGACATGCGCGATGCCGCATTCCCGCGCGACCTCAGCCAGTCTGGCGGGCGCATGGTGCTCATGCCCCGGCACGGGCACGGCATACAGGCTCCGCGCCAGCCCTGCGAACGGCGCGAGCAGGCCCGCCGCATCCTTGTTGGCGAGCATGCCGAGGATCAGATGGACGGGGCGGCCCTCCGCGACCTGGGCGAGCGTGGCGCTGACCGCGGCGGCGGCGGCGGGATTGTGGCCGCCGTCGAGCCAGAGCTCGCTGCCGGCGGGCAACATGTCGAGCAACGGCCCCGGCGACAGGCGCTGCATACGCGCGGGCCAGCGCGCCGCCCGTGCGGCGCGGGCGAGGGCGGCTTCCGGAACCGTCAGCGCCCGCTGGTGACGGAGCATGGCGATCGCCAGCGCGAGATTGGCGGGCTGGTGCGGGCCGGCGAGGGCGGGGAGAGGCGTCTCCACCGCGCCGTTCGCGTCGCTATAGTGGAGGCGGTCGCCCTGGACCTGCCAGCGCCACGCCTCGCCCTCAGCCAGCACCGGCGCGCCGCGCGTCGCGGCGATTGCCGCCACGGTCAGCGCGATCTCCTCGGGATAGGCCATCGTCACCAGCGGCACGTCGGGCTTGGCGATGCCGGCCTTTTCGGCGGCGATGACCTCCGCAGTGTCGCCGAGGAACACCTGATGATCGATACCGAGCTGGGCGATGCCGGTAATGGCGGGGTGCGCGATCACATTGGTGGCATCGAGCCGCCCGCCAAGTCCGACCTCGATGATACAGGCATCGGCGGGCGTACGGGCGAAGGCGAGGAAGGCGGCGGCGGTGGTGACTTCGAAGAAGCTAGCGCCGATATCGCCGCCCGCGCTCAGCACTTCATCGAGCAGCGGCGCCAGCACCGCGTCTTCGATCAGCGCCCCGGCGATGCGGATGCGCTCGTTGAAGCGGACGAGGTGCGGGCTGGAATAGACATGCGCCTTCAGCCCCGCCGCCTCGATCGCGGCGCGCAGGAACGCGCAGGTCGAGCCCTTGCCGTTGGTGCCGGCGACATGGAACACCGGCGGCAGGCGCAGATGCGGATCGCCGACGCGCGCGAGCAACTCGGTGATGCGCCCAAGGCCGAGGATATCGGCGCCGGGCGAGAGCATGGTCAGCCGATCGAGCTGGCGCTGGACGGCGGGATCGGCGGAGCTGGCGTGGTCTGGCATCTAGGAAAACCCTCTCCCCTCCGGGGAGAGGGTTGGGAGAGGGGAAGCCGCAAGCGATGCGCTCACAATGGCTAGCACGCCCTCGATATTGGTCATCACATCGTGGTTTGCGAAGCGAATGACGCGATAGCTCTCGCCTTCGAGATAACCGGTTCGCCGCTGATCGCGACCAGCATCGATATGCGTATCGCCATCGACCTCGATCACCGGCTTGCGGGAACGGCAAACAAAATAGGCGATGAATGGACCGATCACGACCTGCCGGGTAAATTTCGCACCTTCAAGCCGCCTGGCGCGCAAAGCCGTCCACAACTCGCGCTCCCGCTGCGGCATTTCGCTTCGCATGGCTTTGGCGTGCGCCAGCAGCCGCTCCTCGGTTCGTGGCACTGCCCCTCTCCCAACCCTCTCCCCGAGGGGGAGAGGGCTTTTAGCTTACGCCGCCTGCTTGCTTTCGCACAGCAGCCCGATCAGCTGCCCCAGCGTTTCGCGGAGTTCCTTGCGGTGCGTGACCATGTCGATCAGCCCATGCTCGAGATAATACTCCGAAGTCTGGAAATCGTCGGGCAGCTTTTCACGGATCGTATTCTCGATGACGCGGCGGCCGGTGAAGGCGAGGGTGGCGCGCGGTTCGGCTATATGAACATCGCCGAGCATAGCATAGGCGGCCATGACCCCGCCCGACGTGGGATCGGTCAGCACGACGATATAGGGCAGGCCGGCATCGTGAAGCATCTCGATCGCGACGGTGGTGCGCGGCATCTGCATCAGCGAGAGGATGCCTTCCTGCATCCGCGCGCCGCCCGAGGCAGTGAAGACGATGTATGGCGCCCGCGCCTCGATCGCGGCCTCGACTCCGGCGATGAACGCCTCGCCGACCGCCTGGCCCATCGATCCGCCCATGAAGGCGAAATCCTGCACACCGATCACCGCCTTGTGGCCGAGTATCGTGCCGCTGGCGTTCAGGAAAGCGTCGGGCTCGCCGGTGGCGGCACGCGCCGCCTTCAGGCGCGCCGGGTAGGGCTTCTGGTCGCGGAACTTGAGCGGGTCCTCGGCGACCTTGGGGCTGGGGAGCACGGTATAGCTGCCGGCGTCGAACAGATATTCGAAGCGTAGCGCCGGGCCGATGCGATCATGGTGATCGCAATGCGTGCAGACATATTGATTGCCCTGAAGCTCCTTCAGGAACACCATCGTCCCGCAGCCCTTGCACTTGTGCCAGAGCGTATCGGACGAATCCGCGCCCCGGGTGGTGAACGAGAGCGCGTTACGGACGCGGCTGATCCAGCTCATGCGACTGCTTCCTTGGATGCGGCGTGAATCGCCGTCGATAGTGAATGGATATAGGCGCGGACCCGTTCCGGCGCATCGCTTCCGTACTGGCCGACCAGCTCGACGATCGCCGAGCCGACGACGACGCCGTCGGCAACGCGGGCGATGGCCGCGGCTTGCTCGGGGGTGCGGACGCCGAAGCCGACGGCGACGGGGAGGGGGGTGGCGGCCTTGAGGCGCTGTACCGCGTCGGCGATCGAAGATTGCGCGGCCTGTTGGAGCCCGGTGATACCGGCGACCGAGACATAATAGAGAAAGCCGCTGGCGCCTGCGAGCACCGCCGGGAGCCGCGCGGCATCGGTGGTCGGGGTGGCGAGGCGGATCACGTCGATGCCGGCCTCGGTGAATTCGGCGAGTGTGTCGGCTTCCTCGGCGGGAATATCGACGCAGATCATCCCATCGACGCCTGCCGCCGCCGCTTTCGCGGCGAAGCCCGGGGGCGTCATGGTGTTGGCATAGCCCATCAGCACGAGCGGGGTGGCCGGGTGGCGCTGGCGGAAGGCGGCGGCGATGGCGAGGACATCGGCGGTACGCGTGCCCTTGGCGAGACTGCGCAGGTTCGCGGCCTGGATCGCCGGGCCATCGGCCATCGGATCGGTGAACGGCATGCCGAGCTCGATCACATCCGCGCCGCCGGCGACGAGTGCGTCGAGGATGGCGGCGGTGTCACCGTCCCCTGCGGTAACGAAGGTGACGAGCGCGGCGCGATCGGCGGGGAAGGCGGGGGCGAGGCGATTAGTCATTGCGTTCAGACCAATTGCCGGGGCGGTACCCGTCCGGCCGCCGGGCCTCGACATCCTCCTTCTCAAGTTGGTCACGTGCTTCCCAGGCCATTCCAATCGAAAAACACACAATCAACATCAGCATTGTCGCCGGAATATCCGAAAGCCCCTTTTCGAGCCACGTCGCCCAAGCGGAGTTCAGGCTCCAGGTTTCCCAGAGCGCGCCTAGAAAATGCCGGAGGCCCAGCCCGAAAATTATCCCAAAGACGATTAGCTGCGTCCGGTTCCTTCTGAGCGCCTTCAGCATCTGTTCGCGAAAACTGCTCACAGCTCGAACCCCTTGGCTTTTCCACCCGCGGTGACGAGGGTGACGAGGGTGACGAGCGCGGCAAGGTCGGCGGGGAAGGCGGACTTCAACCTACTCATTTGTCACCCCGGACTTGTTCCGGGGTCCAACGCGCGGCAGGCGGCAAACAAGAGGCTCCAGCCGCTTCGCTCGCGGCACCTTGGACCCCGGAACAAGTCCGGGGTGACAGGGTATGGAATTGGTTCACAACTCGAATCCCAAAGCATCCGCCACGGTGAAGATGTCCTTGTCGCCACGCCCCGAGACATTGACGACGATGATCTGGTCCTCGCCCATTTCCCGTGCCTTGGTCTCCAAAGCTGCCAGCGCGTGCGAACTCTCCAGCGCCGGGATGATCCCCTCCAGCGCGCAGCAGAGCTGGAACGCCTCCAGCGCCTGGGCATCGGTGATCGGCTCGTAATCCACCCGGCCGCTCTCGTGCAGCCAGCTATGTTCGGGGCCGATGCCGGGATAGTCGAGCCCGGCCGAGATCGAATGCGCCTCGGTGATCTGGCCGTCCTCGTCCTGGAGCAGATAGGTGCGGTTGCCGTGGAGGATGCCGGGCTTGCCGCCGTTGAGGCTCGCGGCATGCTTGTCGGTATCGACGCCATGGCCCGCCGCCTCGATGCCGAGCATCGCCACATCCGCATCGTCGAGAAAGGGGTGGAACAGCCCGATCGCGTTCGATCCGCCGCCTACCGCGGCGATCAGCAGATCGGGCAGGCGGCCTTCGCGGTCGAGGATCTGGGCGCGGGCCTCGGTGCCGATCACGCTCTGGAAATCGCGGACCAGCTCGGGATAGGGGTGCGGGCCGGCGGCGGTGCCGATGATGTAGAAGGTGTCGTGGACGTTGGCGACCCAATCGCGCATCGCCTCGTTCATCGCGTCCTTGAGCGTCTCCGCGCCGCTGGTGACCGGCTGAACCTCGGCGCCGAGCAGCTTCATGCGGAAGACGTTGGGCTTTTGCCGCTCGACATCCTTGGCGCCCATGAAGATCGTGCACGGAAGACCGAACCTTGCAGCGACCGTCGCGGTGGCGACGCCGTGCTGGCCGGCGCCGGTCTCGGCGATGATCCGGGTCTTGCTCATCCGCCTGGCGAGCAGGATCTGGCCGATGCAATTGTTGATCTTGTGCGCGCCGGTGTGATTGAGTTCCTCGCGCTTGAAATAGATCTTCGCGCCTTTGCCCGGGGCAGCGCCGGCGCGGTAATGCGCGGTCAGGCGCTCGGCGTAGTAAAGCGGGCTGGGCCGGCCGACGAAATGCTCCAGCAGATCGTCGAACTCGGCCTGGAAAGCGGGATCCGCCTTCGCCGCGCGATATTCGCGCTCCAGATCGAGGATCAGCGGCATCAGCGTCTCGGCGACGAACCGTCCGCCGAACTGGCCGAAATGCCCGCGCTCGTCTGGCTGGGCGCGAAAGGAATTGGGTGCGTTCATAGCTGGCGGACCGCCTGAAGGAACGCGGCGATCTTGTCCACATCCTTGATGCCGGGCGCGGACTCGACGCCGGAGGAGACATCGACCATCCGCGCGCCGGTGATCCCCGCCGCTTCGGCGACATTGGCCGCGTCGAGCCCGCCCGAAAGCGCCCAGGGAAGCGGGTGCGCAAAGCCTTCGAGCAGTTTCCAGTCGAAGCGGAGGCCCATGCCGCCGGGCAGCGCCGCGCCCGCGGGCGTCTTGGCGTCGTAGAGGATGCGATCGGCGGCGTCGCGGTACGTGGCGGCCGCGTCGAGATCGGCGCGGGTCTTCACCGCCACCGCCACCCAGACCTCGCGGCCGACATGCTGGCGGATCGCGGCGGCGCGGCCCGGCGGCACCGAATGGAGCTGGATCGCATCGAGCGCGCCACTCTCCACCGCCTGCTCGAGCAGCGCGTCGCAGGGATCGACGAACACCCCGACTTTGCCGACCTGTCCCGGCACCCGCGCCGCCAGCCCCCGCGCCGCATCGAACGGAACCGCGCGGGGCGAGGGCGGAAAGAATACAAAACCGACATGGCTCGCCCCCCCGGAAATGGCAGCATCGAGCGCTTTGGGGCTGGAAATACCGCATATCTTGGCAAGCACGGGCATTTCGTTACTCTAGGGAGCAAGGAGGCGCTTTGCCATTGGCGGCGTCGTCGAAAAGGGGAAATTGATGCTCGATATTATGCTTGCCGCCATCCTGGCACTCGGTCCGCAGGCTTCGACCAGCTGGCAAGTGATCGATATCAATGTCGAGCAGAAGCGCGTGCTGACCGTCGACATCGCGTCGAAGCCCGCTAATCCGCGCGCCGACGCGATCATCAAGGCGCGGGTCTTCGTGACCGTCGACATGCCCGAAATCACCGCGCTGACCGGCTATTGGTCAATCAATTGCGGCAACAAGACGCATCAGGTGAGCAATACCGTGACCTTTGACCGGAACGGCGTGGCGAGTGAACCCGATCCCGATCCGCTGGCGTGGGAAGCGACGACCGCGGGAACGCTCTTCGAGGCGGTCGAGGACTATGTCTGCCGTGGTCAGGTGAAGTTCCCCGGCAAGGTTACGACCGGCAAGGCACCGATCGCCGCGGCGAACGCATTCCTCACCAGCGGCTGACGCCCGCCACCCATGGCCGAGCGCATATTGATCATCGGATCGCCGGGCAGCGGCAAATCGACGCTCGCCCGGGCGCTGGCCGAGCGCACGGGCATGCCGCTCGTCCATCTCGATCAGCTCTATTGGAGCCCTGGATGGCGCGAGGACGACAAGCCGGCGTGGCTGGCGCGGCTCGATGCGGCGTTGGCCGGCACGCGCTGGATCATCGAGGGCAATTATTCGAGCACGCTGGAGCGGCGGCTGGCCCGCGCCGACAAGGTGGTGCTGCTCGATCTCTCTCCCTTTCGCTGCGCCTGGCGGATCCTGCGCCGCACGCTGACGCTGCACGACAAGGTGCGGCCGGACATGGCCGAAGGCTGTCCCGAGCGGTTCAGCCCCGGATTCCTGTGGTACACGCTCAGCTTCCGGCTGCGCGTATTGCCGGGAACGCTCGCCAAACTCGATCGGTTCGAGGGCGAGAAGGTCTGGCTCGGCACGCCCCGCGAGGTCGCAACGTTTCTCGCGGCGGCATGAACTAAGGCTTGCCGCGCGTTTCGAGCCTGTTAGCTTGCGCAGCTATGAAAACGCTTCTCGCCGCCGCGGCATTGACCGCCATCGCCACGCCCGCACTCGCCGAGGATTGGCGCCTTGCCAGCACGACGCCCGAGAACAATGCGGCGTTCCTGATCGATATCGATACCAACAAGAAGGTCACTGACGGCCAGCGCGTCCGTGTGTTGCTGGTCCTCGAGGCGGGACTGGAGCAATATGACGCAGTCGAGACGATGAACGTCATCGATTGCCAGACGGCCAAGCAGCAGGTGGGCCCCGGCACCGCCTATGACGGTACCGGCAAGATCATCGCCAAGGATACCGACGATACCCTGACCTGGGAGCCGATCGCCCCGGGCAGCAACTACGCGCATGTCGCCGATTTCGCATGCGGCCGAAAGCAGATCTCCGAGCGCAGGTTCAACTCCGGCGGCTCCGGCGGCATTCCCATCGCCGAAGTCCGGGCGATGCTGGCCGAAGCCAAATAGGGTTCACAGCAGCGGCTTGACGAGGACGCTCATGAACAGGGGCGGATCAAGCGCGATCGGGAAATCGCGCGTCTCGCCCGAGGGCAGATAGCCGCGGCGGCGATACCAGGCGATCAGCTCCTCGCGCCGGTCGATCACCGTCATCTCGACGCGGCGGGCATCGAACACATTGCGCGCGACGCGTTCGGCGGCTTCCAGCAGCTTCCTGCCGAGGCCGCCCGCCTGCAACGCGGGATCGACCGCCAGCAGCCCGATATAGGCCAGCCCCTTGCCCCTATTGCTCACCTGCACGCAGCCGATCACGGCATCGTCCTGCTCGGCGATCAGCAGGCGCTGCTCGGGATCCTCGATGATGGCGCCCAGCGTTTCGAGATCGGTGCGCGCACCCTCCGTGATCAGGTCGGCCTCGTGCGTCCAGCCCCCCCGCGCCGGTTCGCCGCGATAGGCGCGCTCGACCATCGGGTGGAGGCCCGGAAGGTCCTCGATCGTTGCGACGCGAATATCGGGCATGGCTAGAGCGTCGCCTCGATTTCGCGCGCGGCCATGTCAGGGTCCGTTGCCTGGGTGATCGGACGGCCGATGACCAGGATCGAGGCACCGGCGTCGAGCGCGCCGCGCGGCGTGACGACGCGCTTCTGGTCGCCGATGTGGCCATTCGCCGGCCGGACACCGGGAACGACGAAGAATCCATCGTGCCACAGCTTCCTGGCGGCGGCGACTTCGTTGCCCGAGCAGACGATGCCATCGACACCCGCCGATCGGGCGAGTTCCGTCAGGCGCATCACCTGCTCGTGCGGATCGGGCGACAGGCCGATCGAGTGGAGATCGTCGGCATCGAGGCTGGTCAGCATCGTCACCGCGACGACCTTGGTGCCCGCCGGCGCTGCCGCCTTGGCATCCTCGAGCATCGCCCGGCCGCCAGCGGCATGAACGGTGATGATCGCCGGTTCGAGCGGGCGCAGCGCCTGCACCGCCTTGCCGACGGTATTGGGGATGTCATGGAATTTGAGGTCGAGGAAGATCGGCAGGCCGATCTCGGCCATTTCGTGCACGCCGGCGCGGCCATTGGCCATGAAGAACTCAAGCCCGAGCTTGATCCCGCCGACATGGTGGTGGACCCTGCCGGCGATCGTCTTGGCGCGGTCGAGATCGGGGGTGTCGATCGCGACGTAGATCGGGCTCATGCCGGTTGCTCGGTGATCGCCACCGGCTCCTCGACCACCACCGGCGCATTGACGGTGCGCAGGTCGGCGAGCGCGCGCTCAAGCCCCGCGAGCCGCTGGCGCATCCGCCAGCGCAGCGCGTGATAAGCGAGCACCGCGGGAAGCAAACCGGCGAGGAAGGTCAGGACCAGCAGCAGCGGCAGGCTGAAATCGGCGATCAGGCCGCTCCACAGATGGATGCTGACCCGCTCATCGCCATTATAGATGACAAAGCCCGCGACGAGCCCGCCCAGCAACAACCAGAACAACACCTTCAGAAACCGCATTCGAGACCCCTTTGTAGCGTGCGAGTGTAGGCGGGGTCGCGCACATTGCCAATGCTCAGCCGATCTCCGCGCGCAGCTCTTCGAACAATTTGGGGATCGCCTTGAGGCGCGGCTGCTCCTCGTCGAGGATCGCAAGGAAGGCGGCGCGCTTGATCGCGGCGATGCGCGCTTCATTCGGGCGCGATTCGGCGAGCAGGGTGGAGACGACGATATCGATCATCCGGTCGGCGCCGTGGAGGCGGCCCCAGAGATAGTCGTTCTCGCGATAGGCCCGGCTGAAAAAAGCGCCGAACGCATTGAACTGGATACCCTTGAGCGTTGCCGGGGCACCGCCGCTTCGGATCGCGCAGGCGTCGTCGGGGGCGATGCGATCGACGCGGATCGGGTCGAACTCATCGACGCCTTCGCCCTGAAGCAAGGGCACGGTGGCGATGTCGAAGAAGGGGAAGCCGAGATGCGCGAGCAGCATCGGGCGGCGAAGCTCCCGGGAGAGCGCGCTGAACCCTTCGGACAGCCGCGCATCGGTATCCATATCGAGCGCCTTCAGCCGCATCCGCTCGCCGATCAGATCGAGGATCGGCCCGGCATCGTCGGTCAGCCCGCGAGCCATGTCGCGCAGGTCCGCGAAGGTGTCGGCGCGCTTGAGATCGAGATAGGCGGCAAGCGAATCGTAGATCGCCTCGCGCATCGGCTGAAGCTCGGCATGGTTGCTGGGCAGATCGATGTCGGTGAGGCGGCGAGCGAGCAACCGGAGCCGGCGGATGCGGAAACCGAGATCATGGGCGCGCAGGAATTCGAGCGTCTGCGGGCTGGCGCCGTTGGAGAGCGTCGCGCCGAACCGGTCGGCGCCGCGCGACTGCACCGCATGCGCCACCGCCTCGCGCAGCTCGCGCAACCGTTCCGGTTCGTGGCGGTCGCCGATCGCGTAGATCAGCCGCGAGATGCGATCGATCGCGCCATCGACCTTGAGCAGGCCATAGGCGGTATGGCCATAGCCGGCCTTGGCCGCGGCGGTGATCTGGGCGCGGCGCCGCCATGCCGCGAGCCGCTTCGGCGTCGGGTAGTCGAGCCACAGCGTATAGCCGAACAGCGCCTCGACTTGGGTTTCGACTTCGGCGCGGATCTCGGCGACGATCGCCAGCATCCGTTCGATCTTGTCCGAACGCTCGGCGATGGCCTCCAGATTGTCGCGAATCGGCTGCTCGCGCGGCAGTTCGGAAAGCGCGCCGATGATCGTCTGGAAGAAGCCCGGCTTGTCGGTCTGCGCGCCATAGAAATCGAAGCGCGCCTGCGGGAAGGGGTCGATGAACACGAAGCGGCGGTCGATCTGGCGGCGGGCAGGGCGTTCGCGCAGCGCCTCCATTGCCGGCTTGAACGGGGCGTTGGCGAGCACCGAGCCGTCGATCAGCACCGCCTTTTCGGCGCGATTGTTCGCCCATTGCTGGGGCAGGACGCACTCGAGGAAGGCATCGCGGCCCGCCCATTCGACGCCGCGTTCGGCGAGCAGCTCGTCCATCTCCGCGACGGTGAAGGGCGGGAAGGCGCCGGGGAAGCTGGAGGTGGCGCGGGCGGCGAAGGCGAGGCCGATCTTGTCGGCGAACGCCTCGCCCGGATTGCCGTGATGGGTGAACGGCACGACCAGTCGATGCTCGGTCTCGATCACTTCGGGCGGCGAATTGAGGCGCAGCGCTTCGGGATGGCCGCGGAAATCGGTGACGGTGACGAACAGGTCGAGCGGCTGGCCGGGCGGGAGCAAGGGCTTGTCGTGCGGGCCATTGGCCATCGCATCGAGCGCGTCGATCAGCGTGCCGAGCAGCCGCTTGCCACCGAAGGGCGGCTCGAACCAGCGCGAACGGACAAAGCGTTCGAGCTTGAGGCGAACCTCGTCGCGCGCCGCTTCCTCGACAGTCTCATCGACGGTCTTGCTGCGATTGGCGATCATCCACGCGATCGGCGTCGCCCAGATCTTGGCGAAGCGGTTCGACGGCCCCTGGCGCGGTTCGAGCAACGCCTCGACATCGGCATGCTCCATCCACAGATCGGTGAGCGGATCGAGCGACTGGCCGGTGGCGATCGCCTGCGCCAGGAACACCGAATTGATCCCGCCAGCGCTGGCGCCCGAGACGATATCGACGATGACGCGCAGGTTGATTCCGGCGCTTTCCTTGATCTCGGCGAGCAGCTCGCGATAGATGCTGTCCGGGCCATTGCCGTCACGCGCCGCCGCGGACGCGCGGGCGAGGCGCCACACTTCCTTGGTGATGCCGTGCATGTAGACGGCAAGGCTGATGCCGCCATAGCAGACCAGCGCGAGGCGAAGCTCCTTGTCGCGTACTTCCGACATCAGGCGGGCTGCACCGTCGCCCAGACCGGCAGATGATCGGAGGCGGTGCGCGACGCGGCACTGTCATGCACTCCGGCCTCGGCGAATTTCAGATCGCGCGACGCCATGATCCGGTCGAGCCGCGCCACCGGCTTGCGGGCGTGGAAGCTCTTGCCGGTCTCGGCGAAATCGAAATGACTGGCGAAATCGCGCAGGCAACCGCTGCCCGAGCTCCATTCGTTGAGGTCGCCCATCAGCACCGTCGGGTATTGATGCATGCTCGCCGCCAGATGCGCGATGATCGCGTGCGCCTGGCGCCGGCGCCACAGCCCCGACAGATCCAGGTGCATACCGACGACGCGGATCACCTGACCGCGCACGCGGACATCGGCCATCACCGCGCCGCGCGGCTCGAGCGCCGGCAAGTGGATCGCCTCGCAATCGAGCACCTGCGCATCGGCGCGGACCAGCAACGAGTTGCCGTGCCAGCCAGAAGAACGCTGGCGGATGCCGAACGGGATCGCCTTCCACGCGCCATGATCGCCGAGCAGATTATCGGTGAGCACCGCCGCCCGCGCGCCGAAGCGGCGATCCGCCTCCTGCAGCGCAATCAGATCGGCATCGATCTCGGCAAGCACCGCGAGCGTCCGCTCGGGCCGCCGGCGCCGATCGGTGCCGATCGACTTGCGCATATTGTAGCTGGCGACCTTGATAGTCATCGCGGCCCCTTATCGCGGGCCAGGGTGCGCGCGGGCAAGGGAATTAGCTGGTTTTCTGGGTGAATGCGTGTTCGGCGGCGGCGATCAGCGATCGGCCGGTCTGCTCCGCCGCCTCGGCGGTCATGCTCACCGCGACGCCGTTCGGGCCGTCGAGCATCACGATTCCGCCTTCCGCCGTGGCGATTCCGGGCTCGGACTCGGGTTCGGTATGAGAGGTTTGCGCCATGATCTGATCCCTGTTGCACAACGGCTTCGCGGGGCGGGCCGACTCTCGGAACCGCTCGCAACTTGCTGGGGGCTCAAACCCGGCAGGAGCGCAAAATATCCTTAGAAATCTCTTGGAAATGCACGGAAATGCGGGGTTTACCCGGTTAGCGCCCGCCCGCTTCGAGCAGACGGCGCGGAGCGGCGAGTTCCCAGCTGCGCGCGATGCGATCGCCAACATGCTCCCAGTCCGGCTCGCCGGCGAGGTTGAGGCCGACCCAGCCGCGCCCGAAATAGGCGACGCGCGAATACCTCTCCGGTGCGGCTTCGATCAGCGCCAGATCCTCTTCCTCGGCGGTCTTGACCGCGACGATGGTGCGGCCGTCGCCATGGTGATCGTGACGGAACTGGGCGAATTGCTTGCCCGCGGCGAAGAAGGTCGCCTGGCCGTGGCTGGGCCGCTCCTCGGCTTCCGGAAGGGCGAGTGCGATCCCGCGGACCTTGGCTAGCGCGGCAAGGTGGTCAGCCATTTTGCTACTACCTTCGGATAGAGGCGATGTTCCTCGCCGAGCACGCGCGCGGCAAGCGTCTCGGCGGTGTCGCGCGCCTCGATACGGACTTCGGCCTGGCCGAGTATCGAGCCGCCATCGAGTTCCTCGGTGACGATATGGACGGTGCAGCCCGCCTTCTGATCGCCCATCGCCAGCGCGCGGGCATGGGTGTCGAGACCCTTGTATTTGGGCAGCAGCGAGGGATGGATATTGACGATCCGGTCGCGCCAGCGGGTGACGAAATCGTCGGAGAGGAGCCGCATATAGCCGGCCAGCGCGATCGCCTCGACCCCCGCTTCGCGCAGCGCCGCGTCGATCGCGGCTTCATATTCGGGCTTGGGAATGCCCTTGGGCGAATGCGCGAAGGTCGCGATGCCCTGTTCACGCGCCCATGCCAGGCCGGGGGCCTCTGGCTTGTCGCTGGCGACGAGAGCGACTTCATAGGGGCAGTCTTCGGCGCGCGACGCTTCGATCAATGCCGCCATGTTCGAGCCGCGTCCCGAGATCAGGATTCCGAGCTTGCGCCTAGCCATTATGGGTGGCGGACCAATCGGCGCGGGCACTCCATGTCCCCGTCTTGCCAAACACCGTGCAGCCGCGTTCACCGGTCTCGACCAGGCCGATGGTGAACACCGTCTCGCCCGCCGCGTCCAGCTCGGCCTTCACTGCCTCCGCCTGATCCGGCGCCACCACCGCGACCATCCCGATCCCGCAATTGAAGGTCCGCGCCATCTCCTCGGACTCGATATTCCCCTGCGCCTGCAGGAACGCCATCAGCCGGGGTAGAGGCCAGGCATCGGCATCGATCCGGGCATGGCAGCCCTCGGGCAGCACGCGCGGTACATTCTCCAGCAACCCGCCGCCGGTGATATGCGCCAGCCCGCGAATCATGGATTTGCGCAGCAGCGGCAACAGGCTCTTCACATAGATGCGGGTGGGCGCCATCAGCGTGTCGATCAGGATGCGCTCCTGATCGAACACCGCCGGGCGGCCCATCTTCCAGCCCTTGTCGGCGGCAAGGCGGCGGACCAGCGAAAAACCGTTGGAATGAACACCGGTCGAGGCCAGCCCGAGCAGCACGTCGCCCGGCCGAATCGCGGTGCCGTCGAGCAACTGCGTCCGCTCCACAGCGCCGACGCAGAACCCGGCAAGGTCGTAATCGCCTGCCGCATACATGCCCGGCATCTCGGCGGTCTCGCCGCCAATCAGCGCGCACCCGGCCTGACGGCACCCTTCGGCGATGCTCGCGATCACCCGCTCGGCGACCGCTGGATCGAGCTTTCCGCTGGCATAATAATCGAGGAAGAATAGCGGCTCTGCACCCTGCACGATCAGATCGTTGACGCACATCGCCACCAGATCGATGCCGACGCCGTCATGCGCATTATGATCGATGGCGAGCTTGAGCTTGGTGCCGACACCGTCATTGGCCGCCACCAGCAACGGATCGCTGAACCCTGCCGCCTTGAGATCGAACAGTCCGCCGAACCCGCCAAGATCGGCGTCCGCGCCGGGGCGGCGAGTGGATTTGGCAAGCGGTCCAATCGCCCGGACAAGGGCATTGCCGGCCGCGATGGAGACGCCCGCCTGGGCGTAGGTATAGCCTTCGGGTTCGCTCATGGCGGAGCGCTTAGACACAACGCGCTTGGATTTCCACGCCCGCTTCGCCAAAAGGGCGGCAATCATGGCCGTTTCGCGCATTTCCCTGAGCATCGCTGCCGCAACCGCGCTGGCCCTCGCCGGCATGGGCGGCGTACTGGCGCAAGGGAAGGGTGGGGATGCCGGCGGGAGCGCCGTGCCCATCGATCCCTCGGGCAGCTTCGAGATTTCGGGCGTTTCGGTGGACGTGAAGGCCGGCAACGCCGATGCCGCGCGCCTCGGCGGCTGGCGGCTGGCCCAGCGCAAGGGCTGGGAAATGCTGGCGCAGAAACTGACCGGCAAGAGCTCAAGCCTTTCCGACTCGGCGCTCGATTCGATCGTCACCGCGGTGGTGGTCGAACGCGAACAGATTGGACCGAACCGGTACATCGCCTCACTGGGGGTGCTGTTCGACCGGCAAAAGGCCGGCGCGATCCTCGGCGTATCGACCGCCCTGAGCCGCTCCGCGCCGATGCTGCTCGTGCCGCTCGAATTCTCGGGCGGGGCGAGCATTGTCTATGAGCGCGACACCGCCTGGGCGCGGGCGTGGAACCGTTTCCGCAGCGGTGGCAGCACCGTCGATTATGTCCGCGCGCGCGGCACCGGGCCCGATGCGCTGCTGATCAATGCCGGCCAGACGCTCAGGCGCGGACGCAACTGGTGGCGCAGCGTGCTCGATCAATATGGCGCGACCGACGTGCTGGTCGCCGAGGTGCAATTGCGCCGCGAATATCCCGGCGGGCCGATCGTCGGCGTGTTCGCAGCCAATCATGGCCCAGATCGCCGACCGATCGCCAGCTTCGCGCTGCGCGTCGACAATGGCGATTCGCTAGATGCGCTGCTCGATGCCGGCGTCGCGCGGATCGACAAGGCCTTCCAGAGCGCGCTTGCCACCGGCGAGCTGGCCACCGATCGCCTGCTGGCGACCCGCCCGCCCGAGCCCAAGGCCGAGGAAGAAAAGCCGAGTGACGCCGAGACCGCCGCGGTCTCCACCCCGACCCCGACGGTCGAGAGCGGATCGAGCTTCACGGTTCAGGTCGATACCCCCACCGTCAACGCGCTCAACGCCTCCGAAACGGCGATGCGCGCCATTCCCGGCGTGCGCGCGTCGAGCACCACCAGCCTCGCGCTCGGCGGCATTTCGGTGATGCGCGTCACCTATGACGGGCCGATCGGCAGCCTGCGTGCGGCGCTCGAAGCGCGTGGATGGCAAGTGCAGGAAGGCGTGGGCGTGCTGCGCATCCGCCGTCCACAGGCCGCGCCGACGCCGCAACCCAGCGCCACGGCAGTCCCGAAGGGCGAATGAGCCAGCTACGCCTGCCGCTAGGGCTGCCCGAAGCGAGCGAGACGGAATTCCTGATCGGCGAATCCAACGTCCGCGCAGTCAATCAGCTCGAACGCTGGGCGACCTGGCCGGTGATGGCGGCACTGCTCGTTGGCCCGCGCAAATCAGGGCGCAGCCTGCTCGCGCGAATCTTCGCGGCGAAAAGCGGCGGCGATATGCTCGACGATGCCGACCGGATGAAGGAAGCCGATGTCTTCCACGCCTGGAACCGGGCCCAGGCCGATCGCCGGCCGCTGCTGATCGTCGCCGAAGCCGCGCCGCCCGAATGGGCGGTCAAGCTCCCCGATCTGCGCTCGCGCCTCGCCGCATCGCCGCTGCTGGAGATCGGCCCGCCCGACGATCAGCTGATGCCGCAATTGATCGAGCGCTCCTTCGCCCGCCATCTGCTCCACGCCAAGCCGGATGTGATCGCGTGGATCGCGGCGCGGATCGAGCGCAGCCATATCGCCATCCTGCGCGTTGCCGATACGCTGGAAAGCGCGGGCGTACAGCGCTTGTCGATCCCGGTTGTGCGCGCCACACTGGCGGAGGCCTGTCTCTTAACTGTAACGGACGAACCCTAGGTCCATGGCGAAAGTTTCGAGAAAGCGCGTCGTGGAAGAGGCACTGGTTCCGGCAAGCACCGGAAATCGTTATTTTAATCGCGAACTGAGCTGGCTCACCTTCAATCGCCGGGTGATGGAGGAAGCCACCAATCCCGCGCACCCCCTGCTCGAACGGCTGCGATTCCTGTCGATATCGGGATCGAATTTCGACGAATTCTTCATGGTCCGGGTCGCTGGGTTGATGGGGCAGATGCTCCAGAAGGTCGAGGTGCGCTCGGCCGACGGGCTGACCCCGGCGCAGCAGCTCGCCGCGATCATCGAGGAGGCCGGCGACCTCGCCGACAGCCAGCAGGCGGTGTGGAACGAAATCCGCGCCGACCTTGTCTTGGCCGGGATATCGGTGCTCGAACCCGACGAGATCGGCGCCGAGACCGAGGAATGGCTGATGGGCCATTTCCGGGAACAGATTTTTCCGATCCTGACCCCGCAGGCGCTCGATCCGGCGCATCCGTTTCCGTTCATCCCCAATCAGGGATCGAGCGTGATCTTCGATCTCGTTCGCCGTTCGGACAAGGAACCGATCCGCGAACTGGTGTTGCTGCCGACGACGATGCCGCGCTTCGTGCGCCTCCCCGGCGAACCGGCGCGCTATGTCGCGGTGGAGACGGTGCTCAAGCGCTTCTCGCATCTGCTGTTCCCCGGATACGACGTGCTGCGCTCGGCCACCTTCCGGGTGCTGCGCGACAGCGATATCGAGATCGAGGAGGAGGCCGAGGATCTCGTCCTGACCTTCCGCACCGCGATCAAGCGCCGCCGCAAGGGCAGGGTGATCCGCCTCGAAATGGAGGAATCGATCGCCCCCGAGCTGGAGGCGGTGCTGCTCGAAGAGCTGGGCGGCAGCGAAGCGCTCCTCACCGAGACCGGCGGTTTCCTTGGCATCGGCGATCTGGCGATGCTGGTCGAGGAAGGGCGGCCCGATCTCAAATTCTCGCCCTACACGCCGCGTTTCCCCGAGCGGATCCGCGAATATGGCGGCGACTGCTTCGCGGCGATCCGGGCCAAGGACATCATCGTCCATCACCCGTATGAAAGCTTCGACGTCGTCATCGCCTATCTCAACCAGGCGGCGGCGGATCCGGATGTCGTCGCGATCAAGCAGACGCTGTACCGCGCCGGCAAGCAATCGGCGGTGATCAATGCGCTGATCGCCGCCGCCGAAGCCGGCAAGTCGGTCACCGCCGTGGTCGAGCTAAAGGCGCGCTTCGACGAGGAGCAGAACCTCTATTGGGCGACCGCGCTGGAGCGGGCCGGCGTACAAGTCGTCTATGGCTTCATCGACTGGAAGACCCATGCCAAGGTCTCGATGGTAGTGCGCCGCGAGGCCGGGGCGTTCCGCACCTACTGCCATTTCGGCACCGGCAATTATCATCCGGTGACGGCGCGCATCTATACCGATCTCAGCTTCTTCACCGCCGATCCGCGCATCGGGCGCGATGCCGCCAAGATCTTCAATTACGTCACCGGCTATGTCGAGCCCGAGGGGCTTGAGCTGGTGACGATCTCGCCGCGCGATCTGCGCGACCAGTTGATCCAACTGATCGACGACGAGATCCAGCACGTCGCCAAGGGCCGCCCCGGAGCGGTCTGGGCGAAGATGAACTCGCTCGTCGATATCGCGGTGATCGAGAAGCTCTACGAGGCCAGCAATGCCGGGGTCGAGATCGACCTGATCGTCCGCGGCGTCTGCTGCCTGCGCCCCGGCGTGCCCGGCATGTCGGAGAATATCCGCGTCAAATCGATCGTCGGGCGTTTCCTGGAGCATAGCCGCATCTTCGCGTTCGGCGCGGGCAGGGGCCTGCCTTCGATCGGCGCCAAGGTCTTCGTCTCCTCGGCCGACTGGATGCAGCGCAATTTCGACCGCCGCGTCGAATTCCTGCTGCCGATCCTCAACCGCACCGTCCACGATCAGGTGCTCGATCAGGTGATGATGGCCAATCTGCTCGACAACGAGCAAAGCTGGCTGCTGCAGAGCGACGGCACCTATCGGCGCGAAGATGCCGGTGACGAACCGTTCAACCTCCACCGCTATTTCATGACCAATCCGTCGCTGTCGGGCCGCGGCGCCGCGCTCAAGACGCGCAAGCCCGTGCCCAAGCTCTCGCTCAAGCGCCGCAAGAAGAAGTCGGCGTGAGGAAACGCACCGCGATCATTGATATCGGTTCGAACTCGGTTCGGTTCGTCGTCTATGACGGCACGGCGCGGTTGCCGGCGACCCTGTTCAACGAGAAGGTGATGGCCGGCCTCGGCAAGGAACTCGCCGAAACCGGCGCGATCGCCGCCGATAGCCTCGCGATGGCGCGCGGGGCGCTGGCCCGCTTCGCCCGGCTGGCGCGCGAGATGCGCGTCCACGAGCTGCGCACGGTCGCCACCGCCGCGGTGCGCGAAGCATCGAACGGCGATGAGTTGATCCACGCCGCGGAGGCGCTGGGGCTGCGCGTCGAGTTGCTGTCGGGCGAGCAAGAGGCGATGGCCGCCGGCATGGGCGTGCTGTCAGGTATTCCCGAGGCCGACGGCATTGTCGGCGATCTCGGCGGCGGCAGCCTGGAGCTGGTCCGCGTCGTCGCCGGCACCGTTACCGACCGGATTTCCTTCCCGCTCGGCGTGCTGCGCATCGGCGCGATCCGCGCCCGGGACGAAAATGCGCTGGCCAGGACCGTTTCCAGAATGCTCGAAGAATCCGGCTGGGCAGGGCGCGGGAAAGAAATGCCCTTTTATCTGGTCGGCGGCTCATGGCGTTCGCTTGCCCGCCTCGATATCCACCTCTCGGGCTATCCGCTGCCGGTGGCGCACCAATATGCCTTGTCGCTCGAACGGGTGATGGAGCTGAGCCGCACGCTGGCCAATCTCTCCAAGGCCGAGCTCAAGCAGATCCCCGACATCTCCAGCGCCCGTCTGCCGACGCTCGACGACGCCACCGCCTTGCTGATCGAAGTGCTTGCCGCGCTCGGCAGCACCAAGACGATCGTCTCGGCGTTCGGCCTGCGCGAAGGGCTGCTGTTCGCGCGCCTCGCTCCCGAGCAGCGCCGCGAAGACCCGCTCATCGCCGCCGCCCGCGAGGAAGGCGCGCGCCTCGGCCGCTTCGCCGAGCATGGCGACCTGCTCGACGCGTGGATCGCGCCGCTGTTCGCGAACGAGTCCGAAGAAATGGCGCGGCTGCGCCATGCCGCCTGCCTGCTCGCCGATGTAGGCTGGCACGCCAATCCCGAGTTCCGCGCCGAACGCGGGGTCGAAATCGCCTTGCATGGCCATTGGGTCGGCATCGACGCCGCCGGCCGTGCTATCCTCGCCCAGACGCTCTACACCGCGCTGGGTGGGGCGATGGCAGCGCCCGATCCGCTGGGGCTGCTGGCGGGGCCGGAGGCGCTGCACCGCGCCCGGCTATGGGGCCTGACGATCCGCCTCGGCCAGCGGCTGAGCGGCGGCGTTGCCGGCCCGATCAGGCGCTCGCGGCTCGAAATCGAGGAGGGCGCGCTCAAATTGTGCCTGAAGGGCCATGACAAGGCGCTCTACAGCGAAGCCGTCGAGAAGCGGCACAAGGCGCTGGCCACGGCGATGGGGCTGGAATCGGTGGCGGCCTAGCCGCAGCGCGCCGAGCCGATCTTGCCGTCGGTGCCGAGGTGGAGATTCAGCCGGTCGGCGCGGAATTCCATCGTCACCATCATGCCCGGGGTCAGATAGCGGACGATATTGGCGCCGGAGAGGCGCTTGGCCTCGGTGGTGGTTTCCGCGCTCCTGGTGCGGCCGATCAGGCTCTCCAGCCCGTTGGAATTGCACTCCACGCCTGGCACCGCGGGGGGAGGCGTCTCGGGGCGGGCGTCGCTCTTGCAGCCAGCGACAGCCAAGGCGATTAGCGGGAGCGCGAGACGGATCATGCGGCGGGTTCCTCGGTACGGGTCATTTTGAGCTTACCGTTGCGGACGGTGAACCCGAGCTGACCTTCGACGAGTTGAACCGCGTCGCGGCCGAATTGTTCATATCGCCAGCCCTGCAGGATCGGCAGTTCGTCGCGCTGCCCGGCGGCGAGCGCTTCCAGATCCTCGGAGCGCGCGAGCAAACGTGCCGCGACGTTGATTTCCTTGGCGCGGATCTTGAGCAGCAGCTTGAGGAGGTCGGCGACCAGCGCTCCGTCCTTGCCCAGCGCCGGCTTGCGATCATCGCGGGAGGGCATCTCCTCGGTGCTCATTGGCTCGGCGGCGGCAAGCGCGTCCATCATCCGCCCGCCGATATCGTTGCCCGCCCAGGCGGCCGAAAGCCCGCGCACCTTGCCGAGATCGCTCTGCTTGCGCGGTGGATTGCCGGCAAGATCGGCGAGCGTCTCATCCTTGACGATGCGTCCGCGCGGCAGATCCTTGCCCTGCGCCTCCAGCTCGCGCCACCGCGCCAGCGCTTTCAGCCGGCCGAGTACTTCGGGCTTGCGGCTGGAAATGCGGACGCGCTGCCAAGACTGATCGGGATCGTTGCGGTAATTCTCCGGATCGGCGAGCCGCTCCATCTCCTGATCAAGCCATGCGCCGCGACCGGTCTTCTTCAGCCGCTCCAGCATCTTGGGGAAGATTTCGGAGAGATAGGTGACGTCGCAGATCGCATAATCGATCTGGCGCTTGTCGAGCGGGCGCCGTGCCCAATCGGTGAAGCGCGCGCCCTTGTCGACGGTGATGCCGAGATAGGTATCGACCAGGTTCGAATAGCCGATCTGCTCGCCTTGCCCCAGCGCCATCGCGGCGATCTGGCTGTCGAACAGCGGGTGCGGGGTCTTGCCGGTGAGGTTGTAGACGATCTCGATATCCTGCCCACCGGCATGGAAGACCTTGAGGACATCCTCATTGTTGACGAGCAGATCGAGCAAAGGCTGCATATCGATCCCGCCCATCGGATCGATCGCCGCGGCTTCCTCGTCATCGGCGATCTGGATCAGGCACAGCTCGGGCCAATAGCTGTTTTCGCGCATGAACTCGGTGTCCACGCAGATATAGGGCTTTTGGGCGAAACGGGCGCAGAGATTGGCGAGGGCCGCGCTGTCTTCAATCAAACCATGAATATGCATCGCGGCCCCATAGACCGTCCTTCGGGTTGACAAAAGGGTGTGCGGCAGGGATGCGCGCGCCAACGGCATAAAAAACCGTCATCCCCGCGAAAGCGGCGTCCCAGAGCCCCAGGCGATATCGCCCGTAACCCTGGGGCCCCGCTTTCGCGGGGGTGACGAACTACGGAAGATCGAGAATGCACGCCTATCGTACCCACAGTTGCGCAGCCCTTCGCGCCGCCGACGTCGGCCAGACCGTCCGCGTCTCCGGCTGGGTCCATCGCAAGCGCGATCATGGCGGCGTGCTGTTCGTCGATCTGCGCGACCATTACGGGATCACCCAGATCGTCGCCAAGGCCGATACCGAGACGCTGCGCCTGCTCGACAGCCTGCGCGTCGAATCGGTGATCACCGTCACCGGCGAAGTCGTCGCGCGCGGCCCCGAAGCGGCCAACCCGAACCTCCCGACCGGCGAGATCGAAGTGATCGCCGATCAGGTCACCGTCCAGTCGGCGGCCCAAGAATTGCCGCTCCCCGTGTTCGGCGATGCCGAATATCCCGAAGACATTCGCCTGCGGAACCGCTTCCTCGACCTGCGCCGCGAGCGGCTCCACAAGAACATCGTCCTGCGCTCAAACGTCATCGCCTCGCTGCGCCGCCGGATGATCGATCAGGGCTTCACCGAGTTCCAGACCCCGATCCTGACCGCGAGCAGCCCCGAAGGCGCCCGCGACTATCTCGTCCCGTCGCGCGTCCATCCCGGCAAGTTCTACGCGCTCCCGCAGGCGCCGCAGATGTTCAAGCAGCTGCTGATGGTCGCCGGCTTCGACCGCTATTTCCAGATCGCGCCCTGCTTCCGCGACGAAGACGCCCGCGCCGACCGTAGCCCGGGCGAGTTCTATCAGCTCGATTTCGAAATGAGCTATGTCACGCAAGATGATGTTTTCGCGGCGATCGAGCCGGTGCTGCACGGCGTGTTCGAGGAATTCGCCGATTGGGAAGGGAAGGGCCGCTCGGTCTCGCCGCTGCCCTTCGCGCGTATCCCCTACAAGGAATCGATGCTGAAGTACGGCAACGACAAGCCCGATCTGCGCAACCCGATCCTGATCACCGACGTTTCCGAGTTCTTCAAGGGCTCCGGTTTCAGCCGCTTCGCCTCGATGGTCGAGGAAGGCAATGTCGTCCGCGCGCTGCCCGCGCCGAACACCCATGAGAAGAGCCGCAAGTTCTTTGACGACATGAACAGCTGGGCGCAGAGCGAAGGTTTCCCCGGCCTCGGCTACGCGACGCAGAAGGACGGCGTGTTCGGGGGGCCGATCGCCAACAATCACGGCCAGGAGGGCATGAAGGCGATCGCCGACGCGATGGGCCTCGGTCCCAATGATGGCATCTTCTTCGCCGCTGGCAAGGAAGCCCAGGCCGCCAAGCTCGCCGGCCTGGCCCGCACCCGCGCCGCCGAGCAGCTGGAGTTGATCGACAAGTCCCGCTTCGAATTTTGCTGGATCGTCGATTTCCCGATGTTCGAGTATGACGAGGATGCCAAGAAGGTCGATTTCAGCCACAACCCCTTCTCGATGCCGCAAGGTGAGCTGGAGGCGCTGGAGACCAAGGATCCGCTCGACATCCTGGCGTACCAGTACGACATCGTCTGCAACGGCGTGGAGCTGTCCTCGGGCGCGATCCGCAACCATCGCCCGGAGATCATGTACAAGGCGTTCGAGATCGCCGGCTACACGCAGGAGGATGTCGACACCAATTTCGCGGGCATGATCAACGCCTTCAAGTTCGGCGCGCCCCCGCATGGCGGCTCGGCCCCGGGTGTCGACCGCATCGTCATGCTGCTCGCCGACGAGCCGAACATCCGCGAGGTCATCGTCTTCCCGATGAACCAGAAGGCGGAGGATCTGATGATGCAGGCACCGTCCGCGGTGTCGCCAAAGCAGCTCAAGGAACTGCACATCAAGCTCGCGACCGACGGGCCCAAGGCGGGCTAATCCCAAATTCCCTCTCCCATCGGGAGAGGGAAGGGCCCCGCCGCGAAGCGGTGGGAAGGGTGAGGGCAGGACAACCGCCCTCACCCTTCCGCGCGTTGCGCTTCCCTTCCTCTCCCAACGGGAGAGGGAAAGCGCTACGGTACCGCGATGACAATCGATCTCCGCGATTACGAATCCGGCGCCAAGCTCTCCGGCAGCTACCGCAAGCAGCTGAAAAAGCTCCAGAAGCGCCTCGCCCACATCCACTACGCCCACATCATCCACGGCCACCGCGCCATCGTGATGTTCGAGGGCTGGGATGCGGCGGGGAAGGGTGGGATCATCGAGCGGCTCACCGCCGGCTGGGATCCCCGTTTCTTCCACGTCTGGCCGATCGCCGCGCCCAGCAAGATCGAGCTGCGCCACGATTTTCTCTGGCGCTTTCGCAAGCGTCTGCCCACGCCCCGGGAAATCGCGATCTTCGACCGTAGCTGGTACGGCCGCGTGCTGGTCGAGCGGGTCGAGGGCTTCGCCACCGTCGAGGAATGGCGGCGCGGCTATGACGAGATCAACGCCTTCGAAGCCGAGCAGATCGCCAGGGGCACGACCCTGGTAAAGCTCTTCGTCCACACCACCCAGAAAGAGCAGGACAAACGCTTCCGCGCCCGGCTCGAAGACAAATGGAAGCGCTGGAAAACCGGGCTCGACGACTATCGCAACCGCGCCCGTCGTGCCGATTACCTGGTGGCGATGGACGAGATGTTCGCGCGGACCAATCCGCCCGAAGCGCCATGGCTCGTGATCGACGGCAACGACAAGAAGGCCGCGCGGATTGCCGCGCTCACCGCGATTGCGGACGCGCTGGAGGCGAAGGTGTCGATGGAACCGCCCAGGCTCGATCCCGACGTCGAACGGGTGGCGCGGGCGGCGCTCGGTACCTGAACTGACACGGCGCAGCGTTTACGAGCGCTGTATCTCCAGCCGGCAAACCGTCAGCGCGAGATTGGCATATTTCACCGCCCCCATCTGCTTGCTCAATGCGACCTGCTCCGCCAAGCGTGCTTGGCCCTTTTGCGACAGCGCCTCATATTCTTCATCGCCCAACTCCTTGCCGGGGAAGAGCAGCGCACCCGCTTTGTCGAAATAATTCGAGGCTTCGCCGATCAGATCGTCTTGGGCATCGCCGCTGGCGGATTCGGACCGGAACAGCGCGATCTGTGCACATTCGGCCCATTGATCTGCGGTGAACGGTTTGTCGGCGGCCGGTGACAGCAACATTGCGGCCAAGGAAAGAAGCATTTGGCGATCTCCATTTAAGGGATCGCATGTCTATTCCGCGATATCCCGGCCCGATATACCCTGTCCGGGTTAGTCGCGGGAAAACCCCGGTTTCCAAACCGCGTTTCTATGCCGGCGCGAACACACCCGAATCGTCCATCACGTGCAGCACGCCCTCCGCGATCGCGAAATAGGCGCCGTGGAGCTTGAGCTTGCCCGCCGCGACCCGTTCGGCGACGAAAGGAAAGGTGAGCAGGTTGACCAGCGATACGCGCACGGTCTCCAGTTCGAGCGCGCGGACCGCATCGGGCCCGTTGCCGTACTCAGCGACAATCCGATCGCGCGCCTCATCAAGCATATCGACCCAATGCGCGATGAAGCCGCCCTGGCCATTGGGCGCATCCTTGAAGCATTGCGACATGGAGGCCGATACGCCCCCGCACGCGCCATGCCCCACGATCACGATCTCCGGCACCTCAAGCTGCGTCACCGCGAACTCGAGCGCCGCGGAAACGCCGTGGCGACTCGTATCGTCCTCGAACGGGGGGACCAGGTTCGCGACATTGCGCACGACGAAGATTTCGCCCGGCACGGTATCGAATATCTGCGCGGGATCGACCCGGCTGTCGGAGCAGGCAATCACCATCACCCGCGGACTCTGGCCCTCGCGCAAGTCTTCCCATCGCTCGCGGTGCCGCCGATATTCACTGGTGCGGAAGCGCTGGTAGCCGTCGAGCAGGTCGGTGAAGTCGGTCATGGCGGTGCCTTACGACCCTGTGGTTGTGTCAGCAACCATGCAGGGCTATCTGGCGCGCATGAACGAGATTTCGCCGCTGCCTCGCCCGGAACGCGTCCGCAAGCCCGACTGGATTCGCGTCAAGGCGCCCACCTCGGAAGGCTTCGCCGCGACGCGCGCGCTGATGCGATCGAAGAGCCTGACCACGGTCTGCGAGGAAGCCGCCTGCCCGAATATCGGCGAATGCTGGTCGAAGAAGCATGCGACGGTGATGATCCTCGGCGACACCTGCACCCGCGCCTGCGCCTTCTGCAACGTCAAGACCGGCATGCCGCGCGCCGTCGATCCGATGGAGCCCCAGAATGTCGCCGATGCCGCGGCGCAGATGGGCCTCAGCCACATCGTCATCACCTCGGTCGATCGCGACGACCTGCCGGATGGCGGCGCGAAACAGTTCGTCAAGGTGATCGAGGCGATCCGCAAGTCGAACCCGACCACGACGATCGAGATCCTGACCCCGGACTTTCGCAACAAGCATGAGCAGGCGGTCGAGATGATCGTCGCCGCACGGCCCGATGTCTACAACCATAACCTCGAAACGGTGCCGAGGCTCTACCCGACCATCCGCCCCGGCGCGCGCTATTACGCATCGCTGCGCCTGCTTGAGACGGTCAAGAAGCTCGATCCTTCGATCTTCACCAAATCGGGCGTGATGCTCGGGCTAGGCGAGGAGCGGCTCGAAATCCATCAGGTGATGGACGATATGCGCTCGGCCGACATCGATTTCCTGACAATGGGCCAATATCTCCAGCCGACCCCGCGCCACGCCAAGGTCCAGGAGTTCGTGACGCCCGCAGCGTTCAATTCCTACGGCGCGATCGCCCGTGCCAAGGGCTTCCTGCTCGTCGCATCCTCGCCGCTGACCCGCTCCAGCTACCATGCCGGGGACGATTTCGAGAAGATGCGCGCCAATCGCGAGGCGAAGCTGACGAAGGTCACGGCGTAGTTGCCCAAACACCAGGAAACCCGCGCGTTACCTTATACTCCCGAGCAGATGTTCGATCTGGTCGCCGATGTCGAGCGCTATGCCGAGTTCCTGCCCTGGGTCACCGCCGTCCGCGTCCGCTCGAACAGCGAGACCGAGATGGTCGCCGACGTCATCGTCGGCTTCAAAGGGCTGCGTGAGACCTTCACCTCGAAAGTCGAAAAACAGCGCCCCGGCCATATTCACGTGGACTATCTCGAAGGGCCGCTCAAGCACCTCAACAACGACTGGAAGTTCCGGCCGGACGGGAACGGCGGCACACTCGTCGATTTCTGCGTCGATTTCGCGTTCAAGAGCCGAATGTTCGAGATGCTGGCGGGTCAGGTGTTTGATCGCGCGCTGCGCAAGATGATCGGAGCCTTCGAAGAGCGCGCCGCCAGGCTTTACGCCGACTCTTCCACTTCCTCGGCCGCGCCCGGCATCAGCAGTTCGAGCGCGCACAACGCCGCCTGAAGACGAACGCCGCCGCGGCCATTGTTTTCCAGCTGGCGCGAGTCCGCCACGATGTGCTGCGGATCGGCGCCGCGCACGGCTTGCGCGAACACCACGGTACCCACCGGCTTCTTCTCGCTGCCGCCATCGGGGCCGGCGATGCCGGTGATCGCCACAGCGACATCGGCATTCGAACGGCGCAGCGCGCCCTGCGCCATGCTCCACGCCACCGCGATCGAGACCGACCCGAACGTCTCCAGCACGTCGCTGCTGACCTTGAGCACTTCCTGCTTGGCCTCGTTCGAATAGGTGACGAAGCCGGCATCGAACACATCCGACGAACCCGCGATTTCAGTGAGCGCGGCGCTGACCAGCCCACCGGTGCAGCTTTCGGCAACGGCGATGCGGCGGCCCAGCGCGCGATTGGCCTCCAGCACCTTGCGCGCCATGTCGATCAGCTTGGCCGGGAGAATCGTGTCCATAAGGCTGGCGCCTCTGCCACTCTAATGTGTCTTAGGCGAGTCAGTTCGTGTCGGGCAGGCGAACGGTGGCGATCGCCTGTGCCGCCATGCCTTCGCCGCGCCCGGTAAAGCCGAGCCGCTCGGTGGTGGTGGCTTTCAGGCTCACCCGCGCTACCGGCAGCTTGAGGATCGCGGCGATACTCGCCCGGATTGCGTCGCGGTGCGGGCCGACCTTGGGAGCCTCGCAGATCACCGTAAGATCGACGAAGTCGATCACGCCGCCCTCCGCCGCGACCAGCCCGGCGGCGTGTTCCAGAAACCTGGCCGAACGCACGCCGCGCCACTGCGGATCGCTCGGCGGGAAATGCGTGCCGATATCGCCTGCGCCGATCGTACCGAGCAGCGCATCGGTGATCGCGTGGAGTGCGACATCGGCATCGCTATGTCCGGAAAGCCCATGCGTGTGCGGGATCAGCACGCCGCCCAGCCACAATTCTTCGCCCTCGGCAAAGCGGTGGACGTCGAAGCCCTGCGCGGTGCGGACGCGCAAGCTGGCGGAGTGCCGCATTTCGGCTGCGGCAAAGTCGGCGGGGTGGGTGACCTTCTCCAGCGCAGCGTCTCCTTCGACAATCGCGACACCATGCCCCAGCGCGCGGACCATCTGCGCGTCGTCGGTCGCCTCGCGATCCTCGGGCCACGCGGCATGCGCCGCGCGGATGGTTTCGACAAGGAATGCCTGTGGCGTTTGCACCCGCGTCAGCCCCTCGCGCGACACCGCATCGCCGGCGGTCGAGACCAGCGTGTCCGCCACCGGCAACCCCGGAATTGCGCCCTTATGCGTATCGAGCGCGGCCAGCAGCCGGTCGATCACCACGTGCGACAGAAAGGGGCGGGCGGCGTCGTGGATCAGCACCCGCTCGGCTTCGATCGCGGCGAGCCCATTGGCTACCGATTCCCGCCGCGTCACTCCGCCGATGATGAAGCGCACATCGCCCAGCGCGTCCGCGAGCATCGCTTCCTGACCCGCACCGATCACAATCAGCACTTCATCGATCGCCGGATGGCTGGAGAAAGCCGCAAAGCTGTGCGCCAGCATCGGCTTGCCCGCCAGCATCGCAAATTGCTTGGGGATGCCGCCACCGGCACGCGTTCCGCTCCCGGCGGCGACGATGATGGCGGCGGTCTTCATGCCCGCCGCGCTAGCGCGGGACACCGGGCTTGCCAATCACCGCTTGTGCGGATAGGCGCTCGTGCCTATTTTTCAGGCAGATCATGCGCTCACTCGTTCCCATCCAGATCGGTCCCGTGCGGATCGATCAGCCGGTGCTGCTCGCGCCGATGACGGGCGTCACCGACCTGCCGTTCCGCCGCGTCGTCCGTAAATACGGCTCGGGCCTCAACGTCACCGAGATGGTCGCCAGCCAGGCGGCGATCCGCGAGACACGCCAGTCGCTCCAGAAATTCGCCTGGGATCCGATCGAGGATCCGGTTTCGATGCAGCTTGTCGGCTGCACCCCGCATGAAATGGCCGAAGCCGCCAAGCTGAGCGAGGATCGCGGCGCGGCGATCGTCGACATCAATATGGGCTGCCCGGTCCGCAAGGTCACCAGCGGCGATGCAGGCTCGGCGCTGATGCGCGACCTCAAGCTGGCGGCGGCGCTGATCGAGGCGTGTGTGAAAGCCGTGAGCGTCCCCGTCACCGTCAAGATGCGGATGGGCTGGTGCCATGACAGCCTCAACGCGCCCGAGCTTGCCCGCATCGCCGAGGATATCGGCGCCAAGATGATCACCGTCCACGGCCGCACGCGCAATCAGATGTACAAGGGCTCGGCCGACTGGGCCTTCATCCGCAAGGTCAAGGACGCGGTCTCGCTGCCGGTCATCGCCAACGGCGACATCAACACCATCGAGGATGCGCGCGAGGCGCTGCGCCAGTCGGGCGCGGACGGCGTGATGATCGGGCGCGGCGCCTATGGCAAGCCGTGGTTCCTGCGCCAGGTGATGGACGCGCTCGGCGGCAAGGAGGAGTGCCCCGACCCCTCACTCGAAGAACAATATCGCGTGATCCTGGAGCATTATCTCGACACCCTCGCACATTATGGTGACGAGGTCGGCGTCAACATGATGCGCAAGCATATCGGCTGGTACACCAAGGGCATCCATGGTTCGGCCGAGTTCCGCAACAACGTCAACAAGATCTCGGATCCCAAACGGGTGCTGGAGATGCTCGACGAATTCTACGCACCATGGCGCTCGCGCGAAGCGGCCTGAGGGCCGATCCGCTGCAAGATAAAAGCCCGGGTTTCGCCGAGCTGTTCGGCGCATTGCCAGTCGCGGTGCTGGTGATCGATCCCGACGGCCGCATAGCGCATGCCAATCCCGCGTGCGAATTGATGCTCAATCATAGCGAAAGCGCGATGGCCGGGCAGCCTTATGATACCGTGTTCCTGCCGCCGCCGGACTATGCCGATCGCCGCGACGGCCATGGGTTCTCCGCTTTCGATATCGAGATAGAAGCGGTGCGGGGCTCCCGCATCCGCGTCGATCTCGTCGAAAGCGAGATCGCGGATCGCCCCGGCTGGCGCATCCTGACGCTGCACCATGCCCCACAGGCACGCCGCGTCACCGATCGCACCGCCGGATCACGCGCGGCAGTCGGCGCGGCGGCGATGCTGGCGCACGAGATCAAGAATCCGCTGTCGGGCATCCGCGGTGCCGCGCAATTGCTGGCCAGCAGCGGCGAGGATAGCGAACTAACCGGGCTGATCACCACCGAAGTCGACCGCATCGTCGCATTGATCGACCGGATGGAGGATTTCACCGACACCCGCCCTCTGAAGCTCGAGCCGACCAACGTCTATCCGCTGCTCGATCATGCACGGAAGGTGGCGCTGGCGGGGTTCGCGCGCGGCATGGTGATCGAGGAACTGTTCGATCCATCGCTCCCGGCGGTGATGGTCGATCCGCACGCATTCCAGCAGGTGCTGGTCAACCTGCTCAAGAACGCCGCCGAGGCACTGGCCGGGCTCGCCCAGCCGCGCATCACGCTGGCGACCGCCTATCGCCACGGCATGTCGGTCAGTGCCGGCCCCGGCCGCCCGCGCCAGCCGCTGCCGATCGAGATCCTCGTCATCGATAACGGCCCCGGCGCTCCGGAAGACATTGCCGAGCATCTCTTCGAGCCGTTCGTATCGGGCAAGCCGGAAGGGAAGGGGCTGGGGCTGCCGCTCGTGGAGAAACTGGTGCGCGATCAGGGAGGGATCATCCAATATGCCCGCGAATTCGACCGGGAACGCGAGCCAGTGACGGTGTTCCGCATCCTGATGCCGAGGGCCGCTTGACCGCGCCCGGCACCGTCCTTGTCGTCGATGACGACGCCGCGATCCGCACCGTCGTCGCCGCGGCGCTGAAGCGCGAGGGTCATGCCGTCACCACCGCCGCGAGCATCGGCGATCTCCACCGCATCCTGGCGGCCGGGCTGCCCGATGTGCTGGTCACCGATGTCGTGCTGCCCGATGGCAACGGCCTCGATCTCGTCGCTTCGCTGATGGCCGAGCATCCCGCCCTGCCGGTGATCGTCTTCTCCGCGCAGAACACGCTGGCGACCGCTGTGCGCGCCACCGAAGTCGGCGCATTCGATTATCTCCCCAAGCCGTTCGATCTCGATGTGCTGTCGAATGCGGTGCGCGGCGCGATCGCCAAAGGCCGGCGCGGTCCGATCGATACGCCCGAGGATGTCGGTGCCGGCGGCTCGCTGATCGGCCGCTCGCCGGCGATGCAGGAGGTATACCGGGTCATCGCCCGCGTGGTCTCGAACGACCTGACCGTGCTGGTGATGGGCGAGAGCGGTACCGGCAAGGAGCTGGTGGCCAAGGCGATCCATGATCTCGGGCCGCGCCGCCGGGCACCGTTCGTGGCGCTCAACATGGCCGCGATCCCACGCGAGCTGATCGAAGCCGAACTGTTCGGCCATGAGCGCGGCGCCTTCACCGGCGCGGCCACCCGCGTCGCCGGCAAGTTCGAGCAGGCGGCGGGCGGCACCCTCTTCCTCGACGAGATCGGCGACATGCCGATGGATGCCCAGACGCGGCTGCTGCGCGTACTGCAATCGGGCGAGTTCACCACCGTCGGCGGCGCGCGCACGATCAAGGCCGATGTCCGCATCGTCGCCGCGACCAACAAGGATCTGGGCGCGCTGGTCCAGACCGGGCAGTTCCGCGAGGATTTGTTCTACCGCCTCAATGTCGTGCCGGTGGCGCTGCCGAGCTTGCGCGAACGCCGTCAGGACGTGCCGCTGCTCGCCCGTCACTTCCTCGATCGCGCTGCCGAGGAGGGTCTGCCCCGCAAACAGCTTGATGCCGCGGCGGTGGCGGTGCTCGAAGGCTATGACTGGCCCGGCAATGTTCGCGAACTCGAAAACCTCATGCGCCGCATCGCCGCGCTCAGCCGCGACGAATGGATCGACGCGGACGGCATCCGCCGCGCGCTGGGCGAGGCGAGCCAGGGCCAGGCGATACCCGGCGACGCGGGCATCGAAGCCGCCGTCCGCGCCCGGCTGGAGCGGATCGCCATTGACGAGCCGCGCGCCCTCGATGACGGCACGCTTTACGATCGCATCATCGGTGAGGTCGAACGCCCGCTGATCGAAGCGATGCTGGCGCGCCACCAGCACAACCAGCTCCGCGCAGCACGCGCGCTGGGGATCAACCGCAACACGCTGCGCAAGCGGCTCGACACGTTGGGGATCGACGCGACTGGAAATCGCCCGAATGGTGCCGATTAGCGACAGTTGCCCAAAATTGTGTGTTCTTTCGGCCACATTCTTGTTGTAACCCGGCAACGATGGATGCCGTTTCCGAGCCGATAGCCGAAACCGCGCCGCGCAAGCGGCGCTTTGGCGTGACGCCGGTCGTCGAGCTCGGGGTCATCGCGTTAGCGATCACCTTCGCCGCAGTCACCTATTTCACCATCACAGGCGAGAGCGGCCCGCGCCTGCTCACCCCGCCGATCGTCGCGCTGCTGCTGATCGCGAACCTGCTACCCGGCGGCGCGCTGCTCGTGCTGATCGGGCGCCGGATCGCGCGCAGCCGCTCGGCGCGGGCGGGTATGGGCGGAGGGAGCGGCCTTCACGTCCGGCTGGTCGCGATCTTCTCCGTGCTGGCCGCAGTACCGGTGCTGCTCGTTACCGTCGTCTCGTCGCTGCTCTTTCAGTATGGCGTCGAATTCTGGTTCTCCGACCGGGCGCGCGGGATGCTCGAAAATGCCAGCTCGCTCGCGCAATCCTCCTATCAGCAGCTTCTCGCCGACGTCGGCAATCATACGACCGCGATGTCGGGCGATCTCGCCGCCGGGTTGCGTGACGCGCCGATCGACAGTCTGGCGTTCCGTGAGTTTTTCGCACGACAGGTCTATTACCGCAGCCTCAGCGAGGCGGTGATCTTCACGGTCCAGCCCAATGGCTCCATCGACACCGTCGCGCTGGTCAATCCCTATGAGCGCGATCTCGCCAAGGAGATCGATCCGGGCCTGCTCGCCAAGATCAAAGCCGAGCACCAGTCCTCGACGATCGCCTCGGGCGACCGCATCCGCTCGATCGCGCAGCTGCCGGGAGCGGACAATCTCTACGTCTATGCCGGGCGCCTCTCAAACGTGGGCGAGATGAGCCAGCAAACGCGGCGCGCGCAGGCGGTGCTTGCCGACTATCGCGCACTCGTCCAGCGCTCACGCTCGCTCCAGCTCCAGTTCAACGGCGCGTTGCTATTATTGTCGCTGCTGATCGTCGGCGCGGCGGTTTGGGTGGCGATCACCGTGGCCGACCGGTTGGTGCGGCCGATCAGCGAACTTGTCGGCGCGGCGCGGGGCGTCGCGGGGGGCGATCTCGCAGTGCGCGTGCCCGAACCCAAGGCGCAGGACGAGATCGCCACGCTGGCGCGCGCGTTCAACAGCATGACCGGTCGGCTGGAAGACCAGCGCACCGAACTCGTGACCGCAAATGCCCAGCTCGAGAGCCGCCGCGCGCTGATCGAGGCCGTGATGTCCGGCGTATCGGCGGGAGTCATCTCGATCGCGGCGGACCGCAGGGTGCGGCTGATCAACGCGCCCGCGCGCGCGTTGCTGCGTCAGGGCGACGAGGATCCGGTCGGTCGCAAGCTCAAGCGGATCGCCCCCGAGCTCGACGCGATGCTCGACGGCGACGAGCGCGAGGCCGTGGTGCAGATCACCACCGGCGGCGAGGCGCTGACCCTCGCGGTCAAGATCACCCGCGACGAAGCCGGGCAGGTGCTCACCTTCGACGACATCACCCAGCAATTGAACGACCAGCGCCGCGCCGCCTGGTCCGACGTCGCCCGCCGCATCGCCCACGAGATCAAGAACCCGCTCACCCCGATCCAGCTCGCCGCCGAGCGCCTCCAGCGCCGTTACGGCAAGAAGATCGAGAGCGATGACGGCACCTTCGCCAAGCTGACCGGCACGATCGTCCGCCAGGTCGGCGATCTGCGGCGGATGGTCGATGAGTTCTCGTCCTTCGCGCGGATGCCCAAACCGCTGTTCCGGCAAGAGTCGCTGCTCGATATCGCCCGCCAGGCGATGTTCCTCCACGAAGTCGCCCACCCGACGATCCACTTCGAGCTCGACGCCCCTGACCCCGCGCCGACGATCATCTGCGACCGCCGCCAGATCGGCCAGGCGCTGACCAATGTCGTCAAGAACGCCGTCGAGGCGATCGAGGGACGCGGGGAAGGGGAGGCGCTGCCCCAGGGCCATGTCCACATGACCATCGAGCATGGCAGCGATCACCGCGTGCTCCTGACGCTTGCCGACAATGGCGTGGGCCTGCCGGTCGAGCGCAACCGCATCGTCGAGCCGTATATGACGACACGTTCCGGCGGCACCGGCCTCGGCCTCGCCATCGTCAAGAAGATCGTCGAGGAGCATTTCGGCACCATCGCCTTCTCGGACCGGCCCGGCGGCGGCACCTGCGTCACCATCTGCTTCGACACCGATCTGCTGGCGAACATGGCCGACACGCCCGACGATGACAGCGCCGATCCGCGCCCCGCAGTTCTAACGCGTACTGGAAAATCCAAATCATGAGCCTCGATATTCTCGTCGTCGACGATGAGCGCGACATCCGGGAGCTGGTAGCCGGCGTCCTCGAAGACGAAGGCTATGCCACCCGCGGCGCCGGTGACAGCGACGCGGCGCTGGAGGCGATCGCCGATCGCCGGCCGAGCCTGGTGCTGCTCGATGTCTGGCTGCAGGGCTCGAAGCTCGACGGGCTCGAACTGCTCGACGAGATCAAGCGCCGCGATGCCTCGATCCCGGTGCTGGTGATCTCCGGTCACGGCAATCTCGATACCGCGGTGGCCGCGATCCGGCGCGGCGCCGCCGACTTCATCGAAAAGCCGTTCGAAGCCGAGCGATTGCTGCTGATGGTCGAACGCGCCACCGAGACCGAACGGCTGCGTCAGGAAGTGGCGACGCTGCGCGCCTCTGTCGGCCGCGAGGAGGATCTGACCGGCACATCCGGCTCGATCAACGGCGTGCGCGCGACCTTGAAGCGCGTCGCTTCCACCGGCAGCCGGGTGCTAATCAGCGGTGGTCCCGGCGTCGGCAAGGAAGTCGCGGCGCGGCTGCTCCATGGCTGGAGCCAGCGCGCGGCGGGGCCTTTCGTCATCGTCAGTTGCGCGCGCATGCATCCCGAGCGCGTCGAGGAAGAGCTGTTCGGCGTGGAAGAGGGCGGGGATCTGATCCGTCCCGGTCTGCTCGAACAGGCGCATGGCGGCACCCTGTTCCTCGACGAGATCGCCGACATGCCGCTGGCGACACAGGGCCGCATCCTCCGCGTCCTCACCGATCAGAGCTTCAGCCGGGTCGGCGGCACGCGCGTGGTCAAGGTCGATGTCCGCGTCGTCTCGGCCACCGCGCGCGATCTCCAGAACGAGATCGCCGAGGGCCGCTTCCGCGAGGATCTCTATTACCGGCTCAACGTCGTCCCCGTCTCTATCCCGCCGCTGACCGAGCGGCGCGAGGACATTCCGGTACTGATCGAGCATTTCATCGCCCATTATGCCAGCGGCCGCCGCGTGCCGACGCCCGAAGTCGCGGACGACGCCATGGTCGCGCTGCAGAGCTACGAATGGCCCGGCAATGTGCGGCAGCTGCGCAACATCGTCGAACGCACCGTCATCCTCGCGCCCGGCGACCGCATCGGGCGGATCGAGCTCGACCTGCTGCCCGCGGAAGTGCTCGGCAAACCGGGCGACAGCGGCGGCGGCATCGGATCGAGCGCGATCATGGGAGCACCGCTCAAGGAAGCGCGCGAGAGCTTTGAGCGCGAATACCTCAGGGTCCAGATTCGCCGCTTCTCCGGCAATATCTCGCGCACCGCCAGCTTCATCGGCATGGAGCGCTCGGCGCTGCACCGCAAGCTGAAGCTGCTCGGCATCAGCGAGAGCCGGGAGGAGTAAAGGCACGCCGCTGGACTTGGCGGCGCGAATCCCTAGATTGCTTGGCGAGCAGGCCGGAACGACCTGCGCTCCGACGCCGGGAAACGGCGCGATAGCGGGAAAAATCCCGCCAAGAATACAAGGGAATGCGGAAAATGGCCGACAAGCAGACTTCGCTGCAGGACCTGTTCCTCAATTCGCTCCGCCGGTCGAAAACCCCGGTCACCATGTTCCTCGTAAAGGGCGTCAAGCTCCAGGGGATCGTCACCTGGTTCGATAATTTTTCGGTACTGCTGCGCCGCGATGGCCAGTCGCAATTGATCTACAAACATGCGATCTCGACGATCATGCCCGCCGGGCCGATGGACCTGACGCAATTCTTGGATCAACTTGGAGAACATCAGTCCAAGAACCCTGTTTTACAGGAAATTTTCCTCAATGCCGTCCGCAAGCAGCAGGAAAGCGTGACCATGTTCCTGGTCAATGGCGTGATGCTGCAGGGGCAGATCTCGGCCTTCGACCTGTTCTGCATGCTGCTCCAGCGCGAAGGCATGGCTCAGCTCGTCTACAAACACGCGGTTTCCACCATCCAGCCGGCGCATCCGCTGAACCTGGCGGAGGAAACGAACGGGACCGACGACGATTAAGCCCGAATGACTACCGGATTCGACAGAGACGCCAGCGAATTTGCGCGCGGCGCGAAGGCGGCCGTTGTCTATCCGGACACCGGCGGCTCTTCGCGCGATGCCGACGCACGCCTTGAGGAGACCGCAGGTCTGGCGCTGGCGATCGGCCTGGAGGTGATCGAAAAAATTAGCTTCAAGCTGCGCCAGCCCAAGCCGGGCACGCTGATCGGCTCGGGGCAGGTCGAGGCGCTGGCCGAGAGCGTCCGCGATCTCGAAATCGAAGTCGCGGTGTTTGACGCCTCGCTCACGCCCGTGCAGCAGCGCAACCTGGAGACTGGGCTCGGCTGCAAGGTGATCGACCGCACCGGGCTGATCCTCGAAATCTTCGGCGAACGCGCCCGCACCGCCGAGGGGCGGCTGCAGGTCGAACTCGCCCATCTCGACTATCAGGCCGGCCGTCTGGTGCGGTCATGGACCCATCTCGAGCGCCAGCGCGGCGGCTTCGGCTTTCTCGGCGGCCCGGGCGAAACCCAGATCGAGGCCGATCGCCGCCTGATCCGCGATCGCATGGCCCGGCTCAAGAAGGAACTCGACCAGGTCAGCCGAACCCGCGGGCTGCATCGCGACCGCCGCCAGCGCGCGCCGTGGCCGGTGATTGCCCTGGTCGGTTACACCAATGCCGGGAAATCCACGCTTTTCAACCGTTTGACCGGTGCTGACGTTATGGCGGAGAACCTGCTCTTCGCCACCCTTGACCCGACGCTGCGGCAAATCTCATTGCCCGGCATCGACAAGGCGATCCTCTCCGACACGGTCGGTTTCGTCTCCGAATTGCCGACGCAACTGGTCGCGGCGTTCAAGGCAACGCTCGAGGAAGTGATCTCGGCAGATTTGCTGATCCACGTCCGCGACATCGCCCACCCGGATAGCGAGGCCCAGCGCGCCGATGTCGAGAAGGTGCTGGGCGAGATCGGCGTGTCGCTGGAAACCCCGCGCTTCGAGGCCTGGAACAAGCTCGACCTGCTCGACGATGAGCGCCGCGAGCAGGCGCTGGCCGAGGCGACCCGGCGCGAGGACGTCGTCGCGCTCTCGGCCTTGACCGGGGAAGGGGTGGCGCTCCTCGTCGAAACCGTCGCCGCCCGGCTGACCGAGGGTCACCGCCGCTACACCGTCACGCTCGATGCCGGCGACGGGGCGGGGGCGGCATGGCTGCACCAGCATGGTGATGTCCTGTCGCAGGTGATCGAGGGCGACCGCGCTGTATATGAAGTGCGGATGGCGCCACGCGACTATGAACGCTTCGGTATGCGGGGATGAGACTCGGCTTCGTCGCCCGCAGCCTTCTATGCCTGCTTGCCGGGGCGGCGATCGGCATCGGCGGCGCGGCGCTGACGGTGCGCTCGGGCGCTGCGGCCACCAGCGCAGTCGGTCCCTGGACTACCGGCAGCGACTATGGATCGGCTGAAGCCGGCGCGAGGACCCGCGCGGTGATCGCATTGCGCGGCCTGCTGGCGCTACCGGCACGCGAGGCGCGTTACTACAACGCCGCTGTGGACGATGCCGGAGCGCCGCTCGACGGCAAATGCCGCTACCGCATCGCCGGCGGCGCCTTGCCCGCGCGCTGGTGGAGCATCACGCTCTATGGCCATGACGGCTATCTGGTGGCCAATGCGCCGCGCATCTACGCGATCAACAGCACCGGGTTGCCCGCCGCCGCGCAGACCCATTGGCAGATCGTCGCCGCGCCCGATCCGCAGCCGGGGCACTGGCTCCCGACCGGAGGCGTAGCGAAATTCGAGCTGACCCTGCGCGCCTATCTGCCCGCAGAGGCCGGGAAGCGCGATTTCACCCGCGACGAACTGCCCCGGATCGTGCGCGAGAGCTGCGCATGATTCGCCGCTGGGGCCTGCCGCTGCTGATCGGCATCGTCGCCGCGCTTGTCGCCTGGCAGGCCGCGCTGATCGCCACCCCGCGCATATTGATGGTCCTGGCCGTCAGCCGGATCGAGAAGGTCGGCGGCCCCAATCACTTCACCCACGCACCGCTGGCCGACGACCGCTCGCGCGCCATCGTCCGGCCGAGCCCTGATCTCGCCTATTCGAGTTGCCCGTTCGACCTGAGCAAAGGCCCGCTGCGGATCGACGCGGTCCCGGTGACCACCGCACCCTATTGGTCGCTGTCGATATTCGATGCCCAGACCGACGCAGTGTTCGTCCGCAACGCGACGGAATCCGCCACGCCGTTCCGCGTTGCCATCGTCGCCCCGGGGCAGACGGCACCCGCCGGATATATGCCGGTACATGTCTTGGGACCGCGCGGCATCGCTCTGGTGCGGATCCTGATCGACGAAAAAGCCCGCTTCGCCGAAATCGACGCGGCCCGGCGCGAGACCAACTGCGCGGTCTAACGGGTTATTCCCGAGTCTTGGCAGCCGCCCACAATGCCTCCTTGGCATCGAGATCGAGCCCGGCAAAGGCGTCGCCGGCCTCAGCCTCCATCGCCTTGAAGCGCTTTTCGAACTTGGCGTTCGCCCCGCGCAGCGCCGCTTCGGGATCGACGCCCAGCTTCCGCGCCCAATTGACCGCCGCGAACAGCAGATCGCCAATTTCTTCCTCGCGCTCGGCCTGACTGGCCGCAGCCTCGACTTCGGCAAGTTCCTCGTCGATCTTTGCCCGCGCGCCGCTCGGATCGGGCCAGTCGAAGCCGGTCCGTGCCGCACGCTTCTGTAGCTTTTCGGCGCGAAGCAGGGCGGGGAGGCCGATCGCTACCCCATCCAGCGCGCCCTGATACCCTTTTGTCCCCCGCTCGTCGGCCTTGATTTGTTCCCACAGGTGATGGCCGCCGTCCACAGCGCCGAGGAATATGTGGGGATGCCGCCGCTCCATCTTGTCGCTGATCGCCGCGACCACATCCGCCAGATCGAAATGGCCGGATTCCTCGGCCATGCGGCTGTGGAAGATTACCTGGAGAAGCAGGTCGCCGAGTTCGTCCTTGAGATCGACCATGTCGCTGCGCTCGATCGCATCGGCGACTTCATAGGCTTCCTCGATCGTGTAGGGCGCGATCGTCGCGAAGGTCTGGACGGTGTCCCATTCACAGCCGGTTTCGGGATCGCGCAGTCGCTGCATGATGCGAACCAGCCGCTCAATATCGGAAGGGCGCGTTTCCGGCGGGGAATTCACGAGAGGGGGGCCTTCTCCACGCGATCCGTAAGAACGATAATATACATTATGTAAAATCTATTCCTGTTCGACGGGGGTCTTCCGCGCGGTGATGCCCGGGTGGCTCTTCTCCCCGCCGCGGCTGGTCCGTGCCGGCGGCTCGGCCTGTACGGCGGCGGCCTCGACGGCGTTCGCGCCGTCGGGTTCGAGGATCAGTTCATTACCCTGCACCCGCCATGATTTGAGCCGCGACAGGAAATTCATGCCCAGCACGTCCATGTCGCCAAACGCCTCGGCGACGACGACATGCAGATCCTCGGCCTTGAGCGGTCCGATCTCAATCTTGTCGATCTTCGCCGATGCCGCCTCGACGGCGCCGTTGGCGGTCTCGATGGTAACCGGCATCTTGCCGCTCCTGGGATCGACGCCGGCCGCCGCCGCGGTCTTGGCTGAGAGCGCCGTGATCGTCGCACCGCTGTCGATCAGCATCCGCCGCTCATAGCCATTAAGCTTCACATTGGCCCAGAAATGCCCGTCGCGCGCCATGCGGATGCGGACGGCACCGCCTTCGGCACGCTGCTCTTCATATCCGCCCATCCGCGCGAAGAACGCGTCGATCTCATCGCGGTGATTGAAACCGAGGAACAAAACGAGGCCGATCGCGGCCCAGGAGAAGAGGCTGCCCAGCATTGTCGCGAACGACGCTCGCCGCGTCAGCATCGCCCGCGCCGCCAGCACCAGCACGCCCACCAGCAGGATCCCGCTCAGCAAATCGTCGTTCACAGGTCCATTCCGTCATATCCCGGCTCGACGCCCTTGGGCAGCGTAGCCGTTAGCCCGGCATAGTCCATGCTATGGTCCATATGAACCAGGACCGTACGGCGCGGGGCCAGTTCCCCTGCCCAGCCCAGCACCGAATCCAGATTGGGATGCGTCGGGTGCGGCGCCCGGCGCAGCGCATCGACCACCCATAGGTCGAGCCCCGAATAGAGCGCACGCATATCGTTCGTCATTTCATGAAAGTCTGTGGCATAACCTATTGATTTACCGTTACTATCGAAGCGAAGTCCGGCGGAAGTGATGCCGCCGTGCGGTTGATCGGTGACGGTTACGCGAATGTCGCCGATCTGAATACTATCCGGCAATGTCTCGATCGCCACGGTCGGCCGGTACAGCTTCCGCCCGAAGAACGCATAGGCGAAGCGAATCTCGAGCTGCTCGCGCGTGAACGGCCGCGCGAGGCCGCGTACGGGCTCACCATCCCGGGCATGCATGATCTGGCGAAGGTCGTCGATGCCGTGGCAATGATCGGCGTGATCGTGCGTCCAGATCACCGCATCGACATTGCTTATGTCCGCGGCAAGCAACTGCTCGCGCATGTCCGGACTGGTGTCGATCAGGATACGCGTAGTCTCGGTCGAAACCAGCACCGAAGCCCGCGTCCGGCGGTTCTTCGGCTCGTTCGGATCGCAAGCGCCCCAGTCATTGCCGATCCTAGGAACACCGGACGACGTTCCCGAACCGAGGATGCGGAGCTTCACGCGACCGTCTTGGCGAACAATGCATGGAAATTGGCGCGGGTCGCATCCGCCAGTTCGTCGGCATCGACGCCGCGCAACCCGGCCAGGAACCGGCAGGTATCCGCCACGAACGCCGGCTCGCCGGTCTTGCCCCGGTGCGGCACCGGGGCGAGGAACGGCGCATCGGTCTCGATCAGCAGCCGCTCGACCGGCAGCCGCGCCGCGGTTTCCTGCAAATCCCTGGCGCTCTTGAACGTCACGATACCCGAAATCGAGATGTAGAAACCGAGATCGAGGGCGATATCGGCGAACGCCCCGCTCGCCGTGAAGCAGTGGATCACGCCGGGGAACGCCCCCTTCCCCATCTCGTCGCGCAGGATCTCGGCGGTATCCTCCTCGGCATCACGGGTGTGGACGATGATCGGCAGCCCGGTCTCGCGGCTCGCTGCGATATGCGCGCGGAAGCTGGCGCGCTGGCGGTCGCGATCCGAATGGTCGTAGTAATAATCGAGCCCGCTTTCGCCGATGCCGACGACACGCGGGTGCCGCGCCTTTTCGATCAGCTTGGCGGCATCGACATCGGGATGCTCGTCGGCTTCGTGCGGATGGATGCCGACCGAAGCCCAGACGTCCGCCTCGCGCTCGGCAACCGCGATCACCTCGTCCCATTCGCGCTCGCGCGTCGAGATGTTGAGCATCGCCAGCACGCCCGCCTCGCGCGCCCGCGCCAGCACCTCGGGCTGCTGTTCGCCCAGACCCTTGTAGATCAGGTGGCAATGGCTGTCGGCGAGCTTCATGCCTCTGTGTCTTCCTTCAGCTCCAGCCGGGGGAAGATGGGGGTCGGCGGCGCGATACGAAAGTCCTCATCGCCTTCGAGCCCGAGTTGCGCCAACAGGTTGGCGGCCGATGATGGGATCACCGGCTGAATCGTGGTCGCCAGCAGGCGGATCGCCTTGAGCAAGGTCGCCAGCACGCCATGCATCCGCGCTGGATCGGTCTTACGCAATGCCCATGGCGCCTGCGCATCGACATATTGGTTGCACGCGAAGACCCCGCGCATCCAGGATTCGAGCCCTTGGCTGAGCGCGAGATCGTGGAAATCGTCGTCGAACTGCTGGCAGGCGGTCGCGACCTCATCGAGCAATGCCTGATCGGCCAACTGGTTCTCGCCGGGCTCGATCTTGCCGTCGCAATTCTTGGCGACGAACGAGAGCACGCGCTGCGCCAGATTGCCGAAGCTGTTCGACAGATCGGCATTGGCCCGCGTCATGATCGCTTCGTCGCTGAACGTCCCGTCATTGCCGAAGCTGACGTCGCGCAACAGGAAATAGCGTAGCGCATCCTTGCCGTAGAGCGCGGCCAATTCCATGGGGTCGATGACGTTGCCCGTCGATTTCGACATCTTTTCCCCGCGATTGAGCAGGAAACCGTGTCCGAACACCTGCTTCGGCAGCGGCAGCTTGGCCGACATCAGGAAGGCTGGCCAATAGACCGCGTGGAAGCGGACGATGTCCTTGCCGATCAGATGCAAATCCGCCGGCCAGTATTTGGCGAAGCGCTCCGGATCGTCCGGATAGCCCGCACCGGTGATGTAATTGGTCAGCGCATCGACCCACACATACATCACATGCCCCGGCGAACCCGGCACCGGCACGCCCCAATCGAAGCTGGTGCGGCTGACCGAAAGATCGACCAGCCCGCCCTCGACGAAGCGCAAAATCTCGTTGCGGCGCGTTTCCGGGCGGATGAAGTCGGGATTGGCGGCGTAGAAATCGAGCAGGGGCTGCTGATATTTGGAGAGGCGGAAGAACCACGTCTCCTCGACCGTCCATTCGACCGGCGTGCCTTGCGGCGACAGGCGGTCATCGCCTTCCCCGGTTAGTTCCTTCTCTTCGTAAAACGCCTCGTCGCGAACCGAATACCAGCCCTCGTAACGATCCATATAGAGGTCGCCGGCGTCGGCCATTGCCTGCCAGATCGCCTGGCTGGCCTTGTAATGCCCGGGCTCGGAGGTGCGGATGAAACGATCGCACGAAATATCGAGGACCTCCGCTATCTCACTGAAATAACCCGACATCTCGTCGGCCAGTTCTCGCGCCGTCATGCCCCGGTCGCGCGCGGTCTTGACCATCTTGAGGCCATGCTCGTCGGTACCGGTCTGGAAGAAGACGTCGCGGCCCTGCTGGCGCTGGAAGCGCGCGATCGCGTCGGCGGCGATCATCTCATAGGCATGGCCGATATGCGGACGACCGTTGGGATAATGGATCGCGGTGGAGATGTAATAAGGCTCGGCCATGCGCGGCCTTTAGAGGGGATTGCTCCCCTGTGAAAGCCTCAGCCGAGCAGGCGGGAGATGTCGAACGTGCGCTCGCCGATCGGGACGCCGGTCTTCTCCTCGGTCATCTTGCGGACCATGTCGGCGATTTCGCGGTCGATCACGTCGCGCTTGGCCTGGGGCAGCGCCTTGTAGTCGTCCTCGCTCATGTCGTGCTTCTTGAGAACGATCTCGCGGGCGCGCTCGGCGGGCGTCTTGGCGGCTTCGTTCTGGAAAGCGTCGAGGATCGCCGCGAAATCGGCGGCGGACTTGGGCTTTGGGCCGGTCACGGGCTGGATATTCGCTACGCTGTTGGCGCCGGTGATGCCGATGGTCACGGTCTTCTCCCCTGTGTGAGAGCGCATTAGACCATCGGCATTGAATTGATGGTTAAGATGGCGCGGCGATCAATGCGCGTGGAGTTCTTCGCTGCTGGTCAGCGCATGGCTGCGATCCAGCTTTGCCCACACCTGGACGCGAAACTTGCGGCCGTCCTTCAGCACGAGCACGAAATTATAGTTCATGCCGGCGACGACCTGCTGCTTGGCCTGCTCGACATGATCAAGCTGATCGGCCGGGATCTTCAGTTCGCCCAGCGCGAACTCGGCAGCCTTGGTCACTTCCGGCGTGACTTCGATCGCGCTGAAACCGCCGACGATGGGGGCGTGGTGGGGAGCAGGAGCAGGAGCGTCTTGGGCCTGCGCGCTGACGGCGAACATCATCGTGGCGGCGAGGCTGGGGAGAACAAGACGCATATCGTTTCTACTCCTTGATGGTGCGGACCGTTTGAAGGGCCTAGGCCGCGTTGTCGATACGCAAGCTGAACAAATTTCAGCGCGCGCCGATTCTCGCAATCAGTCCGGACATTTCGAATACCGTCGCGCTGGCATCGAGCGACAGTCCGAGCGCGCTGGCGGTAAGCTCGCGCGCGGCGGCATAGGTATCGAGCGCGGTGCGCAGCGCCTCGCCCGAACGGACGCGCGCGCGTTCGGCGATAAAGGTCGGGGCGCGATCGAGAAACGCTTCGTAGCGCGGCTGCGCCGCCTTGGCTCCGAGTAGCTTCGACAGGCGCGAGCGAATGACATTATTGGCGTCTCCGCTGTCGGCCAGCGCATCCATTTCGGCCTCAAGCGCAGCCAGATCGAGTCCCGCGAAGCTCAATGCCCGCCCCGGCGATCCTTCGCCGGCGCGAACCAGCGCATCGATCTCGGCCTGCGTGGCTTCGGACAGATGCTCGCGCACGATCGCCTCCACCTGGCTCGGCGCCAGCGCTTCGAAGCGCAGCAAGCGGCAGCGCGAGCGGATCGTCGGCAGCAACCGCCCCGGCGAATGGCTGACCAGCAGGAAGATCGTCCCCTGTGGCGGCTCCTCCAGACTCTTGAGCAAGGCATTGGCTCCGGCGCGCTCTAGATCGTCTATCGCGTCGATCACGACCACGCGCCTTGAGGATAGCGACGGCTTGTTGGCGAACATCGCCTGCAAACCACGAACCTGCGCGATGGTGATCGAGCGCGCCAGCGCCTCGTCGGGCTTGTCCGGATCCTTGGGCAGCCGCGCCAGTTCGCGATAATCGGGATGCGCGCCGGAAGAGGCGTAATGCGCGGTGCGCGTCGATTCGGGCACGTCCCAGCCCGGTGGCAGCGATTCGGGCTCGGCGGCCTCAGCGAGCATCCGCAGCGCCGCTTGCCGGGCGAAGCGCCCCTTCCCCACCCCCTGCGGCCCAGCGATCAGCCAGGCATGATGCAGCGCCCCGCTCGCCATCGCCGCGGCCAGCGCCTCGCGGGCGGAATCGTTGCCGATCTGCATCGGCTTAGAGGCCGAACAGGCTCCACAACCCAAGCCAAGCCCGCCGGAAGAACCCGGCCTCGCCAACATCATTCGCCGCCACCAGCGGCAAGGTCTGCTGCGGCATCCCCGGCGAATCGATGACGAGATCGGCGATATGGTCGCCCGCCTTGATCGGCGCCTTTACCGGTCCCTGATAGACGATCCGCCCCTGCATCTCGGGCGAGGTGCCTGCGGGCACGGTGGCGGCAAGGTCGCGCGGCGCGATCACCGATACGCTGCTCGAACCGCCGCCCTGCACCGCGACATCGCCAACCGGTTTGCCCTTGCCGACGATCGGGCGTGGTGACCAGGCGCGGAAGCCCCAGTTCATGAACTTGACCGATTCCGCGGCGCGGCCGGAATAGGTGTCGAGGCCGGCGACAACCATCACCAGGCGGCGCCCGCCCTGCTCGGCCGAGCCGGTAAAGCCATAGCCGGCCTCTTCGGTGTGGCCGGTCTTGAGACCATCGGCACCCGCGACCTTGCCGAGCAGCGGGTCGCGATTGGCCTGGCTGATATCGGCACCAGCGCCCAGCGTCTTGCCCCAGGTGAAGCTGGGAAGCGAATAGAAGTCCTTGTAAAGCTGCGGATGATCCTGGATCGTCGCCTTGGCGAGATGCGCGAGATCGCGCGCGGTCACATAGGTGCGGCCCTCGTCGGGCCAGCCGTTCGAGGTGCCGAACTGGCTGTTGGTCAGACCCAGCTTCTTGCCCTGCTGGTTCATCAAATTGACGAACGCTTCCTCGGTGCCGGCGATCCCCTCGGCCAGCACGACGCAGGCATCGTTGCCCGAAAGCGTGACGATGCCCTTGAGCAGGTCGGAAACGGTCGGCTTCTCGCCCACCGCCAGGAACATGGTCGAGCCCTGCGAATGCCATTTCTTCCACGTCTCGGGCATCACCTCGATCTGCTGGTCGAGCTTGAGCTTGCCCTGCTTGATCAGGTCGAAGGCGACATAGACTGTCATCATCTTCGCCATCGAAGCGGGCGGGATGCGGCGGTCGGCATCCTTGGCGTAGAGCACCGCGCCGGAGGACATATCCTCCATATAGGCGATCGGCGCGGGGGTATCGAAGGGCGGGTTCGCCGCGTTCGTCGGTACGGCCGCTACGGCCAGTGCGAGAATCGAGGCGGCGATCAGCTTCTTCATGGGGCTCCGTCCAGCTAATTGGCGATGACGCGAGCATCTCCATATCCCGCGCCAGCGGCCCGCTGCCGCGCCGCTTCGGCCTCTGCGCGCGTTGCGAAGGGCCCAAGCTGGACGCGATAGAGTCCGCCACCCGGCTTTACGAACCCTCCAAGGCTTTGGGCAAGCGATTGCGCATTCGCCGCGTTCGAAAGTGCGGCGACCTGAACGACTAAACCGCCGCGCGCCGGAGAACGGACGGGCGCGCGGCCGGTGGTGGCGGTGCGCGGCGCGGTGTAACCCGGATCGACCGGCTGGACGGCGAGACGATATCCGCCCGCGGGCACATGTTTGCGCAGCGCATTGAGCAGTACTGGCGGCGTGTCGGGGCGCTGAGTCGCGGGCCGGCCCTGATTGAGAGCGGCCTGATCAGCGGCGGTTGGCGTGACGGCGCGAACGCGCACCGCGATCGTCTGCGGATGGTCATAGCCAAGCTGGCGCGCCGCGCCGGCCGACAGGTCGATGGGATGATCGGCGCCCGCGCCCAGCGAACCGGTGATCAGCACCAGGATCGTCTTGCCGGTATCGAGCGCGGTCACTTCGACGAAGCTGTTGACCGGAAGCGAGCGGTGAATCCCCACCACCGCGCCATCGGCCGCGCCGCCGCCGGCGACGGGACGGATTCCGGCAAAGCCGACCTCGTCGTAACGCTGGCTACCCGAGCGCGAGGAACCACTCGGCCCCTCCATCCCCGCAGCGGGGTCGGCATAATCCTGCGGCGCCGGTTCCGTCGCACGATAGTTCTGCTGCTGCGGCGGCGCATAGGCTTGGCGCTGCGGCACAGGATTCGCGCCCGGCACGGCGTAGGAAGCGCCCGGCTGGCCATCATTGCGATATTGCGCCTCGACCGCCTCGCCTCGCTGCGCCGGAGCGGAAACGGACTCGGGCTGACGATAGCGCTCGCGTTCACCGCCCGCCCCTCCCCAGCTCTGCGCCGCGACGGAACCTTGTCCGCCGGCGGTTTCGGGGCCGTAATCGGCATAGCCCCGGCCCCCGCCGCACGCGGCAAGGGTCAGGCTGAGAGCAGCAACCAGGCTAGTCTTCCAGATCATCAGCGGCAGGATTAGCCGGAAAGCGTAAAAAGCGCGTTTAGCGCTCCACCTCGTCCGCGAGCAGCCCGACCGACAGGGCGTAGAAGTTCGAGCAGTTGTAGTCGAGGATCACCCGGTAATTGCCGGTCAGCAGATAGGCGGTCTTCCCCGGCCCATCGGGCTCGAGCAGGCTCGCCTGAATCCCGTCGGCGGGCCATGCGCGGCTGATCGGCACCACGCCCAGCGCGCGCCATTCGGCCATCGTCTTCCACTGGCTGTGGCGGTCATGGACGCGCGGACAGCGCGGGCTGTTGGTCCGCGCCTTGATCGCGTCGCGGTTCAAGCCAGCGGGCACGCTCACCGCGAAGCCCCAGGGCTGGCCGGCGCGCCAGCCGGCGTTGGTGAAATAATTTCCGATCGACGCGAGCGTATCCGCCTCGCTGGTCCAGATATCGGCCACACCGTCGCCGTCACCGTCACGAGCCAGGCGCAGATAGACCGACGGCAGGAATTGCGGCCCGCCGAACGCCCCGGCCCAGCTGCCGACCAGCTTCTCGCGCGGCACACCGCGGTCGATCATCTTCAGCGTGGCGACGAACTCGCTGGAGAACAGCTCGCGCCGCCGCCCTTCATAGGCGAGGCTGGCCAGCGCGCGGGGGAGGTCGAAGCCGCCCATCACCTTCCCGTAATTTGTCTCATGCCCCCAGATCGCGACCATGATCGATTCGGGTACGCCGGTCTCGCGCTCGATCTTCTCGAGCCGCCAGCGCTGACGCTGATAGGCCGCCCGTCCCTGCGAGATGCGCGCGGCATCGACATGCTGGAGCTTGTAGGGCTGGAAATTGGGGATCGGCGCGTTGGGCCGGCTTTCGGGCTGCTGGCGATCGAGCTCGACGACGCGGGCGTTATAGGTGAGCCCGGGCAGCACCGCGTCGATCGTGCGCTGGCTAACGCCCTCGGCCCGCGCCTGACGCCCCAATTGCTGGAGATATGCCTGAAAGCCCTGCTCGTCCTGCGCCACCGCCGGACCCGCCGCGGGCGATGCCAGCACCACCGCTGCCGCCAGCGCCAAACTCCAACTCGATACGTTACGCCAACCCCTCATGCTGGCGACAGTGCCACAGCCGCGTGCGCCCGTGAATCCCATTTGTCCCCGTTCACCAACATTTTCTGGCACATGGCCGCATGAACGGTTAGCTGGCGTTCGCGCGGAGAGGTGGCCGAGTGGTTTAAGGCAGCGGTCTTGAAAACCGCCGTGGGTGCAAGCTCACCGTGGGTTCGAATCCCACCCTCTCCGCCACGCTCATCACAGCTGAAAGATCTTGCCGGGATTGAACAGGTCCTTGGGGTCGAGCGCCATCTTGATCTGGCGCATCAGCCCGACGGCGTCGCCAAGCTCGTCGATCAGCGCATCCTGCTTGCCAAGCCCGATGCCATGCTCGCCGGTGCAGGTGCCGTCCATCGCCAGCGCCCGCGCCACCAGCTTCTTGTTGAACGCCTCAACCTCGATCATTTCCTCGGGCGAATTCGGGTCGATCGAGAAGATCACATGGAAATTACCGTCGCCGACATGGCCGACGATCGTTCCCGGCACGCTGCAGCTCAGCAGATCCTGCTTGGTCTCGAGGATGCACTCGGCAAGGCGGCTGATCGGCACGCACACATCCGTCGCCCAGCCCAGCGCCCCCGCGCGCAGGTTGACGGCGGCGTAATAGGCTTCATGCCGCGCCTTCCACAGCTTCGATCGCTCCTCGGGCAGATTCGACCATTTGAACGCGCCGCCTCCATTCATGCCGCTAATCTCGCGAACCATCGCGATCTGCTCCTCGACATGCGCCGGCGAACCATGGAATTCGAAGAACAAGGTGGTCAGCTCGGGATAGTCGAGCTTCGACCAGCGGTTGACCGCCTTGATCTGCACATCGTCGAGGATCTCGACCCGGGCAAGCGGGATGCCGAGCTGGATCGACTGGACGACGGTATCGACCGCGCCGCCGACCGTCTCGAACGAGCAGACCGCCGACGAGATCATCTCGGGAATACCGTGCAGCCGCAGCGTGACTTCGGTGATGATGCCAAGCGTGCCTTCTGCGCCGATCAACAATCGGGTGAGATCATAGCCAGCGGCCGATTTGCGCGCGCGCCGCGCGGTGCGGATTTCGCGGCCATCGGGCGTGACCACGCGTAGCGACAGGATCGCCTCGCGCATCGTGCCATAGCGCACCGCGTTGGTGCCCGATGCGCGAGTCGAGGCCATGCCACCGATCGTGGCGTTGGCGCCGGGGTCGATCGGGAAGAACAGCCCCTGGTCGCGAATCCACGCGTTCAGTTCCTCGCGGCGAACGCCAGCCTGGACGGTGCAGTCGAGATCCTCGGCATTGACCTCGAGGATCTGGTTCATCTCACTGAGATCGAGGCTGATGCCGCCGCGCACCGCGAGCGTGTTGCCCTCCAGCGAAGTGCCGGCACCGAAGGCAACGATCGGCACCTCGTGGACATTGCACGCCTTGACCAGCGCCACGACTTCCTCGGTCGAATGGGCATAGACCACCGCGTCGGGCAGGATCTCGCCGTAATGCGACTCGCTCTGCCCATGCTGGCTGCGCACCGCCTCACCCAGCTTGAGCCGGTCGCCAAAGATCACGCCGATCGCGTCCAGGAACTCGGACGACAGCGCCTTTCGCGGCTGCGCGAACTGGATTACGGACATTCAACTTCTCCTGAACCGGGCGATTATCGCATCCCCTTCGGTTTCTCTAGGGTTCAAAGCCTGTCAGAAAGGTGACCTGCTATGCCGTTCGGCTGTCGCGTGTGCCGGCTCGTGGGATGGCGCGCCAGGGCAGGTTCGGAAACTATGAAGGGCACCACGGCCGAGCGGGTTGGCGATCACTCCCCGCCGCGCCTGCGCCAAACGCGATTTCGACCCATCTCCACTCGACAAAACAGGATTTCCGACTGACGCAATGCGCCGTAAATCCCCTATTGCGGCATCACCCGCCAAAGCGCAGAGGCCACACCACCACCGCCGACACTGAACGCCGGACTCTCCTCCTTGCCGTCGATGCGCAGCACCAGCATCGTGCTGAACGCCGACGGACGAAACAGACGCGGCTTGCGATGATCCATCAGCACGTCGCGCACCGCGTAGAAGCCGCTGGCGGTGGCGGTGGCTTGTTCGAAACGATCGGTCACGCGCCATGATTTCGGCGCGTCCAGTTTGGTTAGAGCGTAGCGCGAGATCAGGGTAACCGGTTCGACAGTGTCAGCGGGCGTGATATCGAAATAGAAAGCGGGGCGGCTCTGCAGCGCACCGATCGCCGCCGTGGGAACGGGCATGTCGCGGACCCGCACCGCGAAGTCGCCGCTAATCGTCAACGCGCCATCGAAACCCGGGAATTGCATCGAAACCGGCAGTGCTGGAACCGCCAGCACGCTGGGCGTCAGCACAGCGGCATCGCGCTCGCCCGCCGTAACCGACGCAGAAACGCAGCTCACGATGCCGCAGAAAAGCAAACCCCTGAACATCACCGTCCCCCAACCGTGAAGTGGTTAAGGGATGACCGAGGTTTAGACTTAAAGCAACGCGGCCCCGTTCGGACTGCCGCGAAATAGCTTCATTGTGACGTAAGTATCTCGAACGCTTCGGTTGTCAGCGGCTCCTGGAATTCCACGCCGGCTTCGAAATCCCCGACCCAGACGACCTTCGCAGCGACATGCCCGATCTTGGGCAGCGACAACCAGATCATGTTGCCAAGGCGCAGCTCCGAATAGGTCTGGATACCCGCACCGTGCAGCGAGATGTCAGTGACCTTGCACAGTGTCCGGTCAAGACCGCCACGGCCGATGCGCGCGTCGAGCGAGACCGGCGCGCGCGGACTGCGGCGGCGGCCGAGGTTCTCGGCGGGCTCATACTCGGCGGCAAAGGGAGCGGTCTTTTGGGTTGCCATACCGGAAAACTAACGCGGCCGTGGCTAATGCCGCGTTAACGACACCAAGGAAGAAGCAGATACGAAAACACCGCCCGGTTTCCCGGACGGCGTTTTCGTGGAAACGAAGGCCCGTTCTGCGGGCGCCCGATTACTTCTTGCCGAGGCTGAGACCACCAAAGCGCTTGTTGAAGCGCGCGACCTGACCGCCCTGATCAAGAAGCTGACCGCGGCCGCCGGTCCAGGCCGGATGCGCGAGCGGATCGATGTCGAGCGTCATCAGATCGCCTTCCTTACCCCAGGTCGAACGCGTCTCGAAGACGGTGCCGTCGGTCATCTGGACCTTGATCATGTGATAATCGGGATGCGTGTCGTTCTTCACGTGGAATTCCTTGGGATAGCCACTGGTTACCGACCAGCGGCGGGAGGCGCGCGCCTAGCAGAGGCGCACGCTCGACGCAACCGCCCGCAAAAAGGCTCAGGACTTGGGTGGGTCCGCAATCATCGCGGTGAACTCGCACTCGGTCGCGATTTCGCCATCTAGGGTCGCCTTGCCGGCGAACTTGCAGACGCGACTGCGTTTCTGGACGAATTCGACTTCGAGCTTGAGCAGGCAACCAGGCTCGACCGGCTTGCGGAACTTCACGCCGCCGATCGACATGAAATAGACCAGCTTGCCCGAACCGGCGAGGCCAAGACTTTCCACCGCGAGCACGCCCGCGGCCTGCGCCAGCGCTTCGACCTGCAGGACGCCGGGCATGATCGGCCTTCCGGGGAAATGTCCCTGGAAGAACTCCTCGTTCATGCTGACGGCCTTGATCGCGACGATGCGCTGATCGATCACGAGTTCTTCGACCCGATCGACCAGCAGCATCGGATAGCGATGCGGAAGCGCTGCCATCACCCGCCCGATATCGAGCGGGCCGATATTGGCGCCCCCGGATCCGACTTCGCTCACCGGGGTTCGGCGGGCTTCGCGGGAGCAGGTTTGCCAGCGGCGGGCTTGCCAGCAGCGGGCTTGCCGGCCGCAGGCGCTGCCGGCGGGGCTCCCGCCTGCTGCTGCTGCGCCGCCGCCTGATAGGCGCGGATCTGCGCGATCTGGACGAGCTGCTGCTGGATCTGCAAGGTCTCGCGGCTCGGCTGCCAATCGGCCGGCGGCGCGATGCTGACGGTCGGGGTGGTCTTGTCGATCTCGGCGGTGATCGCTTCGCTGATATCCGCTGAATCGGGCGCGTACATGAAGACTTCCGGCGAAAGCACGACGGCGATCTTCTTGGCGGTCACGACGCGGAGCTGCGCGGCTTCGTACTGGCGCAGGATCGATTCGATCGCGAACAGCTCGGCGCGGGCGGCGGGGTTGCTCAGCTTGCCGATGTCATTCTGGGCGTTGGTCTGCGCCGCATTGATCTTGTCGATCACCGGGTTCTTCGCGGTCTGGGCAGCCTTGATCTCTTCGTCCGAGACCTGACCGTCCTTGTTGGTATCGAGCTGGGCGACGAGCGGCTTGAGCTCATTGTCGAGCGCGGTACGACGCTGCTGCATCTGGTCGAACGACGTCTTGTACGTCGTCGAGATTTGCTGATTGGCCGCAGCGAAAGCCTTGGAACTGCCGACGACCGAGGTCGGATTGGCAAAGGCGATGCCATTGGCGGTCTGCGCCATGGCGGGCGCCGCGAACGCGAACGCCGCCGGCGCGGCGAGCAGGCTCGCGATAATGCGCTTCTTGGTAATCATCAGAACTGAGTCCCTACATTGAAAGTTACGAGCTTGGTGTCATCGCCCTTGGCCCTCAGCAGCGCTTTCGCGATGTCGATGCGCAGGGGTCCGAACGGCGAATTCCAGTTGACGCCGAAGCCGATCGAAAGACGTGGCCGGGCGCTGTCGCCCACATAGCGCTCGAAGAACGGCGCGGTGGGAACATTATACCGGGTATTGATCGAGGTGCCAATACACGGCCCCCCGGAGGTGGCCGAGAAGCCCACCGTGCAGGTGGTCAACGCACCGGCATTGGTCGTGTCGCTACCACTCACGACATAAAGCGCGTTTCCGTTCGCGTCGTTTATGAGGTTGTCCTTGGGCAACAGCGTCGGCGAACCATCGGTATTATACAGCAGCGTGCCTGAAGTATCGCGCGCCTGAGTGAACTCGATCGTCTTGGCCGGCCGCGTGATGCTGAACAGGCTGCCCGCCATTACGAAGATCGACGGACGCAGGCCCATTTCCGCGGCGCCGGCGCCCAGCGGAATCTCGAGTTCGGCCTTGGTGAGATAATAGGCCTTACCGCCGATCGCGTCGTCGATGATCTGCTCTCGGTCCGTGACCAGCAGCTGCGTGCCGGTCGTCGGATCGCCGGTATAAGCGATGCGCTGGACGCGCGGGCCGACACCGCGAATGTCAAAGCCGCGGAACTGGGGCTCGCCGAGGTAGAAGCGATCGGTGATGCGAACCGGGTCGCTGCCCGGCGACTTCGCCTTCTCGAAGCTGTGGATGTAGCCGCCTTCAGCCGAAACCGAGAAAATGAAGCCACCGCCGACGCTCCAATATTTGTCCGCATCGATGCGCGCACGGGCATATTTCACGTCGCCGCCAAGGCCGGCGAAATCGGTGCCGAGGGTAAGGCGCTGACCGCGGGTCGGGCGCAAACGGCTGTTAAGGCTGTCGTAGATCAGCGACAGGCCAACCAGCGAGGTGATGCGCTTGCCAACGGCCTCACAATAATAGCGGCCGGCTTTGACCGGATCGCATTCGTTCGCGTCAAAAGAGCCGTTGCCGTTCATGTCGGTGTAGAAACTGGAGCGATCCAGCGTCACATCATCCTGCATCAGCGAGTAGCGGCCCGACAGCGTCCAGTATTCGGTAAGCGGCACACCGGCGACGAGCTGGAAGCCGGTCGAGACCTGGCCATAAGTCGTGCGACGATCTGAGCCGATATAGTTGAACGCGTTGTAATCGCGACGGAAAACGGAACCGCCCAGCGCAACGTTGGTGTCGAACAGATATGGCTCGGTAAAGCCCAGTTCAACCGACTTCGAATAGGTCGAGTAATCGACCGACGCCGAGATCGTCTGGCCCTTGCCGCGGAAATTGCGCTGGCGGATCGATGCCTGAAGTATGAACTGCTCAAGGCTCGAAAAACCGGCCGACAGCGTCAGTTCGCCATTGGCCTTCTCTTCGACGTTCGCAGCGAGAACGATGCGGTCGGGCGCGGAGCCCTCCTTGCGTTCAATCTCGAACTTGTCCTGGAAATAGCCCAGCGAGTTGATGCGGTCCTGCGAGCGCTTGACGAGGAAGGTGTTGAAGGCGTCGCCCTCGGCCACACGGAATTCGCGGCGGATCACCTTGTCTTGGGTCTGGCGGTTGCCGGTGATGTCGATGCGCTCGATATAGGTGCGATTGGCTTCCGCGATGCGGAAGTTCATCGTCATCGTCAGGTTCTCGCGGTCGCGCTGGAAATCCGGACGGACATCGGCAAAGGCGTAACCGAAGATGCCCGCGGTCTCGCTGAGCTGCTCGACCGTATCCTCAACGGCCTTGGCGTTATACCACTGGCCTTCCTTGATCGGCACGGCGGCGGCAAGTTTCTTGTCATCGAAATCGCGGATCGCGCTATCGACCGTCACCGGACCGAACTTATAGCGCGGGCCTTCCTCCACCACATAGGTGATGATGAAGTCTTTCTTGTCCGGGGTGAGCTCGGCGACCGCCGAGATCACACGGAAGTCGGCATAGCCTTCGGTCAGGTAGAACTGGCGCAGCTTCTGCTGGTCATAGGCCAGGCGGTCCTGATCGTACGACGTGTTCGAACTGAATAACGACGTGATGCGTGATTGCTTGGTCGCCATCTCGCCGCGCAGCTTGCCGTCGGAGAACACCTCATTGCCGATGATGTTGATCTGGCGAACCTTAGATTTCGGCCCCTCGTTGATCTCGAACACCACATCAACGCGATTCTGGTCGAGGCTGACCATCTTCGGCTCGACATTGGCGGCGAAGCGGCCCTGGCGGCGATAGAGCTCGATAATGCGCGCGACGTCGGCGCGGACGGCGGTGCGGGTGAAGATCTGGCGCGGGCGGAGCTTGACCTCCTTGTCGATCTTTTCCTGCTTCAGGCGCTTGTTGCCTTCAAAGATCACGCGGTTGATCACCGGATTCTCGCGGATGCGGATCACCAGATTGCCGGTATCGACCCCTTCGATCTGCACGTCTGCGAGCAGTTCGGAGGCTAGCAGGTCCTTGATCGCCTGATCGACGACTTCGTTGGTATATTCGGTACCGACGCGAAGCCGGGTATACGACAGCACCGTATCGGGCTCGATACGCTGCGAGCCTTCGACTCGCAGGGTCTTGACCGTGCGGGTCTCCTGAACGGGAGGCGCGGCGACCTCCTGTGCGGCCGCCGGGGCAGTTTGCGCGATTGCCGCCCCGCTCAGGCCCATTCCGGAAAGGATGGTCCCCGCGAGGAGCGTCGCCGTGGCACGTGCGCCCATTTTAGTCACCTTTGTCGCAGTCACATCCCACCCCAGTCGGAATTCAAATTAACCGGTCGGCAACCGGGCATCGTACCGCCCTGCCCTAACCGCATCAGCCGATCAACCCGGCCAGATTTTTCCAGACGCCAAAAGCTCCCAGATCGTTGAGCGTGACGAACAGCATCAGCGCGAGAATTGCGATGAGGCCGCCGCGAAACGCCCATTCCATTACCTGCGGCTCGGCCGGTTTCCGCCGGACGGCCTCGACTGCGTAGAACAGCAGGTGACCGCCATCCAGCACCGGGACTGGCAACAGGTTGATGAATCCGAGATTAATGGAAACCAGCGCGATCAGGAACACAAACTCGCCGGGTCCCATTGCGAGACGCTCACCCGAGACCTGCGCGATCTTGAGCGGACCGCCAAGCTCGGTGATCGAACGGCGGCCGGTGATGATCTGACCGAGGCCGTCAATCGTCATCTGGACGATATCGCGCGTCGTCCGCAGTCCGACGAGCGGTGCTTCGAGCAGTCCTACCGGCGTCAGCACCGGATCGGACGGGCCGACGCCAAGCTGGCCGATCTTGAAGATGTTTCCGAAGCGATCCTTTTCCGTGCGCACGCCAATGACGGTATCGGCCTCGCGCAACACACCCGCCCGTTCATACTGGATATGAACCGCCTCATCGGGGCGAAGCTGGGTGTATTTGGCGAGATCGCGATAGGTCTCGACCGAGCGCCCGCCCAACGAAACGATGCGATCGCCTTGCTGCAACCCTGCCTGCGCGGCGGCGCTTCCCTCCAGCACGATACCGACGGTGCTGGGGGTGCGATTGTCGCCATAGGCAAAGGCGAACGCGGCAAGGATCAGGATCGCGATGACGAAATTGGCTATGGGCCCGGCGGCGACGATGATCGCCCGCTGCCACAGCGGCTTGGACTGGAAGGTCTGCGCGCGCTCGTGCGCCGGTAGCGACAGCCATTCGGGCGAAGGCTGGCTGGCGGGATTCATGTCGCCCGCGAAGCGGACATAGCCACCCAGCGGCAGCCAGCCGAACTTCCAGCGGGTGCCGCGCCTGTCGGTGAAACCGGCGACCTCACGGCCGAATCCGATCGCGAACTCGTCGGCCTTCACGCCGAACCAGCGCCCCGCGAGGTAATGTCCCATCTCGTGCAGGAAAACGAGTGGCCCGATCACGAGCGCGAATGCCAGGATCGTGAGAAGGATGCCGGGATTTTCGATCAAACGACGCAGTCCTTTACACGCTCGGCCGCCCGCGCCCTCGCCTCCGCGTCGATCGCCAGCACGGCATCGAGGCTTTCCGGGGCTGCGGGATCGTAGCGGGCAAGCGTATCGGAAACGATTGCGGCAATTTCAAGAAACTTGACGGCACCGGCAAGGAAGGCCGCGACCGCGACCTCGTTGGCCGCGTTGAGGATGGCCGGGCGGGCGCCGCCGGCGGCCAGCGCTTCGCGGGCAAGCTTCAGCGCGGGAAAACGGACATAATCAGGCGCCTCGAAGTCGAGCCTACCGATCGCCGCGAGGTCGAGCCGCTCGCACGGCGTCTCCATCCGTTCCGGCCAGGCCAGCGCATAGGCGATCGGCACGCGCATATCGGGCGGACCGAGCTGAGCGAGCGTCGAGCCATCGACATATTCGACCATCGAATGGACGACCGACTGCGGGTGCACGAGCACGTCGAGCTGGCCGGCACTGACCGGGAACAGATGAAACGCCTCGATCAGCTCGAGCCCCTTGTTCATCAGCGTCGCCGAATCGACTGAGATCTTGGCGCCCATCGACCAATTGGGGTGCGCGACCGCCTGGGCCGGTGTGATCGTGCGCATCGCTTCCAGCGAAGTGGTGCGGAACGGACCGCCGCTAGCGGTGAGGACGATACGGCGGACGCGCTCGGGTGCGGTGCGGTCGAGGCATTGGAACACCGCATTGTGTTCCGAATCGACCGGAAGCAGCGTCGTCCCCGCAGCGCGGGCGGCGGCGGTCATGACGTCGCCCGCCGAGACCAGCGCCTCCTTGTTGGCGAGCGCAACGGTCCCGCCCGCTTCCAGCGCCGCCATCACTGGCTTCAGACCGGCGGCGCCGACGATCGCGGCCATGGTCCAATCGGCGTTCATGCGGGCGGCTTCGCAGACGGCGTCGGGCCCTGCCCTTGCCTCGACGTCCGAGCCGGACAACGCCTCCCGGAGTGGCGGCAGGCAATCCGGATCGGCAACGACGGCGAGCTTCGCCCTGGTCCGGATCGCGGCTGCGGCGAGCCTGGCCACGTCGCAATTGGCGGTGAGCGCGACGACTTCGAACTGCTCGGGCGCACGCTCGATCAGGTCGAGCGTCGACGTACCGACCGAGCCGGTCGCGCCCAATATCGTCACGCGCTTCATCAGGTGAGCGCCAGCACCAGCAGCGCGGCGGGCGGCGCCACGAACACCAGTCCGTCGAGCCGGTCGAGCAGGCCGCCATGACCCGGCAGCACTTTGCCCGAATCCTTCACACCCGCCTGGCGCTTGAGATTGCTCTCATAGAGATCGCCCAGCACCGAGAGGATCGCGAGCAAGGGCGTGACATAGGCCAGCTGGATCGGGAGACCGAACAGCCAGGCAAGCCCGAACGCGCCGACCGTCGCACCGAGCAAGCCGCCAATGAACCCCGACCAGGTCTTTTTGGGGCTGATCGCGGGCGCCAGCTTGGGTCCGCCGATCGCACGGCCGGCGAAATAGGCGGCGCTGTCAGCAGCCCAGACCAGCCCCATCGCCCAGAACGTGACCAGCAACCCTTGCGGTTGATCGCGCAACACGATCAGGGCGAGGACCGGCAACCCGATATAGAGGATCCCGAGCGCCAGCCTGAAATTCCTGGTGACGGCGCCGAGGAAGAAAAACGCCGCGCCGATCAGGCCCAGTTCGAGCCCGGCCGGTGCCAGCGCGAACGGGCACATCGCCGCCAGCGGCACCGAGAGGGCGTATTGCGATGTGCGGATCTGCTTGAGCTCCGCGCCGGCAAGCTCGCACCATTCGCTCATCATCAGCAGCGCCGCCACGACCAGCACCAGCCAGAATACCGTGCCGCCCCAATAGAGCGCGAAGCCCGCCCCGGCGATCAGCAGCATCGCCACGCCGAAGCGCGTGCCGAGATCGGAGCCCTTGCTCACAGGCCGCCGAACCGGCGCTGACGTTTGCCGAACACGTCGAGCGCATCGCGGAGCGCTTCCTCGTCGAAATCGGGCCACAGCGTGTCGACGAACAGGAATTCGGCATAGGCCGCCTGCCACAGCAGGAAGTTGGACAGCCGCTGCTCGCCCGAGGTGCGGATCAACAGGTCAAGCGGCGGGAGATCGCCGGTGTCGAGCGCATTCTCCAGCGCGGCTTCATCGATGCTCGCGGGGTCCAGCGTCCCGGCCCTGGCCTGCTCGGCGAGCTGGCGGGCGGCCGTGGCAAGCTCGGCCTGCGCACCGTAGTTGAGCGCGATCGCCAGCGTCGGCCCCGGATTGCTCGCGGTACGCGCGATGGCGCCCTCGATCATGCCGACCAGATCGGGCGAGAGCTTGCGCCAGTCGCCGATCACGCGAAGCTTCACGCCTTCGGAGACCAGTTCGTCGAGCTCGCTCGCCAGGAAATGGCGAAGCAGGCCCATCAGATCACGGACCTCCTCTTCCGGGCGGCGCCAATTCTCCGACGAGAAGGCGTAGAGCGTCAGCACCTCGATACCGAGCGTTCGGGCGGCGCGGGCAATGCGGCGAACGGCCTCAACGCCCTGCTTGTGCCCGGCAATGCGCGGCAGAAACCGCTTCTTCGCCCAGCGGCCATTACCATCCATAATGATGGCGACGTGGCGAGGCGGCGCGACGGGCGCTGCTGGAGCGGGCTTGGCCGCCATGCTCAGGCGCTCAATCCAAACGCGTCATCCCGGCGAAAGCCGGGACCCAGGGTAACAAGCGACACCGCTCTTGGTTCTGGGTCCCGGCTTTCGCCGGGACGACGACAATAGGATAGGGGCGAACCGCCGGGGCTCACTTGCCCATGATTTCCTTTTCCTTGGCGGCGGTCACCGCGTCGATATCGGCGATCGTCGCGTCGGTGAGCTTCTGCACCTCATTCTCGTGGCGCTTGCGCTCATCCTCGGCGAACACGCCCTTCTTCTCGTCGGTCTTAAGACTGTCATTGCCGTCGCGGCGCACATTGCGGACCGCGATGCGCGCCTTTTCAGCATATTGGCTGGCGAGCTTGGCGAGTTCCTTGCGGCGCTCCTCGGTCAGATCGGGAATCGGCAGGCGCAGCGTCTGGCCATCGGTGATCGGGTTGAGGCCAAGACCCGCCGAGCGGATCGCCTTTTCGACCGGACCGACATTCGACTTGTCCCAGACCTGCACCGACAGCATCCGCGGCTCCGGCGCCGAGACCGTCGCGACCTGGTTGAGCGGCATGTGTGCGCCATAGACCTCGACATTGACCGGATCGAGCAGGGTCACCGAGGCACGGCCCGTGCGCAGGCCCTGCAGATCATGCTTCAGCGATTCGACCGCGCCAGCCATACGGCGCTCGATATCGGCCTTTTCGTAAGCGGGCATATTCTCTCCTATGCGGCTGCCTTCAGGCGGCCTGAACTATCGTCGCGGTGGCTTCGCCCTTGAGCACGCGGGCCAGATTGCCGCGCTCGCGGATGTTGAAGACGACGATCGGGATATTGTTGTCGCGGCACAGCGCCACGGCCGACGCATCCATGACCTTCAGATTATCCGACAGAACCGTATCGTAACTCACCGTTTCGTAACGCTTCGCCGTAGCCACCTTCTTGGGATCGGCATCGTAGACGCCATCCACTGAGGTGCCCTTGAACAGGGCGTCGCACTTCATCTCGGCGGCGCGGAGCGCGGCGCCGGAATCGGTGGTGAAGAACGGGCTGCCGACGCCGGCGGCGAAGATCACGATTCGGCCCTTCTCGAGATGGCGCTCGGCGCGGCGGCGGATGAAGGGCTCGCAAACGCTGGCCATCGGGATCGCGGATTGCACACGGGTCTCGACGCCGATCTTCTCCAGCGCGTTCTGCACCGCCAGCGCGTTCATCACCGTGGCGAGCATGCCCATATAATCGCCGGTCGCGCGATCCATGCCGCGCGCCGCACCCGATATGCCGCGGAATATATTGCCGCCGCCGACCACCACGCACAGCTCATAGCCATCGGCGCGAACCGCCGCGATCTCGTCGGCGACGCGAGCGATCACGTCGGGGTCGATCGACAGGCCGCCTTCGCCCATCAGCACCTCGCCCGAAAGCTTGAGCAGGATTCGTTTGAAACGGGGAGCGGTCATTTTGGCCTTGGCTACCGGGAATAAGCGAGCGGCGCGGACCCTAGAGGAGCCCGCCCGCAGGAACAAGCCAAGACCAGCTTTGCGGCCGCTACGCAAGAGCCTGACAGCGCGCGGAAGTCAGCCCGGCCCGACAGGCATTAGTTGCGAGTAAGTCGCAATAGCTCTATAAAGCTCCACTGGACAAATCTCGGGGTATTCACATGCAATCAATCCTGAAGCGCGCCGCCGCCTTTGCCGCAAGTGCGTCGCTCGTCATCGCCGGCGTCGCCAGCGCGCACATGCCCTATGTGCTGCCGACCATGTTCGACCTTGGCAAGGGCGACCATGTGACGGTCTCGGCAAGCTTTGCGGAAGACGCGTTCGTTCCCGAGGTCGCAATGCGCGACGCGCCCTTTCACCTCATCCGCCCCGACGGCACCCGCGGCGACGTCGGCCCCGTCACCTATCTGCGCGATCTCGCGATTTTCGAGGCCGACACCAAGATGGACGGCACCTATCGGATCAGCACCGGCCAGCGCGCCGGACGGATGGGGACGATGTACAATGACGGCGGCAAATGGATCATCCAGGGCGAAGACGGCGCCAAGGCGCCCGAAGGCGCTTCACTGGTCAAGGTCCAGAGCATGACGCTGGCCGATGCCTATGTGACGCGCGGCGCCGCGAATGACGCCGCGCTCAAGCCGCTGGGTGGCGCGCTCGAGATTCAGGCCATCACCCATCCCAATTCGATCACCGCTGGCGAAAGCGCGCGCTTCCTATTGCTGTTCGATGGCAAACCGCTGGCGAACACCGAGATCACCTTATTCCGCGCCGCCGGCGTCTATGACGGCAAGAAGGTCGCGGGCGAAACAAGGAGCGACCCCACGGGCGGCTTCACGCTCACGCCGCAAGATGCCGGTACGTACCTGATCCTGGTCCGTCACCGCGCCAAGGCACCCGCTGGCGCCGAGACGCCGTATCGCAGCTATACCTACACGCTGGCGTTCGACGCGGCCTGATCCCAAACGCGGAACGGCGGGAGTTTCCTCCCGCCGCTCGCGTGTTCGACAATATCCCGGGGCGAGCCCCGGCACATTCGTTTACTTGGTCAGGCCGGCCGTCGCGGCCACTTCGGCGGCGAAGTCGCTCTCTTCCTTCTCGATGCCTTCACCGAGCTGGAAGCGGACATAGTCCTTGAGGGTGATCGTCGCGCCGGCATCCTTGCCGGCCTTGGCGATCACGTCAGCGACCGGAGTCTTGCCGTCCATGACGAACGCCTGGGTCATCAGCGCGTTCTCTTTCTTGAACTTCTCGATCGGGCCGTTGAGGATCTTCTCGGCCACTTCGGCGCTCTTGCCGACGATCTTCTCGGCGTTCTTCTCGCGCAGGATCGCAGCCTCGCGCTCGACGACTTCGGCGTCGAGATCGTCAACGGTCAGCGCCAGCGGGAACGCGGCCGCGATGTGCATCGCGATCTGCTTGCCGAGCGGCTCGAGCACATCGACGCCCGCGTCCGATTCGAGCGCGACGAGCACGCCGATCTTGCCGAGACCCGGGGCCGCGGCGTTGTGGACATACGGGATCACCGCGCCGTTGCTGACCGCAACGGCCTTGGCGCGGCGGAGAACCTGGTTCTCGCCGATGGTCGCGATGTTGGCGACAAGGACTTCGTCGACGGTGCCGCCGGCTGCCATCGAAGTAGCCTTGAGCGCCTCGACATCGTCGCCCTTTTCGAGCGCGATGGCAGTGACTTCGCGAACGAAATTCTGGAAGATCTCGTTCTTGGCGACGAAATCGGTCTGCGAGTTGACCTCGACGGCAACACCCTTGGTGCCAGCGACGGCGACGCCGACCAGGCCTTCAGCAGCGGTGCGGCTCGACTTCTTGGCGGCGGCGGCGAGGCCCTTCGAGCGCAGCCAATCGCTGGCCGCTTCGATGTCGCCATTGGTTTCGGTGAGCGCCTTCTTGCAATCCATCATGCCGGCGCCCGAGCGCTCGCGCAGTTCCTTGACGGCTGCTGCGGTGATCTCTGCCATGTCTAATTCCTCAGATTTTCAAAACTGGTCGGGCGGAGCAGTGCGTAACGCCCTGCCCCGCCCCGATTACAGGTGCGTGACGACGCTTACGCGTCGATCTGACGCTCGCCTTCGACAGCCGTTTCCGGCTCGGTCGAAGCCGCGGGCGCTTCCGGCTCGGCGGCAGCGGCAGGCGCTTCGAACTCTTCCGCGGTCACGACCGGAGCGTCGGCGGCGGGAGCCTCCTCAGCGGCCGGCGCGGCGACGGGCGCCTGGATGGCTTCCTCGACGGGCGCGACTTCCTGCGCGCCGAGATCGCGGCCGCTGCGGGCCATCGCGTCCTGACCGCCGCGGGTCGCGGCGATCGCCACGGCTTCGCAGTAGAGGCGGATCGCGCGGCTGGCGTCGTCATTCGCCGGAACCGGGAACGCGATGCCATCGGGCGAGACGTTCGAATCGAGGATCGCGACGACGGGAATGCCGAGCGTGTTGGCTTCCTTGATCGCCAGCTCTTCCTTGTTCGCGTCGATCACGAACATGATGTCGGGAACACCGCCCATGTCGCGGATGCCGCCGAGCGAAAGCTCGAGCTTGTCGCGCTCGCGGGTCAGGTTGAGCACTTCCTTCTTGGTGAGGCCGTGGGTCTCGCCCGAAAGCTGCTCTTCGAGCGTCTTGAGGCGCTTGATCGAGCCCGAGATGGTCTTCCAGTTGGTGAGCATGCCGCCCAGCCAGCGATGGTTGACGAAGTGCTGGCCCGAACGGCGCGCGGCCTCGGCGATCGGCTCCTGCGCTTGGCGCTTGGTGCCGACGAAGAGAACCTTGCCCCCGGCGGCCACGGTCGAGTTCACGAACTCGAGGGCGCGCGCGAAGAGCGGAACGGTCTGCGACAGATCAATGATATGGACGCCGTTGCGGTCGCCAAAGATGTAGGGCTTCATCTTCGGGTTCCAGCGATGCGTCTGGTGGCCGAAATGCGCGCCCGATTCGAGCAATTGCTGCATGGAGACGACAGGAGCCGCCATAGGGATATATCCTTCCGGTTGATCCTCTGGGAAGCGAGTGACCGGAGAGGCTCCGGCACCGGGTTATGTTGCTTCCCATGTGGGGTTGAGGGCGCGCCGTTAGCCGGGAATGCCTGCCGATGCAAGTGAGAACGATGCGAGAACATCGCTTGACATGAGAACATCAACGGAACATAAAGGGTTCAGAAGGCGGACAGGGAACCTGAACGGGTCGGAGCAATTCTGAACCACTGGAATCCCGCCACTTGGGCAAGCAAGAAGGGGAACCGGGTCGATGAGCGCAATTTTCACCATGCTGCTATTTGCTACGGCCTTCGCCGCGGCGGTCTGGACGCTGTATGCGAGCGTCCGTCCCCAGCTTCATCGCTATCGCAGCCTGATTGCCCCGGTCGCGGTTCCCGAACTGCCGATGCGCGTCTCGCGCGTTACTGCCTGCCGGGTTCCGGCGCGGATGCCGCTGCGGATGCCGCTGCGCGCTGCAGCCTGATCCGCCGATAGCTGCGAATGCTGAACGGGATCGTCGCCAGATAGAGCAACGCGATGCCCGCCAGCGTAGGCCATGGCGCGGCGACCAGCGCCGCCACCGCAGCCGCGAGGATCACCAGCACTTCGAAGCGGATACGCTGCTTGAGGCGGATCGCGGGCGCATAGGTCGCCAGGCTCGAGATCATCAGCAGCGCGACCATCAGGCTCCACGGCGCGACGATATAAGGCTGGTCGAGATGTGGCTCGGCGGTCGATAGCCAAAGATAGAGCGGCGCGAGCGCCAGGATCGCACCAGCCGGTGCGGGAACGCCGGTCAGGAAGCCCGCCGATTTGTGCGGCTGATCTTCATTGTCGATCCCGGCATTGAAACGCGCGAGGCGCAGCACGCAGAACAGTGCATGGACCAGCGCGACCATCCAGCCGAAATTGCCGAGATGGTGGAGTGACCAGAGATAGAGGATCAGCGCCGGTGCGACGCCGAACGCGATCGCGTCCGACAGACTGTCCAGTTCAGCGCCGAAGCGGCTCTCGCCGCGCACAAGGCGGGCGACCTTGCCATCGATCCCGTCAAGCAACCCGGCGATCAGCACCATCAGCACCGCCTGTTCCCACTTCGCGTCCATCGCGAAGCGGATCGCGGTCAGCCCCGAACACAATGCGAGCGCCGTGACGACATTGGGAGCGATGGCGCGAAGCGGTATCCCGCGCCGGACCCGGGGCGGGCGCACACGCCGGACCCGCGCCGGCCTCACTGCGAGACGCCGGCCATATCGGATATGCCGCGCCTGGCGAGGATCGTCTCGCCGGCGATGGCGCGCTGGCCGAGCGCGACGGCGCAGCCATAGCCTTCGGGCAGGAACACATCGACGCGGCTGCCGAAGCGGATCAGGCCGATACGCTGCCCGGCCACGACCATGTCACCCGCCTTGACGAAGGCGACGATGCGGCGCGCGACCAGCCCGGCGATCTGGGTGAAGCCGAAGCGGACCCCGTTCTTGTCCTCGACCACGAAATGCTGGCGCTCATTCTCTTCGCTGGCCTTGTCGAAATCGGCGTTCATGAACTTACCGCTGATATAGATGACATGCTTGATCGTGCCGGTGACGGGCGTGCGGTTCACATGGACGTCGAACACGCTCATGAACACCGAGACCCGGATCATCGGCTTGTCGCCCAGCGCCTGCGGGCCGCGCAGTTCGGGCGGCAGTTCGACGCGTTCGATCATCGTGATCAGCCCGTCGGCGGGCGAGACGATCAGCCCCTCGCCCTGCGGCGTCACGCGCACCGGATCGCGGAAGAACGCCGCGACACCGAGGGTGAGGAACACCAGCGGCCAGACGATGAAATCCCAGATGAACAGGAACGCGAAGGCGATAGCGGCGGCGATCGCCACATATTTGCGGCCTTCCGGATGGATTTCCGGGAAACGCCATTTGACGGTCGTGGTGCCGAGCGGCGGCTTGTCGAGGGATGCCATGCCTCGCCTCTAGCCCGGCAGCCCGGGCTTTCCTAGACGGGGATATGCTTATCCAGCCCTGTACGTTGTTCGCCCGCTGGCTTCCGCCGCGAACGCGAAGGGCTTTCCGCCGCGTAAACCGCATGAAATGAACCTCAAGCCTTGAATGTTCGTTCGTTTTTGCGCAGGGCGCATCGCCGCCCCCGAAATTATCGCGAGAAGATCTATACCATGCCCGCATCGACCGCAGCCGAGCGCCGTAGCCGCCGCCGCGCCGCCGGCCTGCCTTCTCCGGCGATGATGTTCCTCAAGGGGTTCTTCAAGCATCCGGTGATGGTCGGCGCGATCGCCTCCTCGTCGCAGCGGCTCGTCCGTCACATGCTGAGCAAGGTCGATTTCGAGCAGTGCAAGCTGTTCGTCGAATATGGGCCCGGCGTCGGCACCTTCACCCGGCCGATTCTCGAGCGGCTGGCGTCCGACGCCAAGCTCGTCGTGATCGACACCAATCCGGATTTCATCGCCTATCTCAACGCCACGATCATCGATTCGCGCTTTTCGGCGGTGCTGGGCTCGGCGGCGGACGTGAAGCAGATCGTCAAGGATCACGGCTTCGACCATGCCGACTATATCGCCTCGGGCCTGCCCTTCTCGACCCTGCCCGCCGGCGTGGGCGACGCTATCGCCAAGGCGACCAGCGAAGTGATCCGCCCCGGCGGCGCCTTCCTGGTCTATCAATATAATCCCAAGGTGCGGAACTTCTTCGCGCCCTATTTCCCGCGGATCGATCACGCCATGGAATGGGTGAACATCCCCCCGGCACAGCTTTGGTGGGCCTGGAGGGACTGATCGGGCCGGGGATGGTTGATCCCCGGGCTTCATACTCCTAGACGCTCGCCAACCCCCATTCATGAGGAACTAGCGAGCAATGGCGAAGATCAAGGTCGTAACCCCCGTCGTCGAGATCGACGGCGACGAAATGACGCGGATCATCTGGCAGTGGATCCGCGAGCGGCTGATCCTTCCCTATCTCGATATCGACCTCAAATATTACGACCTCTCGGTCGAGAAGCGCGACGAGACCGACGACCAGATCACGATCGACTGCGCCAAGGCGATTCAGCAATATGGCGTAGGCGTGAAGTGCGCGACGATCACCCCGGACGAGGCCCGCGTCGAGGAATTCGGCCTGAAGCAGATGTGGAAGTCGCCGAACGGCACGATCCGCAACATCCTGGGCGGCACCATCTTCCGCGAGCCGATCGTCATCAAGAACGTGCCGAGGCTCGTCCCGGGCTGGACCGACCCGATCGTCGTCGGCCGTCACGCGTTCGGCGATCAATATCGCGCGACCGATTTCCGCGTCCCCGGCCCCGGCAAGCTGCGCATGATCTGGGACGGCGAGAATGGCGAGAAGATCGAAAAGGAAGTGTTCGACTTCCAGAGCTCGGGCGTCGCGATGGGCATGTACAATCTCGACGATTCGATCCGCGATTTCGCCAAGGCGAGCATGAACTATGCGCTCGACCGCGGCTGGCCGCTGTATCTTTCGACCAAGAACACCATCCTCAAGGCCTATGACGGCCGGTTCAAGGATCTGTTCCAGGAAGTGTTCGACCAGGAATTCGCCGACAAGTTCAAGGCGGCCGGCATCGTTTACGAGCATCGCCTGATCGACGACATGGTCGCATCGGCGCTCAAGTGGAGCGGCAAGTTCGTCTGGGCCTGCAAGAATTACGACGGCGACGTCCAGTCGGACACCGTCGCACAAGGCTTCGGTTCGCTGGGCCTCATGACTTCGGTGCTGATGACCCCCGACGGCAAGACCATCGAAGCGGAAGCGGCGCACGGCACCGTGACGCGCCATTACCGCATGCACCAGCAGGGCAAGTCGACCTCGACCAACCCGATCGCTTCGATCTTCGCCTGGACGCAGGGTCTGTCGTTCCGCGGCAAATTCGATGGCACACCGGACGTGACCAAGTTCGCCGAAACGCTCGAGCGCGTCTGCATCGAGACCGTCGAGGCGGGCCACATGACCAAGGATCTGGCGCTGCTGATCGGCCCGGAACAGGCCTGGATGACGACGGAGCAGTTCTTCGAACAGATCCGCGTCAACCTCGAAGCCGAGATGGCGACCTGGGGCTAAGCCGCAAACCAATGACGGAAAGGGCGGCCCCGGGGCCGCCCTTTTTGTTTGTGCGGCGCGAATGTTACCTGACGTTCGCACTGACCATGGCCGTTTTCGGACAGGAGATTTCAAAGAGCGGCCGGCGCTGCCGGACGGCTGCGTCCAAGCAGTTGAAATCCTGCATTGCAAGCAGGTCACCCTGCCCGTTAGGCTCATGGCCAAAGGGGAGAGGGCTTCATGAAGAGCTGGATGCATTTGGCTGTCGCGGGCGTGGGCGCGATCCTGCTGGCGGTGTTCGCGACGACGACGCCCTCCCCCGCCCCGGCCGACGCGCCGGCGACCGACTTCTCCGCCGGACGGGCGATGGCCGATGTCCGCGAGATCGCCAAGGCGCCGCATCCGACCGGCACGCCGGAGAATGCGCGGGTGCGCGACTACCTGATCAAGCGGCTGCGATCGCTGGGGATGACGGTCACCACCACGACCGCGCCGATCAGCGCCAAGGCCAAGGAGCGGCTCGACAAATGGCGGGGCAGCCCGGCGGATGCGCAGGCGGTCAATCTGCTGGCGACGCTGCCCGGGCTGGATTCGACCAAGCCGGCGGTGCTGCTGATGGCGCATCACGATTCGGTGTGGGGATCGCCCGGCGCCGCCGACGATACCGCCGGCGTGGCGGCGATCCTGGAAACGGTGCGTGCCTTCCTTGCGGGCGGACAGAAGCCAGAGCGCGACCTGATGGTGCTGCTCACCGACGGTGAGGAACTGGGGCTCGAAGGCGCCGAGCAATTCTTCGCGACAAACCCGGCCAAGGACCGGGTCGGCGTGATCGTCAATCTCGAGACGCGCGGCGGCGGCGGGCGGGCCTCGATGTTCGAGACCGGCGACCAGAACGGCGCGATGATCGACCTGTTCGGCGGCGCCGTGCGGCATCCCGTGGCGACCTCGCTCAGCGCGTTCGTCTACAAGAAGCTGCCCAATTCGACCGACTATACCGTCGCCCAGAAGCTCGGCGTGCCGGGGTTCAACTTCGCGTTCATCGGCCGGCCGGGGCTGTATCACTCGCCGCTGGCGACGCCCGACGCGCTCGATCAGGGATCGTTGCAGGACATGGGCCGCCAGACGCTCGACCTGACCCGCGCACTGCTGGCGGCGCCGGAACTGCCGGGCAAGACGCCGGACCGGGTATTCTACGATCTCTTCGGGATGGTGTTCCTCGCCTACTCGGCCTGGGTCGGCTGGCTGATCCTGATCGTCGCGGCGGGCGCCTATGCCTATGCCGGACTGGGGGTGACGACGCTGCGCGGGTTCGGACGCGGCGCGGGGATCTGGCTGGCCTTGCTCGTGATCGCGGGACTGCTGCTCTATATCAGCAATTTCGCCTCGATCGCGAACGGGCCCACAAATTATTACGACCGGCTCGCGGCGATCCCACGGCTGGAGGCGCAGGCGGCGTTGCTGTGCGTGGCGGCGGCCGCGTTGGTCGCGGGACTGCTGCTCGGCCGGCGGCCGGCGAGCCAAGTGCTGGCCGGGGCTGTCACGCCCTTCCTGTTGCTGGCGGCGGTGGCGCAGGCGATGGCGCCGACCGCGGCGTTTCCGTTGCAGATTCCGCTGCTGCTCGGGGGTGTTGGCGCGGCGGCGATGCGCTGGCGGGCGGATGGTGCGGGCCGCTGGGTGGCGACGGGCGCGGCTGCGATCGGTATGGGCTATATGCTGACACTGGGGCATGCGCTGTTCCAGGCGGTGGGCCCGGGGATGCCGTTCGTGATGATCGTGCCGCTGGGGCTGAGCACGGTGATGCTGTTGCCGCTGATGCCGGAGATTGCGCGGTCACGGGCGATGCGAACAGCGGGGGCGCTGGTGGTGCTCGGGCTGGCGATCGCGCTGTGGGTGCGCTTCGACGCGGTGGCGCCGAGCGTGGCGGTGTATACGAGCGATCATTGATCACCACTGGCGTCATCCCGGACTTGTTCCGGGATCCACCGTGCCGCTTGGTGGGCCCCGGAACGGGTCGGTACTTATCCCATTCGAGCATGTGTCTCCTGTGGTTCCCCGGCGAAGGCCGGGGCCCAGGTGGCGAGGTCGGCGTAACGAAGCGCTGCGCCCGCCAATATCTGTCCGCCAACTGGGCCCCGGCCTTCGCCGGGGAACCGCACATGTTCGAGCGGGATAAGCACCAAACAAGTCCGGGGTGACAATGTGGGGGTTCGGGGCGCCCTAAGCCTTGGGCGAGCGGATATGCTCGCGGCGGACGCCCAGCCCGAGCACCCGCGCCGGGATGCGCTGGAGCAGCGGCGTGCGGCCGATCAGGCGGACGATCCACGGCGCCTTCTGGACGCTGCCGCGAAGCGCGGCGCGGATCACGGTGCGGTGGACGGTGCGCTGGATCGCCTGGATCACGCGCACCGGGAACTCGCGGCGAGCCTGGACCTTGGCGAGCAGCGGATCGGGATCGCGCCCGAGCGCCATCGGCGCGGCGAGGATATTGGCGGCGGCAACCGCATCCTGCACGGCGAGATTGATCCCCACCCCGCCAACCGGCGACATGGCGTGCGCGGCGTCGCCGATCGCGAGCAGGCCGGGACGCGACCATTGCGTGAGGCGATCGAGGGTGACGGTAAGCAATTTGACGTCATCGAGACTGGCGAGCTGGTGCATCAGCCCCCGCGCCGGGAGCACGACCTTCTCGACCTCGGCGCGAAACGCGTCGAGCCCGCGCGCGAGGACCGCCGGCGCGCTGCCCTTTTCGATGACGCGGGCGCACTGGAAATAATCGCCGCGATCGATGGCGACGATCATCTCCCCGCCCGAGATATAGCCCTGGGTCTCGTTGGCGGCGGTGCGCGGCTTGGGGACACGAAACCACAGCACGTCGATCGGCGCGCCGAGATCGTGGAGCGGCAGGCCGGCGCGCAGCTTCGAACCACGGCCATCGGCGGCGATCACCAGTTTCGCGGCGATCTCCCCGCCGGTGGCGGTGCGGACGCCGGTCACGCGTCCGCCACGCTCGATCGCCTCGACGCCTTCCGTCTCCATCCGCAAGCTGAAGGCGGGGTAGCGCCTGGCCTGCTCCGCGACGAAATCGAGAAACTCCCATTGCGGCATCATCGCGATGAATTTGCCACGGCCCGGCAGATGCGTGAAATCGGCGATCCGGTACGCCCTGCCGCCCAGCACCGCCTCGACATCCTCGACCTTGTCGTGCGGGCGCTGGAGCAGCGCGTCGATCAGCCCCAGCTCGTCGAACAGATTGAGCGTGGAGGGGTGGACGGTGTCGCCGCGGAAATCGCGGAGAAAGTCCTTGTGCTTCTCCAGCACCAGGGTTTTGACCCCGGCGCGGGCGAACAGCAGGCCGGCGACCATGCCCGCCGGACCGCCGCCGACGATACAGACTTCCGCGCTAATTTCGGTTTTGGCCATATCGCCTCCTGACAAGCGCGGTTCCGCCTGCTTATGATGGGCCATGATCAGCCTTCAGAACAGTGGATTCAGCGATACGCTAGTCATTCTCGGCGCCGCCGGGCTGGTGATCCCGGCCTTCGCGCGGTTCAGGATCAGCCCGGTCATCGGGTTCATCCTGGTCGGCATATTGGTGGGTCCCGCCGGGCTCGGCACGCTCGTGCCGCAATATCCCTGGCTCTACTATCTGACGATCACCGACGCGCATTCGATCGAACCGTTCGCCGAGTTCGGCATCATCCTGCTGCTGTTCTCGATCGGATTGGAGCTGTCGTTCAAGCGATTATGGGGGATGCGCAACCTCGTCTTCGGGGTCGGCGCGGCCGAACTGGGCGGCGCGGCGGCGATCCTGGGCGCGGCGCTGTACCTGACCGGCATGAGCGCCAACGGCGCCATCGGGATGGGGCTGGCGCTGGCTTTGTCCTCGACCGCGCTGGTGATCCCGATCGCGGGGACGACGAGCCCGGTCGGCAAGGCGGCGTTCGCGATGCTGCTGTTCGAGGATCTGGCGCTGGTGCCGATCATCTTCATGCTCGGCGCGATGGCGCCGGCCGCGGGCGATGCCGGGTGGATGAACCTGATCGGCGTGCTCGGGCGCGGAGCGGTGACGGTAGCGATCCTGTTCATCGGCGGGCGCTTCCTGCTGCCGCGGATGTTCGGCCAGGCGGCGCGGACCAAGAGCCCCGAGCTGTTCCTCGCGGCCAGCCTGCTGGTGGTGATCGCGGCGAGCCTGGCGACCACGGCGGCGGGGCTGTCGCCGATCGTCGGCGCGCTGATCGCGGGGCTGCTGATCGCCGAAACCGAATATCATACCGAGGTCGAGGCGATCACCGCGCCGTTCAAGGGACTGGCGCTGGGTGTGTTCCTGATCACCGTCGGCATGCAGCTCGACCTGGCGTTCGTGTTCGAGAATTGGGCGACCCTGCTCGGCGCGGTCGTCATGGTGCTGGCGGTCAAGGCCGGCGTGACGATGGGGCTGCTCAAGCTCACCGGATCGCGCGTCAGCACCGCGGCGGAGACCGGCGTGCTGATGTCGAGCCCTTCGGAGACGACGCTGATCGTGCTCGGCGTGGCAACCACCGCCGGGCTGATCGCGCCGCAGGACGCCGCCTTCTGGACGACGGTGACCGCGATCGGGCTGACCGCGACGCCGGTGCTGGCCTATGGCGGGCGCCAGATCGCCCGGCTGATCGAGCGGCGCCAGGCGAGCGAGGACGATCCCGCCGAGGTGATGGTCGATGAGGCCGGGCCGGGCGCGGTGGTGATCGGCTTCGGGCGCGTCGGGCGCACCGTCGCCGATATGCTCAAGCGCCACAATCTGCCCTATCTGGGCGTCGACGCCGATGTCGACAACGTCAAGGCGGCCCGCAAGGAGGGCTATACGGTGATGTTCGGCGACGTGACCCGGGCCGAGCTGGTCGACCGGCTCAACCTCGGCCACGCCACCGCGCTGATCCTGACGATGGACGATCCGGTGCTGACCGTGCGGCTGACGCGGCGGGTGCGCGGCTGGGTGCCCAAGCTGCCGATCATCACCCGCGCCCGCGACGCGAGCCACGCCGCCGAGCTCTACAAGGCCGGGGCGACCGACGCGGTGCCCGAGACGCTGGAAAGCTCGCTGCAATTGTCCGAGGCGCTGCTGGTCGATCTCGGCATCGGCGTGGGGCCGGTGATCGCTTCGATCCACGAGGAACGCGACAAGATGCGCAAGGAAATCAAGGAAGCGGTGGGGATGGATCGCGAGCCGCGCATCCGGCGCGTGCGCAAAGACGCCGTGGCGAGCTGATTGCCCTTGTCGCTCCCCGCGGCGCGGCGCATGATCGCGGCAGCCATTCTCTAGGAGTTCACGATGCTCGCAGCCCTTCTGATTATCGCCGCCGGAGCCGGCCAGACCGCCGATCCGCTCGCCGAGGCGCGCGCGGGCAAGGTCCAGTGCACCTCGCCCAATGAGGCGAACAAGACCTGCATGGGGCTGACGACGTACAAGATCAACACCGACGGATCGTTCGAAACGGTGACGACGCTGATGATCGCGCCGACGCCGCTGATCACGATGGTCGTGACCTCGCCGGGCCACGTGATGGGCGGCGCGCTGTGCGGCCCGGTGCGCCGGAGCGATTTCGAAGCGGCCGTGATCCAGATGGATGGCCAGGCCGCGAACGAGGCAATGGCAGGCGCGGTGCGTGGCCAGGTCTCCGGCGCGATCGCCGCGATGGACGGCAAGATGGGCTGCGGCACCGAAGCGGCGGACGGCACGGTGACGGTGACGCTGGACGGCGTCGCGCGTCCGGAGCTGACCCAGAAGACCAGATGGGTGAACCCGGCCGACGGCTGGAAGGTCGGCCAGTAAGCCTTTAGCGCGGCACCCGCGCGACGCAGGCGGCCAGCGCCGCCTGCGCCGTGGCGTCGCGGGCAGCGAGTTGTCTGGCCGCAGATTCCGTCGCGTCGGCGAGCTCGCGCTCGAACCGGGCGTGGGGAACGCGATCTTTCTTGGCACGCTCGCCGACGACGAGTGACCAGAACAGCGACACGTCAAAGGCGGCGGGATCGTCGTCCGCGAATGTGCGGCGATGCGCGATCGTCAGCGCGGCGCAGCGCTTCGCATCGGCATATCGCGGCAACGGCTCGTGCTGGATCAGCACCGCGAGCGCCAGCGCGATCATGCCGCCACGCTCTCCAGCGCCGTCCTGACCGCGGCGAGGGCTTCGGCGCCCTTGCCGCCATCGGGGCCGCCGCCCTGGGCCATGTCGGGACGGCCGCCGCCGCCCTGCCCGCCGAGCGCGGCGACCGCGGCCTTGACCAGATCGACGGCATTGTGCGGCACGCCATCGGTGACTCCGACCGCGACCGAGGCGCGTCCGTCGTTGACCGCGACCAGGGCGACGACGCCCGAACCGATGCGGCCCTTGGCCTCATCGACCGCGCCGCGCAGTTCCTTGGGATCGAGTCCGTCGATGACCTGGCCGATGAAGTTGACGCCGCCGACCTGTTCGGGGCCGGACGGGGCAGCGGCACCGCCGCCGCCCATCGCCAGCGCCTTCCTCGCGTCGGCGAGCTCGCGCTCAAGCTTGCGGCGCTCCTCGACCAAGGCAGCGACGCGATTCGGCACATCGTCGGGCGAGGTCTTGAGCGCGGCGGCAGCTTCCTTGAGGCGTTCGTCACGGGCATTGAGCCACAGGCGCGCGGCCTCGCCGGTCAACGCCTCGATGCGGCGGATGCCCGAGGAGACGGCACTTTCCGAGACGATCTTGAACAGACCGATATCGCCGGTGGCGTTGACATGGGTGCCACCGCACAGCTCGACCGAATAATGCCGGTCGGCACCGCGACCCATCGACAGGACGCGGACCTCATCGCCATATTTCTCGCCGAACAGCGCCATCGCGCCGGCGGCGATCGCGTCCTCGGGAGTCATCAGGCGCGTGCCGACGGCTTCGTTGTGACGGATCTGGGCGTTCACATCTGCCTCGACATCGGCGATCTCCCGCGGCGTCAGCGCCGAGGGATGCGAGAAATCGAAGCGGAAGCGATCGGGCGCGACCAGGCTGCCCTTTTGCGTGACATGGCCACCGAGGCGGTTGCGCAAAGCGGCGTGGACGAGGTGCGTGGCTGAATGGTTGGCGCGGATCTGGTCGCGGCGCTCGGCATCGACCGTGAGATGCACGGTATCGCCAACCGCCAGCTCGCCGCTGTCGATCCTGGCGTGATGCGCATGGAGGCGGCCGAGCGGCTTGCTGGTATCGTCGACCGTGGCCGAGAGCCTGTCGTTCGAAATGGTGCCGGCATCGCCCATCTGGCCGCCGGATTCGCCATAGAAAGGCGTCTGGTTGGTGAGGATCGTCACCTCCCCCGCCCCGGCCCTATCGACGCGCGCGCCATCCTTGACCAGCGCGACGACCTGCGCCTCACCCTCGGTGCCCGAATAGCCGGTGAATTCGGTGCCGCCCAGTTCCTCGGCGATGTCGAACCAGACATCGTCCGAAGCCTTGGCGCCGGAACCCTTCCAGGCGGCGCGGGCGGCCGCCTTTTGCTGGGCCATCGCCGCGTCAAAGCCTTCGCGATCGACGGTCATGCCCTGGCCGCGCAGCGCGTCCTCGGTGAGATCGTAGGGAAAGCCATAGGTGTCGTAGAGCTTGAACGCGGTCTCGCCGGGGAGTGCAGCGCCCTCAGCCATGGTGGCAGTGGCCTCGTCGAGCAGCTTGAGGCCGTTGGCGAGCGTCTGGCGGAAGCGGGTTTCCTCCTGTAGCAGCGTCGCTTCGATCAGCGGCTGGGCGCGGACCAGCTCAGGATAGGCGGCGCCCATCTCGGCGACCAGCGACGGCACCATCCGGTGCATCAGCGGATCCTTCGCGCCGAGCAGCTGGGCGTGGCGCATGGCGCGGCGCATGATGCGGCGCAGGACATAGCCGCGCCCCTCGGCCGAGGGCAGCACACCATCGGCGATCAGGAAGCCCGAGGCGCGGAGGTGATCGGCGATGACGCGGTGACTGGCCTGATTGTCGCCGGTGGTGGACGAACCGGTCAGCGCGCCGCTCTCCCCGATCAGCGCCTTGAAGGTGTCGGTGTCGTAATTGTCGTGCACGCCCTGAAGCACCGCGGCGACGCGCTCGAGGCCCATGCCGGTGTCGATGCTCGGCCGCGGCAAATCGCTGACGATGACGTCGGCTTCCTGCAAATGCTGCATGAAGACGAGGTTCCAGATCTCGACGAAGCGATCGCCATCCTCTTCGGGGCTGCCGGGAGGGCCACCCCAGATATGATCACCATGATCGTAGAAGATTTCCGAGCAGGGACCGCACGGGCCGTCCGGGCCCATCGCCCAGAAATTGTCCTTGGTAGGGATGCGGATGATCCGGCTCTCGGGCAGGCCGGCGATCTTCTTCCACAGATCGAACGCCTGATCGTCGGTATGGTAGACGGTGGCGGTCAGCTTGTCCGCCGGGATGCCCCATTCTTTGGTCAGCAGGGTCCAGGCATGGGTGATCGCCTGTTCCTTGAAATAATCGCCGAACGAGAAATTGCCGAGCATCTCGAAGAAGGTGTGGTGCCGGGCGGTGTAGCCGACATTGTCGAGATCGTTGTGCTTGCCGCCGGCGCGGACGCACTTCTGCGCCGAAACCGCGGTCGAATAGGGCCGCGTCTCCAGACCGGTGAAGACGTTCTTGAACGGCACCATGCCGGCATTGACGAACATCAGGGTCGGATCGTTGTGCGGGACCAGCGGCGCGGAAGGCACGCGGGCATGCCCGGCGTTCTCGAAATAGTCGAGGAAGCTGCGGCGGATATCGTTCGTGGACGTCATGCCCAGCGACTTAGGGGGTGATGCCGCGCCGCTCAAGCGAAACGGTGGCGCAATACTCCGGCAATCGTCCTAACCGGCACGCCGCTCGCGGCCGAGACGCGCGGCGCGGATCAATGCCTCGCCGTCGCTGCCCTTGAAGGGAATGAGGTTCGCCAGCCCCATGCCGGCGGACATGATGGCCAGCGCGGTCGTCAGGGCACAGATGAGCGAGACGGGGTGCAAGCGGCTCGCCGCGAGGCCGAGCGCCGCGCTCAGGGCGAAATTGGCGGCGGGCCCGGCGAAGGCGATCAGCGCATGCTTGCGATGGCGATCGATCGTATTGAGCTCGAACGTGACATAACCGCCAAGGTCGCCGCCCCTGGGCTGCCAAATCATGCTCCATTTGCGCGGACGCAATTGCAGCGAGAGCGGCAGCGCGACGATGCGCCGCACGCGACCGCCGAGCGCCCATACCGCGCCCGCATGGCCTAGTTCATGGACCAGCACCGCCACGAAACTGAGCGCCAGCATCGCCATCAGCCCGAGGACCATTCCGGTGTCGCCGGGCCAATAGGCGCCCAACGCGAACGATTCCGCGACGGCGGTCAGAAAGAAGACGATGCCGGCCAGCGCTCGCATTCAATCGCCCCGATCACCGGCCGAGCGGATACTCAGGATTTGCACAAATCCTTCACCTGGTCCGCCGGCAACGAACCGTTATCGACCCACGCCTGGGGCACGACCTTTATGCTGCGCTGCGAAACCCAATAACGGCCAAGCCCGTCCCGATAGATCAGCAGATAGCCGCAATAGGCGTTGAGCCTGGGATAGCTGCCGTCGATCGTGACGAAGGCATAGGTGCCCGGGTGCGAAGTGCCCTCGGGATTGTTCGCCCAGCCGACGACATTCAGCGTCCACTTACCGGGCCCGCCGGCATGCTCGCGCAGGCGCTGGGTGGTATCCATCCACTCCTTGTTGGTGATCTCGAGATTCGCCTCCATCATCGGCATGCCGGTTGCCGCATCGCCCTTGTCGATCGCGGTCATGAAGCGCTGCGCGAAGGCGTTGAGATCGGCGTTGTCCCGCTCGCTCGGCTTCCAGTCGGCGGGGGCCGGCTTGTAAGGGTCGTTGGCGGGATCGTAGCATTCGAAGCGCTGGGTGTGGTTCTTGAACATCCGCGCGCCGCCTTCGCCAATGATGTTATCGTAATTGAACTTGCCGAAGCGCGGCTTCAGCTTGGCGCCGCACTTCGCCTCCGCCAGACGGGTCAGCGATGCGACGAGATCGAGATCCGCGGCATGATCGGCGATCCGCATAATATAGCCCCTGGCCGGATAAGCCTCGATGCGGACTTCAGGATCCTGCGCGCCGGCGGCGTACAGAGCGAGCGAGAGCAAAGATGTGATCATTCCGGCAGCGTAGCATCCACGCTACCGATCTCAAGCCGTTCAATCGAAGGGCTTGTCGATCGATTTGGGCGGCGTGCTGAACCATTTCGGGCCGCTTTCGGTCATGTGGAAGCAATCCTCGAGGCGGATGCCGAAGCTGCCGGGGATGTAGATGCCGGGCTCGTTCGAAAAGCACATGCCGGGCGCGAGCGGAGTCTTTTCGCCGCGCACCAGGTTCACCGGCTCATGGCCATCCATACCGATGCCGTGGCCGGTGCGGTGCGACAGGCCGGGCAGCTTGTAATCAGGGCCATAGCCTTCGCTGACATAATAGCGGCGGACCGCATCATCGACGCTGCCGGCGGAGCGGCCGAGCTGCGCGGCCTCGATCGCGACCTGCTGGCCGCGCGCGACCTGGTTCCACACCTTGCGCTGCTGCGCATTCGCCTCACCGAACACGAAGCTGCGCGAGATATCGGACTGGTAGCCCTGCACGCTGCACCCGCAATCCATCAGCACGACTTCGCCGGGGACGACCTTTTGCGGTTTGCCCGATCCATGCGGATAGGCCGCGGCCTCGCCGAGCAGGATCAGGTTCCAGGCGTTGGTTCCGCCGAGCCTGGCGGTCGCGGCACTCATCAGGGCGGCGATGTCGCGCGGAGTCATCCCCGCCTCGATCCGCGAATGGGTCCAGCGATAGGCGGCGACGGTGACATCGCTGGCGAGCTGCATCAGCGCCAGTTCGGGCGCGGTCTTGATCATCCGGCAGCCGCGGACGACCGGGTTGGCCGAGACGATCCTGGCCGTGGGCAGCGCCTTTTGCAGGCCGTCGACGATGAAATAGCGGTTGGTCTCCTCGATCCCGACCGGGCGGTTGCCGAGCTTGCGGTCCTTGAGGAAGCCGGCGACGACCTTCAACGGGTCCTCATCCTCCTGCCAGACGCGGACCTCGGCGGGCACGGCGAGGCTCTCGCGGACCGACGGCTCCTCGAAGAACGGCGTGACGATGCACGGCTCGCCCTCGACCGGAATCACCACGCAGGTCAGCCGCTCGCTGCGGCCCCAGCGGACGCCGGTGAAATAGATCAGCGACGATCCCGGCTCGATCAGCACCGCGCCGATGCCGTTGGCCTGCATCAGCCTCTGGGCGCGGGCGATGCGCGCCTTGCGCTCCTCGGGACCGATCGGCTGCGCGTTCCCGGTCATGTCCTGGAGGTCGGGCTCGTCGAAGGCGCGGGCGAGGCCGGGGGTCATCACCAAAGGCGCAAGCGCGGCGGCCTGGAGCATGCGGCGGCGGGGAATGGGGAAAGCGCCACGTTCGGAATTCATCGTCTTTCCTCCCCTGAGATAATTGCCGCCCGCTGATAGGGCGCTTGACCAATGCCCCGCAATCCCTTCCCTTGTGTGTCAGGGAATTGGGGGGATGCGCGATGCGACGGTTGATGCTGGCTCCGATGGCATTGTTGATGGGAAGCACGGCGGCGCCGGTACCCTATTCGGCGGTGGCGCCGGCAGGGCGCTGGTGCGGCGGCGATTTCTCGGCGGCGGAAGGCGCGACCGAACTGCTCAAGGGCTTTGGCCCGGGCGGGTTCAGGATCACCACCAGAAGCGCCGAAGCGCAGGCGTTCTTCGACAATGGCATGCAGCTGGCGCACGCATTCGCCCACAAGGCGGCGATCCGCGCTTTCCAGGAAGCGCGGCGGCTCGATCCCGAATGCGCGATGTGCGCCTGGGGCGAGGCATGGTCTTCGGGCCCGACGATCAATTACGGGATCAAGCCCGACGAGGCCAAGACGCTGGCGGCGATGGTGGAAGACGCCGAGAAGCTTGCCGCCAACGCGCCGGTGCGCGAGCGCAACCTGATCGGCGCGCTCAAGCTGCGCTATGTCGGCGCGACGGGCAATCGCGACTTCGCCGATGCGATGGACAAGATGGCGCGGCTGGCGCCCGGCGACGATGCGCTGGCGACGCTGGCGGCCGACGCGGCGATGATCGCGGCGGATGACTGGAACGAGACCAGCCTCAAGCGCCCGGTGGAGCTGCTGGAGACGGTGCTGGGCCGCAATCCCGATTACGCGCCGGCGATCCATTTCTATATCCACGCCACCGAGGGATCGGGCTTCCCGGCGCGCGCCGAGAAATTCGCCGACCGGCTGGGCGTGGTCGCGCCCGCAGCGAGCCATCTCGTCCACATGCCCTCGCACACTTACTATTGGATCGGGCGCTATGGCGACGCCGCGACCGTGAACTTCCGTGCCGCCGAGATCGGGCTGGTGACGGACACCAGGATCGAGAAGCTCAGCGGCGAGGATGCCGAGTGGAAGCTGCTCTATCACGGACATAATGTGCATTTCGGGCTGGGCGGCGCGCTGATGGCTGGCGATGCCGAGGTTGGGCTCAAGCTGGCGCGGCCGATGATCGCGATGGCGGAGCGGGCGAAGGAGCTGCCGCCATTCACCCAGATCGTGCTCGGCGAGGCCTATATGGCGGTGGCGCGCTTCGCTCCCGCCGGGGAGATGCTGGCGATCGCCGAGCCGGCCAGGGACCGCTCACTGGCGCGGGCGCTGTGGCATTATGCGCGCGGTGAAGCCTTTGCCCGCAAGGGCGACGTGGCGGCGATTCGCCGCGAGGGGCTGGCGATCCCCAAAAAGATGGAGGGCGACAAGAACGGCCGCTATGCGAGCCTGTCGGCGATTGCCCGCGGCGTGCTCGAAGGGCGCATCGCGATGCTGCAGGGCAAGCATGCCAAGGCGGCCGAACTCTTCGCGGCGGCGGCGGCGGTCGAGGAGGCCAAGCCCTTTTCCGACGCCTCCGATCCGCCGATCTGGTGGTACCCGGTGCGGCGCGACGTGGCGGCGGCCTTGCTGGCCAAGGGCGATGCGGCGGGCGCGCTGGCGGCGGCGGACGCCTCGCTCAAGCGCCGCCCGCTCGACCCGGTCGCGCTGGCGATCCGCGGGCAGGCGCAGGGCAAGCTGGGCGCGAAGGTCGCCGCCGCGCGCGATCTGGCGACGGCGCACAGCGGCTGGCGCGGCGGGCGACTGCCAAACGGCGCTTGACCCGGCGCGCGCAATCCCCTTCCTAGGCGGCAATCAAATCAGGGCCGGGAGCCCAAGGGGGATGCGTGGGTAAGCGACTGACATGGTGGATCATTGCCGGGCTGCTGCTCGGCGGACTGCTCGGCTGGGGGCTCAACACCTACTACGCGCCGATGGGCGAAGCCGGGACCGCGCGGCTGGCGGCGATCGCCGGCTATCTCGACATTCCCACCCAGATGTTCCTGCATCTGATCAAGATGATCATCGCGCCGCTGGTGGTCTCCACCCTCGTCGTCGGCATCGCCCATATGGGCGGCGGCAGCGCGATCGGGCGCGTGGGATTGAAGGCGTTCCTGTGGTTCGTCTGCGCCAGCCTCGTCTCGCTGACGCTGGGCCTGATCCTCGTCAACGTCCTGCACCCCGGCACCGGCCTCAACCTGCCGCTGCCGGACGCGGCGGCGGGCAGCGGCGTCGACCGTTCGAGCTTCGATGTCGCCAAATTCTTCATCCACATCGTCCCGACCAGCGCGATCGACGCGATGGCGACAAACGACATCCTCCAGCTCGTCATCTTCTCGCTGTTCTTCGGCGTCGGCCTGGCGGCGGTCGGCGAGAAGGGTGCGCCGCTGGTGCGCGGGCTCGAATCGCTGGTGGCGGTGATGCTGACAGTGACCGGCTATGTGATGCTGTTCGCCCCGGTGGCGGTGTTCTGCGCGGTGGCGCGGACGCTGGCGACCAAGGGGCTGGGCGTGATCGGCGACCTCGCCTTCTTCATGGGCAGCTTCTATATCGGCCTCGCGGTGCTGTGGACGGTGCTGCTCGGCGCCTGCTTCCTGTTCATCGGCCGCCGCACCGGCACGCTGATCCGCTATCTGCGCGATCCGATCCTGCTCGGTTTCTCGACCGCATCCTCCGAAGCGGCCTATCCGCGCACGCTCGACGCGCTCGACCGCTTCGGCGTGCCGCCCAAGATCGCCAGCTTCGTGCTCCCCTTGGGCTATTCGTTCAATCTCGACGGCTCGATGATGTACATGACCTTCGCGTCGATCTTCATCGCGCAGGCCTATGGCATCCATCTCGACTGGCCGACGATGATCCAGATGCTGCTGATCCTGATGATCACCAGCAAGGGCATTGCCGGCGTGCCGCGGGCCAGCCTGGTGGTGATCACCGGCACGCTCGCCCATTTCAACATTCCCGAGGCGGGCATCCTGCTGATCCTCGCCGTCGATCACTTCCTCGACATGGGCCGCACCGCCACCAACGTGATCGGCAACGCCGTCGCCAGCGTGGTTGTGGCGCGCTGGGAGGGGCAGCTCGATCCGCCGGAAGCCGCGGAAGCAACGGTTGCGGGGATGCAGCCGCCGGTGACCGCCGACGCCACCAGTTTCCAGGACGGACCGAAGGGTTGAGGCGAGGCCGCGACAGGAGCCCCGACGGCCCTTATCGCGGTCGGGCTTTCGGCGGCGCCGCGCGCGCCGCCGCGGGACGATCGCGACATGGTGCCGGGCTGCTCACCATCGCGACAGGGTTCGCGCTGGTCTAGCGCACCTCACGCATAGGCATAGGGCCCGCCGACTTCGAGCGCCTTGCGATAGGCGGGCCGGGCATGGATCTCCTCCAGCCAGGCGGCGATGTGCGGGCGGCCTTCGGTGGCGCCGGCGCGGGCGACCGCCGCTTCGAGCGGGAAGCTCATCATGATGTCGGCCGCGGTCATCTCCTGCCCGGCGAACCAGGGCCGCCTGGCGAGTTCGCTCTCGACATAGTCGAGATGGACGTCGATCATCGGCTTGATCTTCCGCTGCGCGGTCTTGCCGAACAGGGGCACGCGAGCGAGCACCAGCTTGAGGAGCAAGGGCGGCATCAGCGAACCCTCGGCATAATGGAGGAAGTGGCGGTAGCGCAGGGCATCCTCGCGGTGCGCGGGGGCGCCGAGGCGGCCATCGGCGAGCTCGACGATATATTCGATGATCGCGCCGGTCTCGGCGATGACGCGGCCATCATGTTCGATGACCGGTGACTTGCCGAGCGGATGGACCTTTTTGAGCTCGGGCGGAGCGAGCATCGTCTGCTTGTTCCGCTCATAGCGCTTCACTTCATAGGGGAGGCCGAGTTCCTCGAGCAGCCACAGGATGCGCTGCGAACGGCTGTTTTCGAGATGATGGACGAGGATCATGCGCGTTCCTTGATGCGGCGAGGCGGACGTCGTCGCGCCGGGTGACGAGACGCGATCCCCATGTGGTTTCGCCGATCCCGCCACCGTTGCCAAGCCTGCCCGAGTGCGCGAAGTTGCGCGCGTCGCGGCACCATCGGCAGGACAGGAGCATGACATGATCAAGGGCTGGCACCGGCCGCTGCTTCCCCTAGCCTGCCTTGCCTGCATTCCCGGAGCCGCCCACGCCCAGGACCATCTGATCGGCACGGAAAGCGCGCTCACGATCGAGATACCCGGTCAGGGCGAACGCCGCGCGGTGTGGATAAGCGTGCCGCCGGGATACGAGCGGTCCGGCGCCACCCGCTATCCCGTCGCCTATGTGCTGGATGGCCGCGGGCTGTTCCCCGGCGCGGTGGCGGCGGCGCGGTTCCTCAGCGTCTTCGAGGGCGCGCCGGGAATGATCGTGGTGGGAATCGACAGCGTCAATCCGGCGGCGCGGCGGCGCGACTTCACACCTGTGCGCGCGGCCAGCGACGCCGAGGGCGCATCGGGCCAGGCGGATCGCTTTGCCGCGCTTCTGGCCGGCGGGATCGTGCCGCGGATCAATATGGACTTCAGGACTGACGGGCGCGCCGTACTGATCGGGCATTCACTAGCCGGGCTGTTCGCGCTCGATGCCTGGCACCGGCGGCTGCCGGCGTTCGACGGCTATATCGCGATCAGCCCGACTCTGCCCTGGGCGGACAACGAGATCATGGGCCGGATCGCTAGCCGCGCCAAGGGCAGCAGCGACGCCAAGGCGCCGTTCGTGTTCGTATCGATGGCGGCGGACATGCCGGCCTACCTCGCGCAGATGGAACGTCTCGAGAGCATGGCTCCGCAGCTGGCGCCGGCATGGCAATTCGCGCGCTTTCCCGACGACACCCATGTCACCACCGTGCCCGGCGCGCTGTTTCGCGGATTGCGGCTCTACCATCAGCATCTGGCCGCCGGCCCGCCGAAACCGTGACGATCCGCGCTTGGCTTCACACTTTTCCCGCGTTTCGTGACACAAAGCTGCGCAGCCGCGACACAAACGGAAAGACCCGACGCAGGGCAATGCGCCGGGTCTCCGATGGGAAATTGGCCGTTTCCGCCGGGTCGATCATGCCTCGCACGATCGAGAAACGCCCAAGGGCATTTCACCTCCAGCCAAACCGGCCACCCCGTGACCGCTGGTCCGGTGCGGGCAAGCACCGTCGCGGCCTTGTTCATTGAACCTCAGAGATCGTCCTCGCTGCCCTCGGCATCGGGTTCGGGGCCGGTCATCATCTCCTCGGCGACCTTTTCGGTGCGCGTGCGGATGGCCTTTTCGAGGCGGGCGCAGATCTCCGGATTTTCCTTGAGGAAGGTCTTGGAGTTCTCGCGGCCCTGGCCGATGCGGACGCTATCATAGCTGAACCATGCGCCCGATTTCTCGACCAGCCCGGCCTTGACGCCAAGATCGAGGATCTCGCCGATCTTCGAGACGCCTTCGCCATACATGATGTCGAACTCGACCTGCTTGAACGGCGGCGCAACCTTGTTCTTGACGACCTTCACGCGGGTGGTGTTGCCGATGATATCGTCGCGATCCTTGATCTGGCCGGTGCGGCGGATGTCGAGACGGACCGAAGCGTAGAATTTGAGCGCATTGCCGCCGGTCGTGGTCTCGGGATTGCCGTACATCACGCCGATCTTCATGCGCAGCTGATTGATGAAGATCACCATGCAGCGCGAGCGGGCGATCGAGCCGGTGAGCTTGCGCAGGCTCTGCGACATCAGGCGGGCCTGAAGACCGACATGGCTGTCGCCCATCTCGCCTTCGATTTCAGCGCGCGGCACCAGCGCGGCGACCGAATCGACCACCAGCACGTCGATGGCGTTGGAGCGAACCAGCGTATCGACGATTTCAAGCGCCTGCTCGCCGGTATCAGGCTGCGAGACGATCAGCTCATCGATGTTGACGCCAAGCTTCTTGGCATAGACCGGATCGAGCGCATGCTCGGCATCGACGAAGGCGGCGACGCCGCCGGTCTTCTGCGCTTCGGCAATGGTGTGCAGCGCCAGCGTGGTCTTGCCCGAGCTTTCGGGGCCGTAAATCTCGATGACGCGGCCGCGCGGCAGGCCGCCGACGCCAAGGGCGATGTCGAGGCCGAGCGACCCGGTCGAGATAGCCTCGACCTGCATCGCCTCCTTCGAGCCGAGACGCATCGCGCTGCCCTTGCCGAACGCGCGATCGATCTGAGCGAGGGCGGCTTCAAGCGCCTTCTGCTTTTCGGTGCTGGGAGCCATATTATTGTCGATGACCTTCAGGGATGCTGCCATTTTCGATGCCCTCGCCACTTGAAGATGTCTACCGTAATCGTTGCTGTTGACGGCTTCGTATCGTGTTTGTTCTCATAGAACAAGAGCGGAACAAAAAATAATTTCGCGAGCGTGCAATTGCCCCTCCCCATCCCCCACGCTAGCCAGCGGCCATGGGGGAAATCATTGGCACGGTCGCTGCGCTCAACCGCTTTCCGGTCAAGTCGATGGCCGGCGAGCCGCTGGAGACTGCCGAGATCGATTGGCAGGGCGTGGAGGGCGACCGGCAATATGCGTTCTTCTTCCGCGACAGCGGCTCGCGCTTTCCATGGCTGACCGGGCGGGACGTGTCGGAAATGGTGCTGCATGCGGCGCGCTTTGCCGATCCGCAGGCGCCGAAGACGGCGAAGGTCGAAGTCACCGCGCCCGATGGCTGGCACGGCACTGTCGACGATCCCGAATTGCTGGAGCGGCTGGCGGCGGCGGCGGGTGCGCCGATCGGGCTGATCCAGCTGGCGATCGGTTGCTTCGATTCGATGCCGGTATCGGTGGTGACCACCGCCGCGCATCACTGGGTCGAGACCGCGCATGGTTCGGCGCTGGATATGCGACGGTTCCGCGCGAATATCGTCATCGAGAGCGATCATTCGCAGATGGAATGGGCGGGCAAGCGGATCGCGTTCGGCGAGGATGGTGCGGAGCTACTGATAACCGAGGGAATCCAGCGCTGCGCGATGGTGACGATCCATCCGGATACGGCAGTGCGCGAGCCCAAGGTGCTGCGGACGGTCGCCCAGCAGTTCGGCAATAATTACGGCACCTATGCCGCGCCGGCGAAGAAGGGATTTGTGCGGATCGGGGATGTGGTACGCTTGATCGATTAGGGGGGATTGAAGATGCGCCTATTCACTTTGGTTGCAGCCATGCTGCTGGCGGCGCCCGCTGCCCATGCCGCCGATGCCTGTACCACGCTCGAGGCGCGCACCGCTGCCTTCGAACCGGATCTCAAGGCTGCCTTTGAACTGATGAAGGCGCGGGATATCGCCGGTGCGCGGAAATACCTGCCCAAGCTCGAGGCGTATTTTGCTGCCATCCCCGCAACGATGCCGCAGCCGGCGCGGTGCGGCGCGGAAGTAGCGGTGTTCGACTATCTCCAATATCTGCGCTTCACCGAGCTGACTGGAGCGGGCAAAACAGTTCCCGGATATCCGGCGGGCACCAAATTCACCTTCAAGCTGCTCGATCTTAATGCGCTCGCCTATGCGGTCGGCTGGCTGAATTACGAGAGCCAGAATTTCGACAAGGCGCTGGCCGCCTATACCAAGGGGCTATTGATCGCACCCGGCGATCATGATCTGTCGAGCGAATACGTCGCGACGCTGATGCAGCAGAAAAATTACGCGCCGATCATCTCCTTCGCCGATACCTATCTGAGCGGCGACACCGATATCAGCCCCAAGGCGCGAGCGAGCATGATGGGCGGCAAGGCGATCGCCCAGACGCTGACCGGCAACAAGGCGGGCGGACGAGCGACGCTGGAAGCCGCGGTGAAGCTGGACCCGCAGAATCAGACGCTGAAGGACCTGCTGGCGCAGTGGCAATAGCGCGCTAGCCGAGCGCGTTGAGCACCTTCTCGACCGCGTCCATCGTGAACGGCTTGGAGAGCACCGGGCGGTGGCGATGCGCTTCGGCGATGCTGTCCCCGCCTCCGCCGGTGGCGATGACGAAGGGGATGCCGGCTTCGGCGAGCTTGTCGGCGATCGGCCAGCTGGTCTCGCCGCCGCGCAGATTCACATCGAGGATCGCCGCGTCGCATTCGCCAACAAGATCGAGCGCGGCGGCGACGGTGTCGGCGGTGCCTGCGACCCGATGGTCGAGAGCGTCGAGGAAGTCCTCGAGCATCATCGCGATCAGAGGTTCGTCCTCGACGATGAGGATATTCTTGCCGGGCATGTTTCGCCCAATTGCAGATAAGATTCGTTACGCCAAGCGCTTATTTCGCTACGAGAACGTCGCGGGTGGCCTCAGCAAGTTGCTGAACCGAAAAGGGTTTCGGCAGGAAGGCGACATTGTCGAGGTCGATCGACCTGCGCAGCTGTTCCTCGGCATAGCCCGACATGAACAGGATCGGCAGATCGGGCCATTTGGCGCGGATGTGGCGGGCCATGGTCGGCCCGTCCATCAACGGCATCACCACGTCGCTGACAAGCAGGTCGGGTTTCTCGATCGTATCGAGCAACTCTAGCGCGGCTTCGCCATTCTCGGCGGTGAGGACGGTATAGCCCTGCCGCGCCAATGCCCGCTCGGCGACGGCGCGGACCATGTCTTCGTCCTCGACGACCAGGATCGTGCCGGTGCCCCAGGTGTCGGCGGGCTTGGCCCTGGCGGCCGGCAGCTTGGGCGCGACGGTGGCTTCGGCGGCGGCGTGGACCGGCAGATAGATGGTGAACTCGGCGCCGCTGTTCGGCTGGTTTTCCGCGAAGATGAAGCCGCCCGACTGCTTGATGATGCCATAGACGGTGGAAAGGCCGAGACCGGTGCCCTTGCCGACTTCCTTGGTGGTGAAGAACGGCTCCCAGATCTTGGGCAGGATATCGTGCGGAATGCCGGTGCCGGTGTCGGCGATACGCAGCGCGGTGTAATCGCCCACCGGCAGGACATCGTCGTCCATCTGGCGGACCTGTGCGGCGGGGACCGCCATCGTCTCGATCGTCAGCGTGCCGCCGCTGGGATTGGCCGACAGCATCGCGTCGCGGGCGTTGACCGCGAGATTGACCACGACCTGTTCGAGCTGACCGGGATCGGCACGGACCGGCCCCAAATTGCGGCCATGCTTGACGTCCAGCACGACCGTTTCGCCGAGCAGGCGCTTGAGCAGGTTCGACACCTCCGAGATGACGTCGGGGAGTTGGAGAACCTGCGGGCGCAGTGTCTGCTGACGGGAGAAGGCAAGAAGCTGGCGGGTCAGGCTGGCGGCGCGGTTCGAATTGGCGCGGATCTGCTGGATATCGTCATAGTCGCCGTCGCCGGGCGAATGGCGCATCAGCATCAGGTCGCAATGGCCGATGATCGCGGTGAGGATATTGTTGAAATCATGGGCGACGCCACCGGCGAGCTGGCCGACCGCCTGCATCTTGGTCGCCTGCGCGACCTGGCGCTTGAGCTTGCCCTCCTCGCCCGAATCCTTGAGACTGATCAGCACCGCAGCGTCGCCCAGCCCGCGCGCACCGGCGATGGTGATCGCGACCGGCTCCTCGGGCGCGTCCTGGAGGCGGATCGTCATCTCGGCGGATTGCGCGGCGCCGCCGGCGAAGCGGCGGACGGCATCGGCGAGCGCGGCCTTGTCCTCGCGGACGACGAGGTCGCCGGGATAAAGCGGCGGCGCGGCGGCGTTGACGCGGGTCGCCTTCACGAAGGCGTCGTTCATGTTGACGAAGCGCCCGTCGCGATCGATCAGCGCCAGCCCGGAAGGCAGCAGGGCGATCAGCGAGCGGACATGGGCGGTGGCGCTGCCACCGATCGCGGGGGCCGCGGCGGCGCCATGCTCCTCATCGAGCAAGGTCACCAGCATCGGCGCGTCGTCGCCATCGAGGAACGGGATCTGAAGGACGCGCAAGGGGGTGCCGTTCAGCCCTTCGCGTTCGAAACGGACCAGCCCCATGCTGTCGGTGATCAGGAAACGCGCGAAGTCGCGGCCCTCTGCCGGAGTGTCGGCATTGCCGAGAGCGCGGAGGCGGAAAACGCGGTTGGCCGAGCGGATGCGCCCTTCCGGCGTGACCATCACGGTCATGATCCCGGCGCTGCCCAGACGGTCACCGGTGCCGCCATCGATCAGCGATTCCATCTGCGCGGCGAGATCGAGCGCCTGGACTCCGACGAAACGCCACACCAGCGATTCCTCGCCGACGCGGGCGACCCGCACCGAAACGGGGGAACCGAACACCTGGACGTTCTCGGCCCTGCCCTCGCCATCGCGCCACGCCGCGCGGGCGGCGGTGCCAAGCGCGGTGACCGATACATCGCTGACCGGCAGGCTCGGCGGGGTCGGCCAGCCGGCGAACAGCGCTTCGTAGCGGCTGTTGGCGCAGACCAGGCGCCCGGCGCGGTCGGTAACGGCAAGCGCGTCGTCCGAGGCGGCGGCGAGGGCATGCGCGACGGCCCAGTCGGTCGGCCCTTCCGCAGTGGTGTCGGGCGCGAACAGCCTGCGCGCGGCGACGAGGCCGCCGGCGGCAAGGATGCCGGCGCCGACGAATCCGACCGCGACCGCACGATCGTTGAGGGTCAGCAATATTATGGCGGCGGCGAGGAAGCCGGCGCCGATGGCGGCCGCGAGCGGCAACAACGCGCGGGAGTTTTTCGCGGGGACGAGGGGCAAGGACGCCATGCGGCTCGTGTGTGCCGGGCAAGGGCGGCGGTCAAGCAAATCTCCCTCTCCCCCGAAGGAGAGAGGGAGTATGAAGTCACCAGATCCGGACGCGCTTCTCGGGCGGCAGGACCATCTTGGCGTCCGGCGCCGGATTATAGGCATTGTACCAGGGATCGAGGTTGCGGACGACCCAGGTGCGCTGGATGCTCGGGCTGTGCGGATCGGTCAGCAGGCGCTGGCGGAGGTTGGCCTCGCGATAGTTGCGCCGCCAGACCTGGGCCCAGCCGAGATAGAAGCGCTGATCGCCGGTCGTGCCGTCGATCACTGGCGCGTCCTTGCCGCCCAGCGCCTTGTGATAGGCGTCATAGGCGACGGTGAGGCCGGCGAGATCGGCGACGTTCTCGCCAAGCGTCAACGCGCCTTTCACATGCATGCCCGGCAGCGGCTCATATTGGTCGTACTGGGCGACGAGCGCGTCGGTACGGGCCTTGAACGCCTTGGTATCGGCCGGAGTCCACCATTCGGTGAGGCGGCCGTGCATATCGTAATTGGCGCCCTGATCGTCGAAATGATGGCTGATCTCGTGGCCGATCACCGCGCCGATCCCGCCATAATTGACCGCGTCGTCGGCATTGGGATCGAAGAAGGGCGGCTGGAGGATCGCGGCTGGGAACACGATCTCGACCATGCCCGGATTGGCATAGGCGTTCACGGTCATCGGGGTCATGCCCCATTCCCAGCGCTGCAGCGGCTTGCCGAGATGACCGACATTCTCCTCATGCGCCCATTGGTTGGCGCGGAGATTGTTGCCGAAGGCGTCGCCCGCGACGATCGACAGCGACGAATAGTCCTTCCAGCGATCCGGATAGCCGATCTTGGGGACGAAGGCGGCCATTTTGGCATGCGCCTTCACCTTGGTTTCGGGCGCCATCCAGTCGAGCTGCTCGATGCGGGCGTCCATCGCGGCGATGACGTTCTTGACCAGACGATCCGCCGCGGCCTTGGTCTCGGGCGGGAAATATCTGGCGACGTAGAGCTTGCTGACCTCGTCGGCGAGGACGCCGGTGGTGAAATCGACGCCGCGCTTCCAGCGGGCTTCCTGTTCGGGCTGGCCCGACAACACGGTGCCGAAGAACGCGAAATGCTCCTGGTCGAAGGCGCTGGGCAGCACGTCCGCGAAGCTGTCGAGGCTGCGGACCAGCAACTGATCGGTGAGCACAGATACCGGCGTCGCGGCGATCAGCCTGGCGATGCCGGTGACGGCGCTGGGCTGCGCGACGACGACCGAATCGACCGGCGCGCCGATGCCGGCGAAATAGCCCTTGAAGTCGAAGCCCGGCGCGGACTTCTGAAGGGCGGCGACCGTCATCTTGTTATAGGTCTTGTTCGAGTCACGGCTCTCGACGCGGGTCCAGTGGACTTCGGCGATCTTTGTCTCGAACGCGACGATCGCGGCGGCGCGGGCCGCGGAATTGGGCTCGCCGGCCAGCGTCAGGACGTTGGTCAAATGCTTGAGATAGGCGGCCTTGGTCTCGGCGAGCTTGGGATCCTTCGACAGGTAATAGTCGCGATCGGGCATGCCGAGGCCGCGCTGGTTGAGGAACAGCGCATAGGATTCGGGCTCCTTGTCGTCCTGGCCGACGCCGGCGCCGAACGGCACGCCCACGCCGTTGCGGTCGGCCTGGGCATAGAGCGCGGCGAGGCCGGCCTTGTTCTTCACCGACTTGATCTGGTCCAGCCACGGCTTGATCGGCGCGAGACCCTTGGCGTCGATCGTCGCGGTATCGAGATAGGTCGCGTAGGTGGTGCCGATCTTCGAGTTGGGATCGTTCTGCGCTTCCTTGAGAATGCCCTGGGTGCGCTCCTGCGAGAGATCGGCGAGCAGATTGAACGCGCCATAGTTCGACTTGTCGGCGGGGATCGGCGTGTTCTTCGCCCAGGTGCCGTTGGCATAACCGTAGAAATCGTCGCCGGGGGCAATCGCGCGATCCATGCCGGTCTCGTCGAAGCCGAAATCGCCAAAGGTCGGCTTGGGGCGAGCCGGCTCGGGTGCGGGAGCCGCTTCGGCAACGGGCGCGGCCTCGGTGACGGGCGCCGCGGTGTGCGTACAGCCGCCGAGCAGAACCGGCGCGGCGAGGAAGGTGGTGGCAAGGAGCGAGAGACGCATCAGTAGATTCCCCTAGGAATTCGGATGCGCCGTCTTACCCCCTTAATATGGCCGGTCAATTGCTGTCCCTCTCCCCTTTGGGAGAGGGATGGAGCCGATGAAATCGGCGGGAGGGTGAGGATAGTTGGATACCCTGTCCTCACCCTTCCCACCGCTTCGCAGCGGCCCCCTTCTTTCTCCCGATGAGAGGGAGAGGGAGACTTAGGCTGTGGCCCGCTCGCGGCTTCGCCGGCGCCATTTGCTGGCGATCCACAGCCGCCACAGCAACGCCGTGACGAGATAGCCGAGCACGCCGCCCATCACCGCGCATTCGGCCATGCCGATCGCGGTCGGCCAGCCAATATCCGCGGCCAGCCAGTGCAGCCAGTCGAGCCAGCCGGAATTGACCACCGCGCTGTTCACCTCGGGCACGGTCGAGGCGGTGACCGCGCCGGTGAGCTGCAGGGTCCAGGCACCGACCTTGTAATAGAGGATCAGCAGGAACGGGGTGGTGAAGGGATTGGTGAAAAAGGTGGTGAGCGCCGCCGCCGGGACGTTGGCGCGCAGCGGCAGCGCGAGGATCGCCGAGGCCGGGATCTGGCCCATCGGGATCAGGATGCCGGTGAACATGCCGAGCGCGACGCCGCGCGGAACCGAGCGGCGCGTCATTCGCCAAAGCGAGGAATGCAGCACCCGGTGGGCGATCGGCTTGAGCCAGCGATTATCCTCGAAGCTCTCGCGGGTCGGCAGGTTGCGCTGCGTCCAGGCGTGAAAACGCGCGCCGAGCCCCGCCTTCCGGCCTCGCCTAGCCACGATCGCGGAGGACCCGGGCCTGTTCGCGCTTCCAATCCTGCTCCTTGGCGGAGTCACGCTTGTCATGTGTCTTCTTGCCCTTGGCCAGCGCGAGTTCGACCTTCGCGCGGCCGCGTCCATTGAAATAGATGGACAGCGGCACGAGCGTCATGCCCTGGCGTGCCACCGCGCCATGGAGCTTGTTTATCTCGCGCTCATGAAGGAGCAATTTACGCGGGCGCTTGGGCTCGTGGTTGAAGCGGTTGCCGTGCGAAAATTCGGGGATGTTGGCGTTGACCAGCCACACCGCGCCATCGACGACCTCGGCATAGGATTCCTTGATCGACCCTTCCCCGCCGCGCAGCGACTTCACTTCGGTGCCGGTCAGCGCAAGCCCGGCTTCGTAGACGGTGTCGATGAAATAGTCGTACCGCGCGCGCCGGTTCTCGGCGACGGTCTTGACCTTGTCGAAGGTGGCGGGGCGAGGACGGGCCATAGGAGGAGCGGCATGTAGGGAGGCGCGAAGGGAAAGGCTAGCAGGCTTCGATCAATATCGTCATCCCGGCGAACGCCGGGACCCAGTGTTAGTCACGCGGTAGTGGATCGAACCCCAAACCGACTGCCAGATCCAGCCACTCCGGGTTGTCGCGCTCGATCAGGTTCAGCTTGTACTCGCGCTTCCAGCGCTTGATCGCCTTCTCGCGAAGGATGGTGGATTCCATGTCGTTGTGGCTCTCGTACCAAACCAGAGCCAGCGCGCGATGCTCCCATGCGAAGCCCTTCGTGATGCCGTTGCGGTGTTCGTATACCCGCTGGAGGAGGCGTGCGGTCACGCCGGTGTAGAAGGTGCCGTTACGGGCGCTGGCGAGGATGTAGACGCAAGGTTGCAGCTCTTCGCGCATGCCACAGGCTTATCACAATCGTCACCCCGGCCGAAGTGCCGGGACCTACTGTGCGGCTGGGAGAGGCGCTGAGGCTCAAAGAGCTCTCTCGCGGATCGGTAGGCCCCGGCACTTCGGCCGGGGTGACGATCTTTTAGACCAGCCCCGCGCCCGCCAGTGCCGCATCGACCGCCTTGCGGCTGGCTTCGTTGGGCTCGGTCATCGGCAGGCGGAGTTCGGTGGGGAAGCCGGGGCGGACCTTGCCCATCGCGTATTTGACCGGGCCGGGCGATGCGTCGGTGAACATCGCCAGATGCAGCGCGAACAGCCTGTCGTGAAGCGCCAGCGCCCTGGCCTGATCGCCCGCCGCCCATGCCGCCTGGAAATCGGCGCACAGGCGCGGCGCGACATTGGCGGTGACCGAGATGCACCCCACCCCGCCCATCGCGTTGAACGCGAGCGCGGTTTCGTCATTGCCCGACATCTGCGCGAAATCCGTCGGCACGCCGAGGCGATGCTCGGTGACGCGCTGGAGCTGGCCGGTGGCGTCCTTGATGCCGACGAAGCGGCCCGGGAATGCGTTGACGATCCGCACGACGGTGGCGGGCTGGATGTCGGTGACGGTGCGGCCGGGGACGTTGTAGAGCACGATCGGCAGCGTCGTCGCGTTCGCCACCGCTTCAAAATGGCGGAAAATGCCGTCCTGGCTGGGGCGGTTGTAATAGGGCGGGACCATCAGTGCGGCATCGGCGCCCGAATCCTGCGCCGCCTTGACGTTGCCGATCGCCACTGCCGTGTCGTTCGAGCCGGCGCCGGCGAGGATCTTGACCCTGCCCCTCGCCTGATCGGCGCAGACGCGGACGACTTCGAAATGCTCGTCCTTGGTCAGCGTCGCCGCTTCGCCGGTGGTGCCGACCGGCACGAGCGCGGCCGAGCCCTGCTCGATCTGCCACTCGACGAGGTCGCGGAAATCCTGTTCGGCGAAGGCACCGTTGCGGAACGGCGTAACCAGCGCAGGGATCGAGCCGGAGAACATGGTCCCAGAATCTTCCTTAATGGGGGCAAATCAGGGCTGGCAGATAGGAGCGACATGCGTATCATGTCCAGCATGCTGGCATCTGTGTTCAAGAGTGCGTTGCTGCTTGCGGGGGTTTCGGGCGTCGCCGCCGCCTCGCAACTGACCCAATCCCAGGCCGCCTGGTATGCGCAGGCGCTCGAAAGCGGCGTGCCGCGGCTCGCCCCGGCCTATATCCAGTCGGACGAGCTCAGCCAGTCGCTGGTCGAGTGGAAGCGGCTCCAGCAGTCCGACAATTATCCCTTCTCCGATTACGCCAACTTCCTGCTCGCGCATCCCGGCTGGCCCGGCGAGACGAGCCGGCGCGCGGCGGCGGAGACGATTCTCGACAGCGGCACCTGGGCACCGGGGCTGGTCACGCGCTTCTTCGAGCGGTTCACGCCGCTGACCGCCGCCGGCCGGCTGCGCTATGCCGAGGCGCTCGCGGCTACCGGGCGCCTGCCCGAGGCGCAGGAACAGGCGCGGCGGGCATGGCGCGGCGGTTCGCTGCGGCCGGCCGACGAGGCCAAGCTGATGGGGGCGTTCCTCTCGGCGCTGACCCCCGCCGATCACGACGCCCGCGCCGATATGCTGATCTGGAAGGGATCGACGACGGCGGCGACACGGCAGCTGGCCTATGTCTCGCCGGCGAAGCGGGCATTGTTCGAAGCGCGCATCGCCTATCGCACCAAGGCCGCCGACGCCGCCGAGCGCGGCGCTGCGGTGATGGAGCAGGGGCGCGGCGATCCCGGCTATATCGCCGATCGCGCGCGCTGGCTGCGCGACAGCGGCCAGGGCATGGCGATGCGCTCCTATCTGGCGCAGCCGCGCAAGCTGGACAGTTTCCCGGGCGATCCCGAGGCCTGGTACGAAATCCTGTTGCTGGCGGCGCGCGGCGCGGCGGCGGACGGGCAGAACGACACCGCATACCGCATCGCCAGCCAGGTCGATGACGCCTATCCGGCCGGTACCGATATCAGCACCCGCTCCCTTGGCGAGCGCGACGACTATACGAGCCTGACCTGGCTCGCCGGCACGGTGGCGCTGGAGAAGGCCGGCCGTGCCCGCGACGCGATCGGCATGTTCGAGCGCTATGCGCGCGGCTCCAAATCGCCGACCACCCAGTCCAAGGGATTGTACTGGGCCGGCCGCGCCGCCGAAGCGGCGGGCGAGCAGGCCACCGCCCAAGCCTATTTCCAGCGCGCGGCGGGCTTCCCCGATCTCTATTACGGCCAGCTCGCCGCCGAACGGCTGGGCAACCCGCTCAGGCGCCCGCCCGATTTCAATGCCAAGATCGCCGATCCGGCGGTGCGCGAGGCGTTCTTCCGCCGCGAAGTGGTCCGCGCCGCGCAGTTGCTGGGGACGATGGGCAACCGCCAAGACCAGAGCCTGTTCGTCCGCCAGATCGCGCAGGACGCGACCACCGACAGCGACCATATCCTCGCCGCCGAGCTTTCGCGAACGATCGGCCGCCCCGATCTCGGCGTGATGGTCGGCCGCAGCGCGCTCCAGAACGGCCTCTCCGATTATACCGCCGCCGGCTATCCCTCGGTGCGGGTGCCCGAGGCGCAATCGGACTATTGGACGATCATCCATGCGATCGCACGACAGGAGAGCCAGTTCGACCGCGCCGCGGTGAGCCATGCCGGCGCGCGAGGACTGATGCAGCTGATGCCGGGCACCGCGCGCGAGCAATCGGGCAAGCTCGGCCTCGCCTACAACCGCGACTCTCTGACGGTCGATACCGATTACAACATCCAGCTTGGTTCCAGCTATTTCCAGCGGATGCTCAATCTCTATGGCAGCTACCCGCTGGCGGTGGCGGCGTACAATGCCGGGCCGGGCAATGTGAACAAATGGCTCGCCGCCAATGGCGATCCGCGCTCGGGCGGCGTCGATGTCGTGACCTGGGTCGAGCGGATCCCGATCTTCGAGACGAAGAACTACGTCCAGCGCGTGCTGGAGAACGCGGTGGTCTATGACCTGCTCAACCCCGAGCGCTCGCGCTCGCGGGGCCCCGCCAATCTGAGCTGGTATCTGGGCAAGAACCGGCCGGGCTGAGGCCCTTGCTTTCCCCGGCGAAGGCCGGGGAAAGAGATGGATGCGCGTAGTTCATCGAGATATTGCCAGCCAATGGACCGCCCGAACTATATCACCCCCACCGGATATGCCGCGCTCAAGGCCGAGTATGACGCGCTGCTTTCCGATGAGCGGCCCAAGCTGGTCGATGTGATTTCCTGGGCGGCGGGGAATGGCGACCGCTCGGAGAATGGCGATTACATCTATGGCCGCAAGCGGCTGCGCGAGATCGATCGGCGGCTGGGGTGGCTGTCGAAACGGATGAAGGCGGCCAAGGTGGTCGATCCCACCCGCCAGGAGGATCGCGCGCGCGTGTTCTTCGGGGCGACGGTGACGATCGCCGACGAGGATGACAATCAGCGGACGCTGACGCTGGTCGGCGACGACGAGGCCGATGCCGGCAACGGGCTGGTCGGCTGGAATTCGCCATTCGCGCGGGCGCTGCGCGGCGCGGCGGTGGGCGATCTGCGCAAGGTGATGCTGCCCGCCGGCGAGCGCGAATATGAAGTGATTGCGCTCACTTACCCCTGAGACGCGGCGAGCCGCGCGATCTGGCGATTCCCTGACATCGCGCTTCCGCTACAGTCGGCGCGAGCAAGGGCATAGGGAAGCGAATGGCGATTAAGCGTATTTTCGTGACGGGGCGGGTTCAGGCGGTCGGTTTTCGCGACTGGATCGTGCGCACCGCGAAGACCGAGGGCGTCACCGGCTGGGTGCGCAACCGCAGCGACGGCAGCGTCGAGATGATCGCCTCGGGCGAGGACGACGCCGTCACGCGCTTCGCCGAAGCCTGCAAGCAAGGGCCGGAGCAGGCGCGGGTCGATCATGTCGAGGTGCTGGAAGCGCATGGCGAAAAGCCGGGCAAGGGCTTCACCAAGCGCTTCACCGCCTGACGCCCGGCAACCCTGCGTTTCCCGCGGCACGGATTGACCGCGCCCTGACGGCATGAAAGGCTCCGCTTCCGAAACAGGAGGAGCTTTCCCATGCCTATTCCCGATAGCTGGTCGTCGAAGCTGCTGAGCGTATTGCGTATCGTTACCGGGCTGGGCTTCCTCCAGCACGGCACGATGAAATTCTTCGCCTTTCCCCCGCCCCCGCCGGGGATGAGCGGACCGCTCAATCCGATGATGATGGCGGCGGGCACGCTCGAACTGGTCGGCGGTGCGCTGATCGTGATCGGGCTGTTCACACGGCCGGTGGCCTTCATCCTTTCGGGCATGATGGCGGTCGCCTATTTCATGGTGCACGCGCCGCAGGGCTTCTACCCGGCGCTCAATGGCGGCGAGCCGGCGATGCTCTATTGCTTTATCTTCCTCTACCTCGCCGCGGCCGGTGGCGGCGTATGGAGCGCCGACGCGGCCCGCGCCAAGGGCTGAGGATCAGGCCGCTGGCGGGCAGTGATAGTCCGCCAGCGCCTTCTCGATCAGCGGCTTGACCTGATCCCCGGGCATTTTCGCCAGTTCATCGAGCGGCCTGCCGTCGCCGATCTTCCTGGCGATCAGATAGCCGAGATAATAGCCGAAGCGCGGCGGGTACGGGCTCTTGCCGTTGCCGTAGAAGAAGCTGGCATAGACTTCCGGATCCACGGAATCGAGGCGGGGGCGGGCGTAGCACATCGCCTCGGCCAGCTTCGGCTCGACCTCGGGCCGGATCGGCCGCGGGATCGTCAGCATCAAGGTCTTGTCGTCCTCGGTCGAGTTCATCCGGCCGGCGACATAAGTGGCGAGGCCCTCCTGCCACAATGCGCACCACATCGCTTCGCAATCCGAAAAATAGCGGGCGTGGTGGAAATGGAAGAGCTCGTGATCGAGAAACGGACCGATCGTGGTGCTGTCATGGATTTTGGCGATCACATCCGCGCCGAACACCGCGACCGTCTTGCCGTCGATGTCGCGGGTGCCCCCGTCCATCTCGCCGAGCGAATGGACCAGATAGATCGGCATGACCGGCGCGTAATCGGGGAAATAGCGGCGGAAATGCGCGTTGCCGTGCACATAGGCCGCGGAGAAATCGCGCGCGGCGGCGAGGAACTTGTCGCGCTGCGCGGGATAAGTCGCGAGGTTCCTCCCGACCTTGATATTGTACTGCTCTTCGGTCGCGCCATTGCGCGGCGCATAGAAACCGGGGAGCAGCGCGTTGAAGCGCTCGCGGAACCGCTTCACCCGCTCGGGCATCGGCATCGCCGCGGTCTCGGTAGCGAAATCGTCGAACTGCTGGGTCAGCGAGGTAAAGGCCGGCGCTTCCTGCGCGACGGCGGGGGCAGCGATGGCGAGCACCGCGGCAGCGGCGAGGGCGCGGATCATTTGGCGATCCCGCTGCAATCGCCGCCGACCTTCTGGGAGAAGCCGCTGCCGGAATAGCCGAGTTCGGCATGACTGGCCTTGCCGATGAGATAGCGGACCTTGCGCTGACCGTCCGAAGTCGCCTCGACCACCCAGGCATCTTCATCGCCCAGCTTTTCGCTACCGACCACGTCGATCGCGAAACGCCCGAGACCCTGATCATATTGGTAGAAAGGCAGCTCGAAATGCGCGCCTTCCGCCAGCGGTAACGCCGCGAACGTGAGACCCCAGAGGTTACCTTCCCAAATGCGGCCGGTGACGGCGATTTCCGCAACCGGCTTGTCGGGACGCGTGACGACCAGCTTGCCTGGCGAATAAGCGACGCGGGCATGCTCGGCGCCCGACGTCAGATTATCGAAGGCGATCGGCGTGAGATCGGCGGCACGCACCACGAAGTGATCGCGCATGTCGAACCTCGCGCCCTTCTGATGGACGACGATATCCCAGCCCGGCTCGCCCTCGGCCTCTATCGCCCTGACCGTCTGCAGCGTCACCGCGATCGGCTGGTCGCCGCGCAAGATCGTGTAGCAGACCGAGCCGGGTCGAAGACGAGTGCCGTCGATAGCGGGATCAGCGGCGGTGGCGAGCAGGAGCGCGAGCGTCAGCATGCGGCAGGTGTAACGCAGCCGGTCGGTTCGGCCAAGGGTGTTTTATGTTATTAACACGCCCTATACGGCGTCACTTCTTCTCGGACCGCAGCTTCAGCGTACATTGCTCGAAATAGGCGAATGCCTCGTGCGAGGACGTCAGCGGCACATCGATGGCGCGCCCGGCGGCGATCTCGAGGTGGAGATTCGGCGCTTGCCTGAGCGCGCCGAGATAGGAATCCGCCGGCGCATCGAACAGCACCGAATAATCGGTGCCCTCGCTCTCGATATCCAGCACCTCGTCGCTCAGGCTGACGGCGCCGAACCGCACCGCGAGCGTCGGGCTGCCCTCGCCTTGCCACGCCCAATCAAAGGCTTCGAGATCGATATAGAGGTCGGATTTTTCGGCGCTCGTGGAGAGCGACAATCGCCCGCTGAAATCATTGGGAAGGTTATCGTTGACGATCCAGCAGCCGGTGATGCTGCGATAGACGTGCCAGGTTCCGAAATCCTTCTGGGGCCAGCCGGGATAATCCTGCGCATGCGCGACCGGCGGGGCAGTCACGGCGGCGAGCGCGAGCATCCAGCGGAACATCGATCCCCTCCCCTATTCGGCGATATCCTCATTCCACAGCGCCGGGCGCTCGACAATGAAGCGACTCATCAGTTCCACGCAGCGGGCATCGTCGACGATCTCGACCGCGACACCGTGCGCGCGCAGAAACGCTTCATTGCCACCGAAATTGCGGTTCTCGGCGATCACGACGCGGGGAATCTTGAATTGCACGATCGTGCCCGCACACATCATGCAGGGGCTGAGCGTGGTGTAGAGCGTGGTGCCGGCATAGTTCGCCTGGCGGCCGGCGTTGCGCAATGCGTCCATTTCGCCATGCGCGATCGGATCGCCTTTCTGCACGCGCTGGTTGTGCCCCTCCCCCAATATCGCGGCGCCGCGCGCCAACACCGATCCGATCGGGCAACCGCCCTCGTCATGGGATTTGCGCGCGAGCTCATAAGCGCGGGTGAGCAATGCGGGATCGTGCGTCATGGTCGAGGTCATGCGAGCGGTATCGCCCTCCCGGCGAAGAGGGGCAAGACATGCGGAAAGAGGGCACGCGCGCGACGCCCGGCTTGTCAAAGCCGCCGCCGGGTGGAAACATCGCCTGAGTCCATCGACGCGGGAGACCGAGATGATTTTCACGCTGGCGCTGCTCGCAACCGCCGATTTCTGCACGCCGGGCGGCGCGGACGCCGATCCGATCCAGGCGGTCCGCAGCTTCGTCGACGCGCTCAACGCGCATGATCAGACAGCCTATAATCGCACCATCACCGAGGATGCGGACTTCGTGATGGGCGCGGGGGAGAATCTCGACCTGTCCGAACTGATCAATGTCTACGCTTCGAACGCGCATCTCGACATCAAGCGGATCCGCCTCGCCGCGCCGGGTGTGGTCGAAGTCGAGGCGCATAGCAGCCAGGGCGAGGACTTCGTCTCGCGCTTCAAGGTCGATGGCGGCTGCGTGACCGAGATGAAGCAGATCGGCTAACCGCGCCGCTTCGCCTGCCAATAATCGAACGCCTGCGCCTGCAGCCGTGCCACCAGCCGCGCGGCATCGGGGCCGGTCCATTCGCCTTTATGGCCATGGCGTTCGGCAGCGCCGGTCCACCAGCCCTGTCCCGGCAGCCGGTCGGTCTCGCGGACGACCAGCACCGCCAGTTCGGGCTCACCAGCCGCCGCCGCGGCAATATCGATCGCGTCGAGCGTCTTGCACACCGCGCGCATCTTCGGGCGGGTGAAGCGGTGGCCCAGCGCGCCCAGCAGCTCGGAATAGCTGACCGCGCGGCGCTCGCGGGCCGCCGCGATCAGGATCGCGCGCACCCGCGCCACGTCGGAAATGCCGCCCGTGCCGCGTTCATCGGGCACCAGCCCCTCGGCGACCAGCCATTCACCAAGCGTGTCGCCGAAACCGGGCGTCTTGCGTGCCATCAGCAAGCCAGCGCCCGGCCGGAGATCACCGCGTCAGCTTCTTGTACGAAAGCGCCGTAGGACGATCGGCGGCGTCGCCGAGGCGGCGCTTCTTGTCTTCCTCATAGGCTTCGAAATTGCCCTCGAACCATTCGACATGGCTGTTGCCCTCGAAGGCGAGGATGTGGGTGGCGAGGCGATCGAGGAAGAAGCGATCGTGGCTGATCACCACGGCGCAGCCCGCGAAATTCTCGATGGCTTCCTCAAGCGCGCCCAGCGTCTCGACGTCGAGATCGTTGGTCGGTTCGTCGAGCAGCAGGACGTTGCCGCCACGCTTCAGCATCTTGGCGATGTTGACGCGGTTGCGCTCACCACCGGAGAGCTTGCCGACATTCTTCTGCTGATCCTGGCCCTTGAAGTTGAACGCGCCGACATAGGCGCGGGTCGACTGATCGTGGCCGTTGACCTTCATGTAATCGAGCCCGTCCGAGATTTCCTCCCAGACATTGTTCTTGTCGTTGAGGTGATCGCGGCTCTGGTCGACATAGCCGAGACGGACGGTCGAGCCCATTTCGATCGTGCCGCTATCGGGCTGCTCCTGGCCGGTGATCAGCTTGAACAGCGTCGACTTGCCGGCGCCGTTCGGACCGATGACGCCGACAATGCCGCCGGCAGGCAGCGTGAAGGAGAGATTCTCGAACAGCAGCTTGTCGCCATAGGCCTTGGAGATGTTCTCGACCTCGATGACCTTGCCGCCCAGGCGCTCGGGCACCTGGATGACGATCTGGGCCTTGCCGGGGGTGCGGTTCTGCTGGGCTTCGACGAGCTGCTCGAACTTGGCGATACGCGCCTTGGACTTGGTCTGGCGGCCCTTGGCGCCCTGCCGGATCCACTCCAGCTCGTCCTTGATCGCCTTTTGCCGGCCCGATTCCTCGCGCTCCTCCTGCTCGAGGCGCTTCGACTTCTTTTCCAGATAGGTCGAATAATTGCCCTCGTACGGGAAATATTTGCCGCGATCGATCTCGAGGATCCAGCCGACGACATTGTCGAGGAAATAGCGGTCGTGGGTGATCATCAGCACCGCGCCGGCATATTCCTTGAGGTGGTTTTCCAGCCACTCGACGCTCTCGGCATCGAGATGGTTGGTCGGTTCGTCGAGCAGCAGGATCGAGGGCTTCTGGATCAGCAGCCGGGTCAGCGCGATGCGGCGCTTCTCACCGCCTGAGAGGTTCGCGACCGGCCAGTCCCCCGGCGGGCAGCGAAGAGCCTCCATCGCGACTTCGAGTTGGTTGTCGAGCGTCCAGCCATCGACCGCGTCGATCTTGGCCTGGAGATCGCCCATCTCCTCCATCAGCGCGTCGAAATCGGTGTCGTCCTTGGGATCGCCCATCTCGGCCGAGATCGCGTTGAAGCGCTCGACCAGGTCGGCGGTCTCGCGCGCGCCTTCCTTGACGTTTTCCAGCACGGTCTTGCTGGGGTCGAGCTGGGGCTCCTGCTCCAGATAGCCGACGGTGATATACTCGCCCGGCCATGCCTCACCGGTGAAATCCTTGTCGACGCCCGCCATGATCTTCATCAGCGTCGACTTGCCGGCGCCGTTGGGGCCGACGATGCCGATCTTGGCGCCCTGATAGAATTGCAGGTTGATATTGCTGAGCACCGGCTTGGGCGCGCCGGGGAAGGTCTTGGTCATGTCCTTCATGACAAAGGCGTATTGGGCGGACATCGGGGGACTCCGTTTCGTCGCTATTCGTGTGCTGGAATTTGGCCGGGCATGTAGCGATGCGCGCCCGAGCTTGCAATTCGCGGCGAGAAATTGTGTCATTGCCGAAATGACGAACAGGGAGAGACGCTGGTGAGAATCGGGATTGCCGCCGCCGCGCTGACCGCGCTGACCGGCACCCAGGCAATGGCCGCCGACGCGGCATTCTGCGCATCGCTGAAGAAGGTGATTGCCGCCGCTGCCGGCACGCCGAGCTTCAAGGCGATGGAAGGCAAGAGTTATGGCAGCAGCTACGAAGGCACGCTGCGACTGATTCCCAAAGGACTTTGCTCGATCTCGCGAATCGCCGGCATTTCGGACAGCTATGGCTGCATGGCATCGTCGCTGATTCCCACCGCCGACGCCAAGGCGATGGTCGCCAAGCTGCATGCGGACACCGCCGCCTGCCTGAAGGTCACCCCGCGCAAGCCGGGCTTGACGGAAAGCTATGGTGGCGAGGACGAACTTTTCTACGAAACCACCGTTGGCGCTACCAAAGTCTTCGTGGCGATAAACCGTAAGGGCGGCGCGACCGAACAACTGCCGGGGATCAGCGTCAATCGCAGGAATCGCTAGCGGAAACGCGCCGGAAACCACCCGGCGATTGGCAAACGTTACGGGGATGGCTAGCACCTGCACCCATGAACAAGCGCATCCTGCTCGCGGCCGCCGCGGCTCTCGCCCTTCCCCTCCCCGCACTGGCGCAGACCGCGCCGCTCGATCCGGCGGCGCTGCGCGACGCCGCGCTCAGGGACGATATCGCCTGGGACATCACCGAGGGGCTGACCACCGAAGTCGGCCAGAGGCTGGCGGCGACCGAGGCTGAGGCCCGGGCACGCGAATGGGGCGCGAGGAAGCTGAAGGCGCTCGGCTTCCAGAACGTCCGCATCGAGACCTTCAAGATGCCGCTCTGGGTGCGCGGCGAGGAAAAGGCCGAGGTGCTGGGCGCATCGGCCCAGAAGCTGACGATCACGGCGCTCGGCAATTCGGGCACGACCGGGCCCAAGGGCGTCGAAGGCGAGATCGTCTATTTCCCGACCATCGCCGATCTGCAGATGGCGCCGGCGGGAAGCCTCAAGGGCAAGATCGCATTCGTCAGCCATTCGATGACCGCGACGCAGGACGGCTCGCAATATGGCGCGTTCGGCGCGGCGCGGCGTTCGGGCCCGAGCACGGCGGCGGCGAAGGGCGCGGTGGCGATCCTGATCCGCTCGATCGGCACCGATTATCACCGCAACCCGCACACCGGCGTGACCAACTGGCCCAAGGACGTGAAGCCGATCGCCGCGGCGGCGCTGGCGGTTCCCGATTCGGAACAACTCGAACGGCTGCTCAAGCGCGGACCGGTGCGGATGAAGCTGTTGATCACCCCCGAGTTCAAGGGCGAGGCCGAATCGGGCAACGTCATCGGCGAAGTCCCGGGCAGCGATCCGGATGCCGGCATCGTGCTGGTCGGCGGGCATCTCGATAGCTGGGATCTCGGCACCGGCGCGATCGACGACGCCACCGGCGTCGCAATCACCACCGCCGCCGCCAAGCGGATCATGGATGCGGGCCAGCCGCGCCGCACGATCCGCGTCGTCTGGTTCGGTGCCGAGGAAGTCGGCGGCTTCGGCGGCGAAGCCTATGCCAAGGCGCATGGCGGCGAGCGCCACGTCTTCGCCAGCGAATCCGATTTCGGCGCGGACCGCATCTGGAAGTTCACCGTCAACCTGCCCGAGAGCGCGGCGAGCCTGAGCGACAAGCTCGCGGTCGCGCTCGGACCACTCGGCATCTCTCGCGGCCGCGATCTCGCCGGTGGCGGCACCGATGTCGAGCCGATCCTGCGGGGCAAGGTGGCGACCGTGGCGCTGGCCCAATCGGGCCTGCGCTATTTCGATTATCACCACACGCCCGACGATACGCTCGACAAGGTCGATCCCGTCCAGCTCCGCCAGAACGTCGCCGCCTGGACCGCGACTCTGGCAATTGTGGCAAATGCGGCGGAGGAAATCGGACCTGTGGAAAAGACCGGCCGCGAGTGATTTCAGCCTCTCCAGGGGCAATCATGTCCCAATTACGGCAAAAAAATGTCGAAATGCCCTCATTTCGTCGCAAATAAGATTGACGCGGGCGGAAAGCGCGCTATTGGAGGCGTTCGCGTCGGTCAATCGGACCGTATGCGAAACGTTTATGTTCCATTGGAGCGACCCGTATGAAGAAGATCCTGATCGTTGCCGCCGCCGCTGGCCTGGTTTCGCTGGCCGCCTGCGACAAGGCCGTCACCAACAGCACTGCCGAGAACGTTGCCGAGTCGCATGAAGCGAACGCAACCGCCTATGAAGCAGCTGCCGACAACACCACCAACGGCACTGCCGAAGCGGTTCTCGAGAACAAGGCCGCTGTCGAAGAGAACAAGGCCGACGCGGCGCACGAGAATGCGACCAAGTAAGGTCTAGCGCAGGGCGTCCGCGCTTCTGCCAGATTCGCGAAAGGGCGCTCCCGCAAGGGGGCGCCCTTTTTGCATTGGGGCTTCCTCTGCGCTTGCTATGGTGGAACCCGGGGGAGAGAGACGATGGGCGCAGTCGCAACCGAATATGCAGCCGTGCCGCCGGCGCCGCTACCCTTTTGGAAGCATCTCTATTTCTGGGTGCTCGTCGGCATTGCCGCCGGCGTGATGCTCGGCGCATTGGCGCCGGCATGGGGTGCGTGGTGCGAGTGGATCGGTCTGGCATTCGTCGATCTGGTCAAGATGGTGATCGCGCCGGTGATCTTCCTCACCGTGGTGACCGGTATCGCCGGATCGCGCGAACTGCGTTCGACCGGCCGCGTCGCGATCAAGGCGCTGGGGTATTTCCTGTTCTTCTCGACGCTGGCGCTGATCGTCGGCCTGCTCGTCGCCCATTTCATCCAGCCCGGCGCCGGCATGCATGTCGATGCGGCGACGCTCGATGCCAGCAAGGTCCATGGCTATGAGGAGAAGGCGCATGAGACGACGGTGATCGGCTTCATCCGCGCGATGATCCCGGCCACCCTGTTCTCGGCCTTCACGAGTGGCTCGATCCTGCAGGTCTTGCTGGTCGCGATCCTGTTCGGTGTGTCGTTGGCGCTGGTCGGCGAACCGGCGCGGCCGGTGACCGAGATGCTCGAGCGCATCGGCGCGGTGGTGTTCCGCCTCGTCCGCATCGTCATGGCCGCTGCGCCGGTGGGCGCGTTCGGGGCGATGGCGTTCACTGTCGGCAAATATGGCGTGGGAGCGCTCGCCAGCCTCGCCTGGCTGGTGGGGAGCTTCTACGTCACCGCCTTGATCTTCGTCCTCGTCGTGCTGGGCGGCACCGCCACGCTGGCAGGCTTTTCGATCTTCAAGCTGCTTCGCTACCTCAAGGCCGAATTGCTGCTGGTACTCGGCACTTCCTCGTCCGAAGCCGCCCTCCCCGCCCTGATCGACAGGATGGAGCACGCCGGTATCGACAGGCAGGTGGTCGGGCTGGTCGTGCCGCTCGGCTATTCGTTCAATCTCGACGGTACCAATATCTACATGACGCTGGCGGCGCTGTTCATCGCCCAGGCGACCGGCGTCGAGCTGTCGCTGGGCCAGCAGATCGCCCTGCTCGGCGTAGCGATGCTGAGCTCGAAGGGGGCGGCCGGGGTCACGGGATCGGGCTTCATCACCCTCGCCGCGACGCTGGCGGTGGTGCCGAGCGTGCCGGTGGCGGGGATGGCGCTGATCCTCGGCGTCGATCGCTTCATGAGCGAATGCCGCAGCCTCACCAACTTCATCGGCAACGCGGTGGCGACCGTCGTCGTCGGGCGCTGGGAAGGCGCGGTCGATCGCGAAAGGCTGGCGGCGGCGCTGGACGGGCGATTGCCGGAGATGCCAACGCGGCCCGCGGCGGAGGCCGATCCGGATTAGGTGTCCGGCGTCGCGGCGGCAGGCGCGTCAACCGCCGAAACGGCCTCCGGCGCTTCGCTCCTGGCCTCCGCAAGAGGCGCCGCTGGCGGCGCGCCCGCCTGTGGCTCGCTCCACGAACTACGCGCGACTTGCACCACCGCGGCGGTTTCCATCGCTTTCGGCGCCTCGTCGATCACTTCGGGTTCGGGACTTCGGGCCGTCCCGGATATCTCGGGCGCGGACGGCGTATCGTTGGCGAAGATCGCGTCGATCCGATTCGGCTCCCGCGCGGGCTGCTCGGAGCGCATGTCGATCGGATAGGTCGCGCCGAGCGCCGCCGGCTGCGAAGAGGTGATCTCCGGCCAGTAAGCCGGCTTCTGCTTGTAGAAGGAAAAGGCTCCGCCCTGCGAATATTGCGACAGGCCAATTCCGCCGAGCGACGCGACCGCCAGCGCCGCGACGCAAACAGCAGTCATGACCCGTCGAGGATAGCGCATGCCGAATCTCCCGCGCATCAACCCGCGAGGGTTTGCGGCGTTCCGACAGCGTCCGGGCTTTGTGCTATGGCGGGATGAAATGGTCGGGGAGACAGGATTCGAACCTGCGACATCCTGCTCCCAAAGCAGGCGCGCTACCGGACTGCGCCACTCCCCGACGCTGGGCGCGGTTAGGCGGAATAGGCGCGTTGCACAAGCATGTTTGCCACAACAAGCCGAACAGCTTGCCTTTCGCAGGCCGTCGCGGCAAAGCCGCGCCGTCAGCCGCAGCCCTGCTGCGCTGGCCGACCTTGCGCGTTTCGCAAAATGGCTCCGCTATTTTCGTGCGCGCCGCGGGTGGGGCCTGTAGCTCAATTGGTTAGAGCCGGCCGCTCATAACGGCTTGGTTGCGGGTTCGAGTCCTGCCGGGCCCACCAGCTTCATTCGGCGGCGGCGATCACCTGATCGAGCGATGCCGGCCGCACCCCCAGCGACGCCAGCAGCGCGAAGATCTCGCCCCACCAGCCGAAGAACGCCTTCAGATCCGCCGCATCGCGTACATAGGGCGTATGCCCCGGCTCGACCGAGGGCGAATGGAAAGCGAAGTTGAGCAGCCGCAGCCCCTCGCCCACCGCGATGCGCACCGCCTCCTTGGCTTCGTGGAGCGGCATATCCTCCGGTGTGAGCGCGACCCGCGAGAGCATTCCGGAACGCGCGGCGATGCCGTGCCCCCTGGGCAGCATGCCCATCGCCCGGTGCAGCCCCGCCCCGCCACGCCGGCCCCAGCCGGTGAACACCGTGGTCAGCGGCAGTTCGAGCATCGTGCCGGCGCGAAAGGCGTGGTTGGGAACGGCCGAGAAATCGGGCCCGCCCTCGCGTGAATAGTCATAGCCGGAGCGCATCGACGTATCGACGCGGTAGCCCAGCGTCGCGAGCAGCTCGAGCGTGTGCGAGCCGATGCCGTAGCGTCCGGCACGATAAGCGATCGGACGCTTGCCGAAAGCGGTAGTGATCGCTTCGGTCAGCGCGGCAAGCTTGGCCTCCTGCAAGGCCAGCGGAAGATTTCCGGTGAAACTGTTGAAACCATTCACCTCTTCTTCGAACGGCGGATTGACCCAAGGGTGCAATTGGGTGCCGATCGTCGAGCGCCCGTCCTCGATGATCCTGCCCAGCACCGCGATCGCCTCGGGCGAAGTCGCGATCGGATGATCGACGAGATAGTTGAGCGGAACATGGTGCGCGGCGAAATATGCATGTGCTCCCGGTATCGCCCGCATGTGGCTGGTGCCGCGCGACGCCCGGTCGAAAGGCTTGCTCCAGTCGAACTCTTCCTCGGTATCGACGAAGATCACGAAGCGCGTGCCAAAATCAGCCGGCCATTCGATGCGCGAATGCGGCTCGGGCGCGGGGACGCGATAGCCCCCGGCCGCTCGGGAAGATCGTTCTTCCACCTTAGTTTAAGTGCGCTTGACCCACAGATGCGTTTTCGGAGGCCGGGAGGCGCAAAGTCAAGTTCTCGGACTCGATCACCAGCGCGCCGCCCAGCTCGCGGGCGAGATTGCGCGCGAGACGAAGCGCGAAGCCGGTGCCGAGCAGCGTCGCATCCTCACGCTCGTCATCGATGCCGAGCACCGAATCGCCGGGATAATCCGTCAGCGCGCGCGGGCGATCGATGGTGATCGCTATCATGGCGTCGCTTGCCTGCGCCATATTGACGCCGATGCGCTCGCCGGGGCCACTGGCGGAAACCAGCGTGGCGAGCAGGCGCGCGAGCAGGCGCTCAACCGCGCGGCGATCGCCGGTGACCGCGAGATCGTCGATCGGCAGCGCCAGGATCGAGCCGCGCAGCGCGGCGAGCGGCGCGAGATCGTCGGCGATGCCGGCCAGCACCGGACGCAGCGCGACACGGCCCGGAACCAGCGCCAGCGCGGCGCTGTCGATACGGGCGGCAAGATCGAGGTCGTCGATCGCTCCCAGCAATTCGCGCGCCTGGGCGCGGATCTCTCCGGCGCGGCCGCGATAGGGATCGCTGACCGGCCCCAGCATCTGGCTCTCGATCATCTCGGCAAAGCCGGCGATGGCGTTGGTCGGGGTGCGCAGTTCGTGGACGAGCTGGCGCAGCGAATCGGCGGGGATCGACGGCGCGGCCGCGCGCATCGGTTCGGCGCGCTCATCGGCGCGCGGGCGGCGCGCGGTGCCGCGATAGCCGGTGAAGCGGCCATTGGCGGGATCGAACACCGGGATTCCCGAAATCTGCCAGTCGCCAGCGGCATCCGATTCGCCTTCGATCGACAGGCGCGCGTTCGAAAACCCGGCGCGGCGGCGAAATGCCCCGGCGGCGATGCCATCGACACGCGATGCTTCGGGCAGGCCCGCTCCGGACTGGGCATCGAGCGACAGCCCGACGATCGCGGCGCGGCTGACGCCCTCGACCCAGCGGAAAACACCCTTCGAATCGGTTTCGAAACGGAAATTATCGGCAAGCGGAACCGGATCCGGGCCATGCTCTTCGCGATTGCGCCAGAATGCGTCGATCCGGGCGACGACATCGGCGATCTCGAACGTGCCGCCATCCGCTACAGCCTCGCCCGGTGCGGCGTCGCTCAACATATCGAGTGCGTCGCCCAACGGCTCGTCCACAGACAGATCCCCCTGCTCCATGGGCGGAACCTGTAACTCGGGCGCGTCCGGCGCAATCGGTTCGGCGGGTGCCGCTGGCTCGACTGTCCCGCTTTGGACCGGAGCCGAAGCAACTTCGCTCTGGTCAGCTAAAAAGCCTGTGGAAATCGGCAATGCCGCGGCGGTGCCGGCGAGGGCGACGAACGAGAAATCCTCTATCTCCTCGACATTTGGCGCATTTGCGGCGGCAGAAACAACCGTTTCGGCGGGTTCGATGGCGGGCGACTCCGCGACTTCGTCCGAAATGGCGGGAATAAGCGGAGCGGCTTCAGCGGGCATCGCCGAATAAACCGCGCTCCAATGGGCAAGCGGCGACGAAGCCATGACCGGTTCGGGCTGGAGACCAGGCTCGGGCGCGGCCTCGATCGCTACCGGTTCCGGTACGGACCCGGGCAGTTCCGCTTCCGCCATCGGTTCGGCCGCGAAGAACGCGGGCGCCTCGACGGGTTCGGCCTGCGGCGCTTCGGCGACAGGCTCCGGCAGCGCGATCGGTTCGGCGGAGGTTTCGGTCACCGGCTCAACCAGGGCGACAGGCTCGGTCACGACTTCCTCCTGCGGCGCCACCGGCATGACTTCAGCGACTTCCTTCACGCTCTCATCGGGCAGTACGAAATCGATCGGGCCAAAGGCTTCGAGCGCCCGTTTGACGATCGGCCCCAGATCGCGGCGATTGCGAAGCACCGCGCGGCCGGCGGGAGCGAGATCGGGCAGCAACTGGATCCAGTCCGCCGAATTCATCCGGGCACTGCGAAGCACCGGCAGCGCGACGCTGAGTTCATCCACGGCGAAGAGCCGGACCAGCGGCGCCGGCGGATCGGCGAATTCGAGCGCGCGGGCGCTGGCGGCGCGTGCCGCGACCGGGACCCGCGCCCGAATCGAGCGCAGCACGCCCATCGCGCGGGTATCGGCTGGCGCACGCCTGCGGCCGATCAGATCGACCACCTGACGCCATGCGGATTGAGCAGCCTGGGGAGAGCCCAGATCGGCGGCCAGCACAGTCTCCAGAGTATCGTCGAAGCGCAATGGGTGCCCACCGGTTACAGGCGCCAGAACGCGCGCCGTAACGATTCCTTAACTGCTTGGACGCCGGGCAGAAACAGGTGATTTCGGCACGATCCAATGTGGGACAATTGCGTTGCCGCGTAATTATATTATGCGTAAGCGCAGTAATCAGACACGAATCACCAGTCAGAGGCAATGAAATGCGTTTCGACGATATCGACGTCCGAATTCTCGCCCTGCTCCAGGATAATGGCCGGATGACCAATGTCGAGCTGGCCGAGCGAGTCGGACTGACCGCCCCGCCCTGCCTGCGCCGCGTTCGCGCGCTCGAGCAGTCGGGCGCGATCACCGGCTATCACGCCGCGCTCGATCCGGTCGCCCTGGGGTATAATCTCACCGTGTTCGCGATGGTCAGCCTCAAGAGCCAGGCCGAGAGCGACCTCCAGGCATTCCAGCAGCTCGTCGCGGAAATCCCCGAAGTGCGCGAATGCCATATGCTGAACGGGGAGATCGACTTCATCCTCAAGATCGTCGCGCCGGACCTGCAGAGCTTCCAGCGCATCCTGACCACCAAGCTGACCACCGCGCCCAATGTCGAGCATGTGAAGACGTCGCTGACGATCCGCACGTCGAAGGCGCTGCCGGGCGTTCCGGTTCCCTGATACGAAAAGGGCGGCCCGTGCGGACCGCCCCTTCCGTTTCGACGATGCCCCGGCTCAGCTGAGCGGCGGCAGATCCAGCGAAGTGATGTACAGCGTCGCGAGATTGGCCAGCGGGCCGGCATTGACCGCGCCGAACGCCGCCCGCGCCTGATCCTTCTGGCCGAGCTGCTGATAGGCGATGCCGCGGTGCAGGTTGACCTCGTCGTTGTTCACGCCGCCCTTGGCCAGCGCCTGATCGTAGATCTCGATCGCGCGCGCCTGGTTGCCCGAAGCGAGGAACGCGTCGCCGGTCTGGGCGAGGCCCTTGCCGTTCTTGTCGGCGGCCGACGCCTTTACCATCGCCTCGAGCGAGCCGCTCGACTTCACCTGCGTCGTCGCGGCGGTGTAGGTCTTGGCGACATCGGCGTCGCCGTCCGGGATCTTCTTGTTCTTGCGGCCCTCGTCGATCACCGACACGGCTTCCCAGGGCAGACCGCCCTGCTGCGCCGCGAACGCGTAATCGGCATAATCGCCGCGATTCGGCAGCGCGTTGGTGGCGCGCTTCAGGCGGAACGCGTCGATCTTCTCGCTGCGCGCGTTGGCGCCGGCAGGCGCGCTGGCGCGGAACACGTCGATCGCCCAATGCCAGTTCTTCATGGTCGGGTATTCGCCGATATAGCGCGACAACCAGGTGACGACGGCGGCGCGGTCGCCCAGCGCGTTCACGCGGGGAATCGCGAACTGATACCAGGCCTCGGGCGGCTTGCGGCCCTGCGACTTGCTCAGCTGGATGGCGCGATCGACCTCGGCAACGGCTTCGGCCGGCTTGTTGGTCGCGGCATAGGCGTTGGCGAGCACGATCGGCACGTCTGTCTCGGTCGAGCCATATTCGCGCGCCTTGAGCATGTACGAGATCGCTTCGTCATGCTTTTTGGCGGCCGCGGCCCGGCTGCCCAGCGTATAGTTGAACGCGGCGCCATAGACCTTGGCGGCCTCGGGCGGGGTGCGCGGATTGGGGATCAGCGCGCTCATCGCCTTGAGCTGGCCGTCCTCATTGTTGCGGCCCAGTTCGAGCTGGAGTCGCAGGAACGCGGCAAAATATTTCTCGTCGTCATTCTTGGCGACGGCTTCGGCCGCGGCCAGGTTGGTGTCGGCGGTCGCCCAGTCCTTGGCCTTCACCGCGGTCTCGGCGGCGGCGGCGGGCTTGCGGAATTCGTTGCTCACCTTGAGCTGCGGCGCGCCCGCGGCCTGCGCCTTGTCGTCCTTCTTCGACTTCTGGGCGAGCGCGGGCGACACACCGAGCGCGGTGGTGCCCAGCGTCAGCACCGCGGCCATCGCAAGCTTGGAAACGAAGGTCATTCGAAACTCTCCTCAAGGGGAAAACGCATAGGGGTTTGATAGCCCTCTAAATGGCCGCATCGTGCCATACAAGCGCATCTCCGGTCCCGTTGCCGTACAGGGGCTGAACGCGGTTTGAATGATGCGGTTCAATTCCCTCGCGTACGCGCGCGCGTACATGTGCGTACGCGAGGCTTGGCAGCGCGGCACTGGGCGGCTAGGGCAGTCGCGACACTTACCCTTGCCAATCGGAAACCTGAGATTTGACCGACGAGACCATCCTCGCCGACCCTTCGGACATTACCCCCATCTCGCTCGTCGAGGAGATGAAGACCTCCTATCTCGATTACGCGATGAGCGTGATCGTCTCGCGCGCCCTGCCCGACGTTCGCGATGGCCTGAAGCCTGTCCACCGCCGCATCCTCTATGCCGCGCAGGAAGGCGGCTATCTGCCGGGCAAGGCCTATCGCAAGTCCGCCCGCCTGGTCGGTGACGTGATGGGTAAATACCATCCGCACGGCGACAGCTCGATCTACGACGCGATGGCGCGCATGGCCCAGGATTGGGCGATGCGGGTGCCGCTGATCGACGGCCAGGGCAATTTCGGCTCGATGGATCCCGATCCGCCCGCGGCGATGCGCTACACCGAAGCGCGCCTCGCCAAGGTGGCGATGTCGCTGCTCGACGATATCGACAAGGACACCGTCGATTTCGTCGACAATTATGACGGCTCGGAGAGTGAGCCTTCGGTGCTGCCCGCGCGCTATCCGAACCTGCTGGTCAACGGCGCCGGCGGCATCGCGGTCGGCATGGCGACCAACATCCCGCCGCACAATCTCGGCGAAGTGATCAACGCCTGCCTCGCCTATATCGAGAATGGCGCGATCTCGGTCGAGGAACTGATGGAGATCGTGCCGGGTCCGGATTTCCCGACCGGAGGGATCATCCTCGGCCGCTCCGGCTGCCGCTCGGCGTACCAGACCGGCCGCGGTTCGATCCTCGTGCGCTCGCGGCACACCGTCGAGCAGCGCGGCGAGCGCCGCTCGATCGTCCTCACCGAAATCCCCTATCAGCAGGGCAAGAACGCGCTGGTCGAGAAGATCGCCGAGGCCGCCAAGGAGAAGCGCGTCGAGGGCATCAGCGACATTCGCGACGAATCGTCGCGCGAAGGCGTCCGCATCGTCATCGATCTCAAGCGCGACGCGACTCCCGAAGTCGTGCTCAACCAGCTGTGGCGCAACACGCCGGCGCAGTCCTCCTTCCCGGCCAATATCCTCGCCATCCGCGGCGGCCGCCCCGAAACGCTGAACCTGCGCGACATCATCGAAGCGTTCGTCAGGTTCCGCGAAGAGGTCATCACCCGCCGCTCGAAGTTCGAGCTCGCCAAGGCGCGTGACCGCGCCCACATCTTGCTCGGCCTGGTGATCGCGGTCACCAATCTCGACGAGGTGGTCAAGATCATCCGCGGCTCGCCGAGCCCGGTGATCGCCCGCGAGCGCCTGCTGGTGCGCGAATGGCCGATCGCCGAGATCGCCCAGTATATCAAGCTGGTCGAGGCCGTCGAAGTCGAGGTTACCGGCGACACCTATCGCCTGACCGATATCCAGGTCCGCGCGATCCTCGACCTGCGCCTGCACCGCCTCACCGGCCTCGGCCGCGACGAGATCGGCGACGAGCTCGCCAGGCTCGCCGAAACCATCGCCGAACTGCTCGAAATCCTCGGCAACCGCGCCCGCCTCTACGAAGTCATCGTCGAGGAACTGACTGCGGTCCGCGACCAGTATGCGACGCCGCGCCGCACCGAGATCGCCGCCGCCGCCGACGGGATCGAGGACGAAGACCTGATCGAGCGCGAGGACATGGTCGTCACCGTGACCCTCGAAGGCTATATCAAGCGCACCCCGCTCGACACGTTCCGGGCCCAGCGCCGCGGCGGCAAGGGCCGCGCCGGCATGGCGACCAAGGACGAGGACATCATCACCAATTTGTTCGTCACCTCGACGCACACGCCGGTGCTGTTCTTCTCGAACCATGGCAAGGTCTACCGGATGAAGGTCTGGCGCCTGCCCGAGGGTGGCCCCGCCACCAAGGGCCGGCCGATGATCAACCTGCTGCCGCTGGCCAGCGGCGAGACGATCTCGACCGTGCTGCCGCTGCCCGAGGACGAGAATGAATGGGGCGCGCTCCACGTCATGTTCGCCACCGCCAAGGGTTCGGTGCGCCGCAATTCGATGGACGCGTTCGCCAACATCCGCACCAACGGCAAGATCGCGATGAAGTTCGAAGAGGGATCGGACGATCGCCTGATCGGCGTGTCGCTGCTTACCGAGGATGACGATGTGCTGCTCGCCACCCGCCAGGGCAAGGCGATCCGCTTCGCCGCGACCGATGTCCGCGAGTTCCAGAGCCGCGATTCGACCGGCGTGCGCGGCGCCCGGCTCGGCGAGGATGACGAGGTCATCTCGCTCTCGGTGCTGCGCGCGTTCGACGCCAGCACCGAAGAGCGCGACGCGTATCTCAAGGCCGCGCCCTGGAAGGATGGCGACCGCGAGATCACGCTCAGCCCCGAGCGCATGGCCGAATTCGTCGCGGCCGAGGAGTTCATCCTCACCGTCTGCGCCAATGGCTATGGCAAGCGCTCGTCCGCCTATGAGTATCGCAAGACCAACCGCGGCGGTCAGGGCATCACCAATATCGACAACCTCAAGCGCAACGGCCCAGTGGTCGCCAGCTTCCCGGCGCATAATGGCGAGCAGCTGATGCTGGTCACCGATCAGGCCAAGCTGATCCGCATGTCGGTCGGCGATACCCGCGTGATCGGCCGCGGCTCGGCGGGCGTGAAGCTGTTCGACGTCGCACAGGACGAGCATGTCGTCTCCGCCGCGCGGATCGAGGAGAGCGAGGACGAGGCGGAAGCCGAACTGGGCGACGGCGCTATTGGCGGCGAGCCGACCCCCGATGGCGACACCGGCGAGGATCTGGCCGAGGGCACGCCGGAGTAATCCATCCTGTTCAAATTATCCCCCGGCCTTGGCGCCGGGGGTATTCTTGGTTCAAGGCAGGAAGGTGGAGATCACTTTCCAGCTCTCGAACCAGCGTTGCCGGTGCGTCGGCATGATTTGCTGGCGCTGCCGAATACTCCGGACGACCCCTATCTCGCGAACCATGTCTTGAGGATGCCTTCCGCCGGCTTGCTGCGGACGGAGAATGCGAGATTGGCGAAGGTATTCGAAGGCTGGATGCCGTCCACCAGCCAATATGCTTCGCTTTCCACCGCATAGGTGTTGAACAGGGTCTGCGCCTTCACCGCCTCCAGATAGGCTTCATAATACATCGCCTGAAGCGACAGATCGGTCGTCAGCGATCTCTGGATGCAGCTGTCGCCCGATCCGGTGATCGTGTTGAAGCCCGAGGTGCAGAAGGTCTCCTCCAGATAGCCGGTCGTGTAATAGTCGGTTCGCGAGGGCGCACCGATCTCGAACGTGACCGGCTTGGACAGGCCGTGATAGATCGTATCGATGCCGGACAGGGTGTTCTGGAACTTCCCACGGAGCTGCGCCGTGGTCAGCCCGGCGACTTCCGCCGCCGTCACGTTCAGGAACAGGCTCATCGATACCGTATCGATATTGTTGCGGATCGTGGCGTTGGTCATGATCGACGGGTGGTTGAACAGGCGGATGACGCCTGAGAATCTGGCCCGAACCTGCGGCAGCAGCGCCGCCATTTTCGCTTCGTAGATATCGGCGAACGCATTGTCCTCCAGAACGGTGAAGCACTGGCAACTGACCGCGATCACATCGACGCCGATGCCCTGGAGGAACTGGGCGCGTTCGACCATATAGGGGACATAGGCGTCGAAGAATTTCGTCACGTTCGCCCGCGTGGCGTCGGGAACCGAGGTCACCCCGCCCGTGTACATGCCCTGGACCTGGCTGATCCAGTGGACCTTCAGGCCGAGCCGATGCGCCTCTGCGACGGCCCAGGTCAGGTTGGTGTCGTTCATTGTCGACGAAGTCGTCGACAGTTCGCCCGGATTGCGGATGTACCAGTCACCGCCGGAATTCACGCCGATGAAGGTCCAGGGGTCGAGCGTGACATAATCGCCGCCCAGCGCCTTGATACGCTGAAAGGTGTTGGTGAGCTCGCTGCGGGCCGTGGCGGTACAGCCGGTGACATAGGACGCGTTGTTCGCCTGCCATACATCCTTCATTCCGATGCCGCGCTGGATCGCCGATGCCATCGGCGCGCCCGAAACCGCCGGAAGCGGATATCGGCCGATCCAGCTTTGCGGATAGGTGACCGCGCTCAGCCCCGTGCCGCAAAGCGGGTTGTCGAGGTCGGCGGCGCGCGCGGTCGGCGTGGTATAGCTGGCCGGATAGGTGATCGAGGCGACATTGGTCGGGACCGTGTAGCTCGTCACGGCGACCACCGTGACGGTGGCGGATGCGGTGGCGCCGCCGCAGGTGAGCGTCAGCGTCTTGGTCCCGGCGGTCGCGAAGCTGACATTCGACGAGCCGCTTGTGCCGATGGTCGCGCTCCAGTCGCCGGACGCGGCGCAACTGGCGGCGTTGGCGGAGCTCCAGGTCAGCGATACCGCTTCCCCGATCACCGCTCGAGTCGCGCCGGCTGTAAGCGTCGCGGTCGCGACGGGGGTCGGCGTTGGCGTGACGGTCGTGCCGCCGCTCGCGCTCCCGCCTCCGCTGCACGCGGTGGTGAGCAGTCCAAACGCGCCGATGATGAGGCCGCGCGCCTTGCCGTTTCTCCCGATACCCATGCGATCCTCCCGTGTCGGACGGGATTTACCGGGACATTTTCGCGCGAACCTCTCCAATATTGCATAAGCGTAGCGACGCGCTGGCTGCGATATTGCCGGGCGCGGGATTATCTGCATGATGATGCAAGGAGGGGGGATGTGATCGTACTGGCAGATATCCGCACCGCATCCGATCGTTCGATCGCGATGAATCGCCTCGAGGCGACCTGAAATGCGCCATCTGGATCACACCCGCGATCTCGCCTTGATCGCGGAGATATATGATCATGTCGGGGATGCGGGCGCGATCGGCTATCTGATGCCGCGCATTGCCGAACATCTCGGATCGGCGGGCTCCTTCTGGTACGTGTTGCCGCGCGCGGGGGCCCGGCCCTTCGCAGACAATCCCTATCTTTTCGACGGTCACTGGAATTTCAGCGACGCGGATATCCAGCGCTATCACAATGAGATGTGGCGGTACGATCCCACGCTTCACCTGACCGGCAAAACCGACTGGACGACCGAGACCCATGAAATCCTTTCGCCGCAGGAAATAGATCGAAGCGGTTTCCTGCGCTGGATGGAAGACGTCGCCGGCGTCAATCGCCGCATATCGCGAACCACGGAGGTCGGGGACGGCCTGATTGGCGGCTGGTCCTTCCACATGCCATCGGACAGGGTTCGCGATCCGCGCGAACGCACCAGCTTTGACAGGATCGCCCCCCACATCGCGCGGGCGTTTCGCGTCACTGCGCTGTTTGGGGAGACGGATGCCCGCATCTCGGCGCTGGAAGCGAGCATCGACGCATCGGGCAGGGCCACGCTGTTGCTCGATCGGCAAGGCAGAGTGGTTTGGGCCAGCGCCGCCGCGCTGGCCATCGTCGCGTCTGAAGATGGCCTGACTATCCGTAGCGGATTGTTCGGACCCGCCAGATTGACCGAACGCCAGCAATTCGACGCGATGCTCCGGCGTCTCGTTCGGCCGGCCATTGCGGAAGACGCTCCGGCGCTGCTCAAGGTTTCGCGCATTTCAGGGCGAGCGGCATTCGTTCTCGATCTCGTCCCCGCGCCCAATTCGTTCCGGCAGGTGTTTCGATCGGGCGCATGCGTGCTGGTCACGATTCATGACCCCTGCGCCAAAATCGATCCGCGCCCCGTGCTGTGGCGAGACCTGTTCGGATTGACCCTTTCCGAATCCCGCGTGGCGGCGCTTTCGATGGAGGGGCTTCAGGATGGGGACATGGCTACCCGGCTTTGTCTGGGCGTCGGGACGGTGCGGAGCCATCTCCGCCAGATTCTCGCCAAAACGGGATGCCGCAGCAAAGCCGAACTTGCACATCTGCTGACCCGCAGCGTCTGATCACCCGGCGGCGTGCAAGCGCATCTCCAGGAAACGCAATATCTCGTCGCGCGCATCGAGGGTCGGCTGCCCCGCCTCATCGATCAAATGAATCGTCAGCACGCTGTGCGGATTCTTGAGCGGCGCGTCGGGGTTGGCGGCGGTGTCGGGAAGGACGCGTGGTTGAAAGCGATCGCCCAGGGCATCCTGAAAGGCGGCAAAGCGCGCGGCCCGGCACAGCCTGTCGCCCTCGAACCGGTACGCCAGCACGGTCAGATCCTCCGCTTCCATCCGTGTCCGGATCGCGGCGATCTCGTCCTCCGCGATTGCCATTCCGGCGGCGTTATTGAGCGGCAGCGAGGGTTGCGCCATGACCGGAGCGATCACCGATTTCTCCAGCATCATCGACAAGGCGAAATTGCCGGTGAAGCACATGCCGATCGCGCCCACGCCCGGCCCGCCGCATTCGGAATGGGCTTCGGCGGCCAGCGCGCGAAGCCATTGGGTCGCCGGGCTTGAGGCGTTGGCGGCGAATGCCCTGAATTCCGCACTGATACAGGCGCCCCCCAGCGTCCACAGCGCACCCGCCTTGGTAGGCGCCGCGCCGTCCCTGCCGAACAGGTGCGGCAGGTAGACCGTGAATCCCGCATCCCGGACCCACCGCGCGAAGCGGGCGACATGCGGGCTTATGCAGGGGATTTCGGCCATCACGATCACCGCCGGGCCGCTACCCGAAACATAGGTTCGCCGCGATTTCCCGAGCAGGTGAAAGTCACGCGGCGTGAAATCCTCCAGCGGGTCATCGATCGAAAGATCTCGCATATGCATTCCCCCCTTTTCCTTCGGCATACCGAATTGCCGATCGGCAGGCTAACGCCGATCTGCCATCGGCGATATTGTCCGGCTGCACGCAGTTGACGCGCGGCCAGACCCGGAACAAGTCCGGCGTGACGGGATTTGGTGGCAGATGGAGAGACAAGATGCGTGAAACCACCGCCTATAAGGTTCTCACCGCCGATCAGATGACCGCGCTCGAGCAAGGCAGCTTCAAGGGCGCGCCGGTCGATCGGAAGGATGGTTTTATTCATCTCTCCACCGCGTCCCAGCTCCAGGAAACGCTCGACAGGCATTTCTCCGGACAGGACGGCCTATGGCTCGCTGCGGTCGACCTCGAAGCGCTCGGCGATACGGTGAAGTGGGAGGAATCGCGCGGTGGCGCGTTATTCCCGCATCTCTATGGCGACCTCACGCTCGACGAGGTCACCGCTTATAGCGAGGTCCATTACGAGCCCGACGGCAGTTTGCGCCTGCCCGTTACGGGCTAGAGGGCTCCTCCCCGCGCCGCGGCCATTAATCAGGCGTCGATTTGCCTGGGACAAATTGTCCGCTTGTTCGCCACCGCCATTTGCGCGAAGGGCGGCGCGATGATCGGAGCGGCAACCCGGCGAGCAGGATGGCGGCGCGTGGCGCTGCTGCTGCTCGCTTGCGCGCTGCTGCTAAAGCTTCCCGCCGGCTGGATGCCCGAAGCGCATGCGGGCGGTATCTCGATCGGCTGGTGCAATGCCGTCAGCCCGGGCGCGCAGGCCGAGGGGCAGGCGCTGCTCGATGCCGCGCTGAAGGATCGCCCAGCCAAGCATAAGTCCGCGCCGGACCAGCCCTGTTCCTTCGCCGCCGCCGCGCAGCCGATGACCGCCGGCGATCCGCTTCCCGAGATCGTCGCGCCGGTCGAAGCGCCAATCGTATTCCGCCCGGCCCTGATCGCCTTCCCCGGTCGCGGGCTCGTCGCCCCGCCCCCCTTCGCCACCGGACCGCCGCTCCACGCCTGAACCGAACCCTTCGTTTCAGCTGGAGCTATCATGTCTATTTTCTCTGCACGCGGCCTCGCCCGCGTTTCGTTTGTCGCATTGGCCGTGGCTTCCCTTCCCGCACATGCCGAGGATGCGGACGAACAGGACCGCCGCCCGATCGTCGTAACCGGCCAGAAGGTCGAAAAAAACCCGCAAAGCCGCGCCAGTATCGACGCCGCCCGGATCGACACCATGGTCAACGCCGCCAATGTCGAGGATGCGCTCAAATACCTGCCAAGCCTGGTGGTGCGGAAGCGCCATATCGGCGACACCCAGAGCCCGCTCGCAACGCGCACCTCGGGCCTCGGCTCCAGCGCGCGCAGCCTGATCTATGCCGATGGCGCGCTGCTCTCGGCGCTGATCGGCAACAACAATACGCTGGCGAGCCCGCGCTGGGGGCTGGTGAGCCCGCAGGAAATCGCGCGGATCGACATCCTCTACGGCCCCTTCTCCGCCGCCTATCCGGGCAATTCGATCGGCGCGGTGGTCAACATCACGACGCGGATGCCCGAGAAGTTGGAAGGCACCGCCTCGGCGCTCGTCCACCTCCAGGATTTCCAGCAATACGGCACCGACCGGCTGCTCCCGACCTGGCAGTTCGGCGCGACCATCGGCGACCGCTTTGGACCGCTCTCCGTATTCGCCAGCGCGGTCCACACCGCCAGCAAGAGCCAGCCGCTCAGCTACATCACCGCCACGCGATCGGCGGCGACAATCGGCGGCACGCCCGCAACCGGCGGCTACGACACGCGCAACCGCACCGGCGGCGCCGTCCGCGTGCTCGGCGCGGGTGGGTTCGAGGCGCAGAAGCAGGACATGCTCAAGCTCAAGACCGCGCTCGATCTCGGCGGCACGCGGCTGAGCTATACCGCCGGCCTGTTCCTCGACGATACCGAGGCCGGCGCCGAGACCTATCTGCGCGCCGCCGCCGGCACGCCGCTCTACTCGGGCACGCTGAATATCGGCGGCGCGGTCTATGCCGTACCCGCCAACGCCTTTTCGAGCGGCATCTACACCAAGCGGGCGCGGCACTGGTCGCATGCGCTTTCAGCCAGAGGTTCGGGTGCTGTCGATTGGCAGGTCACCGGCACGCTCTACGACTTCGCCCGCGATGTGCAGCGCACGCCCGCCTCGGGCACCAGCGGCGCCGGCCAGATCGTCCGGCTGGAGGGCACAGGCTGGAAGATGCTCGATGCCAGGGCGAACTGGAACGGCCTGAGCGCCGGCGTGCATTGGGACCGGTTCGCGGTCAATTCGAACCGCTACGCCACCAGCGAATGGCGCGGCGGACCGCAAGGCGCGCTCAACCTCACCTCGCGCGGCAAGACCGAAACCTTCGCCGTCTGGGCCGAAGCTACCCTGCCCCTCGCCCCAACCCTCGGCATCACCGCTGGCGGGCGTTACGAATGGTGGCGCGCGTTCGACGGCCACAACTTCTCCGCCGCACCCGCGCTGGCGGTCACCCAGCCCGAACGCCATGCCGAGGGCTTCTCGCCCAAGGCTTCGATCGAATGGACGCCATCCGCCGATTGGTCGGTGCGGCTATCGGCGAGCAAGGCGTATCGCTTCCCCACCGTCGGCGAGCTCTATCAGGCGGTGACTACCGGAACGGTGCTCACCGTCCCCGATCCGAGCCTTCGCCCGGAACGTGCCTTCTCGCAGGAGCTGGCGATCGAGCATCGCGGGATGCGCGTCTCGCTGTTCAACGAAAGCATCGAGGATGCGCTGATCTCGCAATCGGCGCCGCTGGTGGCGGGTTCGACGACGCTCTACAACTATGTCCAGAATGTCGATCGTACCCGCGCACGCGGCGTCGAGGTCGCATTCGACCGGCGCGATCTGCTTCCCCGCGTCGATCTGCTCGCCAGCGCGACCTGGGCCGATGCTCAAACGCGCAAGGATACCGCCTTCCCAGCCGCCGTCGGCAGGATGCTGCCGAGCGTCCCGCGCTGGAAGGCGAGCGCCGCGATCACGTGGCGCCCCGACGACGCCGTCTCGCTTACGGCCGCCGCGCGCTATGCCAGCCGCAACTACGGCAGTCTCGATAACTCGGACGTGATCGGAAACACCTGGCAGGGCTTCTACAAATATTTCGTCGTCGATGCCCGGGCGGTGTTCCATGTCAGCCCGAGGTTCGATCTCGCGATCGGCGTCGATAACCTGACCAACGACAAATACTTCCTGTTCCACCCCTTTCCGCAGCGATCGGTAACGGCGGAGGTGACGCTCAGGCTGTAACCCGCTTGACGCGCCGGGCGGGCACCCCTAGATGCCCGCCTTCCGCAGCTGACGGCCCCTTCGTCTAGCGGTCAGGACGTCGCCCTCTCACGGCGAAAACACGAGTTCGATTCTCGTAGGGGTCACCAAGCTGACAAGGCGCGCCAGCCGCTTGGGGTTTTGTCCCTAGCCTGCCGGTAACGCATTGATAAGCTTGCACGTTCACAAGCTTCTGCATGCCCAGCCGCTCCGCGCTCCCGTTCGCTCTCGCGCCGATCCTCGTCATCGCGGCATGCTCGCCCCAGTCTGGAGATCAGCAGGTGATCGGCAATGCCATCGCTACCGAAGAGCAGATCGACGGCGACGCGGTGGACCGCGCCGAGCATCTCGACCAGTTGAGCGCCGAACTCGCAGCGGACGCCAACGGCGCACGGGGCGCCGAGCGCGATGCGCTGCGCAATCGTAGCACCGCCGCGCTCGACGAAGCCGCGGAGGCGCGCACGGAGGGAGACGCCGAAGGCGCCGCCGCTGCCGACCGGATCGAAGCGAAGGCCGGACTGCTCAACGCGCAGTGAGCTGAAACCTATTCGAACTCGAGGATCGCCGCGTCCACCGCCAGGCTGTCGCCCGCCACGAAATTCGCCGCCTTCACCACGCCCGCCTTTTCGGCTCGGAGGATGTTCTCCATCTTCATCGCCTCGACCACCGCGAGCGGCTGACCGGCCTCGACCTTGTCGCCCGGCGCGACGTGCAGCCGCGTCAGCAGCCCAGGCATCGGCGCGAGCAGGAAGCGGCTCATGTCGGGCGGGATTTTCTCGATCATGTGATGGCGATATTGCGCGACGTGCGGCGGCAGCACTTCGACCAGGTGCGAGGCACCGTGCGCGGTGAGCTTCCATTTCGCGCCCTTGCGCTCGATCGCGACGCTGAGCGGTTCGTCATCGATCTCCGCCACGAACAGCGGATCGCCAAGCTGCCAGTCGCTGTCGAGATCCATCGTCTCGCCATCGACGATCAGTTCGCCGGCCTCGTCGGTGACATGGATCTGCTCGCCATCGATCAGCACGACGCGCTCGCCCGTCACTTCGATATTGTCCGCCAATTGCCCGGAAATGCAGGCGGCGCGCTCCGAACGCTCCAGATCGACCAGTGCAGCCACCGCCGCCAGCTTGCGCTTGAGCGCGTCCGATGCCGGCGCGCCGTGGAAGCCCTCGGGATATTCCTCGGCGATGAACCCGGTGGTGATCGCGCCCGAGCGGAAGCGCGGATGCTGCATCAGCGCCGACAGGAAATCCACATTGTGGCCGATCCCCTCGATCCGGAACGCGTCGAGCGCCTCGATCTGCTTGTCGATCGCCTCTTCGCGCGTCGCGCCATGGGTGATCAGCTTGGCGATCATCGGATCGTAGAACATCGAGATCTCGCTGCCCTCGACCACGCCGTCATCGACCCGGACGCCTTCCTCCTCATATGGCGGCGCGTAGCGCACCAGCCGCCCGGTGGAGGGCAGGAAGCCACGATAGGGGTCCTCGGCATAGACGCGGTTCTCGACCGACCAGCCGTCGATCTTCACCTCGTCCTGCGTCAGCGGCAATTTCTCGCCCGCCGCGACGCGGATCATCAGCTCGACCAGATCGAGTCCGGTGATCTCCTCGGTCACCGGATGCTCGACCTGAAGCCGGGTGTTCATCTCGAGGAAGTAGAAGCTCTCGCCAGTCTTGTCGGCGCCCGACACGATCAGCTCGACCGTGCCCGCGCTGTAATAGCCAACCGCCTGCGCCAGCGCGACGGCCTGCTCGCCCATTGCCTTGCGCATCTTGGGCGTCACGAACGGCGACGGCGCTTCCTCGACCACCTTCTGGTGGCGGCGCTGGATCGAGCATTCGCGCTCGTTGAGGTACAGCACATTACCGTGCTGGTCGCCGATCACCTGGATCTCGATATGGCGCGGGCTCTCGATGAACTTCTCGATGAAGACGCGGTCGTCGCCGAACGAGGCCAGCCCCTCGCGCTTGGTCGCCTCGAAGCCTTCGCGAACGTCCTGCTCGCTATAGGCCAGCCGCATCCCCTTGCCGCCGCCGCCGGCCGAGGCCTTCATCATCACCGGATAGCCGATGTCGGACGCGATCTTCACCGCCGCTTCGGTATCGGCGATCTCGCCGAGGAAGCCGGGAACGACGTTGACGCCCGCCGCCTTGGCCAGCTTCTTGGACTCGATCTTGTCGCCCATCGCCGCGATGGCACCCGGCGGCGGCCCGACAAAGGCGATCCCCGCCTCGGCGCAGGCGCTGGCGAAGCTCTCGCGTTCGGAGAGGAAGCCATAGCCGGGATGGATGCAGTCGGCCCCGGTCTCCTTGGCGGCGAGCAGGATCAGATCGGCCTTGAGATAGCTCTCCGCCGCCGGTGCCGGCCCCAGCCGCACGGCTTCGTCCGCCATCAGCACATGCGGCGCCCGCGCATCGGCGTCCGAATAGACCGCGACGGTGGCGATCCCCATCTTCTTGGCGGTGCGCATCACGCGGCAGGCGATCTCGCCGCGATTGGCGACCAGGATTTTCTTGAACATCTCTAATCCACAATGAAGTTGATGTTGAGCTCAGCGGTGCGTTCTTTCGTCAGGCGCGTATGGCACCAGATTCGATTGACCACTTCCAAACCCGCAGGAGCCCACGCGGCTGCGCACTGGGTGTCACGATAGTGCAACCATGCCTCCTGAGCGGTCTTAACCCGCGCTTCACGAGAAGGAGACAATTTTACTGCGCGAGGCCCACCATCACCAAGGCGAGCGTTATCTAGAACCCGCGCCAAGGCGTAACTCATTGCCTGTTCGGCCGCAGTCAGTTCCATCTGAGCGCATTCGATACGTACGGCTTCGCTTGTTGGAGCACGGCAATCTGGAGGCAATGCGGCTAAGACCGCCAGCAGCATCACTCCGCCGCCTCCACCACGCGCTGCTCCGCCCGCATCGGCACCACGCCCAGCCGCGCAAACAGCGCAGCATCCTTGTCGTCGCCGGCATTCCCCGTCGTCAGCAGCTTGTCCCCCGTGAAGATCGAATTCGCTCCCGCAAGGAAACACAAGGCCTGCGTCGCATCGCTCATGCTCTCGCGCCCGGCGCTGAGGCGCACCATGCTCGCCGGCATCGTGATCCGCGCCACCGCGATCGTGCGGACGAACTCCACATCGTCGATCTTCGCCAGCGGGGTATCGGCGAGCATGTCGCCCAACACCGTGCCTTTCACCGGCACCAGCGCGTTGACCGGCACACTCTCGGGATGCACCGGCAGGGTCGCCAGCGCATGGATGAAGCCGACCCGGTCGGCACGCGTCTCGCCCATTCCGACGATCCCGCCGCAGCAGACGTTGATCCCCGCCCCGCGGACATTCTCCAGCGTATCGAGCCGCTCCTCGAAGCTGCGCGTCGAGATGACGTTCGCGTAATTCTCCGGCGAGGTATCGATATTGTGGTTATAGTAATCGAGCCCCGCCTCACCCAGCTTCCGCGCCTGATCGGGCGTCAGCATGCCCAGCGTCATGCAGGTTTCCATGCCCATCTGGCGCACGCCCTTGATCATCTCGGCCAGCGCCGGAATGTCTCGGTCCTTGGGATTGCGCCACGCCGCACCCATGCAGAAGCGCGACGAGCCATTGTCCTTGGCCTGCGCCGCCGCCTGGAGCACCGCGCGCACGTCCATCAGCCTGGTCGCCTTCAGCCCGGTCTCGGCATGCACCGACTGGTTGCAATAGCCGCAATCCTCGGGGCAGCCGCCGGTCTTGATGCTCAACAGCGTAGAGAGCTGGACTTCATTCGGCGCATGGTTGGCGCGGTGCACCTCCGCCGCGCGGAACACCAGCTCGGTGAACGGCAGGTCGAACAGCGCGGCGATTTCCTCGCGGGTCCAATCATTCCGAACACCGTTCCCCTGCGAAAGCAGGGGTCCAGAGTCACGGGCGCCGAGCTCTGGGCTCTGGGCTCCTGCTTTCGCAGAAGAACGCGTCAGCAGACTCACTCCGCAGCCTCCTCGACCGGCGGCATATTATGCCCCAGCAGCCGCAGCACTTCCTCGGCCGCCTTCACCAGGTTGGTGCCCGGGCCGAAGATCGCCTGCACCCCGGCTTCGCGCAGGAAATCATAGTCGCGCGCAGGGATCACGCCGCCGGCGATCACCTTGATATCGGCGCGGCCCGCGGCCTGGAGCTCCCTGATCAGTTCGGGGATCAGCGTCTTGTGACCCGCCGCGAGGCTGGAGGCGCCGACCACATCGACATTCTCGTCGATCGCCAGCCTGGCGCTTTCGGAAGGCGTCTGAAACAGCGGCCCTGGCACCACTTCGAAACCGAGATCACCGAACGCCGAGGAAACGAGGTTCGCCCCTCTGTCATGCCCGTCCTGCCCCATCTTGGCGACGAGCATCCGCGGCTTGCGGCCCAGACGCCGCTCGGTAGCGGCGACGCCCTCCTTGAGCCGTTCCCAGCGCTGGTCGAATTCATACGCTCCGCCGTAGATGCCCTTCACCGGCTCGGGCTGCGTCGCATAGCGGCCGAAACCCGCCTCCATCGCGCTGCTGATCTCGCCCAGCGTGGCCCGCGCCCGCGCCGCCTCCACCGCCAGTTCGAGCAGGTTGGCATCGCCCTCCGCACCAGTCCGCAGCGCCTCCAGCGCCGCCTGGCACGCCGCCTCGTCGCGTGCGGCCTTCACCCGCTTGATCCGCGCGATCTGCGCGTCGCGCACCGCGTGGTTATCGATGTCGAGCGTCTCGATCGGGTCCTCATCGGCCTTGCGGTATTTGTTGACCCCGACGATCACCTGCTCGCCGCGGTCGATCCGCGCGGCACTGGCAGCAGCCGCCTCCTCGATCATCTGCTTGGGCCAGCCGGCCGCGACCGCCTTGGCCATGCCGCCCTCGGCCTCGACCCGCGCGATGATCTCCCAGGCCTTGTCGACCAGTTCCTGCGTCAGCGCCTCGACATAATAGCTGCCGCCCAGCGGATCGACGACCTTGGTCATCCCGGTCTCTTCCTGGATGACGATCTGGGTGTTGCGGGCGATCCGCGCCGAGAAGTCGGTGGGGAGCGCGATCGCTTCGTCGAGCGCGTTGGTGTGCAGCGACTGGGTGCCCCCCAGCATCGCCGCCATCGCCTCGATCGTGGTGCGCATGACGTTATTGTAAGGATCCTGCTCGGTCAGCGAGACGCCGCTGGTCTGGCAATGCGTCCGCAGCATCTTGGAGCGCTCGTCCTTGGCGCCGAGTTGCGTCATCACCCGGTGCCACAGCACCCGCGCCGCGCGCAGCTTGGCGATCTCCATGAAGAAGTTCATGCCGATCGCGAAGAAGAAGCTCAGACGGCCTGCGAACTTGTCGATGTCCAGCCCTGAGTTAACGCCATATTTCACATATTCCATGCCGTCAGCGATGGTGAAGGCCAGTTCCTGGACCTGCGTCGCCCCGGCTTCCTGCATGTGATAGCCGCTGATCGAGATGCTGTTGAACTTCGGCATCTCGCGGCTCGTATAGCCGAAGATATCCGAGATGATCCGCATGCTCGGCTCGGGCGGGTAGATATAGGTGTTGCGGACCATGAACTCCTTGAGGATATCGTTCTGGATGGTCCCGTCGAGCAGGCTGCGATCGACCCCCTGCTCCTCGCCGGCGACGATGAAGAAGGCCAGGATCGGGATCACCGCGCCGTTCATCGTCATGCTGACGCTCATCTGATCGAGCGGAATCCCGTCGAACAGGATCTTCATGTCCTCGACGCTGTCGATCGCCACGCCCGCCTTGCCGACATCGCCGGTCACGCGCGGATGGTCGCTGTCATAGCCACGGTGGGTGGCGAGATCGAACGCGACGCTCAACCCCTTCTGACCCGCGGCGAGATTGCGGCGGTAAAAGGCATTGGACTCCTCGGCAGTCGAGAAGCCGGCATATTGGCGGATCGTCCACGGCCGTCCGGCGTACATCGATGCGCGAACGCCGCGCGTGAACGGCGCGAAGCCCGGCAGGCCGGGATCGATGCCCGTGACATCTTCCTTGGTATAGAGCGGCTTGACCTCGATACCTTCGGGCGTGTGCCAAGTCAGGTCCTTGCCCTTCACCTCTTTCGCGGCGGCGGCGGACCATTGGTCGAGCGTCGGCTTTTCGGTCATGCAACCAGTGCTCCTGCGAAGGCAGGAGCCCAGGACCGCACGCACTGCCCCCCGTTACCCCGACCTCCTGCTTTCGCAGGAGCGCGATACACGACAGCGATCACTTCCCTCGAAACTCCGGCTTGCGCTTCTGGAGGAACGCGGCAACGCCCTCCTGAAAGTCCTGGGAACGTGCGGCGAGGCTCTGATGCTCCGCCTCCAACGCCAGCGTCTCCTCCAGTGTCCCCGCCAGCGCGGCCTTCACCTGCTTGCGGATCAGGCCCAGCGCCACGGTCGGCATCGCCGCCAGCCGTCGCGCATAGTCCATCGCCACCTCGAACACCGCGCTCTCATCGGCGACATGCGTCACCAGCCCCGCCGCCATGGCGTCATGCGCCGAAAGGCGCTCGCCGAGCAGTGCCATCTCCAGCACCTTGGCACGCCCCGCCGCCTTGGCGATCAGCCAGGTCGCGCCGGCATCGGGGACCAGCCCGATATTGGCGAAGGCGAGCAGCAGATACGAATGGCTCCCCGCGATGACGATATCCGCGCCCAGCGCCAGCGCCGCGCCCGCACCCGCCGCCGGGCCGTTGACCGCGCTGACGATCGGGATCGGCAGATCGGCCATCGCCTGCTGCACGGGGTTGTAATGGTTGCGCAACCGATCGCCGGGATCGCCGCCGCCCGGCTCCATCGCGCGCAACGACGCGCCCGAGCAGAACGCCCGGCCCTCACCGGTCAGCAGCACCGCCCGCGCACCCTCGTCCACCGCGCGCAGCAGCGCCGCGCGCAGTTCGTCGAGCATGCCGAGCGTCAGCGCGTTGAGCTCGTCCGGCCGGTTGAGCCGGAGCACCGCGACATCGCCATCGAGTGAATAGAGGATAGCTTCGTAACTCATCTCGTGTGCTCCTGCGCACGCAGGAGCACAGGATAACGCGCGGTGTCGCCGGTGGCTCTAGGCTCCTGCTTGCGCAGGAGCACGAACTTAATGTCCCTCACGCGGCGTCTCCATGATCTCGGTCAGCACCCCACCCATGTCCTTGGGATGCACAAAAAAAATCGGCGTGCCATGCGCACCGATACGCGGTTCGCCCAGCACCTTGGCGCCCTTGCCCTCGAACCACACCTTGGCCGCATGGATATCGGGCACTTCGTAGCAAAGGTGGTGCTGTCCCCCGGCGGGGTTCTTGGCGAGAAAGCCATGGATCGGCGAAGCCTCGCCCAGCGGCTCGATCAACTCGATCTGGCTGTTCGGCGTATCGACGAAGCACACCTTCACGCCTTGCGCGGGCAGATCGAAAGGCTCGCGGATCACTTCCGCGCCCATAGTATCGCGATACAGCGCGATCGACGCTTCGATCGAAGGCGTCGCCACACCGACATGATTGAGACGGCCGAGTTTCATCCTATCAACACCGCTACCGGAACTCCTGTTATAGCCTGAACACACCACATGATCAGGCCGGTGACACCGACAACCAGCATTCCCACGTTGACAGCGAAAGTGAACCAGAAAAGCTCTGGCTTCTCGGACCTGCGAACATCCCCGAAATAACGGAGATCAATAACGCCTGTGCGACGCGCCCGGACAATTTCGTACAGGATTAGAGTGACAAATCCCAACATCACGGCGGGGAATACGTAGGTCATAGCGGAATATTATCATGCTTCTTCCACGGGTTCTCCAACTGCTTGTTGCGCAGTTTCCGCAGCCCGAGCGCGATCCGCCGCCGCGTCGAATGCGGCATGATCACTTCGTCGATGAACCCCTTGCTCGCCGCCACGAACGGGTTGGCGAAGCGTGCCTCATATTCGGCGGTGCGCTCGGCGATCTCCTCCGGCGTCTTGCCACGGAAGATGATCTCGACCGCGCCCTTCGCGCCCATCACCGCGATCTCGGCGGTCGGCCAGGCATAGTTCAGATCGCCTCGCAGATGCTTGGAGGCCATCACGTCATACGCCCCGCCATAGGCCTTGCGGGTGATCACGGTGATCTTGGGCACGGTCGCCTCGGCATAGGCGAACAGCAGCTTGGCGCCGTGCTTGATGATCCCCGAATGCTCCTGCCCGACGCCGGGCAGGAAGCCCGGCACATCGACGAATGTCACGATCGGAATCTCGAACGCGTCGCAGAAGCGCACGAACCGCGCCGCCTTCTTCGATGAATTGATGTCGAGGCACCCGGCCAGCACCATCGGCTGGTTCGCCACCACGCCCACCGTCCGCCCCTCGATCCGCCCGAAACCGATCAGGATGTTGCCGGCATGGCTCGGCTGCAGCTCGAAGAACTCGCCCTCGTCGAGCGTCTTCCGGATCAGCTCGTGCATGTCATAAGGCTGGTTGGCATTGGGCGGGATCAGCGTGTCGAGGCTGTCCTCGATGCGGTCCCACGGATCGCCGCACGGCCGCTCCGGCACCTCCTCGCGGTTCGACGCCGGCAGGAAGTCGACGAAGTCGCGCGCCGCGAGCAGCGCCCCGATATCATTGTCGAACGCCACATCGGCCACGCCGGACCTGGTGGTGTGCGTCACCGCTCCACCCAGTTCCTCCTGCGTGACGATCTCGTTGGTCACGGTCTTCACCACATCCGGGCCGGTGACGAACATGTAGGACGAATCCTTCACCATGAAGATAAAGTCGGTCATCGCCGGCGAATAGACCGCGCCGCCCGCGCACGGCCCCATGATCAAGGAGATCTGCGGCACCACGCCACTCGCCAGCACGTTGCGCTGGAACACTTCGGCGTAACCGGCGAGCGACGCCACGCCCTCCTGAATCCGCGCGCCGCCGGAATCGTTCATCCCGATCACCGGCGCGCCGACCTTCATGGCATTGTCCATGACCTTGCAGATCTTCTCGGCATGCCGCTCCGAAAGCGATCCGCCGAACACGGTGAAGTCCTGGCTGAACACATAGACCAGCCGCCCGTTGATCGTGCCGCTACCGGTGACGACGCCGTCCCCGGGCACCACCTGATCAGGCATGCCGAAATCGACGCAATTATGCTCGACATACATATCGAGCTCTTCGAACGATCCGGGATCGAGCAGCACTTCGATCCGCTCGCGCGCGGTCAGCTTGCCCTTGGCGTGCTGCGCATCGATGCGCTTCTGGCCACCGCCGAGGCGGGCGCCGGCGCGGCGGCGTTCGAGTTCGGCAATCGTTGACGACATGCAGGTCTCCTGAAGTGGCGCCTTCTGCACAGGGCGCGCATCGCCATGCAAATGCAATGTTGCGAAGTTGCGTGGTAACACTTTGCATATATACTGCGCGCATGGCCCAACCCCGCCGTCGCCTGTTCGAAGGATTCCGCCTCCGCGACCTCCGCCGCCGCGCCGCGATACCGCAGGCGGCGATGGCGCAGCGCCTCGGCATCTCGGTCAGCTACCTCTCGCAGATCGAGAATAACGACCGCCCGATCACCGATATCGTCCTCCTCGCCCTTGCCCGCGAATTCCCGCTCGAAGCGTTCGGCGAAACCGGCGAGACCGGCGCGCTGCTTCGCACCATCGACGCCGCCACCGACACCGGCGTTCCCGCCGATCGCATGCCCGAAGCCGATGTCCGCCGCGGCATCGAGCAACAGCCGCTTCTCGCCCGCCGCATGGTCGCGCTCCACGACGCCTGGCGCCGCAGCCAGGAGCAGCTCCGCGTCCTCGACGACCGCTTCGACAGTGGCTCGGGCGATGCCGCGCCGCTGCCCTGGGAGGAGGTCCGCGACTGGTTTCAGGCCGAGGGCAATTATATCGACGCGATCGACCGCTCGGCGGAGGTGCTGGCCGATGCGATCGATCCCGGCGCGCGCGGGCTGGAGGATCGCCTGCGCGGCTGGCATCAGGTCCGCGTCGTCAGTGAAGACGGTGACGGCAGCGAGCTCAGCCGCTTTGACGAGAGCAGCCGGACGCTGTCGCTGAACACCGGCCTGCCGCCCGAAAGCCGCGCCTTCCTCCTCGCCCACCGGCTGGTCCGCTACGAATTCGCCAACGAGATGCGGGTGGTCGTCGAGCGGGCCGGCATGGCCTCCCCCGCCGCGCGTGAATTGCTCAGCGTCGGCCTCGCCAATTATGCCGCCGGGGCGCTGCTGATGCCCTATGGGGCCTTCCGCGCCGCCGCCCGCGATTTCCGCCACGATATCGATCGCCTGCGCCAGCGCTTCGCGGTCAGTTTCGAACAGGCGTGCCACCGCCTCTCCACTCTCCAGCGTCCCGGCGAGGCCGGCCTCCCCTTCTTCTTCTGCCGCGTCGACATGGCCGGCAACATCACCAAGCGGCATTCGGCGACCCGCCTGCAGTTCGCCGCTCTCGGTGGCGCCTGCCCGCTATGGATTGTCCACGAAGCCGTCGCGATCCCCGACCGCATCCTCGTCCAGCTCGCGGAAATGCCTGACGGCACCCGCTACGTCTCGATGGCCAAGGGGCTGGTGAAACCCTCGGGCAGCTACGCCCGCCCCCCGCGCCGTTACGCGGTCGCGCTGGGCTGCGAAGAGGCACATGCGGCGGACTTCGTCTATGCCGACGATCTGCGCCTGGGCGGCATAGCCACCCCCATCGGCGCCTCCTGCCGCATCTGCCCCCGCACCGATTGCGACCAGCGCGCGTTTCCGCCTGCGGGCTCGGCAATCGTGATCGATCCGGATCGCAGGTCGGTCGTTCCCTATCAACTCTCCTAGTTCTCCTGCGAAAGCAGGAGGCCAGGATCGCACACGATACGCTCAATAACCCTGGACTCCCGCTTTCGCAGGAGAACGGCGTGTGGCATACCCAATCCACGAAATTCAGGAGAGACCGCCATGGCCACCGCGCTCAAGAATTCGCAGATGACCGAAGCCGAGTGGGAAGCCCGCCAGCAGCTCGCCGCCTGCTACCGCGTCTTCGATCACATGGGCTGGTCGGAGATGATCTATAACCACATCACCCTGAAGGTGCCGGACGAGGAAGGCGCGTTCCTGATCAATCCGTTCGGGCTGCATTTCAGCGAGGTGAAGGCCTCGAACCTCGTCAAGATCGATATCGACGGCAACAAGCTCGACGACAGCCCCTATCCGGTCAACCGCGCCGGCTTCGTCCAGCACGCATTGTTCCACCGCCATCTGCCCGACGCGCACTGCATCGCCCACACGCACACCACCGCGGGCATGGCGGTGGCCAGCCTCGAGGGCGGGCTCCAGCCGGTCAATTTCTACGCCTGCAACTTCCCCGGCCAGATCGCCTATCACGATTTCGAGGGCGTGACGGTCCGCGACGAGGAAGGCGAGCGCCTGCTCTCCAACCTCGGCGACAAGCGGATGATGCTGCTCCGCAACCACGGCATATTGGTGATGGGCAAGACCGTGCCCGAAGCCTTCATCAAGCACTGGTCGCTCCAGCGCGCCTGCGAGATCCAGCTGGCGACGATGGCGGCGGGCAAGCCGCTGCGCGTGGCGGACGAAGTGGTCGCGGTGCACCAGCGCGATCTGCATATGGCGCAGGTCCCCGGCGGCCCGGGCGCGGCGGATTTCGCGGCGATGGTGCGGCTAGTCGATCGCAAGGATCAGAGCTGGCGGGAGTAGAGACCTCTGCCCCTACCCTTAACTTGTCACCCCGGCCTTGTGCCGGGGTCCAACGCGCCGCAGGTCATGCCGGTAGAGGCTCCAGCCCAAGCCCAACCGCCAGATCATTCCACAATGGATTCTGACGCTCGATCAGGTTGCACTTCCAGTCCCGCCGCCAACGCTTGAGCGATTTCTCGCGGGCGATAACCGACTCCATCGTCCCGCCGACTTCGTAATATACCAGTCGAATGATGCCATAGCGCTTGGTATGCCCTTCGAACGTGCCTTCACGATGCTGGACGATCCGTGCCAGCAGATCGGAGGTCACGCCGACATACAATGCGCCGTGATAGCGATTTGCGAGGATGTAGACGCAGGGATTCCGTTCGAACATCGAGCGTCATCGTCTGCCGCCCGTTGGACCCCGGCACAAGGCCGGGGTGACAAGGGTCTGGGACAGCTAGCCAAACCGGAACCCGCTGACCGCCCATCCCATGACATGGTCGCGATAATCCGCCACCGCCGGCCCCTCGCCGCCCGCGCCCAAAGCGACCATCAGCGGCAGCAGATGCTCCTCACGCGGATGCGCGAACCGTGCCTCGGGCAGCCTCTCCCATGCCGCCACCCGCTCCGCCCGCCGCGCCGGATCGAGATCGGTCACCGCATCGACCAGCGCTGCGTCCCACACATCCGCCGGCCCGGTCGCGTGGTCGCCGAACGCGCGCATATTGTGGAAGCTCATGCCGCTGCCGACAATCAGCACGCCTTCGTCGCGCAGCGGTGCAAGCGCCCGGCCCATCGCGACATGATCGGCGGGATCGAGATCCTTGCGCAGCGACAGCTGGACCAGCGGAATATCCGCTCCCGGCACCGCCACCATCATCGGAATGAACACGCCGTGATCCCAGCCGCGTGCTCGCTCCTCACCGACCGGAAAACCCGCGCCCTCCAGCAATGCCCTCGCCCGTGCCGCCACTTCAGGCGAACCCGGCGCATCCCAGCGCAGGCGATAGGTATGCTCGGGGAAACCGCCATAATCGTACAGGAGCGGATGCCCGTCGCCTGCATGCACGGTGACGGTATCCTCCTCCCAGTGCCCGGAGACCATCAGGATCGCCTTGGGCCGCTCGGGCAGCGATTCGATCAGCCCGGCCAGATAGGCCTGCATCGGCCGCCACATCGGATCGGGAGGACCACCGGCCGGATCCATGAAGAAGCAGGGCCCGCCGCCGTGCGGAATGAAGAGTGAGGGAAGCGTCACTGATTGCTGTCCTACAAAGACCCGGAAATGCTAGGGGTTGCTGAATTGCTCTTTGAACCGTGCATTGTTCCGAAGCCGCGATTGAAACTTTATTTCAAGGCCGCGCAACTTCGAACCCGATTCACCGTGAAAAGCGTGAAGTTGGCAGCCGCACCTGAAATCGGCGTTGTGGTTCGACTCGACAATGCCGCTTCCAGAAACGACTCGTTTCCCGCTACACCTTGCCCCGCATGACTCGCTTCACCGTCAACAATCAGCCGGTCGAATATAAAATGGACCCGCGCACGCCCCTGCTATGGGCGCTGCGCGACGCTTCCAACCTGACCGGCACCAAATATGGCTGCGGCACCGGCGATTGCGGGGCGTGCACCGTCGATGTCGATGGCACTGCCCGCCTCGCCTGCCAGGAGACCATCGGCGGCCTTGAGGGAACCTTCGTCACCACGATCGAGGGATTGTCCAAGGATCGCGGCCATCCGGTCCAGCAGGCGCTGATCGCCGCCAATGTCCCGCAATGCGGCTATTGCATTCCCGGCGTGGTGATGGCGGCATCGGTTCTGCTGCGCGCCAACCGCAATCCTTCGGAAGCGGACATCAAGGAAGCGATCCCCAATATCTGCCGCTGCGGTATCTATCCCCGCCTGATCGACGCGATCGAGCAGGCCGGACGGATCGCACGGGGCGATGCCGCGTTGGACACACTGGAAGGGGCGTCCCCTCCCTGAGACGACAGCCGGACCGCAGCCGTGACGCGGTTAAGATTCCTTTCAATTGGCTGTCGGGCGAATTCAGAATCGCGACAGTGACGCTCGCGTAAATGGGGTTCAACTCGGGGAAACGGCGCCCTTGCCGGCCGAGCGGAGGATGAGAGATGAAGAAGACCTTGCTCGCGGCGATCATCGCCGCAACCGCGCTGGTCCCGCCCGCTGCGCTCGCGCAGGACCGTGGACGCTGGGGCGGCAATCGCGAACGCGTTCAGAACAACGAAAACGCCGGTGGCGGCGCTTTCCGCGAAGGCCGTGGCGATCGCGGCGCTGGCAGCTGGCGCGCACAGCCCCAGGCCCAGCCCGCCCAGGCTCAGCCGCAGCAGCCGCAGCAGCAGCGCAGCTGGGGCGGTGGCGACCGCGGCAATCGCGGTGGCGATAGCGGTCAGCGCAGCTGGAACCGTGGTGGCGGCGATGGCCAGCGCGGCAGCTGGCGTCAGCAGCCCCAGGCGCAGCAGCCGGCCCAGCCCGCCCAGCCGAGCCAATCGGCGCAACAGTGGCAGAACCGCGGCGATCGCGGCCAGTGGAACCGCGGCAATCGCGGCGGCCAGTGGAACAACGGCCAGCAGGCCCAGCAGCGCCCGCAGCCGCAGCCGCAGCCGCAATGGCGTGGCAATCGCGGCGATAACCGCGGCTGGAGCGGCAACAACAACCGTGGCTGGAACGATCGCAACAATGGCGGCTGGAACAACAACCGCTATGACAATCGTGACCGCTGGAACAATGGCTGGCGGAGCAACAACCGCTACGATTGGCGCGGCTATCGCAGCTCTAATCGCAGCGCCTATCGCCTGCCGCGCTATTATGCGCCGTCGGGCTGGGGATATGGCTATCGCCGCTTCTCGATCGGCTACACGCTGAGCTCGATCCTGTTCAGCTCGCAATACTGGATCAACGATCCGTTCTACTATCGCCTGCCGGAGGTCTACGGGCCGTATCGCTGGGTGCGCTATTACAACGATGCGCTCCTCGTCGATATCTACACCGGCGAGGTGGTGGACACGGTCTACGACATCTTCTGGTAAGAGAGCCCGCAATCTCGCCAGAAATCCTGAGGCCCGGATGGAGACGTCCGGGCCTCTTGGCATCTTGACCCCGCCCCTCCCAAAGGCGATCTGGCCATCGTGAAAATCGCTGCAAAGACCCAGGGATCGCCCTCGCCCGCCCGGGCCCGGATCGGGCGCGACGTCTCCGCCCGGCTGGAAGCGGATCCGCACGTCGCCCGCGCCAAGACCGATGCCGCGCAGATGTACACCTATCCCGACTTCCTCAGCGATCAGGAGTGCGCGCAGCTGATCGGCCTGATCGACGCGGCCGCCCGCCCCTCGACGCTGCTCGCGACCCATGACGATCCCGAGTTCCGCACCAGCAGCTCGACCGATCTCGATCGCTGGTCCGACGCCGTCTGGCCGATCGACGACCGCATCGCGATGCTGCTCGGCATCCCGCCGGCCAATGCCGAGACGATGCAGGGCCAGCGCTATGCTCCCGGCCAGCAGTTCCGCGCCCATTGCGACTATTTCCACGAGAGCGCGCCCTATTGGGAAAAGATGCTCGAGTTCGGCGGCCAGCGCACCTGGACCGCGATGATCTATCTGAACGATGTCGAGGAAGGAGGCGCGACCTGGTTCCCGCGCGCAGGCGTCCGCTTCAAGCCCAGGAAGCGGATGATGCTGATCTGGAACAACATGCTTCCCGACGGCAGCCCCAATTACAACACCATCCACGAGGGCATGCGCGTGGTCGAAGGCCAGAAATACATCATCACCAAATGGTTTCGCGAGAACGCCTGGATCCGCGGTCACGTGCCCACCTACACCAGCAGCGGTGAGCGGCGCTGAGGCTCGACAGACCGCTCTCTGCCGTTCATTGATTGTTCCAATGTCCGCCGTGCTCAATATCCACCGTTCGATCCTCGGTCAGCCGTGGCGCTGGCGCGGCCTCGCCAGCGACTCGCGCGAAGGGCTGGTGCCCGACGATCTGGTGACCCAGCTGCTGTTGACCCGCGGCGTGGCGCGCGAGGAACTGGAGCAGCATCGCAACCCCAGCATCCGCGCCTTCATGCCCGATCCCTCGATCTTCAACGACATGGACCGTGCCGCCGAACGCCTCGCCGACGCGGCCGAGGCGAAGGAGCAGGTCGCGATCTTCGGCGACTATGACGTCGATGGCGCGACCTCGGCGGCGCTGCTGGTGCTGCTGCTCCGCGATCTCGGGCTGGAAGCGCGGCCCTACATCCCCGACCGGCTGATGGAAGGCTATGGTCCCTCGGGGGAGGCGCTGGTGCGGCTCAAGCAGGAGGGCGCCAGCCTGATCGTCACCGTCGATTGCGGCGCGCAGGCGTTCGAGGCGCTGGAAATGGCGCGCGCGGCCGAGGCCGAGGTGATCGTCGTCGATCACCACAAATGCTCGCCCGAGCTGCCGGTGGCGCATTCGCTGGTCAATCCCAACCGGCTCGACGAGACCGAAGGCGCGGCGCACGGCCACCTCGCCGCGGTCGGCATGGCGTGGCTGCTCGGCGCCGCGCTGGTCCGCACGCTGCGCAATCGCGGCTTTTTCAAGGATCGGCCCGAGCCGAAGCTGCTCGATCTTCTCGATATCGTCGCCTTGGGCACCGTCGCCGATGTCGCTTCGCTCAAGGGCCTCAACCGCGCCTTCGTGGCCCAGGGTCTCAAGGTCATGGCCGGACGCCGTAACATCGGTCTCAACGCGCTGATCTCCGCCTCGCGTCTCACCCGCGCTCCGACCTGCACCGATCTCGGCTTCGCGCTTGGCCCGCGCATCAACGCCGGCGGCCGGGTTGGACGCTCGGACCTCGGCGTGCGCCTGCTCACCACGCGAGACCCAGACGAAGCCCGCGCCATCGCCGAGGAACTCAACCTCCTCAACGAAGAACGCCGCGCGATAGAGGGCGATGTCCAGCGTCAGGCCGAGGAACTGAGCCAGGCGAAAGGCAACCGCGCCGTCGCCGTGATCGCCGCGCGCGGCTGGCACGCCGGGGTGATCGGCATCGTCGCCGGACGGATCAAGGAGAAGCTGGGCCGCCCGGCGATCGTCATCGCGCTCGACGAGAATGGAATCGGCAAGGGTTCGGGCCGCTCGATCCCCGGCGTCGACCTCGGCGCTGCGGTGATGGCCGCGCGCGATGCCGGTCTGCTGCTGGCCGGCGGCGGCCACGCCATGGCCTGCGGGGTCACCATCGCCGAAGACAATCTCGAAGCATTCGCCGATTTCCTCGAGGAACGCCTCTCCGAACGAGTCACGCAAGCGATGGGCGAGCGCGCGCTGCTGGTCGACGCCGTCCTCGCCCCCGGCGGCGTGTGCCCGGAACTGGTCACCGCCATGGATGAGGGTGGGCCATATGGCATGGGCTGGCCAGGTCCCCGCGTCGTCGCCGGGCCGGTTTCGGTGATCAAGGCCGATGTCGTCGGCACCGGCGGCCACGTTCGCGTCATCGTCGCCGGCGAGGATGGCCGCAGCCTAAAGGCGGTAGCCTTCCGCCAAGCCGAAACCGAGTTGGGCCAGGCCCTCCTCTCCGCCCCCCGCCACCGCAAGCTGTGGCTCGCGGGCCGTGCCAAGATCGACGATTGGGGCGCCAAGCCGGCGGCGGAATTGCATATCGAGGATGCGGCCTGGGCGGATTGAGCGCTAGCATCGACGGGGATAGCGGAGATTCAGATGCATACTCTGATCTATGAAGGAAAAATTGAGCCTGACGTTGTCCCTCTCACACTAGATTATCGGCCCCGGATCAAACGACAGGAGATCGAAGGCGGTCCCACTGCGGAGTTTGCTGTGACCGTTTTCGTCGGCCGGGTGCGAGTGCATGTTACGGCAGACATTGAGGTCAGCGAGCAACTGGCCACGGACCTGTATTTTCCGGCGTGGGACGTTGCCCGGACCTTTGTGGAGGCTGCCGGTTTTATCCGAGCCATTCCCTACACGGTAAATCTCGACAGGGTCATTTTCCCTGACGGCGAAACGAAGCAATTCGCGTTCGGTGATCGCTCCCTGGCCGATACCCACGATTTTTCGGACGGTGATCTGGAAGCGCTTTCGGACATCAGCCTGATCGACCTCAAGTGCGGACTCGCAATGTCGGATGTCTTGATGACTCTCGGAAGAGCGCATTACTCCCCGATCGCCTGTGGAAGAGTTGCAGACAGTATTGCTCGGCTTATCGCGCCAGCAGCAAGCCGAACGGCGCAATGGGAGAAATTGCGCGCCGCACTGCATGTGGACGAAAAGTTCGTGAGATCCTTGTCCGAGGTTTCGAAGAGCTCCCGTCACGGCGACAGAGTGGAAGTTGACGCCACGACAAATCGCGAAACGGCGCACCGCGCCTGGACCTTATTTGGGCGCTATCTGCGGTATCGCTTAAACGGCGAGCTCGACCCGGGCCACTACCCGCTCCTGAAAGGCTGAGAAAACCCGCCAGACAGTGACCGGCCTAATGTGCGATCCCCGGCAAGACCCGGGATGGTGACCCCTACGGGAGGGGTCTTTCTGAAAATCCGTCTAGCAAAATCAACACCTTATCTAGCGCTGGTCTAGTCGAACGTAGCAGTTTTGTAGCATCACATCGTCTTGGCAGTCAGCCTATATTCGATACCCGAGCCAGTCAATCGACAGAACATCGCAACGTGGCCGATAGGACGAAAATTGGCTACGAAAAGGCGTAGGGGTGACATCGCCGGACCGGCTGACTAGGCATGTCATGCGGCAGCCCGCTGGCGCATTCCATTCTCTCGACGATCGATTCGGCGTATCGTCCGAGCCGATCGCTCCTGCAGAGGCGCTTGGACCGGTTTGCTGCTCATCCTGCTCGTCTTCCTGCCGTTCGTGGCGGCGCTTGCCATTGCGGCGGCGTCTGCCCGGTCGCGGGGCGTCCACACCCTCGTCGCGGGCGGGGCAAGCGGCGCGGGGCTGGCGATCGTCGTGGCGCAGGCGTTCCAGCCGTCGCAGCGCATCGCGATCGACTGGGTGCCGGCGCTGGGGCTGAACCTGACGATCATGGCCGACCCGCTGGGGCTGTTCTTCGCCGGGCTGATCCTGGGGATCGGGCTGCTCGTCGTCATCTATGCGCACGGCTATCTCGGCAAGGCCGAGCCGACCGGGCGGTTCCTGGCGTTCCTGATGCTGTTCCAGGGGGCGATGGTCGGGATCGTCCTGTCGGGCAACGTGCTGATGACGTTGGTGTTCTGGGAGCTGACCAGCCTGTCGTCGTTCCTGCTGATCGGTTTCTGGCGCGACCGGGCCGATGCGCGACAGGGCGCGCGGATGGCGCTGGCGGTGACCGGCGGCGGCGGGCTAGCGCTGATCGCCGGGCTCGTACTGCTGGGACAGGCGGCGGGATCCTACGACCTCGCGACGATCCTGACCCGCGGCGATATCGTGCGGGCGTCGCCGCTCTATCTGCCGATGCTGGCGCTGATCCTGATCGGCTGCTTCACCAAATCGGCGCAGTTCCCTTTCCATTTCTGGTTGCCGCACGCGATGGCGGCGCCGACGCCGGTCAGCGCCTATCTTCATTCGGCGACGATGGTGAAGGCGGGCGTACTCCTGATCGCCCGGCTGTGGCCGGTGCTGGCGGGGACCGACGCGTTTTTCTACGCTGTCACCACCACCGGGCTGGTTACGATGGTGTTCGGCGCGGCCGTCGCGCTTTTCCGCACCGACCTGAAGGCCATCCTGGCCTATTCGACGATCAGCCAGCTGGGGCTGATGGTCATGTTGCTGGGCTTCTCGACCGCGGTCGCGGTGGTGGCGGCAGTCTTCCACATCCTGAACCACGCCACGTTCAAGGCCGCGCTGTTCATGAACGCGGGCACGATCGGCCACGAAACGGGCACGCGCGACATCACCCGGCTGGGCAGGCTGGCGCGGCTGATGCCGGTCAGCGCGGTGCTGGGCACCTTGGCCGCCGCAGCGATGGCGGGATTGCCGCCGCTTAACGGGTTCATCTCGAAGGAGATGATGCTCGAGCAGGCGTTGCATACAAGCTGGGCGGGACAGGACTGGCTCGTGCCGTTGCTGGCGGTGGTGGGGGCGACGCTGTCGGTCGCCTATTCGCTGCGTTATGCGGTGCTGATCTATTTCGGACGGGCACGCGGTGAGACGCCCAAGCCGGCGCATGAGCCCGGCGCGGCGATGACTTTGCCGCCGGTGATGCTGGTGGCGCTGGTGGTGGCGATCGGACTGTTACCGATGCCGCTCGCCGGGCCGGCGGTGATGGCGGTGGCAAGCGCGGTGATCGCCGGGCCCGCGCCCGAGACGCATCTGGCGCTTTGGCACGGGATCAACCCGGCGTTGGGCGCGAGCCTGATCGCGGTGATCGCCGGTGCGATACTGTTGCGGCGGCTGGCACCGCTGGCGGCGGCCCATGCCCGCGCCACCCTGCCCGATGCGAAGCGGCTGTTCGACGTGAGCGTAGCAGGCGCGGTCGCCGCCGCGCGGCGCATAACGACCGCGCTGCACACCCCGTCGCTGCAGCGTGCGCTGTTCGTGACCTTCGCGGTCATCATCGTGCTGGGCGTGGAAGCGATCGTCACCGCACCGGTCGGACCAGGCACGCGGCCGTCGCTGCCGGCGACGCCGGTCGCCCTTGTCGCGTGGGCCCTGCTGGTGGTTGCGACGGGGGCGGTGGTCGCCAGCCATCGCCGCCGCTTCGTCGCGCTGATCCTGGTCAGCGTCGTCGGGCTGGTCATCGCGCTTGGCTTCGTCCATTTCTCCGCCCCCGACCTTGCGCTCACCCAGATCGCGGTCGAGGTGGTGACGATCCTGTTGCTGCTGCTGGCGCTGAACATGATGCCCAAACGCCCGCCGCGCCTGTCCACCACGTCACACCGCGTGCGCGACGGCTTGGTCGCGGGCATCGGCGGGGTGCTGGCCGGCAGTGCGGCCTGGGCGTTCCTGCGGCGCAGCCCGCCCAATCCGATCAGCGCGTTTCACTGGGCGAACAGCTATTCCGGCGGCGGCGGCACCAACGTCGTCAACGTGACGCTGGTCGATTTCCGCGCCTTCGACACTTTGGGCGAGATCATCGTGCTGGGCGTCGCAGGCCTAGTCATCTACGCGTTGCTGGAGACCGCGGCGCGCGGTGCGGCGGGGCGGCGGTTGCGGGCGTGGCGCGAGGATACGCCGCATTCGCCTGAACAGCATCCCGTCATGTTCGTGATGGCGACGCGCATCCTGTTGCCGCTGACGCTGCTGGTCGGCAGCTACATCTTCCTGCGCGGTCATAACCAGCCGGGTGGCGGGTTCATTGCGGCATTGCTGTTCGCCATCGCCATCCTGCTCCAGTTCCTTGCCTCTGGTTACGACTGGACCGATGCGCGCCGCCGCTTCGGCGAGCACCAGATGATCGGCTGGGGCGTGTTGATCGCGGTGGCGACGGGTGCGGGCGCGTTCGTGTTCGAGCGGCCGTTCCTGACCAGCGCGTTCGGCTATGTCCATGTGCCGCTGGTGGGCGAAGTCGAGCTGGCGACCGCGATCCTGTTCGACCTGGGCGTGGCGTTGGTGGTGGTCGGCGCGGTGTTGCTGACGCTCGCACAGCTCAGTCATGTCGCCCAGCGCGCCGCGCGCGCCGTCGAAACCGGGGAGGACGCGGCATGACCATGGAATTGCTGGTCGCGAGCGCGATCGGGGTGCTGGTCGTCGGCGGCATCTATCTGACGCTGCGCGCGCGCACGTTCCAGGTGGTGCTGGGGCTGACCCTGCTGTCCTACGCAGTCAACGTCTTCCTGTTCGCCGCCGGCGGGCTGGTGGTCGACCAGCCGCCGATCTGGGGCAAGGACGTCGCCCAGCATACCGATCCGTTGCCGCAGGCGCTGGTGCTGACCGCGATCGTTATCACCTTCGGCATGACCGCATTGACCGTGATCCTGTCGCTGCGCAGCTTTCTCGAAAGCGGGTCCGACCACGTCGACGGCGATGCCGACCCGGAGGACACGGCATGACGGGCCCCGGCTTGCTGGTGTTGCCGGTCCTGATCCCGGCGATCGTCGCGCCGCTGACGCTGCTGTTCTACCGGCGGCGGCACCGGCTATCGATGGCGATCTCGGTTGCCGGTGCCGCCGCGATGCTGGCCGCTGCTGTCGCGCTTCTGGTGCAGGCGCAGGACGATGCGATCCGCAGCTATGCGATGGGCGGCTGGATCGCACCGTTCGGCATCGTGCTGGTCGGCGACCGGCTGGCCGCGATCATGCTCGTCTGCGCAGCGTTGCTCGCCTGCATCGTGCTGGCGCACGCGCTGCTGACGAAGCTCGACCGCAAGGGCTGGCATTTCCATCCGCTGTTCCATTTCCAGCTGATGGGGCTGAACGGCGCCTTCCTGACCGGCGATCTGTTCAACCTGTTCGTATTCTTCGAGGTGCTGCTGATCGCCTCCTACGGGTTGATGCTGCACGGCCAGGGGCCGGCGCGGCTGAAGGCCGGCGTCGCCTATGTCGTCGTCAACATCGTGGGGTCGTCGCTGTTCCTGATCGCGCTGGCGATGCTCTACACCCTGACCGGAACGCTCAACATGGCGGACATGGCCGTCCGGGCGGCGCAGGTGCCGGCGGCGGACGGGGGGCTGTTGCGCGCCGCCGGGCTGATGCTGGTGACGGTATTCCTGCTCAAGGCGGCGGTCGTGCCGCTGCATTTGTGGCTGCCGCGGACCTATATCGCGACCGCGCCGGCGGTGGCGGCCCTGTTCGCGATCATGACCAAGGTCGGCGTCTACGCGCTGATCCGGGTCGTGCCGCTGGTGTTCGGGGCCGAAGCCGGCGCGGCAGCATGGGTGCCCGCGCCGTGGCTGACCCCGGCCGCGATCCTTACCGCGGCGATCGGCTTCGTCGGCGTGCTGGCGGCGAAATCGATCCGCGAACAGGCGGCATTCGCGGTGGTCGGCTCGACCGGCACGCTGCTGCTGGCGGTCGGCGCGTGGCAGCGCGAGGCGATGGCTGCGGCGCTGTTCTACATGGTTCACGCGATTTTCGCGGGTGCCGCATTGTTCCTGGTCGCCGACGTGCTGCGGCGCCGGCGCGGCGAATATGCCGACCTGGCGGTGCCCAGCCCGCGCTTCATGGGGCAGGAGGCCGTCGCCGCGCTGTTTATGCTGACGGCGATCGCAGCGGTGGGCCTTCCGCCGCTGTCGGGTTTCGTCGGCAAGCTGTTCATCCTCCAGACCACCGGGGAGGCCGCGCGTGGGGTCATCTGGACGGTGATCCTGATCACCACGTTTATCGGCGTTGTCGGCTTTGCGCGGACAGGCAGCCTGGTGTTCTGGAAGCCCGCACCGACCGATGCGCCGTTCCATCCGCTCGAGCGCGATCATGGCGGCCTGATCGCGCCAGCGGCAACGATCGTTGTGCTTGCCGCGCTGACCCTCGCGGCCGGTTGGGGCACCCGCCAGACCGAGGCGGCAGCCGCGCAGATCTTCGCACCCGATCGCTACGTCGCCGCCGTGCTGGGAGGCGACCGATGATCCGCCGGCTGCTCCCGCATCCCGCCCTCAGCATCCTGTTGGGCGTAGTCTGGCTGCTGATCTCGAACAGCGTGACGGTGGGCAGCATCCTGTTAGGGGCTGGGTTCGGCATCGTGTTGCCCATCTTCACCGCCGCCTTCTGGCCCAACCGGCCACGGCTGCGGTTCGGACGCGCGATGGCGGCGTATCTGGCGATCGTGCTCTACGATATCGTCGTGGCGAACTTCCAGATCGCCTGGCTGATCCTGTTCCGCCGCAATGCCGCGCTGCGTCCGGCCTGGTTGGTGGTGCCGGTTGAGCTCACCAGTCCTGAGGCGCTGACAATGCTGGCCGGCACGATCAGCCTGACGCCCGGCACGGTGAGTGCTGATACCTCGGCCGGCGGGCGGCACCTGCTCGTCCACGCACTCGACGTCGCCGATCCGGCCGCCGAGGTCGCGCGGATCAAGCAGCGTTACGAGGCGCGGCTGGCACGGATTTTCGCATGATCGCCGCCGCACTCACCATCGCTTTCGCCTGCGTCGGCCTCGCGCTGGTGCTCAATCTCTGGCGTCTGCTGCGCGGACCGACAATCAGCGACCGGGTGGTGGCGCTCGACACGATGGTCATCAACGCGATCGGGCTGATCGTGCTGATCGGCATCCGCTATGCGACGCAGACCTATTTCGAGGCGGCGCTGCTGCTGGCGATGGTCGGCTTCGTCGGCACCACCGCTTATTGCAAGTTCGTGCTGCGCGGGGACATCGTCGAATGATCGCGGTGGTCGAACTGTTGATCGCCGCGCTGGTCGTGCTCGGCGGTGCGTTCGCGCTGATCGGCAGCTGGGGGCTGGTGCGCCTGCCGTCGATCATGGAGCGGCTGCACGGGCCGACCAAAGCGACCACATTGGGGCTCGGCGCGCTGTTGATCGCGTCGATGCTGTTCTTCACGCTCGTGCAGGGGACATGGTCCGCGCACGAACTGTTGATCACGCTGTTCCTGTTCTTGACCGCGCCGATCGCCGCGAACATGATCGCTAAGGCGCATTTGCATCGCGCCCGCCGCCATATCGATGGCGAGCGGTTCGGTCCGGCCGGCGATCCGCCCCGGCCGGGCGCCGACACCGACTGGGCGACCTTCGCCGGCGACACCGACAGCGAAACGGGTGTTGCCGAGACCTGAGGCGATTACCCGCGCCAGAACCGTGGAATGAACAGCACCAGCACCGTGAACAGTTCGAGCCGGCCGAGGAGCATCGCTACGCCGAGCAGCCACTTGGCCGCGGCCGGAAGGCTGGCGAAGTTGCCGGCTGGACCGATGATATCCCCAAGCCCAGGGCCGACATTCGCGAGGGCTGTCGCCGCGCCGCTGGCGCTCGTGATGAAATCGAGGTTCAACGCCATCAGCGAGATCGTGAGCGCGGCGTAGCAGAGAAAGAAGACGGCGAAGAAGGCGACGACCGAATTGACGACCTCATCGTCGAGTTGCCGGGCACCATAGGATCGCGGAAACACACCGCGCGGATAGATCAGCCGCAGAAAATGGGTGCGCAGCATCACCGCCATCACCTCGAAACGAAAGATCTTGATCCCGCCCGAGGTGGAACCGGTGCACCCGCCTATGAAGGTCAGACCGAAGAACAGTCCGATCACGACATTGCCCCACAGCGTGTAGTCGGTTGTGGCGAACCCTGTGGTCGTCACTACCGAAACGACGTTGAACGCGGCGTGACGGAAGGCAGGTTCCAGCGGATACTGGCCGGTGACAGCGAGATAGCTGCCCAACAAACCGATGATCACGGTCAGACAGAGCAGCAGCGTTCGCACCTGCCGATCCCAGATCGCACTGCGATCACCGGCAATAAGGCGAACATACAGGACGAAGGGAATGCTGCCAGACAGCATGAACAGCGTGGCAAACCACTGGATGCCATTGGCCTCCCAGGCGCCGAACGACCTGTCCGATGTCGAGAACCCGCCGGTCGCGACCGAACTCAATCCATGCGCCACCGCATCGAACGGGGTCATCCCCGCCAGCCAGTAGACGATCGCCGCCAAGCCGGTCAGCCCGACATAGACCGCGGTGATCGCCCAGGCGATCTGGCGAACGCGTGGCATCACCTTTTCCGAACGATCGGACGATTCGGTGCGGAACAGCTGCATCCCGCCGATGCCAAGCGCCGGAAGGATTGCGATCGCAGTCGCGATGATCCCGATGCCGCCCATCCATTGCAGCAGCGCGCGCCACAGCAGCATTCCCGGCGGTGCCTGCTCCAGCCCCGACAGCACGGTGGCGCCCGTCGTCGTGATACCGGAGGCCGCCTCGAAAAAGGCATCGGCGGCACTTCCGGCGACGATACCATAGCGCGCGAAGTAGAACGGCAGCGCGCTGACCGCGCAGACGCTGAACCAGCTCACCGGCGTCAGCAGGAAAGCCTGTCGCAAGGTAAGGCCGCTCGCCACCGTGCCGCGTCCCCACCAGGACAGCAGCCCGCCGACGGCGCTGGACAAACCCGTTGCCACGGCGAACGCCTGCCAGTCCGGGTTGTGCTGCACCACATCGACGATCAGCGGGAACACCATCATCGCCGCAGTCGCGAGCAGGACCTGGCCGACCAGATAGGCTACCGGCCGCAGCTGTCCGGTTCTCGGCGCGTTCGTAACCGGGCCGGCGAGCGCGCTGCTCATGCCGCCGTCCGCTTGCCGCCGCCCAACAGCGATTCCGCGAGCCGCAGGGCGTTGTAGGTGACCAGCGCCACCACACGGTCCCCCGTCTGAAGCTCCGTGCTACCGGTCGCGATCATCGCCTCGCCATCGCGAACAACCGCGCCGATCCGCATCCCCTGTGGCAGACCAAGCGCATCAATGGGTCGACGCAGCAGCTTCGAGTCCGGACCGATCTGAGCCTCGATCACTTCGCCAAAATCTTCGCGCAGCGTGTAAAGCGCCATGATGGCGCCGTGGCGGACATGCCGAAGCACGGTCGAGATGGTCACGGCGCTGGGACTAACGACGGCGTCGATGCCGAGCGTCGGAATAAGCCCTTCGTAGGAACGCTTGTTCACCAACGTGATGGCGCGGCGACATCCGGCCCGTTTCGCGAGGACCGACGCGAAGACATTGGTTTCATCGTCGTTGGTCACCGCGACGATTGTGTCGGCGGTCGCAACCTGTGCCTGTTCCTGGACGTCGCGATCCAGGACGTCCCCGCGGAGCACCACGGCGGCAGTGCCGAGTTCGCGGGCGGCATGTTCCGCGCGCGCCGTGTCCTGCTCGATCACCTTGATGTCGATGCGGGGCGATGACTGGCTCAGGCCGCGTGCCAAGTGGAGCCCGATGTTGCCTGCACCAATGATGATGACCCGGCGCGCGATCCGCTCGCGGTGGCCGAACGCCGCCATCACGGCCTCGACCCGATCCGTCAGCGCGATCACATAGAGGTCGTCGCCCAGTTCCAGACGGTCATCGGCATCCGGCACGAAGCAGCGTTCGCTCCGCACCACAGCCGCGACCGTCATTCCGGATACTTCGGCTAACTCGCCGAAGCGGCGCCCGATCAGCGCACAGTCCGCGCGATCGGCGTGAATGCCGAGCAGTTCGACCTTGCCGTCCGCCATCGGCACCATGTCGAAAGCACCTGGGGTGCGAAGGCGGTGCGCGATGCCCTCGGCGATCTCGATCTCGGGCGAGATGATGACGTCGATCGGCAGGTGCTCGGCCGCATACAGGCCGGTCTTGTCCTGCGCGAGATAACCGGTGTGCCGCAACCGGGCGACGCGGCGCTTCACCTTGAACAGCGAATAGGCGACCTGGCAGGCCACCATATTGACCTCGTCGGAGCGGGTCACGGCGATCAGCATGTCGGCGCCCCGCGCGCCGGCCTTGTCCAGCGCGCTGGGATGGGAACCATGCCCCAGCACGCCGCGAACATCGTAGCTTTCGTCGACCCGGCGGATCTGATCCGCGTCAATGTCGATGACCGTGACGTTGATACCTTCGGACGCGAGATGGCGCGCAATGGTGGTGCCGACCTGACCGGCCCCACAGATCACTACTCGCATGCACGCATCTCCAGTTCCGACAACCCCGCGGGCGGTCATTAGATGAGCGGCTGTCAGGATTACAGGGCTGTCGGCCGGGATCTCGGGCTGGTTGTGCGACGATCGGATCAAAGAATGGACCTGCGGGTTGACCGCGAACTCGGTTCATGGCCCGTCGTCCACGATTAGAGATCACCGCAAGATGGTCACCCGACAGAAAGTCCCGCCGGTCCCATGGATATTGTCACCGCTTTCGTAAGCAATCACCGTCCGCTGCTGGGTCTGGTCTTCATCGTCGCCCTGTTCGTGGCCTTCGCCAGCGAGCGGTTGCCTCCGGTCACGGTGGCCATCGTCGGCGCGGTCGCGATGATCGCGTTCGGCTGGCTGACGCCCGATCTCGTCACGCAAGCGTTCAGCAATTCCGCGCCGATCACAATCGCGGCGTTCTTCGTCCTGTCCGGGGCGTTGGTGCGTACAGGCGCGATCGAGGCACTGGCGAGCGCCATCGTCCGCCGCGCCGAAAAGGCGCCCCGGCGGACGACCATGGAGATGCTGACCGGCGCCGGCATCGCGCCGGCGTTCATCAACAACACGCCGGTCGTCATCGTTCTCATTCCGCTGGTCCGTCGCTTAGCCAAGGCGGTCGGCATTCCGGCCACGCGGTTGCTGATCCCTTTATCCTATCTGTCGATCCTGGGCGGCACGCTGACCCTGATCGGCACGTCGACCAATCTGCTGGTCGACGGGGTCGCGCGGGCCAACGGCCAGCCGGGGTTCGGCATCTTCGACATCACCGGCGTCGGGCTGGTGGCGATGGCGGCGGGCGTCGCGACGATGCTGGTGCTGGGACCGCTGTTGCTGCCGGCGCGGCCGGACAACGACATCGCCGATCGGCACCGGCTGGAGTATCTGACCGAACTGGCGTTAACCGAGCGGTTGCTGGAGAAGGCGACGACGATCGGCGAGCTGTCGTTCCTGAAGCGCGATGCGGTGCGGTTGGTCGCGGTCAGGCGGGGCAGCGCGCTGCTGCGCGATCTGCCGGCGGATGCCGCGCTGGAGAGCGGCGACCGGCTGGTGGTCGCCGCATCAGCGGAGGAGATCGACAGCCTCGCGCGCAGTCATTCGGTCGTGGTCGGACTGCAGAATGTCGGCCAGCCGATCCGGTTGGCGGAGGACGAGCGGGCGGACGGTGTGCGCCTGGTCGGCGTCACCATCGCGCCCACCCACCCAACGATCGGCGGGAAGCTGCGCGCGATCCCGTTCCTGTCGAACCTGCGCGCGCGCGTTCTGGGGATCGGTCGCGCGCGCCACTTGCCGGGACCGGACCTGGGCAGCGTCCGCCTGCGCGCCGCCGACAGCCTGCTGGTCGCGGCCGACGCGAGCGCCGTCGCGGCGCTGGACGAGAACACCAATCTGATCGCCGAGGATACCAGCCACGTCCGCCCGTTCCGCCGCCGCCGTGCGCCGATCGCGATCGCGACGCTGGCTGCTGTGGTCGCCCTGGCCGCGGCGGGGACCGCCCCGGTGCTGTCGCTGGCACTGATCGGGGTTGGCATCGTCCTTATCTCCCGGTGCCTGGACCCGGAGGAAGCCTGGGCATCGCTCGACGGCAGCGTGCTGGTCCTGATCTTCGCGATGCTCGGCATCGGCAGCGGGCTGGAAGCGATCGGCACCGTGAAGCTGGTCGTGGACGTGGTCGCGCCGTGGCTGAACGGCCTGTCGCCCCTGATGTTGACGATCGTTCTGTATCTGCTGACGTCGACGCTGACTGAGACGGTGACCAACAATGCCGTCGCGGTTATCATGACCCCGATCGCGATCGGCCTGGCCCAGGCGACCGGCCATGACCCGAGGGCGCTGATCGTGACCGTGATGTTTGCCGCCTCCGCCAGTTTCGCGACGCCGATCGGCTATCAGACCAATACGATGGTCTATGCCGCGGCCGACTATCGCTTCGCGGACTTCCTGAAGATCGGGATCCCGATGAACCTAGTCGTCGGGTTAGCCACCTGTGTCGCGATCAACATGCTGATCGCGTGACACCGTGCGGCGTGCTGATCTGAGCCTGGAGCATTTCTTCAGCGGCCATTGAACCTTTCGCGCTCGGCAGCGCACCTTGTCTGTACGATGCGCGTTGAACCGACCTCGTCCGCCCGATGGCGCCGTTCGCTCGACGAATATTGCGTTATCGCGGCGCAGGCGGGCGATCGCGCGGCGTTGGCCCAACTGGCCGAGCGCTGGCACCGCCGCATTGTCGCCCATGCCTGGCGGCTGACCGGCGACCGCGACGCTGCGCACGATATCGCCCAGTCGGCCTGGATCGATATTGCGCGGGGTCTGGCGCAGTTACAGGACGAGCGCGCGTTTCCGGCATGGACCTATCGGATCGTGACGCGCCATGCCGGGCGGAGAATCGCGCGGGACAAGGTCTCCCGGCAGCGATTGGCGCCGCTGGATGACGAACTGGCCGACCCCGCGCCCTGTGATGGCGAACAGGCGGCGGACCACGCCAGCCTGCGCGCCGCAGTCGCCGCATTGCCCGCCATCCACCGCGCCGCCGTGGCGCTTCATTATTTCGAGGAACTTAGCATCGCCGAAACCGCAGTAGCGCTCGGTATCCCGGCCAACACGGTGAAGACGCGCATATTCCATGCGCGCCGGGCACTGCGCGCCAAATTCGAAGGAGGACAGGATGCGTGATCTGGATGACGACACGATCGATGCCGCGATCGTCGCGGAGGAGGCTGCGTTGTTGCGGGCTATTGGGGAGGAGCCGGGATATCTGACCCAGGCGCGCAGCATCTTCCGCGGGGGCACCGGTTGGGTGAACGTGGTGCTGATGGTCGCCCAGACCGGATTGTTCGTTGCGGGTGTGTATTGCGGATGGCGCTTCTTCCAAGCGAATGCGCCACTGAACGCCCTGCGTTGGGGTTTCCCATCGGCCGTGCTGCTGCAGATGTCGCTGGCGATCAAGCTGTCGCTCTGGCCGGCGATCCATGCGAACCGCGTGCTGCGGGCGATCAAACGGCTGGAGATCGAGTTGCGGCGCAACTGACCGGCAACGGTGCGGATCGGGCGTCTTTACGCTCTCCTTATGCCGCCGACCGATGATCCACATGGCACCTTAACGCAGCTCCATCGCATCTGACGATCCGCCACCGCCAGTCCGGCCGGTGGGGAGACTCCGATGTTGAAGACGAGTTTTGCCGGCGCGATCGTGCTGGCGATGATGGCCACCCCCGCGCTGGGACAATCCGCGGATGCCCCCTCGGCTTCGCTGAGCGTCAGCGGATCCGCCACGCTCACCAGCGACTATCGCTTCCGCGGCGTGTCGCAGAGCGATGGCGGTGCCGCGGTGCAGGCCGGGATCACGGTGGCGCATGACAGCGGGGTATATGCTGGCGTCTGGGGTTCGAGCCTGGCCGGATGGGGCACGTTCGGCGGACCCAATATGGAACTGGACCTGATCGGTGGCGTGAAGCGGTCGTTCGCGGGCGGGACAATTGACGCCGGGCTGACCTGGTTCATGTATCCGGGCGGCGCGAAGACGACTGATTTCGGCGAAGCGTTCTTGAAGCTGACGGTCACGACCGGTCCCGTCACGCTGACGGGCGCGGTCGCCTATGCGCCAAAGCAGCGCGCGCTGGGCCGCGTGTTCGATACCGGCGCGGCCGCCGCGGCGGGGACACCGATCCGGCCCGGCGCGAAGGGCGACAATCTGTATCTTTCGGGCGATGGCGCGCTGACGCTCACCGGGACGCCCGTCACGCTGAAGGCGCATATCGGCCATTCACGCGGGAATCGCGGGCTTGGCCCGAACGCAACCAGCGTCGCACCGACCGGGCGGTATTGGGATTGGTCGCTGGGCGCTGACGTGACGCCAGTATCCGGGCTGACGCTCGGTGTCGCGTGGGTCGGCACCGACATCGGGCGACGCGAATCGGCCCATCTCCAGCCTATCTTCTCGCGCGGGCAAGACGGCAGCGGCTCGATCGCAGGATCGACGCTGATCGCCTCGCTGACCGCCAGCTTCTGACAGGGGACCGTCGCATGACGCTCGAACTCTGGCTCGGCGCGATCGTCGCCACCGGCCTGCTCTTCTATCTCGGCTTCGCGCTGGCACGGCCGGAACGGTTCTGACCATGACGGATATCGCGAAATCATCCCGAGGGATGTTCGATCCCGCGTTGATCGGTCCGGCGGTGCGTGACGCATTCGTGAAGCTGGATCCGCGCACCCTGGTCCGCAAGCCGGTTATGTTCACCACCGCCATCGTCGCGGTGCTACTGACGGTGCTGGCGCTGCTCGGTCTCGCACCGGGCAGCGCAGCGTTTCAGGTGCAACTCGTCTTCTGGATGTGGCTGACCGTGCTGTTCGGCAATTTCGCCGAGGCGCTAGCCGAAGGCCGGGGCAAGGCGCAGGCCGCGTCGCTACGCGGCACCAAGGCGGAGCTGCGGGCCAAGAAGCTGATCGGTGTCGCCGATGCGTGGGAACTGGTCCCCGCATCCCGGCTGGCGAAGGGCGACATGGTGCTGGTCGAAACCGGCGACCTGATCCCGTCCGACGGCGAGGTGATCGCCGGAGTGGCGAGCGTCAACGAAGCCGCGATTACCGGCGAGAGCGCGCCCGTGATCCGCGAGGCGGGCGGCGACCGTTCGGCGGTGACGGCGGGAACGCGGGTCATATCCGATCAGATTAAGGTGCGCGTCACGGTCGAACCCGGCCAGGGCTTCCTCGACCGCATGATCGCTCTGGTCGAGGGGGCGGAGCGGCAGAAGACGCCGAACGAGATCGCGCTGAGCGTGCTGCTCGTCGGCCTAACCATCATCTTCCTGATCGCGGTCGGCACCATCCCCGCGTTCGCTGCCTATGCCGGCGGCGGGGTGCCGGTAGCGCTGCTCGCGGCGCTGCTGATCGCGCTCATCCCAACGACGATCGCGGCTTTGCTGTCGGCGATCGGCATCGCGGGCATGGACCGGATGGTGCGTTTCAACGTGCTCGCCAAGTCGGGCCGCGCGGTCGAGGCGGCGGGCGATATCGACGTGCTGCTGCTCGACAAGACCGGCACGGTCACGGTGGGCGATCGCCACGCGGTCGAATTCCGCGCGCTGGCCGGTGTCGTGCCGATGGCGCTGGCCGAGGCGGCGCATCTCGCCAGCCTGGCCGACGAGACACCCGAAGGCCGTTCGATCGTCACGCTGGCCGAAGAGAAGTTCGCGCTTAAGCTGAACGCGCTACCGGCGGACGCGGAGATCATCGCGTTCAGCGCGCAGACCCGCTTGTCCGGCGTGAAGACCGGCGACCGGCTGATCCAGAAGGGCGCGATCGATGCGATCCTGCGCGCGAACCCGGACAGCGACGCGACCGAACTGCGCCGCTTCGCCGAGGAGATCGCCCGCGCCGGCGGCACCCCGCTGGCGGTGGCGCAGGACGGCCGGCTGCTGGGCGTCATCCACCTGAAGGATATCCTGAAAGCCGGCATCCGCGAACGCTTCGCCGAACTGCGCCGGATGGGCATCCGCACGGTGATGATCACCGGCGACAACCCGCTGACCGCCGCCGCGATCGCTGCCGAGGCGGGGCTGGACGATTTCCTCGCCGAGGCGACGCCCGAGGACAAGCTGGCCCGGATCCGTTCCGAACAGGCCGAGGGGCGGCTGGTCGCGATGTGCGGCGACGGCACCAACGACGCGCCCGCACTCGCGCAGGCCGACGTCGGCATCGCGATGAACACCGGCACCCAGGCGGCGCGCGAGGCCGGCAACATGGTCGACCTCGACAGCGACCCGACCAAGCTGATCGAGGTCGTCGGCCTCGGCAAGCAGCTGCTGATGACGCGCGGCAGCCTGACGACCTTCTCGATCGCCAACGACGTGGCGAAATATTTCGCGATCATCCCCGCGCTGTTCGCCGCCTTCTATCCCGCGCTGGGCGTCCTCAACCTGATGGCGCTGGCCAGCCAGGAAAGCGCGATCCTGTCGGCGATCATCTTCAACGCGATCATCATCCCGCTGCTGGTGCCGCTGGCGCTGCGCGGCGTGCCCTACAAGCCGATCGGGGCGGCGCAGCTACTGGTCCGCAATCTCGGCCTTTACGGCGTCGGCGGGCTGATCGCGCCGTTCGTCGGCATCAAGCTGATCGACATCCTCGTCAACGCGCTCGGCCTGGTCTGAGCGGGAGCATCGTCATGACCTTCGCTTATCTCGCCCTCGGGCTTCTCACCTTCGCCCTGCTCGCCGGTCTCGTCCGGCTGGCGGACCGCGCCTGACCGAAGGACCGCATCGATGGACGCCATCCTTCTCATCTCGCTGATCGTCGGCGGCACGGCTTTGCTGTCGGTCCCGCTCGGCCGCTACATGCGCTGGGCGATGGACCCGGCCGCACCGGGGCACCCGCACGGCCTGTTCGCCCGGATCGCCGGACCTGCCGCAACCACGGAACAGGGCTGGAAAGCCTATGCGCTGACGCTCCTCGGCTTCAACGCGTTGATGTTCGTCGCGGTCGTGGCGATCCTGTCGCTGCAACAGGCGCTGCCGCTCAACCCGGACGCCATGGTGGCGCTGGACCCCAGCCTGGTCTTCAACACCGCCGCCTCGTTCGTCACCAACACGAACCTGCAACATTATTCCGGCGAAGCGTCGATGAGCTATTTTTCGCAGCTCGGCGCGCTGATGTGGATGCAGTTCGTCTCCGCCGCGACCGGTATCGCCGCTCTGACGGCGCTGGCACGCGGCCTCGCTGGCAGGGCGACGATGGGCAATTTCCTGTCCGACGTGCAGCGCGCCGCGTTCCTGGTCCTGCTGCCGCTGGCACTGGTCGTCGCGCTGCTGCTGGCGTTCGGCGGCGTCCCGATGACGCTGGGCGGATCGGTGAGCGCCACGACGCTGGAGGGCACCGCGCAGACCATCGCGCGCGGACCCGTCGCGGCGTTCGTCGCGATCAAGCAACTCGGCACCAACGGCGGCGGCTTTTTCGGCCCCAATTCGACCCATCCGTTCGAGAACCCGACCTTCTGGACCAACGCGGTCGAAATGATCGCGCTCATCCTTATCCCGATGGCCTGCGTCTGGATGTTCGGCCGCATTGTCGGCCGGCCGAAACACGCCCGCGTCGTGTTCCTGGTCATGCTCGCCTTCCTGACCGTCAAGGTCGCGGGTGCCGTCACCTTGGAAAGCGCGCCGACCGCAGCCTTCGCCAACCTTCCGATCGCACAGGATGTCGGCAATCTGGAGGGCAAGGAACTGCGCTTCGGCGCCACGACCGGCCCGCTGTGGGCGGTGCTGACGACTGCGACCAGCAACGGATCGGTCGGCGCGATGCACGACAGCCTCAATCCGTTGACCGGGCTGATGCCGATGATCGGCATGTGGCTGTCGGAAACCTATGGCGGCGTCGGCGTCGGCATGGTCAACATGTTCCTCTACATCCTGGTCGCGGTGTTCGTGGCGGGGATGATGGTGGGGCGCACTCCCGAATATCTCGGCCACCGGGTCGAGGGGCGCGAGGTGAAGCTGGCGATCATGGCGCTCGCCGCGCACGCGCTGTTCATCCTGGGCGGCACCGCGCTGTTCGCCGCGACATCGTGGGGCGCCGACACGCTGAACAATGCCGGGCCGCACGGCTTCAGCGAAATCCTCTACGAATTCAGCTCCGCCGCCGCCAACAACGGCTCCGGTTTCGAAGGGCTGGGCGACAATACGACGCCGTGGAACATCGCAACCGGGCTGGTAATGCTGCTGATGCGGTTCATCCCCATCATCCTGCCGCTGGCGATCGTCGGATCGTTCATGGCGAAGCGTCGCGCGGCGGAGTCGGCCGGTACGCTGGGTGTCGAGGATGCGACCTTCGGCGTGATGCTCGCCATCGTCGTCGTGATCTTCGGCGCGCTCACCTTCTTCCCCGCCGCCGCGCTCGGCCCCGTCGCCGAACACGCGATGCTGCCCTGACAGGATATGTCCATGCCCATCGTTCTTTCATCCCTGCGCATCTTCGCCGCGACGCTGCTGGTCTGTGTGGTCGGTTACACCTTGGTCGTGCTCGGCATCGCCCAGGCGGTGACGCCGGCCACCGCCAACGGCCAGTTGCTGACCGACGCACAGGGCCGCGTCGTCGGCAGTCGCCAGATCGCGCAGAGCTTCACCAGCCCGCGCTATTTCTGGCCGCGCCCCTCGGCGGTCGACTACAATGGTCGGGGTGCGGGCGGCAGCAATAAATCTCCCACCTCACCCGACCTGACCGAACGCGCCGCCGAGACGGTGGCCCGCTACGGCGCGACCGCCGCGCGTCCGCTGCCGGCCGATCTCGCCGCCGCGTCCGGGGCCGGGCTCGATCCGCACATCTCGCTGGCAGGCGCGCTCTATCAGGTCGATCGGGTTGCGGCGGCGCGCGGCTTGGCCCCCGCCGCGGTGCGCGCGCTGGTCGAGCAGCGCGCAGAGCGACCCGGTGGTCCCTTTACCGCCGGTCGCATCGTCAACGTGCTGGACCTGAACCTCGCGCTCGACCGGCAACGCTGACGCCTTGCCCGGTCCGGTCGATCCACGGCAAAGGGGCGGGCGATGACTGCATCCGCCCGCCCTTCACCCGACGCCCTGCTGCGGCTCGCTGCCGGCGAAGGACGCGGCAAGCTCAAGGTGTTCCTCGGTGCCGCGCCTGGGGTGGGCAAGACTTATGAGATGCTGCGCGAGGCGGCGCAGCGGCGCGATGCTGGCGTCGATGTGGCGGTCGGCGTGGTGGAAACTCATGGCCGCGCCGAGACCGAGGCGATGACGACTGGCTTCGAGATCGTGCCGCGCCGCGCCATCGCCTATGAAGGCCGCACGCTCGCCGAGATGGATCTCGATGGTCTGCTCGCACGCCGGCCGGCGCTCGCGCTGGTCGACGAATTCGCCCACACCAACGCCGCCGGCAGCCGCCATCCAAAACGCTGGCAGGATGTCGAGGAACTGCTGGCGGCGGGGATCGACGTCTACACCACGCTCAACGTTCAGCATCTGGAGAGCGTCAACGATATCGTCGCGTCGTTCACCAACGTGCGAGTGCGCGAGACCTTGCCCGACAAGGTGCTGGACGGTGCCGAACTAGAAGTAGTCGACATCCCGCCCGACGAGCTGATCGAGCGGCTGCGCGAAGGCAAGGTCTACGTCCCCGACGAAGCAACCCGCGCACTCGCCAATTTCTTCTCGAAATCGAACCTGTCGGCGCTGCGCGAACTGGCGTTGCGCCGCGCCGCGCAGGCGATCGACACGCAGATGCTCGATCATCTGCGCGCCCATGCCATGGCGGGCAACTATGCCGCCGGCGAGCGGGTGATGGTGGCAGTCAGCGAACAGCCCGGTGCGGACACCTTGGTGCGCGCCGCGAAGCGGCTGGCCGACGGATTCCGCAGCCCGTGGATCGCGCTGCACGTCGAGACACCGCGTGAGCAGCGCTTTACCGATGCCGAGCGCGAGCGGCTCGCCGCCACTCTCGGCCTGGCTGCCACGCTGGGCGCGACGATCATCGCCATTCCCGCGACGAAAGTGATGGAGGGCCTGCTCGACCAACTTGCCGAGCACCGGGTAACGCAGCTCGTCATCGGCAAGTCGCAGCGCAGCTGGTGGTTCGAACGCCGCCACGGCTCGGTGGTGGATCGCATCGTCCGCGCGAGCGACGGCGTCGCGATCCACGTCTTGCCGCTGGCCCGGATGCCATCCGCGCCGCGCGGCGCCCGCTACCGCCCGCCCGAGCGGATGCGCGACTATGCGCTCAGCCTGCTTGCGGTGGCGGCGGTGACGGCGCTGGGCCTGCTGGTCCAGCCATGGATCGGCTATCGCAGCGTTGACATGCTGTTCCTGCTGCCGACGATGGCGGCGGCGTCGCTGTTCGGGCTGCGTAAAGGGCTGTTCGCCGGTGTCATGTCGGGGCTGGCCTATAATTTCTTCTTCATCCCGCCGGTCTACACGCTCACCATCTACGCCCCGCAGAACGTCATCACCTTCTTCGCGTTGATCGGGGTGGCGGTGGTGATCGCGCAACTCGCCGCGCGGGTGCGGGCGCAAGCCGAGCTGGGGGCGAAGAGCGCGCGGGAGAATGCCGCCATCGCCAGCTTCGCCAAGACGCTGGGCGGCCTGTCCGAAGAGCGCGAAACCGCGCAGAGCGTATGCGGCGAGGTCGCGGCATTGCTGGACGTGCAGGCCGTGCTGTTCACCGCCGACCCGGCGAATCCGCAGATGATCGCCAGCGTCCCGCCGAACGGCGCCTTCACCACGCTCGATATCGCGGCGGTGGCCTGGGCAGCGGAACGGGGCGAGCCGGCCGGGCGTGGCACGGGGACGCTGACAGCGTCCGAATGGCGGTTCCACCCGCTGAAGACGGCGCTCGGTACTCTGGCGGTGCTCGGGGTATCGCGCGCCGATGCCGGTGACCCGGTCCCGCCGCACCGCGCGGTGCTATTCATGAGCCTGGTCGATCAGGCCGCGCTGGCCCATGAGCGGCTGAAGTTGGAGGCCGACATGCGCGAGGTCGCCGGTTTGCGCGATCGCGACGCGCTGCGCTCGACCTTGCTGTCGTCGCTGGCGCACGATTTGCGCACGCCGCTCACGGCAGTATCGGCCGGGATCGACGCGCTGGCAGCCGACGGTGCGGCACCCGAGCTGATCGGGCCGGTGCGTGCCGAGGCGCAGCGGCTGGCCCGGTTCTTCGACGACCTGATCGAGATCGTGCGCGTCGAGGCCGGCGCGCTGACGCCGAAGCTGGAAGCGACCGACCTGACCGATGCGGTCGCCGCCGCCGTGCACGACGTCCGGGCGGCGCGGACCGGCAACACGGTGCTCGACGTGCCACCTGATCTGCCGCTGGTCCGCACCGATGCGGCGCTGCTCAACCACATGCTCATCAACCTGATCGACAATGCCGTGAAGCATGGCGGCGGCAGCGAAGTCCGTCTGGAGGGGCGTCGTAGTTCGGACGGCATCACGCTGGCGGTGCTTGACGAGGGGCCGGGCCTGCCGCCGGGGCGCGAGGACGCGGTGTTCGAGACGTTTACGCGGATCGCCGGCAGCGACCGCACGGGCGGCACCGGCCTTGGCCTCGCGATCGTGCGGGGGTTCGGCAAGGCGCTGGGCGTCGAAACCCGTGCGACCAATCGGGCGGATCGCGGTGGCGCGCGGTTCGAACTCTTCTTTCCGGAGGGACTGCTAGTGCGCGAGGGACAGGCCCGATGAGCAATGCGGTGCTGGTGATCGACGACGAAGATGCGATCAGGCTGCTCGTCCGCCGCGCGCTCGATCGCGACGGGCATGAGGTGCTGGAGGCTGGCAACGCTAGCGAAGGCCTCTCCTTGGCGAGGGCGCGGACGCCCGCCGTCGTCCTGCTCGATCTGGGCTTGCCCGATCGCGACGGCCTAGAGCTCGTGCAGCCGCTGGTGACCGGCGGCGCTGCGGTCATCGTGGTCACCGCGCGCGACGCCACTGCGGAGAAAGTCGCCGCGCTAGATCTCGGCGCGGACGATTACGTCACCAAGCCGTTTGACACCGATGAACTTCTCGCCCGCGTCCGCTCCGCGCTGCGCCGGCATCGGCCAGGCGGTGGTCACGCGCCCGCGATCGACGGCCTGACGATCGACGAGCAGGCCCACCGCGTGACGATCGACGGGAAAGAGGTGCACCTGACCCCAAAGGAATTCGCACTGCTCGCCCTGCTGGCCCGATATCCGGGCCGTGTCGTCACCCATGCGACATTGCTGCGAGAGCTGTGGGGCCCCGCCCACATCGACGATATCGAATATCTCAGGGTGGCGGTGCGCGCGCTACGCCTGAAGATCGAGGCCAATCCATCCGCGCCCACGCGGCTCCGAAACGAACCCGGCGTGGGTTATCGTTTCGGTTGATGACTCCGCCGATTTCGCACGATGGAGCTAGGCTGTTTCGATGCGGGTTGGCTGGCGGCTAGCACTCCGCCGGCCGCCCGGCCAGGCAACGTCAGGACTTTCCACGAGCCAGTCCGCTGGTTACCATGCTCGCGACCTACTCGCGCATCTTCAAGCTATATCTAAAGTATTTTTCAGCGGCGGCGCGACTGCAAACGTAGAATGACGACCCGGTTCGGCCCTCGCTCCTTCCGCGCCGGATGAGCATGAAAACCGGTCTGCGACCCAGAGTGAATCGCTAGCCTGATGTTGCGATTCCAGGGGCGCAACAGCGCAAAAAGGTGGCACCACCTTTTTGCGGGCGATCGGCCGATGGCGAGGGTCCTGCACGCCGGGGCGCTCCGGAAGGCGGGAAGGTCATACTAGCCTGGCTTGAACACACCAGGCCTCATCGCTGGATGGGGGTTGTTTTGCCCTGGCGCGGGAATCACGTTCCCGTCATGCCGACGTCCGATCAGCCATCCTATCCCGCGTTCGCGCACCAGCTCGCCGCGTTGCTGGCGAAGATGGCGAAGGAAGAGCGCGAACTGTTCGGCCCCATCCTGCGCCGCCTGCACGTGCGGGAACCTGAACCGGCGATCAAGCGCGGATCCGCCGTGCAGGTGCCCGAATGGCGGACGCCGTCGTCCGGTGGGACGCGGACCGGCGGCGCGGTCGATCGGATCGATTTCAGCCGCGCCAGCCCGATTAGCGCCGAGCGGCGGCAGTCGGATGTCGCGCGGGTTCCGCATCTCGACATCACCCATATCACGCGCACGGTCGTGCCGAGATCGAGCAAGGGGAAGACCCACCGTCGCTACCCGGCGGTGGGCGAGGTTGCCGCCGGACATCACGATTATGTCCTCGACGGCGCGCTCAGCTACGCGAACCATTTCGATTACATCACGCGACAAGCGGGCGGCCGCGATCCGGACGATCCCATGCCGGTGATGGACCTCCTCGATTTCGAGGAGGAGCACCGCGCCCAGAATGTGCTGGCGGTGTTGTCGAATATCGGTGTGACCCGCCAGCGGCAACGGAGCCTGTTCGAGGCCGCCGAGCGGTGCGAACGTCAAGCGCGCAGCGGCACGCTGACCGTATCGACCAAGCACGCGGAAGCCTGGCGGACGGCGGCGGCCGAGCCGAACGCGCCGTCGTGGATCAAGGACGCATCGCGGCGGCTGGATGCCGTCGAGACGAAACAGGTGCTGTCGGCGGCGCGGCGCAAGAAGCCGGTCGTGGAGAAGGATGTCGCGCTATGCGACGTCAATCTCGAGCAGGCCTACGATCGCCTGACCGAAACCGACGCCATCTTCGGCAAGCGCTCGCCGGCCTTGCCGGCGTTCAAACAGGGTCGCTCAGGCCGCGTCCAGACCCGCTTTGTCGTTGAACTGCCGCGCAACCTCGATCCGCGATCCTATCACGAGATCATGCGGCGGCTGTGCGGCCGGCTCGACGCGGACGGATGGATGTATGTGGCAGCGATCCATCGGCCCGATCCGCACAACACCCCCGATAACATGCACGTGCATATCGATGCGTATGACCGGCCCAGCCGATGGCTCGATGACCACAGCTGTTGGGATTTCGAATACCGCGTGAAGAAGCGCAACGGTAAATGGGCCTATCCGTATCGACAGAACAAGATCGCGATCGCGCGAGGGGAAGCGGGTGGCCCGAACGGCCTGACCGTGGCCAGCGCCTATTACAAGGCTTTGCGCGCCGCCTATGCCAACATCGCCAACGACGTGATCGCCGGCCGTCCGGATACACCGCGTTATGTCGGCGGCACCTATCGTGAGAACGGAATCGATCTCACGCCGTTGCGCCACCTGGGCAACCGGACGATAGCCGCCGAGAAGCGCGGTATCGTCACCCCGGCCGGCATCCGTAACGCGCTCATCATGTTCGGTGACAAGCTACGCCAGGTCGGCAGCGATCTGACGGCGGGTGAAAAGGGTCTGGGTGCGCGCGCCGCCACGCGGATCAATGCGGCGAAGGCCACCGCGGCGCAGCGTGCGGTGCGGGAATGGAAAGACCACGAAGCGGCGGCGCTGCTTCGTGAAGCGCAGGCGCGGGTGATGGAGATAGCCAGCGGCCTGCTGCGATCTCGGGCCGAGGCCGTCATCGCGCACCAGCGCGGCGACGATCAGCCACACGCCAAGCGGCGGCAAGAGGAAGCGATTGTCGCGGATGCGCGCGCGTGGCTCGACGAAATCGATGCGGTTATGCCCGGATCGCGCGACCGGGACGCGGAAGCCGCGATCGTCGCCGGTCACCATTCCGCCGCCGGGGCGGCGCTGCGGAAAGCGGAAGACTATGACCGCAACGCGTTGCCGACGCTCAGCTATGAACCTCGCTTCGGCGACGCGGTATCCGTGAACGCGGAATATCGCACCGTGACGCGCGGACGCCTCTTCGAATGGCTCAAGGAGAATGAGGAGAACGACGAGGCGCTGGTGATCGACGACCATCAAGTCTCGATCGGTGCGGCCGTGCCGAAGGCGATCGACCGGCTGTTCCGATTGTTCATCGCCGATCTGGAGGTGCAGGAACGGCTGCACCGCGAGCGCCTGCGCCGCCAGATGACGGCTGTCATCGAAAGCGCGGGGTCGAACTTGGTCGAACCGTCGTTGGATACCTCCGTGCGCGGTCCGGCAACGGGGGCTGACATATCACCGGCTCCGGTAAGCGGCATCCGTGCCCAAGCGGCGCGGATCGTCGGGTCGCCGCATGGGGGTCAAGACAAGGCGGCCTCCAAGGGTCCACGGGCTGATGAGGACGTCAACCGGATTGGACCGGACCGCGACAGCCCCGAGCGGTGATGCGCCGCTCGCCGGATGGATCGCCCAATGGCTCTATCCGGAACCTAAGGATGTGATGGAATGGACGCCGCAGCGAAGCTGCCGGGCGTGATGAAAAGTCGGGCAGCCTGATCCGCCGACGACGGCGGTGACCCTCCACCGAAAGTCCAAGAGAATGTCCTCAGCCCCACCCGTCGGCGTATTTGCCGATCCCTCGACGCGCGTCCTCGCCCTGCCGTTCGCGGCGCTCGATCTGTCCGCCGCCGATGCCACGCCGTTCACTAACGGCATGCCCGCCGCCTCATGCGAGTTCGCCCGTATCAACCTCGTCGCGGGAGCGACGCCGGTCAGCGCGCCGATGTTCCGCGATGTCGCTGGTCACGTCGCACACGAAACCGGCCGCGACGTGATGTTGGTTCGCACCGGCCTGCATCCCGAAACGCTCGATCCGGTTCGTGTGGAGATCGCGCTGAACGCCGCAGGCGATACCATCGTCCTAACCGACATGTCCTTCTACCGCCATCACGACGGCGCGCTCTGGCTCGTTCCCGCCTCCAACAGCGCGTATCTCGAACTGACCGCCGATGGCCTGCACCTGCACACGGTGCCGCCGTTCGTGACGTGGTTCGAGCGTGGTGATGGGCTGTGCCGCGCCGCCGCCGAGATCGTGCGCCTCCTGCGTCGCCGGAGTGCCCGCTAATGGCCGCCGCCAAGTCCCGCCGCCCGGCGAAGACGGTCGCGCCGAAGCCGATCAAGACCGATCCCGACAATCCGCAGACCTGGCTTTACCTCAACCCGCAGGGACCGAGCGCGAACGGCATCGTCTACGGCGTGCTGCGCACCAGCTACGCCGATCGCATCAATACGGCGGAGGCGTTCGGCGCCAGGAAGTGCCTGCCGATCGCGCCCGACCTGAACGAATCGAACGACTGGCCGATTACCGCCGAACGGGTCGAGGTCGTGCTGCCGCCGCTCGCTGATGATCGCCTCGCCGATCCGGCCGCACTGTTGCGCGAAATGGACGCTTGTTCGATCCCGCAACAGAAGGCGCTGCTCGCTTACATGACGTTCCCCTTGGGTGATGCCGGACGGTTGCACCAGGGTTGGGAGCGCTGCCGCGCGTTCGTGCGTCAGTATTTCGCGGTCGACCGGCAGCTCGCGACCATGCTCGTCCTGCACAGCCCCGGGCGGGTGAACTCGGCCAACCCGCTCCACTGCCACGCGCTGGTGGTGCCACGTCGGCTCACTGGGCTGCCGCTCGCCCATGGCGCGTTCGACGAGGACCTGACGCACGATCGTGGCCAGGCGCTCGTCGAGGCGCTGTGGACCGAGCATGTGAAGACGTTCCGATAGGAAGGAGACGGGCGGCCGGATGCGCCGGTCGCCCGCCGATGACCTCGGAAGGAGGTGAGATGTCCCCGGGACCGGGGAGGAAAAAGGAACCGAACAGATGACCGATACCGCCACCGCGACCATGCGCCGTCACGTCCACGCGATCACCCGGATGTTGCTGGGCGATCAGGTGCTCAAACCCGGCCTCGCGATCACTGCCGGGCAGGTGCTGACGCCAGCGGGCGTGGCAAGGATCGCCAGGCTCGCGCATGATAGCCAGACCGATCTCATTCACCTCGATTTCGCGATCGATGGCGATATCGCCACGCTCAACGACATCATCATCGCCGCACCGCGCGATAACAACTGTTTCGTTTACACCCGCTGCCAGCTAGCCCAGATACGCGGCAAGCGCCACGCGATGATCCTGCCGCAAGCCGCCGCGCGCGGGCACTTCCGCATCCTGCCGAACGAGATCGTTCATATGCCGAACAAACCCACCAAGCTGACCACCGAAGGCATGGCGTTCGCGGCTCAACGGCTCAACAGACTGGTGCGCGACGACGTCCAGACCAGCGGGCAGATCGATCTGTTCGAGGTGCTTCAGAACGCTTGAGGCAGGTGCCGGTGAACGCCAGTTGGCGTTCGCCGGGTCTGTTGCAGCGACTGCTCAGTGCCGCAAGTTCGGTCGTTCGACCAACGATCGCGAAAGCTGCCGCTTGTGTAGGGTCAGGACTCATTGTTCATAGCCAGAAGATGACGGTGGCAGCGAGGGCGATGGCGGAGAAGAAGACGGTAGGGCATTGGTCGTAGCGAGTAGCGACGCGGCGCCAGTCCTTCAGGCGGCCGAACATGATCTCGATACGGCTGCGCCGTCGGTAGCGGCGCTTGTCGTACCTGACGGGCTCGTTGCGGGATCGCCGACCTGGGATGCAGGGCTGGATGCCCTTGGCTTCCAGGGCGTCCCTGAACCAATCCGCATCATAGCCGCGGTCGCCGAGCAGCCATTGCGCCTTTGGAAGGTCGTCCAGCAGCGCTGCCGCGCCGGTGTAGTCGCTGACCTGCCCGGCGGTCATGAAGAAGCTCAAGGGCCGTCCGTTCGCATCGCTGACGGCGTGCAGCTTGGTGTTCATGCCGCCCTTGGTGCGGCCGATCAGCCGCCCAAGGCCCCCTTTTTAACCCGCAGGCTCGATGCCGTGCGGTGTGCCTTCAAGTAGGTCGCGTCGATCATGACGGTCTTGGGCTCTGCCTCCGCCGACGCCAGACCCTCCATCATGCGCAGGAAGACACCTCGCTCGCCCCACCGCTTCCAGCGATTGTAGAGCGTTTTGTGCGGCCCATAGTCCTTCGGTGCATCACACCAGCGCAGCCCGTTGCGATTGACGAAGACGATCCCGCTCAGAACCCGCCGGTCATCGACCCGTGGCTTGCCATGGCTCTTGGGAAAGTACGGCTGCAGACGCGCCATCTGCTCATCCGTCAGCCAGTACAGCTCGCTCATCCACGGTCTCCTCACAGACCCTGAATCAGATCGCAACGCTCACATCAATGGGTCCTGACCCTAGGCACCCGCCGGGGAAAAAGCATTGCCCTACGACTGCGATTTCTGAAGCCCTCAGCCCAAGTGCACGAAGGCTGACGGCTCGACTGGTACTTTTTCTCACTAAACTCTTGCGTTGTCAGTATCTGATACGATCAAAGAAGCGCTTGATGCGCGCAAAAAAAGCAATGACCGGGGTTGGGGGGATTTGTTCGAAATATGAAGCCGCTGGTCCGCGCCATTACCACGTCCGCAGAGATCGGCGGTGCGGACCCGCTCGAGATCCGCTCGGGCCCCTCGATCCCGCCTATCGAGCGCATCAAGCTGTTCTCGTCGAGCCAATGGGAAGCCGTGGTCGATGAATGGGCTTCGAGCCTGCCCGACTACAAGCTGGTCGAGCGGGCCGGCGGAGCCGGCGACATGGGATGCGACGTCATCGCGACGGTCGATCCGGCCGACCCGGACAGCGACTGGGACAATTACCAGTGCAAGCACTACGACCACCCGCTCGCGCCGAGCGACATCTGGATCGAGCTCGGCAAGCTGTGCTACTACACGCACATCGGCGAATACGGCGTGCCCCGCGCCTACAGGTTCGTGGCACCCCAAGGGATCGGCACCAAGCTCCTCAACCTGCTCAAGCGGCCCGACAAGCTGCGCCAGGGTCTGATCGACAACTGGTCGACGAAGTGCACCACGAAGATCACCAGCATCAAGTCGGTCCCGCTGGAGGGCGCGCTGCTCGCCCACGTGCAGTCGTTCGACTTCAGCCGCGTCGGGCACGTCCCGACCCTCAAGCTGATCGAACAGCACCAGAAGACCCCATACTTCGCCGTGCGCTTCGGGCTCGGGCTGCCACCGCGCCCCGCCTCGCCGACGCCGCCGCCGGAGATCGCCGTGGGTGAGACGCGCTACGTCTTGCAGCTGCTCGACGCATATGGCGACAACCAGCAGGCCGCATATCCCTCGCCGGACTCGCTCATCCCCGCGCACCAAAGGCACCTCCGGCGGGCGCGCGAGAGCTTCTATTGCGCCGAGGCGCTGCGCAGCTTTTCGCGCGACACGCTGCCCGACGGTGCGTTCGAGAACCTGCAGGACCAGATATTCGACGGCGTGATCGACACAGCCGAGGCCGACCACGACTGTGGATTGACGCGCGTCAACGCGACGACGGCGCAGGCGACCAGCCTCAGCCTCACGAGTTCGGCGCTCCTCGGCCGCGTCGAGCCGAGCGATCGCAAGGGCGTCGTCCACCAGCTGGCGAACGACGACCGGTTGACCTGGGTGCCGGGCGATGAGTGACGCGCCCGCGCAGAATTCGCCGCTCAACAGCCCGCTCGAGACCGGTCTGCGCTCGGTCGCGATCCTCGCCGAGGCATGCCCGGACGAGTTCGACCTGCAACGGCTGCTGTATTTCGACTACCTCGTCGTCCATTCCAGCGACGCCGACGGGCCGATCAGCCTCCACCCGAACACGCCGCTCCGAAACGGCGAGCTCCTGGTCCGCCGGGGTGTTATCGAGCGCGGCCTGCTGCTCTACATCAGCCGCAGCCTCATCGACCGGCACGCGCGGGCCGACGGCATATTCTACTCGGCATCGGAGGCGGCGGGGCCTTTCCTCGAATGCCTCCACTCCGCCTACAGCTGTGAACTGCGGCTGCGCGCGACCTGGGCGATCGACACGTTCGGCGCGCTCGACGACGACGAACTGAAGAGCTACTTTGACGCCCGGTTCGAACGGTGGACCCGCGAATTCCAGGCGGTCCAGCAGCCACCGGAGCTGTTGCTGTGAGCGGTTTCGAACTGCGTAGCCTGCGCGTCACCGGCCCCGGCAAGACGGACGCCGAGATGACGTTCGAGGCCGGCCTGAACGTCGTCTCGGGGCCGTCCGACACCGGCAAGTCCTACCTCGTCGAGGCTATCGACTTCATGCTGGGCGGCCAGACGCCGCCACGCCAGATTCCCGAGAGCGTCGGCTACGACCGCGCCCACCTCGTCATCGAATCCAAGTCGGGCACGCGCTACGAACTGACCCGCGCGCTCGATGGCGGTGATTTCCAGCTACGTGACCTCTCAAGCGACGACGACGCTGCGGTGACGTTGGCCGGGCGCCACAGCTCGACCGACCCGGACAACATCAGCACCTTCCTGCTGCGATTGGTGGGCCTCGACCAGAAGCGCCTGCGCAAGAACGTCAACAATGAGCTGCAGAACCTCAGCTTCCGCAACCTGGCGGCGCTGCTGATCGTCGACGAGGAGACGATCATCAAGAAGAGCTCGCCGATCCTCTCCGGCGAGTCCACACAGAAGACCGCGCAGGTCAGCCTCTTCAAGCTACTGCTAACCGGCGTCGATGACAGCGCGCTCGTCGCCACGAAGAAGCCCGCGATCGCGAAGGCCGAGATCGAGGGGCAAATCGCCGTGCTCGACGAGCTGATCGCCGACTACGAATCCGACCTGAAGGAACTGACCGAGTCGTCTGCCGATGAACTCGTCGAGCAGCTCGACCGGCTGGACGCGTCGATCGCCGCCAGCGAGCGGGCCATGTCGGCCGAGCGCGCGCAGTTCGAGGAACAGGAACAGGCGCGGCGCGACGCGTGGCGGACAGCCGAGCGTATCCAGGGCCGGCAGGCAGAGATCTCGGGTCTCAAGGAGCGCTTCGCCCTCCTGGACCAGAGCTACACGTCCGACCTGCAGCGGCTCGAGTCGATCGCCGAGGCGGGCGCCTACTTCGTCGCGTTGCCGCAAGGTACCTGTCCGCTGTGCGGCGCGCCCGCCGGTGACCATCGCCATGACGGCGTCGCCCAGGACGGCGACGTCGACCGCCTGCGCGAAGCCTGCGACAGCGAGATCGCCAAGATCCGACAGTTGCAGTCGGAATTGGCGACGGCCGTCTCCGACCTCGACGGCGAGCGTGATGCGCTGGGCGCGGGCGCGTCCAACGCCCGGCTCCGGTTCGACACCGCCGACGCGCTCGTGCGCGAAACGCTCGCGCCCGCGCTCTCGGCCGCTCGGCGGCAGGTCGACGAGCTCTATTCCGTCCGCGCCGACGTCAAGCGGGCGTTGACGCTGGTCGACCGCATCGCCGCCATGACCGCGCGCCGGGCGGAGGCACACGCCGCGCTCGGCAGTGCGGGCCGGTCGAACGACGAGCGGCCGGGTCTGCCCGCCGCCAGCGTCCAGGCGATCAGCGTCGCGGTCGAGGAGCTTCTCGACGCGTGGCGCTTCCCCCACGAGAAGCCAGTCTACTTCGACGAGACGCGGCAGGACATGGTGCTCGGCAGCAGGCGCCGCGGCGACCAGGGCAAGGGACTTCGGGCGATCACCCACGCCGCGTTCACGATCGGACTGCAGCAAGCCATAAGGACGCTGGGCCGGGATTCCGCCGGGTTCATCGTCCTGGATTCGCCGCTGGTGACGTTCCGCGAGGCCGACCACGACGACGAGCTCGCGCCCGACCAGAAGGTCGCGGTGAAGCAGGCGTTCTACGCCGATCTTGCAGGCCGCGCCGACCTATCGCAGATCATCGTGTTCGAGAACGAGGATCCCGACCCGGCGCTGCGCTCGCAGCTGACCATCCAGCTGTTCTCGAAGCAGGACAGCTCGGGCCGCTACGGATTCTTCCCGCGCCCACAGCCCGAGCCGAACCTGCTCTGAGTCCCGCCGTGGGGCGCGACGTCGACGTCCGAGCCTGAACCTAGAGGTCGCGATCAGCGTCGCCGTCGCCGTCAGCCTGAGCCTTCTTCTGCAACGCGCGGCCTGCCGGTCGGCGTAGGTGATCGCGAGGTCGCGCTGGCCGACCCGACGCCCGTCTCCAACCGCTTGATGGTCTGGGCGCTAAACCCCGAACCGGTCGGCCAAGGTCTTTTGTGACCAGCCCGCCGAAGGATGGACCTGTCGAAACTCGCCGATCAGAATCCGATCCCGAACCGGATCAGATTCTGATCGATCATCGCGCGTCGGCTCGCAGCTGGACCGCATCAACATGCACGTCGTCCACATTCTTCATCGAGAAGCTGTTCAACCCATAACGATGTCGCGACCGTGAAGTAGTCGGCGACAACATGGACTGCATAATACAGCGCCGCGGCCGACGTGATGGCCTGCTGGCTGGCCATGACGTCGGTCGCAATGGCCTTCCGCGCCGCGAGATGCATCTGCTGAAAATAGCGAGCGTGATCTGCCGCCTCGCCAGAGGGAGCAACTGGAGTGCCAAGCGTGCAGGCGGTCATAGCCAAGACGACAAGGTCCGGCTCGCTTGCGAGCAATTCGGCGCTGATGCTGTATGCCAGCCAGCGATCAGCGCCGGATCGAGTGCAGGATCCCGCATGTTCTGCGACGAGCGCCGCGAAAACGTAATCGATCAGATGTTCGAACAGTCGCGCAACGGGGCCGACGGTGGATTTGGCGACGCCCGCCTCCTCGGCAACGGAGTGAACCGTCACGGCCATGATACCGTCCCGCAGCGTGACCGTTCGGGCGGCGGCCAGGACGCGATCCCGGGTGTCCTGAGGATTGGCATTGCGCGGGCGCGCCATCGTCGCGCCCGATCAGGTCTTGGCTGAACGAAGCCGGCGGACAGCGAACCGGTCCGCCGCGGGGGCGTCGTCCCGCGCCGCGATCAATCGGTCCCAATCGATGAAGCTGACGTTGAGCTTCTTGAGATTATGCCACTGGGCGAAGATCGAAACCAGGCCATAGCGATCCGCGACTTCGGTGAGCGCGTGCCCCTTGATCCGCTTGGCGACGCGTGCCGGTATGTCGCTGAGTTCGGCGCGATCGGTGAACTCGTGGCGCATCGAGTGGAAGACGTAGCGATCGTCGTCGGTAACCGTGCGATCGAAATACCTATTGAGCCGGTTGCTGAGCAGCTTCGTGGGCGATGCGCCGGAGGTGCCGGGCAGATCGAACAGCGTCTCTTTGCCGAGCGCGCGTCGATGGGCGACGAGATCGTTGAAGCCCAGGTCGATCAGCCGATCGTGCAGCACCACGTAGCGATCGGAGCCATCGTTCTTCACCTCTTGATCGATGCCGGTGCCGGTGATGTGCACGAACGTGCACGACCCTTCATACTCATCGCCGAAGGTGCGGCGCATGTCGCAGTGATGGACATCGTCGAGCCGGAGTTGCCCGATCTCACGCAAGCGCGGCCCGCTCATCGCGCCGAACAGGAAGAGCCAATACAGCTCGTCCTGGTAGAGATGGATACCGGGCTTCGTTCGGGCGACGTCACCGATCCCGGCGCACCCCGTGAACAGCGGCGAATCGAACAGCGTCTGGATCATCCCGGGCGGCAGGGGCAGGTGCGGCTTCTTCTGACCGGCGCGCGTCTTGGAATAACCGGCGATCTCGATCTTCTCGGCTACGTTGATACCGACGAAGGCGTCGGTCTGGACCTTGCCGAGGATCTGGCTCATCGCGCCGACATCCTTCTTCACCGTGCCCGATGCCAGCCGTTCCGGCTCGGGGGTCTGGCGACCACCTTCCTCCCACAGCCGGCGCTTCTCGCGCGCCTCGTCGATCACCATGCGCAACGTGCGGCCCGACCGTTCCAGCTTGGCGAGCTCGACCTGGGGCGGCATGTCGGTGACGAGATTGCGGAATTCGATGACCTGCGGCCGGGTGATGTCGGCTATCACCAGATCGCCGAACAGCGCGACGAAGCGCGACACCGAGCGGGTGGCTTCGGTGATGGCGGACGCGCCGGGGCGCCGCTGCTCGATCCAGTAGCGCAGCGCCTCGCTCAGGCGCATGGACCACAGGCCTGTCATGGCGTGATCGTTGTTCGGTCCCCTTGGAGACGACGCGGCGGGGAGTTGCGCGTGGGACAGCGGGGCCGTGGCTGGCCCGATGGTCGGGGCGACGACCTTGTCGATGTTCGCTGGCCATGATTCGAACGGATGTTCGACCAGGCGGGCGAGATAGCGCTCGGCGATCGCGTCGTAGGTCTCGTCGTCATTGAGATCGAGCCGGGGCTCGATCGAGCGTAGATAACTCACCGCGAAGGCGATCGGGCGAAACACGCGCCGTCGCAGCAGGATAGTGGCCAGTTCGCGATAGACGATGCCATCGGCGATCCCGCGTCCCTCGAAAATCTCGGCGCGCAGCCTGAACACGTCGCGCTCGGCATCGGTGTCGATCGACGGCACCGGCTCGACCTCGACCAGTGGCTCATACGCAATCATGTCGCCATATTGCTGACAGCGATCGACTTCCGGCGGAGCCCAAGAATCGCAGACGTGGGACGCCAGCAACGTCAATTGCTGGGCGATCGCGGCATCCATCGAGCCACGGATGTTGCCCAGACGCTCGAGAGCCGTGTCCACCAGACCCGCCGCCTGGTCGAGGCTCTGGCGCGCGAGTTGCCCACGGAGGCGCAGGATTTCCGACTTGTAGTGATTGATGAGCCTGCCGCGCGCGGCGTCAGCGGTGTCACGATCGGTCGTATGAAGCGACCGGGTCCACTCGCGCTTGCCGACGGCAGCCCGAAGATCGACGGGCACAGTCATACGGAATTGCTCGATCTTCGATTTCGCCCGCTTGACCGAATGTGACATCCGACGCCCCATATGTAGCACCCTTTTGTAGCAGTGGGCGCCTAACGAAGCGTTGATTTTGCTGGATTTCCGCCGATCTCCGCACCTTAGCGGGAGATTGGTGACCCCTACGGGAATCGAACCCGTGCTTCAGCCGTGAAAGGGCCGCGTCCTAACCGCTAGACGAAGGGGCCGTCCGGGTGGAAGGGCCGGTTAGGGAAAGCCGGGCGGCGGGTCAAGCGTCAAACAAGCGTGTCAGCGAAACGCCGCCGTCAGATCGACGATACCGCGCCCATAGACCGCGTCCTGCCCCGGTGCGCCGGCGTCGCGTGCCGAGGCATAGAGCGCCGCGACCAGCTGTGCGCTGGTCATCGTCGGGTTGGCCTGGGCCAGCAAGGCGATGGCGCCAGATACCAGCGGCGTCGCTCCCGAGCAGGAGGGCGACGCCGCTGTCAGGAAGTGATCGGCGCTGGGTCCGGCGCGATTGCTGAAGCCGTAGATCTGGTCCGCGCCATCGACCGCGCCGACCAGGATCACCAGCCCGCGGGCGATCGCCGCCTCGTCGGCCAGCCCCGCTCCCCATGCCTGGGGCTGCGGACGCGATTCGTTGCCGGCGCAGATCGTGACGATGACGCCCGCTGCGGTTGCGCGATCGATCGCCGCGCGCATCGCGATGCTGGGCGGCGTGTCCGCGATCATCGACAGGTTAATCACGCGCGCGCCGGCGATGCGGGCGCGGTCGATCCCTTCCTCCACCGCCGCGAGCGACATGAAGCACGAGGTTGCGCACGGCGGCTCGGCGCGGAAGGCGATGATCGTCGCGTCGAACGCCACACCGTGCGTCCCGACTCCATCGCGCCGCGCGGCGAGCAATGCGGTGACTCCGGTGCCGTGGCCATTGGCGTCGGCCAGCCGGGCGCCGCTGGTGAGATCGGCCGATGCGGGATCGATCCGGCCGGTGAAATCGGGATTGTCGATATCGAGGCCGGTGTCGATCACGGCGACCTTGATCCCGGCGCCGCTGAAGCCGCGCGTATAGGCGGCAAGCGCGTTCATCGACACCGCGCCGCCGCTGGCGCGATATTCGGCGGTGTCAAATGCGGTGGGGGTCGGCGTCGGGCCAGGTGCGGGTGTCGGGGTTGGCGTGGGCGCCGCGACCGGAGTCGGCGTGGGAGAAGGCGACTGCGCGGCGCCCGCGCCGCCGCCGGCGCTATCGCAAGCGACAAGGACCATCGCGGCAATGAGGGCGAGCAGCGGATGGTTCGGGAAATATCTCATCGCCCCGGCTTGCCCGAATGTCCGATTCCGAACAGAAGCTAAATCGCGAACGGCCAGCCCAGCGCTATGAACGTTCCGCGCGGATCAGTCAGCGGCGGGCCGGGCCAAGCGAATTGGAAACGCCCTCCCTGAAGCGGGATGTAGAGCGCCGGCGCACAGCAATGCCGATTGCACCTGCCGCGGCGCTCCCCTTTTGCCTGCTCGCGCAAAAAGGTTACGCGAACGCCGCCCTGCCAATCATTCGGGCAGGCGGCACACATCCACCCAGCGCCGCGACACCAGTTCCGCCAGCCGCGCGGGCGCGACCTCGACCGAGGCGGTGCGCGATCCGGCGGCGGGAAAGACGGTGATGAAGTCGCGGATCGACACGTCGCAATAGACCGGCAGATCGGTGGCGAGACCGAACGGGCAGACGCCGCCAACCGGATGGCCGGTCAATGCTTCGGCCTCCCCGGCATCGAGCATCTTGGCCCGCCCGCCAAACTCCGCCTTGCACTTCTGGTTGTCGAGCCGGGCATCGCCCCGCGAGACGACAAGCAGCACGGTGTCGCCGACGCGCAGCGCCAATGTCTTGGCGATCCGCGCCGCCTCGACGCCGAGCGCCGCAGCTGCATCCGCGACGGTGGCGGTGCTCGCAGTCCCCTCGATCAGGCGCAGTTCCGGCGCATGCTCCCCGAGCCACTTGCGGACCGATTCGACGCCCACCTAGTCCTCGATCCGCCGCTTGCGCGTCTCGGGCAGCAACAGCAACCCGATCACGAAAGTTACCGCGGCGGCCACGACGGGGTACCAGAGCCCGTAATAGATATCCCCGGTAGCCGCGACCATCGCGAAGGCGGTCGCAGGCAGGAAGCCTCCGAACCAGCCATTGCCGAGATGATAGGGCAGCGACATCGAGGTGTAGCGGATGCGGCTTGGGAAATATTCGACCAGCAGCGCCGCGATCGGGCCGTAGACCATCGTCACCAGCAGCACGAGCACGAACAGGATGCCGATCACCATCGGCTTGTTGATCTCCGCCGGATCGGCCTTGGCCGGGTAACCGGCGGCGAGCAGCGCTTCCTTCACCGCGGTCTGATAATCGGCGATCGCCTTGGCATTGCTCGTGCCCTGGCGCGGATTGGGCGCTGGGAGCAGGACATCGCCGATATGGATCGTGGCGGCGCCACCCGTAGCCGCATCGACGCTCTTATATCCAACGCCCTGCTTGGCGAGGAACGCCTTGGCGATGTCGCAGCTCGTCGCATCGAACTTGTTCTTGCCGACCGGATCGAACTGGAACGAGCATTCCGCCCGATCAGCGAACACCTGCACCGGGGCGTTGCGCAGCGCATGCGCGAGCCGCGGGTTAGCGGCTTCGGTGAGCATCCCGAACAGAGTGAAGTAAGAAAGCGCCGCCAGCGCGCAACCGGTCAGAATGATCGGCTTGCGCCCGATCTTATCGGAGAGCCAGCCGAAGAACACGAAGAACGGCGTGCCTAGCGCCAATGCGATCGCGATCAGGATATTGGTGGTCGCGCCATCCACCTTGAGCGTCTTCTCGAGGAAAAACAGCGCGTAGAACTGCCCGGTGTACCACACCACTGCCTGGCCGACGACGGCGCCGAACAGCACGATCAGCACCATCCTGAGGTTGCCCCAGCGCAGGAACGCTTCGGTCAGCGGCGCCTTCGAGGTCGCGCCCGTCTCCTTCATCTTCTGATAGACCGGGCTCTCGTTGAGCTGGAGGCGGATCCACAGCGAGATGACGAGCAGAATCGCCGAGGCAAGAAACGGCACACGCCAGCCCCACGAAGCGAATGCCTCCTCGCCCATCGCGGAACGCGTGCCGATCACCACCAGCAGCGACGCGAACAGCCCCAGCGTCGCGGTGGTCTGAATCCAGCTGGTGTAGAGCCCGCGCTTGTTGTTCGGCGCATGCTCGGCAACGAAAGTCGCCGCGCCGCCATATTGTCCGCCCAGCGCCAGCCCCTGCAGCACGCGCAAGCCCACCAGCAAGGCGGGCGCCGCGACACCGATCGCCGCATAATTGGGCAACAGGCCGACCGCGAATGTCGAAAAGCCCATGATGCCCATGGTGACGAGGAAGGTGTTCTTGCGCCCGACGAGATCGCCGATCCGCCCGAACACGAGCGCGCCGAACGGGCGCACCGCGAAGCCTGCCGCGAACGCGCCCAGCGCGAAAATGAAGCCGGTCGTCTCGTTCACCCCCGCAAAGAACTGCGCGGTGATGGTCGTCGCCAGCAGGCCGTAGAGATAGAAATCATACCATTCGAAAACGGTGCCCAGCGACGAAGCCGCGATCACCATCTTCTCGTTGCGCGTCGCACGGTGGTGCTGCGGCAGTTCCGCCTCTTCGGCCATATCCTCTCGCCCCTTTGTTGTTAGCGCTAACGAAGCACACAAACCCGTGACGCGAAAGCGCAATAGCTTTCAATCTAGGCTTGGCAGGCCTAAAGCTCAGCTATGATCGAACGCTATTTCCTCTCCCATCCCCGCAGCGTCGGCGAGACCTATGGCGAGCATGCCGCCACCGCCGCCCGATTCGGTTTCAAGATGATCGTGGGGGGCGTGGCCTGCGTAGTCCACGCGATTTTTCCGTCATTGTTCGCCCGCACGGCAAGCGACACGGTCAAGAAGCTGTACGGACAGATGAAGGCGCGCCAGCCGAATTTCTCCGCGGAACGCCCGGCGTTCCAACAGCCCGAGTGGCAGATCGAATACGAGATTTGAGCGCGTGATCGAGCACGTCGCCATCATCGGCGCGGGCTTTTCGGGGACGCTGCAGGCGATCAACCTGCTCCGCCACGATGGCCCCCGCGCCACCCTGATCGAACGCGCCCCGGTCGCCGGCACCGGTCTCGCCTATGGCGCGGCACACCCCAGTCACGTTCTCAACGTCCGCGCCGCCAATATGAGCGCGTTTCCGGACGACCCCTCGCATTTCGTCCGCTGGCTGGAAGCGCGCGGAGTCGCCGATGCGCCCACCACCTTCATTCCCCGCGTCACTTATGGCGAATATCTGCGCGAACTTCTCGAAGCGGCGCTGCGCGATCCGAGCGGACGCCTGACGCTGGTGCGCGGCGAAGTCGAGGATCTCGAATTCGCCAATGATGTGAAGGTGCGGATGCGGGGTCGCACCGTGGAGGCCGATGCCGCCGTGCTCGCCGTCGGCAATCTGCCGCCCCACGATCCGCCCGGCCTCGATCCGGAAAAACTTTCATTCGAGCGCTACAAGGGGGATCCGTGGGACGCGAGCGTTCCCGAGAACCTTGCCGATACCGATACCGTGCTGATCATCGGCACCGGCCTGACGATGGTCGATGTCGTCCTCCTGCTCGATGCGCGCGGGTTCAAGGGCCGCATCGTCGCCCTCTCCCGCCGCGGCCTCTTGCCGCGCGACCACGCGCCCGGCAGCGCCTGGGACAAGATCGCCGAGCGCCCCGCCACCACCGCCTCGCAGCTCCTTCATGGCGTGCGCGAGCGCGGCGAGAGCGTGGGCTGGCGCAATGCGGTCGATGAGCTCCGGCCGTTCACGCAAGCGATGTGGGGCAACGCTACCGAAGCCGAGCGCGGCCGCTTCCTGCGGCATTTGCGCCCCTGGTGGGACGTGCACCGGCACCGCCTGGCGCCCGAAGTCTATGCGCGGCTGATGGCCGTGATCGAGCGCGGGCAGCTCGAGGTGATCGCGGGCAAGACCCTTGGCTTCGACGAGCAGGCAGATGGTATCCATGTCGCCTTCCGCCGCCGCGGTGCGGACGCGACCGAGACGCTCCTCGCCCAGCGCATCGTCAATTGCACCGGCCCGCTCGGCGACCTCGCACGCACCGAGGAGCCTTTGCTCCAGAAGCTCGCCGCAAGCGGACGTATCCGCCCCGACGCGGCGCATCTCGGCATCGATGTCGACAATCAGGGTCAGACCATCGCGGCGGATGGCAGCCCGAACGGCAATCTCTATGCACTCGGCCCGATGACACGCGGCGCATTCTGGGAGATCGTCGCGGTGCCCGACATCCGCAACCAGACCTGGAGTGTCGCGCGGCGTCTCTCCAATGCGCATTGGGTTGGGGGCGAAGGGCTTTAGTATCAATTGACACTAATTGACCCAAAGGGTAGCGCCCGGCGTTGAAATGGAGCGTGCCATGAACGACCCCGCTAACCCTCTCGGCCTCAACGGCTTCGAATTCGTCGAATTCACCTCGCCCGACCCCCAAGCGATGGCGGCCCAGTTCGAGCAGATGGGCTTCGTCGCGTCGCACCGGCACCCGACCAAGAACATCACCCGCTACAAGCAGGGCCGCATCAACCTGATGCTCAACCGCGATCAGGGCGGCCGCGTCGCCGAGTTCCGCGCCGCGCACGGTCCCTCGGCCAGCGCGATGGCCTTCCGCGTCGCCGATCCCGCCAAGGCGATGGAATGGGCGCTCGCCCATGGCGCCCAGACGACCGAGGAAGACGACACCGTCATCCAGGGCATAGGCGGTTCGTATCTCTATTTCGTCGCGGACGACGCGGATCTCTATGCCGACTGGGCCGAGATCCCGGGCTGGCAGGACGCCGAAGCCGCCAACAATGTCGGTCTCGATCTGCTCGATCACCTCACCCACAATGTACGCCGCGGCCAGATGCGGGTGTGGTCAGAATTCTACAAGACGCTCTTCGGCTTCGAGGAGCAGAAATATTTCGATATCAAGGGGCAGGCGACCGGCCTGTTCAGCCAGGCGATGATCGCCCCGGACAAGGCGATCCGCATCCCGCTCAACGAGAGCCAAGACGACAAGAGCCAGATCGAGGAGTTCATCCGCGAATATCAGGGCGAAGGCATCCAGCACCTCGCGCTGACCACGCCAGATATCTACGACACCGTCGAGAAGCTCCGCGCCCGCGGCGTCAAGCTGCAGGACACGATCGAGACCTATTACGAGCTGGTCGACAAGCGCGTGCCCGGCCATGGAGAGGACATCGAACGCCTGCGCAAGAACCGCATCCTGATCGACGGCAATGTCGGCGACGAGGGCATCCTGCTCCAGATATTCACCGAAAACATGTTCGGCCCGATCTTCTTCGAGATCATCCAGCGCAAGGGCAATGAAGGTTTTGGCAACGGCAATTTCCAGGCATTGTTCGAGAGCATCGAGCTGGACCAGATCCGTCGCGGTGTGATTAAAGTCGACGCATGATCTAGGAGCAAGCGCAGCTTGGTCCGCGATGCGGCGCGAAGGCGCCGCCGTCGACCGGACGGCACGGCAAGCCAGCCCATAGGGCACGGCTTTGCCGGGACCGACGGGTTGGCAAGGTAGAGTTGGAGAGGAGAGCCGGGACAACCCGGCCCAAACCGCAGGGAGGATGAGGGGGACACGAGCGCCTCCTCATCCAACTGCCTCAGGAGCACCGCCGATGACCGATTACTTCCCCGGCTTTGGCAATCACGTCTCCACCGAAGCCGTCCCGGGCGCCCTGCCGATCGGCCGCAACTCGCCCCAGCGCCCGGCGTTCGGCCTTTACGCCGAGCAACTCAGCGGCACCGCCTTCACCGCGCCGCGCCATGAAAACAGGCGCTCCTGGCTTTATCGGCTGCGCCCCAGCGCCGAGCATCCGCCGTTTGTTCGTTACGAAGACGCCAAGCGTTTCGCGCCCGGCACAGTGCAAAGCCCCCTGCCCCCCAATCGCCTGCGCTGGGATCCGATCGCGGCGCCCGCCCCCGGCACCGATCTGATCGACGGCATGACGACGATGCTCGCCAATTGCGATCCCGCAGATCTCGAGGGCGTCGCGGTGCATGTCTATGCTGCCAACGAAGATATGAAGTCCCGCGCCTTCGTCGATGCCGATGGCGAATTGCTGTTCATTCCTCAGGCCGGCCGCCTCCAGTTGCTTACCGAGCTCGGCAAGATCGACATCGCCCCCGGCCAGGTCGCGCTGATCCCGCGCGGCGTGAAGTTTCGTGCGATCTTCCCCGATGGCGAAGCCCGGGGTTACGTCGCCGAGAACCATGGCGCGCTGTTCCGCCTTCCCGATCTAGGTCCGATCGGCGCCAACGGCCTAGCCAATCCGCGCGATTTCGAGACCCCCGCAGCCTGGTTCGAGGATCGCGACGAGCCCTTCGAGCTGGTCCAGAAATATCTCGGCTCATTATGGACGACGACGCTCGATCACAGCCCGCTCGATGTCGTCGCCTGGCACGGCAATCTCGCGCCGTGGCGCTACGATCTGTCGCGCTTCAACACGATCAACACGGTCAGCTTCGATCATCCCGATCCGTCGATCTTCACCGTCCTGACTTCGCCCAGCGACGTTCCCGGCCGCGCCAATGCCGACTTCGTGATCTTCCCGCCGCGCTGGATGGTCGGCGAGGACACCTTCCGTCCGCCCTGGTTCCACCGCAACGTCATGTCCGAAGCGATGGGGCTGATCACCGGCGCGTACGACGCCAAGGCCGAAGGCTTCGCGCCCGGCGGGCTTTCGCTGCACAATCTGATGGCCGGCCACGGCCCTGACGTCGCCAGTTGGGAAGGCGCTTCAAACGCCGATCTCAAGCCGCACAAGATTACAGGCGCCATGGCCTTCATGGTCGAGACTTGCTGGCCCTATAAGCCCACCCAGTTCGCGCTTGAGACGTCGCAGCCCGATTACGACGCCGCCTGGGTCGGCTTCCCCAAGGCCAAGCTGCCTTGAGCCTGAGCGAGACCCCGGCCGGCGTAAAGCTCGGCCCGCTCGAGCTCATCCCTGACGGCAAGGCCCGCAACTTCGTCCTGGAAATGAAGGCCGGCCGCTTCCATGGCTTCGTCGTTCGCAAAGGCGACACCGTCCATGGCTATCTCGATCGCTGCGCGCATATGGCGATCCCCCTCGCCCAGCAGCTCGACCAGTACCTCACCCCAGACGGCACTCTGATCCAGTGCAGTTGGCACGGCGCGCTGTACCGGATCGAGGACGGAGTCTGTATCGGCGGCCCGTGCAGCGGGGCGCGATTGGTTTGCTGGCCGGTTGCAGTGCAGGACGGCGTGATCGTCACCGCTTGAACTCGCCAAGATAGGTCAGCTATACTGCCGGAAATAGGAGAGCATTGATGGACGGCACCCTCGATTTCGGCATTGGCGAAACCGCCGAGATGATCCGCGACACCACGCAGCGCTTCGCCAAGGAGCAGATCGAGCCGCTGGCGGCGAAGATCGACGAGGAGGACTGGTTCCCGCGCGAACTATGGCCCGCAATGGGCGAGCTCGGCCTGCACGGCATCACCGTCGACGAGGAATATGGCGGGCTTGGCCTCGGCTATCTCGAGCATGTCATCGCTTGTGAGGAAGTCAGCCGCGCCTCGGCCTCGATCGGCCTGTCCTATGGCGCGCATTCGAACCTCTGCGTCAACCAGATCAAGCGCTGGGCGTCGCCGGAGCAGAAGGCCAAGTATCTCCCCAGGCTTGTCTCCGGCGAGCATGTCGGCAGCCTCGCAATGTCCGAGGCCGGCGCCGGCTCCGACGTCGTCGGCATGAAGCTGCGCGCCGAGCAGAAGGGCGATCGCTTCATCCTCAACGGCACCAAATTCTGGATCACCAACGCCACCTACGCCGATACGCTCGTCGTCTACGCCAAGACCGGCGAAGGCTCGCGCGGCATCACCACCTTCATCATCGAGAAGGACATGCCGGGTTTCTCGATCGGCCAGAAGATCGACAAGATGGGCATGCGCGGCTCGCCCACCGCCGAGCTGGTGTTCAACGACTGCGAAGTGCCCGAGGAAAACGTTATGGGCCCGCTCAACGGCGGCGTCGGCGTGCTGATGTCGGGCCTCGATTACGAGCGCACCGTCCTCGCCGGCATCCAGCTCGGTATCATGCAGGCCTGTCTCGACGTGGTCATCCCGTACATTCGCGAGCGCAAGCAGTTCGGCAAGCCGATCGGCACCTTCCAGCTGATGCAGGCCAAGGTCGCGGACATGTATGTCGCGCTCAATTCGGCACGCGCCTATGTCTACACCGTCGCCAAGAATTGCGACGCGGGCAACACCACCCGCTTCGATGCGGCCGGCGCGATCCTGCTGGCATCGGAGAATGCCGTGCGCGTGTCGCTGGAGGCGATCCAGGCGCTGGGCGGCGCCGGCTATACCAAGGACTGGCCGGTCGAGCGCTTCGCCCGCGACGCCAAGCTGCTCGATATCGGCGCGGGCACCAACGAGATCCGCCGGATGCTGATCGGACGGGAGCTGGTCGGGGGGTAGGATCCCAAAGGCCGTCATGCTGAACTTGTTTCAGCATCCAACGCGCAACAATGATCACCCTCTCCAGTGGAGAGTTGGACCTTGAAACAAGTTCAGGGTGACGAGAAAATGGGGCGAGCCGCGAGGCTCGCCCTTTTTTTCAGATCACCAGATCTTCACGCGCTTGTCGGGCGCGAGATACAGCTTCTCGCCCGGCTGGACATTATACGCCGGATACCATGCATCGATGTTGCGCACCGTCATCACGCGCCAGCGCGCCGGAGCGTGCCCGTCGGTCGCGACGCGCGCGCGCAGCAGCTGGTCCAGGCTCTTGTCGCGCCAGCTCTGCGCGAAGGCGAGGAAGAAGCGCTGATCGCCGGTCAGCCCGCCGATCACAGGAGCCTCCTTGCCGCCCAGCGACGCGCGGTAGGCGTCATAAGCGGCGGCGAGCCCCGCAACGTCGGCGATATTCTCGCTGAGCTCCAGCTTGCCGTTCAGGTGCAGGCCCGGCAGCGCTTCATAGGCGTCATACTGCGCCGCCAGCGCCGCACCCGCCTGCTTGAAGTGCGCCAGATCTTCCGGCGTCCACCAGTTGCGCAGGCGCCCCTGGCTGTCGAAGGTCGCGCCAAGATCGTCGAAGCTGTGGCTGATCTCGTGGCCGATGATCGCGCCGACACCGCCATAGTTCGACGCGGCATCCGCGGTCGGATCGTAGTAAGGCGCCTGAAGGATCGCGGCCGGGAAGTTGAGCGCGTTCTGCAGCGGCAGATTGACCGCGTTCACGGTCTGCGGCGTCATCCACCATTCCTTCTTGTCCGGCGCCTTGCCGAGCTTGGCGAGTTGGTGCCGCGTTTCGGCCAGCTTGGCACGGCGCAGATTGCCGACAGGATCGTCCGCCTTCACCTCGAGCGACGAATAATCGCGCCATGTATCGGGATAGCCGACGCCGACCTGCATCGTCTCGATTTTCTTGCGCGCCTCGGCCCGCGTCGTGTCCTTCATCCAGGTCAGCCCGGCGACGCGCTTGTCGAACGCCGCCTTGATGTTGCTGACCATGTTCTGGATGTCGGTCTTCGACGTCGCCGGGAAATAGTCCTTCACATAGAGCTGGCCGACCGCGTCGCCCAGCCAGGTGTTGACGCTGGCGATCGCGCGCTTGTCACGCGGGCGCTGCTGCTTCTGGCCGTTGAGTTCCTTCGAGAAGAAATCGAAGCGCGCGGAATCGAACGCGGCGGGAAGCACCGCGGTCACCTGGTTGATGCTGTGAAACGCCAGCCAGTCCTTCCACGAATCCACCGGCTCCTTGGCGACGAGCTGCGCAAGCTTCACCGTGGTCGCGGGGTGCCAGACGATGAAATCATTCTGCGAGCCCAGCCCGGCCGCGTTCCAGAACGCATCCCAGTCGATCCCCGGCGCCTTTTTGGCGAAGTCCGCCTTGGTCCAGGGATTGTTCGCCTTGCTGGCATCCTGGCTGGTTAGGTTGTCGGTGTGCGCCTGGGCGATCTTCATCTCCAGATCGAACACCCGCTTCGCCCGCGCCGCCGGATCGGTCATCCTGGCGAGCGTGAAAAGCTGCGTGATGTACGCCTGATATTTGGTGCGCAGCCCCGCCATCCGTGGATCGGCCGAGAGGTAGTAATCGCGATCGGGCAGCCCCAGTCCGCCCTGCAGAACATAGGGCACATTGGTGTCGGGCTTGTCGAACGCCTGGCTGACGAACAGGCCGAACAGGTTCTCGGTATTGTAATTGGTGGCGTTGAGCGGATCGACATCGACGCGGATATTAGCGCCGAGCGCGGTCGACAGCGACTTGTTGTCGGTGATCGCGTTGATCTTGTTCATGTCGTCGCTCAGCGGCGCGAGCCCGCGCGCCTCGATGCCGGCGAGATCGGTATAGCCCGTGTACCAATCGGCGATGCGGCGCGTGTCCGTGCCCACGGCAGCGTTCGCTTTGATCGCGGCCTCGATGATCGCGAGGTTGTTCGCCTCGGCCTTGTTGAACACCATCAGCCCGGTGCCGATCTGGACGCGGTCCGCCGGAATCTCGGTCCTGGCTCGCCAGCCGCCATTGGCATAATTGTCGAAATCGTCACCTGGCTTCACGGCCTTGTCGATGCCGTCGAGATCGACGCCGATGCCGGTGCCGGCCGCGGCGGTGGTGCCCGGGCCCGAGGTGGTGCACGCGCTGGTCGCAAGTGCGGTGGTCGCGAACAACGCCGCGAGCAGGATCGAATGAGTCTTCAAGGGGGAAACTCCGTATCGCTGTGATACGCCTGTGCTACACCCAGAAAATGGCACGCGCCAGCACCTTCCAATTGTGTATGCTCGGGTGTAGGTGGATCAAAACTAGGACAGGAAGGATGCCCTATTATGAGCGCCCCGGTGCTCGACACCAAGGTCTCCGCCGATAGCGAAGTGTTCCGCGCCAATGCTGCGCACAATCGCGCTTTGGCCGAACGGCTCCGCGCCGATGTCGCCGCCGCGGCACTTGGCGGCTCCGAAAAAAGTCGCGAACGGCACGTTTCCCGCAACAAACTGCTTCCGCGCGAGCGCGTCGAGCGTTTGCTGGACCCCGGCAGCCCCTTCCTCGAAATCGGCCAGCTCGCCGCCAACGACCTCTATGACGGCGAAGTCCCCGGCGCGGGCATGATCGCCGGCATCGGCCGCGTCTCGGGCCGCACCGTGATGATCGTCTGCAACGACGCGACGGTAAAGGGTGGCACCTATTATCCGATGACGGTCAAGAAGCATCTCCGCGCCCAGGAGATCGCCGACGCCAATCGTCTGCCGTGCATCTATCTGGTCGATAGCGGCGGCGCCAATCTGCCGCATCAGGCGGAAGTCTTCCCCGACCGCGAGCATTTCGGCCGCATCTTCTTCAATCAGGCCAATATGTCGGCCAAGGGCATCCCCCAGATCGCCTGCGTGATGGGCAGTTGCACCGCCGGCGGCGCCTACGTTCCGGCGATGAGCGACGAGAGCGTCATCGTCCGCAATCAGGGCACGATCTTCCTCGCCGGCCCGCCGCTGGTGAAGGCCGCGACGGGCGAAGTGATCAGCGCCGAGGATCTGGGCGGCGGCGATCTCCATGCGCGCAAATCCGGCGTCGTCGATCACCTCGCCGAGAATGACGAGCACGCGCTGACCATCGTCCGCGACATCGTCAGCCATCTCCCCGCCGACGCCGAAGCCACGATCAAGCTGCTGGAGCCGCGCCCGCCCAGATATGACGCCAGCGATCTCTACGGCATCGTGCCCCAGGACGTTCGCGCGCCCTATGACGTGCACGAGATCATCGCCCGCCTGGTCGATGGCAGCGAGTTTCAGGAGTTCAAGGCGCTGTACGGCACCAGCCTGGTCTGTGGCTTCGCCCATATCTGGGGCATCCCCGTCGGCATCATCGCCAATAACGGGGTGCTGTTCAGCGAGAGCGCGGTGAAGGGCGCGCACTTCATCGAGCTATGCTGCCAGCGCCGCATCCCGTTGCTGTTCCTCCAGAACATCTCGGGCTTCATGGTTGGCGGCAAATATGAGGCGGAGGGCATCGCCAAGCACGGCGCCAAGCTCGTCACCGCCGTCGCCACCGCCACCGTGCCCAAGATCACCGTACTGATCGGCGGCAGCTTCGGCGCCGGTAATTACGGCATGTGCGGCCGCGCCTATTCGCCGCGCTTCCTGTTCAGCTGGCCGAACAGCCGCATTAGCGTAATGGGCGGCGAACAGGCCGCCTCGGTGCTCGCCACCGTCCACCGCGACGCCGACAAATGGAGCGACGAGGAGGCCGAAGCCTTCAAGGCTCCGATCCGCGCTGCTTACGAGGATGAAGGCAACCCTTGGCACGCCACCGCGCGGCTATGGGACGACGGCATCATCGATCCCGCCCAGACCCGCGACGTGCTCGGCCTGGCATTCGCGGCGACCCTTAACGCCCCGATCCCCGAACGCCCGGCGTTCGGCGTGTTCCGGATGTGATGGCGGATCCCGCGCCCACCCCGCTCTCGCGGATCGTTCGCCGCCTGCTGCTGTGGTTCTATCAAACGCGCGGCTGGAAGGCGGTTGGGATGCCGCCCTCCGATCGCCGCTGCGTGATCGTCGCCGCGCCGCACACCTCGAACTGGGACTTCATCAACTTTCTCGGCCTCACCAACGCGCTCGGCATCGGCGCGCATTTCATGGGCAAGGCGAGCCTGTTCCGCTGGCCGATGGGACGCTTCATGCGAGACATGGGCGGGGTCGCCATCGATCGCTCGAAATCGCGCAACTATGTCGAGGCGACCATCGCCGAATTCGCCAGACGCGGTGAATTCATGCTGGTCATCGCGGCCGAAGGCACCCGTGGCGCCGTCACCCAGTGGCGCACCGGCTTCTATCACATCGCCATGGGCGCCGGCGTGCCGCTGGTCCTCGGCTATGTCGATTATGCCAGGAAGATCGGCGGTCTCGGCCCCGTCTTCATGCCAAGCGGCGACTACGAGGCCGATATGGCCAGGATCGTCGACTTCTACAGCGACAAGGTGGCGCGCCATCCTGAGCGGACCGCGCACGACCTCTCCACCATCATCGGAACGAACCGCAAATGACCTCCAGTCAGGGAAATATCATGCGCCTCCTGTTTCTCGCCGCCGCGTTACTCGCCCCCCTTCCCGCGCTGGCGCAGGCGAAGTCGAGCGACAAGCTGCCGCCGGCCAATCCGCTCCCCTATCAGGACGGCGACGCCGCCGCGGTGCTGGCCCCGATAAACGCGTTCTTCGGGGCGGTCGAACGCGGCGATGCTGCAGAAATGCTGCGGCAGGTGCAAGCCACCGGCAGGCTGTCTGCGCTCGGCGACACGCAGAACCCACGTTATCTCAGCTGGGCCGAATTCGCCGAACGCGTGCGGCCCGACAATATCTTTCAGGAGCGCATTACCAACCCCGCGATCGAAGTCGATGGCAACATCGCCATGGTCTGGGCGCCCTATGTCGTCCGCGTCGCCGGCAAGGTCAGCAATTGCGGGATCGACCATTTCGATCTGGTCCGCGAGGACGGGGCCTGGAAGATCCTCAACCTCACCTTCTCCACCCGCACTACGGGGTGCCCGGCGCAGTGAACGGGCGGGATCGCCTCTATTTGCTCGAAAGCGAATTCTCGGACGAGGGGCTTCCGGGCCGCAGCTTCTATTGCAAGGACTGCATCACCGTCGAGGGTCTGCTCGCCGCCTTCCCTGCCAGCGCAGCGCGGCTGGAAGTGATCCGCCAGCCCTATCCCCGCCCCCGCGCCGAGATCGTCGAGCTTCTCGGCGAAGCGAACCAGAACCTCCCCTGCCTCGTTCTGGCCGAGGGCGGGTTCGTCAACGAAATCGAAACGCTGCTCGCCGCGCTCCACACCCGCCACGGCTTTCCGGAACGTCATCCATGATCCAGTCCCTCCTCATCGCCAATCGCGGCGAAATAGCGTGCCGCATCATCCGCACCGCGCGAGCAATGGGTATCCGCACCGTCGCGGTCTATTCGGACGCAGACGTCAACGCGCTGCACGCCCGCTCGGCGGATGAAGCGGTGCATATCGGCCCGTCGGCGGCGCGCGAATCCTATCTGGTGGGCGAGCGGATCATCGCCGCAGCGAAATCCTCCGGTGCCGCAGCAATTCACCCGGGCTACGGCTTCCTGTCCGAGAATGCCGACTTCGCCCAGGCAGTCGCCGATGCCGGGCTGATCTGGGTCGGCCCCAAGCCCGAGAGCATCCGCGCGATGGGACTTAAGGATGCAGCAAAGGAGCGGATGATCGCCGCCGGCGTGCCGGTCACCCCCGGTTATCTCGGCGAGGATCAATCGCCGGAACGCCTGCAATCCGAAGCCGACGCCATGGGCTATCCGGTGCTGATCAAGGCCGTCGCAGGCGGTGGCGGCAAGGGCATGCGCAAGGTCGATGCTGCGCAGCAATTCCAGGAAATGCTGCAATCGTGCCAGCGAGAAGCGGCCAGCTCCTTCGGCGACGATCGCGTCCTGATCGAGAAGTACATCCTCTCGCCCCGTCACATCGAAGTACAGGTGTTCGGCGACACCCATGGCAACGTCGTCCACCTCTTCGAGCGCGACTGCTCGCTCCAGCGCCGCCACCAGAAGGTGATCGAGGAAGCGCCCGCGCCCGGCATGGACGCTGCGACCCGCGAAGCGATCTGTGCTGCGGCGGTGCGTGCAGCAAAGGCTGTCGATTATGTCGGCGCCGGCACGATCGAGTTCATCGCCGATGCCAGCGAAGGCCTGCGCGCCGACCGCATCTGGTTCATGGAAATGAACACGCGTTTGCAGGTCGAGCACCCCGTGACCGAAGAGATCACCGGCGTCGATCTCGTCGAATGGCAATTGCGCGTCGCGTCGGGGGAATCGATCCCGCTCAAGCAGGAGGAACTCGGCATCAACGGCTGGGCGATGGAGGCGCGGCTCTATGCCGAGAACCCGGCCACCGGCTTCCTGCCCTCGACCGGCCCGCTCGAGCATCTTCGCTTGCCCGAATATGCCCGCATCGAAACCGGGGTGGAGGAAGGCGGCGCGGTCTCGCCCTTCTACGATCCGATGATCGCCAAGATCGTCGTGCATGACGAAACCCGCGAGGGCGCGATCGAGGAATTGTGGGAAGCCACCACCGATGTCGAGGTCTGGCCGGTCCGCACCAATGCCGGCTTCCTCGCGCGCCTGTGCGAGGACCCGGATTTCCGCTCGGGCAATGTCGATACCGGCCTGATCGGCCGCCGCGGCGAAGAACTCACCGAAGTCCCGCCGCCCGACGACGAGCATCTCCGCATGGCCGCCGCCGCGCTCACCTCGCGCCCAGCCACCGGCGTCTGGGACCTTGTCGGCGGCATCCGCGCCAACGCCGCGCCCCGCAGCGAAGCGCGGATCATCGACGATTCCGGCCATGTCTACACGGTCACCGATCTCGCTCCCGATGAAGGCGAGCCGCAGGACGAAGTCGTCGGCTTCATCCTCGGTGAAGGCCGCAGCTACCGCCTGCATGCGCCGCGCGGCAGTGGTGCCGGCGCGCTCGGCGACGGCAGCCTTCTCGCGCCGATGCCGGGCCGCGTCACTGCGGTCGATGTCGCGGCGGGCGATGCGGTCGCAAAGGGCCAGCGCCTCGTCACATTGGAGGCGATGAAGATGGAACATGGCATGACCGCGCCGTTCGACGGCGTGGTCGCCGAACTCACTGTCGAAGCAGGCGCGCAGGTGACAGAAGGCACGCTGCTGGTGAAGATCGAGAAGGCCGAATGAAGCTGGCGATGCGCGAAGCCACGCGCGACGACCTCCCCGCGATCCTCCATCTCATCTGGGACGACGAGACGGCGCGCCACCGCGAGGACCCGAGCGAGCCGCTCGACCCGCGCTACATCGCCGCGTTCGAAGCGATCGATGCGGACCCCAACCAGCATCTCATCGCCGCCGAACTGGACGACCGGCTGGTCGGCACGCTGCAATTGAGTTTCATCCCCGGCCTCTCCTTTCGCGGCAGCTGGCGCGGGCTGATCGAAGCGGTCCGCATCGCCGCCGATCTGCGCGGCCAGCGCCTCGGCGAGCAGATGATCCTCTGGGCCGTCGAGCAATGCCGCGCGCGCGACTGCAAGATGGTCCAGCTCACCTCCACCGCGACGCGCACCGCAGCGCACCGCTTTTACGCCCGGCTCGGTTTCGTGCAGAGCCATGTCGGCATGAAGCTTCATTTGAGGGACTGACGATGGCCGGACGCTTTTACGACGAGTGGCAGATCGGCGACCGTGTCGAGCACGAATTGCGCCGCACGGTCACCGAGACCGACAACCTGCTATTCTCCACCCTCACCCACAACACCCAGCCGCTCCACATCGACGCGGAAGCGGCCAAGGCCAGCGAGTTCGGCCGGATCCTGGTCAACGGCACCTTCACGTTCAGCCTGATGGTCGGCATCACCGTCGGCGACACCACTGCCGGCACGCTGGTCGCCAATCTCGGCTACGACAAGCTGGTCATGCCCAAGCCGGTCTTCATCGGCGACACGCTGCGCGCTTCTTCCGAAGTCACCGAACTCCGACCCAGCAAGTCGCGCCCCGGCCAGGGCATCGTCACCTGGCGGCACCAGATGCACAATCAGCGCGGCGAACTCGTCTGCGAATGCCTGCGCTCGGCGTTGCTGCGGAGCCGCGCGGCCTGACGGGCGTTGGGCGGCGATGCACGACGTGGAAATCGCGGTCATTGGTGGCGGCGCGGCGGGAATCTCCGCCGCGCGGACGCTTGCCGATGCCGGCAGATCGGTGTTGTTGATCGAAGGCAGCGACCGCCTCGGCGGGCGCGCGCATACCGTGTCGGTCGGCGGCCTGCCGCTCGATCTCGGCGCCGGATGGCTCCATTCCGCGCAGCATAATCCGTGGGTCGCGATCGCCGAGGCAAGCGGCTTCACCGTCGATCGCACTCTGCCGCGCTGGCGCGAGCAATGGCGCGAACTCGGTTTCTCGCGCGCCGATCAGCAGGCGGCACGCCAGGCGTTCGAGGATTTCGACCAACGCCTCCGCACCGTCGAAACCGATTGCGCCGCCGACGCGCTGATCCCCGGCGGCGAATGGAATCCCTATCTCGAAGCGCTGAGCGGCTTCATCAACAGCGCTGGCTGGCCCTCCGTATCGGTCGCCGACTACCTCGCCTATATGGACGCCGCGACCGACACAGACTGGCGTGTCGAGCAAGGTTATGGCGCCATGATCGCAGCACATGCCGCGCGACTACCGGTGGCGTTCTCCACTCCGGTTACCGCCATCGACCGCTCAGGCACTCGTCTTCGCCTCGACACCCCGCGCGGCACGATCGCCGCCGAGGCCGCTATCGTCACCATCTCCACCAATGTCCTGTCCAGCGGTGCCATCACCCTCCCCGGCCATGACGCGATTCTCCACGCCGCCAGCCAGCTTCCATTAGGGCTCGCCGACAAGCTCTTCCTCGCGTTGGACGATGCGGACGAAATCCCCGCCAATGCCCATCTGCTCGGCAATCCGCGCGCGGCCAAGACCGGCAGCTACACGCTTCGTCCCTTCGGCCGCCCCGTGATCGAAGTCATGTATGGCGGCGAAGGCGCGGCCGAGATGGAGCGGCGCGGGCTGGACGGCGCAGCCGCCTTCGCGATCGACGAACTCACCACGCTGATGGGCAGCGCGTGGCGCGGCAAACTCCGCCTTCTCGCCGGTTCCTGCTGGGGTCGCACCGATCACATTCTCGGCGGTTACAGTCATGCGCTTCCGGGCCATACCGGCGCGCGAAAGACGCTGACGATACCGATCGACGAACGCATCCGCTTCGCCGGCGAGGCTTGCTCCGAAACCGAATTCTCCACCGCACATGGCGCCCGCAAGACCGGCGTCGCAGCGGCGCAGGCGCTGCTCTAGGCCGCCTTCGACCTCGCCGGTTCGGGATTGGAGAACTCCATCTCCTGATCGATCCCGCCATATTTCAGCGCCATGATGTCGCGGGTGTAATTCTGGTTGAGCCGCCATGGCTTGCGCGTGCCCTGACGCGGCAGCTGGTCGATCGCACGCTGGACATAGCCGGAAGTGAAATCCAGAAACGGCGTCGGCTCGACCGTGCCTTCCATGCGCGGCGTCACCTGGCGCATCCCGCGCTTCTTCATCGCGTTGAGCAGCCGCGTGACATAGCCCGCGGTCAGATCCGATTTCAGCGTCCAGCTGGCATTGGTGTAGCCGAACGAGAGCGCCATGTTCGGCACGTCGGAGAGCATCATGCCCTTGTACATGGTGTGATCGGCCCAGACGACCGGCTTGCCATCCACCGCAAACGGCACCCCGCTCATCAGCTGAATTTGCAGGCCGGTGGCGGTCACCACAAGATCGGCCTCCAGCAGCTTGCCGGAGGTCAACTTGATCCCCTCGGGCACAAAGCGCTCGATGGTGTCGGTGACGATCTCGGCATTGCCCGCCTTCAGCGCCGCGAACAGGTCGGAATCCGGCACCAGGCATACGCGCTGGTCCCACGGATTATATTTGGGGGTGAAATGGGTGGCGACGTCATAGTCGGGACCCAGCTCGTCGCGGACCATGCCGATGATCCGCTCCTTGGCCTTTTCCGGCCTGTTGCGGGCGATGCGGAAGAAGAGCTGCTGCAACAGCACCTTCTTCCAGCGGGTGAAGCCATAGGCGATCTTGCCGGGCAGCACCCGCCGCATCCAGTTCGCCAGCCGATCCTCGGATGGCATCGAGACGATATAGGTCGGCGATCGCTGCAGCATCGTCACGTGCGCCGCCTGCTTCGCCATTTCGGGTACCAGGGTCACCGCCGTCGCACCGCTGCCGATCACGACGACTCGCTTGCCGGCATAATCGATATCGCTCGTCCAGAATTGCGGATGGACGATCCGCCCCTTGAAGTCCGCCGTGCCGGCAAACTCGGGAGTGAAACCCTGCGCGTAATTATAATAGCCGGTGCACATGAACAGGAAAGCGCAGGTGAAGCGCACTTCCTCGCCGCCGCGATTGGCGGTCACTGTCCATAGCGCATCGGCGGTCGACCATTCGGCCGAGGTCAGCCGGTGACCATAGCGGATATGCTTGTCGATGCCGTATTCGCGCACCGTCTCGTCGAGATAGGATAGGATCGACGGGCCATCGGCGATCGCCTTTGCCCGGGTCCACGGCTTGAACGAGAAACCGAGCGTGTACATGTCGCTGTCCGAGCGGATGCCGGGATAGCGGAACAGATCCCAGGTGCCGCCCAGCCGTTCGCGGCCTTCGAGCACGACATAGCTGCGATCGGGGGAATTGGCCTGCAGATGATAGGCCGCACCCACGCCGGAAATGCCCGCGCCCACCACCACCACGTCGAAATGCTCGGTCATAGCCCCTCCCGCTCGCCCCCTTGCTTACACAAGGGTAAGTAGCGAGGCCAGTCCCCTAATAATCCTTCGAATAACGCACCGCCACGCTCGATCCGCCGAACGACCCGGTCTGCGACAGGATCGACAGCGCCCGGCTCAGCGATATCTCCAGTTGGGTCGCGGTGAACCCACGCGCGTCGGTGATGATCTCGATATAGATATTGTTGGTGATGTACTTGCCCGCCGCCAGCGCGGTGCCGCGTCCGCTGGCATCGTCGGCACCGAGGATGCGCAGCCGGTCGATGCCGGTGGCTGACTTCAGCTTGCCCAGCGGATTGAGCCCGCCGCCCGATCCGCGCAGCGAATTCAGCGCGGCAGCGAGCTGGATCGCCTCGGTCGCCGAGAGATTGGTGACGTTGGTCCCGAAGAACAGCCGCGACAGCACTTCCTCCTGCGGCAGGCTCGGCGTCGAGGTGAAGGTGATGCGCGGCTGCTGCGCGGTGCCGCTGACGTTGAGGATCGCGGTCACGCCCTCGGCGGTGGTGCTCGCCGAGATATCGATCGTCGGATTGGAGTATTTGCCGCCGGCGAAGCGGATCGTGCCGCGGCTGATGTCGAAGCGGCGACTGGCGAAGCTGTAGGTGCCGCGCACGATCTCCATCGTTCCGCGCACGTCGGGATCGGCCGAGGTTCCGCCTATCACGATATTCGCCCGCCACTCGGATTCGAGACCCATGCCCGATACGTTGAGCTGGTTGTCGGCCCGGATCCGCAGCGCGAGATCGAACACGCCGGTAAAGCCCGGTGGTTTCGGCGCCGGCCCCGGACCGAATTGCGCGATCTGGCTCTTGCGGCGGATGCCGGTCAGTTCGGCGACCTCGGCCGCGCCTTGACGGATGATCTCGTAATTCGCCTGCGGGATGTCCAGACGTCCCTCGATCTTGGCGACGCCGGGGGCCTTGGTCAGGGTGATCTTGCCGGTCGCCGTCGCCCCCAGCGAGTCGCTGCGGGCCAGCCGTGCATTGTTGAGATCGGCGGTCAGCGTGATCGGATAATCCGCCGCCTGCGACAGCCCGACCTTGCCGCTGGCGCTCACCGTCCCCTCGCCCGCCGTCGCGGTCAGCGAATTGAGCAGGAACTCGTCGTTCGAGAAGCGCCCGTCGATCTTCATATTGGTCAGCTTGGTGCCGAAGGTCTCATTCTCATAGGTCAGTGCATTGGCGCGGACGACGCCGTTGAGCATCGGCTCGTGCACCCGGCCGGAAAAGTCGGCGGCGATCCCGATCGGCCCGTCGAGATGCTGATCGGTCAAGCCGACCAGCGAGAAGGGCACTGCCGCCGGGCCATTGTAGCGGATGCCACCCCCCAGTGGCGCGGCGAGCAGCCGGGTCGTCCACGATCCCGCCTCGGGTCCAAGCGGATTGAGCGTCGCCACCAGCCGCCCGATCGTCGCCCCGCCGCGCTTGACGAGCGCCCGCAGGTCGCCGCCTTCGGGCAGAAGCTTGCCGACCAGGCTGATGTCCACCGGCGTCGAGACGCTGGCGAGCCCGGTGCGGGTGAAGTTCTGGAGTTCGATCCGCATGTCCGCGCTGGGAAAGGCGCTTGGCGTCGGCTGCGCGAAATCGAGGCTGCCGCTCGCCGCGCCGTCGATCCCGATGCCCGGCACCAGCAGGTTGAGCAGCGCGAGATCGAGGCTGTCGAGCCGCGCGCGCAGCACCAAGCCATTGCCATAGCTGCCCGCCAGCCGCGCGCTGCCCTTGTCGAAGTCGATCCTGGCGGGGGCGAGGGTATAGGTGCCGCCGCGAATATCGATCCGCGCAGGCTCGACGGTCTTGAAATTGACCTTGCTCGCCTGCCCCTGCAGCGCCACGAGCCATTGATCGGGTGACATGCGGGCGTTGGCGCCGATCCGGAACGGCACGCCCGACGATCCAGCCGCGAACGCCTGCGCGGTGCCGTTGCCGCCCCGATAGTCGATCTTCACCCGGCCGGTCTTGATCGTCGCCGTCTCGCCGTAGCGCAGATTCGCGACCTGGGCGTCGGCGACGATCTCGGTGGTATCGGCCAGCACCACGCTGGCGGTGACGATCGCGCGGCCGATGCTAAGCTTGGCATCACCGGGGATGACCGCGCTGAGTGCCTTGGCATCGACATCGGCGCGCTGGAACTTGCCTTGCGCGGAGAGATTGGCGGTTCCGGTCACGCCCGACCCGTTGAAACTCAGCTGCCCGGCAAAGGGACCCGCAGCGGTCTGGGTGAGCTGCCCGGCGATATCCATCCCCGCGAATCGCGCTTTCTGGATATCGATCGCCAGTTGCCGGCCGGTACGCACCAGCACATCGGCGCTGAACGGCCCATAATCGGTGCCACCGGTAGCGCTCACCGCATAGGCATCGCCGCGCCCGCGTACCCGCGCGACGAGATCGACAAGCCCCACGCCCAGTCCCGGCTTCGCCGCGCGCAGCAATATCTCGGGCGCGTTGAGCGTACCGGTCACCCGCGCCGTCATCGGGCCATAGGCGTTCGACATGGCGTCCATATCGAGCAGGATCGGTCCCGCCGGATCGTATCGCCCCGATCCGCGCGTGATCCGGAATTCGGGCGCGCGCATCTTGACGTCGGTGATCGTCACCACGCCCTTTGGATCGAGTGACAGCCGCGCCGATGCCACGGCGTTACCGCCCAGAAACTCACGCGCGCCATCGCTGAAGATGCGCCGCGTCTCGCCGGCGATCTGCCCGCGAATGCCCCAGCCGCCGCCGGGCGCCGCGAACAATTCGGCATCGGTGCGCAGATTGACCACGCCGACGCCGTCGATCTGATAGTCGTTCACCCGGCCCTTGAGCGCGCCGGTATAGCGCCCGGTGCTCATGTCAGCGGCGATGATCGCGGTCGCGTCGATGCGGTCGGACTTTAGCTTGAGATTGTCCGAGAGGATCTGGCTGCCCGAGATCGCCAGATCGCCATTAAGGGTGAGATTGGTCACCAATCCGCCCGCCGCGGCATTGAGCCCGGTCACCCGCGCCGCCCTGGCGCGCACCGGGACCAGGACGCGGTCCGCGTCGACGCGTGCCCGGCCCTCGGCATAGAGCCGCTCGACCCCGGTCTCACCGAACGCCAGCAAGGCGGCCGAGATCTTGTAATCGACCACCGGCGCGTTGAACGGTCCGTCGAGCGCGAGGCCGACCCGCACCGATCGCCCGCGCAGATTGGGCGCGATCGCCCCCGGCGTCAGCAGCATCGCATCGATATCGAGATTGCCGAAGCGGTTCTGCCCGAGATCGACGATCCCCTTCGCCTCCACCGCCAGCGCTTGCGAGCGCAGCTTGACGATCCCGTCGGCGGCGCGGTTCGCCCATTTGAAATCCATGTCCACATCGAGCTGGGGCGCCGCCAGCCGCTCGACCGGTCCCTTCATGTACAGACCCGGATTGGTCTGCCCGCGCACCTGAAAGCGCCCGTCCTTCGCGGTGATCGCCAGATCGGCAAGCTGCTGCCCGCCCAGCGTGCCCAAGGCCTTGCCCTGCCAACTCGCCCAATCGCCCTTGCCATCGACGCTCAGCGCCAGCGGTGCGTCGAGTCCGGCCAGCCCCGCGATCAATCCGTTGGCCGGGCCGTCGACCGTCAGCCCAAGATCGAAGCGATTCCTGTCGGGCACCGCGTCCAGTCGCAGCTTGACGGTATCGCCGCCGGCGAGACCCGGCACCGCCACCGTGCCACCATCGGCAACGATCTGGGCCCGCCCGTCGGCGAGATGCGCGCTCCCGGCCAGCCGCGCGACATAGCGCTGCCCGGCAACCGCCGGCGCGATATCGATCCGCGCCACATCGAGCTTGGCGATATCGATATCCAGATCGGGCAGCAGTGGCGCATTGGGATCGCCCGATGGCTTGAGCGCCGGCAGCCGCGCCAGCTTGATCTCCGGACTGGTCAGGCTGCGCACATCGATATGGTTGCGCAGATACGAGAATGGCCGCCAATCGACCCGCATCTCCTGCGCACTCGCAAACACACCCTGCGGATCGCGCACTTCCACGCCGCGCAGCACCATCGCTCCATACAGCGATCCTTCGATCCGCTGCACCCGGAAGTTCAGCCCTGAAGCCAGCGTCAGCTGGTTGATCTGGCGCACCACGAAATCGCGCCCCGGCTGGGTGTTGATCAGCAACACCGCCGCGACCAACAACAGCGCCAGCGCGGCGAGACCCGCCGCCACCCACATCACGATCCGCCGCCACAAGGGCTTGCGGACGACAATGACTTCAGGCGCGTCCTCGGCCATCAGAACGCCTGGCCGATCGAGATGTACAAGGCGATCTTGGACTCGCCCTTCTGGCGGTTGATCGGCGTTGCGACATCGACGCGGAGCGGACCGAAATTGGTATATAGCCGCCCGCCGATGCCCGCGCCGAAGCGCATCTTCTGCGCGGTCGGGTAGATGCCTTCATAGACCTGGCCGGCATCGATGAACGGCACGATACCGTAATCGCCGAAACGGTAGCGCGCCTCGATCGCGAACTCGTTGAAGCTGCGCCCGCCGACCGGCTTGCCGTCGGGGGAGCGCGGCCCAAGCTCCTGATAGCCGAACCCGCGCACCGAACCGCCGCCGCCGGCATAATAGCGCCGCGACGGCGGCAGGTCGTCGCGGGCGATGCCCGGGATCGAACCGACCCGCGCCCTCGCCGCCACGACGATGCTGCTCGAAACCGGCTGGTAGTAAGTCCCTTCCAGCATCAGCCGCGCATAGGGCCGCGCCGCGCCGCGCACCGAGGTTTCGGGGCTGACATTGGCCTTGATCCGATAGCCGCGCGTCGGATTGAGCAGATTGTCCGAGCGGTCATAGCCGACAAACCCGGGCAAGGCCGCGATCAGATAGGTGCCCCGGTCGCGTGCGCCGCGGTTGAAATTATAGCGGTCCTCGTTCGAACCGACGACTTCCGCGCCATAGAAATAGGTCCAGCGCTTCTGCCAGATCGGCGTCGATTCGCGCGACCAGCGCACCGATAGCGTGCCGGTGTACGATTCATATGCCTGGTAGTCGCTATGGTTGGCCGATGCCTGGATCTGGAAGGTGCGGTCGCGCTGCCCGGCATTCGAGCGGCGGAAGGTCACCGAAGCGCCCTGCTCCTGCGTGCCGATCACGCCACTGGCGATCAGCGCGCCTTCGGGCGGGAACAGGTTGCGATGCGTCCAGCTGCCCTGAAGGCGGATACCCTGCCCGGTCGAATAGCCCGCCTCGCCGGCAAGGGTGCGCGGCGGCCCCGCGGCTTGCCGGACAAGGACATTGACCACCTCGGTGCCGTCCGGGCCCGGCTCGCCGGTCCGCACCGGCTCGACCGAGACGGTCGAGAACAGGCTGGTCGCGATCAGCGCGTCGCGCAGATCGTCGGTGGCGCGCACATCATACAGCGCACCGGGCTTGTAGCGGCGGAGGAGGTTGATGTGCTCCGCGCTCAGCGCCTGGTGCCGCCCTTGCGTCACGACATCGCCGAACACCGCGCGCGGGCCGAGCGTTACCGGCAGCGTGTAATCGCCGGTATACACGTCCTCATCGAGCAATATGTCACGCTGACCGACCTTGACGAAGGGATAGCCCTGCTGCGGCAGGCGCAGGCTGACGTTCGCCTCGGCGCCCTGCACGCGGTCGGCCTCGATCGGATCGCCGGGATTGAGGTTGAGCTCGCGCTCGATCAGTCCCGCCGGCACGGTCGGATCGGCCACGACCTTGACCGTCGCCAACCGGTAGATCGTGCCGGGGCTGGCAGTCACGGTGGCGACGACATTGCCTGAATTCTTGGGCACCTGCTCGACGGTCGAGATCGCGGTGCCGTCATAATAGCCGAGCGACTGCATCAGCCGCACCGCCAGCTTCTCGTCCTCACGCGCCCGCGCCGCGACCATCGCCGCATTGGCCGCCTTGCCGTCGCCCTGTTCCAGCGCCGACAGGGCCTTGAAACGATCGTCGAGACCGATCTCGTTCATCCCCTCCAGCACCGTCTTGTAGCGAATCGTCACCGCCTTGGTGTCCGCGGCCTTGATCTCGGCCGCCGGCTCGACCTTGAAGTCGGCCAGCGCCGGCAACGGCTGCTGGAATTCGGGATCCTCGGCCGAGGCATCCTCGAAGCTCTCCCTTACGTCCGCCTTGACCTCGGCGGCCTGCTGGCCTTGCGTTTGGACGGGCGCAAAGCCTTCGATCGATTCCAGCGGCGCGTTGATATCGTCGCTCAGCGCGGGGATCGCGGCGTCGAATTCCTTGTCGGGGACTATCGGCACTACCGCCGCGTCGGCCTGCGGCGGTGGCGCCTTGGGCTTATCGGCAGGCGCGCCTTGGCCCGGCTTGGGATCCGCGATCTGCGCCCATGCCACGCCCGGCACGAACGCCGTCCCCGCCAATGCGGCGAGCCAAACCGCCTTTACCCCTTTACGCAACCGTCGTTCCTCCGGAGGCGGCACCGTTCCGACTCTCACGCAAGCGTAACGATCAAGTTCCGCTTTGGCTCCCGGCAAGCGCCTTCGCTTCGGCGCGAAAACGGTGCAACAGGGGCTCGGTATAGCCATTAGGCTGGGCAAGTCCCTCGAAAATCAGCGCCCGCGCCGCCGTGAAGGCGAGCCCTCCGGGGTTATCCGCCATCGGCCGGTACAGCGGATCGCCGGCATTCTGCGCGTCCACCTTGGCCGCCATCCGCGTCAGCGCCGCATCGACTTCGGCCACGCTCGCCACCTTGTGGAGCAGCCAGTTCGCCAGATGCTGCGACGAGATGCGCAGCGTCGCGCGGTCCTCCATCAGCCCGACGTCGTGGATATCGGGCACCTTGGAACAGCCGACGCCCTGATCGATCCAGCGCACCACATAGCCCAGAATGCCCTGCGCATTATTATCGAGCTCACGCGCGATCTCCTCCGCGCTCCAGTTGCGCCCCGCCGCGATCGGCACGGTCAGCAGCGGCGTCAGCCCGGGGATCGCCTCGCCGGCGATCTCGCGCTGGCGAGCGAACACATCGACCTGATGATAATGCAGCGCGTGCAGGGTCGCGGCGGTCGGCGAAGGCACCCAGGCGGTGTTGGCGCCGCTCATCGGATGCCCGATCTTCTGCTCGAGCATATCGGCCATCCGGTCCGGCGCCGCCCACATCCCCTTGCCGATCTGCGCCTTGCCCGAAAGCCCTGCGGCCAGCCCGATGCGGACGTTGCGGTCCTCATAGGCTTTGATCCACGCCGCGCCCTTGATCTCGCCTTTGGGAATGAACGGACCCGCATGCATCGCGGTGTGGATCTCGTCTCCCGTGCGATCGAGGAAGCCGGTGTTGATGAAGGCGATGCGGTCCTTCACCGCGAAGATGCACGCGGCGAGATTGGCGGATGTCCGCCTTTCCTCGTCCATCACGCCCACCTTGATCGTGTGGGGCGCCATGCCGAGCAGATCCTCGACCGCGTCGAACAGCCGGTCGGTGAAGGCGGCTTCTTCGGGCCCGTGCATCTTCGGCTTGACGATATAGACGCTGCCCGCACGGCTGTTGCGATACTTGCCCAGCCCCTTGAGGTCATACAGCGCGATCGTGCTGGTCAGGATCGCGTCGAGAATCCCCTCGGGCGCCTCGTTTCCGTCCGCGAGCAGCACCGCCGGCGTCGTCATCAGATGACCGACATTGCGCACGAACAGCAAAGACCGGCCAGGCAGCCCATTGCGGTCCGGGTTGAGCCGCCGCGTCAGGGTCTTGCCACCCTTCTCGAAGCTCTCCTCCAGATCGCCTTTCATCAGCCCCAGCCAATTGGCATAGGCCGCGACCTTGTCCTCGGCATCGACCGCCGCGACCGAATCCTCCAGATCGACGATACTCGTCAGCGCCGCTTCGAGCACGACATCGGCGATCCCCGCGGGGTCAACGCGCCCGATCGGATGATCGCGGTCGATCACCACGTGGATGTGCAAACCGTTATGCCGATACAGCCATGGCGAGATCTGCTGCGACGGATCGGCCAGCACCGGCTCGCCCGCCAGATCGGCCCAGCTGCCCTCGGCCAGCGGCACCGCGCGATCCAGAAACGCCTTGGCATAGGCGATCACCTGGCGCCCGCGCTCCGCATCATAGCCGCCCGGCTTGGCCGCCCCCGGCAGGGCATCGGTCCCATAGAGCGCGTCATACAGGCTCCCCCAGCGCGCATTGGCGGCATTGAGCACGAAGCGGGCATTGAGCACCGGCACCACCAATTGCGGCCCCGCCATCGTCGCGATCTCGGCATCGACGTTCGCCGTCCCGATCTCGAACGGCGCCGGCTCGGGCACCAGATACCCAATCTCGCGCAGGAACGCCTCGTCCACCGCCTCGCCCGCCTGATAGCGCGCATCGATCAATGCCTGGAGTTCGTCCCGCCGCGCCAGCAGCACCCGGTTCTCCGGCGCAAACCGCTCGAAGATCGCCGCCACGCCCGCCCAATAGCCCGTCGCATCGATCCCGAGCCCCGGTAATACCTGGTCCTCAACGAAACGCGCGAGCGGTTCGGCGACAGCAAGTCCGGAACGGTCGATAGTCATGGGAACACTCCTCACAGGCAGTTCGGTATCGCCTGGGGAGGGCGCGGATGCGATTAGGCCAAGCGCGCCGTCGGGATCAACCCCGCTCGTCAAATGCTTCGACCGCGGCCTCGATCCGGTGGAGCATCGTCTCCAGCTGGGCCTTCTCGGCATCGCTGAACCCGGCGAAGATCCGCCGCTCGAATTCCAGTGCTTGCGGCGCGATCTGCTCATACAGCGCCCAGCCTTCGCCGGTCAGCGTCAGCAGATGCGAGCGCTGGTCCTCGGGATTGCTCGCCCGCGCGATCAGCCCGCGCTCGGCCAGCGCGATCGCGGCGCGGCTGACCGTCACCTTGTCCATCCGCGTCCGCCCGCACAAAGCCTGCTGGCTCATATTCCCGCCCTCGGCCAGCACCGCGACCAGCCGCCATTCGGGAATGCGCAGCCCGAACATGGCGCGATAGGCTCCCGCCACCGCGTCCGACACGGCATTGGACGCGATCGACAATCGATAAGGCAGGAAATCGTCGAGGATCAGGTTAGACATGACATCACCGTGCGGGGCACAGACAATTGTTGCAACTGACAACGCTGGCCAGTTGCAATTTCTGCAACGATACCGCTATCATTACGCACTTGCACAAAATCCCGCTGCACTGCACAAAGTTCGGGCCTTTCAGGCATCCTCTCCTAAAACTTTCCATGGCCGTCCTTCGGGGCGGCCTTTTTTTTTGCGCGGCGGTCAACGAAATAGCGAAAGCTATTTCGCGGCTTAAGCCGCGCACGGCCGGCGACGCTCCAAGCGCCGACCGACGGCGTGGCTTTGCCACGACGAGTCCTACCTCACCTTCACCCGTCATGCTGAACTCGTTTCAGCATCCAACGCGCCACAAGCACGACCATCGCCCGCGGAGGGTTGGACCCTGAAACAAGTTCAGGGTGACGATGGTGGTCAAGCAAAGCAATTCACTTCATCTGCCGCGCCACCGCCGCCCGCGTTTTCTTCCCATAAGGCGGCTTCAACCCCGCCAGCCCGGCGACATCGATCTTCGGCTGCTTGTAAACACTCTTGGCGTGCGAAAACGTCCGGTAGCCCACCTCGCCATGATAGGCCCCCATCCCTGACGGGCCCACGCCCCCGAACGGCAGCTCCTCCTGGCTGATATGAAAGATCACGTCGTCAATCGTCACGCCGCCGGAGATAGTGCGGTCGAGCACCCGCCGCCGCTCCTCGCCATCGCCGCCGAAATAATAGAGCCCCAGCGGCCGGTCCCGCCGGTTCACTTCCTCGATCGCGCCGTCAAGCGTCTTGTAGGTGCGCACCGGCAGGATCGGACCGAATATCTCCTCCTGCATCACCGTCATGTCGTCGGTAGGATTGCGGACGATGTGCAGCGGCATTTTCCGGGAATTGGTCGCGCTGAAATCCTCGTTCGCGGGATTGACCGTGATCACCTCGGCCCCCCGCGCCCGGGCATCGTCGATCCAGGTGGTCAGCCGCTGGAAGTGCCGGTCGTTGATGATCGCGGTGTAATCGGGGTTGCTGAACAGCGTCGGATACATGGCGGACGCCGCCGCGGTCAGCCCCGCGACCACTTCCGCCTCCTTGTCCTCGGGCACCAGCATGTAATCGGGCGCCAGGCAGATCTGCCCGGCGTTCATCATCTTGCCGAGCGCCACCCGCTCGGTCGCCCGCGCGATATCCGCAGAGCGCCCCAGCACCACCGGCGATTTGCCGCCCAGCTCCAGCGTCACCGGCGTCAGATTATCCGCCGCCGCGTGCAGGATGTGCCGCCCGATCCCCGTCGCCCCGGTGAACAACAGATGGTCGAACGGCAATTCGGCAAACGCCTTGCCGACCTCCGGCCCGCCACTGACGAACGCCAGCTCGTCCTCCGCGAAATACTTGCCCGCCACTTCCTCGAACAATGCCGCCACGCTCGGCGTGAACTCGCTGGTCTTGACCATCGCCCGGTTGCCCGCCGCGAGCACGCCGGCCAGCGGGCTCATCACCAACTGCACCGGGAAATTCCACGGCGCGATGATCCCGACCACGCCCTTTGGCTGCGTCTCGATCCATCCGCGCCCGCCGAGCAGGCCCAGCGGAAACAGCACCGGCTTCTTCTCGGGCTTCATCCACCGTTTGACATGCTTGAGCGCATGCTTGAGCGGTGCCACCGAGGCGGCGATATCGGTGACCATCGACTGATCCCGGCTGCGATGCCCGAAATCCTCGGAAAGCGCGTCGCAGAAGCGCTCCGCATTTTCCGATACCATCGCGATCGCACGCTTCAGCCGGTCGCGCCGCGCCTCCAGCGATACCGGAAGCTCGGCCATGAAGGCGGTCCGCTGACGGTCGAGAATGTCCTGCATCGTTTCCCTCTCACTCCGGCGGCAATGGGACGCTGACCGTGACGATCTGCGCCGGCACCTGGTTCATCATCCAGCACGTCCATGCACCAAGCGCCAGCAACACGCCAAACGGCAACTTGGTAGCTCCGCTCACGCCGCGCCGCGCCAGCCCGATCGCGGCCACGCCTATCAAGCCATAGAAACATGCGAACAGCACCAAAAATGGTAGCGTCATCCAGCCGAACCACAGCCCCAGCGCACCCAGCATCTTGGGGTCGCCACCGCCTAGGCCATGCCGTCCACGCACCGCGCGATACGCCATCGCCACCAGCCACAGCACCGCAAAGCCGGCCACGCCGCCGATCAGCCGCTCGTCCAGCGGCGGCGGAGCCCGAGTCAGCAATCCCTGGGCCAGTCCGCCCAGCGCCAGCGCAAGCGTCAGCGCATTGGGCAACCAGAATGCGGCATAATCCAGCGCGGCCAGCGCGAGCAGCATCCACCCCAGCACCGCGCCGAACGCGCCCGCAATCCCCGGTGCCGCCCAACCGGCCATCACGCCCACCGCGCACCCAAGCAGCTCGATCACTAGATGCGACGGTGCGACCAGCCCCCCGCATCCCCGGCACCGCCCGCGCTGCAGCATATAGCTCAGCACCGGCACCAGCTCCACCGGCACCAGCTTCTTCCCGCACGAATCACATTCGGAACGCCCCTTGGATACGCTCCGCCCCTCCGGCCAGCGGATCACCAATGTCGCGATGAAGCTCCCCAGCACCAGCCCGAGCAGCCCCAGCCCGGCCGGCCAGATCCAAGCCTCAGTCATGCGCGCGCGGCGCCCGCTTGCGGATCAGATAGCGGTACACCCCGAAACAATTGATGCAGAAGAGCACCAGATTCTGCGACCAGAGCGGCGCATCGCCCGAGATCAGCGCCCCGGTGATCCACGCCACGCTGGAGGCAACGAACAGCGCGAAGCCCCATCCCGTCACCCGCCGGCCATTGTCGAGCGACACCATCAGGCACGCCACCACCCCGCTGATCGAGGCGAACCATTTGCAGATATCGACGAAAGTCATGCCGGAACTTCCTGCGGGCTGTGCGGCGCTTTTGCAAACCGCCATGGGAGCGACTAGATCGCGCCCAACCAATCAGAGGATCAATTATGTCCGCCGACGATATCGTCATCGCTTCCTACGCCCGCACCCCGATGGGCAGCTTTCAGGGCAGCCTGACCGACGCCAGCGCCACCGATCTCGGCGCGGCCGCAGTCGGTGCGGCGGTCGAACGCGCAGGCCTCAAGGGCGATGCCATCGAGCGCATCTATATGGGCTGCGTCCTCCCCGCCGGCCTCGGCCAGGCCCCCGCGCGTCAGGCGGCGCTCAAGGCGGGCCTGCCGCAGCACATCGAAGCGACCACCCTCAACAAGATGTGCGGCTCTGGCATGCAAGCCGCAATCATGGCCGCCGAAGCGCTGGCGGCAGGCTCGATCGACGTGCTCGTCGCGGGCGGCATGGAGAGCATGACCAACGCGCCCTATCTGTCGATGCGTCACCGCGGCGGCGCGCGCATCGGCCATGATGTGCTCAAGGATCACATGTATCTCGATGGTCTCGAAGACGCTTATGAGCCCGGCCGCCTGATGGGCAGCTTCGCCGAAGAGACGGCGCAGCACTATCAGTTCACCCGCGAGGCGCAGGACAATTACGCTATCGCCTCGCTGGAGCGGGCGCAAAAGGCGCAGAAGACCGGTGCCTTCGATCGCGAGATCACACCGGTCGAGGTCAAGGGCCGCAAGGGCGTCACCACCGTCACCCTCGACGAGCAGCCGGCCAAGGGCGACGCCTCGAAAATCCCGACCCTCAAGCCCGCCTTCTCCAAGGACGGCACGATCACCGCCGCCAACGCCTCCTCGATCTCGGACGGCGCCGCGGCGATGGTGATGACGCGCATGTCAGTCGCCGAGAAGCTCGGCCTCACTCCCATCGCGCGCATCGTCAGCCATGCCGGCCATGCCCACGCCCCGTCACTGTTCACCACCGCCCCGGTGTTCGCGATGCGCAAGGCACTGGAAAAGGCGGGCTGGTCGGTCGGCGATGTCGACCTGTTCGAAGTCAACGAGGCATTTGCCTGCGTGGCGATGATCGCGATGCACGATCTCGGCATCCCGCATGACAAGATCAACATCCACGGCGGCGCCACCGCGCTCGGCCACCCGATCGGCGCCAGCGGCGCCCGCGTCATGGCGACGCTCCTCTCGGCGCTGGAGACCACCGGCCAGAAGCGCGGCCTCGCCTCGCTCTGCATCGGCGGCGGAGAAGCGACGGCGGTGGCCGTGGAACTGCTGGACTGACGGCCAGCTCCAACGCTGGGCGAAGAATCCGCATCGCCGAGCCTCGTCGATTTCGCGTTCGGCCCGCCGGTCGGGAATCGTCGATCGGCGAACCGGCAACAGGCTGGCCGGGGGAGTGAAATTCGCGGGCTTCCCCCATAAAGTCGAGCTATGACCGCAAGGCGCCAGCGCGGAAGGCCCGCCTATCCGGACATCCTGACCCCGGCCGAATGGCGTGTCGCCCACGCGGCGCGTCATGGCTTGACCAACCGCCAGATCGCCGAACGGCAGCGGATCAGTATCGACGGCGTCAAGTTCCACCTCGCCAATATCCTGCTCAAGCTCGGGATAGCGCGGCGGCAGGATCTTGTTGGCTGGCCAGGCATGCCGCTCCGTCCCGCAGCCAGGGAAACCGAAATGACCGAACCCTCCTCCGCCAGCGGGCCGCTCGTCCCGCCCGGCTTCACGCGACTCTTCCCTTATATCTTCGCCGCGAACGCCCGCGCCTATCTCGACTTCCTCGCCGATGGGCTGGGCGGCGAAACCATCGATATCCACGCCTCGCCCGATGGCGTGGTCCGCAACGCGCATGTCCGCTTCGGCGACACCACGATCATGGTCAGCGAAGCGAGCGAGGAATATCCGCCGTCGCGGGGCACGATCTACCTCTATGTCGCGGACGCCGAGGCCGCGATGGACCGTGCGATCGCGGCGGGAGGCGAACAGGTCACGGCGGTTGGCTTTCGTCCCTATGGCGAGAATCAGGGCGGGGTTCGCGATCCCTCGGGCAATATCTGGTGGCTGTCGCAACGCCTCGCGCCGGGCGGTTACTGACGGCTTCGATGTGCCTTCGATACAGGATTTCGCCTGTTTGACCGGGAGACTGCCATGTCCCCGGTAACCCAGCCGGCGGCTCCTTGAAATCGTCGGTTCGAAATCGCCATGGGTCAGTGCGAACTTTAGGGAACATTCGCGCCGCGCGTGCGCGTGGCTTTGCCCGAACCCCGTGTCGCCCTGCACCGCTCAGTTCAGCGCTTCGCCGGGCTCCATGCCCCAGATATGCGACTGCTCGACATAGCCGCCGCGCCCGCGCACATCGAACCAGCACCAGCCAGCCGAGCATTTACTGATCCGCCCGACCACGCCCGGTGCCGCGCGCCAGTTGATCCGCGCATTGAAATTGGGGGCGGCGCGCATCTCGGTCACCGTGCCGGTCACCATCGCGGTACGCGTCGGACTCAGCAGGTTGACCAGCATCCAGCCCTGGGTGCCGTCCGGATCCTCGATCTTGCGCCACTCGCCATAGATATCGATCACCTTGATCGGCAGATCGCGGCGCTGATAGAGCCAGCTCGACGGATAGTTGCGGCCCGGCCCGGTTCGCATCCGCGCCTTGTCCGCGTCGATCGATGCGAAATAGGGCGGCTTCTGCTGCGCCATCGCCACCGGGATCGCCATGCCGAGCGCGACCAGCGCCAGCACCACCCAACCCACGATCCGCATGCGCCGATTCACCATCATCGATCCTTATCCCGAGCGCCCGCGCTCCTTCAACCCGTTGACTGCGCCCGGCCAGCGGGCCAATCGCTCTTTATGGCACAAGCGTCCCGCCCCGCCCGCCCCCGGGTGTTCGTCACCCGCTCGTTGCCGGAAAGCGTCGAGGCCCGCATGGCCGAGCTGTTCGACATAAGGCTCAGCGCCGATGACGCCGCGCTGAACCGCGAACAACTGGCGGCGGCGATGGCCGATTGCGACGCCTTCGTGCCCACCGTTACCGACCGGATCGATGCAGAGCTGATCGCGGGCGCCCCCGATCGCCTGCGCCTTATCGCAAATTACGGCGCCGGTTATGGCCATATCGATCTCAAGGCCGCCCGCGAGCGCGGGATCGTGGTCACCAACACGCCGGGCGTGCTGACCGAAGACACCGCCGATATGGCGATGGCGCTGATCCTCGCCGCCCCGCGCCGGCTGGTGGAGGGCGACAAGATGGTCCGCGCCGGCGAATGGGCGGGCTGGTCGCCCACCGGCATGCGTGGCCACCGCATCGGTGGCAAGAAGCTCGGCATCCTCGGCATGGGCCGCATCGGCCAGGCGGTCGCCCAGCGCGCCCGCGCCTTCGGCCTCCAGATCCATTATCACGGCCGCCACCGCGTCGCCGAAGTGCTCGAAGCGCAGCTGGGCGCGACCTTCCATCCCGATCTCGATACCATGCTCGAAGCGGTCGACATCCTGACGATCCACACCCCGCACAGCGACTCGACCCACGGCCTGATCGATGCCCGCCGCCTCGATCTGCTTGGTCCGACGAGCTGGCTGATCAACACCGCGCGCGGCGAGATCGTCGATCCCGAAGCCCTGGTGCAAGCGCTGAAGGGCGGCCGGATCGCCGGGGCGGGCCTCGACGTCTATGTCGGCGAACCCGCCGTCGATCCGCGGCTGATGGATCTCGATAACGTCATCCTCCTGCCGCATCTCGGCTCGGCGACCTTCGAAGGCCGCGAGGCGATGGGGCAGAAGGTTATCGTCAATATCGGCGTCTGGGCGCGCGGCGACCGTCCCCCCGATCAGGTGCTCGACGGCTGGCTCTAAAGCCCGCCAAGCCACTCCCCGATCATCGCCCGGCCCGCGGCGGCGGCGGCAGGGCCAAGCGCGGCGTGTTCGGCGCGCAGCCGCTCGACCGAGGTGCCAGCCTGCACCGCATAGTCGGCACCACTTTCAAGCCACGACTCAAAGCGCGAATCCTCACCCATCTCGGCATGGAATTGCAGCGCCAGCAGTTCCGGGCCGCGGCGGAACGCCTGATGCGGATAGGCGTCGCTGGAGGCGAGCAATTCGACATTGTCAGGCAGCGCGAAGGTGTCGCCATGCCAGTGCAGCACCGGCACATCGGCGACATGGCGCACCGGCGAGTCGCTGTGCACCGTCACCGGGTGAAACCCCACTTCCTTGACCGGTCCGGGATAAACCTCCGCGCCCATCGCCGCCGCGATCATCTGCGCGCCCAGGCATACGCCGAGCGTCGGCAAGCCCCGTTCGATCCGCCGCGCCAGCCGGTCGACCTCGCAGCAAATCCACGGGTGCGCGCCAAGCTCGTACACGCCCATCGGGCCGCCCATCAGGATGACGAGGTCGGGCGCGTTGAGATCGAGCTGCCAAAATCCGGGATCGGTGACGTCGAAGCGGTCGAGATCATAGCCCGCGGCCTCGATCGGCTCGCGAAACCCCGCAATCCCTTCATAGGGAACGTGCCGAACGATCAGGCCCTTCTTCATTGCGGCTCAGAATAACGGATCGCCGGTTTCCGGCCAGTTAACCATTCTTGGCGCGCCGAAACGCGACCTTCAGCCGCTCTCGCGACTGGCGGTTATCAGGTCCAACGCGATCCGAAGCACCATGTGCAGCAAGACTAGACCTAACGCAGTGATCACTGCCGCAAAGAAATATGCGGGAACGTAGAGCGGATCCCGGCCAAGCTCTTCGAAGTGATAGCTCAAAAAGGCATGTGTCAGGATGCACGTCAGCACCAGCGACGCTACATAGGCCCAAGCGGGGTTACGCTGAAGCAGTCTGATGCTCAGGACAGATGCGAGTACCGAAAATAGCGCGAAGGCTCCGTACAGATCGGAGACCCCCATGCCTCAGTCCCCCGTCAAAATCCGATCGACCAGTTGCTTCACCGTCGGCACGAACCCGTTCGAATAGAACGGGTCCTTCTTGAAATTATACGCGCCGTGCCCCGCGAACATCAGGTTCTGGTCGGTCGGCCCGCCATGCGCGATGTCCTGCAGCGTCTTCTGGATGCAGAAGCTGCGCGGATCGGCCAGGCGTCCGGTCGAGTTGGTCTCGCTGTCCGCCCAGCTCGAGAAGGCGCACTGGCTGAGGCAGCCCATGCAATCGGCCTGATCCTTGCGGATCACAGCCTTTTCCTCTTCGCCGACAAAGACCAGCGTGTTGTCCGGCGTCTTGAGCGCGCTGGTATAACCGAGGCCGAACCACTCGCGCGCGCGCAGCAGATCGTTGCGCGTCACCCAGAAGTTCTTGCCCTTCACGCCCACATCGAGCTGGAAGGTGTGATCGCCGACGCTTTCGGTCGAATAGGCAATCTGGCGCTCCGAGCGCGCCTCGAGCGCACGCAGGAACGGGTTCTTGACCGCCGACGAATAGAAGCCGGTCGGCGAGAAGCGATGGAGGAGCACGTCGCCGGGCTCGATCTTCATCAGCTCGTCTTTCCACCCCTGCGGGATGGGGCTTTCCTGCGTCAGCAGCGGCCGGGTGCCGAACTGGAAAGCGATTTTGCCAAGCTCGGGATTGTCGATCCAGTTGTTCCAGTCGCGCAGATACCAGACGCCGCCGGCCATCACGATCGGCACATCGTCCGAAATCCCGCCCTCGCGCATCACGTCGCGCAGTTCCTTGACGCGCGGATACGGGTCCTGCGGCTTCAGCGGGTCTTCGGCGTTGGACAAGCCATTGTGCCCGCCCGCCAGCCACGGATCCTCATAGACCACCGCCGAAAGCCATTCCGAAGCCTTGGAATAAGCCCGCTTCCACAGCGCCCGGAAGGCACGGCCCGAGCTGACGATCGGCAGATAGGTGACGTTGTGGTGCGCCGCGATCTCGCTGAGCTTGTAGGGCATCCCCGCGCCGCAGGTCACGCCCGCGACCAGCCCCTTGGTCCGCTCGAGCACGCCCTGCAGGATGCGCTGGGCGCCGCCCATTTCCCACAGCACGTTGATGTTGATCGCGCCCTTGCCGCTGGCGATGTCATAAGCGCGCTTGACCTGGGTGACCGCCCCTTCGATCGCATATTCGATCAGCTCTTCATGGCGCTCGCGGCGGGTCAGGGCCTTGTAGATCTGGGGAATGATCTTGCCTTCGGCGTCATAGCTGTCGGCATTCACCGCGCTGACCGTACCGATGCCGCCGGCAGCCGCCCAGGCGCCCGCGCTGGCATGATTGGTAGCGGCAACGCCCTTCCCACCCTCGACGAGCGGCCAAACCTCGCGGCCGTTGTAGAGAATAGGACTAAGACCCTTGAACACATCGCCTCCACTAAAATTCACGGGCGACCTAGCCCGATCAACGGCAACAAGCGAGTAACATTTGTTACCCGAGAACGCCCGGACGGCCCATAGCCTCGGCATAGAGCCGCGCATAGGCGAAGACCATTTCGCTTTCGTCATATAACGCGCGAGCCCGCTCGCGGTTCGCGGCGCCGACATATTGGCGCAAATCGCTATGCTGGGCGAAAATGTCGATGCGGTCGCGCAACAGCACCTCGGTACGCTCGGGCGCGATATATTTGCGGTTGTACTCGCACACCATCGCCGAGATATCACCGACATCGGGCGCCACCACCGGCAGCCCGGCCGCCATCGCCTCGATCACCGAGATCGGCGCCTGCTCGCTCTGCGACGAGAGCGCGAAGATATCGAACAGCCCCATATATTTGTGCGGCTCGGGCAGAAAACCGGTGAGGATCACGTCATCCTCGATCCCCATCCCCTCGGCGGCATCGACGATCGCTTGGCGCTCCGGCCCCTCGCCGACGATCACCAGCTTGAAGCGGCTGTTGAGCCCGGCACAGGCGCGCACCAGCATCGGCAGATCCTTTACCGGCCGCAGGCCCGCCACGGTGCCGATGACGACCTGCCCGGGCTTCTTCTTCCGCAGTTCGGGTATCAGCTTCGGATCGGGTTTTCCGGAGTAGAGCCCCGTCCGCACGCCATTCGCGATCCGCCGCAGCCGCTCCGGCGGCTGACGCCACTGGGTGAGCGCGACCTGCTGGAGCTTTTCCGACGGCACCACCAGCGCATTGGCGGCGGGCAAGGCGATCCGGCGGTACATGTTGCGCACCGGATTGAGCCGCACCGCCTCATCGGCGTTGAACCCGTCCTCATGATGCACGAGCGGCGGCAGATCCTTGCCGAACACCCGCGCCGCCATCACCCCGTCGATCGCGCCCCAATTATAGGTCAGCACCAGATCGAAGCGGCGCATATAGCGGGCGATCGCCTCGTAGCGCCTGACCGAGGGCCGCCCCGAAAGCGGCGGCGGATCGAGCGCGATCTCATATTTGATGCCCTTGTCGATCATGGCGCGCGCGGCGAGCTGATCAGGCATTGCCGAGACGATGGTATGCCGCGCCTTGTCGCCGAACGCGTTCATCAGCCGAACCGCGCGCGCTTCCTTGCCGCCAAGGTTGAAGGTGGAATGGAGGTGGAGGATGTGGATCGACATGCTGGGGGAGGGCTTAGCGAGCACCCACTTCACTGTCACCCCGGACTTGTTCCGGGGTCCAGGGTGCGGCGGGCGCTGCAGCCAGAGCCTCCCGCCCATAGCCTGCGGATAGTTTGACCCCAGAACAAGTCCGGGGCGACAATTTAAGGAACAACCTTCGCCAAGAGTCGCTCGATTCCCGCCACCGCTTCCGGCTCATCCAGCGTCGGCGCATGGCCGATGCCGGGGAGCGTCACCAGTTCGGCGCCCTTGACCCGCTTGACCATCTTCGCCGCCACATCCTTGCTCAGGATATCCGATCGCTCGCCGCGCACCACCAGCAGCGGCTTGCCCTGCAGCGCGTCGATCGTCGGCCACATATCGGGCGCGGCCTCGTTGCCGGGAATGCGGAACGGCTCGGCGATCTTCATGTCGTAATCGAGCACGATCCGCCCCTGGCTGTTCACCCGGTACAGCCGCTTGGCCATCCGCAGCCAGTCCTCGATCCCGAAATCGGGATAGACATCGGCATTGCCCTCCGCGACCGCGCGCGCCGCATGCATCCAGGTCGGGTGCCACACGCCCTTGCCGACATAGGTGCGGATCCGCGCCAGCCCGGCCTCGCCGATCTCGGGACCGACATCGTTGAGCACCGCGCCCGCCAGCCGCTGCGGATTGGTGCCCGCCAGCAGCATTGTCACGATCCCGCCCAGAGACGTTCCGATCGCGACGAACCTGTCGATCTTGAGCTCGGCGAGCAGCGCCTCGACGTCCTGAAGATAGGCCAGCGGCACATAGCTCATCGGATCCTTGGCATAGGCGCTTTCGCCGCGCCCGCGAAACTCGACCAGGATCACCCGCCATTCGCCCGCCAGCCGCGCGGCGAGTTGCTCGTAATCGCGCGCGTTGCGCGTCAGCCCGGGGAAGCACAGCACCGGCGGCTTGTCCGCGGGGCCGGCATAATCGCGATAATGGAGCTTCAGCTCGTCCCGCGACCACCAATAGCCGTCTTCATAGTTGCGCCGTTCACCCATCGCTCCCCATATCGCGGCATGCTCTTCACTCCGCAACATGCCATCGACGAACTAGGCGACGAATTCGCCGATCCGGTCTCGGCCGCGCCGTTTCCCGAGACGATCCTGCGCTTCCGCAACGATCGCGCCGCAGCGGAAATCGGGCTTGAGGACTTGGACGACGCCGCGTGGATCCGGCACTTCGCCCGCTTCGAACCCCTGCCCGGCGCCCAGCCACGCCCGCTGGCCCTGCGCTATCACGGCCATCAGTTCCGCGTGTACAATCCCGAGATCGGCGATGGCCGCGGCTTCCTGTTCGCCCAGATGCTGGACGAAAACGGCCGCCTGATGGACCTCGGCACCAAGGGGTCGGGGCAAACGCCCTATAGCCGCTTCGGCGACGGCCGCCTGACGCTCAAGGGAGGCGTCCGCGAAATCCTCGCCACCGAAATGCTCGAAGCATTGGGCGTCGAAACCTCACGCACCTTCTCGCTGATCGAGACCGGCGAGCAACTGCATCGCGGCGACGAGCCCTCGCCCACCCGCTCGGCGGTGATGGTCCGCCTCAACCATGGTCATATCCGCATCGGCATCTTCCAGCGGCTGGCCTATTTCCAGGACACCGAGAACCTCAAGCGCCTCACCGGCTATGTTCTGCGCCATTATTACGGCGAGGAAGCGAAAGATGACGCACCGCAACGCCTGCTTGCTCTCGTCGCCGAGCGCACCGCGCGCCTCGCCGGCCAGTTCATGGCTGCGGGCTTTGTCCACGGCGTGCTCAACAGCGACAATATCAACGTCAGCGGCGAAAGCTTCGATTACGGCCCGTGGCGCTTCGCCCCGACTTGGGACCCCGGCTTCACCGCCGCCTATTTCGACCATGCCGGGCTTTACGCCTTCGGCCGCCAGCCCGAGGCGATCTTCTGGGACGTGATGCAACTCGCCAGTTCGCTGCGCCTGATCTGCGACGAGGCACCGCTGGTGGCGGCAATGGACCGCTTTCCCGCAGCCTATACGCGCGAAGTCACCGCCGCCGTCCTGTGGCGGCTCGGCCTCAAGCCGCGCAACCCGGAGCAGGACCGCGCGCTGGTCCAGGCGACCGAACGCGCCCTCACCGCCAGCAAGGCGCCGCTCGACCGCTTTTATTTCGACGCGTTCGGCGGCCAGCTCCCCCAATCCTATGGCGAACCTTTCGCAGAACTCCGCGGATTGCTGGCGGGCTACGAACCGCGAAAGCCTCGCGACCATCCCTATTGGGAAGATTCCGAGCCCTGCTCGATGCTGATCGAGGAAGTCGAGGCGATCTGGTCACGCATCGCCGAGCAAGACGATTGGTCCCCCCTCAACGCGAAGATCGCCGCTATTCGCCGAATGGGCGAGGCCCTCCAAGGGTCCGGCGATGCGCGGCATCGTTGGAATGAGGGACGAGGGGAGGCTCTGGCATAGCCGCGAAAATTCGTGCAAGAGCACGCAACTTTCTATCGGGGCGACGATACCAAGAACAGAATGGCCGGACAGGAAATCATCTCGACCGAGCCCGCGACGGGCGCCATTCTCTGGCGCCAGAAGTCCGGAGACGCAGACACCGAAGTCGCGCACGCACGCCGCTCCTGGGCGGAATGGGCGGCGCGCCCGCTCGCCTATCGCATCGAGGCGCTGCGCCGGTTCGCCAATGTCGTCCGGCAAAAGGCCGATACCTTCACCGATCTGCTCGCCCGCGAAACCGGCAAGCCGCTATGGGAAGCCCGCAGCGAAATCGAGACGGTGATCGCCAAGGTCGATATCTCGATCACCGCTTTCTCCGAACGCACCGGCCAGCGCCGCATCGACGCGCCGATGAACACCCGCCTGGCGCTGCGCCACAAGCCGCACGGCGTGCTGGCGGTGCTCGGCCCCTATAATTTCCCGGTGCATCTGCCCAACGGCCATATCGTCCCGGCCCTGCTCGCGGGCAACGCGGTGGTGTTCAAGCCGTCGGAAAAGACCCCCGCCTCCGGCGCGATGCTGGTCGATTGCTTCCACGCCGCCGGCATTCCCGAGGGCTGCATCCGCCTGCTGATCGGCGGCCCCGACGAAGGCAAGGCGCTTGCCGCACATCCCGATATCGACGGGCTGCTGTTCACCGGCTCGGCCAACACCGGCATCGCCCTCAACCGCCAGTTCGCGTCGCGGCCCGAAAAGATCCTCGCGCTGGAAATGGGCGGCAACAATCCGATCGTGGTGTGGAACACCCCCGATCTCTATTCGGCCGCGGTGCTGACGGTCCAGTCGGCCTTCACCACCGCGGGCCAGCGCTGCACCGCCGCGCGCCGCCTGATCGTCGATCAGAAGCTCTACGATCCGCTGATCGCCGAGATCAACAAGCTGATCGGTCGCCTGATCATCGGCGAACCGCATGCCGATCCCGCCCCGTTCATGGGCCCGGTCATCGATAACGATGCCGCCGACATGCTGACCGAGAGTTTCCTCGCGCTCTCCACCATGGGCGGCCGCCCGCTGCGCCACATGGAGCGCCCGATCGAGGGGCGCCCGTTCATCACCCCCGGCCTGATCGATATGACCGGCGCCAACGAGAAGGTCGATGTCGAGCTGTTCGGCCCGATCCTCCAGGTTTTCCGCGTCGATACGTTCGAAGCGGCGATCGCCGAGGCCAACGACACGCGCTACGGCCTCTCGGCGTCGCTGGTAAGCCAGGACCCCAAGCTCTACGACCAGTTCTGGGCCAATATCCGCGCCGGCATCGTCAACTGGAACCGCCCGACCAACGGCGCTTCCTCCTCGGCGCCGTTCGGCGGCATCGGCTGGTCGGGCAATCATCGCCCCAGCGCCTACTACGCCGCCGATTATTGCGCCTATCCGGTGGTCTCGTCCGAATCCGACAGCGCCCGCGCCGCGATCGGTCTGGGCCTGCGCGACGCCTGAAAGAAATCCGAAACGCTTTCGTTCTTGACGCCCCCGTAATGAGCCACGATCCGTTCGGGAACGTGTGAAGGTATCGGGGGGGTCACCGGTGACTGGCGCTTGTTTTCGATTTGCCGCGTTTCTTTATCTCGCAGTGGCGCTCGTACCGGCGGCGTCGGCGAAGCGCGAGAGTCCGCTGGTATCGCGATTGCCCGCCGTCGACAAAGTGGTTCGCGACTACGGCGCCAACCGGCCCAGCCAGGGCGCCGCCTGCGCGATACTCGCCGCGGCCCTTCGGTCCTTGAGCAATGAGACGAATCTGCGCTTGGGATCGGGGCCCGAACCGAAACGCTTCCGCGATTATGAAAAGTGCCGTGTCCAGGCGATCAACGACGCTCGGACGGAAGGCTTAGATGTCGGCACAGCCTCAAGGCGGCTTGAAGAGAAGGCGCGGGATCCGGATTTCCAACGCGAGGTCTCGCGCCGCTATCTTTCGTCCGCCGATTACCAAGCCTGGGAATCCGGCCAGAAGATCCAGTGGCAGATCGCCGACGAGCTTGATGCGAATACGCGCTACTTAAACCTGATCATGCTAGTCCCCTATCTCCTTGTATTTGCAGCCGGGATGTTCCTGATCCTGCGCGCGTTGCGTCCATGGAGGCTTGACAGCCAGAGCGGTCTGCTCCGCTTCGGCGGGCGCAGCTTCACTTTCTATCAGCAGGGTGGCGTGGTCGTGCAGGCAGCGGCTTCGCGCTCCACGCATCACGTTCCCGGTTCGCAAACGATCGCGACCAATCAATATGGCCATAGCCATGTCGTCAGTTCGACTGCGGGATACAGCTACACCACGCTCCACGAAACGATTCACCTGATAGACGGTACCGGGCACGAGCAGGTGCTGCGGTTGGACGACTGGAGCATCTCGGCACGCGGCGGCCACGTGATCGGCGCCATGCATGCGATCCGCAAGGGCCGGCGAACCGGACCCTATCTACGCGTCTGGAATTTCACGCTGGACGAGACGACGAGCAACCGGGCGGCGATCAAGAAAATGTTCGGTTTGGGTTTCCTGGGTTGGGCGGGGCTGACGCTCTCGATCGGAAATGTCGGCCTGCTGCTTGGCGGCATCTTCGCGGCGCTTTCCGTTCAGGAGGGAATGGGGGCCGCGGCGGCGGTACCGGTCCTGCTCAGCTTCCCGTTCGCAATGATCGCCGCGACGGTGGTTCATTTGCGCGTGCGCAAGCGGCGGACCGAACGGTTCGAGCGCGAGATATCCGCGCCGCTGCGCGCTTCCGCGGAGCGTGAGGCGCGCGCCGCCGCCGACCGCACGTTGGGACCGGTCAGCCGGGCCGATTGAGCCGCACGCGCCCATCCAGGGGTTGAAACCGCGGGCCTCCACCCCTACTCTGGATAGTGCGGGACCGGGCCCCTCTGGCGAGTGCTTCCAAGCCCTCGTGATGTCGGACCGCATCGAGCGTGCTCGGTGCAGGTTTGGACATGGCAAAAGGCCCCCTCCTTTCCCACCAAAGCTCCACCGGGCCGCTCGATCGATGCAATATCGATGGAGCCGAGTAATGACCGATCTTATCCAGCGCCTGATCGCGGCGCACCGCATCCTCAACCGTGAAATCCGCCGCGAGCTCGCGCGCCGCGTTCCCGACAGCATCCGGCTCGCCCGGCTGAAAAAGGAACGGCTGGCGATCAAGGACCGGCTGTTCCGCCATTTCCCCGACGCGAGCCATATGCGCCGCGTTGCGCGCGGCGTGATCGCTCGCGCCCGCACCGCTTAAGGAGCCCCACATGGAAAACCTCTCGCAATTCAATCGCATGGCGGCATCTGGCGCACAGGCGCGCTTCGACGAAGGCCTGCGGAGCCACATGCTGGGCATCTACCGCAACATGGGCATCGGCCTGGCGCTGACCGGCCTCGTCGCGATGGGCGTCGCGGCCACGCCGGCGCTCGTCGCGCTGATCTTCGGCACCCCGCTGAAGTGGGTGGCGATGCTGGCGCCGCTCGCCTTCGTGTTCTTCTTCACCTTCCGCATCGATCGGATGAGCACCGCCGGCGCGCGCACCGCCTTCTTCGCCTTCGCCGCCGTCATGGGCGTGTCGATGGCCAGCATCTTCCTGGTCTTCACCAACACCAGCATCGCCATGGCGTTCTTCACCGCTTCGGCGATGTTCGCGGGACTCAGCCTGATCGGCTACACCACCAATCGCGATCTCAGCGGCTTCGGCACCTTCCTGTTCGTCGGGCTGATCGCGGTGATCGGCGCAAGTCTGGTCAATCTGTTCATCGGCTCGTCGGTGCTGCAGATGGTGGTGTCGGTCATCGGCGTGCTCGTTTTCGCGGGACTCACCGCCTATGACACCCAGCGCCTGAAGAGCGAATATATCGCCTATGGCCGCAGCGAGGCGGCGGACAAGCTGGCGATCATGGGGGCGCTGTCGCTCTATCTGAACCTCATCAACATGTTCCAGCTGCTGCTGGGGCTGATGGGTGAGCGGGAGTAAGCGCAATGAGCAGCTTCGCCTGCCCCGTCGATGGCGCCACTCTGGTGCCCGTCGAGCGCTCGGGCATCGAGATCGACCACTGCCCCACCTGCCGGGGCGTGTGGCTCGATCGCGGCGAGCTCGACAAGATCATCGAGCGCAGCGCCACCCCTGCGCCCGAGCCCTATCGCGAGCAACGCCCGCACTACGACAATCGCGGCCATCATCCGTACAAGAAGCGCAAGTCGTTCTTCGAGGAATTGTTCGACTGACCCCTGATAGTCACCCCGGCCTTGTGCCGGGGGGTATAGTGATAGCCGGGTGTTGACGCCGTTTTGACCTCGCCTCAGCCGATCGTTTTGCTCATCTGCGCACGCTATTGGCCGCAAATCTTAGAACAATGAAGCCTGCCAACGCCGACAGGATAGAGCCACCCAATACACCGATCTTCACCTCGTCCACTAACAGCGGATCGGCAAACGCCAGTCCGCCAATGAACAGGCTCATTGTGAAGCCGATCCCGCATAACAGTGCCGTGCCGTAGATTTGAAGCCACGTGGCACCGCCCGGCTTGGGGGCAATATGATAGCGATCACATGCCCATACCGCGCCGAATACACCCAACTGTTTGCCGACGAACAAGCCTGCGGCGACACCTAGCGGAAGCGGCGCTAGAATATGTTCAATACCAATACCGGCGAACGACACCCCCGCATTCGCGAAGCCGAAGATGGGGATGATGCCGAAGGCGACCCAAGGGTGAAGGCCATGTTCCAACCGGTGGAGGGGCGACAATTCATCATCAGGCGCGCCACGCGACCGCTGAATAGGAACCATGGTCGCGGCCAACACGCCTGCGATCGTCGCATGAACTCCTGAAAGCAGCACAGCGAGCCAAAGCAAAAATGCCAAGGCGAGATAGGGCCACAGCATCCGCACACCAACGCGATTCAGGATAAACATTGCTCCCATGACGACCGCAGCCGCGAGCAATGCAAGGCCGCTGATTTGACTCGTGTATGCCAGCGCAATGATGGCTACAGCGCCCATGTCGTCAACGATCGCAACCGTAGTCAGGAACAGTTTTAGCGAAGTCGGCACGCGCTTTCCGAGCAATGCCATTACGCCGATAGCGAACGCAATGTCGGTCGCCGCAGGAATGGCCCAACCCCGCGCCAAGCCCGGCGTCGAACCGGCGATGCCGAGATAGACGATCGCGGGAAGCGCCATGCCGCCTATCGCCGCGATCGAGGGCAGCAGCCGATCGGACCAAGTAGCGAGATGGCCGTCAACAAACTCGCGTTTTATCTCCAGCCCGACCAGCAGGAAAAACAGCGCCATCAACCCATCGTTGATCCAATGGGCCAGCGACAGGGGACCAACCTTCGCATGAAGCGTGTGAAAGTAGGATTCGCTGAGGGGGCTGTTCGCAACGATCATCGCTAGCGCCGCCGCGCCCATGAGCAGAATGCCGCCAGCCGCTTCATTATGCAGAAAGTGACGAATGGCCGACACCGGCCCACGTCTAATCACTCTAAAAATGCTCACGAATGTCTCCGAAATCCTACAGCCGTCTATACCGGGCCGCCTCGGCGCTTCGTCAACATTCGTGAGCCTTAATTTATCACCGCGTGGAAGCCAGCACTTCGAGCCGCTTCAAAGCTAACAGCACGCGGTTGGTCTGGACGACCGGCCACAGCGCCAGCTTAATCATCAACGAAGTGACCAGCATCACGGCACTTGGGAGGCCCCAGTGAAGGGCGGCTATCGTGTCCGTCGCGTCGTAAAACTGCCAACCGGCGTAAAGGCCGCCGATGAACAGCGCCGTTTGTGCGACCATCATAATCACGTTTACCCAAGCGGCCTCGCCGCTGAAAACCGTCGCAAGCTGCCGAAAATAATTCGGCTCCTGCCCGATCTGGCGCAGCAATTCGCGCTCCTCGGCGGCAATGGCCGCGTCGATATTGTCGTCGGAATTACGCATCGTCGTCTCCTTTGAATTGGGACCGCAGTTGATTGCGGGCGTGCATAAGGCGGGTTTTGATCGTGCCGGTTGGCGTATCGAGCGCGACGGCAACTTCGGCGACGCTCAACCCTTCGAAGTAGTGAAGCGCGACCGCCGCGCGGTGCGTGGGCGATAGGGTCGCAATCGCGCGATGAAGGCGGCTGGCATCAACCTCCTGTGGGCTGGCTTCGTTATCTGCAACGTCCGCTTCCACTGACAGCGAATCAATTGCGGCACGTTCAGCAACAAACTGACCGACGCGCTTAGCCGAATGCCGGGTCACGATCCGATAGGCCCAAGCCGGGAAAGCGCGTTCGTCGCGAAGCTTTGGAAGCCCGCGCATGATTTCAATCCATGCGGTTTGCGCGACTTCCTCCGCTGCATCGAGGCGTCCCGTCAGTCGCCAGGCATGGGCCACCAACGGCCGATGCCACCGCCGTACTAACTGGCTCAATGCCGCGCCGTCGCCGGATTGCGCGGCGACAACGAGATAGGCGTCAAGTGCGCGGGACGCTTCATCAGACAAGGCGGGTTTCTGCGTCATCGCAATGAAGGTGGCGCGAACTTCCCAAACGGTTCAACGAAATTGCGCAAAAAAGATCGGCGGATTGCCAGCCAACGGACAACCTCGACCGTCTCTAGCACTGCTCCAGATTTTCGATCACTCCGGTTGCTGACCGCGTCCAAATGCTGCGTTCAAATCGTATGGCAGTTTGACGTCGATTACCTGCCAACCAAAGCCGCGCCGCTCGAATCGTATTGCGATCGTAACGGCTGGGTCGAGCGACACATGGAACTGATTGAAGCCATCGCGATGGATCGAGCTGAAATCAAAAGATTTTCTGACCCCCGCGTCGGGTGGCAATTGCGCCGCTCGCTCCATTGCCACTTGAATTGCCTGCGGGCTAATCATGCCGTCAACCATCGCGTTCACGGATTGAAGCCGGGTTGCTGCGTACTCTGGAGTGGAGGTCGGCGCTCCGAGATTGTTTGCGACTAGACGGGCGGCGAATTGTGCCTTGAGGTTGGTGCGCAAAGCCTCGAAATCGACATAACCGTTTAACGCCGTCGCATCTCGGGCCAGTATCGCGGACTGCAATCCCTGTACTGTCCAAAGCGGTGAAGCGTAATCCCAAGCACCCAAGGCCGCCCCACCAATAGCGGAGGCTCCAATTACGAGTTTGACAGACAGGCGCATTCGCGAACCTCACGTTAGAAGGTTCCGAAGATACCGCCCATTCCTTAATTAGAGGGATATAGACAGTGGTTTATTGGCCTTCAAAAAGATTGCTGTCCTGCCATGCGCGGACGCGAACTTGTAGGTCTGAACCTTCGCCGTCTGCGTGTTGAGCGGGATATTTCGCAGGAACGGCTCGCCTTCGATTCAGGCGTGGATCGATCCTATCTTGGCGGGATGGAACGCGGCGAAGAAAATCCGACCGTTGATATCCTTGATCGGCTCGCGGCCACGTTGGCTGTGCCAGTTGGCGATCTATTCGCAGCCGGTGACGGCAATGTGCCGAAGGGTCTGAAGCGCGGGCGAAAGCCTCTGAACGGCTAGCTTGCTAGGCGATCAAACCGGCAACCATTCGAGCTAGCTGCGGCGACAATCTGCAAACCCCGTCCTTTCTGACGACAAAATCGGCTGCGGCGAAGGTCTGATCCCGCACAAATTGTAGAATGGCGGCATCAACGGCGGCACGCTCCAGTTCGATCATGTCGAGAACCCAAGCCGAACTGCCTCGATTGCTGTTGTGCATGATCCCCAAGGTCGGGTCATAACCGTCCGCGATGGACTGAATCTGCAACTGCGCCAGCTTCACGGCATAGGCATAGTTCAGCATCGCGTTGACCGGATGCGAGGCGTTGCGGTTTTCCGGCTTAACCCCGGTCGCCCGCGAACTGCGCCAGTTATAGGCGTTCCACTCTTGCGGAACGGGTCGGCGCTGGACGCCTTTCCAGCGAACCGGCAAGCCGTGCCACGATCGAAAATAGGCCGATGCGCATTCACCCTCGATCGCGAAGATCGCATTGATATCGGCGAATGTCTCTCGGCTCAGGCGATCGATGCCGGTATTCGCCTTCTCCAAAGCCATATCGCGGGATTTGGACGGAGGGATATGAACCTCCAGCGTCGGCACGCTGGAAATGACCTTTCGGCGGATCAGGTCGGCTGCAAATGCCAGCCGCTCGGTTTCGTTTGCACGAGTGGCCTGTTGCCACATCACCTTTTCGCGATCGGCGAAATAGCCGGTGCCGCTTGCCACCGTTGCGATCTCGCCGCTCGCCTTGATGCGGGCAAGTGCAACGCCTTGTTCCGACAGCCAGGACAGCACATCGAACGACAGCGTACCGCTGCCGTCGAGCAATAGGATGCGGGTCGGCAAATCGAGGTCGCGCGGGAAAAATCGGTATTGGATTTGCCCTTGCGGATTATGGGTAAAGCCGTCCCGGATCAACAATGCGCCATTTTCAATTCGCAGCGAAACGCCGTGACCGTTCAAAATCAGTGGTGAGGGATTGCGCTGCCGCAGCTTCCTATTGGGCTTTGCCGCATTGGCGCATTGCAGCCAGAATTCCGATCGCTCGGCCCATTCATCTCCGCGTTCGCTGTCGGCGAGAATTGCGGTTTGCAGCATTGAAAGCCCTTTCAATTCAATGCCGGAATATATCAATTAATCAGCAATTTAGACATGAAATTCAAAGTTAATGATGGCGCTATATCATTGTACCAATGGCCCAAAATGACTCATCCGGTGCAATTGAGAAATGGCGCGCGGGCGTCAGATTCAGCTCTGCTTGGTTTGAATTTGGCGATCCTTACGCGGTGCGCAAATTTCGCGAGACTACGACACGGCAAGCATTTGAAGCTGAGCAATTTCTAATGGTTGCGGAGCTATGGGCCGGATTGCGGGACGGGGAATTTCAGGCTTTTGGCAAATGCGTCGAACCGGAAATCAGCAAAGGCCCGGTCCCGCTCCCGTTATATATGTTCGAATTCGATCATCCGCGCGGAATTGAGAATAGCGACGATATCGAGATTTCCGGCTGGCGCTATGAAGGTGTGAAGGTCATTCGAGTTCGCGAACCGGATACCGATGGCGCGCCAGTAAATCCGCCTTTGCCCGCACCCGATCCAGAAATTGCGATTGCGGTGACGGCACCGGCAAAGCGGGGTGGTGGCCGTCGCCATACCTATCGCTATGCCGCAGAGGTGCTGCAATTCCTCTATGAGAAAGAAAGCAATCGAACGCTCTCCGCAGAAATCCTGCATCCTGATTTCAAGCGCGAATTCGAACGCCGGTTTCCCGTCGAGCAGTATCATTTGCGCGCGCCCAGCCCGCGAACGCTCCGGGATCACATCAAGCAATATCGGCAGGAACTGGAAGATACTGGCAAGAACTGAACTTGCCAGATGACTCAATACTTTCGCGGGGCGCGTTGCGTCACCGTCATTTCCGCCCGGCATGTCGTCGGCGGAGTCGGAAAGAATGGCGCGGGTACGCGATTTCAAGGTCGAATATGCTCGCCGGAAAGCGAGGGGCGTTGCGCGTGGCCTGAGCGTTTCGCAGGCGCGCGGACATGCGCGGCATCATGAAACCCCGGTCAGATCGCGCCGGTCGCCCAAGTCCGACGCGCGGTTGGAACTTGCCCTCAAGGAATTGCACCGAACAGGCAATCTGACGCAGGCCGCGAAACAAGCTGGTGTCTCGACCGAACGGGCGCGGCGCTTTCTTCGCGAGAATGCCTATGCCGAACGCGCAGGGCGCGGATGGCGGATCACCGATACGCGCAAACCGCAGATGGAAACCTATTCGGAAGGCCAGAAAAAGCTCTTGGTTCTGCGTGACCGCGATCAGGCGTCGATCAACGGCACCTATATGAACGCCGTCAAGAAATACACGCGATCGAACAAATACGATCTGATCCGCCCGTTCATCGGCACGTCGATCATCGACGCCAAGGGCAAGTCCCATCCTCTCGAAACTGACCGGAACATCCTTCACGAATTGGCGAGCGTGGAGGGAAGTTATGTCGAGATTTATCGCCTTGTCCAAAAATGACGGAGATTATCATGCGCAAGCGAGTCGTGGAGATGAAGCGAGAAGCCGCGTTGCAGGATCGGTTGGACAAGCTGGGGGTGAGCGATCCCGTCTGCGGCATATGCGGCGAAACCGATGTGCGCACCTTCGAACTGCATCACCCTGCCGGGCAGAAGCAGGACCGCGCATTCACCAGTCAGATTTGCGCGAACGACCATCGCAAGATGACATTCGAACAGAGTTTCGTGCGATCCATGCACCCGGAGGCTGACGCCTTCCTGTACGCGGCTGGACGGCTGCTGATCGGCATTGCCGACATGCTGCGCGAGATGATCGAATACCTCTATGACTATGGCATCCGTCTGATCGAACGCAGCCTGCCTGTTTTGAAGGAAGGTGCGGCATGAATAGTCCAGCACCATCGATCACGGACCATTTGGTGGTCGCGATTCGCGCCTATGCGGCACCAACCATCCACACCTACGAAACGCTGACCGGGAAGCCGAGGCGCAAGGCATCGAAGAGAGCGGCTTCGCCTTGGGTCGTCATCTTCGATACCGAAACCACCAGCGATGCGGCGCAATCGCTCCGGTTCGGCACCTTTCAGATCCGCCACAATGGCGAACGATATCGCGAGGGGATTTTCTACGCACCGGATGGCGTGAATGCCGCCGAGTTGCGGACGCTCGCCGACTATGCGGATCAGCATGGCCTGGAGTTGCTGACCCGCGACGAGTTTGCAGTCGATATCCTCTACACGTTCGGCTATCGGTCGCGCGGAACGATAGTCGGCTTCAATCTGCCGTTCGACATTTCGCGTATCGCGCTTCGGCACGAACCGGCGCGAGGCGACATGCGCGGTGGGTTCTCGTTCACCCTGTCCGAAGATCGCTTCCATCCTAACGTGCGCGTAAAGCACCTTTCGCAGAGTGCCGCCTTCATCAAATTCGCCGCCCCGTCGAAACAGCTCGATGGCAACACCGACCGCAAGCATGGTCGCAAGACACCCTTCAATTCCGGGCATTTTCTCGACGTGAAGACGTTGGCGAAAGCGCTTCTGTCGCGCTCATTTTCGCTTGCGAGCCTGTGCGATCATCTCGGCACGAAGGACAAGAAGCTTGCAGCCGTCGATTTCGCCGGTCCCGTCACGCCCGAAATGGTGTGCTATGCCGTGCGCGACGTGGAAGCGACATGGCAATGCTATGCAGACCTGATCGTACGGTTCGATCGGCTGGAGCTGGAAGGCGCGAGACCCGACAAAATCCTGAGCGAAGCCAGTATCGGCAAAGCCTATCTGCGCGGCATGGGCATTCGGTCATGGCAGAAAATTCAGCCCGACTTTCCGCCGCAGATGCTGGCGAACATCATGGGCAGCTATTTCGGCGGTCGGGCGGAAGTCCGCATCCGGCGGGAATTACGCCAGGTGATCCATTGCGATTTTCTGTCGATGTATCCGACCGTTTGCACGCTCATGAACCTTTGGCCCTTCGTGCGGGGGGAAGGCATGGCGTGGCGCGATTCCACCGACGAAACCCGGGCGCTGCTGGACGGGATCGATATCGCCGCGCTTCAATCGCCTGAATTCTGGCCTCGCCTCACGACGATCGTTCGCGTCCTGCCCGATGCCGACATTTTTCCGGTTCGCGCATCCTATACTCCGAAGGCGACCCCGACCACCGGCACCAACTTACTGACGGGCGATGTGCCGTTATGGTTGACCCTCGCCGAGTGCATTTCCTCCAAGTTGTTGTCGGGCAAGGCTCCGAAGGTGATCGAAGCCGTCACGTTTTCGGCGGGTTCGGCGCAAACCGACTTGAGCGCGATCAACATTCAGGGGAACGCGGCCTATCGCGTCGATCCCAACCAAGCCGATTTCTTCAAGCGCGTGATCGAGCTGCGGAATGATACGAAGATCAGGCGCGATGCCGCGACCGGCGCGGAATATGACAGGCTCGATACCGAACAGAACGCGCTCAAGATCGCGGCGAACTCGACCAGCTACGGCATCTTCGTAGAGGTCAATGTCGAGGACTTGCCCGACGCCCGGATGACGACTGTTCACGCATCGACATGCGATCGGTTCACCTTCCGCATCGACAAGAATGAGAGGCCGGGACCGTTCTTTCATCCGCTTCTCGCCACCCTGATCTGCGGCGCTGCGCGGTTGATGCTCGCAATCACCGAACAGCTGGTGACGAAGCAAGGCCTCGATTGGGCGTTCTGCGACACCGACAGCATGGCAATTGCGCGGCCTGAACCGCTCGATCCAGACGAATTCGCCGCGCGGGTGCAATCGGTTGTGGATTGGTTCGCCGAATTGAACCCCTATGATTTCGATGGTTCGATCCTGCAAATCGAGAAGGTGAATACCGCGCTCGACAAGAGCGGACCTGCACCGCTCTATTGCTGGGCGATATCGGCGAAGCGCTATGCCCTTTTCAATCTGGCGGAGGACGGCACGCCGATCATGCGCAAGATATCGGCGCACGGATTGGGCCATTTGCTCGCCCCCTATGATGCCAGCACACCGGCACCGAACATCCCGCTCCCGCATTCTTCGGTGCTGACCGATGGGGTGGAACATTGGCAGCATGATTTGTGGTGGAAGATCGTCAGCGCGGCGGTCAGCGGCGATCCCGATGAAATCGACCTTCATTTTCATGACGCGATGGTCGGGCCTGCCATGTCGCAATATGCCGCCACCACGCCCGAGCTGCTGCGATGGTTCAAGGGATACAACCAGCCCCTTAAACCGCGCGATCGGGTGAAGCCGTTCAATTTCCTGCTCGCGATGATCGCGAACGCAATCGACACCGGAGAAGGGATGATCGCGGCGGACGCGAAACCGTCACGTCGCAAGATCAAGGATTGTCGTCCTGTTTCGCCTTACACGAAGGATCGCTCGCGGGCGGCGGAACTCGTATTCGATCGCGAAACCGGCAAGCCAGTGTCAAAGGACCGGCTCGCAACCTATGCCGATGCACTCGCGCAATATCATATCCATCCCGAAGCCAAGTTTCTGAACGGCAACTATGGTGATCGCGGCACTACCCGGCGCCGTCATATTCGCATGACCGCCACCCGCCATATCGGGAAGGAGGCGCATGACCTGGAGCGGCAAGCTTATATCGGATTGGAGCCGAGCGCCGCGCCGACCTACGGCATCAGTGGCATCGATCGCGGAGAGTTGGTTGCGAATGTGACAGCGCTTATCGATACGATCGGGACGGCAAAGACTGTCACAGCGCTCGCGACCAACGCCACCAGATTGCAGCGCTTCATTTCCGGCAAGGCATCGCGATCGGATCAAGCTTTCTCGCAGTCGATCTTGGCCCGCCTTCCGGTCGCGCAAACGCTCGCGGAACGGGTCAGCTTTCAGCGACAGGCCGAGATTCAGGCGTTGCGCGAAGACATTGAACGCGACGGAAGAAATGTGACCGCGAGGCGGTTGGGCATTGATCCCTCAAATCTTGGCCGCATGCTCCGCAAGGCGGGGATTAGGGAAGCGTCCAGCGAATATCTTTCGAGCCATGTTCATGACGACAAGCCATAGTGAGAATGGGCTGGATAGTGTCTGGCACGTGCGGTTGTTGAAGGGTTTCAGATGCTCAAGCCGCATTTCGCAACTGCACGATGCGCTGGAACTCTGCCAACAACTCCGGATGGAAGCGAGCAAGATGATGCACGACGCGCACATTCTCGATCAGGCGGCACAGATATCCCGTCGCCAAAACAAGATCGAGATGATCGGTCCCATAGCTCTGCTCGATCATGCGAAACTCGCGGTCGATGTTTGTCGCCTCGCGCTCCATATGGTCGATCTGCTCCTCGCTAAGACCACGCACCGCCTTCTTCTTGTCGCTTACGAGTTGGCCTTGCGGTGTCGCTGCCACAAGCGATTTCGCATAAGGCCATGAAAACTTGTTCATGGCGATCATGGTTTCGGCGGCTTCGAGCTGTCGCATAGGCCGCAGCTTTTTCAGTTCGCTAAACGTGTTGATCGGGACCATCCGATCCTGCAACAACTTTGCCACTTCATCGCAAATGCCATCGAGCAACCGGCGCTTGTCGCGGATTGTGGTGATATTGACGTTGAGCGCACGTGCTAGCCGCTCCTCCGATACGCCCTTCTCAAGCGCTTTCAGGATCATCTTGTGCTCCTGAACGATAGCCATGCGGCTGATGCGCTTGTTGTAGGTGATCGCCTCGTCATCGGTGGCGACAAGACACACCACATCCTTGTCGCCGCGCTCTTTCAGAATTTCGACGCGGATATGTCCATCCAGCAAGCGATAGCGATCTTCTTCGCCTTTCACCCTAACAACGACTGGCGGCTCGATGATTCCGACTTCTCGGATGGACGCCTCGATCTGCGCATATTTGACAGACTTCTTGATTGCGAGCGTCATCGCACGCAGCATCTCGATATCGGCAAGCGGAATGCGCAGGCTTGTTGTCTCGAAGGCGAGCTTGATCTTCCGGTTTCGTGAGCTTCCAGTCATTGCAGATTGATCCTGACATTCTGAATGCGCTCAGCGAGCCGGTTCGGCATAGATGCCAAGCCTTCGTCTTCGAGAAGCGCGACAAAGCTCTCGTCATTCGAGAGCTGGCTCAATGCTTCCACGATGAACACAAGGCGGTTTCGGGTCGCCTCGGTCCTGCGTATCATCATGCGCTTGCGTTCGGTGTCCTCTTGAAAAGCTTTCACCAAATCCTCTGGCGTGGCCGCCGATCCTTTCTCAACAAGCCGATTAAGCTTCGCGGCCTTGCCGGAGCGTTTGCGCACTTCGACTAACCGGCGCGCCGCAATGAGAGCGCGACCGCGCAGAAGCTTTTCCTCATAGGCTTTGTGGAGTGCCGCCTGCACACCCTGATCGTCGGCCTCACATATTTCGAGGGCAACGGAGATCGGAAGATATCCAGCTTCTACGGCGGCAACCAGCCGGCGCTCGCCTCGCGCGAGTAATTTCCCGACGCTCCAGACGTAGTTCGCGGAGAGTCCGGTCTTCTCGGCAATCTCATTGTCCGAATAGCCGCGTTCACGCATCCCGACGATATCTTGCAGCAGGTCAACGGCCTGATGCTGACGGCGCGCGCAATTCTCAACGAGGCTCGCGACCATGCAGTCTTCCGTGTCAGCCGACACAATCAGGGCTGGCACCTCGGTCTGCCCCAGCTCGCGAAAGGCTTCGAGTCGTCCTTGACCACAAACAAGATCATAGAGCGGGCCGTCCGCCCCCTGCCGCGATGTCACGGTGATTGGGCGCTTGAGGCCGATCTCGGCGATATTCTCGACGATGCCCTTGAATACCTTTTTGCTGCGAAGGCGCGGATTGACGATAGTGATCCGGTCAATCGGGATCATCTCGACGCGCTGTGCGGGACGCGCCACCGTCATGCCGCCTTACGGAATGGGGCGCGCTCAGTGAGCGTGAAGAAGCCTTCCAGCGATTCAAAGCGGAAAGCGTCGAGCGACAATCCGTTGTGGTCGGCGAGCCGCAGGACGCCTTCCGCGAGCGTCATGCGCGGCAAAATATAATAGTCGTGTGCGTTCATATTATCCTCGTCCATTCTGACGCAGATGGTGATGTCGGGGCGAAGACTTTCATCGAGCCGAATTTTCCAGCGGTGGCTTCCGCCCCGCGTAAGTTTGCACCGCGCAATCACGATCGATGCGGTGATCTCTTCGTTGATAAGCAGCGTGTCGTTTTCGAGATTCTGAATCGCGGTGCCGCCCGCCGCATGCACGCCTTCGATCACGTCTTTAACGATGGACGGGTGCATCCGCCGCAGCGCGCGATTGATTTCGAGATAGCGGTAATCATGGTCGGGAACGTATCCGACCAAGGAGTAGGCCCGGAGCAAACTGCCAAAGCGCGATTGGTAGGCACTGCTCGATGGGCCGTCCTCGCACTCGTCGATGATAAGGCCTGAGAGTGAACCGTTCTTCGCGAAAATTTCGCCAAGCAAAGCCAGCATCTCGTCATCGGAAAGGCGCTGCGACCGCTGATCGATGATGAGCCGTGCCGCATCGAAAAGCGCCTGTGGCACGATGGCGGGAAACGCAGAATCGTGTCTGATCCATTCTGATGGATCGTTGCGGACATGCTTGGTTTTCAGCTTGAAGGACGTGCGCCCCCAGACATTGTGACCGGCATATTTTTCGTTGATGAGAATCTGGTGGACCGTGCCGCGCGACCACGGACGTTCAAGGTCGGACATGATTCCTTGTGCGTTCAGCCAGTCGGCGATCTGTCGTTCGGAGCGCTGGTCCTCGACGAACTGACGATAGATTTCGCGGACGATGGCAACCTCTTCGTCTGGCCCTTCAACCAGCACGACGCGATCCGTTGCGATGCTCTTATGCTCGCCGCGATCAAGCAAACCTTTCTGCGTGCCGTGCTCATCGACAAGCATCCGGCGCAATCCGTAGCCGGGAGTGCCGCCTTGCCGATAGCCAAGGGTGATGAGGCGGCATTGCCCCTTGAACACCTTAACCGACAGCTCACGGCTATATTCGCCCGCCATCACCTGTTTGACGGTGGTTACGATGGACGATCCCATCGATCCGTCATTCTCGACCTGCTCGGCGCAGAAATGAAGGGCGATACCTGCGCTTTTGCAAAGCCATGCGTAATGCGCGGATTCGTTGGGGTCTTGAAAACGTCCCCAGCGGCTCACGTCATAGACGAGGACCGCTTCAAAGTCGGCATCGCCGTTCTGGATGTCCGTTAAAAGCCGCTGGAAGGAATCGCGCCCATCGATGCTCAGGCCACTTTTCCCCTCGTCGGCATAGGTGCGGACAATCTCAAACCCGCGCCTCTCGGCATAGGCTCGGATTTCCGCTGTCTGATTATCAGTCGAATATTTCTGATGGTCCGTGGACATGCGGACATATTCGGCTGCGCGCTTAAGCGGCTTTTCTCCAGACTTATCGTCTTTTGCCGTCCCCCACTTTATGACCATTGATACGCCTTGGTATTGATCGACCGATTTTCTATCGGCTGCTTTCGCCTCCCTAACAGCAATGGAGAGGCAAAATGTTACCTAAGAAGGGAAGTTCATTTCCAATTGGCCGCGCCAGTCTAACGGAGACGGAATTCGCGCAAGTGATCGCATCTGCGCTGAAGGTTGAGTTTGGATCAGCCCGCAACGGACCCAAAATCATCACCCAATGGACGGGCGTTAGTCAGCGCACAGCCAAAAACTGGCTTGGCGGGACAAATGCTCCAAGCGGCGTCCACCTCGTGATGCTGGCGAAAGAATCCAATGCAGTGCTTAAGGCATTGATGCTCATGGCCGAGCGTCCTGAAATGTCGCTCGGTGCTAGCCTAATGTCTTTACGACGATCTCTGACGGAAACCCTATCAGCCCTCGATCAAGTTATCTGAGATTATCGTCGTCGTGACGACATGGGAGGTCGGCTCAAAATGCTAGCCTCCCCACCACGCGAAGCTGCGCCTCCTCTCTCCTAGCGGGGTCTGAAAGCCGTCAAATTGCAGCTATCATTATACCCCCCGGCCTTGTGCCGGGGCCCACTCGCAAAACTGGGAGAGCCGCGAGAACCTCTTGCGGCTCGCTCGCGGATAAGTAGGCCCCGGCACTTCGGCCGGGGTGACGAAGCTAGTTGTTAGCGCTACCCTCTTCGAAACAGTGGAGGGGAAATAATGGTCACTCGCAGGACGATTCTCGGCATCGGCGCGGCGCTCGCCGCCCTCCCGGCCGCCGCCGTACCCCCTCCCTTCGTCCGCCGCGAGGGCACGACCCTCACCCTCGGCGGCAAGCCCTATCGCTTCGCCGGCGCCAATTTGTGGTACGGCCCCTGGCTCGGCGCCCGCGCGGATTTCGGCAACCGCGCGCGCCTCGCCCGCGAGCTCGACGCGCTTGCCGCCCTTGGCGTCACCAACCTCCGCATCCTCGCCTCCGCCGAAACCTCGCCGCTCAAGAACGCCGTCAGCCCCGCCTTCCGCACCGCCGGCGCCTCCTGGAACCCCGATCTGCTCGACGGTCTCGACCATCTCCTCGCCCAACTCGAAGCGCGCGGCATGCGCGCGGTGCTGTACCTCACCAATTTCTGGGAATGGTCGGGCGGCATGATGACCTACCTCACCTATGTGAACGGCGGGAAGTTCATCGACATGAACGATCCCGCGCACCCCTGGCCCGAATTCCCGGACATGACCGCGCAGTTCTACGCAAATGCGGAGGCGGTGAAGCTCTACCACGACTATGTCGCCTCGATCGTCAGGCGCTATGCCGGCATCCCCACGGTCATGGCCTGGCAGCTCGCCAACGAGCCCCGCCCCGGCGGCAGCGACAGGATCGCCGAGCCGCTGCTGCCGGCCTATTACGCCTGGATCCAGTCGACCGCGAAGCTGATCAAGTCGATTGCGCCCAACCAGCTCGTCTCCACCGGCAGCGAAGGCCTCAAGGGCTCGATCGAGCGCGCCGCAGTCTACAAGGCAGCGCACGTCTTCCCCGAGATCGATTACGTCACCGCTCATATCTGGCCGCTCAACTGGAGCTGGGTCAGCGCACAGGACATCCCCGGCACCCACGACGCGGCCACCAAGAAGGTCGCGGAATATATTGCCCAGCATATCGGCCTCGCCACCGAACTCGGCAAACCGCTGGTGATCGAGGAATTCGGCTATCCCCGCGACGGCGGCGGCTACGATCCAGCGTCCTCGACCGCCTATAAGGACCGCTACTACCGCCAGATCTACGAAGCCGTGGAGGCCAACCCGATCATCGCCGGCTCGAACTTCTGGGCCTGGAACGGCGAAGGCCGCGCCTTGCATGGCGACCACCGCTTCCGCCCCGGCGACACCGCCTGGCTCGGCGACCCCCCGCACGAGCCGCAGGGCTGGTACGGCGTGTTCGACAGCGACGCGACCACTGTGGCCGTCATCAAGGCCCATGCCAAGCTGCTGGCAGCATCCTGACTTGCCGTTCCCTTGCAAAAGCAGGGGTCCAGGGCCACGAGCGCCATCGTTGGAACTCTAGGCTCCTGCTTTCGCAGGAGAACCGTTCTGCGAGCATAGGGGTGATCGCGGAAAGCTCCGCTACTCCCCCCCCAAGCAACCTTGGATTGTAGCCCGCGCGCCCCGGGCGCATCTCCGCTCGCATGGCTAGTCTTCTCGATCCAGCGGCACGCGGCCGCGTCATCCTTGTCGGCGCCGGCCCGGGCGATCCCGGCCTGCTCACCGTCCGCGCCGTCGAAGCGCTCGCCCAGGCCGATGTGCTCGTCCATGACGGCCTCGTCGATCCGCGCGTCCTCGATATGGCGCCGCAGGCGCACCGCATCTCGGTCGCCAAGCAGCGCGACCGCCACACCTTGCCGCAGGACGCGATCAACGCGCTGATCGTCGCGCATGTGAAGACCGGCGCGATCGTCGTGCGGCTAAAGGGCGGCGATCCCTTCATCTTCGGGCGTGGCGGCGAAGAGGTCGAAGCGGTGCGCGAAGCCGGGCTTCCGGTCGAGGTCATCCCCGGCATCTCGGCGGCGCTCGGCGCGGCGGCGGAATTCAACATGCCGCTCACCCATCGCGACTGGTCGAGCGCGGTCAGCTTCGTCGCCGGCCAGTGCAAGGGGCTCAAGGACCAGGACTGGTCGGGCCTCGCCGGCAAGGGCCGCACCCTCGTCATCTATATGGGCGTCGCCACCTGCCCGGACATCGCCGACAAGCTGATGGCCGATGGCGTGGCTCCCGACATGCCCGTCGCCGTGCTGGAGCGCGGCACGTTGGAGGGCAGCCGCGCGATGCGCACCCTGCTCGCCGATCTCGGTGAGATGGTGAAGCGCGAGAAGGTCAAAAGCCCGGCGATCATCGTCGTCGGCGAAGTGACCCTGCTCGCCGACGCCGAGGACAAGCTCGCCGCCTGGGCCAGAGCCGCCGAGGCGCTGGCGTGAAGATCCTCACCGGCAACGATCTGCGCACCGGCGCGGTGATCTGGTGGACGGGCCGCGACTGGTCGCTGCACGTCGAGGATGCCGGCGATGTCGGCGATCGCGGCGAAGCGATTCTGACCGAGGAGACCGGCGCGCGCCGCGTCAATGGCGGGGTCGTCATCGAAGGCACGATGACGCCCGAAGGGCCCCGCCCCGCCCATATCAAGGACCGCATCCGCGCCCTCGGGCCCACCGTGCGCCCCGATCTCACGCTGAAGCCCGCCGATCCCGACGCCGGCAATTGGGTGATTTGAATGTACCGCTACGACAAATATGATCAGGCGATCGTCGATGCCCGTGTCGACGAGTTCCGCGACCAGGTCGCCCGGCGCCTCTCCGGCGCGATGAACGACGACCAGTTCAAGCCGCTCCGGCTCAAGAACGGCCTCTATCTCCAGCTCCACGCCTATATGCTGCGCGTCGCCATCCCCTATGGCACGCTCGACAGCCGCCAGATGCGGATGCTTGGGGCAATCGCCCGCAAGTACGACCGCGGCTATGGCCATTTCACCACGCGGCAGAACATCCAGTATAACTGGATCAAGCTCGAGGAAGCGCCTGACATCCTGGCGGACCTCGCCACCGTCGAGATGCACGCCATCCAGACCAGCGGCGAAAGCATCCGCAACGTCTCGTCGGATCAATATGCCGGCGCTGCCGCCGACGAGATCGCCGATCCGCGCCCCTGGGCCGAGTTGATCCGCCAGGCGACCACCTTCCACCCCGAATTCAGCTATCTGCCGCGCAAGTTCAAGATCGCGGTCACCGCCGCCGAGGAGGACCGCGCCGCGATCCGCCTCCACGATATCGGCCTCAAGCTCTTGAGGAACGACGCCGGCGCGCTCGGCTTCCAGGTCTATATCGGTGGCGGCATGGGCCGCACGCCCTTCGTCGCGCCGCTGATCCGCGAGTTCCTGCCCGCCGAAAACCTGTTCAGCTATTGCGAGGCGGCGCTGCGCGTCTGGAACCGCTGGGCACGCCGCGACAATATCCACAAGCAGCGCATCAAGATCCTCGTCCATGAGCTTGGCCAGGAGGAGTTCACCCGCCAGGTCGAGGCCGAGTGGCAGGAGATCCTGCCCAACCAGTCCGACGTGCCGATGGCCGAGTTCGACCGCATCGCCGCGTATTTCACCGATCCCGCCTATGAGGCGAACGCATCGGAAGAAATCGATCGCAGCGACCCCGATTTCGCGCTGTGGCTCGACCAGAACGTCCGCGCCCACAAGGCGCCCGGCTACGCCATCGTCAACATCAGCCTCAAGCCGACCGGCGGCATCCCCGGCGACGCCACGGCGGACCAGATCGACCTGATGGCAGATCTCGCCGAGCGCTACAGCTTCGATGAACTGCGCGTCACCCACGCCCAGAACATCGTCCTGCCGCACGTCCGCAAGGCGGATCTCCACGCCGTCTGGCAGGCGCTCGACGCCGCCGGCCTCGCCCCCGCCAATCTCGACCTGATCGGCGACATCATCGCCTGCCCGGGCCTCGATTATTGCAGCCTCGCCAATGCCCGCTCGATTCCCGTCGCGCAGAAGATCGCGACCCGCTTCGCCGATCCCGCCCGTCAGCGCGACATCGGTGAACTGAAGCTCAAGATCAGCGGCTGCATCAATGCCTGCGGCCACCATCATGCCGGCCATATCGGCATCCTCGGCGTCGACCGCAAAGGCACCGAGAATTACCAGCTGTTGCTCGGCGGGTCGGGCGCGGAGGATGCCAGCCTCGGCAAGATCACCGGCCCCGGCTTCAACGAGGACGGCATCGTCGACGCGGTCGAGAAGGCCACTGACGTGTACCTGCGCGAGCGGCAGACCGGCGAACGCTTCCTCGACACCTATCGCCGCATCGGCGTCGAGCCGTTCAAGGAGGCGATCTATGGATAAGTCCCTGTCGTTGTCGGCGAACACCGACGGGCTGCTCCGCTTCCGCGACGACGCCGCGCACGAAGAGCCCGCCGTCAGCCTCGACGCCTTCCTCGATCAGGACCAGGCCAGCGCCGTCCGCATCGAGGCCGGCGAAGACGCGCGCCACCTGATCCCGCATTTGTCCCGCGTGCAACTCGTCGAGATCGATTTCCCCCGCTTCCGCGATGGCCGGGGCTATTCCTCCGCGAAGATTCTTCGCGAGGCCGGCTATACCGGCGAGATCCGCGCGGCGGGCGACGTGCTGGTAGATCAGATGCTGTTCATGCGCCGCTGCGGGTTTGACAGCTTCGCGCCCGATGCGGCGATCGATCCCGAAGCGCTCGACCGCGCCTTCGCCCGCTACGAATATTTCTACCAGCCCGCCGCCGACGCGCAGGTGCCGGTGTGGAAGCTGCGCCATGGCTGACGCGGCGCGGAAGATCGCCAGAGAGGTCGACCGCATCGACGTCACGCCGCGCTTCACCCAGCACGACGCGATCCGCCTCAACAACATGTTTCGCGGCACCGGCACCCAGGATCTGCTGCGCACCGTGCTGGGCGAGCATCTGCTCGGCGGGATCGCCTTGGTCTCGTCCTTCGGCGCCGAATCCGCGGCGCTGCTCCATCTCGTCGCCTCGGTCGACCGCGGCGTGCCCGTGCTCTTCCTCGATACCGGCAAGCATTTTCCCGAAACGCTCGCCTATCGCGATCTGCTGACTGAGCGTCTCGGCCTCAACCTCCAGATCGTCCACCCCGACCCGGAGCAACTCGAAACCCGCGACGGCACCGCGCTGCGCTGGTCCTACGACCCAGACGGCTGCTGCGAGATCCGCAAGGTGCTTCCGCTCGAAAAGGCGATGGCCGGCTTCGACGCCAGCATCACTGGCCGCAAGGCGCATCAGGCCAGCACCCGCAGCGCCCTGCCCCGCTTCGAGATCGATGGCGATCGCGTGAAGCTCAATCCGCTCGCCGATTGGACCCGCGAGGATATCGCCGCCTATTTCGCCGAGCATGATCTGCCGCCGCATCCCTTGGTCGCGCAGGGCTATCTGTCGATCGGCTGCGCGCCGTGCACCTCTATCGTCAAGCCAGGCGAAGACCCGCGCTCGGGCCGCTGGAGCGGGTGGGACAAGACCGAGTGCGGCATCCACACTCCGGTCAGCGACGGCGACCCGAACCTGCCGGTATTCTGAACAGTCGATTGCGCCGCCTTCAAATCCTTGCAAGCTATACGACCGGCTGAATCTCATGCTTGCAATGTAGGATTTCGCTTGCTTGGTGAGGTGACGCCGCTTGCGGCTCGCTCTTTGACGCCGTCGATCCTCTTCCCGTCGCGCGCACTATAATTTCCTACCCACGCAACGCTATTACCGAACGACCGTGAAAAGCGTGAAGCTGGCCGCTCAATAGCCGCTCGGCGCGAGATCGCTGAACTTGGTGAACTGGCGGTCGAATCGCAGATCGACCGTGCCGGTCGCGCCGTGACGCTGCTTGGCGATGATCACGCTGGCCTTGTTTGCGACTTGCAACTGATGATCCTGCCAGGCCTGATATTTGGCGATCTCGTCGGCGGAACTGTTTCCGTCGATCGCCTTGGGCGCCTTGAAATCGTGATAATATTCGTCGCGATAGACGAACAGCACGATGTCCGCGTCCTGCTCGATCGAGCCCGACTCGCGCAGGTCCGAAAGCTGCGGGCGCTTGTCTTCGCGGCTCTCCACCGCGCGGCTGAGCTGCGACAGCGCCAGCACCGGCACGTTGAGTTCCTTGGCCAGCGTCTTGAGGCCGCGTGAAATCTCGGAGATTTCCTGAACGCGGCCATCGCCCTGGCTCTTTGAACTGCCGGTCAGCAGCTGGAGGTAATCGACCACCACCATGCCGATCTTGTGCTGGCGCTTGAGCCGCCGCGCACGAGTCCGCAGCGCGGCGATGGTCAGGCCCGGCGTATCGTCGATGAACAGGGGCAGCCGCTCGATATCGCCCGATGCCCGCGCGAATTTCTGGAATTCCGGCGCCGAGATATTGCCGGTGCGCAGCTTCTCCGACGAGACTTCAGATTGTTCGGACAGGATACGCAGCGCCAGCTGGTCGGCCGACATTTCGAGGCTGAAGAACGCGACCGGCGCGCCGATCGACTTCTCCTCGGGAATGCCGGCTTCCATATCGTCCATCCAGCGCTTGGCGGCGTTGAAGGCCATGTTGGTGGCGAGCGAGGTCTTGCCCATGCCCGGACGACCGGCGAGGATTAGCAGGTCCGATCGGTTGAGACCGCCGGTCATCGCGTTGAAATCGGTCAGGCCCGAAGTGACGCCCGAGACGCTCCCGCCCGAATTCATCGCCCGCTCGGTGTTGCGCACCGCCATGGTCGCGGCGCGCATGAAGCTCTTGGCGCCGCTATCCTCACCACCGGTCTCGGCGACCTCGTAGAGCTTGAGCTCGGCCTGCTCGATCTGCTTGGCGGGATTGATGTCCTCGCTGGTGTCGAGCGCCGAATCGACCAGATCGCGGCCCACCGTCACCAGCGCGCGCAGCACCGCGAGGTCATAGACCTGGTCCGCGAACGCCCGCGCGCCGATCAGGCTGGCGGGATTGCCGGTCAACTGGGCGAGGTAGGCCGGGCCGCCCAGCTCCTTCATCGCCGGATCGTTCGCGAACAACGGGCGCAGCGTCACCGGTGTCGCCAGCCGGTTATCGCCGACCAGCATCGCGATCATGTCGTAGATGCGCCCGTGCAGCGGCTCGAAGAAATGCTCGGGCCGCAGCTTCTGGAGAACGTCCTCCGCCACGCGGTTGTCGATCATCATCGCGCCGAGCAGCGCGGCCTCCGCCTCGATATTCTGCGGCAGTTGCAGTCCCTCGGGCGCGTCGGGAGTCGGAAACGGGATCGGCTGGGCCATGATTCTTCTGTTGCTCGTAAAGCCTGTGCCATCAACGGCGAACGCTTGTGGATTACGGGCATTACCCGATAGGGACCGGGAATGGCCGATCCGCGCATCATAGACGTGACTCTCGACGAGCGCACGATTCTTTGGCGCTCGGCCGATATCGAGCAGGAGCGGCGGATCGCGATCTTCGACCTGCTCGAGGAGAACCAGTTCGCCCCCCAGCGCGAGCATGCCGATGGCTATGCCGGCCCCTACCGTCTGCATCTGCGCGTCGAGGAAGGGCGGCTGGCGCTGGAAATACGCCGTGAGGACGGCGCACCACTCGAGACTCTGGTGCTCGGTCTCGCCCGCTTCCGCCGCCCGATCCGCGACTATTTCGCGATCTGCGACAGCTATTATCAGGCGATTCGCAACGCCAGCCCGGCGCAGATCGAGACGATCGACATGGCCCGGCGCGGCATCCACAACGATGCGGCCGAATTGCTCAGGGAACGGCTGGAAGGCAAGATCCACGTCGATTTCGACACCGCCCGCCGCCTGTTCACGCTGATCTGCGTGCTGCACATCAAGGGCTGAGATGCACATCCGTGTCCTTGCCCGCCGCTTTCGCGTGATCGCAGGCATCGCCCTTGCGCTGGCGGTGTGCGCGCTATGCGCCTGGTTGTTCGCGATCAACTGGCGCCCGCGCCCCGCCGATTTCCCCGTCCAGGGCGTCGATGTCAGCGAGGCGCAGGGACCGATCGAATGGTGGACGGTCAAGAAATCGGGCGCGCAGTTCGCGTATCTCCGTGCCACCACCGGCGCGAACGAGACCGATCTGCGCTTTCCCGAAAACTGGCGCGGCACCTTTGAGGCCGGAATCCGCCGCGGCGCGCTGCATATCTTCTCTCTCTGCCAGCTCGCCGCCGATCAGGCGGGCAACTTCGTCAGCATCGTGCCGCGCTCCGACGATCAGCTGCCAGCGGCGGTCGATCTCGATTTCCAGCCCGATTGCAACGCCCGGCCGGAGCGCGATGTGGTGATCGGCGAGATAGGCCGTTTCATCACCGCCATCGAAACCCATCTCGGCGAACATGCGGTGCTGCGCGTCAGCAAGAATTTCGAAGCGCGCTACCGGATCAGTGAGGCGTTCCCGCGCCTGTTGTGGAGCCGGCAGGCGTTCTTCCCACCCTATTATCTCTCCCGCCCCTGGACGGTATGGCAGGCGTCGAGCTTCCGCCGTATCGAGGGGATCAGCGGGCCTGTGAACTGGAGCGTGATGGCGCGATGACCGATTATGACCCGCAAATGCTCGTCGCCCGCGCCCGTGAGGCTTCGAAGAACGCGCATGCGCCCTATTCGCGCTTCGCGGTCGGCGCCGCGGTGCTGCTGACCGACGGTAGTATCGTCACCGGCGCCAATTTCGAGAATGCTAGCTACGGCCTGACGCTCTGCGCCGAGACGGTGGCCTTGGGGACGGTCAGTTCGATGGGGCGTCTGCGCGATGTCGTCGCGATCGGCGTGATTGGCGGGCGGATGGACCATGCCGATACCGCGCCGGTCTCTCCCTGCGGGCGCTGCCGACAGGTGATCAACGAAGCCGCGCAGATGAGCCAGCGCGACGTGCCGGTGCATTGCGGCGGCGCGACCGGCGATGCGATGGCAACGTACAAGCTCTCGGAGTTGCTTCCCCACGCCTTCGGCCCGAAGGACCTCGGCCTGGCCTGAGCGCTTGCCTCATCCCGGCGGCTCATGCTTGGTACCGCTAACCAGGAGGGGCCGATGCACCGGATGATTCGCGCGATTCTCATCGCCGCCTTGATGCCCGCCGCCGCGCTGGCACAGGGCGCGCCTCCCAGCCTTCATGCGATGTTCCAGGATCACGCCGTCCTCCAGCGCGATCGACCGATCGCGATCTGGGGCGATGCGGCGCAGGGCACGGTCGTCACCGTGGCGATGGCGGGCAACACCGCGAAGGCGATCGCCGATATCGACGGGCATTGGCGTGCCGAGCTGGCGGCGATGCCCGCGGGCGGCCCCTACACGCTGAGCGTCACCGGGCCCGGCGGCACCGCCACCATCAGCGACGTGCTCGTCGGCGATGTCTGGCTGTGCTCCGGTCAGTCTAACATGGAATTCCAGGTGCGCGGCGCGGTGAATGGCGCCGCCGAGGCCGCCGCGGGCAGCGACGACCGGATGCGGCTGCTGACCGTTGGCAAGAATGTCAGCGCCAGCCCCGAACGACAGTTCAGTGCGCCGGTCAGCTGGAAGCGCGCCGACCCCGAGAGCGTCGCCGACTTTTCCGCCGCCTGCTATTTCATGGGCCGCGATCTGCGAATCTCGGAAAAGGTACCGGTCGGACTGATCAACGCCTCTTGGGGCGGCACCGCGATCGATGCGTGGCGCAGCGAAGCCTCGCTCGCCGCCGATCCGACCGCGCATGACCGCCTCGCGCTGCTCGCCGCGTATCGCGCCGATCCAGCCAAGGCCGCCGCGACCTTCGCCGCCAATTGGTCGCCATGGTGGGCCGGCAAGGCAGGCGGCGCGCCGGAGCCCTGGGCTGCGGGCGCAAAGGGCGATTGGAAGACCTTGCCCGCCTTCGACTATTGGGAAACCTGGGGCGTCGGAAAGCTGCGCGCGTTCAACGGCGTGGTCTTCTACCGCACCGAAATCACGCTGACCGCCGCACAGGCGCAGCAGGGGACCGCGCTGCTGCTCGGACCGCCCGACGATCTCGACATGACCTGGGTCAACGGCATTGGCGTCGGGACCAACACCGCATGGGGCGTGCCGCGGCAGTACAAGCTGGCGCCGGGGACGTTGAAGGCCGGGCGCAACCGGCTGGTCGTTGCGATCTATGACAGTTGGGGCAATGGCGGGCTGACCGGCACGCCCGAGCAGCGCGGCATCAGGCTGGCCGATGGCAGCGTCGTGCCGCTGCCCGCTGCCAGGGACTGGCAATATCTGGTCGCCATGCCTTCCAGCGCCGGCGAGCCGCCGCGTGCGCCGTGGGACGGGATCACCGGACTGGCCGGCATCTATAATGGCATGATCGCGCCGGTCGGGCCGTATGGATTGCGCGGTGTCGCCTGGTATCAGGGCGAGGCCGACACCGGACAGCCGCAGGGCTACGCCGACAAGCTGGCCGGGATGATGGCCGGATGGCGCGGGCAGTTCGATAACGACACGTTGCCGTTCCTGATCGTCCAGCTTGCCGGCTGGGGTCCGCGTAACACCGCGCCGATCGAGAGCGGCACCGCCGCGATCCGCGACCAGCAGCGCCGCGCCGCGATCGAGGACATCCGCGCGGAGATCGTGGTCACCGTCGATCTCGGCGATGTGAAGGACATCCACCCGACCAACAAGCAGGATGTCGGCCACCGCCTGGCCCGCGCCGCCCGCGTTCTGGCGTATGGCGCGGTGATGTCGCCTTCGGGCGCGGTGCCCGCCGTCGCGGTGCGCGAGGGCGATGGCATCACCGTCATGTTCGTCGCGACCAAGACGGCGCTGGCGGCATCGGACGGCGGCGCGCTCACCGGGTTCGAGTTGTGCGGGGCCGGGCCGGGCACCTGTCGCTCCGTTCCGGCGCAACTGGCCGGCGAGACCGTGCGCCTCGATCCCGGCGGGCGTATCGCCACGCGGGTGCGGTATTGCTGGGGCGACAGCCCGGTCTGCAACCTGACCGACGCTTCGAAGCTGCCGGTCACGCCTTTCGAGCTTGCCATTCAATAGTCCGCTGGCGAAGACAGGTCATGGCCATTCTTTCCGACCGCTGGATTCGCGAGCAGGCGCTCACCAAGGGCATGATCGAGCCGTTCGTGGAGGCGCAGCGCCGCGAGGGCTGCATCAGCTATGGGCTGTCCTCCTATGGCTATGACGCACGGGTGGCGGACGAATTCAAGATTTTCACCAATATCGACAGCGCGGTGGTCGACCCCAAGGACTTCGCCTCAACCAGCTTCGTCGATCGGCAGACCGATTGCTGCATCATCCCGCCGAACAGCTTCGCGCTGGCGCGGACGGTGGAATATTTCCGGGTGCCGCGCGACGTGCTGGTGATCTGCCTCGGCAAATCGACCTATGCGCGCTGCGGAATCATCGTCAACGTGACCCCGCTCGAGCCCGAATGGGAGGGCCATGTCACGCTCGAATTTTCGAACACGACGCCGCTGCCCGCCAAGATCTATGCCAATGAAGGCGCGTGCCAGTTCCTGTTCCTCCAGGGCGAGCAGCCCTGCGAGACCAGCTATGCCGACCGCGCCGGCAAATATATGGGCCAGCGCGGCGTGACCCTGCCTCGGCTCTAGGCCTCGTTAGAGAATCCATAGTTTCTGGCGATAGCTGACTGAACGCTACCCCGACGCGCCCTGCCCCGGGGTGCGAATGGTCCCAATGGTCGCACTGACCATGGGGGTCCCCGGCCCTCGATTTCAAAGAGCAGCCGGCACGCCGCTGAGGCCCTGCCGGGATCGAGCCAAGCAGACGAAATCCTACATTGCAAGCAGACCTCAAGCCTGACCACCAACGAAAAAGGGCGGCCCCGAAGGGCCGCCCCAAATCGTTCGCTCGCCAGCGCCGAAGCGCCGGGGCGGATCAGAAATCGCTGCGATACTGATCGTTGCCGACGAAGCCGAGCTTGTTCACGTTCGCCCGCTTGACGATCGCGAGAACACGATCGACGACTTCGTAGCGCGCCTGCGGATCGGGCTGGAAGTGCAGCTCGGGCTCCGGGCTGATCTGCAGCGACGCATCCAGATACTGGCGCAGCGTCACGTCATCCACGGGGACGCTGTTCCACTGCACGACCCCATCCGGCTGGATGTAGATCTTGTTCTTCTGCGCATCGACCGGTGGCGTAATCGCGCCGGTATTCTGCGGCAGATCGACCTTCACCGCGTGGCTCTGGATCGGAATGGTCATGATGATCATGATGAGAAGCACCAACATGACGTCGATAAGCGGCGTCGTGTTGATCTCCATCATCGGGCCATCGCCATCGCCCCCGCCTGTGCTCATTGACATGAGAAATAACTCCTTAGATGCCTGTCACAGGCGAGTGACAGCCGAACCGGCTTCCGGCTCGGAGATGAATCCGACCTTTGCGAAACCGGCCATCTGCATGGTGAAGATCGCGCCGCCGATGCAGCGGTACGGAGTATCCACGTCGCCGCGGATATGGACTTCCGGAAGCTCAAGGGTCGGATCGGCCTTGAACGCGGCCTCGCCGCCGGCCTTTTCGACTTCGGACTTCAGCTTCTTGACCGCGCGATCGAGCAGCTCGGTGCTGTTCACCGGGGTCATGCCCCAATAAACCTTGCACACGCCGTTCTCGGCAGTGACCGAAAGCGCCACATTCTCAGGCTTGGTGATCGTCGGCTCGAACTGCACCTTCGGAAGGGTGATCTGCACCGTCTGAATCACGACCGGAACCGTGATCAGGAAGATGATCAGCAGCACGAGCATGATGTCCACCAGCGGGGTGGTGTTGATGTCCGACATCGGGCCGTCTTCGTCGGAATCGCCTACACTCATCGACATTGCGCGCTATCCTATTCTACGCATTCGTTGCCGGGATGCCTTCGCCGTGGCGAAGAATTGGGGCCGCCCCGGAGCGCGGCCCCATCAACCCTTAGCGAGCAGCCGTGGTCGCAGCGGCGGGAGCCTTGACCGGCGCGCCCTTCGCGGCGGCCGGGCGCACGGCGCCGTTCGAAGCGAGATAACCCAGGATGTCGTTCGAGAAGGCGCTCATGTCTTCAGCGATCTTCTTGTTGCGAGCCTGGAGCCAGTTGAAGGCGAGCACGGCCGGAACGGCGACCGCGAGGCCGACGGCGGTCATGATCAGCGCTTCACCGACCGGGCCGGCGACGGCGTCGATCGATGCCTGACCCGACGAACCGATGCGGACCAGTGCGCGGATGATGCCGATAACCGTACCGAACAGACCGACGAACGGCGCGGTCGAACCGACGGTCGCGAGGAACGACAGGCCCTTCTTGAGCTGCGACAGGATCAGGTCTTCCGAGCGGCGCAGCGAATTGTGCAGCCAGTCATGCGCTTCGACCGGATCGGTCAGCTTCGCGTGCTGCTCCTGCGCGGCGAGACCGTCGTCGACGATCTGGCGGTAAGCCGAGTTCTTCTCGAGCTTGGCGGCGCCTTCGCGCAGGCTGTTCTGGTTCCAGAAGGTCGAGCGCATGCGGCGATGCTGCGAAATGATCTTCTGCTGCTCGAACAGCTTGGTGAACAGGATGTAGAGCGAGAAGAACAGCATGATCACCAGGATGCCGAACACGGTCTGCGAAATCAGACCGCCTTCACGCAGCGCGGGGATGAGGCCGTAGGGATTTTCCTTGGCGGCAGCGGGCGCCGCAGCTGCGAGAATGGTCGTGAGCATTTTCGGTCTTTCCTCTAAAAATAGCGCTTTCAAACATCCGGCGCGCCCCCGGCGCGCCGGCCTCTCAAATTATTTCGGGATCTTCCAGGTGAAGCGGCTGTTGAACGGCGCACCGATCTTGTTGCCGTTCGCATCTTCGGCCGGGTTGAACTTGGCGCGGCGCTTGAGCAGCGAGCACGCCGTATTATCCAGCAGAGATGAACCGCTCGACGAAGTCACGGTGCACTCCGTGACCTTGCCGGTCGCGTCGACGTCGAGCCGGAAGCCAACGGTTCCCGCCTGCTCGGCACGAAGCGCCGCGGCCGGATAGTCGTCGTCGGTCACCCAGCTTTGCGGGGACCCCTTCGGCGTCATCTTCTTCGCGACGCGCGGCGGCGGCGGCGGCGCGGGAGGCGCGGGCGGAGCCGGCGGAGCCGGCGGTGCGATCGGCGGCGGCGGCTGCGGCACCGGCGTCGTCATCATCGGCGGCGAGGGCTGCGGCACGGCCACGATCGCGGGAGGCGTCACCACCAAGGTAGGCGGCGGCGGAACCGGCGAATCCGGCGGCGGCGGCGGAGGCGGAACTTCCTCCGGCGGCGGCGGGTCGTTCACGTCGAAGACGTCGAGCTTCTCGGTCGCCTTCTTGACGTACTGATATGCGAGGCCGGTGACGAAAGCATATCCCATGCCGGCGACGATCAGCGCGACCAAAACGATCGCGACGATGCGGCTGCCACCTGTATTCCGGTCAGCGTAAGCCATTCGGGAACGTCACTCCTATATATTCCTGACTGCGACCCTGTCGCGGGGGACCCCGCGCGCAGTTCCGCCTGCCGCACTGTTGCGTTCTCTCGGCAGAGCGCGACCTCTATCGCGGTGGCCGGAGGGACGCAAACCCTTTGTCAGACATTCGGCACATGCCATCGGGCATCCCGGAATTATTTGTATATACCCGGGGCACAATCCGGTAACGCTGTGCGAATGATCCGTATCCAGAATGTTGCCATTTATTGCGCGCTGGCATTTTCCGCCGCCGCGCCCGCTCCAGCACAAACCCGGCAGAATCAAGGGCCGGCGGTGGTTTCCGCGCCAAGCTACGCGGTGGTCGCGGGACAGGTCGTGCGCGCGCCGCTGATCCTCGACGCGCGCATCCGCGAGGTCACCAAACTCGATCCCGACCAGGCTCGCGACGTCGCGCCGGGCCGTGGCCGCTTCTATATCGTCGCTGACGTGCTGGCGCTGATTCGCGGCAACGGTGCGATGCCGACCCGCGTGGCCTATGTCGCCGATATCCCGCTCGATTCCCGTGGCAAGGCGCCCAAGCTCAAGAAGCAGCGCGTGCTGCTGTTCGCCCGCCCGGTGCCGGGGCGCGCTGACCAGATCCAGCTCACCGGAATAGACAGCCAGCGCAATTACTTGCCCGAAACCGACGCGCTCGTGCGCGGCATCACCCGCGAGGCCGTCGCTGCCGGCGCCCCGCCCGCGATCACCGGCGTGGGCAACGCTTTCCATGTCCCCGGATCGCTGCCCGGCGAAGGCGAAACGCAGATATTCCTGACCACCGAGAGCAACGCTCCGGTGTCGCTGCAGGTGATCCGCCGCCCCGGCGTCAACCCGCGCTGGAGTGTCTCATTAGGGGACATTGTGGACGATTCGGCAGGGCCGCCGGCGGTCAACACGCTGCTCTGGTATCGCCTCGCCTGCGGATTGCCGCGCCGGCTGAGCCCGGAAGCGCTCGAATCGGACGATCCCGAAAGCTCGCGGATCGCGGCGGAGGATTATGCGATGGTGCTCCGCGCGCTGGGGCCCTGCGCCTAGTTTGATTGGCTCACGCCGATGCGGCGCGGGCCGGCGCCGCCAACAACTAGCGCCGATGGCGCACCAGCGTGATGCCGATCGATTCGCCGCGCTCGGCGATAGCGAGCTTGACGATCTTGATCTCGACGCGGCGGACGCGCCTGTCGGACACGAACAGCGTCTCACAGATATAATCGGCGACGGCCTCGATCAGCTTGAAGTGCACGCCCTCGGGCAGGGCGGTCGCGGCCTGTTTGAGGTCGATATAGCTTTTCGATGCGCTGAGCGGGGTATCCGCCTCGAAGCGCTCGGGCATGTCGATATCGACGTTCATCGAGATACGCAGCGGCTGCGGCAGATGCGTCTCTTCCGAGTAGATTCCGGTCAGCACATCGACTTCGAGATCGTGCACCTGGAGCTGGAGTAGGTCGGACAAGACGGGCCTTTCAGGGGGAAGCGGTTGCGCGCGCCCATAGCAGATGCGTCTCCGCGCGCCACATTCATCCTTGCGTCAGCGCAGGAGGGGTCTAAAGGCCGCGCCCCTCCCTATCAGAAGGAACCGCATGAAGTGATCGCATTGGTGCCGCTCGACAGAATCGACTCCCAGGCTATCGAGTCCCTGCTCGACCGCGCTTTCGGGACCGATCGACGCGCGCGCACCGCGTACAGGCTGCGCGAAGGCGCCACCGCGATTCCCGAGCTGAGCTTCGCCGCCGTCCGCGACGATGGCGCGCTGATGGGAACGATCCAGTGCTGGCCGGTGTCGCTGGTCTGCGACGATGGCCGCAGCCTGCCGCTGACCATGGTCGGCCCGGTCGCGGTCGAGCCCGAATGGCAGCAGGAAGGCATTGGCCGCGCGCTGATGGAGCGGATGCTGGCGGCGGTGCCGGGATGCCAAGCGCCGGGCTGTGACGCGCTGATGCTGGTTGGCGATCCCGAATATTATGCGCGCTTCTTCGGTTTCACCGCCGAGAGAACCGGCGGCTGGCGCCTGCCCGGCCCGTTCGAGCCGCGGCGATTGCTCGCGCGTGGCGATTCCGTGCCGGATTGCGCTGGAATGCTGGCACCGCGGGTTCGACAGGCGGCCTGAGCTCGGTCTAAGGGGCAGCATGCCCTCCGCACCGCCTCCCGATTTCGCCAGCCTCTCGCTCGCCGAGATCGCGCGGCTGGTCGACGAGAATCGCTTGCCGCCGGTGGAGAGCTGGAATCCGACCCATTGTGGCGACAGCGACATGCGGATCGCGCGCGACGGGACGTGGTTCCACCAGGGTTCGCCGATCGGGCGGATGCCGATGGTGCGGCTGTTCTCGACGATTCTCCGCCGCGAACCCGATGGCCGCTTCGTGCTGGTGACCCCGGTCGAGAAGCTCGACATCGAAGTCGAGGACGCACCGTTCCAGGCGGTGGAAATGAAGACCGAGGGCACGGGCGAGGCGATGAAGCTCGCCTTCCGCCTCAACACCGGCGATCTCGTCACCGCCGGCCCCGAGCGCGCCCTGCGATTCGAGGATACCGCGGAGGGGCCCCGCCCCTATCTCCATGTCCGTGGCGGGCTGGAGGCGTTGGTGGCGCGCCCGGTCTATTATGAACTGGCGCAGATCGCTCTGGCCAATGGCAGCGATCCGGCCGGGGTGTGGAGCGACGGTGCCTTCTTTCCACTGGAGCCGGCCGAATCGGAGTCCGGCACGTGACGCTCGCCGAACGGCTGCGCGCCGCGCTCGATTCGCCGCATGCGGCGATCCTGCTGCCGGGCGACCATTTCGATTTCGACCCTGAAATTGCCGGGCAGCCGGCGGCCGTGCTGGTCGCGGTGACAGACCGCGCCGATCCCGGCGTGATCCTGACCCAGCGCACCGACACGCTGCGCCGCCACGCCGGCCAGGTTGCGTTTCCCGGCGGGCGGATCGACCCCGAGGATGACGGCCCGGTCAGCGCGGCGCTGCGCGAGGCCGAGGAGGAGATCGCCCTGCCCCGCGCCATGGTCGAAGTGATCGGCACCGCCGAGCGCTACCGTACCGTGACCGGCTATGACGTCACGCCGGTGGTCGGCGTGGTACCGGCCGATCTGGCACTGGTGCCGGCGGAGGCGGAGGTCGCCAATGTGTTCGAAGTGCCCCTGTCCTTCCTGCTCGATTCGGCCAATCACCGGCGGAACAGCGTCGAGTTTCAGGGCGCGCAGCGGCGCTACTATGAGATTATGTGGGGTGAGCGGCGTATCTGGGGCGCCACGGCGGCGATGATCGTCAATCTGTCACGGCGGCTGCAATGGCGGACATGATCCTCCCCGATGCCGAGTGGCAGCATCGCGCGGGGCTCGCCGGTCTGGTCCGTGTGCTCGGCGACGTTCGGTTCGTCGGTGGCTGCGTGCGCGATACGCTGTTGGGAATTCCGGTCTCGGATATCGATCTGGCGACCTCGCTCGCGCCCGAGACGGTGGTCGAATATCTGAAGGAAGCCGGGATCACCGCGGTGCCGACCGGGATCGCGCACGGCACGGTGACGGCGGTGATCGAGAGCGGGCCGGTCGAGGTGACGACCTTGCGCCGCGATGTCTCGACCGACGGGCGCCACGCCACCGTCGCCTTCACAGACAATTGGCGCGAGGATGCGGCGCGGCGCGATTTCACGATGAACGCGCTCTACGCGGACCCGAATACCCGCGAGATCTTCGACTATTTCGGCGGGCTCGCCGATCTCGAGGCGCGCAAGGTCCGCTTCATCGGCGACCCCTATCAGCGAATCGCCGAGGATCACTTGCGAATCCTCCGCTTCTTCCGTTTCCTCGCCCGATTCGGCGACGAACCCGATGGCGAGGCGCTACGGGCATGCTCGGACCGCGCCAACGACCTGATGGCGCTCAGTCGCGAGCGGATTCGCGACGAGCTGCTCAAGCTGCTCGTCGCCAGGGACGCGGTGCGGGTCGTCGAGCTGATGATCCGGCGCCGCATGTTCGTGCCCATCCTCTTCGTCCGCTCCGCCGAGCGGCTGGCCTATCTTGCCAAGCGCGAGGCGGAGGCAGGCATCGCGCCCGACCCGATCCGGCGCCTCGCGGCGCTGATACCACCCGAGGATGTCGAAACCGTCGGCGCGCGTTTCAAATTGTCCAATCTCCAGCGCCGTCGCCTGCAAGCGGCCGTGGCGCGGCCCGTCGAGAACGCCAAGGCGCTGGTCTATCGCGCCGGCCAGGAGGGCGCGGTTGACCGCCTGCTTCTCTCAGAGCGGCCGATCAGGGAAGCGATGGTCGCAGCCACCTGGGAAGCCCCGTGCTTTCCGCTCACTGGCGGCGCGATCATCAGGCGGGGGATCAAGGCGGGGCCGCAGGTCGCCAGGTTGATGCGCCAGATCGAAGATCAGTGGATTGCCGAGGATTTCCCCGATTCGGCGCGGGTCGATCAGATCGCTGACGAACTCGTGTTGCGCTCGATCAACAATTCATAGGCGTCATCGCGGGCCAGCGCGCGCGAGTAGAGGAAGCCCTGGCCATAGGTGCAGCCGAGCGCCGCCAGCGTCTGGGCCAGCTCGTTGGTTTCGATACCTTCGGCGGTGGTTCGCATTCCCAGCGCCTGCGCCAGCGACAAAATGGCGCGGACAATCGCGATCTTGTCACGATCGGCGAGCATGCCGGAGACGAAGCTGCGGTCGATCTTGAGGATGTCGATCGGCAGCCTTTGCAGGAACGCCAGGTTCGAATAGCCGGTGCCGAAATCGTCCATCGCCAGCGTCGCGCCGAGATCCTTGAGCGCGTTCATGACGCGCGCGACGCGATCCGGATCGGTGACGATGGCGCTTTCGGTCAACTCCAGGGTGAGGCGGTTGCCGTTGACCCTGTGCGCGTCGAGCGCGCTCCTGACCATGTCGGGGATATTGTCACGGTGCAGCTGGATCGCCGAGAGGTTGACCGCGACCTTGACCCCGCAATCGCCACCGGCACCGCGATCCCATGCCGCGATTGTCCTCGCGGCTTCGTCCATCGCCCAGCGGCCGAGGGGAACGATCAGCCCCGATTCCTCGGCGACCGGAATGAAATCATTGGGTGACAGGCAGACGCCGTCTTCGTTGGTCCAGCGCGCCAGCGCCTCGAACGACGAGACCTTGCCCGAATTGAGGTCGCAGATCGGCTGATAATATAGCGACATCTGGCCGTTCTCGATCGCGCGGCGCAGTTCGGTCTCGATGCTGAACTGCTCACGGGCGATATCGAAGGCATGGGTCTGATAGACCTCGGGGCGGCCGGTCTTCTTCGACCGCTTGACCGCGAACTGGGCGTTGCGGATCAGATCCTCGGGATCGCCGTCATTGTCCGAGCCCATGGCGATGCCGACCGAACATTCGACGCGGATCTCGAAATCGGAAAGGCGGAAGGGATTGGTCAGCGCGGCCTCGATGCGCTTGGCGACGTGGAGCGCATCGTCGGGGCCGTCATCGAGGGTCAGCAGCACGCCGAACTCGTCGCCGCCCAGGCGGGCAAGGATGTCGCGGCCGCGCAGTGCGCCCTTGATGCGGCGGGCGACCGAAATCAGCAGTTCGTCGCCGGCCAGGCCGCCCATGCAGGCATTGACGCGGCCGAAGCGCGCAAGATCGATGACCATCACCGCATGGGCGCTGCGATTGTCGTGATTGATCGTGTCTTCGAGCTCGTCGGAGAAGCCGGTGCGGTTGGGCAGGCCGGTCAGGCTGTCGGTCGCCATTTCGCGGCGCAGACTCTGCTCGGTGCGCAGCTCCGAGGTCTGATCGACCAGGGTGAGCATGCATTTGCCGGTGTCGCGATTGAAGGTGCGGCGGGCCAGCATCACCCGGAAATGGCGGCTGTCGACCTCGCTGCCAAACTGCCAGGCGAACTCCTGATGCGTGTCGGGTGATTCGACGAAGCGGCGGATGCGCTCGCCGAGCAGGCGGATCACCGGCGATTCGGCGGCGACATGGCCGAGCCCGGCCATGCGGAACGGCTTGTTGACCGCTTCGAAATGGAAGGCGTCACCAGAGAGGGCGACGATGGCGGCGGGGATCGGCAGCAGGTCCAGCACCATGCCCGTCGCGGTCGGGCCGAGGGCACGCGGATCCGGCGCCGGGGGAGCATGCTCGGCGACGGGTACGGCTACGGGCTTGGCTCTACGGAACGCCATCAGGGTTCGGGCTAAGCCGAAATGGTTAAATCCGCCTGAACTATCCGGGGTTTATCGTAACAATCAGAAGCGGTTGTCGCGCGGGAAACCGGTGGGCGGCATCCGCCCGGCGGCGCCCCGCGCCGCGCGCCATTGGGCAAGGTCGGTTTCGGTGCGGGTCCGGCCGGTTTCGCCGCCCATCGCCCAGCTGAGGCCATCGGCCATCCTGAAGGTGGTAACGTCCGAAAGACCACCGTCGCGGAAGCGCTGGAGCTGGACGCCCTGCCCGCGCGCAAGCTCGGCGACTTCGGCGAGCGGGAAGACCAGCATCTTTCGATTGTCGCCGATCGCCGCGACCATATCATCGTCCTCGCCGATGCCGCGCACCACCTTGAGATGCGCGCCGGCGCGTGGTGTCACCACCTGCTTGCCCTTGCGGGTTTCGGCCATGACATCCTCGGCCTTGACCACGAAGCCACGCCCGTCGCTGGCGGCGACCAGCAGGCGCGGTGAAGCGGTGGCACGGCGCAGGGTGACGATCTGGCGCTCCCCCTCCAGGTCGATCATCAGCCGCACCGGCTCGCCAAAACCGCGGCCGCCGGGAAGCTTGTCCGCGGCGAGCGTGTAGAATCGGCCATTGTCGGCGGCGAGGAGCAGCTTGTCGGTGGTGTGGGCGTGGAAGGCCAGATAGGGGCCGTCGCCTTCCTTGAATTTGAGCGCTTCGCCGCTGCCGGTCTCGACATGCCCCTTCATCGCCCGGATCCAGCCGCGCTGCGAGAGGATGACGGTGATCGGCTCGCGCTCGATCATCGCTTCCAGCGGGATTTCGCGCGCCGGGGCGGCTTCCTCGACGGTGGTGCGGCGCGCGCCCAGCGGGGTATCGAGACCGTAGCGGACCAGCATCTTGCCGAGATCGCGTTTCATCCGGGTGCGCTGGCGGGCGTCGGACGAGAGCAGCAGCTCCAGCTCGGCCTGCTCCTTTTCGAGCTTGTCGCGCTCCTGCTTGAGTTCCATTTCCTCTAGCTTGCGCAGGCTGCGCAGGCGCATGTTGAGGATCGCCTCGGCCTGGCGGTCGGTCAGCGCGAACTCGGCCATCATCACCTGCTTGGGCTCGTCCTCGGTGCGGATGATCTCGATGACGCGGTCAAGATTGAGGAAGGCGATGATGTAGCCCGCCACCAGCTCCAAGCGGTCGGCGATCTTGTCGAGCCGGTGCTGCGACTTGCGCTGGAGGACGATGAACTGGTGCGCCAGCCACTGGCTGAGCGCTTCGTGCAGGCTCATCACGCGGGGCGTGTGTTGCGCGTCGAGCACGTTCAAGTTGAGCGGCACGCGGACTTCGAGGTCCGACAGGCGATAGAGGCTGTGGATCAGGTCCTCGGCGCTGACCGTGCGGCTGCGCGGTTCGAGGACAACGCGGATATCGTCGGCGGATTCGTCGCGGACATCGCCGAGGATCGGCAGTTTCTTGTCGTTGATCAGCTCGGCGATGCCCTCGATCAACTTGCCTTTCTGCACGCCGTAGGGAATCTCGGAGACGACGAGGTGCCAGCCCCCTCCCTTCTCGATGACCTTCTCGATCTTCGCCCGCACGCGGAAGCTGCCACGGCCAGTGTTGTACGCCTCGGCGATCGCGGCCGGGCTGTCGACCACCACGCCCCCGGTCGGGAAATCGGGGCCGCTGACATAGTCGAGAACATTGGCCTGCGGATTGTCGATCAGGGCGACGGCAGCGTTGAGCAGTTCGGCGGCATTGTGCGGCGGGATACTGGTCGCCATGCCGACCGCGATGCCGGCGGCGCCGTTCGCCAGCAGGTTGGGGAACAGGCCCGGAAACAGCTCGGGCTCCTCGTCTTCCCCGTTATACGTCGCGCGGAAATCGGTGGCGTTCTCGTCGAGCCCGTCCATCAGGTCGATCGCGACCTGGGTCAGCCGCGCCTCGGTATAGCGATAGGCGGCGGCGTTATCGCCGTCGATATTGCCGAAATTGCCCTGACCGTCGACGAGCGGGTAGCGCAGTGCGAAGGTCTGGGCGAGGCGGACCATCGCGTCATAGACCGACTGGTCGCCATGCGGATGATATTTGCCGATGACGTCGCCGACGACGCGGGCGCACTTCTTGTAGCCGCTCGCCGGATCGAGCCGGAGCAGCCGCATCGCCCAGAGCAGCCGGCGGTGGACCGGCTTCAGCCCGTCGCGAACATCGGGCAGCGAGCGCGCCGTGATCGTCGACATCGCATAGACGAGATAGCGCTCCGACAGGGCGCTATCGAAAGGAACGTCGGTGGGGCCTGCGGGGTCGGTAAGATCGGTATCGAGCGTCATTGGATGGCCGCGATAGCAGCGAGACGGGCCTCAAGCCAATCCGGAGCAAGGGAATTTATGGGGATAGGAGGCCACCAGCCTGCCGTCATCTCCCACCATCATCTTGGACAACGGAATGGGGATTGCGGCAAGCGGGGGTCGCTGCGCCACAGGGCTTGCCTCGATTCGCGAATGGAGGCGCAGACGATGATCGACCTGACCCGGACTTCGCCCAACGCCAAAATGCGCTCCGTCACGCGCATCGCCGGTATTGGGTACAGGTCCTGAGCGCGGCGCGTACTGACTTCCGGCAGTCAGTTGGCGGCGAAATCGACCATCGCCTTGGCCCGGACCGCCAGGAAGCCGAACACCGCGCCCGCGACCTTGGCGTTGCTCGCATCCATCTCGTTCGCGTCGAGCGCCCCGTTCGCCAGCTTGTTGAGCGTCGCGTCTTCCATCGCGTTGGCGCGCTCGCTTTCGCTCAGCTTGTCGAAGCGCGCCGCAAGCTTGGCGTAATCGAGCTTGGCGGCCTTTGCCTTGCCGCGGACGTTCGCGTTCGACAGTGCGTACAATGCGTAGAGAACCGCCGCTTCGCTGGCATTGTCGCTCCAACCATATTTGGCGCGACAGGTTGCCGCCGCCGCGCGGAATCCGGCGATCGTCCCCTGTGAATAGGCTTGGTTGTCGAGATCGGTGAAGTTCTTGTTCACGTCATCGTCGAGCAGCTTCACGGTCGGCTTGTCGACAGTCTTCTCGACGCAATCGATCTGCTTGATATCAGCGGCATGCGCAGGCGCCAGCAAGACGGTGAGGGCGGCGGTGGCGGCAAGGGCAAGACGAAGCATCGATTTCTCCAGAATTTGGCCCACACTGGTCTGCGGCGCCGCCGGGATCAAGTGCAAAGTCGTACAATCATCCCAACACCGGCACCGGCCGCTCGCGGACCATCTCTTCGAGCAGCCATTCGCGAAAGCGCTTGATCTTTGGTACGTTACGGCGGCTTTCTGGCACAACGAACCAATAGGCATAGCCGCGTGTCGATACCTGATCGAAGGGCATCGCCAGCTTCCCCTCCACCAGATCGTTGCGCCAGAAGAACGGCGTCAGCATCGCCACGCCCTGCCCGGCCATCGCCGCATGGCCCTCATGCGCCTGGCTGTCGAGGCGGACGCCCGGACGCGGCGGGCCGGCGGGCACATCGACCCCGGCTTCGCGAAGCCAGGCGCTCCACCAAGGATCATGCGGGCTGATCAGCGGCAGATGCAGCAGATCGGCGGGCCGCATCGCGCCATGGCTCTTGAGGAAGGCGGGGCTCACCATCGGCGTGAAATCCACGTCGAGCAGCTTGTCCGCCGCCAGTCCCGGCCAGCCGCCGCGCCCGGCGCGGATCGCGCAATCGACATCCCCGGCATCGAGATCGGCAATCGCATCGCTGGTGTCGAGCCGCACCGCCATATCCGGATGCGCCATCTGGAAGCTGCCCAGCCGCCACGCCAGCCAGGCATTGGCGAAGGTGTTCGAGGTCGAGATGACCAGAAGCCCCTCTTCCTCGGCGCGGACCTGGGCGAAGGCCTGATCGATCGCGTCGAAAGCGCGGCTGACCTGCGGGCCGGCACGGACGCCGGCATCGGTGAGCGCAACTCCCCGCCCTTCTCGGCGGAACAGGGGCGCGCCGAGCCGCTCCTCCAACAGCTTCACCTGATAGCTCACTGCCGCCTGGGTCATGCCCAGTTCCTCGGCGGCACGGGTGAAATTGCCGTGGCGCGCGGCGGCTTCGAAGACGCGGACAGCGGAGAGCGGAGGCAGGCGACGCATCCGCAATACATAAGCTGAACTTGTTAGTTGCGTCCAACGATTTGTTGGCGCCAGGCCCGCAAAAGGATCATCTGGTGATCATCGCTTTCAAGAGGAGAACCGCGATGAACCGGGATTTCGAGAGCGCCGCCTGGGCGCAGAGTCATCACAAGCTGAGCGATGCGATCAGCTATATGATCGACAAGGTCGCCTTTGCGTTCGAGCGCTTGGCCGCGATAGAATATGACGCGCCTTGGGAGCGCGTGCGGAACTAATCGCTTCCCGAAACGGGAACGGGGCGCCCTAACCGCCCAGTTGGGCGCCCACGTAAAACGCGTTACTTGCCTGTTGACCAACAGGGAGGACTCGATGCGAGTCGTATGGGCTTTGGCAGCGCTGGCGCTGCTCGCGGGTTGCGACAATGCGGCGCCGAAGGGCGCCGCGGCCAAGGACAAGTCGGAATTCGCGACCGCGGCGGATGCCGAGGCGTTCGCCTCGACGGGCACCGGCTTCGATTATCGCTACGCCTATCGCCTGCCGGGCAACCGGCTGAAGGGCGTGCTCCAGTCGAACGCCGATGGCTGCGAACGGCTCGGGCCGGCGCGCTGCCGCATCCTGTCGATGCGCTACCGCGTCGACGACCGCAATCACACCAAGGCGGTGCTGACGATCCGTATCGATCCCGCGATCGCGCGCAAATATGGCGATGCCGTCACCAACAACGTCACCGGATCGGATGGCGTGCTGGTCGATACCGAGATCACCGGCTCCGACGCGACGACGCAGGCGCGCAGCACCGCCGTCGTCAATCGCCTGCGCGAGCGCCTGAGCAATGCCGAAAGCATTCGCACGCCGGAGGGCGTCGCACGGGTGGCGCGGATCAACGCGGCGTTGGCCGAGATCGCCGAGAGCGAAGCGAGCCAGGGCCAGACGCTGGCGACCGCGCCGCTGCTGCTCACTTATGAATCGAGCAACGCCCTGACCGGCCTCGGCTCGTCCGACGCCAATTTCCGCAATGCCGGGCAGACGCTGCAGAATACGCTCGCGCAACTGGTGGTGATTCTCGCCGGTGTCGGCCCGTGGCTGCTGCTGATGCTGCTGGTGGTGCTGGTGCTGCGCTGGATCATCCATGGCCGCGCCGTCGGCCCCGATGCCGAGCCTGCGAGCGCCTATCATGACAGCAATGGCGATTATCATTCCGCGCCCCCGCCGCCGGCGCACGACAAGCGCACGCTGATGCAGCGATGGTTCGATCGGGGCCATGATGACTAGGGGCTGAAATCGTCCACGCCACAATCTCGCCCCAAATGGGGCAAGATTGTGGCTTGATTACGTCATAGCTTTGTGATGGATTATCTCCGGGACTACGGAGGATAATGCCATGCGTGCCTTAATTGCCCTTACCAGTGTCGCCCTGGGCCTTGCCGCCTGCTCGGCGGAAAACACCACTCGGACCGGCAAAGCCGGGGAGACCGCCACGGAAGCCAGCGCATCGGCGCCGGCCCCCGATGCCGGCGGAGCCGACAGGCCCGCTACCGTCGCCGTCAGCGTGCCGCAACTCGCTTATGCCTGGTCGCTCGGCTTCCTCGTGCCGGAGGACAGGCTGGCAAGCGCGCAAGACCGGCACCGCAGCCTGTGCGAGGATATGGGTCCGGCGCGCTGTCAGATCCTGTCGCTCGAGCGCGGCACCGGCACCGACCAGACCGGCGCGGGCACGCTCAAGCTGCGGGTCGTCAGCAGCGAGGCCCGCGCCTTTTCGAACCAGCTCGCCAACGTCATCGAGGATGCCGGTGGGCGATCGACCGACACCAAGGTCGAGGGCGAGGACGTCTCGAAGTCGATCGTCGATACCCAGGCGCGGATCAGGCAGCGCGAATTGCTTGTCGCCCGGCTCACCGAGGTGTTGCGCAAGCGCAAGGGCAGCGTCGGCGAGCTGGTCGAGGCCGAGCGCAGCGTCACTGCCGCGCAGGAGGAGCTCGATCAGGCCCGCGCGTGGCTGAAGGAGCAGCAGGGCCGCGTCGCCATGTCCGAATTCGACATCCGCTACATGGCGATCACGCCCTCGGCCAACGCCGAAAGCGTCGGCGCGCAGCTGGGCGACGCCACCCAGGCATCGGCCGCGACCTTCCTGATCGGGCTGCGCGCCTTCTTCACGCTGGCGATCTATCTGCTGCCCTGGGCGCTGCTGATGTTCCCGGTGGTGATGCTGGTCCGCTGGCTCCGCCGCAAGCGGGACACCGCTCCGGCGTAAGCCTGATTGCACCTGACCGGGCCTTTCGATATAGGCCCGGCCAATCCAAGGGCCCCGGCGTAACGCGGTCACCCGCGCCGCCGGGGCCATGCTTTTCAGGGGTACGCCATGGCACGCCGCCGCCAGATCTACGAAGGCAAGGCCAAGATCCTCTATGAGGGGCCCGAGCCAGGCACGTTGATCCAGTATTTCAAGGACGACGCGACTGCGTTCAACGCCCAGAAAAAGGGCACGATCAGCGGCAAGGGCGTGCTCAACAACCGGATTTCCGAGCATGTCTTCACGCTGCTCGGCAATATCGGCGTGCCCACGCACTTCATACGCCGTCTCAATATGCGCGAACAACTCATTCGTCAGGTTGAGATCGTTCCGATCGAAGTGGTGGTTCGCAATGTCGTCGCGGGCTCGCTGGCCAAGCGCCTCGGCATCGAGGAGGGCACGCCCCTGCCCCGCACGATCATCGAATATTATTACAAGGACGATGCCCTTGGCGATCCGATGATCACCGACGAGCACATCCTCGCATTCGGCTGGGCGGCGCAGGAAGAACTGCACGACATGGCCGACATGGCGATCCGGGTGAACGATTTCCTAGCGGGCCTGTTCGCGGGCATCGGTATCCGGCTGGTCGACTTCAAGCTCGAATTCGGACGGATCTGGGACAACGACTATCCCCGCATCATCCTCGCCGATGAGATCAGCCCCGATGGCTGCCGCCTGTGGGACATGGCCACCAACGAGAAGCTCGACAAGGACCGCTTCCGCCGCGACCTTGGCGGCGAAGTCGAGGCTTATCAGGAAGTTGCGCGCCGTCTTGGATTGTTGCCGGAAGGTGCCGATTCGGCGGTTCTCGATCTGGAGACGCATCGCAAGAAGCGGGGGAAGTAGGCCCAGCCCTGTCACCCCGGACTTGTTCGGTACTTATCCTATTCGAGCATGTGTCTCCTGTGGTTCCCCGGCGAAGGCCGGGGCCAGGTGGAGAGGTCGCCGTAACGAAGCGCTGCCCCCGTCAATATCTGTCCTCCAACTGGGCCCCGGCCTTCGCCGGGGAACCGCACATGCTCGAGCGGGATAAGCACCGACTTGTTCCGGGGTCCAAGGCTCCACGGGCACCACGGCCAGAACCTCTTGCTCCCCGCCAGTCGCACGTTGGCCCCGCAACAAGTCCGGGGTGACAGGCTTGGTTGCTGGAAAAACTCCACCAAAGCCCCTATTTCCACCCCCATGAATTACATCGACGTCACCGCCGACACTCCCCGCGTCCGCACCAACGCCATCAAGCTGTACGGCGCGAACGGGTTCGAGGGGATGCGCCGCGCCGGCCGGGTCGCCGCCGAGACGCTCGATGCGCTGGTGCCGCGGGTCAAGGCCGGGGTGACCACCGGTGAGCTCGACGATTTTGTCCGTGATGCCATCGTCGCGGCGAACGCGATCCCGATCAATATCGGGTACAAGGGCTATCAGCACGCCACCTGCATCTCGGTGAATCATGTCGTCTGTCACGGCATTCCGGGCAGCAAGGTGCTGGCGGAAGGCGATATTCTCAATATCGACCTGACCGCGGTGGTCGATGGCTGGCACGGCGACACCAGCCGGATGTTCCTCGTCGGCGAGGTGCCGATCAAGGCCAGGCGGCTGGTCGATGTCACCTATGAATGCATGATGCTCGGCATTGAGCAGGCGAAGCCCGGCAATCATCTCGGCGATATCGGCCACGCCATCCAGCGCCATGCCGAGAAGCACCGCTACGGCGTCGTCCAGGATTTCGTCGGGCACGGCGTGGGACTGGTATATCACGATCAGCCCGACGTGTTTCACTATGGCCGGCCCGGCACCGGCCCGGAATTGCGCCCGGGGATGATCTTCACGATCGAGCCGATGATCAATATCGGCAAGCCGGGCGTGAAGATCCTCGACGACGAATGGACCGCGGTGACGCGTGACCGTTCGCTTTCGGCGCAGTTCGAGCATTCGATCGGGATCACCGAAAGCGGTTGCGAGATTTTCACCAGGAGCCCCAAGGGTCTGGACCGGCCGCCTTACGCCTGAGAGGCGTGTTCGTTCTTCTATCGTCATCCCGGACTCGATCGGGACCTAGGGTTACGCAGCGCATCGCATAGTTACCCTGGGTCCCTGCCTTTCGCCGGGATGACGAATTTGGCTGTGCGTGTGGACCGGTGGTTAGCGCCGCGTCAGGTCTCTTTTCCGGACACCCATAAACGCCTTCTTAACCACACCCGCTTACCCCTGCGTCAGAACTCTCAGGGGGAATTTCGATGCGTTCGTTCCGTACCATGCTGGCGCTTTCAGGCGCGGTCACGCTCGCCGCGTGCGGCGGCGACACCCGGCCGCAGACGGTGGGCGGCAGTGCGGTGGTGCCCAGCGGCACGCCGACCCCGACGCACAGCTTCGTCAGCCCCACCGAGACAAAAACCTATGAGAGCATCGGCACGGTCCAGCACTACGAATATTACACGGATTCGAACAAGATCGGCCAGGGCGGGCAGCTCTATGCCGGCGACGCCAACACCGCGCGCGACAGCGGCATCAGCGTCACCTACAATCCGCGCGACGCGATCTTCGAGCTGACGATCAACCGGCCCAATGGTCTCGTCAACGTCACCGCCTTCCGCTACCAGGATCCGCAGCACCGCACCGCGTTTGGCGGGCCGCTGCATCCGCAGGCGGGCGTGCCCGAATTCGCCGCATCGCGCCAGATCCAGTATCTGGAGGCGGGCACATCGACGGGCAACGAATTGGCTCCGACCAGCCCCTACTACCCAGGCTCGGCCCAGTCCGAATATCCCGTGATGGACGATGCCTCGAACTCGACCCGCCAGACCCTGTTCTATCAGAAGCCGGGCACGACGACGAAATACGTCACCTATGCCGGCTTCGTCCGCAACAATGTCAGCGGTGCGCTACAGACCCCGGCGAGCGGCAGCTTCCTGCGCGAAACCTACAGTCTCGATCGCGGCGCCTTCGTGTTCGGTGAGCGTAGCGCCAATGGCGCGGTGCCGACCAGCGGCACCGGCACGTTCAGCGGTGAGATGATCGCGTCGATGGTCGTCAATGTCGATCCGACGACGACGCTCGACGCCACCGGCTCGACCTACATCCAGTGGATGCAGGGCATGCAGACCACGACGATCAATTTCGGCAGCAAGACCGTGAACTCGAGCTTCACCGGCACGCTGTTCGCGCCGACGCTCGACGCCTACACCAGCGCGCTCTATCCGCTGGCGGCCGGCACCGCCTTCAGCGCCACCGGCAGCGCGACGATCGACATGGTCAATCGCGGCGGCTTCACCGGCTCGTTCAGCCAGGCCTGCTTCGCCACGACCTGCACCGCCGGCAATTCGCTCAACATCGCGGGTTCGAGCCTGGACGGCAGCTTCTTCGGTCCCAATGCCGATGAGATCGGTGGCGGCTTCCGCATCGTCGGCGGCACGCCCGATCAGCGGATCGACATCCTCGGCGCCTATACCGGCAAGAAGCCGTAACATGAAATTCCTGGTGGCGTTGCTGCTGGCGCTGCTCGCGCCGGCCGCCGCGCTGGCCCAGAACGGGCAACCGATCATCGACCGATGCGTCGCGGAGACGTGCAAGGTACGCCTGACACCCGACGCTATGTTCGGCGAGGTTCAGGCGCTGATCGCGGCGAAGCGCTTCGATGAGGCGCAGCCGATGCTGCGGGTGCTGACCACCCTGCCCGCCTACCGCTTCGAAGCGAGCTTCCTCAGCGCGCAGCTGGCGGCAGGGCGCGGCGATCACAAGGCCGCCGCTGAAATCTACAAGGACATGCTGGCGAGCGACCCGTCACAGACCCGGGTCCGGCTCGAGCTTGGCCGCGAGATGTTGGCGCTCGGCAAGTTTCAAAGCGCCGACAAGCAGTTCCGCATCGCCCAGCAGACCGACGACCTGCCCGAGGAAGTGGCGCGCACGATCCGTTCGGTGCGTGACGTGATCCGCTCGAAGCGGGCCTGGCGCCTCGATATCGACTTCGCGATCGCCCCGGATACCAACATCAACAACGCCACTTCCGCCGATCAGATCACCCTGCAATGGGGTGGCGGCCAGCTGCCGGTGACGCTCGATCCCAATGCCAAGGCCCGCTCGGGCACCGGCCAGACCGCCTCGATCTCGGGCGGCGTCCGCCTCCCGGTCGCGGAGAAGGTCGCGGTGCTGCTCGACGTCGATAGTAGCGGCAGCAACTATGCGGGCACCGCCTATGACGATATCCAGGCGCAGAGCGCGGCGGGTCTGGAATATCGCCTGACCCCGGCGATGAGCATCTCGGCGCAGGCCGTCGGCGCGCAGCGCTGGTATGGCGGCCGTCTCGTCACCCGCCAGATCGGCATCAAGACAGGGTTCCAGGCACGCCTCACCCGTGCCAGCCAGATCGGCGTCCAGATCGACAGCCGCAAGACCGACGCCCTGTTCGACGGCAACTACGATGGCTGGCAGACCGGCGCCTATGTCACCTATGAGCGCGCGGTGAGCCGCAGCCTGGTGGCCTCGGGCGGCGTGTTCGCGCGGCGCGACTCGCTGGTCGCCAAGCCCTATTCGAGCAAGGAAGCGGGCGTCATCGCCGGTTTCGGCGGCGAGTTGCCGCACGGCATCACCTTCGGCATCAGCGGCACCGCCAGCCGCGCGGTGTTCGACGCGCCGATGGTGATCTTCTCGCCCGATCCGCGCAAGGACTGGCGCTTCACCGCCCGCGCCACGCTCGGCACGCGCTCGATCCGGCTATGGGGCTTCTCCCCGCAGATCAGCGCATCCTATGCGCGCACCGAATCGACCCTGCCCTTCTTCGCCAACGACCGCCTGCGCTTCCGCTTCGCCGTGGCGCGCTATTTCTAACTTCCGTCGTCATCCCCCGCGGAAGCGGGGATCCAGAGCCGAAAAAAGCTCCGCTGAGTAACCCTTGGTCCCCGCTTTCGCGAGGATGACGGAAAAGGAGCATTGCGAGACTCGGCCGCGCACGCCATAGGCCGCGAGCATGAAGCTGCGCATCATCGTTACGCTGAAAAACGGCGTGCTCGACCCCCAGGGGAAAGCCATCGAACACGCGCTCGGCGGGCTCGGCTTCGAAGGCGTCAATGACGTCCGCGCCGGCAAGATTTTCGAGCTCGATGTCGCGGATTCGACCAGCGACGCCGCCATCGACGAGATGTGCCGCAAGCTGCTCACCAACACCGTTATCGAGAATTACCGGGTCGAGAAGCAGTGAAGACCGCGGTCATCGTCTTCCCCGGCTCGAATTGCGATCGCGACATCGCGGTCGCGCTGGAAAGCGTGACCGGCAACAAGCCCGAAATGGTGTGGCATGGCGAGAGCGAGCTGCCTTCAGGCCTCGGCCTGATCGCCCTGCCCGGCGGCTTTTCCTATGGCGATTATCTGCGCTGCGGCGCGATCGCGGCGCGCTCTCCGGTGGTGAAGGCGGTTGTCGAGGCGGCCGGACGCGGCGTGCCGGTGCTCGGCATCTGCAACGGCTTCCAGATTCTCACCGAAACCGGGCTGCTGCCGGGCGCATTGATGCGCAATGCCGGGCTCAACTTCGTCTGCCGCGACGTGCCGCTCACCGTCGACAATGCGCAATCGATCTTCACCTCGGCCTATCAAGCCGGCGAAGCCGTCACGATCTCGGTCGCGCACCATGACGGCAATTACTTCGCCGATGCCTTGACGCTCGACGAGATCGAAGGCGAAGGCCGCGTCGCCTTCCGCTACGCCGCCGAAGTCAACGGCTCGGCACGCGGCATCGCCGGGCTGCTCAACAAGCAGGGCAATGTGTTGGGCATGATGCCCCACCCCGAACGCCGCATCGAAGCGGCGCATGGCGGGACCGATGGGCGGAGGTTGTTCGAGGGATTGCTCGCAGCGGTTGCCTAACGCTCTACTCGACTAGCGACGCGACGGCATTTGCCCGATGCTGGCCGGGTGAGAACCTATGGCATCTTTCCAGTTTTCGATCTCACCGACCGTGAGGACGCGCTGGTGCAGGCTTGCATTTCGCTGGTTACGGAGATCGTGATTGAATGTCTCCGCAGTGGCGGCGACAATTCTCACTCCGCGATGGACTGCCGCAATCCCGGGAGCGGGCCGTGGCAAGACTGGTCCAGCGATATTGCTGAGCCGTACCTGGTGCCGCTCAATGACGCCGCAGCGCTCCGGCAAGTTGTTTACCTGTCGGTCGATCCCTTCTCGCCGGGTTGCGCGACGGTAATCCGGTCGGCGGCCAATTGCCGCGCCGCGACGTTCGGCTATGACGGCCAGGCATTTCTCTGCCTGCGCCATGACGATAAACCGCCGTTTTCGCCCAACCCGGAGCTGGTACTGATCGAAGAACGTCCGGATCTTCTCGAAACGGATTATTTCGATGGATGGATGCCCGAAGACAGAAGCGGCAAGCGATTTTTATCCAAATAGGCTTGCATCTTTCGCGAATCGCTGGCATAGGCCCCGCATCATGGCTAATCAGGCCCTCTTTTCGCGACCGCGACCCAGCACCTGTCGACATTGACGGACGCATCGCTGCGCCCGTCTCTCAGGGTGTAGCTCAAGCGCGTTAGAGCGCCCGGCTTGGGACCGGGAGGTTGCAGGTTCAAATCCTGTCACCCTGACCAGACTTCCAGAAAATCAAGCTTTTTCGCCGTTTTCGTGTGGTGGCCGAGCGCAATGCAGTGCGCGGTCGGTTTGTGATTCCGATGCTAGGCGGGTGCAACTCCCCCCGGCCACACCAGCGGCAAAGCCACGTCCGAGTGGTGAAGTGGGAACACAGCGGATTGCAAACCCGCGAGGAGCCGGTTCGATTCCGGCCTCGGACTCCATATACTGCGAACCTATATGGTTTCAGAGGTTACCGGCGTGTTGAAGGAGGCGCCTGCTGGCCCAACAGCGGCGTAAACCGCGCCAGCAACAGGATTGCGGTCGGCCAGAACATCGTGTTCCAGATGTCGTGGAAATTCGCGCCGAGGCGAATGGGCGTATGATAGACCATGCTGTCGCGGAGATCCCATGCCTCACCGATCAGCGCCACGGCGAGCACGGCCGCCCAGGGCTTCCAGCTGCGCAGCGGCCATTTGAACGCCAGCGCCACGCCGAACAGGACCATCAGCGCGACATAAATATGCAGCGCGTCCTTGGCGAGGGTGACATGCTGGGCCAGCCACAGCTTCACCGTCTGGAGCGGGCTCATCAGACCCTGGCCGTGAACGGCGTGAAGTCCGTCCCCTCGTCGAACACATCGACACCTTCGCGGCGCTTGAGGAAGCCGACGACAAGATAGGTGACCGGCGTCAGGATCACTTCCCACGACACCTTCAGCGCCCATTGCGTGACCAGCACCTTGAGCACGAGATCGTTGGTCCAGCCTTCGGCGCCCCAGAAGGCGAGCGGATAGAAGATCAGGCTGTCGACCCCCTCCCCCGCGATCGTCGAGCCGATCGTCCGCGCCCACAGCGCCCTGCCCTGCGTCCAGATCTTCATCCGCGCGAGGACATAGGAATTGACGAACTCGCCCGCCCAGAAGGCGCAGACCGAGGCGAGCACGATGCGCGGCACCTGTCCGAAGATCGTCTCGTACGCGGCCTGGTTCGTCCAGCTCGGCGCCGGCGGCAGCGCCACCACCACCCAGGACATGAAAGCCATGAACAGCACCGCGAAGGTGCCCGCCCAGATCACCCGCCGGGCGCGGGCATAGCCATAGACCTCGGTCAGCACGTCGCCGATCACATAAGAGATCGGGAAGAACAGGATGCCGGCGCCGAACGGCCACCAGATGTTCAATCCGGGCAGCCAGACTTGCGCGACCTTGCCCGCGCCGATCACGTTGGAAAGCAGGATGATCGCGACGAACGCGGCCATGACGAAATCGAAATAACGGAACTGGCCCGCGGCCACCCCGCCCGCGCTGACCTTTGTCGGCATGGCTTCCCCCGTACGCTTTCGGGGAGTTTATCGCGGTTTCCACCCCATGCAATCCGCGCTAACGAAGCCCGGCGCGCGCCCGTAGCTCAGCTGGATAGAGCACATGCCTTCTAAGCCTGTGGTCGTTGGTTCGAATCCAACCGGGCGCGCCATTTCCTTATTGTAATGCCCCCACCCAGGCACAACTGCCGTTCGGCCTCGCGGGCGCTCTTCCCTCGGGCATCCGGCGATTAGAACAGTCCCGGCGTCTCGCGCTGCGCGGTGGTCGGCCGCTCAGGCATCAGCAACTCGCGGCGGTTGACGGACAGGGCGGTCTGTCCGCCGCCTGCGATCGCGGTGCAGCTGCGGCCCGCCAGATAATCGAGCGCGGTCCTGGTCGAAGCCTCGAGCGGATCGCCGAGCGGCCGCGTCACATCGTCGGCCGCGCGGCAATTCGCCTCCACGGTATTGGCCAGCCCGTCGAAATAGGTGCCCTGGTGCGCCGAATTCTCCAGCGCGAAGGCGATGACGCGCAGCCGGTCGTCGCACTGGGCGCGGTCGATCGCGATCTGCCCGACCGGCTTGCCATAGGTGTTGGTGCCGATCAGCGCGACATTGGCATGGAGATATGGCACGAACGCGTTGATCACGAGTTCGCTGGCCGAAGCCGTGCCGCTGGTGCCGATGAACGCGATCTTCACCGGCGCGACCGATTGCGACTGCGGATTGAAATAAGTGACTTCGTTGTTCGCGGCCTTGGAGGCGCGGAAGGTCGTGTAGGAGAAGACATCCGACGTGGCGCGGTTGCGGCCGAGCAGATTGCCCATCAGATCCGCGATCGAGACCAGTCCGCCGCCATTATAGCGGAAATCGATGACGAACTCGGTGATCCCCTGCGCGCGGAAATTGGCGAAGGCGCTGCGCAGCGCCGGATCGGCGGTCGAGATGAAGGTGCGCAGGTTGATATAGCCGACCCGCCGCCCACCATCGTCGATGATCTTGGCGCCGTAGCGGCTGGAGACCGGCGTCAGCGAATAATCGGTCTTGGTCAGCGTGACGGTGCGCGTGCCGGTTGCGTCAACGACGCGGAGCACACGCGTGGTGCCCGCGGTCGATGGGCCCAGCGCATCGGACACCGCGCCGCTGCCGCCACTCGCATAGATCGAGGCGACGGTGCGCAGATCGGTGCTGGTCGTGCCGATTGCGGTGATCTCGGCGCCGCGATCGACACTGGCGGCGAGCGCCGAAGTGCCCTCGAAGGTCTCGGTGACGAATAGCCGCCCGGTGCCGTCGATCGAGACACGGAAACCGAAGCCGGCGCTCGATCCCGAGGCGTAATAAGCGTCTTCGGCGGCGATCGATGTCAGATAGGTGAAATAGCGGTCGCGCCGCTGCGCGCGCGCGGTGGCGGTCAGGGCGTCGATATAAGCATCGACCGTCACATAGGGCGAAGGATCGAGGGAAGCCGGCAGCGTCTCTGGAAACAGATACCATTCGCGCAGTTGCGCCGCCGCCCAATCCTGACGGTCGCGCACCGAACATACCGCCACGCTGGTCGGCGTCGGCGTCGGCACCGCCGAGGATCCGCCACCGCCGCCCGATGCCACCGTGCCCGAACCGCCGCTGCTGCAGGCGGAAAGCAGAGCTAGCGAGGCGGCAACCGTTCCGGAGCGGCGAAGGCTTCCCATTTCAATATGTTAGCGTTTGCCTCCGCGCCAGTAAAGCAGGCCGGCGACGATCGCGGCGGAGCCGATGCCGATCGCCGCGCCCATGCCGATCTGGCGCGCGCTGGGCGACCAGCGCTGTTTGGCATCGGCCATTTCCTTCACGGCCTTGAGCGCTTCGCTGCCCTCGTCATGTTCGTGCGGCACTTCCTCCAGCGGGAAGGGCGACTGGGCGGCTTCGGGAACGGGAGGCTTCTTGCTCATGGACATCCTTCTAGCGCGGAACTCTTCAACGACCAGCTAATGCTGCGGTTTCGCATTGCCATGCAAGCTGGCACAATATCGTCATGAACCCGCTCTACGCCACGATGGGCACTACTATTTTTGAAGCGATGTCGGCCCGCGCACGGGAGACCGGCGCGATCAATCTGGGCCAGGGCTTTGCCGATGGGCGCGGTCCCGAGCCGGTGCTGCAGGCGGCGGCGCGAGCGCTGCTCGACAAATCGAACCAATATCCGCCAATGCCGGGGCTGCCCGAACTGCGCCAGGCCGTCGCCGATCACTATGCGCGGCATCAGGGGCTGAACCTAGCGGCCGAGGAAGTGATCGTCACCTCGGGCGCGACCGAGGCGCTGGCGGCGGCGATCTTCGCATGCGTCGCGCCGGGGGACGAAGTGATCTGCTTCCCGCCGCTCTATGACGCCTATGCGCCGCTGATCCGCCAGGCCGGCGGCGTACCGGTGTTCGTGCGTCTCCAGCCGCCCGAATGGAGGATCGATCCGGCGGCGCTGCAAGCAGCGGTGACGGCGCGCACCAAGGTGCTGATCCTCAACAACCCGCTCAACCCGACCGCGACGATGTCGAGCGCGGCGGAACTGGCGGCGATCGCCGATTTCTGCGTCGCCCATGATCTGCTGGCGATCTGCGACGAGGTTTGGGAGCATGTCACCTTCGACGGCGCGCGCCACCTGCCGCTGATCGGCTTGCCCGGCATGCGTGAGCGGACGGTGAAGATCGGCAGCGCCGGCAAGATCTTCGCGCTGACCGGCTTCAAGGTCGGCTGGATGTGCGCCGCCCCTGCCCTCGCCCGGGTTCTCGCCAAGACGCACCAGTTCCTGACCTTCACCACCCCGCCAAACCTGCAATGGGCGGTCGCCGAGGGGCTGGAGACGCAGGACGGCTGGGTGCAGGACGCGCGGCACCGCTTTCAGGCCGGGCGCGATCGGCTGAAGGCCGGGCTCGAAGCCGCCGGGTTGGTGACCTTGCCGAGTACCGCGACCTATTTCCTGTCGGTCGATCTCGCCGCTTCGGGGATCGCACTCGGCGATGTGGAATTTTGCGAACGGCTGATCGAAGCGGGCGTCGCCTCGATCCCGGTCTCGGCCTTCTATCCCGAGGAACCGGTGACCAGCGTGGTCCGCTTCTGCTTTGTCAAACAGGAAGCGACGCTCGACGCGGCGATCGAACGCATCGCCGCGGCAATTCCCGCGCTTCGCGGCCGATAGATATCCCTTCCGCTCAGGCTGGGCGGGCGTCTATAATTTCGCCTCGATGTCGCTCTGTGGCAGCCTCAGCGCGAGCCCGGCGGGATCGGCTGGACGATCTCGCGCGCCGCACCGGTCACCCAGGAGGCCGGGCGCGACCTGGGCGGATCGCCACTCATCGTCACCATGTCGAACGAGGACCCGCCGAGCTTGCTGGCATCGGCAGTGAGCAACGGCGCCGGCTCGGCGAAGCGATTGCCGGGGGTGTCGTCGATATACTCGTCGACCACCGACACCTGCCCGCCCATCTCGGTGATGTCGTAAAGCTGGCGCGCGAATTCCTTGGGCAGGCGGATGCAACCGTGCGACGCCGGATAGCCCGGCAAATGCCCGGCGTGGAGCGCGATGCCGTCCCAGGTCAGCCGCTGCATGTAGGGCATCGGCGCATTCGAATAGAGATTGGAGCGGTGGAAGGTTTTCTTCTGGAGGATCGTGAACTCGCCGGTCGGCGTGTCGCGCCCCGCCGAGCCGGTCGATACGGTCGATACCGCGATCAGCTGGCCGTCCTGATAGACGAACGCGCGCTGCTGCGGGATGCTGATGACGATCGAAACCGGGCCCGCGGTGCTCGCGCGCTGATAGTGCGGATACCAGACGAATTCGCCAGGGCGCAGCGCGTCGCTGGCCGGCAGCATCGTATCCGACGCGCTCGACTGGGCAGCAGCCGGCGCGGCCGGGAGCAGCGCTGAAGTGGCAAGCAGGAAGGCGGCAAACAGGCCGGTTCGCATCGGGGTATTTCTCCGAATCCTCGTCCAGAACGGATGCCCCGGATTTCGATTCATTAACGAAATTAACCCATTTTAGTGCCATCGCCGAATCACGAACGATGAAAGCTCGACTGTTTCGGTCCCGTTCGGGGATTTTTGGCGACGAAAAGACGAACCGGGCAAACGCTGCGGCGAATCGTCGGGGTTGGGACAGATGTTCAGCAAAAGGCCACGGAACAATATGTTATAAGCGCTCCGGGGACTTGATAGCGGGCATTATTATCACGATGCACAATCTGGATACGGCGCAGACGCGCCGCGCGATGTTGAGGTCGGCCTTTGTGATGGCCAGTGGCGCAGCGGCGTCGGCCTGTGTCTCACGCGTTGAAACGGCGATGGCGCCGGCATTGCCGGTGCCGGCCTATGTGCCGCCGATTCCGCAGGCGCCGGTCGTGGCCAAGGCCGCGCCGCGCACGCCGCTCGGCATGCGCCCCGAACTGTTCAAGCAGGCGCTGGCCGCGCTCGACAGGCATTCGATGCGGATCCCGTCGCACGACCGGCTCGCCGTCGTCGATTTCTCGAAGCCCTCCTATCAACCGCGCATGTATCTGGTCCATCTCGGCCGCGGCGAGGTCGAGACCTTCCTGGTTTCGCACGGCATCGGCTCCGATCCCCAGCATACCGGCCTGCTGCACCGCTTCTCCAACGAAGTGAACAGCGAAGCGACCTGCGAGGGCGCGTTCCTGACCAGCGACTATTATGTCGGCAAGCATGGCGATTCCCAGCGTCTGCTCGGCCTCGATCCGACCAACAACAACGCGCTCGACCGCGCCATCGTCGTCCACTCGGCCTGGTACGCCAACGCCGAGATGATCACCAAGCACGGCAAGCTCGGCCGCAGCCAGGGCTGCTTCGCGGTCGGCGAGAACGAGCTGGCCAAGGTTTTCGAGCGCCTCGGGCCGGGCCGGATGATCTATTCGGCAAAGGTCTGACGCAGGGCAACTCCCGCGCAATCAACGCGTTGGCGCTTCCTCTCCCCGCGGGCTGGCACCGCCGCCCCTGAGGGCCTAGAGGGTGTTGCATGAGCGAAACGCTATCGCCCGTACTGCCCGATTCCGTCGATGCGGCGGCGCGCATCGTGCTTGAGCGCGCCTGCCGCCGCAAGTTGCGTCTCGCCACCGCCGAAAGCTGCACCGGCGGGCTGCTCGCCTCGCTGCTCACCGATGTCGAGGGCGCGGCGCACGCGTTCGAGCGCGGGTTTGTCGTCTATTCCAACGAGGCCAAGGCGGCGATGCTGGGAATCGATCCACAACTGATCGAAAGCGCCGGGCCGGTCAGCGAGGCGGTGGCGCGGGCGATGGCCGAGGGTGCGCTGCGCAAGAGCATGGCGCAAGTCGCGGTATCGGTGACGGGCTTTGCCGGGCAGGGGGCGCCGGAGGATGAGCCGGGGTTGGTCCATTTCGCCTGTGCCAGCGAACGGGGTGCGACCCGGCACCGCGAGAGACATTTCGGCGATATCGGGCGCGGTCCGGTGCGCATCGAATGCATGCGCGAGGCGCTGGAAATGCTGGACGAGGCGCTGTGACCCATCCCTTTTATTCGCTCCACCGCCAGGGAATGATCCGCGCCGGCGTTTGCACGCCGATCGCGACCGCGGGCGATCCCGCCGCCAATGCCGAAGCGACCATCGCCCTGGTAAGGCAAGGCGATGCCGAAGGCGCCGACCTGCTGGTCTTCCCCGAGCTCAACGTCACTTCTTACGCCATCGATGACCTGCATCTGCAGGGCGCGATCCTCGACGCCACCGAAGCGGGCGTCGCGGCGATCGTCGCGGCGAGCACGGATCTCAAACCGGTGCTGCTGGTCGGCGCCGCGCTGCGCCGCAACGGCCGTATCTATAATTGCGCGCTCGCCATCGCTCGCGGCCGCATCCTCGGCGTGGTGCCCAAGACCTATTTGCCCAATTACCGCGAATATTATGAGAAGCGCTGGTTCGCGAGCGGCGCCGGGCTGGCCGGGCTTGAGATCACTGTCGCCGGGCAGACCGCCCCCTTCGGCGCAGACCTGATCTTCGCCGCTGGCGACCTCGACGACTTCGTCTTCCATATCGAGATTTGCGAGGATTATTGGGCGCCCCTGCCCCCCTCCACCCAGGGCGCGCTCGCCGGGGCGCTGGTGCTGTGCAACCTTTCCGCCTCCAATATCGTCATCGGCAAGAGCCGCGAGCGGCGGATGCTGTGCGCGGCGCAATCGGCGCGTGCCGTCGCCGCCTATGTCTATTCGGCATCGGGTCCGGGCGAGAGTACGACCGATCTGGCCTGGGACGGCGAAGGACTGATCTATGAGCTGGGCGAATTGCTGGCGGCCAGCGACCGCTTCGACCTCGTCACGGAGATCGAATATGCCGATCTCGATCTCGAACGGCTTCGTCTGGAACGCGCGCGGATGGGCACGTTCAACGATTGCGCCGCCGCCAACGGCCATCCCGAGACGCGCTTCCGCCGGATACGCTTCGACCACCAGCCCGATTTCGCCGACCGCGGGCTGATCCGCGCACTGCGCCGCTTCCCGTTCGTGCCCAATACGCCGGAGAAGCTTGAGGCGGATTGCTATGAGGCCTTCAACATCCAGGTCGAGGGGCTGCGCAAGCGCATCGTCTCGACCGGCACGAAGCATATCGTCATCGGCGTCTCGGGTGGGCTCGATTCCACCCATGCGCTGATCGTCGCCGCCCGGGCGATGGACCGGCTCGGCCGCCCGCGCACCGACATTCTCGGCTACACCATGCCCGGCTTCGCCACCGGCGATGCCACCAGATCCAACGCCTGGAAGCTGATGGACGCGCTCGGCGTCACCGGCGCGGAAATCGACATCACCCCCGCCGCCCGCCAGATGCTCGCCGACATGGGCCACCCCTTCGCACGCGGAGAAAAGGTCTACGACGTCACCTTCGAGAACGTTCAGGCGGGTCTGCGCACCGATTATCTGTTCCGCCTCGCCAACCAGCACGAGGGCTTCGTCCTCGGCACCGGCGATCTTTCCGAACTCGCGCTTGGCTGGTGCACCTATGGCGTCGGCGATCATATGAGCCATTACGGCGTCAACGCCGGCGTGCCCAAGACGCTGATCCAGTATCTGATCCGCTGGACGCTCGCGACCGGCCAGTTCACCGGTCAAGCCGCCGATACGATCCGCGCGATCCTCGATACCGAGATTTCGCCCGAGCTCGTCCCCGCCGATGCCGATGGCAAGATGCAGAGCACGCAGGACCGCATCGGCCCCTATGAGCTGCACGATTTCTTCCTGCATTACACGATCCGCCACGGCCTGCGCCCGTCCAAGATCGCGTTCCTGGCGTGGCACGCGTGGCAGGATGCCCAGGCGGGCCAATGGCCGCTCGGCTTCCCCGAGGATGGCCGCCACGCCTATGATCTGGCGACTATCGCCAAATGGCTTGAGACCTTCCTGTTCCGCTTCTTCCAGACCAGCCAGTTCAAGCGTTCGGCGCTGCCCAACGGCCCCAAGGTCTCGCCGGGCGGAGCGGTAAGCCCGCGCGGCGACTGGCGCGCCCCATCGGACGGCGTCGCCAAGCCCTGGCTCGACGAGCTCAAGGCCAACCTGCCCTGACGCCGGCATTCCCCTTCGCGAGCCCGAATTCCGGCGCCCTGGTCCTCCACCGGGAACCGCTATAAATCGATCCGCCGCCCCTCGCGCGAACTCTGCCGGGCGAGATCCATGATACGCAGCCCGAGGATCGCATCGGCGGCGGTGACCGGCGGCTCGCCGCCGCCCGTGATCGCCTGCGCCACGCCTGAATAGAAAGCGCGATAGTCCCCCTTCGGCGTCGGCACCGTCTCTTCCGATCCATCCCCGCGCGTGATCACGCCATAGAGCGCGGGATCCTCGACATGCTCGCCCGGCTTGCCGCCCGCCTTCATCATCGGCTCCTGCGGATCGAGGCCATATTTGACGAAGCTGGCTTCGGTGCCATGTAACGAAAAGCGCGGCCGCGCCCTGGCGAACAAGCGCCCGGCCGAGAGCGTCACCCGGCGGCTGCCGTAAGAGAAAATGATCTCGAAATAGTCGTCGGTACGCGCGTCCATGCGCTGGACAGCGATATCGGCGCCCAGCGCTTCGGGCACGCCGAACAGTAGCAGCGCCTGATCGATCAGATGCGGCCCAAGGTCGGCAAGAATGCCCGATCCCGCCTCGGGTATGTCGCGCCAGGCGGCGGTGACTTCGGGACGGAAGCGGTCCCAGCGCAGCTCCGCGTTCACCACCTCGCCCAGCACACCGCTCGCCAGCAGCTTCTGGACCGTCAGGAAATCCCCGTCCCAGCGGCGATTGTGAAACACGCTGAGAACCAGCCCGCGCTCCTTCGCCAGCGCATCAAGTTCCTCGGCCTCGGCAACGGTGTTGGTGAACGGCTTGTCGATCACGACATGCTTGCCGGCCAGCAATGCCGCCCTGGCGAGGGGATGATGGCTGTCATTGGGCGTAGAGATCGCGACCAGCGCAATTCCCGGATCGGCGATCAGCGTCTCGGCGGTGGTGACGGCAACCCTGGGGTAACGCGCGTGCACCTGATCCGTCCGTGAAGTGGCGACCGCCGCCAGTTCCAGCTCGGGCACCGCGTCGATCAGCGGCGCGTGGAATGCGAGGCCGCCCAGGCCATAGCCGATCAAGCCCGTGCGGATCGGCGAGAATGTGCGCGGAGTCGGCATTGCTGGCTTCCCGGATACGGCGGTGCGACAGGGCTACCGTGCTTTGCCTTGCACGGGCACGCAAGTTTTCGCGGGCGCTGCCGTTACTGGATTTGGGCCAGCCGTTGGGCGCGGGCGACAGGCCCGGGTTGCGTAACACGCGCACCAGTTAGTCCCTTGCCGCCGGCGGTGACAGCCGGCGGCAAGGTCCTCCCCCTTTTATCAGTGGATCGAAGCGATCTCGCCCTCGGCGTGGATCGCCGGCGTGCGTCCCGCCGCCACCGCGAAGATGCACAGCACCACGTAACACAGCGCCGGCACGATCATCGCGAAGGCATAGCCATGCCCGTCCGACACCGCGCCGACCAGCAGCGGCATCACGGCGCCGCCGACGATGGCGGTGCAAAGCATGCCCGAAGTCGCCTCGGCGCTGGCGGTCGAGCGCTCGAGCGTCAGCGTGAAGATCACCGGGAACATGATCGAATTGAACAGACCGATCGCCAGCGCGACGAAGCCACCGGTAACCCCGCCAATCGCGAACACATAAAGGCACATCGCCGCCGCGACGGCGGTGAACAGCGCCAGCAGCCGGTCGGCGCGGACGATGGTCAGCAGGCCGGAACCGATGAAGCGGCCGATCATCGCCCCGCCCCAATAGAACGCGACCGCCTTGCCCGCCTCCTGAAGCGAGACACCCGGCACGCCGTCGCTGCCCATCAATGTGCCGAGCAGCGGCACGCCGAACGGCGCGTCGGAATGCCCCCACACGCTGTCACCGTTGAGGAACAGCGCCATCTGCGTGCCGATCGCGACTTCGGCGCCGACATAGAGGAAGATCGCGAGCCCACCGAGCATCGTCCATTTCGAAGAGAAGGCCGAGGAGACGAGCCCGGCGAAACCCTGTTGCGAGCCTTCGGGCGCGACCGGCGCGGCACTGTTGACCACGCGGCGGCTGAACCAGAAGAACAGCGCCAGCGCCGCGATCAACCCGCAGATCCAGAAATAGGCCTGGTCGATCCCAGCCAGCGCCTGTTCGCGCACGGCCTCGGTGACGACCGTGCCTTCCTTCACTTCGACACCCGCCAGGAACAGGTGCGCGCCGAGCAGCGGGCCGAGGAAGGTGCCGACCGAGTTGAAGGTCTGGCTGAGCACCAGGCGGAAATGGCTGAGTTTCGGGTCGCCCAGCGCCGCCGCCAGCGGATTGGCCGCGACCTGCAGGATGGTGATCCCGCTCGCCAGCACGAACAGCCCGGCCAGCACCAGCCAGTAATTGGCGGCATTGGCCGCGGCGAGCATGATCAGGCAGCCCGCGATCATCATCACCAGCGCGGTGATGATCGCCGGAACCGCCCTGATCCTGGAAACCAGCGCGGCCGCCGGGAACGACACCACGAAATAGGCGAAGAAGAACGCGAACGCGCTGGCCTGCGCCTGCAGGTCGGTGAGCGTGAAGATGCCCTTGACCGCGGCGACCAGAGGATCGACCAGCGAGGTGATGAACCCCCATGCGAAGAATAAGGTCGTGACCGCGGCGAACGCCGCCATCGTCTGTGTCGAACGTGCGGATGCCACCATCATTTCCCCTGCGATTTCGCCGTTCGCGTCGCGCGCGACGGCTTGATGGACCAAGGTTGGGCCGACAACGTTGCCAATGTCAAGCATCGACACGAAAAGCTGCAATAGTCTCTCGCGCTCCGGTCGCGCTTTGCCTATTGAATGACACGAGTCAGTTTGCATGCCCGCGGGAAACGGGCGAGCGGGAGTAAAGACGAGTGAGCAGCGACGCGAAAACGAGCCACGCCTGGCGCAAGGGCGGCCTTCTGGCGGTGGCGGCAATCGTCATCGGCGCCCCCGTATTCGCGCAACAGGTGACGCCCGCGCCGCAGACCGCGCCGATGGTGCAGGCGGTGCCCGCGCCCGCCCCCCTGCCGGTGCTGACCGCAGCCCAGGCCGCGCAGCTCGCGCCGTTGCTCGCCGATGCTGGCTTCGCGCAGGGCCTGCGCCACGATGGCACTCGCCCGCCCGCGCCCACCGATAACGACGCGCTGGTCCGGGCCGCGCTCGATTATGCCCGGGCGGTCCATTCCGGCCGGCTCGCCACTGAGGATTTCCAGCAGGATTGGGGCCTGCGCCCGGCCGCCTATGATCCCCTGCCCGGCTTTGCCGACGCGGTGAACCGCGACCGCCTCGACAAGTGGCTGCGCGCGCTGCCGCCACCTTATTCCGGCTATGACGCGCTGCAGGCCGGCCTGGCCAATTATCGCAAGATCGAAGCCGCGGGCGGCTGGGCCAAGCAGGTTGTCGGCCCCGACCTCGCCATGGGCGCAAGCGGCGCCCGCGTCGCGGCGCTGCGCACGCGCCTCGCCGTTGAAGACTCGCAGCTTTCCGCCGGCGGCGACAAGTTCGACGCCGCCCTCAAGGAAGCCGTGATCCGCGCACAGCGGCGCTATGGCCTCAACCCCACCGGTGTCGTCTCCAGCGGCACCCTCGCCGCATTGAATGTCCCCGCCGGCGACCGTGTCCGCCAGATCATGGCCAATATGGAGCGCTGGCGCTGGCTGCCTGCGGAGCTTCCCGCCAAGCGCATACAGGTCAACATCGCCGCCGCGGTGCTGACCGTGTTCGAGGGCGACGCCCCGATCGCCTCGATGAAGGCGGTGACCGGCCGCCCCGGCAACGAGACCCCGATGCTGCAGTCGCGCATCCATTCGATCGTGCTCAATCCGCCGTGGAACGTGCCTGCCGGCATCGCCCAGAAGGAGCTGTGGCCAAAGGGCGAGGCCGCGCTCAAGGCGCAGGGCTACAAGATCATCGGCACCGGCGCGAACCGCCGCCTGCAGCAGCAGCCCGGCCCGCGCAGCGCGCTCGGCCGCTACAAGTTCGATTTCGACAACCCCTATGCCGTGTATCTCCACGACACGCCGGCCCAGGCCGGTTTCGCCCGGTTCGTGCGGCAGGACAGCCATGGCTGCGTGCGGCTTGAGAAACCCGGGCCGCTCGCGCAGCTGCTGCTCCGCAACGATCCGCAGTGGCAGCCCGATGCGATCAATGCCGAGCTCAGCACGGGCAAGACGCTCCGCGTCCAGCTACAGCCGCAGGATCAGGTCGCGGTCTATCTGCTGTACTGGACCGCATTCGCCAATTCGAACGGCACGATGAACTTCCGCGCGGATCCCTATGGCTGGGACAAGACGCTCGCGGCAAAGGTTGAGAAACGTTCCGCGATTACCGCCGCCGCGGTGTCCGCACGCTGACAAGAGGATAAAGACCATGAAGATCAAGACCATCGCCCTGCTCGCCGCCGCTGGCGTCGCCCTCGCCGCCTGCCACAACAAGGCCGACGACGCGCCGGTCGCCGAGACCAACGTCACCAACATGGTCGAAGAACCGGCCGACGTGACGAACGTGGTGGACGAGGCTCCGCCGGCGACCCACATCGACAACACCGCGAGCGTCACCACCCCGCCGAGCGCCACGCTCACTGCCGATGAGCAGACGCTGGACGACGCCGACGCGAGCGGCATGACCGCCAAGGTCAACCGCGACGACGCCGGCAACACCGCGCAGCCGGTCAAATAAGGCCAGCGCGCCGCGGACGGTCGGAGCAATGCGCAAACGCAGCATCCTGATCGTCGGCGGCGGCACGGCCGGCTGGCTCGCCGCCGCCTATCTCGCCCGCTTCCTCGAGCTGTCCGATCACGGGCGGCTCGAGATCACCCTGCTCGAATCCCCCGAGATTGGCACTGTCGGCGTCGGCGAAGGCACCTTTCCGACCATCCGCGAAACGCTCAAGTTCCTCGGCATCGACGAGAGCCGCTTCATCCGCGAGACCTCCGCGACCTTCAAGCAGGGCATCCGCTTCACCGATTGGGTGCGCACGCCCAGATCTGGCGAGCACAGCCACTTCTTCCATCCGTTCGAAGCACCCTTCCACGCCGATGGCGCCAATCTCGTCTCCTATTGGCTGCTTCAGGACGAGAAGAGCCGGCCCCCGTTCGCCGAGGCGGTGACGATCCAGAACCGCGTCGCCGACGCGCGCCGCGCCCCCAAGCGCCCGCACGAAGGCGATTTCGACGGCCCGCTCAACTACGCCTATCATTTCGACGCGGCGAGCCTCGCCCAGGTCCTCGCCGAGCGCGCCCGCGAGCTGGGCGTGCGCCACCTTCAGGGCACGGTCAGCCATGTCGGCCTCGACGACGGCGGGGCGATCGCCGAGGTGGTGTCCGTCGAACATGGCGCCCTCAACGCCGATCTCTACATCGATTGCACCGGTTTCCGCGCCGAGCTGATCGGCCGCGCGCTACGGTCGCCGTTCAAATCGGTGCGCGACCATCTCTTCGCCAACGCCGCGATCACCTGCAAGCTACCTTATGCGCAGCCCGACGCACCGCTGGAGAGCTTCACCATCGCCACCGCCCACGAGGCCGGCTGGACCTGGGATATCGGCCTCGCTGGCGCGCGCGGCATCGGCTGCGTCTATTCGGATGACCATATCTCCGCCGATCGCGCCGAGGAGATATTGCGAAGCTATGTCGGCCCGAGCGCGACGGACTATCAGACCCGGCACATCCCCTTCGAGGCTGGCTATCGCGAGAAGCAATGGGTCAGGAACTGCGTCGCGGTGGGCCTTTCGGGCGGCTTCGTCGAGCCGCTCGAATCCACCGGCGTGCTGCTGATTGAGGCGGCGATCGGCATGATCGCCGAGCTGTTCCCGCATAACGGACCGATCGACGCCCCCGCCCGCCGCTTTAACCAGCTGATCGCCGCGCGCTACGACAACATCGTCAATTTCCTCAAGCTGCATTATTGCCTCAGCCAGCGCAGCGAGCCGTTCTGGCGCGAGAATGCCGATCCGGCCTCGATCCCCGAACGGCTGCGCGAGTTGCTCGAGGAATGGCGTTATCGCCCGCCGAGCCGCTACGATTTCACGCTCGACGTCGAGAGCTTCGCCTTCTTCAACTATCAGTATATCCTCTATGGCATGGAATTCCGCACCGATCTCTCGGCCGGGCGCGAGGACTTCCCCAATGTCGCCGGCGCCGAGAAGCTGTTCCAGCGCATCCGCAATTTCGGCGAACGCGCGACGCAGGACCTGCCCGCGCACAGGGCGCTGATCGCCCAGATCAACGCCGCAGCTTAGCTCACAGCGACCAATCCAGCTGCAGCCAGGCCTTGTCGGTATCCGTCGCGAACGTACCCGCCTTGTAATGCGCATAGCGCGCCGAAACCGTCGCCCGGCCCCGCTTGACGCTCGCCAACAGGTCTATCTCGTCGCCATAATGCTGGCCCAGCCGGTCGCTGTCGAAGCGGTGATAGGTGGCGGATAGCGTCACCGCATCCACCCCCAGCACCTTCTTCCAGCCATAGGTCGCGCCCCCGTACAGATCATGCAGGCCGTTCGGCGGCGTCGTCCCAAACTTCCCCACCCAGCCATTGAACCGGAAATAGGAAGCCAGCGGCGTCTGCACGCTGGTCAGCGCCACGCCCTTATCCGCGCCAAGCACCTCATAGCCCGCAGTACCGGTAAAGCCCTTGGCAGCCACACTCAGCTCGCCCAGCCAATAGTTGGCGGAAAACCGGTTCGGATTGCGGTGATAGTCGCTCTGCCGCGCCCAGCTGGCAACATAGCCGAGCTTCACGCCCTTGCCGATCGGCTGCGCACCCGCGAAGCGCACGCCCCAGGTCTGGCTCGACATCCGAAACCCCTGCACCGCCGCTTCATCCTGATCGACCAGATAGGCGAAACCGGTCAGCGTGCCAGCCTTGGTCCCGTACCCCAACAGCGCAAAGATATTGTCGCCGCGCACCGCCCGCTGCCGCGCGCCGGTGCCGTTGCGGCCATTCACGGTCAGGTCGTTCCAGGCATAGGTGATGTCCGCGCTGAGCCCCATCGGCTTGCCGATCTGCACGCGCACCGCGTCATAGGTCTGCTCGTTCTGCCGCCATCCTGCCGAGCCGACGAAGCGCTGGTCGGCCAGCTCGATCCGCTGACGCCCTGCCGTGAAGGCGAGACCGTCCTTGCTCGCATAGCGGATCTGGGCGCGGTTCAGCTCCACATTCTCAGGGTCCAAGACCAGCGGGTACGCCACCTTGCCGTTGGTCCCGTCATTATACTTCTCGACCAGCGGGAGCGTGCCCTCCCCTTCGACCAGCACCGACCATTCGCCACTGGTGAGCGTCACGCCGGGGCGCACGCGCAGCGTCAGCGCATCGGCCTCGCGGGCCAGTCCACCCTGATCGGCATGTTCGTAGCGCAGCCGCACATCGGCACTGGGCTTCACGGTGACGTCCTGAGCCTGCGCGGTGCCGATAGCTGCCAGCCCCGCCAGCAATGCCGGCGCATATCGCATTTCATACTCCCTGGAAGAAAGATGCGCCCCGCCCGATGCGCGGACGGGGCGCTAGGAGGAAGCCCTCAGGCCGGCTGCGCAACCACGCGGCCATCCGAATCCGGCACGGCGCCCAGTTCGCCGGTCTCGCGCGCTTTCTTGCCATAGACGATCTCGAACACCGGGGTCGCCATCACCGTGGTGACGATCGCCATCAGCACCAGCATCGAGAACAGCGTCGGGCCGATAATGCCCTTTTGCAGGCCGATATTGATGATGATCAGCTCCATCAGCCCGCGCGAATTCATCAGCGCGCCAATGCCCAGCGCGGTGCGATTGTCCTCACCCGAAAGCCGCGCCGCCGCCCAGCAGGCGCCGAACTTGGCGAGCACCGAGGCGGCAAGCACACCCAGCGCAATCGCCAGCAGCGACACCGAATTGACCATGTCCATCCGGGTGTTGAGCCCCGAATAGGTGAAGAACATCGGCAGCAGCAGCACCACCGCGAGCGGCTCGACCTTTTTCTTCAGTTCCTCGACGAACAGCCCGCGCGGCATGCATGCGCCCATCAGGAAGCCGCCGAAGATGGCGTGGATGCCGATCGCGTCCATGACGAAGGCCGAGGCGCAGAACAGCATCATCGTCACGGCGAGCATCTGCGTGCTCATCTCGCCCTTCTCTTCGACCATGCGGCCAAGCGGCGCGAGCCATTTGCGCCCGACCAGGATCATGAAACCGGCATAGAGCACCGCACCGCCGATCGCGATGACCGCCACGCCCGGCCCTGCACCGAAAGTCGCCAGCACGATCGCCAGCACGCACCATGAAGCGGCGTCATCGAACGCGCCCGCGGTCAGCGACAGCGTGCCGAGCGAGGAATTGGCGAGCCCGCGCTCGTTGATGATCCGCGCCAGCATCGGAAACGCGGTCAGCGCGATGCACGCGCCCATGAACAGGGTCGCGTTGCTCTGGCTGATCCCCGGCGTGAACAGCCCCGGCACGGTCAGCAGGAAGGGCGTGATCAGCGCGGCGAGCAGGAACGGCGCCGTGATCCCGGCCGCCGACACCGCCGCGGCACTTTTGGCCTTGGACTGGAAGTGATCGAGCCTGAGCGTCAGCCCGACCATGAACATGTAGAGTCCCACGCCAAGCTGCGCACCGACATACAGCACGTTGCGCGTTTCCTTGGGAAAGATCGCCAGCTGGAGATCGGGGAAGAACAACCCGAGCAGCGATGGCCCGAGTACCACGCCGGCGATCATCTCGCCCACCACCTGGGGCTGGCCGAGCAGCTTCTGCCCCAACCACCCGACAACACGGCAGGTCAGGATGATTACCGCCAGTTGCAGGAAGAAATGCACGCTGTAATCGCCCGGCGAATAGCTCTTGACCGCGTTTACCGCCGGTCCGTGCGGCGATAGTATATCCCCCAGCGCCCGCCACGCCTCACTCGCCAACCCCGATACCATCAGGCCTCTCCCCACGCGGAATCCGTACGGCGCCCGGCGATCTCGCCTTGTGCGCAGTGTCAGGGAGCGTGGTTCGCGAGCCGGGCACAACATCAAATAGTTGGTGGCCCCCGGATTTTCGCGAACCCGGCTGTTTTCGTTGCCAGCCTGCAACATTGTAGGTACATGTCTACATGACAACGCGGACAATCTAGGTACATAGGCACAAAATGAAGATCGTCAGCAGCCGCGAATTCAATCAGGATGTGAGCAGTGCCAAGCGATTCGCGCGCTCCGAACCGGTGTTCGTGACCGATCGCGGCCGGCCGACGCATGTGCTGCTGAGCATCGACGCCTTTCGCCAGTTGTCCGGTCATAGCGAAAGCATGGTCGATCTGCTGGCGATGCCCGATGCCGGCGATATGGAGCTCGATGCCGCCCGCTCCGGCGCCGCCTGGGATCGCGTGCCGGAGCATCGCTGATGTACCTGCTCGATGCCGGTGTCGTTCTCGAATTGCGCAAGGCCCGCGCCGGACGCACCGATGCCGGGCTCACTGGCTGGGCCGCGGGCGTGCCGCGCCAGAGCCAGTTCCTCTCCGCGCTCAGCCTGCTGGAACTCGAAACCAGCGCTGCCCGCCTCGCGGCGCGTGACAAACCCGCTGGCATCGCGCTGCAGGGCTGGATCGCCAATCAGGTGATGCAGGCGTTCGAAGGCCGAATATTGGCCGTGGACGCCGCCGTGGTCCGCCGCCGCGCCCAGCTCCCTTATCCGGATTCGCGCGACGGCCTGCTGGCGGCAACTGCGCTCGAGCACGGCCTGACGCTGGTCACGCGCAACACCGCGGCGTTCAAGGCCGGCCGCGTCAAGACCTTCAACCCCTGGGGCTATACCCCCGACGCCGACGACGAAGACATGGATTGGGGCCAGGCTTCGCGCACCGGTCCGGTGTGGCTGAAGAGCCTGTTCATTCGGAGCTGAGAGACGGGCCGTCCCGCCCCAAGCCGATGAAACGGAGAACCACATTTACGCCATGCCCCTCTAAATCGAGGAAAAGCGAACGGTTACGATGGGGTGGAGAACGGAACGGCGGCTGTTGCTTGCGATCATGCTGAAGCCGACATCTCCGGCGATCAACGTTGGGCCCACTCACGCAGCAGGATCGCGTATTGCATGGTGTTCTCGTAAACAGGATTCCCGGCGCTGTCGTTCTGGAACGTCACATATTCCAGGAACAAGCCCTCTTGTCTCATACCAAGCTTTTCGCAGAGCCGCCGAGACGAGCTGTTGTGGTCCTCCACATAAGCGTAGATGCGTCTTATCCCTTGATGCGTGAATAAATCAGCGCACAAGGCGTGAGCCGCTTCGAACGCATAGCCTCGGCCACTGAAGAGAGGATTGAAATTCCAACCCACAGAAACCGTGTCGGGCTGCTGAGGATTGTCCTGGCCATCTGGCCAAGCGCGATCGGAATGGACGAAAAGGTCGCCTATGAGCTGACCGGTTTCTTTGAGGCAAACCGCGATATATTCATCTTCGCCAGAGCGTTTTAGAACCTCGGCTTCAGCCGCCTTCAGGTCGGCGAGCTTGAGCGAAAAGAAGCAACTCGCAGATGGCTTTCGCAGGTATGCGAACAAGGCCTCCGCATCCCCCATGCGAAAATTCCTGATGGTCAGACGGTCGGTTTGGATCGTTTTCAACGGCTCATTTCCCAATATCGGACTTCAGAAATAGTATGCGGTCATGGTCGCTTCCCCGACACGCCCGCAATGACCGCTTTGTGGCAATATTGGGTGCTTATCCCGCTCGAACATGCGCGGTTCCCCGGCGAAGGCCGGGGCCCAGTTGGCGGACAGATATTGACGGGCGCAGCGCTTCGTTACGCCGACCTCTCCACCTGGCCCCCGGCCTTCGCCGGGGAACCACAGTGGACACATGCTCGAATGGGATAAGTACCCAATGTTGGAGTACATTCCAATAACCGCAATGGGATAGAAAAGGCGCCTAAACGCGGGCCTTCTAGATTTATCGGGCTATCGCGTAGAATCGGCGGTTTTGCAGGCCGATCGGTGGATGGGTGGGCGTTATCGGCGGCAATATCGCGCCATGAAGGGCGATCGGCGGCGCGAGCGGAATTCGAACCCACGCGCGCAGGCCGGCAGGCCGGAACGCCAAGAAAACTAGCGTGGGTCAGCGGGGAACCAGGTGAGGCATCAAGCCCCAACCCAAAGGACCATGGCGGAGAGGGTGGGATTCGAACCCACGGTACCCGTAAAGGCACGCCGCATTTCGAGTGCGGTACATTCGACCACTCTGCCACCTCTCCGCGAGGTCATAAGATGCCGCCTGGCAGGCCACACCGGTCGATGGAGCGGGCGCCCTAGCGCAATGATTTGCGCCTCGCAAGCGCAGTCCTTGTGCGGCGCGGCGGAAACATTAAATTAAAGGCATGCCGCGTTCCATCCAGCCCTCCGCTCCCTATGAAGCGTCTGTCCCGATGCCGCCGGTTTCGACCGCGCGCTTCGCGATCGGCGATGTCGTCAAGCATCGGCTGTTCGAGTTCCGCGGCGTGATCTTCGATGTCGATCCCGTCTTCGCCAACAGCGAGGAATGGTACGCCGCGATCCCCGAGGATGTGCGCCCGCGCAAGGACCAGCCCTTCTACCATCTGCTCGCCGAGAATTCGGAGTCGAGCTACATCGCCTATGTCAGCCAGCAGAATCTGGTGGCCGACGACAGCGATGATCCGATCGAACATCCCGCGATCGAGGGGCTGTTCGATGGCTATGACGCGGGCCGCTACAGCCTGCGCCGCGAGCACCGGCACTAGGCTGCGTCTTCGCCCGATAAAAAAAGGGGGCCGCGAAGGCCCCCTTTCCTTTTGCGTTGCCGCCGGCCTCAGAACTGCGCGGTGAAGCGCCCGTAGAGGAAGCGGCCATTGAAGCCGAACGGCGAGAAGCTGCTGTACGGCTGGTAATAGGCATCGACCGGATACTGGCCGCCGATCGCGGTCGGGCGGTTACCCGTGGGGCGTGCATCCGGATAGATGTCGAACAGATTGTTCGCACCGATCGCGAAGGTCGCGTGCTCCTTGAAGGTCCAGCGCACTTCGAGGTCGGTGACCCATTTCGGCGACAGGAACAGATCGTCCGGGCCATAGGCGGTCAGGCTGGCCGCGTTCGGGGCCAGCGGTGCGGCGGCGCCTGGTGCGACAACCTTGCCGTAGCGGGTCGTGCGCGCGGTGATCCCGAAATCGCCGATATTGCCATCGGCGCTGAGTACGACCTTGTCGCGCGGCTGGCCGTCGGTGAAGCGAAGCCCCTCGACGCGGCCGAACAGGATCAGGCCGGGGATCGAGGAGACGCCGGCCAGGCCGTTGATGCGCTTGTCGATCTTCGCCTTGTTGTAGTTATACGCCGCCGACAGCGACCAATTGCCGATCGGCGTGATGCCGGTGCGATAGGTCGCGACCACGTCGACGCCCTGGGTGGTGGTGTCGAGGCCGTTGATGAAGAAGCGCGCCGCGCCGACCGACTGGAAGCCGTTCGCGTCGAGGATCGCCTTCACCGCCGCGTTGACCGAAGCGGAGCCACTGCCCGCTGCGCCCAGATTCTCGGTGAGGACGATGCGATCCTTGATCTTGATGTTGTAATAATCGGCGGTGACGTTGAACCCGCGGAACGGGCTCAGCGTCGCGCCTGCGCTGAAGTTGACCGACTTTTCGGGCTTGAGCGGCTTGGAGCCGAGCGCCCGCGCCACCGGGCTGGAGACCGGCTGGGTGCTGATTTCCACCGGCACGCCCGAGATGAAGTTGGTCGAGGTGGTGGTGAAATATTGCTGGTGGAGCGACGGCGCGCGGAAGCCGTTCGAAACCGATCCGCGGATCGCGAAGCCCGGCGAGAATTCATAGCGCGCCGCAAGCTTGCCGTTCACCGTCGAGCCGAAGTCCGAGAAATGCTCGTAGCGGCCCGCGGCGGTCACCGTGAAGCCGTCGAACAAATCGGTGTCGAGCTCGAGGTAGCCGGCATAGCTGTGACGGCTGACATCGGTCGCGGCGGTGGCCGGGAAGCCCGGGAAGCCCTGTGCGCCGACCAAAGCCGCGCGGCCCGGGAACGAGCAGACGCTGGTGCCGGCATTGTAGACGCCGCCCGCCGTGGCGCAATTGCCTGCCGTGGTCGTCTGCGAAGCTCTGAAATACGGCCCGATCGCATAGGATTGGGTCTCGCCCGGACGAATATTGAAATCCTCGTTCCGATATTCGGCACCCACCGCGAAGGTCAGCGGCTTGGACAGCCCCAGGTCGAACTCGCGGCTGACGTCGAGGTTCGCGGTCAGCTGGCCGAACTGCAGCCCGCCCGAATCGAAGTCACGCTGCGATGCCGGACCGTAGGAGGTATTGAGACTGTTCTCGGTGCGGTAATCGAACTTGTTGTTGCCATAGACCAGCGACAGATCGGTGGACCAATCGCCCAGATCGCCCTTCACGCCCACCGCGACCGAATAATCGGTCAGATCGGAATGGATGAACGGCAGGAAGCCGTCGGCACGCAGCGGCACGAAATTGGCCGCAGTCGGCGTCGTCGCCGGCGTGATTACCGACCAGTCGCGGTTGTTCGCCGACGAGGATTGACGCCAGTTCGCGGCACTGAGGCCGTCGCGCTTCGAATAGGAGCCGAACGCGTAGAGCTCGAACATGCCCAGCGGCAAGCCCATGTTGACGAAGACATTGGTGTCCTCGGTCTTGGGATCGCCATATTGGAAGTTGAGCCGGTTGAAGGTCAGCTCGCGCGCATCGAAAGCCGCGGTCGGGCGGTTATAATTGGGCCGCAGATCGTAACCGGCGCGATTGGTGTTGTCGCGGTCGCGATATTCGGCGGTGACGTTGAAATAGCCCTCTTGCCCCAGAGGCAGGCCGATATTGAAGCCGAGCGTCCACAGGTCGCCGTCATTGGCCTTGCGCTCGCCGCTGCGGACCCCCGAAAGGATACGGCCGTCGGCGGGATCGAACGCGGCGGCGTTGCCGGTCAGCCCGGTGACGTTCGGTACGCCCGCCAGCGTGGTCACATACTTGCCGTAGCTGACCGAGGCGCGGCCGCCATGGTTGGCCTTCTTCAGCTGGACGTTGATCACGCCGGCGATCGCGTCCGAGCCATATTGCGACGAGGCACCGTCGCGCAGCACTTCGATGCGCTCGATCGCCAGCGCCGGGATCGTGTTGAGATCGACCGCGGCCGAGCCACGGCCGACCGACCCGTTGATGTTGAGCAGCGCCGATACGTGGCGGCGCTTGCCGTTGACCAGCACCAGCGTCTGATCTGGCGCGAGGCCGCGCAGCGAGGCCGGACGGATCACGTCGGTGCCGTCGGTGATCGAAGGCTGCGGGAAGTTGAACGACGGCACGAGGTTGTTGAGGATCTTGTTGGTCTCGCCGAGACCCGAGCTGGTCAGAGCGTCGGAGGAGATCACATCGATCGGCACCGCGCTGTCGGCGACGGTCCGGTTGTTCGCGCGCGTGCCGGTGACGATGATGGTGCTGCCGGGATCGACAACCTCATCCTGAGTCGCTTCGGCGTCCTGCGCCGGGGGCGTCGCGGCGGTTTGCGCGCTTGCCGTAGCGGCAAATGCGAAAATCGAGGCCGTGACGGACAATGTGGTGATGATCGATCGGCGCATTCTTGCCTCCCTGTTCGGCATTAACCTTATGATTTCGCACTATGGAGACAGCAGACTGCAACGAAAGAGAAACATTCAAGGCACGCAAGGAAAGTTCGGCCACTGTGTCAGGCGCGCAACATAAGTAACTAAACGTAGCTTGGTGTCAGCCGGTGATTTCGCGGTTCAAGCGTCGCCGCCCAGCCGCGCCGTTTCGCACCGGTGCGAGGTTGACATGGAGCACCTCTTCCCTTAGCTGCGCCCTTCCTCCTGCCGGGGTCTCCCTGGCGGGCACACGTATTTGTTAGAGAAGAGACCCATGTTCGCTATCGTGCGCACGGGCGGCAAGCAGTATCGCGTTGCCGCTGGAGACAAGATCGTCGTCGAGAAGCTCGACGGTGAAGCAGGTTCGACCCTTACGCTGGGCGACATCCTGCTCGCCGGTGAGGGCAGCGAGCTGAAGTCGGTCGAGGGCCTGACGGTCTCGGCGGAAATCGTCGCGCAGGCGAAGGCGGACAAGGTCATCGTCTTCAAGAAGCGCCGTCGGCATAACTATCGCCGCAAGAACGGCCATCGCCAGCAGCACACGATCCTGAAGATCACCGCCATCGGTGCCCAGGAAGAGAAGAAGAAGGCCGCGCCGAAGGCGAAGAAGGCCGCTGCAGCCGAGGGCGAGACCCCGGCCGCTGAAGCGTAAGTCGAGGAGCGTTAGACATGGCACATAAGAAAGCAGGCGGCTCTTCGCGCAACGGTCGCGATTCGGCAGGCCGTCGCCTCGGCGTCAAGAAGTTCGGCAGCGAAGCAGTCGTCGCCGGCAACATCATCGTGCGTCAGCGCGGCACCAAGATCTATCCGGGCACGAACGTCGGCATGGGCAAGGACCATACCCTGTTCGCGCTTACCGACGGCCGCGTGTCGTTCAAGCAGGGCAAGCTCGGCCGCAAATTCTGTTCGGTAGACATGATTGCGGAAGCAGCCGAATAACATCGGGTAACCAGCCGGGTTGCCCACCAGGGTGACCCGGGTCCGGCATACGGACCAGCACAAAAGGGAGACGGGTCACCCCGGCTCCCTTTTTTATTTCTCCCACGAAATGCTGGTGCAACCTTCGTGTCACAGGGACGCGGCAGGGGCACCGCAAGACCAAAGGAGAATGGTCATGTTCGTGCGGACGGAGAGACTGACGTTGCGGCCCGCCTGGGCCGAGGATGCGCCGCTGCTGGCGGCGGCGATCGGGCATGAGGAAGTGGTGCGCAACCTCGCCCGCGCGCCCTGGCCCTACCCCATCGAAGCTGCGGAAACCTTCGTCCAAAGCTTCGATAGCGTCGCCGACATCAAATTCCTGATCTTCGAGCATGTCGAGGGCCGGATCCGTCTGATCGGCGGCATGGGCATCGGCGCGCACAAGGAAGAGCCGCACGAGCTCGGCTATTGGCTGACGCCGAGCGCCTGGGGCCGCGGCTACGCCACCGAGGCGGGCGCCGCCGTGCTGCGCACCGCCAAGGCTGTCGGCCTGCGCCGCGTCACCGCCGGCCATTATATCGACAATCCGGCCTCGGGCCGCGTGCTGCGCAAGCTGGGCTTCCGCCCGACCGGCCGCATCACCCACCTCTACTCGCGCGGGCGCGGCGTGGAAGTGCCCTCGACCGGCTATGTGCTCGACCTCACGGAGGGAGACACTTGCGGCGGCGTAGACCCGGATCACCGAATGGCGGCGTGATGCGCGGGGGTGAGGGAGCGGGCCGATCTCCAGGGCTCGCTCCTCACATTCTTCGTCATCCCGGCGAACGCCGGGACCCAGAGTGGTAGCCGTAACGGCAGAATACCCCTGGGTCCCGGCGTTCGCCGGGATGACGGTAGTTAAGCAGCGTATCTCTTGCCATCGCCCCACATTCCGCCGAACACCTCCCGCATGACCGGCAGCTACCGCTTCGACCATTTCCTGCTCGATCCCGCCGATCGCCAGCTCTCCCGCGATGGCGCCGCCGTCGAGCTCAACGCCCGCTATCTCGACGCCCTCACCCTCCTCGTCCGCGAGGCTGGCAAGCTCGTCACCAAGGATCGCTTCCACGACCAGGTCTGGCGCGGCGTGCCCGTTACCGACGAAGCCCTCACCCAGTGCATCAAGACGCTGCGCCGCCAGCTCGGCGACGATGCCGGCAATCCCCGCTTCATCGAGACGATCCCCAAGCACGGCTATCGCTTCATCGCTCCGGTCGCATCCGGCGATGAATCCCCCGTGCCGCGCACACCTGTCACCACCGGCAAAGCGCCGTCGCCCCGGAGCCGGTTCGTCCTGTTCGGCGCCGCCGGAACCGTCGGCGCGGGCACGGCCGGCGCGATCGGCGGGCTGATTTACGGTTTCGCGGCCGCCTCGCAATCCGGGGTCGGCGCGGTCTCGGTGCTGCTGGTGATGATCTGCCTGACCACCCTCGTCGCCTTGATGGGCGGCGCGGGGGTGGCGTTCGGCATCGCCGCTGCCGGCTATTTCTCGGGTAAGCCCTGGCAGTGGAGCGTCCTCGGCGGCGCGGCCGGGGGCATGGCGGTCGGCGCCATCGTCAAATTGCTCGGGCTCGACGCGTTCAACCTGCTGCTTGGCCACACGCCCGGCGATTTCGCCGGTGGGCTTGAGGGTGCGATGCTCGGCGGCATGGTCGGTCTTGGCGGCTGGCTCGCGCATCGCCATCGCGCATCGCTGCGCCGCCGCGTCGCCATCGCCGCTGCCGCCGGCGCGGCCGGCGGCATTGTCATCCCGCTAACCGGCGGCCGCTTGATGGCCGGCAGTCTCGATTCGCTCGCCCGCAGCTTCCCGGAATCGCGCCTGCGCCTCGATCCTGTCGGCGACTGGTTCGGCGAGCACGGCTTCGGACTGATCAGCCAGACCGTCACCGGTTGCCTCGAAGGCGCCTTGTTCGGCGGCTGCGTCATCGGCGCGATGCTGATGGCGGCGCGCGACGCTTGAAATGTAGGAAATCGTCCGCTTGGTCGATGCGCCGGCTGGTTTCGGCCGCTCCTTGACACCGTCGAGTCCCAAGCACCTTCGCGAGCGCCAAGTTACGCGCCCCTCGTATCAAGTCACGCCGGCGCCATCGCGTAAGCGGTTTCCGCCTTGCCGATCAGATGGCGGTCGTCATGGTTCCATGGATGGAAGCCCGGCAGGAAATAGGCGATCCAGGCCGGGAATATCCGCCGCAACAGCCCGGGGCTGACCAGCAGATACCACCAAACCCGGCGCCGCGCGCCCTTCTCCAGCCCGTCCTGCCGCAGCAGTTCGACCGCGCCATCGACGCGCTTGCGCCAGAAATTGAGCGTGACCAGCATCATCATCAGCGACTTCAGCTTCCAGCGCCGCCATTTGCTCCAGTCCCGGGTCGCGTGCAGCCAGGTGTCATAGGCGACGCCCTTATGCTCGAGCTCCTCGATCGCGTGCCAGCGCCACATCTCGGCCTGCTCGGCATCGACGCCGGCGAAATAGCCCGGGTTCTTGAGCATCAGCGAAGCGAGGATCGCGGTATAATGTTCCAGCGCCATCGTCGCCGCCAGGTTCACGATCGCCGAACGCTGCTTGATCAGCACCAGCATGTCGTCAACCACCCGCTCCAGCGGCGCGAGATCGTAACCGGCATCGACGACACGCTTGTTGAAGGCGACATGTTCGCGGCTGTGCATCACTTCCTGCTGCGTGAACGCCTTGATCTCTTCGGCCAGCCGCGGCGATGCGCCGTCGCGGAATGCCTTCACGCTCTCGATGAAGAAGGCTTCGCCCTTGGGGAACGTGATCGAAAGCGCGTTGTGGAACGCGGTGGCGACCGGATCGCCACCCATCCACCAGCGCGCCTGCCCGGCGCCGCGCCCGAAACGGCGATCGCGCGGCGTGATCGTGAGATCGGCGGGAGTCTTTGCTTTCATGTGCGGAATTCCTCCACTAAGCCGGGTTCCCTAGGGGCATAAAGTTTACTTACATTCATGTCAATAACGCCACGCAAACGTCTCAGTCCGGAAGAATCGCGCGATGCCGCCCTGGAGGCGGCGCGTGCTCTCCTCCTCGAATCGGGCCCGCAAGCAGTGACGCTCAAGGCGGTCGCGGCGCGGATTGGACGCACCCATGCCAACCTCCTCCACCATTTCGGCTCGGCGGCGGGGCTACAGAAAGCGCTGGCGGCCAATATTGCCGAGGGCGTGATCGCGAAGATCGGCATAGCCGTGATCCGCGCGCGCGAGACCGATCACGATCCCCGCGAAGTCGTCGATCTCACCTTTGACGCCTTTGACAAGGAAGGTGCTGGCGCGCTGGCGAGCTGGATGATCCTCACCGGCAACCACGACGTGCTCGAACCGATCCTCGGATCGGTCCAGAAGCTGGTCGACATGATCGCCCGCGATCACGCGCATGAAGGCATGTCGTTGCAGGAAGAGACGCTGTATCTGGTGCTGATGGCGCTGGGGGACGCGTTGCTCGGCGCGCCGATGGCGGCGGCCCTGGGACTTCCTCGTGACAAGGCACGCGCCCTAGCCGCCGACGCGATGATGCGGGCGCATCTCCACCCCTAGATTTCAGGCCCTTACCCGCCGTTCCTGATCGACCGCTTCGTCCACCGCCCGCGCCAGTGCGGCCATGGTGAAGGGCTTGCGAAGCACCGGCCGCCCGCGAAAAATCTCTGCATCGACCTCGCCGGCAAAGCCAGTGACGAACAGCACCGCGACGCCATCAATCCGGTCGCGCATCGCCGCAATCATCTCGGGACCGGTCTGGCCGGGCATCAGCACGTCGGAGACGATGGCGTCGAGCGTCTCCATGCGGTCGAGCAGATACCGCGCCTGTAGCGGATCTTCGCAGCCGGTGACGCGGTGTCCCAGTTCTTCCAGCGCGCCCGTCGTCGCGGCCAGCACGCGAGGATCGTCCTCCACCACCAGGATCGACAATTGCCGCACCGGCTGGGCCTCGGCTTCCGGCGACGGGTCAAGTGCCTCGGCCGCCGCCTCGCCAAGGTGGCGCGGCAGATAGAGCGTCACCGTAGTGCCCTGCCCCGGCGCGGTATCGATGCCGATCTCGCCGCCCGACTGGCGGACGAAGCCGAAGATCTGGCTGAGTCCAAGCCCGGTGCCCTTGCCGACCGGCTTGGTCGTGAAGAATGGCTCGAAGACGCGTTCGAGCACTTCGCTGGTCATGCCGCTGCCGGTGTCCGCCACCGCGATGGTGACATATTCGCCGGACGTGCATTCGCCGACCTCGCCTTCGAGCAGCACGCGCGTGCCCGACCAGATCGTCAATATACCGCGTCCGTCCATCGCGTCCCGGGCGTTGACCGCGAGGTTGAGCAGCGCGTTCTCAAGCTGGTGGCGATCGACCCAGATCCGCCAGTCCCCCTCGCCCGGCCGGGTTTCGACCGCGATGGTGTCGCCCAGCGTGCGATCGAGCAGGTCGCTCATGCCCTGGATCAGCTTGCCCGCCTCTACCGCCTCGGGAAGCAGCGGCTCGGAGCGCGAGAAGGCGAGCAGGCGCCGGGTCAGCGCGGCGGCGCGGTTGGCACCCTCCATCGCATTCTCGATATGCTTCTGGGCGTCGGGACCGCCGATATGCATCTGGCGCTTGGCGAGTTCCAACCCGCCCAGCACAACTGCCAGCATATTATTGAAATCATGTGCGATTCCGCCAGTAAGCTGGCCAACCGCTTCCATCTTGTGCGCCTGACGAAGCTGCTCTTCGGCGACGATGCGCTCATGCACTTCGGCGCGGAGCTGCGCGGTCGCCTCCGCCACTGCCCGCTGTAGCTCCTCCGCACGCGCGCGCTCGCTGGAAGCCTCCGCATCAGCAACCGCGCGCTCGCCCTGCGCCTCGATCGCCATCCAGCCGAGCAGCACCGCGCCGAGGATGATCAGCACGCCGAAACCGGTGAGGATGCGCGCGGCGATGCTCGAATTCTCGATCAGCTGCACCGCGTCGCGGGTGCGCCGTTGGAGCAGAACGCGCTCGCTGTCGACGATCGTCGCCAGGATGGTCTCGACGCGGGTACGGGCTTCGCTGGTACGAACATTATAGTAGCTGCCCCAGGCGTCCCGGTGGCGCTTGTAGGTGGAGTAGAGCGCAGTGTCGTTGAGCTCCTTGCCGCGTTGCTCGAACGCCTTGCGCAGATCGGTGAGCTGTTGCTGCTGCACCGGATTGTCGGCGGTAAGCTGGCGCAGACGCGCCAGCTGCTCGCCGGCGCGGCTCCACTGATCGGTATATTGGCGGCCCAGCGTCTGATCGGCGCTGACCACATAGCGGCCGAGCGCCGCTTCCGCCGAGGAGATCGCGCCCGATAGCTGGTTGGCGCGCATGATGACTTCGAAGGTGTGCTGCTGAAGCGCTATGGCACGGTCGCGGGCGCCGTCGGTGCGCTGCTGGAAGAAGATCAACGCCGCGAGCACCGCGATGCCGAGCACCGCCAGCACGCCGAGCAGGCGAAACCGCCAGTTCGTGTCCCGAACCGCGCGCTCCAGCGGAGTGATGCCCTCGCTCATTGCAGGGGCGACTCTACCGTTCTCAGGCGATTACGCCAACCGCCTGGCCCGCCGCCTTGAACATGCCGAGCACCTTCTCGATTTGCTCGGAAGTGTGCTCCGCGCACAGCGAGCAGCGCAGCAGGAAGGTACCGGCCGGAGTTGCGGGCGGGCGCGCCATGTTGACGTAGAGGCCGCTGTCGAGCAGCGCCTGCCACATCATCACCGCCTGTTCCTGATCCTTCAGGATCACGGCGATGATCGCCGAGTCCGGCTTCTCGGTGCCGAGCTCGAAGCCCAACGCTTTCAAGCCGCCATGCAGCGTGCGGGCATTCTCCCAGAGGTGCGCGCGCTTGTTGTGGGCGTATTGCAGCTTGCGGATCGATGCCGCCGCTGTCGCGACCACCGAAGGCGGCAGCGACGCGGTGAAAATATAGGCGCGACAGGCCAGCCGGATCGCTTCGAACTTGGGATGGTTCGAGACACAGAAGCCGCCGACGGTACCGACCGACTTGGAGAAAGTGCCGACGATGAAATCGACATCGCCTTCGCAGCCCTGCTCCTCATACACGCCGCGGCCATTCGGGCCGTAAAAGCCCATCGAATGGGCTTCGTCGGAGAGGACCATCGCGCCGTGCTTCTTGGCGACCGCGACCATTTCCTTGAGCGGGGCGATATCACCGAGCATCGAATAGACGCCTTCGAGCACGACCAGCTTGCCGGCATCCTTAGGCAGGCGGCCGAGGCGCTTGTCGAGATCCTCGATATCGTTGTGGCGAAAGCGGACGATCTCGGCATAGCCCTGCTTACAGCCGTCATAGATCGAGGCGTGGCTATCGGCGTCGAGGATGACGTAGTCGCCCTTCCCCGCCAGCGTCGAGATCATGCCGAGATTGGCCATATACCCGGTCGAGAAGACGATCGCGCCGGAAACGCCGTAGAAATCCCGCAGCGCCTGCTCGACTTCCATGTGATCCTGGAAGGTGCCGTTCAGCATGCGGCTGCCATTGGTGCCCGAGCCGAACCGGTCGAGCGCGTCATGGCCAGCCTGGATCACGTCCGGATCGAACGTCATGCCCATATAATTATAGGTGCCGAGCAGGATCGTATCCCTGCCCTTGATCACCGCCTCGGTCGGCGACTTCACCTTTTCCATCACGATCGCGAACGGATCGGTGACGCCGGTATCGATCAGCGCCTGGCGCTCGGCGATCAGGCCGTCGAATTTCGACATCAGATCGCGGCCATTCGCCGCGACCGGCGTGGACGCATCTGCGGTATTCGCCCCCTCTGTCATCGGTGTCAGCCCTTCAACTTGGCGACGGCATCGACGAGCTGGCCGACATTCTCGATCTCCGCCTGCATGTTCATCGTGATGATGATGTCGAACGCGTCCTCGATCTCGGCGACGAAATCCATCACGGTCAGGCTGTCCCATTCGAGATCGCCGGCGAAGGTGGTGCTGTCGCTGATCGCGACGCCCTTCTTGTTGAAGCGCTCGATCAGCGGGGTGATCGTGTCCAGGATTTGCGTGCGGTCGGTCATGGGCGATCCCTTAGTATCTCAGGGGGGCAGTGCCAAGCGATTGCGGCGGAAACGGGGTGTCGGCGGGGCGGTTCGGCGCGCGAAAGGTTAAGCCAATGCGCGGTTCTGGCACCGCGAAGGGTCCCAATGGTCGCACTGACGACGCGATTCTCCTACAGCAGCTTTCCATTTTCAAAGAGCGGACGGCAGCGCCGACCGCGCGAGCCAAGCAGGCGAAATCCTACATTGCAAGGGTTGCAGCTGGTACTTGGCGGGCGACTGGCGGGATGAAAGGATGCCTTCATGTCGAGGATACGCACCATCACGATCCTGGCGACGCTGTTGCTTGCGCCCTCATCGCCCGCAAGCGCCCGGAAGGTCCAGACTGCGTCACTGCACGGCGATTGCCTCGCCGGTCCCTATATCGTGTTTTTCGACCCCGGCTTGCCATGGCTGAGGAAACAGGCGGTGGAGGTGCTCGATCTAATGATAGAGCATGCCGGCGAATGCGGCCCGTCTACCGTGCATTTGGCCGGGCATACCGACACGGCCGAGGATGAGGCCGTGGCGGCCGAGCGGCTGAAGGCTGTGCGTGGTTATCTGGCGAGCCGCGGCGTGTTCGTGAAACCCCGGTATAGCAAATCCTATGGCAACCGCGTTCAGCGCGTCGCCACGACGATGCAGGTCTCGGAACCGCAGAACCGGCGCGTGGAAATCCTGTTGAGCGGGCCGGAGCCCAGAAAGCCCTAAAGCAGCCCCTGGCTTCGATACCAGTCCGCCGTCGCCTTAAGACCCTCGCGTGTCCCGATCCGCGGCAGCCATAGATCAGCCGACGGACGTCTCGACGGATCAACCACCCAATCGGGATGGCACATGTACGAGACGCGATCATGGGTGAGCTTGGCGCCCGAGCGGCGGAACAGGCCGTCAAGGGTGGCGGCTGTGGACATGATCGCGCGCGGCAAGGCGAAGGCGCGGACCTTCTTGCCGAGCGCATCGCCGATGGCGCGGGAGAAACCTTCATGGCTCCATCCACCCTCCCTGCCATCATCGGGCTCGAGGATCAGGCGTCCGGGGTCGGTTTCCGCCAATGCGATCAGCAACCGCGCGAGATCGTCGGCGTGAATCGCCGACATGTGACCGCCGGGCGGGAGCAAGGCGAGGCCGCGCTTGGCCAGCCTGAACAGGTCGAGCATCTCCAGGTCGCCGGGACCGTAGACCGCCGGCGGGCGGACGATGGTCCAGTCGAGCGCCGACTTGCGGACGAGGCTCTCGGCGCGTTCCTTCGAGCGGCCATAGTTGGACAATTGCGGCTCGCGCGCGGATAGCGACGAGACCATGACGAAACGCCGCACGCCCATCGACGCGGCAGCCTCGATCATGCGCTCGGTGCCTTCGACATTGCCGCGGATGAAGCCGATATGATTGGGCGCGTTCACCACCCCGGCGATGTGGAGGACGGCATCGGCGCCGCTGGCGAGACGCGCAAGGCTGTCGGCGTTTTCGAGGCTGCCTTGTACCCAGACCAAGCCTTCACGGGCCGGCTGCGCCCGGCGCGTAAGCGCGCGGACGGTGTGGCCGGTGGCGAGTGCGAGATCGACGGTGCGCTTGCCGACAAATCCGGTCGCGCCGGTGATGGCGAGGACGCTCACAGCAACGCCATATGGCTGCGGTGGACCAGCGCGGCACGGGGGGCGTAGCCGAGGATTTCGGCATGCTCCTCGCTACGCTTTCCGGTGATGCGGGCGGCATCTTCGCTGGGATATTCGGAGAGGCCGCGGGCAAGCTGCGCGCCGTCCGGGCCGAGGATGACGATCAGATCGCCGCGCGCGAAACTGCCCTCGATGCGGGTGGCGCCGGCGGCGAGCAGGCTGTTGCCCTTGGCGAGCGCGCGGGCCGCGCCGGCATCGACATGGATATGGCCCTTGGCGGTCAGCCCGCCGGCCAGCCACGCCTTGCGCGCGGGCGCCGATTTCTCGGCGGCGAACAGCGTGTGGCGGGCCTCCGCCGATAGCGGGCGATCGATCCGGCCCGAGGCGATGGCGAGGTGCGCGCCGGCGGCGTTGGCGATGCGCGCGGCGGCGATCTTGGAGACCATGCCGCCCGAGCCCATTCCTGAGGCGGAGCCGCTGTCCGCCATGCCTTCGATGGCGCTGTCGATCCGCTCGACGCGGGGGATGTGCCGCGCGGCGGGATCGCTGGGATTGCGGTCATAAAGGCCGTCGACGTCGGAGAGCAGGACGACGCCCCCCGCCCCCGCCGCCTGGGCGACGCGCGCGGCGAGACGATCATTGTCGCCGAAGCGGATTTCCTCGGTGGCGACCGAGTCATTCTCGTTGAGGATCGGGACGACGCCGAGGCTGAGCAGGCGGTCCAGCGTCGCCGACGCGTTGAGATAGCGGCGGCGGTCTTCGAGGTCGTCGAGCGTGACGAGCATCTGCGCCGCGGTTAGCCCCTGCGCGCCAAGGACATCGGCCCAGACGCGGCTCAATTCGATCTGGCCGGTCGCGGCAGCCGCCTGCGCGTCCTCAAGGCTGGCGCGGCCCCCTTTGGCGAGATCGAGGCGACGGGCGCCAAGGGCGATGGCGCCCGAGGAGACGACCGCGACCTGCTGACCGGCGCGAATGCGTTCGGCAATGTCGGCGGCAATGCCCTCAAGCCACGCCCGCCGCACGCTGCCATCGGGATCGACGAGCAGCGCCGATCCGATCTTGACGATCAGGCGCGGGCAGGAAGCGGGCGGAAAGAGGAGCGCTATTTGGTTCACAAGTTCTACTGCCCTTGCCGTGCTTGGCCGCTGGCTGCAATGGTTCTGCATGTTTTGGGACAAGGGGTGAAGCTGCGTTGCGCAAGGCCGCGGAAGAGATGCTACGGAAAGGCAATGCGCTCGCTGCGCAGAGCCGCACGCCGCCCAATACGCGCGACAAGGTCGAAGTTCCAGCATTCGGCAGGGACAATACCGAAGCGCTCAAGGCCGCGGCACAAAACCATTTGTCACGCGTCTCGGCGCTTGCCGACACCGAATGGAAAGTGACTCTGACTTTCTGGGCGGCGATCCTCGTTTCCGGGACGACCTTGCTCACGCTCGCAAACGGCCAGCGCCTCGACCTCGCCTATATGATCTATACCAATTCGGCCTCGGTGCTCATCGCCTATCTGGTGGCGAGCGCGCTCTTCGTCTTCGGTTTCAGCGTCAACCAGTCGCAATCGATCAGCACCGAGCGGAACCGGTTCCTGTTCTATGAGGCAGCGTCGCTCAAAAGCGTGGGCGTCCCGGACACTTCGCTGATTGGTCTCCGGCAAACCGATGGCGACCGGGGCCCGCTGCAGATGGTTTTGCGGTCGCAGGTGCGCAAGAGCACGGTATGGGCGATGAAACTGGCCACCACCACCTGCAGCATTGCCGGAATCTGGGCAGCCACCGTCGCTATTTGCGCCTATCGCGCGAGCAGGTTCTCATTCGGGATCGGCAAGCCAGGTTTCGGGATAAACTGGTGGGCGGCGGCCAACCTGCTGGTCAGCGCGATAATCCTGATCTTCTGGACGCGGATGACGATCCACTTCTTTCTCCGCGCGAAGCTTCAGGACCGGTAGTTCGCCCGGCCCGGGCCCGCCGCTCCGCCTCACGGAGCGGAGGCGACTGCGGCGGTGAGGGTGAAATCGAGGCGGAACGGCCTGGACGCCGGGCTATCCTTGTCGAGCTCGATCGCCGCGGCCTCGCCCAGCTGCGCCATCTGCACGGGCGACGCCAGATAGGCCCCCGACCCCGCCGCGATATCGATCGACGAGGCGACGAACACCTTGCCGCTTGCGATCCGCATCGGCATCAGGCGCACCGAATAGCGCTGGCCCTTCTCGTCCTGGAACGAGACGGTCGCCATCTCGCCGACCTTCACATCGAGCGTGGGCGAAGCGACAAGCTGGCTGCCGTCGTGCAGCTGCATCGAAACCTGGTAGACGGCAAATTCGGCTTTGTGCCCGTCCGCCTCGTGAGCGAGGGCCGCTCCCGACATCAACAGCGCCGGAACCGTGCCGGCTAGAAAGAAACGCATGCGCATTGCAAACCCCTTCCGATGTTCGAAAGGAAAGATGCGCCAATATAGTTAACGAACGCTCAAGCATGTTTCCGCCGAAGCCGTGGCGGACTGCACTCAAACCGGCGACCACTCGATCGTGTCTTCGCCTTCATCGTCTTCGGAGACCTTGCCGTAATCGGGGCCGATCGCTTCGAGGAGCTTGTCGAGCACCCAATCGACACCGGTGCCGGCCGCGCCCGAGAGCGGGATCACTTCGGCGCCGCTGGCCTCCTCCAGCTCGGCCGAGAGCGCCGCGATCAGTTCGTCGTCGAGCGTGTCGATCTTGTTGAGGGCGACGATGACCTGCTTGTCGGTGAGGCCGGCGCCATAGGCTTCGAGCTCGTCGCGGACGATGCGATAGCTTTCCGCGACATCGGGATCGTTGGCATCGACGAGGTGCAGCAGCACGCGGCAGCGCTCGATATGACCGAGGAATCGGTCGCCGATCCCCGCCCCTTCGGCGGCGCCTTCGATCAGACCGGGGATGTCCGCGACGACGAACTCGTTATTCTTGTGGCGCACTACCCCCAGTTGGGGTCGCGTGGTGGTGAAGGCATAGGCGCCGACCTTGGCCTGGGCGTTGGTCACCTGATTGATGAAGGTCGATTTGCCGGCATTGGGTAGCCCGACCAGCCCGGCGTCGGCGAGCAGCTTGAGACGCAGCCACACCCAGGCTTCCTCGCTAGGCCAGCCGGTGCCGTGCTGGCGCGGGGCGCGGTTGGTACTGGTCTTGTAGCTGGCGTTGCCGCGTCCGCCGTCTCCGCCGCGCAGGAACACGGCGGTCTGCCCTTCTTCGACGAGATCGAGCAGCAGCGTGCGCTCATCGTCGTCGGCAAGGACCTGAGTCCCGATCGGAACCTTGATGACGAGATCGTCGCCACCGGCACCGGTGCGGTTTGAACCTGCGCCGCCATGGCCACGCGGCGCGCGGAAATGCTGGGTGTAGCGGAAATCAATCAGCGTGTTGAGGCCGGCGACCGCTTCGAAGACGATATCGCCGCCCTTGCCGCCATTGCCACCATCGGGGCCGCCATATTCGATGAACTTCTCGCGCCGGAAACTGACGGCACCGGGGCCACCGGCGCCGGAGCGGACGAAGATCTTGGCCTGATCGAGGAAATGCATGGGGCCGCACTTAGTCCCGATGGGAGAACGGCGCCACCCACCGCGCAACTTTCTTGCTGGCGCACGGCGGAACCGGGCGTATAGGCTTTGGGTTCACGAAAGCGGGCATTCCACGAGCCCGTGACAATGAAGGCAACCGTCGCACGCCCATGAATTCGATCGATCGCTACATGGCGCGGCTGATCGCGGTTCCGTTGATCTCGACGCTGCTGATCTCGGCAATGCTGCTGGTACTCGATCGCATGCTGCGACTGTTCGAGTTCGTCGCGACCGAGGGCGGGCCGGTGAGCGTCGTCTGGCGGATGCTGGCGAACCTGCTTCCGGAATATCTGGGTCTCGGCATCCCGATCGGGCTGATGCTCGGCTGCCTGCTCGCCTTTCGCCGGCTGGGCACCTCGTCTGAGCTCGACGTGCTCCGCGGAGTGGGAATGAGCTATACGCGCATGCTCAAAGTGCCCTTCATGTATGCGATCGCGCTGGCGGCGCTCAATTTCTCGATCGTCGGCTTCATCCAGCCCTGGGCGCGTTACAATTACGAGCAGCTGCGTTTCGAATTGCGCAGCGGCGCGCTGGGCGCGTCGATCAAGGTGGGCGAGTTCACCACCTTCGGCACGAAGATGACGCTACGCATCGAATCGAGCAAGAATGAGGGCCGCGATCTCTCGGGCATCTTCGTGCAGATGGTCACCAAGGACGGCAGCCCGCTCGCGGTGACCGCCGAGCATGGCCAGTTCATGCGCTCGGACGATCCCGACACGATCATCTTCCGTCTGACCAACGGCACGCTGGTGCACACCGACAAATCGTCACCGGTGCCGCGCGTGCTGACCTTCACCACCCATAACTTGCCGATCCCGCTTCCCAAATATGAGCAATTCCGCAAGCGCGGCGACCGCAGCCTCGAGCAGACCCTGCCCGAGCTGGCGCGGATCGGCAGCGACCGCGGTGCGCAGGAGAAATTGCGAGATACCAGCCGCGCCGCCTGGCACTTCCGCATCGCAGAAGTCGCATCGATGTTCCTGCTGCCACTGCTGGCGGTGGCGCTGGGCGTGCCCGCGAAGCGATCGACCTCGGCGCTCGGCGTGTTCCTGTCGATCGTGCTGATCGTGACCTATCACAAGATCAACGAATATGCGCAGGCGGTGGGCGCGCTGGGGCGGATCGATCCGGTGATCGCGCTGTGGACGCCCTGGGCGCTGTTCGCGGCGCTCACCTTCTGGCTCTATTATCAAACCGCCTATGTGCCCGGCGCGCAGCCGCTGGCGGCGGTCGAGAAGTGGTTCGACAAGCTGGTGAAGGCTGTAACGCGTTATTTGCCCGGCCGCAGGAAGAAGGCGGCGGCATGACCAACCTGATGAACTTCTTCCCGTCGCGGACCATGTCGCTGTACATGGCCAAGATGTTCCTGGTGCGCACCTTCGCCATATTGGCGGCGCTGGTGCTAGTGCTGCAATCGCTCGATCTGCTCACCGAATCGGGGCGCGTGCTGGCCTATGCCGGCAACGGCGATGCCGAGATCTGGCGCTATGTCGGGCTGCGCGCGCCGCAGATCATCGCGACCTTCCTGCCCTATTCGGTCCTGCTCGGCTCTATCATCACCCTGTCGCAGCTCAACCAGAACAGCGAAGTCATCGCTATGAAGGCATCGGGGCTGTCGGCGCACCAGGTGCTGGCGCCGCTGATGCTCACCGGGCTGGTCGTCGCGGCGATCTCATTCACCTTCAACGACCGTATCGTCGCCCGCGCATCGGCGACGCTCGCGCAGTGGAAGAAGGTGGAATATGGCCCGCTGCCGGTCGATCGCGGCGACCGGTCGAACGTGTGGGTCAAGGATGGCGACGACCTGATCGTCGTCCAGCAGATCAAGGGTCGTGGCGACGCCGCGCAACTGTTCGGCATCACCGAATATGAGCGGGAGGGACAGTCGCTGCGATCGATCCTGACCGCGAAGACCGGCAGACGCGACGGCACCGGCTGGCACGTCGAGGGGGTGCAGCGCTTTGATGTCGCCGCGGGCACGCTGATGCCGCTGGCGCCGCTGCGGATCGCCGACGGGGTCCGGCCCGATCAGTTCACGCTGGCATCGGTCAATGCCGATGGCCTGTCGTTCTCCGGCCTCTATGAAGCGATCACCGATCTGGAGTTCGCCGGCAGGCAGACCAAGGCGCTGCGTGGCTCGCTGTGGCATAAGCTGGCGGGACCCTTGTCGTCGATCCTGATGCCATTGCTCGGCGCGGTCGCGGCGTTCGGGATTGCGCGGAGCGGCAAGCTGTTTGTACGCGCGGTGATCGGCATGGCGCTGGGCTTCCTGTATTTCGTCGCCGACAATTTCGCGCTGGCGATGGGCAATCTCGGCGCCTATCCGCCTTTCCTCGCCGCCTGGGCGCCGTTTCTGCTGTTCCTGATGATCGGCGAGGCGGTGTTGCTCAAGACTGAGGAATAGCTCCCCGGACTTGTTCCGTGGTCCACCCGACGACAGGCATCAGGCTTGAGGCTTTACGGCATCGCAGGCGTAGTGGCTCCCGGAACAGGTCCGGGATGAGACAATATTGGAACTCAGCGCTTCATCATCGTCGAGCGCGCCAGCTGGCCGACCAGCCCCGGCAATCCCGCATAGCTCGCCTTGTGATAGGGCGAACCGGCCTCCAGCGTGGCGGTGATGCGGCGGTGGGCGGCGCCGAGATTGTGATAGGGCACGCTAGGCAACAAGTGATGGAGCGCGTGGTAGCGCAGGCCGACCGGGGCCCACAGCGCCGGCAGCAGCGCGGGCGGCGGCACATTGACGCTGTCGAGATATTGGGCGGTGACGGTCATCGCCTCACCCTCATTCTCCCAGAGATGCGCCACCAGCGTGCGGACCTGGTTGATGACGGTTGCGACCGAGACGATCGCGAGGGCGATCACAAAGGCCTTGAGCGGGATGATGCCGGTGGCGACCAGCGCGATCAGCGCGATCGACCAGATGCAGGCGCCCGCTTCCATCGCCAGCCATTCGCTGCGGAAACGGCCGGTGGGCATGCGGCGGCGATAGGCCGGATTGATGACCAGCCCCGAATAGCGCTCGATCACGGCCTTGCGCAGCGGCGGGAACACCATCGAGAGCGGTGCCAGCACGCCATAGCGCAGCAGCAAGCCGATCGGCGCAAGCGCCGCAAGCACCACGAACAACGGCAGCGACCACGGCTTCATAAGCGCCAGCGGCAGATATTCGGGATCCTCGATCGTGCCATATTTCATGCGGGCATGGTGATGGACGTGGACGTCCTCGTACATGAACGACGGGATGATCAGCGGAATGCCGACGAGCAGGTTCCAGCCCAGGCGGAAGCCCGGGACTGCGCCGGTCTTCATATGCGAGATTTCGTGGATGAAGCTGACGGCGCGATAGATCGCCAGCGCCGAAACCAGACCGGCGGCGAGGCCGAGCGCCCAGCCCCGTGCGGTCACCGCGATGAACAAAGCGGCATAGCCCACCACCACCGAAGCGAGCAGATCGCTCCAATAGATCCACGGCTTATGCGCGGCATAGTCGCGCGCCATCTCGGCGGCGGCGCGAAGCATCGCCTTGTCGTCGGCGATCCGCTCACGCGCGGCGCGCGGCGTCGCGGCAACGGCCTCCGCTTCGCGCGCATCGAAAACAACACTGGTGTTCATGGTCTGGCCCATTGCAATCAGATAGTGGCTCAATGTGGGCGATAACAGGCCCGGAAGGTTGCGGCCTTGACAGCGCCGCAATCCCGCAGGACTTCACGCCCCAAGAAAGGGGCGCTTCCCATGTCATCTCTGTCCATCCGCCCGGTCGTCACCAAGGCGGACACCAAGGCATTCATCGAGCTCGCCTACCGACTGAACGGCAATGATCCCAACTGGGTGGCGCCGCTCCGGGACGAGGAATATGCCAAGATAAATCCCAAGAAAAACGGCTGGTTCAGCCACGCCGAAGTGCAGCTGTTCATCGCCGAGCGCGATCGCAAGGTCGTGGGGCGGATCTCGGCGCATCTCGATCTGCTCGCGCTGGAAATGGCGCCGGAGCAGGGCTTCGGGCCCGGCGTCGGCTTTTGGGGAATGTTCGAAGCCGAGGATCAGAACGCCGCCAAGGCGCTCATCAACACCGCCGAGGACTGGCTCCGCAAGAAGGGCATGAACAAGGCGGTCGGGCCGATGAGCCTGTCGGTATGGGAAGAGCCGGGGCTGCTGACCAAGGGATATGATCATCCGCCGACCGTGCTGATGGCGCATCACCAGCCGCAATATCGCGGCTGGATCGAGGGCATGGGCTATGGCGAGGTCAAGAAGCTGCTGACCTATGACCTAGACGTATCGAAAGGCTTTCCGCCGCTGATCAACCGCATCGTCGCGGCCGGCGAGAAAAACGAACGCATCCGCATCCGCTGCGTCGACAAATCGCGCTTCGAGGAAGAGGCCAAGCTGATCCTCGCAATCCTCAACGATGCCTGGTCGGACAATTGGGGCTTCGTGCCGCTGACCCAGCCCGAGATCGACGATGTCGGCAAGAAGCTGAAGCCGCTGGTGTTCGAGCAGCTCATCCGCATCGCCGAATATGACGGTGAGCCGGTGGCGTTCATGGTCGCCCTGCCTGATCTCAACGAAGCGCTGAAGCCGCTCAAGGGCCATTTGCTGCCGTTCGGCTGGGCGAAGCTGCTGTGGTGGCTGCGCAAGCCCAAGGCGCGGACCGCGCGCGTGCCGCTGATGGGTGTCGTCAAGCGGCTTCAGGCATCGCGCCTCGCCAGCCAGCTTGCCTTCATGATGATCGAGTTCATTCGCCGTGACTCTGTCGCCAATTTCGGAGTGACCCGCGGCGAGATCGGCTGGGTGCTTGAGGACAATCAGGGCATGAACGCGATCGCCGATGCCATCGAGAGCAAGATCAACCGCGAATATCTTATCTACGCCAAAACGCTCTAGCCGGCCGCGAACAAGAAGCCGGCCCGCTTCGGGGGAAGCGAGCCGGCGCGGCCCGGCGGAGCGGCCGGACCATCGGGGCGTCACGCGGCGCGAGGATTTGCCGCGAGCCGTCCGGATATCTTATTGCTTCATGAGTGGATCATTGCCGGTCAGCGCGATCCATTCGGCCCGCGTGCGGCACTCCTTCTTTTCGAGCAGCGAACCGGTCGTGGTCTTCACGACGCAGACGCGCCTGGTCATCGAATCCTTGTTGTCACCCTTCTTGCCGGGATCCGTGGCGTAGGCCGGCGCGGCGATGAGTGTGGCGACGGCAGCGATTGCGATGAAACGAGTCATATCTGAACTCCCTAACATTGGACATGACAGGCGCTCCTTCGTGCTACCTGTGCCGATATCGATGCAGCAAGCGTGCCAAATCATCGAATGCCTATTTTTCAGATACTTAGCCGAATCGCACTCTCGCGCAGGTGCCATAGTACAGCAATACACGCCAAGAGTTGGCCGATCACGCAAAAACAGTGTTCGGGAGCGAACAGCGCGACTGTCCGGAAATGGTCAGATCAGCGGAGCGTGACCCAGGTCGGCGCATGATCGCTGGCGCGCTCACGGCCGCGATATTCCTTGTCGACGCCCGCGCCGCTGAAGCGGTCGGCGGCGATCGGGCTGAGCAGCAGATGATCGATGCGGAAGCCGGCGTCGCGCTGCCAGGCCCCGGCCTGATAGTCCCAGAAGGTCCACACCCCGCCGCCGGGGAACCGCGTGCGCAGCGCATCGGTCCAGCCCTGCGCCAGCAGAGCGCGGTAACGCTGGCGGCTCTCGGGCTGCATCAGCGCGTCACTGGCCATCGCCGGGACCGAGAAGGTGTCATCGTCATGCGGGATGACGTTGTAGTCGCCGGCGAGAATGACCGCGCGCTCCTCGGCGAGCAAGGCCTGCGCACGGTCCGCCAAGCGCTCCATCCATTTGAGCTTGTAGTCGAACTTCGGCCCAGGCTGGGGATTGCCGTTGGGGAGATAGATCGAGGCGACGATGACATCGCCGATCTCCGCCTCGATATAGCGGCTGTGCGCATCCTCCGGATCGCCAGCGAGGCCGCGCTGACGCTCGACCGGCTGTTGGCCCCGGGCAAGAATCGCGACGCCGTTGAAGCCCTTCTGCCCGTGCCAGACCGCGCCATAGCCGGCCTTTTCGATATCGCCGGTGGGGAGCGTCTCGTCGGCGCCCTTCAACTCCTGCAGGCAGACCACGTCCGGCTGCTGTTCGGCGAGATATTCGAGCAGGCGCTCCATGCGCGCCTTGATGCCATTCACATTATAGCTGACGATTTTCATGCAGGCGCTCAGATCGAGAAGCTGGTGCCACAGCCGCAGCCCGAAGCGGCCTGTGGATTGGATACGGCGAAGTGCGCGCCGCCGAGATTGTCGACGAAATCGACCTGGCTGCCGCGGACGAGATCGAGACTGATCGAATCGACCACCAGCCGCACGCCGTCGGTCTCGACGACCAGATCATCGGCCTCGGGCGCATCGGCCATACCGAACCTGTACTGAAAGCCCGAGCACCCGCCCCCTTCGACCGACAGGCGCAGGATCGCGGGCCTGGCCTGCTTGGCCGCGATCGCCGCAACGCGGGCGGCGGCGGCGGCGGTCAGCGCGACATCAGGCTGGGTGAGCGTGGTCATGAAGCGGAGATAGGGCGGCCACCGAGCGCAATCCACCCCAAAAGAAAGGGGGCGGCCTGCACGGGCCGCCCCTCTCCTCTCCAAACCCCTGTTGAGGGCCTATTACTTCGCGGGTCCGCCCATCGCGCCCTGCGCGCGGTCCTGAATCTGGACCAGATATTCGCCGGTCTGCAGGAAGGGGATCGGGTTGACCGCCTTGCCGTCGACGCGGACTTCATAATGGAGGTGGCTGCCCGTCGATCGGCCGGTCGAGCCCATCAAGCCGATGATCTGGCCGCGGCGAACGCGGGTGTTATCTTCGACGAGAATCTTCGACATGTGGCCGTAGCGCGTCTCGATGCCGCGGCCGTGATTGATCGCGACCATGTTGCCATAGCCGCCCTGGCGGCCGGCATGGCTGATCACGCCATCGGCGGTGGCATAGATCGGCGTACCGATCGCACCGGGAATATCGACGCCGGCGTGCATCGCCGCGGTGCCACGGAACGGATCCGAACGGACGCCGAAGCTGGACGTGAAGACGACACGCTCGACCGGCTGCATCGACGGGATCGAAATCACCGTCTGCTCGAGCATGTCGAGCTTCTTCCAGGTCTGGAACAGAGCCCGGAACTGGGCGTCGGCGGCAGCCGCGTCGGAATCCGAGGTGACGTCACTGGCATCGACCGGCTCGTAGGGCCCGCCCATCGCTACGTTCGAATAGCGCTCCGGCGTCAGGCCGAGCGTGCGGAGATGCGCGGCGGTCTGCTGGTAGCGCGCTTCACCGGCCGCACGGGCCTTGCCGGCAAGGGCGACCTGGCGGGCTTCGACCTGCTTGAGCGGGGCGAGGACTTCCTCGGCGATCGCGCTGGTCTTCGGTGCGGCAGCGGGGATCGGACGCTCGATAGCCGCGCGATCGACCTTGCCCGACATGGTGGCGGCGATCAGCGCCTGATTGTGCTCGACGCGCGCGGCCTGGACCTTGGCGGCTTCCTTGGCGGCGGCGACGTCTTCCTGCATCTGCTCGAACTGTTCGCGCATCTGGGCGACCTGCGCCTCGGGCGACGAGGGCGTGCCGGTGACGCCGCTGATCGCGATCGCACCAACGGTCGCCTGCGACACGCCATAGGCCGAGAAGAGGATGGTGACAGCGGCAACGCCGGCGAGAAGGGCCTGGGTGCGGCCGGCAACGCTGAAGCGGCGGAGATCGCGGCCATCATGGAAAATAAAATCGCGGGTCGTAAAAAAGCTGCGGAACCGCTGGCCCAGCCTGACCGTTTTGGTGTTCGACGCGTTAGCCATGTGTCCCCGGCAAACAATAAAAGCCCCCGCCGGATTTGGTTTCCAGCGCTCGCTTCTCAAATCACGATGTCACAGCAGCAGCCCCTCCGCTCCTGGACGGCCATTGTGTGACGGATTCTTTCAATGCGCGGCAAGAGGCTGGTAGTAATCGCGGGACAAACCGGCTGAGTCGCGCGCCGAGTCGTTGAACGGAGGCTTAATCAGCCCCCGAAAATGCTTAACGACCAGCGCCTGCCACGCGGCTTCGGGAGCAAGATCCGCCGCCGAACATGTCGATTCGAACCATTTGGTGCCCGCCCGGACATGGCGAATCTCGTCATTGAAAATGCGCGATAAAATCGCGGAGGTAGCGGTATCACCGGCACGTTCGAACCGTTCGACCGTGGCGGGCGTCACGTCGAGACCGCGGGCCTCCAATACCATCGGCACGACCGCCAAACGGGCGAGCGGATCATGCGCGGTCTCGGCGGCGGCGTCCCACAAGCCATCGTGCGCGGGCAATGCACCGTAACGGCTGCCGAGCTGTTTCAGGCGGCGGTCGAGCAGCGCGAAATGCAGCGCTTCGTCTGCCCCCACCCCCAGCCAGTCATCGGTGAATTCGCGCGGGAAGCACCCGCCGAAGCGGCCCGCCATGTCGAAAGCGAGATCGATCGCGGAGAATTCGATATGCGCAAGCGCATGGATCAGCGCGGTGCGGCCATGTTCGCTGCCCTTGCCGCGCTTGGGCATCCGGTTGGGCGGCAGCAGCTCGGGTTCGGCAGGGCGCGCGGGACGATCGGGCATCGCCGTGTCGAAGACGTGCGAGAGCCTGCCCAGCCGCCAATCGCGCGCGACCCGGCGGGCGGTCATCACCTTGGCGCGCGGATCGGCGGTTTCGAGAACGGAGCGGCAACCCGCGGCGACGCTGGTCACCGCGCGAGCATTTCCTTCACCGATTCCAGCACATCGACGGCGTGGCCGGGCACGCGGACGCGGCGCCAGACGCGGAACAGCTTACCGTCGGGGCCGAACAGAAAAGTCGAGCGGTCGATCCCCATATAGCGCTTGCCGTAGAGCTGCTTCTCGACCCAGACGTCGAATACTTCCATCGCCTTGCCCTCGGTATCGGTCGCGAGCGGCACGCTGAGATCATATTTGGCGATGAATTTCTGGTGCTTGATCGCATTGTCCTTGGAAACGCCAAGCACCGCGGCGCCCAGCGCTTCGAACTCGGGCATCATCGCCGAGAAATCCTGCGCCTCGCGGGTGCAGCCCGAAGTGTCGTCCTTCGGATAGAAATAGAGGACGAACGGGCGCCCGGCCTGATCCGGAAGCGAGACGGTGCCGCCATTCGGCGTGTCCAGCTCGATATTGGGAAGCTTGTCGCCCTCTTCGATCGCCATGTCAGTCTCCGTCAGGCGCCGCGCACGGCGCTCCAGCATGCGCGCACCTCCTGCCGGGTCCGGTCCAGCTCCGCAACCACCTCTTCCCATGAGGCGAGACCAACGGCGCGCGCGATCAGCGCCTGCGTAGGCAACCCGGGCACCTGCGCATCGGGCGCGACGAGACGCATGGTCACGAGCAGGCGCGACAGGAAATCATGTGCTGGGCGCATCGCTGGCGGCATCAGCCCGGTGGCCGTCAATTCATCGATGGCTTGGCCGAGCTGGGGCGCGAAGGCCTTACGGTGGACAAGCTGAAGCGTGTGCACGGCAAATTCGAGATCGACGAGCCCGCCTTCGGAAAGCTTGGCGTCAAGCGGACCCTGCGGCGGCTTATGCGCGGCCATGTCATCGCGCATCTTGGCTGCCTCGGCGGCAATATCGCGCTCGGGCCGCGCGCCTTCGAGGACGGCGCTGACGGTCTCCATCACCGCGGCGCGCGCCTGGGGGGAGCCGAAGATTGGGCGCAGGCGGGTGAGCGCCATATGCTCCCAGGTCCAGGCATCCTCGCGCTGGTAACGGTCGAAGGCGTCGAGCGAGACCGAGAGAGGCCCCTGAGCGCCGGAAGGGCGCAGGCGGGTATCGATCTCGTAGAGCGGGCCGGCGGCGGTGGGTACGCTGAGCGCCGCCGAGACGCGCTGGGCGAGCCGGTTGTAATACATCACCGCGCCGAGCGGCCTGGGCCCGTCCGATTCCGCGGCATAGTCACCGGTGAACAGATAAATAAGATCCAGATCGGACGCGTGGGTGAGCGCCTGTCCGCCCATGCGCCCGAGCGCGAGGATGACAAGCTCGCTATCGGGGACGCGGCCATGCGCGCGAACGAACTCCTCGATGGTGGCGCGCGCCAGCACCTCGGTCGCTGCTTCGGCAACGCGGGCATAACCTGCGGAGACTTGGAGCGGATCGCTGGCGCCGGCAACGATCTGCGCGCCAAGCGCGAAGCGTTTCTCGCCGACCAGCTTGCGGACGTGATCGAGCTGCCATTGATAGTCCGCTCCTGCCTCACGCGCGGCCATTTCTGCGATCAGTACCGCCACTTCTGGCATCGGATCGAGCGCGGTGGCGTCGATCAGGCCATCGAGCAGTTCGGCACGGCGGCCGAGCTGCTCGGCCAGCGTCGGCGCATGGCACAGGACGGCGCTCAGCAGACGGGCGAGCGCAGGCTGGGCTTCGAGCAGGCGGAAGAAATTGATCGCGCTGGGCAAGCGCGACAGCATCGCGTCGAACCGGGTGATCGCGTGAGTGCTGTCAGGTGCCTGGGCAAAGGCGGCGATCAGGCCGGGGAGCAGGCTTTCGAGCGCCTCTCGTGCCTGCGCGGTGCGCAGCGCAGGATAATTGCCGCCGCGCCAGCCCTCGACGATCCGCGCCGCACCCGCCGGATGCTCGAATCCGGCCTCGGCGAGTTGCGCTTGCAGGCTTTCGTTGCTCGCCGGAAGCCGGGGCTCGGCATCGTCGCTGAGCGAATCGTAGATTCGGCCGACGCGCTCGGAATGCGGGCGCAGCAAATCGAGCAGGGCATCGATACTCGGCAACCCGTGCAGCGCGGCGACATTGGCGAGCGCTTCGGCACTGTCGGGAAGGCGGTGCGTCTGGAGATCGTCAACCATCTGGAGGCGATGCTCGACCGTACGGAATACCGTGTACGCTTCGGTCAGTTCCGCCGCGTCCTCGGCATCGATACGCCCCGCCGCCGCCAGCGCCGCCAGCGCGTCGCGGGTGGCAGGAACCCGTAGCGCGGGATCGCGACCGCCATGGATGAGCTGGTGGATCTGCGCGAAGAACTCGCTCTCTCGGATGCCGCCCCTGCCCCGCTTGAGATCGTAGCCGGGCCCGAACGCCTGTGCCTGGGCATAATGATCGCGGATGCGGCGGCTGATGTCGCGGATCTCGCGGATCGTGCCGTAATCGACCGCGCGCCGCCACACGAACGGCCGGATCGCGTCGAGGAAATAGCCGCCCAGCGCCAGATCGCCGGCGCAGGCACGGGCGCGAATGAAGGCGGCGCGCTCCCACGGCAGCGCCTGCGATTCATAGTAGGATATCGCCGCTTCGACAGGCAACGCGATCGGAGTGGCCTCGGGCGATGGGCGGAGCCGCAGATCGACGCGCATCACATAGCCGTCGCCGTCGCGCGTCTGCAGCAGTTCGACGACGCGGCGGCCGATACGGACCGCGGCCTCTTCGACTTCCTCACGCGGTTTGCGAGGCAAGGTCGCGGGATCGTAAATCAGGATCGGATCGATGTCGGACGAGTAGTTGAGCTCGCGGCTGCCCTGCTTACCCAAGGCAATCGCGGCGAAGCCCAGCGGCTCCGCATCGGGTGTTCGTTCGCGGATAGCGGCGCGGATCGCGCGATCGAGCGCATCGTCGGCGAAATCGCTGAGGGTCCGCGTCACCCGCGTCAGATCATAGTGACCGGACAGGTCGCCCAGCGCGACGAGCAGCGCCAGCCGCCGCCGCTCGATGCGAAGCCGGGCACCTACGGCCAGATCTTCGGGAAGAGAACGTGCCGCCGCCAGCGGGTTCTCAAGCGCTTGCGACAAGCCCTCGACGAGCTGGGGTTCGCGATCCAGCAGCAGCGAAAGAAATGGCGAGTGATTGCGCGCCCGGATGACCGCTTCCGACAAGGACGACGCAGAAAAAGTCACGGTCACGATTCTATCGCTTCCGTATCGAGTTTTCGATCATGTCAAGAAACAAATGTGAAATCCGTTCGTTTTTTGTGCCGTGACCAGTTCGTCATCCACAACCGCCCCCGAGGCGCGACACACCGCTTACCGGGTCGAAGCGCCGCGCGCCAGCGATGCGATCGGGCATGCGCTACGTGGCGCTTATGCCGATGAGGGTGGCCTGCCCGACGACATGGCGGCGATTCTTCGCCAGCTCAATCGGATGGATGATTACCCGACGCACTAGGCGCCGCGTTTGCCTCAGCCGTTGCGGCTGAGATCGTCCACCTGCCCCATGATCGTATCGAGCGCGCTTTTGCCGTCCGGATTAGGCAGCATTTCGCGGCGCGAGGGCAATTGTCCCTCGGACAGCAATGCTTCAAGCGCGACGCGACCGCGAGCCACGCGGCTCTTGATCGTGCCGACGGCGACCTGACAGATTTCGGCGGCTTCTTCATAGGCAAAGCCGCCCGCACCGACGAGGATCAACGCCTCACGCTGCGGTTGTGGCAGATGCAGCAGCGCGCGCTGCATGTCCGAAAGCTCGACATGGCGATCCTGGCTTGCCGGGGCGGCGAGGATGCGATCGGCGACCAGATCGTCCCATTCGCCCTTGAAGCGGGCGCGGCGCATCTGGCTCAGGTACAGATTGCGCAGGATGATGAAGGTCCAGGCGCGCATATTGGTGCCCGCCTGGAAGCGTTTGCGCGCCGCCCAGGCCTTGAGCAGCGTTTCCTGCACCAGATCGTCGGCGAGATCGCGATTGCCCGAAAGCGAGCGGCCGAAGGCGCGCAGATGCGGGATCACGGCGCCAAGTTGCACCTTGAATTCGGGATCGGATAGCGAGACGTGCTCGACCGGCGCTTCCACGCCGTCTTCGTGCTCATCAGGCTGTTCAGTCTCGCTCATGGAGTCCCACTCGATTGCAGCGCCGCCGCCGCTGGATATTGGAGATAGGGGTACGGCAGGCGATTGCCAGCGGATAATCCGCCGGCGCTCACCAAGCGTAAAGGATCAACGCAAAAGCGACGAGCACCAGCAACAACCCGAAACCCAGCACATAGCGGGTGACGTGCGGCGTTTCTCCGGAGCGGGCGTCTTCGGTGGAGACGTGGATCGGTTCTTCGTTCTCAGTCATGATCGCTAAACCCTCCAGAAATGTTTTGGGTCCGTACCAGATGGAACTTCGAACTTTTTTGCGTCCAGCGGTGCCTAGACCGGCACCGTCGCCTGATCGAAGAACAGCGCCTGGCTGATCGTCGTCTTCACCGTTTCGCGCTGGAACGGCTTGGTGATCAGGAAAGTCGGCTCCGGCCGCTCACCGGTGAGCAGGCGCTCGGGGAACGCGGTGATGAAGATCACCGGCACGCTGAATTCGGCGAGGATGTCCTTGACCGCATCGATACCCGAACTGTCGTCGGCGAGCTGAATGTCAGCGAGGACGAGACCGGGACGGTCCTCCATCGCCAGCGCCACTGCTTCGTCGCGCGTAACGGCAACGCCGGTCACGTCATGGCCGAGATCGCGGACGATCTGTTCGAGGTCCATCGCGATCAGCGGCTCGTCTTCGATGATCATCACGCGGGTACGTGTCTGGCGCTCGATCTCGGCAACGGCTTCGGCGACCAGATTGGACACGTTCTGCGGATCCTCTTCGATAAGATAGCCGGCATCCTCGACGCTGAACCCCTCAACGGTGGTCAGCAGCAGCGCCTGACGGGAAAGCGGCGTGAGACGGGCGAGACGCTTGCGTGCGATCGCCTCGCTCTCGTTGGGCGTATCCTCGATCACATCGTCTTCCTCGAGGTGAGTCGACTGCCAGATTGCCTGAAAAGTCCGATAGAGCCCGAGCCGGGGATCGACCTCGCGCGGAAACTGATCCGGCGCGGCGACGATCGCTTCAAGCGCGGCGCGCACATATTTATCGCCTTCGGCCTGGCTGCCGGTGAGGGCACGGGCATAACGCCGCAGGAGTGGAAGGTGCGGCGCGAGTTGCTGTCCAAGCGACATAAGCGGATCATTCTCCAATTCGGGTCCGGGCGCTTGTTTCGCGTCCGTCACGTCCCATTGCAAACATTTATGCACCCGAAGGAAGCCCCTTCCCGGATATTGCATCGCATGTGGAACAATCGGCGCGCTGTTTGGTTTCATGAGGCTGAACCGGTTGGTGCAACTAAGTGGCGGCTCAAGCTTGCGCTGGGCCTCTTCGTTTTATACCGGACCCGGAACGTTCCGGCGTCCTCGAGGGGGAATTGGTGGTTTCCGCGAAGAAAGAGATGACCAAGCCTTCCCGCGCAAAGGGTGGAGAAGACGCCGGCAAGCCCAGCCGCAGCGTGGGCGACGCCTTGCGCCAGGCCTATGACGAGACCGTGGGCGAAGCCGTGCCCGACGATCTGCTCGCGCTTTTGAAAAAGCTCGACTAGCCGACCCGATGGACGCGCCGGAAACCGAGAAACGCAGCAGGGCTCCTGTCGCGGCGCTGGCCCGTATGCAAACAGGCGCGAAACTGTTCCTGATCCTGGTTTTCGCCCTCCTCCCGCTCGCGCTGATCGCACTGTTCATCACCATCCAGACCACGCAGACCGCCAATAGCGAGCGGCGCGAACGGCTAGCGGCGATGACCGAGGAAAGCTCGGGCACGCTGCGCACCGTGCTCACAAATCATGTCAGCCAATTGACCCAGGCGCTGGCGGCGCTCGAGGCCAATCCGCAGGACGCGCCGGCATGCACGCGGCTGGCGGGCACCTTCGGCTCGCAGGGATCGGCGCGGTTCGCGATCATCAATGGCGCGGGCAGGATCCTGTGCGGCGAACGATTCACGGTGGCGGGCGCGGCGGTGCTCAACCCTTCGCAACTGCGGGCCAAGATTGTCGACAACGGCCTGTCTTTGCGCATTGGCGGGCATGAAGGCGCGAGCGCAGTGGCGTTCTATCCGGCCGACATACTCAACACGATCGCGCGGCCCAACGGCTTCGTCCCCGAATATGCGCTGGAGCTGACCGCCGGCAACGACCGGCTCAATCTGCGCATGCTGCCCGGTGCCGGACCGCACGACCGGCGCGAGACGGCGCATAGCGAACTCGACGTCGACGGCCTCGGCATCGATATGTCGGTGCCCGGCACGCCGATCACATCGCCACTGATCATCGGCACCGTGATCATGGTCATCATGTGGATCGCCGCCGCGGCGATCGGCTGGCTTGTCGTCAACAGCCTGCTGATCCGTCCCCTGCGCCGTCTGCGCGCCAGCGTCGGCGCGTATCAGCCCGGTGAAATGATCGATATCGGCCGGGTCAGCGCGATGCCGGCGCAGGAAATCCGCGAGCTCGGCGAGACCTTTCGCGATATCAGCCGCACGGTGCAGGAGCATGAGGCCGAGCTGGCCGACGGACTGGTACGCCAGACCAAGCTGACCCGCGAAGTCCACCATCGGGTGAAGAACAACCTCCAGGTGATCGCCAGCCTGATCAATTTTCACGCCCGCGGCGCCAGGAGCGCGGAAGCGGCCGAAGCCTATGCATCGATCCAGCGCCGCGTCGATGCGCTCGCGGTGGTCCACCGCAACCATTATGCCGAGATGGAGGAAAATCGCGGGCTTGAGCTGCGATCGGTGATCGGCGAGTTGGCCGCCAATATCCGCGCCACCGCACCCGAACATGCCGCCGGCCTCGGTATCACGCTCGAAACCGAACCCGTTCTGGTCAATCAGGATGTGGCGACGGCGGTGGCTTTCCTGCTCACCGAGATCATCGAGCTGGCGATGAGCTGCATGACCGGCGCGCAGGTGCGGATATCGGTAAAGGCCGGGCCCGAGGAAGACCGTGCGACCTTGCGCGTGGTATCGCCCGCGCTGGTCGAGGGTGCCGAGCTCGAGGCGCTGCTCGAAAATCGCTATGGCCGCGTGCTCGGCGGCCTCGCCCGCCAGCTGCGCACCAAGCTGCATCACGACCCGCTGCTCGGCGCCTATGAAGCCTCGATCGCGATCACCGGAAAGCCCGGAATCCAGGGCTGAGAAAAAATTCAAAAAATTTCGATTCCGATGGAACCCCGGATCGCATGAATAGTTTTCTACTTCGGATAGTGACCTTTTGCCCCCCCGCTCTCGCTATCCAAGACATGGGCCCGGAAGCGTCAACCCTCCCCCCCCGGTGACGCTTCCGGGCCTAACACTTTCCAGATACTGGGAAATTCTCCGGGTCCCTTGGGACCCTTTTTCGTATGGGGAACGTTCCGGGGCCCTCGCGCATTCCCTTTCCGCCTCTCAAGGGCAGATGGAGAGTTTCAATGCGTAAGATCCTGACCTGTGCCGCACTGGCGGGCACTATCCTGATTTCGGCCTGCAACACCGTCGCCGGTGTCGGCCGCGACGTAGCCTCGGCGGGCGATACCGTTGCCAACGCCGCCGAAGACAGCAAACCCCGATAGACTATTTTCCGACCCTCCTCCGCGGCGCGGAGGAGGATTATGCGGGATCGGCTTCCGCGTCCGATTCCACCTCGGCCTCGCGTTCACGCCGGTTACGGGTGAACTTGATGCCGATCAGCGCAATGAAATAAAGCGCGATCAACGGCACCGCCAGCAACAGCTGCGAGACGACATCGGGCGGGGTCAGCACCGCGGCCACCGCGAACGCCGCGACCACCGCATAGCGCCAGGCGCCCTTCAATTGTTCGTAGCTGACGATCCCCGCGCGTTCGAGCAGCATCAGCAGCACCGGCAGCAGGAAGGTGATCCCGAACGCGAACAGGAACTGCATGATGAAATCGAGATATTTGCCGATCGCCGGCAAGGCCATCTGCTCGACACCCCCGCCGACCTGGCCCTGATAGCTGAGCAGGAAGTGCAAGGCGGTGGGGATCGCGACGGTATAGGCGAGCGTGGCGCCGGCTAGGAACAACGCCGGCGTGGCCAGCAGGAAGGGCAGCAGTGCCTTCTTTTCCTTGCGATACAGGCCCGGCGCAACGAACTGCCAGAGCTGGTTCGCGACCACCGGGAACGACACCATCATCGCGAAGAAGAACGCGACCTTCACCTGGACGAAAAACGCTTCGAAAATCTCGGTGTAGATCACCTTGGTCTGTCCGGCTGCGGCGAGCGGGCGAACAAGGAACGAGAAGATCGGCTGCGAGAAATAGAAACCGATGCAAAAGGTCACCACCAGCGCCGCGACGCAATACAGCAACCGCCGACGCAACTCGATCAGGTGATCGAGCAAGGGCGCCTGGGTATCATCGATATCGTTCATTCGGCCGCGTCCTCGCCCGGGTTTGCCAGCGTCTGGGCCTTTGGCTTGCGGACGCGCCTGAGCTTGGCCGCGGGCTCGATCTCGGGCGTGACTTCGAACAATTCGGGCTGCTCGACCGTCACCGGCGGCGCATCCTCCGCAGCGAAATGATCGGGCTGGGGGGCGGGCAGCGACGGCACCGGATGCTCACGCATGATCCGCTCATTCTCGGCGGCCCATTGCTTCTCCATCTCGGCCAGCTCGGCTTCGCGGACCATCGAATCGAAACCCGAGCGGAACTGACGCGCGACGCCGCGGGCGCGGCCGACCCATTTGCCCAGAAAGCGCATCGCCTTGGGCAAATCCTTGGGGCCGATCACGATCAGCGCGACGATCGCGACGACGAGAAACTCAGGCGCATTGAAATCAAGCATCGGTCATCGCCGGACACTGCGCGGCGCGAGCCGCGCGGAAAGAGTGGCTCAACGCTCCTCGCGGGTGCGCTCGGCTTCGACGTCGTAGGCTGGGTCCGCGGCCTTCTTGGCCTCGATGCGGGTCGCCGGCTTGTCGTCGTCGTCCTCGGCCATCCCTTTCTTGAACTGCTTGATGCCCTTGGCGACGTCGCCCATCATGTTCGAGAAACGACCGCCGCCGAGCAGCAGGATCGCCACCACGCCGAGCACGATCCAGTGCACCAGGCTAAAACCACCCATCGAAACTCTCCTTGATTCCGCCTCTATCTAGTCGTCCTGCGCCGGGGTTTCCACCTCGGCGTCGTCGCTACCCCCCGAATCTTCCAAACCTTCGAAGGCGAGATCGACGGGATCGAGCAGGCCGGCCGCCTTAAGATCATCCATTCCCGGCAGGTCGCGGCGGCTGGCGAGGCCGAAATGGGTGAGGAAACCGGCAGTCGTCGCATAGGTCAGCGGACGCCCGGGCACCTCGCGGCGGCCGGCCGGACGCACCCAGCCCGCCTCCATCAACACGTCGATTGTGCCCTTGCTGATCTGCACGCCGCGGATCGCCTCGATCTCGGCACGGGTGACCTGCTCGTGATAGGCGATGATCGCCAGCGTCTCGATGCCGGCGCGGCTGAGCTTGCGCGATTCCTCGCGGTCGCGGCGCAGCAGATGCGCGAGATCGGCGGCGGTCTGGAAGTGCCAGCGGTCGCCGCGGCGGACGATCTCGATTCCGCGGTCCGCATAGACAGTTTCGAGATCGGCGAGCGCGCCGCGCACATCGGCGTCCGCGCCAACATGCGCCTTTATCTCGTCGATCGTCATCGGGTTCTCCGACGCGAACAACACCGCCTCGACAGCGCGAGTGAGTTCGTCCTGCGGGTTCATGCGCCAGTCTTCAAATTAGGGGCCTTGAGATAGAGCGGCGCGAAGGCCGATTTCTGCTGAAGCTCGACCCTGCCCTGCTTGGCCAGTTCGAGCGCCGCGACGAAGGACGAAGCCAGCGCCGATTTGCGATAGGGACCGCTCGCTCCTTCCGGCAGGAAACTCTCGATCGTCGTCCATTCGATCCGCGTGCCGATCAGGCTGGAGACGCGCTCAATCGCTTCCTCCAGCGTCATCACATCGCGCACCGCGACGACGTGCATCACCGGACGGGTGCGGGCGCTGATCCGACCATAGGCCGCAATCAGATCGTAGATTTCGGCTTCCCAATTGGCTTTTCGCAGCACGCGCAGCCCTTCCGGGGCGCCGCGACGGAAGATGTCGCGGCCCAACCGGTCGCGCGCCACCAGCCGGGCGCCGGCCTCACGCATGGCGTTGAGGCGTTCGAGGCGGAGTTGCAGGCGGAGCGCCAGCTCCTCGGGGCTCGGGCTCTCCTCGGGATTGCGCGGCAGCAGCAGCGCCGATTTGAGATAGGCCAGCCACGCCGCCATCACCAGATAATCGGCGGCGAGCTCCAGCCGCAGCTCGCGCGCTTGGTTCACGAAGGCGATGTATTGATCGACCAGTTCGAGGATCGAGATCGCGCGCAGATCGACCTTCTGGTTGCGGGCGAGCGCCAGCAATAGATCGAGCGGCCCTTCCCAGCCGTCGATATCGATGGTGAGGATTTCGGAGGCTTCGGCTTCCATACCGGGCAAGTTAAGCAGAGCGTTCAGGCAAGCGCCAGCAGTTCGTCCCGGATTGCTGTCAGTTCCGCCATTTCTCGCCGGTCGGGGCCGCCCGCAACGGTCGCCAGCGCCCGATCCAGACGGGTGACGCATTCGGGTGTCGCCTCTCCGATCAGCCCGGCGATCTCGACCATTTCGTCCATCCGCGCCCAGCAATCGAGCACCACGTCGCAACCCGCGGCCAGCGCCCGGGTGGCTTTCTCTCCCGCCGTGCCCGACAGCGCCTTCATGTCGATATCGTCGGTCATCAACAGGCCGTCGAAGCCGATGCTACCGCGGATGATTTCGGAGATCACGGTGGGCGACAGCGTCGCGGGTCGCTCCGCATCCCATGCCTCGAACACGACGTGACAGGTCATGCCCATCGGTGCGTCCTTGTTGCTGCGGAAGGGCTCGATATCGACCTCCAGCGCGGCGCCATCCGCCTTGACACGCGGCAGCTCCAGATGACTATCGACCATGGCGCGGCCGTGCCCCGGCATATGCTTGACCACGCCGACCACCCCACCCCGACACAGGCCCTCCACCGCGGCGCGGCCAAGCGCCGCGACCTGCATCGGCTCGCCACCAAAGGCGCGGTCACCGATCGCCTGTGTCACTTGCGGAGTGACGACATCGAGCAACGGTGCGCAATCGACATTGACGCCGACCTCGTGGAGCATCAGCGCCAGCGCGTGATAATTGGCGCGGGCCGCCTCGATCGCCGAGATCGGCGCTTTCTCATAGAGCGCGTTGAACGCGGCGCCCTCGGGGAATGCCTGCCATTCGGGTGGCTGCATCCGCGCGACCCTGCCACCTTCCTGATCGATCAGGATCGGCACATCGGCGCGCCCGGTCAACTCGCGGATGCTGTCGGTCAGCGCCCGCATCTGCGCGCGATCGCCGCAATTGCGCTTGAACAGGATATAGCCGAGCGGGTTCGCCTCCTTGAAGAAGGCGCGTTCGTCATCGGTGAGGCTCAGGCCGGAAACGCCAAAGATTACGGGCTTCATGGGTGTCCCCTAACAAATCCTCCCCCGGAGGGGGAGGGGGTCTACCTCTCCACCAGCTTCGCTGGTCCCCCTCTCCCTTCGGGAGAGGATTTAGCTAGTTCGCCACGTAGCACTTCTCGCCAGCGCTCTGGAGCTTGCCGCAGATTTCCTTGGCCTGACCGTTCGAGCCGGCGTTGACGCGCAGGCGATAAACGGGCTTGCCGTCCTTCTCGCCCTTCTCCACCGATTTGCCGAGCGGCGCCAGATAGGCGAAACGCTTCGACAAACGGCTCCATGCCGCATCCGCGCCGCCCTGATCGGGGAAGGCGCCGAGCTGGATTAGCGCGCCCGAGCCATTGTTGGCGGGCGCGGCTGCCGGAGCCACTGGAGCCCCGGGCGTCGGCACGTTGATCTTGGCGGTCTTGCTGCCGCCATCGGCGCTGCCGGTCTGCGCGGTCTTTTCACCCTGCACCGGGGCTTCAGGCATCGCGCCGGCATTGATCGACGCGTTGCTGGCATTGCCCTGGCTGGTCGAGAAGACGGTATCCCCCTCGCCTTCGACCATCCGGCCGCCGGGCTCGTCGGGCTTGACCTTGTAATCGCCTTCCTGGGCGTTGATCAGTTGACCGTTGCCGGTCAGCCCCTGCTGCTTCTGATACCAGTAATAGCCGCCGACACCGGCGCCGATGACCATCAGAAGCAAAACGATGAGCAGCAAAATCCTGCCGAACGAAGGACCCTCGCGGTAATCCTCCTCGACGGTTTCAAGCCACGGCAGGCGATCATCGTCGCCATAACCGGGTTGCATGCTCATCACTTCATCTCCTGGACGGCCTCGACTCCCATGATGCCGAGCCCATTACGCACAATTTGCCCGATCCCCCGCGCCAGATAAAGGCGCGCGCACGTTAACCTTACCTGATCCGGCAAAAGGAAACGACGCTCCGGATTATCGTTGCCCTGATTCCACAAAGCGTGGAACGCTGCCGCCAAGTCATAGAGATAAAATGCGATTCTATGCGGCTCGCGAGCCAGCGCCGCGCTCTCGACGATCCGCGGGAACTGCGCGGCGAGCTTCACGACGCCGAGCTCTTCCGTATCAAGCAGGGACAGTTCCGCATCGGGACAGTCGATGCCGGCCTCCGCGGCCTTGCGATGCAGCGACGCGATGCGGGCATGGGCATAGTTAACGTAGAAGACCGGATTATCCTTCGACGCCTCGACCACCTTGGCGAAATCGAAGTCCATCTGGGCATCGGCTTTGCGGGTCAGCATCGTGAAGCGGACGACATCCTTGCCGACTTCCTGGACGACATCGGCGAGCGTCACGAAATTGCCGGCGCGCTTCGACATCTTGACCGGCTCGCCGGCGCGGAGCAGCCGCACCATCTGGACGAGCTTGACGTCGAACTTGGTCTCGCCGCCGGTCAGCGCCGCCACTGCCGCGACGATCCGCTTGACCGTGCCGGCATGATCCGCGCCCCAGATGTCGATCAGCTGATCGGCCGATTGCGCCTTTTGGAAATGATAGGCGAGGTCGGCGCCGAAATAGGTCCAGCTGCCATCGGACTTCTTGATCGGGCGATCCTGATCGTCGCCAAACTGGGTGGCGCGGAACAGCGGCAGCTCAACCGGCTCCCAATCCTCGGGCGTCTCGCCCTTGGGGGCTTCGAGGACGCCGTCGTAAACGAGATCGCGCGCGCGCAGCCACGCCTCGGCATCGGCCGGCTTGCCCGCCGCCTGAAGCTCCGCCTCGGACGAGAACAGGTCGTGATGGATGCCGAGCAGGGCGAGGTCGGCCTTGATCATCACCAGCATGTCGGCAACCGCGGCCTTGCGGAACTCGACCAGCCATTCGCTCTCGGGCGCGCCGACGAACTTGTCGCCATGACGGTGCGCCAGCGCGTCGCCGACGGGCTTGAGATAATCGCCGGGATAGAGACCCTCGGGGATCTCGCCGATATCCTCGCCCAGCGCCTCGCGGTAGCGCAGATGCGCCGAGCGGGCGAGCGTATCGACCTGGCCGCCGGCATCGTTGACGTAGTACTCGCGCACCACCTTGTGCCCGGCATATTCGAGCAGGCTGGCGAGCGCATCGCCGACCACCGCGCCGCGGCAATGGCCCATATGCATCGGGCCCGTGGGATTGGCCGAGACATATTCGACGTTGACGGTCGTGCCCTCGCCGATCGCCGAGCGGCCATAATCGCTGCCGGCATCGAGGATCGCCTGAAGCTCGTCGCGCCACGTCGCGTCGGTCAGCGTCATATTGATGAAGCCCGGTCCGGCGACGCTCACCGCCTGAACCTCACCCAGCTTCTCCAGCTCGGCAGCCAGCTTCTCGGCCAGCGCGCGCGGGTTCGTGCCGGCAGGCTTGGCGAGGACCATCGCGGCATTGGTCGCCAGATCGCCATGCGTCGCGTCGCGCGGCGGCTCGACCGTGACATTGCGTCGCTCCACGCCCGCCGGCAGATCGCCCGAAGCCACAAGGGCATCGAGCGCGGCATCGATATGGGCAGCGAAACGGGCGTAGAGGGTCACGGGGTGCTTCCGATGTTGCAAGGAAGCGCGGCCTTTAGACCAACCATGCTGCACGTGCAAAGTGGCGGATGGGGCAGCGCACTAGGTATGGCTTTCGCCTCGCAAACCCCTTGTCAGCTTCGACCAAAATCAGCCAATCCCGCAGCGTTGCGATCGGCGCAAAAATCTGCTTACACTCTTGTCAGTAAGGGGTGCCGTCATGCTGTGGACTATTATCGATGGCGTCGTGCATGAGCGTGACGCTGTGCTGGCATGGGAAGATCGACGCATGGCGGCTGTCCGCAAACGGCTGGGCCTGGCACGGTCGAGCGCACCCCGCGACATTCAACGCAAGGAGTTGCTCGAACGAAAGCTGGCGCTGGGCCATAGCGGCTTGCGCAAGCTGCTTGGCCGAAAGCTGTGGCTGTCGGAAAAGATCGCGCGGGTCAGCGTCGCGGTGTCCGGGAAATCGCGGCGGTTCAGTGTGTGCGAGATCGAAGTCGCGCGTGGTTCGGCCGCACATTTCGCCAAATGGTTTATGGATTTGAACACCGTCGATGGCGAACGGGCGATGCTCGATGCCTGTCCCGATCACTACATCATCACCCCCGATCAACAGGGGCGTCAGATTGTTGTCGAAACGACAGGCGGTTCGCCGTTACCGGGCGAATTCACCTTCGATGTCGATGACATTTCCACGCTTCTGACAACCGCCGACCCAAGCTACCCAGTGCAGATCGCTGGGGTTGCGCGCTTGCGAGACGGCCTTGCTATCGGTGGCGTTCGCCATCAGTTTCGCGAGGAAGGTGACGGGTTTCGAGCTTTGCTGACGGTCGAGTTTCCCGGCAGCGTGCCCGCATATATGATTGCGGAACATCGCTGGCATCTGGCAGTCGAGTTCTCCAATTGGATCGAAGCCGCGTCAGCGGAGGACGGCTGACCATCCAAAAGCCGACGTGCGCGCCCCCCATTGCAATGTAGGATTTCGCCTGCTTGGCTAAGCCGGTCGGGATTCCCGGCTGCTCTTTGAAACCATCGGCCCGGGAAACCCCATGGTCAGTGCGAACATTGGGACCATTCGCGCCGCTGAACCGGCGCGATAGTGTAAAGCTGGTGTAAACTTTGACGTTGCGATCAGGCCCGCACCAGATCCTGGATCGGTCGCGACGCCTGCATGTTCGGGAACAGCTTCGCCGCGGCCTGCGCACCCGTCAGGTCGAAATGCGATCCGACCGCGCTGGCGATCAGCGTGTCGAGCGCCATGGTTGGCTTGAGGTCGCGGCCCTCGTAGAGCGCCGCATCGCCCAGGCCCGGCCAATCGGCCAGCACCCGGCCGCCATTGACCGCGCCGCCAAGCAACATCGCCGCGGAACCCGTGCCGTGATCGGTGCCGCCGGTGCCGTTTACCTTCACCGTCCGCCCGAACTCGGTGGCGACGAGCACCATCGTATCGTTCCACAAAGGCCCGAGCCCGGCCTTGAGCGCGGCGATCATCCCGTCGAGCCCGCGCAGCTGGACACCCAGCCGCGCGCGCTGCTGCGCATGCGTATCCCAGCCGCCGGTCTCGATCATCGCGACGCGCGCGCCGCCCTCGGCGCTCAGCAGCTTGGCGGCGAGATCGCCGGTCGCGGCGGCGTTGCGGCCATTGTCGGCGGCCATGTCGCTGGTCAGCATCCGCGTCGCCGTTGCCTGTTCCCATAGCCCGTGGAGCTGCGGGTCGCCGGCGTACATCGATGCGACCCGGTGCAGCAGATCGTCGGTCGCGTCGGGCAACGCCGAGGGCGCATAGCTCGCCACCTCGACCGGCCCGCGCAGTGCCATCGGCACCGTCGCCGCCAGCGCGATCGCCTTGTCTTCCCGGGGCAGCAGCGAGAGCAGCCGGTTAAGCCAGCCATCCTTGAGCGCATAGGCCGAGGTGCCACCGGTCTCGAGCACATTCTGCCCATCGAAATGCGAGCGGTCGCGATAGGGCGAGGCGACGGCATGGACGAACAGCGCCTGCTTCGCCTGATACAGGCCGGCGACCGTCGTCATCCCCGGATGCAACGCGAACATGGAATCGAGCTTGGCGGCAGATGCGAAATCCTCCGCCAGAGCGCCGCGCTGGCTGACAAACCCCGGATCGCCGACGGGAGCGATCGTGCCGAGCCCGTCGGCGGCGCCGCGCTGGATGATGAAGACGAAACGCTTGGTTGTGGCCGCACTGGCGAAGGTCATCTTCGCGCCGAGCGTGGAGGTGAAGATCGCGCCAGCGCCCAGCGCCACGAAATTGCGTCGGTTCAGCATGGCTTATCTCCGCATGAATTCGGGGGCGACGAGCATCAGCGCCACGCCCTGCCCCGGACTTTCGGCGCGGGCTATCGCCTGCGCGGTGGTGTCGCTGAGCGCGCCGGGGAAAAGCTGCGTGGCGCGCCGGCGGGCGTCGATGGTGTCACGGGTGCGCTGCGCCATCCGTTCCGCGGCCTCGACCCGGCGCATCACCGCGTCCGGCCCGGCCCAGGCGGCGGCGACATCGTCCCACCCCGCCGGCGAACCCGGCCGCCACACCGGCTGACCGAGCTGGGTGAGCAACCCGTTCGCGGCGTTGGCCTGCAATTGCTCGGCGCCAAGCGCGCGCATTGCCGAGATCGACCACTCCCAGGGCGACTTGAACTTGACCGGTTGCGGCGCCCAGCATTCGGGGGCGTCGATCAGCACGCGATAAAGCGTCGGCAGATCGCCGCCCGATTTGAGGAAAGCGCTTTCAAGCTGGGCAACCAAAGCTGGCGGCGGCTCGTCACCGGCAAAGTGCCGCGCCAGCTTGGTGGCGATATGCCGCGCCGTCGCGGGATGCGTTGCCAGCATATCGAGCACCGCCGCAGCCTGGCCCTCTCCCTGTTGCGTCCAACGCTTGCCGAGGATGGTGCGCATGCCCGGCTCGTGCAGCCGCTCGGCGAAGACGAAGCGGCCGGGTTCGCCATCGGTGCCGGCAAAACGCGCACCGCGGCCTCTGCCTAGCCCCGCGACGGTCCAGCCAGTCATCGCCCGCGCGAATTCGGTGACGTCGGACTGGCCGTAACCGGTGCGGACGCCAAGCGTGTGCAGTTCAAGGATTTCGCGCGCGAGATTCTCGTTAAGGCCGGGCAGGTTGTTGCCTCCGGCTCGGCGGCGCTGGGCGATTTGCCCCGTCATGCTGTTCGGGCCGATCGACTGCGCCTGATCGAGGTAGAGCAGCATCCCGGGATGGCGCTCGACGGCGTGGAGCATGTCACCGAACTTGCCCATGACGTGCGGGCGGATCGCTTCGAACTCGAACGCCCCGGCCAGGCCGATCACCTGCAGCTTGTCCGCCGAGACCGCGAAATGATTGGCCCAGAAATGCACCAGCCGTTCGGCGAAGGGCGCTGGGCTGGTCAGTGCAACGGTTGCGCGCGCGCCTACCGCGACGGCATAATGCTCGCGCGCCTGGCGCCGCGCGAAACGACGCACCTGCGCGGCGGGATCGTTGGCCCGCTCCCTCTCCTTCATCGCCTCCCCGGCCATCGGCTTTTCGGACATTTCCTGGCCGGGCACGGATTGCATGGAGTCGGGCATCGCCGGCTTGGCGCGAGCAGGCCCGCGCTGCCTCCGCCCCGGATTCTGCGGGCGCGCCTGGCGAAGCTCTTCAAAATAATCAGCGAGTTCGGCAGCGATTTGCGAAGTCGGTGGCAGCACTGCGATCTGCTGCGGACGCGGCTCGTAGCGCTGCAATTGCGCGGCGAGCCATTGCCTGGGATTGGCGCCGGGGTCGTCGCCGGGGCGGCCTCCCAAACCGAAGCGGTTCAGCGCGATGCTGGCATCTGCCATCGAAATATCCTTCTGCGGCCATGCGAAGAATAGACCCGCTTTGTCGCAAAAATGTACCAGTCACACGACCGGGCGCACGCCGGGCTCGCCTCGCCGCGCTAGAACCCTTCGGGCAGGTCGATCGGTCCAATCACCTCGCGATAACGCTTGATCGCGTAGCGATCGGTCATGCCGGCGATGAAATCGGCGATATGGCGGCTGCGCCACGGCGCATCGGCGGGCAGCGCCTCGCGCCATTCCGCGGGCATCAATCCGGGATCGGCGGCATAGGCGGCGAACAAGCCCGCAACGATCTGATGCGCGGCATCCGCCGCCGCGATCTGATCGGGATGGTGATAGAGATTGGCGTACATGAACGCCTTGAGCCCGCGCTCGGCCTCGCGCATCACGTCCGAGAAATGCGCAAGGCAGCGTCCCGCCGCCCTGACATCGCCGATCGATTGCACACCGCTATCCGCCACCCGCACACGCGTCGCCGCGATCAGGTCGTTGGCCATCGTCCCGATTTGCGAACGCACCATTTCGCCGATCAGGCGCTTGCGGTCGGTGCCGGGATAGCTGCTCTCAACCGTGCGCCAGCCTTCGGCGACCATCGGCACTTCCATGAGTTGGTCGAGCGTTAGCAGACCCGCGCGCAACCCATCATCGATATCGTGATTGTCATAGGCGATATCGTCGGCGATCGCCGCGACCTGCGCCTCAAGCGAGGGCCAGCTGGTCAGGTCGAGGGGGAATTGCCGGTCCGCCTCGGCCAGCGCCCATTGCGGCTCGTGGATAGGGCCATTGTGCTTGGCCAAGCCTTCGAGCATGTCCCACGTGAGATTGAGACCATCCCATCCCGGATAAGGCCGTTCGAGCACGGTCAGCGTGCGCAGGGTATGACCGTTATGATCGAAACCGCCCTGCCCGGCCAAGGCCTCCTCCAGCGCCCGCTCCCCGGCATGGCCGAATGGCGGATGACCGATATCGTGGGCGAGGCACAGCGCTTCGGTCAGGTCCTCATTGAGTCCAAGCGCCCGCGCCACCGTCCGTCCGATCTGCGCGACTTCCAGGCTGTGAGTCAGCCGCACCCGGAAGTGATCGCCATCGGGCGCCATGAACACCTGCGTCTTGGAGCGCAGGCGGCGGAAGGCGATCGAATGGATGATCCGGTCGCGGTCGCGCTGAAACGCGTCGCGCGGGCCGCGAATCCCGCCCTGTTCGGCATACAGGCGGCCGCGACTATCGGCAGGTGTGCAGGCCCAGGGAGCGATCGATCTCACGGTTCGCGTCCCTATCGCCTTGGAACCGCCTTGTCGCCTCCCCTTATTTGAGCGTCAGCCGCGTGATCTTCTGGCCCGCTTCACTGGTGAAGACGAACGCCGAGACGCCGGCCTTGCCGAGCGTGTTGACGAAGGCCTGCGCCTCGGCGCTGCTTTTGAACGGTCCGGCCAGCACGCGATTGGTCGCGCGCAGCGGTGCGGTCCACGGCGTCTTTCCTTTCATTGCCGCCGGAGCCTTGGCGGCCACCGCCTGCCATGCCTTGGACAAGGTCGTCTCGTTGGCGCCGCCGGCGACCTGCACCCAAGTGCGCGACGGCTCGGTCTTGGCCGGGTCGGGTTTCTTCGGATCGGGTTTCTTGGCGGCGGCCGCAGGATCGGGTTTCTTAGCCTTGGGGTCGGGCTTCGCCGGAGTTTTCGCGTCGGGCTTGGCCTTCGCTGGTGCCGGATCCGGCTTGGCGGGTTCGGGCTTCGCCACGGGCGCGGGCTTGGGTGCCACCGGCTTGGGCGCGACTTCCGCGATCCGTACAGGCTCCGGTTGGGGCTCTGGCGGCCTGGAGACCGCATCGAGCTCCTCGGCGGGAATCGTGATGCCATTGACGATCGATGCGAGCGTCGCGTCTTCACGGCCGATGCGGCGCTCCGGCGCGGGCTTGGCACGCAGCGTTTCCGGCTGCGGTTCAGCCATCATTGGGCGCGGCGCGGGACGATCGACCGAGAAACGCTCGGGTAGTGGCATAGTGCGATTGCTGGCGAGCTGGACCGGCGCGGGCGTGGGGGTCGGTGCGGGGGTGGCCTGCACGATCTCCCGCCGCTCGACATATTGTGGCGGCGGCGGAAGGTCCGGTTCCTTGACGGCAACCGCTACCGGCTCGGCCGGGCGGCGTGCGGCAGCGGCGACCGCGTCACGCTCGTCACGCTCGCGCTCGCGCCGGGAACGACGGTCGCGGTCCTTGCGCCCAGGCTGCGCCTGCGCAACCGGCTGTGGCGGCGCGGCGGCCACGACCACCGGCTTGGGCTGCGGTGACCATTGGGGCACGTCTGGCGCCATCCGCGCATCGGCTAGCCGCGCCTGGGTGGGCGACAATTCCCCGAAATGCACGGCAAAGGCGCGGTCGGCCGGCGACAACCCGGCCAGGCGGCGGAAGAAGGGCGAAAGCGCCGCGCCCATGTTTCCCGGCATCATGGTGCTGGCGATGCGGTCGGCACCGGCAAGATCGCCGTTCATGGCGAGGATGAAGGCGCGCGCACGCCACGATGCGCGGTCACTGCGGCGGAGCAGCGGGTCGAGTTCCTTCATCGCCTGATCGACATCGCCGGTAATCCCGAGCGACAGCGCATAGCGGCGGACAGTCTCATCGTCGCGGAAGGTGGCAAGCGCAGTCCGGTAGTCGCGCTGGGCGAGATCGGGGGCGCCGAGCAGGTCATAGACCCAGCCGCGGTCGCTCGCGAACTGGCTGACCCGAAGCCCCCGCGCCTCGGCTTGCTGGAACAGCCGCAGCGCCTCGCCGGGGCGCTCAAGGCGCACGAGGGTTGAGGCCCTGCCGGAAAGGATGCGCGGATTGGTCGGGTCGATCGCCTCGGCGCGCTGGAAGAACGCCAGGGCCGCCGACGTGTCGCCCAGCCGCGCGCTGAGATCGCCGGCATCGAGCAGCGCCAGCGTGTCGCGCGGATCGCTGGCGAGACGGCGAACTTCGCCGGCCAGCCGGTCGGCATCGGGGTTGGGAACGGCGACGACTTCCTGGGCGAAAGCGGGCGCGGCGGCGCTCAGCGCGAGGATCAGCGCAGTCGAGCGAAGGAATCGGATCCGGATCATTGCCAATAAACTGCGCGCCATCCGCTGAACCGCCAATGACATGCGCCGCCGCGCTCGCCGAAACGAGCCACGGCGGCGACGAACGCCTTACTGGTTGTTCTGGCTGCGCAGGAAGCGCGGGATATCGAGCGGATCCTTATCGTCGTCATCGCTCGACTTGGACCCGCCGCGCGAGGCCGAAGCCATGCGCTCGAACAAGGTGCCGCCGGGCTTCTTGGCGGGCTTCGCCTCGGCCGCAGGCTCGTCATCGTCGCTGCTGCCGCCACCGGTCAGCCAGCGGCGGCGCGGCGGCGTGCCACCGCCCAAATCGGCAGCCGGCTGTTCGGCCGCCGGCGTATCGAGCTCAAGCGCCTCTTCGGGGGCTTCCTTGGAACCGAGCACCAGTTCGTCTTCATCGGCGCCGTCATCGACCCAGCCGGCGGGTTCCGGCTGCGCCTCTGCGGTCGGCTCGGGCTCATAGGCTTCCGGCACGCGCGGCGCTTCGACGGCGGGCTCCGGCGTCAGCGCGGCTTCCGCGCCAAGCTCGAGGCTGTCGGAGAAACCGGGTTGCGGCGCTTCGGGTTCGGGCGCGGCTTCAGGCGCCGGCGCGGTCGCAGCAACCGGCTCCGCGGCGGTACGGCGCGGGGTCGAAAAGGAGAAAACGCGCGGCTGTTCGGCGGCGCGCGGCGCGGCGGCGGGCTGCGCCTCGGCATCGATACCGGTGGCGACGACCGAAACGCGGATCTTGCCTTCCAGCTCTGGATTGAAGGCCGAACCCCAGATGATGTTGGCATCGGGATCGACCAGCTCGCGGATATGGTTCGCCGCTTCATCGACTTCCAGCAGGCGCATGTCTTCGCCGCCGGTTATCGAGACGATCACGCCCTTGGCGCCGTTCATCGAGACGCCGTCGAGCAGCGGATTGGCGATCGCCTTCTGCGCGGCGATCAGCGCGCGGTCGTCGCCATCGGCTTCGCCGGTACCCATCATCGCCTTGCCCATTTCCTGCATCACGGCGCGGATATCGGCGAAGTCGAGGTTGATCAGGCCAGGCATCACCATCAGATCGGTGATCCCGCGCACACCCTGCTGGAGCACCTCGTCGGCCAGCTCGAACGCTTCCTTGAAGGTGGTGTTGGCATTGGCGATCAGGAACAGGTTCTGATTGGGGATGACGATCAGCGTATCGACATATTTCTGCAGCTCTTCGATGCCGGCTTCGGCGCTCTGCGCGCGGCGCTTGCCTTCGAAGGCGAAGGGCTTGGTCACGACGCCGACCGTCAGGATGCCCATGTCGCGCGCCGCCTTGGCGATGACAGGCGCCGCGCCGGTACCGGTGCCGCCGCCCATGCCGGCTGCGAGAAACACCATGTGCGCGCCCTCAAGCGCCTTCTGGACCTGATCGATCGTCTCTTCGGCGGCCGCGCGGCCGATCTCGGGACGCGAGCCTGCGCCGAGGCCCTGCGTGATCTTGGCGCCGAGCTGGATGCGCGAGCCCGCCGAAGATTGCTTCAGCGCCTGCGCGTCGGTGTTCGCGACAAGGAAGTCGACGCCCTGCACCTGCGCCCGGATCATGTTCGCGATGGCATTGCCGCCCGCGCCACCGACACCGATCACGGTGATCTTCGGGGTCAGGTCATCCACCTCGGGCGGAAGGAAATCGATACTCATCGCCTTGGTCTCCCCTCGCGCCGGATCAGGCCGACGCAAAATCTAGTGGGTTCCGTTCTGCACGAACCCAAGAGGCGACTCTAGAGGAAAGACGGAGTTATCGACAGCTTTCCTCTAATAATTCGCACGGAACGCCGCCATAAGGCGCTGGATCAGCGCGCCGGGGCTAGCTCTGGTCACCATCTGGTGCGCGGGCTCGAGGCTGCGCAGGTCAATGGGGTCCGCCGCGGCGAAGCGCGCCAGGCCCGCCAGCGTCGCGAATGCCGGGCCGGCATGGGCTTCGGGAAGCGCGACCAGACCCTTGGAACGGCCGACGCGGACCGCCGAGCCCAGCGATTGCTGGGCATAGTCAGCGATGCCCTTCAGATCGGCGCCGCCACCGGTCAGCACGATCTGACGGCCCACGGGATCGTTGAAGGCGAGCTTGCGCAGTTCCTTCTGGATTTCGAGCATCAGCCGCTCAAGCCGCTGGCGGATGATCGCGTTGAGCTGCGCCTTGGTGATGCGCGGGCCGTCGCCCGCCTCCGCCGTCGCCGGCACCACATCGATCATCTCGTGATTGTCGCGAGGGCTGAGGTTCGCCGAGCCATGGAAGCATTTGGTGCGCTCCGCCCATTGCCGCGCGGTGCCGAACGCCGATGCGATATCGTCGGTGATGTCGGCCGAACCCATCGGGATCGACGCCAGCCCGGCAAGCACACCGCCTGCGAACACGCTGACATTGGTCACGCCCGCGCCGATCTCGACCAGCGCCACGCCCAGTTCGCGCTCCTCTTCGGTGAGGCAGGCAAGACCCGTCGCCACCGGCGCGGCGATGATCGAGCGGACTTCGAGATGCGCCGAGCGAACGCAATGATCGAGATTGCGCACCGGCGCGCCATCGGTGGCAACGACATGGATATCGACGCCGAGACGGTCGGCATGGAGCCCAAGCGGCCGCTTGACACCCGACAGGCCGTCCACCGTGTACCGCGTCGGCTGCGCATGGAGGACCATCTTGCCCTGCGGATCGATGGCGTCGCGCCCGGCCTTGAGCAGTTCGTCGATGTCGCTCTGCTCGATCCGGTGCCCACCGAGATCAGCTTCGAGCTTGACGATATCGGAGAGAAGACCGCCCGCCGAGAAGCTAACCCACACGTCCTCGATATTCTGGCCGGCAATACGCTCGGCCTGCTCGACGGCTTCACGGATGGCGAGTTCGGTCGCGGCCATATCCGCCACATAGCCGCGCTTGACGCCGCGGCTCTCACGCTGACCCGTGCCGAGCACGACGAGCTGCCCGTCATCGGTCTTCTGCGCGATCAGTGCCGATACCTTCGACGATCCCACGTCGAGCGCGGTGATCAGCCCCTCCGGTGCAACCTTCGCCATGCCCCGTTTACTCCCCTGAATTACTCTACCGATGTCGCCGCCGGTTGTGGTGCATTTACCGTACCTTGCCGGCGGACGACAAGCTTGTCCGGATCGCGCATGTCGAAACCCAGATGGCCGCGCCCCAGCAGCCTTTGCGTTCCGTCCAGCTCGGCAAATTTCTTGAGCGTCTCCGCCGCTTCCTTCTCGCCCTCGGGCAGTTGCAGCCGCTCGCCGGTATCGAAGATCACGTCCCAGCGGCGATTGCCGATCCAGCTCGCCGCGCGGACCAGAGGCTTCAGCGCCGGCGCGTTGTCGAGCAACGCACGGCGCGCCGGCTCCTGCGAATTGGCGCCGTCGCCGATGATCAGCGGCAGATCGGGCATCGCTTCCTGCTTGACCGGCTCCAGCGCGACCCCGTGCGCGTCGATCAGCATCAGTTGGCCGTGGTTCTGCCAAATCGCCGCCGGCTCACGCTCGACGATGAAGATGCGCAGCGTGTTCGGCAGGCGCCGCGAGACGCGGGCATCCTCGATCCATGGATATTTGAGCAGCCTTTCGCGAACCAGCGCCAGATCGACCAGCGGCATCGCGCGCGAATCCTGATCGAGCGCCTGCGCATAGACATCCATCTTGTTCATGCGCTTGAGGCCGTCGATCTGGATCTCGTCGACGCGGAACCCAGCCTCGCCCACCGTCTCGGAAACGGCGGTGCCGACCGCGCCGGGAATGCCGAAAAAGCTCGCCACCCCGATCACGCCGATGCCGGCGAGTCCGACGATGCTCCACGTCGCGATCCTCGTCAGAGTCGCCTGGCTGACTGGCAGGGCGGCGACCGCGGATTCGAGCAGGCCGGGCTTCTTCTGCCTGCGCGCGCCCTTGCGCTGGGGCTTGGCCCCGCGCCGCGTCGCCGTCCGCTTGGCCGGCGCCCGGCTCACGCCAGCGCCTCATCGACGATGCGCTGCACCAGCTCCGGATAGGAGATGCCGAGATATTTGGCCTGCTCGGGCACGAGGCTGAGCGGAGTCATGCCCGGCTGGGTGTTGACCTCAAGCAGGAACAGCCCCTCGACACCCTGATTATCGTCCCAGCGGAAATCCGAGCGCGACGCGCCCTTGCAACCAAGATGCCGATGCGCGCCCAGCGCGATGCGCTTGCAGGCTTCGGTGATCTCATCGGGGATTTGCGCCGGGAAAACGTGCTCGGTCAGGCCATCGGTATATTTGCTGTCGTAATCGTAGAAGCCGCTCTTGGGCTTGAGCTCGGTGACGCCCAACGCCTGATCGCCCAGCACGGCGGTGGTCAGCTCGCGGCCGCGAATGAAAGGCTCGGCGAGCAGCTCGTCGAACTCCTGCCACGGGCCTTTGGCGCCGGCGGCGATCGGGTTGCCGTAATTGCCCTCAGTCGTGACGATGGCGACGCCGACCGACGAGCCCTCGTTGACGGGCTTGAGCACATAGGGGCGCGGGAGCGGGTCCGCCTCGTAGAGATCGGCGGTCCGCACCATCCGTCCGCCGGGCATCGGGATGCCGTGCGGCACCAGCGCCTGCTTTGTCAGTTGCTTGTTGATGGCGATAACGGAAGTGACGAGGCCCGAATGGGTGTATTTCAGCCCCATCAGATCGAGCATGCCCTGCACGGTGCCGTCCTCGCCGGGGGTGCCATGGAGCGCGTTGAACACGACATCGGGCTTGGCGGCGGCGAGCTTGGCGGCAACGTCACGGTCCATATCGATGCGGGTAACCTTGTGGCCGAGGCTCTCCAGCGCCTCGGCGATGCCAGCGCCCGACATCAGCGAAACTTCGCGCTCGGCCGACCAGCCGCCCATCAACACCGCAACGTGCAACTTGCTCACCTACTCACCCCCACGCGCTGGATTTCCCATTCCAGCTCGACTCCTGATTGCTCTTTCACCCGCGCGCGGACATCCTCGCCCAGCGCCTCGATATCGGCGCTTGATGCATTGCCGAGATTGAGCAGGAAATTGCAGTGTTTTTCGCTGACCTGCGCATCACCCCGCCGCAAACCGCGGCAGCCGGCTTCGTCGATCAACGCCCATGCCTTGTGGCCGTCAGGATTCTTGAAGGTCGAGCCACCGGTCCTGGAGCGCAGCGGCTGCGATTCCTCGCGCGCGGTGGCGATGCGGTCCATCTCGGTCTGGATGGCCGCCGGCTCGCCGGGCATGCCGCGAAAGGTCGCGCTGACGACGATCGCGCCGCGCGGCAATTCGCTGTGGCGGTAGGTGTAGCCGAGATCCGCCAGCGCCAGCGTGCGGATATCGCCCGAGCGCAGCACGACCTCACACTCGACAAGGATGTCCTTGGTCTCGCGGCCATAGGCGCCGCCATTCATCCGCACGAAGCCACCGACCGTGCCGGGGATCGAACGAAGGAACTCGACGCCCGCAATGCCCGCATCGCGCGCCTTCGAAGATACGAGGATACCCGAGGCGCCACCGCCGCATTTGAGCGTCAGCCCATCGGCCTCGACCTGCGCGAACGCCTTGCCGAGCCGCACCACCACCCCGAGCACGCCGCCGTCGCGAACGATCATGTTCGAACCGAGCCCCAGCCCCATCACCGGGACCGACGGATCGAGCGCGTATAGAAAGTCGGCGAGGTCTTTCGCATCGGCCGGCTCGAACAGCCATTCCGCCGCGCCGCCGCTCTTGAACCATACCAGCGGCGCCAAAGCCGCGCCGTGCGTCAGCTTTCCACGCACCGGCGGCATGGCGTAGCAAACGCTCATCCGCGCGCGTCCTCGATGCCTTCCGCGAGGCCCGCCGCCCATTTGGTGATGTCACCCGCACCCAGGCATACCACCATGTCGCCCGGTACGATCACCTCGGCGAGCGCCTTGGCCAGCGCGTCGGCGCTGTCGATATTTTGCGCGGCACGATGCCCGCGCCGCTTGATGCCTTCGACCAGCACTTCCGACGAGACGCCTTCCAGCGGCAACTCGCCCGCAGCATAGACGGGGGTCACATAGACCATGTCGGCGTCGTTGAACGCCTGGGCGAAGTCCTCCATCAGATTGCCGAGACGGGTGAAGCGATGCGGTTGCATCACGGCGATCACGCGGCCCTCGGCGCTCTCTCGCGCCGCTGCCAGCACAGCGCGGATCTCGACCGGATGGTGGCCGTAATCGTCGATGATCGTGACGCCCTGCGTTTCTCCGACCTTGGTGAAACGGCGCTTGACCCCGCCGAAGCGGCCAAAGCCCTTCTGGATCGTCACATCGGGAATGCCGAGTTCCAGCGCCACGCCGATCGCGGCGAGCGCGTTCTGGACATTGTGGCGGCCGGGCATCGGCAGCTCGATATTCTCGATCGAGCGGACGCTACCGTCGCGCTGGCGGATGATCGCCTCGAAACGGTTGCCCCCCGCATGCGGCGTGACGTTGACGCCGCGCACATCCGCCGAGGCCGCGAAACCATAGGTCACGATCCGGCGGTCGCGAACGCGCGGGATGATCGCCTGCACTTCAGGATGATCGAGGCAGAGAAGCGCGGCGCCGTAGAAAGGCACATTCTCAACGAACTCGACATAGGCGTCCTTGGCGTTCTCGAACGAGCCGTAATGATCGAGATGCTCGGGATCGATATTAGTGACCACCGCGATCGTGCCGTCGAGGCGCAGGAAGCTGCCGTCGCTCTCATCGGCCTCGATCACCATCCATTCGGAGGCGCCGAGGCGCGCGTTCGAGCCGTACTGGTTGATGATCCCGCCATTGATGACGGTCGGATCGACGCCGCCGGCATCGAGCAACGCCGCGACCATCGAAGTCGTCGTCGTCTTGCCATGCGTGCCGGCCACCGCGACGGTGGACTTGAGCCGCATCAGCTCGGCCAGCATCTCGGCGCGGCGGACCACGGGGATGCGGCGCTCATAGGCTGCTTCGACTTCGGGATTGGTACGCACGATGGCGGTGGAGGTCACGACCACCGCCGCATCGCCGAGGTTTTCGGCGTTGTGGCCGATCGTAACCTTGATGCCGCGATCGCGCAGACCTTGCACGACATAGCCCTCGGCCACGTCCGATCCCTGCACCGAATAGCCGAGATTGTGCATCACCTCGGCAATGCCCGACATGCCGATGCCGCCGATCCCGACGAAATGGATCGTGCCAATGTCGGTTGCGACACCCTTCATGCGTACGCTGCCCTCGTCTGTCCCTGTTTCGCCGCCCGGCGCACCCCGATGGGTGCAGTAGGCGCATGAATCGATTCGACCAGATCGGCAAGGTCCCGTGCCGCATGCGGGCGTCCGCAGCTGCGGGCGCGGGCGGCAGCGTTCTCCAGCCCCTGCGTATCAAGGCCGAGCTTCTGGATCTGCTTGGCCAGTTCGGTGGCGGTGAAGCTGCGTTGCGGGATCATCCTCGCGCCGCCCGCCGCAGTGATCTCACGGGTATTGAAGGTCTGGTGATCGTCGGTCGATGTCGGCAGCGGCACGAGGATCGCCGGGCGTCCCGCGGCGGTCAGCTCGGCGATGGTCGAGGCCCCCGCCCGCGCGATGACGATATGCGCCCAGGCGAGATGCTCGGGCATGTCGGGCAGATAGGTGGCGATGTCGGCTGGAATATCGTGGGCGCGGTATTTGGCGCGGACCAGCTCGATATCCTCGACCCGGGCCTGATGGGTGACCTGCAGGCGACGGCGGAAATGCACCGGCAGCAGCGCGAGGCCATCGGGCACGACCTGCGACAGGATCGACGCCCCCTGACTGCCGCCGGTGACCAGCACCCGGAAAATGCCATCCTCGTCGAGCATCGGATAAGGGCGGTTGCGCAGATCGAGGATCGCCTCGCGCACCGGATTGCCGACCAGATGCGTCTTGGCCGCCCATCCCGGCTTCATCCGCTGAACGTCTTCATACGAGGTGGCGATCGCATCGACCTTGCCCGCAACGAAGCGGTTGACCCGCCCCAGCACCGCATTCTGCTCATGGATCACAGTCGGGATGCCATTGCGGAACGCCGCCAGGATCGAGGGCAGCGCCGGATAACCGCCGAACCCGATCACCGCCGAGGGCCGCAAATCCTTATACAGCCGCCTCGCCATCGAACGCCCGGCCATGATCTTGACGCCCGCCTTGAGATAGCCGAGCGGCCCGCCGCCCATCCGGCCAGCGGGGAGAACATGCGTCTCGATATCCTCGAACAGTCCCGGGAAACGCACGCCGCGATCGTCGCTGATCAAGGCGACATGATGCCCGCGCCCGATCAGCTCGGCCGCCAATGCGGCGGCGGGCACCATATGCCCGCCCGTGCCGCCGGCGGCGAGGACATAGCTGCGGGGTTGAGTCATGATTTGCTCCAGCGGCCCGTATAGGGGGACCGCTTCAGATAGGGGTTTCGCCGCGTGAAGGCGAGCAGCAAGCCGAAGCCGATCGACAGCGCCACCATCGACGATCCGCCATAGGAAATGAAGGGCAAGGTCATGCCCTTGCTGGGCGCGATACCGGTATTGACCGCCATGTTGATCAGCGCCTGCACCCCGAATTGCGCGGCGAGGCCGGCTGCGGCGAGCAGGCGGAAGGCGTCCTCCTCGTCGAGCAGCTTCATGAACACGCGAATGACGATGGCGAGATAGAGGATCGCGATCACCGCGCAGGCGATCAGCCCGAATTCCTCGCCGATCACCGAGAAGATATAATCGGTGTGCGCCTCGGGCAGCCGGAACTTGACCGTGCCACTGCCCGGCCCCGTGCCGGTCAGTCCGCCAGCGGTCAGCGTATTGTGCGCCATCTCGACCTGATAGCGGTCGGCCAACGCCGCTTCCTTGGTGGGGAACAGGAAGTTGTCGATGCGGTTGCGGGCGTTGCCATAGAACAGATAGGCCATGACCACGCCGCCGATCGCGGTCCCCCCCAGCACCCCCATCGTCATCGGCGAGATACCGGCGATCATCAGCAGGATCAGCCAGACGCTGGCGAATACGATGGTCTGTCCGAAATCGGGCTGCATCATCAGCAGCACCGCGATCAGCGCGACCACGCCGCCGGTGATCACCATCACCGGCAATTGCGGGTCCTTGGCGCGGAACGACAGGATCCAGGCGGTCGAGACGATGAACAGCGGTTTGAGGAACTCGGAGGGCTGGAGATCGGAGAAGCCGAGATTGATCCAGCGCCGCGCGCCGTTCACTTCGGCGCCGACGAAGGGCACCGCCACCAGCATCAGGATGCAGATCCCCGCTCCCAGCAGCGACAGCCGCCGCGCCAGCGTGATCGGCAGCATCGATACGACGATCAGCACCGGCACCGACACGCAGACCCACATCAGCTGCCGCCAGAAATAATACATCGCCGGCATGATGTGCGTCGCATCCGAATAGCGCCGCGCGGTTGCGGGCGATGCGGCGGCGACGGCGACCAGCCCGATCGCGATCAGCAGGAAGGCGAGCAGCATCAGCACGCGATCGACTTCCCAGAACCACATGCCGGCCCGGCTCTGGCTGGCGCGGCCGAGCTGCTTGCTGACGCGGCTGCGCACCAGCGCCTTGCCTTCTTCGTCCTCGCTCACAGCGCCGCCACCGCGTCGCGAAACGCAGCGCCGCGCGCCTCATAATCCTTGAACTGGTCGAACGAGGCGCAGGCCGGCGACAGTAACACCACCTCGCCCGGCTGGGCATTCGCCGCCGCAGCCTTCACCGCCGCTTCCAGCGTACCGCTTTCCTCGACGGACATTTCGGGGGCGAGCAGCTTCACGAACATGCTCCCCGCCTCGCCGATCGTATAGGCGCGGACAACATGGGGAAATCCCGGACGGCAGGCGTCGAGATCATTGGTCTTGGCCTTGCCACCAAGGATCCAGTGGATGCGCGGATAGGCCGACAGCGCGGGCGCGGTGGAGTCGGCGTTGGTCGCCTTGCTGTCATTGACGAACAGCACGCCATTCACGGTCGCGACCCGCTCCATGCGGTGCGGCAGGCCGGGGAATGTCTCCAGCCCCTTGTCGATGCTGGCCTTGTCGATCCCAAGTGCTTCGCAAGCGGAAATGGCGGCAAGCGCGTTCTGGGCGTTGTGCGGGCCCTGAAGCGCGGGCCAGCGCGACTGGTCCATACACAGGCCCGGCGCGACCTTGGTGAGGTGCGCGCCACGCTTCGACAGGCTCCGCGCAATCGCGGCGCTGGGCGCGTCGCCGATGCCGATCACTGCGTCATGCTCGGACGATTGCATCGCGAACAGCCGAGCCTTGGAATCGGCATAGGCTTGGAAACCATCATAGCGATCGAGATGATCCGGCGTGATGTTGAGCAGCACCGCGACGTCGCAATCGAGCGTGGCGGTGAGATCGATCTGGTAGCTCGAAAGCTCCAGCACATAAACGCCACCGGCTGCCAACGGATCACGGCCGAGGATCGGCAGGCCGATATTGCCGCCCATCAGCGTCGGCAACCCCGCAGTGTTGCAGATATGATGGATCAGCGCGGTAGTGGTCGATTTACCGTTGGTTCCGGTGATGCCCACCACCTTGTGCGCCGGCAGATCGGCGCGCGCTTCGGCAAACAGCTCGATATCGCCGATGATCGGCACGTGTGCGGTGGCGGCATGCGCGCGGATCGGATGGCTGTTGAGCGGCACGCCCGGCGACACGACCACACCGTCGAACCCGGTCAGGTCCATCGTCAGCGAATCGGCAAGTTCGGCGCCCCTGACCTGTGCTCGCGCCACTTCGTTCGAATCCCAGGCGACCACGCTCGCTCCCCCCGCGACCAGCGCATTGACGGTCGCCAAGCCCGAACGGGCGAGCCCGAGCACTGCATAGCGTTTGCCGCTCCAGGCCCGGGTGGAGATCACCGAAGCTTCAGCGTCGCGAGCCCCGCCAGCGCCAGCACGAACGCGATGATCCAGAAGCGGATCACGACGGTGGGCTCGGACCAGCCGAGCTGCTCGAAATGATGGTGGATCGGCGCCATCTTGAAGACGCGCTTGCCGGTGCGCTTGAAGAAGAACACCTGGATGATGACGCTGAGCGCTTCCATCACGAACAGCCCGCCGATGATGCCGAGGACCAGTTCGTGGTGTGCGGTTACGGCGATCGCGCCGAGCGCGCCGCCTAGTGCAAGACTACCGGTATCGCCCATGAACACCGCCGCCGGCGGCGCATTGAACCACAGAAAGGCGAGGCCTCCGCCGATCATCGCCCCGCAGAAGATCGCGAGGTCGCCGGCGCCCGGCACATGCGGGATGCCGAGATAGGTCGCGTAGATTTTGTTGCCGGCCAGATAGACGATCAGCATGAACGCCATGCTGGCGATCACCACCGGCATCGTCGCCAGCCCGTCGAGCCCATCGGTCAGGTTCACGGCATTGCCGAAGGCCACGATCACGAAAGCGGCGAAGGGGATGTAGAAATAACCGATATCCGGGTGGATCCAGCTGAAGAACGGAACATAGAGCTCGGTGTTGCTCTGCGACACGATGATCCAGCTGGCGATGCCGGCAATGACGAACTCCCCGAGCAGCCGCATCTTACCCGAAACCCCGGCGGTGCTGGCCTTCCGCACCTTGTCGTAATCGTCGAGGAAGCCAATCATCCCGAACCCGAAGGTCACGAACATGCAGGCCCAGACATAGGGGTTCTTGAGGTCCATCCACAGGAGGACCGACAGCATCAGACTGGTCAGGATCATCAGGCCGCCCATCGTCGGCGTGCCGCGCTTGGCGAGGTGGCTCTGCGGGCCGTCGTCGCGGATCGGCTGGCCCTTGCCCTGGCGGACGCGCAGCCAGCCGATGAACTTCGGGCCAATGATCAGCCCGATCAGCAGCGCCGTCGCCACCGCTCCGCCGGAGCGGAACGAGAGATAGCGGAAGAGATTGAAGATGCCCGGAAAGCCCAGCCATTCTGCAATGATATACAGCATCAGGCAGGTGCCCTTTCCGTCAGCGCCGCGACGATCCCCGACAGCCGCACGCCGTTCGAACCCTTGACGAGAACCGCGTCTCCCGGGGCGAGCACCGCTTCCAGCCGTTCGCGGGCTGTCGCCGCGTCGGCCACATGGACGAAATCCATACGACCCTCAAGCGCTTCGGCGAGCGGGGCCATCGCCTCGCCCACCAGGATCGCATAATCCACCGCAGCCGCTTCGATCGGGCCCGATAATTCGGCATGGAACGCCTCAGAATGCTCGCCCAGTTCGCGCATTTCGCCGAGCACCGCGATCTTGCGGCCCGGCTCGTGCGCCAGCACCTGCAGCGTCGCGCGCATCGAGGCGGGATTGGCGTTGTAGCTCTCGTCGATCAGCAGCGCTTCGCCGACGCCGGCAGCGATATGGATGCGCGCGCCGCGGCCGGTGAGCCCGCCCAACTCCGCCAGCGCGAGACCGGCCAGCTCGAGATCGCCATCCACCGCCTGCACCGCGGCGAGGATCGCCATGGCGTTGGAAACCCAATGCTCGCCCGGCTGCGACAGCGTGAAGCTCAGCTCGCGATCGCGGACCTTGGCGGTGATGAACGTGCCTCCTGCCCGCGCGCGCATCGATTCCAGCACATGGACATCGGCGTCCTTGCTGGTCCCGAAGGTGACAATCTGCGCGGCATGGGGCCTGGCGGCGGCGATCAGCCGATCTCGGTGCGGGTTGTCATAGGGAATGATCGCCGTTCCATCCGGCTCAAGGCCCGCGAAAATCTCGCCCTTGGCGTCGGCGATGGCGCTTTCGTCCTTGAAGAAGCCCATATGCGCCGGAGCGATCGTGGTGACGACCGCGACATGGGGGCGGACCAATTGGGTCAGCGCCGCCAGCTCGCCGGCATGGTTCATCCCCATCTCGAACACGCCGAATAGCGCCGTGCGGGGCATCCGCGCCAGGCTCAGCGGCACGCCGACATGGTTGTTGTAGCTCTTGACCGAGCGGTGCGCGTAACCCGGCTCGATCCGGTCGAGCGCGGCGAACAGCGCCTCCTTGGTGCCGGTCTTCCCCGCCGATCCGGTAACCCCGATCACCTTGCCACCCATCCGCGCCCGGGCGGACTTGCCCAGCGCATCGAGCGCGGCGCTGGTGTCCGCCACCAATACGTGCGGGTGCGATGGTTGATGGGAGTGAACCACCGCACCCGCAGCCCCTTGGCCGAATGCCTGGTCCAGATAGCGGTGACCATCGCTGGTCTCCCCCTTCAGAGCCAGGAACAGGTCGCCAGGGCCGACCTCGCGAGAGTCGAACGTGACCCCCGAAACTTCAAAATCCTCGCTCGCTGTGCCGCCGGTGGCGGTAGCGATCTCGTCTGAGGTCCAGAGCCTCATGCCGCGCACTCCCGCGCCACGCTGACATCGTCGAACGGCAACACGCGGTCACCGACGATCTGGCCCTGCTCATGCCCCTTGCCGGCGAGCAGGACGATGTCGCCCGTCTCGGCCATCGCAATCGCCGCGGCAATCGCCTCGCGGCGCCCGCCGATCTCGATCGCATCCGGCGCGCCCTTCAATATTTCGGCACGGATCGCGGCTGGGTCTTCGGAACGCGGATTGTCATCGCTGACGATCACCACATCGGCGCCTGCGGCGGCCGCCTGCCCCATCGGCTCGCGCTTGCCGGTATCGCGGTCGCCGCCGGCACCGAACATCAGGATCAACCGGCCCGACGTATGCGGCTTGAGCGCGGCAATCGCCGCCTCCAGCGCATCGGGGGTGTGGGCGTAATCGACATAAACCGGCGCGCCGCTCTGGGTGATTACCGCGCGTTCGAGCCGCCCGCGCACCGGCTGGAGTCGGGCGAGATTGGCGATGGTCGTGGCCGTATCGCCGCCCGTCGCGATCACCAGCCCCGCCGCGGTCAGCGCGTTCGCGGCCTGATATGCGCCGATCAACGGCAGCATCACTTCATAGGTCGATCCATCGGCTTCGATGGTCAGCTTCTGGCCGAGCAGGCTCGGGTCGCGCCCGACCAGCCGCAACGTCTCGCCATGTTCGCCGACGGTGATCAGCTTATTGCCCCGCGCCCGCGCCAGTTCCTCGACGCGCGGGGAATTGGGATCGTCCGCCCAAACCACCGCCGTGCCGTCTACCGCCAGCACATCGGCGAACAGCCGCAGCTTGGCGTGGAAATAGGCGGCCATGTCGCCATGGTAGTCGAGGTGGTCGCGGCTGAGATTGGTAAAGGCGGCGGCTTTCACCGGCAGACCTTCGGTGCGATATTGCGACAGGCCATGCGACGAAGCCTCGAACGCGACGTGCGTCACGCCTTCCCGCGCCAGTCCGGCGACATTGGAGAGGAAGGTCACAATGTCGGGTGTAGTCAGTCCGGTCGTGATGCTCTCGTCCGAGGTCGTGACTCCCAACGTACCGATCGAGGCGGCATGATTGCCCGCCATTCGCCACAGCTGACGGGTCATCTCGACGGTCGAGGTCTTGCCGTTGGTACCGGTCACCGCGACCGCGGTCTCGGGGAACGGCGCGAAGAATTTGGCGGCGAGCGCCGCGAACATCTCGCGCGGATTGTCCGAAGCAATATGCAGCGCGCCGTCGACGATCACTTCGGGCCGCGCCACGATCGCCACCGCCCCGGCCTTGATCGCGGCGGGAATAAAGTCTTCGCCATTGACCTGCATGCCCTGAAACGCACCGAAGACCGTTCCCGGCGCGACCTTGCGATGATCAATCGCGAAACCCGTGACGATGGCGGTTTCGCTGTTCCCCGTCAGCGCCCCCAGTTTCATTCGGCACCCTTCTTGGGCTGGGGCCCGCTCCAGATCAGCGGGAGCAGTTCGCTCTCATCGATGTCGCGCCTTTCATCAGGAGCGACGCCGAGGATCGTTCCGGTGCGGCTGACGACGCGGGCGACGACCGGCGCGGCGGTCCATGCAGCGGTAGTGCGCGGCGTCTGGGCATTGGCCTTGGGAGAATCGAGCATGGCGACCATCACATAGCGCGGCGCATCGATGGGGAAAGCCACCGCGAACGTCGAAACATTCCTGCTCTTGTCGTAACCACCACCCGAGGCCGCCTCGGCGGTGCCGGTCTTGCCGCCGATCCGATAGCCCTTGGCCTCGCCATTGCGCCCGGTGCCCTTCAGCACGATCAGCCGCAGCAGCTGGCGCATCCGGTAGCTGGTGTCCTCGCTCAGCACCCGCGTGCCAGCCACCGCCTTGCCCGGCTCGACCTTGAACAAGGTCGCGGGGCGGGCGATGCCGCCATTCACCATGGTCGCGTAGGCGTTGGCGAGATGCAGCGGGGTCACCGCGATGCCATGCCCATAGGCCGTGGTCATCACCGTGGTCCGCGCCCAGAAGCTCGGCCAGAGCGGCCGCGCCTTGTCCATCAGCTCGATCGCCGGCCGGTCGCCAAAGCCCAGTTGCCTGAAGATATTCTGCAGCCGCTCGGCGCCGATCTCGTCGGCGATGCGCGCCGTGGCGATGTTGGACGAATAGATCAGGGTCTCGGGGATGTTGAGCCAGCGGAACTGCTCGTCGCCGGGATCGTCGCGAATCTTGAAGCGCCCGACCTGGATTGGCTGGGTGGCGTCGAAGCGGCGCGACATCGAAGTGATGACGCCGGACTCGATCGCCGCGGCCACCGCGATCGGCTTGAAGGTCGAGCCGAGCTCATAGACGCTCTGCGTGACGTTGTTGCGCGGCGGCGGACCCTGGAGCTTGTTGGGATTGAAGCTTGGCAGCGAGACCATAGCCATCACTTCGCCGGTGGAAACATCGAGGATCACGCCCGCGGCGCCGCGCGCCTGGAACACCGTCATCGCGTTGCCGAGCTCGTTCTCAAGCGCAGCCTGGACGCGGGCATCGACCGAAAGCACCGCCGGCTTGCCGCGCCGCGTCGGGTCCGTCAGCTGCGCCTCGAGCACCTTCTCCATGCCGGAGATGCCGCGTCCCTGATCGTCGAGATAGCCGAGGACATGCGCGGCCATTTCGGATTGCGGATAGAGCCGCTCGGGCTCGCGCTGGAATTCGATCGCCGGCTCGCCCAACGCGTTGACCGCGTTGACCTCTTCGGGAAGCGCGCGGCGCTTGAGCCAGGCGAAGTTGCCGCCCGAATTGAGCAGTGCGTAATAGGAGCCGGCCGTCTTTTCCGGGAACATCTCGGCGAGTTTCTGCGCCAGCGCGCCCTTGTCGCCGATCACCTGATTGGGATGCACGGCGATCGCCCAGGCGTCGATCGAGCGCGCCAGAGGCGCACCGTTGCGATCGACGATGTCGCCACGCGGCGGTACCAGCGTCGCCGCCAGATCGCGCGCGGTCGCGGGCTCCGCCCACAACGCCAGCAATGCCAGCTTGCCGATCACCAGCAGAGATCCGAAGCCGAACAGCAGCGACAGGATCATCAGCCGCACCTGAGCCACGGCGACAAGCGCCTGCCGGGCGCCGCCCGAGCCGCGTGCACGCGCGGGCGGGGCGACGACGACGATCAACGCAGCGACTTCTTCTCGCGCGCCGCCAGCTGCTGAAGGTCGTTCATCGTCGACGCACTCAGGATGCTCCTGTCGACCATCGCCACCGCGCTCCTGTCGGCCTTTTTCATCAGGCTGCGCAACTCCTTGTCCTGCTGCGCCGCGCTCTTGTCATTGCCCGGGCTATGCACCGGCTCGGCTGCCGCCGTCATCACCACTGCGGGCGCCGGTTCAACACGCGTGCCAGCCGGGACCACCAGCGACGCCATCTGCACTTCGGCGGGACGGTCGAGATCGGCAAGCGCTTCCTCGCTCGCCAGATATTGCTGCGGCGCCGGCGCGGCCATCGCCAGCACGTCGCCGTTCCAGCGCTGGAGCTGGGCGAGGTTGGCGCGGGTGTCGAATTCGGTCTCTAGCCCGCGAATGTCCTTCTGCGCCTGGACGATCGCCGCCTTCATCGCGTCGAGCTTGCCGCGCTCGGCGGCGCCGTGCGAGTTCACCATGTAGCAGGCGGGCGCAACGATCACGCCGCAGAGGAACCAGCCCAGCCCCTTGAACCCCTGAACCGCCATCAGTTTACTCCTTCACTCGCCCACGCCGCAGCCGACGTCCGCCGCGCCACGCGGAGAGTCGCCGAACGGGCGCGGGGATTACGCGCGACTTCCTCCTCGCCCGGGCGGATCGCCTTGGCGGGAGTTTCAAAACTGGGCTCGGCCTTGGCGGCCTTTGCCGGAAGATGGCGCGAGCCGGCCGGCTCACTGCCGCTGCGCTCCCGGAGGAAGCGCTTGACCAGACGGTCTTCAAGGCTGTGGAACGTCACCACCGCCAGCCGCCCGCCCGGCTTCAACACGCGCTCCGCCGCCGCCAGCCCTTCGGCCAGTTCGTCCAGCTCACGGTTGATAAAAATGCGCACCGCCTGAAAGGTCCTCGTCGCCGGGTCCTTCTTGTCGTGCGCCTTATGTCCTAACGCCTTCCTAACCACGTTTGCGAGCTCGGAAGTCCGCGTAAGGGGTCTCGCGGAGACGATGGCGCGAGCCACCCGGCGCGAGCGGGGCTCGTCCCCGAAATTGTAGAGCACATCGGCGATTTCGCCCTCATCGGCCTCGTTCAGCCACTCGGCGGCGGTCATACCCTCGGCCGACATCCGCATGTCGAGCGGGCCGTCCTGCTGGAACGAGAAGCCGCGCTCGGCCTGGTCGAGCTGCATCGACGAGACGCCGATATCCATCGTCACGCCGTCGACCGGCACCATGTCACGCTCGACAAGTTCGCCCTCCATCTGGCTGAACGGCGCCTCGATCAGCGTCAGGCGCCCACCCGCGGCGGACACAATTTTTTGGCCGCTCTCGATCGCTCGGGGGTCACGATCGAAAGCGGCCACCTCGGCACCCCGCTCGAGGATCAGGTTGGTATAGCCGCCCGCACCGAAGGTCGCGTCGACATGCAGCTCGCCGGGCACAATGGCGAGCGCGTCGACGACCTCGTCGAGCAGCACCGGAATATGGGATTGAGAGGCGGAGCTCACAGCTTCACCCCCTTCGTCTGGCAGAGATATTCGCAGATCTCGCGCAGAGCGGGATCGACGTCCTTCGCGTTCATCAGTCGCTCGGGCGACCAGATGTCGAACGTTTCGCCGCTGCCATAAAACAGCGCCCATTTGTCGATGCCGGCCTTGGCGCGGAAGAAGGGAGGAATGACGAAGCGGCCACTGTCATCGAACGGCGCCTTTTCGACCAGACCGAACGCCTTGCGCTTGGCGCGGACGTCAGCCTGCTCGCCAAGCGCGCCATCGACCTGCGGACGCATGTCGATGCGATCGTATTTTTCCTTGGACCAGCTGAGGTCGTGCGCCGAAAGGCAAGGGTCGAACGGATGGGCGCCGACAACGATCTGGCGAATATCGGAATTGCGCTCAGCGGCTGCGCGCAGGTCTGCGGGAATGGCGACGCGACCCTTCTGATCGACCGCCTGAAGCGCAAATCCCTCGAAGAGCTCCCTTGTCGCCACGCCACCACCCCAGTGCGGGCACAACTCTTCCGTCTCCGGAATCAGCTTTTTCAGCTGTCTTCCGGCGCGATCCCCGACGGCGAAAGGGTGTGCCCCCTCTTAAGCATTGTGGTTTACCACAGCTGCTCGGGGACACAATGGGTGAAACGGGGATTTCACGGGAAAATCCCCCACTTTTTGCCAAAAAAACGTGATGTTTTCAATAGAGTCAGCATTTGTTCTTGGTTAGTTTTCCTCGCTTCTCGTCTGAATAGCCTGTGCCAGGTGCAATTGCCGAATAGCGGGGCAAAATCCCGCTTCCGCCCACAAATCCGGCGCAAGTGGCGGCAAATCCCCGATTTATCGTGCCGGCATCATAACAGCACACGTGCATCCATGCATCGCGGCAAGCATTCGGAAAACCGCAGAAACCCTGCGAGTCGCCGCTAAAATGGATGGATCTGGTTAATGCTGTCCCTGCCGCGCAGCCTGTTGCTGGCGCGCGATCTTGGCGGCATCGACGGCTTCGGTCGCGCCCGTGCTCGGGGTCACGCCCATTTCGGCGAGCGGCTCGTCCTTGCCCTTTTCGGTGGTGCTGTTCTGGCTGCCGTCGATCATGTTGGCGACGACGGATGCGTTGGGCGCGCCAATGGCGGCCACCGGCACATCCCGGTTTGCCGAAGAAAAGATCGCGCTGGCCAGCCCGATCAATACCAGCACGATCAGCAATCCGGTCATTCCGACCCGAACACGCTGCATCGCCTGGGCAGAGTCCTGATGCGATCCCGACTTCATACCTGTGGCATAAAAGTAACGCGTTAACGGCAGCTTGTCGAGGATAAGCCTCAGCTCGCCGCGAGCCATTCCGGGACGGGAAGCCCCTTGGCCTTCAGCCACTCGCCATTATAGAGCGTTGAAAGATAACGGAATCCGGTGTCGCACAAGATAGTGACGATGCGTTTTCCCGAGCCCAATTGCCGCGCCAGCCGAACCGCGCCGGCAACGTTGATTCCCGAGGATAGCCCAAGGCACAGCCCTTCTTCACTCAACAGCCGGCTGACCCACTCCATTCCCTCGGCATCCGAGACCCGGAATTGCATATCGATCGGCGCGCCCTCGAGATTGGCGGTGATCCGCCCCTGCCCGATCCCCTCGGCAACCGACGATCCTTCGGCGCGCAGCTCGCCACAGGCATAATATTCGTAAAGCGCGGCACCATGCGGGTCGGTCAGCGCGATACAGACTTTCTCGTCCTTGGCCTTGAGCCCCAGTCCGACGCCCGCGATCGTGCCGCCGGTGCCGGCCGAACAGGTGAAGCCATCGATGCGAGCCTCCATCTGCTCCCAGATCTCCTCGGCCGTACCCTGGATATGGGCGCGGCGATTGGCGATGTTATCGAACTGGTTGGCCCACACCGCATTGGGCGTCTCCTCGGCGATCCGCCGCGAGGTGTGCACGAAATGGCCGGGATTGGAGTAAGGCGCGGCCGGCACCAGCACGAGTTCCGCACCCAATGCCCGCAGCGTGTCCATCTTCTCGCGCGATTGCGTCTCGGGCATGACGATGATCGTCTTGTAGCCTTTGGCGTTGGCGACCAGCGCCAATCCGATTCCGGTATTGCCCGCGGTCCCTTCAACGATCGTCCCGCCCGGTTCGATCGCACCGCGCGCCTCGGCATCCTCGACGATGTAGAGCGCGGCACGATCCTTTACCGAAGCACCGGGATTGGCGAACTCGCATTTGCCGTAGATCTCGCAGCCGGTCGCTTCGCTTGGCCCTTTCAGCCGAACCAGCGGAGTATTGCCAATCAGCGCCAGCGTATCGGGTGTCGTGTGCATGGCGACTAGATAGGGGCGCAGTGCCACGCTCGGCAAGCAAGCGATGCTTGTCGCCCGCCAACCCGGAATCCGGCAGCGTCTTGACCCGCCCGCGACTCACGACTACATTTGTAGTCAATTAGTTCGAGGAGAGGACATGCCCACTTTCACCTATGCCGCAGCGGCGCTCGCAGCGCTCGGCGCGACCATGCTTGCGACAGCGCCGGCCACCGCCCCGTTCCATCATGAAGACGGCCTTGGCGCCGCGATCAGGGCGGCAGGCGAACGCCAGGATCCAATCGTCACCAAGGCCGACAAGGCCCTGATCGCCGCGAAGTGCGGCTACGCCGCCGATTGGGACGGCCACAATATCTCGATCAACGATGGCGTGCTGAAATGCGCCGATGGCAGGAAGATCGACGATCCCGAGGTCCGCGCCATGTCCAAGGCCATCTCGGCGCGCGCCGACAAATATGTCGAAGGCATCATGAGCGACCCCGCCGTCAAGCGGGCGATGGACGGCACGATCGAGCGCGAGACCAGGGCGGCGCTGGAGAAGGTGCGCGCCAAGCTCGATCGGATAAAGGTCGTTATCGAGTAACCCCGGCCCGCTTCAGGTGCGGGCCCAGCCGGTCGAACAGCCAGAGGAAGAACATCCTGTAGTCTGAAAGCAGTGACCAGAGCGGATAGGTGAAGGTCGCCGGACGGTTCTTCTCGACGCCGAAATGCGCCGCCCAGGCGAAGCCATATCCCGCAAGCGGCACCAGCAGCCACCACCAGCCGCCGGTACCCGCCGCGATCAGCAGGAACCACAGACTGAGCACGGTGCCGATATAATGCAGCGCCCGGGTCTGCGGCTTCGAATGCTCGCGCAGATAAAAGGGCCAGAATTCGCGATAGGTGGTGATGGTGCGGGCCATGCGCCAAGGCTATCGCAGCAGCATGGAATCGCGCAAGCACAGCTTTCCACCTATCGTCGATGCCCGTGTCCGCCTGCTCGTGCTCGGCTCGCTTCCCGGCGAGCGCTCGCTGGCCGAACGACGCTATTACGCGCATCCGCAAAACCAGTTCTGGCAGCTGATCTCGGCCGCCGCCGGCTGCGACCTCGCCGCCCTTCCCTATGAAACCCGGCTGGCGGCACTGCTCAAAACGCATATCGGTTTGTGGGACGTTGTCGCCAGCGCCACCCGCCCCGGCAGCACCGACGCCGCGATCCGCGATGTGAAAGGCCATGACATTGCCGCCTTGGCCATCACGCTTCCCGATCTCCGCGCGATCGCCTTCAATGGCGGGACCGCACTCAAACACGGCATGAAGCAGCTCAGCGCCACGGCGGCACGCTACGAGATCGTCGCCCTGCCCTCGAGCAGCCCGCTCCATACGGTCGGACTCGCAGCCAAGCTGCCCGCATGGCAGGCGCTCAGGGCCTTCCTCTAGATACCGGCATTGTCCGCGGTCGCCGACACGGCATTGTCGGCCTCTTCGGCCCTCGCCCCGTCGAGCTTTTGCCCCGCGCATCCCGTCAGCGTCCTTGCGCCGATCTTCACTACCGCCCTGAGCGGCAGCGTCTGCTTCTCCCCGCCAACCTCAAGGCAACTCTCGCCCGAAAGCGTAATCGTCACCGCCTCGCCCTTGGCGGTCCGCGTTTCGATCACCGCGACGGTACCGGCGATCTTCGGCGCTTGGACAGACCATATGATCTTGGCGCCGTCCCTGGCGCCATAATCCTCGAACTCGATCTTGCCGGGCTCGATGCCGAGCAACCAATAGGGCTCGGTCCCGAACGCCTCGACGCGCTTGCCGAAATCGACGCCCGCCAGGCTGGTCGCAGTCGGCTTGGGCAGCAGCACCGCCGGATCGAGCGTTACATTCTCGCCCTGCCTGGCCGCCTCATCCGATCCGCCGCAACCTCCAAGCAACAGCATCGGCACCATGGCAATCGATATCGCGCGCATTGGTTTTCCCTCATTTCACCGAAACGTGGGCGCCACCCCGCTGGCGGTCAAGCGGTGTCCGGGTCAGAGGTTCCCGCGTCCAAGGCGGCTTCATCATCCTCCCCTCGACGGCCGTCCGCCGCCTCGCTGAAACCGGCCGCCCAGCGCATGATCGGCCCGCTGCACGGCGGCAGAATCGACCACGCCGGCACAACAATCGCCTTTGGACGCATCCCGGAAATGCGCGAATTCCACGAATAGACGCAGGCGATTCACGCTGACGAAACATTAGCAAAGCTATACCGCGTCGCACAAAAAGAATGTGACTTTATATCCCGAATCGCTTGACGATTCCTGTCCTGTCGGAGAAACCGGTTTCGCTATGAACAAAAGCCCAATTTTCGCCGCCGCCGCCGCGCTCCTGTCGCTTGCGGCCTGTAATGAAAACAAGCCCGAGGAAGTCAGCGCCATCGCTCCGGATCCCCAGGCGGAAGCGCTGAAAAACGCACCCAAGGTCGAGCTTCCGCCCGCGATCGCGGCATCGGTGGCGATGCGCTGCGGCGACAACAGCCTCGTCTATGTCGATTTCTTCCAGGGCGACAAGATGGCCCTGCTGCGTACCGTCAAGGGCGGCGCCGCGACCACGCTCAAGGCCGCGAACGCCGGCGAGCCCTATGTCGCGGACGGCGGCTACAAGATCACCGGCACCTCGAAGAGCGCGACGGTCGTCACGCCGAACCAGGGCACGCGCACCTGCCACGCCTGATCGGTTCAGCCATCCGGATAATTTTCGGGGCCGGCGGGCATTCTCGCCGGCCCCTTTTCATGCCAGCCTGCGTTTCACGGATGAAACGATGAGCCACCCCCTACCCCCGCATCTGGAGCTCGATCCCGATCTCGTGCTCCGCGCCTATGCGATGGGTGTGTTTCCGATGGCCGATCACCGGCTTGCGGCGAGCGTCTATTGGGTCGAGCCCAAATTGCGCGGGGTGCTGCCGCTCGACCATTTCCATCTTTCACGCTCACTCAGAAAGACGATCCTGTCGAACCGGTTCCGGGTAACCGTCGACACCGAATTCCAGCGAATCATGCAGCTTTGCGCGGAGTCCGCGCGGGATCGTCCGGACACCTGGATCAACGGCCCGATCGAGCGCGTCTTCGTCGAGTTGCACCGCCGCGGTTTCGCCCATTCGATCGAATGCTGGGACGGCAACCGGCTGGCGGGCGGACTATACGGCCTCGCGCTTGGCCGCGCCTTTTTCGGCGAGTCGATGGTCACGCGGGTCCGTGACGCATCCAAGGTCGCCTTCGCGCACCTCGTCGCCCGGTTGAAGGCCGGCGGCTTCACCTTGCTCGATTGCCAGTTCCAGACCGATCACCTCGCCACGCTAGGCGCGGTCGAGATACTGCGCGACGACTATGTCGCGTTGCTGGACGGCGCGCTAGGCGCCGGCTCGGCCGGGCTTGCCGAAGGGGCGCCATCCGTGGCCGGCGATTTTTTCGCGCTCGATCGCGACGCCGCGCCAGCGCCGGAAGGCGCCGCGACGGTATCCGGCCCGCTATCCTTGAAGGTCATCGCACAGCTCTTGGGCCAGACATCGTAGATTGCGTGCTGGACGACGTTGAGCGCCGGGCGCTCCTTGAACAGCCAGCCCGAGAAGACGCGCAGCCATTTCTTGTCGAGCTGTTCGATATCGACCTGGACGAACGCGCCGGTAAGCTGCTCATTCTCCCACGGTGCTGTCTTCTCGCAGGCGCGCAGATGGACGATCACATTATCGATCCGCGCCGCCTGACCCGGCTTGAGCTTGAACTCGCGGGTCACGCCGTTGCGCTTGTTGAGGATGCCGAGCACCGCCTCGCGCTCGGCCATCGGTGTCGCGGAAGCGTCTTCGGTGCTGCCATCGGGGCGCACCGCGATCACTTCGGGGCCCTCCGCGCTGGCATTGCCGGTCGTCACGACCTCGTCGGCCGCGGCATTGTTGCCTCCGCCGCCGCCGGTACAAGCCCCGAGCGCCAGCGCCAGCAGGGCCGCGGCGTGCGGGCCGCGCAACTTCATGCGCCGGGGGTCCATGCCTCGTAATCGCCGGTCGCGGCGGCACGGCGCGCGCCCTTTTCCAGCGCGCCGGGCGGACGATAGGCCAGCTCCGTACCGGTCAGATTGGGCTCGGGGGGCTTTTCCCAGGCGCGCGGCGCGGGCAGCGCGGCATCGGGGGCTTCGTCGATCTGATGGTGCAGCCAGCTGAACCATTCCGGCGGCACCCGGCTGGCGTCGTTGGAGCCGGCATACATCACCCAGCGGCGCGGCATTCCGTGCATGTCACTGCCGCCTTGCCAATAGACATTGCCGAACGCGTCCTCGCCCACCCGCTCCTTGCCGCGCAGGCCAACCCAGGTGCCGAACGTGGCGCCTTCCCACCAGGTGAAGATATTCTTGAAGATACCCATGCCGGGCGATTAGCGCGGGGCACAAACGGAGGCAATCAAATTGGCTTGCCGTTGCGCTCGCGAATGTTCCCAATGTTCGCACTGACCATGGGTGTCCCAGCCAGCGATGTCAAAGAACGGCGTCGCGGCCGTCAAGACGACGCCGGGCTCCGAGCCAAGCAGGCGAAATCCCGCATTGCAAGACCGACAGCCCTACCGCCCCTGCCCCGGCCAGCTGACCTTATCGCCCGGCGCGATCCCCAGTTCGGCCGCCTTGCCGCCGTTGATCTCCAGCACCGCGTTGACCGGCTCGCCCGATTTCACCGGCTCCTCCGAATAGGGCACGGTGTTCTCCGCGATATGCGCGATCGTGCCGTCGGGGCGAATGAAGATGATGTCGAGCGGGCTCGGCGTGTTCTTCATCCAGAAGCTCGCCTCACGCGGGCCGCCGCCCTCGGCCGGGTAGGGTGTGAAGATCATGCCGCCATCGGCCGGGATGTTGGTGCGAAACATCAGCCCGCGCTCCTGCTCCGCTGGACTGCGCGCGACATCGACATTGAATACCCGAGCGCCGCCGCTCGACTGGATCGTCACCTGAACCTTGGGCGCGGCCTGCTCGGCGCTGGTACTGGCGCCCGCGTCATTCTTGCACGCCGCATTGCCGAGCAAGATCAGCGCGGCAAGCGCTGCCGTAATTCCACGCTTCGAAACCATGATGTTCAGCCGGTCCTTTCGACCGCTACCGCGAGCGGTCCCTTATCGCCATCGACGATGCGCGCCCGCAGGGGCTGGCCCGGCTCGATCTCTTCGATCTCGGCGCGCCGCAACGTCTCCATATGGACGAATATATCCGCCGAGTCGCTTGCGCGCACCAGGAATCCATAGCCCTTCAGCCGATTGAACCATTTCACCTCGACCGGCTCAAACGGACCCGCCGCGGCGATCATTTCGAGCCGGTCGGCGCGATCGGCCGGGCGCCTGGGCGCCTCGACCGCATGGCTCAGATCGATCGACTTGATCTCCTTCGCCTGCAAGCCCCGGTTGCGCTGCACGGCAGTGCATTCCACCCGCGCGCCTTCGGGCAGGCTGCGGCGGCCATGCTCCTGCAGCACGGTGAAATGGATCAGGATATCGCCGACGCTGTCATCGTCCGCGACGACAAAACCAAAGCCCCTGGTGACATCGAACCATTTGACGACGCCCGAATAAACTAGCCCCTCTGACGCCTGGTCGGCATCGAACGCATCATTTACCGGCGTCTCCACGGCGATGTCTCTCGACACAAGCTGCGGGTCAGCACCCATTTTCATTGTCCCCCAACGAACAACTTTAACATGAGATTTTCCATAAATGGAATGTCTTTGTGCGATTCGATCCTAATCGGATTGGAGCAATGCTTCGGGGTCGTCGCCCGGCATCATGCGCACCAGCTTGCGCGCGAGATCGGGGGCGTGCCCGGCACGAATCATCGCCGCCAGTTGCTTTTCCCGCGAAGGCCGGTCCGCCGCCTCGCGGGCATAGGGCCCGATCCGCTTGCGCCGGGCGAAGGCGATCGCGCTGGCGGCGGTATTCTCCTGAATGATCGGCGCCACCGCCTCGGCGTCCTCACTCCGGATCCCGTCGAAATGCAGCGCCTGGTTCACGCGCCGGGCACCCATGCCGCGCCGCCCCATCGCCCCCGCCTTGCTCTCGGCATAGGCGCGATCGTTGACATAGCCGAGATCGGCCATGCGCTGAGCGAGCGCTTCCGGATCGGGCTGCGCCTCGCCGCCCCATCCGCGTTCACGGATCTTTCTGCGAAGATAGTCGCTTAGCTTGCCCCGCGTGGTGGCGTAGCGCTCGACATAGCGAAGGGCGAACCATTCGAGATCGGAAGCCTTGAGGGGCTCGAGAGGACGTTTGCTGCGGCGCATGCGCCATGATTGTGCCACAGTGGCAACGGATTTTGAACGATAGTGCATTGCAGAGGCTGAAACGAGTTTTTGCGTCGTGGGGGCACGACAAGCCTTTAGACAGGGGCACGGACAAAAGAATGAATTTGCAAGTTTCGGGATCGCACGAGACCAGCGCGGACCAGGCAAAGCCGGTCCCGACGCCGACTGACGACACACTGCCGCGTATTCTGGCCGACTTCCCCACACTGGGCGAAGCGCTGGACTATGCCGCACAAGGCGTGCGTGGGCTCAATTTCCACGATGCGCGCGGCACGCTCGTGCGCCCTTACCCCTTCTCCGAGCTGCGCATTGACGCGCTGGCCCAGGCGCACCGGTTGATCGCCGCCGGCGTCAAGCCGCAGGATCGCATCGCGCTGATCGCCGAGACCGGCCCGGACTTCGCGTCCCTGTTCTTCGGCGCGGTCTATGCCGGCGCCTGGCCAGTGCCGCTGCCGCTGCCGACCAGCTTTGGCGGCGCGCAAAGCTATATCGATCAGCTGTCGGTGCAGCTGAAGAGCAGCGATCCGCTGATGCTGATCTATCCGCCCGAGATCGGCGCGATGTGCGCCGAGGCTTCGCGTCTTTGCGGTGTCGAAGGGATCGCGTGGGACGCGTTCACGGCTCGCGAGGCGCCCGAGGCCGAGTTGCCCAAGGCCGACACGTTCGACATCGCCTATCTGCAATATTCGAGCGGTTCGACTCGCTTCCCGCACGGCGTGGCGATCACCCACAACGCCCTGCTCCACAATTTGTCGTCGCACTCGCACGGCATGCATCTGCAAGAGGGTGACCGTGTCGTCTCGTGGCTACCCTGGTATCATGACATGGGGCTGGTCGGCTGCCTGCTCGGCCTGATCGCAAACCAGGTCTCGTGCGACTATCTCAAGACCGAGGATTTCGCTCGCCGTCCGCTGGCGTGGCTCGATCTGATCAGCCGCAATCCCGGCACCTCGATGAGCTATTCACCGACGTTCGGCTACGATATCTGCGCGCGCCGCATGTCGAGCCAGACCAAGGCGAGCGATCGTTTCGATCTCAGCCGCTGGCGCGTCGCCGGCAATGGCGCCGACATGATCCGCCCGGACGTGATGCAGGCGTTTGTCGATGCCTTCGCCGATGCCGGATTCAAGGCCAGCTCGTTCGTGCCCAGCTACGGCCTCGCCGAAGCAACGCTGGCGGTGTCGATCATGCCCCCGGGCGAAGGCATCCAGGTCGAGCTCGTCGAGGAAACCCAGCTCTCCGGCGGCGTCTCGCGCGCCGACCGGCCGCAGCGCTACCGCGCCATCGTCAATTGCGGCAAGGCCGCACGCGACATGGAGATACAGGTCCGCGAGGAAGACGGCACGCCGCTTCCCGACAAGGCGATCGGCAAGGTCTGGTGCCGTGGCCCCAGCGTGATGGTCGGCTATTTCCGCGATCAGGAAGCGACCGATGCGTGCCTGGTCGATGGCTGGCTCGATACCGGCGACATGGGCTATCTCTCGGACGGCTATATCTACATCGTCGGCCGGGCGAAGGACATGATCATCATCAACGGCAAGAACCACTGGCCCCAGGATATCGAATGGGCCGTGGAGCAGCTGCCGGCGTTCAAGCAGGGCGACGTCGCGGCCTTCGCGATCACCACCCCCGGCGGCGAAGAGACACCGGCAGTGCTCGTCCAGTGCCGCACCTCGGACGAAGAGGAACGCGTTCGCCTCCGCGACGAGATCCGCGAGCGCGTCCGCACCGTCACCGGCATGAACTGCGTGATCGAACTGGTTCCCCCGCGCACCTTGCCTCGTACCAGCTCGGGCAAGCTCTCGCGCGCCAAGGCGCGCAACCAGTACCTCAACGGCGAGATCAAGCCCTACCCGCTGGCGGCTTGAGGAAAATCCTCCACCAAGGGGGGACGGACTGAAGCCCCCACAAAAATCTCACACCCACCACCTGAACCTAACCACTCGCTAACCTCCGCTCCGGTACATTCCGTAGCGTGACACGCCAGACGACTTCCCAATTCGCCAGGCCGCGCATCGATGCGCGTGCGCTGCTTGGCCTTTACGACCCGGCCGATACCACCGATTGGGGGCCGATCCGGGCCGCGCAGATGCACGCCGGCAGTCAACTCGCCCTGTTCATGCTCGCCGCCAATCTGATCGGCGCCGCGCTGATCACGCTGATCCTCGCCCCGCTGGTGCCGCTATGGCAGCTTGCCAGTTGGAGCGCGCTGGCCGCCGCCGTCGGCGTCGCGGTCGCGTTCCGCCGCCTCAGCAAGCGCCATCGCACCGCCGTCACCGCGACGCTACGCGACGTCCGCGACACGGTACTGGACGGGATCGCACTGGGCGCGGTCTGGTCGATCCCGCCGCTCGCCTTCGGGCATTCGGTCGATGCCAGCGCCGCGCTCGGCCTATGGATCATCCTGTCGCTGCTGATGACCGCGTCGGCGGTGGCGATGGCTGCCCTGCCGCTGGCGACGATCGCCTTCGTCTCGATCGTCGGCGCGTCGATCGTAACCGCGCTCGCCTTCATCGCGTCGCCGGTGCTCGCCGCCGCCGCCGCCTTGTTCACCGTGCTGCTGATCATGGCCACCTTCGGACGCGGCAAGGCGCTGGTCGTCATCCGCGCCGGCGAGATCGGCATATCCGAACGCGATCAGACGCTCAGCCTGTTGCTGCGCGAAACCACCGAAGATACCGACGCCGACTGGCTGTGGGAAATCGATGCGCAGCGCCGCGTCATCCGCGCCAACCCGCGCTTCGCGGTGTCGCTGGGCGCCGATCCCAAGACGATCAACGGCACGCCGTTCCTCCAGGTGCTGGCGGGGCCGACCTGGGAAGCCGGCAATTTCGCCGCCGGCCTGCGCGAGCTCGCCGGCAAATTGAAGGCACGTGAATCATTCCACGGCCTCCTCTTGCCGGTGCAGGTACAAGGCGAGGAGCGCTGGTGGGAAATGTCCGCCTCGCCCCGCTATGATGATGGCGGCGGCTTTTGCGGCTTTCGCGGCGTCGGCTCGGACGTCACCGAGGCGCGCAAGTCCGCCGACAAGATCAACCGTATGGCGCGCTACGATACGCTGACCGGCCTGCCCAATCGCCTGCTGATCAACGAGACGCTCGCGGCGGCGATGGCCGATGCCGAGAAATGGAGCTCGCGCTGCGCCTTCATGATGATCGATCTCGATCGTTTCAAGGCGGTCAACGATACGCTTGGCCATCCGATGGGCGACCGTCTGCTCGGCCGGGTCTCCGAGCGGCTCAAGAAATTGATGACCGAGAACGAGATGATCGGGCGCCTCGGCGGCGACGAGTTTGCCGTGGTCGTCCGCGATTCGACCGATACCGCGCGCACCGAACGGCTGGCGCAGGCGATCGTCGATACCCTCTCCGACCCGTATGAAGTCGATCAGCACACGCTCTATATCGGCTGCTCGATCGGCCTCGCCACCGGCCCGCGCGACGGTCGCACCGCCGAGATGCTGATCCGCTCGGCCGATCTCGCGCTCTATCGTTCGAAAGATGCCGGCGGCGGCGTCTTCCATGCCTATGAGCCCCAGCTCCACATGGCCGCCGAGGAGCGCCGCGTTCTCGAAATCGCGCTGCGCCAGGCGGTCGAGAATGGCGAGATGCACCTCAACTACCAGCCGGTCGTCAATGCGGACTCGGGTCAGCTGACCGGGTTCGAGGCGCTGCTGCGCTGGACGCATCCCGAATTCGGCAATGTCTCACCCGCCAAGTTCGTGCCTTTGGCCGAGGAGGCGCGCCTGATCGCGCCCATCGGCGAATGGGTGTTGCGGACCGCCTGCGATGAAGCCGCGCGCTGGGATCTGCCGGTCCGCGTCGCGGTCAATGTCAGCCCCGAGCAGCTCCACAACCCGGCCTTCGTCGGCATCGTCGCGCAGGCGCTGGCGCAGTCGGGCCTGCCGCCCGAACGGCTCGAGCTGGAAGTCACCGAGGGCGTTTTCATGCATGAGGGCACGATGGCGATCCAGGTGCTGGAGAAGATCCTCGATCTCGGCATCCGGCTGAGCCTCGACGATTTCGGCACCGGCTATTCCTCGCTCGGCTATCTCGCTCGCACGCGTTTCAGCTCGATCAAGATCGACCGCAGTTTCGTCCAGGGCGCGTCGCAGGGCACCAAGGAAGCGATCGCGATCATCCGCGCCGTCGTGGCGCTGGCCGACAGCCTCGGCATGGCGACCACCGCCGAGGGCGTCGAGACCGAGGAAGAGCACCATATGGTCCAGGCGCTGGGCTGCACCAAGGTCCAGGGCTATTATTTCGGCCGGCCCTTGCCCGTCCACGAAGCGCGGGCGCTGGCGATGCGTCCGATGGGCGGCAGCGTCGCCGCCTAGGGCGATCGGGCGGCCGCCTCGATATCGATCAAGCACAGAGCCTGGCGAGACGACATAGATGCCGCAAGACTAGCCCTTGCCCCCCGCCCCACCGTCCGCTAAAGGCGCGGACCGCACAGGGGTGTAGCTCAGCTGGTTAGAGCGTCGGTCTCCAAAACCGAAGGCCCTCGGTTCGAATCCGAGCTCCCCTGCCATTTTGCGTTCACAGTCAGATCTTTCGTGCAATCGGCGCCGCCGAAGCGCGTCGGCGCGATGGACGCGTTTCGTCATGCACGATGCTCGATCCGGTGAAGCCACCTTACACCGCGTCACCTCCCGCAAATCGCTATTGGCGGCCAGAGCCCCGTCCTGATCGAACCCGTTACCGCCTCAAGGCGCAGCCGCTTGTTCCCCATTTTCCGCCCCAAGCTTCCGACCGTTGCGGGTCGAAGCTAGAAACCATATTGGCATCTTTTTGTTATATATTTATATCAAATGCGAGTCTAACGTCGGGGAAAGAGGCGGATTCGAGGATATATGGGCGAACAGACGCTGCCGCTTGCCGGCATCAGGATTGTTGAATTCTCGCATATGGTGATGGGTCCCGCAGTCGGCGTGATCCTCGCCGATCTGGGCGCGGACGTGATCAAGGTCGAGCCGGTCGGTGGCGACCAAACGCGGCGGCTGCTGGGATCGGGCGCAGGCTATTTCCCGATGTTCAACCGCAACAAGCGCAGCATCTGCCTGGACCTGAAGAGCGCGAAGGGCCTGGATGCGGCGCGGCGGCTGGCGGAGCGCGCCGATATCGTAATCGAGAATTTCCGGCCCGGCACGCTCGATCGGCTGGGCTTGGGCTATGAGGCGCTGCGCGCGCGCAACGAGCGGCTGATCTATTGCTCGGCCAAGGGCTTCCTGGCGGGCCCCTATGAAAACCGGACCGCGCTGGACGAAGTCACGCAGATGATGGGCGGCCTCGCTTATATGACCGGGCCGCCGGGACGCCCCTTGCGCGCCGGCTCATCGGTAATCGATATCACCGGCGGGATGTTCGGCGTGATCGGGATTCTCGCCGCGCTCGAACGGCGCCACCGCACGGGCCAGGGCGGCGAAGTGAAATGCTCGCTGTTCGAGACGACGGCATTCCTGGTCGGCCAGCACATGGCGCAGAAGGCAGTGACCGGCGAAGCCGCCGCGCCGATGCCGGTGCGGGTTTCTGCCTGGGCGATCTATGACGTGTTCGAAACCGCCAATACCGATGAGCAATTGTTCGTCGGGGTGGTCAGCGACGGCCAATGGCAGGCCTTTTGCCAGGCGTTCGGGCTCGAGACGCTGGCGGCCGACCCGGCCCATGCGACCAATAATCAGCGGGTGCTGGCGCGCGATACGCTATTGCCCCGGGTCCGCGAACTGTTCAGGACGCTGACCCGGGCCGAGCTTATCGCAAGGCTCGAAACGATCGGCCTGCCTTTCGCGGCGATCGTGCGGCCCGACGAGCTGTTCGATGATCCGCACCTGGTAGCCGGCGCCGGGCTGGTCGATGTCACCATTCCCGGCGGTGAGCAGACCCGCCTGCCAGCCCTGCCGATCGCCTTCGACGACAAGCGGCCCGCGCTGCGTCACGATATCCCCGCCATCGATCAGGACGGCGCGGACATCCTGCGCGAGATCGGGCTCGCGGAAGCGGATATCGCCGAACTGACCCGGGCTGCCCTCGCCGAATGACCCCTCGCACCGCATTCGAGAAGATCTGGTCCGATCATCTGGTGGCGGACCTGGGCGATGGCACCGGCCTGCTGCTGGTCGATCGGGTGCTGCTGCACGAACGCACCGGCGGAGTCGCCCTGAACAGCCTGGCCGAGGCGGGCCGCAAAGTCGTCGCGCCGGCGCAGGTTTTCGCGACGATGGACCATGTCGTCGATACGAGACCCGGCCGCACCGACGCCACCCTGATGCCCACGGGTACCCAGTTCATCGCCGCGACCCGCGCCGCCGCGCGCGCCGCCGGGCTGACTTTGTTCGATCTCGGCGATCCGCGCCAGGGTATCGTTCATGTCATCTCGCCCGAACTGGCGATCGTCCTGCCGGGCCTGACCCTCGTTTGTCCCGACAGCCATACCTGCAGCCAGGGCGCGCTCGGCGCGCTGGCCTGGGGAATCGGATCCAGCGAGGCGGAGCACGCGCTGGCTACAAACACGATCCGCGTCCGCAAGCCGAAGACGATGCGCATCACCGTCAATGGCAGGCTGGGCCTGGGCGTTACCGCCAAGGATCTGGCGCTGCACCTGCTCGAGCGTTTCGGCTCGGTCGGCGCAAAGGGGCATGTCGTCGAATATGCCGGGGAAGCAGTGCGCGCGCTCGACGTGGAGGCGCGGCTGACCCTGTGCAACATGGCCACCGAATTCTCCGCCTTCAGCGCGTTCATCGCCGCCGACCAAATTGTGTTCGACTATCTGCAGGGCCGCACCTATGCCCCGGCCGGGGTGGAATGGGATCGCGCGGTCGCCGACTGGCGCGGGCTCACCACCGACGAAGGCGCGGTGTTCGATGCCGAACTCGCCATCCACGCCGCCGACGTCGCGCCGATGGTCAGCTGGGGCACCAGCCCGCAACAGGCGGTGCCGCTCGGCAGGCCGGTGCCCGATCATGCCGCAGTCGCGGCGCGCGACGCGCGCGAAGCCTATGACCGCGCGCTCGGCTATATGGGGCTCACGCCCGGCCAGGCGATCGAGGGACTGGCGATCGACGCCGCCTTTATCGGATCGTGCACCAACAGCCGTCTGTCCGACCTGCGCAGGGCGGCCGCCATCCTGCAAGGGCAGCGGGTCGCCGATGGCGTCCGTGCGATCTGCGTTCCCGGGTCGACTGCCGTGAAGGCCGCCGCCGAAGCGGAAGGGCTCGACCGCGTCTTCCGCGACGCGGGGTTCGAATGGCGCGAGTCCGGCTGTTCGATGTGCTTCTTCGCTGGCGGTGAGAGCTTCGGGCCGCAAGAACGGGTGATCAGCTCGACCAACCGCAATTTCGAGAGCCGCCAGGGGCCGGGCACGCGCACCCACCTGGCCTCGCCCGAAACCGTCGCTGCCTCAGCCATCGCCGGCCATATCGCCGATCCGCGCGGGATGGCCGGCGCATGACACCGTTCACGACCCTGACCGCGATCGCAGCACCGCTGATCCGCGACAATATCGATACCGATGCGATCATTCCGTCGCGCGAGATGAAATCGGTCGGCAAGACCGGCCTGGCCGACGGCCTGTTCGCCGGATGGCGCTACACCGCGATGGGGTCGCGCGACCCCGATCCGGGGTTCGTGCTCAACGATCCGCATTATGCAAAGGCCCGGATTCTGCTCGCGGGCGCCAATGTCGGCTGCGGATCGAGCCGCGAACACGCCGCCTGGGCGCTGGCCGAATATGGGTTTCGGGCGATCGTCGCCGTATCGTTCAACCCGATCTTTCGCGGCAATTGCGTCCGCAACGGCATCGTCCCGGTCGAGATCGACGCGAACGGAATCGAGGCGGACGGCCCGATCACGATCGACCTGCCCCGCCAGATACTGACGACCACATCGGGACGCGAGATGCCCTTCGCGATCGACGCCGAGGCCAAGGCGATGCTGATCGGCGGGCTCGACGCGATCGACCTGACGCTGACCCGCGCGGACGAGATCGCCCGTTTTCGCGAACAGGACCGCGCCCGGCGCCCCTGGGTCTATTTCTGATCGAGCCGACCGGGTCGATCCAGCTTAGGCAAAAAAGGGCCGTCGAAGCGGCCCGGAAGGCTTGCAGGAAATTCCGCCCGGCGGACTTATTCGTGAGGTTCGTAGCGCGGCACGTTGTAATCGTATTTCCGCCACTCGCCGTTGAGATATTCGATCCCGGTCTTGTAGCTGCAATCGGTGACATAGGTTGCCCAGAGCCGCGTTCCGGTGCGCACCAGGGTCCAGCCCCAGTTCGCTTCGCCATTGCCCTTTTTCAGATTGCCGTCGCCGTCGCGTTCGCCGGGAGGCGACTGGGCAACGGTGCCGTGGCCGACGCCGGCGGCGCGCCAGAAATAACCGCGCGTGCCCCTTTTGTAGCTGGATATGCCCTGCTCGACGCACTCGCCGCCATAGACCGCGCGGGTCGGTCCCCGTTCGTCAATGGTGGCGACGCGGGTGCCCTCGGGGATATAATATTCCTCGAAGCTGGGATGTACTTCGGCACCGCCGCCGAAATTGCCGGGATTGGAACTGGGCGGCGCGGGAATGCTGGAGACGAAGGTCATCCAGGTCATCTCGCCCGTATCCGGATCCTTGCGCATCAGGTTATGCAGATATCCGGGGAAGTTTCCGCCGGTGCGGTACGCGGGGAACGGCTCGTCGATATACCAGGCCTCGTTATAGCGGTTCCAGTCGCGAACCCGGGCGTAAGCGCGCGCGCCCTTCTTTCCCTTGCTCGCGGCGACGAAGCGCGGCGTCCCCTTGAACCATTGCAGCAGCACCGCGCCCTGACGCGAAGCCACCGGCCCGCGAAACACGCCCGCCGGGATATAGCTGTAGGAATATTTGCTGAGCTTCTCGTCGCCAATGGCCAGGTCACCGTCGAGCACGACGATCTCGTTATCGACTTCGTCATAGCCCGCCGGCAGCGCCCAGCCTGCGGGCACATAGGTGATCTGCGCCACCGCTTCCATGCTTGGCGACTGGCTCAGCAGCCGGCGATAAAGGCCCGTGGTGAAGCCGGGGGCGGCGAACGGCTCCCACGTCACGAACTCGATATTGGGGATGTTGTGCATCAGTCCCGGGCGGCCTTCCACCTCATAGCCCTTGGCGGGCACGAGGAAAGGCGGCGCTTGGCTGACCGTGGGCGGGCCATAGGATTGGGCAAGCGCGGGGCCTGCGAGCAGGGTCAAGCCGGCCGGCAGGGCCAGGGTCAGGTGCGATTTACGCGTCATGATGGTTCCCCTCCTCACTTGGCATCGCCGGCGGGTTCGGCGCAGGTGTTGGCGTAGCTCTTCCAGGTTCCCGGACCACTGCGGTACAGCCACACCGAATAGCTGTCGGAAAAATGGCTGAGGCCGCCATGGGCGATGCCGGCGGGGCGGAAGAAATAGCCGTTGGGGGCATAGGTGCCCGCCACTTGCCCCTGGGGCAGGCATTCGGCGATCGTCAAATCGCCGGCAAGCATGAAGCCCTCTTCCCAGCCCTTGCTGGTCGCCCAGAGCGGCAATTGCCCCTCCCCGCTCATCACCGGATAGCCGCCCGGCGCGGTCGAGATCCAGGTCGCCTCCCCGGTGGCCGGATCGGCGCGGAGCAGCTTCACCCGCACCGGCGAGTTCTTCATCACCGGCTCGTCGCGGAACTTCGGCAGCACGGCGGGGGTGGTCGTCGGCACGTCGTTATAGGCGGCGCCATCGACCGCACCCGGCTTGGCGCCCGCGCGAGAGGTCGCGCTCGCCACATAATCTGGTGCGCCGCTCCAGAAGAACAGGACGGTCGCGCCCCCCTTGGAGCCGAAGCTGTGGGCGGTGCCGGCCGGATAATAGGCATAGGCATAGCGGCCCATCGGCTTATCCCCGATACTAATCCCGCCCTCAACGACGAACATCTCAAGATCGGCGCTGTGATAGCCCGAGGGCTGCGTCCAGCCTGCCGGCAAGGTGACGAGCATCGTCCGCGCACCGGTCTTCTCATCGAAGCTCAGCTGCTTATACTCGACCGGCGGGAGGCCGGCGAATACCAGCGGACGCAGGTGCAGGTTGCGGGGCGCGACGAAGCCGACAAACTCGGTCGAGCGGTCCCGCGACTGCGGGATGCGGATGTCCTGGGCCAGCGCCTCCGTTCCGAACAGCAGCGCGCCGCACAGTGAGAGGCCCGTTCGCAGTCTCTTGCTTATCGGCATTGTTAGCTCCCCAGAGTTGAACTTGGTCAGATGGTGGGTCGATCGGGCCTATGGCTTCACCCGGTATCGCGGCACATCGTAATCGTACTTTTTCCAGCCCTTGCCGGTATACTCGAGGCCGGTTTTGTAGGTGCAATCGGTGACGTAGGTGGCCCAGAGCGAGGTGCCCGTCCGCACCATCGAGATCGAATAGCCCGGCGCATTGGGCGGCGTGCCATGCGACCCGCCATGCGCGACGCCGCCCGGCCGCCACCAATAGGTGCCGTTGCCATAGGTGACCGGGGTTTCGCCCTGTTCCAAGCACTCGCCGATCACGGTGTCATCGGTCTTTTCGAGGAAATAATACTCCTCGAAGCTGGGATGCACTTCATAGCCCCCGCCGAAATTGCCCGGCTTGCCGCTGGACGGGGCCGGAATGCTAGCCGCGAAGCTGAGCCAGGTCATCTCGCCGGTATCGGGATCGCGACGCAACAATTTGTGAAGCGCGCCGGGGAAATTGCCGCCGACCCGGTAATCGGGAAACGGCTTGTCGATATACCAGGCCGACGCATAGTTGTTCCAGTCGCGCACCCGGTTGTTCTCGCGCGCGCCGCGCTTGCTTTTGGCCGAGGCCACGAACCGCGGCGCCCCCTTGAACCATTGCATCAGCACCGCGCCCTGGCGCGACGTGACTGGCCCGCGCAACACGCCCGCGGGCACATAGCTGTAGGAATATTTGCCGAGCTTCTCGTCGCCGATGCTCAGATCGCCATCGAGCACCATGATCTCGTTATCGACTTCGTCATAGCCTGCGGGCTGGCGCCACCCGGCGGGCACATAGGTGATCTGCGCCACCGCGCCCATGCTGGGCGACTTGCTGAGCAGCCGCCGCCGCAACCCTTCTGGAAAGCCCGGAGCCACGAACGGCTGCCAACCCACCTTGGTGGTATCGTAATGAAGGACGAAGCCGGAACCCGGAGGCCCGGGCCGCCCCTCGACCGCATATCCGTCCTTAGGCACCGCAAAGGGCGGCGCCTGGTCGGTGGAAGGCGGCCCCACGGTCTGCGTCTGCGCGGCGGCGGGCATGCCCATCAATGCCAGACAGGCCGGGAAGGCCGCCGCACGAAGTGACCCCGCGCCGTGCGACGATCCTGCCACTCGCATCAGAAGGAGACCCCGACGCGCAACATCACCTGGCGCGGTTCACCGACATAGCCGGTCACTGCGGGCCGCGTCGCGTTCGCGCTCAGCAGGCCGGCCAAGACGTAGCGCTTGTCGGCAAGATTGCGTCCCTCGAGCGAGACGCTCCAGACGCGATCCTCGCTGCGCCACCCGATCGAGCCGTTGAACAGATCGAGCGGCGCCGTCTGCACCAATGCGGGCTGGTTGGAGATATTGTTGTACACCTTTGAGGTGTGATCCCAATTGCCGGCGATCGTCACCTTGCCCCAACCATCGCCTAGCGTCGGCGCATAACGGAAACCGAGGCTGATCTTGGCCTTGGGCAGGCCCTTGATCTCATTGTTGGTGCAATCGACCCAGACGCCAAATTGGTTCGTGCAGTTGAAGCTCTTGGTGTATTTACCGTCGTTGAACGCCATATTGCCATAGAGTTCGAGTTCGGTGGTCGCCTGCCAGCTTGGTTCAAGCTCGAGACCCCATACCCGCGCCGCACCGGCGTTCAGCGTCACGATGAACGAGGTGTTCGGGACGATCGTGCTCAACTGCAGATCGCTATAGTCGGCCATATAGCCCGTCGCGTTGAGCCGGAAGCCTATGCTCGGGAAGTTCATCTTGGCGCCGAGCTCATAGCTGTCGACGAACTCCGCGCCGAACGGCGTCGGCGTCAGCGCCGCGGTGATCGGATCGCGCGAGTTGAAACCGCCGCTGCGCGTGCCCTTGGTCCAAGAGACATAAGTGAACAGATTGCTGCTGATCTCCCAGTTCACACCCAGCTTTGGCGTGAGTGAGGAGAAAGTGGAGTGCCCCACCTGCGACCCCGCTGCGGAACCGATGGTCAGCGCGTAATAATCCGTCGTTTCACTGGTATAGCGCAGGCCGCCCAGGATGCTGACACCACCGCCGATCGTGTAGGTCGCCTGCGCAAAGATCGCCGGCGCCTCAACTTTGTTGGATGCGTCGTCAGTCTGCGCGGTGCCTGCAGCACCCTGCTGCGTCCCGGTTTCCGTGAAATAATAGACGCCTGCGACTGCCTTGAAACGGTCGCTGGTGTAGATGAGGTTGACTTCCTGGGTCCACCACTCGCTGTCGAACTTCACCCGATTGGGGTTGGCGACGACCAGACGGCCGCCATTGGCGGCGATACGCGAGGGCGTGAGGAAGCCGTCATTGCCCAGGCTGTCCTGGTTCAGCCGGCCATAGCCGGTGATCGAACCGATCTCGAGGTTGTTGGTGACCTGATAGGTCGCGTTGAGGCTGGCGCCGCGCTGGTACACGCGCTGATACAGATTGGCGTAGACTTCGTTGACCGACAGATCGCGACCCGGAACCGCATAGGGATCGGTGACTCCCAGCGGCGCGATTAGCGGGATGGGCACGGTGGTGTCCGAACGGTCCTGCATCGCATAACCCGAAAGCTCGAAGGTCAGCCCCGCCGCTGGTTCGAGCAGGAACTTGATGCGCTGCGCCGACCGATCGAGATCGCCGATCCGCTCGCCATGCTGGATGCCATACACAAAGCCATCGCGCTTGCGGTAGATGCCGCTGGCCGAAAAGGCGAGCACGCCATCGATGATCGGCCCGCTGACATAGCCCTTACCCTCGACCGCCTCATAATTGCCGACCGCGACCTGCGCCGCGCCGGTCCATTCATAAGAGGGCCGCTTGGTCACCAGCTTGATCGCGCCACCCGATGTGTTGCGGCCGTAGAGCGTACCCTGCGGTCCGCGCAGGAACTCGACGCGGTCGATATCGAAGAAATCGAAGAACGCACCGTTGGGCCGGGGCTGGATGACATTGTCGATATAGACGCCGACGGTGCCGTTCGCGCGAATGCCACCGGTCTCGGTGCCCGCACCGCGAACCACGATCTTCATCTGGGACGAACCAGCCGTCGCCTGCGCCAGCGTGATACCTGGAACCTGGTTGGCGATATCGCGAACGTCGCGGACTTGGCGTTCCTCCAGCATCCCCTCGCTCAGTGCGGTCACCGAAATCGGGGTGGTGCGAACCGTGCCACCATAACGCTCGGCAGTGACGACGATCTCGCCTTCGGAAGCGTCGTCCTGCGATTCCTCGGCCGTGGCCGTTTTCGCCGCCTGGTTATCCGACGCCTCCTGAGACCAGGCGGGCTCGGCCAGCGCGGCGGATCCCAGAAGCGCCGCGATAAGCAGCGCGCGTGACGTTGGCTTGGTCAGTTGCGTCATGATCAACCCCCTGTTTTTGTGCGGCACGATCGGCCGGTTCGTTTGTGCCTCTGCGACTTTCACCTAGAGATCCAAACATCGACTCGCGGGGAGCGAACCTGGCCTCATTTGTTATGCATTCATATCAAATCACGAGTTGCGCGGGTCGGCAAGCGAATTGTTATAGATTTATGATGAATTAGTGGCTGAAAGTGTCTTTTGCGCAACGCCGGCCGCAATCTTCGCGCTGTCCTGGCGCATCAGGCGAGGTCCGACCGCCCCCGGATCAGCGCGGCGAGCGTGCCCGACAAAGCGAGCGGGATCGCAAAGCACAGGAAAACGATCCAAAGCGGCAATTGCTGGCCGAGCAGGAAACCGCCAAGCAGCGGCCCGATCACCGATCCGCCCCGGCCGATACCGATCGCCCAGCCGATACCCGAACTGCGCACTTCGGTCAGATAGATCTGCGCCGCCAGCGAATAGAAGCCGCTGAAGCCGCCCTGCACCGCCAGTCCCATGCCGACCGCGACCGCAAGCACCAGTGCGAGCGGCATGGACTGGCTGAACACCACCAGCAGCACTGCGCCAACCAGCATGTAGCAGCGGATCAGCCAGCCGATGTCGCGCCGCGTCGCCAGCCAGCCGATGCTGGTGGTGCCGACAATGCCACCGAGATTGAAGACCGACCCCGCCCACAGCGAATTGGCGGCGCTCAGCCCCGCCTCGGTCGCGAGGCGCGGGATCCAGCTGGTTACGAAATACAGCACCAGATAGCCGAGGAAGATCGAGAGCCAGAGCGTCAGCGTCGATTTCCAAAGTCCTCCGGAAAACAGATGGCCAAGCTTCGGCAGCGCCCCGCGGCTGCGCGGCGGCGGCAAGCTATCGAGTTGCGGCATATTCAGCTGGACGCGCAACGCGTTGATCTTCGCCAGCGCACCGGCGGGCTGGCGATTCTGGAGGAAGTCCTGCGATTCCGGCAGCAGGAAGAAGGCGAAGGGCAGCACCGCGGCGCTCACCACTGCGGTGCCCAGCAAAGTCGATTGCCACCCGAACTGAGGAATCGCCCAGATCGAGGCGAAGCCGGTGAGTACCGCGCCGATCGGATAGCCCGCCTGGAACCAGCCGATCGCGATGCTGCGCTTTCCCGGCGGCGCATATTCGCTCGCGAGCGCGGCGACGCTAGCCAGCAAGGTTCCGATACCGAGCCCGGTCAGCAGGCGGAAGACCACCAAGGCTGGGAGCTCGCGGACGAGCCCGGTACCGAACGCACCGATCGTGATCACCACCAGCGCGCCAAGCACGACCGGCCGCCGGCCGGTTCCGTCCGCCAGCGGCGCTAGCACGATCGAACCCAACATCATGCCGACCAGGCCGGCACTGAACACTACGCCCAGCATCTCGAAGCTGACGCCCCAATCCTTCGCCATCGCCGGCGCCACATAGGAGATGATCAGCACATCCATGCCATCAAGCATGTTGATCAAGGTACAGAGCGCAACCACCATGATCTGGAGCCGGGTCCAGCCGGCCATGCCGGATGAGGCCGCCGCGTGAAATTCGCCTGTCGTGCCGCCCGCCGCCATCTTCGCTTCCCTTGCTGCCACGTATGGATATTACGCGGGGATGAAAGGGCGGCAAGCAATTTGTTATAGAGTTATATCTTTATAGCAAATTTCTGTCTTGCCTAGTTGGCGGCTTCCCACAGGAGCCATTGTCAAATTATAAGGACGGCCGCGGGATCGGACATTGCCCGGCCAAGCATGTATCGCGACCCAACGGTTTCGGGCGGAAGGAAATTGAATGATCGGCGGCAACAGGGATGTATCCAGCGTCGATCGAAAGACAGCCGTCCCGCTCTATCACCAGATTTTCGTGCAGCTGCGCGACGAAATAGTTTCGGGCACGCGCCCGCATGGCTCGCTCGTCCCTACCGAACAGGATTTATCGGACAGTTTCGGGGTTTCCCGCATCACGGCGCGCCGCGCGCTGGACGAGCTGGCGTTGCAGCATTTCGTCGAGCGCAAGCGCCGCGTGGGCACGCGCGTCATCTACAATCTGCCCGTGCGCCCGATCGAGGCTGATATCGGCAAGGCGGTCGATTCGCTGGTGACCTTCGGCCGCAAGACCAAGGTCACCGTGCTCGAGGTGACGCGTGAGGAAGTGCATGATCCGATCGCGTCGCAGTTGGGTGTCGCGCCCGGCACGCGCGTGGTTCGCGCGGTCCGCCTGCGCTGGCTCGACGGCGAGCCTTTGGGCTTCACCATCGCTCATGTTCCCGAGCCGCTTGGCTTCATGATCACCGAAAAGAGCCTGAAGGCGACGCCGATCCTGAACCTCGTCCAACAAACCGGTCGCGAGTTCGGTGGCGCGGCGCAAACCATCGCCGCGGTTTCAGCCGATCCGGCGATGGCCGCGGCGCTCAAGATCGACGCGATGGCGCCGCTGCTGCGCATCACCCGCGCCTTTCGCGACAAGGATGGCGAGCCGATGCTGCTGACCCAGGCCTATTATCGCGCCGACCGCTACCAGATGCGATTCGACCTCCAGTCGAGCACGCTCCACGCCGAGATTTGAAAGATCTCTCACACAAATTCGACCCCAACGCTTGCCATTCCTCCGGCTTTGAGTATTTGTTATAGACGTAGGACAAATATAGGGCGCCGAAGATGGGCGATGTCGATATATTGGTGAGCGAGGTAGGCCCGCGCGATGGCTTACAGAGCATCGGCACCGTCATGCCGCTCGAAGCCAAAAAAGCCTGGATCGATGCCGAGGCGGCGGCGGGCGTTCGCGAGATCGAGGTCGGCAGCTTTGTTCCCGCAAAGCTCCTGCCGCAGCTTGCCGACACCACCGAACTGGTTGCTCATGCCCGCACCATCCCGGGCCTCACCGTCGCGGTGCTGGTACCCAACGCTAAGGGCGCTGAAGCCGCGATCCGCGCCGGTGCCCACAAGCTGACCCTGCCGCTTTCGGTTTCCGAAACGCATAGCCTCGCCAATCTGCGCCGCACCCACGACCAAGTTATCGATGAGGCGGTGACGATCGCCAGGCTGATCCAGGCGCTGCCCCCGGCCGAGCGCCCGCATTTCGAGGGAAGCCTGTCAACCGTATTCGGCTGCACCCTGGAGGGCACGATCCCAGATGCCCAGATCGCGCGGCTGGCGGCGTTGCTGATGGACGCCGGGTGCGACGAGGTCGGGCTTTCGGACACCACGGGCTATGCCAATCCGGCGACGGTGCGGCGGATCATCGCGCTGGTCCGCGACGTCGTGGGCGACGAGGCGCTGACCGGAATCCATCTTCACAATACGCGTGGTCTGGGCCTAGCGAACGCGCTCGCCGCGCTCGAATGCGGACTGACCACGCTCGACGCCTCGCTGGGCGGGCTCGGCGGCTGTCCGTTCGCGCCGGGCGCCAGCGGCAATATCGTCACCGAGGATCTGGTGTTCATGCTCGAGGCGATGGGCCTGCGCACCGGCATCGATATCGAGCGCCTGCTGTCGGTCCGCAAGATCGTGGCCGCGGCCCTGCCCGGTGAGGAACTGTACGGCTTCCTGCCGGATGCGAAGCTTCCACTCGGCTTCGTTCACGCCAAGAATCTGGAGTATGTGTGATGGCCGAGATTATCGGAACGCGGATGGTATCCGACGGCAAGACCGCGCGCCAGATCTTCGAGGAAGTGATGGCCAATCCGGCCCGCGCCAAATTCGGCTTCGGCAGCAAGCTGGCAATCGTCAATGTCGATTTCCAGAACGCCTATACGCGGATCGACCGGTACAAGACTGCGTACGAAACCGATCCGCGCCAGATCGAGCTTGTGAACACGATCTCCGCTTTGGCCCGCGCCAAGGGCATGCCGGTCATCTGGACCCATGTCGCCTATGCCGGGGATGCCAGCGACGCCGGGGTTTGGGGCACGCGCACGAACACGCCCGACAGCCTTCAGAACATCAAATATGACAGCGACCGCCACGCTTTCGACGAACGCTGCGACATCGCTCCGGGCGACGCGACCTACACCAAGCGGATGCCGTCGCCCTTTTTCGAGACGCCTTTGCAAAGCCTGCTGGTGTGGCACAAGGTCGATACTGTGGTGATCACCGGCGGATCGACTTCGGGCTGCGTCCGCGCCGCTGCGGTCGACAGCCTCAGCCGCGGCTACCGCACGATCGTCCCGATCGAGACCTGCGCGGACAAGCACGAAAGCTATCATTTCGCCAATCTGACCGATCTTCAGCTCAAATATGCCGATGTCGAGCCGGTGCAGACCGTGATCGACTGGCTGGAGGCACAGGCCGATGCGTGAGGGCGAGAAAGATCCCGGTCTCTACGATTTCCGCCCGTATCGTGGCCGTCCGAAGCTCGCATGGCCCGACGGCAAGCAGGTCGCGGTCTGGGTCTCACCCAATATCGAATTCTACGAGCTCGATCCGCCCGCCAATCCGCACCGCAAGAGCTGGCCCAGGCCGCATCCGGATGTGGTCGGCTATGGCCATCGCGATTATGGCAATCGCGTCGGCCATTGGCGGCTGGCGGAGGCGATGAGCCGCCACGGCTTTCCGGGGTCGGTCAGCCTGTCGGTGGCGATGTGCCAGCATCTGCCCGAAGTTGTGGAGGACGCCAGCCAGCGCGGCTGGGAGTTTTTCAGCCACGGCATCTACAACACCCGCTACAGCTATGGTATGGACGAGGCGCAGGAACGCGCGCTGATCGAGGATTCGATCCGCACGGTGCGCGAGGCGACGGGCCAGAAGATCAAGGGCTGGCTGGCCCCCGCCCTCACCCACACGTCGCGTACGTTCGATCTGATCGCCGAATATGGCCTTAGCTACACCTGTGATCTCTATCATGACGACCAGCCGGGCGAAGTGCATGTGAAGTCCGGGCGGCTGATCTCGATGCCCTACAGCCTCGAGGTCAACGACCATTACGGCTTCTTCGTCTACAACATGAGTCCACGCGAATACGCCGACACGCTGATCCGCCAGTACCAGCGGCTGGCGGATGAGGGCGGCACGGTGATGTGTATCCCGCTACACGCCTATCTGATCGGGCAGCAGCACCGCATCGGCCCATTCGAGGAAGTGCTGAAGCACATTGCCGCCGATGGCCGCGCCTGGATCACCCGCAGCGGCGATATCGCCGATCATTATCGCGCACAGGTGGCGGCATGACCCTCGATCCGGGCTATCTGCAATATCCCCTGCGCAAGCGGGGTATGGACCATGAGTCCTACCCCTATTCGAACCTGTTCGAACGCCCGCCGATCGCCTGGCCCTCGGGAAAGGCTGTCGCGGTGGTGGTAGTCGTGAACCTCGAATGGTTTCCGATCCTGCCCGAAGACAAGCCGTTCCGCGCGCCGGGGCACATGGTCACGCCCTATCCCGACTACCGGCATTACACCTCGCGCGAATATGGCACGCGGGTGGGACTCTACCGGATGCTCGATGCCTTCGCGAAGGTGGGGGCGCGATTGTCGGTCGCGACCAATGGCGCGATTGGCGAACGCTATCCGCAGGTGATCGCCGATATCCTTTCCGGCGGGCACGAGATCGTCGCACATTCGACCGACATGAATGGCACCATCGCCTCGGGCCTGCCCGAGGACGAGGAGCGCGCGTTGATCGCCGCCTCGCTCGACGCGCTGGAAAAGGTTTCGGGCGCACGTCCGCGCGGCTGGATGTCGATCGCGCGGTCGCAATCGTTCAACACGCCCCGGCTGCTGGCCGAGGCCGGGCTGGCCTATATGGCGGACTGGGTGAACGACGAACTGCCCTATCGCTTCGACACCACAGCGGGGCCGATCGTCAACGTGCCCGTCAACCACGAACTCTCCGACCGCCAGATCATCACCGTCCAGCAGCAATCGGCCGAGAGCTATGTCGAGCAGATGCAGGATGCCTATCGCCTGCTCGCCGGCGAAGCGGATCGGTTCGGCGGCCGGATGCTGCCGCTCAACCTCACGCCCTATGTGATGGGCCTGCCCTATCGGATCGGCGCGCTCGAAGCCCTGCTGGCCTGGCTGGCGGCGCAGCCCGGCGCGGCCTTCCACAGCCTCGGCGAGATCGCGGACGCGCTCGATTAGCGCGGCACCCAATCCGGCGGTCGCCGCCACGAACCGCCGGGGGATCGCGCTGGTCCAGCCGTTGATCGTCGGCGGCGCGGGCTTCATGCAGGCGTTCGATACCAATGCGGTGACGGTGGCTTTGCCCGCTATGGCCCGGGCATTCCGGGTACAGCCGCTGGCGCTCGACATGGTGATCAGCGCCTATCTGATCGGGGCGGCGGGTTTTCTGCCCCTTTGCAACTGGGCGGCGGAGCGCTTCGGGGCGCGGGTGATGTTCCTGCTCGCCATCGCCATGTTCGGGGCGAGTTCGCTGATGTGCGGGCTGGCGGCCGATCTCCCCGGCCTGATCCTCGCTCGCGTCGTCCAAGGCGGCGCCGGCGCGCTGCTGTTGCCGGTGGGCCGGATCATCGTGCTCAGCGCCACCCCCAGGCAGGATTTCGTCCGCGCCATGGCGGTGCTGACCACGCCGGTAATGGTCGGGCCGCTAGTGGGCCCGCCCTTGGGCGGCGCGATCGTGACTCTGGTTTCGTGGCGATGGCTGTTCCTTGTCAACCTGCCCATCGCGCTGATCGGGCTCGTGCTGGTGATCCGCTTCCTCCCCGCCATGCCCGCAGACCGCAAGAAGCCGCTCGACTGGCTGGGCCTCGCGCTATTGTCTACGGCGTTGGTGGCGATCAGCTATGGGCTCACTTTGCCGATGCGGGGGGCATCGCCGGTCGCGATCGTCGCGATCCCATTGATCGGGCTGGCGAGCGGCCTTTTCTATCTTCGCCACGCCAGCCGCCATCCGCGACCCATCCTCGATCCGGCAGTGCTGCGCATCCCGACCGTGGCGATCGCCACGATCGGCGGCATCTTTCAGCGGATGCTGACGAGTGCCGCGCCGTTTCTGCTCGCATTGCTGTTCCAGCTCGGCTTGGGCCTTTCGCCGCTTGCGGCGGGAAGCCTGATCTTCGGATCGGCGCTGGGATCGGTCTGCGCACGCTGGCCGCTGGGCTGGATGCTGCGCCGCTGGGGATTTCGCCGGATGCTGACCGCTAACGCGCTGGCCATCGCCGCGACACTCTCGGCCTCGGCACTGTTTACCCCCGCCACGCCCTATGCGTTGCTGTTCGCCCTGTTGTTCGTGCAGGGCCTGCTGCGATCCCTGCAGATCACGGCGATATCGACCTTGGTCTATGCCGATCTTGCCGAACGCGACATCGGCGCCGCCAGCACCTTGTCCAGCCTTGTCCAGCAGCTCGCGCTCGCTTGCGGCATCGCCCTGTCGGCGGCGGCGGTGCAGGCGCTTTTATGGTGGCACGGCGGCACCGTGTTGGGCGCCGATGCCATCCGCCCGGCCTTCGTTTTGCTCGCGATCACCTCGCTCCTGTCGCTGGCATGGATCCTCCGGCTGCCCGGAGATGCCGGCAATGTGATCGCGGACAGGCACGACGTTGCCACACGATCACCAGATCGAGCGATAGTGCGTTGACGACCGTTTCTCGCTCCAGAGCCCGTGCAATACCGCGTCGAGGGGCGGGCATCGCTCATTCATTTTGACTGCGAGGAGCCAGCGCTCCTACCAGCCTCAAGCCGAGCAACCGTTCGGCGATGTCATCCGCTTCTTCCCGTAAGGAAGTTCGAATTTCATCCACGATGGCCTGCCATCTTTCGCCGCGATGCGTATTTTCGCAGATCGCGGCTGATGCAGCCGTCCCCGATACGAAATCGACGCACCATGCTGCTCATTGCAGCAAGTTAAGGTTGCCAATCGGCTCATTGTAAGCCCCGCGACATCAATGCATCCCCGAACCAGCATTCGCGAGGGGATAGAGAATGACTTGGGCAATACGCATTGCTGCGATCGTCATCGCTTCAGCCACAGGCGTCGCCATCGCGCAAACTGTGCCTGTCACGCCATGGGACCTCTTCAATTCGCGATATCCCGCACTGGCTCCATCGCAGGACAGGCAAATCGACGATCCGATCCTGCGGGGCGCCATCGATCTTCATGCGCATTTCGGCCCCGACGCCTATCCGCGCCAATGGGATGCTTTCGAGATCGCGCGGATGATGGCGGCGCGCGGAATGCGCGGCATGGTGCTCAAGAATCATTTCACCGAATCCGCCAGCACGGCCGCTCTGGTGCGCAAATATGCGGGCGTACCCGATCTGGAGGTGTTCGGCGGGCTGGCGCTCAATTCCGAGGTCGGCGGAATTAATCCAGAGGCGGTGCGCTATTTCGCCGCGGTGGCGGGAAGCCACGCCAAGATCGTGTGGTTGCCGACGCACGAGTCCGAGCATGAGGTCGGCTATGAAAAGGCCAGCTATCCGTCGGTCGCCGTCTCCAAGGACGGCAAGCTGCTGCCCGAAGTCTTCCAAGTGCTGGACGTCATCAAGGAAAAGGGTCTGACGCTCGCCACCGGGCACGTCACGCCTTTCGAAATGCTCGCGATCATGACGGAGGCGAGGAAGCGCGGCCTGGGCCCGATCATCATCACCCATCCGAACATGGGCCCGAAATTCACCGACCCGACGCTCGGCGAACTGCAGGAGGCCGTGGCGCTCGGCGGTTATGTCGAGTTCGTCGCCAGCCAGTTGCTCGGCAAGCGAAAGGATGAGTTCATCGCGACGATCCGGACGATTGGCCCGGCACATTGCTTTGTCGCATCCGACAGCGGGCTCGTCGGCCTGCCGAGTCACCCCGATGCACTGGCGCTTTCGGTTCGGGTCCTTCGCGAAGCCGGATTCGGCGAGGGTGATCTCGACCTGATGTTCCGCAAGAATCCCGCGCGGCTGCTGGGGCTGAGGCCGTGACGTGTCCAGACAAGGAAACCACCATGAGCAGCACCGGACCGGGCAGCCGCGCCTTTCGAGAGCGCCTGTTGGCGCGCGAGCCGATGATCGGCACCTTCATGAAGGTGCCGGCAACGCAGAATACCGAGATACTGGGGCTTGAAGGGTTCGATTTCGTCGTTCTGGACGAGGAACACGCTCCCTGGACGCGCGGCACGCTGGACTCCGCGCTGCTGGCGGCGCGGGCCTATGGCACCGCCGGCATCGTTCGCATCGCCCGGCCCGATGCGAACAGCATCCTTTCCGTACTCGACGATGGCGCGGCGGGGATCATGGTGCCGCACGTAGATACCGCCCAAAAGGCGCGGGAAGTGGTTTCCTGGGCTCGCTACCTGGGCGGCACGCGCGGCTCCGGCGCAAGCCGTGGCGGCGAATATGGCACCCGCGGAGCTGACAATTACCGCCTCTCCGATGCGGCCGCGACCGTCATCTGCATGATCGAGGACCGGCGCGCACTGGATGAAATCGACGAGATCGCGGCCGTCGACGGGCTGGACGCGATCTTCCTGGGCCGGGCGGATCTGGCCCTGTCCCTACGGAACACCGTGGGGCCGGTGCCAAGCATCGAGGACGCGGTCGAGCGGATCGTCGCGGCAGCCAACCGGGCCGGCAAGCCGGTTTCCGCGGTCGTGCAGTCGATGCAGAGCGACGAGGCGCGGTGGCTTCGGGGGCTGGGGATAACCGCCATGATGGTGGCATCGGATATCGGCCTGCTCCGCCAGGCTGCCCGCAACGCGCTGCACGCGTTCAACACACTGATGAAGCCCAGCGAATGAGTGCGGACCTGCAGCGCGAAGCATGCTTTATCGATGGCACCTGGCATGTCGGCGACCGCTGGATCGAGGTCGACAATCCAGCCACCTGCAAGATGATCGGCCGTGTGCCGTCGCTAGGCGCGGCCGAAACCGAACGCGCCATCACCGCGGCTGCCCAGGCGATGCCGGCATGGACGGCACGTCCCGCGCGCGAGCGCGCCGGAATCCTGCGGCGTATCGCCGATCTCATGGCGCGGCATTCCGAACCGCTCGCTCGCCTGCTGACCGAGGAGCAAGGCAAGCCGCTCGCCGAAGCACGGGGGGAAATCGCCTACGCCGCATCCTTTTTCGAATGGTTCGGTGAGGAGGCCAAACGCGCTTATGGCGACGTCATCCCCGGCCACATGGCGGACAAGCGCCTGCTCGTCCTCAAGCAGCCGGTGGGCGTCGTCGCGGCGATCACGCCGTGGAATTTTCCCAGCGCCATGATCGCGCGCAAGGTGGCGCCCGCCCTCGCCGCAGGCTGCTGCGTCGTCGTCAAACCTTCCGAACTCACGCCGTTCAGCGCGCTTGCGATCGGCGCACTGGCCGAGATGGCGGGCTTGCCGGCGGGCGTGCTCAACATCGTTACCGGCGACGCTCAGGAAATCGGCGCGGCGCTGCTCGCCAGCCCGGTCGTGCGCAAAATCAGCTTCACCGGATCGACCGCGGTGGGCATCCGCCTGATGGAAGGCGCGGCGCCCACGGTGAAGAAAATGAGCCTCGAACTGGGCGGGAATGCCCCGTTCATCGTGTTCGACGACGCCGATGTGGACGCCGCGGTGGCAGGCGCGATCCAGTCCAAGTTCCGCAATGCGGGCCAGACCTGCGTGTGCGCAAACCGCATCTACGTCCAGTCGGCGGTTTATGATCGCTTCGTCGATCAGCTGGCGGCGGAGGTTTCGCGGCTGACGGTCGGCGCCGGCAACGAGGAGGGCGTATCGATCGGACCGCTGATCAACACCGGCGCGGTCGAGAAGGTCGAGCGCCATGTCGCCGATGCGGTGGCGCGCGGCGCGCGCATCGTCACCGGCGGCGGCCGCCACGCCAGGGGGCCGCGCTTCTTCGCGCCGACCGTGCTGCGCGACGTTACCGCCGAGATGCTGGTCCAACGCGAAGAGACCTTTGGCCCACTCGCGCCCATCATGCGCTTCGAGCGCGACGCGGAAGCGATCGAACTCGCCAATGCCAGCGAGTTCGGCCTAGCCGCCTATTTCTACGCGCGCGATCTGAGCCGGGTGTGGCGCACCGCCGAGGCGATCGAGGCGGGCATCATCGGCGTCAATACCGGCGTCATCTCGACTGAAGTTGCCCCGTTCGGCGGCGTGAAGTCTTCAGGCCTCGGACGCGAGGGATCGCGGTACGGGCTCGAAGATTATCAGGAGCTGAAATATGTCTGCCTGTCGGTATGACCGGCGCGGCGATCAGCCTGCGAGATAGCCGCCGTCCACGGGAATGACGGCACCGGTGACGAAGCGGGCGGAATCGGAAGCGAGATAGACCGTCAGCCCGCCGATGTCCTCGGGCCGTCCCTGCCTTTTCATCGGCGTGCGCGCCAGGATGGCGGCCTCCCGCTCCGGCGTCTTCTCGCCCGCCGCCAGCAGGGTCGTCTCGACAAAGCCCGGAGCGATCGCGTTCACACGGATACCCTCCTCCGCCCACTCCACCGCCAGCGCCTTGGTCAATTGCATCACCGCCCCCTTCGACGTGGCATAGGCGGCGGCGTTAGCGGGGGCGACGAAGGACCGGATGGATGCGAGGTTTATCACCGTGCCGCGCGTCTCCTTGAGCTGGGCATGGAAGGCGTGGCAAAGGTTGAAGGGTCCGTCGATATTGATCGCGAGCGTGCGGCGCCACGTGGCAAGCGCACCTTCGGCGTCGATCCTGCCCTGCAGCAGGATGCCCGCGCTGTTGACGAGGATCGAAACCGCGCCCACCTCCGTCCGCACCCTTTCCGCCAACGCATGGCAGGCGTCGTGATCGGAAACATCGAGGCCAAACGCATGCGCCCGCGCGCCCGTGCGCATGATCGCGGCGGCGGCATCGGCGCATTCCTGCGCCTGGATATCGGTGAGAATCGAGACGGCGCCGGCATCGGCCAGGTCCTGCGCGATCGCCCGGCCGATACCGCGCGCTGCGCCGGTGATCAGCGCCACCCGGCCTTCCAACAGTTTCATATCGTTGCCTCTTCGGTGAGCGGATCGGCGTCCAGCCGGACGATGCCGTCCAGGCCCGGCCGCGACGCCGGGTAGCAGCGAAGCACCAGCGGATCATGACCCGGGATGATATGTGCCGCCGAGCTCGCGAGCGCGCGCATCCGGTCATATCCCTCGAGCATCTCGACAACGTTCTGGACGATGGGAAACGGCCGCGACTGCTCGAAATTGGCGTAGAAATGCGCTGCGTCCGATCCAAGCACCACCCAGCCCCGCCGGGTTTTCACGCGCGTCACCTGCAGCCCTCCGGTGTGCCCACCCACCCGGTGTACCGACAGGCCGGGCGCGATCTCGCTGTCGCCGTCGTGGAAAGCCACGCGCCCCTCGAACACGCGCCGAACCATGGCCGTCACGTCGTCCACATCGAAGGCATGCCGCAGGAAGGGGTGGCACATGCACCGGCCGGTGCAGAAGGCCATTTCACTGTCCTGCACGTGATATCTGGCGTGGCGGAACATGTCCGAATTGCCGGCATGATCGAAATGCATGTGCGAGATGATCACGTCTGTGACAGACTGCGGATCGATGCCGATCGCGCGCAGCCCCTGGTCCACCGGACGCAACAGCGCGCGGTTGCGCTTGCGCCCCGTCGCCGCATCGAAGCCGGTATCGAGCAGATAAGTCCGCTCCGATCCGACGATCGCCCAGACGAAATAGTCGAGCGGCATAGGCCCGTCATGCTCGTCGCCGCCGATGAAGTTGGCCGCGGCATTGCGGTCGAAATGACCGTAGCGGACCGCGTGGATCTCATACTCGTCGCTCATGCGCACGCTCCCAACGGCCAGACTCTACGCGATCTCGGTCCCCGCCCATTGCTCGACGATCTGGGCCAGCCGGGTGAAATCCGATTGCGGTCCGTGCCGCGATTGGGTGATCGTCAGCATGTCGCGCACCACCCCGCCCACCAGCATCGGCACGTCGTTTGCCTGCGCCTCTTCCAGGCACATGCGCACATCCTTGAGCGCCAAGCCGGTCGCGAAGCCGAAATCGAACGTGCGCGGCAGCACGGCGCGAGGAAACTTGTCCGCGGTGGCGCTGTTCGCACCGCTCGATGCGTTGAGCACCTCGATCATCGCCTTCGGGTCGAGCCCGGCCTTGACGCCAAGCGCGACGCCTTCCGACGTCACGACGAGCGCGGCGGCGGACAGCATGTTGTTGACGAGCTTCATCATCTGCCCCTGCCCCGCCGCCTCGCCGACATGGAATACCCTTCCGAACGTCAGCAGAAGGGGCTCCACCTCGCGCCAATCAATCTCTTTGCAGGCCGCCATCAGCGACAGGCGGCCGGCAAGCGCCCCTGCCCGCCCGCCGCTGACCGGCGCATCGACGAACGCGATGCCCGCTCGTTCCAGCTGTTCGGCCACTTCGGCGGACGCGCGAGGTCCCGATGTCGATAGATCGACGATCATCCGGGGGCCGCCGTGGACGAGACCTGCCGCTCCCAGCACCACCTCGCGCATGATCTGCGGCGTGGGGAGGCTCAGAAAGACGATTCCGCACTCCCGGCCGATCTCCTCGACCGATCCCGCCATGCGGCCACCGGCCTCGATCAGGGAAGCTCCCGCGCCGTCCGCGCGATCGAAGCCGAGCACGCGATGCCCGGCCGCGGACAGCCGGGGAGCCATGGCGCTTCCCATGCTGCCAAGCCCGATGAAGCCGATCGTCTCCCGTCGCGACATTTACATTCACTTTCCTGGTCACGAGCGCACCGCTCGTCGATAGTTCGCTCGCCCGCTCAATCCTGGGAGGGCGGCATCGGATATTCGTCGGCATTGAGCACCCAGCCGGGCTTGCCCGAGAAATCGAGGCGCGGTGGGGAGAAGATATCGACGAGCTGGCTCTCGCCTTCGCCATATGCCGATGTGTGAAGCACCGGCGGGGGGATCACCGTGAGCGACGGGGATCCGACCACGGCATGCTCGTCCTCTCGCCAGTCGTGATAATCGATGGTCCAGGGCCAGCGCATGTGATGGGTCCACGTCCCCGACAGCGCCAGCGAGCCCTGCTCGAAATCGTCATGCGAATGCGGCGAAAGCCGCGTGAGATCGCGCGCGCCGAAACGCATGCCGGGCATGTTGACCATCATCGTCGTACAGCGCCAGATCTTACCGGCACGCCCTTCCTGCTTCGGCACATCGAGCGAATAGCTACGAATTCTGAACCCGCCGACCGGATCGGGCCAAGGCGAGAACGGCGGGATGTTCGGATGAGGCTCGGCATAGGATGCCGCATTGGCGCACTTCGCCGCGAGGTCGTCGGAGCGCGCCGAGAAAAGGCGGACGATCCGGCCGCCTAGGGGAAAGACCAGCCGGCTGGTCCCGGGCGGCATGATGAACAGCGCATAGCCGTCGCTGCGTTCTTCCTGAACACCGGCCGTCGCGATGACCGGCGTTTCAGGATAGGGCAACAGCAGCATGAACTCGTCGATCTGATCCGCGCGGTCGAACATGGCTCCCGGTTCGAGCTCGCTATAGGCGACGATGAAGTTCTGCCCGCGTGCGAACCAGGTCTTCCCGTTCGCATCCTCCTCGGTCGGGGGGACGCTGTAGAAGAGGCCATATTCCGCAGCTGCGGCGGGAAGCGCGGGCGGTGCCGTGCGCTTGGATGCCGACATCAGCGCTGAGCGGGGATCACTCGGATCGTACATGGCATTCCTCACCTGTTGCACCCGCCGGCGACAATGCCGGCCGATGGATCGCGTCGCTGGCGCCGGACGAAGCCGCGGTCCAGGCACCGGCCTCGCGCAGGACCTGCTCCGCCTGCGGGATCACACCGATCATCGAAGCGAAACCGTGGCTCATCGATTCGTACCGGCGCAGTTCAACCGGCACACCGGCGCCCCGCAGCCGCTCGGCATAGGCAAGGCCCTCATCATGCAGCGGGTCATATCCCGCAATGACGAGAAAGGTCGGGGGCATGCCCGCCAGATCGCGCGCGCGCAGCGGCGATGCCTGCGGATGCAGGCGCTGCTCCGGTGTAGCGTAATGGTCCCAGAACCAGCGCATGTCGCGCCTGGTCAGCGAATAGCCCTCCGTCTCGCTTCGCCGATAAGAGGCGGTGTCGAAATCGTGATCGGTCACGGGATAGAAGAGAATCTGGCCGCAAAGCTCAGGTGCTCCCGCCTCGCACGCGCGCAACGCACATGCGGTGGCGAGATTGGCCCCGGCGCTGTCGCCGGCAACCATCACGGGCAACGCGAAACGCTCCGCCGCCCAGCCCAGCGCCGCCCAGGCATCGTCGAGCGGCGCGGGAAAGGAATGCTCCGGCGCCAGCCGGTAATCGACGTTCAGAACCGCCCAGCCCGATGCGTCCGCCAGCACCCGCGCCACCGCATCGGCGCTATTGAGATCGCCGATCACCCAACCGCCGCCGTGGAGATACACGATGATGCCGGCCGGCCGGTCTCGCGGCGTATATAACCGTGCCCCGATCGCGCCTCGCGGTCCCTGGATAGAAAGGTCTTCAACCGATTCTATTTCCGGCCCGGGCGTGGGTGCGCTTGTGGCGCGGCGGGCTGCCGCCTGCTCGCGGAGCATGGCGGGCGTGCAATCGGCGATGGCCGGGAGCCCGGCCCTGGCCGCCGCCGAGAGCAGCGCCTTCAGAACAGGATCGAGTGGTACAGCGGGCCGCACTCTCAATACCCCCGAGACAGATTCGGGCACGCGGGCCGCGTCATAGGGGGCGATCCTCGCAACGCTTCACCTCTTGTTTCCTTTCGGCGATCTCGCGGGAGCACCCCATGCGCTCCGGGAGCCGTGCAAACCCGAAACGCTTCCGCATTCCGGGATTGCACAGGCAGCGACCATCGAGACGGCCTTAGAACTTCGCGCGAACGCCCAGGCGGTAAGCGCGTCCCACCACATCATAGTGAAGCGGGTTTCCGAACAGCCGAAGCTGCCCCGGCGGATACTTGTCGAACACGTTGCTGACGCTGCCGTAGAACTCGACGCCTTCGATGCCTGGCCGAACCGTCGCCGAGAGGTTCAGATAGAAGCGTGAATCCACCGTGTTGACATTAACGCTATTCGCCGCGTTGACATTGTACCCGGCCTGTTCCGGCCCGACCTTGGTCGGATCGAGGATCGCCTCCGGGATAAAGCGCGCATTGGCGGTGAGCGACCAACTCGGTCTGGAATAGGTGATCACGCCGTCCAGCTTGTACCTCGGCACGCCCAGCACGTTGCCAAGCGCACCGGCGTTGCCGGTCACGCCATCGAACTTGGTCTCCACGCCGGTCGCGCTGATCGAAACCAGGCGGAAGACGTAATTGGCGTTGAACTGGAAATCGAGATTGCCGCCGAACACGTCCGGCACGCGATAGTCGCTGACGATCTCAAGCCCCCGCGCCTCAAGCCGGTTCAGGTTCTGGAAATTGGTGAACACCGTCGTCACCGGACTCGCCTTCGCCGCGCCGCTGAACTGGATCAGGTTGCACGCCAGGTTCTGGGCGAAACAGGCCGTGAGAATGTTTGGAGCCGTCAGCGCATCGATCGCCCCGTCCACGTCGATCCTGTAATAATCCGCCGAGATGCGGAGCCGCGGTATGAAACCGGGGCGCAGCACGACACCCGCGGTCATCGTATCGGCCGTCTCGAGCGCTAGGTTGGGATTGCCGCCCGATACGATGTTGACCGGATGCGAACCGCCGCCGAACGGATCGGCGAGAGGCGACAGCAACGTCACTGTGTTCGGATTGGATTCCGCGGCCGTTGGTGCGCGAATATCGTGCGACCGCGTTACGCGAAACATGATCGCGTCGCTGGGTTCATATACGCCGCCCAGCTTCCACGTCGTCGCATTGCCGGCTGTGTTGTAATGGGTGAGACGCGCCGCCCCGTCGATGGTAAGCGATTTGGCCAGCGGCTTGTCGGCAAGAAGCGGCAAGCTCATCTCGACATACCCCTCGACGACCTTGCGATCGACCAGCGGAAGCGCGTTGACCTGCGGCGTGACGAACGCATTCGCCGCGGTCAGCGCGTCGGTGGTGCCGATAGCGGTATCGCGCCGCCACTCGGCACCCACGGCGACCTGCGCCGGGCCCGCGCCAAGGTCGAACAGCGAACCGCGAACGTTGACCGCGATGGCGTCCTGCTTGATCGTCCGCGTCTGGAATTCGGTGAGGAAGTATTTCGACAACACATCGGAAGTGAAGCTGTTCATGCCGAGGAAGTTGATCGGAATGCAGCCATCACTCGGGTTTGCGACCGATGAGGAGCAAATGACGGGCGCGCCCGCCGGAGTCCGGTAGATCGTTCCGGTGTACCCGGCAGGTGGCGTGATGGCGGCAGCCGCCTGCCCGTCGACAGCCTTGAGACGCACATTACGCACATCGACGCGGCTATGGGTTTCGCCGTGGATATAGGAGGCGTCCCAGTTCCAGTCGGCGGCCAAGCTGCCCTTCACTGCCATCACCGCACGGAAAACGTCGTTGCGGCTCACCGCAGTCAGCTGCTTGCCCGCTTCTTCCTTAACGGCGAACACGTTGATCGCGGTGATATTCGGGTTGACCGCGAGAATCTGGGCGCGAACCGCGGGGGTGATGAACGGATTGTTGATGGAGATGCCAGCCGAGCCGCCCACCGGGGTCTGGACCAGGCCGGAGGCCTGAACGGGGCCGCCATGGACCCTGCTGAACAGGAGTTCGCCCGATACCGTCAGGTCATCGGTCAGCTCGTAATCGACATGCGCCAGCCCCGAGGCATGCCACGTCGGAGCGACCAGAGGGGCGCCGTTGAAACCGTAATTGGGGCGCACACTCGGATCGCCGCCCTGCATGAAAGTGCCGCTGAGCAGATTTCCGAACTGAAACGGAACGAGCGCCGTGCCGTCCGTATTGAACTGGAGATTGCGAAGCGCCGTCGGAAGCGCGGTGGCCCCGGTGTTGTTGACCTGCTGGCCGAGCGTCGTCCTGACACCGCCCACGGTCTGCACCACACTGGCCAGAACGCCGCTCTGGTTCATCACGAAATAAATGTCCGGGAGGACGAGCGTTGCAGGTAGGCCGTTGGTGCTGACACCGCCAATATAGCCGGGATTGGGAATGTAGTTGACCGCGCGCTGGCAGAAAGCGCGCTCTTGGCACCCGCCGATACCGTAGTTCCGCTGGTATTCCGCACCGATGATGAAGTGCCCGCGACCGTCAGCAAACGGCCTGCCGACAGCCACCGACGCGGAAAAATTCTTGTTGTCGCCATGCTCGCTGATGCCGGCGCTGAAGTTCATTTTGACCCCGGTCATCTTGACGTCGAGGATCAGGTTGACGACGCCGGCAACGGCGTCCGCGCCATAGGCCGCCGAGGCGCCGCCCGTGACCACCTCGCTGCGCTGGACCAGCGCCGACGGAATGCCGTTGAGATCCACCGCGCCGTTATCGGTGCTCGGCACGAAACGGCGGCCATCGAGCAGCGTCAGGGTGCGCGTGCCGCCCAGACCGCGAAGATCAACCGAGTTCGCGCCGATCGCGCCGCTGACACGAAACAGGTTTGAGGTCGGCGTTGTCGACGCCCGGAACGACGGAATCTGGTTGAGCGCCTCCGAAACGGACGGCAGCGCAAGATTCTCCATGCGTTCACTGGTGATCTGGTTCACCGGGGTCGGCGAATTGAAGCTGTTGCGTCCAAGACGCGATCCAGTCACGATGATCTCACCTTGACCGGTGCCGGCGGTATCCGGTTCCGCATCCTGCGCTTCGGCGGCCGGCGACGTGGGGGCGGTCTGTGCCGCGGCCGGACTGGCGAGCGCGGCCAGGGCGAATGCGATCGTCGAGCCGCCCCGTGCCAGATACAGGTTGAACTTGTTCATTGATCCCCTCCTCCCAGTTAGGGTGCGACCCTCCAATCTTTTGGACCGGTCCTCATTTGCTCCTATTTGGTAACAGCCCGGGGTTCGCTCCCGTAGCCGGGATTTTGCGAATTCGTTGTTGCTGTTACGCGAAGGTTGCCTCGCGCAGCCTTCGCCGGGTGGCGCGATCCGCCGGGCATGGTTCCCCACGCCCGGCTGCTGCTCAGGTCAGTTGCAAGGGCTTGCCCGCGGTTTCCTGTGTGCGGGTTCTCCAAACCAGCAGCGATCCCAGCGCGCTGAATCCGAACGCGGTGAGCACGATGCCGATGGGCGCGCCCTCATTCAGAATGAACCCTACGAAGAGCGGCATCAGCATGGATGCCGAGCGCCCGATCGAGCTGCCATAGCCGAGCGCAAGCGCGCGGACATTGGTTGGGTAACTCTCCGCCGTGTAAGGCCATAATGCGAACGTGCCGTAAAACATCGACACCTGCGCGATGAAGAACAACGGGAACACGTGGAAGGGCTGTGACGGGTTGAAGACGGCCATGATCAGCAATGGCGTTGCGGCCAACAACAGCCCGCCCATTGCCATCGGCCGGCGGCCGAACCGGTCGATCAGAACACCGGCTAGGACCAGTGCGATCCAGTGGAATACGCTTGTGATCGCCGTGAAGGTCAGCGCCTGTTTGACCGGGATGTGGAAGACCTTGACGTAAATGGAAGGCACCCAGGTCGTCATTCCGAAGCTTGTCGCCATCGTCAGGAACCACAACAGGGTGATCGTGACGGTCTTGGTGCGGTATTGCCCCGAGAACAAGGTGAACAGGTTCGCGGCGCGGCGCTTTTGCGCGCCGCTGCCGGGCGCCTCCTCGACAAAGTCGACCGGCTCCGCACCGAGCTTGCGGAGCGCCTTGTTGGCCGCGTCCATCTTTCCCCGCCGGACCAGCCAGCGCGGCGATTCCGGCAAGGTCAGCCAGACCAGCGGGACCAAGACCAGGGGCAACGCACCGAGGCCGAGCATCCAGCGCCATCCGAGATGACCGATGACGAATGGGCTGGAGATGGACGCCACGCCATATCCCGAGAGCGCGAGCGTCTGGAAAAGCCCGAAATACCTGCCCCGCGTCTTGGTCGGGGCGATCTCGTTGATATAGCTCACCGCGACCGGCAGCGCGCCGCCGATCATGATCCCCTGAATCAACCGCAATGTGAGCAGCGTCATATAGTCCTGCGCCTGGGAACAGGCGAGCGCAAGGACGGTCATCGATACTGCGGCGCATATGAAAACCGGCAGCCGGCCGACCCTCTCGGCGATACTGCCCAGCGTGACGGCGCCAAGGAACTGGCCCGCGTAGCAGGCCGAGATCAGCACCCCCATCACAAAGGGATTCAGCTTCCATTCGATGGAGAGCGTCGGCATCACATAGGCCATCGCGATGCTGTCCCATGAATTGAACAGCGTGATGACGCCGAGCAGAATCGGCGCCCACCAGTTATGGCGGAATGTCCGAAGATCGTCGAAGGTCCGGGTGATTGCCGCTTCGTTCGCGGAGTCGTTGCTGGGTGTTTCCAGCGGAGCGCCATGATGTGGGCCCGCGCCGCCTTTCGAACTCATGCTCTCTCTCCCGCTTGTCTTTCGCGCGGGTCTAATCATGCGGACGCGGCAAATGAAAACGCGGGCGAAGCACCGGTACCAGTGCGTGGCGGCACATGCGCGATCGGGCAATCGTGACCGGCTGGAGTATTGCGGCGCGAGCGATAAACCAACTCGGATTCACTCAAAGAACATTCATAAATTTCGTAATACAGTTACTAAAACTATATGAACAATATTAATTTAAATTTGCTCGATAGAAAAAATAATTTTTGAGTAATTAATATTGTTTACTAGAAAAGTAGTACGATTTTCGGAAATAACTATGCATTTTTAATTTATATCACATAGTTTCAAGAATTTTGACTTACATACCTGCCAAATTGCAAGCGCACTCCGCCAGAGTTTCATGCGCCGGGCAAATTCTATGTTTTGCAATTTAGCAATTTCGGATCGGGTCGGCCGAGCCATCGCGCACCCGACCCGTGCTGCCCACCGGCGGGCTTGCCTGGAGAAGATCAAGCCGTGGCCGTATCGAGCTGGTCCAGGCTGCGCCGGGCCATTTCCTTCGTAGTGAAGAGCCACAGAAGCAGGACGACGAGCGTCGAAAGCGCCAGCGCGAGGAACACGCCGCTCACGGATCCGGTGAACGACAGCATCCCCGCCACCGCCAGCGGGGTGAGCGACGACGCCGCCCGAGCGACCGCGCTCGCCATGCCAAGCGCCGTGGAACGAACATGCGTCGGGAACACCTCGGCGGTGTACGGCCACAGCAGGGTGAAACTCGATCCCGACGTCACCCAGCACATCCCGATCAGGAAGATCGAGAGCATCGCGCCATTGTTGCCCAGGAAGCTCAGCAAGAGCGTGGTGATCAATGTGGCCGATGCGATAGCGATCCCCGTCGGCCGCCGTCCGACCCGATCCAGGATGAAAGCGAACACGATCGGTGTGCACCCGTAGACCACTCCTATCCATGCCGCGATGTTGAGCGATTGCGGCACGGTGAGGCCGAATACGTCAACGTAAAGCGTCGGCGTCCAGGTCGCGAACGACTTCGACACCAGCGCGGTGCAGAACCACAACACGCAGGTGCACAAGGTGAGCATGCGGATGCCGGGGGCGAACAGCGCCCGCAGCGGCGCCCGAGGGGGCTGCGCGGTGGGACGCAGATCGACCGTGCCCGCCTCGATCGGCGGCGCGCCCAGCTTGACGAGCGCCCGGTTGGTTTCCTCCAGCCGGCCCATCCTGGCGAGCCAACGCGGCGATTCGGGCAATGTCCAGAGGACGAACGGCGTCAGCAACACTGGGAACGCCCCGATGAAGAACATCATGCGCCAGCCCAATGTCGGGATGACAAGCGCGCTGGCGATCGCGCAGAGCGAGAATCCCGAGATCATCAGAAACTGAAACGTCGAGAAATAGCGCCCGCGTGAGGCGGTTGGCGCCATTTCGTTGATGTAGGAAGCAATAACAGGCGCCGCGCCGCCGAAGCCCACCCCCTGCAAGAAGCGCAGGGTGGCGAACAACAACGGATCATGTACCAGCCCGCACGCGATCGACAGCAAGCTCATCACGACGATCGCGATATTGAATACCGGCATCCGGCCGAAGCGCTCCGCCAGCGGCCCGAACAGAATCGCGCCGATCATCTGGCCTGCGAAACCAGCCGAGAAGATCATTCCCACCTGTCCCGCGGACATGCCCCATTCCGCCCGCAAGGAGGGCATGACGAAACCCGCGACCGTCAGATCCCAGCTATCGCCCATCATCATCAGGCCAAGCGCGATGGGAATCCAGTAGCGCACCTTCCAGCTCGTAGTGGAGTCGAGCCGCTCCGTGACGGCTTCGGGCAGGCTCTGCCACTCACTCTTCGAACCTTCGCTCATCCTGTCCTCCCGGCCTTTCGGCCTTTTGTGTTTCGTGCCGGCCTTCGCCTAGCGACCGGTGCGCGCGTAGAGACGAGATGCGGTGTCGTGTAGAAACTGCCGCCGCTCGGAAGGAGACAGCAACGCGGCAGATGCTCGCGCCGCTTGCGTCATCTCGGAATAGGGCTGCAATGTATTGCCGAAATCCGAGCCCCACATCATCCGATCCGCGCCCACCAGATCGACGAACCGCCGGATGAACCGCGCCGAATCCACCCCTTGCGCTTCAAAGAGGCGGTAGTTGATCGACGTTGCCTTGAAGAAGATATTGGGTGCGCCGAAAACGGGGAGCAACGCCTCCGATGGCCCTTCGCCCCGCTGATCGCGGCCAGGCCAGCCCAAATGGTCGAGCGCGAGGATCACATCCGGAAAACGCCGGGCGAGCGCGGCGATGCGCTCGATCGCCGCAGGTGCCGGACCCTGCGGCGTGTACATCAACGCGACGGGAAGCCGATGCTCCGCCGCCACCTGCCAGGTGTCGAGCGCGGCTTCGGAACAGAGCCAGGGATAATCGCCCCCCGGCCCTGCCCCGCCCGTCAGACGCAGCCCGACGATGTTGCGCTCCAGAATGCAGCGTTTGAGCGCTTCCGGGGTTGCCGGATCCGTCGCGTCGAGGATCACGACCGCCGACAACCTGTCCGGAAAGCGATCGGAGGAATCGAGCAGGAAGCTGTTATCGGTCTTGTAGATGCTGCTATACTGAACCCCCGCTCCGGCAGTGATACCTTGTTCGTCCCATGCCGCGAGCAGGCGCTCGGGTGTGATCGGGTTGCGGGACAGGCGCCGCTGCAGCTCTTCCTCCGAATGAAAGGAATTGCGCGTGTTGATCGGATATCGCGCCGTATCGTCCGTATAGACATGCGCATGTGCGTCGAAAAGCTGCTCGTCCGCGACCGACATGGCCTCCCCGGCGGCGTTGGCCTGCATCGGGATCACCGGGTCAGCGCCTGGGCCGGGACAACAGGCTCGGCACCACACACCACAAAGCCTCGATAACCATCGCGCGTGACATCGTCGCAGATCGCCTTGTACTGGCTGAAGCCGCCGACATAAGGCATGAAGACCCGCGCCTTCCCGGGCACGTTCGAGCCCGTGTACCAGGACTCCGCCAGCGGATAGAGCGTGGCGTCCGCGGTTTCGTTGACATGCTCCACCCAATCGTCCTCCGCGCCGAGCTCAGGTTCGATCAACCCAAGCCGCTCGCCGTCCAGCATCTCGATACAGTCTACGATCCAGTTCACATGCTGCTCGATCGCACAGACCATGTTCGCCTTGACCGAAGGGCTTCCGGGCCCGGTCACGATGAAGAAATTCGGAAAACCGGACGTCATGAGGCCTAGATAGGTACGAGGTCCGTTGGCCCATTTCTCCTTGAGGGGAAGCGCCTCGCGTCCCCGAATGTCGATGTCCATAAGCGCGCCGGTGATCGCGTCGAAGCCAGTGGCGAAGACGATCGCGTCGAGCGGGTATTCCGCGTCCCTGGTACGTAAACCATTCGGCGTCAGCGTCTCGATGGGGTCCGACTTCACGTCCACGAGCTTCACATTCGCCCGGTTATAGGTTTCGTAATACCCGGTATCGAGACACAGGCGGCGCGCGCCGATCGGATAATCACGTGGAGTCAGCAATTCGGCGGTCGCGGGATCCTGGACAGTCTCGCGAATCTTCCTGCGGACAAAATCGGCGGCCGTGTCGTTCGCGGCCTTGTCGGTCAGCAAATCCTTGTACGAGTAGAGGAAGCTGACGCTCCCGCCCCTGTTCCACTTCGCCTCATAGAGCGCGTTGCGCGCCTCCTCGGTATCGTCGAGCGCGTTCTTCGTCGGCGCCGCATGTCCCGCGATACCGAACGGCGTGTCCTGTGCCTGCGCACGCCAATAGCCATAGCGGCCCTTGTGCGTCTCGAGTTCCTCGGAAGCCAGCGGCCGGTTCCGCGCGGGGACGGAGAAGTTCGCCGTTCGCTGGAACACGAAAAGCTCGCGCGCCTGTCGCGCGATCAGCGGAATGATCTGGATACCCGAAGATCCCGTGCCGATCACGCCGACGCGCAAGCCCGTGAAGTCGACCGCTTCTTCCGGCCACAGCCCGGTATGGTACCATCGCCCTTCAAAGTCCTGCAGCCCCGCGAATTCCGGCAGGCGCGGCAGCGACAGATTGCCGGTCGCCATGATGCAGAAGCGGGCGGTGCACCAATTGCCGTCGCTCGTCCCGACTGCCCAGAGCCCCGCTTCCTCGTCGAGAATCGCCGACAGCACCCGCGTGTTCGTCTGGATGTCACGCCGCAGGTCGAAACGATCGGCGACGTGCTGAATGTAGCGCAGAATGTCGGCTTGCGCGGAGTAGCGCTCCGGCCAGTCCCATTCCTGCTGAAGCTCTTCCGAGAAGGAATAGGAGTATTCGACGCTGTCGACATCGCAGCGCGCCCCTGGATAGCGGTTCCAGAACCAGGTCCCGCCGACATCGCTTCCCGCCTCGAATACGCGCACCCGCAAGCCGAGCGCGCGCAGCCTGTACAGCGCGTAGACACCAGCAAAGCCGGCACCGACGATCACGACATCATAGTCGCCCGCCTCTTCCCCGCCCACGCTATCGACCTCGAAATCCGCCACTTTTTCTCTCCGTCATGATTGGCCCGGGGCCACCCGGTCGTTACGCCCCTTGTGCAATTCAATCTCCGCCCCCGGGGATATCCGCGCGGTTCATGAAACCCAGCCCGGCACCGCCGGGTGCGGCCCGCATCGACGCGTGGCAGCACGCAGCGCGCCCGAGCATCGCGCGAATCGTGGAAGCAGAGTGGCGGAAATGACCGAACCCGCCCGCCGCGCCGCTTCCTGTCCCAGACAGCGGCCGGGCGACACCGCGAGCCGGGGAACCAGCCGTCCCATCCATGCGCCGGGGACCACGGGCAGATGAAAAATGATCATGAACGCATCATCCAACTCAAAATACAAAACCCGGAATACAGAGCTCGGCGGTAATCTGGAATTCGCAGGTCGTAAATATAGTTGGGTCGATACAAGCAATATTCGGCGAACCGCAGCCAACGTCGCCAAACGTTATTCCAAAATAACGTCGAAAGTATAATTAACGGTCTTGCACTTATTTCTAAAATATCAGGATTGTATCGAAGATACCGCGTTTCAGTAAAGTACAGATGTGTAAATTGCTTCCTGCGCAAGCACCTGTTCGTGATTTAGCAACATCGCCCTGATCGCCTTGTGCTATCAAGCTGCCACGCGGCCCCTCATGGTCTGCGCCGGCCGGCTCCACCGGCTGTGTCCCGGCGGCCCCATGGAGTGCGCATGCGCGAAAACGATACTGTCCTGGTGATCGGCGGCGCCAATGGGATCGGTGCGGCCTGTTGCGAAGTGATGAAGGCGCACGGCTGGTCAATCCTCGTCGCTGACAAGGACGAGGCCGCCGCCAACGAAATCGCCGAACGGCTGGATGGACAGGCATTTGCTCTCGACGTGACGGATATTGCCGCGATCGATGCGCTGGCGGAAAGAATCGATCGCGACATCGGCGGGCCGGCGGCGCTGGTCGTATCGTCCGGCATCTTCCAGCCCAACGTGCCAGTCGAACTGACGCCGACGGAGCTGTTCGACACCATCCATGCGGTGAACCTGCGAGGCACCTATCACGCCAACCGAAGCTTCGGGATGCGCATGGCCGCGCGCGGCCGCGGAGCGATCGTCAACATGGCCTCGGCTACCGCCCATGCCTCGACCCCCAACAATATTTACGGACCCGGCAAGGCCGCGATCGTCAACATGACAAAGTGCTTTGCCGGTGAGTGGGGCGGCCGTGGCGTACGGGTCAACAGCGTCTCGCCGGGCATCGTGCTGGTCCCGCGGATACGGGGATTGAAGGCCAAAGGCGATCGCTATCCCGCGAACCTCGACGAACAGATGGCGCTACGCCGTTGCGTCGAGCCGCGCGAGGTCGCCGAGACAACCGAGTTTCTGGCCTCGTCTCGCGCTTCCGGGATCACCGGGACTGACATCGTGGTCGATTGCGGCTGGGCCACGGGCGCATTGTGGAACGCATATCTCGGTGGGCTCCGCTGAGCGGACGGATCGTCTCAAATCCTAAACTTGAACCAGGGAATCCAGGACCATGGACCGTGTAGCGCAACTGCTTGCGATCGCCGAGCTTGAGCGGGGAATCGCCGATTTCTGGCACGACGTCGATACGGACTGGGGGCGGAAAGCGGCACAATTCTATGCCGAGGATGCCGTTTATGAGGCGGAGCCGCTGAAGCTGGTGGGGCGCGAGGCGATTCAGCGCTTCTACAGTTGGCGCGAGGACCGCGGGGATCGGACCGCCGTGCATGGCGTGCTAAACTTCCGCGCGGATTTCGAGGACGAACATCATGCCGTCGCGACCTGGTACATGTTGCTGTACGCGGCCGACGGCACGCCCCCCCACCCTTCCGAGCCTCCGACGCGCATCAGTCGGGTGACCGAGAATTACCGCTGGGACGCTGGCGAGGACCGCTGGCTGTGCGCGCGCCGCTACGTCGAGAACCTCTTCCGGGGAGGTTCGCAGCTCAATGCGCCGGCGGCGCTGAACGATGGACCCGCCTTGCCCTGACCGTCAGAACACCGGCGGCGGCATGCTTCAATCGCCGCCGCCGGCATCGAGTTGTTCCGTGAGGCGGAGCAGCTTGCGCGCCGCGACCCCGGCGTTGGGCCATGAGGTGTAAAAAGCGAGATGCGCGATCATCTCGCCCAGCTCCTCCCGCGTCACGCCGTTCTCCAGCCCGGTCTGCATGTGTCCGATCATCTGATCAGGCCGGTGCATGGCGATCAACGCCGCGATCGTGATCATCGAACGGTCGCGCCTGGAAAGCCCCCCACGCTCCCACAAATCTTCATAGAGTATCGATTGGGTATATGCGTTGAAGTCGGGCGCCACCCTGGCGAGCTCCGCGCCCTTTCCCCCATAGGGACGCTTCATGCCGGCCAGCCCTCTCTGCTCGCACGGTCACGCGCATCGAGCACCTCCATCAGCTTCGAGACAGCTGAATTGGCGGAGGGCCAGGCTGCATAGAAGGCGAGGTGCGTCATCGCCTCCGCGATTTCCTCACGGCGCAGACCATTATCCAGTCCCCGCTCAAGCTGTGCGCCCAGTTCGTCCGGCCGGTACATGGCGACGAGCGCGGCGATCGTGATCAGGCTGCGATCGCGCTTCGACAACCCCGGCCGTTCCCAAATCTCCTCGAACAGCAATTGCTGGGTATAGTCGCAAAAAGCGGGCGTTACCGCGCGCAACGCCTCGTCGTTCGGATCAACCGGTCTCTGCAAGTCCCGCTCCTTCGTTCACATTCGCGTTCCGGCGACCCGCTCGATCTCGACGGGGGTTTACTGCCCCTGATCGGCCACCGCCGGATCCTTGATAAGTTCCCGCAGCATCCGGTCGACCACGTCCGCGACCAGATCCACCGCGCGGCGGCGGTTGCTGCCGATGCTCACAACCAGCTTGATCGGGATAGCCGGTTCTACGATCCTCGAGGCCCGCAAGCGCTCTGCATGCACGTCGCCCGCGATCCAGCCGAGCCGGGCGGCGGCATTTCCGGCCAGCATCGGAAGGATCAGATAGCCGACACCGTCCTGCACCATCGCCGCCCTGCTGCCCGGCGTATTCGCCTCGGCCACGACAGTTAGATTGACGCGCTTGCGCGCCGCGGTCGCGTCGAGCGAGCGCCGCCATTCGGTATGTTGCGACGGCAGGAGCAGCGGCAGTCCGGCGAGGCTGGAAAAGGGTATCGTGTCGCGCGCCGTCGCCTCGCTGGTCGGCAAGCCTACCAGATAGGTGTCCCCCGAACCGATCTCGCGGTCGTCATGGCCCAGCGCCCGGCCGCTGCGCATGAAGATGGCGAGGTCCGTCCGCCCTTCCTTTAGGTCGGTGCGTATATTGTCGCTGACCGCATCCCCGATGGTCAGGCGGATATTCGGGTGGATCCGCTTCATCTCGCTCACGAGCGGACCCGACAGATAGCTCGCAATCTGCGGCCCAACCGCGATCTTGACCTCCTCGTCGGGCTCGATGACCTGCCGCTTTCCGCTGCCGATCATCTCCTGCGCAGCCTCGATAATGGTCTCGACATGCGGCATCAGTTGCTCGCCAAGCTCCGTAAGCCGAACCCCGCGCGCATTGCGATGGAACAGCCGTCCGCCGCATTCATATTCCAGCGAGGCGAGTTGCCGGCTGACGACCGACTGCGCACAATTCAGACGCAGTGCGGTCTGATAGAGGCTTCCGGTCTCCAGAATGAGCTTGACCATGCGGAGTTGAACGAGTTCCACGCTACGTACCCAAATCGTTATTATCGCTGCGCAGAAGCATCGCACATCAACGGCAGCGTTTGTACCCCGGCGGCCCCGCCGGGGTACAAACGCTGCGGCGGAACCTTACCCCTTGGCCGCATCCAGCTCGGCAAAGGCTTCCCGGGCGATGCGCGTGGAATCGATTCCAGCCGGCACGCCGCAATAGATCGCCACCTGCAGCAATGCCTCACGGATCTCGGCGCGCGTCAGCCCGTTGTTGAGCGCCGCCTTGACGTGAAGCTTCAGTTCGTGCGGGCGGTTCAGCGCGCTGATCATCCCGAGGTTCAGCAGGCTGCGTTGTTGAAGGGTGAGCCCCTCTCGCGTCCAGACATGTCCCCAGCAATATTCGGTCGACAACTCCTGCATCGGCATCGAGAAATCGTCGGCGCCCGCCATGGACCTTTCGACGAAATCCGCTCCAAGAACCTGCTTGCGCAAGGCCAAGCCGCGATCGAATTTTTCACCCTTCATGATGTTCATCCCATGTGATTGTTGGACTAAACGCGCTCCCAATCGAGCCAGCGCGCAATCGCGACACCGCCTTCATCGACGGGCGGCACCCTCAGCCTGAGCATTTCGCCCCGGCATTCTATGTTGCGCACCAGGTCGGTGCCGACGTGATTCTGATAGGTCGAAACCTCCACGTGATGGACGATGCGATCCGGGCCAGTAAGCGTGAACCGGCCGGCATAGGCATCGAAGGTGCGCGCTGATTCGGCGAGTTCGTGCAAAGTCGCGCTACGGCGATCTCCACTCGACATGAGGCGCCGCTCACCAAGCGGAATCGTTACCGCCACGCGGCCACCGGCCAGATAATGCAGAAAGCCGTTCGGATTCTCGCCGTAGAGCGGGTTGGGCCGTATCACCCCCGCACGATCCTCGAACGCACAGACCAGCCTCCAACAACCCAGGATGTCGGCCACGCACAGCGGGGCCCCCGAGCTGGCTGACCATCGTTGGGGAGGCGCGCATGCAGACATGCTTCAGCCGAAAATATAGTCGTTGGGAGCGAACGATCCGACATGGCGATAATATCGCTCCGCGCGCCATGGCATATTGACGCTCGTCCGACCGAACCGGTTCACATAATAGGAACTTTTGCCCGCGCTGGTCCAGATCAACGTCTTGGTCGCCGCGTCGATATCCCGATTATAGTCATCGAACGTCTCTCGCCGCACCTCGACGCTTCTGGCGTCCCGCTCCAGCATCGTTGCGATGCCATCCGCGGCGTATCTGCCCCAGATTTCAAGCCATTTGGGCATCGAACCCGAACGGGGCTGGCTGTTGGGCCCGTACAGCATGAACAGATTGGGGAAACCGGGCATGGTGAGACCCAGATAGGCCCGGGCGCCGTCTTTCTCCCACGCCGCGGAGATCGCGGTCCCGCCGCGACCGACATAGTCGACCGGCCAGAGATAGTCCTCGGTAACGAAGCCCGTCGACAGAACCAGAATATCGGCCGGATGTCGCGTGCCGTCGTCCGCGACGACCGCGTCTGGATCGACCCGCGCCACCCGAGACGCCACCAGCTCGACATTGGGTCGCAGCAACGCTTCGTACCAGCCGTTATCCTTGACCATACGGCGGGTCCAGGGTGCGTGATCCGGGATGCACTTGGCGAGCAACGCCTCGTCCCCGCCCAGCCGCTCCCGGATGGTGTCCACCAGATATTCCCGCAGCTTCGCGTTGCGTTCATTGATGCCGCCCCGCGCGACCCATTCCTGATCCAGTTCCTGCAAGCCGGGCAGATCCTGAGTCGAATGCCAATGGAAGCCGAAGCATACCCAGTTCGCGTAATATGGGACGGTCTCGAGCAGCCATTGCTCGCCTTGCGGAACCTGGTCGTGATATCCGACCGCCGGCTGGACCCAGTTCGGGGAGCGCTGGAATACCACCACCTTTCCGGCGGTCTCGGCGATCCTGGGTACAAGCTGGCATCCGGTAGAGCCCGTGCCGATCACGGCGACGCGCTTGCCGGCCACGTCCAGATCGGCGGGCCAGGCGGTCGTGTGGAATGCCGGGCCCCGGAAATCGTCCCGTCCCGGAATGTCGGGGATCAGCGGCTTGTTGAACAGGCCCGCCGCACTGATGATGGCATTCACCCGCATCGTGCGAGGCGTGCCGTTCTCGATGAATTCAACGTCCCAACGGTTGGCCATCTCATCCCACGCGGCACGACGGACCTCGACGCCGGTGCGCAGGCGATCGGCAACGCCGAACTTGCTCGCCACGTGCTCGATATAGTCGCGCACCTCCGCTCCCGGCGCGAAGCGGTGAGTCCAGGGATAGGTCTGCTCGAACGTGTATTGGTAGAAGCGGTTGGGGATATCCACGCGGACATCCGGATATTGATTGGCTTGCCAGGTTCCCCCAATCCGTTGCTGACGATCGACGATGGTGAACGGAATACCGAGCTGCTTCAGATAGATCGCGCTCGCTATGCCTCCGAAGCCCGCGCCGACGACCAGGACATGAAAGTCGTCGGGCATCGCCGCGCGGACGGCTGGGGCGCGGCGCGCGAAATCTTCGATGGCGCTGCCGAAGGCGAGCTGCTCCGAACTGAGCGCGAACTCGTCGTCGTTCACCGGTCTGCCGACAAACTGCTCGATGAGCGGCCTGACCGCTTCGGGCCGGGGCGCCGTCGGCGTCACGAGTGGCTGGCCGAGATACTCGACGGCAAGATCGATGAGCGTTTGGCGATCGCTCGCGCGAACGACTGTCGCTAAAGAGGCGCCACCGTTCATCGGCGCCTGATCGACTCCGAACGCCGCGAAGGTCGGATCATCCGTCACTTGAAACAGCGCGAGCCGCAGCGCATTCAGGTTGCAGTCCTCAACCGCGCGCCGGATGAAATCGGGGGACAATTTGCTAGCGACGGCCTTCGAAAGCTGAAGCGACATCAGGCAGTACCGAGCCGCTTGGCGATGTCCTCGGCGGACGCGTGCGTGCTTTTCACACCCCCGCGGAACAGCGGGTTCCACGTGCGGCGCTCTATCAGCCAATCGTCGTCCTGAAGAACCAGGATATCATCCACCCGCGATATCGCGATCGGTGGCGCGCTGACCTGGGGCGGTTCGCCGTCATGGGCGTAGATCATGCAGATCCACGACGATCGCACGCGCGCATCGTCTTCAAAGTCGCACAGGAAATTGCTGATCGCGTGGACCACGACACGCGGGCCACGGTCATGACGATACGTATAGAACGCCCTGATTTCAGCCCGGCCGTGGTAGGGATTGCTGCCGTTCCTGATCTCGAAGATCGCGTCCTCGGTGTAATATTCCGCGGCGTTGCGGCCCCAGTTGAAATCGACATCATGCCAATATGCCACGAGCTTGTGATGCAGGTCGGCGATCACGTCGCGCTTCTCGGCAGGGGACACACTGGCTCCTCTCGTCGTTCCGTTTCCACGGATCGAGAGCAATTAGGAATCCGGCAATAGAATTGTCAATTCGTGTATCAGCAATCTAAAATTCGCGCACCGTATACTACTAATTTTTGCCAGATTGCCGCAATATCTTATAATTAAATATGCGCATTATTTTCAATAAATATTTCCATATTTTATGGCAATTTTATTATCAATATTACAATATAATTATGGATACTTGATAAGTAAAACATCACGACTGCAGCCTCGATATAGAATGTAAACTCGATAAAGCTAGAGGGCATATGGGTAGCCTAAAACGCGTGTGGCCTGGATTGGGCAGCGTCTCGCTGATGGCGCTTCTGGCCCTGATTTCTTCGGTTTCGCTGCCCGGGAGCGCCCACGCGCAGGAGAGCCGGGCCGATCCTCCGCTGTCGATCATTCGGCAGGGTGCGTTCGAGGCCGGTGGCAACATGCTCGGAAAAGGCCCAGATTCCACCTCGTGCGATCACGGCCATGTGGAATATCAGATTCCGGCGGGCCCGCGCGCCACGGCGCTTTTCCTGTGGCACAGTTCCACGGCTGCGGTGTGGCAACGGCGATGGGATGGCGGCGAGGGCTTTCAGAGCATATTCCTGCGCCGCGGCTTTCCAATCTATATCTGGGATGGCCCGCGAGTCGGGCGCGCCAATTATGGCTGCGAAAGCTATACCTATACGCCGCTGCCCGGACGCGATGCGCAGAGCTTTGTCGGCTGGCGCCTGGGGCCAAGCTTCCAAACCTGGTTTCCAGGTGTGCAATTCCCCACGACGGACGCCGAGGCATGGAACCAGGCAGCCCGCGCCCGCTATGACGAGTTTGACACCGTCGCCAATGCTCAGCTCGAAGCCGAGGCTGCCGCGGCGGCGCTAAAGCGGGTCGGCAATGCGGTGCTCGTCACCAATTCAGCGGGCGGCCTGCGCGCGATGCTGACGGCGCTACGCAGTCCTAATGTCGCTGCGATCGTCGCGTATGAAACACCTGGCTTCGTCTTTCCCGAAGGCGAAGGGCCGCAGATCGCACCTGGAAGATTCGGGCCCGTCTATGTCTCCGCAGAGGAATTCCGCAAGTTGACCCGAATTCCGATCCAGCTCGTGTGGGGCGACAATATCGATCAATCGCCGTTCTGGAAAAGCGCTTATGCGCTAGCGCGGCAATGGGTGGACATTGTCAACGCACATGGCGGCAAGGCGGAGATCCTGCACCTGCCGGAGCGAGGACTCCGGGGAAACACGCACATTCCCTTTGCAGATATGAACAATGCGGCGGTCGCCGATCTGCTCAGCGAGTTCCTCCGCAGGAATCACCTCGACGGAAGGGCGCGCGCGAAGGGTTCGCGCTGACGGGGCAACCCGATTCCGTAGCACAGGCAGCGTGGCGCCGAACGTGACGAAATTTTGCCTGTTCAGCATTTCAGCGCTCGACATCCGCGCGGACAGAAGGCAGTGCCCCGACGAGCCTTGAGCTCAGCAACCGGCCCGCGATGTCTTCGCTTCTTCCCAGAAGGAGGTTCGAATGTCATACACGATGGCCTGTCATCTCCCGAGGATACGGACCCCCGCCATATGTTCCGCGCAATGTATGACTGGGTGTTGCGCATGGCGCACCATCGCCACGCCAATCGCGCGCTGGCGGCGGTGTCGTTCGCGGAGAGCAGCTTCTTTCCCGTCCCGCCCGACGTGATGATGGTGCCGATGATCCTCGCGCGCCGCGATCAGGCATATCGGATCGCGGCGATCTGCACCGCGGCGTCGGTGATCGGCGGCATGTTCGGCTATGCGATCGGCTATTTTCTCACCGAGGTGGCGCAACAGATCCTCGAATTCTTCCGCCATAACGCGTTCGCGGACTTCACCGCCGCCTATAATAAATATGGAACCGCGCTGATCCTCGTGAAGGGCCTCACCCCGATCCCGTTCAAGCTGGTGACCATCGCCAGCGGGCTGTCGCATTTTCCGTTCGCCTGGTTCGTGATTCTCGCGACGATCACGCGGGGCGCCCGCTTCTTCATCATTGCGGCGCTGCTGAAGCGTTTCGGCGCGCCCGTGCAGAAATTCATCGAGGAACGCCTCAACTTGTTCGCATGGGCGTTTCTTATTTTGCTTGTCGGAGGTTTTGCCGCCGTAGCTTTGATTTAACTTTATTTCCGTACCGGGTTGAGCCAACGGGCGAATCCTGTTAACACTCGCTGTGAGCAGCCGGTTTCGGTCGGTCGCCACTTATCGATAGGGAGGTTTATCGTGTTCAAGAAATTTGCAGCGGCTGCCGCTGCGACTGCGCTGGTCTTCTCGGCCACTGCGGCCCAGGCCGGTGCGGCTTCGTCGCTCAGCCTGAGCAAGGCTCGCGCCACCACGGCCGCGAAGAAGAGCAACGACATCGTTGCCTCGCCGCTGTTCATTGTCCTCGGTATCCTCGGCGTTGTCGCCGTGCTCGAAGTGACCGGCGCGATCAACATCTTCGACGACAAGCCCGACAGCCCGTAGTCGGCGTTCGGCAAGTTTAGCCAATGACTGGGCGTCCCTGCTTCGGCCGGGGCGCCTTTTTATTTGCCCGCTTCGCTTCCAGTCACGGGTTGCGCCGTCGACGAAGCATCGCTAGATATCCGCCCCAATCCGATAGCGTGATGGGTATGCGCCGGTTCCTCCAGAGAGGAAGCGGCGGCGGACCCATGCCTCGCGGCGGACCCGATTTTGTGAAGTGAGACCGAACAGTGGCGCGAACCAGTCCCATCGAATTCGTCAAGCAGGTCCAGACCGAGACCAAGAAGGTCGTGTGGCCCACCCGCCGCGAGACGATCATGACCGGCGTGATGGTGATCATCATGACCACCCTGCTCGGCCTATTCTTCATGGCGATCGATTCGATCTTCGACGTGATCGTCCGCTTCCTGCTCAGCCTCGCCCAGTAAGCCGCAAGGGAATTCACATGTCGCGCTGGTACATCATCCACGCTTATTCGGGCTTCGAGGGCAAGGTCCGCGACCAGATCATGGCCGACGCCACCCGCATGGGGCTCGACCGTTTCGTCGAATCGGTGGAAGTGCCGACCGAGACCGTCACCGAAGTGCGCCGCGGCAAGAAGATCCAGTCCGAGCGCAAATTCTTCCCCGGCTATGTGCTGGCCAAGCTCGACATGAACGACGACGTCTATCACTTGGTGAAGAACACGCCCAAGGTGACCGGCTTCCTCGGCAGCATGGGCAAGCCCCAGGCGATCAGCGAGGCCGAGGCCGCGCGCATCCTCAACACCAAGGAGGAGGCCGCTGCCGCCCCCAAGGCGCGCGTCAGCGTCGACTACGACATTGGCGACACCGTCAAGGTCACCAGCGGCAATTTCGCGACCTTCTCGGGCGTGGTCGAGGAGCTCGATTTCGACAAGAGCCGCGTCAAGGTCTCGATCTCGATCTTCGGCCGCGCGACGCCGCTGGAACTGGGCTTCGAGGATGTCGAGCGGGTGAAATAGGCGCGCTTGAGACTGCAAAACACGAGGGCCGGAGCGAAAGCTCCGGCCCTTTTGCCAGGATGATGGCGGATCATCCCGCGCGCGGATGGACGACCAGCTCGACTCTGCGGTTCGCAGCCCGTCCCTCGACGCTGGTGTTGGAGGCGATGGGATACGCCTCGCCCATCCCTTGCACGACGAGGCGCGCGGGCTCGGCCTGATGCGCGACGAGGAAATCGGCGACACTGCGCCCGCGGCGTTCGGAAAGCTTGAGATTATAGGCGTCGGAGCCGACCGAATCGGTATGCCCGATGACTTCCACATCGGTGCCCGGATAGTTGCGCATCGTCTGCGCGAATGCCGCGAGCACTCCATAGAAGCGCGATTGGATATCGGACTTGTCGAACGCGAAGGTCACATCGGCCGGCAACAGGACGACGAGATCGTCACCGCGCCGCGAAACCGTGGCTCCGGTGCCATGCAGGCTCGCTTCGAGATCCTGGTACTGACGGTCCATATAGGCGCCGACATAGCCGTAATCGACGAATACCGCGTTCGGTCCGTAATAATAACGGTCGCTGTAGACCGGATAGGCGTCGATCAGCGGGCGCGGCAGCGCCGGCCCGGCAACCGCGACCTGCGGCACGAACACCTCCACGCCCGATGCCGTCGGCGAGACGCGCTTCAATCCACGACGCGTTGCCGCGGCAACACCACGCGTGCGCAGCATGCGCTGCTCGAGCGAAAGACGATCGAAGGCCGATGCCGACTGATTGGTATAGATACGGCGCTCGCCGAGACGGGTGGTGTTCTCGATCGCAGCGTCGCCCGCGACGATGCCGGTGACGCCACGCGTCCTCCGCCGATCACGCAGCTCGCGATCGACCCGCGCCGATCCGCGAACGCGTGTCGTGCTATCGACCGTGGTGCGCCCGCGCTCGATCGTGGTGCCAAGCGTGCCGCTGACGGAACCGCCCAGCCCGCCGCCGCCGAGCCCACCGACTCCGCCACCGCCCAGGATCTGCGCGGATGCGGGCGCGGCAATCGTCAACGCGGCCGCGGCGGCACTGAATAGAAACCTGTTCATGATCATTCTCCCGTGAAGCTTGCATGGGGAGAACGGGTGCGGCGCGCGGTTTAATCCCGAACACCGGAAAAAATCAGCGCGGCGGGGTCCTGCACGTGCCGCAGACGACACCACGGCCATAGCGCTTGCCGAGCGGCTGTGCCTGCCCGTCCACCACTCGCAGCGCAGCGGGGCGGACGGCGGGGGCGAGGCGCGGATAAGCGAGCGCGATCCGCGCGGCAACCAGCGGCACGGCGAAAGACGTGCCCCGCACGCTCGCGGGTGCCCCAGCGGCGTTGATCGCGAGCATGTCCGCGCCGGGCGCCGCGTAATCGAGATGCGTGGAGCGCCCCGCTTCGATGAGCAGGCGGTTCCTCGCATCGACCCCGGTCACCGCGATCACGCCGGGATAGGAAGCGGGATAGGCATAGGGTGCTGCGGGCCCGTCATTGCCCACCGCCGCCACGACGATCATGCCCCGCGCCTGCGCGGCGGCGATCACGCGCGCAAGCAAGGCGTTTTGCGGCCCGACCAGACTGATCGCCGCCACCGGCGCGCCCTGCTCGACCAGCCAGCCCAGCGCCTTGGCGATCGCTGTCGCGCTGCCGCCTGCCGGGTCACTGCCATAGACATCCGCCACGATCAGCCTCGCGCCCGGCGCCGCTCCGCGCACCGGACCGCGCCCCAGGATCAGCGAGGCGATCGCCGTGCCATGGTCGCTGGCGCGCGCGCCGCCGCTGGCAAAGCCGCGCTGGATCATGCCCCCGCCGCCTACTCCGCCATCGATCATTCCGATGAAAGGCCCGCCGCCCTGCTGGAACGGCAGCGCATGAATCGTTCCGGTGCTTGCCGCCGCACCGCTCTGAAAATGCAACTGATCGGCATCCACCTCGCGCGCGCCCATCTCGCGCAGCGCCCGGATCGCACGCTTGAGCGGCATTCCCCGCGGCGTCTCGAAGCGCGCGAAGCCTACGTCCAGCGCCGTATCGCGCTCGATCAGCCGAAAGCCCCTGCCCGCCGCCGCCTTCACCATCGCATCGCTCGGATCGCTGACCACTACTTCGTGCGCGCGCGCCGGAAAGCCGTTGGGATCGAGTCCGATCGCTTGCGGGTGATCGCGCACAAGCTTCGCGATCCGGTCGAGACGCGCCGTTTCGAGCTGGCTGACCGCCTGCCGCGGAAGCTCGGCGACCCGATCGAGAACCGGCGCCACCGGCCGGAGCGCATCGCCCACCGGCACGCCGGGCACCAATTGCGCCTGGGCGGGCGCGGCAAGGCCGGCCAGCGCGAGCGCAAACAGTAGAGCCAGGGTTCGCATCGGAGAATAATATGGCAGCATAGGGATGAAACGGCCAACCACATCCGTTTCATCCGGCAAGAGGAAATTCTGGCTTGGGTGCTTTCGAAGACGAGTTGCTGGCCGTGTTGCCCCGCTTGCGCCGTTTCGCGCGGGCGCTGACGCATCACGCTGCCGATGCGGACGATCTCGCCCAGGTCACGGTCGAAAAGGCGCTGAAGGCGCGCCAGCAATGGCAGCCCGGAACAAGGATGGATAGCTGGATGTACCGCATCATGCGCAATGCCTGGATAGACACGGCGCGAGCCCGGACCCGGGCCGCGGAGACCTTCGCGCCTGAAGAGGCCGGTGCGCATGTCGCCAATGGCGGCGCGGACACGATCGAGGCGCATGTGGAATTCGGCGAAGTCGAGGCGGCGATGGCCGAGCTTCCCGGCGAGCAGCGCGAGGCGGTGGCCTTGGTCCTGATCGAGGGGCTCGCCTACAAGGAAGCCGCCGAGATCCTCGAGATACCGATGGGCACCCTCACCTCGCGGCTGGTACGCGGACGCCAGGCGCTGGCCGCCCGGCTGGGGGAAGCGGCATGACCGACGACGAACTCGCAATGGCCTATACCGATGGTGAGATGGACGCGATCTCAGCCCGGCGGTTCGAGAAGCGCATGGCCGAGGCGCCGGCGTTGGCGGCTGCGGTTGAGGCGCATCGCGCGCTCCGCGAGCGCCTACGGGACGGCTTCGCCCCGATCGCCGAGGCCCCACTTCCCGATCGCCTAACCGCGTTGCTCGGTTCGAACGTCGTGGAGATGCGCCCCAGGGCGCGGTCTGGCAGCTTCTGGCGCGCCGCGATAGCGCTTGCCGCGTGCTTGGTCGCGGTTGTGGCCATCGGCCTGTTCCGGCAATCCGCGCCGACCGGCGGAAGCCCGCAAATGGCGTCGGCCCCGCTCGCCCGCTCGCTCGACACGCAGCTCGCCGGCGGACAAGGCGCGACGCGGATGCTCGTCAGTTTCCGCGACCGCCAGGGCAGCTATTGCCGGTTCTTCCAGGCCCCCGAAATGAGCGGCATAGCCTGCCGCGAGAAGCAAGGCTGGGCGCTCCGGCAGACCAGCGCACACGCGCCCGGCGGAACCGGCGAATATCGCCAGGCCGGCTCGGCGGATGCGGACCTGTTCGCCGCCGCGCAGGGCATGATGGCGGGAGATCCGCTAGACCCCGCCGCCGAGCGCGCGGCGCAAGCGCGGGGATGGCGCGACTAGCGGCGCTCGCCATTTGCGTTTGGCCCTGCTTTGCGCTAGGGGCCGCCGCTTCCAAAGCATGGCGATGGAAACCCTGCGGGAGGGTGCCCCTAAAAAGGCATCCGTCTGGACCGCTAAACTTGATCCCGGCGCTTGGGGCGATGCTCCGCGCGCCGGCAGAAAGAGAGTGACATGGCAAAAAAGATTACCGGCTATATCAAGCTGCAGGTGCCGGCCGGCACCGCGAACCCGTCCCCCCCGATCGGCCCGGCACTGGGTCAGCGCGGCGTGAACATCATGGAGTTCTGCAAGGCGTTCAACGCCGCGACTGCGGATCTCGAAAAGACCGTTCCGATCCCGACCGTGATCACCGTCTATGCGGACAAGAGCTTCTCGTTCGAGACCAAGACGCCGCCAGCGTCGTTCCTCATCAAGAAGGCCGCGAACCTCAAGTCGGGCTCGAAGGAGCCGGGCAAGGTCTCGGCGGGCAAGATCACCCGTTCGAAGCTGGCCGAGATCGCGCAGGTCAAGATGAAGGACCTCAACGCTAACGACATCGAAGCCGCAACCAAGATTATCGAAGGCTCCGCCCGCGCGATGGGCCTCACCGTGGTGGAGGGTTAAGACCATGGCGAAGCTCACCAAGAAGCAGAAGACCTGGTCGGTCGATGCCAACAAGCTCCACGCCGTGGACGAAGCGATCGCGATCGTGAAGGCGAACGCCACTTCGAAGTTCGACGAAACCGTAGAAGTCGCGCTTAACCTGGGCGTCGATCCACGTCACGCTGACCAGATGGTCCGCGGTGTCGTCACGCTGCCCAAGGGCACCGGCAAGACCGTGCGCGTCGGCGTGTTCGCCAAGGGTGCCAAGGCTGACGAGGCGACCGCCGCTGGCGCCGATGTCGTCGGCGCCGAAGACCTGATGGAAGCCATCCAGGGCGGCAAGATCGATTTCGATCGCTGCATCGCCACCCCGGACATGATGGGCCTGGTCGGCCGTCTCGGCAAGATCCTGGGTCCGAAGGGCATGATGCCGAACCCCAAGCTCGGCACCGTCACCATGGACGTCGCCGGCGCGGTCAAGGCTGCCAAGGGCGGCCAGATCGAATACCGCGTCGAAAAGGCCGGCATCATCCACTCGGGCATCGGCAAGGCGTCGTTCTCGGCGGCCGACCTGCGCGAGAATTTCGATGCGCTGGTCGATGCTGTGGTCAAGGCGAAGCCCGCCGGCGCCAAGGGCAAATATGTCCGCAAGGTCGCGATGAGCTCGTCGATGGGCCCGGGCGTCAAGGTCGACACGGCCACGGTTGCCGGCGCCTGAGCGTCGCACCAATCGAACCGATGAAAGGGCCGGGGCGCAAGCTTCGGCCCTTTTGCTTTGGGCGCTTGATCAATTAATAACTCTATGGTTATGAATTGCGCATGACGTCGCCCGACCTCCTCTTTAAGGCTCTTGCCGACCCTACGCGCCGCGCGATCTTCGAGGGGCTGTGCATGCATGGTGAGCAGACCGTCGGCGCGCTGACCGCGCGGGCCGGAGTGTCGCAGCCAGCGGTTTCCAAGCATCTCGGCGCGCTCAAGCTGGCGGGGCTGGTTCAGGATCGTCACGCCGGGCGTCAGACGCACTACAGAGCCCTGCCAGGCGCGCTCGCCCCGCTCACCGATTGGGCGAGCCACATGAGCGAATTCTGGGATCGCAAGTTCGACGGTCTCGAGGATCTGCTGAACCGGATGGACCAATGACCGAAACGCTGACCGTGATCGTCGAGCGCGAGTTCGCGCATCCGCCCGCGAAACTGTGGCGCGCGCTGACCCAGCCGCATCTGATCGCCGAATGGCTGATGAAGAATGATTTCGCGGCGGTAGTCGGGCACAAGTTCAACCTGAGCGGCGAATGGGGCGGGATGCTCGATTGCGAGGTGCTGGAGGTCGAATCCGAACGCATACTCGCCTATCGCTGGGATTATCCCAATCCGGACCCGCAATTCGACCTGCGCAGCATCGTCACCTTCACGCTGACCCCGACGCCCCGCGGCACATTGTTGCGGATGGAACAGGCCGGCTTCCGCCCCGATCAGCCGCGCGCGTCGGGCGGCGCCAAATTCGGCTGGGCGCAGAATTTCGACAAGCTCGAAGCCGCGCTGGCGGATCGGGAGGGGATATGAGCAGAATCGTTCGACAGTGCCATCGCTGGCTCGGCATCATCTTCACCGCGACGGTGATCGCCAATTTCGTGGCGATGGCGATGGTCGGGCCCCCGCCCGCCTGGATCACCTATGCGCCGTTGCTGCCCTTGTTCCTGCTGCTGTTCAGCGGCCTCTATCTGTTCGTGCTGCCCTATGCGCGCAAAAAGGCCAGGGCATGAGCGATTCGACGCCGTCGCAGCTGATCGATCAGCGCATCGCCGATCTCGGCGACTGGCGCGGGGAGACGCTCGCCCGGCTGCGCGCGCTGATCCATGAAGCGATCCCCGACGTGACCGAGGAGTGGAAATGGCGCGGCGTGCCGACCTGGTATGCCGATGGCATGCTGTTCACCGGCGAAACCTATAAGGCGGTGGTCAAGATGACCTTCGCCAAGGGCGCGGCGCTGGCCGATCCCAACGGCCTGTTCAATGCGAGCCTCGGCGGCAATGTCCGCCGCGCGATCGATTTCCGTGAAGGTGAGGCGATCGACGAGGCCGCGCTGAAGGCGCTGTTTCAGGAGGCCGTAGCGGCAAACCGAAAGGGGAAGAAGTAGCCTGGACCGCCATTGAAAAGTGCCCGCTGCGCTCCCTCTTGCACTTCCCGCGAAGTGATGTTCTGATAGCGCTACCAAAAGAGAGGGAGGGGATAAATATGCGCACTCTGGCGACGATCGTGCCCGCGTGCCTTGCGCTCGCCCCCCTTCCCGCCCTCGCCCAGGCACCCGCGCGCGATGACAGCATCACTGTCACCGGCACCCGCGAGGCGCCGAGCAACTGGCGCGTGGCCGAGACCGATCATGTCGTCGTGCTGAGCGACGGCAAGGAAAGCGAGCTGGTACGGATCGCGGGCAATCTCGAACGGCTGCATTATCTGCTCTCGGCGTTGCTCAACCGCACCGAACAGGCCGACGCCACGATCAAGCTGCGTGTCACGCTGGTTGGCGACGATGTCGAGTTCGCGGCGATGCGCCTCAAAAATACCCGCTCGTCACCCGGGCCCTATGCGCAGGCATTCCGCAACGCCCGCTACTACGATCCGCGCGAGGACGGCGCGGTGCTGGCGAGCTCGCGCTACGACCAGAACATCGAACTGCAGCGCGGCAGCGATCTCAACGGCTTCCTGCGGTCGACGCAACTCGTGCCCGATCCGGTGATCCCGCCGGGAATGGCGCCGCAGGGCCAGGGCGTCGGCGCCTTCGATCCGATCCCCTATACCGGGCAGGCGGTCCAGTTCACCGGGCCCGGAGACATTTCGATCAAGATCAACGAGCTTTCGGTGACGATCCCCGCCGAGAACCGTATCTACGCCGCGTATGCCCAACATTATCTGCTGACCTATTTTCCCCACGCCTATCCGCGCTGGTATGTCGATGGCTTCGGTGAATTGTTCGGCACTGTCGCGATGAAGGATGATGGCGAGATCGAGTTCGGCCGCCCGCCGCGCGACTATATGCGGGTGCTCGACAATCACCTGAGCTACCCCGCGCCCAAGGTGCTGACCGGCGCCTATCTCGTCGACAAGAAGGCCGGCGAGCGCTGGACGCCCTATCATGCCTGGGTGCTGACCCACATGCTGTTCTTCAACGACACCCGGCGCCAGCAATTGCGCGCCTATCTCGCCAAGATCGCGTCGGGCTATCCGATGGCGGAAGCAGCGGAGGCGTTCGGCGATCTCGGCCAGCTTCAGAAAGAACTGGCGGCCTATGATAACAGGAAGGTGCCCTATGTGAGGGTCACCTTCCCGGCGGCGCTGGCCGAGACGCCGATCGTGCGGCGGCTGACCGAGGGCCAGGCGGCATTCGTCAAAGGACAACTGGAACTGGGCCCGCGGGTAACGGTGCCGCCCGCCGGCAAGGCAGACCTTGCGGCGCTGCGCATTGCCGCGTTGCGCGAACGCGATGACTGGCTGGAGCGGCTACGGGGCGATGCCCGGCGCTACAAGAACAATCGCGACGCGCAGATCCTCCTCGCCGAGGCCGAATGCCGCAGCGGCCATGCTCTGGAATGCGTGGCGGCGGCCGACCGCGCGCTGGCGATCGATCCGAAGAGCGGCGACGCGCTGGCGTGGAAGGGCGCCGGGCAAGTCGGGCTGGCGCTGGTCGCATCGAACCGCGCCGCGCGGCTCAAGAACGCCCGCGCGACGATCGCCCGCGCCAATCGCAACAATCCCGAAAGCCCGCTGCCGTTGATCCTCTATTATCGCAGCTTCGCCGATGCCGGCGAGACGCCGCCCGATGTCGCGATCGAGGGGCTGATGAAGGCAGCCGACGCGGTTCCGGCAGCACCGGGCCCGCGCCTGTTGCTGGGCGAAGCTTTGGCGAAGCGCGGCGCGACCGAGGCGGCGCGGCGGATGCTGATCCCCGTGGCCCATGGTGCCTATGAATCGCCCGAAGCCGCCGAGGCGCGGGCGCTGCTGGCGACCCTGTCCGGCTGAGGCGCCGCGCGCTCACGGGCCTGTATAGCGCATGTATATGCAATCTGCGGCCGGCGTATTTTCAGCGCCGCCGCTTAATCTGACGTTCATACCGCGCGCGTCACGAGTGCCTTGCCGATATAAAACCTTAACACAGTCGGCCAGGGAGGGATCATGCGGGTAGTGGTTGCGGGATGTGTGCTTGCTTGCGTTGCGGCGCCGCTGGCCGCGCAGGAGGCGCCGACAACTCCTCCTCCACCCGAAGCAACGCCCGATGCCACCCGGCGCGTGTTCGTCCCCGCCGACTTCGCCCGCTTCGCGCCCAAGACCGGCTATGACATGCTGACCCAGTTGCCCGGCTTCACGATCCGCACCGCCAGTGGCGATCGCGGACTGGGCCAGGCATCGGAGAACATCCTGATCGACGGCCAGCGCGTCGCCGACAAATCGGGCGGCGCCGCTGGACGGCTGCAGCGTACCCCTGCGGCGCAGGTCGAGCGGATCGAGCTGGTCGATGCGGCGCAAGTAGGGATTTCGGGGCTTTCGGGCCAAGTCGCCAACGTCGTGCTGCGGCAAGGCGGCGCGTCGAGCGGCCAGTTCGAATGGCGGCCCGAATTTCGCCCACTCTATGCGCACCCCAATCTCTTCCGCGGATCGATCAGCTACAACGGCAAGACCGGGCCGGTGGACTACACCCTCTCGATCGAGAACCAGGGCAATCGCGGCGCGCATGGCGGGCCCTATGTGACGATCACCGATGCCGCGGGCGCGCTGATCGAGCGTCGCGACTTCAACCTCTATTCGGATTTCGACCAGCCGTGGCTGACCGCGCGCTTCAAGATCGACGGGCCCGACGATTCGGTCGCCAACCTCTCGGTGCGCTATGGACCCTATTGGTATGCGTTCGGGAACAAGGAATACCGCACCCGCCCGAACGGCGACGACCGCATCCGCGGGACGACCCAGACGCAGCAAGGCTATATGTTCGACCTCAATGGCGACTATGAGTTCTCGCTGGGGCCAGGACGGCTCAAGCTGATCGGCGTCAGGCATTACGAACATGAGCCGACCTACAGCACCCAGCGCACCGCCTATGCCAGCGGCGCAGCCGATGACGGAACGCTGTTCTTCCGCGACGCGCGGATCGGCGAAACGGTGCTGCGCGGCGAATATGGCTGGAAGGGCGGATCGAACAATTGGCAGGTCTCGGTCGAGCAGGCGGTCAACCGGCTCTCGCAGATCGGGCGGCTCTATCTGCTGTCGCCCGCCGGCGCCTTTGCCGAAGTGCCCTATCCCGAAGGCAGCGGCGCGGTCGTCGAGCATCGCTACGAGGCGATCGCCAGCCTTAGCCGTCCCCTCTCCTCTTCGCTCGATCTGCAATTGGCGGGTGGCGCCGAGATCTCGAAGCTGGAGCGGATCGACGGCAATCTGCCGGCGCGCAATTTCTTCCGCCCCAAGGGCAGCGCCTCGCTCGCCTGGCGCCCCGCGGCGGGCTGGGACACCAGCCTCAAGATCAGCCGCAGCGTGGGGCAGATCAGCTTCTACGACTTCCTCGCCCAACCCAATCTGACGCAGGAGCGCACCAATTCCGGCAACCCCGATCTGGTGCCGCCGCAAAGCTGGCAGATCGAGGGCGAAATCGGCCGCGCGCTCGGTGCATGGGGCAAGACCCGGCTCAAGCTCTACGCCCATCGCATCGACGACATTGTCGACATCATCCCGGTCGGCACCAATGGCGAGGCGATCGGCAATCTGCCGCGCGCGACCCGCTTCGGGATTGAATCGACCAGCACCATCCAGTTCGACCCGATCGGCTGGAAAGGCGCCAAGCTCGATGCCCGTGTCGCCGTCATCAAGACCAGCGTCCGCGATCCGCTGACCGGCGTGAACCGCCCGATCAGCGGCGAGAACGACTATTTCGGCAGTGTCGCGCTTCGCCACGATATCCCGAACAGTCCGATCGCCTGGGGCGCCGCCGCCAGCCTCAACCATGTCAGCAAGACCTATTTCCTCACCGAGGTCGGGCGCGGTTGGGAAGGACCGGTGTTCGCCAGCGTCTATCTCGAGCACAAGAACCTGCTCGGGCTGACGGTCCGCGCGACCGCAGGCAATGTGCTCGGCGGGCGCCACAAATTCGACCGGACCGTCTATACCGGTTATCGCGACCGCAGCCCGGTGGCATTCAACGAGAGCCAGAACACCACGATCGGCCCGATCTTCACGCTGTCGGTGAAGGGCCGGCTCTGAGGCGGCGTTGACTTGGCTGCGAAATCGGCTATGTGCGCGCCTCCTCCTTCGGGAGGAAACCGTCCGAGACAGTTGGTGACCGGGATTTGCCGGTCTTAATTTCCAGCCAAGACGGGGACAGATTTTTCACCGATCCCGCTGCCGTGTCAGCGCGTTCGGGTCATGCCCGGGTCCATTCCCGGCCGCGACGATCATGCTCCCTCGGACAGATGTGAACCGGGTTTCCCGCAAGGGAGGCTCATATGAGGAGAATGGCATGGATCGTGCTCAAAAGGCCGAAGCCGTCGCCGAACTGAACGCAACCTTCAACGAGGTCGGCGTGGTGGTTGTCACCCGCAATCTCGGCATGACCGTCGCCCAGTCGACCGTCCTGCGCAACAAGATGCGTGAAGCCGGCGCGACCTACAAGGTCTCGAAGAACAAGCTTGCCAAGATCGCCCTGGACGGCACCGACTATGGCTCGCTCGGCGAGCTACTGGTTGGTCCGGTCGGCCTTGCGTCGTCGATCGATCCGGTCGCCGCTGCCAAGGTTGCGATCGATTTCGCCAAGACGACCGACAAGTTCGAGATCGTCGGCGGTGCGATGGGTGCCCAGGCGCTCGACGCGAACGGCGTGAAGGCTCTGGCCTCGCTGCCCTCGCTCGACGAGCTGCGTGCCAAGCTCGTTGGCCTGCTGGTTGCCCCGGCGACCAAGCTCGCCACGATCACGCAGGCTCCGGCCGCGCAGATCGCCCGCGTCCTCTCGGCCCATGCCGAGAAGGAAGCCGCGTAAGTTTTGTTTCGAGATTTCGTTTTCAACAAATTGAATTAAATGGAGTTTATCATGGCTGACCTGAACAAGATCGTTGACGACCTTTCGGCTCTCACCGTCCTCGAGGCCGCTGAGCTTTCGAAGCTTCTCGAAGAGAAGTGGGGCGTTTCGGCTGCCGCGGCTGTTGCCGCTGCTCCGGCTGCTGGCGGCGCCGGCGGCGCGGCTCCGGCCGAAGAAGCCAAGGACGAATTCGACGTGATCCTCACCGGCGACGGTGGCAAGAAGATCAACGTCATCAAGGAAGTCCGCGCCATCACCGGCCTGGGCCTGACCGAAGCCAAGACCCTGGTCGAGTCGGCTCCCAAGGCCGTCAAGGAAGGCGTCAACAAGGACGAAGCCGAGAAGATCAAGAAGCAGCTCGAGGAAGCCGGCGCGACCGTCGAACTCAAGTAAGCTTCTTCGCTTCGGCGACAGAAACAGGGAAAGGGCGGTCCTTCGGGGCCGCCCTTTTTTCTTTGTCAGGCAGCCACTGCGGCCGCGGGCACGTAACGGCTGGCCGCGAAGGGCCCGCGCGGCTGGCCCCGGTCCAGCCAGATCGGGGCAAGCTTGCCGCCCTGCCCCGCCCCGCCGATCATGAAGCTGGCGGCGAACCGCTTGATGCTCAGCCCGCCGCGCCAGCGCACATCGATCGCGACGATCGGCACGAACATCGGGCGGCCGCCGACATCGACGACATGGACCACCTCACGCGGCATGACGAGCTGGATCGGCATCCGCGCGCCCCCGCCCGCCGCGAGATCGAAGGGCTCCCCCGATGGCATCAGCTGCGAACCGCCCTGAAACGCGGCGAGCTGGGCATCCTGCTGCGGGCTGGCGCTGAGCGCGACCAGCGCCAGCCGCACCGCATCGGCGCTGGTCATTGTTTTGTTGGCGATCGTCATCTCGAACTCGATCACCACCTCGCGCTCGTCGATCTCGATCCGCATCGGCTGAAGCGCGATCTCGAACGGATCGGACGCGACCGGCGCTGGCGGCGGCGCGAGCGGAGCGGGGCTCGGACCGCGAACGGGCGGCGGCGGGGCGGCAGCGATCGGCTCGGGTGCGGCGACGAATTTCTCTTCCGCCGGGCGTCTGCGCCGCAGGAACAGCCAGCCCGCCAATCCGATCGCGGCGGTCCCGCCCGCGCCAAGCAACGCCCATAGCCATGGCGGTGATGCCGGCGTGGGCGCGGGCGGGGTTATCTGCACGGGCATTGGCGAAGCAGCGGCTGGCGGTTGCACCGGTGCCGGCTGCGGTGCGATCGGCGCGGCGGTGGGGGAAGCCATCGGCGCCGGCTGCGGTTGTGCGATTTCCGGCGCGGGCGTGGGGCGGGTCTGCGCCGGCGCAGCCGTGCGCGGTGCCGATGTCGCGACGGTGGCCGGAGCGGGTGTCGGCGTGGGAGACGGCGCAGGCGTGGGAGACGGCGCAGGCGTCGGAGTCGGCGTCGCGCTGGGTGGGGCGATGCTGAATCGTTCGGGGATCACACCGGGAATGGTCGTGATCGTCGGCGGCGGGATCTGCACGCGCGGCGTAGGGGCCGGCGTCGGCGCCGTTTGCTGGGCGAGCGCCGGCAGCGCCGCCATGGAGGCGATCAGACCCGGCAGATATTCCCCCGCATGCACCCGACCGGCCTAGCGCGGCGAAAATGAATTGAAACTGCACATTTCCGGCTTCTCCGTTCGGCTCGCCGCGCCTGTGGGGCGGATTGTCGGGCCGGGACCGCTACCCTAGAGCATGGCGATGGCAGACGGCGCGCACCCCTCCGAACGGATCGGCTATATCCCCGCGATCGACGGACTGCGCGCGGTGGCGGTGGTCTCGGTGATCCTCTTCCACCTCTGGCCCAAACTGCTGCCGGGCGGATTCACCGGGGTCGATATCTTCTTCGTGATCTCCGGTTTCGTCGTCACCGCCTCGCTGCTCGGGCGGCAATTCGACAGCCTCGGCCAGCTCGCCAAATGGTTCTATGCGCGGCGGCTGATGCGGATCATGCCGGCGCTGGTGGCGATGCTGCTCGCCGCGATCCTCGCGGCACAGCTCTTTATTCCGCAGGCATGGCTGAGCAATTCGCTGGCCCAGGTCGGACGCTTCGCCTTTTTCGGCCTCAGCAACGTCGTACTGGCGACCGACACGGAGACCTACTTCGGGCCGCAGGCGGCGTACAACCCGTTCACCCACACCTGGTCGCTGGGAGTCGAGGAGCAATTCTATCTGCTCTTCCCGCTGCTGCTCTACTGGCACCAGAAGCTGCATTCGGGCGCGAAGGCGGTGCGTTGGGTGGCGACCCTCACCGCGATCTCGCTACTGATCTGCGCGATACTTGCATTCACTGCGCCCAAATTCGCCTTCTACCTGATCTTCTCGCGCTTCTGGGAGCTGGGCGTCGGCATGCTGTTGTGCCTGACACGCACTCGCTGGCTGGGCTGGGCACAGCGGCAGAAGTGGTTGGGACCGGTATCGGCGCTGCTGATCGCCGCCGGCCTGGCGATCTCGGAGGGGCCGCTTTTCCCCTTCCCGTTCGCGCTGTTGCCGGTGCTGGGTACCGCCGGGCTGATCGCCACGATCTGCGCCGGCCGCGCCTCGCGCGCGCTCGGCAGCCGGCCGATGGTCGCAGTCGGGCTGCTCTCCTACTCGCTTTATCTGTGGCACTGGCCGGTGTTCGTACTGTTCCGCTGGACCAGCGGCCTGCACACGCTGAACCTCCAGCTCACGGCGCTGGCCATCGCCGTCGTGCTGGCGGTGCTGTCCTATTTCCTCGTCGAGAAACCGCTGCGCAACGCCCGGCGGATCAAGGCGGCGCCACGCGGCCACGTGGTCGCGAGCGTGTCGGCGGCGGTGGTCGTCGCGGCGCTGGGCGGACATGCTCTGTTCGCGGCGCACGACCGCATCACCCTCAGCGTGACCGGCGACCGCCATGCCTGGTACGCCGATCCAGACCGGCCGCTCGATCCCGCGCTGCGCCACTGCACGGTGACCGCCACGCGCGAGAAGGTCGGCGGCGGCCAGACCGATGTGTGGACACCGAGCGGCTGCACCACGCCAGCCGCCGGCTTCACCCTGTTCGTGCCGGCGGACTCACACGGCGTCGCCTACACCCCGGCGCTCCGCCAGCTTGCCGCCGATCTCGGCGTACCCGTGCGGCTCTATTTCAAGCCGGGTTGCCCCTATCTCAAGCTGATCGAAAGCCACGCCTCGCGCCCGCGCTGTGCGGCTTTCTATGACGGCGTGCTCGCCGATATCCGCAGCAAGGCGAAGCCCGGCGATATCGTGTTCCTGCCCGGCCTGCGCCTGACCCGGCGCACCAACCAGTTCGAGGGCGACCGCGACGCGGTCGGAGCGGTCGGCGATGTCGTGACCGAAGCCGCGATCGAGGAAGCGCGGCAATTGCTGAGCCAGCTCGGCGCCGGCGGGATCAGGCTGGTGCTGGAGGCGCCCAAGCCGTTATTCCCCAGCCCGACCTTCCGCTGCGCCGACTGGTTCAACCGCACCAACCCGATCTGTCACGGCCTCAGCGTCACGCGCATCGACATGCTCGAACAGCGCCGCAAGGTGATGCGGGCGATGAGCGGTCTGGCGGCGCAGGTGCCGGGGCTCACGTTATGGGATCCGCTACCGGCGTTGTGCCCGGACGACCGCTGCGAAGCACTGCCCGGGGGACGGCCTTTGTTCTTCGACGGCGATCATATCTCCGGCCTCGGCAATGACCGGCTCTATCCGCAGCTCAAACAAACCCTGCTCAGCGTGGCGCCGAAGAAATAGTCGTCATCCCCGCGCACGCGGGGACCCGTTTCGCTCGTTACCCTGGGTCCCCACTTGCGCGGGGGTAACGGAATTTAGGGAACCGTCACCGTCGTCGTCGGCAGGTTCGCGAGCTCCGGCAGCGCCTTCAATTGCGGTACAACCGTCTTGAGGTCGCCCACCACCACCAGCGTCATCTTATCGAGCGGATAACCCGACTTGGCGAACGCCATCATCTGGTCCGGCTCGACCGCCAGCACCGCCGGCACATAACGGTCGGTCCAGTCGGCAGGCAGGCCGAGCAGATCGCGCGTCGCCAGCGTGCCGACTACCGCGCCCGAGGTCGAGTTCTGGATCGAGAACAGCCCGGCCATATAGGTGCGGATGCCCTTGGATTCGACTTCGGGCACCGGCTCGTTCTGCATCCGCCGGATTTCCTTGAACACCTCGGTCAGCGCCGCACCGGTCTGGGCGGTGGTGACATCGGCCTGGAAGGTCCACAGCGCGTCGTCCGGAGTCAGCGAAACGCCCGATCTCGGCGAATAGGTATAGCCCTTGTCCTCGCGGATATTGGTGGTGATGCGCGACGAGAAGGCACCGCCGAGCAGCGAGTTGGTGACACGCTGCGGGATGTCGAGCTCGCTGCCGGCCAGCTGCGCGTCGAACGACAGGCGCAGCGTCGTTTGCGGCGCATCGGGCCGATCGACCAGCACTACCTTCGGGCCGGTCTGATGCGGTGCGGCGATCTTGAGCGGCTCGGGACCGGCCGCCCAGCCGGCAAAGGCTTTATCCAGCGCCGCCTTGACCGTGACGGGATCGAACTTGCCGGCGATATAGATATGCGCGCGTCTGGCGCCGAACTGGCCCGCATGGAACGCCTTGACCTGATCGATCGTGTAACCGGCCAGCTGGGCCTGGCTCGGCACGATCCGGCCATAGACATGATCGGGGCCGTAGATGGTGCGGGCCAGCGCGATGTCCGCAAGCGTGCCCGGCTGGGCGAGCGCCTGCGAGAGCTGGCGTCCGAGATTGGCCTTGACCCGGCCCAGTTCAGCGGCGGGCAGATCGGGCCGGATCGCGACATCGCCGATCAGCGCGATCGCATCGGGCGCATATTCGGACAGCACGTTCATCGTGATCTGGGTGGTCTGCTGGCCGACACCAACATTGAGATCGCCGCCCATGCTGGCGGCGGCGGTCGCGAGCTGGCCGGCGGACTTGCCGCCCGCCCCTTCCTTCATCATCGCGCCGGTCAGGTCGCCAAGCCAGGTATCGTCGCCCTCGGTGGCGTTGCCGGCGCGGATGCGCAGCGAGACGACAACCTTGGGAGCGATGCCATAGGGCACCAGCGTGACCATCATGCCGTTTGGCAGCGTATAAGTCTCGGTCGCCGGCAGCTTGAACGGCTTGGGGTCGGAGATCGGCGGCGCCGGCGGGAAATTGTCCTGCGCGAGCGCCGGCGTGACGGCGAACAGCGCCGCGGTGAGCAGAAGCGCGCGCTTCATCATTTGCCTCCCTTCGACGCCGCGGCGCCGGGTTCGATCACATAGACCGAGCGATTGGTGGGGCGCAGATATTCCTGCGCGGTCTTCTGGATCAGCTCCGGGGTGACCTTAGCGAATCCGTCCTCGATGCGGTTGACCGCGCCGGGATCATTATCGAACAACGCATAGGCGGCGAGCAGGTTGACCAGGCCGATCCGCCCGCCCCCGTCGATCGTGCCGTACAGGTCCGATCGCATCTTGGTGCGTGCGCGGTTGAGCTCCTCCTGCGAGACGCGGGTGGTGCGCAGCTTCTCGATCACTTCATCGACCGCCTTGGTGATCTGGGCGGTTGTGTGCGTCGGGTCATGGGTGAAGCTGAAGCTCCACAGCATCGGCCCCTTATAGTCGAACATGTCGCCGAGATCGCCGTTGATCCCCCCGCTGACTTCGCCGGTGATGCCGGTTTCCTGGACGAGCTTGGTGAAGAGCCGGCTGTCATCGCCCTGCAGCAGCATCTGGTCGATCAGGCCCATCGCATACCATTCGGGCGTGCCGCGCGCCGGCACGTGATAGCCGGCCGCATAGCCCGGCTTGGGCGCGAGCGCATCGATGCGGCTCTTGAACTTCTCCGCGGTCTGGCGCGGCTCGGAAATGTCGGGCTGGACCACCGCGGGCTTCTTGGCGATCGGTCCGAAATACTTCTCGATCATCGCCTTGGTGGCGTCGTAATCGATATCGCCGGCGATCAGCAGCACCGCGTTCGACGGGCGGTAGAATTGCTCGGAGAAGGTCTTGGCGTCGGGCACCGTCGCCGCTTCGATCTCCTTGAGATCGCCGTAGAAATTGTGGCTGTTATACCAATTGGTGTTGGCCAGCATCGGCAGGTCGATCCACGGCCAGGTGCTGTACGGCTGGTTGAGGACGTTGACCTTGACCTCGTTGCCGACCACACCCTGCTGGTTCTTGAGCACGACATCGTCGATCACCGGATTGGCCATGCGATCGGCCTCGAGCCACAGCATCCGCTCGAGCGCGCCCGAGGGGACGATCTCGTAATAATTGGTGAAATCGAAGCGGGTCGAGCCGTTGTTGATCCCGCCCGAATTGGTGATCGTCTTGTCGAACACGCCCTTGGGCGCATGCTTCGATCCCTGAAACATCAGATGCTCGAACAGATGCGCGAAGCCGGTGCGCTCCTTGGGCTCGACGCGGAAGCCGATGCCATAATAGACCGCGACCGTGACCGTCGGCGCGATATTGTCCTTGGCGAGGACGACGCGCAAGCCGTTGGGCAGCGTGAAATAGCGGTGATCGACATTCAACTTGGCGGCCGCCGGCTTGGCCGCCTGCGCAAAAGCGGGCGTGGACAGCGCGGTGGCGGCAAGCGCGAGCGCTAGGCTCCATGGCTTCATGATGTTCTCCGGGGGATTCTATGCCTAGGTTGACGTATCATCACGCCCATGTCGCGTGAAGCCAAATCACTCCGCGACTTTGAACCAGATACTGCTGATGAAATAGGATCGCGCCAGCCGGCGCTCAGCATCGAGCGCGGGCAGTAGTTTCGCGCGCCGCGTCAAGAGTCGGCAAACACTATCCGCGAATTCGTCCGGGTTTGTGCGGTCCAGAATGTAGCAACCAGCGACCTTGCCTTCGACGTCGACATCGAGCCGGAACTGAACAAAGCCATTATGATAACTCTCCAGCGCCTTCTTTGGATAATCGTTGTCGGAAAACCAGCTTTGGGGCGACGTTAACGGTGACGACCAGCGGCTTAAGTGCGCCAGCGCATCCGGATCATAACCCCAGCCCTTCTCCAGATTGGTCAGGCAGGCCCGCATCGCGATCATTGGCTTACCAAGCGATTTGAAAGTCAGCCGAAATGGCTGCTTGGTACCAACGGCGATGGTGAGGCCATTTATCCTTTCCTCCTGCTCTGGCGAGATCACCGGAGCCTTGCCCTCGCCCTGCCATCCGTCGAGCCGGACAGAGCGGATGAACACCGCCGGCCTTTCACCGACATTGCCCCGCATCCCGCTGTACCGTGAAGGCTGCCCCGACAAGCCGAAGTCCAGCTTCACTGCGGCGGTCGGTGCGTCGGATCGCAACCGTTTCGCCATCAGCGCGAGATTGAACGTATCCGCTCCCGGCTGATAGCGCGTGAAACGCAGGATGACCTGATCATCCCCTTGGCCGAACTGCGCGAGCAGGTGGCAGGCATCCTGGTCGTAATTCACAACCCATTGCCCCGTGAATGGAAGCGTCTCCGGCTCCTTGTCTGCGGCAAGGCCAGTGCCGGAAATCACACCGATTGCCGCCACGCATCCGATAACCCTGAGCATGGTGCGATCCCCCCCTGCACGCAGGGCCGCAGCTAAGCACTTGCAATCGGCTGCGACAACCGGCGGACGCCCCCGCGCCCGCCGATCCGTCCGTATCGGTTACTTCACCTTGGCCGCGTCCTGATCGAGCGGCACGACCGGCAGCAGCACCGAACTCGACTGCGCGCCGCCATACATCAGGGTCACCGTCGCCTTCTGATAATCCTCGGGCTTCGCGAAGAAGATGTTGGGCACATATTTCTGCGGGTTGCGGTCATAGACCGGGAACAGGCTCGACTGGATCTGCACCATGATCCGGTGGCCGGGCTTGAACACATGGTTCACGCTCGGCATGCGGAACTTGTATTCCTGCACCTTGTTCGCCGGGATCGGTGTCGGGTTCGAGAAGGAATTGCGGTAACGGCCACGGAAGATGTCGAGGCTGATCGGTAGCTGGAACCCGCCCATCGCTTCCTTGCCCGGTATCTCATCCGGATAGACGTCGATCACCTTGACGACGAAATCGCCATCGGTGCCGGTCGTCTTGGCGAAGATATCCGCGAGCGGCGCTCCCGAAACGCGCACCGGTTCCTTCAGCACATCGGTCATGTAGGTCATCACGTCGGGGCGGCCATCGGCAAAGCGCTGATCGGTGATCAGATAGGTCGTCCAGCGGCCGTCCTTGAAGCTGATCGGGCGCGGCAGGTGCGGCACCGGCTTGGCGGGATCGGAGACATAGCTGTCCGAGCCCGCGCCGGGCTTGTCGAAACCTAGGGCCTGCGCGGGCTTGAGGTAGATCGGCGTCAGCTTGGTGCCGCAGCCATCGTCGCAGGCGAGCGGCCAGGTGCTCAGGCGGTCCCAGCGATTCTCGCCGGTATTGTAGAAGGTCGCCGCCGGCGGCTTGAACGCCGGGGCGCCGTCCTTGAGGTATGAATTGAAGAAGGGCAGCAGCACGTCGCGGCGTGCCTGGAGCGCGGTGTCGCCCTCGAACTTGAGCTGGCCCAACTCGCGCCCATCATAGTTGAAGCCCGAATGCCGCCACGGCCCCATCAACAGGTAGTTGTTGCCGGCCTCGGGGGTCTTCTGCAGCGCTTCCCAGGTATGGACCGCGCCATACATGTCTTCCTGATCGAAGATGCCCTGCTCCCACATCGTCGGCACCTTGGAAGGGTTCTTGACCAGAAGCTTGTCGAGCGCCTGACCCTGCCAGAATTCGTCATAGGCCGGATGCCCGGCCATCCGGTTCCACACCGGCAGCTGATCGTAACCGTATTTCTTCGCCCAGTCGCCGGCCGAGCCGACGCGGCGGAAGGTGTCGTAATCGTCATACGCCCCGAGCGACGGCACCTTGCCTCCCGATTTGTATCCCGTCTGCCCGGCGATCCAGGCGATGTTGGCGAGACGGAAGGCCCCGTAATGGAACCAGTCGTCGCCCATCCAGCCGTCGATCATCGGGCTCTCGGCCGAGACGACCTTCAATGCCGGATGCGGATCAAGCAGCGCCATCACCGCGGTGAAGCCCTCATAGGACGATCCGCGCATGCCGACCTTGCCGTTGCTCTCGGGCACATTCTTGACCAGCCAGTCGATCGTATCCCAGGCATCGGTGGTGTGATCGGTCTTGGTCGGGTTGAGCGGGCCGACCGGCGGGCGGGTGATGACGTAGTCGCCCTCGGAACCATATTTGCCGCGAACGTCCTGGAAGACGCGGATATAGCCCGCGTCGACGAACACCTCGTCGCCCTCGGGCAACATGTCGCGGATACGCGGACCCTCCATCCGCCGCGCGCGGTTGGCGGCATTGTAGGGCGTGCGGGTAAACAGGATCGGCGCGTTCTTGGCGCCTTTGGGGATCATGATGACGGTGAACAATTTCACCCCGTCGCGCATCGGCACCATCACTTCGCGGCGGATATAATCGGTTTCCTGCTCGGGAATCGTGAACTTGGCGGGAATGTCGTTGAACGGGGTCGGATAGAGCGGCGCCTGATCCTGCGCATGAGCGGCGGTGGCGGCGAAAGCGGAACCGGCGAGAAGCGCGACGAGCATCTTGTGCATTGAGTGCAGTCTCCAGCGAGGGATGGCATTGGATAGGCCCAAAACCGGGCTTCTGGAAAGCCCGCGTAGCCGCGCTGTTTTGCTGCGCTTTGTCCGCGCAGTATAGGACAAGCCCGCCCTTCCTGATTGGAAAGAGCGGGCCCGTCGCCCCCTTGTGCGAGGATCAGGCGTGCTCGGGAACGCCGAACAATTCGGCCTCGACCGTCTCGGTCACGAACGGGCGGCTCGCCGAGAGCGGACGCACGCCGGTTTCCGATGCGGCGCCGACCTTGAACGCGGCCGAGGTGCGGCCCTGGCTGCCATCGGGAAGCGTGTAGCGCGCTTCGGCAACGATCACCGGGTTGAAGGTGCGGCCAAGCTCTTCCTTCGAAGCGGCAAGGTGGGCGTCGATCCGCGTGCCCTCGCCCGGCTCGATCGTCACCGGCGGTACGGCGCTGTCGTCGCGATGCCCGGTGAGCAACGCCTCCATCTCGCTCTCGCTGCCTGCATCGGCGAGCATGAAGGTCGAGATGCGAACATCCTTGGCGGCGGTGTCGCCGGAATTGCCGACGGTCAGCTCGAAATCGACGACTGCGTCTTCCTGGTTGGTGCCGGCGCGAACCGGGCGCATGCCGAGTTCGATCCATGGCCGGCGCGAGACCGGGGCGGCGCCGTCGATGACACCGGCAAGGTCATCCCTGGCCGGCTCGCTGACCGAGACGTCCTCGGCGGTCGCCACCGCAGCGGCCTGTGCCTCGCGCACCTCGGGTTCGGCCAGCGGGATCGCCGGCGGCAGGCCGGCAAAGGCCGGCTCAGGCTCGGCAATGCGCGCTTCGGGCGCCGGTGCAGCATAGTGCTCCGCGGGAGCCGCGACCGGCACCACCGCCGGTTCGCTATGAACCTGCTCGACATATTCGGGATCGCGGCGGCGCATCAGCAGCGCGGCGGCGATGCCGGCGATCACCAGCGCGATACCGCCGAGCAGCCACGGCCAGGCGACGCCGCTACGGCTGGTCTCGGTGGTAGTGACGACCTCCGGCGCGGTAGCGGCTTCGGGTTGAGTCTCGATCAGCGGCGGCGGAGTCGTCGCCTCAGGCGCGGCGGCAACCGGCGCGGCTGGCGTTTCAGACGCCGGAGCCGTTGCCGGTGCGGCGGCCGGAGCCTGCGCGGCCGCAGCCGGAGCCCGAGTCTGTGTGGCAGCTGCGCGGGTGGTATGCGTCGTCGTTGCGGTAGTGGTCGTGCGCGCCGGCGCTGCGGCTGGCGCAGTCGCCGGAGTCTCCGGCACGGCCTGCACCACCGGCGAGGCCGGCTGGATCACGATCACACGCTGGGCGGGGGCTTGGGGTGCCGGCGCCGGGGTCACCATGATAGGCGGCGGCGTCACCGTCTGTGCAGCCGGCGCATCTTGCGCGAAAGCAGGGGTTGCAAGGAACGCGGCACCGATAAACAGTGCGGCGCGGGGGCGGATTGTGAGCTTCTTCGTCATATCGCAGGTTCAATGAGTGGAACCCGGTTTCGGCACCGCCATCTGCGCCGAACCGTTGGCGCAAAGCGACGAAAAGCCCGCATTAATCCGCGGTTCAGCGCCGTCCGGGAACCACGATCCAACCGTCAAATAGTTCCCCGCCCGGTTTGACACTTTCCTACAGCGCCCCTATATGCGCACCCACACCACAGCACCGGGAAATGACTTGCCGTCGCGCAGCGGGTCGATCGTATTGGTGCTGGGGATCTATAAGGACGCTGGAGCTGCCGAATTCCGAACAGGAAGTCGCGCGGCTTTTTCGCGTCCTTTCGCACGTCCCGGCCCCGATGAAGGGGCACCGAAATTACGCCCCGCTCCGGCATGGGCAACACTACGGCTGACGAGGCACAAACACACATGGCTACCAAGGCGATCGAAAGCGGCACGATGAAGCGCCGCATCCGCAAGGTGTTCGGCAACATCCACGAAGTGGTGCAGATGCCGAACCTGATCGAGGTTCAGCGCGAATCCTACGAACAGTTCCTGCGGAGCGATCCCTCGATCGGCTATGTCTCGGGCCTGGAAAAGACGCTGCGCTCGGTGTTCCCGATCCGTGACTTCGCCGGCACCGCCGAGCTCGACTTCGTCACCTATGAGCTCGAAGATCCCAAGTTCGACGTCGAGGAATGCCGTCAGCGCGGCATCACCTACGCGGCCCCGATGCGCGTTACCCTGCGCCTGATCGTGTTCGAGGTGGATCCCGATACGGAAGCCCGCTCGGTCCTCGATATCAAGGAGCAGGACGTTTACATGGGCGACATGCCCCTGATGACGGGCAACGGTACCTTCTTCATCAACGGCACCGAGCGCGTCATCGTCAGCCAGATGCACCGTTCGCCGGGCGTGCTGTTCGATCACGATCGCGGCAAGACCCACGCTTCGGGCAAATATCTCTTCGCGGCGCGCGTGATCCCGTATCGCGGCTCGTGGCTCGATTTCGAGTTCGACGCCAAGGACATCGTCAACGTCCGTATCGACCGCAAGCGCAAGCTGCCGGTGACCACGCTCCTCTATGCGCTGGGCCTGAACGGCGAGGACATCCTCAATTATTTCTACAACCGCGTGACCTATGTCCGCGGCCCGAACGGCTGGCAGATTCCGTTCGCCGCCGAGAACTGGCGCGGCGCCAAGCCGATGTTCGACATCGTCGACGCCAAGTCGGGTGAAGTGATCTTCGCCGCCGGCACCAAGATCAGCCCCCGCGCCGCCAACAAGGCGCAGAAGGACGGTCTCGAGACGCTGCTGATCCCGACCGAGGAAATCTTCGGCCGCTACAGCGCCTATGACCTGATCAACGAGTCGACCGGCGAGATTTATATCGAGGCCGGTGACGAAGTGTCGGCCGAGAACCTCGAAAAGCTCGACGCCGCCGGCATCGAGCGGCTTGAGCTGCTCGACATCGATCACATCTCGACCGGTCCTTGGATCCGCAATACCCTCGCCGTCGACAAGGCCGAGGAGCGCGAGCAGGCTCTGTCCGACATCTACCGCGTCATGCGCCCTGGCGAACCGCCGACGCTTGAGACCGCGGAAGCGCTGTTCGGCGGCCTGTTCTTCGACCCGGAGCGCTACGATCTGTCGGCTGTTGGCCGCGTCAAGCTCAACATGCGCCTCGACCTCGACGTTGAGGACACCGTCACGACGCTGCGCACCGAGGATATCCTCGCCGTGGTCAAGACCCTCGTCGATCTCAAGGACGGCAAGGGCGAAGTCGACGACATCGATAATCTCGGCAACCGCCGCGTCCGTTCGGTCGGCGAGCTGCTCGAGAACCAGTACCGCGTCGGCCTGCTCCGCATGGAGCGCGCCGTGAAGGAGCGCATGTCGTCGGTCGACGTCTCGACGGTGATGCCGAACGACCTGATCAACGCCAAGCCGGCGGTTGCGGCCGTCCGCGAGTTCTTCGGCTCGTCGCAGCTTTCGCAGTTCATGGACCAGACCAATCCGCTCTCGGAAGTCACCCACAAGCGCCGCGTGTCGGCGCTCGGACCGGGCGGTCTCACGCGTGAGCGCGCCGGCTTCGAAGTCCGCGACGTTCACCCGACCCATTATGGCCGCATCTGCCCGATCGAGACGCCGGAAGGCCCGAACATCGGCCTGATCAACAGCCTTGCCTCGTTCAGCCGCGTCAACAAGTACGGCTTCATCGAGACGCCGTACCGCCGCGTTATCGACCATAAGGTCACCGACGAAGTCGTCTATCTGTCGGCGATGGAAGAGGCCAAGCACACCATCGCGCAGGCCAACGCTGAGCTCGATGCCGACGGCCGCTTTGTCGAGGATCTGGTCTCGTCGCGTCAGGCGGGCGAATTCCTGATGGCGATCCCCGACAACATCACCCTGATGGACGTGTCGCCGAAGCAGCTCGTCTCGGTCGCGGCATCGCTTATTCCGTTCCTGGAAAACGACGACGCCAACCGCGCGCTGATGGGTTCGAACATGCAGCGCCAGGCCGTGCCGCTGGTCCGTGCCGAAGCGCCGTTCGTCGGCACCGGCATGGAAGAAACCGTCGCCCGCGATTCCGGGGCCGCCATCTCGGCGCGCCGCTCGGGCGTGGTCGATCAGGTCGATGCCGCACGCATCGTCATCCGCGCGACCGGTGAGGTCGCGGCCGGTGAATCGGGCGTCGATATCTATACGCTGATGAAGTTCCAGCGCTCGAACCAGTCGACCTGCATCAACCAGCGTCCGCTGGTGAAGGTCGGCGAATTCGTGAATGCCGGCGACGTACTGGCCGATGGTCCCTCGACGGAGTTCGGCGAGCTGGCGCTGGGCCGCAACGCGCTCGTCGCGTTTATGCCCTGGAACGGCTACAACTACGAAGACTCGATCCTGATCTCCGAGCGCATCGTCAAGGACGACGTCTTCACGTCGATCCATATCGACGAGTTCGAGGTCATGGCCCGTGACACCAAGCTCGGGCCCGAGGACATCACCCGCGATATCCCCAACGTCGGCGAGGAAGCGCTCCGCAACCTCGACGAGGCCGGCATCGTCTATATCGGCGCCGAGGTCGAGCCGGGCGACATTCTCGCCGGCAAGATCACACCGAAGGGCGAAAGCCCGATGACGCCGGAAGAAAAGCTCCTCCGCGCCATCTTCGGTGAAAAGGCTTCGGACGTTCGCGACACTTCGCTTCGCCTGCCCCCCGGCGTGTCGGGCACCGTTGTCGACGTTCGCGTCTTCAACCGCCACGGCATCGACAAGGACGAGCGCGCGATGGCGATCGAGCGCGAAGAGATCGAGCGCCTCAAGAAGGACTCGGACGACGAGCGCAACATCCTCAACCGCGCCACCTGGTCGCGTCTGAAGGAGATGCTGATCGGCCAGACCGCGACCGCCACGCCCAAGGGCCTGAAGAAGGGCGCCGTGATCGATGCGGACCTGCTCGACAGCGTCGATCGTCACGAGTGGTGGAAGTTCGCGGTCGCTGACGATGCGATGCAGTCGAACCTCGAAGCGGTGAAGGGCCAGTATGACGAGGCCGTGAAGCGCATCACCGAGAAGTTCCACGACCGCCGCGAGAAGCTGGAGCGTGGTGACGAGCTGCCGCCAGGCGTGCTCAAGATGGTCAAGGTCTTCGTCGCGGTGAAGCGCAAGCTGCAGCCCGGCGACAAGATGGCCGGCCGTCACGGCAACAAGGGTGTCATCTCACGCATCCTGCCGGCCGAGGACATGCCATTCCTCGCCGACGGGACGCCGGTCGATCTCGTGCTCAATCCGCTGGGCGTGCCGTCGCGCATGAACGTCGGGCAGATCTTCGAGACCCATCTCGGCTGGGCCGCGCGTCAGCTCGGCCAGCAGATCGGCACCGCGCTCGAGGATTGGCGCCTCGCCAACCCCGATGCGAAGGGCGGCGAGATGCCGGATGCGGTCAAGTCGCGCCTCAAGGAAGTCTATGGCGATCATTACGTCGCCGAGATCGAGGCGCGGAACGCCGATCAGATCGTCGAGCTCGCGCAGAACCTGAAGCCCGGTGTGCCGATGGCCACCCCGGTGTTCGACGGCGCGCGTGAGGCCGACGTTTCCGACATGCTGTCGCTGGCGGGTCTCGACACGTCGGGCCAGTCGGACCTGTTCGATGGCCGCACCGGCGATCAGTTCGATCGCAAGGTGACCGTGGGCATCATCTACATGCTGAAGCTCCATCACCTGGTCGACGACAAGATCCACGCGCGTTCGATCGGCCCCTACAGCCTCGTCACCCAGCAGCCGCTGGGCGGCAAGGCGCAGTTCGGTGGCCAGCGCTTCGGCGAAATGGAGGTCTGGGCGCTTCAGGCCTATGGCGCCGCCTACACCCTGCAGGAGATGCTGACGGTGAAGTCGGACGACGTGGTCGGCCGCACCAAGGTCTATGAGGCGATCGTCAAGGGCGACGACACCTTCGAGGCCGGCATCCCGGAGAGCTTCAACGTGCTCGTCAAGGAAATGCGCTCGCTGGGTCTCAACGTCGAACTGAAGAACGACGAACCCGGCGAGGATTCGGACGGCATCGCGATCGCGGCGGAATAAGGTTCGGGCGGACGCCGATCTAGGCGCTTGCTTGTTCCCCTTTCCCCAGAGATTTGTCCTCCCAAGAGGAAAAAGAAATGAACGAACTGACCAACTTCGCGAACCCGGTGGCCAAACCGGAGACCTTCGACCAGATCCAGATCGGTATCGCCTCGCCGGATCGCATCCGTTCGTGGTCGTTCGGCGAGATCAAGAAGCCGGAAACCATCAACTATCGCACGTTCAAGCCCGAGCGTGACGGCCTGTTCTGCGCGCGCATCTTCGGTCCGATCAAGGATTACGAGTGCCTGTGCGGCAAGTACAAGCGCATGAAGTACAAGGGCATCGTCTGCGAAAAGTGCGGCGTCGAGGTTACCGTCTCGAAGGTCCGCCGTGAGCGCATGGGCCATATCGAGCTCGCCGCCCCGGTCGCGCACATCTGGTTCCTCAAGTCGCTGCCGAGCCGCATCGGCCTGCTGCTCGACATGCAGCTCAAGCAGCTTGAGCGTGTGCTGTATTTCGAGAGCTACATCGTCACCGAGCCGGGCCTGACACCGCTCGAGAAGTTCCAGCTCCTCACCGAGGACGAACTGCTCGACGCGCAGGACCAATATGGCGAAGATGCCTTCTCGGCCGGCATCGGCGCTGAGGCGGTCAAGATCATGCTCATGGATCTCGACCTCGAAGGCGAGAAGCGTGACCTTCTGGAAGAACTCGCGACCACCAAGTCGGAGCTCAAGCCCAAGAAGATCATCAAGCGGCTGAAGGTCGTCGAGAGCTTCCTCGAATCCGGCAACCGCCCGGAATGGATGATCCTGGACGTCGTGCCGGTCATTCCGCCCGAACTGCGCCCGCTGGTGCCGCTGGACGGCGGCCGTTTCGCGACCTCGGATCTCAACGATCTCTATCGCCGCGTCATCAACCGCAACAACCGCCTGAAGCGGCTGATGGAACTGCGCGCGCCGGACATCATCGTCCGCAACGAAAAGCGCATGCTGCAGGAAGCTGTTGACGCGCTGTTCGACAACGGTCGCCGCGGCCGCACGATCACCGGCGCCAACAAGCGTCCGCTCAAGTCGCTATCCGACATGCTCAAGGGCAAGCAGGGCCGCTTCCGCCAGAACCTGCTCGGCAAGCGCGTCGACTATTCGGGCCGTTCGGTCATCGTGACCGGGCCGGAACTCAAGCTGCACCAGTGCGGCCTGCCGAAGAAGATGGCGCTCGAACTGTTCAAGCCCTTCATCTACGCGCGCCTCGACGCCAAGGGTCTGTCGATGACCCTCAAGCAGGCGAAGAAGTGGGTCGAAAAGGAACGCAAGGAGGTCTGGGACATCCTCGACGAAGTCATTCGCGAGCACCCGGTCCTGCTGAACCGCGCGCCGACGCTCCACCGCCTCGGCATTCAGGCGTTCGAGCCGGTGCTGATCGAAGGCAAGGCAATCCAGCTTCATCCGCTGGTCTGCTCGGCGTTCAACGCCGACTTCGATGGTGACCAGATGGCCGTCCACGTTCCGCTGAGCCTGGAGGCCCAGCTCGAAGCGCGCGTGCTGATGATGTCGACCAACAACATCCTCTCGCCCGCCAACGGCAAGCCGATCATCGTGCCTTCGCAGGACATGGTGCTGGGTCTCTATTATCTGTCGATGGAAAAGACCGGCGAGCCGGGCGAAGGCATGATCCTGGGCGACATGGCCGAAGTGCATCAGGCGCTCGACGCCGGTGCCGTGACGCTGCACACCAAGATCACCTCGCGCGTCCCGCAGACCGATGAGGATGGCAAGACCTACCTCAAGCGCTACGAGACGACCCCGGGCCGCATGCTGCTGGGCGAAACCCTGCCCAAGTCGCACCGCGTTCCGTTCGAGACCGTCAACCGCCTCCTCACCAAGAAGGATGTGGGCGATGTGATCGACGAGGTCTATCGCCATACCGGCCAGAAGGAGACCGTGCTGTTCGCCGACGCGATCATGGCGCTGGGCTTCCGCCACGCGTTCCGCGCCGGTATCTCGTTCGGCAAGGACGACATGATCATTCCGGACGCCAAGGAAGCACTGGTCGACGAGACCCGCGCCCTGGTGAAGGACTTCGAGCAGCAGTATCAGGACGGCCTGATCACGCATCAGGAGAAGTACAACAAGGTGATCGACGCCTGGTCGGGCTGCGGTGACCGCGTTGCCTCCGCGATGATGGACGAGATCAAGGCGGTTCGCCGCTACGAGGACGGCGCTAATGCCGGCCGCGAGAAGCCGATCAACGCGATCTACATGATGGCCCACTCGGGTGCCCGCGGTTCGCAGGCGCAGATCAAGCAGCTCGCCGGCATGCGCGGCCTGATGGCCAAGCCTTCGGGCGAGATCATCGAGACGCCGATCATCTCGAACTTCAAGGAAGGTCTTACCGTCCTCGAATATTTCAACTCGACCCACGGCGCCCGCAAGGGCCTGGCCGATACGGCGCTCAAGACGGCGAACTCGGGCTACCTGACCCGCCGCCTCGTCGACGTGTCGCAGGACTGCGTCATCATGGAAGATGATTGCGGTACCGAGCGCGCGCTGGAGATGAAGGCGATCGTGCAGGGCGGTTCGACCATCGCCTCGCTCGGCGAGCGTATCCTGGGCCGCACCACGGCCGAGGACGTGCTCGACAAGGACGGCAAGGTCGTCATCCCGACGGGCACCCTGCTCGACGAGGCGATGATCACGCAGATTGAGGCGCTGGGCACTCAGGGCATGAAGATTCGCAGTCCGCTCGTCTGCGAAGCTAAGATCGGCGTGTGCGGCAAGTGCTATGGGCGCGATCTCGCCCGCGGTACCCCGGTGAACATCGGCGAGGCCGTCGGCGTCATCGCGGCGCAGTCGATCGGCGAACCGGGCACGCAGCTGACCATGCGTACCTTCCACATCGGCGGCGCGGCGCAGCTCAACGAAACCTCGAACCTCGAGGCGACGTCGGACGGCACCGTCGAATTCCGCGATGTCCGCATGATCGTCGATCAGCGTGGCCGCCGCGTGGTGACCTCGCGTTCGGCCGAGCTGGCGATCGTCGATATGGACGGCCGCGAGCTGGCGGTGCACCGCATTCCGTATGGCTCGTACGTGCTGTTCGACGATGGCCACGTCGTCTCGCAGGGCGATCGCATGGCCGAATGGGATCCGTTCACCATGCCGGTGATCACCGAGAACCCCGGCACCGTGAAGTATGTCGACCTCATCGAAGGCAAGACGATGACGGAACAGGCCGACGAAGCGACGGGTATCACCCAGCGCGTCGTCACCGAAAACCGTGGCGTCTCGGCCAAGAAGGAGGATCTCCGTCCGCGCCTGACCCTCACCGGCGAAAGCGCCGAGGAGGCTGGCCGCTACATGCTCTCGCCGGGCGCGGTGCTCTCGGTCGAAGACGGCGCGCAGGTCCAGGCCGGTGACGTTCTCGCCCGTGTCGCTCGCGAGTCCGCCAAGACCCGCGACATCACCGGCGGTCTGCCGCGCGTCGCCGAGCTGTTTGAAGCGCGCAAGCCCAAGGAAAACGCGATCATCGCGAAGGTCTCGGGCCGCGTCATCTTCGGCAAGGACTACAAGGCCAAGCGCAAGATCGGCATCCAGCCCGAGGACGGCGGCGAGGTCGTGGAGTATCTGATCCCGAAGTCGAAGGTGATTGACGTTCAGGAAGGCGACTACGTCAAGCGTGGCGACAACCTGATCGGCGGTTCGCCCGATCCGCACGACATTCTCGAGGTGCTCGGCATCGAGCCGCTCGCGGAATATCTCGTCTCGGAAATCCAGGAAGTCTATCGACTCCAGGGCGTGAAGATCAACGACAAGCACATCGAGGTGATTGTTCGCCAGATGCTGCAGAAGGTCGAGATCACTGAGTCCGGCGACACCACTCTCCTCGTCGGCGAGCAGCTCGACCGCAAGGAGATGGACGAGGTCAACGAGAAGCTGGACAAGAAGCAGGCTCCCGCACAGGGCAAGCCGATCCTGCTCGGCATCACCAAGGCGTCGCTGCAGACCCGCAGCTTCATCTCGGCGGCCTCGTTCCAGGAGACCACCCGCGTCCTCACCGAGGCGGCGGTTCAGGGCAAGCAGGATACGCTGATCGGTCTCAAGGAGAACGTGATCGTCGGCCGTCTTATCCCCGCCGGCACCGGCGCGGGCATGAACCGTCTGCGCGTCACCGCCAACTCGCGCGACGCGGCGCTTCGGGTCGCGCAGCGCGCGATGCAGGCTGCGCTGATCACGCCGGAATCGGCGGCGCAGGAGCATGAAGCCGAACTGGCCCGTTCGGCCCGCGACGCTGGCGGCACCGGCGACGACGCGCTGGCGGCGGTGGTCCCGAGCGGCCACGGCACCGATGCCGATGCCGGCGAGTATCTGAACGAAGCGGAGTGATCCGCTAGTTCAATGCCTCGGCGCTGAAACAGAAGAGCCGCCGTCCGGAATGCCGGGCGGCGGCTTTTTCTTGGCCGTTGGCGGCATTTCGCTCACATTGGTTCAGGTACGGCCTATGATACGCTCGACGCAGCGAAAGAGGGGCTGATGCCGGTCATCACGCGATTTCTGACGATAATCCTGTGCTGGATCGCGCTACCCGCGCTCGCCGAACCGGTCGGAGTGGTTTCGTTGCACATGGTCGATGCGACCCGGCAGGACGCGGTCCATCCCGAATTCAAGCGCGAATGGATGGTCGATGTCTATTATCCCGCGGCACCCGCTCGCGGTGGAAAGGCCATTGCCCGCAAGTACGCCCCTGATGCCGTGCTGCTGGCGCGGATGATCGCCGATGGCTATTACGACACGCCAGCCGCAACCCTGCGCGAATGGGGTGCACGCGACGGCCCAGCTCTCTCGTCGGCCACGCCCAGGCGCGGACGCTTTCCCCTGATCACGCTATCCCCCGGCTCCGGCGTAGCCGCGTTCAACTACGCGCGGCTGGCCAGCGGCCTCGCCGGACACGGCTATGTCGTCGCCGTGATCGATCATCCCTATGTCGGCGTCTCGCGCCTTCCGGACGGGCGCTTCCTGCTCGCCAGTGAGGATCATGCCCTCGACAATGAAGACCCCACGACCTGGTCGCCAGCAGTCACTGCCTGGGCAAAGGACGTCTCCGTCACGATTGACCGCCTTCTTGCAAGCGGGGGCAAACTGCCCAGGGGACTGCGCATTGATGCCGGCCGGATCCTCGCTTCGGGCCATTCGCTGGGCGGCACCATCGCCGTTCAGGTCTGCTCACAGGATCGCCGCGTCTCGGCCTGCGCCGATTTCGAGGGTGCAGTCGAGCCGACCACCGCGTTCACCGACGGCCCCCTCAGACCGACCATGCTTACCGGCAGCCGCTCCGCGAAGCCCGATCGCCCACACGTCTCGCCCGATCTCGGCAAGGCGCCGTGGGACTTCCTGCGTAAGGGCGGCGGCACCTCGAACTGGGGGATAGCGGTGCGTGGCGGCAGTCATATGAGCTTTTCCGACGCGCCATATGAAATGCCCGATACGCTCTCGCGGTTCGGCGGCACATTGATGTCGCCCGAACGATCGATGCAGGTCTACGCCGGCATGCTCGACGCCTTCGCCCGCGCCTATTTCCCGGGCGGCGGCGGCAATGCCGCGTTCGGTGCATTTCTTGCGACGCTGCCCGAAGTAAAGGCATCATCCTCGGGCGACTAGATCAGCCTCGTTCCAGCTTCCATATCGCACTCAGATAATCCTCAGCCGCCCGCCGCAGCGCCGCATCCTTCTCGAACGCTTCCGCCGGCGGCGGGGCGAAACCCAAAGCGTCCATCAGCGTCCACAGCGCGAACTTGCGGCCGGGATCGCGCTCGGTGCGGAAATCGATCTCCAGCTTGTGCTTGCCGTCATCGAAGCGTGTGGCCTCGATCGCTTCGGGATCGTCGGTGTCGAAATAATGCTGGAGCAAAGCGTCGAAATCCATGGCCGGCATCATGGCGCGGCGGGAGCATTTGCGGAAGGCTCGACTTGTGACGGTGGCGAACCTATCTCCGCCGCATGGCTACCGAACTCTATGACATCACCGTTCCTGCCTTCCTGCGGGGCTTCGCGGCAATGGCCGCTTTCCTGGAGAAGGGCCGAAACTGGGCGGACGAAAATGACGTGCCGCGCGAGGCGTTGCTGGATGCCCGCATCTTCGAGGATATGGCGCCGCTGACCAGCCAGATCCAGCGCGTCAGTGACGGCGCCAAACTGGCGATCGCGCGGCTGGCCAGAATCGAAGCTCCCGTAATGCCCGATACCGAAGCGAGCTTCGACGAACTTCAGGCGCGGATCGCGGCGACAGTCGATTTCATCAAATCGGTGCCGCGCGAAAAAATCGACGGGCGCGAGAATGCCGAGATCGTGGTCAAGCTGCCGAACAACGAACTGCGCTTCACCGGCCGCGGCTATGTTCGCGACTTCGCGCTGCCCAATTTCTATTTTCATATCACCACCGCTTATGCGCTGTTGCGCATGCGGGGCGTGCCGGTCGGCAAGCGGGATTACCTGGGCGGCATCTGATGCGGATCGCGGTGATCGGCGCCGGGGCGATCGGCGGGACGCTGGCGGCGTGGCTGGCGCAAACCCATGATGTGACCGTCTGCGCCCGATCCCCGTTGACCGATCTGGAAGTGATGCGTGAGGAAGGCGTGATCCGCGCTACGCCTCTGGTGCTGACCGATCCCGCCGCCGCGACGCCGGTCGATTGGGTTTTGTGCACCACCAAAACCTATGATTGCGAATCCGCCGCCGCTTGGCTGCCCGGGCTGATGGGGCCGGAGGCGCGGCTGGCGGTAATCCAGAACGGCGTCGAGCAGCGCGAGCGCTTCCCGCAGGTGTCGCGGGACCTCACCGTTCCGGTGATCATTGATCTCCCCGCCGAACGCACCGCGCAGGGCCGCCTCGTTCAGCGCCGCAACGGCACTATCCATGTGCCCGACGATGCCAATGGGGTGGCGTTCGCGGCGTTGTTCGCCGGCACGGTGATCGATGCCCAGACCACCCCCGACTTCGTTACCGCCGCATGGCGCAAGCTGGCGATCAACTGTTCGGGGATCGTCAGCGCGCTGACCCTGCGCCCCGCCGAAGTCGCCAATGACGAAGGCATCGCCGAAGTCATGCGCGGGCTGGTCCGCGAATGCATCACCGTGGGCCGGCTGGAGGGCGCGGACCTACCCGACAAGCTCGCCGATCAGGTGGTGAAATGGACGACGCTGGCGCATCCGCAATCGGTCAATTCGATTCAGGCCGATCGCATGGCCGGCCGGCGCACCGAAGTCGATGCGCGGAACCTTGTGATCGTCCGCCTTGGCGAGAAGCACGGCGTAGCGACCCCGCTCAACAGGGCGCTGGCCGCGGTTTTGGCGGCCTCCGCCTAGATTTCGACGATCCGCGATCCCAGCCGCGCCGCTTCGTCGCGGTCGTGGGTTACCATCAGGATCGGTAGACGCAACGCATCGCGCAGCCGCTCGAGCAACGCCATGATCTCCTCGCGACGCGCACGGTCGAGCGAGGAGAGCGGCTCGTCAAGCAACAGGAAGGCGGGATCGGAGAGCAATGCTCGCCCGATCGCCACGCGCCGCGCCTCGCCGCCCGAAAGCGTGCGCGGCCAACGGTCGAGCAAATGCCCGATGCCGAGCAGCGCTACGGTTTCGTCATACTCGAAAGCTTCCCCACTTCGTCCGTACAACAAATTGGCGCGGACGCGCAGGTGCGGGAAAAGCCGCGCTTCCTGAAATACATAGCCAGCGCGGCGATCCGGCACCGCCATGTCGATGCCGGAAGCAGCGTCGAACAAGGTCCGGGCGCCAACACGGACGTGTCCGCTCTCGGGCACGATCAGCCCGGCGACCATGTTGAGCACGCTCGTCTTGCCCGCACCCGATGGGCCGAACAACACGGTCAGCCCCTCACCCGGCTCGATCCGGCAAGCGATCTCGGCATCGCCGATCCGCTTGGTGATGTCGATGTCAAAGGACATGCAGCCCCCTGCCCACGCGCCGGGCGATCAACTCGGAGGCGATCAGCGCGGCAAGCGAAAGCAGCACGGAGATCGCCGCGAGCCGCAACACCATCGCTTCCCCGTCCGGAGTCTGGAGCGCGGCGTAGATGGCGAGCGGCAGTGTCTCGGTCTCACCGGGCACATTCGATACGAAGGTGATCGTCGCGCCGAACTCGCCCAACCCGCGCGCGAAGCCGAGCACCGCGCCAGCGATCACGCCCGGCAGGCTCAGCGGCAAAGTGATCGTGCGAAACACCCGCCATTTGCCCGCACCCAAGGTGCGGCCCGCCTGTTCGAGCCGCTGGTCGACCGCCTCGATCGACAGCCGCATCGCGCGGACCATCAGCGGCAAGGCCATCACCGCAGCCGCGATCGCCGCGCCGGTCCAGCGAAACAGCACGCTCACCCCGAACCAGCTCTCCAGCCAACTCCCCACCGGCCCTTCCGGAGCGAACGCCAGCAGCAGCAGCCACCCGGTCACCACCGGCGGCACCACCAGCGGTAAATGGACCAGTCCGTCGATCAGTGTCTTCCCCGGGAACCGCACCCGCGCAAGCAGGTAAGCCAGCGCGAATGCCACCGGCAGGCACGCCAGCACCGCCACCCCGCCCACCTTGAGCGAGAGCGCGACGATTCCCCATTCCTCGGGCGTAAGGGTCAAAGCGCGATGAACCCGAAACGCTGAAAAATCGCCTTGCCCTCACGGCTGAGGAGAAACCGCCGCAACGGCTCGGCATCGGGGCTGGTCGAAGCCTTGAGCCGCGCGATCGGATAGCGGATCGGCGGGTGGGCATTGGCGGGGATCGTTCCGATCACCTGTACCTTGCTCGATGCACGGGCGTCCGTCGCATAGACGATCCCGTGATGCGCCGCGCCGCGCTCGACCAGCGCCAGCGCCGCGCGCACGCTTTCGCCGCGTACCAGCCGGGACTCGACCGACTTCCACGCCCCCGCTTTCTCGATCGCTGCCTTGGCATAACGCCCCGCCGGCACCGAATCCGGATCGGCGACGGCGATACGGCCTTGCGAAAGCATCTCGGCAAGGTCGGCATTGGGCGGGAAGGCGTAGCGGCCCCGCAGCCCCTTGGTCTCGACGATCACCAGCCGGTTGCCCAGGAAAGCCGCGCGGCTGCCGGGCACGATCCGCCCTCGCCTTTCGACATCGTCCATCCACGGCTCGTCCGCCGAGATGAAAAGGTCTGCCGCCGCGCCTACCGCGATCTGCCGCGCCAGCGCCGACGACGCCGCGAACGAGCAGACCGGCCGGGCATGCCCCTTGGCGGCCCAGGCATCGGCCGCGGCGTTTAATGACTCTTGCAGGCTCGCTGCGGCCAGCACCAAAGGCGCAGCCGGCGCGGCGCTCGCCCGTGCGGCAAACGCGGTCGCGCCAATCCCGGCCAGAAATCCGCGCCGCGCGATCATGGCTGGCCTCCAATCGCCAAATTGTCGAGCGCCCCTAGTCGCCGCGCATTGGCCGCTATCCGGCACGGTGCCGGCCGCGCCATCGCATTGCAGGCGGCGCGCTCAGCCTCCCATGCGCGTTGGCCCCGCTCCAATATCGATCGCCGCCCGGCATCGCCGCGCCCGAACAATTCGCGGTACCGCATACCGATCATATAGTCGCTGACAGGTATGGTCCCATCGTCACAGGTCTTGCCTGCCGGGCATTCGAGCTGGGCGATTACATCCTCCTTGGCGATCAGCATGTCGGCGGGCACGAAGCCCGATGTGCCGTCGTTGCGCGTCACTTGCCGCCATTGCTGCCCATCATTCGCTACCGCCGTGCCGATTCCGGTCAGAATATCAGCGGCGCCGATCGTGCCCAGCACCGCATATTGTTCGCCCGGCCCGGCTCGCATATCGATCTGTGCCGCTTCGCCGGCCGGCAGGGTTAGATAGTCTCTCCACTCGGCCATCGGCACTAGCGGTTCGGTGAAGCCGGGCGCCGGAGCCGCTAACGTCGCGGCGCTGGCCTGGCGCACCAGATTCTCCCGCCATAGCCAGTCCGACGCCACCACAAGCCCCGCGACCGCCGCCGCCAGCAACGAGCTGCGCACGACGAACCCCACCGAAGACCGGCGCTTGCGCGGCAACGGCATCGCGAAAGACCGCGGAACCGCATATTGCACCGGCGGCACATAGCGCGGCGGTGGCGCCGGCCGTGCCCGCACAGCGCGCCGCGGCGTTATCCGCACCGCATCGATCCGGGCCTGATGTCCGCAAAAACCGCAACCCGCTCCGAAGTGCACATGTTCGTCCGGATGCGCGGCGCAGGGAGTAAGCTGTGCCACCAGCGTATCGAGATGGTCGCGCCACTCGCCCGCGCTCGGGCGCCGCGTGGTCAGGAAGGCCGCATCGAACATCTCGCGGGTACCGCGGCGAAACATACGATGGATGCTCGCGGTGCTCGGGCGGAGACCTGCGCGTGGGGCAATGGCATAGGGGTAGAGCCCTTCGACGATCCGCGCCTGGAGATCGGTGGCGGCGCTGCCTGTCACCGTGCCCGCAAACGGATGCACGCCGTTGTTCAGCAGCTGAAAGATGATCGCCGCCAGCGCGAACAGATCCTGCTCCAGCCCAAGCTCCGCAGGTTTCCGCTTCCAGCTCTCGGGCGCGATATACTCGTCGCTGAGTTGGAACGCGCCCAGGCGGCCATTTACGCCCGCGATGCTGAAGCCATCGGCATCGACCACCGCCATCCAGCTTACAGCGGGATAGAAACGCAAATTCGCCGGCTTCATGTCGATCATGTGGTGGCCGGCGCGATGCAGTTCGGCGAACACCGACGCCAGATTGCGCGCGACCAGCACGCGATAGCCATAATAGTCGCTGATCCCCTCCAGCTTACGGCTGTTCTTCTGGAGCAGGTTCACCAGACTCGTCGATCGCCCGAAATCGATCTCGGGCATCAGGAAGCCGATGAAATTGCCGGCGCGATCATGGAGCTTGGCGACCGGCCAGGCGATCTGCGGATAGGTCAAGCCACTGCGCGTCCCCGGCGGCAGCTCGGGCGGGCGGGCGAGCATCGCCTCGATCTTGGCTTCGTAGCGCCGCGCTTCTTCTGGGTCATGATAGAGCTTAGCCGCCATGCCCTGCCCGGCCGCATAGACCCTGCCCGACGCTCCTTCGCCGAGCAGCTTGCCGAGCCGCAACATCCTCCGGCTCTCGCCGCGCCCGAGATAGGCTTCGTTCATACCGCCTGCGCCCAGACGAGCGTCTTGTCGTCGTTCGAGCGCTCGCGCACTGCCGGCGTGTCGAGCGTGCCAATCAACGCCCGTTCACCCTCGGCGCGCCCGGCCTGCGCGAGAAAGCGGCCGATCGGCTCGAAGAAGGGCATGAACGGTTCGGGCCCCGAGCCCCTGTTCTTGAGCCCGATATCGGTGACGCCGTCTGTCATCACGAATATCGTGTCGAATCCCGGCTCGATCAGCTTGAAGCGCAGCCGCCTGCGCCAATCGGACTCGGTGAAGAAATAGGTCTCGCAGGAATATTCGCCGTTACGCGGAGCCGAAAGCGTCCAGCGGCCGCTTTCCAATTCGACCGCCAGCGCCGCACCGTCGCCGATATGGAAGAACAGCCCCCCTGTGCCTGGCAGCACCACCGCGCCGACCAGAGTCGCGTGATAATCGGAAAGATCGCCCGAGATCTGCGCCCGCGCCGCCTCAACCCCGGCGCATACCGCCCGCACCCCCCGCCGCAGCAATGCCCGCGACGCCTTCGGCTTGCCCCGTCCCAGCGTGCGGGCGAGCGCGGCGGTTACCCGCTCGCACAGGATCGCCGCGCCTTCGCCGCCATGCACCGCCGAACCGGCGCCATCGGACACTATGGCGATCAACGCCCCACCCGGCGTCACCTGCGTGCGGTGGCGATCCTGGCAAGCATCACCGCTAAACGCGTGCACCGCGCCCGTGACCGAAGCCCCGGCGATCCGCCATGCCGGAGCCGCCACGCGATCAGCTCCCGCCGGGGATCACGGCCCAGTCGCTGGGCGCGGCCATCTGGATATTCTCACTCGGCGCCGATTGCGATCCGGCGCGGGCGCTGCGACTCAGCCACAGGAAGAACTCACGGAACGCCAGCCCCTTGAGCGCCAGCGGCTGGCGCGGACTGAAGCGGGCGAGCTTGGCGATATTGGCCTCACCGACGCCGACGCAGAATACCGAAACCCGCCCATTCTCTTCCGCCGCACGGCATTCGTCGGCGGCGCCTTCCCAACCGGGATCGGTCGGCTCGCCATCGGTGAGCACGAACAGCCAGGGGCGATTATAGGGAATGCCATGGTCGCGGTACCGCGCCTTTTCGGCTTCGATCTCGTCGAGCGCCCGGCGCACGCCTGCGCCGAGCGGCGTGGTACCGTTGGCGTCGATCTCGGGCGCTTCGAATTCGATGGCATCCACCCAGTCGGTGACGACCTCGACATCGTGCGGTGCGCCGATGCGCAGCACGAGAATTCGAACCCGCTGGCGCGCGACATCGTCGGCCTTGAGATCGCTCTCGAGCAGTTTGAGGCCGTCGTTCAGCGCCTGAATCGCGTTTCCCTGCATCGAGGTCGAGCCATCGAGGACGACCACGCAGGGCAGCCGCTGGCTGGTATTCTCGGCGAGCGCCACGTCTGGAATCAAATTCACGTCAGGCTACCCTTCCACCCACACCCGGAATCGAACGCGCCCCGTTCCCCGATATGACGCAGTTTTGCCGGCAAGGGCAAGGCAAGCGGGCACGCGGCTCGCCCCATTCATGGACGCGCTATCCCCAGCCCCCAAGGCCCTCTATCACCACCACAATCATGGAAGGCCCGACTCAGCAAAACCCGCCACCGGTGGTCCTCGGCCCACCTGAAGAGATCGACGCCGCGACGCTCGCTTTCTGCGCCACCATTTCTTCGCACACTCCAGTCTACGTGCCAGTCGATCCGCAGCCGCACGGCCGCGTCGCCTATTGCTTCGACAATTCGGTGCGACAGGCGGAAATGCACGGCGGCGAAGCGGCCTATGGCTGGGCGATCTGGCGCTGGCCGGGCCGCTGGTTCGAGGCCGAGCATCATGCGGTGTGGCGTCGACCCGACGGCAGCCTGCTGGACGTCACGCCCCAGCTCGGCGATCCCCGGCGCATCCTGTTCCTCCCCGACCCCCAAAAGGTCTTCGATCCCGAGCGCTATCGCCGCAACGTGATGGCGCCCGAGGCCGGCAATCCGCTCGCCGCCGAATATATCGATCTGGTCCGCCAGCGAGCCGACATCACCGATACTTACTGGTATCCCGGCGTCGAGGTTCTGCCGCTCTTTTCCGAAGAAGACCGGGCGCGGCTCGCTCCCATCGACGCGCGGATGGCCGAACTGCGCCGCGAGATGGCCAGACCCGCGCCAGCCAATTCGTCGCAGCTTTTCGCGGATATGGTCCGCCAGCCCGGCCATGCCCTCAATCCGGCGTGGCAGGCGCTGTCCGGCGAAATCTCCACCGGCAAGAAAGCCCGCCCGGACGATGTCCGCTACGTCCTGCGCCTGATTCGCCGCCGCTATCCCGAACTTGAAGGGCTGTTCGAGGAGGAAACAGTGCGCCGCTGGGAAGCACGCCTGCGACGGCCGCTGTGGATCGCAGGCGGGCTCGGCTTCGTGCTGACCATCGCCGCGGCGGTCTCGATCTATGTCGCCGCAAGCCGGACGCGGGAGATGGCCCAGCAACTTCCCAAAAGTTCAACGCCGGGCTTGGAGGCGCCCTCCGGCTCTCTCACCAACCAGCGCGTCGATATCGATCGGGCGCTGGAAATGCTGTTCGGCGACCGGCTCAGCATCGCCGACATCGAAGATCGCAATCCGCAACTCAGCCAGTTGCTCCACAAGACATGGAACGAAGCCTATGATCGCGGCGACGATCCCCGCACATTTGTGATCGCGGTTTCGGGCGTGGTCGATGGCTATTATCGTCTGGCATTGCGCACTGCGCCCGACCCATCGCTGATCGAATATTTCCGGATCAATCTCGATGGCGCTCAGGCGCTGCGCGAACACAGCGGCGCGGCCTGCGTCGGCTTCCTCAGTGGCGGCGACTATGACCGGAGCTTGCTTCCGCCTGAAATCCCGTCGCGCACGCAGCAGCTAGCCGCAAAGGTACTGCTTGATCCGACCCGGGTCGAGCTCAAGCCGGCAAGCATGTCACCGGCGCTCCAGCAGGCGGCAGCCGCCCGTGCCTCGCTCGCGCTCCCTGTGTTCAACCAAGCGCTGGCCGGCAGGGGCAGCCTCGATGCACAATGTGCGGCCACCATAGCCCTGTGGGAAACATTGCTGGCTTTGCCGCCCGCCGAAGGTGCGGCGCTGCTCCGACAGCTTTAGTCGCCGGGGGCGGTGTCACGCAGCAGTCCGTCCAGCGCCCGCGCGACATTCTCCAGCGTATATGGCTTCTGAACGATCGTGCGGCCGGCATGTTTTTCGGGTAATTGCGCCTGCTCGCCATAGCCCGATGCGAACAGGAACGGGATGCCCAGCTCATCCAGCCGATCGGCAATGGCGTAGCTGGTGCGGTCGCCGAGATTGATGTCGAGCATCGCCACGCTGGGACGAAAGCTCTCGACCGCATCGAGCCCGCCATCGAGTGTCGCCGCCGTGGCGATGTCGTCCGCGCCGAGCCGTGACAGCACATCCTCGGCGTCGAGCGCGATGATCAGGCTGTCTTCGACCAGCAACGCCCGATGCCCGGCAAGCACCTGATCGGGCGCCGTGGTCGGATGGCCGATCGCCGGGCGCGGATATTTGATCACCGGGGTGCGGTCCTGCGTCGCTTCGCTGACGTGGCGCGCCGGGATCCGGAAACGCGCGTGGACGCCCTCGGGCGGAAAAATGATCTCGGCCGAGCCACCCAGATCATAGGGGACGGAACGGCCGATGATCGTGGTGCCGAAGCCCTTGCGCGTTGGCGTGCTGACCTTGGGCCCACCCTGCTCGCGCCATTCGACGATCAGATCGCCGGCGGCATTGCGCGACCAGTCGATCATCACCGAACCGCCGCTGGCGGAAAGGCCGCCATATTTGGCCGAATTGGTGACCAGCTCGTGGATCACCAGCGCCATGGTCGAATAGGCCTGCGGATTGAGCAGCACGAAATCGCCGCTGGTATGGATGCGGTCACCGCCACCATCGGCGAGAAATGCGGCCGCCTCGGCGTCGATCAGCGTCTGGATCGGCGCCGGGCCCCAATGATCGTCGGTGATCTGGTTATGGGCGCGGGCCAGCGCGTGGATGCGGCCATCGACCAGCTTCACGAACCCTTCCAGGCTGCCGTCATGCGGCTTGGACTGGCGGATCAGCCCACGGATTACTCCAAGGATGTTGCGGACGCGGTGGTTGAGTTCGGCGATCAGCAATTCCTGGCGCGCATGCGCCTGCTGACGCTGGACCGTAGCTTCCTCGGCCAGCCGCAGCACCACCTCGATCAGCGTCGCGCGCAGCGTCTCGGCGACGCGCAACTCGGATTGGGTGAACGGCTTGGCCTTTCCCTCGACCAGTTCCTTCCATTCGGCGAAGCTCTCGCGTGGGGTCAGGCGCGGACCGTTAGGGCCATACTCCACCGGCTTGTGCGGATCCCCGCCCCAGCGCACCGAATGGATCACCTCGGAGCGGAACAGCACCACGTAATCGCGCGCGGTCCGCGACAGCGGGATCGCCAGCATCCCCGCCGCGGTCGAGGCGTAACGCTCGGCGGAGGGCACGACCTTCGAGATCTGGTCGGTCGCGAAGACCTGTCCAGTGTCAGTCTCGTGCAGCCGCGCGATGATCTCGCGGAAGCCATTCGCCGGCGGCGTCCGGCCCGACAGCGCCAGGCTACCGTTGATCCACACGCCGACGCCATCGGCGGGGATCGCGGTGATCAGAATGTCGCCCAGCCAGTCGGGATCGTTGAGCAAGGTCTCGTCGGACGCGACTGCGCCGAGCAGCTGGTCCGAAATGTCGCGCGCGCGCCGCTCGAAATCCATCAGCTCCTTGCGCAGCCGGCTCTCCAGCCGCATCGCGAACATCTGCGCGAACAGCTCGCATACCGATCGCCGCTCGAAGCTGGGGTTGAGCGGACCATAATGGTGGCAGGCGAACAGGCCCCATAGCTCGTCATCGACAACGATCGAGATCGACATCGACGCGCCGACGCCCATATTCTTGAGATATTCGATATGGATACGCGATACAGAGCGCAGGATCGACAGCGACAGATCGAGCGTCTCGCCCCGGCGATGCTCCGCCGAGACGATCGGCACCGGCTCCGCCTCCAGATCGGCGATCACCCGCAGCAGATTACGCTTGTAGAGCACCCGCGCCTGCGCCGGGATATCGGTCGCCGGGTAGTGCAGCCCCTTGAACTTGCCGATCCCCGAGCGGCACGCTTCCGCGGCGACTTCGCCCGATCCGTCCTGATCGAAACGATAAACCATCACCCTATCGAACCCGGTGAGCCCGCGGATCATCCGCGCGCCTTCGTTGAGGAAGCTGTCGAGGCGCTCGGTCATGTCGAGCCGCGCGATCATCGAGCGGACGGTATTGGTCGCGTCGCCATGCTCGTCCGATGCCGGTTCCGCCTCGATCACGATCTGCCCATCCGAGACATGGAGCGCGATATCAAACGCCATCAGGTCCTCGCGCAGCGCACAGCCGAAGATACGCTCGACCGCGTCGTCGCCGCGCAGCATCGCGATGCGGTTGCGGAAATGATGCACCGCCTGCGCGCCAATCAGCGCGCCCAGCGGCTGGCCGATCGCCTCCTCGGGCGTCACCCCCAGAAAGCTGGAGAGATTGGCGGAAGCGCGTTCCACCACCCACTGCTCCGATACCGTCAGTAGGAAACCGATCGGCTGGATCGCTCCCAGCAGATGAATCGGTTCGCGATCGCAATTGGTCAGGTCGACAGGCTCGGTAACCGTGGCCACTCAGTTCTTCTCCACTTCGCAGCCTGCCGCCGCCTCGAAACACGCGAAGACCGCGCGGGCACCTGTCACAGCCTCGCCGATCTCCTCCAGCGACCTTAGTTTCGTCTCCAGAACGGTCAGTAACGCGCGCCACGCCAAGGACGATCCCTGCGCAAGGAATCGCGTGGGAAGTCCGTCGCTTACCTGGCGGCGCAACACCTGCCCGCCCAGCCGCGAGCCTTCGAGCACATAGGCCCCGCCTAGCGCCTCGGCGAGGGTGGCGAAGCCGGCGAACGGCATCTCCGGCACCGCATCGCAGCCGAGATCGGCAAGATCGGCGCGGATGGCATCGCTGCGGCGGCGCCCGGGCCAATCGGTCACACTGGCCTCCACCCCCACCGCGTCCAGCGCCCGCTCCACCGGCAGGTGCGCCGAAGCCTGGCGCAGCAGGAAGCGGCGATAGCCATCGCGGCTGGTCAGATCATATTGGGAGAATGCCACATCGACGCGGTCATGCTCCGGACGTGTCGCCGCACGAAGCGCAGCGCGTGCGCTCAAGCGGCTGCTCCGGAACTGGGCGCTCGACGATCCACGCGAGGATGCTTAGCCGGAAAAATATTGGCTGCAATGCCAATACGCTGCGGCTTGATTTGCATCATGCGCTTTACCGCAAATGGTTACTCCTCGCCCATCCGCAGCGCCGCGATGAATGCCTCTTGCGGGATGCTCACGCTCCCGTACTCGCGCATCTTCGCCTTGCCCTTGCGCTGCTTCTCCAGCAGCTTCTTCTTGCGGGTGGCGTCGCCGCCATAGCATTTCGCGGTCACGTCCTTGCGCATCGCGCTGATCGTCTCGCGCGCGATCACCTTGCCCCCGATCGCCGCCTGGATCGGAATCTTGAACAGGTGGCGCGGGATCAACTCCTTCAGCCGCTCGACCATGCCGCGTCCGCGCACCTCGGCGGTGGCGCGGTGGACGATCATGCTCAGCGCGTCCACCGGCTCCTCATTGACGAGGATGCCCATCTTGACGAGATCGCCCTCGCGATGGCCGATCTGTTCGTAATCGAAGCTGGCATAGCCCTTCGACAGCGATTTCAGCCGGTCGTAAAAGTCGAACACCACTTCGTTGAGCGGCAATTCATACGTCACCTGGGCGCGTCCGCCGACATAGGTCAGGTTCTTCTGGATGCCGCGGCGATCCTGGCAGAGCTTGAGGATCGAGCCGAGATATTCGTCGGGCACATAGATCACCGCCTGGATCCACGGCTCGCTGATCGTCTCGATCTTGCTCGGATCGGGCATGTCGGCCGGGTTGTGCAGTTCGATATGCCCGCCGCCATGCGTCAGTTCGATCTGATAGACCACGCTGGGCGCTGTCGTGATCAGGTCGAGGTCGTACTCGCGGGTCAGGCGCTCCTGGATGATCTCGAGATGTAGAAGGCCGAGGAAGCCGCAGCGGAAACCGAAGCCAAGGGCTGCCGAAGTTTCCATTTCGAACGAGAAGCTGGCGTCGTTCAGCCGCAGCTTGGAGATGCTCTCGCGCAGTTTCTCGAAGTCCGCCGCATCGACCGGGAACAGGCCGCAGAACACCACCGGCTGGACTTCCTTGAACCCCGGCAGCGCTTCGGCGGCGGGACGCTTGGCGTCGGTCAGCGTGTCGCCGACGCGGGCCTGGGCGACCTCCTTGATCTGCGCGGTGATGAAACCGATCTCGCCCGGGCCGAGATCGGGCAGTTGCTCGATCTTGGGCCGGAAAGCGCCGACCCGGTCGACCAGGTGGGTCGTGCCCGCGGCCATGAACTTGACCTGCTGGCCCTTGCGGATCACCCCGTCGATGACGCGGACGAGGATGACTACGCCGAGATACGGATCGTACCAGCTGTCGACCAGCATCGCCTTCAAGGGCGCGTCCGGGTCGCCCTTGGGTGCCGGAATCCGATCGACGATCGCGTCGAGGATCTCCTCGATACCGATCCCCGATTTGGCGCTGGCCAGCACGGCGTTCGACGCGTCGAGGCCGATGATCTCCTCGATCTCGGCCTTGACCTTTTCGGGCTCGGCGCTGGGCAAGTCGATCTTGTTGATGACCGGGATGATCTCGTGGTCATGCTCGATCGACTGATAGACATTGGCCAGCGTCTGCGCCTCGACGCCCTGCGCCGCATCGACGACGAGCAGCGCGCCTTCGCACGCCGCCAGCGAGCGCGAGACTTCATAGGCGAAGTCGACATGCCCCGGCGTGTCCATCAGATTGAGGACATGCCCCTTCCAGTCGAGGCGCACGGTCTGCGCCTTGATGGTGATGCCGCGCTCCTTCTCGATGTCCATATTGTCGAGAAGCTGCGCGCTCATTTCACGGGCCTGGAGGCCGCCGGTAGTCTGGATCAGCCGGTCGGCAAGCGTCGACTTGCCATGATCGATGTGCGCGATGATCGAAAAGTTGCGGATTCGGGAAAGGTCGGTGGCCATATCGGCCGCGCGCTTAGCAGGGGATGCGGCAAAAGCGAAGGGTCACGCCGGGCGCACGCGCAAAGGCTTGCGACCAAACAGCGACAAAACCTGCATGTTCCCGTTGTTATGCATCCCGGGCATTGCTAGCCTTCGTCTCGATCATGGCGGATGGGGTCCAGATCACGTTGTAATGTGAGGGCGATACACGGCGCGCCAGACCCGCCGTGCGTGACGCTGAACAGATGGGGAGTATGAAATGCGCAAACTGATTCTCGCCACCGCGCTGGCGACAGCCGGGCTTTCGCTCGGAGTTGCCGATGTCGCGCAGGCGCAAACCTCGATGTCGTCGGGGAAGAAGGACAAGAAGGGGGACACCAAGGGCGCCTCGTCGGGCCGCAAGGCGCAGGAGCGCGCCACCCGCGATATCCCGAAATGCGTCAAGCCGCTCGGCACGATCGGCATGGTCCCGCCGGAAAACCAGTGGTGGCGCGAGCTCAACCTGGGCAGCCCCGAAGCGATCCTCAAGGTCTTCGTCCAGCAGTCAGGCTGCTTCACGCTCGTCAATCGCGGCCGCGCCATGCAGAGCCGCGCGATGGAGCGGGCGATGGCCGATAATGGCGAGCTGCGCTCGAACTCGAATATGGGCGCTGGCCAGGTCCGCGCGGCAGATTATCTGCTTGAGCCCGACATCGTCAGCTCGAACAGCAATTCGGGCGGCGGCGGCATCGGCGGCTTCGTTGGCGGCATGCTCGGCGGGCGCGTCGGCGCGGCGATCGGCGGCGCGATCAGCATCAAGAAGAAGGAAGCCAATGTCACCTTGTCGATGGTCGATACGCGCAGCAGCGAGGAGATCGTCAGCGAGGGCTATTCGCGCAAGACCGATGTCGGCTTCGGCGCAGGCGGCGGCGCGGGCTGGTGGGGTGGCCTCGCCGGTGCCGGTGGCGGCGGCTATCAGAACACCGAGATCGGCCAGGTGATCGTGCTCGCTTACCTCGACGCGTACATCAAGATGGTCCAGCAGCTGGGCGGCCTGCCTCCCGGCGACTATTAAGACCTGCTGCTCTGAAGGCGGCGGTTGCTTCGGCGACCGCCGCTTTTCTTTTGGCGGAACCAGGGCGCTCGTGCGGGGATTGCGTCCATATGACCATCCGCATCGGCACCGCTGCCTGGGCGCTTCCCCGCGAGGTGCGCGACACCTTTCCGCCAGGCGCCAGCAATCTCGAACGCTACGCCGCGCGCTTCGATTGCACCGAGATCAATTCGAGCTTCTATCGCCCGCACCGGCCGGCGACCTACGCACGTTGGGCCGAAAGCGTGCCCGATGACTTCCGCTTTTCGATCAAGCTGCCCAGGGCAATCACGCATGAGGCGAAGCTGATCGGCTGCGAGGATTTGCTCGCCCGTTTCGCTGACGAGATCGCCGGTCTCGGCGGCAAGCGCGGCCCGATCCTGATGCAGCTTCCGCCCAAGCTTGTGTTCGATGGCGCGATTGCCGCGACATTTCTATCACAATTGCGGAAGCGTCTCGGTCGCCCGATCGCCTGCGAACCGCGTCATCCAAGCTGGTTCGCGGCGGAGGCCGATGCATTGCTCGCTGGGTATCAGATCGCCCGCGTCGCGGCCGACCCCGCGCCCGTCCCGGCCGCAGCGCGCCCGGGTGGATGGAGCGGGCTCGCTTATTTCCGGCTCCACGGTTCGCCGCGTATCTACTGGTCGAGCTACGACGAAGCGGCGCGCGCGAATTGGGCGCAGAAGGCGAAATCCCACCCCGAAAGCTGGGTAATCTTCGACAACACCGCCAGCGGTGCCGCAACCCGCGACGCGATGGCGCTTCAGGCTTTGCGATAGGTCTCGATCGCCGCAACCGCGTTGTCGAACCGCGACTCGCCCGCCCCGCTAATCAACACCCATGGCACTCCGCGCCGCTCCAGCTCCGCCTTGGACAGGTCGAAGAATTTCTGCCGCAGCTCGGGCGTACCGAACATGCGCGTGCCGTCCTCGATCCAGGGCAGGTCGATGTCGAACAGCAGATAAAGATCGGCGGCGCCCGTCCACGCGTCGAACCACGGGTCGCGCATGCCGAACAGCATATCGGCCCACACCGCGGTCATCAGCGGATCGGTATCGAGGATCAGCGGATCGGCGCCCTGCCCGATCATCACCTGCGTCCATGCATCGTGCGTCTTCGCGATACGCAGCAGGTCGTCCATCGTGAAATCAATGCCCCGGCATTCAGCGTAGTCGCGACCATATTCGTCGAGCACCTGCCCACCGAAGTGCGCGGCGAGGCGCGGCGCGAGCGTGGACTTTCCCGTGCTCTCGGGACCATGGAGACAGATGGTGCGGGGAATCATGCGGTCTTGCGCGCCTTAGGGTCCGTACTCGATACCGGCAATGGCCGTGACGGAGCGCATTTTGGCGCACAGCAAGGATCGAGGAGGGAGCGATGGTTTTCCATCGTGACCGAGGAGAGACGCCGCCGTGCGCCAAAGGGTGCCCGCCGCTTCGCGGTCGTCCGGAGAGGCGCACTGGCGGCGTCAGGCCGCTTGCGCGTGGCGCCGCCACGCGACCGCGCGACCTTTCTTGCCAGTGCGCCTCTCCGGACGATCACGGCCGTTGCCGGTATCGAGTACGGGCCCTAGCCCAGTCGCTGAGGCCCCAGACGCAAAGCGAAAGGAAGATCGTGTAGAGGATCGTGGTCGGCATCAGCCCCTTGACCGCGAACAGCGGCACCGCGAGCAGATCGACCAGGATCCACAATACCCAGCTTTCCAGATAGCGCCGCGACTGGAGATATTGCGCGACCACGCTCAGCATCGCGATCGCGCCGTCCCAATAGGGGAATTGCGCGTCGGTGTAGTGGTGCATCGCCGCCCCCCAGCCGATGATCAGCACGGCGCAGGCGGCAACCCAGCCCAGCCGCGCGCGATCGCTCAGCACCTCGACCCGGACCTGCCCGGTCGCGGACTTGGAGCGCGCCCAATTCACCCAGCCATAGAGATTGACCACGAAGAAGAATATCTGGAGCAGCGCATCGCTGTAGAGCTTCTCGCCGAAGAACACCCAGCAATAGAGCGACACCATCGCCAGCGCGAACGGATAGTTCCAAAGGCTCCGGCGCACGACGAGGATGACGTTCACGAGCCCAAGAACAGCGGCGGTCACTTCGATCGGGCTCACTCCCCAATCGCTAACGCGCGCCCCAGCCCTCGTCAAAGCCTTGCGCGGCAAAACGTGCACGCTACCATCCGCATATTCAGCGAGGAGAGGCCCATGCGCGCAATTCTGACTCTCGCCGCGGCGCTTGCCGCTGCATGCTCCTCCCCTGCGCTGGCCGATCCGCCGGCGGGCACGCTGCTGGTGGGCAACAAGGGCGAAAACACGCTCAGCCTGATCGACCTCAAGAGCGGAGCGGAGATCGCCCGGCTGCCCACGGGCCAAATGCCGCACGAGATCGCCGTCTCGCCCGATGGCAAGCAGGCGGCGGCGGTCGCCTATGGAGGTTCCACGATCGACGTGTTCGATCTCGCCACCCGCACCAAGCTGAAGACGATCGAACTCGCCCCCAACATGCGCCCGCACGGATTGGTCTGGCTCAGCGACGGACGGCTGGTCGCCACCGCCGAGGCCAGCAAGACCGTGGTGGTGATCGCCCCCGACGGCGGCATCCGCGCGATCCCGACCGAGGCGATGGGATCGCACATGATCGCCATCGCTCCCGATCAGCGCACCGCCTTCGTCGCCAATATCCTGTCGGGCACCGTCGGCGTGCTCGATCTCCACACCGGCACGCGGCTGCGTGACATTGCGGTGGGCGGCAAGCCCGAGGGGATCGCGCTCGCGCGCGACGGCGAGGAATTGTGGGTCGGCGATCTGTCCGCGCCCCGGCTCCAGGCCTATGACACCGCCACCGGCGCCAAGCTCACCGAGATCGCGATCGATCCGGTCGCGATCCGCGTCGCGACCAGCCCCGATGGCAAGACGGTGGCCACCTCCAATGTCGGCTCGGGCACGATCAGTTTCATCGATGTCGCGACGCGCAAGCTGAGCCGTACGATCAGCGTCTCGGGCACCGGCGAGGCGGGACAGGTTACCCTGCTCTTCTCGGCGGACGGCAAGCGGCTTTATGCGGCCGAGACCGGCCACGACAAGGTCGCCGAGATCGATGTCGCTTCGGGCACGGTGCTGCGCCGGCTCGACGCGGGCAAGAATGGCGACGGGCTGGCGCTCGCGCCCGCTCTCGCACGCTGAAGGGACTAGCATGCGCCATATCGCGATCATCGGCTCGGGGCCGGCGGGCTATTACACCGCCGAGGCATGCCAGAAGCAGTTCGGCGACGAGGTGCGGATCGACATCATCGATCGCCTCCCCGTCCCCTTCGGGCTGATCCGCACCGGCGTCGCGCCCGATCACCAGTCGATCAAGGGCGTTTCGCGCCGCTATGAGACGACCGCGCTCACCGACAATGTCCGCTTCGTCGGCAATGTCACGCTCGGCAAGGACGCCTCGATCGAGGAACTGCTCGGCCTGTACGACGCGGTGGTGCTGGCGACCGGCGCCCCCAACGATCGCCCGCTGGAAATCCCCGGCGCGGACCTGCCCGGCGTCACCGGCTCGGCCGCGTTCGTCGGCTGGTATAACGGCCATCCCGATCACGCCGCGCTCGCCCCGGCGCTGACCGGCGGAGCGGTCGTCATCGGCAACGGCAACGTCGCGCTCGATGTGGCGCGCGTGCTCGCCAAGACCGAGGCGGAATTCCAGGGCTCGGACATCGTCAACCACGCGCTCGACGCGTTGCGCGGAGCGACGGTGCCCGCGATCACCATTCTCGGCCGCCGCGGACCGCACCAGATCGCGATGACCCCCAAGGAACTGGGCGAGTTGGGCGAACTTGAACGGGCGACGCCGGTGGTGGACGCCGCAGACCTGCCCTCGGTCGACGACGACGCCACACTCGACCCCGGCCAGCGTAAATCGGTCACGCATCTCCGCAATTTCGCCGCCAACCCCGGTGACAAGCCGATCCGCATCGTCTTCGACTTCTTCGCCATGCCGGTCAGAATCGAAGGGGACGGCAAGGTCGAGCGCGTCGTCGTCGAGCGCACCGCGCTCGGGCCCGATGGTTCGGCACACGGCACCGGCGAGACCTATGCGATCCCCGCCAGCCTGGTGGTGAGCTGTATCGGCTATCGCACGCCGCCCATCCCCGGCATCCCCTACGATGACAAGGCCGGACGTTTTGCCAATGAAGAGGGCCGCATCATGCCCGGGCTCTACGCGGTCGGCTGGGCGCGGCGCGGTCCCACCGGCACGATCGGTACCAACCGCCCTGACGGCTTCGCCATCGCCGAGAAGATTGCCGAGGATATCGGCGCGGGTAGCGGCAAGGCCGGGCGCCCCGGCCTCGACACCTTGCTGGCATCGCGCGGCGTGGAGGTGGTGACCTTCCGCGACTGGCAGCAGATCGACACCGCCGAGATCGCCGCCGCGCGTGCCGGTAGCCCTCGCGAAAAGTTCGTGCATGTCGATGCGATGCTCGGCGCGCGGATTCCGTGATCGCAGCGGCTTGCGCGACGCATTTGGGCTGGCTATAGGGCCGCCTCCAGCATCGGCCAGACGCCCTGAAGGCGCTGCCGATACTCCGTCGGGGAGTAGCTCAGCCTGGTAGAGCACTGTCTTCGGGAGGCAGGGGCCGGAGGTTCGAATCCTCTCTTCCCGACCATTTCTTCAAATTCGCGAAAAGTCTATTCGAACGCCGCCGGCGCGGGGCGCGCGTGCAGGTAGACGCTTGCCGGATCGTCGAACGGGAAGCCCGCCGCCGCGACCCAGCCTAGAATCCGGCGGACATTGTGATAGCTGGCCGTGCTGGTCGCGACCGCAAGCGGCGTATTGAGCCAGGCCTCGGAAACCAGCAGGCCGCGCTGCGCGCGGATCAGGCGCCCATCCTGGATCAGCGGTTGCAGCCGGCGCTGCACCGTGGCCGGCGCGAGGCCCAGAGTCCGCGCGATCACCGCCGGGCGGATTGGCTCGCGCAGCCGCTCGGGCACCACATCGTTCTGGTCGGCATAGCGTCGCGCGAGTTCCGGATCGTGCGTGTAGCGCCGGGCATTGGCGCAGAGCACGGTGGAGAACAGCACCAGATTCACCCATTCGCGGTGCAGGCCCATATTGGCGTCCAGCACCGTCAGCATCATGTCTGCGGCAGCGCGCACGCCAACACTGGGATGATAGGCGGGTTCGCGGCGCGGCAAGGGCATCTCGAAGCCGAATGCAGCGAGATCCTCGACCAGCCGAACAAAGCCGTCATGGGCGGTCTGCATCACGTTCGCGAGCACCGGACCACGCAACGCTTCAGGTGAGGCGTAGACACCCTTGGGGCTGCGCGCGCAGACGCCAGCGGCGATCATCGCATTGACGTGGCGGCGTACGGTTTCGAACGGCTTGGACAGTGAATCCGACAGCGAGGAGACGGAGATTGCGCCGCCTTCGTCGCTTCCTATGGCCTCTACGCCCGCGTCGAGCTGGCGCAGCGCGCCTTGGCGGACAATCAGCGTATAGATCGTGAAGCGGTCGAGATTGCCGTCGAACGCCCGGATGCCTGCGGCCGCGATCGTCGTCTGCATCTCGGCGAGAAGCCGGGTGAGGATACGGATCGGCGGGCGGGACGAGCTCTGGCCCATTAGGCGATCGCCCACACCGCGGGAACATACCCCCGACGATCAGCGGTTCGGCAAGAAAATTTCGTATCGGCTTGCGATTCAAGAATTTTTATTACAACCGGCATTGTCAGCCAGTCTGCATTTACGATTCCATGCAGCCAAGCCGAACCCTACCCATTTTGAATAATCATGCTGGAATCACGGAAAAGCGGACGGGGAGTCGCCTCCCCGCCCGCCCGGCTATGCCCGCACGCGACGCGCCTACTCGTAGCGCAAGGCATATACCGGATTGGTGCGCGCCACGCGGAAGGCGTGGGCGCCGATAGTGACGACGGCGATCACCAGCGCCAGTAGCCCGGCAAGCGCGAACGGTATCGGCGTCAGCGTCATCCGCGCATCATATTGGTTGAGCCAGTCGCGCATCACCCACCACGCGACCGGCCAGGCGATGACATTGGCGATCACCACCGGCCGCGCGAACTGCCAGATCAGCAACCGCACGATGTCGCGCGTGCGGGCGCCGAGCACCTTGCGGATGCCAATCTCCTTGGTCCGCCGCTCGGCGGTAAATGCCGCAAGGCCGAACAACCCGAGGCAACCGACCACGACCGCAAGGATCGCGAACAGGCCGAACATCTGGGCCCGCGCATCCATCCGGCGATAGCTCCGCTCCATGATCGCGTCGCTGAACTGCCCGTCGAACGCGACATCGGGTGCGAAGCTGCGCCACACATTCTCGATGCCGGAGCGAACCGCCGCGCCATCGCCCTTGAACCGCGCCATCAGCCAATACACGCCATTGCCGTTCCAGGCGAAGATGATCGGCTCGATCGGCGTATTGACAGTGCGGAACCGCGAATCCGCGACCACGCCGATGACGGTAAGCGTCATTGCGCCCCCATATTTCTCGTCGATGCCAAAGCGCATCGTCTTGCCGATCGCGTCCTGCGCGCTGGCGAAGCCCAGCCGCTTCACGCCTGCTTCGTTGATCACGACATTGGCGCCGCGCTGTGCCAGCGCCGCCTCCGCGGCGGCATTTTCCGGCTGCGGCGTCGTCGTATCGTCGCCGGGGCGGTTGCGGTCGAACACGCGGCCCGCAACGGTGCGGATACCCATGGTCGGGAAATAGCCGGGATCCACGGCATAATAGCCGATATCGGTCGGCTCGCTGCGCCCGGACACGGTAACCGTCGTGGAAGAGTTGTTGCCGGTATTGACGCCGATGCCGGTGCGGCCGACGCTCTCGACGCCTGGCACCTGTAGCAGCTGGCGCAGCAGTGCGTCTTCGCGGCCGTAAAAGGATGCCGAGCCGACACCGCTTACCTGGATCAGGCCGTCACGCTGATAGCCGGGATCGAGCGTGCGCGCGTAGATCGTCTGGCCATAGACGATCGCGGTGCATGCCATCAGCCCGATCGAAACCGCGAACTGGATCACCACCAGCCCGCTGCGCAGCCGGCCGCTGCCTTCCGCATCCGCAGCCGATTTATTGGCTTTCAGCACGCGGGCCGGCTCAAAGCGGGAGAGGTAGAGCGCCGGATAGACGCCCCCCGCTGCCCCCACCAGCACGACCAGCGCCAGCACCGGCAGGATCACGCCATGCGCTCCGAAATAATCCAGATCGAGATCGGCATCGAGGAACTGGCTGAACCATGGCAGGGCGATTTCGGTCAAAGCCAGCGCCACCAAGGTCGATATCGCCGCCAGCAACAGCGATTCGCCCAGGAACTGCACGATCAGCTGCTTGCGCGTCGCGCCCAGCACCTTGCGCAGCGCCACTTCGCGCGCCCGCTGGCTGGCACGCGCCGTCGCCAGATTGGTGAAGTTCACGCACGCCATGCCGAGGATCAGCAGCGCGACGATGGCGAAGGTCGCGATCGATGTGGCGTCATTGCCCGCCGTCATCGCCGATCCCTGCGCCTTGCCCAGATGCACGTCGCGGACATTGACCAGGCGAAAATCCCGCTCGTCGCCCGCATTGGTCGTGCGGCCGTTATCGGTTTCGTTGGGGATATTGCGCTTTTCCCAGGCCGCGAATTGCGAATTGATCGTCGCCACGTCCACGCCCGGCTTCAGCTTCACATAGACCCAGCCGCCGGTCCAACCCCAGGCGGTGAGGAACTGTTCGAGATGGCCCTGAGCATAGAGGCTGGGGAAATCGGCGCGGACCAGCAGGTCGATGTCCATGTGCGAATTCTTGGGCGTGTCCTTCATCACCCCGGTGATCCGGTAATCGGCCTTCACCCCCATCGTCAGCACGGTCAGTGTCTGGCCGACGATATCGGTGCTGCCGAACAGGCTCTTCGCCTGGCGTTCGCTGAGCACCGCGGTGCCCGGCTGCGCCAGCGCCTTGGCATCGCCGGCAACCAGCGGCAGCGGCACCGTTTCGAAGAAGCTGCTGTCGGTCAGCGCCGCATTGTCGGGCGTATAAGCGCGACCCTCCCGCAGCACCGTGATCCGCGTGCCGCCGCCGAAATAAGTCGCACTCTCGATCTGCGGGAAGTCCTTCAGCAGTGCGGGCTTGGTGACGTATTGCGCGCCCTGATTCTCGAAATGGTCCGAGGTCGTCTTGCTCTGATAGGTGACCTGCAGCTGATACACACGATCGGCATCCGCCATCCACGCGTCGTAGCTGCGCTCATATTGGACGTAGAGCAGGATCAGAAGGCACGCGGCGATGCCGAGCGACAGCCCGAAAATGTTGATGAACGCATAGACGCGATTCTTCGCCAGCGACCGCAGTCCGACCGTCAGATAGTTGCGCCACATGGGGACCGCCTCCTATTCGTAGCGAAGGGCGTGAATAGGCTTGGTGCGCGCGACCCGCATCGCATGCGCGCCGATCGTCAGCACCGCGATCAGCAGCGCCACGGCCCCCGCCTCGACGAACGGGACCGGCGTCAGCGACATGCGCACATCGAACTGATTCAGCCAGCCACGCATCACCCACCAGGCGATTGGCCAGGCGATCAGATTGGCGATCAGCACCGGCCGGCTGAACTGCCACACCAGCAGCCGGGCGATATCCAGCGTCCGCGCGCCGAGCACCTTGCGGATGCCGATCTCCTTGGTCCGCTGTTCGGCGGTGAAGGCGGCGAGCCCGAACAGCCCGAGACAGCCGATCACCACCGCGAGGATCGCGAATATCCCGAACAACTGCGCGCGCTTCTCGTCGGCCTTGTAGAGGTCGTTGACGATGTCGGTGACGTAGCGGGCGGTATAGGGAATATCCGGCACGAGCCGCTTCCAAACCGCGCCGATCCGCTCGGAAATCGCGGCGCGATCGCCCGAGACGCGGACCAGCAGGCTGCCGAAGCCACCGGTCTGATAGAAATAGATGATCGGCTGCACCGGATCTCGCGCGGTGCGATAGCGCACATCGGCGACGACCCCGACGATCGTTACCGTCGCCTCGCCCAATTCGGGGCTGACGATGCCGACCTGAACATGCTTGCCGATCGCCGCTTGCGGCGATGTGAAACCGAGCCGCTCGGTCGCGCTTTCGGACAGGATCGCATTGACCCCGCGCGCCAGCAGCGCTTTCTCGATCTCGAGATCGGGCACGCTCGGCGTGGTCGAATCGTCGGTGGCGATCGCCTGTGAGAAATTGCGCCCGGCGATCAGCTTCATGTCGAGCGTGGCGATCAGGCGATCGTCGATCGCGTAGATACCCAGTTCCGGCCCGGTCTGTTGACCCGGCAGATGCACCATGGTCGAGGAGTTGTTGCCGGTGGCGATACCGATATTGGTGCGCGCGGCATCGACCACGCCGGGAACCTTGCGGATTTCCTCGAGCAGGGATTTGGATACGGTCTCGACCTGCGGGCGGGCAACGCCGTTGATCTGGAGCAGCCCGTCGCGCTGATAGCCTGCGGCAACATTCCGCGAATAGGCGGTCTGGCCGTAGACGATGGCAGTGCAGATGATCAGCCCGATCGACACCGCAAACTGGGTGATCACGAGCAGGCTGCGCAGGCGGCCGGTGCCCTCGGCATCGGCGGCTGACTTGTTGGCCTTGAGAATCCGCGCCGGCTCGAAGCGTGACAGGTAGAAGGCCGGGTAGAGTCCGCCAGCCAGACCAACCGCCAGCGCCAGCACGATCACCGGCAGCAGGATGCCGTCGCTGCCCAGATAGTGAACCGCGATCTCGGCGTCGAGGAAGGCGTTGAGCAGCGGCAGCGTCACTTCGGTGATCGCCAGCGCGATCAGCGTGGCGATCGCCGCCACCAGCACCGATTCCCCGATGAACTGCGCGATCAATTGCTTGCGCGTCGCCCCAAGCACCTTGCGCAGCGCCACTTCGCGGGCGCGCTGCGAAGCGCGCGCGGTGGCGAGATTGGTGAAGTTCATGCAGGCCATGGCGAGGATCAAAAGCGCGACCACCGCAAAGGTCAGCACCGTGCCGCGCTCGGTCGTGACCGCCGGGCCCCGGCTCTTGCCGATATGAATGTCCTGAATGTTGGTGAGGACAAAGTCTTCGTCATCACCGGGATTGGACTTGGGCCCGCTGCCCAGATCGTCCGGAATGTTGCGCTTTTCCCATTGCGGCATCTGCGCATTGATCGCAGCGACATCGGCGCCGGGCTTGAGCTTCGCGTAGACCTGCCCGTTCTGCCAGCGCCACGAATTATAGGCGCCGGGCGTATTGCGGAAATAGACCGGGGCGTCGATGCGGATCACCATCGTCGGGCGTAGCGTGCTGTTCCTGGGAATGTCCTGGAACACGCCGGTGACGCGGTAGTCGACATTGCTGTCGCCACTCACCACGGTCAGCGTCTTGCCGATTGGATTCGCCGCGCCGTAGAGCTTGGTCGCTTCCTCCTGACTCAGCACCACCGATGCCGGATCGTCGAGCGCATGGACGCGGTCGCCCAGCAAGAACGGCACCTGCACCACGTCGAACAGCGCGCCATCCGTGATCATGCCGCGCGTCGCGTTGATCGGCTGGCCGTCCTTCAGATAGATCAGGTTCTGGTTACTGGCGTAAACGACCTTCTCGATCTGCGGGAAGTCCTTCTTGAGCGCCGCCACCGCGACATAGGCGGTGGTCTGCGACAGCATCGAAGGCTGGCCCGCGGCATTGCCCAAGAAGTTGGTCTGGAACTGATAGGTGCGATCGGCATCGGTCCGCCACGCATCGTAGCTGAACTCGTAGCGCACATAGCTGAGGATCAGCAGGCACGCGGCGATCCCCAGCGCGAGCCCGAAGATGTTGATGAAGGCGTAGACGCGGTTTTTGGCCAGCGCCCGGAGGCCGACAATCAGATAGTTCCGCAACATCGGCGTGATCCTATTCGTAGCGCAGTGCGTGGATGGGATTGGTGCGGGCGACCCGCAGCGACTGGCTGGCGACCGTGGCGACCGCGATGGCCACCGCGAGCAGCCCCGCGACCAGGAACGGCACCGGCGTCAGAGCGATCCGCGTGTCGAAGCCGTTGAGCCAGTCGCGCATCACCCACCATGCGGCCGACCAGGCAATCAGATTGGCAAGCAGCACCGGCTGGCACAATTGCCAGATCAGCAGGCGGGTGATCTGACCGTAGCTCGCGCCGAAAAGCTTGCGCAGGCCGATTTCCTTCCGTCGCCGTGCGACCGCGAAGGTCGTCAGGCCGAATAGTCCGAGACAAGCGACGATCAGGGCGAGCAGAGCCGCGCTGGCGAAAACCTGCCCGCGCATCGCCTCCCCGGAATAGAGCCGGGCCACCCTGGCGCTCGCAAAGTCGGCCACGAAGGGAACTTCCGGATAATATCGGCGCCACAAGGTCTCGACTCGCGCGCGCACGGCCGCGGGGGATTCGTCGGGATCGTAGCGCGCGATCAGATAGGTGTAGCGCCGCGCGTTGAGATGGTAGACCGTGGGGCGAACCTGATCGCGAACCGAGCGATAATGCGCATCGCCGACGACACCAACGATGGTGGAGGGCACGAGTTCCGGGCGGAACAGGAACGGCGAACGGATTTGCCGGCCGATCGCCTGCTGCGCCGAGCCGAAGCCGAGCCGCCGCGCCGCGCTGGCGCTCAGGACCACGTTGGTGCCATGCTGAAGCAGCGCCTCGGCATCCGCGGCATAGGGACTGTAACCGACGGACGCATCGTCGCCGGGGTGCCGTTCGTCGAGGAAGCGGCCGGCGATCAGCGGCAGCTTCAGCGTATTCTGGAAATCCCAGTCGACGCTGTTGTAGTTCAGCGAGACCGGCTGCGGCCGCCCGGGAAGCTGGAAGCGCCCACTATTCTCCTCGTCGTCGGCCGGCGCGACATTCGCGCGCGTGACGGACAGGATCCCGGGCAACTTTTGGACCTGCTCGTGAAAGCTTCGCCGGGTATCGACATCGGCACGCTCGATATTTTCCACCACCAGCAGCCCTTCGGCGCGATAGCCGGGGTCGGCGCGTTGCGCGTAGCGGGTCTGGGCGTAGATGACCGCAGTACAGATGATAAGGCCGATCGAGATCGCGAACTGGCTGACGACGAGAAGGTTGCGCAGGCGAACCGATCCTTCGGTACCCGCATGGTAGGACCGCAGCATCGCGCCCGGATAGCAACGGGAAAGGACGAATGCCGGATAGAAGCCGCAGATCAGGCCCACCGTGCCGACGAGCAGGCAGAGCGGAACCGCAAGCCCGTCGCTGCCGAAATAGTCCAGCCGCAGGTCCGCACCGACCAGCCACGAGAAGGTGGGCAGAATCATCTCGACGACCGCCAGCGCCAGCACCGCGCTGATCGTCGTCAGGAGCATCGCCTCGCCCAGGAACTGGACGATGAGTTGTCCGCGATGCGCGCCGAGAACCTTGCGCAGCGCAACCTCGCGCGCCCGCATACTCGCCTGCGCCGTGGCCAGGTTGGCGAAATTGATGCAGGCAATGGTGAGGATCAGCAGCGCGATGAGCGAGAAGGCCAGGATCGCGACTCGATCGCCGCCGGGCTTCATGCTTCCTTCGTGGGAGTGATCGAGATGGATGTCGGGCACGGCCGCCAGCCGAAGCTCGGCGGGATGCGCCTCCGCATCGTTCGGAATGTTGCGGCGGACGATGTCGGGCATCGCCGTCGCAATCGGTTGCACCGACTGGCCCGGCCGCAGCTTCACATAGACGAAGCTTTCGAACTGGGACCAGCTTTCCGCCTCTCCTTCGCTCACTCCGAAAAGCGAGTTGGCATAGGGCGTGACGAGGCCGACCTTGAGATGGCTGTTGTCCGGCAAATCGCGGATCACGCCGCTCACGACCAAGTCGTACGGATCGCCGCGATACGACAATGTCACCGTCTTTCCCATGGGATCGGCCGAACCGAACAGCTTGTGCGCCTCCGTTTCGGTGAGCACGAGATTGCCCGGTCTGGCGAGCGCGCTCTTGGCATCACCGCGCGCGAACGGCAGGTCGAAAACGCGGAAGAAATTAGAATCGGCGAAGGTGAGGTCGACGAAGCGGGGCTGGCCGTTCACATTGACCACCGACCGCTCGGGAGTCAGCGCCAGGGTTTCCTCGAGCTGCGGAATCTGACGCGCAAGCATCTGCGACGTGACGCGCGGACTGCGGGCCGAACGCAGCGGCGCCTCGCCGACGCCGGCCATGGTGGATTGCACCGCGTAGATGCGCTCGGCGCCCGGCAGCCACTTGTCGTAGGAAAGCTGGTGGCGAACGAACAGAAGGATCAGGATGCAGCCCGCCAGCCCGATCGACAGACCGGCTACGTTCACCGCCGTGAACAGCTTGTTGCGTGCGAAGACGCGAAAGCTGACTTTGAGATAGTGACGCAACATACGATCCCCTTTCGACATGGCGTGGAACGCAAGGATGCTCCGGGTATCAGGGCGTATCGAATTTTCTGATCTGGGCTGAGCCGTTGACGGACAGGCGTATCTTTTCGGCGGGGCCGTCATAGACGATGTCGCCGGAACCGTTGGCGCTCGCGTCGAGCGAATGCTCGGCGTGGATTCTCGCGTAGCCCGAGCCGTTTACGGTAACGACGGCATTTTCCGCTTTCAGGCGGGAAAATTCCGCATTGCCCGATCCCTGGAGCTTGAGCCGCAGCGAAGCAACGGTGCCGTCCGCGCGGAAATCGCCCGATCCCATGCCGGTCAGGCTGAGATCGCCACCGCGCAGCGCATGGATCTGGACATCGCCGCTTCCGCTCGCTTCGATCGCACGCAATTCGTCGAGCGACACGCGCACCACCGGTGCGCGCTTCGTGCTGTAGGATCCCGTGGTCGCCACGATCAGGGTGCCGCCTTCGATCCGCGTAGTGATATTATCGAGAAGATTGTCGTCGGCTTCGATTTCGATCGACGGATCTCCCGTCACGACCTCCAGATTGGCGGCCCCCTTCAATTCGATCGTATGAAAGGCGCCCGCCGGCCGGGATTGCCGGACATGTCGCCCGGACCCTTGCTTGATCGGCTGGCCGTCGATCTGGACGGTAACGCCGTGATCGCGCCGCGATGAATCGGACTGCGCGGAAGCGGGCGCGACAAGCATCGGCATCGCGGCAAGCAGAAAGAGCGGCCTCATGGCGTGGTTCCTCCCAATAACGTCAGATCAAGCGGCGCGGCGGCGTTCCTGCAGGATGCGGCCGTCGAGCATGTTGACGATCCGGCCGGCATAATCGGCGTGCGCCGGCGAGTGGGTGACCATCACGATGGTCGAGCCCTCGGCGTTGAGCTGCTGGAGCATCTTCATCACTTCCTCGCCATGATGCGTGTCGAGGTTGCCGGTCGGTTCGTCGGCGAGGATCAGCTTGGGGCTGGCGACGAGCGCGCGGGCGACGGCGACGCGCTGCTGCTGACCGCCCGAGAGCTGGCTGGGGCGATGCTTGGCGCGGTGGGCGATGCCGACCTTGTCCATCACCTCATCGGTGCGGCGCTTGCGCTCGGCGGCCGGGACATTGTGATAGAGCAAGGCGAGCTCGACATTGTCGCGGACGCTCAGCTCGTCGACCAGATTGAAGCTCTGGAAGATGAAGCCGATATTCTCCTTACGAACGTCGGCGAGCTTGCTCTCGCTCAGCCCGGCGACTTCCTGGCCGTTGAACACATAGGAGCCGCTCGACGGGCTATCGAGCATACCGATCATGTTCAGCAGCGTCGATTTGCCGCAGCCCGAAGGCCCCATGATCGCGACGAACTCGCCATCGGCGATGTCGAGGTCGATCGCGTCCAGCGCGGTCGTCTGCACCGTGTCGGTGCGGTAGACCTTGGAAAGCTCGCGCATGGTCAGCATGGAATTCCCTTTCTTTTCGGTCATTTGGTCAAATCCAGACGGTCTTTGTCGGTAAATCCGGTATAGGGTGAGGTGAGCACCTTCTCGCCGGGCTCCAGCCCTTCGAGCACTTCGACGAACTCGGCATTGCGGCGGCCCAGGCGAACGCTGCGCTTGACCGCGCTGCGGCCGTCCGGGGTGACCACGAAGATCCAGTTGCCGCCGGTCTCGTTGTAGAAGGCACCATTGGGAATCAGCAGTGCCGGGGTCGGGTCGCCCAGCGTCAGGCGCGCCTGCATCGTCTGGCCGCGCTGGATGTTCTTGGGCTCCTCGCCGACGAACTGGAGATCGACCTGAAACTGGCCGTTCTGGACCTGCGGATAGATTTTGGTGACCTTCGCCTCATAGCGCTTGCCGCCGAAATCGAGGCTGGCCTTTTGCTGGAGCTGGACGCGGCCGAGATAGAATTCGTCGACCCCGGCGATCAGCTTGTTGCGGCCGGGGCTGTCGATCTGGCCCACGCGCTCGCCGCGCTGGAGCGACTGGCCGACCTGCACCGAAAAGCCCGAAAGCTGTCCCGCGACCGGCGCACGCAGCTGCAGCGCGTCGAGATTGGCGCGGGCGATACCCAGGCCGGATTGCATCGACTTGGCCGCAGCCTGGGTCTGCGAAAGCTGGCTGCCCTGGAGCCGCGCATCCGTCGCCTGGCTGCGCTTGAGCACCTCGTAGCGCTTGCGCTCATAGTCGTATTGATCGCGGGTATCGGCGAACTGCTTGGCGGGTACGAAGCCCTTCTCGGCCAGTGGCCGCTCGCGCTCGTACTGGCGGCGGGCCTTATCGACCGCCAGTCCCGCTTCGAGCACCGCGCGCTCATTGGCCAAGCGGGTCTGCGCCAGCGCCAGCTCCTGGCTGCGCATATTGTTGATCTGCTGCTCGACCTCGGTCTGGCGCGCCAGCGTCGAGAGCTGGAGTTCGGCGTTCGACAGCACGGCTATCGGCTGGCCGGCGGCGACATTGGCGCCGTCCTCGACCAGCATCTTCTCGACGCGCCCGCCTTCGACCGCGTCGATATAGACGGTCAGCAACGGCGTGACACGCGCACGCAGCGGAATGAAATCGTCGAACGTGCCTCTCGTCACATTGGATACCGTGACGTGGTCGGTCTCGACCGTCTGGCTCGATCCCGATGGCGCGAACCACCAGAAGGCCAATGCCGCGATCAGCACCGCCACGCCGCCGAGGATCGCCTTGGTCCGCATCGAGAGCTTCCGCGTTTCGACGACCTGATCCATTCCGCTCCCGGTAACCGGACGGTCCCCCATATTTTTCTGCATCCGAACGACACCCATGTTCATTGACCTAGCAACCGCCGTGCCAAGCATGGCGCGGCAGTGCCCCCACCAGACCGATCACGACATCACAGCTTCACAACCGTTCGAATTCGAACACTTGTGTCCGGAATCGAACGCCAGTTTTATCGATGCGAAGCCCAGGCTGATCACCGCGTGGCCGCCCTGCCCCCTGACGAACGCCATATCGAACTGCGGCCGCGGCGCGGCCGCCGCCAAGGCAAACGCCACGGCGAGCGGCACCAACACAGGCATTTTGTTCTTTGGCATAGGCACCAGCGAATCTCCCTGCCGAGACACCTGCCGAGACAAAAGCAGGAGCCGTGCCAATTGCCTCTCGGCTCTCCGCCAGCGCTACGCAGGAATAATTCAGCTACCCTTCACATTGGCACGCAAATTGATTGTCCGGTTTCGCACAGTCGCTGTACGGGATGGGGATATGGGTAGCGGGCCCGAGTTCGATTTTTGCGTCATCATCGATGACGACGACGACATTCTGATGGCGTCGCGGCTGTTGCTGCGCCGCCTGTTCAAGGACGTCGCCATTGCCAACACGCCCGAGGAAGCATTGCCGGCGATCTCGGCGCGGCAGCCCGATGTCGTCCTGCTCGACGCCAATTTCGCCCGCGGCGCCACCGATGCATCGGAAGGTCTGGCGTGGCTCGACAAGCTCCTCGCGATCGATCCCGAGATGGTGGTGGTGATGATCACCGCGCACGCCGGCGTTCAAATCGCGGTCGCGGCGATGAAGCGCGGCGCGACGGATTTCGTCTCCAAGCCATGGTCGAACGACCGGCTGCTCGCCACGGTTCGCACCGCCGCCTCGCTGCGTCGTTCGCGCCGGGCGATGATCGCCCCCGCACCCAGCGCGGCTGCCGCTGACGGATCGCCCCTGCTCGGCCAGTCGCCGGCGATGGCGCGCGTGCATTCGCTGATCTCGCGGGCCGGGCCTACCGACGCGAACGTGCTCGTCCTCGGCGAGAACGGTACGGGCAAGGAGCTGGTCGCGCGCGAGCTGCACCGCAAATCGCTGCGCGCAAATGAAGTGATGCTCACCGTCGATCTCGGCGCCGTGTCCGAGGATCTGATCGACAGCGAGTTGTTCGGTCATGTGAAGGGCGCTTTCACCGATGCCCGCAGCGATCGCGTCGGGCGGCTGCAGGCAGCCGATGGCGGAACGCTGTTTCTCGACGAAATCGGCAATCTTCCCCTGCGCTTGCAACCCAAATTGCTGACCGCGCTGGAGCAACGGCAGGTCACTCCGGTCGGCGCGAACAAGCCGATACCGATCAATATCCGGGTGATCGCCGCCACCAACCTCCCGCACGAGAAGCTCCGCGACGAAAACCACTTCCGCCAGGATCTGTTGTTTCGCCTCAACACCGTTGAGATCGACTTGCCGCCCCTGCGCGAGCGCCCCGAAGACCTGCCTGAGCTGATCGACCATTATCTTGGCCATTATTCGCGCCGCTATGGCCGCGAACTGCCCGAGCTGAGCGTCGCCGCGCGCACCGCGCTGCTCCGTCATGATTGGGCCGGCAATGTCCGCGCGCTGCGCCACGCGCTGGAGCGTGCGGTGATCCTCGCACGCGATGGAGCACTCCAGCCGGAAGACTTCGCGCTGGTTTCAGGTGCGCAGCGGATAGCGCCTTCCGCAGTCGTGGCGCCCCGCCCCGACGACGACCTCAACCTCGAGCGCGTCGAGCGGCGTCTTGTCGAAGAGGCGCTCAAGAAGCACGGCTATAATATCTCGCTGGCCGCGAACGAGCTGGGGCTGTCGCGCGCGGCGCTTTATCGCCGAATGGAGAAGCATGGGCTTTGACCAGCGCTTCACGATCGGGCTGCTCGCCTGGATCGCATTGCTGGGCGTGGCGATGCTGGCGTGCTTTGAGTCATTCGCCACGCCGGGGTTGGGCGCGGCGCGGCTGGTCGCGCTCGCTTTTGCCGCTGGCATGTTCGCCGGGCTGTGGCGGCACGTCACCCGCACCAACCGCACCCTCGCTCGTTTCCTGGAGGCAGTGAAGTTCGGCGATACGGCGGTGCGCTTCGACGGACATGGCGGCGCCGGGTTCGGCGATCTCGCCGAATCGCTCAACGAGGTGCTGGGCCGGTTCCGCGCCGATCAGGACCGTGCCGCCGGCGAGCTTCGCTATCTCGACGCACTCGTCGACGACATCCCGGTCGCTGTGCTGACGGTGAGCGCCGACGATCAGGTCGCTTTCGCGAACAAGGCTGCCCGTCGCCTGTTCAAGGGCGAACAGGGCACCCGCCCCGGCGATTTCGCGCATTATGGCGCGACGTTCGCGCGGCGGCTGGCGGATAGCGCGCCAGGCGAGGAATTGTTGCTGCTCAATCTCGGTGGACGTTCGCAGCGCGTACTCGTCAGCACCGCGACGCTCGACCGGCTCGGCCAGCGTACCCGCGCATTGGGGCTCCAGCCGATCCAGGGCACGCTCGACGCCGCGGAGATGGCGGCGCAAACCGATCTGGTCCGCGTGCTGACGCACGAAATCCTCAATTCGCTGACCCCGGTCACCTCGCTGGCGGCGACCGCCGCCGATCTTCTCGCCGATCCCGATCTCGTCGCCGATCCGCGCATCGGCGACGCCCGGGCGGCGGTAACGACGCTGGCGCGGCGCGCGCAGGGGCTGGGCAATTTCATCGAAGCGTACCGCGAAGTGGCGCGCACGCCCGAGATCAAGCGTCAGCGCTTCGCGGCTGGGCCCTGGGCTGATGAACTTGCTCGCATCTTCGCCGCGGAAGCCCCTCAGATCCCGCTCGCGCTGGAGGTGCGGCCTGCCGGGCTGGCGCTTGATGCCGATCCCGATCTGCTCGCGCAGGTGCTGATCAACCTGATGCACAATGCCGCGCAGGCGATGGCCGCGATCGATGGTCCTCGCCTTGCCCTGCGATTGCTGACCACACCCGAGGGCATCGCGATCGAAGTCGAGGACAATGGACCGGGCGTGCCCGAACAGCTGCGCCAGGATGTGTTCCTTCCCTTCTTCACCACCCGCGCCACCGGTACCGGCGTGGGTCTCAATCTCGCCCGCCAGATCGTCGTTGCGCATGGCGGGGCGATCAACGTGACCGACGCGCCCGGCGGCGGGGCACTGTTCCGGATCGTGCTCTAGGGCAATGGCGGCGCCCCGGGCGGCACCGCCGCGCCGCGCCAGCGCTCGACCGGCACCACTTTGAGCTTTCCGTCCGCGTCGCGGCGACGCTGGATCAGGGTCGCGCCCTGCTGGCTGGTGCCGCCAATCGTCGCGCGGGTCCGCACCCAGAAGGTGTTCGAGCGGAACGAGGTTCCCCACGGCATCGTCACGTGCTGATCGGACAAATCCTTGAGCGTCAGGAAGCCCTGCCGGCCACGCACTTCGGCCAGGCGGGCGGCGACCACCGGATCGTTGAACAGGATACCCAGCATCTCCGGATCGGCGGCGTTGAGGTTGAGCGCGGTGGTGCCCGGCAGGGCTGTCACCAGCCGCTCGAGCCGGTCGGCGACCTTGGGATCGATCCCGGCCAGCCGCAGCGGGCGCAGATCGGTGATCGGCCCCTCGCGGCGAATATATTCGGCGGCGGCGAGCGCCTGTTCGGGGGGCAGGCCGACCTGTTCGGCGATGCGCTGGAACAGCACCACCGCCGCCGCTTCGCCCGACCGCAGCGAATTGACGTTGAAGCGCCCCTCGGCATCGGCAATCGCCAGCGTGAAGCTGCCGCCGTCGATCGGCGCGGCACGCTCGGACAGCTTGCCCCATGGCTCCGCGGCATGATCGGCATCGGCGGCGGTCTCGGCATCGCGGCGCAGCGCGACCAGCGCCGAAAGCTCGCCACCACGCACCACCGCCAGCGCCCGCGCCGCCTCGCGAGCGCGAAGCCCCTGATTGAGCGCCAGTTCCTCACGGTTGATCATCAGCAGCACCAGCCCGCTGGCGATCGCGACGAACATCAGCACATTGACGAGGATCATCCCCTCCTCGCCCGCGCGCCACGTCACTTGGCGTCCTCCCTGGCACGGTCGGGCAAGGTGACGACGCGGCGCAGCGTGCCGGGCACGCCGCCAGGGCCGGCGACCTGCATCTCGACCTCGACGGCCCTCGGCCAGCGTTCGCGGTTCTTGTCGTCGATGGGCCACTTGTTGACCCAGGCGCCATTCCAAAAGCGCCAGCGCAGGCTGGCGATCCCGCGCAGCAGTTCCTGCGGCATCGGCCCGATCTGGCGGACGAGATTGCCATTGGCGATCGAGTAGCGCACCGGCACCGCCGCCCCGCCGACCGCGGGGGCCGCACGGCTGAACGAGAGGTTGGCCGCGCCGCCATCGATGGTGCCGCGCGCGATCTGGTCGAGGTCGCTGGAGACGACGAACATCGCGCGCTGGAGATCGGCGAGACGGTCCGAGCGGCCTTCGGTCCGGTCCTGGACCTTGATGATGCCATCGACGAGCGCGAGACCGGCGACCGCGATCAGCGCGAACAGGCCCAGCGAGATCATCAGTTCGAGAAGCGTGAAGCCCGCTTCCCCTTGGCGATCGTTCACGATCCCGAGCTCACCGCCACCGGCTCGTAACCTTGCGCGCGCGCCACCAGGATCGCGAAATCGCGCGCCACCGAACCGTCGGTGCGGAAGCGGACCGGGCCGGTGACGCAGTTGAAGCCCTTGCTGTCGAGCAGTCCCTCGCCGCCCAGTGTCCCGGCCTTGCGCAGCGCGTTGGCGATGCCGGCGGCGTCATAGGCAAGGGCGGTGATCGTACCCGCCCCGCCGCCATTGCGCGCCTCGAACTCGGCGGCGAAGGTTCCAAAGGCGACCGGGTCCGGGCTGGCGATCCAGGCGCCGTCGAGCGCCTCCAGCGCCTGTGGGCGATGATCGAGGCCCTGTAGCGTGCCCAGCATCTGCACGCCGCTGTCCTTGAATCGCCGCGCGGCGGCGAGCATCGCCTCGCCATTGCCGGGGAACAGCACGGCATCGGGCGCAGCTTCGGGCAGGGGTTGATCGACCTTGAGCAGCGACACGGTGAGGCCAAGCTCGCCCTCCATCCGCCCGGCAGCGAGCGTGGCGGCGGCGCTCCACGGCGTGCCGTCATCGATCACCGCGACCGATTTGACACCGCGGGTACGGGCGTAGCGCAGGATCGCGGAAGTCACCTGCCCGGCTGTGATCCCGAAAATCCAGGTGCCGGGCGCGCGCAGCACCGAATCGTTGCTGAAGGCGATGACCGGCACACGGCCAGCGATCGTCGAGGAGACAGCGGGCACTTCCTCGGCGGTAAGCGGCCCGAGGATCAAAGCCGGCTTGATCTTGAGCGCCTTCGCCGCCGCCGCAGCCGCGCCGGCAGCGGTGCCGCCGGTATCGAAGCTCTGCACGAACTGACCGTTTTCCGCGAGCAACGCGGCCTGGCGCATGCTAGAGCCAAGCCGCGCTCGCGGTCCGCTGAGCGGCACCAGCAGGGCGATCGGACGCTTGTCCTTCCTCTCTGCGGCGAACGCGAACGAAGGAAGCGCAACCGATGCAGCCAGCCCCGATTGCAGCCAGCGCAGCAATTCCCGGCGATCCAGCGAGTTCAGCGGAGTATGTGGCACGGCGCCGTATTATCCTCTTCGTGGTGCTCGGCATAGCGGCTTACGCGCTGGCGATGCTGGCGACGATCCCGGCGAGCATCATCGTCAAGAACCAGCCGTGGCGAACCGGCGTGGCCGGCACGGTTTGGCATGGCGAAGTCGGCGTGGCGGGCGGATCCAAGCTCGAATGGCAGATGGCGCCGCTGCGCTCGCTGACCAGTCTCGCCTTCGCCGCCGATTTCAAGGCGACCGGACCGGACACCGATCTCGGCGGACGGATGCTGATGCATCCCGGCGGACGAACCGTGCTCGACAATGTCAGCGGCGCCGCGCATTCCAGCCTGCTTCAGGCGCTCCAGCCCAATCTGCCCTTCACCTGCGATATGCCGATGCAGATCGAGATGAAGCGCATCGCGATCAATGGCGGCAACCGGATGATGGACGGGACGCTGACCACCGATCCCGGCACTTGCCGCGCCAGCAGTGGCGGCGTGGCGAGTGCGGTGCCGGAGCTGATCCTGACCGCCGAGCATATCGGCACGACGACGCGGATCCGGCTGGCGCCGATGAGCCAGCGGCGCAAGGTGCTGCTCGATGCGACGCTGGCCGAGGACGGCACGCTGGATATCGGACTGACACCCGACGGCGCGGCGCTGCTGCCGTTCATCGGCCTGCCCGCCGGGCTGCGCGTCAAGGCGCAGATGTGACACTTTAGAGCGTCACCAGATTGTTGAGGTTGATGATCGGCAGCAGGATCGCCAGCACCATCATCAGCACCAGCCCGCCCATCACCAGCAGCACCAGCGGCTCGGCGAGCGCGACCAAGGCGGAAACCAGGGCATCGAGCTCGCGCTCGAGCTCGGTCGAGGCGCGGCTGAGCGCCGGGGCGAGCTTGCCCGACGATTCGCCCGAGGCGACGATGGCAACGAGCATCGTCGGGAACACCCCCGCCTCCTGCATCGCCGCGCGCAGGCTGATGCCTTCGCGGACGCGGGCGGCGACCCCGAGCGCCTTCTCGCGGACCCAGCGATTGGGGGTGACCGCAGCGGCGGCATGCAGCGCCTCGACCAGGGGCACGGCGCTGCCGACGAGCGTGGCGAGGCTGCCGGCGAAGCGGGCGGCGCTGAGCTGGCGGCTGAAGCGGCGGAACGGGCGGCGTTCGGAGAAGAAACGGTCCATCCGCAACCGGTTGGCAGGCACCCGTGCCCAACGCGCGAACCACAATGCGAGAACAGCCAGCAGGAGCAACGCATAGAGCCCGAATTTCTGGACGAACCAGCTGATCGCGATCAGCATCCGGGTGAGCAGCGGCAGATCGGCGCCGCGCGAGATGAAGACACGGACGATGTCAGGGACGACATAGACCATCAGCATCGCCATCATTCCGAACGAAACGATTGCGAGCAGCGCCGGATAGAGCAGAGCGAGCTGGAGCTTCTGGCCGTTCGCCTGCCGGTTCTCGACGAATTCGGCGAGATGGTTGAGGACATCGGGCAGCCTGCCCGACGCTTCGCCGGCGGCGACCGAGGCGCGATAGAATTCCGGGAACACCTTGGGCCGGGCGGCCAGCGCGGCGGCGAAGCTGCGGCCATCAAGGATGCTCGCGCGCACTTCGAGCAGCAATGCGCTGACCTTTGGCTGCTCGGACTGCGAGGCGACGAGGCGAAGCGATTCCTCGATCGCGATATCCGAGCCGACCAGCGTGGCGATCTGGCGGGTGATCGTGGCGAGTGCCTTGGGCGAGAGCGCGCCGCGGCGGAAATCGGGAAGCGATAGACCCTTACGGCGCTCGCCCGCGACTTCCACCGACAGCGGCAGCAGCGCCTGCTCGCGCAGCATTGCGCGGGCGGCGGCCGGCGTAGCGGCTTCGATCACGCCCTTGCGGGCGACACCGGCGCGATCGGCTGCCCTGTATGCAAAGGCTGGCATTATGATCCTCCCCGGCACGGGGAGGGGGACCAGCCGCAGACTGGTGGAGGGGGCGTGCAGCAGGCGGTGCGCTTCGTGGCGCTCCCCCTCCACCACCGCTTCGCGGCGGTCCCCCTCCCCGTGCCGGGGAGGATCATAGTGCCTCGTCCCGCACGACGCGCGCGACTTCCTCGACCGTGGTGAGACCAGCGCGGATCTTGTCGATGCCGTCATCGAGCAGGCTGGGGCTGCTCTTGCGCGCGCGCTTTTCAAGCTCGGCCTCGCTGGCGCCGTCATGGACCAGTTTCTGGAACTTCTCGTCGACCGCGACAACCTCATAGAGCCCGGCGCGGCCGCGATAGCCGTCCTGGTGGCATTCGCCGCAGCCCTCGGCGCGCCAGACCTTTTCGCCGGCCCGGATCGCGCCGCCGAGCAGCAGCGCATCGGCATCGGTCGCGGCATCCTCGCGGCGGCAATTGGGACACAGCTTGCGGACGAGACGCTGGGCGGCGAGGCCGACCACCATCGGCGCGAGCAGATAGCGCTCGACGCCCATGTCGATCAGCCGGGTTACCGAGCCGACGGCGCTGTTGGTGTGCAGGGTCGAGAGCACGAAATGGCCGGTCATCGACGAGCGGACCGCGACCTGCGCGGTCTCCTGATCGCGGATCTCGCCGACCATGATCACGTCCGGATCCTGGCGCAGGATCGCGCGCAGGCCACGCGCGAAGGTCAGGTCGGTACGCGGATTGACCTGGGTCTGGCCGATCCCGGCAAGTTCATATTCGATGGGATCTTCGACCGTCATGATATTGCGTTTACGGTCATTCAGCGTGTTGAGCGCCGCATATAGCGTGGTCGTCTTGCCCGATCCGGTCGGGCCGGTCACCAGCAGCATCCCGTGCGGGCGCTCGAGCAATTTGTTGAACACGTCGCGGTCGCGGGCGCTCATGCCGAGCGCTTCGAGATCGAGGCGGAGCGAGCCTTTTTCGAGCAGGCGCATCACCACCCGCTCGCCATGCTGGGTCGGAATCGTCGAGACGCGGGCATCGACGTCATGGCCGCCGATGCGCAGCGTGACGCGGCCATCCTGTGGCACGCGGCGCTCGGCGATGTCGAGCTTGGCCATCACCTTGATGCGGCTGACCAGCAACGGCGCCAAAGCGCGCGGCGGCTCGATGCGGTCACGCAGCACGCCATCGATGCGGAAGCGCACGACGAGGCGCTTTTCCTGCGTCTCGATATGAACGTCGGACGCGCCCTCTTTCACCGCCTCCAGCAAAAGCGCGTTGATCAGGCGGATGACGGGGGCGTCGTCGCGCGTGTCGAGCAAGTCATCGACCGCGGCGGCGCTGTCTGCCAACGCGGCGAGATCGATGTCGCCGATGTCGATGTCGGCCGCCGTGCCGGCGCCGCCGTAGGCCGCGCCGAGCGCCGCATCGAAGGCGGGATCGGCGACGGCGACGAACGCCGCCGCGGGAGCGATCCGCTGGACTTCGAGCAAGGCATCGAGCGCGGCGGCTTCGCGGTGGACGCATTCGAGACCATGGGCGCCGACGCGGAGCAGCACGCCGTTTCGGCGCGCGAAGCTATATGGCAAAACCGGAGGCGTATCGGGGATGAGAGCCAGCGTCTCGTTCATGGCGCCAGATCCACCACCGCCGAGACGCGGCCCGGCGCCTTGCCGCGCTGGATCGCGACGCGGGTGGCGCGCAGATCGCTGGTCGCGACGAGATCGGCGAGCCAGGCCATCAGATTATCGTAATTGGCGTCGGCCACGGTGACGCGGACGCCGCCCGAGGTCGCTTCGGGGGTGGCGGCGAGTCCGAGCGCGGCGGCGGAGGTGCTGGCGATCTCGAGCGGCGCGCCCTGGCGGCGCGGCGTGGGGGCGCGGCTCAACGTGCCGGCGGCAAGGGTACGGGCGTTGAGCGTCTCATAGGTTCGGATATCGGCGAGGGCATCGGCGCGGGCGGACTGGAGGGGTTTGATCACGCCGTAGGTCAGGACCAGCACCGCGAGCAGGGTGCCGAGCGAACCGACGAGGATGCGTTCGCGGCGCGACAGACCGCTCCACCACGTATCGAAGCGGATCAGGGCCGCGTCCAGCGCGGGCATGCGGGCGAGGATCACTTTCATGCGCCGCTCGCCGTGACGCGGACACTGCCGTCGCTGGCGGCGGTGACGGTGGCGGTGACGCGGGCGGCCTTGAGCGCGGCGTCGATCCGCGCGGCGAGACCGGGATCGCCGCTTTCGACATCCATGGTCAGCGTATTCGCCTGGAAGGTCATCGCGCGCATGGTGAGCGAGCCCGCCAGCGGCGCCAGGGCGCCCGACACGCGCGTTACCAGCGGGATGAAGCTGTCGGGGCGGCCGCTGGTGGCGGTGGGCAGCAGGTTGGTGACATCGCCGACCAGATCCTCGCCAATGGTGATTCCCGGCGCGGCGGTCGCGACCAGCGCGCGGGTATCGGCGGCGCGGCGGTTGGCGATCGAGCGCAGCATCAGCGTATCGGCCGTGGCGATGACGATATGCGCGGCGGCGCCCAAGGCGACGATCCAGCCGAGACGGCGCCAGATGCTCGAATAAGCCGCGTAACGGCGCGCATAGAGGCCCTGGCGGAGATCGAGGACCGGCCTGGCGAGCCGCTCGGCGACTCCTTCCGGGGCCAGATCTCCTTTCGCGGCGCTGGCCATGCCGACGGGCGGCGTATCCCCCGAATGGACGAAGTCCGGCTTGCCGGCCGCCTGCCAGGCGGCGGGCAGCATGGCGACGGGACAGGCGAAGGCGCCATCGTCGCCCCGCACCAGCGCCCGGTCGCCGCGGATATCGACCCACCATTCCTCGACGACCGCCGGCAGCGTCAGCGCGTCGGGAACGATGGCGGCATGGCCGAGACCCGCCGAATCGGCGATCGCGACCCACCGCGCCATCGCATCGTGGCCGGCCACCCCGACCATGTAGCGCTTCGGCCCGACCTCCGCACCCAGTGCGATATGGACGCTCTCCACCGGCTCGGCGATCCGGTCCTCGATCGCGAACGGCAGCGCGGCCATGCGCTTCGCCCGGCTCGGCAAAGGCAGATCGACTTCGAACAACCGCACCTGCTCGGTCGGGACGAGAATGGTTGCAGGGCCGCTGGCGTCGACTATGATCAGGCGGTCGCCCGCCAGCGTCCATACACCCGCGGCGCGCGGCGCTTCGAGGTCCGGCGCACCCATCGCGCTCGATCCGGCAGTCACAGAGGTTTCATGGGCAGGACGCATGAGGCGGGGATGCGCATAGTTTTGAAACAAATCAATGACCGCGTGGCGCGCCGCCGCCGCAATGTTCCGAACGGGGAAGCGGGCTTCACCCTTCTGGAAGTGATGATCGTGCTGATCATCGTCGCGATCCTGGCGGGGCTGGTCGCGGTCAACGTGATGGGCCGGCCCGACGAGGCCAAGGCCACCGCGACCAGGACCAACATCTCGACGATCGCCGGCGCGCTCAAGCTGTATCGCCTCGACAATGGCAGCTACCCGACCACCGAACAGGGGCTGAAGGCTTTGGTCGAGAAGACGACGACGCCGCCGCTTCCGGCCACCTTCGCGCCGGGCGGCTACCTCTCCGCACCGGCCACCGACGGCTGGGGCAAGCCGTATGAATATGTGTCCGACGGCAACAGCTTCACGATCCGCTCGCTGGGCAAGGATGCCAAGATCGGCGGCGAAGGAATCGACGCGGACATCGACGGCAAGGGCTGAACGATGCGCGGGGGCACCCCTCGGTCGCGGAGACCCTGTCGGCGCGAGGACATCTTTGGCGCTTCGGCCGAAGGTGGTTTCACGCTGATCGAGGTGCTGATCGTCCTCGTCATTATCGGCATCGCCGCGGGCGCGGTGACGCTCGGCATCGGCAGTGTCACCCGTGCCCCGAGCGTCGAGACCGAAGCGCGGCGGCTGGCGACGCGGCTGCAGGCCGCATCCGACGACGCGATGCTCGGCGACCGGCTGATCGCCTTCACCACCGAAGAACATGGCTATGGCTTCGCGACCTTCGCCGCGGACGGGAAGCTGGTCCCGCGCACCGACGATGCGCTGGGTTTTCATCAGCTGCCCTCCGGGATCGTCGTGACGCTGAGCGTGCGGCCGCCGGTGGTGCTCGGCATCGATGGCGCCAGCCAGCCGATGGCGGCGACGGTGGAGAGCGGCAACCAGCGCTGGGTGGTGACCTTTGACGGGCTGACCGCGCATGCGCTGCCGGCACCGGCACCGGCACCGGCACCGGCACCAGCACCGGCGGCATGAGGATTTTTCGTCTCGTTCTCCTGCGAAAGCGGGAGCCCAGGGTTACTGGCGACACGCTGGCAGCCCCGGGCTCGTGCTTTCGCAGGAGCACCATCGCCGGGCGAGGCGATAGCGGCTTCTCGCTGATCGAGGCGCTGGTCGCGCTGGCGGTGTTGGCGATCGCCACCGTCGGGCTGATGCGCGCGGTGGAATCGCATATCGATTCGACGCGCGGGCTGGAGCGGCGGGCGGCGGCGATGTGGGTGGCGGAGAACCGGCTGGCGGAGCTCGAGGCGGGCATTCCGGGCGCGGACAGGCAGGAGATGCTGGGCGAGCCATGGCGCATCGCGGTGGACCGCCAGAACACCAGCGACCCCGAAATCACTCGCGTTCGCATCGCGGTCACCGCGTTGCGGGATAACGCGGCGCTTGCATCGCTCGACGGCTTCGTGGACGGACGGAAACGATGATCGGGGGCTTCACACTTACGCCGCGGCAGGCACGCACCGGGCTCGACCTGGTGACCGGACTGGTCGTGGTCTCGGTCGCGGTGGCGCTGGCCGGACTGACCTGGCGAATCGCCGGGCATGCCGGAACCGGCGCGGTGACCGTGCCCTCCGGCGCCAGCGGGCCCGCTGTCACGCCCGACATCGCCCCTGCCCTGGCGCTAGCCCCCTTCGGCAAGGCCGTGGCGAGCGATGCCGGGATGGCGACGGCGCTGCCGCTGGAACTGAAAGGCGTATTCGCGGCCCGGCCGGCGGAATTGTCGGTCGCGTATATCTCGGTGAGCGGCGCGCCCGCGACCGCCTTCCGCGTCGGAGAGAAGGCCGGCGGAGGGACCGTCACCGCGATCCTGCGCGACCGGGTGATCCTGTCGAACGGCGGGCGCAGCGAGTTCCTCGCCTTCCCCGATCCGACGCTCTCGCCCGAGCAGCGCTCCGCTGCCGCCGCCAAGGGACCGGCGCAACCGCCGCTGGTGCCGGGTGTCGCCCCCGCGCAAGGCATCGCGCCGCCGGTCGCGGCCGCGCCGAACCCGGTCGATGTGCTCCAGCGCCTCGACGCGACGCCGGTCAGCGGCGGCTACCGCGTCGGCGCCAATGGCCCGCCAGGGATGCAATCGGGCGACGTCATCCAGTCGGTCAACGGCACCGCGCTCAGCGATCCGAGCGCCGCCCAGGGTGCCTTCGCCGCGGCGCAGGCGAGCGGCTCCGCCCAGATCCAGATCCTCCGCAACGGCAAGCCGCTCACGCTTACCGTTCCGCTGCGCTAAAAGGCCCTTCGTGAAGATTCGCACCGCCCTCGCCGCTCTCGCGCTCGCCTTAACCCTGCTCGACAGCATGGCGATGGCCCAGACCGCGCAGGACGCCGCACCCGCCGATGTCGTCGTCAATATGCGCGGCGTCGAGATTTCGGACGTCGCCGACCAGATCTCGCGGATCACCGGACGGACGCTGATCCTCGATCCGGCGGTGAAGGGGGTGGTGACGGTCACTTCCGCGACGCCGCTGTCGCCCGCCGGCGTGTGGGAGCTGTTCCAGTCGGTGCTGCGCGCCAATGGCTTCGCATCGGTGCGCTCGGGCCGGGCGTGGCGGATCGTGCCGGCGGCCAATGCCGTGCGCGACGGCGGCGTCCCCGGGCGCGGCGTGGGCGGACAGGCGCTGGTGACGCGGATGGTGCGGCTGCAGAACGTGCCCGCCGCCGATGTCGCGCGGGTGGTGCGGCCGCTGGTCGCGACCTTCGGCAGCGTCGAGCCGCTCAGCAGCCCCAACGCGGTGGTGATCACCGACTATGCCGACAATGTCAGGCGGGTCGAGGGCATCGCCCGCCAGCTCGACGGCGGCAGCGGTGCGACCTTCGCGACGATCGCGCTCAGGAATGGCGACGCGGCGGCGGTGGCGGAATCGCTGCGCGGCGTGCTTGGCGATGGCGGCGCCAAGGTGGCGGCGGACGCACGGAGCAACACGATCATCGTGCGCGGTACACCCGCCGCGGTGAACGAGGCGCGCAAGATGGCGCTGTCGCTCGATGCGCCGGGCGGGGCGACGCCGATCACGCGGATGTTCCGATTGAACTACGCCGATGCCGAATCGGTGACCAACATATTGCGCGGCATTCTGGGTCAGGGCGAAAGCGCCGATAATCCGATCGCGCGCAGCCTGTCCTCGACCGGCACCGCCGGTTCGCCTGGCCGCACCAGCGCTTCGCAGGCGCTATCCGGGCTGACCAGCGGCGCGACCGGCACCACGGCCGGCAACGCCAATCCGGCGATGGCGACGATGTCTGGCAGCAGCGAGATGCCGCAGGGCTTCACGACGCCGGAGCTGACCGTGCAGGCCGCTCCCGAGCTCAACGCCGTGGTGGTGCGCGGCAAGCCGCAGGCGATCCAGTCGATCGAGCAGCTCATCACCGATCTCGACGTGCGCCGCCCGCAGGTGCTGATCGAGGCGGCGATCGCCGAGATCACCGGCGACGATGCCGAGGCGCTGGCGGTGCAGCTCGGCACCAGCGGCGCGGTGCTGAACCAGGTCGAGGGCGCGGGCACATCGTTCACTACCCAGACCGGCGTGCCCTCGCTCGGCACGATCCTCGGCGCGCTGGGCGTGCCGGCGGCGGCGATCCTTGGCGAAGGCTTTACCGGCAATGTCGCGATCGGCGACGATTTCTCGATCCTGGTCCAGGCGCTGGGCGTATCGAGCAAGGCCAACCTGCTTTCGACGCCGCAGATCACCACGCTCGACAATGTCGTCGGCGAGATCGTCGTCGGACAGAACGTGCCGTTCGTCACCGGATCGATCCTGACCAACACCGGCACCGCGACGCCCTACACTACCATCGAGCGCAAGGATGTCGGCATCACGCTGCGCATCCTGCCGCGCGTCAATGCCGGCGACACGATCCGGCTGCAGGTCAATCAGGAGGCGTCGTCGATCGCCACCGCCAATGTGAGCGGGGCCGCCGACCTGATCACCAACCGCCGCGCGATCAACACCACGGTGCTGGCCGACAATGGCGAGACGATCGTGCTCGGCGGGCTGATCAGCGACGACTATATGGACGTGCGCCGCCAGGTGCCGATCCTTGGCGACATCCCGATCGTCGGCGAATTGTTCAAGAGCCGCCGCGAGAGCCGGCAGAAGCGGACGCTGTTCATCTTCCTCAAGCCGACGATCCTCCGCGACGGCAAGGACGCGGCGGCGGCGGCGAAGGACAGATATGCCCGGCTGCGCGCGGACGAGATCGCCAACAACAAGCGCAAGAGCCTGTTGCTGGCCCCGCCGACACCGCGGCTGACGGTCGAGATCGACGGGATTTATTGAGACGCTTACGCATAACCGTCGAGGGGCACTCGCCGGAGGTGCCTTTGGTGCGCTAACCGCGTTGCCGGCCCTTATCGCCGCGATTGTTTCCGGCGGCGCGGGACATGGCAATTACGCCGCCGCGCGGATGCTATTTCCCGGGCCCATGCTGCTGACGCCCCTTGAAGGTTCGATCGGCGCCTTCGCGATCTGTACGGCGCTGTTGCAGTTCCCGCTTTACGGCGCATTATCTGGCTGGAGCGTAGCGCGAAAGAAATATGGTGTGATCGCGCTGGTCGGCGCTTTGCACATCGCCGCAGCGATTTGGTGCTTTTCGGGCGCTCTGCCGAATTTTTCGTGATCGGACCCTAACCCGCAGGCAGCGGCACCCTTACCCGCTCGCTGCCACGGGTGAAGAAAGCCGCGTCGATGGCGAGGCTGGCGAGGTTCCAGCCATCGACGCTGTCGCCGATCTTGAGCGCGCGGGTGGTACCGTCGGCGGTCCTGACCAGAGCGACCGCATCTTCGCCGAGGCGGCCGACGATGCCGATCAGCGCGGGCGCGTCGGCGGGAGCGTCGTTACCGGTCTGGGCGACGGCACCGAACAGGTTACGCGCATAGACAGCGGCCAGCGGCGCTGGGGCGGCGGCCGCGATCGGAAGCGGAGCGGGCGCCGGTGCGGGCGGCTTCACGGCCCTGCCCGGCAGCAGCAGCGCGAGCGGAGTCGCGACCGCCGCCGCACCGGCTAGCGCAAGCGCGATGCTGGCCGAGCGCGCGGTCATCGCCATGCCGCGACCATATCGGCGGTGAGACGCACGCCGCCACCGGGAACGGGGTCGAGACGCCAGCGGCGCAGGCGCGTCAGCGGCCCGGCGCGTTCGAGCGCATCGGCGAGCGCGACCACGGCCTTTTCCGCGCCCGAGACACGGATGCGCAGCGCGGCGAGGCCGGGCGCGGCGGTGGCGGCGCTGGTCTCCTCGACGAGGACGCCGCCGGCTTTGGCGAGCGTCTGGACGCGGTTCATCATCGCGCCGCGCGCGGCGGCGATGTCTGGCGCGTGGATTTCGAGGCCGGGGGCCAGCACCGGCTGGGTGGCGGCGGGGCTGGCGGCGAGCGCGGCGAGGCGGGCATGCTCGGCGCGGACGGTGGCGAGCTTGCCGAGCACGTCGCCGGTGGCGGGCGCGAGCAGAAGGGCGACGAGCAACCCGGCACCGGTCCCGATGGCGAGCGGCGGCGGCTTCACTGCGCGTCCTGATGCAGCGAGACGAGCATCAGCCCGTCGCCCTGGCGCTGGCCGCTGTCGCGCAGGCCGGCGAGTTCGGGTGCGCGGCGGATCGCGGCGCGGAGCTTGTCGGGATCGACGGTCGTGACTTCGAGATCGAGCCCGCCCTGCGCGGTGCGCTCGGCGCGGGCCAGCATGGTGTCGGCGGGAAGCGCGCGGGCCAGCGTTTCGAGAGTGGCGCCCATCGGCGGGCGGTTTACCACCGCGGCGATTTCGGTGCGGGCGGTTTGGGCGGCCTGCTCGACGGCGAGGCGCGGGGCGAGATCATCGTTCAGGCGGACGATCGCGCTGCGTTCGTGGCGGATGAGAAGCTTGGCACCGGCGATGGTGAGGAGCGGCGCGAGGGCGATAAGCACCGCGATCGCGGCGGCGGCTTCCCAAGCTTGCGCGGGGCCGCGAAGCGCGGCGGTGAAGCGCGTGGCGAGCGGTTCGCGATCGGGCGGGCCGGGCTGCATGTGCCGGGCTTACGCGTTGATTGTTTCGGCGAAAACCCATCTGTCATCCCGGACCTGTTCCGTACTTATCCCATTCGAGCATGTGTCTCCCTGTGATTCCCCGGCGAAGGCCGGGGCCCAGGTGGAGAGGTCGCCGTAACGAAGCGCTGCGCCCGTCAATATCCGTCCACCAACTGGGCTTCGGCCTTCGCCGGGGAACCGCACATGTTCGATCGGGATAAGCGCCGAACGAAAGTGGTCAGCGATCGGACCGGCTGACGATCTGGGCGGTGCCGTCTGGCGTGATGGTGATCATGTGGCTGCCGCCGGGGGGACGGCAATTGGCACGCCACATCGGCTTGCCATCGACATCGTCGAGGCGATCCGAACTGGCGACGCCGTCGCAATCGATGCCGGCGTCCATCAGCGCGCGGACGAAGACGACGTTGCGCTGGCGATCGTTCATGCCGAGCACCGTGGCGAGCGCATTTTCGGACTCGAGCTGGTTGCCGACCGCATTGGCCTCGACCTCGCCAGCATTGGCCGGTTCATCGCTGTTGACGGTGGTGACATTCCGTTCGGCTTCGGGGGCACGGCCGCCGCAGCCGGCAAGCAGCAGCGCCAATGCGGGGGCGATCATCAATGCACGCATGCGTCTCTCCTCTACCGGCTCAATGCGGTTGCGGAACGATTGGTTCCTTAGTGCTGATACGCCTTGGGCAACGCGCCTTCCTTCGGCTCCCAATAGCGCTCCTTGAGGCGCGACTGGCGGCTGGCGAGCGGCTGCTCCACGCCATCGATGAAGACGTTGAGCGCGCTGCTGCCGATCTCAAGCGGATCGCCATCCCAGATCACCACATCGCCGCGGCGGCCGGCACGGAGCGAGCCATAATCGGCCCCCATCCCCATCACCTCGGCGGGCTTCGAGCTGATCGTCGCGAAGGCCGCGCCCCAATCCAGGCCGGCCGCGCCGGGGATACGGCCGAGCGCGACGAGATTGCCGGCATATTGCTTGACCCAGCGCGCCTGACGCGCCTCATCCTGCCCCAGCGTGCCGATGCCGACGAGCACGCCGGCCGCCTTCATCCGGCCGATGTTCGACTGGGTGGCGGCGAGCTTCTCGAAGGATGCGGGCAAGTCGCTGAGCGCGTTGGCCATCACCGGCACGCCGGCGGCGGCGATATCGCTCGCGACCATCCAGCCTTCGGCCGCGCCGACCAGCACCAGCCTGAGCGTCGGGAATTCGCGCTTGAGCCCGAGCACGACGAGGATGTCCGACGCGCGCTCGACATGGACGAGGAGCGGGACGGTACCGCGCAGGACCGGCACCAGCGCCTCGGCATCGGCGCGGGTGAGCAGCGCGTCCTTGCCGCGATCGAGGAAGCTGGCGGGCGCACGCTGATAGGCGGCGACCTCGAACAGGGCGTTGCGGAACGTCGCGATCGCCGCCGGGCGGCTGCCGCCCGCAGCCTGGCCGCCATCCTCGCCATATTCCATATACTGGAAGGCGCGCGGGCGCGAGACGCCGTTGCCGCCGGTGCCGAGATCGATGATCGCCCCCTGCCCCGCGAAGATCGAGCCGGTGCTGGTCTCCGGCGCGACGACGGCGCGGGTGACGCCCTCGGCGCGGTTGATCGCGATCGGCGAACTGCGCGGATTGACCGCGGGGGCTACGTCGAGCGCGGCGTGGAAGGGTGAACTGCCCGCCGACGCATCGTTGGTGGTGTTGACCGCATCGACTTCGACGATGCCCATGCGGGTGAAACCGGCGAAGATGCCGGGCGAGACCCATTTGCCGCCGGCATCGACCACGCGCATGCCCGCAGGCACCGCGACGCCGGGTCCAGCCGCGATCACCCGTCCGTCGCGGATGACGACGGTGCCGCCGTCCACGGGCTGCGAGCCATCACCAATGACGAGCTTGGCGTTGGTGATCGCCACGGTCTGCGCGGCCGCGGGTGCCGCGAACGCGAGCGCTGCGCTGGCGAGGAGGAGATGCCGGATCACTTCGTGTCTCCTTCGCCGGGTTGGCCGAGCTCGAAATCGGATACGGGCCTGCGTTTCGGATCGTTGGCGTCGTAGAGCAAGGCGCCGTCGACCCAGACCATTTGCGGGCGGGTGTAGACGCTGAACGGATTGCCGTTCCACAGCACCACGTCCGCCATCTTGCCCGCCTTGAGGCTGCCGGTCTTGTCGTCGATGCCGAGCGCCTTGGCCGGGTTGATCGCCAGCCACTTCCATGCGGCTTCCTCGGAGACGGTGAAGCCGGCCTTGATCCCCGAGGCGCGGGCCTTGGCCACTTCCTGGTTGAGACGCTGGATGCCGTTCTCGTCGTCCGAATGGATCATCGCGCAGGCGCCCTCCTTTTCGAGGATGGCGAGGTTTTCGGGGACCGCGTCATAGGCTTCCATCTTGAAGCCGTACCAATCGGCCCAGACCGCGGCACAGGTGTTGTTGGCCTTGAGCAGATCGGCGATCTTGTAGGCCTCGACCGCGTGGTGGAAGGCCGTGACCTTGTAGCCGAACTCCTTGGCCATATCCATGACGATGGCCATTTCGTCGGCGCGGTAGCAATGATTCTGAACGCGAATCTCGCCGTCGAGCACGCCGCGCAGCGTGTCCATGGCGAGGTCGCGCGACGGAGGCTCGCCGCCCTTCTCCTCATATTTGTCCCAGCGGCGCTTATATTCCTGCGCCCGCGCCCAGGTCTGGCGATCGACGGCGATATTGCCCATCCGGGTGGAGGGCATGCGGCCCTTGCTGCCATAGACGCGCTTGGGATTCTCGCCGCAGGCCATCTTGAGGCCATAGGGCGCGCCGGGGAACTTCATCCCCTGCATGGTGCGGGCGTAGACGTTCTTCACCACCACGGAGCGCCCGCCGAACAGGTTCGCCGAGCCGGGCAGGATCTGGAGCGTGGTGACACCGCCATTAGCAAGCGCACGGCCAAAGCCGGGATCCTGGGGCCAGACGCTATGCTCGGCCCAGACTTCGGCGGTGACCGGGCCGGTGGCTTCGTTGCCGTCCGAATTGGCCTGCACGCCGGGTGAAGGATAGTCGCCGAGATGGCTGTGGATGTCGATCACGCCGGGGGTGAGATATTTGCCGGTGCCGTCGATCACGGTGACGCCGGCTTCCGCGGCAAGGTTCTGCCCGAGCGCGACGATCTTGCCGTCGCGAAACAATACCGCGCCGTCATCGATCCGGCCGCCCTCGCCGTCGAAAATGGTGACATGCGTGACCAGAGTCGGGGCGCCGGGATAGGCGTGATAGGTGGACGGATATGGATCGTGGCTATAGCCCTTCCCCTTGCCAGGACCGGCGGCGGGCGCCGGATCGGAAGATGCGGTCTGCGCCTTGCCGCCGGTGGTGGCGCAGGCGGAGAGCCCGAGCGCGGCTCCTAACAGAAAGGTCGTTCGAATCACGCGGGGCTCCTTCCCTGGCATCGGCGCTCGTACCGGCGCCGCAACGGATTGATCGGCCCCGCGAAGCGCTTTGGCAAGATGCGAGCGTATCGGCACAAGCCATTTCACCCGCATCGGTCGTATATGTAGACTTTCTCATTCTGAGTATTAGCTTGAACCCGATGGAGTAGGTGAAACTGTTGGTCGGGACGAATGCGCCTGAGTGGCCGGTGAACCGGAAGGCGGCGGTGGGTTTCGCCGCGCTGGCATGCGTGTGCAGCCTGATCGCTTTTTCGGGTTGGGTTTTCCGGTCACCAACGCTGCGCGGGTTCGGGATCGAGAGCCTGCCGATCTGGCCGATCACGTCGCTCGGCTATTTCGCCCTCTCGCTGGGCTTTGTCGCGGCGATCGGCGGGAATACCAGACGCGCGCGGATATTATGGGCCGTGCCGATCGTCGTGGCGCTGCTCGCGCTGACGCAAAACATCCTGCATGCCGATTTCGGCATCGACACGTTGCTGTTCGGCGATGCGATCGGGGAATATGGCTTCCCGCATCCCGGCCGGCCGGGCGCGACGCCCATCACCATTTTCCTGCTGCTGGCGGGCGCCGCCTATTTCTCGGTGAGCAGCCGCTCGCGACGAGACGATGCCGCGAGCCTGATCTCCAGCGGCGTGATCGGGCTGGCATCGGCGTCGGCGATCCTGGTGCTGTTCTCGTCACCCGACGATCCGCTTTCGCAGCTATACCGCGTGTCGGTGCCGACCGCGGTGATGGCATTGTCGCTGGTCGCATCGTTCACGCTCTGGCAGAGCGGCTTTGGCTGGGTGAAGCTGCTGGGATCGAGCCGGCCGGAATCGCGGCTGATGCAGACGGTGATTCCGGCGGCCTTGCTGTTGCCGCTGGCGCCGTCGCTGCTGGGACTGGCGTTCGAGGCCGGAGGCGTGCTGTCGCCGCTGGGCGTCAAGCTGGTGGTGCTGATCGCCAATATCGCGCTGGTCGGCCTGATCGCCTATTGGGCCGTGCACCGCGTCGCGCTCGATCAGGCGGCGCTGCTCGAATCGATCGAGGCGCTACGCGCGAGCGAGACGCGGCTCTCGACCGCGACCGCAGCCGCCGAACTGGGCGTGTTCGAATGGGATGTCGCGACCGGCAAGTTCGCCTGGTCCGAGGGAACCGAGGCGCGGATGGGACTGGAGCCGGGATCGATGCCCGACTTCGACGCCTGGGCCGGGCTGATCGAGCCCGCCGACCTTGCCGCGACGATGCAGCATGTCGAGCGATGCGTGAGCCGGCAGGACGAGCGCTTCAGCTATCGCTATCGCTTCCGCCGGCCCAACGGCCAGGTCCGCGTTGTCGAGGGATCGTCGCGCGCTTTCTACAATGACGCTGGCGATTTGCAGCGCACGGTGGGCGTGCTGATCAACGTCACCGAACAGGAGGAGCGCGAGGCAGCGCTGCGCGGGCGCGAGGCGCAATTGCGCTCGATCCTCGACACCGTGCCCGATGCGATGGTGGTGATCGACGAAGAAGGCGTGATCCTCCAGTTCAGCGCGGCCGCCGAGGCGCTATGGGGCTACCCGCCGGAGGAGATGATCGGGCAGGATTACCGCCTCCTCTCGCCCAGGGACCAGTTCGAGCAGAATACCGCCAGGCTAGCCGAATATATCGAGAATGAACGCGGTCTCGCCGGCGAGACGATCCCCGCCATGGGCGAAGCCAAGGATGGTCGGCGCTTTCCCCTGGAACTGCGCGTCGGACTGGCGCGAGTCGATGGCAAATTGCTGCTGACGATGTTCGCGCGCGACATGACCGAGCGGCTCGCGGACGAGGAGCGGCTGAGCGGGCTGAGCTCGGAACTGGCCCATGTCTCTCGCCTGAGCGCGATGAGCGAACTGGCCGCCGACCTCGCCCATGAACTCAACCAGCCGCTGAGCGCCGCCGCCAATTTCCTCGCCGCCGCCGACATGCTGATCGAACGCGGCGAAGACATCGACCGGATCGGCGAATTGATCGGCATGGCCAATGACCAGACGCTGCGCGCGGGCGAGATCATCCGCCGGCTGCGCGCGTTCATGGCACGCGGGGAAGTCGAAATCCGCCCGGAATCGGTGGAGCAGACGGTACGCGACGCCGTCGAGCTGGTGTTGGTGGGCACCGGCCAGTTCCACATCCGCGTCGATTATGATTTCGATCCCGCAGCGGAGTGCATGCTGGCGGACAGAATCCAGATCCAGCAAGTACTCGTCAATCTTTTGCGCAATTCTGTAGATGCGCTGCGTAATGCACAAACAGCTTCCCGCCAGATAACTCTACGATCTCGAAAATTCGTTGAAAACATGATAGAGATAGAAATCGCGGACACTGGGCCGGGTCTTCCGGACTCTGTTCTCGAGCAGCTCTTTTCTCGATTTACGACGACCAAGGGGGAAAGAGGCGGAATGGGTATTGGACTTTCGATAAGCAAGCGTATCATCGAAGCCCATGGCGGCGAATTGACAGCGGGGAATCGTGCGGAAGGCGGCGCGTCATTCCGGTTCACGGTCGCGGCAGCGGAGGAGATGGAGGCATGACCAAGACCATCTATATCGTCGATGACGACGACGCCGTCCGGGCCTCGCTGCATAGCCTTCTTTCCGTGCAACCCGATCTGATCGTGCGCGGCTATCGATCCGGCGACGCCTTTCTCGAAGAGGTCGGCGAGCTCGACCCAGGCGTGGTGCTGCTCGATTTCCACATGCCCGGATCGAGCGGGCTGGACGTGCTCGGCACGCTGAACCGTAACGTCAGGTTCGTGCCGATCATCCTGACCGGCCAGGGCAATGTCGGCCTGGCGGTGCAGGCGATGAAGGCCGGCGCGCTCGATTTCATCGAAAAGCCCTATGACGCGCGCACGTTGATGGACGTGATCGCCCATGCCTTCGCGCAGCTTGAACAAGGCGGCGAGGCGGAAGCGCGGGTGCAGAACGCCAAGGCCAAGATCGGCCTGCTCTCACCGCGCGAAACCGACACGCTAAAGGGGCTGATCGAAGGGCGATCGAACAAGATCATCGCCTATGAGCTCGATATCAGCCCGCGCACCGTGGAGATCTATCGCGCGAATTTGATGGAGAAGCTGGAGGTGCGCAGCCTTTCGGAAGCACTCCGCATTGCCTTTGCCGCAGGCATGGTGCCGCACGCCTAGGCTTGCGGCGCCTGCCATTCGGGAAGCAGGTGTGCGATCTTCCTGGCGGCGTGCGCGCGCTCGATGCGGATCAGGCGCGGATCGTCGCTCTCCGGGCACATACCGGGCGACACCACCACCACGCGACGCCAGCGCGGATCGGCCAACAATCCCTCATACCCCCCGGCATGCGCGTCGATCGCCGCCTCGTCGGCGATCAACACGAGCGGCCGCTTCTTGTGACGCGCGAGGCGCGGATCGTTGAAATCGTCAGCGGTCAACACATCGGCACCCGCCATCGACACGCGCGCGACCAGCGTGCTTCGCAGGCCGGCCTCCCGAAGAATCAGCACCAGAAGGAGTGTTTCCGAGACCACGAGGCATCCGATTTCTGCGGGTATGCGCAATAAATAGACCGAACCGGGCGGAAATGCCTCTACGGGGTTCTCCGGAACAGACGTCTCGGCGAGGGACTCCCGTGACTTGTGAAGCGGGTCTGCTAAGGCTCGCGGCATGGGGATAATCGTCGCGATCGAAGGCGCCGACGGCGTCGGCAAGAACACCGCTGCCAACGGCTTGCGCGAAGCGCTCAACGCGGCGGGGCGCAGGGCGGAGGTGATCGGCTTTCCCCGCTATGGCGAGACCGTCGCGGGAGTGACGATCGGCCGCTACATGGCCGGGGACATGAGCGTGCCGGTGACGCCGCACGCCGCCGCGACGCTTTACGCGCTCGACCGGTTCGAATGGCGCGGCGCGATCCTGGACGCGGTGGCGGCGAACGACGTGGTGATCTTCGACCGCTATGTCGCGTCGAACATGGCCTATCAGGGCGCGCGCGTGCCGCCCGAAGAATCGCGGGCGCTGATGGAATGGATCCTGGCGCTAGAGACCGGACAGTTCGCCCTGCCCCGGCCGGCGCTGTCTATCTATCTCGATACGCCATGGGATCTCGCCAAGGCGATGATCCTGCAAAAGGCCGAGCGCAGCTACACCGCCAAAAGCTATGACGAATATGAGGCCGATGTCGCGCTCCAGCAGCGCGTGCGCGGCAATTACGAAGCGATCGTCGCCGCCGATCTGCTAGGCCCCTGGCAGATCATCCGCGCCAGCGAGGACGGCGCGATGCGCCCCCGCGACGCGATCGTCGGCGAAATCATCGCGCATATCGGCGCAATTCGCTAAGTCTGCGAGCCCTCACGACGCTTGACAGAAGCGCGGTGCCAAAGCACATGGTAGCGCTATCAAAGAACGGGTGGGCAGAGGAAGTTGAAGGCGTCTCCGGCGGATATTCTGCCTGCGGATCATTCGCAGGCAATTCTGATAGGCCGCATCCAGACGGATGCCGGGCCCAGCCCCGTCGTGCTGCGCGGCGGCGATCTGTTCGATGTCTCGCGCTCCGCCCCAACGGTTGCCGACCTGCTCGAGCGCGGCGACGCGGCGACGATCGCCGGTGAGCGCATCTGCGGCGTGGAGGCGATCGGTGGCGAGGACGGCCCGAGGCTGCTCGCGCCGGTCGATCTCCAGTGTATCAAGGCGTGCGGAGTCACTTTCGCGGTCTCGGCGATCGAGCGCGTGATCGAGGAGCGCGCGCGTGGCGATTCCGCGCGGGCCAACGAAATTCGCGGCGAACTGGAGGCCAAGGTCGGCTCGATCCGCTCGGTCGTGCCCGGCAGCGAAGAGGCGGCGACGCTCAAGGCGGCGCTGATCGATGCCGGCATGTGGTCGCAATATCTGGAAGTGGCGATCGGTCCGGATGCCGAAGTGTTCACCAAGGGTCCGGTGCTGTCCGCGGTCGGCTGGGGCGCCGATGTCGGCGTTCGCACCAACAGCGACTGGAACAATCCCGAACCCGAAGTGGTGCTGATCGTGACGCGGGCCGGCGAGATCGTCGGCGCGACGCTCGGCAACGACGTCAATCTGCGCGATATCGAGGGCCGCTCGGCGCTGCTGCTCGGCAAGGCCAAGGACAATAACGCATCGACCGCGCTGGGGCCGTTCATCCGGCTGTTCGACGAGCATTTCACGCTCGACGATGTCCGCGCCGCGACCATCGACCTGGTGATCGAGGGCACGGACAATTATCGCCTCGAAGGCACCAACAAGATGAGCGAGATCAGCCGCGATCCCGCCGATCTCGTGCGCCAGACGATGAGCGAGCATCAATATCCCGACGGTTTCGCGCTGTTCTGCGGCACGCTGTTCGCGCCGATCCAGGACCGCGACCATCCCGGCCGCGGCTTCACGCATAAGGAGGGTGACCGCGTCACCATCTCCACGCCGAAGCTCGGCAGCCTGACCAACCGTGTAACGACCTCCAAGGCCGCTCCCCCCTGGGAGTTCGGCATCCGCGATCTGATGCGCAACCTTTCCGGGCGCGGCCTGCTGTGACCGCGCCGGTGCTCCCTTTTTCCAAGGTAACTCCTTTCCATGTCTGAAGCCGACCCCACGACCAAGACCCGCGACCAGAGGGCGATCTATCCGAGCCTGAAGGGCAAGCGCGTGCTGATCACCGGAGGCGGTTCCGGGATCGGCGCCGGGATGGTCGAGGGATTTGTGCGCCAAGGCGCCGACGTCACCTTCTTCGACATCGCCCGGGAGGATTCGGAGGCGCTGGTCTCCAACCTGAGCGGCGGGGCTGTGACCTTCAAGCATTGTGACCTGACCGACATCAAGACGGTGCAGGCGCAGATCGCGAAGCTGATCGACGAAAATGGCGCATTCGACGTGCTGATCAACAACGCCGCGAACGACGATCGCCACACCATCGAGCAGGTGACCGAGGAATATTGGGACAATAGGATCAATACCAACCTCAAGCATCTGTTCTTCGTGGCGCAGGCGGTGATCCCGGGGATGAAGGCCAGGGGCGCGGGCGTGATCGTCAATCTCGGCTCGATCAGTTGGCATCTCGCCCTCGAGGGGTTGACGCTCTATCAGACGAGCAAGGCGGCAATCGAAGGGCTGACGCGCAGCTTCGCGCGCGAGCTGGGGCCGGATGGCATCCGTTCGGTGTGCATCGTGCCGGGCAATGTCCGCACCCCACGCCAGCTCCAATGGTACACGCCCGAGGGTGAGGCCGAGATCGTCAAGGCGCAATGCCTGAAGGGGCGGCTGGTGCCGGACGATATCGCGGCGATGGCGCTGTTCCTGGCCAGCGACGATGCGCGGCTGATCACCGGTCATGAGTTCTTCGTGGACGCGGGCTGGCGCTGATGACCGTCGCGCTTGGCGAGCCGGTCAGCGTCTGGCAGCTCGGGGCGCCATTGCTCGAAGGGCCGGTCTGGGTCGAGCGCGACGCGGCGTTGTGGTTCGTCGATATCAAGGGGCGCAAGGTCCATCGCTACGATCCCGCCAGCGGCGCGAAGCGCAGCTGGGATGCGCCCGATCAGGTCGGGTTCGTCGCGCCGATCGCGGGCGGCGGGTTTGTCGCGGGCCTGAAGACCGGGCTGGCGCGGTTCGATCCTGCGGATGGCAGCTTCACGCCGATGATCGATCCCGAGCCGCAATTGCCGGGCAATCGCTTGAACGATGCGACCGTGGATCCGTCCGGGCGGCTATGGTTCGGGACGATGGACGATGCCGAGGTGGCGGATAGCGGCGCGATCTACCGGCTGGCGGCGGATGGGAGCTGCGTCGCCTCCAGTCCTCTGGTATCGATCACCAACGGCCCGGCGGTAAGTCCTGACGGGTGCACGCTCTACCATATCAATACGCTGGGCGGCGTGATCTTCGCCTGCGATCTCGACGCCGAAGGCAACCTGACCAACCGCCGCGAGTTCGCGCGCATTCCGAACCGCGAGGGTTATCCCGACGGCCCGACCGTGGACAGCGAAGGCTGTGTGTGGGTGGGACTCTACAAGGGCTCGGCGGTGCGGCGCTATTCGCCAGGCGGCGAGCTGCTCGAAACCGTCCACTTCCCCGTCGACGCGATCACCAAGATCGCGTTTGGCGGGCCTGAGCTGAAGACGGTGTATGCGACCACGGCGGCGAAGCATCTGTCGGCGGAGGAACGTGCCGCGATGCCGGGCGCGGGCGATCTGTTCCGCTTCGAGGTAAGCGTTCCCGGCCAAGCGGGCGTGCTGGTGCGCGAAGGCCTCTAGGCACGGACGCGGTTTCAATCCCCTTCTCCGTTTAGCTAGACGCCGATGGAAGCGGCCGCTGGTTCATGCCCATCAATAGTCAACTTACTTGACAGTCAATTTCGTAACGCTAATTTACCCGCATGACCGATACCCGCCTTGACGAAGTCGCCCTGCCCGCGCTGCTGCGCCACGCCCGCACCACCTATGGCGTGGCGATGCGCAAGGCGCTGGCGGAGGGTGGTTATGACGACATCCCCGGCAACGGGCTGTACGTGATCGGCGCGCTTGCCTGGGGCGAGACGCCGCTTTCGCAGATCGTCCGCGAGCTGCGGGTGACCAAGCAGGCGGCGGGGCAATTGGTCGATGCGCTGGTGCTGCGCGGCTATCTGGTACGCGAGGTCGATCCCGAGGACCGCCGCCGGCTGACCGTGACGCTCACCGAGCGGGGCCGCGCCGCAGCCGAAACGCAGGCCGCGGCGCGCGAAGCGATCGACGCGGAACTGACCGCGCGGATCGGCGCCGACAAGGTGCAGCATGCCCGCGAAGCGCTGGCGGCGTTGATCGACATGCGCCGCGACGCCGAAGGCTAGGCCGGCGCGAGGAAGCGCGCCGCCCTGCCCCGCCCGACCGCGGCCACCACGGAATCAACCGATGTGGATGCACCCTTAAATCTCAGATACTTGCGTCCGTGCGCATCTATTGCTGTGTCCGATTCGCCTTTGTTAGCCTCCGCATGGGGACGAATCGGGCCCGGGGCACGATCTCGGCCATGGCTGGCTTTCCATTCCCGTAGGCGTTCGTGAAAGCATCGCCCGGCAGCGCGCATGCGTGCTCCTCCGTGTCGCGTCCATCGATCATCGGATTTCGGGAGGGCATTATGGGCTTTTGGAGCGGTTTGAAGGAAAGTGCGGTTGGCGCGATCAAGATCGGCGCCACCGCGGCGACGGCGGGATGGCGCTTCACGATTTCGCGCGGCTACGACATCAAGCACCTCGTCACCGGCGAGATGAACTATGACATCTCGCGGGTCGGCAAGACGCTGGCACCATCGATGCTGCGCCCCGGCGACGTGATGGTGAAGCAGGGCGCATGGCGCGAATGGGACGATCTCAAAAGCTATGGGATCATGGCCGGCCAGGCGGTGTTCGGCGGGCACCGCCACCGTTACGCCTTTGCCTATCTACTGGGTCATGCGGCGATCTTCACCGGCAAGCGCAGAGTGACGCCGGCCGATGGCAAGACCGTCGAGGGCGACATGGCGGAATCGATCTCCAACGGCGTCGAACTGACCGAGATCGGCGGCGCGCACAACCGGCGCTACGCCTGGTATGTGATCCGGCCGAAGCGTGCCGATATCGCCCAGCATGCGGTGGAGACGGCGCTCGCCACGGTCGGCAAGGTCGATTATTCGCTGGGTGGCGCGCTATGGGGCGGCGCGCTGGGCGGCGACGGCATCAACGGCATGATCAACCGCATCACCCGCAAGGATCCGACCGCGAAGGACCGTAACGCCCTCGCCAACAAAGAGCGCGCGGCGATGTTCTGCTCGGAATTCGTCGCGTTCAGCCTCAACAGCGCCTGCGACGCCGTAAAATGCCGGCGCTATTTCGACGCCGAACAGAATACGGTCACGCCCGAGGAACTCTATGTCGGGCTGCGCGACAATCCGGACTGGGAATATGTCGGCGAGGTGCGCCCGATGCATTGAGCTCAGTGATTGTGGCGGGCGACTTTCTCGCTGGTCTTGCGGTATTTGAGCGCGAATTCCAGCACCCCGCCCTCACCGAGCTGGTTGGTCTTTTCGCGGAACAGCTCTTCCCACGGCGTCTGGCTGTCGGGGATCGGCGGGGCGGGTTCGCCCCTGCGGCGCTGAATCTCGTCGGGCTCGACCAGCGCGTTGCAGGTGCCCGCGTTGAGATCGATGCGAATGATGTCACCGGTGCGCAACCAGGCCAATCCACCGCCCGCCGCGCTTTCGGGCGAGGCATTGAGGATCGAGGGGCTGTCCGACGTGCCCGACTGGCGGCCGTCACCGAGCGTTGGGAGCGACAGGATGCCTGCCTGGATCAGGTGATCGGGCGGCTGCATGTTGACGACTTCGGCCGAGCCGGGCCAGCCGAGCGGACCCGAACCGCGGATGACGAGGATGCAATTGGCGTCGATCGCCAGCGCGGGATCGTTGATGCGGTGGTGGTAATCATCGGAGCCGTCGAAGACGATGGCGCGGCCTTCGAAGACATTTTCCTGGCCGGGACGAGAGAGATAGCGGGCGCGGAAATCGGGGGAGATCACGCTGGTCTTCATGATCGCCTGATCGAACAGGTTGCCCGAGAGGACGAGGAAGCCGGCCTTTTCCATCAAAGGCGCGTCGTACGGATAGATGACCTCGCGGTCGGTAGCGGTGCGGCCGGCGACGTTCTCGGCAAGGGTCTTGCCAGTGCAGGTCATCACGCTGCCGTCGATATGGCCGGCGGCGATCATCTCGGTAAGGACGGCGGGGATGCCGCCCGCGCGGTGGAAGCGCTCGGAGAGATATTTGCCGGCGGGCTGCATGTTGACCACCAGCGGCAGGTCATAGCCCTGCATCCAGTCGGCGGGGGTGATCTCGATGCCGGCATGCGCGGCCATGGCGATGAGGTGCGGCTGGGCGTTGGTCGAGCCGCCGATCGCGGTCAGCAGGTTGATCGCGTTTAGGAAGGACTGGCGGGTCAGGATCTTCGAGGGGCGGAGATCCTCATAGGCCATGTCGACGATGCGCTTGCCGGTCTCATAGGCCATCTGGCCGCGCTCGCGGTACGGCGCGGGGATCATCGCGCAGCCGGGCAGCGACATGCCGAGGCCCTCGGCCAAGCTGTTCATCGTCGAGGCGGTGCCCATCGTGTTGCAATGGCCGGCCGAGGGCGCGCTATCGGTGGCGCGGCGGAGGAATTCGGCTTCGTCGATCTCGCCCGCCGCCATCTTGCGGCGCGACCGCCAGATCACGGTGCCCGAGCCGACCAGCTCGCCTTCGTGCCAGCCGTCGAGCATCGGTCCGCCCGACAGGACGATGGCCGGGATATCGACGGTGGACGCCGCCATCAGCGACGAAGGCGTGGTCTTATCGCAGCCGGTGGTGAGGATCACCGCGTCGATCGGATAGCCGTTGAGGATCTCGACCAGGCCGAGATAGGCGAGGTTGCGGTCGAGCGCGGCGGTCGGACGCCTGCAATTCTCGAAGATCGGATGGAGCGGGAATTCCATCGGTACGCCGCCTGCCGCGAGGATGCCCTCGCGGGCGCGCTTGACGGTTTCGAGGTGGATACGGTTGCACGGCGCGATGTCGCTGCCCGACTGCGCGATGCCGATGATCGGCTTGCCCGATTGCAGCTCGTCCGGGGTGATGCCGTAATTCATGAAGCGCTCGAGATAGAGCGCCGCCATGTCGCTGCGGCCGGGAGCGGCGAACCATTCGCGCGAGCGAAACGGGCGTGCGGGCGTGCGGGTCATTGAACCTCAATCCTCCCCGGCACGGGGAGGGTGACCAGCCGCAGGCTGGTGGAGGGGGGCCAGCCACAAGCGACTCGATTGGGAGAACCCCCTCCACCACCCGCTGCGCGGGCGGTCCCCCTCCCCGTGCCGGGGAGGATCGAATTGTCACCCCTCCATCGCCTCCAGTTCCTTGCCCTTGGTCTCGTGAACGAACTTGGCGACCAGGAAGAAGCTGATCACCGCGCACACCGCGTAGAAGCTGTAGCTGTACGCCAAGCCGATCTTGGCGAGCATGATCGGGAAGGCCTGGGCGATCGCGTAGTTGGCGGCCCATTGGAAGAAGCCAGCGACCGCCAGCGAGGAGCCGCGGATCTGGTTCGGGAACATCTCGCCGAGCATCACCCACATCACCGGGCCCCAGCTGACGTTGAAGAAGATCACATAGATGTTGGCGGCCCATACCGCGATCTTGCCAGCGTCGTCCGGAAGCATGAGCTTGCCGTCGACGATGCCACCCTGGCTGAAGGCATAGACCATCGCGAAGAGCGACGCGGCCATGCCGACCGAACCGATCAGCAGCAGCGGTTTGCGGCCGATCCTATCGATCACCGCGATCGTCACGAAGCAGGCGGCGATCGAGACCGCGCCCGATACGATGTTGATCATCAGCGAATCCTGCTCGCTGAAGCCGGCAGCCTGCCACAGCGTGGCGCCATAATAGAAAATAACATTGATGCCGACGAGCTGCTGGAACACCGCCAGCATGATGCCGACCCAGACGATCTTGCGGACGCCGAGGAAGCCGGCGCCGCCCTTGGGAGTCAGCACATCGCTGAGGCGCGGACGGTGATCGTTGGCGAAGGTCGCCTGGATCTCGGCGACCTTGGCGGCGGCAGCGCCAGCTCCGAACAGGTTGGTAAGGACGGCGTTGGCTTCCTCGTTGCGGCCCTTCGACACCAGGTAGCGCGGGCTTTCCGGAATGAAGAACAGCGCGATCAGGAACACCGCCGCCGGTACCGCCTGCAGCAGGTACATCCAGCGCCATGCCTCGATATCGGCCCAGATCTTGTTGGTCGAAACCCCAGCGATCGAAGTGACATAGTAATTGGCGAGGAACGCGGCGGTGAGGCCGGTGATGATCATCACCTGCTGCACCGTCGTCATTCGCCCGCGGATATTGGCGGGAGCGACTTCGGAGATGTACGCCGGAGACAGCACCGATGCCGCGCCGACCGCCATGCCGCCGATGATGCGGGCGATGACGAAGAGGGTGTGATCGTGCGCGAAACCCTGAACCAGCGCGCCGCCGAGGAACAGCAAGGCGGCGAGGCGCATCACCGCGCGGCGGCCGATCGCGTCGGCGAGGACGCCAGCGAGCGAGGCGCCGATTACGCAGCCGATCAGCAGCGAGCCGACGGTGAAGCCGAGACTGGCATCGTCGAGGCCGAACGCGGCGGTGAGGCCCGGCTGGGTGCCGTTCACCGCGCCGCTGTCATAGCCGAACAGCAAGCCGCCGATCGTCGCCACCGCGACGATGGCGAAGACGAGGCCCAGATTGGTCCTCTCCGCCGATTGATTCATCAAACTTCCCCTCCTTGCCGCCGCGATTCTTGCGGCGTGTTAGCGGTAACGGTGGCCCGGACGCGGAGGAAAAGCAAGCGTTGTCAGCGTCGCTTGGCCGCCTTGCTCGCGGCGGGCCTGGCCGACCCTCCCACGGCGCGCGGCGGGCCGGAAGATTCGCGGACGATCAGTTCGTGATCGAGCACCTGCTCTTCCAGCTTGCCGCTATCGGCGCCGCGCCGTTCGCGCAGACGGGCGAGCAACAGATTGAGCGCGGACTCGGCCATCGCCGCGATCGGCTGCGACACGGTGGTGAGTTCGGGCCAGATGGTGGTGGCGAGCGAAGTATCGTCAAAGCCAACGATGCTGAGATCCTGCGGCACATGCAGCCCGCGCCGATGCGCGACCCCTACCGCAGCCGCGGCCATATCGTCGTTCGAGGCGAAGATCGCGCTCGGCGGATCGGCGCGGTCAAGCAGCCGCTCGGTAGCGACGATGCCCGAGCGGAAGGTGAAATAGCCCTGCTCGACCGGCATCGCCTTAACGTCGAGCCCGGCGTCTTCGAGCGCCGAGACGAAGCCGCGATAGCGCTCGGCCGACGAGGTCTGGTTGGGGTTGCCACGGATGAAGCCGATCCGGGTGTGGCCGAGATCGATGAGATGCCGGGTCATCGCGGCGGCGGCGGCGAAATCGTCGATGCGGACGTTGAGGCTGCGCGCGGGCGGGAGTCCCATCGCCACCGACACCCAGGGGATACCGGCAGCTTCGAGTTCGGCGCGAACCGGCGCGGCCTCCGACAGCGGCGGCGGCAGGATCACGCCCTCGACCGAGGTGGCGACGAACTGGCGCGTCGCTTCGGCCTGTTCGTCGGCACGTTCGCCTTCGCAGGATTCGAGGACCAGGTGGCAGCCGGCCTTGCGCGCGGCGGCGAGCGCACCGATCAGGAATTGCGAAAGATAGGCGGCCGACGGGTTCGAATAGAGCAACCCGATCTGGGTCGCCTCACCGGCGGCCAGGCTGCGCGCGGCGCTGTTGGGCGAATAATTGAGCTTCGAGATCGCTTCGAGCACTGCGACGCGGGTGGTCTCGCGGACATTGGCGCCGCCGTTCACGACGCGGGAGACCGTCATCGCCGATACGCCTGCTGCCCGGGCGACGTCCTGCACGGTTACCGTGCCTCTGCTTCTGCGGCTGGGTCTGCTCATGGCGGAGGGATAGGCCCGCGATGTTACGGATGCAATCCCGTAACAATCTCCGTCCACAGTTGACCGTAACGAGTCCGCATCTATAGTTGATAGCGCTACCAATATTGCAAGACAGCGCCGCAGCGCTGCGCATCAGGAGAGAGAAATGCGTCTTTTCAACCGCTTGTCCGTGACCGCCCTCGCCGCTTTGGCCGCGACCGCGCTCACGCCCATCGCGGCGGCGCCCGCTTTCGCGCAGAGCAAGGCCGAGAAGCCGCTGTACAAGGATGCCTCGCAGCCGATCGATGCGCGTGTCGAGGATCTGCTCAAGCGGATGACGCTGGAGGAAAAGGTTCAGCAGATGGTCGCGGTCTGGCTGGCCAAGGACAAGATCCAGACCCCCGAGGGCGAATTCGACGCGGCCAAGGCGAGCGTGAACTTCCCCAACGGCCTCGGCCAGATCTCGCGCCCCTATGACCGCCGCGCGATCACCCAGGGGCCGGCCGCGGGCGCCGCGGCGGGCACGGTCAATCGCGGGCCGGAAGATACCGCGCGCTACATCAACGCCGCGCAGAAATGGGCGGTGGAGAAGACGCGGCTCGGCATTCCGCTGATCATGCATGAGGAAGCGCTGCACGGCTATGTCGCGCCGGGGGCGACGAGCTTCCCGCAGGCGATCGCCCTCGCCTCTACCTGGAACCCCAAGCTGCAGGAGAAGATCTTCTCGGTCGCAGCGCGCGAGATGCGCGCGCGCGGCGCCAATCTGGCGCTGGCGCCGGTGGTCGATATCGCCCGCGATCCGCGCTGGGGCCGGATCGAGGAGACCTATGGCGAGGATCCGTATCTGGTCGGCGAGATGGGCCTGGCCGCGATCCGCGGTTTCCAGGGCACGACGCTGCCGCTGGCGCCCGACAAGGTCTATGTCACGCTCAAGCACATGACCGGCCACGGCGCGCCCGAGAGCGGCACCAACATCGGCCCGGCGACCGTCTCCGAGCGGACCCTGCGCGAGAATTTCTTCCCGCCGTTCGAACGCGCGGTGACCGAATTGCCGGTGATGTCGGTGATGCCCTCGTACAACGAGATCGACGGCATCCCCAGCCACGCCAATCGCTGGCTGCTGCACGACGTGCTGCGCCAGGAATGGGGCTTCAAGGGCGTGCTGCTCAGCGACTATTTCGCGATCCGCGAGCTGATGACCCGCCACAAGATGTTCGACAATCTCGAGGACGCGGCCGTGCGCGCGCTCGACGCGACGGTCGATTTCGAGACCCCGGACGGCGAGGCCTATGCGCTGCTGCCCAAGCTCGTCCGCGAAGGCCGGGTGAGCGAGGCGCAGATCGATGAATCGGTGCGCCGCATCCTCAAGCTCAAGTTCAACGCGGGGCTGTTCGAAAATCCCTATGTCGATGCCAAGGCGGCGGCGAAGAAGACCGAGACGCCCGACGCGATCGCGCTCGCCCGCGAAGCCGCGCGCGAGGCGATGGTGCTGCTCAAGAATGACGGCGGGCTGCTCCCGCTCGACGCAAGCAAGATCAAGCGGATGGCGGTGATCGGCACGCATGCCAACGACACGCCAATCGGCGGCTATTCGGACATTCCCCGCCATGTGGTCAGCGTGCTCGAAGGGCTGAAGGCCGAGGGCAAGGGCAAGTTCGAGGTCGATTTCGCCGAGGGGGTGAAGCTGACCAAGAGCCGCGTCTGGGCCGAGGACGCGGTCGAGCTGGTCGATGACGCCACCAACGACAAGCTGCGCGCCGAGGCGGTGGACGTGGCGAAGAACGCCGATGTGATCTTCCTGGTGCTGGGCGACAACGAGCAATTGAGCCGCGAGGCATGGGCCGACAACCATCTGGGCGACCGCAATTCGCTCGAGCTGATCGGGCCGCAGAATCAGCTCGCCAAGGAGCTGCTCGCGCTCGGCAAGCCGGTGGTGGTGCTGCTCCTCAACGGCCGGCCGCTGGCGGTGAAATATCTGGCGGAGAACGCGCCGGCACTGATCGAGGGCTGGTATCTCGGACAGGAGACCGGGAACGCGGTGGCGGACGTGGTGTTCGGCCGCGCCAATCCTGGCGGCAAGCTGCCGGTGACGATCGCCCGCGATGTTGGCCAGTTGCCGATGTTCTACAACCACAAGCCGAGCGCGCGGCGCGGCTATCTCTTCGCCGAGACCAGCCCGCTCTATCCGTTCGGCTACGGGCTTTCCTACACGACTTTCGACATCGGCGCGCCCGTGCTGGCGACGCCGGTGATCGGGCGGCTGAACAACGTCAAGGTGAGTGTCGAGGTGACCAACACCGGCACGCGCGCGGGCGACGAAGTGGTTCAGCTCTATGTGCGTGACGATCTGGCCAGCGTGACCCGGCCGGTGAAGGAACTGAAGCGCTTCGAGCGGGTGACGCTGGCGCCGGGCGAGAAGAAGACCGTCCAGTTCGAGCTGACCCCGCGCGACCTGTCGCTGTGGAATGTCGATATGAAGCGGGTGGTGGAGCCGGGGACGTTCACGATCTCGTCCGGGCCGGATTCGGTGAAGCTGAAGAGCGTGACGCTTACGGTGAAGTGAGACGATTGGGAGCTATCCCCTCCCCGTCACCCCGGACTTGTTCCGGGGTCCACTAAGCGGCTTTCGCGGCGCTGGATCATAGAGACCATCGCATTCGGCACGGTGGCCCCCGGAACAAGTCCGGGGTGACGGGCTAGAGTAGGCTGGCTCGTACCGCTCAGTCGCTATCGGCCCAAGCCGCGACCCAGAACAGCGGCGCGTTCCAGTTGATCGCCACCTCGTTCAGCGCGAAGGCGTGGATGTCGTCTGCCCAGCACATCTGCGGCGCGCATCGGCCCTTCATCGCCTTCGCGATATCGTCCGACATGTTGGTCGAGTTGGGGCCGCCGGAGAGCACACCGGGGGGAGGCCCGGGCAGTTTCTTGTCGAGCGAATGCGCCCAGAAGCGGTGGTGCGGGTTCTGCATCGAGCGGGCGCCGTAGCCGCTGACATAGGACACGTTCATCGGGTTGCGGCCCAGGACGTAATCGAGCGCCGCGATCACGCCGGCACGATATTTGGCGTCGCCGCTCAGATCATGCGCGGTGGCGAGGATCATCGCGCGGTTGAGCAGGCTGGAATTGGAACCCCAGGGATAGTCCCTGGCGATGTAGGGAATCGCATAACCGTTGCCGCCAGCGTCGTTGAGGAAGCGATCGGCGGCGGCGATAACCGCGGACTGGAGGCGCTTGACCTCGGCTGCGGGAAGCGAGGCTGGGCGGGTCGCCAGCAGCATCGTGCCGAGCGCGGCAGTGCCGGGCCATGACGGCTCTCGTACATCCTCGTGGAAATGCCGAGAATGCTGCACCACTTGCGCAAATTCATCCGCACCGGTGGTGACGAGAAGCTCCGCCGCAGCCCAGTAGAATTCGTCTGAGACATCGCGGTCGCCATAGCCGCCGCTGCCGGTGAAGCTGTTGGTCGCCAGCACCTCCGGATTGCGCTTTGCTGCACCCCAGGCGCTTTTTGCTGCACCCAGGCAGCGCGCAGCAAAAGCATCGTCCACATTCTTCCATAACCGCGCGCATTGGGCGGCGACGGCGGCGAGGTTGAGCGTCGCGGCAGTGGTGGGCGGGTATAGCAGGCGTTCCTCGGGGTCGTCCTGCGGCGGCATCGGCAGCTTGGTCCAGTTGCGGTCTGCGACCTTCTGGAGCGCCATGCCGCCGGCATCGATTTCGACGAAATCCGCGGGCGCGGCGGTCCAGGGATTCTGGCCGGGCGCGAGCGGCTTGAACGGGCCGACGGGGACACGGACATGCTGCCCCTCGGGCAATTGCATCCGCAGCATCCATTCCATCTCGTAGCGCGCTTCGTCGAGCAGATCGCTGGCGCCATTGCCCGCTTCGGGAATCTTCAACGACTTGTCCGGAAAGGCGTTCGGGCGGCGCTCATAGGCGTTGAGCAGCGTCCACAGCGAGATGCCGCCATTGACGACATATTTGCCGTGGTCGCCGGCGTCGTACCAGCCGCCGCGCACATCCCGCGCGTAGCCGCAGGCGGGCCATTCGGTGCCACGCTCATCCTTTCCGGTGAAGCATTTGGCGAGTTCGCGCGCATGCCCGGCGGGGCGCGCCCATTTCTGGCCGACGAAGCGCGCTTCGATCGGCACGCCGGCGCGCTGATGATAGAAGAAGGCGAGCGCGTCCCTGGCGAGCGGAGCGTAGAGATTGCGGCGGATCGCGAACGGCTCGCTGGGCGCGCCCGCGACGATCAGCCGATAGCCCTCGCCCTCACCGCGATAGGCGCTGAAATCGACGCGCTGGAGGTTGGACGCGCCGGAGGCTTCATCCTTGCCGTACAACACAGCCTTGCCGCTCAGCAGCGTCTTGCCCGCAGCATCGACCAGCTTCCAGTCATACGGCACGTCCCAGCCATGGACGATCGCGATCTTGGCATCGCCGGGCTCGAAGCCGAGCCGGTTGAGATGGATAGGCAGCGGCGGCGGAATCATCGCGCCGGCAAGCAAGGGGGCTGCGAGGAGTAGCAGGCGCATCGTCTATTCTCCGGTGGCAGCGAAGAGGCCGAAGACCGAGCCGACGAACCCGCCAGCGGTCCTGGTGGTAAGGCTGTCGGTCTCGATCGCGCCGAGCGGACGCCAGACCCTCGGGGTATAGTTGGCGGCACCGTGATCGACGCTGTAGCTGAAATGATAGACGTTCTTTTCGACCGCGATCCTCAGTTCCAGCGCATTCTCGCCGATGCGCGGATTGACGACCTGAAAGACCGTCTTGCCAAGCTTCGGATCGTTCGGACCGTCGCGGCGATCGACGGTGAGAAGCAACTGCCCACCAGCCCGCTTCAAACCGACGGACATCCAATAATCGTCGTTCTGGAATATCGCGAGACCAGCGCGGTCGCCGTCTTTTTGCGGGGTGAAACGCAGCGCGGTGGTGGCGCTGGCGCTGGTGTGCTGCTGGCGGCGGACAAGGAATGACGGGTTGCCATTGTCGCCGAGACCGACCGGCCGCGCGGTGAGGTTCAGGCCGTATTTGTCGACCTCGTACCAGGGCGCGCGCGGATTGCGTAGCATCATCCATTCGGGGCCGAGCGGCTTGCCGCCGAAGCGCTCGGTATAGGTGAAGGCGCCGTTCAGCGGCACGGGTGGCTCCGCGGCGGCCGGCAGCGCCGGACGCGCATGGGTGAGCGGGATCGCCTGGCCCGGGCGGGTGATGACCGGCCAGCCGTTCTCCCATTCGACCGGCAGCAGGAATGTCTCGCGGCCGGTGGTGTAGAAATCGCCGGCGTAAGGACGCACCGCCAGGAAGGTCGCCCACCATTTGCCGTCGGGCGTGGTGACGAGCTGGGCGTGGCCGGCGGAGGTGATGCGGTGATCGCGGTCCATCGGCAGGTCGCGCTGGGTCAGCACCGGATTGTTCGGATTGGGCAGGAACGGGCCGGTGACGTTTTTCGAGCGCAGGATGACCTGGCTATGCCCCTCGGCGGTGCCGCCCTCGGCGCAGCTGAGATAATACCAGCCGTCCTTGCGGAAGATATGCGGGCCTTCGATCCAGATCGGCTTCTTCGAGAAATCGACACCGCCATTGACCAGCACGGTGCGCGGGCCGAACGACTTGAGCGTCTTGAGATCGAACTCCTGGATCCAGATCGCGCGGTGACCCTGATATTCGGGCGTGCCCTCGGGCGGGCCGTTGTTGAGAATCCAGGTGCGGCCATCCTCGTCGAAGAACAGCGACGGATCGATCCCGCCATTGAGCGCGGGCAGCCATATCGGATCGGACCAGGGGCCGGCGGGGTTCTTGGCGGTGATCACGAAATTGTCGCCGCAATCGACGCAGGTGTTGAGGATGTAGAAGACACCATCCTTGGCTTGGATGGTCGGCGCGAACACGCCGCGCGACAGGCCGAGCTGCTTGAAATCGAGCATGTCCGTCCGGTCGATGGCGTTGCCGATCTGGGTCCAGTCCACGAGGTTCTTCGAATGGAAGACCGGGATGCCGGGGAAATAGCTGAAGGTGGAGGTGACGAGGTAGAAATCGTCCCCGACACGCGTGACCGAGGGATCGGGATAGAAGCCGCGCAGGATCGGGTTGCGGTATTCGTTCGGCGCGAGCGGCAGCGCGTCGATCGCGTCGGCACCCTGATAATGGAACCAGTCGAAGCGCGCGACCGGCTGCGCCGTGGCGGGCGTGGCGAGCAAAAGCGCCAGCGAGGCGAGGAGCGCCTTCATGCCGCGCAATGCTCGCGGACAAAGTCCTTGTGCTTGGGCATGTAATCGGCCGAATTGGCGATCGCTTCGCGGATGTGGTCGAGGCGCGAGCGGGTCTCCTCCAGGCTCATGATGTCGGCGACGGGATCATAGGATTGCGAGGTCATCAGCTGGCCGTGCATGACCGCGAACCAACTGGTATCATTGAACAATTCCTCATTCTCGCGAAAACAGCGGCCATGCGTGCGGAACACCCGCATCTTTTCCGCCAAACGCTCCGGAATCTCCATATTGCGGCAATAGTCCCAGAATGGCGAATCGTCGCGCTCGGTGGCGTTGTAGTGAAGGACGAGGAAGTCGCGGATTTCCTCATAATCAGTGGTCATGATCCGGTTGTAGCGATCGATGTCGGCCTGATTGAAATTGCGATCCGGGAACATCGTCAGGAAGCGCGACAGGCCAGACTGGACCAGCCAGATCGCGGTGGATTCGAGCGGCTCGATGAACCCGCCCGACAGGCCGAGCGCGACGCAGTTCTTGACCCATAATTTATTGCGGTGGCCGGTCATGAACGGGACGGTGCGCGGATCGGCGAGCGGCTTGCCGTCGAGATTGGCGAGCAGGATGCTGGTCGCCTCGTCATCGCTCATGAATTCGGAGCAGAAGACGTGGCCGTTGCCGATGCGGTGCTGGAGCGGGATGCGCCATTGCCAGCCGGCGCTGTGCGCGGTCGATTGGGTATAGGGCGTCCATTCGTCGATGCTTTCGCATGGCACCGCGATGGCGCGGTTGCACGGCAGGTATTTCGACCAGTCGGTATAGCCCGCCTTGAGCGTCTGCTCGATGATCAGCCCGCGGAAGCCCGAGCAATCGATGAACAGATCGCCTTCGATCTCGCTACCGTCCTGGAGGACGACCGACTGAACGAAGCCGTCCTCGCCGCGCAGTCTGACCTCGTTGATCATGCCTTCGCGGCGCACAACACGCCGTTCTTCCGAATAATTGCGCAGAAACTTGGCGTAGAGACCGGCATCGAAATGGAAGGCGTAAGGGATTTCGCTGAGCGGCGAATTGCCCGCATCGATCGGGCGCATGAAACGATTGTCGCGGCTCGCCATCGCCTGGAGCGACCATTGATCGATATCCGGAGCTTCTCCCATCTGGTGAAGGCGCATGAAATAGGCATGGAATGACACACCCTTCATATCCAAGCCATATTTACCAAATGGGTGATAGTAGATATGCCCCTTGCGTGCCCAATCGATGAACTTGATACCGAGCTTGAAGGTGCCCTGGGTCTCGCGCATGAACTGGTCTTCGTCGAGCCCGAGCATGCGATTGAAGGTCGCCATCTGCGGGATCGTCGCCTCGCCGACGCCGATCGTGCCGATCGCATCGGATTCGATCAGGGTGATGCTGGCATATTCCGTGGTGAGGATCCGCGACAGCGTCGCCGCCGCCATCCAGCCCGCGGTGCCCCCGCCGACGATGACGATGCTGCGGATGCGATTGTCGGTCATGCGAAACTCCGGGCGGGTGCGTTGCGCGCGAGCCATTCCTCATGGCGCGGCATCGATTGGGCGGTCTGGGCGAACAGCGCCTTGATACGGTCGAGCGTGTTGCGGATTTGCACGGGATCAATCGTGTCAGCCAGCGGATCCCAGCCGGCGGGGTAGATCCCCTGCCCCAACATCACCGCGATCCAGGAGGATTCGGCGAAGAGCTCATCCTCATAGCGGAACAGGCGGCCACGACCCCGGAACAGGTCGAGCTTGCGGGTCAGCGTGCCGGGGATTTCCATCTCGCGGACACGGCGCCAGAGATCGCCATCCTTCCGCGCATTGGCGTGATAGTGGAGGATGATGAAGTCGCGGACCTGCTCCATCTGGATATCGGTCAGGCGGTTATATTCGTCGCGCTCGATGGCACTGAAGCCGACATCGGGCAGCAGCGCCATAAGTTTGGAGATTCCGGCCTGGATCAGATGGATGCTGGTCGATTCGAGCGGTTCGAGGAAGCCCGATGACAAGCCCAATGCGACGCAGTTTTTGTGCCACGCCTTCTTCCGCCGTCCGGCTTCGAACTTCAGGATGAAGGGATCGCGCAAGGCTGCGCCATCGAGATTGGCGAGCAGAGTCTCCCGCGCGGCATCGTCTGAAATGTCGCCGCTGCAATAGACGTAACCGTTGCCGATCCGGTGCTGGAGCGGGACCCGCCACTGCCATCCGGCGCTGTGCGCGGTGCAGCGGGTATACGGCGTGATCGTGCCATCGGGGGCGGATTCGCAGGGCACCGCGACGGCGCGGTCGCATTGCAGCCAGTGCGCCCAGCTTTCCCAGCCGGCGCCGAGCGTCTGTTCGATCAGCAGCGCACGAAAACCGGTGCAGTCGATGAAGAGCTCGCCTTCGACCCGGCGATCCCCTTCCAGCACTACCGCCTCGATATGCCCGTCCTCGCCGCGCACCGGCACCTCGACGACCTTGCCTTCGAGGCGGACCACACCGCGCTTCTCGGCATATTCGCGCAGATACCCCGCATAGAGCGAAGCATCGAACTGATAGGCATAGGCCATGCGCGACAGGATCGAGGCGGGATCGCTCGAAGGCGGCTGATAGCGGCCAAGATCCATGGCGCGCGCGCAGAGATTATAGTCGCCAATGCCCGAGGCCAGGCCGCTTTCGTGGAGCTTGCGCCAGAATTGGTGGAACTTCACGCCCTCTATATCGAAGCCGAACTCGCCGAAGGGGTGGAAATAGCGGTCGCCCTCATACCGCCAGCCGACGAAATCGATGCCGAGCTTGAGCGTGCCCTGCGTCCTGGCGAGGAAGTCGTTCTCATCGAGGCCGAGCAGGCCGTTGAAATTGCGGATCGGCGGGATCGTCGCCTCGCCGACGCCGACGGTGGCGATCGCATCGGATTCAACCAGGGTGACCTTCACGCCAGTGCGCGTCAGGCGCGAAAAGGCGGCCGCCGCCATCCAGCCGGCGGTGCCGCCGCCGACGATGACGATGCTGCGGATCGGCTGGAGCGCGGTCATACCGCGCCTCCGATCTGCGCCAGCGTCACGCCGTGATTGGGCATCGCCTTGGCCGCATCGACGATCAGTTCGCGCAGCCGGGTGACGTGCTGGATTATAGCGGGTTCGGGCACGGTATCGGCGAGTGCATCATAGCGGCGCGGATGCACTCCCTGGCCATCCAGCGCGGCGATCCATTCGCCGCGATCGAACAATTCCTCGTCATACATCGGCATGCGGCCGCGGCTGGCGTAGAGATCGAGCTTGTATTGCAGCGTATCGGGCACCGCCATCGCCCGCGCCGCGTCCCAGAAGGGTTCGCCAATGCGCCCGTTGGTCTTGTAATGGGCGATGACGAAGTCGCGGACGCGATCGGCTTCCTCGCCGGCGATACGATTATACTCGGCCGCCTCCGGCCCCTCGGCGTGATTGGGGAACAAGGCGACCAAGCGCTGGATCGCGCGGTGCGCGAGTTGAAGGTTGTGGCCGTAGAGCGGCTCGATCAGCGCCGCGGCGGCACCGATGGCGACGACATTGCCCTGCCAGGCGCGCACGCGGCGGCCCTGATGGATCGCTGTGGCGGCGCTGTCGGTGTGGTGCGCGGAGGCGAACAGCGTCGCCTCGCTGGGGCCGCCGAGCAGCGGCACGCTGCGCCGCCAGCCGGCCGGATGCGCGGCAGCGTGAGTATAGGGCGGCGGCACCCCATCTTGCGCAGAAGCGCCTTCGATGACGCGATCGCAGGCAAGCCATGCGGACCAGCTGTCGAAACCATGATCCTGGCTGAGCAAGGCGGCGGGGCCGGAGCAATCGAGGAAGAGATCGCCCGCGACCTGCGCGCCGCTTTCGAGTTCCAGCGCCGTGACATGACCGTTCCCGGCACGGATCGCCCGAACGAATGGCGATGGATGGCCCGTCACACCTTGAGCCAGCCCGCGACAGACCGCCGCCAGCGCCGCCTTGTCGAGGTGCAGGCCATAGCCGTAGCTCGACAGCACCGAGCGCGGATCGTCGCTGGGGCGCGTGAAGCGACCCGCCGCGGCGGCGACCGCGGCGAGCGAGAAATCCGTGGGCCGCACCGGGTGCCCGGCGGCGCGGAGCTTAGCGACGAGCGGCGGGAACCCGACCGGACCCATCGCCGCGCCAATGTCGCCAAAGGGCAGGAACCACGCCGATTGCTGCCCCCCCCAGCCTGAAAAGGCCGCGCCGAGGGCGAAGGTGCCACGCGCAGCGCGGAGCAAGGCATCCTCGTCGATGCCATAATCGCCCAGGAAAAGGTGGAATGCTGGCAGCGTCGCTTCGCCGGGGCCGAACGGACCGATGCTATGATCGGGGCCACCGATTTCGACCAGGTCGAGCGCGATGCCGCTACCTTCCAATGCACGGCTGAGCGCGAGCGCACTCATCCAGCCGGCCACGCCGCCGCCAAGGATCACAACGCGCCGGATCGATCCCATCAGGCGGCCGCCGCCATTCCGGCAAGCAGCGCCTCGTGCGTGGGCATCGCCACCGCGGCGGCGGCATAGCGCGCGCGCAGATCGGCCATCGCCGCGATCAGATCCGCATCGGAAAGCCGTTCGGAAAGCGGGTCGTGAGCGCGGGGCATGACGTTCTGCCCGAGATACACCGCCAGCCAGCTAGGCTCCAGGAACATGCCGTCGCGGTAATTCACGACCACGCCGCGCTCGCGGAACAGGTCGATCTTGTATTTGAGCGACTCGGGCAGATCCATGGTCCGGCAATAGTTCCAGAAGTCCGAATCATCGCGCTCGGTGGCGTTATAGTGGAGGATCAGGAAGTCGCGGACACGCTCATATTCGAGCACCATCACGCGGTTGAATTCCTCGGCGTCGAGCGGGTCCCATTCGCCGGTGGGGAAGAAATCGAGCAGCCGGCCAATCGCGAGCTGGATCAGATGGATGCTGGTCGATTCGAGCGGCTCGAGGAAACCCGAGGACAGCCCGATCGCGACGACATTGCCGACCCATTGCTTCTTGCGCTTGCCGGTGACGAAGCGGAGCTTGTTGGGATCGGCGAGCGGCGGCGCGCCGATCGCCCCCAGCAACACCTCCAGCGCTTCGTCGTCGGAAATGGAGCTGCTCGAATAGACATGGCCGTTGCCGCAGCGATGCTGGAGCGGAATCTTCCACACCCAACCCGATTGCTGTGCGGTCGAGCGGGTGAGCGGCATCACCGGCCCATCATTGGGACAGGGAATAGCGATCGCGCGGTCGCAAGGCAGCCAATGCGTCCATTCCTCATATCCGGTCTTCAGCGTCTGCTCGATCAGCAGCCCGCGGAATCCCGAGCAATCGACGAACAGATCCGCCTCGATTCGCTCGCCGCTGTCGAGCGCCACCGATTCGACAAAACCGGTCTCGCCATTGAGTGCGACATCGACGACTTTGCCCTCCTGTCGGACGACGCCCCGCGCCTCGGAATATTCGCGCAGGAAGCGAGCATAGAGGCTCGCGTCGAACTGATAGGCGTAGTTATAGGTGTTGAGCAGCGACGACGGATCGCGATCAGGGTGCTGGAAGCGACCCATCCGCGCGGCGTGGATCGGCAATGAGAAGGCCTCGAAATCGCCGACACCCGGCTGGTCGCGCATCCGCACCCAATGCTGATGGAACGGCACGCCACCGAAATCCTCACCATAAGCACCGAAGGGATGAATGTAGGAATTGCCGATTCGCCCCCAGTTCACGAACTCGACCCCGAGCTTGAACGTCGCCTTGGTGCGGACCATGAAATCGGCCTCGTCGAAGCCGAGGGTCGAATTGTAATGATGGATATGGGGAACGGTCGCCTCGCCGACCCCGACGGTTCCGATTTCCGCCGATTCGATCAGGCGAATCTCAAGCGGTGAATTCCCGAATTTATTGGACAGCGCGGCCGCCGTCATCCAGCCGGCCGTGCCCCCGCCGACCACCAGAACGCGCTTCACCAACATCGGGTCATGCCCCTCTCCCAAGTCCAAATGTTAGCGCTCCCCCAACCAAACGGTCAATCGCACGCCTGCCCCATTTTTGGCCGTCAATGGCGCGAAACTGCGCCTTCCGGCTCGGCTCGGCTCTCCACAACCGTTGCAATTCCGCCACAAAATGCGGCCTTTGCAGAATTGTTTCAGACACGGCTTGATCTTTGCCCGAAACCTCAATTAAGCTCTATGCACATAAAACGACGCTACGCGGTGATAGCGCTAACATTTCTAAGGGGAGGACAGCTTGATGCGCAAGCTTAATGTAATTCAGTCAACTGACAACGCTGGCAGGCCGCGCGCCGTGCTGCGGGCCGGCGTTTCCGCCGTCGCCCTGGCATGTTTCGCGGTAGCCGCACCGGCCTGGGCGCAGGACGCTCCGGCCGGTCAGGAAGCCGCGCAAGACGACGGCGAGATCGTCGTTTCGGGCTATCGTCAGTCGCTGCAGAGCGCACAGGCGCTCAAGAAGAATTCGGACGTGATCGTCGACTCGGTCACCGCCGAGGACATCAGCGCCCTTCCCGATCGTTCGGTGACCGAAGCGCTGCAGCGCATCCCGGGCGTGTCGATCAACCGCTTCGCGGCGGGCGTCGATCCCGACCACTTCACCGCGGAAGGTTCGGGCGTCACGGTTCGCGGCCTCACCTATATCCGCTCGGAGTTCAACGGCCGCGAGGCATTCACCGCCAATAACGGCCGCTCGCTGAGCTTCTCCGACGTGCCGTCGGAAATGCTGGGCGGCGTCGACGTGTTCAAATCGCCCTCGGCGGACCGCATCGAAGGCGGCATCGCCGGCGTGGTCAACCTGCGCACCCGCAAGCCGTTCGATGCGAAGGGTCTGGTGGTCGCGGGCTCGATCGAGGCCAACTATGGCGACTTCGTCAAGAAGTGGGCGCCGACCGCGTCGTTCCTCGTAAGCAACCGCTGGGAAACCGGGATCGGTGAGATCGGCTTGCTGGCCAACGTCTCCTATTCGCAGCTCAAGACCCGCGCCGACCGCTTCCAGCTGTCGAGCTTCCGCATCCGCACGCTCTATTCGGACGGCGACGTGGTGGACAATGGCGGCACGACGCAGACCGGCCAGGTCTATTTCCCGCGCGGCGCCGTGGTCGGCAACCAGGAGTTCGACCGCAAGCGCTATGGCTATGCGGCAGCCGCGCAGTGGCGCAGCAACGACGGGTCGATGGAAGCCGTGTTCCAGTTCCTGCGCTCCGATGCGCGCCAGGCCTGGACCGAGCACACCGTCGAAATCGCGACCGACAACGTCTCGTCGAACGGCGACTCGCGCCGCGTTCCCGGCACGACGCTGGCATTCGGCAGCGATGGCATGTTCACCAGCGGCACCATCACCGGACCGACCGGTTGGCGCGGTGACCAGAACTGCATCGCGGACGGTTGCGGCACGGCGCGCGTGCCGATGCTGGGCCTGCAATCGAACAACATCCGCCGCGATCAGGAGCAGAAGCTCGTCACCGACGATTACGGCTTCAACTTCAAGTGGAATGCCAGCGATCGTCTCGGCCTGGTGTTCGATTATCAGCATGTCAACTCGACCACCGATCTGCTCGACAACACGGTCTGGGGCTCGACCTACCAGAACGCATCGCTCGCGCTGAACGGCGACAAGTTCCCGACGGTTGCGTTCCTGCCGCCGCAGGTGTGCAACGGTCCCGCGGCGAATTCGCAGAACCCGCCGGGTACGGACTATGACTGCAATACGGCGCAGGCTGTCGGTGGCCCGCAGAATCCGGGTTATTACGGCGCGGGTCACACCAGCTTCCTCGACCCGTATAACAGCTTCTATCGCGCCGCGATGGATCACATCGAGAAGAGCGACGGCAATTCCGACGCCGTCCGTCTCGACCTCGAATATTCGTTCCCGGACTCGAACTTCCTGAAGTCGATCCGTGCCGGCGTGCGCTATGCAGATCGCGATCAGGTCTCGCGCTTCTCGCGCTACAATTGGGGCGTGCTTTCCGAGCAGTGGGGCAATAACGGCCCGGTCTGGTTCGATACGCCGGTCGATGGCAACAATGCCAACGGCCACACCCAGGGTACGGCGCCGACCGGCTATGAGGCATTCTCGTTCGACAACTTCTTCCGCGGCAAGGTGACCAACCCGCTCGCGGGGTCGGGACGCCTGTTCTACTCGGGCAACACCGTCGCCAACTATCAGCAGATGATCGACTATGCGGGTCTGATCGCTCGCGAATGGCAGGGCACGACGACTTGCGCTGACGGACGCACCGTCAATACCGGCTGGAATGGACTTGCCAGCCGGTGCGGTGTTGTCGCCGGCACGCCGTTCCTGCAAGACGAGATCAACCCGATCCGCGAGCAGAATTATGCCGCCTATGCCATGGCCCGGTTCGATACCGAGTTCGGTCGCGGCCTGCGCCTGAGCGGTAATGTCGGCCTGCGCTTCAGCCGCACCGATCGTACCTCCAGCGGCTTCCAGTCGTTCGTCAATACCACGGCGTTTCCGACCGAGACCGTCTGCGCCACCCCGGTGGTGCCGCCTGACACGGTGCAGCCGTTCTGCTCGTTTAACGCTGCCACGCGCACTGCGGCGCGCAACTTCATCAACGGTGCGACCGTCGCATCGACCGCGAAGCTGCGGTACGATTACTGGCTGCCGAGCGTGAACGTGAAGTTCGAGGTCGGCGGCGGGGTGCAGTTCCGCGCGGCGTACTTCAAGGGCGTCTCGCCGCCGCAGACCGGCTTTATCCGCAACTACTTCCCGGTCAATCTGGGCGTGGTGCAGAATGTCGACGCCAGCGGCAACCTGATCCCCAACAGCTTCCGTCTGCAGGGATCGCTCACCGCGGGCAATCCGTACCTGAAGCCCACCGAGGCCGATAACTTCGACCTTACGGCGGAATGGTATTTCTCGAGCGTCGGCCAGCTGACCCTTTCGGGCTTCTACAAGGAGCTTCACGGGGTTCTGACCAACGACACGGTACGCCAGAGCTTCACCAATAATGGCGCGACGTTCGATGCGCTGGTCACCACCCCGGTCAACGCGACCAAGGTCGGCAAGATCAAGGGCTTCGAAATCGGCTACCAGCAGACCTTCGACTTCCTGCCGGGTCCGCTCAAGGGTCTCGGCCTCCAGGCGAACTACACCTATGTGGACTCGTCGGGTGTGCCGCAGTCGACGCTGTCGGCGACCGATCCGGACGTGGCCGCCGGCCGCGTGACCACGGTCAACACCGCGTTGCTGCCGCTCCAAGGTCTGTCGAAGCATCAGGTCAACGTCACTCCGTTCTTCGATTGGGGTCCGATCTCGATGCGTGCCACTTATTCGTGGCGCTCGGACTTCGTGCTCACCGTCCGCGACGTGATCACGCCGTTCGATCCGATCATCAACAAGGCGACCGGCCAGCTTGACGCTTCGGTGTTCTTCGCGATCACTCCGCAGATCAAGGTCGGCGTCCAGGGCTCGAACCTGACCAACGAGATCACCCGCACCAACGCGGTGATCACCGGCACGGGCGGCCCGAACACGATCAAGGAAGTGCCGCGCGGCTGGTACATGAACGACCGCCGTATCTCGGCGATCGCCCGCTTCAACTTCTAGGTTTCGTCATCACCCTGCACTGGCGCCGTCGGTCTCGTACCGGCGGCGCTTTTTATTTGCGGTGTGGGGAAGCGAATCAGGTGCGGTAGGTGACGAAGATGTTCGCGGTCAGCCGGCCCTCGCGCGGATCGCCGGAGAGCGCGGCACCGGGCGGGATCCGGCCCGAATGTAAGATACGGCTGCGGTAGATCACCAGCCGGTTGAATGCCGCCTCGACCGCGCCGGTCTGCTCGAAATGCGGCGTGTCACCGGCGATGTAGCCGGTGGTCTCCCGCCCCGCCTCCGTCGCGCGCGCCGCGACATATTCGGCGGCGCGCTCGGGCGTCAGCGCTTCGAAGCCGGTGGCGCGGTGGCGATAAAAGGCGGTGCCCCCCTGATCTGGCCGGCACAGATAGTGGAGGAAAGCGAATTGCAGGCCGGAGGTGGTATCGACATGCGGGATGCGCTGCGCCGCGGCCAGCGCTTCAGGGGCGAGCGTGACGAGCGAGAAATTGCACTCGGCATTGGCGAGGCGCGCCCGTTCCAGCCCGAACGCCTGACGCAGCAGCGGATCGACACCACGCACCACTGCCTCGACATAATCGAGCGGCGCGGGGGCGCGGATGCCGGGATAGCCGCCCTCGGGGCCGTATACCGGCTGAAACGTGACTTCCCGTGCGGCATAGTCCACCAAGTTCTCCGGGAAGCACAGCAGATCGTCGATCTGGAGCAGCGGTTCGCGCTCGGCGCCGATATGCCGGAGCGAAGCGGACGCCGCCGTATTGAGGGACAGGTCGACATGCTGATCCATAAGGCACCGGACCAGCGCCCCATGTCTGCGAAGTTTCTCCGATTAGGTTTTGATGTTGCAGGATAAAATGAACCACCAGGTCAGGCCAATCTCCGAAATCCATGATGTGACGCCCGCGCTCTTCCGCGAGCAGATCGTACCAGGCTACGCGCCCGTGGTGATGCGCGGAATCGCGCGCGGCTGGCCGCTGGTGGCGGCGTCGGCGCAAGGCGATCAGGCGGCAGCCGGTTATCTGCTTGGCTTCGATCGGGGCGCGACGGCGGAGGCGTTTGTCGGCCCGGCGACGATCAAGGGGCGCTTTTTCTATGCGCCCGACATGCGCGGCTTCAATTTCGAACGGCGCAAGGGTAGCCTGGCGGATCTGCTGCGCTATCTGCTGACCATTACCGGGCGCGAGGGTGCGCCTTCGGTCTATGCCGGCGCGCTGGAGACGCCCACCGCCCTGCCCGGTCTGGCCGAGGCCAATCCCATGCCCCTGGTCGAAGGGCTTGGGGCGGATCCGCGTATCTGGGTGGGCAACGCCTCGACGGTCAGCACCCATTTCGATGCTTCGGACAATGTCGCGGTGGTCGCGGCGGGCAAGCGGCGCTTCACGCTGTTTCCACCCGATCAGATCCACAATCTCTATGTCGGCCCGCTCGATCATACCATGGCCGGCCAACCGGCGAGCATGGTGGAACTGAACAGCCCCGATTTCAAGCGCTTCCCCCGCTTCCGCGAAGCGCTGGACCACGCGCTGGTGGCGGAGCTGGAGCCGGGGGACGGCATCTACATCCCGGCGTTGTGGTGGCATCAGGTCGATGCGCTGGCGCCCTTCAATGTGCTGATGAACTACTGGTGGGCGGACTCGCCCGACATGGCGGCGCGGTTCGATGCGATGGTGCATGCGGTACTGACCGTCAGCCATTTGCCCGAACCGCGGCGCGATGCGTGGCGGGCGATGTTCGACAATTTCGTATTCAAGCGACACGGCGAGCCGGCCGAGCATCTGGCACCCGAGCATCGCAGCGTATTGGGCGCGCCGACGGACAAGCTCCGCGCGTACATCAAGGGGTATCTGATGCGTGGTCTGGCGCGGCCGTGAGTCGATGCGATTCTTCGCGGCCGATAGGAAATGCGCGGCGTAGCTTCACACTTTTCATGTGAATCGTGAAACTTCGCTACTCGCGGACGTAAGGGTGACGAAGAGCAACGAGACGAGCACGGCTGGAGAGTGACGCATTTCGGCGGTGGAGGACAGCAAGCCGAAGTGCCGGGGCCAGGCCGTAACACCCGGGCCAACCTGTCACCCCGGAACAAGTCCGGGGTGACAATTAGGGTGGTTGCTACCGCCCCTGCCCCGGCGCGTAGCGATTGTTGATCGCCTTGTACCAATCGAGATCGTGCGGGGGCGCGGCATGGCCGGCAGGCAGCGGGCGCTTCGAGATCGACTGAAAATAGGCGATCGAGGCATCGCGCCACCATTTGGCTTCCTGGTGCTGGATGCCAAGGAAGTCGCGGACCTCGGACCAGCGGCGGGCGTCCACCTTGTCCTTCAGCCCGTCCCAGCGCGCCTGCATCGCCGCGACGGCATCGACACCGGCATCGTAGCGGATGACCAATTCATCCCAGAGCGTGCGGCCCGACTGCATCTTGCGATCCCAGGGCAGGTGGTGGAACCACAGCAACAGGCTTTCGGGCACCTTCCTGGGATCGCCCCAAACCTTGGCGACCTGCGGCGCATATTGGCTCAGCGCATTGCTGCCGGTCCTGGTCCGGTCAAAGCCGATCCCGCCGGCATCGGCCTTGTGATAATAGACCGGGTTCCATTCCGGGCGCGCCAGATCGGCGACCCATGGGCCAGGGCCATAATGGTGGCCGGTCGCCATCAGGTGACCGAGCCCCAGCGGCGTCATGTAATCGACGACCGCTTCGTGCGAGCCCATCATCATCGCGACGACCGGATCGACCAGGGCGGGATCATTGCCCCAGGTCAGCCCCGCCCAATCGCGGGCGATCTTCTCGGCGGACGCACCCGGATCCCAGGCGAAGCGGCCGAATGCGTACCAGTTCGCCTGATCGAATTGCGAGCCCGACCAGTTCACATCGCTGCCGATATTGGCGACGCCGGCCATTCCGGTGACGGCGACCGGCTTCTCGATCACCTTGGCGACGGTACTGCCCCTGGCGGGGCGGAAGGTGTCGGCCTCCAGCGCCTCCTCCCACATCGGCCCGAGATAGACGAGGTGCGTGGCGAAGCCGAGATATTCCTTGGTGATCTGGAATTCCATCATCAGCGGCGTCTTCGGCATCGCCCCGAACAAGGGATGGAAGGGCTCGCGCGGCTGGAAATCGATCGCGCCGTTCTTGACCTGGACCAGCACATTGTCACGGAACTTGCCGTCGAGCGGCTGGAACTCGGCAAAGGCCTGCATGTGCCGATCCTGCGCGTTCTCGGCCGCATAGACGAAGGCGCGCCACATCACGACGCCGCCATGGGGTTTCAGCGCATCGGCGAACATATTGGCGCCATCGGCATGGGTGCGGTGATAGTCGTTCGGCCCCGGCTGGCCTTCCGAATTGGCCTTGACCAGAAAGCCGCCGAAATCGGGGATCACCGTGTAGATCTCGTCGATCTTGGCCTTCCACCACGCCGCGACGCCGGGATCGAGCGGATCGGCGGTCTTCATCCCGCCGATCTCGATTGGAGCGGAGAAGCGCGCCGTCAGATAAACCTTGATGCCATAGGGCCGGAACACTTCGGCCAGCGCCTTCACCTTCACCAGCCATTCGGGCTTGAGGACTTCGGCATTGGCGTTGACGTTGGTCAGCACCACGCCGTTGACGCCGATCGAGGCATTGGCCCGGGCATAATCGGTATAGCGCGGATCCTTGTAGCCGGGCAGCTTCTGCCAGTCCCAGATCGACCAGCCGGCATAGCCGCGCTCGACATGGCGATCGAGATTGTCCCAATGGTTGAGCACGCGCAGCTGGAGCTTGGGCTTGTCGGCAATGTCGAGATTTTCGAGCGGCTTCCCAAGCTGGACGCGCTTGAGGAACGCGAAGACGCCGTAGAGGACGCCGACGTCGGTGTTCGCGGCGATGATGGTGATGCGGGCGCCGTCGACAACCGCGCTGCGGATCAGGAATCCCTCCCTGCCGAGAGCCACAAGCGGCTGGCGGAGCGCGGCGATCTCCGGTGCATCCGCCGGGGTGCCGATCAGCAAGGCGCCATCCACGATACCGCTGGTACGCGCCACGCCATGGCCGAGCATACCGGCCAGACCGCGTTGCAGCTCGGAAAGCGCCGCGTCGGCGGTGGCGGTGCGGCCCGGCGCCACAATCGACTTCACCACCCCCTCAGCAGCGGCGCGCCGCCCGGATTCCAAGGCGGCGTAACGCAGCCAAAGGTCATAGCCGGTTTCCGCATGCGATTGATTCGGCACGCCAAAAACCAAAAACGCAGACAAAATTGCCAGCAATATCCGCTGCATAGCCATCCACTCCTCCTGGCAGTCGCGCGCCGCCGTTGACAAGCTGGTAGCAGCTTGCTTTTGGTAGCGCTACCAACACGGCGTTTTGTCATGCGCCGGCAATGGAGGGGGTAACCAGGCGCGCATGTCCGAGATCGTTTCCGCGCGCATTATCGTCACCTGCCCCGGGCGCAATTTCGTGACGCTGCGCATCGAGACGCGCGACGGCGTCCATGGACTGGGCGACGCCACGCTCAACGGGCGCGAGCTTGCGGTGGCCGCGTATCTGACCGACCATGTCATTCCCTGCCTGATCGGGCGCGACGCGCACCGCATCGAGGATATCTGGCAGTATCTCTACAAGGGCGCCTATTGGCGGCGCGGCCCGGTGACGATGTCGGCGATCGCCGCGGTCGACATGGCGCTATGGGACATCAAGGGCAAGGTCGCCGGCCTGCCGGTCTATCAATTGCTCGGCGGGGCCAGCCGCGAGGGCTGCATGGTCTATGGCCATGCCAATGGCGCGACGATCGAGGAAACGATCGAGAATGCCGTCGCCCATGTCGAACAGGGCTATAAGGCGGTGCGATTGCAGTCAGGGGTGCCCGGGCTGGCCGCGACCTACGGGGTCGCCAAATCGGGCGAGCGCTATGAGCCCGCCAATGGTTCGCTGCCGGCGGAGAGCCTGTGGTCCACGAGCAAATATATGCGCTCGGTCGCGCCCTTGTTCGCCAAGGCGCGCGATGCACTGGGCTGGGACGTGCATCTGCTCCACGACGTGCATCACCGGCTGACCCCGATCGAGGCCGGGCGGCTCGGCAAGGAGCTCGAGCCCTATCGCCCCTTCTGGATCGAGGATCCGACCCCGGCCGAGAACCAGACCTCGTTCCGACTGATCCGCCAGCACACCACGGCCCCCCTCGCGGTGGGCGAGGTGTTCAATTCGATCTGGGACGCCAGGCAACTGATCGAAGAGCAATTGATAGATTATGTTCGCGCGACGATCGTCCATGCCGGGGGCATCACTCATGTCCGCCGCATCGCCGCTTTGGCGGATATCTATCAGGTCAAGACCGGCTGCCACGGCGCCACCGACCTGTCGCCGGTGACGATGGCGGCGGCGCTGCATTTCGGCCTGTCAGTACCCAATTTCGGCATCCAGGAGCTGATGCCGCACACCGAGCTGACCGATGCGGTCTTTCCGCATGCCTACACCTACAAGCATGGGATGATGCACCCGGGCGACAGGCCCGGGCTCGGGGTCGAGATCGACGAGGAGCTGGCCGCGCAGCATGAATACAGACGCGCCTATCTCCCCGTCGCGCGGCTCGAAGACGGCACGATGTTCAACTGGTGAGCGGAGAGAGGCGATGATCACGAGACGCGAGATGCTTGCCGGGACCGCGGCGATGGGCGCCGCCCTGCCCGCCTTCGCACAGGATGCGGGGAGCGGGCTCAACGCCGCTGCCAAAGCAAAGGGCATGCGCTTCGGTTCGTGCTTCGCATGGAGCCCGGCAGGCGCGGACCGGGGCTCGTTCGCCAACCCGGCCTATGCCGCGCTGCTCGAGCGCGACTGCGGCATCCTGGTGCCCGAGAACGAATTCAAGTGGCAGGCGACGCGCCCCGACGCCAAGACCTTCAATGTCGAACGCTTCGCCGACATGCTGGCCTATGCCGAGAGCAAGGGAATGCCGGTGCGCGGGCACACCCTGCTGTGGCACAAGACCGAGCGCTTTCCGCAATGGCTCAACGACTATGATTTCGGCGCGACACCCGCGAAGGAAGCCGAGCGCATCCTGACCCAGCATGTGAAGACGATGTGCAAGCTCTATGGCGCGCGGCTCTACAGCTTCGACGTGGTCAACGAGACCATCGACGAGCAGACCGGGCTGCAACGCGGATCATCGCTGTCCAGGGCCTATGGCGGCGCCGATGCGATGTGCGACCATGCCTTCCACGTTGCCCGCGAGCACGCGCCCGGCGCGCAGCTGGTGTACAACGATTATATGAGTTGGGAGGGCGGCGAGAAGCATCGCGCCGGCGTGCTGCGGCTGCTCGAAGGCTTCAGGAAGCGCGGCGTGCCGTGCGATGCGCTCGGGCTGCAATCGCATATCTGGGTGAGCGGCGATCACAGCGTCGCCCAGCAGGTGAAGGATCAGGAAAAGGGCTGGCGTGACTTCCTCGATGCCGTGACGGGCATGGGCTACACGCTCGAGATCACCGAGCTCGACATCAACGACAAGCGCCTGCCGACCGACATCAAGGCGCGCGACGCCAAGATCGCCGATTACATGCGCGCCTATCTCGACGTGACGCTGAGCTACAGGCAGCTGCGCGACGTGCTGGTTTGGGGGATGTGCGACAAATATGGCTGGCTCAACGGCTTCAGCCCGCGCGCCGACAAAAGCTATCAGCGCGCGACGCCCTATGACGAGCATTTCCAGCCCAAGCCGATCTACACCGCGATCCGGCAGGCATTCGAGGCCGCGCCGGCGCGCTAGAAAAAGCCGCTGTCGTGCGTTCATCTTTTGCCTGCTAGGGAAGCCGGGAATCGGCGGGAGGCGGAGAATGGCGGCGGCGGCCGCACAGCGCGAGGCATCGCTAGCGGCCCTGCTCGGCGAGGGCGGACTGGACGCGGCCGCGATACAGGCGCTGACCGATGCGATCGGCAAGGAACATGGCGCTGCGCCGCGCGCGGACGGAAAGGCGTTCCTGCATTTGCTGGAGACTGCGGCGCAAGCTCCTGCGCAGCAGCTCGAATTGAAGCGGCACCGCGCGCAGCTCGACCGCCGCATCCGGGCTGGCCGCATCCGCGCGCTCGATACCGGCGATGAGGATATTCTCCACGATCTGGCCTTGCCGCTGGCCGCATTGGTCGGGCTGGGCCGCACCGCCGAGGCCAATCTGCTCGCTAACCGCTATCTCGACGTGACGCCGCAGGGAGCGACCGGCTGGGCGTTGCTGCCGCTCTACCTCTCGCTGCGCGCCGCCGACGCCGGGGTGGCCGACGCGATCCTCGCCCCCGCCCCGCCCCGGCTGGTCGCGATCGGCGGGCTTTCGGGAACCGGCAAATCGACGCTGGCGCGGCTGAGCGGCAACCGCATGGGACGCCCGCCCGGCGCGCGGGTGCTGCGCTCAGATGTGTTCCGCAAGCGGCTGGCCGGCGTGCCGCCGGAAACACGGCTGCCGCCCGCGCATTATACCAGGCTGAATGATCAGGACACCTATCAGGCCTTGTTTGAATCCGCCGACGACCACCTCGCCTGCGGCAACAGCGTGATCATCGACGCGGTGTTCATGAACCGCAGCGAGCGCGACGTGGCGGCGGCGCTGGCGCATCGCCACCGCGTGCCCTTCACCGGCATCTGGCTGGAGGCGCCCGAGCGCGACCGGCTGGCGCGAGTCGCGGAACGCTCCGGCGACGCATCGGACGCCAGCGTCGAGGTTGCGCGCGAGCAGTCGCGCCGCCCGGTCGGCGTGCTGGCCGACTGGCATCGCATTCGCGTCAACCGCCCGATCGAACTGATCGTCGCCGCCGCGCGCGGCGCGCTGGAGCGGCGGCGGTGATCGCGACGCTGACGCTCAATCCCGCGCTCGACATCACCACCTGCACCGACAAGGTGCGCGACACCCACAAGATGCGCTGCACCGCGCCGCGGCTCGATCCCGGCGGCGGCGGAGTCAATGTCGCGCGGGTGGTCCACGCGCTGGGCGGTGAGGTGACCGCGGTGTTCCCGCACGGCGGTCCGGCGGGCGAAACCTATGTCGGATTGTTGCGCGAGGCCGGAGTGCCGATCATCCCGGTGAAGATCGCGGGCGCGACGCGCGAAAGCTTCACCGTCGATGAGGGCGAGACCGGGCTGCAATATCGCTTCGTGCTGCCGGGGCCTACGCTGAGCACGGCGGAGATCGAAGCGCTGCTGGAAGCGATTCCCGCGGCCGAACTCATCGTGGCGAGCGGCAGCCTGCCGCCCGGATGCGATCCGGGCATCTTCAGGCGGCTGGGCGCGCTGGAAAGCAAGCTGATCGTCGATACCTCGGGCCCGGCGCTGGCCGCGTGCGAAGGTGCCGGCATCTATCTGCTCAAGCCAAGCCTGCGCGAGGTAAAGGACCTGCTCGGGCAGCCGATCGAAAGCGAGGACGACGAGCTGGCGGCCGCCCGCACCCTGCGCGTGCGCGGCTTTGCCGAAGTGATTATCCTGTCGCTTGCCGAGCGCGGCGCGCTGCTGGTGGCGGACGGCGTCGAGCTGCGGATGCCGGCGGTCGAGGTCGAGACCAAAAGCGCCGTCGGCGCGGGAGACTCGATGGTCGGCGCGGTGACGCTGGCGCTGGCGCGCGGCAAATCGCTCGCCGACGCGCTACGCTATGGGATCGCGGCGGGGGCGGCGACGCTGATGACACCCGCGACCGAGCTTGCCCGGCCGGAGGATGTCGAACGGCTTTACGCGGCGAGTTCGCCCTGAGGCGCGTTGCAGAACAGCCCGTGCATCGCTTCGAGCATCTTCTCCGCGTCCTTGCTGGCGAGCGAATAGAAGATCATCTGACCCGAACGGCGCGACGCGACCATGTTCTCGCGGCGCAGCAAGGCAAGCTGCTGCGACACGGCGGTATCGCGCGAACCGGTCAGCCGCGCGAGTTCGCCGACAGACTTTTCGCCATCGAGCATGTGACACAACAGGAGCAATCGGCTGCGCCCGGACAGGGCCTTGAGGAACAGCGACGCTCGGTCGACTACAGCAATCATATCGTCTTTCACGGGCGGACAGGTATGTATGATCGCGCCCGATGGCAACCGGTATCACCCGGAAAGCACAGGTTTTTTGCGATGAAATGGTCATTGCAGGTATTCAGCGGCGTTGAATTGTCCGGGATGCTTCCAGCCCGTTTCCACAGGGTTGCCAGAGGCTAGCCAGCCACCCTCCGCGAGACGCAGCGGAAACCGATATGGCTGGTCGCGCTGTCGATCATCTGGGGATGGCGCGCGGCCGGGCGATAGCGCTGGCAGTAATTGACCGCGCACAGATGCGATCCGCCCTTCAGCACCTTCCGCCCCGTCCGCAGGCCGACCGCGCCCGGATCGTAGCTCTCGCCGATCGTCGCCCCGCGCGGATTGACCGCCTCGCAACACCCGCCCCGGCTCTTCACCGGCTGCGGCGTGCCATACCAGTCGCGCGTCCATTCCCAGACATTGCCGATCATGTCCGACAGCCCATAGCCATTGGCCGGAAAGCTGCCCGCCGGCGTGGTGCGGAACTGCTCGTTCTCCTTGAGCGTCGCGAAGGGGAACATGCCAAGCCAGTAATTGGCGAGGATCGCGCCACCGGGCGCCAGTTCGTCGCCCCAGGCATACTCAGCGCCTTCCAGCCCGCCGCGCGCGGCATATTCCCATTCGGCCTCGGTCGGCAGCGCCTTGCCCGTCCATTTGGCATAGGCCTCGGCATCCTCGTATGCGACTTGGACGACAGGATGATCCTCCAGCCCTTCGATCGAACTGTCGGGACCGGTCGGGTGCCGCCAATCGGCGCCGGGCACGAACGCCCACCACTGCGAATGATCTTCGAACCCGACCGGCACGGGGGTGCGCTGGAACACCAGCGACCCCGCCACCGCCAGCGCAGGATCGAGCCCGGGATAGTCGCGGGGATCGGGGGGAATCTCGACAAGGGTGCGATAACCGGTCGCATCCACGAACGCGGCGAAATCGGCATTGGTGGCCGGCTTCACGTCAATCCAGAACGACGCCACCCGCACCTGGCGAAGCGGACGCTCCTCCTCGTAGAAGCGCTCCGATCCCATCACGAAGCTGCCGCCTTCGATCAGCTTCATGCCCATATGGTCGATCGCACGGTCGGCATTGGGGGAGGTCTTCATCAACCGCATCCTAATGCGTGGTCCCCTCCGCCTCCAGTCGCGGATCACGCAATGTCGGTCGCGGGGTCCAGATCTTGCCAAGGCCAGCAAAGCGCTGTCGGCCCCGGCATTTGTCGATGCCCGATCAACCGCTCGTCAGCCGCCCCGATGCCAGAAAGGGCATAGTTTCCGCATCACCTGCGCTCGCCGCCTTTTGCGCCGCCTTTGCCGCGCGGAAGCCGGGGCGAGCGGCGAGACGCTCCCAATATGCCGCGATTTCCGGACTGAATTTGTGATCGAGCCCAACGTCGCGGGCGAACAGCAGCGCATAACCGACGCACAGATCGGCCATGGTGAAGCGGCCCGCGCAGAGCCATTCGCGGTCGTGCAATGCGCGGGTCAGGTGGCGAAGGCGCGACAGAAACCATTGGGTATAGTCGTCCACCGCCTGCTGGATGCGGCGCTCCTCCGGTTCGAGCTGCGTGTAGCGCAGGACGATCGTCAGCGGGTAGGTCAGCGTCGCTTCGCTGCGATGGAGCCAGTCGAGCCACAAGCCATGGTCGGGTTCCTCGACGCCGACGGCCAGGCACGAGGGCCCGTAATGTGTCGCGAGATAGTGCGGGATCGCCGCGGATTCGGTCATCCGCACATCGCCGTCGATCAGCAAAGGGATCGTGCCGAGCGGATTGATCTCGAGATATTCGGGCTGGTGCATGCGCGGCGGGAAGGGCAGCATGTGCAAGCGATAGGGAAGGCCCATCTCCTCCAATGCCCAGAGCGCGCGGAACGAACGCGCATCCATGCAGTGATACAGCTCGATCATGCCTTTGCGGCCTGCCCCAGCAAGGTCTGGAACGCTGCGCAGGTCGCAGCGACACTGGCCGGATTGACGCAACGGGCGTCATCGTCGGCGACATGATGGAAGCGGTGGAGGCCGAATACCCCCGCGACATTCCTGTATCCGGCGGCGACGATTTCGGTCAGCTCGCCCGCGGTGAGTTTGTCGGTGGAATAAGGCGCCTCATAGCCGGGATGGCCGGCAAAGGTCTGGCGCACGAGTGGCAGCAGGGCCGGGCTGACCGAAATATAACGCTGGCTGTCGATCCCGGGCAGCGGCTGGCCGCCGATCTCATGCCAGTCACGGGCCGCGACATTGGCGCCGAGATGCAGCCAGAAATGCGTGTCCTCCGGCTTGGGCGCGGTCTCCTCCAGCGCTTCGGCGGCGCCGAGATTCTCATATTCATGGCCGGTATTGCAGACAAAGGCGAGGTTGTGGCCGGTCAGTGCCTTGCTCGCCCAGCGCGCCAGCCACAGCCAGGCGGCGATCCCGCCGCCACGCTCGCCGGCGCAGATATACCAGCCCGAGCGCGGCGTGGAGACGACCAGCCAGCGGGGCTTGCCGCGATCGATCCGGCCGATGAAATTGACCGCCGGGCGGCGGCCCCCTTCCCCGATCAGATGGAGGGTCGCTTCGGCCCGGTCGAGCGCGGCGTCGATAAACGGGCCGGCATCCTTTGGGGCGAGCAGCGCGACGGGGCCCGCGAACATCGGCTTGCGGCCATCGGCGTTGAGCGCGATTACCTTGCCGCTCGGGCCGTTGGTGATCGCGACCACCGCCCTGGCGCCGGCAGCGAAGGCGGCCGCGACCGGTTCGCGAATCGCCTTGGCCATCGCGGTCGACCAGCGGCCATAGGGCAGATCGAGCAACGCAATCGCACCGGCAAGCGAACCTGCCGCCTTGCCACCGGCGTTTACGCGGACCAGCGGACCGGTAAGCCCCTCGGGTGGCGTGGGGATAACTATTGGCTGGGGCCAAACGGCTGCCTTTGCGGCGCCGCAGGCAAGTTCGCAGCGCTGCGGCGTGAAGAAGGGCGTCGAGACTTCCTGCCGGTCGATCCTGAAGCCGAGTTGCCGGAGTTCGGCCTCGAGCCAGGCACCGGCGGCGGCGTCGCCCGGACCGCCAGCCTGCTTGCTGCCAAAGCCGATATATTTGTCGAGATCGGCGGCGACCTGGGCGATGCGATCAGCGGAGATGGTATGTGCCGCCGCGGCGGCGGGAAGGGCCGCGCTGCCGGCCAAGAAACTGCGCCTGCTAGGCATGTCGTGCTTCTCCGGTCATCCCCTTTCCGAGCAGGATGACGCAGACCAGCGATATCACGCAAGTTGCGGCGAGATAGAGCGAGATCGGCAGGCTCGATCCATAATGCGCGAACAAGGCGGTAGCGACGATCGGTGCGAAACCGCCGCCCACCACCGATCCGATCTGATAGCCGAGCGACGCGCCGGAATAGCGCACCTCCTTGGGAAACAGTTCGGCGAACAGCGCCGCCTGGGGGCCGTACATCAGGCTGATGCAGATGAGGCCAGTGGCGATGGCGGTGGTCACGGCGATCGGCGTGCCGAGCTCGATCAGCGGGAAGACGATGAACGCCCAGGCCCCGCACAGCACTGCGCCGAGCATGAAGATACCGCGCCGCCCGAAGCGATCGGACAAGGCGCCGCACACAACCAGCGCCGGGATCATCGCCAAGCTGCCGATCATCACGGCACCAAGCAGCACTTCGCGCGCAATGCCGGCGCTGGTGGTGCCATAAGCGACGGCATAGGTGATCGCGATATAGAAGCAGACATTGTTGGCGATGAATGCGCCGCCGGCAAGCAGCACGACACGCCAATGCTCGCGCAACAGCGTGGCCAGCGGCGAGGATGGCCGGGTGTCGGCGGCAGGCTGGGCCGGGGTCTCATCCTCCGGCTCGTCGATCGTCCAGTGGATCAGCAGGCCGATGAAGATCAGCGCGATGCTGATCAGGAAACCGATCCGCCAGCCCCAAGCGAGAAACGCGTCCGAATCCATCGACGCGCTGACGATCAGGAATACCGTGTTGGCGAGCACCACGCCGAGCGGCACGCCGACCTGGACGAAGCTCGAATAAAATCCCTGTCTGTTCTTCGGGGCGCTTTCGATCGCCAGAAGCGCCGCGCCGCCCCATTGCCCGCCGACCGCGAGACCCTGGAGGAAGCGGAGAACGACCAGCAGGATCGGGGCGAGGCTGCCGGCAGTCGCGTAGCTGGGCAGGCAGCCGATCAGCGTGGTCGCCAGGCCCATGACGAACATCGCCAGCACCAGCGCTTTCTTGCGGCCATGCCTGTCGCCGAAATGGCCGAACCAGGCACCGCCGAGCGGGCGGGCGATGAAGCCGACAGCGAAGGTGCTGAACGCCGCCATCTGCGCGACGAACAACGGCATGTCCGGCGAGAAGAACAACTTGGGAAAGACCAGCGCGGCGGCGGTGCCGTAGATGAAGAAATCATACCATTCGACGGCGGCCCCGGCGGAAGCCATCCCGGCGACCTTGATGCTTGGCTTGCCCGTCGGCGGTTGCTGCGTTGCCAAGCTGATTTCTCCTGAAGCGATTAGTATCGAAGATGCGGCGCTTAACAAGCCGCCGGTCCCGGATGCTCCGGGACCGGCAAGTGGGAGACTACCAACGATAGGACGCGTTCAGGCCAATCGTGCGGGGCTTGTTGTAGCGCACCGAAAGCGGCGAGCCGGCCTGGAGGAACTTCAACACCTGGATCTGGCGATCGGTGATGTTGCGGACGAACATCGCGACCTGGAACTTGTCGATATTGACGCCGAAACGCGTACCGAAAATGTCGAAGTCGGTCATCGGGATCGCCGGGGTGGCAAGGGTGGTGGTGTCCTGGAAACCGCCGCGCTGGCCCGCATAGCTGAAGTTGATGAAGGCGTTGGCGTGGTTACCGATCGGATGGCGGTAATCGATCACGCCGGACATCGTCCAATCCGGAATCTGCGCGACCGAGCTGTTGAGCGTCGGCAGACCAGTGACGCCGGCCGGGATTTTTACGAAATGCGCGCGCTGCGTGGCGGCATTGGCGTTGATCGAGAGCAGCCCGCCGGCGAGGCGGAAGCGGCCATCGAGCGCCAGCGAAATGCCCTTGGCCTCGATCGTGCCGCCATTGACGTTGAACTGCTGGCCGCCGGTGCCGCAAGCGTTGGTGACGGTGCAGCCGTCATTGATGTTGGTGATCGCATCGCTGGTGCGCGACAGATAAGCGGCGAAGCGCGCGAAGATGTTGCGCGTCAGGTTCGATTTGATGCCGGCTTCATAGCCGACCGTCGTTTCGTTGCCGTAGGTGAACTTGTACGGGTTCGGTGCCGCGGCGTTGAACGAGCCATTGTTGACGCCACCGGCGCGGTAGCCCGTGCCGACCTTGGCGTACAGCAATGTGTTCATCGATCCGGGGATCTTGTAGCTGGCGGTGGCGGTGAACACCGGCTGATCCGACTTGTAGACGAAGGTTGTCGGCAGGCGGGTGTAGTTGGTGGTGTAGAGCGCGTACACGAACTGGGTCGCGGTCTTGTAATCGTGCGACAGGCGTGCCTCGCCTACCAGCTGGAGATTGCCGAGCTTATAGGCGAGCGAGGCATAGCCGGCGAACGAATAGATGCGCTGCTTGGTGTAGCTATCGGTGCCGAAGACCAACGGAAAGGTCGCCGGGCAGTTCAGCGAAGTGGGTAGCGGCTTAAGGCAGACCGGCTGGGTCGGCGTGCCGGTGCACACGCTTTGCGTGACCAGTGTGAAGCCGCAGGGCGAGGAGGCGATCATCAGCCGATAATCGTCATCCTGGTGCAGCGCCTCGGCGCCTACGATCCAAGTCAGCTTGTCGCCCGCGGCTTTGCCGGTCAGGTGGAGGTCCTGATACAGCGTGCGATCGACGACATTGGTATGGACCTGGGTGAACGGATAGATGCCGAGCTGACCCTGTTGACGAAAGGTCTGCAGCGTCGCGAAATCAATCGCCGCGCCATAATGCTGACTCGAGCGCCAGCGCGTCGCCATCGTCGTCGATTCCAGCGTCGCGAAGCCCATGTCGTAGCTGACGCTCAGCATCGATCGAATGACCTTTTGCTGCAGTTCGTCCTTTCCGTCGTGTGGCAAGACGTAGCGTGACTGGTAGTAGCCTAGCGGCAAGGCGGCGTTGGTGCCGGGCTTGATCGTCAGGCTGTTTACGAAGCTGGGCAGCTTCAGATCCTGGCCCTCGACCAGCAGGGTCACGTCGAGCGGCCCCGAGCGGTAGCGGATCTGGCCGCGGCCATTGAAGCCGCGCGTGGTGTCGTAATATTCGCGGTGCACCGGATTGTAGTAGAAGCCACGGTTCTGCCCATAGACTTCGCCGCCGACGCGGACCGCGACGGTATCGCTGACCTGGGTGTTGATCACCCCGGCGACGCGTAGCTGGTTCAGCCCGAACGTATAGCCGCTGCGGACATAGCCGCTCTCGTTGAACTTGGGCTTAGCGAGAACGATGTTGATCACGCCGAATTCGGAATTACGCCCATAGAGCGCGCCCTGTGGCCCTTCCAATGCCTCGACCCGGTCGATATCGAAATAGTCGAGCGTCTTGAAATTGCGGCCGCCAAGCGTCGAGCTGCCGACATAGGCGCCGTTGACGAACAGGCCGACCCCCGAATCCGCGCCGGTTGCGCGCGCCGTTCCCGAACCGCGGACCGATACTTCGGCGAGATTTTCGCTGGCGAGATCGTTGAAGCGCACGCCGGGCACGGTGCTGAGCAGATCGCCGGTTCCGGCGACCGGGCCCTTGGCCTCGAGCTGCTCGGCGGTCACTGCCGAGATCGTGCCGGGCACGTCACGGATATTCTCTTCGCGGCGGCGTGCGGTGACGATGATATTGCCGTCTTCCGCGGCAGGCGTGACCGTGGCGGGTTCGGCGGTTTGTGAATTGCTGTCGGCCGTCTGTGCAAATGCCGGTGTGGCGACGACCAGCGCAAGCGTTGCGGTCGTGGCAAGAAAATCTCGCATGCATCCTCCCATTGACGCGCATTTTTGCGGCGCCGAGGCACTTTCATCGAACGATCGCCGGGCAATGTCAAATAGATTGTACGACAATTTTAATATAATAGATCGACAAAGGGCTTGCTCGTGGCGGTATGCAGCAATAGGAATGGCGTCGCAGGATCGGTAGAGAAGATGCCGAATCCGATAATTTTGAGAGAGGCATGTCCTTGGTTGAGCACCATGAATCGATATCTTCTGGTGCGAAGGGTGCCGACGATATCGCGCACGCCCTGCGGCTGCAGATTCAGGGAAGCGAATTGGCCCCCGGCGAATGGCTGCGCGAGGCGCGCCTATGCGCAGAGTTCGGTGTCGGCCGCTCGATCGTTCGCCGTGCGCTTGGCATTCTGGCCGATGACGGACTGATCGAGATCGAGGAAAATCGCGGCGCGCGGGTTTCGGCGACGACCGTCGAGGAAGTGTTCGATCTCTACGAGACTCGCGCCGCGCTATATGGCTTGGCCGCGCGCTTCGCCTGCATGCGCGCGTCGGATGCGGCGATCCGCCACATGCTTGTCAATATCGATCGCATGCTGAGCGATGCGGCGAGCGGTGTTCCCGCTGAACAGATCATCGCCACCAGCGAGGAAATCTTCAGCGAGATGGCCGAATCGGCCAGCCCCGATGCGCAGAAAATGATCGAATCGGTTCGCCGCAAGACCCGTTTCCACTTTTCCTACGTCGCCCTCGCGCTCACCGCCAATGGCCCCGGCCCCTATGCGCATTGGCGCAGCGTGCGCGCCGCGCTGGTTGCGCGCGATGCCGACAAGGCCAGCCAGGCAGCCCGCGACATCCTCTATTTCATGCAGGGCGAGGTCGCCCGGATCATGCTGGCGCATGGCTCACGGGTCCGGGAGGACTCGCCACTCCCGGCAGCCGATCCCGCCATCAAGCGCCGCGCGGCGAATCGGAGGTGAATATGGGTGCGATCCACAAGACGGTATTGCTCGCCGGAATGCTGCTTGCGACGCCCGCCGCACCGGTCGTCACGCCGGCGCTCGCCGCGCCAGCGGATGATCGCGCCGCGGCGATGACCAAGGTGCTCGATTATCTGCGCAACCAGAACAGCACCGGCTTTCTGGTGGTCCAGGATGGCAAGGTGCTGGTCGAGAAGAATTGGCCCGCGCCCGAGGGCAATCCGGTGTATGCCAATTTCGTCTATGGGAAGAGCGCCAATGGCGCGCTGCTCGAAGACGTCGCGTCGCAGCAAAAGAGCTTTGTCGCGGTGCTGATCGCGATCGCGGCCGACAAGGGGCTGGTCGATGTCACCAAGCCGGTCTCGGCCTATCTCGGCGAGGGCTGGTCCAAGGCTTCACCCGAGCAGGAAGCACGGATCCGGGTGATCGACGTGCTGACGATGAGCAGCGGCCTGACCGAGAAGTTCGCCTATGCCGCCGATCCCGGCACGCGCTTCGTCTACAACACGCCGGTCTATGCGATTTCCAAGCGGATCGTCGCCGCCGCCGCCAAGCTGCCGCTGGATACGATCACCCGCGACTGGCTGACGGCGCCACTGGGGATGAACGACACCGCTTGGCGCAAGCGTCCGGCGGCGCTGGCTTCGGTCGGCAACGATACCGGGCTGGTCACCACTCCGCGCGATACTGCGCTGTTCGGGTTGATGGTGCTGCATGGCGGGATCGGCAATGACGGCAAGCGCATCGTCTCCGAGGCGCAGCTCAAGGCACTGTTCGAGCGCTCGGCAACCAACCCGGCCTATGGCCGGCTATGGTGGTTGAACGGCAGTGAATATACGATGCGGCTGGTGACAACCGGCGCGGGCGGTTCAATCGAATCGCAGCGCAAGGAGGGCCCGCTGATCGCAGCCGCCCCCGCCGACACCGTCGCCGCGCTCGGCGCGTTCGACCGGCGCCTGTATGTCGTGCCCAGTCTCAAGCTGGTGGTGGTACGGACCGGCGCGGCGGCGGGTGACAAGGATTTCGACAATCAATTGTGGCTGCGGCTGATGAAAGCGATCGGCTAGCCGCGCTTCGCACCGAATGAGCAGCCCCGCGGGACGGGGCTAGCCGCCAACCAGTCAGTGGGAGGGGAAGGATGGCGTTTGCCTGTCGCATGGCCGCATGGAGCGCGGCGCTGATCTGCGGAATCCCCGGGAGCGCGCCGGGGCAGCCGGTGGTGCGCGCGCCGGCGGGACCGGTTCGTGGGGTCGAGGCCGATGGCCAGAATGTCTTCAAGGGCATTCCCTACGCATTACCGCCGATCGGCGCACAACGCTGGAAGCCACCTGCCGCAATGCCGGCATGGAGCGCTGTGCGTGATGCGACGCGGTTCGGCCCGGCCTGCCAGCAGGCGCCCTATCCGGCCGGCAGCATCTATGCCGAAACCTATGCGGCGATGCGTGAGGACTGCCTGTCGCTCAACATTTGGGCACCCAGGAACGCGAAGAAGAGGCCAGTGCTCGTGTGGATCCATGGCGGCAATCTGGTGCGCGGCGCATCGAGCCAGCCGATGTTCGATGGTGCGGCGCTGGCCAGGCGCGGTATCATCGTCGTCTCGATCAATTACCGCCTCGGCATTTTCGGCTATTTCGCGCATCGCGAATTGAGCGCTGAATCGCCAGACGGGGTCTCGGGCAATTATGGCCTGCTCGATCAGATCGCGGCACTGCGCTGGGTCAAGGCCAACATCGCTTCGTTCGGTGGCGATGCCGGCAAGGTGACGATTGCCGGCGAATCCGCCGGCGGGCTGGCGATCCTGCATCTGCTCGCCGCACCCCAGGCGCGCGGACTGTTCGCCCGGGCGATCGTGCAGAGCGCATCGCTGATGAATATCCCCGAGCTCAAGACCGACCGGTTCGGCCTGCCCTCGGCTGAGGCGACCGGCGACCGGCTGACCGTGGCGATGGGCGCCAGGAGCCTGGCCGATCTGCGCGCGATCGACGCGCCCACGCTGGTCGCCCGCGCCACCCAGGCGCGTTTCGCCTCGACGGCGATCGTCGACGGCAAGACGCTGACCCGCCAGCTGATCGATACCTTCGATGCCGGCGAGCAGGCGCGCGTGCCGCTGATGACCGGCTTCACCGCCGGTGAAATCCGGACGATGCGATCGATCCTGCCCGGCCTGCCCGACATCGCGAAGTTCGACGCCGGACAATATGAGACGGCAATCCGCAGGAACTACGGTGAACTCGCCGATGCGTTCCTGCAGTTCTATCCGGCGAGCGATATCGAAGGCAGCATCTTCGCCGCATCGCGCGACCTCTTTTTCGGCTGGACCTCGCAGCGGCTGGTGCGCAGCCAAGCGGCGATCGGGCAGCCGGCCTATCTCTATTTCTTCGATCACGGCACGCCCGCCGCCGATCAGGCCGGGATCCACGCCTTCCACGCGTCCGAAGTGCCGTACATGTTCGGCACGATCGACCGCGTCAGCGCGCTCTGGCCGGCGATTCCCGACACGCCCGGGGAGCGCGCGCTTTCCACGGCGATGGTCGATTATTGGGCGAGCTTCGTCAAATCCGGCTCGCCCGGCGCCCAGCGCCAGCCCGCCTGGCCAGCGCACAACAAGCGCGCCGCCTATATGCGCTTTGCCGGCGCGCCACAGCTCGCCGCGGACCTGTTCCCTGGCCAATATGCGCTGCACGAACAGGTCATCTGCCGCCGCCGCGCGGCCGGCAATGTGCCGTGGAACTGGAATGCCGGAGTGATCGCCCCGCCACTCGCTCCCGCGACGGAGAAATGCCGATGATTGACGGCAGCATCCAGGCGTTTCCGCTGACGCTCAACCGCATCCTCGATCATGCGGCGAAATGGCATGGCGATGCGCAGATTGCGACCGCGACCGATCACGGCATCGTCCATATCGGCTATGCCGCGCTCCGCGAACGGGCGCTGAGAGTGTCCGCCGTGCTTGCCCGCTTCGGCGTCGTCTTGGGGGAACGTGTCGCAACGCTGGCGTGGAACAGCCAGGCGCATGTCGAGACCTGGTACGCGATCATGGGCATGGGCGCGGTGTGCCATACGCTCAATCCGCGGCTGACCGCGACCCAGCTGGCGTGGATGCTCGGCCAGTCCGGCGCGCGCATCCTGGTGGTCAGCGCCGATCTGCTGCCGCTGGCGCGCAAGATCGCCGCGGAAGCGCCGGACCTCGAGCGGATCCTCGTCATCGACGGCGACGCCGGGGAAGCCGAAGCGCTGGAGGCGCTGATCGCATCGGCATCCGCGGACGTGAAATGGGGCGAGTTTGACGAGACCGCGCCAAGCGGGCTGTGCTTCACTTCGGGTTCGACCGGCGCGCCCAAGGGCGTGACCTACACGCATCGTTCAAACTTTCTCCACACGCTGCGGCTGCTGCAGGCCGATGTGCTCGGCGCGCGCAGCGTCGATGTGGTGATGCCGGTGGTGCCGATGTTCCACGCCAATGCCTGGGGACTGCCCTTTGCGGTACCGGCCGCGGGCGGCAAGCTGGTCCTGCCCGGGCGCCACACCGATGGCGCCAGCCTGGCGCGGTTGATCGCGGCGGAGGAGGTTTCGATCGCGGTGGGCGTGCCGACGGTGTGGCTCGGCCTGTGCGAGCATCTCGAGGCCAGCGGCACGACCGTGCCGTCGCTCAAGCGGATCGTCAGCGGCGGCGCGCCGTTGCCGCCGGCGTTGATGGAGCGGATCGAGGGGCAATTGGGCGTCACCGTCCAGACCAGCTGGGGGATGACCGAACTGTCGCCGGTCGGCACATTCGGTGTGCTCAGCGATGCGGTACGCAGCGCCGCGATGTCGGGCCGTCCGGCGCTGGGTGTCGATCTGATGCTGGCCGATGAGAGTGGCGTGCCACTGGCCGAGCAGCGCGATCGGGAGGGCCGGCTGCATGTTCGCGGTGGCGCGGTGATCGAGCGCTATTTCGGGCAGGAGCGGCCGGTCACCGATGCCGATGGCTGGTTCGATACCGGCGATCTCGCGCGAATCGACGCCCGAGGCAATCTGATGATCACCGGCCGCGCCAAGGATCTGATCAAGTCAGGCGGCGAATGGATCAATCCGGCCGAGATCGAAGCGGTGATCAGCGCGCTGCCGCAGGTTTCGCTCTCCGCGGTGATCGGGCGGGCCGATCATAAATGGGGCGAGCGACCGATCCTGCTGGTCGAACTGCGCGAGGATCAGGACATTTCGGACGAAGATCTGCTCGGATCGCTGCGCGGCCGGGTGGCTTCGTGGTGGGTGCCCGATGCGGTGATCCGCGTGCCGGGCATGCCTTTGGCTTCAACCGGCAAGATCGACAAGACCCGCCTGCGCGCGATCTATTCGAACCATTAGTAAGAGGGATTTTCAGTGTTGCTCACTGATCGCGTCGTCATAGGTGTAGGCGATCGTCCCGTCCGAGGTCAGGTTGCCGTTGCTGTCATAGCCATAGCTGTTGCCACCGACCATGCTGTACTGGTTCAGACCGTTGGCGGTGTAGCTGCGCGTCACGCCTCCCACCGGATAGTCGGTGAACGCATAGGCATCGTTGTGCAGCTTGAATCACATCCGAACCGCAAGGCAAATCTTGTTTATGGATCCCGATACTAGCTGGGCCGTCTGTAAATCTCAGAAAAAACTTCGGTCAGTGAATAATCAATATCCTCATCCTGTGAGATAGCGAAGTGCTCCCACATCACAGTGCGTGAGAATGGATAAAGACGATCAAGTACATCTGGCTCTGCCGAAAAAACGCTAAACCTCTCATAGCGATCAAATAGCATAATGCTTTCTGTATCGCGATCTCTTAAGTAAAAGTTTGAAAAAGACTGCGAGAAGCACAACTGCTGCACTCGATCATAGAGATCTATAACATCATTATCGCTCCAATTAATCAAATTACTACCGACACATATATCAAAATTTCTCTTGATGGCCATAGTGCCGCGCAATGACAGCCATCTACTCAAGTCAAGCAAATTCAAAGAATATGGCAAGCATATCCTTTGCGACTTCATCAGGAGGTGCCAGTTTCCGAAATCTTGCAAAATAGACATGGTTACTTTACTCGCTAAACCGTATCTTTATATTTTGTGTTTTACGAATGATCGAACCGGTCTCGGTTACTTCACGACTGATACGGATGTTGGTTTGTCGGGTACCATCCCGCAACGTCCGCGTGCTCATTTGAATTCTGCTCCCGTCTTGCAAGCGCCCAAGACGCCCTCCATCCTGAGCGACGGATTTACCGCGCGTAAGGCCCTCGAAGAGTCTTGTCGCGGCGGTCTCTCCCCCACTCATAACTCCCTGCCACGTTTTTTGGCCGCTACTTCCGCCCGTTCGTTGAAGGCCACTAGCCAATCTCTCTAGAGCAAAAAACGCGCGTGGGAATGAGCCTCCCGCCCATGCGAGACCACGCGCGACCACTAGTTCGGGCGCAATAAGAAGTGGGCCCGCCACTAAAAGAGCCTGTACCGCTCCATTGAAGCGTGCACTTGCATAATCTCTACGCTCCTGCGCGGACAACTCTAGCAGAAACGACGCATCGAGCTGGGCTTCCAACTGGTATTCTGCGCTTTGCTTGCCTGTCGGATCCCGCTTATTGACGGGGTCGTTCCCGACATAAGCATAGAGGTTGACCTGATCGTCATACCCAATCGGGTCCGTTTGCATGAACCGTCCCAGCGTGGGCGAGTAGATGCGGGCCTTATAGTAGTACATGCCCAGCTCGGGGATCCAGGCTTGGCCGGTGTACTGGAACCGCCCGGCATTGCCCGAGCCCGGGATGCCGTACTCGTCATAGCTGTTGATGATGATGGCGTTGCCCGCGCTGTCGGTCACCGCGGTGATCGAGCCCTGATGGTCGCTGTACAGGTAACGCGGCGAGGATACCCCCGAGCCTTCGTATCACACCAGCGGGTCGTCCTCGCCGTCGCTGTGGACGTAGCGGCGCAGCAGGTTGCCGGATGCGTCATACTCCGCCGTCAGCTGGTCGCCGTCATAGAGGAACCGCGTCGTGCCGGTGCTGGCCTTGTAGGTCTCGTAGAGGCGCCCGAGCGGGTCGTAGACGAGGTTGGCGCCGGTCGAAGTCACCACCAACCGGTTCTCGGCATCGTAGGTATAGGCGATCACGCCGTCCGAGGTCAGGTTGCCGTTGCTGTCATAGCCATAGCTGTTGCCGCCGACCACGCTGTACTGGTTGAGCCCGTTGGCGGTGTAGCTGCGCGTCACGCCGCCCACCGGATAGTCGGTGAACGCATAGGCATTGTTGTCGCGGGTGCGAGTGACGACCTGGCTGGCGGGGTTGTAGGCGAACGTCGCCGTCACGTCATAGCCGGTCCCGGCGAGATCGCTCGCCGCGCTGCTCAGCCGCGAGATCCCGTCATAGCCATAGGCGGTGGCATTGCCCCAGCCGCTGCCGTTCCAGCGGTCCATCGCAAACATCCGCCCGTTCGCGTCGTAATATTTCTGCAGCGTCGGGGTCGTGAGGTTGAGCGCACTATAATAGGCTCGGTCGAGCCCGTCATGATAATCATAGAAGTAGTTGCCGTCGGGATGCGTCACCTTGGTGCGGTTGCCGTTGGCGTCGTATTCATAGGAGGTGACCGTGATCGGCGCGCCGGTATCGCAGGTGGCGGTGCTGCTCCCCGCATAGGTCTGGCACAAGGTCTCGGTATCCGGCAGCCAGATCGGCAGGCCGGTCGAGACCAGAGTGCCGCCCGAGTTCTTGATGTACGCGCTCTTCTGGACATAGGTCACCAGCTTGAGCGGCCGCGCCGCACCCGAACTCGGTGCCGGAAGGTTAGGCGAAGGTTAGGCCAAGGACGCGGTTTTGCATGAAGGCGCTACGCGGTGGCTCGCCGGCGCTCGCGTTTGCGGGGGGGGGGGGGTATACGATGGGAAAGAGCGGGCCGCTTCACGACCGCTCGACTGGAGCAGGTGGAATCCTACTTTGCAAGCAGGCAAGTGACTTCGTTTGCTTAGTACGCCCGTTAACGCGAGTCACTATCGTTCAATAATTAAAATAATTAAGGAACGTCTCTGACCACACCAAATTTTTGCATGGCATCAAGCCATTGTAAATGGTCATTTAAAGTTTCTTCACGAAATGCAATAATCGCATATTCGGATTGAGCCCAAGCCGTTATTACATCTAAATTAGCACTCCCTAATATAATGTTCTCGTATTTAAAAAAATCTATCGATTCATCCAAATCTTTTGATTCAGAAAAAAAATGAAAATTATTTTTAACACTGCTCGTTAAATTCAACGGTGAATGAGATGACAATATAAAAAAATCTTTTTTCGAGAATTGAGGGCTTATATTTGGTGAGTTTTCATCATTAAATTCTGGGTCTATTATTAATACTTTATTGTATATTTTAGGAAAAAGTAAATCTAAAACTAATAAGAATGCCTCGCCAAATGGCCCGAATTCCTTGTCATTTTGAGGTTTTATCATTATATTGCGCCTTATTAATCAAATCTAACTTTAAACGTATTGCTAATTTTATGACGTATAATACTTCCTGTTTCAGTGTAGGTGGTCGTTATCGTCACTGTAGTCCGCGCATAACCATTTGAGCTATTATAAGTAACTGCGACTCCGGTGGTTCCATATGGAAGGCCCGAAAGAGAGTATATAGAGCCGGTCCCGGTTGATCCTGTGCGAGTTCCGCCAAGGCTTTGCGCGAAATTCTCAGCGGATTGGATACCACCAGTCCCTCCATTGAATTGATAGGTACCCGGAGACGAAACTCCATCGTATCTTACTCTCTCAAACGCTGACTGAATTCGACCTACAGCAAGATTTGGATTGCCTAATCCCTCGCCAAGACGACTTTGATTATTGAAGGTGCCAAAACCAATAATCGATAAGGCTTGGTAGTCTGCCCGCGCCTGCTCTAATTCATTTCCATATGCTCTGGCGGACGGAGTTGATGAGCTTATGGAGGGACGAGCACGGTAACCTGGAACAACACGCGTTAGCCCTCGCTGAAATGCTGCTGATTGAGCTCTGGCTTGATAGGCTGCAAGCGATCGGTATGGGGCTGGCCGCGGACATCTTCCACATTCTCCGCTCGGATCAACGCCATTAACAGGATCGTTCCCGACATAAGCATAGAGGTTGATCTGATCCTCATAGCCGATAGGATCGGTCTGCAGGAACCGCCCGAGCGTGGGGGAGTAGATTCGAGCCTTGTAGTGGTACATGCCCAGCTCGGGGATCCAAGCCTGGCCGGTGTACTGGAACCGCCCCGCATTGCCCGAGCCGGGGATACCGTATTCGTCATAGCTGTTGATGCTGATGGCATTGCCCGAGGCATCGGTCACCGCGACGATCGAGCCCTGATGGTCGCTGTAGAGGTAGCGCGGGGACGATACGCCCGAGCCCTCGTACCACACCAGCGGATCGTCCTCGCCATCGCTGTGGACGTAGCGGCGCAGCAGATTGCCCGATGCGTCATACTCCGCCGTCAGCTGGTCGCCATCGTAGAGGAACCGCGTCGTGCCGGTGCTGGCCTTGTAGGTCTCGTAGAGGCGTCCGAGCGGGTCGTAGACGAGGTTGGCGCCGGTCGAAGTCACCACCAACCGGTTCTCGGCATCGTAGGTATAGGCGATCACGCCGTCCGAGGTCAGGTTGCCGTTGCTGTCATAGCCATAGCTGTTGCCGCCGACCACGCTGTACTGGTTGAGCCCGTTGGCGGTGTAGCTGCGCGTCACGCCGCCCACCGGATAGTCGGTGAACGCATAGGCATTGTTGTCGCGGGTGCGAGTGACGACCTGGCTGGCGGGGTTGTAGGCGAACGTCGCCGTCACGTCATAGCCGGTCCCGGCGAGATCGCTCGCCGACGAGCTCAGCCGCGAGATCCCGTCATAGCCATAGGCGGTGTAATTGCCCCAGCCGCTGCCGTTCCAGCGGTACAGCACCGATACCCGCCCGGCATTGTCGTAGGGCGGGTGGAACAAGGGCATCGAGCCGTTGAGCGCGGCGTAATAGAGCCGGTCGAGACCATCGCGGTAATAGTCGACGTAATTGCCGTCGGGATGCGTCACCCGGGTGCGATTGCCGTTGGTGTCGTATTCATAACTCAGCGTCCGGCTCACCCCGCCCATGCTCGTCGTGCTGCTCGTCAGCCGCCCGAACCCGTCATACGCGCTGCTCACCGCATCGGCGCCGCCCGCGCTGTCGAACGCCGCCCTGGTCTGCAGCCCCCGGGCATCGTAGCTGTAATAGACGTCGCGCGTCGCCGACGACGATACGTTGGTGCAGGCATAGCCCGATACGCACGCATCGGGCACCACCTTCACCGTCATCCGGTTGAGCGCGTCGTAGCTGTAGTCGAACACCCGACCGTCGCGCTTGCGTGAGGATGTGCGGTTGCCGTTGGCGTCGTAGGCATATTCCTCATAATCGGTCGCCGACACCCAGCCCGTATTGACCTTGTCGGGGAAGCTCCACTTCACCAGCCGGTCATGCCCGTCATAGGCGTATGCCGCCTTGTTGCCATTGGCGTCGATGACGCTCGCCTGCTTGCCGTTGTTCGTATAGCTGTAGGTGACGTAATCCTGCTGCAGCGCGGTGCCGACCGCCTTCTGCACCTTCACCACCTGGCCCATATCGTCATAGACCTGCCGGGTGATCCGGTCCGCCCCGTAGCTCCCCGCGGTGCCCAGCGTGCACGCGCTCGACGGCAGCGAGCCGAATACCGCAGGGTTCATCCGCACCGCCGTGCACTCCAGCCGGCCCACCGCGTCATAGCTGTACTGGGTGACCAACGTCACCGTGCCGCTCACCCCGCCCGCGCGCACCCGCTCGACGGTCTTGCGGTCGAGCAGGTCGTAGACCGTCTCCACCGTCGTATCGGCCGTGAACCCGCTCCACGACGCCGGCGCCACGCTCTCGTCCTGCCACGCGGCGAGATAGCCCTTCTCCACCGTGACCAGCCGGCCATTGATGTCGTAGGTGTTGCGCACCGCCAGATGGGTGTGGCCCGACGCCGCATGCGGCAGCGGCGCGATCGTGCCCGTCACGCGTCCTGCGGTGTCGTAGCGCGTGGCGCTGGTGAAGTCCGATGCCGCGGACTGGGCGAAGCCGGCGGCGGGCGCCAGCAAGGCCAGTGCGCTTGCCGCGCCCAGCAGCACCGCCGCCCTCACGAGCACACCGCCGAACTCGTGCCGCGCGGGCTCGTCTCCCATATCTTGCGACCTCGCGCGTCATAGCCGTAACAGGTGCGCAGGCTGACGCCGCCCGAGGTCACGACCTTGCCGCGCAGGAGGAGGTTGTCGGCGGTGCCGTTGGCGCCATATTCGTAGGATGTGACCGTGATCGGCGCGCCGGTATCGCAGGTGGCGGTGCTGCTGCCCGCATAGGTCTGGCACAAGGTCTCGGTGTCCGGCAGCCAGATCGGCAGACCGGTCGACACCAGGGTGCCCCCCGAATTCTTGATGTACGCGCTCTTCTGGACATAGGTCACCAGCTTGAGCGGCCGCGCCGCGCCCGAACTCGGCGCCGGCTGCATCTCGCTCGTCAGCCCGCCCCAGCTGGCATAGGTATAGTCCGTCTGGTTGCCCTTGGGATCCTTGATCCAGATCGGCTTGGTGCAGTTCTGCGCGGTGCAGCTCAAAGCGTTATAGCCATATTCCTTGACGCGGTTGGCCAGCCCGCTGCCCGGCTTGGCCACCAGCGTCTCCTTGGTGATGCTGCGGGCCGGGCCGTTATATTCGGCCTCGTACTGGTTGCCTTCGGGAAGCGTGACCTCCTTCAGAAGCGTACCTTCCGAATAAGGCGTTCCCATATAGTCGAACTCCATACCGCCTTCGAACCGGTAGGCGGTCGTCTTCCCGTCCGGGTCGGTCACGGCATAGGGCGTGGACTTGGTAAAGGTGAAACTTGTCACCTTGCCCGCAGGATCGGTTACGCTGCCGGAATTTCCGCCATCGATGGGATCGACGGGAGAGTCGGGATCATTGATGATGTCCGGGCGAGACCCTAGAACCGTCCATACCGAGCCATCCGCCATCGTCTGGACGGCGTTGGCGTCAGAAACGTTATACCCATAGTTTATCGACGCTTTGCAGCTCGAATAGCCGGGGGGCTGCACGCAGGTAATCCCGTAAAATCCGTTGCCTGGATAGGTGGTGACCTGCCCCATGACATCGGTCACGCTGGTGAGGTTGCCGCTGCCGTCATAACCATAGCTGACTTTCGGCGTCGCGGCGCTGCAGGTGCTGCTTGCAGTCACATAGCTTTGCGACAGATTGAAACCGCACGCCGCCGACACATCGCCCGCGCCGTTATAATCGAAGACGATGGCATAGCCGGATGAGTCGCTGACCAGCTTGAGTTGCTGGCTGGAATTATAGGTGAAGGTCTGGATGCGGCCGTCGGGAAATGCGATCGAGGAAACGCGCTGCGACTGAAACGGCACGCCGGCCGCGGAAACCGATTCGGTGAAGGTGTAGATCGCACCGTCCCGGTCGGTGTAGACGTAATGGCCACCGGTCCAGCTCGCGGCGCCGCTCCAACTCAATATGCCCGAACGCTGCGCGTCGAGATTCCAGTCGTTGATGGTGGCGAGATTGCTGGTGGTCTGCGCATAGACCCCGCTGGCGCTCGATCCGATATGCACGACCGGCCGGTACCGGTTGGGCAGATGCCACGGCATCCCGGTCGCCTGGCGCAGGTTCGCCGCGACATAGATATCGAAGTTGTGCGACATGTTGGTGCCGATCAGCGGATTGTTGGGCTTCTTGACGCCGGAGAGGTGGAACCGCTCCAGCTGGAGCGGGCCGATCACCAGATCGCCGACTGAATGGACGAAGGACGCATCGGCGACATTGATGCCGCCCGGCGTGGTGCTGTAAACCTTGGGTGGAAGAATTTCCTGCGCGAGCGCTGACGATGCGGCGCAGACCGCCGCCGTGGCCAGCATAAGGGTCTTCAAAGCGTGCCTGGCCATCGGTGTTTTCCCCTGTTCGCTGCGTTTCGATTTTCCGGGCAATTGTCTGGAAGGCGCGCCGGTCACATCCCGGGTTCGCCGAGGCAGCTGTTGTCGTTTCCGGTGACATTTCCCGAGAGATAGCCGGTACTGGTGGCGCCGAGGCTGTCGGCGACCAGATAGCTGAACGAATACATGCCGGTGTACGCGGCCTGGAGCGAGACGCTGGTGCTGCTGATGATGGTCGCGAAGGCGCCGCCGGACTGCCAGGTGACGGAGATCAGGCTCAGCGGATAATTGCCCTCGGGATCGGTATCGTTGGCGAGCAGATTCACCGTCGTCGACTGGTTGCAGCGGAAGTTGGCCGAATCCGCACCCGCCACCGGCGGCGAGTTGGTCGGCGTCGGGGTTGGTGTCGGCGTGGGGGTCGGCGTCGGAGTGGGCGACGGCGTCGGCGAGGGTGCGGGCGTCGGCGTGCAGGTCGGCGCGCCGCTGCCGGTGTGATATTGCGAGCGGTTGCCCGCCGGATCGAAGCAGGTCCCGGTGAACAGGCCATTGTTGGGGCCGCCGGAGATGCTGCTCTGGATCAGCCGCCCCAGCGCATCGTAACTATAGGTCGTGCTTTCCTGCGCCGTACCGGGCAGCGCCCAGCACAGGGCCGCTCCCAACGCTGCGGAACTGCGTAACCGCGCCTTCGTCTGCACAGGCATCCTCCCAAATCGGGCCCGCTGGACACGCGCCGGCGCCCGCACGCGACCATGCCGCGTGCCGGATACCGCTCCGAAGCGGACCAACCTCTGAAAGCTAAAACTCAGCCGCAATATTCAGCGGCAACCCGGCAATTTCACTGCCCGGCCGCGAATACACCCTGCGAGCACAGGCAAATTGAAAGGAGCGATTGCGCCTGTCAATTCAACTTTTTGAACCGAAATGGCTGGAACAGGCGGGCGCATATTGCGTGCGGCCCGCCCGCGAGACCGCGGATGAAGTCACAGATGCGCCCAGTTCAATGCCCCCCGGTCACGTATCTTTTTTCGAGTAAATGCTGACCTGATAACTAGGACGTATCCGGGTAGCGCGTCTTCACCAGGCGATCGACGCCATCATATTCGTAGGCCGTTGCCGCGAATGGTCCCAATGGTCGCACTGACCATGGGGGTCTGGGACGATGAAGATGGCGGCGAGAACGCGCTGTTTGCGCGGCAAAAGGCCGGACGCTGCGCGGGACATTCGCATCGCTACGCGGTGGCTCGCGACGCTCACGTTACGAAGGGGCTGCGACGATGGAAAAGAGCGGGCCGCAAGTCACGGCCACCCGATCCAAGCAGGCGAAATCCTACATTGCAAGCGTGAGCGGCAAGTTTAGTGCGTTTGGTAAACTGTCACCGTAATTGACGATCACGTGAACATGATTGGGCATCAGGCAGTAGCACCAGATCTGCGCCCCGCCGCGATCGGCGGCGTCGGAGAGGAGGTCGCGATAGAACGCGAAGTCGCCATCCTCGAAAAAGGTCTGCTGGCGGCGGTTACCGCGCTGGGGCACGTGATACGGATAACCGGGCAGAACAAGAGGGGGAGGCGTGCCATTCCCCCCCGAGTACGAATTTGGTGGATTTAGTAAACTGGCGCCGTAATTCACCGTAATTGCGTAATTGAATTCACTTTAGGAACCTTCTCTTAAAATAAATTGCAATAGGGGCCGCAGACAAAACAATAGCTACAAAAAAAATCTTTTCGGGTATCGAGCTCAACCTGTCAACCGCGCTCCACGTCGCTAATGCGATAGCAACTATTACAAGTATTTTTACAAAAATATTATCCATTTTATTATCCCGGCTGATACTTGCACGTGCCATCCTCTTGGGCCTGCAGCTGAGTGATACGAGCATCTAAAGCTATGATTTCGGCCTGGGTATTGTCAACGCCAGACGATATAAAATCACTAGCCAACCAAGTGGCAAATCCTCCAACAGTTCCTGACGTTAGCCTTACAGCGAAACTGCCACTTGCAGTTGCGAGCCCAAATAAAGACAACCCGTAGTCTACGGATCGATATTGAGCATTATTGTCCCTCGCCGTCTGGACTTCCCACATTAGTCTATTCATATTATTCCATATAGCCGGACTCGTTAGGTATCCCTTGGTATTAGATGGCAGTCCGGCCTTGCCAGCCTTTGCCGCGTTATTGATGTTTTTACACACCTTTGGATCGGCCTTTTTCGCGGATACAACAATATCTTCTAGCTGCGGGGTTGGATCGGAGAGCGGAATGGTCGGCCGGCCTTTAAGGGCGTCTGGGCTCCCTACACGACATCCGTCTCGAACATTACAGTCATCTCCTTCTCTCTTCCCGGTAACCGTAATTTCGTTGTCGTCTATCCAGCCGCACTTCCCGGTTTCATCACAGTACCAGACCTTCTTCAACCCACTCGGATCCGCGAAATTAACCGGATCGCTCTTCACATAATTATACCAGTTCATCCCGTCGCCATAGCCGATGGGATCGGTCTGCATGAACCGGCCGAGGGTGGGCGAGTACATCCGCGCTTTGTAGTAAGACATGCCGAGCTCGGGAAGCCAGGCCTGGCCGGTATACTGGAACCGCCCGGCATTGCCCGAACCGGGGATGCCGTATTCGTCATAGGTGTTGACGTTGGTCACCACCCCCGAGGCGTTGGTGACCGCGATCACCGAGCCGCGTTCGTCGGCGTGAAGCCAGCGGCGGTCGCTGGTGCTCGAGCCTTCGTACCAGGCCAGCGGCTCGTCGGTGCCGGGGCCCGGCACGTAACGGCGCAGCAGCGTGCCCGAGATGTTGTACTCGCCCGCCATCGCGGTGCCGTCGTACAGGAACCGCGTCGTCGAGACGCCCGCCGTCTGGTACAGCCGCAGCAGCGGGTCATAGGCCAGCGTCACGCTGGAAGGACCGCTGGTGAGCAGGTTCTCGGAGGTGTAGCCGTAGGTATCGCTGCCTGACGTGGTCAGGTTGCCGCGGCTGTCATAGGCTAGGCTGGTGGCGCCCGCCGCCGTCGCCTGGTTCAGCCGTTATTGGTGTAGCTGCGGTCGACGTTGAAGTGCCCGGCCCAGGCGTAGAGGTCGTTCGAGCGCGTGTTGCTCGCGATCTGACCGGCGGGATTATAGGTGAAGCTGTGGGTGAAGTCGTAGGTCGAGCCCGACATGTCCTGTGACAATGAGGCCAGCCGCGAGACATTGTCATAGGTGTAGGCCGTCGTCGTGCCGTTGCCGCGGGTGATGCCGGTGCGCCGGCCGAGATTGTCATAGGCGTAGGTGGCCAGCACCCCGATGCCCGAGGTCGCCCCATTCTCGCAGATCGCGCTCACCTCGCCGGTGACGAGACGGTCGTAGCCCACGCCGCCCCAGAATTTTCAATTACGCATCGTATATCTAGAATTACTTAGAGAAAACTTCCAAGTTCTATTCATAATACTGCAATTGCCTAATCTAGAAAAATCTTCACTTTTAAGTAAAATATTGTCGAATTTATCCCACCCTACCAAAATTATACTTATCTCATCTTTTTTAATTGCGCATCTGTTTTTTCTTGCAAATTGAATCATTGATCGCTTCAGCGGCTCGAAATTAATCTGCTCGCCGTTATTTAGTTTAATTCCAAGTATATCATACACTTGGCCCGACCCATCTCCAAAGTTTAAAATAATATATCTTGACAGCGGGAAGGAAATAAGGGTTGATGGGGTTCTTGCAGGAATATTAATACCTGTAGTTCCATATTTTATAGTGATACCATCTTTGCCATCAAAACTTACTAATAGATCTTTTTCAAATCTATAATTAGTTATAGCCTTTCCTTCTATTATATCAATACTATTGTACCCTACCCGCGGCTCTGCAATTTCCGCCTGAATGGTAAATAGTAAAAGAGGAGCTATTAGCCAGTTGGACATGTGACACCTACATCATTAACTGGAATTGAGAATATAGTGGGCACGATTCTTGTGGAAGCAAAGGCATTCTTAGTGCTAGTATAGCGATATAAATCAATATGAACGCCTGGCTGATTGCGGGCGCTGGGAGGAGCAATCACATCCACTACATTGTAGGGCCCGGTTGAGGGTAGCCCGACCGGCATCGCTGGTGCTCCGTTGGATGGTTGTTCAGCTCCGCTCCATTGCGGATAAATTTTAATACGCGCCAAAACGCTTCTGAACTCACCTCGCGCGTTCGGTACACCAAAATCTGATGGATCTATTGCCACACTACCATTTAAAATAGTATTTCCAGGCTGTTGGGAAATTGCTGTTCGAACATTGCTATTGGCTTGATTAGGACCAACTCCAGTTATTTTAATTTTTAACATTCTACACATGATAACATCACCATTAGTGGTATAATTCTGACCAAAATCTGTGTCTTTATAATCTGTTTCGTAATTTTCCCAAGCCGGAAATGGGTCAATTAGCCGACCATCGACTTGAATATAGCAGTCTTCGTTTCCTTCACCTTTTTCATTTATGATGCATTCACGAAACCCGCTTGGGTCTCTGCGATTTACGGGATCGCTTCCCACATAGTTATACCAGTTCATGCCGTCGTAATATCCGATGGAATCATTCTGCATGAACCGGCCGAGGGTGGGCGAGTAGATGCGGGCTTTGTAGTAGGACATGCCAAGCTCGGGAAGCCAGGCCTGGCCGGTATACTGGAACCGCCCGACATTGCCGCTGCCCGGGATGCCATATTCGTCATAGGTGTTGACGTTGGTCACCACGCCCGAGGCGTTGCTGACCGCGACCACGCTGCCGCGCTCGTCGGCGTGCAGCCAGCGGCGGTCGCTGGTGCCCGAGCCTTCGTACCAGGCCAGCGGCTCGTCCGTGCCGGGGCCCGGCACGTAGCGCCGCAGCAGCGTGCCCGAGGTGTTGTACTCGCCGATCATCGCCGTGCCGTCATATTGGAACCGCGTCGTCGCGACGCCCGCCGTCTGGTACAGCCGCATCGCCGGGTCATAGGCCAATGTCACGCTGGAAGGACCGCTGGTGAGCAGATTCTCGGAGGTGTAGCCGTAGCTGTCGCTGCCGGAGGTGGTGAGGTTGCCGCGGCTGTCATAGCTCAGGCTGGTGGCCCCCGCCGCCGTCGCCTGGTTCAGGCCGTTGTTGGTGTAGCTGCGATCGACGTTGAAGTGCCCGGCCCAGGCGTAGAGGTCGTTCGAGCGCGTGTTGCTCGCGATCTGCCCGGCGGGATTGTAGGTGAAGCTGTGCGTGAAGTCGTAGGTGCTTCCCGACATGTCCTGCGACAGCGACGCCAGCCGCGAGACATTGTCATAGGTGTACGCGGTGGTCGTGCCGTTGCCGCGATGGTCCCAATGGTCGCACTGACCATGGGGGTCTGGGACGATTAAGATGGCGGCGAGAGCGCGCTTGTTGCGCGGCAATAAGGCCGGACGCTGCGCGGGGCGTTTGCATCGCTACGCGGTGGCTCGCGACGCTCGTATTACGAAGAGGGCTACGACGATGGGAAAGAGCGGGCCGCAGGTTGCGGCCACCCGATCCAAGCAGGCGAAATCCTACATTGCAAGCGTCGGCGACAAGTTATCGCCTATCAACTGTATAAATCATTAAATGATATAATTATTAATTACATTATAATTTAAAATACTTGCACTATTATTCGCAGTTAATTAAGCGGCCTCAAGCATTCATGTAATCCAATAAATCGTGATGGCCAGGGTTTAATTCAGAAATAATATGTTCTAAATCTATTTTAGAAACTGATTTAATATAGTTTGCACATATTATCGCATTACTTCTTAAATCTGAAATTAATATTTTCAAATCTTGAGATTCCTGTTCAATAATTGAGCCATAAGAATCGACAGATATGATACACTCTCTTAATTTAGGCTGGAAAACGACATTTGGTGGTGAATCACTCATCTGTAATACGCAATAATTCCCTAATAATATCTGCTTTATACAGTTCAACAACGAAGGCAAAATCACTAAAGCGCTATCTTCATCTTCTATCTTATATTTACTCCCTAAAGATATTTGGTAATTAACTAAAAAGAATCGAGTAAGTTCATAAAATTTACCGTCCATAATGAAATTTTCAATTTGTGAAATAGTATGATTGCTCTGCAAATAAGGGGTTATATTAAATTTCATCATATCTACTACTCTATATATCTGCCAATCTATGGCCAAGTGGGAGGCCCTGGATATGCGGAGCGAACTCGCCCCTCCTGATCGCCAACTCTATGAGAACCCACAACGGTCATCGTATTGGTAATAGACCCATCGGGGAGAGTACCCACTTGGGTTCCCCAGTCTAAGGTAAATATAGTTTGCCCGCCTAAGCCATGAGTCCCCTTTCCAAACATTATTGTTTTTCCAATGGCATTAACGAGGTCACCATATATTTCATCTGTAAACTTTGATTTACCTACAAAAAATTCTGGAGAATAATGTTTTATATGTATCCACGTTATTACTGATGCCGGCACCTCCCAAAATACAGTATGGCTTTGAACTGAATTTCCGAACGCGTCACTAGAATAATTATTGGCTCCTAAACTGAAATTTGGAAGTCCTATAACAGGTGACCCCATGCATTCGCTGGTAGGATTATTGAAGCAATTTCGGATTTGATTTATTCCAGCCGTGGAAATTCCTGGTATGCCTCGGGCGATTTCAGAATTTAGTTTCGCATTACGGTAGCCGTCAGCAGCGTTCGATGCGGCGGGATTAGTACTCTCGCATCTACTACCGGCGGGGCAGCCACCAAATAATCCAAAATTCCCGGATGGATCCGCCCTATTAACCGGATCGCTTTTTACATAGTTATACCAGTTCATGCCGTCGTAATATCCGATGGAATCATTCTGCATGAACCGGCCGAGGGTGGGCGAGTAGATGCGGGCTTTGTAGTAGGACATGCCAAGCTCGGGAAGCCAGGCCTGGCCGGTATACTGGAACCGCCCGACATTGCCGCTGCCCGGGATGCCATATTCGTCATAGGTGTTGACGTTGGTCACCACGCCCGAGGCGTTGCTGACCGCGACCACGCTGCCGCGCTCGTCGGCGTGCAGCCAGCGGCGGTCGCTGGTGCCCGAGCCTTCGTACCAGGCCAGCGGCTCGTCCGTGCCGGGGCCCGGCACGTAGCGCCGCAGCAGCGTGCCCGAGGTGTTGTACTCGCCGATCATCGCCGTGCCGTCATATTGGAACCGCGTCGTCGCGACGCCCGCCGTCTGGTACAGCCGCATCGCCGGGTCATAGGCCAATGTCACGCTGGAAGGACCGCTGGTGAGCAGATTCTCGGAGGTGTAGCCGTAGCTGTCGCTGCCGGAGGTGGTGAGGTTGCCGCGGCTGTCATAGCTCAGGCTGGTGGCCCCCGCCGCCGTCGCCTGGTTCAGGCCGTTGTTGGTGTAGCTGCGATCGACGTTGAAGTGCCCGGCCCAGGCGTAGAGGTCGTTCGAGCGCGTGTTGCTCGCGATCTGCCCGGCGGGATTGTAGGTGAAGCTGTGCGTGAAGTCGTAGGTGCTTCCCGACATGTCCTGCGACAGCGACGCCAGCCGCGAGACATTGTCATAGGTGTACGCGGTGGTCGTGCCGTTGCCGCGCGTGATGCCGGTGCGCCGGCCGAGATTGTCATAGGCGTAGGTGGCCAGCACCCCGATGCCCGAGGTCGCGCCATTCTCGCGGATCGCGCTGACCTCACCGGTGACGAGATGGTCGTAATCGACATAGAGGCTGTCCGGCCAGGTCATCCGCGTTCGCTGCCCGGCCAGATCGTACTGATAGCTCACCGCTCCCAGCGGCCCGGCCTGGCTGGTGTTGCGGCTGAGCGCATCATAGCCGAACGTCAGCGTCTGCGACGCCGTCGCGGCGGTCAGCGGGCGGCCGAGCAGGTCGTAGGTATAGGCGACATCGGGCTCGCTGCCCGGCAGGTCCTTGGCGGTCAGGCGGCCAAGATTGTCGAACGTATAGCCGATGCTGGTCCCGTCACGGAGACGCCGCGCGGTGACGTTGCTGCCGGCGTCATAGGTCAGCTGCTCGTAATCACTGGTCGAACTGGTGCCCGCGCCCTGGGTGGTATCCGGGTAGCGCGTCTTCACCAGGCGATCGGCGCCGTCATATTCGTAGCTGGTCTTGTTGCCTTGGGCATCGGTGACGGTCGCCTGCTTGCCGTTGCTGGTGTAGGTCAGCGTCGCGTCGTCGGACTGCTCGGTATTGCCATAGGCCGACTGGACCTTGGTAAGCTGATCGGCATTGTCGTAGCTATTCTTGGTGATGCGGTCGGGGCCCAGCGAACCGGTGGTGGCCAGCGTGCAGGCGCCGGGCAGGCTGCCCCAGGTCGCGCTGTTCATCCGCACCGCGGTGCATTCGAGGCGGCCGTCGCTGTCATAGCTGTATTGCGTGACGCCATAGGTGGTGCTGCTGGCGGTGACGGTCCGCTTCACCGGGCGGTCGGCATCGTCATAGTCGGTCGCGACCTGCTGCGCGCTGGCGAACGCCGCCCAGTCGCCATCGCTCTGGCTGTCGACCGTGCCGGTCTCGGCCAGGGTGACGCGGTCCCTGACGTCATAGGTGAGCTTTTGCGCGCGGTGCTTGAGCGATCCGCCGCCATCGGGATCGGGGCCGATCACCCCGATCTTCCGCCGTGCGCCGTCATAGCGGTAACGCACCGTATCGGCGCTGCCCGAGAGCGGGCCATCGACGGTCAGCAGATTGCCGGCGCCGTCATAGGTCAGGGCGGTGGTCGCGGTCAGCGAAGCATCGCCCGCGCCCTTGCTGATGCTCGTCGGCAAGGCGGCGGAATTATAGGAGATGCTGGTCTTGACCTCGTCCGCCGTGCCGACGCACGACGAGGTCGTCTGGCAGGTCGAGATGCCGGTCACCACCGCCATGCTCGCGGCGGTGCCGTAGCTGTAATTGGTGGTCGGGCGGATGCCGCCGCCGCTGGCCGCGGGCAGCTCTACCTTGGTCGGCAGGCCGGTGGTGGTGTCATAGGTGTAATCGGTGCGGTTGCCGCGGGCATCGACGGTGTAATTGGGCTGGTTGCACTTGGCGGCATAGGTGCAGGACGAATCATAGTCGGCGGTGGCGACGATGTCGCTGACCCCCGATCCGCTCTTCGCCACGACGCGCGTCTCGGTAACGTTGCCGCGCGCATCATAGGTGTATTCGGTGTAATTGCCCTCGGGCGCGGTGACGCGGGTGACGCGGCCCGAACCGTCATATTGCCAGGCCGTGGTCCGGCTCAGCGGATCGGTCATCGAGGTCATGCGCTGCGACGCGATGTCGAAGGTGTAGACCGTGGCATGGCTGCCCGGATCGGTGACCGTCACGGTGCGCACGCCCGATGCGTCCGATGCCGAATAGGTCGTGGTGCCCGCCGCGGTGGCGACCGACGCTACGCGGGTGGTGGGGCTGTAGACGTAACCGACGGTCAGGTCTTCCGAACCGCTTCCAGGGCGCGTGACTCCGGCCACCGCATTGCCCGTCATCCTGTATTTGGTAACGCGGCCGAGCGCGTCAGTGATCTCGTAATTGAAGGAGCCGCCACTCCAACCGGCGGAAAAGCTCTGCGAACCGCCAGACCCGGAAACACCGACGATATCACCCCATTCGGCCCAGAAATTCTCATAGGGCTCGTAAGGAACGAAATCGGGATCGAGATAGAAGCTCGCATCGTTGGCGTAGAGGAAGGAAAGCGTGTATCCGGCGTTGTTCGTCACGCTGGCGATACGGCTGATGTCCATGCGTTGCGTGCAGATATAGCCGAAGCCGCCCGGTTTGGAACGGACACAGGTGTTCACCGTCTCGAAATTGAAACTGCGCGACGCGCCGGACGGCAGGGTGATGTCGGTCACCAGTCCGGTAACGGTGCTATAGGGATAGGTGCCGACCCTGGTCTGGCTGAAATGCGAGACAGTGCCGTCCGCGGTGGTATAGGTATAGATGCCGCTGCTCAGCGAGAGCGTCGATCCGTTGCCTTCGGTGGGAATGTAAGACCCGCCCGAGATCGTGAAGCGATCCGATTTGCCGCCGAAACTGACATAGACGGTGCTGCCGCTCACGGTGAGCGTCGCCAGCACGGTATCCCCCCAGCCGTCGCCGCGGTTGAACTTCTGCCATACCAGCGACTCCGGCCCGCCCTGGCCGGCCGCGACCACCGGGCCGTCCACCGCCATCTTGCCCCAGAACAGATCGACGCCATTGCCGTCGATCGACTGGCGCGGCGCTGGCGGCGGCGCCACCTGCGCGAACGCCTGTTGCGTGGTGATCGACAGCAGCGAGGCCGAGGCCAGCATCGAACAGGCAAGCATTCTGGACGCGGCGCGGCGGCCGCCCGGGCGCACGGCCCCGACGTGGTTCTGCATGGATCCCTCCTGGAATGACGTAGACGCGCGGCCGCCGCCCGAGCGGCCCTTCAGAATATCAGGGTGAGCCGGTTACCTTCACGCGGGTGCGGTTGTCCGCCTTGTCCTGCGTGTATTCGTACTTGACGTTGTTGTTGACCGAGCCCGATCGCTCGACCTTCACCAGCCGCCCCTTGGCGTCATAGGTGTAGGTGATGGTCTCGGCCGCCTGCGCGGCGCTCGCAAGACCAAGGGTAACAGCCGCGATGGCGGCGATAGTCGGCTTCCGCATAGCACCTCTCCTTGTCCGGAATCGGTTAGCTCAAGCAAAGACTAGTGAATGTCACGACCCCGAATCCGCAAAGCCTTTACTTTCATTTCGGAGAGAATCGAAAGACCTTCAGGTAAAATTACTGGATCACCATGCCGTCGCAGTCAATCGCTTCACCCGCTCGAACATGGCAGTTTTACAACCGTTATGGACGGAACTGACGAATCAACCAGAATCCATATTGCAAAGTGGTTCAGGCCCGGCATGCTTCGATACGCAGTGAGGGATCGCATGACATTCAAGGAATTGCAGCGGCGAGCGACCTGTATGGCCCTGGGCCTATTGTTGCCTGTTGGCGCCAACGCACAGGAATATGATCCCGCCGGCTCGGGACCGATCGTTGCGGCGGTGCATTGGCTGCAAGGCACACTGCTCGGCACGATCGCCACCGTCATCGCGGTGATCGCCGTGGCTTCGGTTGGCTTCCTGATGCTCACCGGGCGGATCAACTGGCGTTATGGCGCGACCGTGATCCTCGGCTGCTTCATCCTGTTCGGCGCCGCCAGCATCGTCGCCGGCATCCAGTCCACCGCGCAACTGGGCCAATGATGTGAATGGCCTGGAACGCGATCCGCTTTTCGTAGCCCTTACCCGCCCGCAGATGTTCGCGGGAGTGACGTATAGCTACTTCGTCGCCAACGCGGTGATCGCGACCGAACTGTTCCTGATCTTCAAATCCATATGGGTGCTGCTCGCCGCACTAACCATCCATATCGCGGGCGTGCTGCTGTGCCTGCGCGAGCCGCGCTTTTTCGACCTCTGGCTGATCCGCGTCGGCCGCTGCCCTCGGGTGCGCAACTATTCGATCTGGCGATGCAATTCCTATCGCCCCTGACGCGGGACCCCAGGGCGATCGAACGCGAGGCGCCCGCCGGGCGGCATCTACCCTATGCCCGGCATGTCGACGACCATACGATCGAGACGCGCGACGGATTGCTCATGCAGTTCATCCATCTGCGCGGGCTGCTGTTCGAGACCGCCGATACCGACGAACTGAATTATCGCAAGCGGCTGCGCGACGCGGTGCTGCAGTCGATCGGCTCATCGCGGTTCGCGCTCTATCATCACGTCGTTCGCCGGCAGGTGCATAGCGAGCTCACCGCGGACTTCCTCGACGCTTTCTCGGCGCGGCTCGACACGGCCTGGCACGGGCGGCTGGCGAGCAAGAAGCTGTACGTCAATGACATCTTCGTCACGCTGGTCCGCCGCCCGCTCCAGGGCCGGCTGGGCATTCTCGACCGGCTTCGCGGCGGCACGCCACAAGTGAACGCCGCCAACGAATTGCGGCAGCTCGGCGCTGCGCGCGATGCGCTGCTTGCGGCGCTCGGCAGCTACGAACCGCGGCTGTTGAGCGTTTACCAGACGCCGCAGGGCACCTGCTCCGAACCGCTCGAATTCCTGTCGAGCCTCTATAACGGCGAGATGCGCCCGGTGCTGCTGCCGATGCAGGACCTGGGCGCGTATCTTCCCTATCGCAGGATCAGCTTCGGACAGGAGACCGCCGAGCTGGGCCCTGCCGGCGGCCTGCCGCGAAGTTTTGTCGGGATGGTGTCGATCAAGGACTATCCCGGACAATCCTCACCGGGGATGCTCGACGAACTGCTCCGGCTGCCGTTCGAGCTGACGATCGCGCAGAGCTTCGGCTTCGTGGAGCGTCAGGCCGCGCTTTCGCGGATGAACCTGGCGCTCAGGCGGATGCGCTCGGCGGAGGACGAAGCGATGAGTCTTCGCGCCGACCTAGCTAGCGCCAAGGACGAAGTCGCGGCGGGACGCGCCGGCTTTGGCGAGCATCATATGACCATCGCGGTTCGCGGCGGCACGCTTGCGCAGGTCGATGAGGGCGTCGCCGAAGTGCTGGCGGCGCTGACCGACATGGGCATCATCGCGGTGCGCGAGGAGATCGCGCTGGAGCCGGCCTTCTGGGCGCAATTCCCCGGAAACTTCAAATACATCGCGCGGCGCGGACTGATCTCGACCGGCAATTTCGCCGGCTTCGCGAGCGGGCACAATTTGCCGCAAGGCAAGGCGGCCGGCAATCATTGGGGCGACGCCGTCACCTTGCTGGAGACCACGGCGGCCGGCCCCTATCATTTCAACTTCCACCGCGGCGATCTGGGCAATTTCACGGTCATCGGCCCTTCCGGATCGGGCAAGACGGTGGTGCTCAATTTCCTTCTTGCGCAGGCCCGCAAATTCGCACCCCGGATCATCTTTTTCGACAAGGATCGCGGCGCCGAACTGTTCCTCCGCGCAATCGGCGGGCGCTATGATCTGCTGCGTCCAGGCAAGCCATCGGGCCTGAACCCGCTGCAACTGGAGGATACGGCCGCCAACCGGCAGTTCCTGATCGACTGGATCGCGCTTCTCGCGGGTGGCGCGGATATCGACGAGCTGGCGCGCATCAAGGATACGATCGACGCCAATTTCGGCCAACCGTCCGAGCAGCGCCGGCTTTGCCATCTCGTCGAGCTGTTTCGCGGCGGGCAGCGGCCGCATGCCGCCGATCTGTGGGCACGGCTTCGCCCGTGGTGGGGCGATGGCGAACGCGCGTGGCTCTTCGACAATGCCCGCGACGAAACCGACCTGACCGCACAAACCGTCGGGTTCGACATGACCCAGATTCTCGACGATCCGGCGATGCGGACGCCCGCCATGATGTATCTGTTCCACCGGGTCGAGGAACGCCTAGACGGTACGCCCGCGATCATCGTGGTCGACGAAGGCTGGAAGGCCCTCGACGACGATGTGTTCGTCCGCCGGATCAAGGATTGGGAAAAGACGATCCGCAAGCGCAACGGCATCGTCGGCTTCGCGACGCAAAGCGCGCAGGACGCGCTTGAAAGCCGCATCGCCAGCGCGATCATCGAGCAGGCCGCGACCCAGATCTTCATGGCCAACCCAAAGGCGCGCGCCGCGGATTATATGGAGGGTTTCGGCCTCACCGCACATGAATTCGAACTCGTGCGCGCGTTGCCCGACAGCGCGCATTGCTTCCTGATCAAGCACGGCAATGAAAGTGTCGTGGCCCGGCTGAACCTGACCGGCGAGCGGGAATTGCTGACGATATTGTCGGGCCGCGAACGCACGGTGCGCCTGCTGGACGAGATACGCGCGCAAACCGGCGACGACCCCGGCGAGTGGCTTCCCCGATTGCTGGAGGCGGCATGAGCACGGCCTGTCCCGGCATCATCGACGGCGCCTTTCTCGAAAGCGCGCTCGGCTTCATCGATTGCCAGGCGCAATCGCTGGGCGCGCGCGGCTATGACGCGCTGGCGGCTCCGGGCTCCAATTTCACGCTGCTCCTGACGGGCCTGCTGACGCTGTTCATCGCATTCGCGGGATACCGGATGCTGCTCGGCGAGACCTTCGGGGTCCGTGCCGGCGTGATGGCGTTCGTCAAGATCGGCATCGTCCTCACGCTTGCGACGAGCTGGGCGGCGTATCGGCCGCTGGTCTATGACCTTGCATTCCATGGTCCCGCCGAGCTGGCGTCGGCGATAGGGCGACCCGCCGGCGTGCCGGGCGCCGAAGGGGGCATGGCACCGCGTCTCGGCCAAACCGACGCGGCGTTCATCGCACTCGGCCGGCTGGGCACCGGTCCGGTCAATATAGCGGCGCGACCGCGAGAGGCGGACGGGCAAAGCACGCTGGTCGTCGAGCAGGCACCGGAGCCGATGAGCATCTTCGGGACGACGGCACTGGGCACATCACGCCTGGTTTTTCTGACCGCGACGATAGCCGCCTTTGCATCGGTGCGCTTCATCGCCGGTCTGCTGCTCGCGGTCGGCCCGTTCTTTATCGCCTTTCTGCTGTTCCAGGGATCGCGGGGATTGTTCGAAGGCTGGATTCGAGCGCTCGCCGCCGCGGCGATCGGCGCATTGGCGGTAACGCTGATGCTGGGTCTGGAGCTTGCCCTGCTGGAACCCTGGCTCGCGACGCTGATCGCGCGGCGGGAAGCGGGTCTGCCGATTGGCGGGGCGACCACCGAGCTGCTGGTCGTGACGTTCGCGTTCGCCTTGGTGTTGCTGGCCGCGCTCGGCATGGCGGCGCGGATCGTGCTGAGCTTTCGGCTGCCGGCGGGCTGGCGGGAAGCCACCGCGCAGATCATGGCCCCGCCGCATCCTCGCATGCCGATCGCGGCGCCGGAAGTCCGCCGGATTCCCGCCGAGCGGCACTCACGCGCCGCGGCATTGGCGGAAGCGGTCAGCCATATCGAGCGGCGTGAAACCATGCGGCTCGCTTCGGACGGCGCGCCCTCGCGCACCACCGCCAGCGCAACCATGCCAGGCGCGCGGGACATCCCCTCCTCCCCGCTCGGTCAAAGCCATCGCCGCCGGGCGCAGACGCGCGTGTCGGCAAGCGCCGGCAGGCGGGACGCGACGCTATGAAGCACAAGGCACGCGAAGCGCTCGACGCCTATTACCGCGAGGCCGGCAGCTGGGCGGAGGACCAGCAAGCCGGTCTTCGCGCTTCGCGCAGAACGGCATGGATCATCGCGGGAACCGCGGCGGCGATCGCCGTGATGGAGGCATTCGCGCTGCTGCTGCTTACGCCGCTCAAGACCGTCGAACCCTATACGCTGCTCGTCGACAAGCAGACCGGCTTCGTCCAGGCGCTGAAGCCGCTGGATGCGCAATTGGTGAGCGGCAATGCCGCGCTGACCCAGTCGTTCCTGGTGCAATATGTGATCGCGCGCGAGAGCTTCGACATTGCCACGCTTCAGGCGAATTACCGCAAGGTCTCGCTCTGGTCCGACGGCGGCGCGCGCAACGCCTATGTCGCGAGCGTGCAGGCTTCGAACCCCGACAGTCCGCTCGCCCGGCTACCGCGCACGACGATCGTGGAAACGCGGGTGAAGAGTGTCTCGCCGCTCGCGGCGAATTCGGCGCTGGTGCGCTTCGATACCATCCGCCGCGACGCGGACGGACGGACGCAGGAGCCGCGGGCTTGGGTCGCGGTGATCCGCTATCGCTATTCGGGCGAGCCGATGCGCCTAGAGGATCGCTTCATCAATCCGCTCGGTTTCGAAGTGTCGCACTATCAGCGCAACGCGGAGGCGCTGGCGGCGCCCGAGGCGGCGCCCCCCGGAACGCCCCAATGAGGGCGATTCTCCTGCTTCTCGCGCTGATGCCGCTGAACGCCCGGGCGCAGATGGCGCCTGCTGGCGCCTCGCAGGTTCAGATCATCGACTATGTGCCCGACGGGCTGTTCACGCTCGGCGCGGCGCCCGGATATCAGCTCATGATCGAACTCGCGCCGGACGAGCGCATAGAGAATGTCGCGGTTGGCGACAGCGGCGCCTGGCAGGTTACCGCCAACAAGCGCGGCGACCGGCTGTTCGTGAAGCTGGTGCAGCCCGGCATATCAACCAACATGATCGTGGCCACCGACGCCCGGCTGTATTCGTTCGAGCTGACGCCGGTTTCGGAAACGGCGCGCGGCCTGCCCTATTCGGTGCGCTTCCGTTACCCTTCGCCGGCACCGGCAGCGCCGCCGGACGCGGCGATGCCGGATGCTTTGCTCGGACGCTACAAGGTACGCGGCGCTGCGGAACTCAGGCCCAGCGGCATCCACGATGATGGGGTCCACACCTATGTGGAATGGCCCGAGGATCGCGCGCTTCCGGCGATCTACGCGATCAACGATCAGGGCAAGGAAATGCTCGTCAACGGCATGATGCGCGACGGACGCATGGTGATCGACAGCGTTCAGGCGAAGCTGGTGTTCCGCATCGATCGCCGCAGCGCGATCGCGCTGCGCGTGGCGCCGAAAGCCCAATGATGGCGACAAGGGCCGGGCCTTCACATTCCGCCAGCAACGAGGCGAGCGTGCTACCCGTCGTTGCGCGCCCGGGAAATGGCCTGCCCGCCTGGGCGATCGTGGCGGTCGCGGTGGTACTGGGGATCATGCTGTTCCTGGTCCTCGACAGCCGGCGCCGCGCCTTGACCGCGCCCGCAGTTCGGCCGCGCACGGTGGATGCGATCTCCGGCACTACCGCGTTGCCCGCTCCGCTATTCATCCCGCCGGACCCGTCCGTGCCGCCCCCGCCACCGCCAGCGGTGCCGGTAATCGCATCGGCGCTGCCGCCAGCTCCAGCGGTTGCACGACCGGCACCCCCTCCCGCGATCGTCTACACGCCCCCGCCTCGCTACGAAGCGGCCCCGGCCCCGGTCAAAGCGCCGTCGCGTATCGCCGCCGAACCGGCGCTTGTGATCGACATGACCGCGCCCGCGGCCGCAAATGCCCAATCGACAGCCGGCGCAGCCGCTTCCGATGAGACGGGAACGCAGCCGAAAGTGGCGGGGGCACGATCGGGCGCGGGCATGCTCGCCAATCGCGCAACGACGGTCCCGCAGGGCACGCTGATCCCCGCCGTTCTGGAGACCGCCCTCGACTCCACCCGGCCCGGCCTCGCCCGCGCGATCGTGTCACGCGACATCCGCGGATTCGATGGCAGCCGGGTGCTGATCCCGCGCGGGAGCCGGCTGGTCGGCGAATATAGCGCACAGGTCGAATCCGGGCAGAAGCGCATGCTGGTCAACTGGCTGCGCCTCATCCGCCCAGATGGCGCGACGATCGCGATCGGCTCGCCGGGCAGCGACACGCTCGGCCGCGCCGGCGTCAGCGCGCGGGTGAACAGCCATTTCTTCGAGCGTTTTGCGGGCGCAATTTTGCAGTCAGCGCTGGATGTCGGAGTGAATCTCGCGTCGCGGTCGTCGAACTCGCCAGTCATTCTGGCGCTGCCGGGCTCGCTACAAGGCGTAGCTCCACGCGAGAACACAAGCGGACAGATCCGCCCGACGCTTTCTGTCAGGGCCGCGACCAGCATCTCCGTCTTCGTCGCGCGCGACCTGGATTTCACCAGCGTGGAAGCGCGGTGAACGCCCAGCCCCAGCAAGGCGGCGCGCAGGTCTATCTGCGCTCCTATCTTGCGCCGCTCACCGGGATGCTGGCGCGGCCCGACGTCACCGATATCTACGTCAATCGGCCCGGCGAGATCTGGGCGGAAACCTTGGGCGGTGAAGTCGAGCGGCACGAAGCACCGGCATTGGACGCCGCGACTCTGGACCGGCTTTCGCGCCAGATCGCGGCGCTATCGCATCAGGGAATCAGTCGCGAGCACCCTCTGTTGTCGGCGTCGCTGCCCGATGGCGCGCGCGTCCAGATCGTGGCACCGCCCGCGACGCGGGGGCCGATGGCGATCGCGATCCGCAAGCACATCTCCTCGGACCTGCGGCTCGCCGACTATGTCAGCGCCGGTGCGTTCGAGCGGACCCGCCGCGCCAGCCCGGGCAAATCGAAGGCCGATACCGAACTCACCGATCTGCTCGAAAGCGGTGACATTCCCGGTATGCTCGCGGCAGCGGTGCGTGCGCGCAAGAATATCCTCGTCTCGGGCGGCACATCGACCGGCAAGACCACCTTCCTCAACGCGCTGATCCGGGAGATCCCAGCGCAAGATCGGCTGATCCTGATCGAAGACACGCCCGAGCTTCATCAGCATCATGACAATATGGTCGGACTGCTTGCCGTGCGCGGCGAGCTTGGCGAAGCGCGCGTCAGCGCCACCGATCTGCTCGCGGCATCGCTGCGCATGCGCCCCGACCGGATCATCCTGGGCGAACTGCGCGGGGAGGAAGCCTATACCTTCCTTCGCGCGGTCAACACCGGTCACCCGGGCTCGATGACCTCGGTGCATGCGGATTCATGCGAGCGGGCGGTCGAGCAAATCGTCCTGCTGGTGCTGCAGGCCGGAACGCAACTGAACCGTGACGATGTGCGGCACTACATCCGGAACACCGTTGACGTGTACGTGCAGCTGGCACGCGAGGGCGGGCGACGGATAATCGCCGAGGTGATGTTGGCGTGACCCGGGAAGCGCGATGCTAGAGTTCAACCTGTTTGCATCGGCCCTGTCGCCGTCGCTAGCGGATCCCATCGGGACAAGCCCTTCATTGGCCGCGGTCGAATGGCTGGAGAGCGCGATCATCGGATCGATCGCCGTCAGCGTCGCGATCGTCGCAATCGCGGCCCTGGGTCTGATGATGCTGGCAGGCCGCCTGCCTCTCCGCCGTTCGGGCACCGCCCTTCTGGGCTGCTTCATACTGTTCGGAGCACCGGCGATCGCGTCCGGAATCATGGGCGCGGTCAACGCCGCGCCCCAACAGAACAGATTTGACACGATCGATATGCAGCCCGGACCGCCTGCCACGAGCCTGCCCGCCTCGCCCACCACAACCTACGATCCCTACGCGGGCGCTTCAGTACCTATTCGCTAGCCTCGGGTCGTTGTTAAAAGGGTTGACGCACATATGAACAAGCGCGCTCGGCACCTGTAATCGCATGTCTCTCGGTCTGGCCGCCTACCCGCGCTATCGTTGAACCCGCGGTTGGCCGCCAGCGAGAGACTTCCCGATTGCGACGCCGCCCCTTCGCCAGACGGAATTGAAGTAGAGCGCGGTGAAAGCCTCGAAGAGTTCGTCGGAAATGATAAATTCCGGCCCGACGGGTCGCATTTGGGACGCGTGCCAAGCGCCAGAATTCCCGCCTCTGTAGCAGGGTTCTGTATCAAACCCCTGCCGAGTTGAAGCGGCGCGAGGAAGCTCGAGTGCAATCAATGACTGCGAGAAGGTTGCGGCCTATTCCAGCAAACGCACCCAAAACGATTGCTGCCGTAGGAACCCGGATCACCGTTTTGCGGAGGCCGATGCTTGCTACAATCGTTGCATGGCAAAATTTCCGACAGTAACCCCGGACGAACTGCGACGTGCCTTCATCGCTTCCAATATGGCGTTCAAAGCGCGCTACGAGGCACTACCGGGCGATGACTCCGAGGACACATCGATCCGTGACGCTCTTTCCGGACAGTTTCCGCCCGAAAAGATAGGTCCGCTTCTCATGCGGCTTGTGCTGATTACAATGTGGCTTAAGCCGGGAGAGGATGATCCGCTCGTCGCACAAGGTACATCGGCATTCGACCTACCCGAGATACACCCGGCAGTCTTTGACGTGGCGGCCTCTTGTCCGATGCCGTCGAATGGCGGCCTGCCCAGCCCAACGAGATTTATGAAGGACGTTGAACGGCGGGTGCGGATGTACGAAACGTTGGCTGGATGAGCGCTTACTAACCTTTGGCTGGAGTCGGCGGTAGGCCACCCGTCAGCGCCGCCACATCACACCCCATCGCACGCGCCAATTTGACCAGCGCTACGAACGTGAGGTTATGTTCTCCGCGCTCGATCCGCCCGACGTAGCTGCGATCCAGCCCGGCCGTGTGCGCCAAGCCTTCCTGCGACATTCCAAGCTCCCGCCTACGGGCTCGGATGCGTTGGCCGAGTATATCGAGATATGGGTCGCTCACCGGCCCAGTGAGCGGAATAGGTGATTATCGGTCCACGGAGTATGAATCCCGCTGTTAACCTTTGTGTGGTATTGGGAAGCATCCAGAAAAATGAGGATGGTCCGATGTTTGTTGCCCTAGCACTTCTTCTAACGCAGACGGCCTCACCGCCAGCGGTCGTCTACCTTAAGTGTGAGACCACCCAAGGTGGTCAGCAGAAATCGTGGGACCTTACGCTGAACGAAAGCGCCGGCACGGTCGATTACTACACTCAGGTTTCGGGCCAGCAGCGCACCCAAGCGCGCTTCACGTCGAACGCGGTCTACTTCATCGGCTTCACGTTGAGCCGGGTCGATCTGACGCTCCAGCGGAGAGCCTTTGGTGAAATCGAGCGTGGAACTTGCCAAGTTGTCCAACCGAAGGGGAGGGCCTTCTAGCTGCCGCCCTATCCCACCTCGACTGCGCACTCGATACGGCACGTGGCAATCATCACGCGCCTACACACACCTTCTTCGTCAGCCTCTGCCATGTGACCAACAAGAAACTTGGCGCGCGATGCCTCCTCGACCAGATAGCCGATGTCGGCGCACGGTAAGTCGAGCGTGATGGGCTGCCGTTGTCCCATGAGGTGGATGCAGAACGATGCCATCATGCGGCCTTCCGCAACGTGCGCTGATAGTATCCTCGCCAGATCGGCGACGGGGGGTGGTGGAGTGCCCCGGCCGCGATGAGGATGAACTGATCCCCATTCGGTGAGCGCCGATGCTCCTCGCGCCAGGCACATTCGCCGTTGTACGCCTGAGCGTATTGGCGGGAGAAGTGCCGGTAGGTGCCGTTGTACATCCGCTTGAAGCGGGAGAAATACGACTCCGCCAGATTGGTCGATGTACCGTGTAGGTCGGAATAGCGATCCTTGTGCTTGATCTGTCGAACAGGGAATTGCGCGAAGAGAGCGTTCCAAGCCGGATGCTCATCGACAAACGGCTTCGACAGCGGATCGATAAGAGTGTTGATCACCTTCACCAGCGCCGCCTCGTTGCCGAGAAACGGCACCACCCGCCCGTGCCGCCCACGTTCCCGCAGGACGGAGACCGTGACTACCTTGTCCATGTGTCGCCGAGGCTGGTTCTTACGATCCTCGGCCCGGTTGGCCTTACGGACCTTTCCGCCGAAGTCAGTGGAATCCATCTCGATCGGCCCGGTCAGGCGGCGGGCGGTGACGTAGCTGGTCATGGCCTCGCGGAGCCGGTGTTGCAGCGTCCATGCCGTCTTGTGGTTGCACTTAATGTCACGTCGCAAGTGGAGAGCTGCTTTGCCCGCTGCACCATCGGCGAACAGCAGGACGGCGGCCATGATCTTTTTGAACGCCAGCTTGCGGCCGTGGAACATAGTGCCCGAGGTGACCGAGAACTGCTTGAGGCACTTTTGGCACTTGAAGAGCCGGCGTGAGGTGATCTTGCCGGTCTTGCGATTGGTTACGTTGCGAGTGATGCGATAGACCGCCTCGCAATCGCACCAGACGCAGAATGGCTCACCACCCTTATCCGCGAAGCGGATCGCCTCGAAAGCAGACTCGGCCTCGCTCTCCGGCATCTCAACGATGTCGAATATGCTGAGCGTTGCTGCCGCCGACGAGGCGAGAAAATGCTGCGAATCACCCTCCGATGCGTTACGAATGCATCGGATGTGACACGCCTGTCCCAGATGTGCAACAGGTCGCGTGTCGTATTTGTAGACAAATGTGTCATAAGGGGAACGTATGTCTCATATTCGTGATGGAGGGGCTCGGCGCATTCTCAAGGCCGAAATGGCTCGCAAAGACCTCAATTATGACGGGCTGGTCAGCGCGTTAGGCGAGATCGGTATCGAGGAAACCAACGGGAGCTTGCGAAACAAGTTCAGCCGAGGCTCGTTTCCGGCTGACTTTTTCCTCCAGTGCCTCGCAGCGATGGATGTGAAGACGCTACACCTCGACTGACAGATTCCGCATGGACTCCGCCAGAATACGAGTTTATATGAGCGCTTCGCGCGAGTCATTCGCACGACAACACCTCCTTTTCTTGAGCAAAAGGTTGATTGTTGGGAACCACGGGTAGCTAGTAACTACCCGTGGTTCCGGCTCTTTATTTGAGCCGGAGTCCGAGCTTTGCGGTAGGCTTTTGACACTTGTCAAATATAATTTTAATCAACCGGAAGACTTGTCCTGTATATTTGCGACGAGTTGAATTGTATTAGGACAATTCTTCCGGTTCGCTTGCGACGAGTGGAGTAGACCTTGCGCGGAATCAGCTTGGTTTAACTACCCACCACCGAGCCGGCCACTCTCCGTCATTCGCGACAACGCCGCGTGCGTGCCGCTTTCGCAGGCTGTTCCCGATCGTGTTCGCCACCTTGGTGATGGTGTCGCGATGTGGATCAGTCTGTCCTGAACGGCGAAGCACCTCTCGCGCGATCTCGCGGCCCGTCAGGGGCTTCTCGGCGAGGCGGAGTGCCTCATAGGCAAGCTTGGTCGCACTACCTAGTTTCACCGGAATCTTGTGAGCGAAAGGACGGGCCGGGATGATGTGGTCGATTGTCCATTTGGGGTGGTCGCTCGTGATTACGATCTGACAGGCTTCGAGCAATCGCCCGATCTCATCGACGCGGCTACGCAGGTCTGGCACCGTAGCATAGGCGCTCTCGATCTTGGCGATCTGTTCGCGCTTCATATCGCGCTCGCCGAGCAGCAACATGATTTTGCGTTCTAGCGACGCGAGGCGGTTCGAATTTCCCATGCCTCAAAATACGATTACGGCCAGCGCACCGTCGAGTTACCCCTTGGTGCGTTTGCTGGAATAGGCCGGAAGGTTGGCTGGGGCGCCAGGATTCGAACCTGGGAATGGCGGCACCAAAAGCCGCTGCCTTACCACTTGGCGACGCCCCAACGGGAAGCGGGCTTATAGCTCCACTTGCGCGGGATGGAAGGGGGTCAGAACAGCCGATGCACCCAACCGTGCGGATCGGGTGCGCGGCCGCGCTGGATCGCGACCAGATCGCTCTTGAGCTTCTGCGCGACCAGGCCCGGCCCCTGATTGCCGATGGTGAACTCGAAATCGCGGCCCCGGACCTTGCCGATCGAGGTGACGACCGCGGCGGTGCCGCAGGCGAAAGCCTCGCGCAGGCGGCCGCTTTGGGCATCGGCCTTCCACTGATCGATCCCGTAGCGCTCCTCGCGCACCGTCATCCCGGCGTCACGGGCCAGCGTCAGCAGCGAATCGCGGGTGATGCCGGGGAGGATGGTGCCGCCCAGCGGCGGGGTCTGGATCGAGCCGTCCTCGAACACGAACATGATGTTCATGCCGCCCAGTTCCTCGACCCAGCGGCGCTCGACCGCGTCGAGGAACACGACCTGGTGGCAGCCCTCGCGGATCGCTTCCTGCTGCGCGACGAGGCTGGAGGCATAGTTGCCGCCGCACTTGGCGGCGCCCGTCCCGCCCGGCGCGGCGCGGGTGTAATGCTCGGAGGTCCACAGGGTGACCGACTCGGCGCCCTTGAAATAGGAGCCGGCGGGCGAAGCGATGACGAGATAGATGAACTCGCTCGCGGGGCGCACGCCGATATAGTTCTGGCTGGCGAACATGAAGGGCCGCAAATAGAGCGAGCCGCCTTCGATATCGGGGATCCAGTTCCGCTCGGTGCGGACGATCTCGCGCAGCGAGGCGAGGAACAGCGCCTCCGGCATCTCCGGCATCGCCATCCGCGCCGCCGACTCGTTGAAACGCTTCGCATTGGCTTCCGGGCGGAACAGTGCCGCGCCGCCATCGGGCAGGCGATAGGCCTTAAGCCCTTCGAAAATCTCCTGCGCATAATGCAGCACCGCGCAGGCCGGATCGATCGAGAGCGGACCATAGGGCCTGACCCGGGCATCGTGCCAGCCGCGCTCTTCGGAGTAGCGGATCTGGACCATGTGATCGGCCAGAATCTGGCCAAAGCCGGGATTGGCGAGCGCTTCGGCGCGGTTGGTGTCGGAAACCGGATTGGCGTGCGCTTCGAACTCGAAATCCAGGATCGTCGCGTCGGCCATTTCCGTCATCCGTTTGCCAGGGTGTCTATGGGTTGCGAACGGTTAGGCGCGGTGGCAAAGATGGTCAACATGGCTGCCCCAATTCCCGCCTCGCCGAACACGGCATCGCCGCTGTTCCTGCGCGAGCCGGAAATCCGCCGCGGGGTGGAATTGCTCTATTTCGGCTATGCGCATATGACCCGCGCGATCGACGCCGGTCTTGCCGCGCAGGGCCTTGGCCGCGCGCATCACCGTGCGCTCTATTTCATCGCCCGCAAGCCCGAACTGACGGTGAGCGCGTTGCTGGCGCTGCTGGCGATCACCAAGCAATCGCTGGGGCGCGTATTGGGCGAACTGGCCGAGCGCGGGCTGGTCGAGACGCGAGCGGGCGAGCGCGACCGGCGACAGCGGCTATTGCGGCTGACCCCTTCGGGCGCAGCGCTCGAAGCAGAGTTGTTCGAAGCCCTGCGCGAGAAGATGTCGGGCGCCTATTCGAGTGCCGGACAGGGGGCCGTGGGCGGCTTCTGGGCCGTGCTCGAGGGGCTGGTGCCCGAGGCCGAGCGCGGCCGGATCGCCGATCTCGGCAAATAGGCTGGCGCTTACGGGCTGTCGGGGCGATCGTCATCGACGGCGATGAAGATGCCGCCGCCGACAATGGCGAGCAGACCGATGACCGCGATCAGCGGCGGGCCGGTGATATCCGACTTGTTCTTGGCCGTGGTGTGCGCGCGGAGCGACAGTGCCGAGGCGCTGTTTTGCGCCAGCGCCGGGCCGGCGGCGAGCGACAATGCCGCGGTCGCGACCGCCAACTTGCTGAATAGTCTTGCCACGATGGTCTCCTGAGAAGGGATGCCGGAACCTAATCCGTGGCGGCCCGTCGGGTCGCGGGGGGTCTTGCCGCGATGCGGCAGAGCGAGCGCATCACGGGGCGGCCCGGGGGTTGGCAGCGCTTGCCGGGGGTCATACACGGCGGCAACCCACAGCCGGAGCATCGATGAACCGCCTGCCCCTTCTCCTCGCTCTCGCGCTCGCCGCTTGCGGCGGTGCCGGGCAGCGCAAGGACGATGCGCCGGTGATCGTGAGCGCGATCGGCGGCGCGGTGCGGGCGGACGATCCAAGCGCGGGGGCGCTCGCCACCCCAGCCCGCGTGTTGCTGGGCGCCACCGCCGAGGGACTGGTGCGCTTCGATGCCGCCGGGCAGATCGAGCCGGGGCTGGCCGAGCGCTGGATCGTGATCGACGACGGGCGCAGCTTCATCTTCCGCCTGCGCGAAGCCGAATGGGCCGATGGCGAGCCGGTCACCGCCGAGCAGGTGGTGCGGGCGCTGCGCCGCGCCGCCGCCGCGAACAGCCGCAACGCGCTGGCTCCGTTCCTCGCGGTGATCGACGAGATCGTCGAGATGACGCCGCAGGTGATCGAAGTGCGGCTCAAGCGCCCGCGCCCTGACCTGCTCCAGCTCTTCGCCCAGCCCGAACTGGCGGTGGTGCGCGCGGGCGGCGGCAGCGGCCCATTCCGCATCGCCCGCTCGGACGGGCGCGGGATGCTGCTGCGCCCCGCCCCCGATCCCGATGCGCCGGATGAGTTGGGCCCGGCACCGGAGCAGACGATCCTGCTGGGCGGCGAGCGCGCGGCGAGCGCGCTGTCGCGTTTCAAGGACGGCCAGTCGGATCTGATCCTGGGCGGCAGCTTCGCCGACTGGCCGATCGTCTCGGCGGCGGGGATCGCCCCGGCGAACATCCGCACCGATGCCGCGCTCGGCCTGTTCGGACTGGCGGTGGCGCGACGCGACGGTTTCCTGGCCGAACCCGCCAACCGCGCCGCAGTGGCGATGGCGATCGACCGCAAGGCGCTGACCGAAGCGATCAGCTCCGATTGGGCGCCGATCGAGACCTTGTTGCCCGCGCAGCTCGACTCCGCCGCCGCCATCGCGCAGCCCGCCTGGGCGCCACTGGCGATGGAGGCGCGCCGCGCCAGCGCCGCCGCGACCGTGGCGGCGTGGCGCCGGGCGCATGGCGCCGCGCCGGTGCTGCGGATCGCCCTGCCCGCTGGCCCGGGATCGACTTTGGTCTGGGCCTATTTCGCCGAGGCGATGCGGGCGATCGGGGCGGAAGCGGTGCGCGTCGGCAGCGACGATGAGGCCGAGCTGCGGCTGATCGACGCCGTCGCCCCCTATGACAGCGGGCGCTGGTTCGTCGCCATCGCCTGCGCGCCGTGCGGCGAGGCGGCCACCGCGCTGGTCGAGGCCGGCCGCGACGCGCCCGATCTCCCGACCCGTGCCCGCCGCATCGCCGAGGCCGACGCGGCGCTGACCGCCGACGCCGCATATATTCCGATTGCTCAACCGCTGCGCTGGTCTATCGTCGCGCTTCGGCTACGGGCGTGGCAAGGGAACAGCCGCGCCTGGCACCCGTTGAACCACCTGCGAAACGAAAGGTGAGGACAGTGGCAAAAGCAACGCGAATGGCTTCCGGATTGAGCCACGGCCTGCCGCTGGGCAGGGATGTCGCCGCGGTGCGCCGCCGGATCGAGGGCATGGAAAAGCTGCTCGAGCGCGGCTTCACCATTCCCGGCACCAATCAGAAATTCGGCCTCGACGTGATCCTCGACCTGATCCCGATCGGCGGCGACTTCGTCGCGGCGGCGATGGGGCTCTACATGGTCATGGAGGCGCGCAACCTCAACATGCCCAAGAGCGCGATCGTCCGCATGCTCGGCAATGTCGGGTTCGACTGGCTGCTCGGGCTGATCCCGGTCGTCGGCATAGTCCCCGATCTCCTCTTCCGCTCAAACTCGCGCAATCTGCGGATCATCCGCAAGCATCTCGACAAGCATCACCCGTCGAGCGCGGTGATCGACCAGCGCTGATCGGCCGCGAATGGTCCCAATGGTCGCACTGACCATGGGCATCCGCGAGGGGCGGTAAAATGGCGCTTACGCGCGTTTGCCTGGGTGGGGTGGATCAACGGAGTCAAAGAGCGGGCCGGCAATGCCGACCGGCGCAGCCGAGCAGGCGAAATCCTACATTTCAAGCGGTTTTGAAATCGAGCCCGATATCGGCGGCGGGGGCCGACTGGGTGAGCCGGCCGACGCTGACAAAGGTGACGCCGCTTTCGGCGATGGCCCGGATGGTATCGAGGCGGACGCCGCCCGAAGCTTCGGTGGGCACTCGCCCGGCAACCAGCGCCACCGCCTCGCGCAACGTATCGGGCTCCATATTGTCTAGCAGCAGGTGTGTCGCGCCCGCGTCCAGCGCGGGCGCGATCTGGTCGATGCGGTCGACCTCGACGATGATGCTGGCGATGCCCGCCGCCACCGCGCGGCGCACCGCCTCGCCGACCGAGCCGGCGACGGCGACATGATTGTCCTTGATCATCGCCGCGTCCCACAGCCCCATGCGGTGATTTGTCGCGCCGCCCATCCGGGTCGCGTATTTCTCGAGCAGGCGCAGGCCGGGGATGGTCTTGCGGGTATCGAGCAGGGTCGCGCCGGTGCCGTGGATGGCGTCGACATAGGCGCGCGTCATCGTCGCGATACCGGAGAGGTGCTGAACGGTATTGAGCGCCGAACGCTCGGCGGTGAGCAAGGCGCGGGCCTTGCCGCGCAGGCGCATCAGATCGGTGCCGGCGGGGACGCGCTCGCCATCCTGCACCAGCCGCTCGATGCTGACTTGCGGGTCGAGCGCGCGAAAGAATGCCTCGGCGATGGGAAGGCCCGCGACGGTGATCGCGTCCCGGCTGTCCATGACGCCGGCGAAGATCGCGTCGGCGGGGATGACTGCGGCGGAGGTGATGTCGCCAGCGTCGCCCAGGTCCTCGGCGAGCGTGGTGGCGATGAAGGCGGGGAGGTCGAAGCCGGGGATCTGGATTTCTGACATGCCCGCGCTTGTGCCATAGACGCAGGGCATCGCAAGGGAGATCGGCGACGACGTGTCCAACAGGCAATGGCCCGCACCGATCAGCGCCTCGGAAGGCGTGCAATTGGCCAGCTTGCTCGCTGTCTTCGCGCTGGTCTCGATCTACGCCCTCACGCCCTCATCACAATTGCTCACGCCGATCCCGGCTGCGCTTTGGGGAGCGAGTGCGGCCATTGGGGCGGGGCTGGGTCTCTGGCTCGGCAGGATTTTAGCCCGTATAAATCGGGACTGGAACGACCGGTTCACCAACATGATCGCATCGGCGCTGGTGACCTTCCTGGGCGCCTTCATATTCTACATTGCCGCCTGGTCGTTCGCCGATCGATACGCATTTTCGGCCGGCGGCGTGGCAAGCATTGCCAAATATCCGGTGGAGAAGGTCACCAAAGACCGGCGCCACGATGCCTATTGGGCGATAGTCAATCCGTTCGGCCTGTCGCGCGGCGCGATGATACCCATCTCAAAGGCCGATCACGAACTGCTGAGCCCGCTTTGTACCGGGCAATGTGCCGTGCCGATCTGCATTCAGGTCGCCGCGGAAAGTGCGCCGGGCGGCGCGGTGCGCGTTATGACCGGCGAAAGCGATTTCGCGCCCGCCCACCGGCAGATCGCGCAGTGCAACGGTGAGGAAATACCGATGCTGGTCGTTCAAATGCCGCCGCGCTGACGCGATCTAATCCCCCTTGGTCGGCGGCCCGCCCACTGCCGGCACCGGTCCCAAATCGCCCTGCCCGACCGTCGCGCTGGCCATTTCCAGCATGCGATCGAGCGACTTCTTCGCCTGCAGCCGCAGACCTTCTTCGATCTCGATGCGCGGGGTCAGGTCGCGCAGGGCGAGATACAGCTTCTCCATGTTGTTGAGCGCCATGTAGGGGCAGATGTTGCAGTTGCAGTTGCCGTCCGCGCCGGGGGCGCCGATGAATTGCTTCTCCGGCAGCGCCTTTTCCATCTGGTGGATGATGTGCGGCTCGGTGGCGACGATCAGCGTCTGGCCTGGGAAGCTCTTGGCGAAATCGAGGATGCCGCGGGTCGAGCCGACATAATCGGCATGGTCGAGGATGTGCGGCGGACATTCGGGGTGCGCGGCGATCGGCGCGCCGGGGTGCTGGGCGCGGAGCTTGAGCAGCTCGGTTTCGCTGAACGCTTCGTGGACGATGCACACGCCCGGCCACAACAGCATTTCGCGGCCCAGCGTGCGGGTGAGATAGCCGCCGAGGTTGCGGTCGGGGCCGAAGATGATCTTCTGATCGGCCGGGATCTGCTGGAGAATCTTTTCGGCAGAGGAGCTGGTGACGATGATGTCGGAGAGCGCTTTCACTTCGGTCGAGCAGTTGATGTAGGTGAGCGCGATGTGATCGGGATGCTTGGCGCGGAAGGCGGCGAACTGATCGGGCGGGCAGCTATCCTCGAGGCTGCAGCCGGCATTCATGTCGGGCAGCACGACGATCTTGTCGGGCGAGAGGATCTTCGCGGTCTCGGCCATGAAGCGCACGCCGCAGAATGCGATGACATCGGCATCGGTCTCGGCGGCCTTGCGGCTGAGATCGAGGCTGTCGCCGACGAAATCCGCCAAATCCTGGAGCTCGGGCTTCTGGTAATAATGCGCGAGGATGACGGCGTTGCGCTCCTTGCGCAGCCGATCGATCTCGGCGCGCAAGTCCAGCCCGGCGAGGCTTCCGCCCATTCCCAAACGTCCGTCCATCAGTTCCTCAATTCCGGTTGGCGAGCACGTCGCTCACGCTGCGCGATACATCCCATTGCTCGCTAGGTGCGTTGGTCTCGTCGGGGAAGAGCACCTCGACGTTCGCGTTCACGCCGATCGCGCGGAGCGGCATCGAAAAGCTGCGTTCGACTGCGCGGCGGGTGGCGTCGCGAGCGAGGCGCATCGGCGTTTCCTCGCGTGCCTGGCGGACCAGTTCCACCTGCGCCGCCTTGCGATTGGCCTCGTCGAGTGCGTCTTCGGCATTGGTGAGCGACATCAACAAGCCACCGGCGCCATATTCGCGGATATTGTTGATATCGACCTCGGGTCCGACGACCTCGATCGGCGGCAAGGTGATGGTCAGCTTGTTGTTGGCGGCGTCCCAGCTGAGGTTGCGCTGCTGGAGCTTGGAGAGATCGACCTCGTAGCGGACATTGCCGGGCATGATCATCGTCTTCTTGGCCTCGAGCCCCAGGCGGCTCTGGGTCGAAGTGACCACGGCGACATAGCGCGCGGCGAAGGTCGAGAGACGGTTCTGCTCGCGCAGCCCCTGGAGGCTGGCCTGGGCGACGGTCACCGGGCTGGGCGCGGCGAACTGGCGCTTGAGCTGGTCGCCGAGGAACCAGAAACCGCCGCCGATGACGAGGATCAGCGCCAGCAGCGTGCCGACCAGCCCCATGCATCCCTTGCTCAAGCCGCGATCCTCCATTCGTCATCGCCTCCCACGACAACACCCCGCTCGCGCAAATCGATCAGATGCGCGAGCACCGAGCGGCCCGCGGCCCCGAACAGCCGCGGATCGAGGCCAGCATACATGCGCGCGACCATATCGGGAACCGCGTGCACCTCGGCCTTGAGCAGCCGCAATATCTGCCCCTCGCGCTGCTTGCGGTGACCGATGAGTCCGCGGACGAAGCGGTGCGGTCTCTCGATCGGCTCGCCATGCGCGGGGAAGTAGATCCGATCCTGACGGTGCATGAGCTTGTCGAGGCTCACCATGAATTCCGCCATGTCGCCATCGGGGGGTGAAACCACGGTGGTGGACCAGCCCATGACATGATCGCCGGTGAACAAGGCGCCGCTTTCTGGGAGCGCGAAGCAGAGGTGGTTCGAGGTGTGGCCAGGGGTGGCGACTGCAATGAGGGTCCAGCCAGGGCCGGTGACGCTTTCGCCATCGGTCAACACGCGATCCGGGATGTAGGTCGTATCGAACGCGGCATCGGCGCGGGGACCGGCATCGGCCAGCGACAGAGGCGCGCAGCCGACGATCGGGGCGCCGGTCAGCGCCTTGAGCGGCGCGGCGGCGGGGCTGTGGTCGCGGTGGGTGTGCGTGCAGAGGATCGCGATCACCCTGCGGCCGGCGATCGCGGCGGTCAGCGCGGCGAGATGTTGGGGCTCGTTGGGGCCGGGATCGATCACCGCCAGTTCGGTGGTGCCGACCAGATAGGTCTGGGTGCCGGTATAGGTGAAGGGCGAGGGATTGGGCGCCAGCACCCGCGTGACCAGCGGATCGATCGCCATCGCAACGCCGGTGGGGAAATCGTTCATCACCCTATCAGATGGCCGCTGGCGGGGGCGCCTGCAAGGTTTCGGCATCGCCTGCCATCCATTGCCGCCACACCAGCAGCGCCGCCGCCATCACTACGGGGCCGACGAACAGGCCGACCAGACCCAGCTCGGCAAGGCCGCCAAAGGCACCGAGCAGCGCCAGCAGGAACGGCAGCTTCACCGCCGAACCGATCACCGAAGGCTGCACGACATGGTCGCCGATGGTCATGACCGCCGCGCCGAACGCGAACAAAAGGGTGCCCGCGAGGACATGGCCGCCACCGATCAGGATCAGGCTCGCCAGCCCGAACGCCAGCCACGCGCCGAACGGGATCAGCGCGAGGGCGATGGTGAAGGTCGCGAACAACAGGGGCTGGGGCACTCCGGCCACGGCATAGGCGACACCGATCAAACCGCCCTCGATCACCGAAACGAGGATCGTGCCGTTGACCGTTGCGCGCACGGCGCCGGTGATGCGATGGAGGAACGCGCTGCCGAAATCGCCGAACATGCGCCGCGCCACGATCTCCGCCTGCACGGCGATATGCTCGCCGCGGGCGAGCAATGCCGCCAGCACCAGCAGCGTCTCGACGAACAGCGCCGAGTCCTTGGCGACTTCGGCACCGATCGAGCGGGTCCAGGCGAGCACCGATGTCGCGCTGACCGCGGCGAGCAGCGCGCTGGCTTGCGGGCCGTGGACGAGGTGCTCGCGCCACCACGCCGCGACACGCTCGCCGACCAAGGGCAGATCGTGCAGCCAGCCCGGTTCGGGAAGGCCGTTCTGCTGGACCTGCTGGAACCAGGCCAGCGCCACCTGGCTTTCCTGCGCCAGCGTTACCGCCGCGATCGACAGCGGCAGGATGACGAGCAAGGCAGTCGCGAGGGTAAGCCCCAGCGCCACGAGCAGCGGATGGCCGGGGAAGCGGCGGATGCCGCGGCGGAACAGCGGCCATTCTGCAATCGCGATCACCACCGCCCAGGCGATCGGCGTGGCGAAGGGCAGCACCATCCACAGTGCCAGCGCGGCGACGACCAGCGTGAACCAGATTTGCCGGGTGCGCAGCGCCGCGTCAGCGGTTGCGGGAGCTTTGCTGTGAGGCGCGCCAGTCGTCATGCCCTGTGCATGCCCCCGGCGCGTGCATTCAACAAGTCACAGCAAAAAGGGGCCGGCTGCGAAGGAGTTCAGCCGGCCCCTTCCTGAAGGGCATTTGCGAAAGGGGCACTAAAGCAAACGCCCTCCCCCTAAGGTCTAGTCCTTGTCGCTGTTCTTCTCGAGCTCGCGGATCGCCTCGTCGATGCCCTTGAGTGCCTTGGCGCGCTCGTCGCCGTTGAGCTCGCCGTCCATCTCGACTCTGCGGCGGGCGTGACGCAGGCTCATCAGCGCGCCCTGCATGCCGAAGCGCTTGCCGCGCATCGCCAAACGGGTGGCATCGGCGGTGACGCGCTCAATGCGATCGGTGCAGATGATCATCACCTTCTTGCCGCCATCGATGCGGTGCTCGACGGTCGGCTCGCCACCACCGCCGCACTTGCCGTCGCGGATCTGGGGCATATCGGCCATGATCTTGTCGATATCGGGCATTTCGGTTTCGGTGCGGGTGCCGTCGGCATGGACCATCACGATCTTCTTGACGCGCTTGCCGCCCTTGCCGTCCTTGTCGTCGTCGCTGAAGCGATAGACGTGGCGCTCGACATGGCGGTTGCCAGCTTCGGGCGCCCCGGGGGCTTCCGGAGCGGCCGGTGCGCGCGGCGCGGCGGCGGGCGCCGGCGGCGCGGGCACATCCTGGCCGAGCGTGACGCCGGTGACGGCCTCGACCTCGTTCTTGATCGTCTCGGCGGCCTGGGTGCCGGAGGCGGTGAGCCCCAGCGCGGCCAGGCTCAGGGCGCTGACACCAACCAACCCGCAAGCAAGGCGCGTGGGAGATAGTTTTCCGGTCTTCGAAAGCATGCGTAACCTCCCTTTGACTTCATTTATCGTGTGCAAGTGACATGCCGCCGAGACCGCACCGCCATGCGCGGACTTGACGATCGCGCGGCCATAGGCATGGCGCAGCGCCTGGGCGCGGCCGGCGAGCACCAGGGCGTCGCAGGCCATTTCCTGATCGGCGCGGAAGGCGCGAAAGGCCCTCCAGGCAACCGGGTTGAACCAGTGGATGGCGAGGACGATGAGCGCGACCCAGTTGGCGATCAGATCCCCGCGAACATGGTGGCCAAGCTCATGTGCCAGCGCCAGATCGCGCTCCTGCTCGTCATAGCGCTCCGAGAAATCGCGCGGGAAGGCGACATATTTGCGGAACACGCCGAAGGCGAGCGGACCGTGCGCTGCATCGGTCTCGATCACCCGCACCCTACCCTCGGCCACAGTGCGATCGACCCGCGCGGCGCGGAGCAGATTCCGGCAATAACGGGTGTGCGAGATCAGATGATAGCCCAGGAACAGCAGTGCCCCCGCAGCCCAGGCGATGCCGGCGATCAGCAGCCAGTTGATCGAGCTTGCCGTGGCAGCGGTGACCGGGGTGTCCGAGATGCTGGCGATCGGCTCGACAACATAATAGGCGATGACGTCGCTGGCCGCGGCGACCGGCGCCGCCGCCTGCTCGGTCCAACTCGCCGGCAGCGGCGGCATGAGCATGCGCAGCACCGGCAGCAGCCACAGCGCATAGGCCATATACGGCCCGAACGCCTTGCGGACTGGCGCGCGGACGGCAAGCACCAGCAGCATCAGCAGCGTGGTCGCGACGATCGTCTCGATCGCCCAGCCGGAGAGCCCGGCGCTCACGATTTGAGATCCTTGAGCAGCGCCTCGATCTCGGCGATATCCTGATCGGTGATCTGGTCGCGCTCGGCGAGGTGCGCCACCAGCGGGGTGAGCTTGCCGCCGAACAGCCGATCCATCAGCTTGCGCGATTCACCCGCGACATAATCGGCGCGGGCGACGAGCGGGCGATACAGATAGCGCCGCCCCTCTTCCTCATGCGCGATGATCGACTTGGCGAGCAGGCGGCCGAGCAGCGTCTTGACGGTGTTGGCGCTCCAGCCGCGCTCGGCGGGCACGCGCTCGACGACTTCCTGGGCGGTGAGCGGCGACTTCTCCCACAGCACTTCCATCACGGCATGCTCGGCGTCGCTGATACGTTCGGTCATCGCAGTCCCTCTTTCATCGACTATCTTTGTAATCGTCGTGATTACGTCTGTAGTCAAGCGAGTGAACGCGGGATGAACAATGCGGAAAGGTGACGAGCGCATGCGGGCCGGAACGGCGCCGAAACTGTCGGAATCGCTTACAGATGCGATGTGGTTGCCGAGGGTGTTAACCATCCAAACACTTGAGAAAGCGTGCTTCGTTCGAACTGGCACGCGGACTGCAAGGATAAGGATACCCCGAGCGTTTGACGCTTCATTCCAGGGTGGGTCGACCAGCTTTTACCCGGTCTCGCGTCGACCCACCCGCCCCGGGCTTCTCTCCGAACCAGCCGCCACTTCCCGCGATTCGCGTGCTCGTCTATGCACGAGTCGGCAGGCATTGGGGGCAGCGATGAACGACCTTCCGGCGACAACGGCCACACAGGCCGCGGCGATTGCGCCACCCGCGCGGCGCTCCGCACTGCAATCGGTCAAGGCCGGGACGCTGAAAATGCTCGGCAAGGCACGCAGTGAAGTCGGCGAGACGATCGAGGCGGCGGGGGTCTCGGTCGAGAAGATGCACCGGCGGCTGATCCTGGTGATCGCCGGGCTGATCGTGATGCTGTTCCTCGGTGCATTATTCCGCAGCCTGGGGCTGGCGTGGATGAACTATGCGCTGATCGCCGGGTTCGGCCTCGCCGCGCTCTATGCGTTTCTCCAGCCGACGCATCTGGTGGGGCTATTGCTGGTCGGCGGCGGCGTCGCGGTGGTGCGTGGTGCGGGAACCGCCGGGGGCGCGTTGCTCGGCTATGGCCGCATCCTTGCGCGGATATTTCTCGCCTTCCTGATCCCGCTGCTGCTGTTCGCGCTGGCCCCCGGGGACCGGTCGCTCGGCGCTTCATTGCCCTTCGTGGTGCTGGCGCCGGTGGTGGTACTGGCATTGTGGCTGTTCGGGCGAGTCGCGCCGAAGCTGGAAGAAGCGGTGTTCATCGGGCTGCCGCTGCTGGCGCTGCTGATCGCGCTCGGGAACATGCTGATCCCTGAGCGCGCGCTCGCCAGTCTGGGCGTTCCGGCATGGATGCGGACCGGGCGGCCGCAGGATGACGAACTCGCCAAGGTCGAGCGGCTGGTGGAGCAGCGCCGCAACGAAGCGCGCGCGGCACAGCTTCGCGAAATCCGCACCCGGCTGGAGCGCGGCGAAGCGATCACGCCCGAGGATGAGGCGGTGATCGCCGCCGCCAAGCAGGAGCGCGTAACGCTTACCGGGTGGATGGGGGATCGGTATAAGGATCTGGAGGCGAGCGTGACTGCGCTGGCGGCGAAGGCGCCCAGGGCGGCGGCGAAGCCGGTGGTGCAGACGCCGGAAACACTGGTGGTGCCGGCGAAGGGCTGGTCGGCGGCGGTTGCCGTTCCGGCGGGGTTTCGGGTTTGCGCGAGCGGGTTTCACAGGGCGCAATGCCAGGTCGGCGGTGCGTGGCTGGAAGGCTCGAAGTGCGACTCCGCGGCAACCGACAGCATGCGGTATCGCGGACGCGGGGGCAGCCGGACGGTGAGCTACCGGCTTGTGAAACTGGGAGAGCGCTGCGGCTGATTTCCGTGCTCCTGCGAAAGCAGGAGCCCAGAGTCTCAAGCGTTGCACTTACTACCCTGGGCTCCTGCTTTCGCAGGAGCGCCAAGGGCCTTACTTCCCTACCAGCTCGGCCAGTTCGCCGCTTTCGTACATCTCCATCATGATGTCCGATCCGCCGACGAATTCGCCCTTCACGTAGAGCTGCGGGATCGTCGGCCAATCGGAGAATTCCTTGATCCCCTGGCGGATGCCTTGATCCTGCAGCACGTCCACGCTTTCGAACTCGGTCTCAAGATGATTGAGGATCGCCACCGCGCGGCTGGAGAAACCGCATTGCGGGAACAGCGGGCTGCCCTTCATGAACAGCACGACTTCATTGCTTTCGACCAAAGCCTTCAGGCGGTCCTGTACATCGTCGCTCACGGCATTCACTCCTCGACTGGCGCTGCGGTGGTGAGCTGGAGCGCGTGGAGCACTCCGCCCATCCGGTCGCCCAGCGCCGCATAAACCGCCTGGTGCTGCCGCACGCGCGGCATCCCCCGGAACATCGGCGCCACCACGCGCGCCGCATAATGATCGCCATCACCGGCAAGATCGGTGATCTCGACATTGGCATCGGGGATGCCAGCGCGGATCAGCTCCTCGATCTCGGAAGCGGCCATCGGCATGTTATTTGGCTTCCATCAGCTGGCGGCGGGCCTCGACGGTCTGGTCGTGCAGCGCCTGGCGCACCGTGGCGTCATCGGTCTCGACCCCGGCGCCGAGCAAATCGCCCAGGACCTTGCGGATAACGTCCTCGTCGCCGGCTTCCTCGAAATCGGCCTGAACCACCGCCTTGGCATAAGCGTCGGTCTCTTCGGGGGTGAGACCCATCTTGGCCGCCGCCCATTGCCCAACCAGCCGGTTGCGGCGAGCGGTGACGCGGAAAGCCATGTCCTCGTCGCGCGCGTACTTCGCCTCGAATGCCTTTTCGCGATCGTCGAACGTGGTCATGCCTGCTCCCTCAAATGCTGTTTGAGCGGAGATAGGTAAGCGGGTGAGCCGTGGCAACCATCAGGCGGGCCAGTGAATGGGCGTATCGCCTTTCTTCCACGGTTTCAGGCGCGCGAATGCCTGTTCGAACAGCGGCGAGCCGATATGCCCCGCCAGCCATCGGCGCACGCGCGGGATGGACTGGGCGTCGAACCAGGACGGATCGACCGCGGCGAACTGGCGGACAAAGGGGAAGAGCGCGATGTCGGTGAGCCCGCGCGCATCCCGGCAGAGATTGGCATGTGCTGTCAATCGCGCTTCGAGCGTTCGCAGCATGGCGAGGCCAGCGGCGCGATGCTCGGCGGGGTTGGTATTGTGGCGCTCGGCATATTTGTAGCGGTCGAGATGGTGTTTGAAGCGGTCGTCGAACAGCGCGATCAGCGCCGGATCGTCGCCTGCCAGCCAGTCTTCGGGATCGTGGTCGGCCAGCGCCCAGCGCATGATGTCGATGCTCTCTTCGATGACCGCGCCGTCCGTCAGTACCAGCACCGGCACAGTGGCCTTGGGCGAGGCGGCGAGCATCTCCGCCGGCTTGTCGCGGAGCACGATCTCGCGGATTTCGAACGGCTTGCGGCGCACCAGCAGCGCCATGCGCGCGCGCATCGCATAGGGGCAGCGGCGGAAGCTGTAGAGCGTGTCCAGCCTTACGCACCCACTCGCACGACGACCTTGCCGATCACGTCGCGCGCACCGAGCTTGGCGATGGCCTTGCCGCCATCGGCGAGCGCGAAAGTCTCGGTGACCCTGGGGGCGATCTTGCCTTCGCTCCACAGCCGGAACAGGCGATCGACATGCGCCTGGTTGGCCTGCGGATCGCGCGCGGCGAAGGCGCCCCAGAACACGCCGCAGACGTCGCAGCTCTTGAGCAGGGTGAGGTTGAGCGGCAGTTTGGGAATGCCGGCGGGGAAGCCAACGACGAGGTAGCGGCCCTCCCAGGCGATCGCGCGGAGCGCCGGTTCGGCGTAATCGCCCCCCACCGGATCGTAGATCACATCGGCGCCCTTCGGGCCGACCGCCGCCTTGAACTGCTCGGCAAGCGCCTTGCTGGCGTCCTTGTCGAACGGAGCGCGGCCATAGACGAGGGTTGCGTCGGCACCCGCGGCTTTGGCGGCTGCCGCCTTCTCTTCCGACGATACCGCCGCGACCACGCGCGCGCCGAATGCCTTGCCCAATTCGATCGCGGCGAGACCGACGCCGCCGGCGGCGCCGAGGACGAGCAGGGTCTGGCCTTCCCTGAGCTTGCCGCGGTCGAGCAGCGCGTGGATCGTCGTCGCATAGGTCAGCAGCAGCGCCGAACCGTCCTCGAAGCTGCGGCCTTCGGGCAGGCGGAACAGTTGCGCCGGGCTGAGCGCCATCTTCTCGGCCAGCCCGCCATTGCCGGGGACGGCGATGACGCGATCACCGACCGCCCAGCCGGTGACGCCCTCGCCCACGCTCTCGATCACCCCGGCGATCTCGCCGCCCGGCGCGAAGGGGCGTTGCGGCTTGAACTGATATTTATCCTCGATGATCAGCACATCGGGGAAATTGATCGCACAGGCCTTTACCGCGACCACGACCTGGCCCTGACCGGCGACGGGATCGGGCAGTTCGTCGAGACTTAGAGTATCCGGTCCGCCAACGGCCTTAGACAGCAACGCCTTCATTTCCCGCTCCCACACTGACCCAGGGACGCGCTTCGGCGGCACCGGATTCGTATTTCGAAATCGCGGTATCCCTTGCCAGCGTCAGGCCGATCTCGTCCAGCCCTTCGAGCAGGCATTGGCGGCGGAACGGATCGAGCTCGAAGGGGAAGCGGTCCTGAAACGGGGTGGTGACGGTCATCGTCTCGAGATCGACGGTGATCTCGTCGGTCCTGGCGACCTCGACGAGCCGGTCTACCGCTTCCTGCGGCAGCACGACGGGGACGATGCCGTTCTTGAAGGCGTTGCCCGAGAAGATGTCGCTGAAGCTCGGCGCGATCACCGCCTTCACGCCCATGTCCGCCAGCGCCCAGGCGGCATGCTCGCGGCTGGAACCGCAGCCGAAATTATCGCCGGCGATCAGCACCGGACTGCCCGCGTAGCGCGGATCGTCGAAGACATTGCCCTCCACCGCGCGGACGGTCTCAAACGCGCCCTTACCCAGCCCCTCGCGCGTGGTGGTCTTGAGCCAATGCGCGGGGATGATGATGTCGGTGTCGATATTCTTGGCGCCCCAGGGATAGGCACGCCCTTCGACCTGCTTCACAGGCTGCATGACACAGACCTCCACGCTGGGCGGAAGCCCGTTAGCGCATCAATGCCTCCGCTTGTTAGCGGACGGCGGCGGTCTTCGGCGCGGGCAGCGTGCCCGCATAGGCCGCGGCGAGGCCGCTGAGCACAGTTCCGGCGATAAGCACGATCAACGCACGCTTCATGTGACACCCCCTCACGCATCCGCCGGCATCAGCTCCCTGACATCGGTAAGGCGCCCCGTGACCGCCGCAGCCGCCGCCATTGCGGGGGATAGCAGGTGGGTCCGTGCACCCGGACCCTGTCTTCCTACGAAATTTCGATTCGAGGTGGAAGCACAACGTTCGCCGCTTGGTACTTTATCGGGGTTCATTGCGAGACACATCGAACAGCCAGGCTCACGCCACTCGAATCCGGCCGAAATAAAGACCTTGTCGAGCCCCTCCTCCTCGGCCTGGCGCTTGACCAGTCCGGACCCCGGCACGATTAGCGCCTGGCGAACGCTGGTCGCGACATGGCGCCCGTTGACCACCGCGGCGGCGGCGCGAAGGTCTTCGATGCGGCTGTTGGTGCAACTACCGATAAAGACGTGTTCGATGCCGATGTCCTGCATCCGCGTGCCCGCGCTGAGCCCCATATAATCGAGCGACTTCTGCGCGGCGACGCGCTTGCTCGGGTCGGCGAAACTCTCGGGATCGGGGATGCTGCCGGTGATCGGCACGACGTCCTCGGGGCTGGTGCCCCAGGTGAGCGACGGCGCGATATCGCTGGCGTGCAGGGTGACTGTCTTGTCGTAGTTCGCACCCGCGTCGCTGGGCAGCGTGCGCCAATAGGCGACCGCCTTGTCCCAAGCCTCGCCGGCGGGCGCCATCGGCCGGCCCTTGAGATAGGCGAAGGTCGTCTCGTCGGGCGCGATCAGCCCCGAACGCGCACCGCCCTCGATCGACATGTTCGATACGGTCAACCGCCCCTCGACCGACATGGCGCGGATCACGTCGCCGGTGAACTCGATGACATAGCCGGTGCCGCCCGCGGCGCCGATCTTGCCGATGATGGCGAGGGCGACGTCCTTGGGGCTGACGCCGAAGCCGAGCGCTCCATCGACACGGATCTCCATCGTCCTGGATTGCTGGAGCAGCAGCGTCTGGGTGGCGAGGACATGCTCGACCTCGGAGGTGCCGATGCCGAACGCCAGCGCGCCCAGCGCGCCATGTGCGGAGGTGTGGCTGTCGCCGCAGACCAGGGTGGTCCCGGGCAGCGTGAAGCCCTGTTCGGGGCCGATGACGTGGACGATACCCTGCCGGGCATCGAGCGCGTCGATATAGGGCACTCCGAATTCGGCGACGTTCTGGCGGAGCGTCGCCAACTGGTTGGCGCTTTCGGGATCCTTGATCGGCAGCGGATTGCCCGCCGCATCGACGCGCGCGGTGGTCGGCAGGTTATGATCGGGCACCGCCAGCGTCAGATCGGGGCGGCGGACACTGCGGCCCTCGGCGCGCAGCCCGGCAAAGGCCTGCGGGCTGGTGACCTCATGAACGAGGTGGCGATCGATATAGATCAGGCACGTCCCGTCATCGCGGCGTTCGACGACGTGATCGGCCCAGATCTTTTCGTAGAGCGTGAGGGGACGGCTGGCCATGATGTGCCTGCCTCTAATCGAATCTTGCGCTCCCGCAAGCCACCAAGCAATTTAAAGTCGTGAAGCTGGGCTATTGCTTGGTGGCTTCGGCCATCAGATAGCTATGGACCGCCTCGACCTCATCGGCGGTCAGATGCGAAAGATCGTCCTTGCCGACCTGCTTCATCAGCCCGAGATCGCGGTTCGACATGCCGACGCCGGTACTCAGCAGCTTCCGGAGTGCAGGCAGGTCATATGCCGGCCCGATCACCGCCAGCGCCGGAACCGGGCGGCCATCGTCATGCGCCTTGCGCTCCTCGCGCAGCGAGTGGCAGCCGGCGCAGACCGTATCGACAATGTAGGCGCCCTTGTCCGCGGGGCGCTTGGCCGGTGCGCGCGTGGTTTCGAGCACCTCGGGTACGATGCCGCCGGTCAGAACCGCGAAGCGCCCGACCGGCCCGAAGCGCAGCGTATCCTTGCTGTCGGCGGCGGAGGGCCTGAGCGAGCGCAGCCAGCCGATGATCCGGGCGAGGTCCTCATCGGCGACACCGTTGTGCCCCTGCACCGGCATGATGAACGCGCCACCGCCGCCCCGCTTGATGCCATGACGGATCAGCCGCGCCAGTTCGGGATCGGAATAGTTGGCCACGATCGGTGCCAGCGCCGGCGGCGCGACATGGATCACGCCGGGAATGTCGACGATCACCCGGCCGTTGCCGTCAGGGCCGTGACAGCCGCGGCAACCCAGCGCGGCGGCGAGCCGGGCGCCTTCGGCGATCCCATCGGGCGTGCGGTCTGCGGCGATCCGCGGCAATGCCGCGGCATAGCCCTTGCGGATCACCATCTCGGATCCCGCATAGGTTACAACCAGCGCGAGCACGATGAAGCCGGCCAGCCCGATCAGGCCGCGCACAATCCATTTCCGCATGTTCCGCCCTCCCTTTGGCGAAATCTGCACATATCGGCAGCGAAACGACAGTCGCTTCGTTCGCGACGAGGATGCGACGAAGGGGCCGGCGGAAGAGGGTCCGGCGGCAGAGGCTCAGGCGGCTTGGGCGACCAGCGGCACGGGATCGTGCTCGTCCTGCCAATCGGTGCGCCGCTTGACCCACGGATTGAGGAACAGCGCCGGCAGCTTGAGGAACAGCAGCTCGGAATGGATGAAGGTGTCGATCGCCCGCTCCCACCATTTGGGATCGCGCTTTCCATTGGCTTTTAGCCAGCCATCATAGGGCGCCCAGTGGCTCGGCTCGTCCTTCTCGATGATCTTGAAGATCTTGATCAGCGTCTTGTCGTCCCGGACCAGCGGGTGCTTGAGCAGAATCTCGACCTGCTTCATGCCGCGCTGCTCGGTGAGCGAGATGACGCGGCACAACTTCTCGAACCCGTCATCCTCGGCAATGATCTTGTTGGTATCGAGCTCGTCGATAGTGCGGCGAAAGACGATCTCGACGAAGCGATCGATATGTCCGCAGGTGCGATCGACCTGGAGCGGCATCTTGCCCTGCAGCTCGAACCAGCGCTTGAACATGACATAGTGCTTGCGCTCGTCGGCGCGGTGCTTCTCGATATCGGCGATGAGCTGGGTGTTGCCCGGCTCGCGCGCCTTCACGGCTTCGAGCACGCGGTCGATGCTCGTATAGCCGCGATGTTCGTTATAGATGTAGATCGAACCGAGAAGGTCGAGATACCGGCGGCGGAAGGCGGCTAACATTTACGGAGGCTGCGCCTTCGTGGATACTGAGTCAACGCAAGCTGCGTTTCAGGAATTCCACGCTGTCGGCCAGCGTCGGCCCCTTGCCGCGGAACGGCACCGAAAGCGCCATTACGACCTCCTCATGGCTGAGCCCGGGATAGTTTTTGAGTTCCACCGGCGCGCCCAATGCCCTGAGCCTGGCGTCGAGATTGATCGCGTTCCTGGGGCGAACCGTGTCGTCGGTGGTGGAAGTGATCAACAGCATCGGCGGCGCATCATGCCGCGCGAAATGCAGCGGCTGGGTCATTTGCGGATCGGCGGCGCCCTGAAACGCATCGATCGCGCGCTTCGAGGTGAAGGGGAAGAAATCATAGGGACCAGACAGGCCGACCGCCGCCTTGACGGTCCCCGGATCCACACCCTCGGCTTCGAGCCAGCGCCGGTCGAGCGCCAGCATCGCCGCGGTGTAGGCACCAGCCGAATGCCCCATAACCGCGATCCTGGCCGGGTCGCCGCCGAATTCGGCGACATGATCGTGGGTCCATTTGACCGCCTCGGCGCCGTCCTGAAGGAAGGCGGGAAAGCGTACCGTCGGCACCTTGCGGTAATCGGGCACCACGACGACAAAGCCTTCGCGCGCCAATGCCCGGGCCGCGAAGCTATAGGCGCGGCGGTCGCCCTTCACCCAGCCGCCGCCATACCAGAAGATCACTACCGGGCGGTTGGGCACCGCAGCGCCCGCCGGGCGCCATACGTCGAGCGTCTGACCGTGCGTGCCGAACGGCACCGCGCTGGCGGTGCGGATCGCGCCCGATCCGCCGCCCATCACCCCGTCGAGCAACGAGAGCAAAGCCGGCGGCGAGGTGAATGCAACCATGATCCCGAGCCCCGCCACGATCGCCAGTGCGGCGAGCCCGGCCTTACGCCACATCAGCTGACGTACTTCGCCGTCGTCTTCGCCGCCACTTCTTCTGCGGTTACGCCCGGAGCGATCTCGATCAGTTTGAACGGGCTGTCATGATCGGGGCGTTGGAACACCGCGAGATCGGTGATGATCATGTCGACGACGTTCTTGCCGGTCAGCGGCAGCGAGCATTCGGCGATGAACTTGGGATCGCCGTTCTTGCTGGTATGCTCCATCACGACGATGATCTTCTTGACGCCGGCGACGAGATCCATCGCCCCGCCCATGCCCTTGATCATCTTGCCGGGGATCATCCAGTTGGCGATATCGCCGGTCTCGCTGATCTCCATCGCGCCGAGCACGGTCAGGTCGATATGGCCGCCGCGGATCATCGCGAAGCTCTGCTCGGAACCGAAATAGGCCGATTGCGGCAGCTCGCTGATCGTCTGCTTGCCGGCGTTGATCAGGTCGGGATCGACCTCGTCGTCATAGGGGAACGGGCCGATGCCGAGCATCCCGTTTTCCGACTGGAGCGTGACCTCCACGCCCGGGGGAATGTGGTTCGCCACAAGTGTCGGGATGCCGATGCCGAGATTGACGTAATAGCCGTCCTCGAGTTCCTTGGCCGCACGGGCGGCCATCTCGTCGCGGGTCCAGGGCATTACTTTTTCTCCTCGGCCGGATCGGCCCATTGCTTGTCCTTGGGAAACACCTCGTCGAGCCCGCCATGCAGCGCCGAGCCGTAGACCGGGTTGGGCAGCACGAACCAGCCGGCGCCCCACAAGGTGGCGAGCAGGCTCTCGCTGGTCATGTTGCGGCGCATAGCTGGACTGTATTCACCGGTGTTGAACAGGTCGCTGAAATCGCCAAGCTGATCGCCGACCATCGCTACGACGCAATAGGTCTCGGAAATCTTCCAGCGCCGTTCGTCCTTGCCGCTGGGGGCGCCATCGTCGCGCAGCCACAGCGTATCGCCGAGCACTGCCGGCCCCAGCCCGGCCGCCTCGATCGCGGCGGCGGTCTGCGCGGCGCTACTGGTCGAGCGGTTCGAGTTGAAGATCACGGTGATGCCTTCGTTGCGCGCCGCCGCCAGCGTGTCGGCCGCGCCGGGCACGGCGACCACCTTGCCGGCACCGGTCTGTTCCCAGCGCGACCATTTGCTCTGGTCGTATGGCGCGGGCTTGGCCGCCGCGTCATATTCGAAGCCGAGATTGAGCAGCGCGGTCTCATCGACATCGAGCACCACCGCCAGCTTGCGCTTGCCGCACAGATCGAATTTGGGCGAGGTCAGCGTCGAGCCGCGCGACAGCACCACCGAACTGATCTGGCTCTTGTCGCGGCGATAGCCGATCTCGTTGTGGAGGAAGTTCCACAGGCCCCGATACGCTTGCAGACTGATCGCCGAGCCTTCACCCGAACCATAGAGATATTGCATCTCGGGCGGAACGACCGCCGGCTTCGCGGTCGCCGGGGCGGCACCACTGGGGGGCGGGAGCGCGGTAAGGCCGGTTATGACCGCCGTGCCGTTTTCGGTGCGGATCACCTGGCCGGGCTTGGGCGCCGCCTGCTGCCGGGCCCTTTTCGACGCTTTGCGCTTCTTGCCGTCCTGCCCGTCCATCGCATTCTTGCCGATGCCGGCCGCGGCGATCACCGGCAATGCGGCGACGACGCAGCCGGAGAGCAGGACCGACCCGGCCATCAGGGCCGCGAGCGCGGGACGGATGCTCATGCCGCCGCCCGTTCGCGGACGGTGCGGAATTCGATCTTCTTGTCATAGGGCGCGCCGACGATCATCCGCTTCACATAGATGCCGGGCAGATGGATGTGATCGGGATCGATGCTGCCGACGGGTACCACTTCCTCGACCTCGGCGACGCAGATCTTGCCCGCGGTCGCCATCGGCTGGTTGAAGTTGCGCGCGGTCTTCCGGAAGATCAGGTTGCCGCTTTCATCGGCCTTCCAGCCCTTGATGATCGACAGGTCGCTGCGGATGCCGCGCTCGAGGATATAGTCCTGCCCGTCGAAGGTCTTGACCTCCTTGCCCTCGGCCACCTGGGTGCCGACACCGGTCTTGGTGTAGAAGCCGGGGATGCCGGCGCCGCCGGCGCGGCAGCGCTCTGCGAGCGTGCCCTGCGGGCAGAACTCGACCTCAAGCTCGCCCGACAGATACTGGCGCTCGAATTCCTTGTTCTCGCCGACATAGGACGAGATCATCTTCTTGACCTGACGGGTGCGCAGCAGCTTGCCGAGCCCCTGCCCGTCGATCCCGGCATTGTTGCTGGCGATGGTCAGGTTCCTGACGCCATTGGCCTCGATCGCATCGATCAGCCGCTCGGGGATGCCACACAGGCCAAAGCCCCCGGCGCAAATCGTCATGCCGTCGAACAGCAGCCCTTCCAGCGCTGCTTCTGCGTTGGGATAGAGCTTCTTCATATGCCGATTCTCCGTGGGTTGGCCGCGCGATAGTCTCCCGCGCGCCTGGCGGTCAAGGCAACCTGAATAGGTATTCAACTCTGGTCGAGCATGATGCTGGCGGCGGGCGTGGCGCCGCCATAGCTGCGCTGCGATACATTGGCGCCGGCGGCGCGCATCGCCTCGGCGCGCTGGGGTCCGCGGACGTTGACGATCACCTGCTCCATGCGGATCGAGTCGGCGAAGGCGGGCACAGCTTCGACCCGCCGCATCCATGCGGCGGTGCGCGGCCAGCGAGCGGGATCGATCGTCCAGCCTGCCAGCAGGGCATTACGAAAGAAAGACGCGTAAGTGATGTCGGCGATGCACAAATGGCTGAAAAGAAAATCGTCCGCAGGCGCCTGCGCCTCGATCCAGTCGAGCGCTTCGGGCAGCAGGCGATCGGTGACTTCGGCCAGCGCGGCGGCGTCCGGCTCGACCTTGAACACGCGCGGCGCGACGACCTTGCGGTAGAATAACCGCCAGATGATCAGGTCGCCCAAACGGCTGTCGGCATATTCCTCAAGCCAGCGCGCGCGGGCGCGATCGGCGGGGCTCTTCGGCATCAGCGGCGGTTCGGGATAGGCTTCGTCGAGATATTCGCAGATCACCGTCGAATCGTTGAGCACCAGATCCTTGTCGATCAGCACCGGGATCCGCCGGAGCGGGCTGACCCTTGTGAATTCGCCGGTGCCGTAGAAGGGCACGATCGGATCGATTTCATGCGCCACGCCCTTGAGTGCGAGCGCGACCAATGTCTTGCGTGCATAGGGCGAGACATGATTGCCAATGATCAGCATGGTTGCAGGGGTTACGTGAGGAGCCTTGTCCGGTCTAGAGACACGGCATGACCGCGAAACGAACCGGGGGCCGGATCCTCGTCGACAATCTGGTCGCGCAGGGCTGCGACCGTATCTTCCATGTGCCGGGCGAGAGCTTCCTCGCCGTGCTCGACGCGCTGCACGACGTGCCGGCGATCGACGTGGTGACCTGCCGGCAGGAAGGCGGGGTCGGCTTCATGGCCTGCGCCGACGGGGCGATGACGCAGCGGCCGGGCGTGGCCTTCGTGACGCGTGGGCCGGGCGCGACCAACGCCTCGATCGGCGTCCACGTCGCGATGCAGGATTCGCAGCCGATGATCCTGTTCATCGGCGACGTCGATCGCGGCATGCGCGACCGCGAAGGATTCCAGGAAGTCGATTTCACCGCGTTCTTCTCGCCGATCGCGAAATGGGCGACGCGGATCGAGGACGCGCGGCGCATTCCGGAATATGTCGCGCGGGCGTGGAACGTGGCCATGTCGGGCCGGCCGGGACCGGTGGTGGTGGCACTGCCCGAGGACATGCTGTGCGATGTCGTCGAGGCGGTGGACCGGCCGGAACTGGCTCCTGCCCTGCAGGCGCCCGATGCCTATGACCTCGATCAGATGTTCGAGATCCTCGGCAGCGCCAAGAACCCGATCGCCATCGTCGGCGGTGCCGGCTGGGACGAGGATAGCGGCGCGGACTTCGCCAAGTTCGCCGAGCGGATCGGGTTGCCGGTGGCGGGCGCATTCCGGCGGCAGGACGCGATCCCCAACAGCTCGCCGGTCTGGGCCGGCAATCTCGGCTATGGGCCGAACCCCAGGCTGGTCCAGCGGATCAAGGACGCCGACGTGCTGCTGGTGGTCGGTGCGCGGCTCGGCGAGGCGACGACCGATGGCTACACGCTGATCACCCCCGATCATCCGGGCCAGACGATCATCCACGTTCATCCCGATCCCAACGAGCTCAACCGCGTCTATCTGGCCGACCTGCCGATCTGCGCGCGGCCGTTCGAATTCGCGGTATCGGTGGCGGCGGAGGAGCCCGAGCTGCCGACCTTCGACGGCGCCGCCGCGCACGCCGAATGGCTCGACTGGTCGAGCCCCAAGCCGCGCGAGGGCGTGGCGCTCGATCTCGGCCAGTGCGTCGCGGCGATGCGGGAGCGGATACCGGACGCGATCATCTGCAACGGCGCTGGCAATTTCTCGTCGTGGTGGCACCGCTACTGGCATTATGCCGCGCAGCCCTCGCAGCTGGCGCCGACCGCCGGCGCGATGGGCTATGGCGTGCCCGCGGCGATCGCCGGCAAGCTGCGCGCGCCCGACCGTCCGGTAGTGGCGCTGGCGGGCGATGGCGATTTCATGATGAACGGCCAGGAACTCGCCACCGCGATCCAGCACCATGCCGACATCCTCGTGCTGGTCATCGACAATGGTGTTTACGGCACGATTCGCATGCATCAGGAGCGCGAATATCCGGCGCGGCTCAGCGGCACGACGCTGCGTAATCCCGACTTCGCCGCGCTCGCCCGCGCCTATGGCGCCTGGGCCGAGACGGTGGATGCGACCGAGCAGTTCGCCCACGCGCTCGACCGGGCGCTGGCGGCGGGCGGCGTGCGGCTGCTGCACCTCAAGACCGATGTCGAGTTCATCACGCCGGGACTTACGGTCACCGGCATTCGGGGAGGTTAGCGCCAGCCGGCCTCGGCGCGGAGGGTGTCGGCGGCCCAGGTCTCGGACATGCCGACCATCCGCGCATAGGCGCGGACGAAACCGAGCGCATAGACCGTGCCGACGAACGCGTCGAAACGCGAATTCTCGATCGCGGTGAGGTAGCGCAGGCTGATGCGGGTGGTGGCGGCCACATCCTCGAGCGTCAGGCGGCGGGCTTCGCGGGCGCGCTTGAGCGTCGGGCCGAGCTTGCCGAGATCCACCTGCGCGATTTCGTCCTGCCCGAACGGCAATACGGCATCGTCGGAATAAGCAAGCTGGGAATGAAACATTGCGTCCCCCCGGACTGAGTCGGCGTGGGTGCGATGTCCGCCTCTATGCCGCATGAGTCAAATATGCTGCGGTGCCGCGGTGGAGTCATGCGGCAGGATGAGAAAAAGGCCGCTTCGCCAATGGGAAACGGCCTCTTTCTGCGTTGCCGGCACAGCTTGTTCGGGAGGGGGCCGGCGCCGGCTCAATCAGATGTCGTCGCCGAGCGCGCCCTTGACCTTGCCGATGAACTGCTCGCCCTTGCCCTTGAGTTCCTGGGCCTTGCCCTCGGCAGCGAGCTTGTCGTCGGCATGGGTGCGCTGGGGATCGTCGGCATCGCCGGCCATCGCCTGCTTGGCCTTGCCGACCATCTCGTTGACGTTGCCCTTGATCTTGTCGGTGAGTTCACCCATGATTTTCAAACTCCTGGCACGATCCCGGCGCAGGGGGCGCCGGCCATTCTCGTCCAGCTTCAACACTTTATGCGCGGCGGGGGTTCCACATGATGCCCGACCGGATTGCGGAACATTATGAGCGCCACGCGCACGCGTTCGACGCGGCGCGGCGGCGCAACTTCGTCGAGCGCTTCTGGCTCGACCGCTTCCTGCTCGGGGTGGCGAAGGGCGGCCATATCCTCGATCTCGGCTGCGGCGCGGGCGAGCCGGTGGGTCGCTATATGGTCGACAGGGGCTATCACATCACCGGCGTCGACGTCTCGGCCAAGATGATCGCGCTCTCGCGCACCCGCTTCCCGCGGCACATCTGGCTGCATACCGATATGCGCAAGGCGGTGATGAGCCGCCGCTTCGAGGGGATATTGGCGTGGGACAGCCTGTTTCACCTGGGACACGACGACCAGGCGGCGATGATCGCCAGGATGGCGAACTGGCTGGAGCCGGGCGGCGCGATGCTGTTCAACACCGGCCCGGCGCGCGGCGAGGCGATCGGCACGCAATTCGATGAGGATATCTACCATGCCAGCCTGGCGCCGTTCGAATATCGGGCGCTGTTCGAGGAACATGGGCTGATGGAGATCGACTTCGTGCCCGACGATCATCATGTCGGCGGGCGCAGCGTGTGGTTCGTGCGGCGGGGGCATTGAGCGCGGGGGCCAGTGAGGGGCGCGACCGCGCCCCTGTGATCGGCGCAGCAGGCGCGAATGTTCCCCAATGTTCGCACTGACCATGGGCTTCTCGCTTGCCCCATCCAGCCTGAAATAACAGCGGGCGGGAGACCTCGCGATCTCGCAAGCGCTTCAGGAAGGGACCGGACGAGTCAGAAAGCGGCGGCGCAGCGCGTCGCGGGGACGCGCGAAACAGGCGAAATCCTACATGGCAACAGGATCGCGCGCTGGGCCGCCGAGCCACGGCTGGTGCGGGGAAAAAATGGGCGGACCCGGCGAACCGGGCCCGTCCATCCCCCTTTTAGAAATCGATCGAGGCCGAAGCCTTGAACGTGCGCGGCGCGCCCTGGAGCAGCGCCGCGTTGAAAACGTCGAACGCCGATGCCCAGTAGCGCCGGTTGGCGACGTTATCGACATTGACCCGCAGCGTCAGCGGCGTGGCGCCGAGAATCGCGACGTAGCGCGCGCCGAGATCGAAGCGGGTCCATTCCGGGATTTCCAGCGTGTTGGCGATGTTCACCATCTGCCTGCCGGTGTGCACGACGCGGCCGGTGAGCGTGAAGCCGGTATCGGCGACATCCCACTCGATATTGGCGTTGGCGGTATAGTCCGGCACGCCGACCGCCTTGTTGCCCTGGTTCACCCCACCCGCGGAGCGGCGCAACCTGGCATCGTTGATCGAGGCGCCGGCAATCACGCGCAGACCCTTGGTCAGTTCGCCGTCCAGGCTCAACTCCACGCCGCGATTGCGTTGCACGCCGTTGGTGCCGAAGCGCGAAAAGCCCGGACGCGCGGGATCGGCCACCGCATAGGCGCTGGGCCGATCGATCTGATACGCCGCGAGGCTGGCGTTGAAGCGGCCGAAATTGAGCTTGCCGCCGATTTCGTACTGCACGGTCTTGAACGGCGCCAGCACCTCGCCCGAATTGCTGAGCAGCGGGTCGATCGGCGCGGTATCGCCCTGGACCAGGCCCTCGATCCGGTTGGCGAACAGCGACAGGCCCGCAGCGGGCTTGACGACCACGCCGACCACCGGCGTGACCGCGCTTTCATCGTACACGCCGGTTTGCGCGCCGCCCGCGCTCGAATAGCTGATCACCTTGATCTTCTGGAGGCGAAGCCCGCCGGTGACGAGCAGGCGATCGTCGAAGAAACCGACCGTGTCCGATACGAACATGCTGCCGAGGCGCGTGCGCGAGATCGGATACGGATCGGCGAGGTTGCCGCCGACCAGCGTCGATGCCGGCAGCGCCACGGCCGGCGTGTTGTAGATATTGGTCGCATAGCCCGCAAAGCCCGGACCGTAGAGGAAATCATACGCGTTGCGATTGACCAGCCAGCTATACGATCCGCCGAAATTGATCTCATGGGTGATGCCGGTGCCGAGCTTGACACGCATGCCGACGGTCGCGGCTTCGTTATTGTCGGTGCGCGGCACGTACAGCGCATTGCCATTGGCGGCACCGGTGACCGCATCGAGCACGGTTATGCCGTCATAGATGCCCCGCTCGGAGCCGTCGCGCGCGCCGTAAGAGGCGTAAAGCATGGCATTGTCGGCGACATCCCATTCGCCCTTCACCACGCCGAACACGTCGCGCAGCGTGGTATAGCTGAACGCCTGACCGTAATTATGGTCGGCGGCCGGGACGCGCGGGATAACCGCGGTGCCGATGGTGACCTTGGGACGCAGGTTGCGGACCCTGACGCGCTGGTAGGCGAGATCGAGCGACAGGCGGACATCGGCGCCCCGGTAATCGAGCGCCCCGCCGATCACCGCCGTTTGGCGAAATTCATCGTCGATCGAGATGTCGCCCGAGCGGAACGCGCCATTGACGCGAAGGCCCCAGGCACCATCGGCGAAGCGCCGCGACACATCGAAGGCACCGCCAAAATGCTGGCTCGACGTGTAGTTGACGGTGGCGCGGTTGAGGTCGCGAGCGCCGGCGCGCTTGAGGATCAGATTGACGTTGCCGCCAAGGCCGCTGCCGCCGGGCGCGGCGCCATTGAGGAAGGCGCTGGCGCCGTTGAGCACCTGGACGCTCTCATAGAGCTCGGGCGCGATCAGCTGGCGCGGGGCGATACCGTACAGGCCGTCCAGTCCGACATCGTCGCCGTACAATGTGAAACCGCGAACCACGAACTGCTCGGCGGCATTGCCGAAGCCGTATGACGTGCGGATCGAGGGGTCGTTCTCGAGCACCTGGCCCAGCGTTTGCGGCTGCTGGTTGAGGATCAGCGCCGCATTGTAGCTCTTAATGCTGAACGGCACGTCCTCGGCAGCCTTGTCGCCCAGCGCGCCAAGGCTACCGCCGGGCGTCACTTCGGTCTGGTTGTCGCGCTGCGCGGTGACGAGGATTTCGTCGCCACCGACGCGCTCAGCATCCTGAGCGAACGCGGGCATGGCGAGCGCCAGCGCCGAGGCGGTGGCGGCAAGACGGAAAGTGAGACGAAACATCATTAAGCCTTTCGATGTGAAATCAGGTGCGCTTGCCGCGCATCGCCCAGGCGACGGCTGCAACCGGTAACGACAGGGCAAAGCACGCCAGCGCGTCGCGCAGGCCATCGCCGGTGAGTGCGACGACGAGCCCGAACAGGGTGGCGGCGGCGAGGATTGCCGGAAGCGCGAAGGTCGAGCGGGTCATGCCGCTGCGGCTCCGCCGGTCTCGACCTCGCGCACGCGCCGCTCCAGCGGCGCGCGGCGCTTGCCCAGCCACAGATACAGGCCGGTGCCGAGCACATAGAGGGTGAAGATGTCGAGGATCGCCCACAGGATCTTGAGCACCAGCCCACCATAGTCGCCAAAATGCAGCGGCTGCGAAAGCGAGAGCGCCTGGGTGTACCAGGGCATCGGCCGCACATCGGTGAGCGTTCCGGTCTCGGCATCGATCAAGGCGGGGGTCAGCAGCCGCTCAGTGATCGGGCTGTTTCCCTGGAAGAACACCGCATAATGATGCTTGCTACTATAGGAACCGCCGGGGAAGGCGATGAACTGCGGATTGGCATTGGGGAGCGCCTTGCGCGCCTCGGCCATCGCCTTGTCGAGCGAGCCGTAGCGGGACGGCGGCAGCGGCTCGCGATCCGCATGGCTCCTGGTCATGTCGGCAAGCTCGCTCATTCGCCATATGCCGATGATCGGCGTCGCAAGCGCATTGATCACGCCGGTCACGCCGACGACGGTCATCCACATCAGCGCGACGATGCCGAGCAGGTTGTGGTAGTCGAGCCACTTCACCCGCTTGCTGCGGCCGGTACGTAGCGTGCCGAAATCGAGCTTGCGCATGAACGGGGCGTAGAGAACCGTACCGGATACCAGCGCGACGACGAACAGCACACCCATCGCACCGAGGAACAGCATTCCCCCCAGGCCCAGGAACATATCGGTATGCAGCTGGAGGATGAAATGCATCACCCCGCTTTCATCGACGGCGCCGGTGGTCGTGCCGGTCGAGCGATCGAACAGCTGCAGCGTCATCGCGCTAGCCGGGGCGTCGGGCGCCGGGCCGGTGGTGACCGTCAGCACCGGCGACGCGTTGTCGAACGCCATGAACAGTGGCACCTCGCCCGGCCGCGCGGCGAGCGCCTTGGCCAGCATGGTATCGAGCGGGAGCCCGCCCTGGGACGAGGCAGGCGCATCCGCGGCGTAAGCCGGAGCATCACCGGTCAGCGCATCGATCTCGTCATGGAAGATCAGCGGCAGGCCGGTAACGCACAGCATCAACAGGAATATCGTGCAGACGAGACTCGTCCATTTGTGGACGAGGTACCAAGCGCGGATCGTCGAACGCTGCATTGCAGCATCGCTATACGCTCTTGCGAATCATTATCAAGAAGCGATTGCGCCTGCCGAGCGCAACGAGCGCGCCGCTAGCTGGGCCGGCGCCTCTGATAACGGATCGCGGTCCGCAAGGTGCTACGAGGCAGCAGGTGTACCGGCGTTCGCTTCGCTAGATCAGCCCCGCCAGCGGGCTGCTCGGATCGGCGTACATCCGCTTGCCCATCCGCCCGGCACGGTAGCTGAGGCGCCCCGCTTCCACCGCCGCCTTCATCGCCGCCGCCATCATCACCGGATCCTTCGCCTCGGCGATGGCAGTGTTCATCAGCACGCCGTCACAGCCCAGCTCCATCGCCACCGCCGCATCGCTGGCGCTGCCGACGCCGGCATCGACCAGCACGGGGACCTTGGCGCCCTCCACGATGAGCCGGATCGTGACGCGGTTCTGGATACCGAGGCCGGAGCCGATCGGGGCGCCGAGCGGCATGATCGCGACGGCCCCGGCATCCTCCAGCCGCCTGGCGGCGATGGGATCGTCGACGCAATAGACCATCGGCTTGAAGCCTTCCTTGGCGAGGATTTCGGTCGCGCGCAGGGTCTCGACCATGTCGGGATAGAGGGTGCGGGCCTCGCCCAGCACTTCGAGCTTGACCAGATCCCAGCCGCCGGCCTCGCGGGCGAGGCGCAGCGTACGGATCGCGCTTTCGGCATCGAAACAGCCGGCGGTGTTGGGGAGATAGGTGATCTTCTTCGGATCGATATAGTCGGTCAGCATCGGCGCCTTGGGATCGCTGACATTGACGCGGCGGACGGCGACGGTGACGATCTCGGCGCCCGATGCGGCGACGGCGGCGGCGTTCTGCTCGAAATCCTTGTATTTGCCGGTGCCGACGATCAGCCGCGAGCGGAAGGTCTTGCCGGCGACGGTCCAGGTGTCGTCGATCGTCACGGGGGCAGCGATATTCATTGGTGCGTCCATTCTTCTCGTGTTCCCGCGGAAGCAGGAATCCAGGGCCAGGCAATCGGCGGCCCGCGAAATAATCCTGGGCTCCTGCTTTCGCAGGAGCCCAAGTGCGTCAGCCGCCGCCGACGAAGTGGACGATCTCCAGTTCGTCGCCATCCTCGACCAGCACCCGATCGAGCGTCGAGCGCGGCACGACTTCGAGATTGCGCTCCACCGCGAGCTTGGCGGGAACAAGTCCCAGCTCCTCGGCAAGACCCGCAATGGTCAGCCCGGCGGCGACGCGCTTGTGCTCGCCATTGACGCGGATCGAGACGGTGCCGTCGGTGTGCATGGTATTCATGGCAAATCGCGATATAGGGACGTAATCGATAGCGCCACCCGAAAGGAGCTGTGCCTGGAAAACATGATTGCCACTGCCGCCCTTGTGGCGTTGTTCGCGGCATGTATCGTGGGGCCGGCGCTGCTAGGCGGCTGGCTTCGGCGCACCCGGTTGATGGATCCCAGACCAGCGCGTAGGCAATTGCGCACGGACGCCCGCCACATGTTTTCCCGCCGATCGAAAGATTCGCAGTGACCGATACGATCTTCGTCCTCAACGGCCCCAACCTCAATCTGCTGGGCACGCGCGAGCCCGAAATCTATGGTTCGGACACGCTGGACGACATCGCCGGGCAATTGGAAGACCGCGCCCGCGAACTCGATCTGACCATCGACATGCGCCAATCGAATCACGAGGGGCATCTGGTCGATTGGCTGCACGAAGCGCAGGCGCGCGGCGCCAGGGCGGTGCTGCTCAATGCCGGCGCTTTCACCCATACCAGCCTGGCGCTGTACGACGCGATGAAGTCGATTCGGACGCCAGTGATCGAGGTCCATCTTTCCAACCCGCTCACGCGCGAGGAATTCCGCCACGAGAGCTTTGTTGGTCGTGCCGCGCGCGGAACCATCTCAGGGTTCGGCGCGCTTTCGTACATGCTTGCGCTTGAAGCCGCCGCGCGACTCTGACAGAGCGCGCGCTTTCATCGGAAGAAGAGTCAAATGGCCGAAAAGAACGACAAGGCGGGGGCGATGCACGTAGACATCGATCTCGTGCGCCAGCTCGCCGCCGTGCTGGACGATACCAACCTCACCGAAATCGAAGTCGAGGACGGCGATCGCAAGGTGCGCGTCGCACGCACCGTGCAGGCCGCGCCGGCGATGATGCAGGCGCCGGCCTATGCGCCCGCGCCTGCCGCAGCGGCCGCTCCGGCGGCCGCCGCCACCGCACCCGCCAGCGAGGCCGCGCCGGCCTCCTTCAACGCGGTCAAGTCGCCGATGGTCGGTACCGTGTATCTGGCGCCCAATCCCGAAGCCAAGAACTTCGTCCAGGTCGGCGACAAGGTCGCCGCGGGCGACACGCTGCTGATCATCGAGGCGATGAAGGTGATGAACCCGATCCACGCCACCAGCGGTGGGACGGTGCAGGCGGTGCTCGTCGAGAACGGCCAGCCGGTCGAGTTCGACCAGCCGCTGGTGGTCGTCGAGTAGCATGCCGGAGATCAAGAAGCTCCTGATCGCCAATCGCGGCGAGATCGCGCTGCGCATCCACCGCGCCTGTCATGAGATGGGCATCAGGACCGTCGCGGTGCATTCGACCGCCGACAGCGACGCGATGCATGTGCGGCTGGCCGACGAGGCGATCTGCATCGGGCCGCCGGCGGCCGCCGAGAGCTATCTCAACATTCCCCGGATCATCGCCGCCGCCGAGATCAGCGGCGCCGACGCGATCCATCCGGGCTATGGCTTCCTCTCGGAGAACGCCAAGTTCGCCGAGATCGTCGAGGCGCACGGGATCATCTTCGTCGGGCCCAAGCCCGAGCATATCGTTACCATGGGCGACAAGATCCAGGCCAAGCGGACCGCCGGCGCGCTGGGGCTGCCGCTGGTCCCCGGCTCGGACGGCGCGATCAGCGATGTGGAAGAGGCCAAGGCGATCGCCGAGGAGGCCGGCTATCCGGTGATCATCAAGGCCGCATCGGGCGGCGGCGGACGCGGCATGAAGGTCGTGACCAACCCCGCCGAGCTCGAAGCGCAGATGCTGCAGGCGGGCAGCGAGGCCAAGGCGGCGTTCGGCGACGCCACCGTCTATCTCGAAAAATATCTCGGCAATCCGCGCCATATCGAAATCCAGGTGTTCGGCGATGGCGCGGGCAATGCCATCCATCTCGGCGAGCGCGACTGCTCGCTCCAGCGCCGCCACCAGAAGGTGCTGGAAGAGGCCCCCTCCCCGGTCCTCAAGCCCGAAGAGCGCGACCGCATCGGCGGGATCTGCGCCAGGGCGATGGCCGATATGGGCTATCGCGGCGCGGGCACGATCGAGTTCCTGTGGGAAGACGGCGAATTCTACTTCATCGAGATGAACACCCGCCTGCAGGTCGAGCATCCGGTGACCGAGGCGATCACTGGGCTCGACCTCGTCCGCGAGCAGATCCGCGTCGCGGAGGGGCATGGCCTGACGCTGCGGCAGGAAGACGTGCATTTCCGCGGCCATGCCATCGAATGCCGCATCAACGCCGAAGACCCGCGCACCTTCGCGCCGTCGCCGGGGCTGGTGAAGGGCTATCACGCGCCGGGCGGGATGAACGTCCGCGTCGATAGCGGGCTCTATGCCGGCTACAAGGTGCCACCCTATTACGACAGCATGATCGCCAAGCTGATCGTCTATGGCACGACCCGCCAGGGCGCGATCCGGCGCCTGCGGCGCGCGCTGGAGGAATTCGTGATCGACGGAATGAAGACGACGATCCCACTGCATCAGGCGCTGATCGAGGATCCCGAATTCCAGAGCGGCGACTATACGATCAAGTGGCTGGAAGAGTGGCTGGCGCGCCAGGACGCGGCAGAGGCGTGAAAGCCCGGATCTGGCACAATCCGCGCTGCTCCAAATCGCGCGAGACGCTGGCGATCCTGCAGGATGCCGGGGCCGAGGTGGAGATCGTCGAATATCTCAGGACACCGCCGGACGCGGACGAGCTGGCGCGCGTGTTCGCGCGGGGCGGGCTTTCGCCCGCGCAGGTGCTGCGCAAAAGCGAACCGGGCGCGAAGGGCCTGACCGGCGCCGATGACGCGGCGATCCTGGCGGCGATGGCCGCCGATCCGATCCTGATCGAGCGGCCGCTGGTCGAGACCGAAAAGGGCGTGCGGATGGGGCGGCCACCGGAGAGCGTGCGGGAGATACTCTAGGCTGGCGCGGATCAGGGCGCCGCTTGTTTCTCGATCCGCTTCTTCAGCCAGCCCCAGACGTCGATCGCGATCAGGATGCCCAGCATCATCAATGGAAAGGCGCGATCCAGCCAACCGCTGGCCGGTGACAGCCAGACCATGATGGCGAGGACCGGCAGGACCACATAGAATCCGCGCAGTTGGACACGGTACTTCTCGCCGGCCGCGAGCGGCCATACCGTGCCGCGGCGCTCGCGCCACCAAAGCACAAACTCCAGACCCGAGGCGCATCCCAGATTAATCACCCAAAAAATCACCAACATGTTCGATGAATCGAACCAGGGTGTGCCTGGCCTTTGAAGAAACCATGCCCCTACGACGATCACCAGGAAGCCAGCAAAGGCGATGATCACATCCGCGCCGGTGGTCGCGACGAACGGCCGTTGCTTCTCGTATCCGAACATGTCCCGTGTCGCCTCCACCGGCTCACGGAGCGGGTGGATGAGGTTTACCGCCATCACGATTCCAGCGATCGTGCCGATAACGAACGCCATTCCCCAATATTCCTGGAAGTAGAGATAGGCGGGAAGCGCCACACCAAGCAGGAGATACATTGCCAGCGCGATGGGGTTCCAATGCTGGCGCCATTTGGCGACGAATTGCTCGATGCGTTCGGCATCAAACCAATAGTCCACCTCCTGAACACGGTAGAGATAGCCGCCATCGGCCGGCATGAATTTCGATCTGAAAAGACGTTCGAATATGCCCATCCATGCCTCCTTAGCGGACGATATCATGCCAGAAGGCAGTGGAAAACGCGTATCGCGCAGCACAGGACAGGCGCGATACTCGCCGGCAGCGCGCCATGTGCTTGCCGCGATACGAAACTTTGCTAGGCTTGGGTATCAAAGTCCGCCGGTTGGGAGAGGTATATGAAGATCGTGTTGGCGGCCGCTCTAGCGGTCCTGGCGACCCCCGCGATGGCGCAGGACAATAGCGACAAGATCACCATCGATGTGGGCAAGGCACCATGGGGCAAATTCCCGCGGCTCGCGTCCCGGGTGGATCATACCGATTATGCCGCGCTGTCGCTGCTTGTCGAAGATACGTTGAGCACGCGCAAATGCAGGTTTCCCGGCCAGCAGGCCAGGCACTTCGATATCACCGTGCCCTATGCCGTGAAGATCGAGGCGGATGGCAGCTTCTCGCGCATCCTCGTATCCGATATCGGCTGCCGCCAGATCGAGCAGCTGGTCGGCTACACGGTGTTCATGCGCTCGCGCAACGGCGAGTTCGCTCCGGTCAACGACAACCAGGCGCGCTGGTATTCGGGCGAGCTCAACATCAATCTCGAATAAGCCAGCCGGTAGCTGCGGCAACGCGGAAAATCGGGGCTCGCCGCATCAAGTCACGCTCGGGTGATGACGCGCCGCGTTGCCCCCGCTATGGGCTGCGCTCATGAGCGGAATCACCCCCGAGATCGTCGCCGAGCACGGCCTGTCCCCGCAGGAATATGAACGCGTCCTACACGCGATGGGGCGTGCGCCGAACCTGACCGAGCTGGGCATCTTCAGCGTGATGTGGTCCGAGCATTGCAGCTATAAAAGCTCGCGTATCCATTTGAAAAAGCTGCCGACCGAGGCCCCCCATGTGATCTGCGGGCCAGGCGAGAACGCCGGGGTGATCGACATCGGCGACGGGCAGGCGGCGATCTTCAAGATGGAGAGCCACAATCACCCTTCGTATATCGAGCCCTATCAGGGCGCGGCGACGGGCGTGGGCGGCATTCTCCGCGATGTGTTCACGATGGGCGCGCGGCCCGTCGCCAACCTCAACGCTCTGCGTTTCGGGCGGCCCGATCATCCCAAGATGCGCCACCTGATCGCGGGCGTCGTCCACGGCATTGGCGGATACGGCAATTGCGTCGGCGTGCCGACCGTGGGGGGCGAGGTCAATTTCCACCCCGCCTATGACGGCAACATCCTGGTCAACGCGATGACCGTGGGCGTCGCCGATCAGGACAAGATCTTCTATTCGGCGGCCTCGGGCGTGGGCAATCCGATCGTCTATGTCGGCTCCAAGACCGGGCGCGACGGCATCCATGGCGCCACGATGGCGTCGGCGGATTTCGGCGAGGATTCGGAAGAGAAGCGGCCTACGGTGCAGGTCGGCGATCCGTTCACCGAGAAATTGCTGATCGAAGCATGCCTGGAGCTGATGGCCAGCGACGCGATCGTCGCGATCCAGGACATGGGCGCGGCGGGGCTGACCTCATCCTCGGTCGAGATGGCAAGCAAGGGCGGCGTCGGCATCGAGCTGATCATGGACGATGTTCCTCAGCGCGAGACCGGCATGACGCCGTACGAGATGATGCTGAGCGAGAGCCAGGAGCGGATGCTCATGGTCCTCAAGCCCGGCCGCGAGGCGTTTGCCGAGGCGATCTTCAAGAAGTGGGAGCTCGACTTCGCGGTGATCGGCACGGTTACCGACACCGGGCATATGGTGCTCAAGTGGAAGGGCGAAACCGTCGCCGATATTCCGCTGGCGCCGCTGGCGGACGAAGCGCCGCTCTACGACCGCCCGCACGTGCCGACGCCCAGGCCGGCCGAGTTGACCGATGTGCCCGAAAGCACGGACGTGGCGGCGGACCTGCTCAAGCTGATGGGCTCGCCCGACATCGCCTCGCGCCGCTGGATCTGGGAGCAATATGATTGCCAGGTCGGCGGCGATACCGTCCAGCGCCCCGGTGGCGACGCCGCGGTGGTCCGCGTCCATGGCACCCAGAAGGGCTTGGCGATCACCACCGACTGCACCCCGCGCTATTGCTTCGCCGACCCGGTCGAAGGCGGCAAGCAGGCGATCGTCGAAGCCTGGCGCAACCTGTGCGCGGTCGGCGCGACACCGCTGGCGGTGACCAACTGCCTCAACTTCGCCAACCCGCAGCGCCCCGAAATTATGGGCCAGATCGTCGGCTGCCTCGAAGGCATGTCGGCGGCGTGCCGCGCGCTCGACTTCCCGATCGTCTCGGGCAACGTCTCGCTCTACAATGAAAGCAAGGCGACCGGCGGCGGATCGGCGATCCTTCCCACTCCCGCGATCGGCGGGGTCGGGCTGCTCAAGGACTGGTCGAAGAGCTGCACCATCGCCTTCAAGGGCACCGGCGACATCATCATCGCGCTGGGCGAGCGCTCCGGCCATCTCGGTCAGTCGATCTGGCTGCGCGAAATCCATGGCCGCGAGGAAGGCCCTCCCCCGCCGGTCGATCTGATGGCCGAGCGCCGCACCGGCGCGTTCGTGCGCTCGGGCATCTGCACCGGCGCGATCACCGCCTGTCATGACGTGTCCGACGGCGGTCTCGCGGTCGCGATCGCCGAGATGGCGCTGGCGTCGGGGATCGGCGCGATCATCGATGCACCGCAGCCGTTCGGCGTGGCGGGATCGTTCTTCGGCGAGGATCAGGGGCTGTACGTCGTCACGGTCAAGGACGAGGCGCTGGCCGACTTCCTCGTCGCCGCCGACAAGGCCGGCCTCGCCGCCGATCCGATCGGCCGCACGATCAAGGACCGGCTGATCTTCGAGCTCGAGCAAGGCGATCACTGCGTCAGCCTCGACGAACTCCGCGCGGCGCACGAAGGCTTCTTCCCCGCGCTGATGGAGGAAGACGCCGCGCTCGCCTGATCAGGGCTTGCCGAAGCGCTGGAAGCTGCACTCCGCCGAACTGACCATCGCATAGACGACCGAGTCGTCGCGTTCGCCGTCGACGACCATCATGAAGACCGGCACGCCGCCCTTCTCATCGACGGCCTGGAAGGCATCGGTCTCGAACGGAGACATCTGCATGGGGGCGCCGAACTTCGTATAGGTGACGCCGCCCAGCCGCACCTCGCCGCTGGCGAACCAGGCGGGCTTGGCGGACATCTGCGCGTCCGGCGTCGCCTGGCCCCCCGTGATCTTGTGCTGCGCGCGATCATAGCCGCATGGCTGCGCCTGCGGCGAAGCGGACAGCAGCGCCGCGGGCAGGATCACTGCCCCGATGAGGATCATTGCGCGACCTGATAGGGCTGGAATTCGCAGTCTTTCAGGTCGATCAGCAGATACAGCAGGTCGGGCATGTGCGTGCCCTTCTCGCGGTAGAAATACCCGTTCCCGTAGGGCGCGTGCAGATCGACATCGCCCGGCTCCAGGACGCGGGGCAAGCCGTATTTCACGAACTTCTTGCGATCGACCGTGACCGCCTCGTCGTTGATGTACCAGGACAGCCGCGCCGCGCCGGTATGGCCGTCCTGCGGCGAGCGGACGCAGGTCGCCTGGGCGGGCGCCAAGGCAAGGGCGATCAGGCTGCTCAGGATCATGCGATTCTCCCCATGTTCAACTCCGTGCAGGCATGATGGCGCATATCAAGAAGCGAGGCTAGCTCGCACGTGCAAATGCCGTCAGGCAAAGGCCGTCGATCGGTATCAAGCTCTGCGCGGTCGCGGGACGCAAGCTGGTGACGCGCCGCGAAAACCGGTAGACAGGCGGGATAATTGGGAGGGGGACCATATGGCCGCGACAAAGCGCATCCTGATCGCCACCGGGATCGCGGGCACACTCGATATTCTGGCCGCGATGATACTCTCGATATCCGCCGGCGGCACCGTGCGCGGCATGCTGCGCAGCGTGGGATCAGGCCCATTCCCCGCCGCCAGGGAAATGGGGATGGCGGGGGCCGCGATCGGTCTGGCGACGCATTTCATGCTGATGGCGATCATGGCCACCGTGTTCGTGCTCGCCGCCGACCGGCTCGCGGCGCTCAAGCGCCAGCCGCTGATCTGGGGCGCGCTATATGGCATTGGCATCTGGCTGGTGATGTATTTCCTGGTGCTGCCGACCCGCTTCGGGGCGCCGATCCCGCATGATCCCATCGCCATCGCCAAGCAGCTGTTCTGCCACATCGTGCTGGTCGGCTGGCCGATCGCGCTGACGGCGCGGCGCGGATGAGCGCCGCTCGCCTCCAGTCACTGGATGTCGTCCGCGGCGTCGCGGTGATGGGCATATTGCTGCTCAACATCGTCGGCTTCGGCATGCCCGAGACCGCCTATTTCAATCCGCGCGCCTATGGCGGCGCGGACGGGCTCGATCTCGCGGTCTATCTGTTCAACTTCGTCCTGTTCGACGGAAAGATGCGGGGGCTGTTCTCGTTCCTGTTCGGCGCTTCGATGTTGCTGGTGATCGAGCGGGCCGAGGCCAAGGGCGAGAGCCCGGCCAGAGTCCATTTCTCGCGGATGATCTGGCTGCTGCTATTCGGGCTGGCGCATTTCTACCTGCTATGGTTCGGCGACATCCTCAACGGCTATGCGCTGATCGGGATGGTCGCCTATCTCTGCTACCGGATGCCGCCGGCGCGGCAGGTCGGGCTGGCGCTGGTGCTGCTGCTGATCGCGCTGTCGCTGTTCGTGATGATGCTGCCGGTGACGGTGCATTTCGCGCAGCTCAACCCGGCCGCGCCCGGCAATGCCGCGATGCTGCGGGATTTGACCAACGGCTTCGGGATACCGGATCCTTCGGTGATCCAGCACGCGCTGACCGCCTATCGCGGCGATTATGCCAGCGTGTTCGCGGCGCGGATCGAGGAGTATCCGGGCGGACCCTTCATGATGACCTTCCTGTTCAGCTGGGAGACGCTGGCCTATATGCTGCTCGGCATGGTGTCGCTGCGATCGGGGCTGTTGCGCGGCGAATGGGAGCCGGCGCGCTACCGGCGCTGGGCGTGGATCGCCTTCGCCATTTCGATCCCCGCCTATACCGCGCTGGCGGTGTATCTGATCAACGCCGATTTCAGCCTGTTCGCGGTCGCGCTGGTCTTCGCGCTGAGCATCGCGGTGCGGCCGGTGATGGTGTTCGGCTGGATGTGCCTGATCATCCTCCTCGCCCGGCCCGGCGGGTGGCTGACCGGGCGCCTCGCCGCGGCGGGACGGATGGCGTTCAGCAACTATCTCGGCACCAGCCTGATCTGCACCACCTTGTTCTACGGCTATGGACTGGGCTGGTTCGGCCATCTCGGCCGCGCCGAGCTCTATCTCGTCGTGCTGGCGATATGGGCGCTGATCCTGCTGTGGTCGAAGCCCTGGCTCGACCATTTCCGATTCGGGCCATTCGAGTGGCTATGGCGCAGTCTCGCGCGCGGAAGGCCGCAGACGATGTTCGGAGCCGCCAAAGACTGAACTTGCGAACGCGTCGCAATACCCTTGCGAATCACTCTCAATAGCCCTAGATGCGGGATATCGAGTGTGAGGGTTCCATGGTCGTCTGCGTTTGCAATGCAATTCGGGAGCGCGAAGTCCGCTCCGCGGCGCGCGAAGGCGCGGTCAGCGCCTGCCAGGCCTATCGGGCGCTGGGCATGCAGCCAAAATGCGGCCAGTGCGTGCCGTTCGCGCGAGCCATTATCGCTGAAGAGCGTGCTGCTGCGTAACAGTCGCAACAGCGAAAAACCGCAGAAATCCGCCATTTTTTAGCTGTCCAACGCTGCCAAGCGGGCGTATTGTCGTGCCCGGATTTCAGCGATTGGACGGGCACATGAAGGGCGACGCGAAGGTTATCGAATACCTCAACGAGGTGCTCAAGAACGAACTGACGGCGATCAACCAGTATTGGCTGCATTACCGCATGTTCGACCATTGGGGCGTCAAGCGCCTCGCCGAGTTCGAGCGCCACGAGTCGATCGACGAGATGAAGCACGCCGACATGGTCTCGGAGCGCATCCTGTTCCTCGACGGCCTGCCCAATTTCCAGCTGCTCGGGCGGCTGCGCATCGGCGAGACGGTCGAGGAAGCGCTGCGTTCGGATCTGGCGCTGGAGATCGAGGCGATCGCGGTGCTCAAGGATGCGATCGAGCATAGCGAGAAGGTGCGCGACTATGTCAGCCGCGACCTGTTCCGCCGCATCCTCGACAGCGAGGAAGAGCATGTCGACACGCTCGAGCGCCAGTTCGAGATGATCCAGCGGATGGGACTGGAAAATTACATCCAGCTCAATTCCAAGCCGGAAGCCGACGGGGAATAGGGCTCCGGCCGTTTCGGTCCGTCCCGCGATTGTAAGCCCCTTGCCAGCACATTAGCCTCGTCTCCTGCGGAAATTGCGCTGGAGATGGATGATGCCTGATATCGACAAGGGCACCGATCCGGCGCTGCCGGTGCTCGACCTGCACTACATGATGGCCGACGCCGGCGCGTTCCCGAGCCGGAGCGAGAGCTTCCGGCCCGCCGAGACCGCCGACGCGACGCTGGGGATGATCCACAGCTTCGCGGGCGATGTGCGCCGGGTGCTGGGGTCGCTCGCCGATGGCGAGGAATTCGAGATTCGCGATCGGCGCGGGGCCTCGCTCCAGCTCACGATCGGTGGGCGCTATGGTGCGCGCGACGTCCATCACATCAACATCCCCGACCTGCGCGGGTGCTTCGCGACCGGCGCCGGTGCGGTCGGCACGCCACCGGGCGCGCTCGCGGTAACCTGGCTGATCGCGCGGCTGCCCGCGGATCAATGGGGATTTGACCAGCCGGGCCTGCTGATCCCGTTCGCGGGCGATTTCGCCCCGCCGGGCTGGCTGATCGCCGATGGCCGTATGCTTGACGTGGCTGCGGAGCCGCGATTGTTCGCGGCGATCGGCGCGCGTTTCGGCGGCGACGGCGCAACCACCTTCGCGTTGCCTGATCTGCGCGGCAAGGCGGTTGCCGGAGCGGGTGCCCGCGATGGCGCGGTCCCACTGACGCCGGGCGAGACGATCGCCGCCGGCGCGGACCGCCCGGCGGCGCTGGCGCTGCATCATCTGATCGCCACGGGCGGCAGCTTCCCCGATTTCGAACGCGGCCGCGATATCGCGCACCACATGCCGTTCATCGGCCAGATCGTCGCGACCGCATCCGAAGAAGTACCGCGCGACTGGCAACGCGCCGAAGGACAGATGCAAAGCCGGACCTATGAAGCGCTTCACGCCACGCTCGGCGACAGGTTTGGCGTGACCGACACGCATTTCGCGCTGCCCGATCTGCGCGGGCGCCTCGTCCGGGGATCGGATGGCGTGCCGTCCCCGGCGCGCAAGGCGACGGCGGCGGAACTGCTCGCCAATGCCGCGGTGCGGGGAAAGGGCCGCGGCGCGCGCTAGCGGCGGGCTGGTAGTGCGTCAGTCGGCGAGGCTGCGGCGGCCGAAGGCGGGGCGGCGCGCGACCAGCGGATTGGCTTCGCGTTCGAGCATCTCCAGCGTCGATTCGAACAGCGGACGCAGCTTGACGACCTGCTCGAGCGCATTGGTCGGCGTATCGTGGCGTTCGACACACAGGCGCGCGATCGTCTCGATTTCCTCAGCCATGTCCGCAAGCACATCGGCGCCGAACTGACGTGCCTCACCCTTCAGCGTGTGCGCGGGAATCACCATCGCGGCGGCGCTTTGGCCGCGCATCGCGTCCTCGATCTGCGAGACCGACTTGACGCCGTCCTCGCGAAAATAGCCGAGAATACGCACGAAATTCGCGCCCAACTCGCTACGCGCCTGGCCAAAGCTGGCCCAGTTCACCAGAGGATCGCCGCCGATCATCGCATCTACCCCAACTCCGCACTCCAGGAGGTACGGCGTCATTATTATGAGGTGGAAGTAAACAGCAGGTTGATTTTACCGATATGGGTATTTGCGCGTAGGCAAGGATTAAGATCCTGCAGCGGAACGCTAATCCTTACTGTGATCGAACGGGTTCTTGGGCGCGCGGAGACTCAGGCGCACCGGCACCGCGCCGAAATCGAATTCCTTGCGCAGCCCGTTGATCAGGTAACGCTGATAGCTGGTCGGCAGCAGATCGACGCGGGTACCGAACAAAACGAAGCTGGGCGGGCGGGTCTTGTTCTGGGTGACGTAGCGCGGCTTGATCCGCTTGCCGCCGGGCGCCGGCGGCGGATTCGCTTCGATGGCGCGCTCGAACCAGCGGTTGAGCTGGCCGGTCGAGACGCGGCGCGACCAGGCTTCGCGCGTTTCGAACGCGACCTTCATCAGCATGTCGAGGCCCTTGCCGGTCACCGCCGAGACGGTGAGCACCGGAATGCCCTTGGCCTGTGACAGCCCCTCTTCGAGCGCGCCTTTGACGCCGTTGAACAGGCTGGAAGCGTTTTCGGCGACGTCCCATTTGTTGAGCGCGATGATCAGCGCGCGGCCCTCCTGAAGGACGCGATCGGCGATCTTGAGATCCTGCACTTCGAGCCCGCGGGTGGCGTCGAGCAGCAGCACGACGACTTCGGCGAAGTCGATCGAGCGCAGCGTATCCATCACCGAGAGCTTTTCGAGCTTCTCCTCGACGCGAGCCTTTTTGCGAAGGCCGGCGGTGTCGATCAGGCGGACCTTGCGCGGCTGATCCTCGAAATCGGTCCATTCCCAATCGACCGAGATCGAATCGCGGGTGATCCCCGCCTCAGGGCCGGTGATCAGCCGGTCCTCGCCGAGCAGGCGATTGACCAGCGTCGATTTGCCCGCATTGGGGCGGCCGACAATGGCGATCTTGAGGATGGCATCGGCCTCATCGGCGTCGTCCTCCGGCTCGTCGTCTTCACGCTCGATATGCGGCCGCAGCGCCTCGAACAGATCGGCGACGCCTTCGCCATGCTCGGCCGAGAAGGCGATCGGGTCGCCGAGCCCCAGCGCCATGGCTTCGAAGATGCCCGCCTCGCCCGCCTTTCCTTCCGCCTTGTTGGCCATCAACACCACCGGGCGATTGGTCCCGCGCAGCCAGCGGGCGATTTCCTCGTCGAGCGGCGTCACGCCGACCCGGGCGTCGATCAGGAACAGCGACACGTCCGAATCGCGCACCGCCGCTTCGGTCTGCGCACGCATCCGGCCCGGCAGGGTGGCGACATCGTCGTCTTCATAGCCGGCGGTATCGATGATGCGAAAATCGAGCCCCAGCAGTGACGCATCGCCTTCGCGGCGGTCGCGCGTCACACCCGGCTGATCGTCGACCAGCGCCAGGCGCTTGCCGACCAGCCGGTTGAACAGCGTCGATTTGCCGACATTGGGACGGCCGATAATGGCGACGACGGGCTGGGGCATGGGACGGCTATAGACTCAATTCATGGGAATAAAAGAAACGGGCGGAGCATCGCGCCCCGCCCGTTCCAAACTCTTCGCCGCCCCGGCCTTGCGCCGTGAGGGCGATATAAACAAATCCGCGCGTTACCTATACGCGCTCAGATTACCCTTGTCGTCGAGGATATAGAGCATGTTGTTGGCAACGATCGGCTGAAGCGACACCGGCGCCTTCACGTCCAGCGTCGAGATCACGCTGCCATCGGCCGGATTGACCGAAACCAACTGGCCTTGCGAATTGGCGAGGAGCAGGCGTCCGCCGGCCAGCACCGGGCCGACCCAGCTATACTCGCCCTTGAGCTTCTTCTCATTGCGATAATGGGTGAGCTGCGCCATCCAGCGGATCTTGCCGCTGCCACGCGCAATCGCCAGCAGGCGGGAATCGTCGGTGACGACGAACAGCCATTCGCCCGCCGCCCATGGCGTCGACAGGCCGGCGATATTCTGTTCCCACATGCGCTGCCCGCTGGAGAGATCGATCGCGACCATGCGCCCGCCCTGGCCAACGGCGTAAACCCGGCCCTGATCGATCACCGGCTCGGCATCGATATCGGATAGCGACGACACCGAGGTCGAGATCGAGCTGCGCGAAAGGACTTCCGCCCAGAGCGAGCGGCCGTTTTCGTAGCGATAGGAATTGAGCTCGCCCGACGAGAAGCCGGCAACCACAGTGCCGTTGGCCGAAGCCGGGGCGGCGACGCCGAACACGCCCTGGGACTCGAGGCTGGCCGAGGCGGTCCAGACGACCTCGCCCGCGCTCTGGGACAAGGCGAAAAGCTGGTTGTCCTGCGTGATCACATAGACATTGCCATTGGCCACGGTCGGTGCGCCGCGAAGCGGGCCGCCCGGACGCTTCCGCCAGACTTCGGTGCCATCGGCGACGTTGAGCGCGACAAGATCGCCAAGGCCGTTGGCGGCGAAGACATGCTCGCCATCGACGCTGGCTCCGCCACCGAAGCGCGCGGCCTTGTTGCCGTCTTCCTTGACGGTGTTGGCGGCCCACAGCTCGGCACCGGTATCGGCGGCCAGTGCGTGGACGATACCGGCGGTGTCGATCACGAACAGCTTGCCGTCCGCGACCACCGGCGAGGCGGCAAGGCGCGCGCTCTTCGAGGTCTTGGCGATCGACCTGGACCAGGCGCGGTTGAGGTTCTGCCCAAGCGTCAGATGCCCCATCGACTTGGAGGCATTGCCACCCGGCTGATTCCAGCTTTCATTGGTGACGGCTTCCGGCACCAGCACATCGACGCCCGAGAGCGAGCGATCGGCGGTGATATCGTTTTCCGACAGCAGGATCGGCACGCGCTCGCCGAGCACGGGCGTCTTCTTGCCGCCGCCCTTGAACACATTGCACCCGCTGACCAGCGCGAGCGCCCCGAGCGCCGCGGCAATCCTCACCTTGTTATTCATCGCGTGGTATTTCCCGTGGATTGATCGATGGCGTCGACGCCGAGGACGCCGGCCAGCGTGACCGCGCGCTGGCGAATGCTCTCCGGCACATTCTCGCCGCCCTGGGCGATCTGGCCATAGAGCTTGCCCGCTTCGGCGCGCTTGCCCTGCTTCAGATAGGATGCGGCGACCATCTCGCCGGCGGTGCCGAACCAGGGCGAGGTGGATATGGCGAGGCCCTTGAGCCGCTCGATCACCTGCTCGGGCTTGAGCGTGTCATATTCGTTGGAGGTCTGGCGCAGCAAGGCGAGATCGCGATAGGGCTGCGGATAGCTGGCGTCGCCGGCGACTTCGGCGAACTTGGCGGTCGCGCCCTTGGTGTCGCCCTTCTGGAGCAGCAGATTGCCCTCAGTAATCAGCGCGAGGCCGGCATAGCCCTTGCCGCTCTGCCTGGCGATCTTGTCGAACTCGGGGATCGCCTTGTCGGGCTGGTTTTCCTCAGCGAGACGCAGCGCCGCGTCAAACTGCTCGCCCTGCGTGCCGGCGGCGCTGGAAGCGCGGTGGCCGAGATAGAGGTACAAGGCGAGCGCGGCGAGCGCGGCGATGACGCCGCCGATGATCCAGCGGCCATAATCGCGCCAGATGCTGAGCAGCCGGTCGCGGCGATACTCCTCATCGACTTCGCGCAGGAAGCCATCGTCTGTCGTGCCGGAGGGGGGAAGCGCCAAAATCTACTCCATCGGTCTCGTAGCGCGCGGACCTCGATCCGTGCCTTGGGAAAGTTCGTCTGGTTAGCCGTTCAATCCCGCGGCGCATAGACCTGTTCGGCACCCGGGAAAGCCCGCGAGCGAACCTCGGCGGCATAGGTCTCAACCGCGGCGGAAATGCGGCCAGCCAGGTCGTCGAACTTCTTCACGAAACGCGGCGTCCGCTCGAACATGCCGAGCATGTCCTCGGTGACGAGAACCTGGCCATCGCACTGGGCCGAGGCGCCGATGCCGATCACCGGAACCGAGACTGCGGCGGTGATTTCGTTGGCGAGGGTCTCGACCACGCCCTCGGCGACGACACCGAACGCGCCGGCCTCGGCGATGGCGCGGGCATCGTCGAGAATCTGGGCATGCTCGGCATTGCTGCGCCCGCGCGCGCCATAGCCGCCGAGCGCGTTGACCGCTTGCGGGGTCAGGCCGACATGCCCCATCACCGGGATGCCGCGCCGGGTGATGAACTCGACCGTCGGCGCCAGCGTCTCGCCGCCTTCCATCTTGACCCCGGCCGCGCCGGTCTCGGCGAGCACCCGCGACGCCGAGGCAAAGGCCTGTTCGGGGCTCGCCTCATAGCTGCCGAACGGCATGTCGACGATCACCACCGCATGATAGCTGCCGCGCACCACCGCCGCGCCATGGGCGATCATCATCTCGAGCGTCACCGGCAGCGTCGACGGCAAACCGTAGATCACCTGCCCCAGGCTGTCGCCGACCAGCAGCACGTCGCAATGCGGATCGAGCAATTGCGCGAACCGCGTCGTGTAGGCGGTCAGCATCACGATCGGATCCTTGCCCTTACGGTTGCGGATCGCGGGAATGGTCAGCCGCTTCATCGGCGCCGGCGTCGGGTTCGCGCGGCTCGTCGCGGTATCGAGAGTCATGTGGGACATGGCGCGCTTCCTAGCGAGGGCGCGGAAGCGTGGGAAGCAACGGCGGCAATCATGTTTGCCTTATTTGACTCTATGTAAGATATTTTTTACATGATGTAGCGAATCACAAACATGGGAGGGAGCTTTGGCTTTCCGCGAGAAGATGCTCTGGGCGTCACTGGCCAGCACGCTGGCGATATGGGGCTGGTATTTCTGGGGCTTCGCCGGCGCGGTTCGCGCCGGGCGTTTCGACCAGGCGATGGAGACGGGGGACTTCATCCTCGCCATCGTCCTGCTCGTCATCGTCCATATCGTGCTGGCGGTGGTGCTGGCGCTGATGTCCGGGCGCGATGCGCAGAGCCCCGCCGACGACCGCGAAAAGGCGATCGCCCTGCTCGGCTATCGCTCGGCCTATGTCACCCTCAGCCTGATCGTGGTGATGCTGATGATCACCGGGCCGGTGCTGCTGCGCATCGCCGCCGAATGGACCCCGGCCTTCCCGCACGGCATGGCGCCGGTGCTGACCGGCAACACGCTGCTCGCCGCATTGGTGATCGCGGAGGTCGCCAATTCGGTGACTCAGCTGATCCGCTTCCGGATGGAGGGCTGACATGGCCTATCGCGAAAAGCTCGCCGCGCTCAATTTCGCCGTGATGGCATTGGTCTATTCGGTGTATTTCATCGCCATCGCCACGCATCCACCCGCACCGCGATTGATCGACATGCTGTGGCTGTTCGGCATCGCCGCGCCGATGCATGCGCTGCTCTATGGCGGCATCGGGTTCGCGATCAAGGTTCAGGCGGGCGCCGAAGGGCGCGCCCCGCCCGACGAACGCGACCGGGCGATCGCGCGGCGCGGGCGGAGCATCGCGTATCTGGTGCTGCTCGGCGGCACGATCCTGACCGGGGTGATGATGCCGTTCAGCGAGACGCCGTGGAAGATCGTCAACACCACGCTGCTGGCGATCGTGATCGCCGAGCTGGTCGATCAGGGCATCGTCATCCTAAGCTATCGGCGCGGCTGGCATGGCTAAATCGCACATCGCCAATCAGGTCCGGACGCTGCGCTTCCTGGCCGGGGAGATGACCCAGGCCGAGCTCGGCGAGAAGATCGGCATGACCCGCCAGACGATCGCGGCGATCGAGGCCGGCAAATATTCGCCAACGCTGGAGGCCGCGTTCCGGATCGCGCGGGTGTTCGGCAAGCCGCTGGAGGAGGTGTTCCAATGGGAGGAGTGAGCGGTACCGTCTTGCGTGGTTTGGGATAAACGCTAGCTTTCACGCAACAACGGGGGATTTTCATGCGCGCTTCGCTTCTCGCTCTTGTGGCGTTTCTGGTTCCGCACACCGCATCGGCCGAAGCGTGGCGCCTTGCCGCCTATTCGAACAGCGCGCCGCAACTGGCCTATTTCGTCGATATCGATTCGATCAAGCGCGACGGCACCAAGGTCAGCTTTCGCCAGATGACCATCTATCAGGAGGTCACCGCGACGCGCGACTTCACCCGATCCATGCTGTGGCGCGACGCCGATTGCAGCGATTATTCCTCAAGCATGCGCAACAGCGACTTCTATGTCGGCAGCAAGTTCCTGGGGCATGAAGACGGCCCGGGGGATATCATGATCGCCAAGCCCCAATCGGTGCTGCTGACCATGCTCAACACCGTTTGCGGGCGCGGCGACTATTTCTCGCCGGTCGTTACCGGCGATGTCGAAGCCTGGGTGCGCGGCAAGTTCGCCAACGGCTTCTGAGCCGCGTCAGCTGACCCAGTTGCGATCGCGGGCGTAGCCGGCCAGCCAGACCTGCAGAACCGCCATGGCGATGATGAAGAGCGGGAACGGCACGGTCATCGCCGCGCCCTTGTGCGCGAGCATGTCGGTCGCGAAGAAGACATAGCCGAACTGGATCACCACCGCGACCAGCGACAGAATGTAGAGCGGGCCCGCCACCTTCGAACGCGCGAGCAGGGCGATCGAGCCGAGCAGCCCGGCCCCGACCGCGGCGGCATAGTCCCAGGTGAACCAGCCCGGCAGCGCGGCGAAATAGGCGCGGTCCCAATCGGTGGCATGCGGATCGATGGCCGGGCCATAGGCGACATGCGCGTAGAATGCCGCGCAGCCCGCGAGCCCCCAGACGATCAGCACGCTGACGAGAATGATGAACCAGCCGGGCCGCTTCGCAACAGTCATCGCCATTCCCCCGAAATTCGCGACTTGTTACGGAAACATATCCGAAATCCCGGCGCTAGAGAAGGGTTCGGGCGTATTCATCGGGCTTGAAGCCGATCAGCAGCCCGCCGGGATATTCCACCACCGGGCGTTTGATCATCGACGGCTGTTCCAGCATCAGCGCCATCGCCCTGGCGGCATCGAGACCGGTCTTGGCGTCGTCGGGCAGCTTGCGGAAGGTGGTGCCGGCGCGATTGAGGATCCTTTCCCAGCCGGCGCTGTCGACCCAGTGCGCGAGCCGCGCGGCATCGATGCCCGAGACCTTATAGTCGTGGAAATTCGCGGCGATCCCGTTTTCGGCCAGCCAGGCGCGGGCCTTCTTCATCGTGTCGCAGTTCTTGATGCCGTAGATGGTGACGCTCATTCGGGGTCCTTCAGGAAGCGCCCCAGCGTTACGACATCCTGCCGCTCGAGGCCAAGCGCCTCGTAGAAGCAGAGCGCCTCCGCGTTGCCGCCGCGTACCATAAGCTGGATCTTGGGTGCGCGGCGCTCGCGCAACCAGGCTTCGGCGGCGGCCATCAGCGTCCTGCCCCGCCCGCCGCGCCGATGACCCGGTGCCACCGCCAGATAATAGACCCAGCCGCGGTGCCCGTCGAAACCGGCCATGACGCTGCCGGCGATACCGTCCCCCTCGCGCACGACAAGCACAACGCTGGCGTCATTGGCCAGCGCCAGCGCGAAATCCGCGTCCGGATCATTCCACGGGCGGGTTAGGCCGCAGTCACGCCACAGCGCGACCACGGCCTCCCGATCCTCCAGACTTGCAGTCTCTATCACCGTGCGATGCAGGTCGCGCCGGCCCAGAGGTTGGTGACCTTGCCGTCGGCCGCGGCCGAACTGAGCAGCCCGGACATCTCGCCGATCATGAACTCCTGTCCGATCGTCGATTCCTCGACCGTTACCTTGCCGGCGGCGGCCTCCAGCGCCTTGCGGGTCATGCCGATGCCGATGCCGTTGGCGGTCTGGAACTTGCCGTTTTCGCGCCCGTCGAGATCCCAGCCGACGAACTTGCCGTCCTGGAAATAGAGCGAGAGCCCTTCCCGGAATGCGGCGTAATCGAGCTTGCCGGCGCCGCAATCCTGATTGGCCTCCTGCTCGATCGGATTGCCGAGCGCGGACGAGACCATCGTCGTCGCGGTTTCCTTGCCCATGCCGAAAGTGACATGGCGGGCGCTGCCATTATCGAGAATGAGGGTCAGCTCGTCGGGCGCGAGGTTGAGCGCCGGCGTGGCCGGGTTGATCTCGGCGGTGACATTGGCGCCGGCCGCCGCCGGAGCCGGTGCGGTCAAATCGGCGGCTTCGTTGGCCACGATCGTGCTGGCGTTGGTGGTGGTCTCACTCTTGCAGCCGGCGAGCGCGGCGAGCAGCGTCGTGGCACCGAGCAGGATCATCTTGTTCATCGTCATGTTCCTCAGCAGCCAGCCTATTCCCACTCGATTATTTTGAGATAACCTAGTGCATTGAAAAATAATGCGAAAATATTTTTTCGCATGTGAAGATACCGTCAAGCTTACCGTCAGGAAAGTTCGATCTTGAATTTATTGAGCTTTTTGGGCTGGCGATGAAGCTCGACATTTCGCCATCTATCGCTGGAGACGGCAACTGCCGGAAGTTTGGCATCGACTCGGTGAATGTGCTCGATGAAACAGGATTGTACCGTCACGATGCTTGGTTGGCCATCCGCAAAGTCGGCCGCTCCAACCTATCCAATACTCGCGACAACGGTTCCGATGGGCACGTACAGCGTTCGGCCGTCTTAAAATGGAATATCATCGTCTAACCCAAACGGATCGGCCAAACCCGCCGGTGGATCAGGGACGACCGGGACACCAGCACCGTCCGCCTCTTCCGCTTTTGCAACGGCTGACGGAGATGAAACCGACCATTGCATGGCTACTTCGCCCCAATTAATGGGCCTTTCGTTAGCTCCTGTCCAGACATCCCAAAAATCAGGGTCGGCAGATTGAGGCTGATGCTCCTTTACCAGTTCGTCGATCTCGACCAGTACGGGAATAGGCGTCGCCCACCCCAATAGGATCGCCTGCCTTGATGGCAGGCTGGGTAGGTCGCGCAACAACCCTCCCACATTGTCAGGCACGAGACGTGCGACGAGGTTCTGGTCGGAATCGTTGACGATACGATGAAGAATGAAGGTGTTGCACTGAGCCAGCACGGTCGGCGACAGCTCTGATGGGCGCTGCGAAGACAGCACCAAACCTAAACCGAATTTGCGTCCCTCGCGGGCAATGCGCTCGAAGGTTTCTCGGCAGAGTTGGCTAGGGCTGGACGCTGGACCTTCATCGTCTTTGCCCCGCCGAATAAAAGTGTGGGCTTCTTCCAGAACGAGTACCGTGGGTAGGGATAGCCCCTCTGCATGAAGCCGCCGATAGCGTTGCAAGGATTCAAAAATTACCCGCGCCAGCACGGCAACAACAACGTGAACAACCTCGGATGGAACCAAGGAAAGATCAATGATCGCTAATGGGCCATTGCTTGCGCCGTCGTCGCCGATGTAACTCTTAAGCCACTCCTCGAAGCTGGTTGGTGGTGTCTTTCCAATAACGTTTCCAAGCCGCTGATCCGCGAGCATGCTACGAATACGAAGTCCAAGTGTGCTGATGAACCCGGCCAAATTACCTTGTCCAGCAGCTATGCGGTCAAGATGGTCTGCCAAAAGGTTCACATCAAACGGGATGGGTGCGTCCTCACTGATCGAGGTAGCGACGGCATCGTCGTCAACGCTATCCATGTAAGCCGTCAGTCTGTCTCTGATGGCTTCAATGTCGACTATGCTGAAATCCGTTACATATTGAAGTTGCGGACCTGAGCGCCGTGCAGCGATAAGGGCCGAAGCCTCCTGAACGATTGCACCCAACACGCTACTCCAAGGTTCTTCGACAGATGGCTGGAATGCCTCGCAGTCCGAAGAAATATTCTGAAGCAGGTCGCGGCACTCGTATTTCTTGTTTCCCGTAAACGCACCGACACCCCGACCGAGCATGTCGCGGATTTGGATCAAGTATGAATGGACGTAGCGTCGTACCTGAACCTCACGGGGAAGCTCCTCCGTCTGGTTTGATTTCAGCTCGCGTATACCACGGAGCAGAAGCGGGCGCTGCGTACCCGGCGCTGCGTGAGCAACAGCGGTCCATTCATGACCGCTCCAAAGCCATGCCGGGACATCCAACTCCTTTTCAACTCCAACAACGGGAGGGACGCGGAACAGACGGAGTTGATCTCCTTGATCCGTAAAGGCTTTTGCATATTCGCCATTAGGATCGAGAACGATGAAGCGCGCGTTCGGATGGCCTTTTCGGCCCGCATCACGCATCGCTTTTGCTCCGGCGTCGAGCGACCAGCGGATCAGCCCAGCAACCGTACAGGATTTGCCGCTACCCGTGTTGCCAAGCACGGCGAGATGCCTGCCGAACAGCTTGTCGGGATCAACCTTAATCTCGGCGCTCGACGCAAGGGCCGAGGTTCCGATGCGGACACGCCGATCCGACTCTTTCGCGCCAACAATAGCTTCGACCTGTTCAGGCGTCGGCATGAGTACTTGGTCGCCCACCGAGGGAAACGCGGCGACACCGCGCGACAGTTCATAAACTGTCTGTTTCGACGCGCGATCCCGGCGAGAGGTCAGCGTACCGACAGGAGAGACGCACATCTTTCGCAGTGGAAACGGGAGGTCGATCAGGCCGAAATCTTTCAGGCCCGACCGCTTGGGATAGGGCGACCGTTCGATCCCGATCCATGATATATAGGCAACTGTCGCCCCTGCCTCATTGGGTACGAGGACATAACCGTTAAGTCGGGGAAAGGCGGCAGGCGTCCCCGTGTTGAGCGCAGTTGCCTGCGGTGCATCCAGATCGAGCAGGATGCGGATTTCATCGGGAGAAACGGACTCAACCGCGCCGATCACCAAGCCAGCAATGGACTCGATGGGTGTAGTCATGCCGTTGTTCCACCGCCCAATACTTCGTCGAAGTCATCCGCAACCGGGAGAGCAGGGTCCGGCGCTTGCGTATGTTCCGGCGGACGGTGCTTCATAAGTTCGGTCATACGCCCGGTAATATAGTCTAGCGTTGGCTTCGGGAGATAATTCTCGATCAACGTAGTAAGGTCGCCGAAGTGAGAGCCGATCAGCAGCGATACCTGTGCATCCCGAGTCCGCGCGAGAAAGCCTTTCAATCGGTCATCCGCTGAGTAAGCAAACACGACTAGATGCGTTGACGGGATCGTCAGCATGTCGAGCAGCACACGGTTGATATGATCGTCGCCAAAGCCATAGCCGTAGGTCACGACGACTGCATTGGGCCTGCACGTGGCGGCGGCAAAATCGCGGAATAGCTCGGCATAGGGGTACTGGGTGGTTTCGACATCCTTTGCCGGGTTCGGATAGATCATTACCGTATCGACGGGATTTTTAGGCAGGTCAGTGTGATCGGTTGGCGCACCGAAGGGTATGCCCTTCCGCGAAATCTTCCGGTCTGCTTTGCTGAACAGCCAGTCGAGGGAGCCGTGAAGTTTCGTCAGTCGGATGACGCCTTCCATGAAGCGGGGCTCTCCGCGAATACCTGGCGGGTTATAATGTACGTCAACCTCGACACGGGCTGACCGGAAAACTGGCGTGAGCGCCCCAACGAAACGGTCGATGATACGAAGCCCGGCGAGATCGCAGCCATGCTCAATCAAACGGTCGTAGTTCGTCGTAAAGACATGAAGCCGCTCCCGCGAAGCCGCGCGGCTGGCAAAGCTGAGGAGGAACGATTGCACCGCACCTTCGGCGACAACCCGTTTTTCCGGATCGCCACCGATTAGCCCCGCTTCAGTTTTGAGAAGTGACTCAAGGAAATCCCGGAGTTGCCGATCCATTGCGTCTTTGAGGGCGGACGCTTTCGCCGCATCGATGATCCTCAGTCCTTCATAGACTGAGAGGGCCGCGCGGAACTGATCCTCAATATTGGCCGTGCCGCGCCCCATGAGCGCGGCTTCACTCGCGGCATAATTGTCGATCTCCGCGTCAAATTCACTACCGAACACAACCTTGCCCATGCCCGTTGCAGCGGCCCCGGCCATATATCCTACTGCGGTTGTGAAGCCGCTCCCGATAAGCAGATTAAGATGCTCAGCCTGAAACACGGCGGACAGCCACGGCTCGATCCGCTTGCGCGCCGTAGCGATAAATTTGTCGAGTTCGTCATCGCCTGCGGGGAGGTCATTCCAAGATTCGGAATGGCTCCCGACACGATAAACATGCTTGTCGTCGAGATTCATGTTCCCCTCCGGTTACTGAGACCGGGCAGCTTCGGCTGCGATGTGCGCGGCGAATGCTGCAACGAAGGACTTCAAACTCGTTAGGTCCGACATATCTGAATAGTCGCCCGTTGTTTCGGCGGAACGCGGCGAGGCAAGGACGCAGGCGGCTGTATAGAGGTTTTCAAGGACGAGCTTCTTGCAAAGGATGTCGTAGCGCTCGAGATATGACGCCCCCTTGAAATCCTCAAAAATCGGGAAGTGTAGCGAGGCTTCCCGCTTGGATGGACGCCGTGACTTATCAGCATCTTCCACCATCACCAGCCAGCCGACAAAGGGTCGGGCTGCATCAGCGCCGAATGCGCCTTCACGATACGCCGTCCAGAAATCGTGCGCCGTGCCGATGGCTTCTTCGGCACGGTTGTTCGCGTTGTTTCCGAATGACGGGCCAACATGGCTCTTCATTTCGACAGCAGCAATCAGTCTGCCATCAAGGATGACGAGAATATCCCAGAGTTTGGTCGGGCGGAAAAATCCCGGCAAAGTCAGCACTTTTCGGTGCCGGTAGATTTCTGCGTGTCCTAGACCATTCGCCTCAACGAGGTCGATCATCAGCGCCGTGAACCCATCCATTGTATTGCCAGCGGTCACAGCGCCGCGTTCACCTGTGTCTGTCTTTCCAGCCTCAACTTTTGCTTGAAGGGCTTTTTGGCGATTTCCCCAAAATGCCATCGCTGCATCTCGGGCTTTCGCCTCGTAATCCGCTAAATCCAATCCCATTACTTTTCCGCTCCCCCAAGCGTGGCCCTCTCCTGAGTTGACAAGCCGTATAGATCAAACGTCAGGTTGTTGCATGCCTCAACATCACTCGCTTCGGCGGCTTTCTTAAGAGCTTGGCGCATCTTCGGCGTCACGCCTTTCCAGTCCGGCAAACGAATGCGTCGCAGATATTGTGCCTGAAAGCGAAGATAGCCGCCTCGCATCCGCGTCGAGTACGTTGCTACAAACAACCTTGCTATGCCCGAAAGTAGAACCGCTTGTAGCGCGTGCATCTCCCATGTGTCGGACGTGATGAAATACAGGTTGTGATGGGGATAGAGGCGACCTTCCTCGTAAACAATATGCGCTGCGCCCTTAATATCCGGGATCAGCAGCTTCGGCTCATCCGCCAGCTCGGGATAAATCCGGTCGATGGTACGATACCAATTGGCCGGGGCCTTCTGCGCAACATGCCGCCCGGCGATTAGCCCACGGCGCTCTTCAAGATAGCGTTTCAACTTCGGGAATTGGTCGAGCTTCACCAGTTTGCCATCGTCACCGAACGGATTGACCACGCCAAGTCCGCGCCATTTGACGCTGCCATCCATGATATCGCGGGTCATCACGAGCGGAAGTTTCCGGTTCTCCTCCACATCAAGCGCGTCGAAGTTTCCGATGAACGCCTTGTCGGCTCCGGTCGCCACACCGATGCCAATCTTGCATCCGGCATCCTCAATCAATGGGAATTCAGACTCGAGTCTACGCACAAGCGAGAGTTGATCGGATGAGTCCAAAATCCACGGTTCTGCGCCGGAGGTGACGGCCTGAATCTCTCTCACACCAGAAGCCAAAAGAGGTGTTTCTGGGGATCGGAGCGTAGCGGCAAGCTGCGAGAGGGCGCTATCAGAAATCTCAGGCTGAAGGGCAACGCGAGTCAGGCCAGATTTCTCACACCCGATGATGGTGATGGCCGGATAGGCAACAACCTCCTGATGGAAGGCCGGAGTGTCCACCATGTCCACATAAACGCTCAAGTGGAAACCATCCGCGACCATCGCGCGCAACGGCCCACCGTAGCGATTCTTCATCCAACGATCCGCACAGATAAAACCGAGCTGCCCGTTTTTTGCCAGCAGACTCAGCGACCGTTCGATGAACGGGATATAGATGTCGGCGCGGTCATAGATGGTCCGGTAGCGGCTGCGATATTCGACCATGAGCGCATTCGGGATTAGCTCCTGTCGCACATAGGGCGGGTTTCCGATGACGACATCGAACTTGCCCGGCAGAGGGACGAGCAAGAAATCGCCTTGCATCAACCACCGATCGGCAAGGCTTTCTGCATCCCGCAACCCGATGCCAGCGACGCGAAGCTTCTGAACCACGAGAGCATGGGTCCGGTTGAATGACGCACGGTGAAGCTCCACGCCCCGGATGGCGTCTAGGAGAGCGTCTGATCCGACCCCGCTGCGCTTCCATGCGACCAGCAAACGATCAATTGCAGGTAGCAAGAAATCGCCATGTCCAAAGGACGGTTCGAGAAGGCGGCGCGTGTGCAGTGGAGAGGCGGCGTCATAGCCAGCAAGGTCGAGAATGAATTCGACAACCTCGCGTCGCGTGAAGATCGCGCCACGTTCCTCGATGCCCGCATTTGCCATCGAATCCACTGCATCGGTAACGGGACACAGGCCGGGAAACGATGGTTCCCGTAGCATGGTGGCGAGATCAATATTGGTCATCACGTTCCTTATCGTTCATTCGAGCAGATAAAGGACTAATGCCTCCGTGCCCAATTACGTTGGCGCGAATCGACCCGTTTCAGACGGAACGAAAATGTGAACAAAAGAAGATCATAGGCACGGGTTTGGGTCAATGAGAAAGGTGCCGGACCGCACCGTTGAGAGCCATGTCGGGGGCATTCAACCACATGATTGAACCCATACATCATGACGCGCAGTCGCCTCCGGGCCGACGGTTGCCGCTGGTTCTCTTACATAGGTTGCTAAGGGCGTTGCCCTCGCGCGGCGCAAGAAAACTCTCCGGCCTTTCGCGGCATAAACGGCCCTCTCCCCGCAAGCGGGTCCCCTCCATTTATTCCACGGTGCCAGAGGCTTTTCCTGCGCCTTGCTACCCTTGGCTCGCCGCCGGGCAAGGGTTCAGGAGCAGCGCTTCGCTGCTCTGAACCCCAAACCCGAGGATCAGAGACATGACCAACCTTTCCGACAGCAATCCCCACATCTATGTCGCCTGCCTTGCCGCCTACAACAACGGCTATCTGCATGGGGCTTGGATCGACGCGGATCAGGACGCAGACGCAATCAGGGACGAGATTGCGGCCATGCTCGCACGGTCCCCCATCGAGCACGCGGAGGAATACGCCATTCACGACTATGAAGGCTTCGAGGGCGTGACCATCAAAGAATATGCCGGCATCGACACCGTGGCACGTATGGGCGCTTTCATCGCCGAGCATGGCGCGCTAGGTGCTGGCCTGCTGGATCAGTGCGACGGTGACATGGACCAAGCCGAAACCGCCTTGCGGGACTGCTATCACGGCCAGTTCGCTAGCCTTGCCGACTTCATGGAGGACTTGACCGCTGAAAGCGGCGTCACGATCCCCGAGGCACTGCGCTACTACATTGATTGGAAAGCAATGGCCCGTGACGCTGAAATGAACGGCGAGTTTTTTACAGTCGAAACCGCACACGACGAGATGCATGTGTTTTCCAGCAGATGAAAGTCGGAACGCCTTGCCCGCACTTCTGCGGGCGGGCGTCTCGCAGATTCATCCGAAATATTGTTAAGCAGAAAATAACTACGAATGATCGTGTTAGCCGCTCAAGGTATCTGCTTTAAGCGGCTTCTATATTTCTAGCGATCTTTGAACCTCTAAGGGCTGGGCGCTGCCTTGCGCGCCCGAGCTTTTGGAGGTGACGCCATGCTAAGCACCGACTGGCGTTCGCCGGCGGCATACAGGCACGCGAAGCATATTCCGGCCGCCGGTTTCGCTTGGGAATATTTGCGCCGGAATGACGATTATCGTCATGAGTTCCAGACTATCGCACTGACCGGTGGACCATCCGGCCGTGACCTTGAAGCGTTCGCGGATCGCTGGGGCTTGCGATTTCCCGTGCGATCCCGACGCGCCGCATGACCGGTCGCCACCAATCTGGAGCCCGAGCCTTCATCCTCAAGCGGTGATGCTCTCGCCGGTCGAGCATAAGGGTGGCGACACCGAACCAATATTGACGCTGGCCCATCTCTCCGACCTCGACATGCGCCGTGCTGCCGATGGCTGGCACGGCATCTGGCAGGTGGATGGCGTCTCACATCAATTCTGGCTGCCCGAGGCGGTGTCGGACTCGGGTGCCTTCGCCGCCACGTTACCGATGGATAATTTTCTGGAGCTTCGCGCTCACGCCGCCCGCCGTTTCTGGCGGTCCCTCAATGGCCGCGCACCCGGCCCCGACTTCCGGACCGTTCCCGCCCAGCTCCGGCAATGGCATATTCTGTCCCTGCGCGCGCTCGACGCGCGGTTGCGCGGCGAAAGCTATCGCACCATCGCCGAAGTCCTGTTCTGCTTTCGCGGCACCAAAGAGGATTTCGAGAACGACCCGCGCAAGAACAAGGCCCGCCGCCTAGTCGCTCACGGTATTAAGATGATGCTCGGCGGCTATCGCCTGTTGCTCCACTATCCAATCAGGCCCAACAAACGTTGATTATTCCGAGCACCATCTTGTTGTATGTCGCAAATTTTCTGCCAACTGCAACGATGACGTGCGACATGAAAAAGGCTAGAAAACCGGCCTTCGGAGAAGTGGATTTACGCGATAACTTCGGTATGAATGGGTTGGAAAAGCTAATAGAATACAAATCGGACGCTCAACTGACTAACATTGTTGCGCAATCCACGAATTCGCACGACCAACTCGAAATTTCTTTTGAGAGCATTTGCTATGGCCTTACTAAAGACGGTGCGTTTGACGCTCAGTCCTTGCATCCCGGTAGATCGCATCGACTTCATCCAGCTAGAGCTTGACCCAGAAGTGATGCGCTTTCTCAACAATGGCGCGGTTGATCATCATTGGGCCGATCCGGCGACCGCGCCGTTTCTCATGCCAAGAGGGACCGAGCCGAACGTCTGGACGGCGCGACGCAATGTGGATGACGAGTTCGTCGGCTGGTTCTGCTTGTTGCCGAAAGTGAAGGCGGTAGCTGAAATTGGATATCGACTACGCCGGGAAGCTTGGGGTCGGGGGCTGGCATCTGAAGGCGCGTCGGCTCTCATCAGTTGGGGCTTCGAGGTTGCCGGGTATGATAAAATTGTGGCCAATACAATGGCGGTCAACCAAGGGTCGCGCCGGGTAATGGAGAAGATTGGTATGAAACACACGCGGACGGATTTCTTGGATTTTCCCGACCCCATACCTGGCACGGAGCACGGCGAGGTAACGTATGAGCTGACCTGTTCAGAATGGACCAGCAACTGAAGGCATATCACTTTTAGGAAGTCTCAAAGCCACTCGAAACGTCGGCGATGAGGTCGTTTCCCGCCGGTCGGATGACGCGAAATCCCGAAACTTGCGATACAAAGCAAACTGAAAATCGCCGCTCATCACGCCTTGTTAGCTGCCGCCTGTTCCAGAATCTTCCTATAGCCCTCATGCGAAAGCCATTGCGCGCGTTCGAGATGGCTTTGCCAGCAACGATAGGTCCGAAGTTCCTCGGCCGCCGGATCGCGGTGAAGCACGATCCGAGCCACTTCCTTCCAGTCCGCACCCTCGGCGTTCGCATCGAGAAGGCGCAGATAGGTGACGTAGTGCCGTTCGTCATAGGCAGTTATCGCATCGCCGGTCGGCGCGTTATCATCCACATCGGGATCGAGTTCGACGGGAACCCGCATAGCTATTCCCCGTATCCGAGAGAACTTTGTCTGCGGTGCGCCCCCGCAAACGATTCTCTCTGACTCTTGGTGATCGGGGAGTTCGAAACCGTCACGAAACGGCCCCATGGCCTTTAGCTCGGAAAGCCTGTTGTATACGCCACAGGCTCCCCGACCATAGGTCAAGGAGTTGGTGCCGTTCTGGCCAGCACCAGCCATTCGTGAGGGGTTTCGACGCCCCAGAGCAGCGCGTCTGCTCCACCCACATTCTTAGCTGAACCACGTGCGAATGTCTTTGCCTATTCAGCACGGCAGGCGACGACCGCTGAAATCTCTCATCTATTTGGGCAGTCACATCCCCGAGGGGGGTGCCGCCAACGCATAGTCGCAAATGCGGCACGCTACGCGCCGCCGATCCCTCGCCATGGTTCGCCACAGTCCGCTGCCGCCCCCCGGCAGTCCAATCCCGACTGGAGGTGATCCATGCCCAACCCGCTTGCGGGCCTGCCGCCGCGCCTATTGCGCACCAAGGAAGCCGCGCGCTTCCTCGGCATATCCATCAGAACCCTTGAGAAGCATCGAACCTATGGCACCGGGCCGACCTATCGCAAGGTCGGCGGTCGCGTCCTCTACACCGTCCGCGATCTGGAAGACTGGAGTGCGGTCGGCGAACGCAAATCCACCCGCGACAAGACCGCCGGCACCGTCTTTCCGGCGCGTCCGCTCACGCCCGAAGAACGGGACGAGTGCTAGATGCTGCGCGAGGACGATCACGACCCCGCGCACCCTACCGAGGACAGCGAGCGCAGCCGCCTAGACCCCTTCGTGGTCGCAACGGGCGATGCGCCGCCGCGCGACCAGCGCGACTTGATGGAACGGCCGTTTTTCTCGCTGGCGAAGACCCCACGCACCAAGCCGATTCTCTACAAGGCCGCCGACATCGAGGTGCAGGTGTTCGGGATGCCCGATCACGGCATGGCGACCATTTGGGATGCCGATGTGCTCATATGGGCCGCCTCGCAGATCGTCGCGGCCGAGAACAACGGCCTCACCACGTCGCGCTTTGTCCGGTTTACGCCTTACCATCTGTTGCGCGCCATCGGGCGGCCGACCGGCAATCACCAATACCGGCTTCTGAAAGCCGCGCTGGCGCGGCTGCAATCGACCGTCATCGCCACCACGATCCGCAACGGCCCGCATTGGCGTCGCCGGCAATTCTCATGGATCAACGAATGGGAGGAAATGACGACGCGCGCCGGCCGCGTCGAGGGCATGGAGTTCGTCCTGCCCGAATGGTTCTACAACAGCGTCATCGACCGTTCGCTGGTCCTGACCATCGACCCGGCCTATTTCCGGCTGACTGGCGGCATCGAGCGATGGCTTTACCGCGTCGCCAGAAAGCACGCCGGGCACCAGCGCCACGGCTGGATTTTCGAGGTCGCGCATCTTCACCAGAAATCCGGCAGCCTCGCGCGGCCGTCCGACTTCGCGCTCGACCTGCGCCGGATCGCGGCCCGCCAGCCACTCCCCGGCTATCGGCTCCAGATCGAGCGGGAAGACGGCCGCGAGCTGCTGCGCATCCGCCCCGAAAACCTGTCAACAGGCACTGTTGATAACCCTGTTAATGCCATCGGCAGATCAGGCGCACGGGGTATCGGCACATCAGGCGCACCACTATCGGCAGATCAGGCGCACGAACCGCAGCTAACGCTTTGGCCTGAAAAGCGGAATCCGACCGCTAACTTATCTAACAGAGATTCTAACTCTTTTTCTTTGACGCGCGCGCAGGCGAAGCGTGGTGCCGGTTCTGCCCGAAGGGGCGAGCCATGACGGCCGCCGCGCTCGACGCGCTGCGCCCGCGCAGCCCCCAGCACATCACCGGAGACGAACAATGACCCGTCGCGCCCATCGCAGCGCGCACGGCCATCCGCTGCCGGACGGACCTGCGCCCTTCACAACATTGGTCGAGCTGACCTTCGAGAAACGCAAGGTCGAGCACTGGATACGCTTCGGCCGCAAGAGCTACGAGCAGATCATCGACCGTCGCCGCAGCATCGTCGGCTTCGCGCCGGGCAGCGTCTTCGCCTTCGTCCGTTGGGCATCTGGCGAGCACGGCACTGTCGTTTCGCGCATCGACATTGTGCGCGCCATCGGTCGCGGCGAGCCGTTCCAGACATTGCCGTTCGTGCGCCCCGGTGGCGCAATCCTGTTGCGCCTCGATAGCTGGCCCAAGGTGCAGCGTGCGCTTGCAGCCATCGACGACGTGGACGCGCTCGGCCTCGATCCAGCCGACGCTTCGCCGGAGCATTGGCGGCACGTCCACAACCGGCTGACCGCCAATCTGGAGCCGCACGCCTACACCGCCGAGCGACATGCCGCTTGGCTTCATCGCCGAAGGATCGACCCATGACGCGCCGCCGCACCCTCACGGTGACGGCGCTCGCCATCATCGGCATCGCCGCCGCAAGCGCGGTCGAGACGCCGACGAAACTCATCTGGAACGCCACCGCCAGCGCGCCCATCGGCTTCTACACCGTCGAGCCGGCCGACGCGCTCGACGTGCCCGAGCTGGTCGCCGTCATGCCGCCCGAACCGCTCGCCGCCTTCATGGTCGAGCGCGGCTATATTGCGCAGGGCGTCCCGCTGTTGAAGCGCGTCGTCGGTCTGCCGGGACAGCGGGTTTGCCGCACCGGCCGCACGATCACGGTTGACGGGATCGAGATGGGCGAGACGCTGGAGCGCGACAGGCTCGGCCGCGATCTGCCCGTCTGGCAGGGCTGCCGCGTGATCGGCGACGGCCAGCTTTTCCTCATGAACTGGGAAGTCCGCGACAGTCTCGACGGCCGCTATTTCGGACCCATCCCCGCAGCTTCCGTCATCGGCCGAGCGGTCCAGCTCTGGACCGATGAGGAAGGCGTCGGCCGCTACGAGTGGCGCGCACCGACGCAATGAAACCATCCCCCGAAAGCCAACCACAGGAGATTCCCATGGCAGAAATAGGCACCTTCACCCGCACCGAAACCGGCTACGCCGGGGAGCTTCATTCGTTCGGCCTCCACGAAAAGCTGTTCATAGTCCCGGCCAAGCCGAGCGACGTGAAAAACACCCCCGACTATCGCGTGCGTCTCGATAGCGAGGACGGCCCGGACGCCGGCCCGGCATGGAAGGACGCCAGCGAAAATGCCGGCGACTTCGTGTCGATGCGGTTGGAGGGACCGATCTTCCCGTTCCCGATCCGCGCCAAGCTGTTCCAGTCCAACGACGATCCTTCGGTCTGGACGCTACGTTGGAAGCACCCCCGGAAAGTCGAGGATGAGGAATGACGGCCGCGCGCGTCCGGCCCGCCATTCGGCCCAAGATCGTCATCCCTTTGTTCGCGGGAAAGCCGTCTCATCCCTTCGTCCCGCTCGGCCACCGGACGGCCGGCGCGCGCAGCGAAGGTCAGGGGCGGCCATCGGCCGGCGCTTGCGCCTTGCCCTTGACCGCAGCGCGCACGCTGGCAGGCTGGTGTCGAAGCGGAGACAGGACTGCATGGCATTATGCCGTCCTGATACTGGCCGGCACGCTTTCCGTCTGCGACGGATCGGGCGTCGCGGTCGCGCAATCCGCGCCCGTCGAGCGCCCCGCCGCCGCCCATCCCTATGCGGCTCACATCGCCGAGGCATCGCAGCGGTTCGGCATACCGGAGCATTGGATCGTCGCGGTGCTGCGCGCCGAGAGCGCGGGCGATGTGCGCGCGGTTTCGTCGGCCGGCGCGATGGGATTGATGCAGGTGATGCCCGACACATGGGCGGGCCTGCGCGTCCGCTACGGCCTCGGCCGCGATCCTTACGATCCGCGCGACAACATCATGGCGGGCACGGCCTACCTGCGCGAAATGTTCGACCGCTACGGCAATGTCGCGGCGATGCTGGCGGCCTACAATGCCGGTCCCGGCCGCTATGACGAATACCTTGCGACCGGCCGCACCCTGCCGGCCGAAACGCGGGCTTATGTCGCCGCGCTTGCGCCGACCCTCGGCGGCGCGGCTGCAACCGAAGCGCCGTCATCGGCACCGCCACCGCCGCCGGATTGGCGCGAGGCACCGCTATTCGTCATGCGTCCGGGCGATGCGCAGGCTGTCGCCGTGCCGCCGTCCGACGCACGATCCGGCGACGGCCGCGCGAGCGTTCCGGCGCGCGATCCCGTCGATGCGGAGTCACGGGGCGACAGCATTTTCGTCGCCGACGCGAGCGGTTCGGGAACGCCATGAGGACGGCGTTCCCGCGCTCGGCGGCGTTCATTCCGGTGTCCTGTCAGGCAGGTTTTTGCCCGGCTGGATTCCCGGCAGGAGGGGCAGAACAGGCGGAAAGGGCGGAGGGCAAGATTAAAGAAGACGGCACCATATCGGGCCGCTTCTGGAAATTATTGTTGTCTGCACACTGGTTAGGTGGCCGGTTCCGGCACCATGGTTTTGAGGGGCCGCGTGCCGCGATTTCGTGCAAAGCCTTGGCTTTGCAGGGTTTCGAGCGGCACCATAGGCCCATATCGGCCTGTTTTCGACGGTTTGGGCTGGAGTCGCGCCCTTGAGCACCGACGACGAAAACCGCTTCCGACCGAAGCCCGGCCGCATCCGATCCGACACGCCGAAGGCTGGCAAGACCAAGAGCTTTTTCACGCAGGTCAAGAAGATCACCCGGCAGCATCAGGCGGCAGCCGCCCGCGATCCTTCCATGCCGTCATCCGCCCGCCCGTCATCGCCGGGCCGGTCCCGTTCCGTGGTCGCCAGCGGCAAGGGCGTGAAGCGCGGCCGGGGCGCGAGCTTCGTGCGCGCCCGGAACATCTCCGGCCAATGGCAACATCGCCAGCCGGGCAGCCGCCGTGTGATCGTCAAGCAGCGCAGCGTCCGGGCCGCATGGAAGGGCGGCCGTGCCCGCGCGCATCTGCGCTATGTTCAGCGCGACGGCACGTCACGCGACGGCGAGCGCGGCCAGCTCTATTCGGGAACCGAGGACCGCGCCGATGGCGACGCCTTCCTTGATCGCGGCAAGGACGACCGCCATCAGTTCAGATTCATCGTCTCGCCAGAGGACAGCGCGGAGTTATCGGACCTCACGGCCTACACCCGCGATTTCATGAAACAGGTGGAAGCCGACCTCGGCACGAAACTCGATTGGGTTGCGGTGAACCACTACAACACCGGCCATCCCCATGTGCATGTCATCGTCAACGGCCGCGACGACACGGGCGGGGATCTAGTCATCAACGGCGACTACCTTTCCGCCGGCCTGCGCGAGCGGGCGAGCGAGCTTGCCAGTCTGGAACTCGGTCCTGTCACCGAGATCGAGCGGACCCGCAAGCTGTCGGCCGAAATCGACCAAGACCGATTCACCCGGTTCGACCGCGCGATGACAGAGGAAGCCGACGCCTGTTTCCTCGACTTGCGCCATGAGCCGGCAGCGCCGAGGCGGCAGTTCGAGCGGACGCTGCGCCTGCGCCGTCTCGGCAAGCTGGAGAAGATGGGATTGGCGACCGAGCACGCGCCCGGCGTTTGGGAATTGAGCAAGGACATGGAGCTGGCCCTGCGCGAGTTGGGCGAGCGGGGCGACATTATCCGCACCATGCAGAAGGCGCTCGGCCCGCAGGGCGGCGAACGCGATCCCATGAGCTTCCAAATCCATGACGGAGCGCCCGAGACACCCATCATCGGCCGTGCCGTGGACAAGCATCTGTCCGACGAGTTGGGCGAGAACCTGACAATCGTGGTGGACGGGATCGACGGCCGCACACACCACATCGCCGGCGTCGCGCCCGAGCGGCTGGAGGATGCCCGCATAGGCAGCGTCGTCGAGATCGGCCCGGCCGAGGTGACGGCCCGGCCCTCCGACCGCACCATCATCGCCATCGCCGAGGACCGCATCTATCGGCCGAGCCGTCATCTGGAGCAGGCGAAATTCGAGGGCCGCGTTCCGGGTGGCGACTATGAGGGCTATCTCGATGCCCATGTCCGGCGGCTGGAGGCGTTGCGCCGCGCCGGGATCGCGGAGCGGATCGACGCCGACCAATGGCGCATCCCCGACGATCTGGTCAGCCGCGCGGCCGAATACGACGCCGGCCGCGACCGGCAGGCCAGCGTTCACGTCCTTTCCCCGGTCGATCTGCAAAGGCAGATCGGATCGGACGGTGCGACCTGGCTGGACCGGAGGCTGATCCATGGCGAGACGGCCGACCTTGCCCCGGCCGGCTTCGGCCAGCAGGTGCGCGAGGCGATGGACCAGCGGCGCGAGCATCATATCGAACAGGGCGATGCCACCCGAGCGCGGGACGGCCGAATCTTCTACCGGCGCAATCTTCTCGCCACCCTGCGCGAGCGGGAAGTTGCGCGCGCCGGTGCGGAGATGGCCGAGGGCAAGGCGCTGCCGTTCCGAGCCGCCAAGGATGGTGAGAGTGTCAGCGGCAAGTTCACCGGGACTGTCCAGCTAACGAGCGGCAAGTTCGCCATCGTGGAAAAGAGCCACGAGTTCACCCTTGTCCCGTGGCGGCCGATCATCGACCGCCAGCTCGGCCGCGAGGTCGCGGGTATCATGCAGGGCGGTTCGGTGTCGTGGCAGTTAGGGCGGCGGCGGGGGTTGGGGCTATAGGAGCCAACGATACCGCATTGCAACGCAACAACTAATTCGATAAGAGCTGCTATTCAATTTCGTAATCGTGGAGCCATCAGCATGGGAAATTCCAAGTCAGCAGACAAGTAAGCCGCAACATCAGAATTGTTGTTGCGGCGCTCTGTAAGACCAATCCCATCTGATTGCTGGCGAGCAGACGCTGCCCGGTATCCTTAATCGAGCGGTTGATTCGTCATGACCACCACACGCCCCGCGTGGGCCTATACGCTGCCGGCAGCCTTGCTGCTTATGGCTCCCTTCGACATCCTCGCCTCGCTGGCGATGGATATTTATCTTCCAGTCGTTCCGGCGATGCCGGGCGTCCTGAACACGACTCCATCCATAATCCAACTCACGTTGAGCCTCTACATGGTGATGCTCGGTGTGGGCCAAGTGATCTTTGGGCCACTCTCCGATCGCGTCGGGCGACGGCCGATCGTGCTTGTAGGCGCAACGGCTTTCGTTGCTGCGTCTCTGGGAGCGGCTTGTTCTTCAACTGCATTAGCCTTTGTTGCGTTTCGTCTGGTTCAGGCAGTTGGAGCATCGGCCATGCTGGTGGCCACCTTCGCGACCGTGCGCGACGTATATGCCAATCGTCCCGAAGGTGCCGTCATCTACGGCCTTTTCAGTTCGATGCTGGCGTTCGTGCCTGCGCTCGGCCCTATAGCCGGTGCGCTGATCGGCGAGTTTTGGGGATGGCAGGCGATCTTCATCACACTGGCTGCACTGGCTTCGCTCGCACTCTTGAACGCCAGTTTCAGGTGGCATGAAACCCGACCGTTGGATCAGGCCAGAACGCAACGATCTGTTTTGCCGATCTTCGCGAGTCTGGCCTTTTGGGTTTACACGGTCGGATTTAGTGCCGGCATGGGCACATTCTTCGTTTTCTTCTCGACAGCCCCCCGTGTTCTCATAGGCCAAGCCGGCTATTCCGAGATCGGATTTAGCTTGGCCTTCGCGACTGTCGCGCTGGTCATGGTCACGACAACCCGCTTCGCAAAGTCCTTCGTTGCCAAATGGGGTATCGCGGGATGCGTAGCGCGCGGGATGGCGTTGCTCGTTTCCGGCGCGATCCTGTTAGGGATCGGCCAACTTTTCGGATCGCCGTCATTTTTCAGCTTCATCCTGCCGATGTGGGTTGTCGCGGTCGGCATTGTCTTCACGGTGTCCGTTACCGCCAACGGCGCACTTGCGCAGTTCGACGACATCGCTGGATCAGCGGTTGCGTTCTACTTCTGCATCCAAAGCCTGATAGTCAGTATCGTCGGGACATTGGCGGTGACGCTGTTAAACGGCGATACAGCGTGGCCCGTGATTTGTTACGCCACGGCAATGGCAGTGCTGGTGTCGTTGGGGCTGGCGCTCCTTCGATCCCGTGATGCTGCCACCGAGAAGTCGCCAGTCGTCTAGCCGACGACTGGAAGCAAGCCCGCTCCGATGCGGCGCAATAATCATCGAAACCTCGTGAATGGCGGTATCCTGTCTGGCAAGATACCGCTCATTTCCCTTGTCCCGTGGCGGCCGGTCATCGACCGCCAGCTCGGCCGTGAGGTCATGGGCATCGTGCAAAGCGGATCGGTGTCGTGGCAGTTGGGGCGGCAAAGGGGCATAAGCCTCTAATCTGTTGTAGATGAACGCAGCCGCTCGAAACCAGCGATGAGGCTGTCGAGTCCGAAGTTGAACGCAGCATCCATGCCGTCTGTTTCCAACTCGTGAAACAGATCGTGCAGGAAGGACGACGGTGCTTGCTCGGACACATCTGGCCTGTCCGGAACTCTCTCATCGGCATCAGATGCCTGCTGCTCGAGAACGGAACCGACCACATAGTGACTGACCGCCCGGAGCGCCCAAACGGCGCGCTTCGGACCAAAGCCCGCCGAGCAGAGAAAGCGTATTTGCGTCTCGGCGGTGCCAAAATTCGGTTCTGTCGGTCGAGTGCCGGCATGGATACGCGCGCCGTCGCGATAAGAGAGCAACGCCGTTCTGAAGCTCAGGGCGTTCTCTTTCAAGAACACCCGCCAGTCCTCATCGCCTTCGGGTAGTGAGCGGGTGTGGCGTTCCGCCAGCATCGCCTCCGCCAATGCGTCAAGCAGCGCTCGCTTGTTCTGGAAATGCCAGTAAAGCGCAGGCTGCTGAACCTTGAGGCGTTCAGCGAGCTTCCGCGTCGTCAGGCTGTCCATGCCAACCTCGTTCAACAGCTCCAGCGCTGCCGCGATCACGGTGCCCTTGTCCAGTTTGGTCATTCACGTTCCTTCGCCAGTGCTTGACAATTTATCACCGATAAGCTCTATGTCCACATCCTTATCGTTGATAAAGTCGCTCGCATTGAGCGGCGCTGGAGTTTCAGGTGCGCAGCTCTGCCATCATTGCCCTGCTGATCGTGGGGCTCGACGCCATGGGTCTCGGCCTCATCATGCCCGTCCTTCCGACGCTTCTGCGTGAGCTTGTGCCAGCAGAGCAGGTCGCCGGTCACTATGGTGCCTTGCTGTCGCTCTATGCATTGATGCAGGTCGTCTTCGCACCCGTGCTTGGACAGCTTTCGGATTCTTACGGTCGGCGTCCGGTGCTTCTGGCTTCCCTTGCGGGAGCCGCAGTCGATTATGCGATTATGGCATCAGCGCCGGTCTTATGGGTGCTCTATATCGGCCGACTCGTCTCCGGCATCACGGGCGCAACCGGAGCTGTAGCTGCCTCAACCATTGCCGATTCGACGGGGGAAGGTTCTCGCGCACGCTGGTTCGGCTACATGGGGGCCTGTTATGGGGCGGGCATGATTGCCGGGCCAGCACTTGGTGGCATGCTCGGTGGTATCTCTGCTCATGCCCCATTTATCGCCGCCGCCCTTCTCAACGGGTTCGCGTTCCTGCTTGCCTGCATTTTCCTCAGGGAGACCCGTCGCGGTCATGGCAAGACCGGAAAGCCGGTTCGTATCCAACCATTTGTTCTATTCCGGCTGGACGATGTGTTGCGTGGGTTGACTGCTCTTTTCGCCGTTTTCTTCATTATTCAACTGATCGGCCAAGTGCCTGCGGCCCTATGGGTTATATATGGCGAGGATCGTTTTCAGTGGAACACCGCGACCGTTGGTTTGTCGCTCGCGGCGTTTGGGGCAACACATGCGATCTTCCAAGCGTTTGTTACCGGCCCGCTTTCAAGCCGGCTTGGAGAGCGGCGCACGCTACTGTTTGGCATGGCTGCGGATGCGACTGGCTTCGTTCTTCTGGCTTTTGCCACGCAGGGATGGATGGTGTTCCCGATTCTGTTGCTGCTTGCCGCCGGGGGTGTTGGCATGCCGGCCTTGCAAGCAATGCTCTCAAACAATGTCAGCAGTAACAAGCAAGGGGCTTTGCAGGGAACGCTAACGAGCCTCACCAATCTAAGCTCTATCGCAGGACCGCTTGGCTTCACAGCACTCTATTCTGCCACCGCCGGAGCATGGAACGGTTGGGTTTGGATTGTCGGCGCGATCCTCTATTTAATATGTCTGCCAATACTACGCAGACCATTCGCAACTTCATTGTGATTTAGTCATGGTGAATTGGCATGCGTAGACTTAGGAGAAATGACAGATTAAATCTGTTGAGCAATCATCTCCTTTCGGGGCGAGTGCCAATGATGACCTTAGTTCACACTCTCGCTGTCGCCGAATATCTCAACTTCCGTCACGCCGCCAATGCGCTCGGCGTTGCACAGTCCAGCGTCAGCGCCCGCGTGAAGGCACTGGAAGAAGACCTCGGCATCCTCTTGTTCGAGCGTCATGCGCGCGGCGTTCGGCTGACCGAGGCCGGACGCCATTTCGTCGAGCGGATAGCCGTAGGTATTGACCAACTCGACCATGCGGTGAAAACCGCCGGCATGGCGGCAGCCGGAGAAAGCGGCCGGCTTCGTATCGGTATCCATGCCCTGATTCCGCATAGCTTCCTCGCAAAGCTGATCGGCCAATACCGCAAGGATTACCCCGATGTTGAAGTCGAGATCGCCGAAGGCCCGGCCCGTGAAGCGGTGGTGCAGCTTCGCGCCGGCAGGTTGGACGTGGCGTTCGTCGCGGGCACGCCCCAACCACCCGACTGCCATTCCCGTCGCACATGGACCGAACCGCTCTTGGCGGTGCTACCGGAACGGCATCCGCTCGCCAAGCGGTCAGCCGTCACATGGCCCGATTTGGCAGGCGAGACGTTCCTTGTCCGGCATGGCGGCACTGGACCGCAGGTTCATAGCCATATCGTGCTACGCCATGCCGAGCGCTTGCCTGCGCCGTCGATCCTGCGCTTCGACGTGGGGCGTGGCACCCTTTTGTCTTTGGTCGGACAGGGCTTTGGCATCACCATCGTCGGCGCGGCCACGGCGCTGTTGCCGACAAACGGCATTGTCTTTTTGCCCTTCACCGACGAGCCGGAGCCGGTCGCCTTCTCGGCTGTCTGGTCGCCGTCCAATCGCAGCGCGGCGCTTCGCAACCTGCTCAGCCTCGCTAACGACATGGGCCGGCAGGTCTGCACGAATTCGGTACTGCCACGGATAGCGAGGGCGTGAACTGCAAGTCCATCGGCACCGTACAATTAGCCAGCAGCAAGTGCGCTGTGCCGAAGCGGTCGCGGAAGCACCGTCCGGGGCTGTTATTGCCATCGCCGGAAAGCGACACTTGCATTAACGCCGCCAAAACCGAATCCGTTGGAAATGGCATGTTCCACGAGAATAGGACGTGAAGACTGGCGCACGAGGTCGATACCTGCGGCAACAGGATCGGGGGTTGCTAAGTTTCTCGTTGGGGGAGCGATTTGATCCCGTAGGGCGAGTATCGTGAAAATCGCCTCAATACCGCCTGCTGCACCAAGTAAATGTCCGGTCGCCGATTTCGTGGCGCTTACGGCCACATCATGATTGCCAAAAACGGATTTTATCGCCGCTATTTCTCCACGGTCCCCTACGGGGGTGGAGGTCGAATGAGCGTTCAAATGCTGAATATCGACTGGCTTCAACCCGGCACTCTGGAGCGCGATTTTCATCGCACGGGCCGCACCTCGACCGTCCTCTGGACCGGCAGTCATATGGTGTGCATCAGCGGTAGTGCCGTATCCTACTAGTTCGGCTATGGGCTTAGCACCCCGAGCGAGGGCATGTTCCAATTCCTCTATGACGATCAGACCCGCCCCTTCGGACATTACGAAACCATCGCGCTCGGTGTCGAACGGCCTCGACGCCAGTTCCGGGGTAGTATTGTAGCCGGTGGATAGTGCTCGCGCGGCAGCAAATGCCCCGAGACTAACCTTGTCAATGCATGCCTCTGCCCCGCCGCACAGAGCGATGTCGGCCTCGTTGGAGCGTATCAACCGCGCGGCGTCGCCGATGGCCTGAACGCTAGCAGCGCAGGCGGTTACAGGCGTGCCAATTGGGCCTGTAAATCCATACCTGATGGTAGCCTGTCCTGCCGCGAGGTTGGCGAGGAACGATGGCACGGTAAAGGGTGAGAGCCTCCTTGCTCCCCGGGTATCCGTTATGCGAACTGCCGAAGCGATAGCAGGAAACCCGCCTATACCAGAGGCGATAATTGTCGCCGTGCGCTCGCGTTCGTAGTCGCTCGTGGGATGCCATCCCGCCGTTTCAAGAGCCTCCTTCGCGGCCGCAAGTGCAAACAGAATGAAGCGATCCATTTTTCGTTGATCCTTTGTGTCAACGATCAAGTCGGGATCAAAACCGGCTTCGGAATCTTCAATCAGACTAGGAACGATTCCCCCGATCTTCACCGGTAGATCGTTGGAAATTTCATCGGGCAAACTCCTGATTCCCGATTTCCCGTCGAGAAGTCTTTTCCAGCTTGTTTCGATGCCAGAACCAAGAGGGCCAACTAAACCCATGCCGGTTACAACAATTCGGCGCATTGGATTATTCCGCTCCTTTTTCTGAGCTTATCTGCTTCACGCGATTTATGACGCGCATCGTTTCCTCTGTTGCCGCTGGGCCTGCTAGAAGAACGGTGTTTTCAGGAGTAATTTTTTCTCCAGTATCCGCATCGACCATGATGGCGCTTCGTTCCCTACCGGTTTCCCTGTCGCCGAGCCGCATGGCTATTTCATTGGGCGCAAGGTTCCGGTTCCCCCATGCGAACAGGGCGATTGCTACCGGATAAAAATCTCGCCCCTTGTCGGTAAGGACGTATTCAAATCGAGGCGGATGATCATTGTATCGTCGCCTTTCAAACAGTCCTTCCGCCGTGAGGTGTTTCAATCGCCTCGCCAAAATGTTCGCGGAAATACCGAGATTCTTCTCGAATTCATCGAATTTGCTCAACCCTTGGAAGGCGTCTCGCAGGATCAAGATGCTCCACCAGTCACCGACGCTTTCCAGCGCTCGGGCTGCGGGACACTCTAATGACAGAAAGCTTGTTCGTTGCATGACACATCCATAATGGTGTAACTTCCATCATGCAAGTCACGTGTGCGTAGTAGGCGACATAGAGGGAGGGGGCAATCCAATGCGTCATTCTAAGGAAGCCAAGCAACTGCGTCCGCTGCGGCGCGCAATGAAGCACTGTAGTGGCATTTGAGCGATGCGACGGCGGCGATTAGCACCGATGAATGGTTGCCCATGGGGCGTGCCGACCACGCTCGGATCGCGTATCCCCCTCGCATCGCTGATCCAGACGCTTGCCGTCGCCGAATATCTGAACTTCCGCCACGCGGCCAATGCGCTCGGCGTGGCGCAATCCAGCGTTAGCGCCCGCGTGAAGGCGCTGGAAGAGGACCTCGGCATCCTCCTGTTCGAGCGTCACGCGCGCGGCGTCCGACTGACCGAGGCCGGACACCACTTCGTCGAGCGGATCGCGGCCGGCGTCGATCAACTGGACCATGCCGTAAAGACGGCCGGCATGGCGGCGGCGGGAGAATGCGGCCGCTTGCGCATCGGTATCCATGCCCTGATTCCGGGCAGCTTCCCCGCCGAACTGATCGGGCAGTATCGGCAAGGCCATCCCGGCATCGAGGTTGAGATTGCCGAGGGCACGGCCCGCGATGCGGTCATGCAGCTTCGCGCCGACCGGCTCGATGTGGCGTTCGTAGCAGGTACGCCCGAACTGCCGGACTGCCACACTCGCCTGATTTGGACCGAAACGTTGATGGTCGCATTGCCGGAGGGGCATTGCCTTGCCGGGCAGCAGGCAATCACTTGGGCCGATCTGACGGACGAAACGTTCCTTGTCCGTCATGGTGGCACCGGCCCGCAGGTTCATGACCATATCGTGATGCGCTTTGCCGGGCGCTGGCCTTCGCCGTCGATCCAGCGTTTCGATGTGGGGCGCGGCACGCTGTTATCCATGGTTGGACAGGGCTTCGGCATCACCATCGTCAGCGCGGCCACGGCGCTGCTGCCGACTACCGGCATCGTCTTCCTGCCCTTTGCCGATGAGCGAGAGCCGGTTGCCTTTAGCGCCGTCTGGTCGCCATTCAGTCGCAGCACCGCGCTGAAAAACCTGCTCAACCTTGCAAACACTACAAGGCGTTTCGGCGATTCGCTCGGCCAGTTGCGCGATGGCGCGCGGCCGGCACGATAACAGCAAAGGCAACCCGTCCTATTTGCCGCCGATAGTATCCGGTAGCCCTCCGGCATCCTCTTTCCTGTTGCCTGTCCCATAATTGCCTACTCTCTGATCGGCTCCGTCTCTTTTCTCGACTGGAGCCTGCATTGCGCGGAGGCCGAATCCTTTGGGGTCAAATCGCTGTCGTCTTCGCCATCGTTCTGGTGATGGTGTGGGCAGCGACGCAATGGACGGCGTTCCGCCTCGGCTTTCAGCCCCAGCTTGGCAATCCATGGTTCGAGCTGGCGGGCCTGCCGGTCTATTACCCGCCTGCCTTCTTCTGGTGGTGGTTTTCCTTCGACGCCTATGCGCCCGCGATCTTCGTGGAGGGCGGCATCATCGCCGTATCGGGCGGCTTTCTCGCCATCGCCGCCGCCATCCTCATGTCGATTATCCGGGCACGGGAGGCGCGCAATGTTGCTACCTACGGATCGGCGCGATGGGCCGAGGATCGGGAAATCCGCACCGCCGGATTGCTCGGCCCCGATGGAGTCCTGCTCGGCCGATACGACCGGGACTATCTGCGCCATGACGGTCCCGAGCATGTCCTATGCTTCGCCCCGACCCGCAGCGGCAAAGGCGTCGGCCTCGTGGTGCCGACGCTGCTGACATGGCCGGCATCCGCCATTGTCCACGACATAAAGGGCGAGAACTGGACGCTGACAGCCGGCTTTCGGGCCAAGCACGGCCGTGTCCTGCTGTTCGATCCGACCAATGCCAGATCGTCGGCCTACAATCCGCTGCTGGAGGTCAGGCAAGGGGAATGGGAAGTCCGCGACGTGCAGAATATCGCGGATATTCTGGTCGATCCGGAAGGCAGTCTCGACAAGCGTAACCATTGGGAAAAGACTTCCCACTCGCTGCTGGTCGGCGCGATCCTGCATGTTCTCTATGCGGAGAAGGACAAGACGCTGGCGGGCGTCGCCAACTTCCTGTCCGATCCCCGCCGTCCAGTCGAGGCGACCTTGCGCGCCATGATGGATACGCCGCATCTCGGCGAGGCGGGCGTTCATCCGGTTATCGCGTCTTCGGCCCGCGAGCTGTTGAACAAATCCGAAAACGAACGGTCAGGCGTGCTCTCCACCGCCATGTCGTTCCTCGGCCTCTACCGCGATCCCGTGGTGGCGCGGGTGACGGCACGATGCGACTGGCGCATTGCCGATCTGGTCGGCAGCCGCCAGCCTGTCACGCTCTATCTGGTCGTGCCGCCATCCGACATAAACCGCACCAAGCCGCTCATCCGCCTAATCCTCAACCAGATCGGCAGGCGGTTGACCGAGGAATTGAACACGTCCGGCAAGCGCCATCGGCTGCTGCTCATGCTGGACGAGTTTCCCGCGCTCGGCAGGCTGGATTTCTTTGAATCGGCGCTCGCCTTCATGGCCGGCTACGGGATGAAATCCTTCCTGATCGCGCAGAGCCTCAACCAGATCGAAAAGGCATACGGCGCGAACAACAGCGTCCTGGATAACTGCCATGTCCGCGTCGCCTTCGCCACGAACGACGAAAGGACTGCCAAGAGGATCAGCGAAGCCCTCGGCACCGCGACGGAGATGCGCGATTCCACCAACTACGCCGGGCATAGGCTGGCCCCGTGGCTCGGGCATCTGATGGTGTCGCGGCAGGAGACGGCCCGGCCGCTGCTCACGCCGGGCGAGGTGATGCAGCTTCCGCCATCCGATGAAATCGTCATGGTCGCGGGCACGCCGCCGATCCGCGCCACCAAGGCCCGCTATTTCGAGGATGTGCGGTTGCAGGAACGCATCCTGACCCCGCCCGATCTGGTCGCCGCTCCGCTGGCGCCCAACCCATCCGCCGATGACTGGTCCGGCCGCGTGGTCGCGGCGGAAAGCCATTCCGCGCCGGCCGCCGCAGACGGGGCCGAGGGCGATCCGGCCAATGCCGGCATCCGCCGCGAGCCGGAATTGCCCGAGCATGAGGAAATCGTCGCCCCGCCGCCATCCCCCGAACAGGAGTTCGAGTTTCTGGACGACGAGCCGGACGTTGACGCGGCCAAGGCCCGCGCCATGCGCCAGCGCATGAGGATGGTGGCGCGGCAGGTGGCGATGAACCCCGATGATGGAATCGACCTTTGAGGACACGCCCATGGCAACCAGAACCCGCCTGAATCTCTATTTCGACCCCGCGCTCATTCCACAGATCGAGGCGATGGCGCTGCGTCGCTCGCTGGCGCTGCGCCGCAAGGTCTCGAAATCCGCCATCGTGGAGGCGGCGGTCATGTCCTATCTGTCCGGCGATGCCGACGACCAGCTTGAAGCCGCTATGTCGCGCCGCTTGGACAAGCTCGGCCGCCAGATCGACACGCTCGACCTGGATCTCGCCGTCCTCGGCGAGACGGTCGCGCAGTTTATCCATTTCTGGATGACCCTCACGCCGCCGCTTACGGGAGCCGCACAATCTGCTGCCCGCGCCAAAGGCGCGGAGCGGTTCGAGGGCTTCATGCAGAATCTCGGCCGGCGTCTGGCGACCGGCGACAGGTTCCTCAAAGAGCTGTCGCGTGACCTCGACTCACTTCCCGACGATCCGTTACCGGACGAGTCCGAGAGCGACTGCGATCAGGAATGAGTATTTGGACCCATCCTATTTACCGCCGTTCGCCGCCGATCACCGCACAGCGCTAGATACTTGTTGAACCAGCCCAATTCCGGGCTTTCTTAATCGACCCCGATCCGGGGACCACCTGTTGCGCCCCGCCAGAAGCCGGGGCCGACATGATGACCAACCACCACAGACAGGAAGCGATCCAGCGCGGCGCGCGCATGTTGCGCACCGCGCTCGGCCCCGCCATTGCCCGGCTGCTCGAAGACCCGGCCGTGGTCGAGGTGATGTTGAACCCGGACGGCCGCCTTTGGGTGGACCGGCTGTCCGAAGGGCTTTCCGACACGGGCGAACGGCTATCCGCCGCCGATGGTGAACGCATCGTGCGGCTGGTCGCGCACCATGTCGGCGCGGAGGTTCACGCCCGCAGCCCTCGCGTATCGGCCGAATTGCCGGAGAGCGGCGAGCGGTTCGAGGGCCTGCTGCCACCCGTGGTCGCCGCGCCGGCCTTCGCCATCCGCAAGCCCGCCGTGGCGGTCTTCACGCTAGAGGACTATGTGGCAGCTGGGATCATGACCAGTCTTCAGGCCGAAGTGCTGCGTCTGAACGTCGCCACGCGAGCCAATATTCTTGTCGCGGGCGGCACCAGCACCGGCAAGACCACGCTGACCAACGCGCTGCTCGCTGAAGTGGCGAACACGGCGGATCGCGTCGTCATCATCGAGGACACGCGCGAGCTGCAATGCGCCGCGCCCAACCTTGTCGCCATGCGGACGAAAGACGGCGTGGCGACGCTTTCCGATCTGGTCCGTTCCTCGCTGCGCCTGCGCCCGGATCGCATCCCCATCGGCGAGGTGCGCGGATCGGAAGCCCTCGACCTTCTGAAAGCGTGGGGCACCGGCCATCCGGGCGGCATCGGCACCATCCATGCCGGCACCGGTATCGGTGCGCTCCGTCGCCTTGAACAGCTCATTCAAGAGGCTGTCGTCACCGTCCCGCGCGCGCTGATCGCCGAGACCATCGACCTTATCGCCGTCCTCGCCGGGCGCGGTTCAGCACGCCGGCTCACAGAACTCGCCCGCGTCGAGAGTCTGGGGCCGGACGGCGACTACAGCATCGTCCCCGCAATCCCCGACCACACAGGAGACCTTTCATGATCCGCACTCTTTCGTGCGGCTATCGCACCATGGCGACCGCCGCATCCACCCTTGTCATCAGCCTCATGCTCGCACCGGCCGCCCATGCGTCCGGTTCGTCGATGCCGTGGGAGCAGCCCTTGCAGCAAATCCTCCAGTCCATCGAGGGGCCGGTCGCCAAGATCGTCGCCGTCATCATCATCATCGTGACCGGCCTGACTTTGGCCTTCGGCGATACAGGCGGCGGTTTTCGAAAGCTGATCCAGATCGTGTTCGGTCTGTCCATCGCTTTCGCGGCGTCGAGCTTCTTCCTGTCGTTCTTCTCGTTCGGCGGCGGGGCGCTCGTTTGATGGCGGGCGGCCTCGAACAGCTCGACGCGGTGCCGGGCTTCACGGTCCCGGTCCATCGGGCGCTGACCGAGCATATCCTGCTCGGCGGCGCACCGCGCTCCATCGCCATCATGAACGGAACGCTGGCCGGGGCCGTGGGCCTCGGCCTGCGCCTCTGGCTGGTCGGCCTCGTCATGTGGGCCATCGGCCATTTCGCGGCCGTGTGGGCGGCGAAGCGCGATCCCCAATTCGTCGAGGTCGGGCGGCGGCATCTCCGCATCCCCGGCCATCTTGCGGTGTGAGGGCGCGGCCATGATGAACCTTGCCGAATACCGCCGCACCGCCACGAGGCTCGCCGACTATCTGCCATGGGCTGCATTGGTCGGCTCCGGCGTCGTCTTGAACAAGGACGGGAGTTTCCAGCGTACCGCGAAGTTTCGCGGTCCCGATCTGGATTCCGCCGTCGCCGCCGAACTGGTCGCCGTCGCCGGACGCATCAACAACGCCGTGCGCCGTCTCGGCTCCGGCTGGAGCATTTTCGTCGAGGCGCAGCGCAGCGAGGCCGCGACCTATCCCGACAGCAAATTTCCCGATGCTGCATCGGCGCTGGTCGATGCCGAGCGGAAAGCCGGTTTCGAGGAAGCGGACGCGCATTTCGTGTCCGGCTACTTCCTGACCTTCCTCTGGCTGCCGCCCGCCGAGGAAGCGGCGCGGGCGGAAAGCTGGCTCTATGAGGGCCGCGAGCAATCCGGGATAAACCCGCACGAATTGCTGCGCGGCTTCGTGGACCGCACCGACCGCGTTCTGGCGCTGCTCGACGGCTTCATGCCCGAGTGCCGATGGCTCGATGATGCCGGCACACTGACCTATCTCCATTCGACGGTTTCCACGAACCGGCATCGCGTGCGCGTGCCGGAAGTGCCGATGTATCTGGACGCGCTGCTCGCCGATCAGCCGCTGACTGGCGGGCTGGAGCCGCGCCTTGGGGACGCGCACCTCCGCGTCCTGACCATCGTGGGATTTCCGACCGCGACGACGCCGGGCCTGCTGGACGAAATGAACCGGCTGCCGTTCCCCTATCGCTGGTCCACCCGCGCCATCCTGCTCGACAAGACCGATGCGACCCGGCTGCTGACCCGCATCCGTCGTCAGTGGTTTGCCAAGCGCAAGAGCGTCGCCGCGATTCTGAAAGAGGTGATGACGAACGAGGCGTCCGCGCTTGTGGACACCGACGCCGCCAACAAGGCGCTCGACGCCGACATGGCCTTGCAGGAACTCGGCGCGGACGTCGCGGGCATGGCCTATGTCACCGCCACGGTGACGGTATGGGACGACGATCCCCGCCTTGCCGATGAGAAGCTGCGCCTGGTCGAGAAGATCGTTCAGGGCCGCGACTTCACCGCCATGCCCGAGAGCGTCAACGCGGTTGACGCATGGCTCGGCAGCCTCCCCGGACACGCCTACGCGAATGTCCGCCAGCCGCCTATCAGCACTTTGAATCTCGCCCATATGATCCCGCTTTCAGCGGTGTGGGCGGGGCCGGAACGGGACGAGCATTTCGGCGACGCTCCATTGCTCTACGCTAGGACCGAAGGCTCAACCCCGTTCCGGTTGTCTTTGCATGTCGGCGACGTAGGGCACACCCTTGTCGTCGGCCCTACGGGCGCGGGCAAGAGCGTGCTGCTCGCCCTCATGGCGCTCCAGTTCCGCCGTTACTCAGGATCGCAGGTCTTCGCGTTCGACTTCGGCGGCAGCATTCGCGCCGCCGCGCTCGCCATGGGCGGTGACTGGCACGACCTTGGCGGCGGGCTGACAGAAGGGGACGAGGCGTCCGTTTCGCTCCAGCCGCTTGCCCGCATCCACGACACCTATGAACGCGCTTGGGCGGCGGACTGGATTGCCGCCATCCTCATGCGCGAAGGCATCGCCATCACCCCCGAGGTCAAAGAGCATCTTTGGACGGCGCTGACTTCGCTCGCCTCCGCGCCGGTCGAGGAACGCACCATCACCGGCCTTGCGGTGCTGTTGCAATCCAACGATCTGAAACAGGCGCTCCGGCCGTTCTGCGTCGGTGGGGCCTATGGCCGGCTGCTCGACGCCGAGGCAGAGCATTTGGGATCGGCGGACGTGCAGGCGTTCGAGATCGAGGGCCTTGTCGGGACCGGCGCGGCCCCGGCCGTGCTCGCCTATCTGTTCCATCGCATCGGCGACCGGCTCGACGGGCGGCCGACGCTGCTCATCATCGACGAGGGTTGGCTTGCGCTGGACGACGAGGGTTTCGCCGGCCAGCTCCGCGAATGGCTGAAAACGCTGCGCAAGAAAAACGCATCGGTCATCTTCGCCACGCAAAGCCTGTCCGACATCGACGGCAGCAACATCGCGCCCGCGATTATCGAGAGCTGCCCGACGCGGCTCCTGCTGCCGAACGAGCGCGCCATCGAACCGCAGATCACGGCCATCTATCGCCGCTTCGGCCTTAATGACAGGCAGATCGAAATCCTCGCACGGGCCACGCCCAAGAGGGATTATTACTGCCAAAGCCGCAGGGGCAATCGCCTGTTCGAGCTTGGCCTGTCCGAAGTCGGCCTCGCGCTCTGCGCCGCATCCGCCAAATCCGACCAGACCCTCATTGCGCAGATCGTCGCCGAACACGGCCGCGACGGCTTCCTCGCCGCATGGCTGCGCGAGCGCGGCGTCGAGTGGGCGGCCGACCTGATCCCGAACCTCACCAATCTTGCGGACCGGCCGGAATCCGCCGCGCCGGCCTGGCTCGATACCCACCCCACACAGGAGATTCTTCCATGACCTATCCGAAGATCGTAGGGGCCTCGGCCCTCGCGCTGGCGCTCGCCGTGCCCGTCGCGCTTTCGCCCATGCTGGCAAGCCCGGCCCATGCGCAATTCGGCTTCGGTCGCATCGTCTATGACCCGAGCAACTATGCGCAGAACGTCCTCACGGCAGCGCGCACGCTCGAACAGATCAACAACCAGATCACCAGCCTCCAGAACGAGGCGCAGATGCTCATCAATCAGGCCCGCAACCTTGCGAGCCTGCCGCATAGCTCGCTCCAGCAGCTCCAGCAGAACGTCCAGCGCACGCAGCAGCTTCTCGGGCAGGCCCAGAATCTCGCGTTCGATGTCGGCCAGATCGACCAAGCGTTCCAGCAGCAATATGGCAACGTCTCGCTGTCGGCGACCGACGCCCAACTGGTCGCCGATGCGCGCGGCCGTTGGGAAAACACGGTCGGCGGCTTGCAGGACGCGATGCGCGTGCAGGCGGGCGCGGTCGGCAATATCGACACCAACCGCGCCGAGATGGCCGCGCTGGTCGGCCAGAGTCAGGGCGCGACCGGGGCATTGCAGGCGACGCAGGCCGGCAACCAGCTTCTCGCGCTCCAGTCGCAGCAGCTTTCCGACCTGATCGCGGTCATCTCGGCAAACGGCCGCGCCGATGCGTTGACAGAAGCGGAGCACGCGACCGCCGCCGAACAGGGCCGCATCCAGCGCGAGCGGTTCCTGACGCCCGGTAGCGGCTACCAGCCCGGCAACGCGCAAATGTTCAACAACGGCAACAACTGACCGGGAGGCTCGCCATGGACGGCAAGATGCTGGCCCGGCTTGGGGCCGTGGTGTTCATCGCCATCGCCGTCACGGCGACCGCAATCGACATGGCGCGGAAGGATGAACCTTCCGCGCCGCCCCCGGCATCGGCCTTCCAGCCCCCGGCCGATCCCCTGCGAGAAACCCTGCGCCGCTGCCAGCAGCTCGGCGAGGCGGCGGCGAGTGACGCTGGCTGCCTCGCCGCATGGGCGCAATCCCGTGACCGCTTCCTCGGCCGTGATCGCAGCGAGGCGCGCTGACCATGGGCAACACGGGCGTCATCGACAATTTCCTCGGCGTATTCACCAGCTACATCGACAGCGGTTTCGGGCTGCTCGGCGGCGAGGTCGCCTTCATCGCCACGACGCTGATCGTCATCGACGTGACGCTCGCCGCGCTCTTTTGGGCATGGGGCGCGGATGACGACATCATCGCCCGGCTGGTCAAAAAGACGCTGTTCATCGGCGTCTTCGCCTACATCATCAGCAATTGGAACAACCTCGCCCGGATCGTCTTCGAGAGCTTCGCCGGCCTCGGCCTCATGGCGTCGGGCACCGGCTTTTCCGTCACCGATCTGATGCGGCCGGGCCGCGTGGCGCAGACCGGCCTCGACGCCGGCCGTCCGCTTCTCGATTCCATTTCCGACCTGATGGGCTGGATCAGCTTCTTCGAGAACTTCATCCAGATCGCGTGCCTGCTGTTTGCATGGGCGCTGGTGGTGCTGGCCTTCTTCATCCTCGCCATCCAGCTTTTCGTGACGCTGATCGAGTTCAAGCTGACCACGCTCGCCGGCTTCGTCCTGATCCCCTTCGGCCTGTTCGGCAAGACCGCCTTCATGGCCGAGAAGGTCTTGGGCAATGTGGTGTCGTCCGGCATCAAGGTCTTGGTCCTCGCCGTCATCATCGGCATCGGCAGCACCTTGTTTTCGCAATTCACGGCCGGTTTCGGCGGGGCAACCCCGACCATCGACGACGCTATGGCTATCGTGCTCGCCGCACTATCGCTGCTCGGCCTCGGCATCTTCGGCCCCGGCATAGCAAACGGCATCGTCTCGGGCGGCCCGCAGCTCGGCGCGGGCGCGGCCGTGGGAACCGGCCTTGCGGTCGGCGGCGCGGCCGTCGCGGCAGGCGGTGCAACCATGCTTGCCACGAAGGGCGGTGCCGCTGCCCTGTCCGGCGGGGCCGCGGCCGTCCGCGGCGGCGCGGCCACCGCGGGCGCGGCGACCGCCGCCTATAGCGTCGGTTCCCTCGGCCAGACCGGCGCGGCGGGCATCGCTTCCGGTCTCGGCGGCGTCGCCCGAGCGGCAGGATCGGCGGCTATCTCGCCGCTCAAACGCGCCGCCGCGCGCGCCAGCGAATCCGTCAAATCCAGCTTCTCCGCTGGCACGAAAGCCGGATTCGGCGCGTCAGGCGGCAACTCGACCATGGGCACGGTCGGCGGCGCGAGCGCCGATCCCGCCGCAGCAGCATCCGGCCCGGCCGGCAGCCCGCCCGCATGGGCGCAACGGATACGGCGCTCGCAAGCCATGAACCACGGCACGACCATGGCCGCCCATGCGGTGCGCTCCGGCGACAGCCACGGCTCCGGTTCCTCCATCAACCTTTCCGAAAGTGACCGCTCATGAGCATCTTCAAACGACCAGCCACCCATTACGGCAAATCGCCCGAACCCGAGACGCCCTATCAGAAGGCGGCGCAGGCATGGGACGAGCGCATCGGCTCGGCCCGCATGCAGGCGAAAAACTGGCGCATTATGGCGTTCGGTTCGCTGATCCTTTCGGCCGGCTTCGCCTCGGCGCTGGTGTGGCAGTCCGCACGCGGGACCGTGGTGCCGTGGGTGGTGCAAGTCGATAATCTCGGACAGGCGCAGACCGTCGCGCCCGCCAACGCCGACTATCGGCCGACCGATCCGCAGATCGCTTTCCATCTCGGCCGATTTATCGAGCAGGTGCGCGCGATCCCGGCCGACGCGATCATTGTCCGCGAGAACTGGCTTCGCGCCTACGAATGGACCACGGATCGCGGCGCGGCGGCGCTCAACGATTACGCCCGCGCCAATGATCCTTTCGCCAAGGTCGGCCGCCAGCAGATCGCCGTCGAGGTGTCGAGCGTCATCCGGGCGTCCCCCAACAGTTTCCGCATCGCGTGGACGGAACGCCATTTCGAGAACGGCCAGCTTTCCAGCACGGAACGATGGACGGCCATCCTCACCATCGTCATCCAGCCGCCGCGCGACGCCGAGCGTCTGCGCGCCAATCCGCTCGGCATCTACGTCAATGCAATTTCATGGTCGCGGGAGATGAGCCAATGAAAACCTCAGCTTGCGTCAATCACCTCGCTGATCTTTCCCTCGGAGATATTGAAGAACGAGGTGCCCGTCATCTTGACCTCCTGCCCGGCCTTCCAGCCATTGGGCAGGTCGCTTTTGACCTTGGCGCGGTAGCCGATGCGCACGGCTGCACGGTCGTCTATCGCGATACAGTCGAGGATCGTCTGTTCTCTTTCAGCAAACAACTGGACGCCCTGTTCCGCCAGCGCGCGAAATGCCTCGATCCCGTGCGTTTCGTTCGTCGTCTCTCCGTTCGATCTGTTAACAAACCGAACATCGCTCGACAGACAGTCAAGCATCGCCTGAACATTCATCGTGTTGTAGGCGTCGATATACCGGGCAACAATCGTCGGGGCAGAATCCATTCTGTCGGTTCCTCATCATTGGTTGTGAAGCCGCTATCCTATGCGACTTTTGTGACGGTCGTGGCAATCGCTTTGGCAGGCTGCGCCACCAACCGGACGCCGCAATTCAGCTACGATGCCAGCGTGCCGCAGCTGCCGACCGTGCAGGCGGCGGCAACCGACAACACGCCCCGGCCGTTGCATGTGCCCCCGGCATGGACCATCGCACGCGGCGGCACCGCCGCAGGCACGCCGGCCGGCCGCGTCGAGAACGCCAACGCCGCCGCCCGCGTCGAGCCGCGCCGCGAAGGTTACTACAACGCCATCCAGATATATCCGTGGTCGGAAGGCGCGCTCTATCAGGTCTATGCCGCAGTCGGGCAGATAACGACGATCGCGCTGGAGCCGGGTGAGAGCCTGACAGGCGCGGGGCCGATTGCGGCGGGCGACACCGCCCGCTGGATCATCGGCGACACTGAGAGCGGCAGCGGCGCAAACCACCGTGTCCATATCCTTGTGAAGCCGACGCGGCCGGACATTTCGACCAACCTTGTCGTCACCACCGACCGGCGCACCTACATGCTCGAGCTGCGCGCGCGGGAATCGCTCTACATGCCCGCCGTGGCATGGGCCTATCCCGCAACGCCGGGCCAGCGCCAGACCGTTCCGGCCGCGCCGATCATCCCGGCCGAGGCGGCGCGGAACTATCGCTATGGGTTGCAGGTGCAGGGCGACAGCCCGCCGTGGCGGCCCGTCTCCGTCTTCGACGATGGCCGCCGCGTCTATGTCGTCTTCCCGGCCGGGATCGTGCAGGGCGAAATGCCGCCGATCTTCGTGCTTGGCGCGAACGGCGAGCCGCAAATCGTCAATTCCCGCATCCACCAGAACGTCCTGATTGTGGACCGCCTATTCGGCGCGGCCGAGCTGCGCCTCGGCAGCGGTAATCGCCAGCAGGTCGTCAGGATCGTCCGCACCAATCCGACGCAGGCCGCCGACGCGCGGCCCGCCAGCGCGACCACGGAAGGATCGTCCTCATGAGCGATACCGATACCGCAGCCCCCATGCGCCTGCGCGCTGAATCGCCCCGCGTCACCCGCCTGTCGCGCAAGATGCTGGCAGGCGTCGGCTCTGTCGCCTTGCTCGGCATCGGCGGCGCACTGATATACGCGCTCCAGACCCGCGACGCAGGACCGGGCGGCGAAGAACTCTTTTCGACCAACAACCGGCAAACTGCCGATGGGCTGGCGGGCCTGCCGAGCGACTATACCGGCCCTGTCTTGGGGCCGGCGCTGCCGGGCGACCTCGGCCGTCCGATCCTCGACGCGCAGAACCGGGGACAACCAGTCGTGCCGCCCGTTATGGCGACGCCCGCCGTCGATCCAGAGGAAGAACGCCGCCGCGCCGAGGAAGAAGCCGCGCGCTTGAGCAATGTGTTCTTCCAATCCGGCCCGCGCACAGCAGCGCCGGCAGGGACGGCCATACCCGGCCTTGCCGGTCTTGGCCTCGGCGGTCAGCCCGCGACACAGGACCGGCACGCGGCGTTCCTCAATGGACCCGTGGACCGGCAGACCGTCGCGCCGGATCGTGTCGCGCCGCCGGCATCGCCCTACATCCTTCAGGCCGGGGCCGTGATCCCGGCCGCGCTTATCACCGGCATCCGTTCCGACCTCCCGGGCCAAATCACGGCTCAAGTGACCGAGAATGTCTATGACAGCCCGACCGGCTCGCTGCTCCTGATCCCGCAGGGAACGCGCATCATCGGCCAATATGATGACGGCGTGACCTTCGGCCAGCGCCGCGTGTTGCTGGTATGGAATCGCCTGATCCTGCCCGGTGGCCGTTCCATCGTTCTGGAGCGCCTGCCGGGCGCGGACGCAAGCGGCTATGCCGGTCTTGAAGACGGGATCGACTACCATTGGTGGGATCTAATGAAAGCGGCTGGCCTCTCCACGCTGCTCGCGGTCGGCGCGGAGCTGGCGACGAGCGACGAGGACCGGCTTATCCGTGCGATCCGCGACGGCGCGCAGGATACTGTCAATCAGGCGGGCCAGCAGATCGTCCAACGCCAGTTGCAGGTTGCGCCGACGCTGACCATCCGGCCGGGCTTCCCGGTCAGGATCATCGTCACCCGCGACCTTGTGTTCGAGCCGGCAGGAGGTTGACCATGACGAAGCTGAAACTCGGCCCGCTCGCCGACGACAAGCCCGTGAAGGTCACGCTAGAGCTGCCCGCAACGCTCAACCGCGATCTGATCGACTATGCCGAGGTGCTGACCCGTGAAACCGGCAAGCCCGTCGCCGATCCCATCAAGCTCATCGTGCCGATGCTGGAGCGGTTCATCGCTACGGATCGCGGTTTCGCCAAGGCTCGGCGAGCCGCAAGCTAAATCCCATCCCGGCAGGGTGCCGCCAGCGCATAGGCGCAAATGCGGCACGCTACAGGCCGGCGACCTCACTCCATGGTTCGCATAGTTTCGGGGACCTCCAGTTGCCCGGAATCCCGTCGAACATGGCTACCGAGGTTATGAACATGAGTGATCCGACATCCGCGCTGGGTAAACGGACGATTCGCAGGCATCAGCTTCGGGAACTCGTTCCCCTTGCCGACACGACAATCTACGACATGGAACAACGGGGGGAATTTCCCCAGCGGTTCTATTTGACGGCCCGGTGTGTGGTTTGGGACCTCGCCGAAGTGGAGGCTTGGCTTGAAGAACGTCGCCAAGCCTCCAGAGAGAAAGCTATCAGGCGCGCGCCGTCGCCCGATGTGAAGCTCAGAAAATTCCGGCCCGTCAAACGCTAGGTTCAGGCACCAACAGGTCCATTGACGGCGGATACAGCGTCGGCACGTATTTCTGGCCCACCACCCAAGCGTCCACAAGGTTCGCCCATTCCTGCATCATATGGCGGCGCTGGTGCTCGTATTCCGCCTTGTTGTAGATGCCACGGGACGAGCGGCCATCCTCATGTGCCAAACACTTTTCGATCCAGTCACTATTGAAGCCCAGCTCGTTCAGGAGCGTAGAGCCTGTTCGGCGCAGATCGTGAACAGTGAAAGGTTCGAGCGGCAAGCCCTCGTTCTTCGCCCGCGCCACGACAGCGGTGGTTATACGGTTGAAGGTCGCCCGCGACATGGGAGCATCCGCATCGTAGCGCGATGGCAGCAGATATTTGGAATTGCCGGCGCAAGTCTTGAGCGCAATGAGAATGTCGATTGCTTGCTGCGCGAGATAGACGTTGTGCGCTTTGGATCGCTTCATCCGCTCCTTCGGGATCGACCAGACTGCGTTCTCGAAATCGACCTCATCCCAAGTCGCGTCCTGCAACTCGCTCTTTCGGACCATGGTGAGCAGGAACAGCTTCATTCCGAGCCGGATTGTCGGCAGCGTTGGCACATGCTCAAGCTGACCCAACATGACCCGGATTTCAGCAGGCGATAGTGAGCGGTCTTTGGGAACAAAGGTTGCGATAGATGCAGGCCCGACCTCATCGGCCGGATTTGCCACCTTTTCCCCGTGCAGGATTGCGAAGGCATAAACGAGCTTCACAATGTCGCGGACGTGAACGGCGGTGGCCGGTGCTCCACGCCCCTTCACCTTTGCACACATCGCGCGCAGATCGTCGGGGCTGATTTCCGTCAGCATCCGGTTCCGAAAGGTCGGCAGAATGTCCCGCTCATAGATCGAGCGACGCATCGCACGGGTGCTGTCCGCCATCCGCGCCTCCTGCAACCAGCGTTCGCCGAACTCGCCGAAGCTCTTTGCTTCCTTGATACGGCGCTTCTCACGTTGTTTCTCGCGCGCGGGCGACCGCCCTTCCGCGATAGCCCGCTGCGCGTCTATCAACTGCTCGCGCGCTCGCGCCAGAGATAGGCCGGCTGCACCGTATCGACCCAGCGTCAACGTCTCCCGCCGCCCATTGAGGCGATAGTCATACCGGAACACGACCGCCCCCGAGGGATTGACCGCGACATACATACCGTCACGGTCAGCGACCTTATACAATTTATCCTTTGGTTTCAGAGCCTTGATGCCCGCGTCAGTCAGCATTTTGACCCTCCAAGACCGTCCAAAAACGTCAGAGAGCAGCCAATTATACCGTCAGGCCAAAATCAGCCTAGCTGATCGGTAAATTTCCCTTTATTATCAATGGAATAAGGTAAAAAATATACCGTCAGAAGCTCTCTTGCCCTTGACGGTATATGCAATTTCCAAATGTGACAAGTTTTGCCATACCGTCACCTATACCGTCATTTGCGAGGCTCGCACGACGATAGACCGCGATAGATGGTAACAAAATTATATAATGATTTCAGTTAGTTATGTGCGGTGATCGGCGGTAATCGGCGGCGTTCGGATAGGCCCGAATTATTCCCACTCAATGGTCCCGGGCGGCTTCGATGTGTAATCATAAGTCACCCGATTGATACCGCGGACCTCGTTGATGATCCGCGTCGTCACCCGCGCCAGGAAGCCGCCGGGATATTCGAAGGCGACCGCGGTCATGCCGTCGGTCGAAGTGACTGCGCGCAATGCCAGGACATGATCATAGGTACGGTGATCGCCCATCACGCCGACGGTGCGCACCGGCAGCAGCACCGCAAAGGCCTGCCAGATCGCATCGTAGAGCCCGGCGTTGCGGATTTCCTCCAGATAGATCGCGTCGGCCTTGCGGAGGATGTCGCAGCGTTCCTTGGTTACCTCACCGGGGATGCGGATGGCGAGACCGGGCCCGGGGAACGGATGGCGGCCGACGAAAATCTCGGGAAGGCCAAGCTCGCGGCCCAGGGCGCGGACTTCATCCTTGAACAGTTCCCGCAGCGGCTCGACCAGCTTCATGTTCATCCGCTCAGGCAGGCCGCCGACATTGTGGTGGCTCTTGATCGTCACCGACGGGCCGCCGGTGAAGCTGACGCTCTCGATCACGTCGGGATAGAGTGTGCCTTGGGCCAGGAAATCGGCGCCGCCGATCTTCTTCGCTTCCTCTTCAAAGACTTCGATGAACGTCTTGCCGATGAATTTGCGCTTGGCTTCGGGATCGGAGACCCCGGCGAGGCCGTTCAGGAACAGGGTTTCGGCCTGCACATGGACGAGCGGGATATTGTACGCCCCGCGGAACAGGCTGACGACCTGATCGGCCTCCCCTGCCCGCATCAGCCCATGATCGACGAACACGCAGGTCAGCTGGCTGCCGATCGCCTCGTGGATCAGCACCGCCGCGACCGCGCTATCGACTCCGCCCGAAAGCCCGCAGATCACCCGGCCAGTGCCGACCTGCTCGCGGATTTCCCTGATCTTGGCGGCGCGGAACTCGGCCATCGTCCAGCCGCCATGCAGGCCACAGACGTGACGCACGAAATTGGCGAGCAGGCGCGAACCGTCGGGGGTATGCACGACTTCGGGGTGGAACTGCATCGCATAGTAACGACGCGCATCGTCGGCGACGACCGCGAAGGGCGAGCCGGGGCTGACCGCGACGGGACGGAAGCCGGGAGCGAGCTCGGTGACCTTGTCTCCGTGGCTCATCCACACCTGATGCGTCTCGCCCTCGGCCCACAGGCCATCGAACAACACGCAGCCATCCTCGATCTCGATAAAGGCGCTGCCGAACTCGCCGCTGTCGCCCAGCCGGACTTCGCCGCCGAGCTGGTGCATCATCACCTGCTGGCCGTAGCAGATGCCGAGGATCGGCAGACCGGAATCGAAGATTTCCCGCGGCACCCGCGGGCTGCCATCTTCCAGCACCGATGCCGGCGAGCCTGAGAGGATGATCCCCCTGGGCTTCATTCGGCGGAACGCTTCGGCAGCGGTGGTGAAGGGAGCGATTTCGCTATAGACCCCCGCCTCGCGCACGCGGCGCGCGATCAATTGGGTCACCTGGCTCCCGAAATCGACGATCAGGATTGAATCGGCATGATGGTCCATGCCCGACGCGCTTAGCAGAACATCGCCGCTTGGGAAGGGCGGATCAGAGCCCGAGGAACGTAACCTCGGGCCGAGCGCCGGCGGTCAGGCTGCATCGCCAGTTATGGCTACGCGCCACCGGATGGCCTTCGCCAAATTCGATCTGGCCTTTCACCAGCCAGCTCCGGCCATCCCATTTGGTGCTGCTCACCGCGGTGATGCGCGAAAGCCGGTCATATCTGGCCGCCATGGTCTCCACTTCTTCGGTGCAGCGATCCTGCGCCAGTTCCGCAGTGTAGGTGCCATCATAATCCGACGGCATCGTGGCCGGCTCGACCGTGTCATATTCCTCGGCATAGGCCGCGTCGGCGCGGTCGCGGCGATTCTTCTCCGAAGCGACGATGGCGAGGAGGCCGCCTATCACCGCCCCGCCGATCAACGCATCGGCGACGCTGACCCGGTCGCCTTCGCGGTGATGCTGCCGGTACTCACGATCGTCCCAGCGCTGCGCCTGCACCGGGACCGCCAATCCCGCCACCCCGACGAGCGCAACGATCCCGCCGCCGAACTTCATGACCCGCACAGAGACTCTCCCGTTTCTTCATGAACGGCCTACTCCGCCGAATCTGTCACCGAGGTGAACCAGCGGCGGCCGGAGGGTCAAAGACCTTCGAAACTGATCTGCGGGGCGCTGCCGGCGCTCAGCGCGCAACGGAAAGCGTGGCTGCGCTTGATCGCGTCACTGTAGCTGTTGGCAAGCTCGACCGTGCCCTTGACCACCCAGCTCCTGCCATTCCAGACGGTGCTGCGGATGTCGGTGACCCGCGTCAGTCGGGCGTAATTCTGCGCCAGCGTCTCGGCTTCGGAGGCGCAGCGATCGGTCGCCGCCTCGGTGTCGTACAAGCCGTCATATTGCGCCGCGTTGGGAGCGGGCATCTCGGCTACGGGCGAGCCGCTCTCGGGCGAGTTGGCATCATATTCCTCTTCATAGACTTCGGCGCGCTCGCGGCGCTTTTTCTCCGAATCGCTCAGCGCGAGGATACCGCCAAGGAGCACCGCGCCGAGGATCAGACCGCCGGCATCGACCTTGTCGCCGCCGCGATGATGGCCGCCATAATGCCCGCGGCCGCCGCCGCGATAGCGCTGCGCCTCGGCGGGAACCGCCATACCCAGCATCGCGAGGGTCGCGGCCGCGCCACCGGCCAGCTTCAGGATGCTCATGTCAATTTCCTCCCGTTTCTCTAGTGAAACGAGATTATGCGCGTTCGGCTGTCGCGTCGATGAACCGAAAGCAGCGCGCGACGAAGATGCGACCAATGAGCGCAGCCGGAAATGGACCCGGCCCATGTCACCGGCGTCTCAATCGCGAATGACGAGCCCGGTCCATTCGGCGGCGAAGGCGAGGAGATCGGCGGTCTCCTCGATCAGCTTGTCGGTAGGCTTGCCCGAGCCATGGCCGGCGCGCGTCTCGATGCGGATCAGGTGCGGCTTTTCCCCGATCGCAGCACTCTGGATCGCCGCGGCATATTTGAAGCTGTGGCCGGGGACGACGCGGTCGTCGGTGTCGGCGGTCGTCACCAGGATCGCGGGATAGTCCGCCCCGGCGCGCACATTGTGATAGGGCGAGTAGCCGTGGAGGGTGCGGAAGTCCGCTTCCTCCGCCGGCTTGCCGTAATCATCGACCCAGTAGCGCCCGGCGGTCCAGCGATCGAAGCGGAGCATATCCATCACCCCGACAGCAGGCAGCGCCGCCGCGAACAGATCGGGGCGCTGGTTGGTGACCGCGCCGACCAGCAGGCCGCCATTGGAGCCGCCCTGGATCGCGAGCTGGCCCTTCCCGGCAATGCCTTCGTGGATCAGATATTCGCCCGCGGCGATGAAATCGTCGAAGCTGTTCTGCTTGTTGGCGAGGCGGCCGCCATCGTGCCACGCCTTGCCATATTCGCCACCGCCGCGAATGTTGGCGACGGCGAGCACCCCGCCCTGCTCCATCCAGGCGACGCGCGACGAGGCGAAGGCGGGGGTCAGCGAGATGCCGAAGCCGCCATAGGCATAGAGCAGGGTCGGCGCGGGGCCGTGGGTATCCTTGCGGCGGACGACGAACATCGGCACGCGGGTGCCGTCCTTCGACGCGTAGAAGCGCTGCTCGACGGCGTAATCGGACGGGTCGAACAGCAGCTTCGGCGCCGCCCAGGGCGTGCTTTCCCCGGTCGCGACATTGTGACGGTAGATCGTCGTCGGCTCGTTGAAGCTGGTGAAGGCGAAGAAGGTCTCGGGATCGTCGGCCATGCCGCCGAAGCCCGATGCGGTGCCGATACCGGGCAAGGCGACCGGACCGAGCGGCGTGCCGTCCAATGCGAAGCGGCGGATCTCGGTGCGGGCATCGACGAGATAGCTGGCGATCAGCGTGTGGCCGATGATCGTGGCGCCCTCCAGCGTGGCCTTGTCCTCGGGCACCAGTTCGTGCGCCTCGGGATGCTCGCTCCCGGTCACGTCCATGGTCACGATCCGCATCCGCGGCGCGTGGCTGTTGGTGGTCCAGTAGAAGCGGGTGCCGCTATTGCCCGCCAGCGACCAGTGATGGTTGAGCCCATGGATGATCGTCCGGGCCGGCCAGGCCGGTTCGCGCAGGTCGATCAGGGTGATCTGATAGCGGTCGTCGGTGCCTTCGCTGGTGGTGATCGCCAGCCAGTCCCCGTCATCGGTGATCTGCGCGTAATGGCTGTGGCTGGGATGTTCGGGCGTCTCATAGACCAGCCGGTCGGCCGACTGCGGATTGCCGAGGCGGTGGAAATAGATTTTGTGGTTCTCGTTGAGCGCCTGGAACCTGTCCTCCTCGGCCACCTCCGGATAGCGCGAGTAGAAGAAGCCGCTGCCGTCCTTGTTCCACACCGCGGCGAGGGTGAACTTCATCCCTTCGATGACGTCGCCGGTGTCCTTGCCGGTGGCGACATCGAGCACCCGGGCGGTGCGCCAGTCGCTGCCGCCGTCCTGGACCGCATAGAGCAGATGCTCGCCATTGTCCGACGGCGTCCATTCGGAAAGCGCGGTGGCGCCATCGGCCGACCAGCCATTGGGGTCGATCAGGACCCGGCCTTCGCCGTCCAGCCCTTCGCGCACGAACAGCACCGCTTGCTGCTGGAGCCCGGAATTGTGCATGTAGAAATAGCGGCTGCCCTTCTTCTCGGGGATGCCGAAGCGTTCGTAATCGAAGAGCTGCGTGATGCGGGTACGGAACCAGTCGCGCGCCGGGAGCGCGGCGAGATAGGCGCCGGTCACCGCGTTCTGGCGCTCGACCCAGTCCGCAACTTCCCGATCATTGCGCACATCGGCTTCCAGCCAGCGATACGGGTCCGCCACCGCTATCCCGAACTGCTGCTCCACCACATCGTCGCGGCGGGTTTCGGGATAGGCGATCGGCATCGGGATACTCCAGAACGAGAAAAGGCCGGTGCCAAATGGCCCGGCCTTTCCTGTAATTCAACCGAATGGACGGTCTTACGCGGCGTCGGCGAAATCGTCGTCGCCCATCACCGGGCCCGAATCCTGGCCCTTGGCCGAGACGTCGCGATCGACGAACTCGATGATCGCCATCGGCGAGGCGTCCGACGCGCGGATGCCGGCCTTGATGATGCGGGTGTAGCCACCGTTGCGATCGGCGTAGCGCGCGGCCAGCACGTCGAACAGCTTGACCAGCTGGGCATCGTCGAGAAGGCGCGAATGCGCGAGACGGCGGTTCGAAAGACCGCCCTTCTTGGCGAGCGTGATCAGCTTCTCGACGTAAGGACGCAGTTCCTTCGCCTTGGCGGTGGTGGTGGTGATCTGCTCGTGCTTGATGAGCGCGGCGCTCATGTTGCGGAACAGGGCAAGGCGGTGGGCCGAGGTACGCTGCAGCTTACGGCCGCCGACGCGATGGCGCATGGGTATTTCCTTCGTTCGTTAAGGGGCCGTATGAGGTACCCCAGACCAGGCGGTGCTTATGGCCACCGCCAAAACCGAAGCGCGCTCCAAGCCGATCCAGCTCCGAAAGTCAAGGCATCAACCGCTCGCCGCCCCGCCCGGCAATATATTCCAGCGGTTGCCAGGCGCCGGCCGCCGCCGCAACATGACCGTCAGGATCAGGGAGAGAGCGGATGCTACGTTGGAATCTGGCGCTTGTTGGAGCGGTGATGCTGAACCCGGTCGCTTTGGCGCAAACCGCGCCCCCAACCGCCGTGGAGAGCGAGCCCGGCAAGTTGATGCTGATGCAGGGTTTCCCGGTGCCGCCGGCCGCACAGGTACGCTGGGACGATCAGAGCATGTGGGACTTCCCGAAAACCCGCTGGTCCTTCAGCCATATGCGCGAACTCCTGCCCACCGTGGCGATCCATCGCGGCGCGCCGGCCAAGCTCTTCCCCCGCGCCGAACGTAGCGGCCTGGATGCGCTGCGCTTCGCCACCCTCGACGGGCGGACGATGACGTGGCGGGAATCGCTGGACGCCAACTACACCGACGGTATCGTCGTGCTTCACCGCGGCAGGATCGTCTATGAGCGCTATTTCGGCGCGTTCGGACCAGCAGACCAGCACATCGCCATGTCGGTCACCAAGAGCTTCATCGGCACGCTCGCCGAAACCCTCATCGCCCGGGGCAAGCTCGACCCAGACCGCACCGCGGCGAGCTACGTCCCCGAATTGGCTGCCAGCGGCTTCGGCGATGCGACGATCCGCCAGCTTCTGGATATGCGGATCGGACTGGATTACACCGAGGATTATAACGGGATGGGTACCCGGATGAGCGATGTCACCCGAATGGTGATCGCGCTCGGCTGGCGGCCGCGGCCCGCAGGCTATGACGGACCCGATGGCGGCTACGCCTATGCGGCCTCGCTGAAGAAGGATGGGGAGCATGGCGGCGGCTTCGTTTATCGCACGCCGATCAGCATGGCGCTCGGCTGGGTGCTGGAGCGCATTACCGGCAAGCCGCTCGCGCAGCAGATCGAGCAGCAATTCTGGTCCCCCATGGGAATGGAGCAGGAAGCGAATTTGAGCGTCGACCGGATGGGGACGGCCTTCGCGGGCGGTGGTCTCTCGGCCTCATTGCGCGACATGGCGCGCTTCGGCGAGATGATACGCCTGGGGGGCCGCTGGCAGGGTCGCGAGATCGTACCACCGGCCGCGATTGCCGCGATCGTCAAGGGTGGCGATCCCGCCGCCTTCGCCAATGTCAACTATCCTGGTCTGGATGGCGGCAATTATGGCAGCCAATGGTGGCACCGGCCCGGCGGACAGATATTGGCGCTCGGGGTCAACGGCCAGGGCATCTATATCGATCGCGAGGCCGAAATGGTCATCGTCCGCTTCGCCAGTCATCCGGTTGCGGGCAATCGTGCGAACACGCCCGTCACGATTCCGGCATATGATGCCGTGGCAACATGGCTGCGGGCCAATGACGGGAAACGCTAGGGTCCGGAGGCGCCGATCCGGTTCGATAGCAAAAGGGCCGCCCCCTGCGGGACGGCCCTTGCTTGTTCCTGGACCCGCCGCGGCGAAGCCGCGTCGTCGGACGGGCGATGCCCACCGGCCGGGTTGATCGTCTAGCCGGCGAACAGGTTGCCCTATTCGCCCAGGATCAACCCATGATCTCCTGCTCGAGCTTCTTGGCCATCTCTTCGATGTTCTCGGGCGGCCAGCCGGGGATTTCCATACCGAGACGGAGACCCATCGACGAAAGCACTTCCTTGATCTCGTTGAGCGACTTGCGGCCGAAGTTCGGCGTGCGCAGCATCTCGGCTTCGGTCTTCTGGACCAGATCGCCGATATAGATGATGTTGTCGTTCTTCAGGCAATTGGCCGAACGCACCGACAGTTCGAGCTCGTCGACCTTCTTGAGAAGGTAACGGTTGATCTGCGCGGTGTCGCCAGCGCCACCTTCCGGCGCTGCCGACGGCGCGGCCATGCCGATCGGCGCCGAACGGGTGACCGCCGAGTCGTCGAAGTGGACGAACAGCGCGAGCTGGTCCTGAAGAATGCGCGCGGCATAGGCCAGACCGTCTTCCGGAGTGATCGTGCCGTCGGTCTCGATGGTCAGCGTGAGCTTGTCGTAATCGAGCTCCTGGCCGACGCGGGTGTTCTCGACCTTGTACGAGACCTGGCGGACCGGGCTGTACAGGGCATCGACCGGGATCAGGCCGATCGGCGCATCGGCCGGACGGTTCGACGCGGCGGGGACATAGCCCTTACCGGTGTCGGCGGTCAGCTCCATGTTGAGCGTCGCGCCATCGTCGAGGTGGCAGATCACCAGTTCGGGGTTCATCACTTCGATGTCGCCCGAGACGGCGATGTCGCCAGCCTTCACTTCCGCCGGGCCGGTGGCCGACAGCTGGAGCCGCTTCGGGCCTTCGCCCTGCATGCGGATCGCGATCTGCTTCACGTTGAGGACGATGTCGGTCACGTCTTCACGCACGCCGGCGAGCGACGAGAATTCGTGGAGCACGTTCTCGATCTTGATCGAGGTGACCGCCGCGCCCTGAAGCGACGACAACAGAACGCGACGCAGCGCGTTACCGAGCGTCAGGCCGAAGCCGCGCTCGAGCGGCTCGGCGACGAACGACGCCTTGCGCTTGGGATCGCCACCCGGCTTCTTTTCGAGGCCGTTGGGCTTCTTGAGTTCCTGCCAGTTCTTAGGGTTCACCGACACAGGCTTTCCTCATGTTGGGCGGAGCTGGTGCTTGCCCCGCCAGAAAATCGCTGTCCGGCCCCGAACCCGCACCCGGATCCGTGAGCCGAACAGAACGGCAAATCAGACGCGACGACGCTTCGACGGACGGACGCCGTTGTGCGGGATCGGAGTCACGTCGCGGATCGACGTGATCTGGAAACCGACCGCCTGCAGCGCGCGGAGCGCCGACTCGCGGCCCGAGCCCGGACCCTTCACTTCGACTTCGAGCGTGCGGACGCCGTGCTCGGCGGCCTTCTTACCCGCGTCTTCCGCCGCGACCTGAGCCGCATACGGAGTCGACTTGCGCGAGCCCTTGAAGCCCATCATGCCCGCCGACGACCACGAGATCGCGTTGCCCTGGGCATCGGTGATCGTGATCATGGTGTTATTGAAGCTGGCGTTCACATGGGCGACGCCTGCGGTGATGTTCTTGCGTTCGCGCCGGCGAAGGCGCTGCGGTTCACGTGCCATTGTTCAGCGCTCCCTTACTTCTTCTTGCCGGCGATCGGCTTGGCCTTGCCCTTGCGGGTGCGCGCATTGGTGTGCGTGCGCTGGCCACGGACCGGGAGGCCCTTACGGTGACGGAGGCCGCGATAGCAGGCCAGATCCATCAGGCGCTTGATGTTCATCGCGGTTTCGCGGCGAAGGTCACCCTCAACGGAGTAACCGGCGTCGATGGTCTCGCGGATCTGCAGCACTTCCTGGTCCGACAGGTCCTGCACGCGGCGCTCGGCGGCGATGCCCAGCTTGTCGGTGATTTCCTTGGCCTTGGCCGGGCCGATACCGTGGATATACTGCAGCGCGATAACGACGCGCTTGTTGGTCGGGATATTGACACCCGCAATACGAGCCATGAATTATTCTCCCAGCTCCACAGGATGCGGCATGGCAGCGTGCATCCCATATCGTAGCGTTACTCCGAAAATGCAGTCGCGCGGCAAGCGCGTGGAAGCGCTGCCGGTGAAACCGCTGTTTCGGAAGATGCGCGACATATGCAGCCCCGCAGGCACTGTCAAGCGCTGCGGACGGCTTTCGTCGGAAGCGGATATATACACCAAGGTTGCGCCTGCGCCAAGCGGGTGCGGCGGGACGCTGTCCCGCTTCAGGAACGGGATATCCGCCGTCTCAGACGGCGCAGAGCAACAGGCTGGAGGCGGCCGCCGCCCGGCGTGGTGCCTCGAATCGGATGCCGTCGGCGATGCGGCGCATATGCGCCAGATATTCGAGCGAACCGCTGAGATAGGCGTGGAACTCGGCGCGCGACACGGCGGGGCCATCGACGAAACGGCGCAGCGCATGGGGATCGGTGCCTGGCGGATTGAGCCCTTCATCGACCAAGGTCGCGGAGGCGACGCCTTCGGCGGCGAGCATGGCCGGGGCGAGACGATGCCAGGTGCCGCTGGGATAGCAGAAATGGCGCGGCTCCGGCACGCCCGCCGCGGCGAGGAAGGCCCGGTTGTCCTCGATCTCGCGCGCCAGCAGCCCGAGATTGGCGGCGACATCGATATGGCGGTGGGTGTGCATCTGGATATCGAGGCCGCGCGCATGGGCATCGGCGATCTCGGCCGGACGCATCAGGTGGAACTGCCGGCGGTCGAGCCAGGCTTCGCCGACGCCCAGCGAGCGGCCGAGATCGCGCAACGCCGCGAGGCGGTCCCGCTCGGGCAATTGCTCGATGCGGCGTATCTCGCGGGCGCGTGCAGACGGATCGCAGCCCGCCGCCGCCAGCAGATAGCCGACCGCGACGTTGATCACCGGAAGATCGCGGCCGGAATACCAGGTGGTGGCGTATAGCGTCGCGGGCAGTTCGTAGCGTTCCAGTATCGGCAGCATATGGCTGTGGGCCGATGCCCAGCCGTCATCGATGGTGATGACCACCGCGGCCTCCGGCAGATCGCCGGCGGACAAGCGGGCAACCGCTTCGTCCAGGCCCAGCACCGGGCGGCCCGAGCGGCGCAGCGCCCTCATCCGGCTATCGAACATCGCCGGCGTCATGAACAGGCAGTTGCCATAGGGCCTGTCCTCGCCCAGCCAGAGGCCGTGATAGCAGAGGATACGCAGCTGGCGCGCGCTCACGCGGCGGGCGATACCTGACAAACCAGACAGCGCCGCGGCTTTCAGCAAGGCGACCTTTGGCGACACGCGGCGTACTCCCTCGCCGCCCCTTGTCGCATCGTGCCGTTAACCGGGAGTTGATGGCCGCGAGGCTCAATCATACGGGATGACGATCGCGGCGATCAGCCCCGGATCGTTGTCGGCGAGCTCCAGGCGGCCACCGTGGAGGCGAGCCACCGCGTCGACCAGCGCCAGCCCCAGCCCCGCGCCGGGCAGGCTGCGGGCGCTGTCGAGGCGGCCGAAGCGGCTGCGGGCGCGGTCCTGATCGGCGGGAGCGATGCCGGGGCCGCGATCGGCGACAGTGATGCGCAGCGCGCCATCGGCACTGGATAGCGACAGGGCGATCTCGCCCCCCTGCCCGGCATGGCGCAGCGCGTTGTCGATGAGATTAGCGATCGCCTGGCTGAGCAATTCGCGATGGAGCCGCGCCGGCGGCGCCGGCTGGATATCGAGCGCGAAGCGGAGGCCGGCATCCTCGGCAACGGGGGCGTAGAGATCGGCGATCTCTTCGATCAGCCCGGCGGGGTCGAGCGTGACCAGGGCGTCGCGTGTAACCGCTTCGGACCGGCTGATCTCCAGCAGGACGGTCAGCATCCGCATCACCAGATCGGTCTCGGCGGTGAGGCCGGCGAGCGCGGCGTCGCGCTGGGCCGGCGTCGGCGCCGAGGAAGCGGCCTCGGCACGGGCGCGCAGGCGGGCGATCGGCGAGCGCAGATCATGGGCGATCGAATCGGTGACGATGCGCAGCTCGGCCATCAGCCGGTCGATCCGGTCGAGCATGCCGTCGATCCGGCTGCCGAGCCGGTCGAAGGCGTCCCCGCCGCCCGCGACGGTGCCGACACGGCGGGTCAGATCGCCAGCGGCGACGGCATCGACCGCGCCAGCGATGCGATTGAGCCGAGTGCTGACATAGCGGGTGAGGACGAGGCCGGCGGCGACGCCGAGCAGGACCGAAAGCAGGATGGCGAGGAGCAGCGCCCGCTCGATGGTGCGCTGGGCGCGCTCCCAATCGTCGAGCAGGCGGCCGCTCACCAGCCAGTCGCGCCCGACCGGACGGATCGCGAAACCGACCTCGCGCTGTCCCCAGTCGCCGTTCAACGCCAGCGTATCGATGCGGAACGGCTCGGCGGCGGGGACGAAGGCGAGGCGATCGGGACCGACGCCGAGACGGCGCTGGCCCTGCCCATCGACGACTTCGGCGACGAGCGAATCGTCGCCCTCCTGCGCATCGCTGATCGCCTGCGCCAGCGCATCGGTGCCGCCCGAGCGCCAGACCGCGGCGAAGGTATCGGCCTGCTCGACGGTGTCGCGGCGCAACTGGCCGATCGCGTCGTCATGGGTCTGCTGCCAGACGAAGCCGGCGATCACGAAGCTCGACGCGAGGGCGAGCGCGACGGCGAGCAGCGCCAGCCGCGCCGTGATCGACAGGCGGATCATTCGTCGGGCGACAGCCGGTAGCCGGCGCCGCGCACGGTATGCAGGATCGGCGTGGCGAAGCCCTCTTCGAGCTTGCGGCGCAGGCGTCCGATATGGACGTCAACGACGTTCGAGCCCGGATCGAAATGATAGTTCCAGATCTTCTCGAGCATCATCGTCCGGGTGACGACCTGCCCGGCATGGCGGGCGAGGAATTCGAGCAGGTTGAACTCGCGCGCGCCGAGCGGAATGGCGCGGCCGGCGCGCTGGACGGTGCGCGCGAGCAAATCGATTTCGAGGTCGCCGACCGACAGGCGCGTCGGCGCGGACCCGACCGAAACGCCCTCGGCGCGGCGCAGCAGGGCCTCGGCGCGGGCGAGCAGTTCGGTGAAGGAGAAGGGCTTGGTGAGATAATCGTCGGCACCGGCACGCAGGCCATTGACCCGGTCGTCGACGGTGCCGAGCGCGGACAGGACCAGCGCCGGAGTGCGGATGCCCGCGGCCCTGAGCGCGCCGAGCACCGAAAGGCCGTCGAGCCCCGGCAGCATACGATCGATGACGATCAGGTCGAAAATGCCCTCGGACGCGAGAAACAGACCATCGCGGCCATCGCCGCAGCTTTCGACAGCGAACCCGGCCTCGCCCAGCCCCTTGGCCAGATAGGCGGCGGATGCGGCGTCGTCTTCGACGATCAGGATCTTACGGGTCATATGCAGGCCTCGTCACCGCTTAGGACGCCAAACGGCCGGCGGAAAGGGGTCTCCGCCGGCCGTCAATCACAGGGCAGTGATTAGAGAGGCGCGGGGTTACTTCGCCTTCTTGGCCGCCTTGGCGGGCTTTGCGGGCTTGGCCGGCTTCTCGGCCTTGACCTTGTGGGTGGTGGTCTTGTGGGTGGTGGTGCCCGCCATTGCCGGCGCGGCGATCATCGACAGCGCGGCGAGCGGGAGGAGGAAACGAGCGTTCATCTTGCAATCTCCAGACCGGGCGGCACCAACGCCGTCCGTGGAAATGCTTCTACGCCGGCGAGTCAGCCGCTCCGGTGACGCGGAGATGAAGATTTTGTCATGTTGCGATTTTCATACATCATGCCCGGACTTAGAATGCCGGGCATGGCATTCCGCAGCTACGTTTTCGGAGAGGGTGACATTGGCCTGGTCCGGGTTGTCGCCATAGGCGGCGTAATTGCTGCGCTGGTGATTTCGTGGTGGCTGCCAGCGACACCTCCGCCTCCTTTCCCGCGTGCCGACGCACAAGGCTATTACAGCGCGCCGGGCTGGCCGCCGCTGAGGATTACCGAAACCGAATTCCAGATGGCAGGATTGCCGCCGCGATCTTATGCTGTAGATCGCGGCAAGCAGTCGATCAGCGTCTCAGTCTCGCCCGGTGTCGAGCGCGCACCCAACGCGCAGAACGAAGGCGGCAGCTTTGTACGCGGCAACGCCAGCTACATATTCGGCTTGCGCCGCGAAGACGATGGCAGCTTTGTCTGGACCACCGGATCGGGGCGATCGGATGGCTTGATGTGGCAGGCGTAGTCTACGCGCGCACGTCCTGCCCGGCAAATTAGCCTCTAGCTCCGTCCGTCCAAAACCGCCGCGATCGCCGCGGTCACATGATCCATGTCGGCCATGCCATCGACCCGGCTGACGATGCCGCGCGCTTCGTAGATCGGCAGGATCGGCGCGGTCTTGGCGCGATATTCCTCCATCCGCGTGCGGACGGTGGCTTCATTGTCGTCGGGGCGGCGCTTGAACGCATGCTCCCCGCATACGTCGCAGGTGTCGGCCTGTTTGGGCTGCTTGAACTTGTCGTGATAGTTCGCGCCGCAATTGGCGCAGCTGAAGCGGCCGGTGATGCGCTCGACCAGCGCATCCTCATCGACCTGCAGCTCGATGACGTGCTGGAGCTCGCGGCCATGCGCGGCGAGCAGACCGTCGAGCGATTCCGCCTGCGCGGCGGTGCGCGGATAGCCGTCGAAGATCGCGCCCTGATCGTCGGACATCGAGCCGAGCTTGTCGTCGATCAGCGCCGACACGATCTCGTCCGAGACGAGCGCGCCCGAATCCATCACGGCGGCGACCTGATGCCCCAATGGGGTATCGGCCTTGCGCGCGGCGCGGAGCATGTCGCCCGTGGAGAGCTGGATCATGCCCCGGCCGGTAACCAGCCGCTCCGCCTGGGTGCCCTTGCCGGCACCCGGCGGTCCCAACAGGATGATGTTCACGCCCAACTCTCCCTGTTGTTCGCTGCGCCGTTTAGCGCCCGCGGCCCTTGAGCTTCGCCTTCTTGATCAGGTCGCCATATTGATGGGCGAGCAGATGCGACTGGATCTGGGTGACCGTGTCCATCGTCACGTTGACGACGATGAGCAGGCTGGTGCCGCCCATCAGGAACTGCACGCCCATCGTCGCGATCAGATATTCGGGCACCAGACAGATGAAGGTCAGGTACGCCGCACCGATCACGGTGATGCGGGTGAGGACATAGTCGAAATATTTCTCGGTATTCTTGCCCGGACGGATGCCCGGGATGAACCCGCCATATTTCTTCAGATTCTCCGCCGTCTCCTCGGGGTTGAAGACCACCGCGGTGTAGAAGAAGGTGAAGAAGATGATGCCCGCGCCATAGAGCGTCATGTACAGCGGCGAACCGTGGCGCAGATAGGTGTTGAGGGTGATGATGAAGTCGCCCCAGCTGCTCTCGCCCGCGGTCATATTGCCGGCGAACTGCGTGATCGTCAGCGGCAGCAGCAGCAGCGACGAGGCGAAGATCGGCGGAATGACGTTGGCGGTGTTGAGCTTGAGCGGCAGATGGCTGCGCTCCGCCTGCACCCCGCGCGCGGTCTGGCGCTTGGGATACTGGATCAGGATACGACGCTGTGCGCGCTCCATGAAGCAGATCAGCAGGACGATCGCGGCGACGCCGACCAGGATCAGGATCAGCCGCAACGGATCGATCGTGCCCTGACGGCCGCTCTCGAACAGCTGGACCATCGTCTGCGGCAGACGCGCGACGATGCCGGCCATGATGATCAGCGAGATGCCGTTGCCGATGCCGCGGCTGGTGATCTGCTCACCGATCCACATCAGGAACAGGGTGCCGCCGATAAGGCTGATCACCGCGCCGACGCGGAACAGCAGGCCCGGCTCGATCACGGCCTGAAGACCCTGGGTCGCGCCGAAGCTCTCAAGCCCGACGGCAATGAACCAGCCCTGCACCGCGGTCAGCGCGACCGTGCCATAGCGGGTATATTGGTTCAGGCGCTTGCGGCCGCTCTCGCCTTCCTTCTTGATCGCATTGAGCTGCGGCGACAGCGAGGTCGCCAGCTGCACCACGATCGAGGCGGTGATGTAGGGCATCACGCCGAGCGCGACGACCGACATGCGGCTGAGCGCGCCACCGGTGAAATTGTTGAAGAAGTCGAGGACGCCGCCCTGAGTCTGCTCCGCCAGCAGGTTCAGCTGGGTGGGATCGACGCCCGGCAGCGGCACATAGCTCAGCATGCGGAAAACGATCAGCGCGCCGAGGGTGAACCACAGCCGCTTCTTGAGATCGGTCGCCTGAGCGAACTTGCTCAGGCTGATGTTGGATGCGAGCGCATCGGATGCGGATGCCATGTGCGTATTCGTCCTGGAAACTGAAACGGCGGCGGACGCCGATTAACGCCCCCCGCCGCTCATATAGGCACGCTCGCCGGGTTGTCTAACCTGTCGAGCAATTTGTCCCCGGCTTTTGGCCGGGAACGAAATCAGGCGGCCTTGCCGCCCGCCTTCTTGGCGGCGATGACCTTCTGCACCGAACGGTGCTTGGCCTTGGCCTTTTCGGCGGCGGGAACGATCTCGGGGATGTTCACCGAACCGCCCGCCTTCTCGACCGCTTCCTTGGCGGTCTTTGAGGCGCCGGCGACGGTGAAGTTCAGCTTGGCCGAGAACTCGCCCTTGGCGAGCAGGCGCACGCCGTCCTTGCCGCCGCGAGTCAGGCCGGCCGCGTTGAGCGCCGCCTGGTCGATGGTCGCCTTGGCGTCGAGCTTGCCGGCATCGACCGCCTTCTGGATCGCGCCCAGGTTCACCTCGGAATAATCCTTGGCGAAGATATTGTTGAAGCCGCGCTTCGGGATGCGCATGTGGAGCGGCATCTGACCGCCCTCGAAGCCGTTGATCGAAACGCCTTCACGGCTCTTCTGACCCTTCTGGCCACGGCCGGCGGTCTTGCCCTTGCCCGAACCGATGCCGCGTCCGACGCGCATCCGGCCCTTGCGGGCGCCTTCATTGTCCTTGAGTTCGTTGATCTTCATGTCGTGCACTCGCTTTCGCTTTTGTCGCGCTGGTGAAATTGGAAAGGGGGCCGCTTAGCCCCCTCCCCTTCGCCTGTCTAGGTTGAGAGCGGGACTTAGTCCTGGATCTCGACCATGTGCTGAACCTTGCGGATCATGCCGCGAACCTCGGGGCTGTCCTGAAGCTCGCTGACGCGATGCATCTTGTTCAGGCCGAGGCCGATCAGCGTCGCGCGCTGATCCTTGGTGCGGCGGATCGGCGAACCGGTCTGCTTGATCTTGATGGTAGCCATTGTCGCTTACTCCGCGATCGCGGCCGCATCCGCCTCGGCGGTCTGCGAACCACCGCGGCCGAGCAGGTCGGCGATCTTCTTGCCGCGCCGCTGAGCGACCGACTTCGGCGAAGTCTGCTCGTTCAGCGCCTCGAAGGTGGCGCGGATCATGTTGTAGGGGTTCGACGTGCCGACCGACTTGGTGACGACGTCCGCGACGCCCAGCGATTCGAAGATGGCGCGCATCGGGCCACCCGCGATGATGCCGGTGCCGGCCGGAGCCGAGCGAACCGTCACGCGGCCTGCGCCGAAGTGACCGTTGCCGTCATGATGCAGGGTGCGGCCTTCCTTGAGCGGAATGCGGACCATCGCCTTCTTCGCCGAAGCGGTCGCCTTCGAAATGGCTTCCGGCACTTCGCGCGCCTTGCCATGACCGAAGCCGACACGGCCCTTGCCGTCGCCGACCACGACGAGTGCCGCGAAGCCGAAGCGCTTGCCGCCCTTCACCGTCTTCGAGACGCGGTTGATGTGGACCAGCTTCTCGATCAGCTCTTCGCCGCCATCGTCCTGCGCGCCGCGACGGTCGTCGCGACGGCCGCGGTTGCCGTCACGGCCGCCACGGTTGTTGCCGCCGCCGGGGCCGCGTCCACGGCCGCCACGCGGGCCACGGCCCTCGGGTGCGCCGGCGTCCTGCGCCTCGACCGGAGCTTCGGTCGTGTTGATTTCGTCCGCCATCTTAGAACTCCAGTCCGCTCTCACGAGCGGCATCGGCCAGCGCCTTGACGCGGCCATGATAGAGGAAGCCGCCACGGTCGAAGACGACCTGCGTCACGCCGGCAGCCTTGGCCGCCTCGGCAACGCGCTTGCCAACTTCCTGCGCCGCGGCGACGTTCGAGCCGGCCTTGCCCTTGACGCTCTTGTCGAGCGTCGAGGCCGAGGCGACGGTCTTGCCGGCGGCATCGTCGATCACCTGGGCATAGATGTGCTTGCCCGAGCGATGGACCGAAAGACGGGGACGGCCACCCGAACGCGCACGAAGCGCGGTACGGTTGCGGCGGCGACGCTTGTCGAAAAGCGAGAGACCCTTGGTGCTGATCACTTCTTCTTCCCTTCCTTGCGGAAGATGAATTCGCCGTCGTACTTGATGCCCTTGCCCTTATAGGGCTCCGGCTTGCGCCAACGGCGGATTTCCGCGGCCACCTGGCCGACCTTCTGCTTGTCGATGCCCGAGATCTCGACCGTGGTCTGATCCGGCGTCTTGATCTCGATACCCTCTGGGATGTCGAAATTGACGTCGTGCGAATAGCCGAGCTGGAGCTTGAGCACCTTGCCCTGCGACGCCGCGCGATAGCCGACGCCGGTGATCAGGAGCTTCTTGGAGAAGCCCTCGGTCACGCCGGTCACCAGGTTCTGAACGAGCGTGCGCTGCATGCCCCAGAAGGCACGCGCCGACTTGCTGTCGTTGGCCGGCTGCACCGAGATGCCGCCGTCCGAAAGCTCGTACTTGATCTCGTCGCGAAGCGTGAGCGACAGGGTGCCCTTCGGACCCTTCACGCTCAGCACGCCGCCGTCGATCGAGGCGGTGACGCCTGCCGGTACGGTTACCGGCTTCTTGCCGATGCGGCTCATATCAGAACACCTCCGCGAGCACTTCGCCGCCGACATTCTGCTCGCGCGCTTCCGCGTCCGAGAGAACGCCGCGAGGCGTCGAAACGATCGTGATGCCGAGGCCGTTGCGCACGCGGGGCAGTTCCTGCGAACCCGAATAGACGCGGCGGCCGGGCTTCGAGACGCGCGCGACATGCTTGATCGCGGGCTGGCCCTCGAAATATTTCAGCTCGATACGGATGCCCGCGGCGGGGCCCATCTGCTCTTCGCTATAGCCACGGATATAGCCTTCGCGCTGGAGCACATCGAGAACGCGCGCACGCAGCTTGCTCGCCGGAGTCAGGACGGAGTCCTTCCGGGCGCGCTGGCCGTTGCGGATGCGGGTGAGCATATCACCCAGGGGATCGGTCAATGCCATCGATCTATCCTTACCAGCTCGACTTGGTGACGCCGGGGATCAGGCCCTTGTTGGCCAGATCGCGCAGCATGACGCGAGCGAGACGGAACTTGCGGTAGTAACCGCGCGGGCGGCCGGTCAGCTCGCAGCGGTTGCGAATCCGCGTGGGATTCCCGTTGCGGGGGATTTCGGCCATCTTCAGCCGCGCGATCAGGCGCTCGGTCTCGTCGAGCGACTTGTCATTCGCGGTCGCCTTGAGCTTCGCGTACTTGCCGGCATACTTCTTCACCAGCAGCTTGCGCTTCTCGTTCTTGTTGATCGAACTCAGTTTCGCCATGGACTTAAGCTCTCTTCGTTATGCGGCTTGCGCTTCGCCGTCCGCATCGAGCGGGAACGGGAAGCCAAAAAGACGGAGAAGCTCGCGAGCTTCGTCGTCAGTCTTCGCGGTGGTGGTGACGATCACGTCCATGCCGCGGATCTTGTCGACCTTGTCGTAGCTGATTTCCGGGAAGATCAGCTGCTCCTTCAGACCGCAGGCATAATTGCCACGGCCGTCGAACGACTTGGGGTTCAGACCACGGAAGTCGCGAACGCGCGGCAGCGCGATCGTGACGAAACGGTCGAGGAACTCGTACATGCGCTCACGGCGAAGGGTGACCTTCACGCCGATCGGCATGCCTTCACGCAGCTTGAACTGCGCGATCGACTTCTTCGCCTTGGTGATCACCGGCTTCTGGCCCGCGATCAGTTCCATTTCAGAAGCGGCCTGCTCGACCTTCTTCTTGTCCTGGGTCGCTTCGCCAACGCCCATGTTCAGCACGATCTTGTCGATCTGCGGAACTTCCATGACGTTCTTGTAGCCGAACTTCTCGGTCATCGCCTTGGCGATCTTCTCGTCATAGAGCTTGCGCAGACGAGGGGTGTACTTATCAGCCATTGATGACCTCCCCGGTCTTGACCGCGACGCGAACCTTCTTGCCGTCGCGCTCCTCGAAGCGGACGCGGGTCGCCTTGCCGTCCTTGGTCACATGCGCGACCTTCGAGACGTGCATCGGCGCTTCCGAACGCTCGAGACCACCCTGCGGGTTGGCCTGCGAAGCCTTGCGGTGGCGCACGGCGACGTTGATGCCGGCGACGACGACCTTGCCTTCCTTCGGCAGCGACTGGGTGACTTCACCGGTGCGGCCCTTGTCCTTGCCGGACAGGACGATGACCTGGTCACCCTTCTTGATCTTGGCGGACGCCATTTTACAGCACCTCCGGCGCAAGGCTGATGATCTTCATGAAGCCCTTGTTGCGGAGCTCACGAACCACCGGCCCGAAGATACGGGTGCCGATCGGCTCCTCGTTCTTGTTGACCAGCACGGCGGCATTGCCGTCGAAACGAATGACCGAGCCATCGGCGCGGCGGATGTCCTTGGCGGTGCGGACGATGACGGCACGGTGAACGTCACCCTTCTTCACCTTGCCGCGAGGCTGCGCTTCCTTGATGCTGACGACGATCACGTCGCCAACGCCGGCCACGCGGCGCTTCGAGCCGCCCAGCACCTTGATGCACTGCACCCGCTTCGCGCCGCTGTTGTCTGCGACGTCGAGATTGGACTGCATCTGGATCATCGATCCGGTTCCTTCTCTCTTGGCCTACCGGGACCAATGGCCCGGGGGTTCCAGTTCCTCCGGGTCGCCCCGAAACTCTAATCGTCACCCCGGCGAAAACCGGGGCCCAGGGTTACGGGCGATGCCGCTCCTGGCTCTGGGTCCCGGCTTTCGCCGGGATGACGTCGAAATTATTCCGCCGTCACCTTGGCGGGCGTCGCGTGGGTGTTGACCCGCTCGATCACCTTCCAGGTCTTCAGCTTCGAAATCGGCGCGGTCTCTTCGATGCGCACGGTCTCGCCGGCCTTGTATTCATTGCCCTCGTCATGGGCGTGATACTTCTTCGAGCGGCGGATGATCTTGCCGTAGAGCGCGTGCTTAACCTTGCGCTCCACCAGCACCACAACCGTCTTGTCGCCCTTGTCCGAGACAATGTTCCCGGTCAGCACGCGCTTCGGCATGTCTCGTTCCTTACTTGGCAGCCGAGCGCGAGCGCTCGTTCTGCAGCGTCTTGATGCGGGCGATGTCGCGACGGACTTCCTTGACCCGGCTCGACTTTTCGAGCTGGCTGGTCGCGGCCTGGAAGCGAAGGTTGAACGCCTCGCGCTTCAGGTTGCCGAGCTCTTCGCTCAGCTGGTCCTCGGTCTTCGCACGAAGATCGGTAGCCTTGGTCATCTTACAACACTCCCAGGTGCGAGGTGTCGCCCAGGCGGGCCACGACCTTGACCTTGATCGGCAGCTTCATCGCAGCGCGCGAGAACGCTTCCGCGGCGAGCGGGCCGGGAACGCCGTCCAGCTCGAAGAGGATGCGGCCCGGCTTGACGCGGGCGGCCCAATATTCCGGCGCACCCTTGCCCGAGCCCATGCGGACTTCGGCCGGCTTCGACGAAACCGGAACGTCCGGGAAGATGCGGATCCAGAGGCGACCCTGGCGCTTGATGTGACGCGTGATCGCACGGCGGGCCGCTTCGATCTGGCGCGCGGTGATCCGCTCCGGCTCCATCGCCTTCAGGCCATAGGAGCCGAAGTTCAGCGTGGTCCCACCCTTGGCGTCGCCATGGATGCGGCCCTTGAACTGCTTGCGGTGCGCAAACTTCTTCGGTTGCAACATTGCTCTGTCCTAGCCTTAGCGACGGTCTTCGCGCGCCGGGCGAACGCCCGAGGTCTGCGATTCCATGTTGAGACGGTCGGTCGCCATCGGATCGTGGCCGAGGATCTCGCCCTTGAAGATCCAGACCTTGACGCCGCACACGCCATAGGCGGTGTGGGCCTCGGCCTCGGCGTGGTCGATGTTCGCGCGCAGCGTGTGCAGCGGAACGCGGCCTTCGCGATACCATTCCGAACGGGCGATCTCGGCGCCGCCGAGACGGCCGCCGCAGTTGATCCGGATGCCTTCGGCACCGAGGCGCATCGCCGACTGCACCGCGCGCTTCATGGCGCGACGGAAAGCGATACGGCGCTCGAGCTGGTCGGCAATGCCCTGCGCGACGAGCTTGGCATCGACTTCAGGCTTGCGAATCTCGACGATGTTCAGCGAGACGTCCGACGAGGTCATCTCGCCCAGCGTCTTGCGCAGCTTCTCGATGTCGGTGCCCTTCTTGCCGATGATCACACCGGGGCGCGCCGCGTAGATCGAGATGCGGCACAGCTTGGCCGGACGCTCGATCACCACCTTCGAGATCGCGGCCTGGGGCAGCGTCTTGAGGATGAACTTGCGGATCTTGAGGTCCTCGATGAGGAGGCGGCCGTAATCGGCGCCCTCCGCGAACCAGCGGCTATCCCAGGTACGGTTGATCTGCAGGCGCAGGCCGATCGGATTGCTCTTGTGACCCATTATGCTTCTTCCTGCTCGCGGACGACGATGCGAAGACGGCTGAACGGCTTCAGGATGCGGGTGGACTTGCCACGGCCGCGGGTCGCGAAGCGCTTCATCGTGATCGACTTGCCGACCGAAGCCTCGGCGACGACGAGCGCGTCGACATCGAGGTTATGGTTGTTTTCCGCATTGGCGATCGCCGAGGCGAGAACCTTGCGGGCATCGACGGCCATCGCCTTGGTCGAGAACTGGAGGATGTTCATCGCATCGCCAGCCTTCTTGCCGCGGATCAGGCCAGCGACCAGATTCAGCTTCTGCGCCGAACCACGGATCTGCGTGCCGACCGACAGCGCCTCATTGTCGGCGACGCGACGGGGTGCCTTGGGCTTGGACATTAGCGCTTACCCTTCTTGTCGGCGGCGTGGCCGGGGAAGAAGCGGGTGGGAGCGAACTCGCCGAGCTTCATGCCAACCATGTCCTCGTTGACCGACACCGGCACGAACTTGCGGCCGTTGTAGACGTTGAACGTGAGGCCGACGAAATCGGGCAGGATCGTCGAGCGGCGCGACCAGGTCTTGATCGGCGCGCGCGCGTTGGTTTCCTGCGCGGTCTGAGCCTTTTTCAGCAGATGCAGGTCCACGAACGGACCCTTCCATACCGAGCGAGCCATTACTTCTTCCTCGCGTGACGGCTACGGATGATCATCTTGTCCGTCGCCTTGTTGTGGCGGGTGCGCGCACCCTTGGTCGGCTTGCCCCATGGGGTGACCGGATGACGGCCGCCCGAGGTCCGGCCTTCACCACCGCCGTGCGGGTGATCGACCGGGTTCTTGGCGACGCCGCGGGTCAGCGGACGCTGGCCGAGCCAGCGATTGCGACCGGCCTTGCCGAGGTTGGTGTTCTGGTTGTCCGGGTTGGACACCGCACCGACCGTCGCCATGCAGTTCGAGTGGATGTAGCGCTGCTCGCCCGAATTGAGGCGAACGATCACCATGCCGCGGTCACGGCCGACGACCTGCACATAGGTGCCGGCCGAACGCGCGATCTGACCGCCCTTGCCCGGCTTCATCTCCACATTGTGGACGATGGTGCCGACCGGCATCGAGCCCAGCTCCATGGCGTTGCCCGGCTTCACGTCGGTCTTCTTCGACGCGATCACCTTGTCGCCGACGCCGAGGCGCTGCGGAGCGATGATGTAGGCGATGCGATCCTTGCCGTTCTCGTCGGCGCCGTAGTTCACGAGCGCGATGAAAGCGGTGCGGTTGGGATCATATTCGATCCGCTCGACGGTGCCCTCGACGTCCCACAGGCGGCGCTTGAAATCGACGATGCGATAGCGCTGCTTGTGACCGCCGGCGATGCCGCGCGAGGTCACGTGACCCTTGTTGTTGCGGCCACCGGTCTTGCGCTTGCCTTCGGTGAGAGCCTTGACCGGACGACCCTTGTACAGGCTCGAACGGTCGATCAGGATCAGCCCGCGCTGCGACGGCGTCGTCGGGTTATAATTCTTGAGTGCCATGACTTAGTTGACCCCCGCGGTCACATCGATCTGGTCGCCGTCGGCGAGCGTCACGATTGCCTTCTTGATGTCCGACCGGGTGTAGGGCTTGCCCTTCCACTTCTTGGTCTTGCCCTTCTGGACGATCGTGTTGACGCCGGTGACCTTGACCGAGAACAGCGCCTCGACGGCGGCCTTGATCTCTGGCTTGGTGGCGTCGCCAGCGACCCGGAACACAACCGCGTTGTGCTCCGAAACCATGGTCGACTTCTCGGTGATGTGCGGCGCGACAATCACGTCATAATGACGGTTGTCGATCGCGGCTGCCTGCTTCTTAGCCATTGAAGCGCGCCTCCAGCTTCTCGACGGCAGCGCGGGTCAGGACCAGCGTGTCGTGCTTCAGGATGTCATAGACGTTGGCGCCGATGGCCGGGAGGACGTTCACCGTGTGCAAATTGCCCGCGGCGAGCGCGAAGCTGTTCTCGACGGCGTCGCCATCGATGACCAGCGTCTTGCCGTACTTCAGCTTCTCGAGGTTGCCCGCGAGCGTCTTGGTCTTGTTGTTCTCGATCGCGATGCTGTCCATGACGACCAGCGAACCGGCCTTGGCATGGGTGCTCAACGCCATCTTGAGGCCGAGCGCGCGGATCTTCTTGTTCAGCGACGGATTGAAGTCGCGAACGCGAGCGCCGTGCGCCTTACCGCCGCCGATGAACACCGGAGCGCGGCGATCGCCGTGACGGGCGGTACCGCCGCCCTTCTGGCGACCGAACTTCTTGCCGGTGCGGGCGACGTCGGCACGCTCGCGGGTGCCCCGGGCGGTGCCGCGGCGCTTTTCGAGCTGCCAGGTGACGACGCGGTGCAGGATGTCCGCGCGCGGCTCAACGGCGAAGATCGCGTCGTTGAGCTCGAGCTCGGCGCCCTTGGCCGCCTTGCCGTCGAGGGTTTGAACCTTGACCTTCACGTTCAGCCCTCCTGGCCTTCGGTCGCCTCGGGAGCCTCGGTCACTTCGGCCGGAGTCTCCGCGGGGGCGGTGTCGTTGTTGTTGGCGGCAGCCTTGAGGCCAGCCGGGAACGGCGCGTCGGCGTGACGGGCAACCTTGACGCTGTCCTTGACGAACAGCCAGCCGCCCTTCGAGCCAGGGACCGAACCCTTGACGAAGATCAGGCCGCGCTCGACGTCGGTGCCGACGATCTCGAGATTCTGCTGGGTGCGGAACTTGTCACCCATGTGACCGGCCATCTTCTTGTTCTTGAAGACCTTGCCCGGATCCTGGCGCTGACCGGTCGAACCGAGCGAGCGGTGCGAGACCGAGACGCCGTGGGTGGCGCGCAGACCGCCGAAGCCCCAACGCTTCATGCCGCCGGCGAAACCCTTACCCTGGGTACGGCCCTGAATGTCGACGAACTGGCCGGCGACATAATGGTCGGCCGAGATCTCGGCGCCCACTTCGAGCAGGCCGTCGGCATCGACGCGGAATTCATGGACGATCGCCTTGGGCTCGACCTCGGCCTTGCCGAAATGGCCGCGCTGCGGCTTGGCGACGTTCTTGCTCTTCGCCGAGCCGGCGCCGAGCTGGACGGCGGTGTAGCCGTCGCGATCCTGTTCGCGGACGGAGACGACCTGAACGCCTTCGAGAGCCAGAACGGTGACCGGCACGTGGCGGCCGTCGTCCTGGAACAGGCGGGTCATCCCCAACTTCTTCGCGATCACGCCAGTGCGCATGATCTTGTGCTCCTATACAGAGGCACCCGCGGAACCATTCCCCCGGGTGCGTGCTCCAGCCCCAAATATGATGCGAGCCCCCGTCTGGGCTGGGCTCCGCCGAAGCGGAGGACGGGGGACGCAGACCCGGACACTCCGAAGAGGCCGGCGGTATCCCTGTTTCCTGGTCAGCGCGCGCTTGGCGCCCTCACCGTTCCTTGCATCGGGTCGGGATCGACCCTGTCGAGGAACCGCGCGAATCCCCTGTGGGGAGACGCGAATCTCGTGTGGAGGCGCGCCTTTACGTCAGCAGCGCTTCCCTGTCCACCCCCGCATGTGCGGAAGCGGCAAACCGCCTTTAGGCGAGTTTGATCTCGACATCGACGCCGGCGGCGAGGTCGAGCTTCATCAGCGCGTCCACGGTCTGCGGAGTCGGCTGAACGATGTCGAGCATACGCTTGTAGGTGCGCGTCTCGAACTGCTCGCGGCTCTTCTTGTCGATATGGGGACCACGGTTGACCGTGAACTTGTCGATGTGCGTCGGCAGGGGGATCGGACCACGGATCAGAGCGCCGGTGCGGCGCGCGGTGTCGGCGATGTCGCCGGCAGCCTGATCAAGCACGCGATGATCGAAAGCCTTCAGGCGAATGCGAATATTCTGCGTTTCCATGGTTTCCTACCGATGCGAAAGAGCGGACCCCGTTGGACAGGGTTCTTGCTGTTCAAAACTCAAACTGGAGGCGGGCCACTACTCGGAAGCCCGGAATGAATCAACCCCGCGGCCCGGATTTTTTCGCGCGCCTCATCGCGACCAGCAATAGCCGGTCGGCTGGCCCTGCTCGGGCAGAACCCGCACCCGGCGCTTGCCCCAATAGCTGATATCGATCGAGAAACGGACCGGCGACCCGGCGCGGGTGTAGATTTCCTGGTCGCCACGAAACTCGCTGGGGCCGGTACGGCACAGCGACCAGCCATTCCGCTTGAGCAGCTTGCCGATCGTCCAGACCGCTTCCTGATCGTCATTGCTCCAAAGCGTCAGCTGGCGGAAGCCGCCACGGCCGTCGCCCCCGCGCAGATCGACGGCGGCCCCATATGGCCCCTGCCCCATCAGCGTCACGTCCTCCTTGCGGCAGCGCAGCCTGTTGGCGGTCGTGTTCACGCAATAGGTAAAGCCGGCGCGCAACGCATCGGTCAGGCTGCCTTGCACCGGAAGCGCGCCAAGCAACAGCGCCCCGGGCGGCGGCGGCGGTGAATCATGGCCGGCGACCAGCACCGCCGCCATGATTCCAAGCGCGCAGGCCGCAAGCCCCGAGGACTCCCGGCCGATCATGCAAGGCGACTGGCCCAGCGCGCCATCAACCCGATCACCGTCAGTTCGACCGCCAACGCCGTCACCTGGATAAGAACCGGCAGGGTGCTGGAGAAAACCAGTCCGGTGAACACCGCCAGCGTCGCGGTGATCGCCGCATTGGCCCGCGCCGCCACCGCCACCCGCGCCCAATCGCGTTCCAGCATGTCCCAGGCGATGCGGAGGTGGCCCACGCCCAGGAAGACGATCAGGAGCGCCAGCGAAGGCAACGCCGCACGATTGGCCTCGTGCAGGAACATGGCGGCATCGCCATTGCCCTTCGGCAGGCTCATCGCCTGCATCTGCATCAGATAGGAATAGGGGAAATCAAACAGCACGCCGAAGATCAGTCCGGTGGCGATCGGCACCATCAGCCCCAATGCGAGCGCATGGCTCCAAAGCGCGAACCGGCCGGATTCATGATGCGGCAGTTCGCGCAACGCACCCAGCAGACACCCGATCGCGAAGCGCAGCGGCTGTCCATCGCGCCACGCCGCGTCGAACTCGGCCTCCATCGCCAGGCCCCATTCGCGCCGGTGCTCGCCGAGGCAGCGGACCGCCATGACCATCAAGGCGCGGGACAGAAGCACGGTCACGCGAGCGACGCCTTCGCGGCCGGAAGCGGATCAACTTTCTCCAGCTCCAGCGCGAGCGCCAACCCCTTCGCGGTCAGGCGGTAGGCGTGCCGTGCCGGACGTCCGGGCTGCACCGGCTCGCGCCATTCGGCTTCCACCACCCCGTTGTCGGTCATCCGCATCAACAGCGGATAGAGCGTACCCGACAGCAGGCCGGTTTCCTTCATCAGGTCATAGCCGTGCCGCCATTGCCGCGCCTGCGCGGACAGCGCGGCGAGAACCAGTCGCATCTGCTTCGAGGGCTGACGGTCACGGGGCATGGCGCAATATACAACATATGTAGATTTAAGAGTCAAACGCTCTCGCGTGGCGCGTGCCAGGCAAACGAAAAGCCCGGCCTCCCCTGCGGGAGACCGGGCCTTCGAACTCAACCCTAAAGGGTGAAGCTTACTTCGAGATCTCGGCGACGACGCCGGCACCCACGGTGCGGCCGCCTTCGCGGATCGTGAAGCGCTGGCCGACGTCCATGGCGATCGGCGCGATGAGCGTGACGCCCAGCGCGACTTCGTCGCCCGGCATGACCATCTCGGTGCCCTCGGGCAGCTGGATGGTGCCGGTCACGTCGGTGGTGCGGAAGTAGAACTGCGGACGATAGTTCGCGAAGAACGGCGTGTGACGGCCGCCCTCGTCCTTCGACAGCACATAGACCGACGACTTGAAATCGGTGTGCGGCTTGATCGAACCCGGCTTGGCGAGAACCTGGCCACGCTCGACCTCTTCACGGCCGACGCCGCGGATCAGCGCGCCGATATTGTCGCCGGCTTCACCCTGATCGAGCAGCTTGCGGAACATCTCGACGCCGGTGACGGTGGTCTTGCGGACGGCTTCCTGGATGCCGACGATCTCGACTTCCTCGCCAACCTTGACGATGCCGGTCTCGACGCGGCCGGTGACGACCGTGCCGCGGCCCGAGATCGAGAACACATCTTCGATCGGCATCATGAACGGCTTGTCGAGCGGACGCTCCGGCTGGGGGATCGACTCGTCGACGGCGGCCATGAGGGCGAGGATCGCGTCCTTGCCGAGCTTGTCGTCGCTGCCCGAGAGCGCGGCGGTCGCCGAACCACGGATGATCGGAATATTGTCGCCGTCGAACTCGCGCTTGCTGAGCTCTTCACGGATTTCCATCTCGACCAGCTCGAGGATTTCCTCGTCGTCGACCAGATCGACCTTGTTGAGGAAGACGACCATCGTCGGCACGCCGACCTGACGGGCGAGCAGGATGTGCTCCTTGGTCTGCGGCATCGGGCCGTCGGTGGCGGCAACGACGAGGATCGCGCCGTCCATCTGGGCCGCGCCGGTGATCATGTTCTTCACATAGTCGGCGTGGCCGGGGCAATCGACGTGCGCATAGTGACGCTTGTCGGTCTCATACTCGACGTGCGCGGTCGAGATGGTGATACCGCGCTCGCGCTCTTCCGGAGCCTTGTCGATGTTGGCGAAGTCAACGGCCGCGTTGCCCGCGACGTTCTCGGCCAGGATCTTGGTGATCGCGGCGGTCAGCGAGGTCTTGCCGTGGTCGACGTGACCGATGGTGCCGATGTTGAGGTGCGGCTTGTTCCGCTCAAATTTTGCCTTGGCCATTGGTTTCCTACCTTCTGAATTCAATTTCGCGGCCGGTCAGGGCGCCACGCGAACGCGGCCCCTTAGCGACCTATTTCCTCTAGCGCCAGCCCTTAGGCCAGCTTCGCCTTCACTTCATCTGCGACGTTCTGCGGCACTTCGTCATAGTGCGAGAACTGCATCGAGTAGCTCGCGCGGCCCTGGGTGAACGAGCGCAGCGAGTTCACATAGCCGAACATGTTGGCCAGCGGGACCATCGCCTCGACCGTCTGCGCGTTGCCGCGGCTGTCGGTGCCCTGGATCTGGCCACGGCGGCTGTTCATGTCGCCGATGACATCGCCCAGATAATCCTCCGGGGTGACGACTTCGACCTTCATGACCGGCTCGAGGAGCGTGATGCCCGACTTCTGGGCAGCCTCGCGCATCGCGGCACGGCCCGTGATTTCGAACGCCAGCGCCGACGAGTCGACGTCGTGGTACGCGCCGTCATAGAGCAGGATCTCGAAGTCGATGATCGGGAAGCCGACCAGCGAACCGGTAGCCGCCGTCTCGCGCATGCCCTTCTCGATCGCGGGGATATATTCCTTGGGAATGTTACCGCCCTTGATCTCATCCTTGAAGATGATGCCCGCGCCGCGCTCACCCGGGGTCAGCTTGACCTTGATACGGCCGAACTGGCCGGTGCCGCCCGACTGCTTCTTGTGGGTGTAGTCGATGTCGACCGGCTTCTTCAGATACTCGCGATAGGCGACCTGCGGCGCGCCGACATTCGCCTCGACCTTGAACTCGCGCTTCATGCGGTCGACCAGGATCTCGAGGTGAAGCTCGCCCATGCCCTTGATGATGGTCTGGCCCGATTCGTGATCGGTCGAGACGCGGAACGAGGGATCCTCGGCGGCCAGGCGGTTGAGCGCGATGCCCATCTTCTCCTGATCGGCCTTGGTCTTCGGCTCCACCGACAGCTCGATCACCGGCTCGGGGAATTCCATCCGCTCGAGGATGATCGGCGCGGACGCGTCGCACAGCGTGTCGCCGGTCGTCGTTTCCTTCAGACCCGCGATCGCGACGATATCGCCGGCGCGCGCTTCCTCGATGTCCTCACGCGAGTTCGCGTGCATCAGGAGCATGCGGCCGATCTTCTCCTTCTTGTCCTTCACCGAATTCAGGTAGCTGCCCTTGGTCAGCGTGCCCGAATAGATGCGCGCGAAGGTCAGCGAGCCGACGAACGGGTCGTTCATGATCTTGAACGCAAGCAGCGACATCGGCGCGTCATCGGCCGGCGGGCGCGAATCCGGGGTCTCGCCGTCGAGCTTGACGCCCTGCACGTCGGGAATGTCGAGCGGCGACGGCAGATAGTCGACCACCGCGTCGAGCAGCGGCTGGACGCCCTTGTTCTTGAACGACGAACCGCACAGCACCGGCACGAAATCGAACGCCAGCGTGCCCTTGCGGATCAGCTTCTTGAGCGTGGGGACGTCGGGCTCGTTGCCTTCGAGATAGGCCTCCATCGCCGCGTCGTCCTGCTCGACGGCGATCTCGATCAGCTCGCTGCGGGCAGCGGCGGCCGCGTCCTTCATGTCGTCCGGAATCTCGCGATATTCGAACTTCGCGCCGAGCGACTCGTCGAGCCACACGATCGCGCGGTTCTCGACCAGGTCGACCAGGCCGATAAACTGGCTCTCGAGACCGATCGGAAGATACAGCACGGCCGGACGCGCGCCCAGGCGATCCTTGATCATCTGCACACAACGCTCAAAGCTCGCGCCGGTACGGTCGAGCTTGTTGACGTAGCACATGCGCGGCACGCGATACTTGTCGGCCTGACGCCACACCGTCTCCGACTGCGGCTCGACGCCAGCGACGCCGTCGAAGCAGGTCACCGCGCCGTCGAGCACGCGCAGGCTGCGCTCGACTTCGATCGTGAAGTCGACGTGGCCGGGCGTGTCGATGATGTTGATCAGGTGCTCTTCGCCCTTGCCCTCGGCGGCGCGCCACTTGCACGTCGTCGCGGCGGAGGTGATCGTGATCCCGCGCTCCTGCTCCTGCTCCATCCAGTCCATCGTCGCGGTGCCTTCATGCACTTCGCCGATCTTGTAGGACTTGCCGGTGTAATAGAGGATGCGCTCGGTCGTCGTCGTCTTGCCGGCGTCGATGTGCGCCATGATGCCGATGTTACGATAGCGGTCGAGCGGATGGCTGCGGGCCATGATCGTGGTTCCTTAAGGATTTGGAGAGCCGGACGTTCCGGCTCCCCAGAATGTAGTTATGTTTTTTACCAGCGGTAGTGGCTGAACGCGCGGTTCGCTTCCGCCATGCGGTGCGTGTCTTCGCGCTTCTTCACCGCGTTGCCGCGATTGTTGGCGGCGTCGAGCAGTTCACCCGACAGACGGGCCGACATGGTGTGCTCGCTGCGGTTGCGCGCGGACGAGATCAGCCAGCGGATCGCCAGCGCCTGGGCGCGCTCGGGGCGCACTTCGACCGGAACCTGATAGGTCGCACCGCCGACGCGGCGCGAGCGGACTTCGATGCCTGGCTTGATGTTGTTCAGCGCATCATGGAACACGCCGATCGGCTCGCGCTTGGCGCGCTGCTCGACGGTTTCGAGCGCCGAATAGACGATGTTCTCGGCGACGGACTTCTTGCCGTCCAGCATCACCGAATTCATGAACTTGGAGAGAACCTCATCACCATAAACGGGATCAGGCAGGATTTCCCGCTTCTCGGGACGACGACGACGTGCCATCTTGAATTTCCTTCTAAACTTCAGCCGATCCGGAACCCGTCCGGGGCTTACTTTGGCTTATTTGGGACGCTTGGCGCCGTACTTCGAACGCGACTGCTTGCGGTCCTTGACACCCTGGGTATCGAGAACGCCGCGCAGGACGTGATAGCGAACGCCGGGAAGATCGCGAACGCGGCCGCCGCGGATCAGCACCACCGAGTGCTCCTGAAGGTTGTGACCTTCGCCCGGGATATAGCTGATGACTTCGCGCTGGTTGGTCAGGCGAACCTTGGCAACCTTGCGGAGCGCCGAGTTCGGCTTCTTCGGAGTCGTCGTATAGACGCGCGTGCAAACGCCACGCTTCTGCGGGTTCTGCTCCATCGCAGGGACCTTGCTCTTGGCCTTCTGCGGTTCGCGGCCCTTGCGGACCAGCTGGTTAATCGTCGGCATGAAAGCCCTTCACCTTATGTTGCCCGGAAAATCCGGAGGTTACTTTGCTGGAACAAGAGAGAATACGAAAAGGCCCCGGGTGTCCTTGACCCCCCGGGCCATTGCGTTTCCAGCAACGTTCAGCTCTTGTCGCGATGCGGCCACGGCCATAGCCGGCACGCTTCGAGACGGTGGCGCCTATAGCGGCGAGGCCCGATATGGTCAACCGCCCCTCCCCGGAGAATCTCCCGCCCGGATAAGGATGCGTCAACGCCTCCTCCGCTAGGCTGCGCGGATGATCGTGCGCAACCCGCTTGGCCGCTGGCAAAGACCGCTCACCGCGCTGGGCGCGGCGGCGGCTACGCTCGCGTTCGGGCTGGCCGGGCCGGCGCTGCCGGGTGTGACGCCGCTGTTCGGCTGGGGCGGGCTCGGGCTATTGCTAGCCGGGTGCGCCGGGATGCTCGCCTGGCATGTGGCGCGGACGCGCGTGACACCGGCGGGAGCATCAGGCTGGGTGGGTGTCGCCCTGCCCGCATCCATCCTCACGCTTTCAATTCCAACGATCGGCGCGGCAGCTTTGCTGGTGCCCGCATTGCTGGTGATTCGCCGCGTTCAGTCCGATTCGGGCGCATGCCTGCCAGCGCTGGCCGTACTCGGCGGCGCGCTGGCGATGCTGACCGCCATCGCGGCGAACCCGCTTATCGGCGCTTTCGCCTGCGCAACGATCCCCGCAATCGCCTGGGTTTCGATGCGCGGTTCGGTGCTCGCGGCGGCCAACGATAATCCCTCTATGGAACGGCTCGAAGAAATCTGGCCTCTGCACCCCCGTGCAAGCTATGCTAATCGAGTGGGAGGGAACTCCGAATCCGGGTCTTGGGGAGCAGCGTAATGTTCAATAGTAATCGTGGCCGCGGTCGTGACGAGCGTCCGGCAATGCCGCCGCCGGCTCCGCCGGCCCAGACGGGCGGCGCCAAGCGCGGCATGTTCTCGGTGCTCGGGCCCGACGTGATCGTCACCGGCAATGTGACGGCAAGCTCGGATCTCCACATCGACGGCCGCGTCGAAGGCGATGTCAATTGCGGCAGCTTGGCGCAGGGCGCCGAGAGCCAGATCTTCGGCAGCGTCACCGCCGAGGTCGCCCGCATCGCCGGTGCGGTCGAAGGCACCGTCCGCGTTCGCAACCTGACCGTCGAGCGTTCAGCGAAGATCAGCGGCGATGTCGAATATGAGAACATCACCATCGAGAATGGCGGCCATATCGACGGGCGTCTCAAGCATATGAGCACGATCCAGCAACAGCAGCAGGCCGCGCCGGCTGCTCCCGCCGCCGGCCCGCGCCCGGTGGAGGTCACGCCGCCCTATCCGACAGCGGCCAACGAACACGCGGCCTGAGCCAGACGCTCTAGCCGATAAAGAAAGGCCGCGTTCCCTCACCGGGAGCGCGGCCTTTTCCTTCGGACGTGATCCGGAGCCTACATGCCCTTGATCCTGTCGAGGTGCATCTGGACGACCTTGACGGTGTTCGATGCGAACGCCTTGAGTTCGGGAACGTCGCCGTTCGCCGCATAATCCTTCATCGCCGCCAGCGCCTTCTCGTGCGCCACGACCTGCTGCGACTTGTAGGCGGTGTCGAAGTCCGCGCCGGTCGCATCGCGCAGTGTCGCGAGATTGGCTTCCTGCTCGGCGTTGAGCGCGGGGTTGGGCGTGATCGCCGGATTGGCCTTGGCCGCCGCGGCCTTGAGCTTGGCGGTCGATTCGGTGTGGGCCTTCTCCATCATCGCTCCGAAATCCTTGAGCGCCTGGCTGGTGGCCTTTTCCTTGGCGAGCTTGCCGGCCTCGACTTCGTACCAGTCGCTGGCGCCGGCGGTGTTGGCGAATGCCTGGCCGGGCGAGGCCGCCTCGCCCGTCACCATCGCATTGTCCATGTCCATATTTTCCATGGGCACCGGGCTTTCCATGGTGGTGACGGTATTGTTGGTCTTGTCGCCGCCGCAGGCACCGAGCGCGAGGGCGGGGGCAAGACCGAGAGCGATCAGGTTCCTATGCATGCAGATATCTCCTCTGATCGTGGCCCAACGCCATATCGAGGGCACCGTTCCGGCGAGGACTGTCCGGAAACACAATAAAATCAGCGAGCTAATCTGGATCAGTCATTTGAGCGGGTCATGCCCCCAGTTCATCAGCGAGTAGCGCCAGCGTGAGGTGGGAACGCGGAACTCGTCATGCGGCCCCTGCCCGCAATGCCGCTTCACGAAGCCGACCACCTTGCGCATGTGCGCATAGTCGCCGCCGTCTAGCTCGGCCTTCCGGGTCCGCAATATCTGGACGATCCGCCGGCCCGAGGCGTGGCCGACGCTCTCGGTTGCGCCCGGCCGCTTGAAGCCGACCTGTCTGCTCTCCTCGGTATCGAGCCAATCCTCGATCTCGGCGGGCGCCATGTTCACCGCATCGTGAAAGGCGCGGTAGACGGCGTCGTGATCATCCTTGGCGGGCATGGCGACTCAACCCGTACCGCGCGCCGGACGTTCCGCGAGATCCAGACCGGCCTGCACCGAAGCTAAACGCGCTTGGGATCGGGCGCGCCGCCGTCGATCAGCATCTTGCCGACGATGATGCATCCGCTCTCGTCAGGGCTCTTCGGCGCCGCGATCTCGCTGCTCGCGACAATCACGTTTTCGACCGTCCAGCTATCCCCGCAATCGGGAACGAAGGTCAGCGTGTAGGTGCCGGCGGGCAGGTGCTTGAGCTTGTATTTGCCGTTGGCTTTCGATGTCGTGCGGTACGAATTGCCGCTCGTGTCTGTGGCCGTGACCTTGGTGCGAAAGCCATATGTCATCACGTCGCCCGAAATCGCACCCTTGGGGCGATCCTGCCCTGCCAATGCAGGCTGGCTTGCGAGCAGGCCTGCCGAGGCGCCGGCAGCAATCACCATCCGCCGCATGCCGCCTCCGCGCTTCACTGCGACCACACCATCCGCATCGATACGCGCACGAACGCAGCTGTCCGGAGCGCGGCGGAGCAACGCCTCGGCTTCCTCCAGTTCGTATTGTGACAGATCGTGGATGACCTTGTCGCATCGCGCGCAGACCCGGTTGCAGCCAGAGGGCTTCATCGCCTCCCATTTCTCGTCGCAGGGCGTGGGGAAGCTTACGCGCAGGTCGGTCACGGGCGCTCTCCTCAGATATGCAGTGCCTTCCCATAAGCCCCGAGCACGCTCTCGTGCATCATCTCGGAGAGCGTCGGGTGGGGGAACACCGTTTCCATCAGTTCTGCCTCGGTGGTCTCGAGCGTCTTGCCGATGGTGTAGCCCTGGATCAGCTCGGTCACTTCGGCGCCGATCATGTGCGCGCCGAGCAGCTCGCCGGTCTTGCCGTCGAACACCGTCTTGATGAAGCCTTCCGCTTCGCCCAGCGCGATCGCCTTGCCGTTGCCGATGAAGGGGAAGCTGCCGACCTTGACCTCGTAACCAGCCTCCTTGGCCTTGGCTTCGGTCAATCCGACGCTGGCGATCTGCGGGTGGCAATAGGTGCAGCCCGGGATGTTGCGCGGATCCATCGCATGCGGATGGTTGCCGGCAATCGCCTCGACCGCGATGACGCCTTCATGGCTGGCCTTGTGCGCGAGCCAGGGCGGCGCGATGATGTCGCCGATGGCGTAGAGGCCATCGACATTGGTCTTGCAGTCCGGACCGGTCTCGAGGAAGCCGCGGTCATTGACCTTCACGCCCAGTTCCTTGAGCCCGAGATCCTCGGTATTGGGCAGGATGCCGATCGCGACGATCACATGGCTGAACTCGGTGGTCTCGGCCTTGCCATCCTTGCCGGAGATGCTGGCCTTCACGCCCGACGCGCCGGCTTCGATCTTGTCGATCTTCGCGCTCGTCTTGATCTTCATGCCCTGCTTGGTCAGCGACTTTTCGAGGAAGGCGGAGACATCGGCATCCTCGACGGGGACGATCCGGTCCATCATCTCGACAACGGTCACGTCCGCGCCCATGTCGTTATAAAAGGACGCGAACTCGATCCCGATCGCGCCCGATCCGATCACCAGCAGCTTGCCCGGCATCTCGGCCGGAGTCATCGCATGGCGATAGGTCCAGACGCGCTTGCCGTCGGCGGGCAGATTGGGCAGGTCGCGGGCGCGGGCGCCGGTGGCGAGGATGATGTTCTTGGCGGTCAGCTCGTTCGCCTTGCCGTCCTTGTCGGTGACGCTCAGCTTGCCTTTGCCGGTGAGCTTGCCGGTGCCCATGTGGACCGTGATCTTGTTCTTCTTCATCAGGTGCGTGACGCCCTGATTGAGCTGCTTGGCGACGCCGCGCGAGCGCTTGACGACCGCCTCCAGGTCCGCGCTGATCTTTTCGGCGGCGAGCCCGTAGTCCTTGGCGTGCTGCATGTAATGGAAGATCTCGGCCGAGCGCAGCAGCGCCTTGGTCGGGATACAGCCCCAGTTGAGGCAGATGCCGCCGAGATTCTCGCGCTCGACGATCGCGGTCTTCATGCCGAGCTGCGCCGCGCGGATCGCCGCGACATAGCCGCCCGGCCCGGAGCCGAGGACGATGAGATCGTAGGTTTCAGCCACGGACATTTCCTTCTTACGCCGCCTCTACGGGACGGGGTTTCCTGTTTTCATCGATCGCGACGAAGGTGAAGCTCGCCTCGGTCACCTTTTGCACATCCTCACCATTGCGGTCGCGGCGCCAGGCCTCGACAGCGATCAGCATCGAGGAGCGGCCGACCCTGACGATATGGGCATAGACCGAAACCTCATCGCCGACATGGACGGGCGCGTGGAATTGCATGCCGTCCATCGCGATGGTGACCGCGCGCCCCTTCGACTTGCGCGAGGCGACGAGACCCGCCGCCAGATCCATCTGTCCGATCAGCCAGCCGCCGAAAATGTCGCCATAGGCGTTGGCATCGGCCGGCATCGCGCTGACGCGGATCGCGGGCTGGGTTTCCGGGCGGCCATCAGCCATCGGCGGGCGCACCGTCGAACCCGGCTTTGTCCTTGGCATAAGCACGGCGCATCGGCCCGATGCCCATCCCCACCACCGCCGCCATCGCGACATAGGTGACCAACCAGATATCCTGCCTGGCGAGCGGGTACGACCAGGACGCCAGCGCCGCGATCAGCAGCGCCGCGAGCAGCCCGACGACGATGTGCAGCACTTCGATCAGGACGCGCATGCCCGGCTCCGTCTATCAGGCGATCATGCCCATCGGGGCTTCGACCAGCTCCTTGAAGACCTTCATCAGCTCGGCGCCGTCGGCGCCGTCGATCGCGCGGTGATCGAAGCTGCCGGTCGCCGACATCACCGTCGCCACGCCCAGCGCATCGTCGATGATATAGGGGCGCTTCTCGCCCGCGCCGATCGCCATAATCATGCCCTGCGGCGGATTGATCACCGCTTCGAACTGCTTGATGCCGAACATGCCCATGTTCGAAAGCGACGCAGTGCCGCCCTGATATTCCTCGGGCTTCAGCTTGCCTTCCTTGGCGCGGCCGGCGAGATCCTTCATCTGCGTCGAGATCGAGGAGACGCTGACCCCCGCCGCGTCGCGGATGATCGGCGTGATCAGCCCGGTGGGGGTCGAGACAGCGACCGACACATCGGCGCGGCTGTACTTGATCAGCTTGTCGCCGGTGTAGGTGACATTGCACTTGGGCGTCTGGATCAGCGCGACGCCGAGCGCCTTGATCAGCAGGTCGTTGACCGACAGCTTCACGCCCCGCCCTTCGAGCGCCTTGTTGAGGTCCGAGCGCAGCTTGAGCAGCGCATCGAGGCGGATATCGACGGTGAGGTAGATATGTGGGACGGTCTGCTTCGATTCGGTGAGGCGGCGCGCGATCGTCTTGCGGATGTTTGAGAGCTTCTCTTCTTCGTGCGGGATCGACTCATCGTACCAGACGGCCTTGGCTTCGGCGGGTGCCGCAGCGGCGGCGGGTGCGCCTGCCGGCGCTTCGGCCTTGGCGGCAGGGGCCGCGCCGGGCTTGGCGCCCTCAAGGTCGGCCTTGACGATGCGGCCGTTCGGGCCCGAGCCGGTCACGCTGGAGAGGTCGAGGCCCTTTTCGGCGGCGAGTCGCCTGGCGAGCGGGCTCGCCTTGATGCGGTCGCCTTCGGCCCTGGCCGCGGGCGCGGCGGCGGGCCTGGGAGCCTCGGCCTTGGGCGCTTCCTCGACCTTGGCGGCGGGCGCGGGCGTGGCTTCGGCCTTGGCGGGGGCCGGTGCGGGCGTCGCTTCGCCATCCTCACCCGCCATCACCGCGATGACGGTGCCGACCTTCACATTGTCAGTGCCTTCGGCGACGGTGATCTTGCCGATCACGCCTTCGTCGACGGCTTCGAATTCCATCGTCGCCTTGTCGGTCTCGATCTCGGCAAGCAGGTCGCCGGACTTCACCGTATCGCCTTCCTTGACCAGCCACTTCGCAAGTGTGCCCTCCTCCATCGTGGGAGAAAGGGCCGGCATCTTGATTTCGATTCCCATTGGGCTTCCCGTCGTTACGCGCCTGGATCAAGGTTGCGCCCTCTTTGCGCCGCCCCGCCGCAGGGTCAAGGCCGCTTGCGCCAAAGGCAATCGCACGGCACCTAAAAGCGCCGGGAGAGGAATTTATCCATGCGCACCTATCTGGTGGTGATCGACGAGAGCCCCGAAGCCGAGATCGCGCTGCGTTTCGCGGCTCGGCGCGCGGTCAAAACCGGCGGCAATGTCGAGATTCTGGCATTGATCCCGCCGCAGGAATTCGTCGCCTGGGGCGGGGTGATGGCGACGATCGAGGAAGAAGCGCGCCAGCGCGCCGAGGCGCTGGTCGCGCGCGCCGCCGGCACCTTGCTCACCGAATCGGGGATCACGCCCTCGATCACGCTGCGCGACGGCGATGGGCCGGCAGTGGTCCGCGAGATGATATCGGCCAATCGCGAGATCGCGGCCTTAGTGATCGGGGCGGCCGCCAGCGGCCCGCCGGGGCCGCTGGTCTCGCATTTCTCGGGTGCAGATGCCGGCGCGCTGAGCGTGCCAGTGATGATCATCCCCGGCTCGCTCGATGTCGAGGCGATCGATCGCCTAAGCTGATGCGTCTGTTAAAAACGCGCTAGCGGCAGCGGCACTGGCAGCAGACGGTGCGCGGCTTGGCGCGGTGGCGGACCGGCGCACGGCGGACCACGCGGCGCGGCGCGGCGCGGACATAGCTGGTGGTCACCACCGATTCCTCGATGATATCTTCCTCGACGACCGTTGTTGTGGTCGTGGTCGGGATGATCGTGATCGTCGAATAGCTCGTGGTGCCGGGCGCGCCGTAATAATAGCCGCCCTGCTGATAGCCCGCGCCGTAGCTGGCGGTACCGCCATTGCCATAGCCATACTGCGCCGCCGGCGGCGCGTACGCCACCGGCGGAGCATACCCCCCCGGGTATTGCTGCTGCGCGTAATAGGCATTGGGATCGACCGGCTGGATCGCCGCGCCGCTGCTCGAATAGCTGTAGCTGCTCGAGTTCGAATGGCTGCCATAGGAGGACGCACCGGCGCCCGCCCAGGCGATACCGCCGACCGAATCCCACACGTCGCCGCGATCATCGATCAGCACGGCATCGTCATAATAGCGGATCCAGCGATAGCCGCGCGGCGGAGCGGCAAGGCCGTAGCTCAGATAATCGGGGATGCCGAACGAGCCGTTCAGCCAATATTGCGGCATAGGGTGCCCACGACCGAGGCGGCGATAGGCGCCCCAGCCGCCTGGTGCCTGCACACCGCCATACCATTGGCCCTGAATCTCATAGCCCCAACGGCTCGGGTCGTTCTGCCGGGCGATGTTGTGGCTCGGCGGCAGCGCCATCCAGCGGCCATTCTGCCATATGCGCGGGCCCGCCGTCGGCACCTGTGCCTGCGCCTGTGGAAGCTGCTGCTGCACGAAGGGCGGCGGGGCGCCATATTGCGGGCCGGGCTGGCCGTAAACGGCACCGCCGGGCGCGGGGATCGGGGCCGATTGATAGACCGGGCCTGGCGCATAGACCTGGGCCGCAGCCGGCGCCGCGGCGCCAAGCGCCGCCGCCGAAATGGCTGCCATCATCAGGATACGCATCGCAAAAACTCCTTCGCCCCTAAGCGCGTTTGGGCCGAGCAGCCCCGCTCTCATGGTTGACGAAAGATTACCGCGTCCGCTCCGCGACAGCGATTCCGATTGCTGGTTAACGCAGTCCCGATCCGGGTCAGGCAGGAACGATCCGCGGCGCCAATATCCGCACCAGCGCTTCGCACCCCGCGGCGTCCCCGGCATCGAAGCGTCGGGGCAAGGGGCTGTCGAGATCCAGCACGCCAAGCAATTCGCCCTGATGGACGATCGGCACGACCAGCTCGGAGCGGCTCGCCGCGTCGCAGGCGATGTGTCCGGGGAAAGCGTACACATCCTCGACCAGCTGCGTTTCCAGCGTCGCCGCCGCCGCGCCGCACACGCCCTTGCCGAACGGGATGCGGATGCACGCCGCCTTGCCCTGAAACGGCCCGAGCACCAGTTCACCGCCGACATTGCGGTAGAACCCCGCCCAGTTGAGATCGGGCAGATATTGCCAGATCAGCGCCGAGACATTGGCCATGTTGGCGATGGCGTCGGGCTCATCGGCGGTCAGCGAATCGAGCGCGGCGGCGAGATCGCGGTAGAGCTCGGATCCGGATGCGGCGGTAACGGTGAAATCGAACATGGCACCCATGTAGCGATCCGCGCGCCCGAGCGGGAGGGGTCTCATCCGCCAAAGCGTGGCAGCCACATGCCCATCACCGCGCCGACGATCCCGACCCCCATCGCCAGCGTGACCAGGAAGAGCAGCAAAGCCGTTCCCCATCCGGCGCGCGGCCGCAGATAGAGCTCGAGGATCGCCAGCGGCAGCAGATAGCAGCCAAAGGCCCAGACGCGGACGAACGGCCCGTCGAAATCCGAACCGATACCGACCGGCCCCTGATTGACGAGGATCCACAGCATCAGCCCGACGCGGAAGCACCATACGCCATTGACCAGAAGGAACGCGCGCAGCGCCCAGCGCCGATGCTCGGCAAACCTCTTGCCCCGCGCGTGGCGCCACGCGATCCACGCGGCCGCGACGATCAGCACGCCGTTGATCGTGATGCCGATCCGCATCGCATCGCCGCCCGCCGTGCCGCGCGTCCACACCATGAACGCGCCGCCGACGCTCATCACCAGCGCGGTAAGCAGATAGATGCGCCCGTTCCAGCGATGGAATGCCGGCACGCGAGCGCGGATCGCGGGAATCAATTGCAGCGGGCCGCCCAGCGTGATCGTCACCGCCAGCAACAGATGCGCGCCCAGGATCAGATTGCCGATAAGTCCGCCGGGAATGAAGCCGCCGACCAGCACCTCGTTCCACTTCGCGTAATTGCCGGCCGCCGCCGCGCGCCCGTAAAAGGCGATGACGTAGAGAGCGAAGGCCGCCTGCCCCGCCAGCGCCACCGCGAACCACAAGCGCGCCGACCACGCCAACGCCTTCACACCGTTCATGCTTGCCACCACTCCTCCACCCTGTTCAGGTGGCGGGAATACCGCGCCCGGATTCTGGGGAACATGACCGCAAAGACCAACAAACATGATCGTGCGGGCCAATTCGCGGCACCGACCGTGTCGGGCGGCTATACGCGGCATTTGATGCAGTTCGCGCTGGCGCACGGCGCGAACGCGGCGGCCCTCGAGGCGCGCTCCGGCGTGGCGGCGGCGGACCTGACGGATTCCGATGCGCGCATACCGCTTGCCAATTATGTCGCGCTGATGCGCGCCGCCAAGATGCTGTGCGATATGCCCGCGCTGGCGCTGCATCTCGGCGCGGCCAATGATTTCCGCGAATTCTCGATTGTAGGGCTGATCTGCTATGCCTCGCCGACGATGGACGCGGCGCTGACCGAGCTCAACCGCTACGGCCGGCTCGTCGCGGAAGTCGATGTGCCCGCGGCCGGCCCGCGCTTCCGGATCGTGCCACAAGGCAACGGCTTGCTGCTGGAGGATATGCGCCGCGATCCCAACGAATTTCCAGAGATGACCGAGGCGACCTGGGCGCGCTTCATCGGCGAGACCCGCCGCCACTTCCCCGATGCGCCGTTCGCGCTGTCGGTCCAGGTCACTCATGCCGCGCCCGAGCATCGCGACGCCTATCGGGAAGTGCTCGACGTACCGGTCACCTTCGGTGCCGCCCGCAATGCCATCGAGATCGATCCGAGCTGGCTCGGCATCGAGCTGCATAACCCCAGCGTCTACGCCTTCGGCGTCCTCAGCGCCCATGCCGACCAGCTGATGCGTAGCCTTGAGGACGCGCGGACGATGCGCGGGCGGATAGAGGCGATGCTGATCCCGATGCTCCATCGCGGCGAGATCACGATGGAGGCGATCGCGCGGCAGGCGGGGATGAGCCGCCAATCGCTCTATCGCCGCCTGAAAGGCGAAGGGATCGGCTTCGAGGCCCTGCTCGACGATCTGCGCCGCCGGATGGCGATCCATTATCTCGAAGGCGGACGAACCTCCGTCAACGAGACCGGCTATCTGGTCGGCTTTTCCGATCCCAGCGCCTTTTCACGCGCGTTCAAGCGCTGGACCGGCAAAAGCCCGCGCCACTGGCGCGAGCAGCCGGTTTAGTCGAGGCTGACCCTGCCCCGCCCGGCCTTGACCGCACTACGCCCCTTCTTCTCGTCCACCCGCCGCGCCTTGGCGGCCTTGCTTGGTTTGGTCTTCACCCGCCGCGCCTGACGCTCCATCGCCTTGTCGAGCAACTCACCCACCCGCGCCCGCGCATCGGCACGGTTGGCCTCCTGGGTGCGGAACTTGCGCGCGGTGATCACCAGCTCGCCAGCGGCGGTCATCCTGGTGCCGGCCAGCGTCTTCAATTGCTGATAGGCATAGATTGGCAGCCCCAGCGCGAAGACGTTGACGCGCAGTTGCACCGCGGTTGCGACCTTGTTGACGTTCTGGCCGCCGGGTCCCGAGGCGGCGAGGAACTTCTCCTCGACGATCGCCTCTTCCGGCCATTCAGCCACGGCCGAAGCCGATATTATGGAAGCGCAAGGGGAGCGGCGCCTCGGCCTTCACATCCGGCTTGCCTTCGCGCGGCACGATCAGCTCGGCGGCGTGGAGCATCACCGCCGGGCCACCCGCGCCGTAAACCGGGTCACCGAGGATCGGCAGGCCCAGCCCCTCGGCGGCGTGGACGCGCAATTGGTGCGTTCGTCCGGTCTTCGGGAAGAAGGCGACCATCGCCTTGCCCTTGACCCGCTCGATCACTTCCCAGCGGGTGAAGGCCGGCTTGCCTGTCGGATCGCCGGTCATCCGCCAGCCCTCCTCTTCCGAGGAAATCTTGATCAGCGGCAGATCGATCTCGCCGCTATCGCCCTCCGGCTCGCCATCGAGCACCGCGACATAGCGCTTGGTCACCAGCCCCTGCTCGAACGCCTGCCCGAAACGCTTGTGCGCCTTGGGGTTGCGCGCGAGCAGCAGGCAACCGCTGGTATCACGGTCGAGCCGGTGGACAGGCAGCGGCAGCCGCTGAAAGCCGAAGGTCAGCTCGCCGAGCATGTCCTCCAGGCTGCGCGAGCGATCGCGCGGGCGATCGACGGGCAGCCCGGCGGGCTTGTCGATCACCAGCGCTTCGCCATCGATGAAGAGAACGCGATCCTTGAACATCCGCCGCCCATGCCATCACGGGCGGCGGAGCGCCAGCTTAGCGGAAGCGGATCTCGCAGACCGACATCCGGCCCTGAACCGTGGTTCGCCACTGACCGGTCCATTCGCCGCGCATCTCGCGCGCCTTGTTGCGGCACTTGGTCTCGGCGTCGCGCTGGTTCCAGATCGGTCCGACCTCGATATTGCGAATATTGTCGCGGCCCCAGCCGCCGCCGCGCCCGGTCTCGATCTCGCACACCGACATGCGGCCCGGCACGGTGGTGCGCCACTGGCCATTCCACTCGCCGCGAAGCTCACGAGCCTTGTCACGGCATTTGCGCTCGGCGTCGCGCTGGTTCCAGATCGGCCCGACTTCATAATCGCGGACATTGTCGCGACCCCAGCCACCGCCATTGTTGCCGCCGTTCCAGCCGCCATTGCCGCCACCGCCCCGCCGGCCGCGCCAGCCACGGCCGCGCTCACCGGCATCCATGTCGAGGATGCGGTAGAGCAATTGCGGCCCGCTGCGGGGAGAGAGACCGCCGATCTCGCGGGTGCGCAGATCGATCCACACGCGCACACCGCGCGCCGGATCGAAAAGTTCGATGCGATTGGCGTCGCGGCTGCGCTCCTCGAACTGGTTGATCAGCCGGCCATCGTCGCCGAATTCGATCCAGCGGCCGCTGTCGAGTTGTTCGAACGAACCGGGTCCGCTGTGAAACACGCGGGTGACGTTGCGCCCATCGACGCCGCGCTGAGCGGCCGGGGCTTCATGGCTATTGGCCAACGCCGCGGTGGCCGGGATGGCGAGGGCAATGGCGAGGGCGGAAATGCGTGCGATCATGGCTCGATCCTTTCAGACTCTGCGCGCCATAATGACGCCTTGGTTGCGGAGGCGCAACGAATGACAAAACGGCGGCCGGGACCCGAAGGTTCCAGCCGCCGCCCGAAAGCCGTCCATCCACCGCCGGCGCCGAAGCGCCCGCAGGGGCGTCAAGCCGTCGGGAAACGTCCCCCGCAAACCGACATCTTGCCGGGCACGGTCGTTTTCCACTGGCCGTTCCACACACCGCCGGCCTTCCTGGTGGCGGCGGGGCATTTGACGTTGGCGTCGGACTGGTTCCAGATCGGGCCGGCCTCGACATCGCGCGTGTAGAAAGTCACGCCGCAAACCGACATCTTTCCGGGCACGGTCGTTTTCCACTGCCCATTCCACTTGCCGCCGTAATCGCCCGCCACCTTCGGGCATTTGGCGTTGGCATCCGGCTGATTCCAGATCGGCCCGGCGTTCACATCGATGGTCTGGGGCTGGTTTTGCGCAAATGCGGGCGCCGTCACCAGCATCCCGGCGATTGCCGCCATGTAAAAAATGTTTGCTTTCATGAAACACCCCCTAAATAATGAGCATATGTCATGCATCCGCGAATTGCGGAAACGTTACGGTCGGTACACCACAAGAACCGTAACATTGGATATCTGGCTCACTAGGGTGCGCAATGGCGTATCGCCAAAGTCGACCAATCCCTCGACATTGCGCTCCACGAAGGCGGTATTTTAAACCATTATCGATCGTTCTGCCCGGCAGGATATCCATCAGTGCGGCGGCGCCTCTAGAAAGCGGCAATTTCACGGGCCAGCACGCAGCGCGGCACCGTCCCGCCGCTGGCATCAAAGAGGCCGACATCTTGCAGCTGCGGACGCGCGCTCGATGGCAGGCGCTTCCGGATTGTTTGCCCAACCATGGTAGCGGGATTTAAGGCTGACGGCGCGATCCCGGAGGTCGCGCCGCCAGTTCCGGGGCCCGCGCGATCAGGCGGAGAGCTTGGCCGCGATCTCCGCGATCCGGCGGCCCTGATAGCGCGCACCGTCCAGGTCGATCGGGCTCGGCTGGCGGCTGCCGTCGCCGCCCGCCACGGTGGTCGCGCCATAGGGGGCGCCGCCGACCACCTCGTCCACCGCCATCTGGCCCTGATGACCATAATCGAGGCCGACGATGGTGATGCCGAAATGGAGCAGGTTGGTGATGATGCTGAACAGCGTCGTCTCCTGTCCGCCATGCTGGGTTGCGGTCGAAGTGAAGGCACCGCCGACCTTGCCGTGCAGCGCGCCGCTCATCCACAGCCCGCCGGCCGTGTCCCAGAAGCTCGCCATCTGGCTCGCCATCCGACCGAACCGCGTCGGCGCGCCGACGATGATCGCGTCATAGTCCTTGAGCGCGTCAGGGCTCTCGATCACCGGGTGCGCGCTGTCCGCCTTGAAATGCGCGGCCGCGACGACTTCCGGCGGCGCGGTCTCGGGCACGCGGCGGATATCGACCTCCGCGCCGGCAGAGCGCGCGCCATCGGCAACGGCATCGGCCATCTGCTCCATATGACCGTAGGAAGAATAATAGAGAACGAGGACCTTGGACATTTGGGAATTCCTTGCAGATCGGGGGTGTCCGCCGCGCCCCAGGGAAAAGCGCGGCGGACGGGGGGTCTTAGTCGGCGTCGACGAGGACGATCTCGGCATCCTCGATCGCGGTGATCGTGTAGCTGCCGCCCGACAGCGCGACGCCGTCGCGGGCGTCGATCCGCTGGGCGCCGACTCCGGACTCCGATCCGGGATCGAGCTCGATCACGCCCACCGCGGGAACGAGATAGGCGTGCCGCCCCTCCCCCACTTCGTACGTGACACGCTCGCCGGCCTTCAGCGACGCGCCGAGCACGCGGGCGTCGGCACGGATCGGCAGGGCATCGTCATCGCCAGCAAAGCCGCTGGCGAGCGTGACGAACCTGCCGCCGCGATCGCCCTTCGGAAACGGCTTGGCGCCCCAGCTGGGTTGTCCGCCACGCTCGCGCGGCAGGATCCAGATCTGGAAGAGCGTCGTCGTCTCCGGCTCGAGGTTGTACTCGGCATGGCGAACGCCGGTCCCCGCGCTCATCACCTGAACGTCGCCCGCACCGGTGCGGCCCTTGTTGCCCATCGAATCCTGATGGGTGATCGCGCCGGTGCGGACATAGGTGATGATCTCCATGTCCTGATGCGGATGCGGCGGGAAACCGGAATTGGCGGCGATCTCGTCGTCGTTCCAAACCCGGATCGAGCCCCAACCCATGCGCCTGGGATCATGATAATTGGCGAAGCTGAAATGATGCCGCGCATTGAGCCAGCCGTGATCGGCATGGCCGAGGGTTTCAAAGGTGCGGCGATCAATCTTCGGTTTGGTCTGCGTGTCGATCATGGTGATGACCTTTCATTTCTTGAACCCCGAGATAGGAGGATGTATCAGCGCATAAATAGAAACATTGGAAACGGATTGTTTCGCGATGAAGCTGCCTGATTTCGAAGCATGGGCGGTGTTCGCCGCCGTCGTCGAGCATCGCTCGTTCAGTGCCGCCGCCGATGCGCTCAGCGTGTCCAAGGCGACCGTCTCAAAGGCGATCAGCCGGCTGGAAGCGCGGCTCGGCACCACCCTCTTCCACCGCACCTCGCGCCGCCTGACCCTCACCGACAGCGGCCGGGCGCTTGCCGATCACGCCCAGCGCATCCGCGCGGAGGGCGAAGCCGCCGAGGAAGCTGCATTCGAATCCGCCAGCGCACCCGCCGGGCTGGTGCGCATGGCGGCACCGCTGACCTTCGGGATCAAGCATCTTGGGCCGCTGCTGGCCGAGTTCCTTGGCGACCATCCCGGCATCCAGATCGACCTGCGCCTGTCCGACGCCCGCATCGATATCGTCGCCGAGGGCGTCGACGTCGCGATCCGGATTGCGGAGCTGCCGGATTCTTCGCTGCGCGCGCGCCGCTTGGGTGCGGTCACTGCCCATATCGTCGCCGCGCCCGCTTATTTCGACAAGCATGGCCGTCCGCGCCACCCCGCCGATCTCAGCGGCCACGCCTGCTTCACTTATGCCAACCTCGCCAACCCCGATGTCTGGCGCTTCCGCAGGGCGGGCGGCGAGGAAGCGTCGGTGCGCGTCCAGGGACCGCTGCGTACCGACAATGGCGAGGCGATGCTGCCGGCGTTGCGCGCCGGCCTCGGAGTCGCGGTATTGCCCGGCTTCATCGTCGATCAGGACATTGCCGCCGGCCGGCTCGAAGCCGTGCTTGCAGAATGGTCGGCGGGCGCGGCCGGGCTCCATCTGGTCACGCCGCCCGGCACGCTGCGCCCGGCGCGTGTCGAAACGCTGATCGCGTTTCTCTCAGATCGTCTCAGGCGATTGTGCGCCGATGCGCACTGACGGTACAGCAAACCCATTAAGTGACTCGACTCCGTAACGAATCCGAGTCCTCCAGTTACGTGGTTTCCCACGACTCGTGGATTTCTGCGGGTTAGGAAGAAATTAACCTTTTGCCTTCAGACAGCTTTAGGTTAATGAATCGCTCAGGACGACCCCGCCATGAGGGTGGAAAGCGTTCGGTGGGCAAGGGGAACTGGCATGCGCGTGCTGCTGATCGAGGACGAGCCGTCGACCGCCAAGGCGATCGAGCTGATGCTCACGACCGAAGGCTTCAACGTCTACACGACCGACCTGGGCGAAGAGGGTTTGGACCTCGCCAAGCTCTATGATTACGACATCATCCTGCTCGATCTGAACCTGCCCGACATGCACGGGTATGACGTTCTCAAGAAGGTTCGCGTCGCCCGCGTGCAGACGCCGGTGCTGATCCTCTCGGGCATCAACGAAATGGATTCCAAGGTGCGCAGCTTCGGCTTCGGCGCCGACGATTACGTCACCAAGCCGTTCCACCGCGAAGAGCTGGTAGCGCGCATTCACGCCGTGGTCCGCCGCTCGAAGGGGCATTCGCAGTCGGTCATCCGTACCGGCAAGCTGGCCGTGAACCTCGATGCCAAGACCGTCGAGGTCGATGGCGCCCGCGTGCACCTGACCGGCAAGGAATATGCGATGCTGGAGCTGCTTTCGCTCCGCAAGGGCACCACGCTCACCAAGGAAATGTTCCTCAACCACCTTTATGGCGGCATGGACGAGCCCGAACTCAAGATCATCGACGTCTTCATCTGCAAGCTGCGCAAGAAGCTGAGCATGGCGACCGAAGGCGAGAACTATATCGAGACCGTCTGGGGTCGCGGCTATGTGCTGCGTGAGCCGGAAGGTGGCGAGCAGGCGATCCCGGCGGTCGCCTGACCACGAAATACAGCGGGGGCTGAGGGCCGCGGTTCCGCAAGGGGCCGCGGCTCTTTTCGTTGGCGCGCGGTATCCCGCGCAAATAGTTGCTGGTTCGTCGTTCCGCTGAGCCGCCAAATGCGGCAAGCTCGGCAAATGAGACAGGCGATGCGGGTGATGGCGTTCACGAACAGGATCGAGACCCGGCCTTTCCATAAGGCCGCCACCCTTGCCGATTATATGTCGCCGGAAGAGCTCGCGACCCCGCGCAATGCCACACGCGGCATGGGCGTGGCCTGAACGATGCGCCGGGGAAACATGATCCTGGCTGCGGCGAGCGCCCTGACGCTGGCGCTGGCATCGTGCGGCGGCGGGAGCAAATCTCCGGTCACCCCGGCGGGCGTCGCCAGGCTGACCACCATCGATTTCGCCAATGTCGCCGATTATGCCAATCCCCGCCTGCCCGCCTATTTCGACGCGACGGTTAAGGCGCTGGACAACAGCCCGGCGACCAACGCCGTAAATAATCGCGTGGCGACGCTTGGGCGGGTGTTGTTCTACGATCTGCGGCTGAGCACCAACAATCACGCTTCGTGCGCGTCGTGCCATCAGCAGCGGTTCGGCTTCACCGATCCGATGCGCTTCAGCAACGGGATCAGCACCGCCGCGATCACCGATTTCCACGCGATGCGGCTCGGCAATCTCCGCTATTGGCAGCCCGGCACCACTTTCTGGGACCGGCGCGCCGCCAGCGTCGAGGCGCAGGCGAGCCATCCGCTCCACAGCCTGATCGAGTTGGGATGGGGCGGCCCCGCCGGCGGGCTCGACGCGCTGATGCGGAAGATGGCCGCGACCGAACTCTATCCCGATCTCTTCGCCTGGGCGTTCGGCAGCCCCGCGATCACCGAGCCGCGCATTCAGCAGGCGCTCGCCCAGTTCCTCCGCGCGATGATCTCAAGCTCAAGCCGCTGGGATCAGGGTTATGCGCGGGTCTTCTCCCCCACCGCACCGAACCGCGCGCTGGACAGGGATCTGCCGAACTTCACCGCGGCGGAGAATCGCGGGCGGCATTTGTTCATGACCAGCGCAGCCCAAGGCGGCGCGAATTGCTCCTCATGTCACCTGCCGCCGACATTCGCGCTGGCCGCGGATTCGGGGAGCAACGGTCTCGATGCCGGCGAGAAGCGCCTGTTCAAGGCGCCATCGCTGCGCAGCGTCGGCCTGACCGGCCCGTATATGCACGACGGCCGCTTCCAGACGCTGGCGGAGGTGGTCGAATTCTACGATCATGGCGTGCAGGACGGTCCGGCGCTCGACCATCGCCTGCGCGAGGGTCGCGCGCCGCGGCGGCTGAACCTCAGCGCGGCGGACAAGGCCGCGCTGGTCGCCTTCCTGATGACGCTGAACGACGACGCGCTGATCAAGGATCCGCGCTTCAGCGATCCGTTCCGCCGCTGACGGCGGCGGCAATCAGGCGCGGATCGAGTAGAGGGTGCCGTTGCTGATCGCGTAGACCGCGCCATCGGCGCCAACCAGCGTCGGCGTATAGGCCTGACCCAGGCCGGTGTTGAGTCGCACGCTCTGCGACAGCGTGTTCGTGGCCATATCCCAGCGATACAGCACGCCATCCTCGTTATTGGCGAGGATCGAGCGGCGCAGCGGATCGGCGGCCATGGTGTTGATGCACCATTCGCGACGCGAATTGGCGGTGGTGCCGTCGAGCGTTGGCCCGACGATCGTCAGCACTTCACGCATCACCTGCACGGCCGGCACGATCGGGTCGGCCTGGCTTCCGCGCGGATCGACGATGGCGAGCCGGTTGAGCCCGTCACCGGTGCCGACGCCGGCGTAATTGTTATATTTCTGCGCGAGCAGATAGGTCGATGTGCCAGTATAGGATGGCACCATCGAGGCGGGGATGACGCTGGGCGACACGTCCCATCCGAAGCTGCCCGGAACGCCGACCGGATTGAGCAGGGCATCGAACTGGAGCAGCCAGCCGCGCGCATTGTGCGTCGGAAAGGTCGTCTCCAGCACGCCGTAGAACACGCGGCCATCTGGGCCGACCACCGGCGAGGCGGTGCCGTCGTCGCTCAGGCGGGCTCGGCCGCCGGTGTTGGGATCGTTGAGCGGGGCGGCGGCACGGGTCGCCAGCGTGGTGCTGTTGAGCGCGAGCAGGAAGCCGTTCTGCGTTGCGGTGGTCGAGCCCCGGTTGACCGCGATATAGACCGTGGCGCCATCGGGCGAGAGCGCGGGCGCGCAATTCATCACCGGCTTGACGACGGTGGGGTCGCCGGCGGCGGTAGCGACGCTGACCCAGGTTCCCGTGCCGTCGGGCGCGACGCGGGCGATGCCGCTGACCAGTCCGGCCGGATTCGTGCCGGTCACCACAAAACCGAAGAAGATGTTACCTGCGGCATCGGCGGTGAGCGGGGTGTTGATGAACACGGTGGCATCGAACGCCGCGGCATTGGCGTTGTACGTCGCCGCTCCGTAGAAGACGTGCGTAACGAAGGTGCCTGCGGCGGCGTCCGCATCGGCACGCATCAGCAGCTTGCCGCCGCTGCCCGGCGCATAGAGGCGGCCCTGCGGCGTGAGCAGCACATTATAGGGCGGCAGCCAGTTGCGCGGCGGCATCACATAATCGGTGGCGGTCTGCCAGATGACCGCGCCGGTCGCGCCGTTGCGGCCTTCGACGCGGAAGCCGCCGGTGGCGGTGGTCTTCACCGGGATGACGATGGTGTTGTTGGTGGTGACGACCGGTGAGCCGTAATGGGTGAGCAGCGCGCCGGACGGCGTGTATTGCGGCGCCAAGTCCACCGCCGACGACCAGCTGATGCGGCCGAGATCCTGCGACGCGATCGCGCTCACGCCGGTGTGTTGCGCATCGCGACCGTAGCTGAACCATGCCGGCCCCGTGGTGGGGGTGGGCGTCGCAGTCGGCGTAGGGGTCGGCGTCGGCGTGGGCGCCGGCCCGCCACCGCCAGTGCTACCACCGCTGCTGCACGCGGCGAGCATCGCGGTCGAGGACAGCATCGCGAGCGTGCTGCGGCGCGTGTACAGAGAAGACGAAGGCGAAGCGGATACTCGACGGTCGTTCATAGCCACCAGCATAACCTTTCGCGCGATGAAGTGCACCACATCTCGCGCCCGGCATGGCAGGCCGCAAGATTCTTGCGCCGTCACGCCCGCCAGATGCCACGAATGGCCCGGCTGCCGGGCGGAATCGCCGGCGAAACGCTATTTCCTGCGCCAGGCCCGCTGGGCGTTGACCCAGGTCTCCAACACCTGCGTCGCGCGCAGATCGGTGGGTGAGGCGAGCAGCGGGTCGCGGTCGAGGATCAGGAAGTCGGCCTTCATGCCGGGGCCGAGGCGGCCGATCATGGTCTCGGCGAATCCGGCATAGGCCGCGCCCGTCGTGAAACCCGCCCAACCCTGTTCACGAGTCACCGCCTCTTCGGGGCGCCAGCCGCCATAGGGCTGCGCCTGCGCGTCCATCCGCGTGAAGCTCGCCGCCCAGCCCGCCCAGGGATCGGGGCTCTCGACCGGGAAATCGGAGCCGAACGCCAGCTTCGCGCCGTTCTGCAGCATCGTCCGCCAGGCATAGGCGCCCTTGAGCCGGTCCGGGCCCAGCCGCGCCTCGGCCATCGTCCGGTCGCTGGTCTGGTGGACAGGCTGCATCGAGGCGATCGTTCCGAACTTGCCAAAGCGCGGAAGGTCTTTCGGATCGACGATCTGGGCGTGTTCGATGCGCCAGCGGCGGTCGCCCTTATAGGTGTCGGAGAGGATTTCGATGGCGTCCAGAACCTGCTGGTTGGCACGGTCGCCGATGGCGTGGACGGCGATCTGGAAATTGTCCATCGCCCCGCGGATCATCATATTGAGCAGTTGATCGTCGGAGAGGAAGCCCAACCCCTTCTGCCCCGGCGCATCGGCATAATCCGCCTTGAGCCAGGCGCCGCGGCTGCCCAGCGCGCCATCGGCATAGAGCTTGATCCCGCCCATTCGCAGCCGATCGCCGTAGAGCCACGGCGTCGGCTCCTGCCCGGCCACGGCGAGCGCCGTCTCGACGCCGCTGCCATAGGACATGATCCGCATCTTGAGCAGGCCGAGATCGCCCATCCGGCGATAGGTCAGCCAATCCTGGACCGTGGTGCCCATATCCGCCGAGGCGGTGATGCCAAGCGACAGCAATCGCTCCTGCGCGGCGAGGAAGGCGGCGTTGCGCTCGCGCGGGGTCGGCTGCGGAATCGCCTTGGTCAGCAGGTTCATCGCGCCATCGACCAGAACGCCAGACGGCGCCCCCTTGGCATCGCGCTCGATGCGGCCGCCACTCGGATCCGTGGTCGGGGCGCCGATCCCGGCCAGCTCGATCGCGCGGCTGTTAGCCCAGCCGGCATGGCCATCGACGCGTTCGAGCCAGACCGGACGATCGGCGACGGCGCTGTCGAGTTCGGCGGCGGTCGGGAAGCGGCCGAGGCGCCATTTCTCTTGATTCCAGCCGCCGCCGAGGATCCATTTGTTGGGATTGGCCGCGGCATAGTCGCGGATCTTGCCGAGCGCCTCTTCCAGCGACGTGGTCGCCGAAAGGTCGAGCCGGAGCAGTTGATCGCCAAGCCCCATGACGTGCCCGTGCCCGTCGATCATTCCCGGCACGAGCGTCTTGCCGGCCATGTCGATCTTCCATTCGGGCTTTTTGGGGCGCTTGTCCCCGCGCTTCAACAGCGCGCTGACCTTGCCGTCGCGCGCGAACAGGATGCCGGTGAAGCGGACGACCTCGCCCTTTTCGTCGAGAGTGATGCCGTTGACATTGTCGATCAGCCCATCGGCATGCGCCATCGGAGCGAGGAACAGAGCGAAGGCTGCGATCAGGCGCGAGATCAGCTTGGTCATGCCCAAGCGATAGGAGGTGTTTCCCCGTTGCGCCAGATGGTCTAGGCCGCCGTCATCATGGCGACCAAGACAATCAGCGCAGACGCGCAGCTTCCCGTATCCATCGACGATGTCCGCGCGGCCTATGACCGGATCGGCAGCTCGATCGTGCGGACGCCGACGCTGGTCAGCAAGACGCTGTCGGACCTGACCGGCGCGACCGTCTATCTGAAATTCGAGAACCTTCAGTTCACCGCCGCCTATAAGGAGCGCGGCGCGCTCAACACGCTGCTCCAGCTCGACGAGGCGGCGCGCGCCAAGGGCGTGATCGCGGCATCGGCGGGCAATCACGCGCAGGGCCTCGCCTATCACGCCACCCGGCTCGGCATCCCCAGCACGATCGTGATGCCGAAGAACACGCCAACGGTGAAGGTGATGCAGACCGAGGGGCATGGCGCCAACGTCATCCTGTTCGGTGAGACCTTCGACGCCGCCTATGCCCATTCGCGCGAGCTGGAGGCGGAACAGGGCTTCACCTTCGTCCATCCGTTCGACGATCCGCGGATCATCGCCGGCCAGGGCACGGTTGGGCTCGAAATGCTCACCGACGTGCCGGCGATCGACACGCTGGTGATCCCGATCGGCGGCGGCGGATTGATCTCGGGCTGCGCGACGGTCGCCAAGTCCGAAGGCCGCGCCATCGAAGTGATCGGCGTACAGGCTGAGCTCTACCCCTCGATGTACAATCGCGTGCATCACACCGAGATGCCATGCGGCGGCGACACGCTGGCCGAGGGCATCGCGGTCAAGGAGCCGGGCGGAATCACCGCGCGGATGGTCGAAGCACTGGTCGACGATATCGTGCTGGTCAGCGAACGCCGGCTGGAGGAGTCGGTGAGCCTGCTGCTCCAGATCGAGAAGACGGTGGTCGAGGGCGCCGGCGCCGCCGGCCTCGCCGCCTTGCTCAGCGAGCCGCAGCGCTTCAAGGGCAAGACCGTCGGCATCGTCCTGTGCGGCGGCAATATCGATCCGCGGCTGCTCGCCTATGTGCTGCTGCGCGACCTCGCCCGTTCGGGACGGATGGCGCGGCTGCGCATCCGCCTGCAGGACCGGCCGGGTGCGCTCTACAAGGTCGCGCAGATTTTCGAGCAGCTTTCGGTCAACATCCTTGAGCTCTCGCACCAGCGCATCTTCACCAACCTGCCGGCCAAGGGCCTGAGCCTCGACGTCGAATGCGAGACCCGCGACCGCGAGCATCTCGACCGGCTGATGACGGCGCTGCGCCGCGCCGACTATGAAGTGAACCTGGTCGAACTCGCCTGAAAATCGCTGTGGCCCCGGCGCCACAGCCTTTCATATTCGCAATCGGACCAAGCGAATCGGGCGTGCGACGGACCGAGTCCGTGGCCGATTCACATCGCCCGCGAATGGCGATACGATCCCGCAACAAGCCGCCTTTCTCGCGGCGAGAAAGTTAACAACGCCGGTTCGCGTACCGCCGCGAAACGGCGCAAAAGCTTGTTTTCCGTGATCTTCCGCACTGCTTAATTGTTAACCTTCTTTCATGGTAAAGCGGCTTTTCATCACCCGCGACCCGCTTCATAGTCCCGCCAACGGCCGATTCAGGGCGGCCGATAAAGAAGGGGCAAACAAGCGGTGACCGCACTCTCCCGTTTTCCGAGATTCTTCGTCACCAGCCCGTCGCCGTGCCCCTATCTGCCGGGCAAGCAGGAGCGGAAGATCTTCACCGAATTGTCGGGAGCCCATGCCGGCGAGCTCAACGACGCGCTCGGCAGGATCGGTTTCCGCCGCAGCCAGTCGGTCGCGTACCGCCCGAGCTGCGCGGGCTGCACCGCCTGCGTCTCGGTTCGCGTCGTCGCCGAGCAGTTCGTGCCCAATGCCACCCAGCGCAAGCTGATCAGGCGCCACGCCGATCTCGAGATCACCGCGTGCAAGCCATGGGCGACCGAGGAGCAGTTCGCGCTGCTCCAGCGCTACCTCGCCAAGCGCCACCCGGGCGGCGGCATGGCGGCGATGGACGAGAATGATTATGCCGACATGGTCGAGCAATCGCCGGTCAGCTCCTATGTGATCGAATATCGCGAGCCTTCGGTGGATGGCGAGCCCGGCAAGCTGGTCGGTGCGTGCATCACCGATCAGCAGGCCGATGGTCTGTCGATGATCTACAGCTTCTTCGATGCCGACGAGGATGCCCGGCCGGGCCTGGGCAATTACATCATCATGGAACACATCATGCGCAGCCGCGCCGCCGGGCTGCCCTATGTCTATCTCGGCTATTGGGTGAAGGGCAGCGAGCGGATGGCGTACAAGACGCGCTATCGCCCGATCGAAGTGCTCGGGCCGACCGGCTGGTCGCTGCTCGAGGACGAGGATCAGGCCTTCGCGATGCCGCTGCCGGCGCGGGTTACCGAAGCGGCCTGACCAGATCCGGAAGCGCGAATGGTCCCAAAGGTCGCACTGACCATGGGGGTTCTCCGCTCGCGATATTTCGGGCGAGATTGGGGACGGCAGGCCGCGCATTTGCGCATGCGGCGTACCCTGATCCGCGACGACGATGAGAAAGAGCCGCGCGGGTTCTTTCAGATGAAATCCTACATTGGAAGAGAGATCGGGCTATTCCTCGCCGCCCAGGCGATCGACGTGGAGATCGACGTCCAGCTCTTCCCTGCCCTGCCCGATCCGCATGCCCGCGATCGAGGCCGCGCCGAGCGCATCCAGCCCGACCGCGACGCGGACATAGCTGGCATCGGGCGACAGGCCGGTGACGGGATCGAAGCCGATCCAGCCGATCCCCTCGATATGCGCCTCGGCCCAGGCATGCGGCGCGCTGTGGCTGGCCTCGCCGTCGCTGCGGTAGCCCGAAACATAGCGCGCCGGCACCTGCAGGCTGCGGGCCCCGGCGATGAACATCTGGGCGATATCGCGCGAGCTGGCGATCTTGGCGGCAAACGCCTCGGCGGCGGTGGCGCCGGTATCGGGGGCGTCGGGCGCGCGGGGGAAGCGGCGGTGCAACGCGGTGTTGAGCTGGTGCATCCGCTCAAGACGATCGGCACCTTTGGCCGCTTCGGCGGCAAAATCGGCCAGCGCCGCATCGGCGAGCGTGCGCGGCGTGGCCCGCTGATAGAATAGGGGTGGCAGCGGCTCGACCGCGTCGCGGATCACCCCGGTCGCTTCGCTGGTCAGCACTTCGCCGGTAACGGTGATATCGATCGCCGCGAGCGGGCCCTCGGCATAGAGCATGGTGATGGCGTTGCCATAGCCGTCGGTCGCATCGCGCAGCCGCGCGTCGCAATCGACGCCGATGTGCCAGCTGACCACGGTCTGGTCCTGCGTGTCGCAGGGCGTCAGCCGCAGCATCTGGACGAGCCGCGCCTGCGGCTCCGAGAAGCGGTAATGGGTGCGGTGGTCTATCGCGATGCGCATCAGGTGAACCGGAACTGGCGGGCGATGGCGGCGTCGAGCATCGCATTCTCGGCGATGAAGGCGCCGAGATATTCGTGGAGGCCGCTGACGATGATCTGGGTGGTCCGCGTCTTTTGCAGGCGCGACATGCGGGCGCGGGCCATGCGATCGGCCTCGCCCTGCAAGCCGGTGCGCTTGGCGAGGGCGCTCAGGAGCCCGACGGTCTCCTCGACACAGGCGGCGAGGCTGCGCGGCAGCTCGGCGCGGCTGAGCAGCAGATCGATGACGTTGCGCGGCTGGAGCCCGTCATTATAGACCCAGCGATAGGCGTTCACCGCCGAGACGGTCTGGAGGATCGTCGTCCATTGATCGCGATCAACGACACCGCCGACCGGCTCCCCCTTGGGCAGCAGCAGATGATATTTGACGTCGACCAGCCGCGCGGTGTTGTCGGCGCGCTCGACCGCAGAACCGAGCTGGATCAGCAAGGTCGGCTCGTTGCGCATCATCCGGTGGATCGCGCCTTCGAACCCGCGCGTCTCGCCCTTGACCTGCTCTACCAGGTTGAGCGTCGCGGTGGTGCCGCCGGTCGAGGCGCGGTTCTGGAACAGCAGCCAGGCGCGGTTGATCGCGGTCCACGCCTCGCGGGTCAGCGCGGTGCGGACGGCGCGGGCATTGTTGCGCGCCATATCGAGGCAGCGGACGATCGAGCCGGGATGGCTGGGGTCGAGGGTCAGGAAGCGGGCGACATGGGCCTGGGTCAGCGGATTGCCGGTAAGCGCGAAGGCTTCGTCGGTGTAGCTGACCGCGAGCGCGCTCTTCCACGCCGCTTCGCCCGCCGGGCGCGCGGAAAGCGCATCGAGGCGGACGGTGGCTTCGACCAGCCGGGCGATGAAGTCGGCGCGCTCGACATAGCGGCCGAGCCAATAGAGCGCCGACGCGGTGCGCGAGAGCATCAGCATGACGCGGCCCCGTCATCCATCAGCACGAAACTGTCCTTGGTGCCGCCGCCTTGGCTGGAATTCACCACCAGCGAGCCCTCCCGAAGGGCTACGCGGGTCAGGCCACCGGGGACCACCTTCACACCGTTGGAGCCGGTGAGGACGAAGGGGCGGAAATCGACGTGGCGGGGAGCGAGGCCGGCCTCCACCAGCGTCGGCACCGTCGACAGCGACAGCGTCGGTTGCGCGATATAGCGATGCGGCTCGGCCACCAGCGCGGCGCGGAACTGCTCGATCTCGTTGCGGCTGGCGGTGGGGCCGACGAGCATACCATAGCCGCCCGAGCCATCGACCAGCTTGACCACCAGCTCGGGGAGATGATCGAGAACGTATTTGAGCGCCTGCGGCTCGCGGCAGCGGAAGGTCTCGACGTTGGGCAGTCTGGCTTCGCCGCCCGAATAGAAGCGGACGATCTCGGGCATGTACGAATAGATCGCCTTGTCGTCGGCGATGCCGTTGCCGGGCGCGTTGAGGATCGCGACATTGCCGGCGCGATAGGCGGCGATCAGGCCGGGCACGCCGAGCAGGCTGTCGGGCCGGAAGGCGAGCGGATCGAGATAATCGTCGTCGATGCGGCGATAGATGACATCGACGCGGACGCGGCCGCCGATCGTGCGCATCCAGACGATATCGTCGTCGACGACGAGATCGGCCGGCTCGACCAGCTCGACGCCCATCGCATCGGCGAGGAAGCTGTGCTCGTAATAGGCCGAGTTGAAATGGCCCGGCGTGAGGACGACGCAGACCGGATCCGATTTGCTGCCCGGCGAGACCGATCGCATGGTTTCCAGCAGCATGTCAGGATAGCTGTCGACCGCGGCGACGCGGAAATCGCGAAATAGTTCGGGGCAGAGGCGCAGCATCGCCTCGCGGTTTTCGAGCATGTACGAAACGCCCGAGGGCGTGCGGGCATTGTCCTCCAGCACATAGAATTCGTCGGGCCCGGTGCGGACCAGATCGATCCCGCAGATATGCGCCCAGACGCCGTGCGGCGGGCGGACGCGGTTGACCTCCGGGCGGAACTGATCGTTGAGTAGCACCAGTTCGGGGGGGATGATCCCTTCCTTGAGGATGCGCGCCTCGCCGTAGACGTCTTCGAGGAAGGCGTTGATCGCCTCGACGCGCTGGACCAGTCCTTCGGACAGCCGCTGCCATTCGCTCTGGAGAAAGATGCGCGGGACGATATCGAAGGGGATGATGCGTTCGGCGGCGTCGCTGTCACCATAGACGGCGAAGGTGATGCCGAGCTGGCGGAAGGCGGTTTCGGCGGCTTGCTGGCGGCGCTGGAGTTCGGAGGCGGGCGTGTCCGCCACCCACTGCGACAGCGCGGCGAATTCGGGGCGTGGATGGTCAGGGCCGCCCAGGCCCCAGATTTCATCGAACGCTCCCTTTGCCCCCATGCGCCTCCAAAGTGCCGGAAATGCCGGCTGGTTCCATGCTGCAACGCTTTGTTGCGGCGCACAAGGGAATTAGCGGGTGCGCTCGGTGAATATGCTTGCGGCGAGCAGTTGCGGCAGAACCTCCGGTTCCGCCGCGCCGGGCTTGTACCAGAGATATAGCGGCACGCCGGCGCGGTTATGGCGCTCGATGAAGCGGCCGAGCTCGGGATTGCCATCGGTCCAGTCGCCGACGAGGACCGCGACCCTGGCTTGCTGAAGCGCGCTCTGGACGGTCGCGGTTTCGATCACCGCCTTCTCGTTGACCTTGCAGGTGAGGCACCAGTCGGCGGTGAAATAGGCGAAGACCGGACGGCCCTCGGCCCGGAGCTGAGCGAGGCGCGTCTCGCTGAAGGGTTCGCCATAGCCGCTCGCGGCGGCATTGACCTCGGCAGGCTGGCGCGCGGCCAGCCAGATTCCCGCGATGGCGATGAGCAGGACCATCGGCCAGGCGAGACCCGAGCCCAGCCCCCGCGCCTGCCGCCGGCCGAGCGCCCACAGGACCAGCGCGAGGCCCAGCGTGACGAGCAGCCCCATCGCCATGCCATCGACGCCGGTCTGCCGCCCCAGCACCCAGGCGAGGGCGAGAGCGGTGAGGAACATCGGGATCGAGAGGATGCGGCGGAGGTTTTCCATCCACGCGCCCGGCTTGGGCAGGTGGCGACGGAGCGCGGGAATGAATCCCAATGCGAGGAACGGCAGGGCGATGCCGAGGCCGAGGCCGGCGAACACCGCAAGCGCCGCCAGCCAGGGCAGAATCAACGCCGCGCCCAATGCCGCGCCCATGAACGGGCCGGTGCATGGCGTGGCGACGAAGGCGGCAAGCGCGCCGGTGGCGAAGGCGCCGCCGGTGCCCTTCGAAGCGGCGCGGTTGACGATGCCGGGCGCGGACAGCTCGAACAGCCCGGCGAGGTTGAGCGCGATGCCGGTGACGAGCAGCAGCAGGATGAGGATCACGCGGGGGTCCTGAAGCTGGAACGCCCAGCCCAGCGTCGCGCCCCCGGCCCGAAGCGCCAGCAAGGTGCCGCCGAGCGCAAGGCAGACCAGCACTACCCCGGCTGTGTATGCGAGCGCCTCGCTGCGCGGATGGCCGGCGCCGTCATTGGCCTTGGCGAGGCTCAGCGCCTTGAGGCTGAGGATCGGGAAGACGCAGGGCATGACGTTGAGCAGCAGCCCGCCCAGCACCGCGCCGAAGAACGCCGCCAGCGCTGCCGCCCAGGGGAAGGCGGTGTCGATCGGCGGCACCGCACCGGGCTTCGCCGATACGATGAACCCCTGTCCGCCGATCGCCAGCACGCCCTCCAGCGCTGTGGGCGCGCCCTTGGCCGCGGTGTCGATCACCAGCCGGTCGCCGTCGCGGGTCACGGTCTGGGGCGCGGCGTGGTCGAGCATATTCTGGGCGAGCGGGTAGAAATAGAAATCGCCGCCCGGTGCGCTGGCCGGATACGGGATCGCCAGCCGGACGCGGCCGCCTTCGAGCTGATAAGTGCCGGAGGAACCAAGCGGCTTGGGCAGCGCCTTGCGCCAGCCATCGAAGCGCGCGCGGCGATCGGCGGGAATCGCGCCATCGCCGACCGTCAGCAGGGTCGAGAGCTTGCGCTTCTCGGGCACGCAGATCGCGTCGGTGCAGACGAGATAGTCGAGCTCCACGGCAATGGGCAGCTCGCCCCTGGCATCGGCGGGCAGCTTGAGGGTCACCAGCTGGGCGAAGGGGCCTTCATAGACATAGTTCATCAGCCCCGCGATCGTCAGCCGCTGCGGCACCGGAAAGCGGATCGGGCCGGCGGTGACGCCCTTGGGCAAGGTCCATTTGGCGCTGGCCGGGAAGCCGGCATCGCCCGGATTCTCCCAATAAGCGTGCCAGCCCTTGTCCGGCACCGAGGCGAAAGCGAGCGTGACTTCGCCGCCCGGCGCGGGATGTGCGGTCTCGGTAACCAGCTCTATCTGGACATGCGGCCCCGGCCCCACCGGCTGCGCGGCCGCCGGCGGCGCGAGCAGCGCCGCCGCGATGGACACAAGCATGAAACACCAGGCCTTCATCACGCGTCCTTGCCGTGCCGCGGCGTTATCGACAATAGCGAGGCGGCCTTGTTTGACCATGCTGGAAGGTTTCCCGATCCCATGAAGCAATTGCTTGCCGTCGCCCTGGCCCTGACCGCGGCGCCCGCTTTGGCGCAGACGGCGCCGCCGCCCAAGCTGGTGGTGGTGGTATCGGTCGATCAATTCTCGGCCGATCTGTTCGCCGAATATCGCGGCCAGTTCCGCGAAGGCTTCGCCCGGCTCCTGTCCGGCGGGGTCTTCCCCTCGGGCTATCAGAGCCATGGCGCGACCGAGACCTGCCCGGGCCATTCGACGATCCTGACCGGCGCGCGGCCTGCACGGACGGGCATCATCGGCAACGACTGGATGGATTTCTCGGTCCCGCGCGAGGACAAGACGGTCAATTGCTCCGAAGACCCAACCGTCCCCGGCAGTACCTCCAAAAGCTACACCGTCTCACCGAAGAACCTGAAGGTTTCGACCTTGGGCGAATGGATGAAGCTCGCCGATCCGGCGAGCCGGGTCGTCTCGGTTGCGGGCAAGGACCGCGCCGCGCTGATGATGGGCGGGCACAAGACCGACGAACTCTGGTGGATCTCCGGCAAGACGTTCACCTCTTTTGCCGACCGGGCGATGCCGGAGATGGTGGCCAAGGCCAATCGCTCGATAGAGACGCGCCTTGCCACGGCACGGGAGCCGATGGAACTCCCGGCATTCTGCCAGGCACGTTCGCGCGCGATTTCGGTTGGCGGCGGCAAGACCGTTGGCACGTGGCGCTTCGATCGTGCCGCCGGCGATCTGACCGCATTCCGCCTGTCGCCGGAGTATGACGAGGCGGTCTTCGACCTGGCTACCGACTTCGCGACCGGGATGAAACTTGGCCAGGGAGCATCGACCGATCTGCTGATCGTGGGCGCATCCGTGACCGACTATATCGGCCATCAGCTCGGCACACGTGGCAGCGAGATGTGCCTGCAAATGATGGCGCTCGATCACAGCCTGGGCCAATTCTTCGCGGCGCTCGATAAAACCGGGGTCGATTATAGTGTGGTTCTGACCGCCGATCATGGCGGGCTCGACCTTCCAGAACGGACCAGCGAGGACGGCTCTGCCGGCGGCGAGCGCGTCGATCGGGCGCTGAACGCCGGCGTTATGGGCAAGGAAATCGCCGCCAAGCTGGGCCTGACGGCGCCGGTGCTCCATGGCGGCTCGTTCGGCGACATCTATGCCGATCCCAAGCTGACCCTCGCGCAGCGCAAGGCCGTGCTGGCCGAGGCGACTGCGCGCTACACTGCGCATCCGCAGATTCGAGCGGTCTATACAAAGGAGCAGGTTGCCGCGACGCCCAAGCCCAAGGGCCCGCCCGACACCTGGTCGCTTCTGGAAGAGTTGAGCCAGTCCTACTATTCCGCCACCTCGGGCGATCTGCTGGTGGTACTGCAGCCAAGAGTCACGCCCCTCGTCGATCCGGTAAAGGGCGCTGTCGCCACGCATACCAGCGGCTGGGCCTATAACCGCCGCGTGCCGATCCTGTTCTGGCGCAAGGGCATGACCGGGTTCGAGCAGCCGCTGAGCGTGGAAACCGTGGACATCGCGCCGACGCTCGCGGCGATGCTGCATATTCCGGTGCCGGTGGAGATCGACGGCAAATGCCTCGATCTCGATTCGGGGCCGGGCGATAGCTGCAAGTAATCTCCTTCTCCTCTTGGGAGAAGGAAGGGGCCCGCGCCGAAGGCGTGGGAAGGATGAGGATAGTCGTCCCGCCCTCACCCTTCCGCCGACTTCGTCAGCTCCCTCCCTCTCCCGATGGGAGAGGGAATCACCGCCGCTCGAACTCGCGCATGCCGGTCAGGCGGTTGCCCGATAGCTGGATCTGCGAGCGGCTGAGGTCCGCCACGAAGGCGGGGTTGCCGGGCGCGCCGGGGGCCATGCTGGCGACATTGTCGGTGATGGTCAGCCCGTTCGAACCATAGGTCCTGGCTTCGGCGGCGACCACAATGAGCCCCGAGCTGTTTTCCTTGTTCGGGCCCTGGACGAAGGTGTTGCGGGTGATCAGCCCCGCGCCGCCTTCGGACAGGTCGATCATATAATTGGTGCCCTTGCCCTGGCTGTCATCGAAGCTGTTGTCCTCGATCTCGACCTGGGGCGCGCGGATCTTGACGTAATGGCCGCCGGTGCCGCGCTCGAAGCGCGAGTTGCGGACAACGACCTTGCCCTGCAGCCCGAGATAGATCGAGTGGCTGCAATTCTCGGTCTCGCACTGGCCGAGGCCGGAGAAGGTGGTGCGATCGATGGTGATGTTGCGGACGGTCTCATGGCCGCCGCCGAGAATGCCTTCCTGGCTGTCGAGGAACATCGAATTGGTGACGAGCAGGTCGCCCATCTCGATGCGGATGCCGGCGCCGTTGCCGTCGCTCACCGCATAGCCGCGGAAGATGATGCCATCGACCGCCGAGCCACGCCCGCGCAGGACCAGCGCCGCCTTGTCCTCGCAGACTTGGTTCTCGAAGATGACAGTGCCGGGCTGGACCGCCTTGAAGGTGATCACCCCGCCCTGCTGGACGGTGCATTGGCGATAGGTGCCGGGGGCGATCAGGATCGTCGCGGTGTTGTCGCGGACGGCGGTCACCGCCTCGTCGAGCGTGGCGAAGCCCTGGCCGGTCTCAGCGATGGTGAAGGGGGCGCGGGCCTGCTGGGCGGCGGCGGGAGTCGCGAGGGCGAGGAGGAGGATTAGCGGACGCATGGCCACAGGATAGGCTGGGCGGGGTTAACGTACCGTCATCCCGCCCACTCCCTTGTCACCCCGGACTTGTTCCGGGGTCCAACGGGCGGCGGGCGACGGACTAGAGGCTCTAGCGGCACCGCTTGCTGAACCTTGGACCCCGGAACAAGTCCGGGGTGACTAAAGATAGGTTGGGGCGCGCGCGTTACTTCAACGTCTCGATGATCCCCGAGAAATCCTTGTCCGCGCCTTCGCCCGCGACATAGGCTTCGTAGAGCTCGGCGGCGCGCTTGCCCATCGGGGTTTCGGCGCCAGTGCTGGCCGCCGCTTCCATCGCCAGGCGCAGATCCTTGAGCATCAGCGGCGCGGCGAAACCACCGGTATAGCCGCGATCGGCAGGGGTTTCCGGACCGACGCCGGGGACCGGGCAATAGCTGGTCATCGACCAGCTTTGCCCGGAGCTTACCGAGGCGATGTCATAGAAATTCTGAAGATCGAGGCCGAGCTTTTCGGCAAGCGCGAACGCCTCGCAGGTGGCGATCATCGTCGCGCCGAGCAGCATGTTGTTGCAGACCTTGGCCGCCTGCCCCGCGCCGCTGGCACCGGCGTGGATCACCGCCTTGCCCATATCCGCCAGGAACGGCTCGGCGCGCTCGAAGCCCTGCGCGGAGCCGCCGACCATGAAGGTGAGCGTGCCGGCGTTGGCCGCGGCGATACCGCCCGAAACGGGGGCATCGACCGCCTGCAACCCGCGCGCGGTGGCGGCCTGGGCGACGCGGCGGGCGGTATCGACGTCAATCGTCGAGCAATCGATCAGGATCGCACCCGCCTCCGCTCCGTCGAAAACGGTATCGTTGTACACGCCTTCGACATGCTTGCCCGCAGGCAGCATGGTGATGATCGCCTCGGCGCCGGCCACGGCTTCGGCGGCGGTGGCGGCGGGCAGGCAGCCGGCGGCCCTGGCCCGGTCGAGCGCCTCCTGGCTGAGATCGAAGGCGCGGACGTCATGGCCGTTCTTCGCCAGGTTCGCGGCCATGCCGCCGCCCATATTGCCGAGGCCGATAAATGCTACGCGTGCCATTCTTCTTCCTTAATCCCCCTCCCATTTGCGGGAGGGGTTGGGGGAGGGCCTGTCTAGCCGCTCCCATCCTCTCGACATTCCCTCCCCCCGACCCCTCCCGCAAGCGGGAGGGGAGCAGAAGAAGTTACTTCCCCGTCCAGTTGCCCGGGCGCTTCTCGACGAACGCGGTCATGCCTTCCTTCTGGTCGGCGGTGCCGAACAAGGCGTGGAACAGGCGGCGTTCGAAGGCGACGCCCTGAGCGAGGCTGGTCTCGAAAGCGGCGTTGACCATTTCCTTGTTCGCCAGGATCGCCAAGGGCGCCATCGCCGCGATCAGCGCGGCGGTGTTGACCGCGTCCCCGACCAGATCGGCGGCGGGCAGGATGCGGCTGACCAGCCCGGCACGCTCGGCCTCGGCGGCGTCCATCATCCGGCCGGTGAGGCACATCTCCATCGCCTTGGCCTTGCCCACGGCGCGGGTGAGACGCTGCGAGCCGCCCATGCCGGGCGAGACCGCCAGCTTGATCTCGGGCTGGCCGAACTTGGCGGTGTCGGCGGCGAGGATGAAGTCACACATCATCGCCAGCTCGCAGCCGCCGCCGAGCGCATAGCCGGCGACCGCGGCGATGATCGGCTTGCGGGTGCGGGTGAAGGCATCCCAGCCGGCGAAGAAATCATGGCCGTACATGTCGGCGAAGCCCTGGGCCTGCATTTCCTTGATGTCCGCCCCTGCCGCGAACGCCTTTTCGCTGCCGGTGATGACGGCGCAGCCCTGGGTCGGGTCCTTGTCGAAGGCGCGCATCGCGTCCTGTAGTTCGGACAGGATCTGGCTGTTGAGGGCGTTGAGCGCTTGCGGGCGGTTGAGCGTGACGAGCGTGACGGCACCACGCTGCTCGACGAGGATGGTTTGGTAATCAGCCATGATAAGAGCCTTTTTGACGATAGCGTTCGAATAAGCCCGCAACCGTCGCAAGCAGTAGCGGATTCGCGATAATGACGGCCCAACCGACCCAATGTGTTGGCCATTCCCGGCTAAATAACATCACCAGCGCCAGGCCGGTCCAGATCATCGCATACGCTACCATCAGCAGCGCCAGCAGGAGTTTGCCGGCCCATTTCATAGCGGGCTCCACGCCTCATCGGCGGGCAGCGGCGCGAAAAACTGTTCGACATCCGCAGCCGGCGCCCAGGTCGGCGCATTGTCCTTGTCGATCAGCAGCGCGCGGACGCCTTCGCGGAAATCGGGGAAGCGGATCATGCGGACCATCAGGCCATATTCCATCCGCATCTCATCGACGAAATGCGGTTGTTTGGGGCTTTCGACCAGCATGCGCAGCGAAACCTTGCAGGCAGTGGGCGATTTGGCGCGGATGGTGGCGGCGGTCTGCGCGGCCCACTCGTCCTGTTCGGCATCGAGGCAGGCGAGGATCTGGTCGAGATCGTCGCTGGCGAAGCAATGGTCGATCAGCTGCAGTTTCGCCATGATCGGCGCGGGTGGGATTTCATGGTCCGTCGCTTCGTCGAGGATCGCCTCGACGCGGTAGGGATTGGCGGCGATCGCCTCCTTGACCGCCTCCAGCTTCTCGGACGGGATGTAGTGCGTAGCGAGGCGCAGCGCCTTGCATTCGGCGCCGTTGAGGCGTGCGCCGGTCAGCGCGAGATATTGGGCGAGACGGCCGCGCAGGCGCGAGAGATAGCGCCCGCCGCCGACATCGGGGAAGATGCCGATCGTCGTCTCGGGCATGGCGAAGACGGTGCGCTCGGTCGCGACGCGGTAGCGGCACGGGCAGGAAATGCCGACGCCGCCGCCCATGGTGATGCCGTCCATGAACGCCACGCCGGGCTTCGGGTACGTGTACATCAAATGGTTGAGGCGATACTCGTCGAAGAAGAAGGCGCGGGCGGCTTCCTCATGGCCCTCGACGCTGTTGGCGATGCCGACAACGTCGCCGCCGGCGCAGAAGCCGCGACCTTCCGCATGATCGATCAGGACGATGCGGACTTGCGGGTCGTCACGCCATTCGAGCAGCGCCGCGGTCATCGCCTGGACCATCGAGCGATCGAGCGAATGCAGCGCACGCGGGCGGTTCAGCCGCAGGCGGCCAGCCTGCCCATCGGCATACGCGCGGACTTCGTCGTAGGTCACGGTCATCAAAGCGCCTTAGCGTAACTACCGGGGGCGGGTTCAAGCCCGTCCTTGATCGTGCGGGCTGGAACGCGTTCGCCCGAGCCGTGCGATGCCTGCCATTGCTGCCAGTGCGGCCACCACGAGCCTTCGTGCTTCTCCGCGCCTTCGAGCCATTCGGCAGCGGTGGCGGGGGTGGCGTCGCTGGTCCAATAGCCATGCTTGTTGGCGGCGGGCGGATTGATCACGCCGGCATTGTGGCCGGAGCCGCCAAGGACGAAATCGGCGTTCAGCAGGCGGGCACCGTCATAGACCGCGGACCAGGCCGAGACGTGATCGTCCTTGAGGGCGATGACCATCATCGGGGTCTTGATCGCCGTGAGATCGATGGGCGCGCCATCGACGACGAAGCCGGCCGAGGTCAGCTTGTTCGCGAACAATATGTCGCGGTTGTACGACTTCAGAAACGCCGCCGGGATGCGCGCGCCGTCCTCGAACCAGTAGAGCAGGTCGCTGGGCGGCGCGGGCTTGTCGAGCAGGTAATGGTTGACCACCGACGACCAGATCAGATCGTTGGCGCGCATCGCCGCGAACAGGCGCTGGAGCTCGACCGAGTCGATGAAGCCTTGTGCTTCGAGATGGTCTTCAAGGGCCGAGAGGTGGCCCTCATGCACGAAGGCCGACCAGTCGCGCATGTCGGCGAAATCGACCATCGAGCCGATCAGCGTGGCGGAGTTGACCTCGCCGGCGCGACCCCTGGCAGCGAGGTACGCCAGCGTGATCGCGACCAAAGTGCCGCCAAGGCAGAAGGCGAACAGGTCGGGCTTGGCCTTGGTGCGCTTGGTCACCACGCCGATCGCTTCGACGATGCCTTCGAGGACATATTGCTCGACGCCCTTGTCGCGCTGCGCCTCGGTGGGGTTGACCCAGGAGATGACGAAGACGGTGCGGCCCTGATCGACCAGCCATTTGACCAGACTCGACTTCGGCTGGAGGTCGATCATATAGAAGCGGTTCACCAGCGGCGGCACGTAGAGCAGCGGCTCGGCGGCGACATCCGGGGTGGCGGGGTCGTACTGGATCAGCTGGAACAGCTCGTTCTGATAGACCACTTGGCCGGGGGTGGCGGCGATGGTCTCGCCCTTCACGAACGCATCAGGATCGGTGCGGCGGCGGACGATGCCCTGGCCGCTTGATACGTCTTCCAGGAGGTTCGCGAAGCCATTCAGGAGGTTCGCACCACCCGTTTCGGAGGTTCGCGCAACGACTTCGGGATTGGTCGCGGCGAAGTTGCTCGGGGCGACGGCGTTCAGATATTGATCGAGCAGGAAGCGGACCATCGCGCCGCCCTCCCCCTTCGCGACCAACGCGCGCAGCTGATCCGAGGCGAGCAGATAGGCGTCGCGGATGTTGCGGTAATAGGGATCGTCCTGCCATTCGGGCGCGGCGAAGCGGCGGTCACGGGGCTTCTTGGTCGCCGCGCCGGTGAAGGCGCGGGTCCAGAAATCGCTCCACTGCCTGGCGGCCTGTAGCTGGACTTCGAGCAGGTCGGCGGGCTTGAGCGAGGTCGCGAACTCGGTCGTCGCCTGGGCGATGGCGAGTGGGTCGAACGGCAGCGTTCCGCTCTTGGGCATCTTTTCCATCGCCGCTTTCAGGCGCTCGGTCATGTCGGAAATCACTGGCGAGTCAGCTCCCGCCCGACGATCATCCGCATCACCTGATTGGTGCCCTCCAGGATCGAATTGACGCGCAGATCGCGCCAGAAGCGCTCGATCGGATAGTCCTTGAGATAGCCATAGCCGCCATGGAGCTGAAGCGCGCGATCGGTGACCGAGCTGGCGGTGTCGGTGGCGAAGCGCTTGGCCATCGCCGCGAACTTGGTCTTGTCGGGTGCGTTGGCGGTAACCTTGGCGGCGGCGAGATAGAGCAAGGCGCGGGCGGCCTCGAGCTCGGTCGCCATATCGGCGAGGGTGAACTGGGTGTTCTGGAAATCGGCGATCGCCTTGCCGAACTGCTGGCGTTCCTTGGTGTATTGGATCGCTTCGTCGAGGCAGCGCTGGGCGCCGCCGAGCGACGTCGCGCCGATGTTGAGGCGGCCGCCGTCGAGGCCCATCATCGCGATGCGGAAACCCTCGCCCTCGCCGCCGACGACATTCTCGGCCGGCACGCGGACATTCTCGAAGGTGACGCCGGCGGTCGGGCTGGCGTTCCAGCCGAGCTTGCGCTCCTTGGCGCCGAAAGACACGCCGGGCATGTCCTTCTCGATCACCATGCAGGTAATGCCCTTGGGGCCATCCACGCCGGTGCGGACCATGGTGACGTAGATATCGTTGACGCCGGCGCCGGAGATGAACTGCTTGGAACCGTTGACCACCCAATGATCGCCGTCACGGACTGCCTTGGTCTTGAGTGCGGCGGCATCGGACCCCGACGACGGCTCGGTCAGGCAATAGCTCGCCATCTTCTCCATCGAGATCAGATCGGGGAGGTATTTGTCCTTGACCGCCTGGCTGCCGAACCGGTCGATCATCCAGGTCGCCATATTATGGATCGAGATGAAGGCGCTGGTCGGCACGCAGCCATAGGCCATCGCCTCCATGATCAGCGCGGATTCGAGCCGCCCGAGCCCGATCCCGCCCGATTCCTCGGACACGTAGATCGATGCGAAGCCCAATTCGGCCGACGACTTGATCGTGTCGCGCGGGAAAGTGCTCGTCTCGTCCCACTCCGCCGCATGGGGCGTGATGGCATCGGCGGTGAAGGCGCGCGCCATCTCCTGGATCTGGATCTGCTCGTCGGTGAGTTCGAACTGGGTGGTCATTGCATTGGGTGCCTTTTGCACTTGGCCTTGCCCTCGGCGCCGAAATCGACGCGCTTGAAGAATTCCTGGGCGCTTCTGGCGTCTTTGAACGGCGTTCCGAAGAAATGGTTCTCAAGCCCCCGCCCCTTCTCCGCCAGATAGCCTTCCGATTGACCATCGACGATCATCGCGGACACCGTGACGCCATCCCGACGAAAAAGAAGTTTGCGCTCGCCGTCACGCACCTGAGAAAAACCACCGCTGTAAATGCCCCATTCGGTGCCTTTCTCCCGGTAGCGGTATACTGCAAAATCGGGGCCTTCCTCGACGATCAGATCGGGAGAACTGTCAGCACTGATCCAACCAAGGCCGATACAGAAGCCCCCCTCGGCGATCTTGATGGGCGTCTCCGCATTTTGCAGCATCAGCGTCAAAGCCAAGGCCAACACACCCAGACTCATTGCCCGGCCCCCTCATGCAAAACCCGCTCGCGGAAGAGCGGGTTGGCGATTTCCATCTCGTTGCGGTCGTACCAGCGCTTGCCGGTGATGCCTTTTTCCCACGCCAGCGCCTCGATGCGGGTGCCATTCGAGGAGGGGACATTAGGTTCGGCCCGCGCGATCGGATCGGAATAGGCGCCGTCGGCGGAGATGATCTCCCAGCCATCGGCACGCAACGCGTCGATCAGGTCGCCGAGGAAGAGAGCCGCCATGTCGGTTTCGTGGAGCAACAGCACGTGCGCGGGCGAACGGCCCAATGCGCGCACCGCCAGCGCATCGGTGAAGTCCGCCGACTGGACGTGGGTTTCCACGTACAGATCACGCAGCGCCGCCATGTCGATCTTCTTGCCGGCCTTCAGCGCCTCGATCGCCAATTGCTCCATGTTCCAGTCGGACCCGTCGACCGTGACATAGCCATTCATCAGCCCGCGCGCCTTGAGCCCGGCGCGGATCGCATCGCGCTTGGCCAAGTCCTTGCCGCCCTCGTCGAGATACGGAAAGCGGAACCAGGGACGGTGCCCGGGCTGCTTCGACAGCCACGCCTCGGCGGCGTCGATGTTGGCGAGATAGGCTTCCGCGCTGGTGCCCGAGAGGTGCGGATGGGTGTTGCTGTGATTGGCGATGACATGCCCCGCCGCGACATAATCCCTGATCCGCTGCCCGGCGCCCCTGGTGTCGCCGAACTCGGTCATCTGGCCGGGATTGAGGAAGAAGGCGACCTGATCGACGCCCTTGTCCTTCAGCGTGGCGATCAGCCGCTCGCCGCGCTCCGTGGGCGTCATGAACGCGCCGCGGAAGCGCGGCACATCGTCGAAGGTCAGCGCGATCAGCTTGCGGCGCTCCTGCGGTACTGACGCATCGACGGTCGCGACCGGCTCGGCGCGGACCACGAACATCAAGGCGACGATGAAAAGGAGCAGCCGGATCACGAGCGTCAGCCCATCGTCGGGATCACAAAGGCCGAATCGCCACTCGCGCCGCCATCGGGCCAGCGTTGGGTGATCGTCTTGGTCTTGGTCCAGAAGCGGACGCCTTCCATGCCGTGCTGGTTGGTGTCGCCGAAGGCCGAGCGCTTCCAGCCGCCGAAGCTGTGATAGGCGACCGGTACCGGGATCGGCACGTTGATGCCGACCATGCCGACATTGACGCGTGCGGCGAATTCGCGCGCGGCGTGGCCGTTGCGCGTGAAGATCGCGACGCCGTTGCCGTACTGATGCTCGCTGGGGAGGCGCAGCGCGGTCTCGAAATCCGGCGCGCGGACGATCTGGAGGACCGGGCCGAAAATCTCTTCCTTGTAGCTTTCCATGTCGGTGGTGACGCGATCGAACAGGCTCGGTCCGATGAAGAAGCCTTCCTCATGGCCTTGCAACTTGAAGCCGCGGCCGTCGACGACGAGTTCGGCACCCTCATCGACGCCGGTCTGGATCCAGTTTTCGACGCGTTGCTTGTGCGCCGCGTTGACCACCGGACCGTAATGCGCCTCGGCATCGGTGCTGACGCCGACACGGAGCGCTTCGATCGCCGGAATCAGGCGTTCGCGGAGCGCATCGGCGGTCTTGTCGCCGACGGGGACGACCACCGGCAGCGCCATGCAGCGCTCACCGGCCGAGCCGAAGGCGGCGCCCGAAAGATCGGCGACGACCTGATCGAGATCGGCATCGGGCATGACGATGCCGTGATTCTTGGCGCCGCCCATCGCCTGGACGCGCTTTCCGGCATCGACGCCGCGGCGATAGACGTAATGCGCGATGTCCGAAGAACCGACGAAGCTGACCGCGCTGATCGCCGGGTGATCGAGGATCGCATCGACCATTTCCTTGTCGCCATGGACGACCTGGAAGATGCCTTCCGGCAGACCGGCTTCGAGGAACAGTTCGGCGAGACGCACCGGCACCGAGGGATCGCGCTCGCTGGGCTTGAGGATGAAGGCGTTGCCGCAGGTGATGGCGACGGCGCTCATCCACAGCGGGATCATCGCCGGGAAGTTGAACGGGGTGATGCCGGCGCCGATGCCGAGCGGCTGGCGCATCGAATAGACATCGATACCGGGACCGGCGCCCTGGGTGTATTCGCCCTTGAGCAGATGCGGGATGCCGCAGGCGAATTCGACGACGTCGAGACCGCGCTGCACGTCGCCCCTCGCATCGGCGACGACCTTGCCATGCTCGGACGCCAGCAGATGCGCCAGCTCGTCCATATTGGCTTCGACCAAAGCCTTGAAATTGAACATCACACGGGCGCGGCGCTGGGGGTTGGTCGCGGCCCAAGCGGGCTGGGCTGCCTGCGCGGCGGCGACGGCGCGATCGAGATCGGCCTGGGTGCCGAGATTCACCTTCGCCTGGATCTGTCCGGTATTGGGATTGAAGACGTCGCCGGTGCGGGCCGCGGAACCGGCGGACGCGCCAGAGATGACATGGTCGATGATACGCAAAATGCTCTCCTCTCGCGGCGCCGGCATGGCCGACTCGCGTTTGTAATTAAATTACTTTGGCACAGCGAAACCGCTCTGTCAGCGGTTCCTGCCGATCGGCACGGGAAGGAGGCGTCCCGCTTCGTCGCGAACCTGCATCACCTCGACGCCGAAGGCGGCGCGGAGATGCTCGGGGGAAAGGGCTTCGGCGGCGGGGGCGAAGACGACGACCCTGCCTTCGCGGAGCAGCAGGACATCGTCGGCGGCGCGGGCGGCCTGGATCAGGTCGTGGAGGACGATGACCACGCCCATCCCCTCGCCCGCCAGCGCGCGGAGGCGATCGAGCAGGCCGAGCTGGTGCTGGGGATCGAGACTGGCGAGCGGTTCATCGGCGAGGAGCCATGAAGGCTGGCCGGCGAGGACGCGGGCGAGCAGGACACGGGCGCGTTCGCCCCCGGATAGCTCGGCGACGAGGCGGTGGGCGAGTTCGGCGGTCTCGGTGGCGGCAAGGGCCCGGGCGATGGCCTCTTCGTCGGCTGGCGAGAGTCCGGCAAAGGGCGCGCGGTGCGGCAGGCGCCCGAGCGCGACAAGGCTTTCGACGGTGACGTCCCAATGCACCGCGCCGTCCTGCGGGAGATAGCCGATGGCGCGGGCGCGCTCGCGGGGATCGAGGGCGTCGATGCGCCGGTCGCCGAGGCGGAGATCGCCCGGAAGCAGGCCCGCCAGCACCTTGACCAGAGTGGTCTTGCCCGAACCGTTGGCGCCGAGGATCGCGGTGACGCGGCCGGGGCGCAGCACGGCGCTGACATCGTGGAGAACCTGGCGCTTGCCGAGGCTGAGCGAAAGGCGGTCGATGGTCAGATCCATGCCGACCTCCGCATCCTGAGCAGCAGCGCGAAGAAGAAGGGCGTGCCGATCAGTGCCATCGCGACGCCGAGGCGGATCTCGGTCGCGCCGGGTCCGAGGCGGACGAGGCTGTCGGCCGCAAGCACCAGTACCGCGCCGCCCAGCGCCGAAGGCAGCAGCAGCGCCGAAGGCCGCGCGCCGGTCAACGGACGCAGCAGATGCGGCACGATCAGGCCGACAAACCCGACCACCCCGGTGACCGCGACGCTGGCGCCGACCGCCAGCCCCGCCCCGAGGACGATCAGCATCTGGGTGCGCCGAAGGCTGAGGCCGAGCGAGCGGGCGGCATCCTCGCCGAGCGTCAGCGCGTCGAGGGCGCGGCCGGTGAACAGCAGCGCCGCGCAGCCAAGGGCGATGAACGGCATCGCGAACTGGACCTCGCTGAAGCTGCGATCGGTGAGCGAGCCCATGATCCAGTCGATGATCTCGGCGGTGGCATAGGGGTTTGGCGCGATCGAGATCAGGAAGGCGGTGAGCGCGCCCGCCAGGCTGGCGAGGACGGTGCCGACGAGGATGAAGGCGACCGCGCTTTGCGACCGCCAGGCGAGTCCGGCGAGCAAAGCCATCCCGCCGGCGGCGGCGAGCATGGCGCTGCCGAAGATGATCAGCGGCGCGCTGGCGGAGAGCAGGACGATCGATGCGACCGCGCCCAGGGCGGCGCAGGAGGAAACGCCGACCACGCTAGGGTCGGCGAGCGGGTTGCGCAGGAAGCCCTGCAACACCGCGCCAGTGAGGCCGAGCGCGGCGCCGATGCCGGCCCCGAGGATGGCGCGCGGCAGGCGGAGCTCGGCGACGATCCACCAGCGCGGATCATGGGTGAACCAGGCGGAAAACGGCACCCACGCCTTGCCCGCCATCAGCGAGGCGAGAAACAGGATCGCGACCAGCGCCGCGAGCGCGAGGTTGAGCGACAGGCGCTTCACCGCCCTACGCTCCGCCGCACTTCGGCAAGCCGCGTCATCGCCTTGGCGATCACCGGGCCACCGCAATTGACGAGATCGCGCGGGAAACGCGCCTCGGTCACCTTGCCGCCGAGATGCGCCAGGGCGCGGCTGCGCAACTGGGCGGCGCGCGAGGAGGCCATGCGGCCGGGCGCGTCGGGGACCAGCATCACGCGAGGCGGATCGACGATGATCCGCTCCATCGGCAGATTGCCGGTGAATTGCAGGCCGTAATGCGCGGCATGATCCGAGAAGCCGGCGCGGGTCATCATCTCGTCGAGCAGATTGCCGCCGCCCGAGACGAGATTGCCGCCGATCCAGATCAGCGCCGGGATCTGCGTACCGTTCCAGTTGGCGGCGGTGACGGCGCGGTCGATACGCTCGTTCATCGCCCTACCCTGCCCCTCGGCACCGACCGCGGCGGCAAGCTCTGTCACCTGCGCCTTGCTGGCTTCGATGGTGACCGGGGAATCGAGGTAGAGCGTCTTCAGCCCGGCCCGGCGATAGGCTTCGCGGGTGGCGGGCGAAGTGAAGCTGCTGGCGATCACCAGATCGGGCCGCATCGCCACGACCTCCTCGGCGGTGCCGGTGGTGGTGCGGAAGCGGCGGGCGATATCGAGCGGGATCGAAGTCGCCGCCGGGTCCTGCGAGTAATGGCTGATCGCGGCGATGCGGCCAGCCGGGACCAGTTCGACCAGCATCGCGTCCGCGCAGGGATTGGTGGAGACGATCCCGCCGCCGCCCAGCGCGTTTGCCGGGGCACAGCCCGCCAGCGCGAGCATCAGCAGCGGCGGGATCGTCAGCCTCACTTGCCGAGCTTCACCCGCACGCCGGCATAGGCGGCGCGGCCATAGGTGCCGAAGCCATAGGCGGTGCTGTATTGCTCATCGAAGAGGTTATCGACGCGGCCATAGACCTCCAGATGCTCGCCGATCGGCAGCGACGCCCGCAAGCCGGCCAGCACATAGCCCTGAAGCCGCCGGGCGTTCGCCGGATCGTCGAAGCTGGCGCCGACATGAGTCAAGGTCGCGCCGGTCTTGAGTCCGAACGACCAGTCGTAATCGACCGAGACGCTGACCGCATCCTCGGCGCGGCGGGCGAGGCGCTTGCCGAAGTTGAGCGAGCCGGGCGAACGATCCTTCGCATCGATGTACGAATAGGCGGCGGTGAAGCTCAGCGCGTCGATCGGGCGCAGCGCCAGCGACACTTCGGCGCCCTTGGCCCGGGTGCGATCGATATTGCCGTAGGTGAAGGTGGTGGTGTCGTAGTTGATCTGGTTGCGGGTATCACGGGTGAACAGCGTGACCGCGGCGGTGACATGGCGCCCGAAATTCTGGTCGAGGCCGACATCATAGCTTTGCGAACGCTCGGGGCGCAGCGCGGCATTGCCGCTGAAGCTGTCATAGAGCTGATAGAGCGACGGCGCCTTGAAACCCTCGCCATAGCTGAAGCGGATGTTGGTCTCGCCCTGGTTGGGCGAATAATTGGCGTTGGCGCCGAACGTGGTCGCACCGCCGAACTGGCTGTGCTGGTCATGGCGCACGCCGCCGGTGACCGACAGGCCGGTGACCGGCTGGACCACGGCAAGGCCGTAGAAGCTGTCGAGCCGCGCCTTGGCCGCGCTGGTCGAGCCAAAGCCGAAGAAGGTGTATTCGGGGCGCTCATGCTCATAGCCGAAGATCAGCTTCGCCTGCTCGACCGGCTGCAGCACGCCCTGATATTCGAAGCGCAGCGTCTTGCCCGAATAGCCATAATCCGGCGCGTTGCTGGGCGCGAAATAATAGTCGCGGTCGTGCTTGAAATAGGTAACGCCCAGCCGGTTGCTGAGCACGCCGCCGAACAACGCCGCGTTGAGGCCGGCATAGCCGACATATTGCTGCGACTTGCTGACGTCGGGCGTGTCGGCGGGCGGACCGAAAAAGGCATCGAGATCGAGATCGGCATCGATGTAATAGCCGCGCAGATCGAGGCTGACCGCGTCGGTGAAGGCGACCTTGAGCTTCGCATTGGCGGTGAGGTTGCGATAGCCGTCCTTCTCGGTCGCGCCGAACGAACGCGCCGCCGACGAGATACCGTCGGTGTCGAAATAGGCGATGCCCGCCGAGCCCGAGACCATGCCGCTGCCGGCGGCGATGTTCGCCTTGCCGTTGAGCGTGTTGCTGTAGCCGTAATCGGCCGAGGCGTTCGCCGCGAACCCGTCGGTGGGGTTGACGGTGGTCACGCTGACGACGCCGCCGATCGCCTGGCTGCCATAGGCCACCGAGTTCGACCCGCGCAGCACTTCGATCCGGTTGATATTGCCGATCAGCAGGTTGCCGAAATCGAAGCCGTCGCCGATCGCGCTGGGATCGTTGACCTTGACGCCATCGACCAGAACCAGGGTCTGGTTGGTCTCGGCGCCGCGCAGCGAGATGCCGGTGACCGAGCCGGTGGTGCCGGTGCGGTTGAAGCGCACGCCGGGCGTGGTCGCGAGCAGATCAGCAACGCTGACGTCCTGGCGGGTGCGGATCGTCTCGGCATCGAGCACGGTGACAGCCTGACCGACCTGATCGATCGGCTGGGCGATACCGGTGGCGGTGACGACGATCGTGTCGTCATCGTCAGGGCCGGTCTGTGCGAAGGCGGGGAATGCCGGCAGCAGCGCCGCCGAGGCGCAGAGGAGGAATTTGAACTTCATAACAAGACACCCATTGCTTGGGCCGTTTGCCTGAAGTGGCGCAGGCGACCCGGTTCGGTGTCGCTCACGCAAGGGATTTCGCCCCTCGTTCGCCCGGTGCACCCCGCCCGCGCAAAGGAATCGACCGTGACGGGCAGGTCTCCTGGCTCCCGGGTCAACGCTGGCGCGCCGCCTTCCCGAACTTTCGCTCAGTGGCATGATGGCGCGGCAACTAACCGGTCACAGTTGCGGGGGCAGCTTCGGCATCGGACCGAATTCCCTTTTTGATCCCCTTGCGGGGAACCTGTCACGAGCCGGCCTCTAGTCGCGCATGCTGCATTGCGCAACGGGGAACCTACAGGCGAGCCGGTCGTTACGCTCCCGCATCGGGATGGATTGTGTCTTGCTGGGTCGGGCTGACCGCCCGCTATAGCGACGAGATCACCGGCCCGGGCGTCGGCCAGCGCCCAGTACTGCTCGGACCATCGGCTGGAAACACTCGCGGCGGCGCTCGACGATGCGCTGACGGGCGATGTGGAGTATAGAATCCAGAAGCGCCCCGGATAGGATTCACCTTGTTCACTCTGCCACAACCGACAGACCCCGACGTTCTGCAGTTCCTGGCCCTTTGGGGTCTGCCGGACCCGATATTCCTTGATTATGTCGATGTCGGCGCAGGCTATTCGCCCGATTTTTGTCACGTATCCGCTAACCATCGCGTTAGCGTGGCGGGCGGGCGTCGCGTACTGGGTTGGGCACTATGGCAATTTCCACAATGCGTGCTCGGCAACTGCCATAGCGTATGGGAGGATCCGACCGGGAATCTGATAGATGTCACGCCGCCGAAGCTCGGCACGCGAACCCTGTTCGTAGCGGATTCGTCGCTCTCGATCACGTGGCAGCCAAATCGGCATCGTCTCTATAATAATCGGACGAATGTCGCAGGCTGCCCGATGCTGGACCTGATCGGCGAATGCACCGCCGACCCGTTCTTCCCCATGCCGGACAGCAATCCGTCGCTTATCGGCTATTGCAGCGGGCTCGGCCTGCCCACGCCCGCGAAATCCATGATTTAAAGCACAAGCCCGGCTCGGACCGGGCAACTGGCGAGCTATTCGCCGGGCAATAAAAAGCCCGCGAGACCAAGGGCCTCAGCGGGCTTTTTGAATGGTGGGCGTGGCAAGGATTGAACTTGCGACCCCTGCGATGTCAACACAGTGCTCTACCACTGAGCTACACGCCCTCAATGGTCGGACGCCTCTAGCGGGGGTTGTGCCCCCGCGCAAGCACCCGAAACGCGATTTAATTCAGGCTGGCATTCTCGGCTTCGAACAGCCGATCGACCTCCAGCACCAGGTCGCGCAGATGGAAGGGTTTGGAGAGGATCCGCGCCTGCGGGACCTGCTTTCCGGCCTTGAGCGTGACCGCCGCGAAGCCAGTGATGAACATCACCCGCATGTCGGGCGCCAGTTCGCTGGCCTTTTGCGCCAGCTCAATGCCGTCCATTTCCGGCATGACGATATCGGTGAGGAGCAGATCGAACCGCTCATTTTCGAGCAGGGGCAGCGCCTCGGTGCCGCGATCGACCGCGCTGACGGCATAGCCCGACCGCTCGAGCGCGCGGGTGAGATATTCCCGCATCACGCGATCGTCCTCGGCCAGCAGAATCCGGATCATCGTTGCCCCACCCCAATCATTCGAGCCGGTACATAGCTCAAAGCCCTTAAGATTTTCCAGCCACGCATTGCCGCGCGGGCGCGGCGTGCCTAGGCTGAACGGGTGACCGCAACCCCGCCGTTCGCACTCTATGGCTCCAAGGAACCGATCAGCCCAGTGGTGCTGTCGGTGCCGCATGCCGGGCGCGACTATCCGCTGCCGCTGCGCGCGGCGTTGCGCGTGCCGCTGGCGGGCATCCGCGGACTGGAAGACCGCCACGCCGATGCCATCGCGCTGGGCGCGCGCGAATGCGAGACGCTGTTCGTCGCCGAGCGCCCGCGCGCCTGGATCGACCTCAACCGCAGCGAGCAGGAGCGCGACCCCCGGCTGGACGACGGCGCCCGCGCCGGCGGACCGCCGCTATCGGCCAAGTTGCGCAGCGGCCTGGGGCTGGTACCACGCCGCGTCGGCAGTTCGGGCGATATCTGGTCGCGGCGCTTGTCGGCGGACGAGGTCGAGACGCGGATCCGCGAGGATCACCGGCCCTACCACGCCGCAGTTGCCGCCGCGCTCGCTTCGGCACGAGCCCGGTTCGGCGTGGCGGTGCTGCTCGACGTGCATTCGATGCCGCCCTTGGGCGATCCGGCCTCGGCGCCCCGGCTGGTGCTGGGCGACCGCTTCGGCAAATCGGCGGCGGCGCGCTTCACCGGGCGGATCGAGGGCGTGGCCCGCGCCCATGGCATCGCCTGCGCCGCGAACACGCCCTATTCGGGCGGTCACATTCTGGAGAAGCATGGCGATCCCCGACGCGGGGTGCATGCGATCCAGTTGGAGTTCGACCGCAGCCTCTATCTCGACACCGCGTTCGACCAGCCCGGGCCGGGGCTGAAGGCGGCGGTGCAGCTGCTGCGCGCGATCATCGACGCGCTGGCCGACGAGGCCCTCCCCGCCGCGCTCGCCGCTGAGTAGCGGAAGCAGCACATAAAAAAACCACCCCGCGGTTACCCACGAGGTGGCCAAGGTTCAGGGAGGAGACACACCCGAAGGTGTGCCGCACGACCTCGCGAAAGGGGGAACACAAGGTCGTACAGGACAAATATAGGTGAAAGGTCAGATTGTTCAAGGGGCTGCGGGAGACCGTGCCCAGTCAGCGGCCAGCCGTTGCGAGGCACTGGGATGGAGGCATGAACGCCTCGGAAACCTGTCGAGCGCAGGCCAATCCGGCGCGAATGGTCCCAATGGTCGCACTGACCATGGGCATCGGATTTGGATGATCTCGGCCAGCGATTTCAGAGCCGAGGCACGCTGGGTTTTCAGCCAAGCAGGCGGAATCCTACATTGCAAGACCCGAAAAAAGAGCGCGGCGATCACCCCCCGCGAAGGGCGATCGCCGCGCTCCAATCGTTCAGCGCGGTTGCTGGCGTCTCAGACGGCCGGCGGAACCAGCTGCGGCTGCGGCATCTTGCCGAGGCGAACCTGCGCGGCGAAGACGTCGCGCATCAGCTGCAGCGAGAACAGGTGCGCATAGATGAGCGGCAACATGCCGTTCTGCACGATCTTGCGAAGCTGGTCGCCGCGCAGCTCGTTGAGCTTCTTCTCGTCGATCATCTGGAAGCCGCGATACACGAAAGGCTGCTCGGCGCCGTCGGGCTGGATCGAGGTCTCGCCGTCGGTCAGCAGGTCGAGCTCCTGCAAGTCCTTCATGAACATCGCGGTGCGCTGACCGGCCTGTTCGAACTGCTCGTTGAACGCCAGGATTTCCTTGGTCACCGCGCTCGGCTCGCCATTCTCGAACAGCGGCTGGCCCTCGTCGAACTTGCCGATCGTCTCCGAGGTCGGATCGAAGCACAGCGACAGCTCGTCGGCGTCGGGACGCAGGCGGGCGAGCAGATAGGGATAGCGGCGGATATAGGCCGGAACATAGAAGTTCGGATCGATCAGCTTGCCTTCATCGTCGATGAAGACGTTGACGCCTTCGTTGAGACCCATCAACGCGAGCGGAACGGGATCCTCGCCGGCGGAGAAGACGATCGGCATGTAGCGCTGGACGAGGGGGAATTCCTCGACCGTGACCGGCACGGCGTGATGCTTGGCGAGGAACGGCGCCTTGTCGAGGACGCGAACCTTGAGATCGCCGTGAACCTGGCTCGAAAGCGGTTCGAGCTGGTTATAGAACAACGGAAGCTGCTGCTGTGGCGCGCTGGCCATCTTACTCTCCTGAAAACCGAATTCGAAAAAATCTGCGAATGCTGTGAAATGCGCTAGCGCGTCTATGGCGTGGCGGCTTCCGGCGCAAGCGTCACGAGCTTCCCCGGATTGAGAATCCCCCGCGGGTCCAATGCCGCCTTGATCGCCCTCAGCGCCGCAATCCTGGCTGGCGGGCCCAGCCGTTCCAGTTCGGCACGCTTCATCTGGCCGATACCATGCTCGGCCGAGATCGACCCGCCGGCCGCGACGACCATGTCGTGCACCAGCCGGGTGATCGCCGCCGCGTCGCCCGCATGGAAGGTGGCGGCATCCATGCCGTGCGGGGCACGAACGTGGAAATGAACGTTGCCGTCGCCAAGATGGCCATAGGCGATGGCGCGGGTGCCGGGAAAGCGCCGCTCGGCCTCCGCCGCGCCCTCGATCATGAAGCGCGGCATATCATCGACCGGCACCGAGATGTCGTGCTGGACCGCGGGGCCGGCGGCGCGCTCCGATTCGGAAATCGAATGGCGGATCTTCCAGAACGCCTCGGCCTGGGCTTCGCTGGCGGCGATCACCGCGTCGCCAGCCAGTCCCGCTTCGAGCGCCGGACCAAGCAGTCGTTCGAGCAGCGACGCGGGCGGTTCGGCGGCGGCATCGATCGACACCGCCTCGATCAGCACGTGCCAGGGATGACGCGATTCGAGCGGAGCCCTGGTGCCGGGGATGTGACCGACGACAAGATCGAGCACCGGACCCGGCAAGATCTCGAAGCTCTCGACGGCATCGGTCTTCGCCTCGATCGCGCGGAGCAGCGCCAGCGCCTTCGCCGGGCTCTCCAGCCCGACCCAGGCGACCGCACGCGAGACGAGGCCCGGCGCCAGCCGCAGCGTCGCGGCGGTGACGATCCCGAGCGTGCCCTCGGCGCCGATCAGCAGCTGGTTAAGGTCATAGCCGCGATTGTCCTTCTTGAGCGGGGCGAGCCCGTCATGGATCGATCCGTCGGGCAACACCGCCTCCACGCCGGCGACGAGCTGCCGCATATTGCCGAAGCGGAGAACCTGGGTGCCGCCGGCATTGGTCGAGACCAGGCCGCCGATCGTGGCGCTGCCGCGCGCGCCGAGATCGAGCGGGAAGCGGCGCCCGGCCCGCTCGGCGGCCTCTCGGAAATCGGCGAGGATCACGCCCGCCTCGGCGATGGCGAGGTTGGATTCGGGATTGAGCGCGCGAATGCGGTTCATCCGGCGGAGCGACAGCAGCAGCGCCGATCCGTCCGCCGGGGGCGTCGCGCCGCCGACCATGCCGCTATTGCCGCCCTGCGGCACCAGCGCGACCCGCGCGTCCGCCGCCAGCGCCACCATCGCCGCGACCTCGTCACGCGAGGCGGGCGTCAGCATCGCCGGCGCCGCGCCGCGGTACCGCCCGCGCCAATCACTGAGCCAGGGCGCGATCGTGTCGGCATCGGTGGTCACCGCCTTGTCGCCGAAGCGCTGGCGGACGGTCTCGACGAGCTGGGCTTGCGCGGGCTTCATGGCGGCGGCAGGTAGCATGTACAGGGTTAGTTCATCCACTGTTCAAGGATTTGCGGTAGAAACCATAGCCGACATGCTGAACACGCCGTTTGCCGCCGCTCCCCTGCTGCTTTTCCTCGCCGCGCCGGGCGCTTCGCCCGAGCCGCCCGAATGGACGCGCGCGGCCGAGCTGTTTCAGCAGCAGCACATCACCGTGCATGTCCCGCGGGTGACGATGTCGGCAACGATCGTCATGCGATCGGCGGCCCCCATGGCCTTCAAGGAGAAGAAGGCCGACGATTGCGTCAAGATCAGCAAGATCGCCGGCTATTCGGTCAACCGCGCCAACAGCATCGATCTGCTGCTCAACGACGGCAAGCTGCTGCGCGTCAATCTGGGCGACGATTGCCCAGCGCTCGGCTTCTATTCGGGCTTCTACGTCAAGCCGACCAAGGACGAGAAAATCTGCGCCGGCCGCGATTCCTTCCGCTCGCGCTCGGGCCGTTCGTGCAGCATCGAGAACTTCCGCAGCCTCGTGCCCGTCAAGTAAGGCGCACCAGACCCCGTTTCCCTTGACATTTCCGGGCAAATCCGCAAGCGCGTGCAGGCTTAGCGGCATGGGCTTCCCATGCCCGTTTTCCGGATAAATTCATGAGCTTTGCCGATCTCGGCCTTTCCGACGAACTCCTGCGCGCAGTGACCGATGCGGGCTATAGCGAGCCCACACCGATCCAGAAGCAGGCGATCCCGTCCGTGCTGATGGGCCGGGACCTGATCGGCATCGCCCAGACCGGCACCGGCAAGACCGCGGCGTTCGTGCTGCCGATGATCGACATCCTCGGCGAAGGACGCACCCGCGCGCTGATGCCGCGCTCGCTGATCCTCGAGCCGACCCGCGAGCTGGCGGCGCAGGTCGCCGAGAATTTCGACAAATATGGCGTCAATCACAAGCTATCGATGGCGCTGCTGATCGGCGGCGTGCAGATGGGCGATCAGGTCAAGGCGCTGCAGGGCGGCGTCGATGTGCTGATCGCGACGCCGGGCCGGCTGATGGACCTGTTCGAGCGCGGCAAGATCCTGCTGACCGGCTGCAATCTGCTGGTGATCGACGAGGCCGACCGGATGCTCGACATGGGGTTTATCCCCGATATCGAGACGATCTGCACCAAGCTGCCCAAGCAGCGCCAGACGCTGCTGTTCTCGGCGACGATGCCGCCGGTGATCAAGAAGCTGGCTGACAAGTTCCTCGACAATCCCAAACAGATCGAAGTCGCGCGGCCGGCGACGACCAACACCAACATCGCCCAGCGGCTCGTGCCCGTGCCGTCGAGCGCGTTCGAGAAGCGCAAGGCGCTGCGGGCGCTGCTCGAGGCCGACGACGTCCAGACCGGCATCATCTTCTGCAACCGCAAGACGACGGTGCGCGAGCTCAACAAGAGCCTCAAGAAATACGGCTTCCGCTCGGGCGAGATCCATGGCGACATGGACCAGCCGGCGCGGCTGGCCGAGCTCGACAAGTTCAAGAAGGGCGAGATCAATCTCCTCGTCGCCTCCGACGTCGCCGCGCGCGGGCTCGACATCAAGGGCGTGAGTCACGTCTATAATTTCGACGCGCCGTGGCACCCGGACGATTATGTCCACCGCATCGGCCGCACCGGGCGGGCGGGCGCCACCGGCACCGCCTATACGCTGATCACGCCCGAAGACGCCGAGAACATCGCCGAGATCGAGAAGCTGACCGGCCAGAAGATCGAGCGCGTCGCCGTTCCCGGGGGCAAGGCTCCGGATGCTGGCGATGACGCGCCAAGCGAGGAAGCGCCCAAACGCGGGCGCGGTCGCGGCAAGCCCGCGGCGAAGGCGGACCGGGCGGAGAAGCCGGCGTCCGAAACCAGGCCGGCGCGTGAGGAGCGTGCGCCCCGGGAAGAACGCGCGCCCCGCGCCCCGCGCCCGGAGCGCGAATCGCGCCCGCCGCGAGGCGATACGCGCCGCGACGAATCGCGTCGCCGCGAGGCGGAGGATGACGGTCCGGACGATGGCTGGAACGGCCCGCTCCCTGATTTCCTGAACTTCACCCTGAGCGCATGATCCGCGCGGCAGCCGCGCTGCTGGCGTTGGCATTGCCCGGCGCCGCGCTGGCACAGGTCGCGCCGCCAAGGCTCTCGGTACGGACGCTGGCGCAACTGCCGCAACCGCTGGCCGCGCCCTATGATGCCGAGGCCGATGCGAATGCGGACATCGCCGGCGCGACGGCGCGGGCCCGCAAGTCCGGCAAGCGGCTACTCATCGATTTCGGCGCCAATTGGTGCATCGATTGCCGCGTCTTCGCCAGCGTCACCGAGTTGCCCGAGATGCGGCCGTGGATCGCGCGGCATTTCGAGCTGGTCTCGGTCGATGTCGGCCGCTTCAACCGCAATATGGATATCGCCGCGCGCTACGGCATCTCGCTCGATGCGGTGCCGGCGCTGTTCGTGATCGACCCGCACAGTGGAAAGCTGCTCAACCGTGCCGAGGTGCTCGGGCTGGGCGAGGCGGCCTTGCTGACGCCGCCGCAAATGGCCGCGTGGCTGGGAAAATGGGCGAAGAAGTGATCGAATATCTGCCCGTGATCGAAACCCCGTGCGTCGATATCTGCGTGATGGACGGCGAGACCGGCTGGTGCCTAGGCTGCGGCCGCACGATCGACGAGATCGCGATGTGGGGCGAAACCAGCCCCGAGGCCCGCGCGGCGGTGATGGCCGAACTACCGGCGCGAATGGCTCAACTCGCCGAACCCTTCGATCCCCGCGCCGACAGATAATCTGTCAGCGCCGACAGCACCGCGGTCACCACGAAGGCGAAGTGGATGATCGTCATCCACATCAATTCCTCCTTGGGCACCGGTTCGCCGCCGACGCCCATGAACGCCTTGAGCAGTTGGATGCCCGAGATGGCGACGATCGAGGCGTAGAGCTTCAGCTTCAGTCCGGAGAAGGTGGTCGTCCCCATCCAGGCCGGGCGATCCTCATGCCCCTCGGTATCGATCTTGGATACGAAGCTCTCGTAACCGGCGAGGATGACGACGAGGATCAGGTTCGCGGCCAGCGCCAGATCGAGCAGGGTAAGCACGTTGAGGATAGCCTCCTCGACGCTCATCACCCAGATCTGCGGCACGGCGTGGAAGAATTCGCGGACGAAGACGATCAGGAGCAAACCGATCGCAGCGATCAACCCGACATAAAAGGGCGCGAGCAGCCAGCGCGAGGCGAACAGCCCATTCTCAAAGACACGCTCGATTCGCTTCAAACCGCTCATATTTCCCCCCGGATAACGCCCTGTCAGGCCGGCGTCGGCACCACGACGGCGTCGTCCAGCTCGTTCGCACGCTTATACGCATCGCGCACGGTCAGGCGATCCCAGTATGCAGTGAAGGCATCCCGCCTGGGCAGCGTTCCGAATATCATGCCCCAGCCGATCGCCGAGCCGACATAGACGTCGGCGGCAGTGAAGCGGTCGCCGGCGATATAGTCGTGTGCCCGTACCGCCTGCTCCAGCACATCGACGGTCTGGTTATAGTTTCCGTAGCCGAACATCCGGCCCTGCTCGGGCGTGGGGATGAATTTGGCGTGGTTGTTGGTCACCGCCTGCTCGACCGGCCCGGCCGCGAAGAACAGCCAGCGGTAATAATCGGCGCGCTCGGCGTCCGTTGGTGCGAGGCCGGCATCGGGAAACGCATCGGCAAGATAGGCGCAGATCGCCGCCCCCTCGGTCACCACCTTGCCCTTGTGGACGATCGCCGGAACCTTCCCCATCGGATTGACGGCGAGATATTCGGCCCGCTTCATGGTGTCGGTATAGCCCAGCACCACCGTCTCGTAAGCCGCACCGATCTCTTCGAGCATCCAGCGGGCGATGCGGCCACGCGATTGCGGATTCGTGTAGAAGACCAGATCGGCGGCCATGACGCGTTCCTTCGATTCGTTTCAATATCGGAACAAATAGCGAACAGAAACTCGGACGGCAAGCGTCAGGCAAGCGCCTTGCCGAGCAGCGCCAGCAACCGTCCCCATGCTTTTTCGGCCTGGGCCTGATCGTAGACCGGGCTATCGGGCGGGCACCAGCCATGCTGCGCGGGATAGACTTCTATCTCGGCCGGGCGATTGGCTGCAGCGAGCGCGGCGCGGACCTTGTCCTTGTCGCCCGGCGCCTTGGCATCGTCGTTCTGGGCGACGGCGATGAGGAAACTGGCCTGCATCTTGGGCACGAGCGCGAGGAACGGATCGGCAGCAAGCCCGCCGCCATGGAAGGTACCGCCGGCGCGGACGCGTCCGGGGACGGCGGCGCAGGTCTGCATCACCAGCGGGCCGCCCATGCAATAGCCGGTGGTGCCGATGCCGCGCTTCCGATCGACTTCGGGCTGCTTGTCGATGAAGGCGATGAAACTGGTCGCATCGACGATCACCGCTTCCGGCGTCAGCAACTTGCGGGCCTCGGCGGCCTTGCCGAAGATCGCGTCGCGGTCGCCGCTCGCCGCCAGCGCCGGTGCGGTCAGCGAGCGGTAGAAGGGATTGACCGTCAGCACCGCATAACCCGATTCCGCCAGCCGGTCGGCCATCTGACGGAAGGCGGGACGCAGGCCGAAGATATCGGGCCAGACCAGCACCGCCGGATGCTTGCCGCTGGCGGGCGCGACGAAATAGGCGTCGCAGGTGCCGGCGGCAGTCTTGATCGTCACGTCGCGGCCCTTGACCGCCATCGCGTTGGCGGCGCGCGGCAGGACGATCATCGCGCCGGCGGCGGCGGTCGCGGCGCCGAACGCGCGGCGCGAGAGCGCGCCTTTCAGAAAGGCGGCGTTATCGGCTTCGGTATGTTCGTCGCACATCATCAGGCTCCCGAATCGCCCCTTGGCGTTGCGGAAGACTAATGATGTTAGTCACGGCGGTCACCCCGCCACGACTTAGCTCTTGAACAGGCTTTCGGCGGTGTGCTCGACCGGGGCGGCGGGCTCGCCATTCTCGATCGCGTCGGCAGCGGCCGCGGCGGCAACGCGCTCGGCGCGGAGCTGCTCGATCAGCGCCTCGCGGTCGCCCTCGAGGCGGTTGTCGACCGGGGCCTCGATGCCGGCAGCCTTGGCGGCCTTGGCGACGAGGGCGTCGAGCTCGCGCTGGGTGGTGAGGCCGAGCGTGACCGGGTCCTTGGGCACGATATTGGCGATGTTCCAATGGCTGCGGTCACGGATCGCGGTGATCGTCGTGCGGGTGGTGCCGATCAGCTTGCCGATCGCGCCGTCCGAGATTTCGGGGTGGTTGCGCAGAATCCAGGCGATGCCGTCGGGCTTGTCCTGGCGCTTCGAGACCGGCGTGTAGCGCGGGCCCTTGGTACGGCGGACCTGCTCGGGGCCCTTGAGCATCTTGAGCGAATAATCGGGATCGGCCTGGCCCTTCTCGATCTCTTCCATCGTCAGCTCATGCGCGCGGACGGGATCGCGGCCCATCACCTTGGCGGTGGCGGTATCGTCGGCGATCGCCTGCACCTCGAGGATGTGCAGGCCGCAGAACTCGGCGATCTGCTCGAACGAGAGCGCGGTGTTGTCGACCAGCCAGCTGGCGGTCGCATGGGGCATCAGCGGCTGGGCCACGAGCAGTCTCCAGAAATAGAAAGGGCCGCCCATCACGGGCGGCCGGTAACGGAGGCTGACTTAGTCGCGGATGGGCGGGAGGGCAAGCGGATAGCGCACCATCAAGCCGACTATTAGCGCTCCCCGGCGGAGGCCAGGGAAGGATGTTTCAGGCAGCGCGTCGCGATATCAGCGGACACAATCCCGCGAAGAACTGCGCCGCGCTGGCCTCCCAGGTAAAGGTGCGGCCATAGGCAGCGCAGGCGGCGCGGTCCCTGGTCAGGGCTTCGGCGATGGCGGTCTCAAGGTCTTCGGAAAGTGCGCCGGTCTCGGGCGTGACGATGTCGATCGGCCCGGTCACCGGATAGCCGGCGATGGGCGTGCCGCAGGCCAGTGCCTCGATCATCACCAGCCCGAACGTGTCGGTGCGGCTAGGAAAGACGAAAACGTCGGCGGCGGCATAGGCGGCGGCGAGCGCCGGGCCGAACATCGCGCCGCGGAACATCGCATCGGGATATCTGGCTTCGAGCGACGCGCGGGCCGGGCCGTCGCCGACAATGACCTTGGTACCGGGATGACCGGTTTGCAGGAAGGCTTCGAGATTCTTCTCTACCGCGACCCTGCCGACATAGAGCTGGATCGGACCGGACAGTTCGCGCATCGCCGGATCGGGTTCGACGCCGGCATGGAAGTTGCTCAAGTCGACGCCCCTGCCCCATGGCTTGAGCTTGTGGAGGCCATGCTCCTCAAGCGAGCGGCGGATCGAGGGCGTGGCCGCGAGGATCGCCTGCGCCGGGGCGTGGAACCAGCGGATATAATTCCAGAACCATTCGGCCGGGAGCCGGGTGCGCGCCGAGACATAATCGGGAAACTGGGTGTGATAGGCGGTGGTGAACGGCAATCCGTTCCGCATGCACCAGCGCCGCGCGGCGATGCACAGCGGCCCTTCGGTGGCGAGATGGATCGCCTCGGGCTCAAAGTCCTCCAGCATCTGGCCGACGGTAGCGACCCGGGTCAGCGCCAGGCGGATCTCGGGATAGGTCGGACACGGCAGCGAGCGGAACAGATCGGGCGAGATGACCTTGACGATATGGCCGTGCTTCTCAAGCTCCTTGCGCACCGCCTGGATCGTGCGGACCACACCGTTGACCTGCGGATCCCAGGCATCGGTGACGATCGCGATACGCACGCCCGTCAGGCCGCCTGCCGCTCCATAGCCGGCGTCTTCTCCCGATCCCGCGCTGCCATCTCCTCCGCCCAGTGCAAAATCTCCATTCGACCGTCGAAATGCTCGACCAGGGCGGTGCATCCTTCGACCCAGTCGCCGTCGTTATAGTATTCGACGCCGTCGATCATCCTCATTTCGGCGGTGTGGATATGCCCGGCGATGACGCCATCGACACCGCGCGATCCGGCCTCATGCGCGACGATCTCCTCGAACCGGGAGATAAAGGCGACGGCGTTCTTGACCTTGTGCTTGGCGTATTTGCTGAGCGACCAAAAGGGCAGACCCAGCATCCGGCGGACGGCGTTCACCCAGCGGCTGAGCACCATGCTGGTCTCATAGGCGGCATCGCCCAGATAGGCGAGCCAGCGGTGCGACAGCGTGATCGCATCGAACTCGTCGCCATGAAGGACGAGCAGGCGGCGGCCATCGGCGGTTTCGTGCACCGCCTGGCGGCGGATCTCGACCCCGCCGAAATCGAGGCCCGCGAACTGGCGGAACATCTCGTCATGATTGCCGGGGATGTAGACGATCCGGGTGCCGCGCCTGGCCCGCTTGAGCACGCGCCAGACGATGTCGTTGTGCGAGACCGGCCAGTAGAAGCGTTTCTTGAGCGCCCAGCCATCGACGATGTCGCCGACCAGATACATGCACTCGCTATCGACATGATCGAGAAAGTCGATGAGCAGTTCGGCGTTGCAGCCGCGCGTGCCGAGGTGGATATCGCTGATCCAGATCGTGCGGTAGCGCCGCCGCTCGAGCACCGGCTTTTCGGGAATTGCCGGATGCGATGCGTGAAAATCGGCGATGCCCGCCGCGCCGAACGTCAGCCTGGTGATCGTGGTCATGCGCCGCGCCCCCTCGCCCTTGCCTGGGAGCGCTATGGCGGCGGATTGTTACAGCCCGATCATCATGCGGTTATAGGAATGTGACAGGGATGCGCGGCGACGCGATCCAGCCAGGCGCGGACATTGGGATAAGGCTGGAGGCTGAAACCACCCTCTTCGGCGACATGGGTATAGGCGTAGAGCACGATATCGGCGAGGGTCAGCCGATCGATCACGAACCAGTCGCGACGCTGGAGATGCTCGTCCATCAGCGCCAGCGCGGCCTCGCCGCCTGCCTGCTTGGACGCGAGATTGGCGCGCTGGACCTCGTTGAGATTGTCGAAGCCGATCCAGCCCTTCCAGAAGCGCACCGTCGCGATATTGGGCTCGTGGTTATACTGCTCCCAGAACAGCCAGCGCAGGAGATCGGCACGCTCGAAGCGGTCGGACGGGATCAGCGGCGTGCCGTCGGCGATATAGAAGGCCGCGGCATTGCTTTCCGGCAGGAAATCGGGACCGACCTGCAACACCGGGATGCGGCCATTGGCGTTGACCTGGCCGAGGAACTCCGCGGTGCGCGTCGCGCCGGCCATGATGTCATATTCGCGCCGATCGAGCTTGATCCCGGCATGCGCCGCCGTCAGCCGGATCTTGTAGCAATTCCCCGAGGCGGCATATTCGTGAAGCGTGAGAGCGGTCACCGGCTTTCCCCCATTATATCGGCATGCGCTTGCCGTGGCGGACGCGGCGCGTCCAACAAGGCATGGCGCTGGACTTATAAGCTCAGATGATGCCTTCGGCCTCGCGCCATTTGACGATGCCGCGGTGATAGAGGCAGCCCCAGAAGGCGAGCAGGGCGACGTATAGCCAGCCCCAGCTGTGGGCCCAGAACGGGAAAAAGAAGCCCTGTTTGAGGTCGCGGCCCACTTCCCTGTGAAGCTCGGCATCGTAGCTCGGCAGGAACGGCGCCATCACCAGTTCCCAGCGGTTGCGGGTGTACACGACATAACCGAACTCCTCGTACCAGCCGAACGGCATGCCGAGGAAACTCCATTCACGGACCGAATAGCCGTAGCGCAGCGGCTCGTGCTCGCCGCTGATGCGGGGCGGCGGGGCGCGACCGGCAAGGACCAGCAGCTGATAGAGCGATTCCGCCTTGGTCGGTTCGCGGACGACATGGACGCCCTCATGGCTGACGATGCGCTCGAGATTGGCGACCATCGGGCCCTTCGCATCGGCCGGGATATCGGCGACATGATCGACCGCGCGATGCTGGTCGCTCAGGAACCAGTGCCGGTCGGACATCAGCAGGATCACCGGAAGCGCCACGATCAGCACCCCCGCGACGATGTTGCGCAGCATTGCTTCCCCCTACCTTCTTCGTCTTCCCCGCGAACGCGGGGATCCCGCTTCCAATTTACTCGTGAATTTCGGCGGACAAATCACGCCATTCAGGATTCATCGCTTCTATCAGCTCGATCTTCCACGCGCGCCTCCATTTCTTGAGGCGCTTCTCGCGGACGATGGCATCGGAGATGTCCTCGAAGACCTCAATGTAGACGAGACGGGTGAATTCATATCGGGCGACGAATCTCGAACCTTTGCCGGTTTTATGCTGCTCGATTCGCCCGGCGAGTTGCGCGGTCACTCCCGTGTAGATGCCGCCGCGGTAGCGATCCGACATCATGTAGATGTAGCCGCCCATCAGAAGAAAAGAAGCGGGGTCCCCGCTTTCGCGGGGATGACGAATGGGGAGGTCACTCGCCGACGACCAACACGATCTTGCCGACATGGTCGCCGGCTTCCATGCGGCGGTGCGCCTCGGCGGCTTCGGCGAGGGGGAATATGGTGTCGATCACCGGCTTGAGCTGCCCGGCGGCGACCAGCGGCCAGACGGTGCGGTGAAGTTCGTCGGCGACGAGCGCCTTGAACTCGACCGGGCGTGGGCGGAGCGTCGAGCCGGTGAGCGTCAGCCGACGCCGCATGATCTCGAAGATCGGGATGGTTGCCTGTAGCCCGCCCTGCACCGCGATCGAGACGTGGCGGCCCTCGTCGGCGAGGCACTGCATGTTGCGGGGCACATAATCGCCGCCGACCATGTCGAGGACGATATCGACACCCTTGCCGCCGGTGATTTGCTTCACCCGCGCGACGAAATCCTCGGTCTTGTAGTTGATCGCATGGTCCGCACCGAGTTCGCGGGCGGCGGCGCATTTGTCGTCGGAGCCGGCGGTGACGATGGTCTCGACACCGAACAGCTTGCAGAGCGCGATCGCCATCGTGCCGATCCCCGAGGTGCCGCCATGGATGAGGATCGTGTCGCCCTCGCTGGCGTAGGCGCGCTCGAAGACGTTGGTCCACACGGTGAACAGCGTTTCGGGCATCGCCGCGGCCTCGACCATGGTCAGCGCCTCGGGCACGGGCAGGCAGGTGCCGATCGGGGCGACGGCATATTCGGCCTGGGCGCCGCCGCTGACCAGGGCGCATACCGGCTGGCCTAGCATCTCGGCATTCACGCCCTCACCCAGCGCGACGATGGTGCCCGACAGTTCCAGCCCGAAAATGGTCGGCGCGCCGGGCGGCGGCGGGTACATTCCCTTGCGCTGCATGACTTCCGGGCGGTTCACCCCGGCGGCGGCGACCTTGATCAGCACCTCGCCCGGCCCCGGCTTCGGCACCGGGCGCTCGACAAGCGCCATCACCTCGGGTCCGCCCGGAGCTTCGGGATCGATCGCGCGCATCATATCCGGGAAGGTCATCGGCTCGTCGCTTTCGGCCAAGCAGGGTCGGGTGTTTATTGACATCGGCTCGTGCCCGGTCAACGTTTCCGCAGGATGGACGCAGACGAAAATCTTCCGCGCCGCAAGGACGATGCCGCCGCCATGCTGGCGAAGCAGGATCTCGATCCCTTCTCGGTCGAGGAACTGGCCGAACGCATCGAATTGCTCGAAGCCGAGATCGCGCGAACAAAGGCAAAAATGCAACGCGCCGTTAACCATCGCGCAAGCGCTGACGCCCTATTCAAGCGATGAGCGTTGCGCCGGAGTCTCGGGCAGATGCCAGAAAACTCCGGTGCTGGGCCGCCACGCTTGATGCGAGCGTCCGTCATCCCGACATAGTGGGAAACCGGGCCGCGTATCCTTCTGGCCCGACTGGAGTGTCTCTGAATGCCTAGTTTCGCCTCCGCGCTCGAATCCACCCTGCACAAGGCGCTCGAAGCCGCCAGCTCGCGCCGCCACGAATATGCGACGCTCGAGCATCTGCTGCTGGCGCTGGTCGATGACGAGCATGCCAGCAAGGTGATGAGCGCGTGCGGGGTCGAGCTCGACGATCTGCGCGGCACCGTCGCCCATTATCTCGATACCGAGCTCGAGGCGCTGAAGGTCGATGCCGCCACCGATCCCTCGCCGACCAGCGGCTTCCAGCGCGTCGTCCAGCGCGCGATCCTCCATGTCCAGTCCTCGGGGCGCGATGAAGTGACCGGCGCCAATGTGCTGGTCGCCTTGTTCAGCGAACGCGAGAGCTATGCGGTCTATTTCCTCCAGCAGCAGGATATGAGCCGCCTCGACGCGGTCAGCTTCATTTCGCACGGCGTCGGCAAGGGCGCCGGCGCGAGCGAGACCACGACGCCGAAGGGCGCCGAGGAAGAGAAGACCGCGACCAAGTCCGAGAGCAAGAGCGGCAAGAATGAGAGCGCGCTCAAGCAGTTCACCGTCGATCTCAACGAGAAGGCCAAGGCCGGCAAGGTCGATCCGCTGATCGGGCGCGGGCCCGAGGTCGACCGAACTGTCCAGATCCTGTGCCGCCGTTCGAAGAACAACCCGCTCTATGTCGGCGATCCCGGCGTCGGCAAGACCGCGATCGCCGAGGGGCTGGCGCGCAAGATCGTCGAAGGCGAAGTGCCCGAGGTGCTCAAGGAAGCCGTGATCTATTCGCTCGACATGGGCGCGCTGCTCGCCGGCACGCGCTATCGCGGCGATTTCGAGGAGCGGCTCAAGCAGGTCGTCACCGAGCTTGAGAAGCTTCCCCACGCGGTGCTGTTCATCGACGAGATCCACACCGTGATCGGCGCGGGCGCGACCAGCGGCGGGGCCATGGACGCGTCGAACCTGCTCAAGCCGGCGCTGTCCGGCGGCAGCATCCGCTGCATCGGATCGACCACCTACAAGGAATTCCGCAATCACTTCGAGAAGGACCGCGCGCTGCTGCGGCGCTTCCAGAAGATCGACGTCAACGAGCCGACGGTCGAGGATACGATCAAGATCCTGAGCGGCCTGCGGACGGCGTTCGAGGAGCATCACGCGGTCAAGTACACGCCCGACGCGATCAAGTCGGCAGTGGAGCTGAGCGCGCGCTACATCAACGACCGCAAGCTGCCCGACAAGGCGATCGACGTGATCGACGAGGTCGGTGCGATGCAGATGCTGGTGCCGCCGTCGAAGCGCAAGAAGACGATCACCGCCAAGGAGATCGAGGCCGTCATCGCGACGATGGCGCGCATCCCGCCAAAGACCGTGTCGAGCGACGATACCAAGGTGCTCGCCAATATCGAGCAGGACCTGAAGCGCGTCGTGTTCGGACAGGACAAGGCGATCGAAGTTCTGTCTTCGGCGATCAAGCTCAGCCGCGCGGGCCTGCGCGACCCCGAGAAGCCGATCGGCAATTATCTGTTCTCGGGCCCGACCGGCGTCGGCAAGACCGAAGTGGCGAAGCAGCTGGCCGAATTGCTCGGCATCCCGCTCCAGCGCTTTGACATGTCCGAATATATGGAGCGCCATTCGGTCAGCCGGCTGATCGGTGCGCCTCCCGGCTATGTCGGCTTCGATCAGGGCGGGCTTTTGACGGACGCGGTCGATCAGCAGCCGCATTGCGTGCTGCTGCTCGACGAGATCGAGAAGGCGCATCCAGACCTGTTCAACATCCTCTTGCAGGTGATGGACAATGGCCGCCTCACCGATCAGCACGGCAAGTCGGTCGATTTCCGCAACGTCATCCTGATCATGACGACCAATGCCGGCGCGAGCGACATGACCCGCGAATCGATCGGTTTCGGCGAGATCAGCCGCGACGACGTGCAGGAGGAAGCGGTGAAGAAGCTCTTCACCCCCGAATTCCGCAACCGCCTCGATGCGATCGTGCCGTTCGACTATTTGCCGACCAGCGTCGTCGCGCGGGTCGTGGACAAGTTCATCCTCCAGCTCGAGCTGCAGCTGGCGGACCGCAACGTCCATATCCAGCTCGACGACGAGTCCAAGGCCTGGCTCACCGAGCGCGGCTACGACAAGCTCTATGGCGCGCGCCCGATGGGCCGGCTGATCCAGGAGAAGATCAAGCAGCCGCTCGCCGAGGAGCTGCTGTTCGGCAAGCTGGTCCATGGCGGCGAGGTCAATGTGAAGCTCAAGGACGGCGCGCTGGTGTTCGAAACCACCCCCGCCGCGCCCAAGCCGAAGGGCAAGGGCGGCAAGAAGGCGGCGACCGCCAAGGCCAAGTAATGGCGTGAATCAAACGAGAGGGGCCGGAACGCGAAGTTCCGGCCCTTTTTGGTGTTCGCTCGTCGCCACTCCGTCGCAGACTGGTCGCCCTGTCTCGCGGCGCTGGGATCGCTTGCGCGCTCCGCTACGGCCCATTCCCGGAAGAAGAATTGGAAAGGTTCAGGGAAATGGCACTCAATACGAAAGCGGCGCTTGCCGCGAGCTTCGCGACGATCTTCATCCTCTCCAGCACGGCCGCACTCATGCAAAGCCTGGCCGGAGCGGTCTAGCCGCTGGACGGCTGTTAGTGGCGGAAGGGGATGTCGCGGCGCAGATAGGTCAGCGCGCGCCATCCCCATTCGACCGGGCCATAGTGGAAATGCCGTAGCCAGATCGCCGCCAGCACCAGCTGTGCGAAGATCGCGGCAAGGCCAACCCACAGGCGCGTCGGCTGACTCCAATCGTCCCACAGGCCGAGGCCGAAACCATAGAAGATCGGCACGAACACCAGGCTCTGCGCGATATAGAGCGTCAGCGTCAGCCGCCCGACGCCGGCGAAGGGCGCGATCAATGCGCGCAGCGGCCCCTGCCACAAAGCGATCAGGATCAGCGCCCAGAGCGTGGTCCCCGCCAACTCGAACCAGCTTCCCAGCAACAGCCCGAACCAGCGCCCCGCAGCTTCGCCATGCCCTTGCGCGGCGAACCAGCCGGTCAACGCATCGCGCTCGAAATGCAGCGCGAGCGCAACGGCGGCGGCAATCGCGAAAGCTATCCAGCGCGCGCGCACATAGTCCCCCGCCCGCGCGAAGAAGCCGATCCGGCCAAGCACCATGCCGACCAGGTACAGGCCGATGATCTGCACCAGCCGCCCGCTTTCGAGCATGAACCACCATTTGGGGAGCTGGCCTTCCCACAAATTGGCCTTGAGCGTCTCGGCCAGCGTGCCGTTGAGATAGATGGGCATTGCGGAATCGCTGAAGAAATGCGGCGGCTGATTCGCCCATGCCGCGCCGGAGGAAGCGGCGACGATCTGGAGGATCAGGATCGGCCCGGCGAAGCAGAAGGCGGCGAGCGCGATCAGCACGCGGTTCGACCGTATCCGGTGCGCGAGCAACAGCACGAAGCCGAGCCCGGCGAGCAACTGGATGATGTCGCCGCGATAGACCAGCGCATGGAAGAAACCGATCACCAGCAGGACCGCCAGCCGCCACGCGAAACGCCCGGAGAAATCCTCGCCGCGCCGCGCCGCGCGATCCATCAGCACGAAGAAGCTGAAGCCGAAACACAAGGCCAGCAGCGAGAAGCTCTTGCCCATGAACAGCAGAAATATCGTGTCGGCGATCCCCGGTTGCGGGGCGGCCCAATACAGCTCGTAGCTCTCCAGCATATGGACGAGGAACAGCGCCATCAGCGCGAAGCCGCGCAGCACATCGACCAGTTGCAGCCGTTCTTCAGCCATATGCCCCTCCCCTTTTGTCCGACTATAGCTGCGCGACCGCACGCGAACAAAGCGGATCGCGCAAGTTGCGGAGAAAGCGGCGATCTCCCCGCATTTTAACGGGTTGTTCGTCATGCCGGGCGTAGCAAGAAGCATGGTTCGGGCCTGTCTTTCGCGCGGAATCGCGGTGTTGCTCGCGTGCATCGGCTTTGCGGCGCTTGCCGTGCCGGCACAGGCGCAGCGCGCCGTCACCGGGCGGCCGCTTCAGGTCTGTGTGCTGCCCGATACCGGCGGAATGAACCCGGCAGTGCTGATCCAGTATCCCGAACGCTTCGACTGCATGACCGAGCAGCACAGGTTCGGCCCCGGCAATTTCTGGGTGATCACCAACGACATCAACCAGCGCTCGCGCTCGGGTGAGCCGCTCAATGCCCGCATCGCCAGCCTGTGGCAGGACAGGCTGTCGCTGCATGTCCTGTATTCCGACGGCCGGATGACAACCTCCACCACCGACGCGCGCGGGGTGACGCCGCTGATCCAGCTCGGCGCATTGGTCGAATATCCGCTGCCGCAGCTGAACGCGAAGGTCGTCCGGCTGATGTGGCATGTCGAGGGATCGGCGAATGTGCGCGGCGTCGTGCTCGGGGCGAGGCTTTCGACCGGCGCGCAGAGCGAGCGCACCAATCTGACGATGGCGGCGATGTACGCCGCCTTCGCCGGACTGTGCATCGCGTTGATCATCTACAATCTCGCTTTGTGGGGTGCGCTGCGTCACCGCTTCCAGCTTTATTATTGCGCGATGGTGGCGTGCCTGCTCGCCTACACCTTCTCGTCCTCGGGCACCCTCGCCTGGACTTTCCCGGATATCGCCAACAACGAACGGCTGCGGATCAATTATCTGCTGCTCGGCATGGTCGGGGCATCCGCGCTGATCTTCGCCCGCAGCTTCTTCGAAGATCGCGTCTTCGTGGGGTTCCTCGGGCGCTATACGGCCGCGGTCGCCACCGCGATGGCCGGGGTCGGCGTGCTGTTCTACCTGTCCGCACCCTTCTCCGTACGAACCGCGGACGCCGCCTTCTCGATCGTGTTCCTGGGACTGGCCACCGTGGTCGGACCGACCTTGTGGCAGGCGTGGCGCAAGCGGAGCAACTATCTGTGGCTGTTCGCGGTCGGCTGGGGTGCGCCGATCCTGATGTCGGTCGGGCGCGTGCTCGCCAATTTCCATGTCATCCCATGGAATTTCTGGCTCGATAATTCGACGATCCTGTCGATGGTGGTCGAGGCGCTGATGTCGAGCCTCGCCATTGCCTATCGGATCAAGCTGCTGCGCGACGAGCGCGACTGGGCGATCGCCAACGAGGTGATGGCGCGCCGCCTGGCCGATACCGATCCGCTGACGGGACTGCTCAACCGCCGCGCGTTCCTCGATCAGGCGATCGGGCGGACCGGAGAGCAACAATTGCTGATCGCCGACCTGGATCACTTCAAGGGCGTCAACGAAACGCTGGGCCATGACGGCGGCGATGAAGTGCTGCGGCTGTTCGCGCGGTTGCTGCGCACGCACGTGCCCACCGGCGCCCTGGTGGCGCGGTTGGGTGGCGAGGAATTCGCGATCCTCTCCTCGGCCGCCGAACCCGTCGAGCCCGAAGCGCTGCTCGCCAGGCTGCGGGCGACGCGGATGCCGTTCGACCTGCTCGTCACCGCCAGCATCGGCGGGTGCCGCGGGCCGCTGACCAGCGATGTCGAGTGGAAGGCGCTCTATCGCGGCGCCGACGCCGCGCTGTTCGAAGCGAAATCGGCCGGGCGCGACCGCGCCCGCAACACGATCCGCGCCGCCGCCTGAACCGGCCGTCACTTCGGGCGCGTTTTCGTCGCGCGCTCGATTGCCGCTTTCGTTCAGCCGGCATATACCGGCGCCATCATGGTCAAACGCAACCGGATCATCCTGGCTTTGGGAGCCCTGGCGCTGTTGCTGCTGTCGCTCGGCAATGCCCGGCACGCCGCCATCTCCATCGCCATGGCGCGCGCGGACGATCCTTCACCCCGCAAGATGGAAGCGGCGGTCGATCTCGGCGTGATCGCGGTTTCGGTGCTGGTGACGTGGAGCAAGCGGCTTGGATATTGACCGGCCCCGGAGCTTGCTTACACTAGTGTAAATGAGCGTATTTGAACATCTCGGGCCGGAAGATATCTGGCGCAGCGCGTTCCGCCATCCCGGCCGCTGGGACGATGTCTTCCCGCCGCTCTCGATGGTCGATCTGTTCGAGACCAGCGCCCGGGCGCACCCGGACGCGCACCTGCTCGATTTCCTCGGCCGCAAATACAGCTATGGCGAGACGCTCGACGGCGCCAACCGGGTCGCGTGCGGGCTGAAGGCTCTCGGCTATGGCAAGGGCGACCGGATCGGGCTCTTCCTTCCCAACGTCCCGCATTATGTCGCGGCCTATTACGGCATCCTCAAGCTCGGCGCGACGGTGGTCAATTTCTCGCCGCTCTACTCGGTCGAGGAACTGGCGGCGCAGGTCGAGGACAGCGGTACACGGCTGCTGTTCACGCTTTCGGCCAGCGCATTGCTGCCGACCGCGCTCAAGGTGCTCGAGCAAAGCAAGCTCGAACGGCTGGTGGTGGGATCGGTGGCAGGAGCGCTGCCCGGCGCGAAGTCACTGTTCTACCGGCTGTTCAAGGGCAAGGAAGTCACCCCGCGGCCCGTCGATGATCGTATCCAGGCCTTTTCGCAGCTCATCCACAATGACGGCGTGTGCGACACCCCGGCGATCGATCCCGAGGCCGATCTCGCGCTGATCCAATATACCGGCGGCACCACCGGCGTGCCCAAGGGCGCGATGCTCACCCATCAGAACCTGTCGGCCAATTGCCGCCAGGTCGCGCGGCTCGATCCGCACCTGGGCGAGAAGGCCGATACGATCCTCGGCATCCTCCCCTTCTTCCATGTCTTCGCCAACACCTGCGTGCTCAACCGCACCGTGCTGACAGGCGGCGAGATCGTGATGCTGCCGCGCTTCAACGCCAAGCAGGCGCTGGCGGCGCTGCGCCGCACCCAACCGCGCTCGCTGCCCGGCGTGCCGACCATGTACCAGGCTCTGCTCGACGCGCCGGGGATGAAGCCGAGCGACTTCAAGAGCCTGCAATATTGCATCTCGGGCGGCGCGCCCCTGCCGGCGGCGCTCAAGGCGCATTGGGAGGAAGTGACCGGTGCGCGGGTGATCGAGGGCTATGGGCTTTCGGAAAGCTCGGGCGTGGTCTCGACCAATCCCTATGAGGGCCTCAACAAGACCGGCACGATCGGCCAGCCGCTGATCGCCACCCGCGTCCGCCTCGTCGACAAGGAGGACCCGACCCGGCCACCGCCCGAGGGCGAGCCCGGCGAGATCGTCGTCTCGGGCCCGCAGATCATGCGTGGTTACTGGAACCGGCCCGATACCGACGCCGACACCTTCGTCGACGGGCATTGGCTGCGCACCGGCGATGTCGGGACGATCGACGAGGACGGGTTCATCCGCATCGTCGACCGGTTGAAGGACATGATCGCGGTCGGCGGTTTCAAGGTCTTCCCGAGCCAGATCGAGGCGGTGCTCTACAAGCATGAAGCGGTGAAGGAAGCGCTGGTGATCGGGCTGCCCGATTCCTATCATGGCGAGCTGCCGCATGCCTATGTGACGCTCAACGACGGCGCCGGGATCACTGGCGCGGAGCTGTGCAAATGGCTCAACCAGCAGCTCGGCAAGCATGAACGCGTCAAGGAAGTCGTGGTCCGCGAAAGCCTGCCCAAGACGATGATCGGGAAATTGAGCCGCAAGGATCTGCTGACGGAGATCGCTGGGGAACCGCGCCCCGCTTAACCCGATATCCACCTTGGCGATGCACACCGGCCTTGTTTCGACACCGAGGCCGACATGCCCCTTTCCCGATTGCGCGGACGCAGCCCCAGAGAAATCGTGCGCCTCTCGCTGGTCAACCTCCGGCACCGCTTTTCCCGTGCCGCGCGTGCGCGCCAGCGCGCCGATCAGGCCTTTGATCGCCGCTGGGGCACCGATACCAGCGGTGGGATCGCCGTGCGCGAGCTCGGCTTTCCAGAGGCGCTGGTGGACGAGTGCCGCCGCTACGACCCCAGCGACGAAGCGATGTTACGGGACCCGGTCGCGATGCTAGACATCGATCCGGCGCAGTTCGACTTTGTCGATTATGGCGCGGGGAAAGGGCGAATGGTGATGCTGGCGGCCGAAATGGGTTTCCGCACCGTCACGGGAGTCGAACTATCGGAGCGCCTCTGCGAGACTGCCCGGAAGAACTTCGAGCGCTTCGCATCGCGGAATCCCGGCCTGCCGCATGCCCGGCTGTTCGAAGGCGATGCCGCTTCGTTCGTGCCCGACGGCCCCGCGATCCTCGCTTATCTCTACAATCCCTTTGGCGCGAACGTCATGACCGCGGTGCGAACGCGTCTCGAAGAGGCGTTGCGTGCAGGAACCAGGCAAGTGGTGGTCATCTACGCCAATGCCGAGCATGGCTCGCTGTTCGCCGAGGCGCCGGGCTGGCGGTGTGCCCCGAACCCACGCGGCGTATCGAGCTTCGTCGCCGAGGCGGCAGATTTCTCCCGACACCCGCCTGCCACCTAGCGCGCGACGGCGCGACCGTTTCGGCGCGGGAACCATTCCCTGCCCGATTCATTTTTTCCGAATCTGGTGGGAGAGAAGCGTGCCGAAACTTTTTGCCGCATCGATTTTGTTCGTCGGCCTGCTGGCGGGCTGCTCGGGAAGTCAGACCACGGAGAACAGCGTCACCACGACCACGACGGCGACCGCCAATGGCGTCGTGCGCGAGGAAGTCGCTGCCACGCCCGCGCCGGTCGCTGCTCCTGCCCCGGTCGCAATCCAGACCCAGCCGGGACCGAAGGGGTCGCAGGTTTCGCTCAACAAGGTCGCGGTGACCGGCGACATAATGACGGTGGCGCTGACCTATACCGGCGCCGATTGCTGCAGCTATGCCAAGGTCGAGGAGGTCAGCGCGATCGACGACGCCACGTCGCAGCGCATCGGCGTGCTCAAGGACAATGCCGGCAAGTGGATGGCGGCGCCGCTCAACAATGACGGCAAGGAGATACGCGTCGATACCGCCCGCGGCCCGGCACAGGTCTGGTTCAAATTCCCCGCTCCGCCAGCGGCCAGCAAGACGGTGTCGATCACCATTCCCGAAGTCGCCCCGTTCGATGCGGTGCTGGTGACGCGGTGAGGCGCGCGTCCGGCATCGCTGCCGCGCTCGCGCTCGCCGCATGCAATGCGGCTCCCAGCCAGGACCCGGTTTCGGCGCCGGCGGTGAACCAGGCCGAGCCGCGGCCGGCGCCCGCCGCACCGCAGGGAACGACCGGCAACGCCATCGGCCAGACCAGCGCTCTTACCGGCGCCACCAGTCCGCTGACGGGCGCGGTCACCGATTTCCGCGTGACCGTGACCGACACGGCAACGGTGGTCGAGCTCGCCACCGATACGCTGTTCGATTTCGACAAGGCCGATCTGACGCCGGCGGCGGAGCCCAATCTCGCGCGCACCGCCGAGCTGATCCGCAAGGGCAAGCAAGGCACGATCGCGATCACCGGCCATACCGACGCCAAGGGGGACGATTCCTATAACCAGAAGCTCTCCGAGCGCCGTGCCGAGGCGGTGGCGGCATGGCTGCGCAAGCAGGACAGTCTGAAGGGCTGGACCTTCACCACCACGGGCAAAGGCGAGACCGCGCCGATCGCGCCCAATACCCAGTCCGACGGCAGCGATGATCCCCAGGGCCGGGCGAAGAACCGCCGCGTCGAGGTGACGATTCCCAAGGGCTGACCCTCAGGGCTTGGCGAACATCACCGCCTTGAGGTTCATGAATTCGTGCATCCCCCATGGCCCCAGCTCGCGGCCATGGCCCGACAGTTTGACACCACCGAACGGCGCGGCGGGGGTGGAGGCGAGCAGCGAATTGACCGCGGTCATGCCGGATTCGATGTCGCGAGCGAAGCGCTCGATCTCGGAATCGTCCTGCGTCCAGACTGACGAGCCGAGGCCGTAGGGCACGTCGTTGGCGAGCGCGATCGCCTCGTCGATATCCTTGACCTTGTAGACCGCCGCCACCGGACCGAAGATTTCCTCCTTGGCGACGTCGCTTTCGGGATCGATATCGGTCAGCACGCCGGGCGTCATCCACGCGCCTTCGCGCTCGATCTTCTCGCCGCCGAACAGCAAGGTGGCGCCTTCGGACTGGGCGCGGGCGACCTGCTCCAGCACGGTATCGCGCTGCTGGACGCTGGAGAGCGGGCCCATGGCATTGGCCTTGTCCATCGGGTCGCCGACCCGCACCGCCTTCATGCCGGCGGTGAAGCGCTCCATGAAGGCATCGTAGACGTCTGCATGGACGATCATCCGCTTCGAGCAGATGCAGCTCTGCCCGGCATTCTGGATGCGCCCGGTCACCGCGGTCTTCGCCGCGGCGTCGAGATCGGCGGAGGGCATGACGATCAACGGGTCCGAACCGCCCAGTTCGAGCACCACCTTCTTGAGCGCGCGCCCCGCCGCCTGCGCCACCTTGGCGCCGGCGCCTTCGCTGCCTGTCAGCGTCACGGCGACCACACGCTTGTCGGCGATGATGCCCGACACATGATCGGACTTGATCGGCAGATTCTGGAAGACGCCATCGGGGGCGCCCGCGGCATTCGCCAGTTGCTGGATCAAGGCCGCGCAGCCCTGAACGCTGGAGGCGTGCTTCAGAAGCCCGACATTCCCGGCCATGATCGTCGGCGCCATGAAGCGCACCACCTGCCAATAGGGGAAGTTCCAGGGCATCACCGCCAGCACCGGACCCATCGGCAGCCAGCGGGCATCGGCGTGCCCGCCGCCCGGGGTCGCCACCGTGGTGGGCTCCAGATAGCACGGGCCATGCTCGGCATAGTGGCGAAAGCCGAGGATGCATTTCTCGACCTCGGCGATGGCCCCGCCAATCGGCTTGCCCATTTCCCGGACCGCCATCTCCGCGAGATGCTGCTTGTTGGCCTCCCACTGGTCGGCAATCGCGTTGAGCAACGCTATTCGCTGCTCGACCGCCGAGTTGCGCCACGCCCTGAACGCCGCCGAGGCGCGGACCAGCGCCTGCTCGATCCCGTCCTGATCCAGCTCCTCATAGGTGCCGACGGTTTCGCCGGTCGCGGGATTGATGCTGGTGAACATGGGGAAGCCTTTCATCTGATCGTGTGCCCAACATGTGGCGCGCATCCCCGGTTGCAATCCCCCGCCGCCCTGCCGCATAGCGGCGGCATGGCAGAAGAAGCGGACATCGCGGCACTTTCATTCGAGGAAGCGCTCAAGGAACTCGAGCGGATCGTTGGCCGCCTCGAAAGCGGCGAGGCGCAGCTGCAGGAAGCGATCGACCTGTACGAGCGCGGCGACCGGCTGCGCAGCCAGTGCGCGGCGCGGCTCGATGCGGCGCAGGCGCGGATCGAGGCGATCCGCACCGATAGCGAAGGCCGGGCGGCCGGCACCACCCCCTTCGCCGCGAACTGACGTGGCGGGAGCCAGCCTCGCACTCCAGACCGCGCTTCGGGAGGTCTCCGCCGAGATCGACCGCCAGTTCGACCAGCTACTCGCGATCCCGGGCGACCCGCGCGAAAATCTCTATCGGGCGATGCGCCACGCCGCGATCGGCGGCGGCAAGCGGCTGCGCCCGCTGCTGGTGTTCGCCACCGCGCGCCTGTTTGGCGTCGACAAGGCCTGCGCCGCGCGCGTCGCCACCGCGCTCGAATGCATTCATGTCTATTCGCTGATCCATGACGACCTGCCGGCGATGGACGATGACGATGTCCGCCGCGGGAAGCCCACCGTGCACCGCGAATTCGACGAGGCGACCGCGATCCTGGCCGGCGATTGCCTGCACGCGCTGGCGTTCGAGATCCTCGCCGACGAGGCGACGCACCCCGATCCCTTCGTGCGCATCGAGCTGGTCGGCTGTCTCGCCCACAATGCCGGGCCGGCGGGCATGGCCGGCGGGCAGATGATGGACCTGGAGGCCGAGAAAGCCAGCTTCGACCTGCCGACCGTCACGCGCCTGCAAGCGATGAAGACCGGCGCGCTGATCGCCTGTGCGGTGGAAAGCGGCGCGATCCTCGCCCGGCTGTCGCCCGAGGGCCGCACCGGCCTGCGCGGCTATGCCCGCGACATGGGCCTCGCCTTCCAGATCGCCGACGATCTCCTCGATGCCGAGGGCGACGAGGCACTGGCCGGCAAGAAGCTGCGCAAGGATGGCGAAGCGGGCAAGGAAACCTTCCTCAGCCTGCTCGGCGCCGAACGGGCGCGGGCACAGGCCACGCTACTCGTCGATCAGGCGATCGAACATCTGAAATCCTATGGCCCGGAAGCCGATCTGCTGCGCGACATCGCGCGGTATACGCTGGAGCGGGATCGGTGATCCGGGCGGCTGGTGCGCTTGGGCTCATGCTATTCGCGATAGCGTGCAGTGATGCCCCGTCTGCGGCAACCATAACGCAATTGCTTCGCGAACAGGCCGCTTTCCCCGGCTGCGGCGGTGCAGAACCACACTTTATTTCCCGCGACGAGGGCGGCGGCTGGCAAGGCGGCGCTATCAATGTCGAGGTGAAGCTTTCTGCAACATGCAAGGACAGCTGGACGAAGGCCTTGAGCCGCGCTTGCACCGCGCGCCCTTTCGGTTTCCAATGCCGGGACGCAAAAGCGGCGAATGGAAGCGACATCGAAATGCACGCCACTACAGCAACTATACGCATCTGGTCGCTAACATGACCATCCGCACCGGCGTCTATCCCGGCACCTTCGATCCGATCACGCTCGGCCATATGGATATCATCCGTCGCGGCGCGAAGCTGGTCGACCGGCTGGTGATCGGGGTCACGACCAATCCTTCGAAGAACCCGATGTTCACGGTCGAGGAGCGGATGGCGATGGTCACCCGCGAGACCACCGACATTCCCGGCATCGAGGTGGTCAGCTTCGATTCGCTGCTGATGGATTTCGCCGAACGCTGCGGCGCCGGCGTGATCGTCCGCGGCCTGCGCGCCGTCGCCGATTTCGAATATGAGTATCAGATGGCGGGGATGAACCAGCAGCTCAACAGCCGGATCGAGACGGTCTTCCTGATGGCCGATGTCTCGCTTCAGCCGATCGCCAGCCGGCTGGTCAAGGAGATCGCGCTCTACGGGGGCGATATCCGCAAGTTCGTGCCCACACGGGTCCAGCGCGAAGTCGCCGCGCGCGTCGAGGCGATTGGCCGCAAGGGAAGCTGACTCCGCTTCCCGAGACGCGCGGATTGCTCTAGACGTGCGCCCGAAAACTTTCCGATCGAGTGGGGATGTGATGCGTTTCTTGGGAATCCTGGTTGGCTTGGCCGCGACGTTGTGTGCCACGCCGGCGCTGGCGCAAGGTGGGAAGGCGAAGCCTGAGGTCATGCCATTCACCGGAGTCGCCACCGATGCGACCTCCGAAAAGCAGCTGCCCGTGGTCGTCCCCGCCGACCCCGAGAATACCTGGGTGCTCGATCTCTCCTCGGGCGGCCGCGTGCTGATCCGCCTGCGCCCCGATGCCGCGCCCAAGATGGTCGAGCAGGTCAAGACGCTGACCCGCAAGCACTTCTATGACGGCGTCCCGTTCCATCGCGTGATCGATGGCGAGGAGAACATGGCGCAGGGCGGCGATCCGACCGGAACCGGTACCGGCAATTCGGACCTGCCCAACGTGCCCGCCGAGTTCAACTCGCTGCCGCACGTCCGTGGCGCGGTGTCCGCCGCGCGGACCCAGGACCCGAACAGCGCCAACAGCCAGTTCTTCATCATGTTCGGACCCAAGCTGGGCTTCGATCATAATTACACCGTGTTCGGTCGCGTCGCCGGCGGGATGGAGTGGGTCGACAAGATCGAGCGCGGCGAGCCGCCCGCGAACCCGACCAGGATCGTCCATGCCTATATCCTGGCCGACAATCCGCCCGAATATACGAACCTGCCGGCCGCCGCGCCCAAGGCGCTGCCCGCGGGCGAGGAGCGCGTGAAGCTGGTTCCCTGAACCGCCTGACGGGCGGATGATGCGATGAACGTCGACCTTTTCGATTTCGAACTGCCGGCAGAACGGATCGCGCTGCGGCCCGCCTCCCCGCGCGATTCGGCGCGAATGCTGGTGGTCGAACAGGGTATGATGCGCGACGCGCTGGTCAGCGATCTACCGTCAGCACTTCGCCACGGCGATTGCCTGGTGTTCAACGACACCCGGGTGATCCCGGCACAGCTTGAGGGGCTGCGTGGCAGCGCGCGGGTCGGCGCGACGCTCCACAAACGCGAAGGCCCACGCCGCTGGCGCGCATTCATCCGTGGCGCCAAGAAGCTCCGCGAGGACGACACCATTGATTTCGGCGAGGATGTCACCGCCACTGCATCGGATCGCGGCGAGGATGGCAGCTTCGCACTCGATTTCGCCGGCGACGAACCGGTCGAGGTGTTGCTCCACCGCTGCGGCCGCATGCCGCTGCCGCCCTATATCGCCTCGAAGCGCCCGACCGACGCACGCGACACTCACGATTATCAGACGATGTTCGCGAGCGAGCCCGGCGCGGTGGCCGCGCCGACCGCGGCGCTGCACTTCACACCCGGTCTCATCTCCGCGCTGGAAAGCGCTGGAATCGAGCATGCCACCCTGACGCTCCACGTCGGCGCGGGCACCTTCCTGCCGGTCAAGGCCGACGACACCGACGAGCACAGGATGCACGCCGAATGGGGCCGCATCGATCAGGCGACCGCAGATCGGCTCAACGCGGTGCGCGCCAAGGGCGGCCGGGTGATCGCGGTCGGCACCACCAGCCTGCGCCTGATCGAGAGCGCGACGGGCGAGGACCAAATGATCCGCGCCTTTGAAGGCGACACCGCGATCTTCATCACCCCCGGCTATCGCTTCAAGGGCGTGGACGGGCTGATCACCAATTTCCATCTGCCGCGCTCGACCCTGTTCATGCTGGTGTCAGCGCTGATGGGGCTTGATACGATGCAGGCCGCCTATGCGCATGCGATCGCGCATGCCTACCGCTTCTACAGCTATGGCGATGCCTCGCTGCTGTTGCCCTGAAAGGATTTTGATGCGCCCGTTCCTCCTGCCGCTTGCGCTGCTCGCCGCGACACCCGCGCTGGCCCAGAACCGCGTCGGCATTCCGATGGGCGAGAAGGACACGAGCCGCCCGATCGGCCAGAGTACGGTCACGCAACCGGCGGCGACGGTGATCGTCGAGCCCGTCGCGATGATGATCGCCGCGTTCGACAGCGACGGCGATGCCCGCGTCACCCGCGCCGAATTCGATGCCGGGCTGCGCCGCAGCTTCGACAGCATGAACCCGCGTGACGGCGCGCTCAGCTATATCGGCTTCTCCGACTGGTCCGAGCGCTGGCTGGGCGATCGCAACACCCTCCCCAGTCCGTTCGAGACCGACGCCGATGGCGACAACAAGATCACCTTCGCCGAGCTGGCCGCGCGCTTCGACCTGCTGTTCAAGCGCTTCGACGCCGACAAGGACGGTGTGCTGAGCCGCCGCGAGCTGGTCACGATCCGCCCGCAAATGCCGCCGCCCAACTATCGCGGCGACGGAAAACGCCGCAAGCGCTAGTATCTCATGCCCGGCCAAGGCTAAGACCTGGCAAATGGCCGCACATCACGACCACGACCACAAGCATGCCGGGCACCACCACGCCCCCGCCGATTTCGGCCGCGCCTTCGCGATCGGGACCGTGCTCAACCTCGCCTTCGTGGCGGTGGAGGGCGCGGCGGGCGTGTGGACCAATTCGGTCGCGCTGCTCGCCGATGCCGGGCACAATCTCTCCGACGTGCTCGGACTGCTCATCGCCTGGGGCGGTGCCGAGCTGGCCAAGCGCCCTGCTTCCGCGCGCTTCACCTATGGCCTGCGTGGCTCCTCGATCCTCGCGGCGCTGACCAACGCGGTGCTGCTGCTGGTCGCGGTCGGCGCGATCCTGCTCGAGACGATCCAGCGCTTCTCCGAGCCCGCCACGGTGCCGGGCGGCACGGTGATGCTCGTCGCCGGCGCCGGCATCGTCGTGAACCTTTCGACCGCCCTGATGTTCGCAAGCGGGCGCAAGGGCGACATCAATATCCGCGGTGCCTATCTCCACATGGCGGCGGACGCGGCGGTGTCGGCCGGCGTGATGATCGGCGGGGCGCTGATCCTGTTCACCGGCGCGGCGTGGATCGATCCGGTGATCAGCCTGATCATCGTCGGCGTGATCCTGTGGAGCACCTGGGGTCTGTTCACCGAGTCGCTGACGATGGTGCTGCAGGCGGTGCCGGCGAACATCGATCCGGTGGCGGTCGAGCGCGCCCTCGCCGCCTTGCCGGGCGTGACCCGGGTTCATGATCTCCATATCTGGCCGATGAGCACCACCGAGGCGGCACTCACCGCGCATCTCGTCATGCCGCAAGGGCATCCCGGCGACGCCTTCCTGACAGACCTGCAACACCGGCTGGCGCACGATCACGGCATCGACCACACCACGGTGCAGATCGAGCTGGGCGACGGAGCCGAATGCCGCATGCATGGAAAGGGACACGCGCATGACTGACGCGTCACCCCTCCCCACAGAGGCTCCGGTCCGGCTGGTGATCTTCGATTTCGACGGCACGCTTTCGGACAGCGGAGACTGGTTCATCTCGGTCGCCGATCATCTCGCCGGCATCTTCAATTTTCGCCGGGTGAGCGGCGGCGAGATCAAGATGCTGCGGAGCAAGAGCTCGCGCGAAGTGATAAAATACCTCCAGATTGCACGCTGGAAGCTGCCTTTCATCGCCTGGTATGTCCGCCGGCTGGTTGGCCGCAATGTCGGACAGATCGAACTGTTTCCGGGCATGCCTGATCTGCTGCAGAAGATCAGCGCGATGGGCGTGCAGATCGCGTTGGTGACGAGCAATTCCGAAGACAATGCCCGGCGGATTCTGGGGCCGGAGAATGCCGCGCTGATCTCCTTTTACGCCGGTGGCTCGTCGCTGTTCGGCAAGGCACCGAAATTCCGCCGCGTGCTCAAGCGGCTCGGCGTTCCGGCACAAGAGACGCTGGCGATCGGTGACGAGACCCGCGATGTGGATTCGGCGCGCGAGGTGGGCATGCGTGCGGGTTCGGTGCTGTGGGGCTATGCGGCGGAAGAGGCTTTGGTCAAAACCAGGCCCGACGCGCTGTTTCGCGTGCCACAGGATATTCTGGAGTATGTGGCGAAGCATCGCTGAGCCCAGCGTTGGTGCCGATGGGCGGATGCGGGTTCGGGGGACAAGTTGAAAGAGGGCCTTCAGCGCGGTTGCTTGGCGCTTCTCGGGATCGGCGTCTTCGTGACCATCGGCTTCGCGCTGGAAGGCATGATCGGGCTGCCGATCGATACGACATACCGCATCGCCTGCGCGGGCATGTGCCTCTTCCTCGTTTTCAAGATCGGATCGGACTATCCTGGCGAGCTATGGCCGAAGGTCGCCCTTGGGCTCGCGCTCCTTGTCAATTTGGCCCTGTTCTTCACTCCGCTACTTGCCCGGCCGGCATCGCGCGGAGAGCTGATGATATTCCTCCTCCCAGACGCCGTCATCCTGCTCGCCGCGCGTACCTTCTCCTATCGCGCTACGGACGCGCACCAACGCGCCGTGCACCAGCAACTGATCGTCGGCCTGGTTGTGGCGACTGCGGTCTGCGCCGCGCTTTTCGCCCTCATGCTCATATAGCCGAGCAATCAGCCGAGATGCACTGCCAGCCATACCATCACGCGGTGCTCTGCGGTGTACCCCTCCACCGCTTCCGGGGGAGGATTGTGTTGGCATCCGAAGCGCAACGCGCCATTGCGCGATCATGTCCAACACCCCGCCACGTTTCGAGTTCACCATCTCCGCCACCGACGGCAAGGCGCGTACCGGCACGATCGCGATGCAACGCGGCGAGATCCGCACGCCGGCCTTCATGCCGGTCGGCACCGCCGCAACCGTCAAGGCGGTCAAGCCGCAGGACGTGCGCGCGAGCGGCGCCGATATCCTGCTCGGCAACACCTATCACCTGATGCTGCGCCCCGGCGCCGAGCGCGTCGCGCGGCTGGGTGGGTTGCACCACTTCATGGGCTGGGATCGCCCGATCCTGACCGATAGCGGCGGCTATCAGGTGATGAGCCTGTCCGAGCTGACCAAGCGCAGCGAGGAAGGCATCGTCTTCAAGTCACACCTCGACGGCACGCGGCACATGCTCAGCCCCGAACGGTCGATGGAGATCCAGCGGCTGCTCGGCTCTAACATCGTCATGGCGTTCGACGAGCTGGTGCCAACCACCTCGACCCGGGAGGTCCAGGCTGCGGCGATGGAGCGCTCGATGCGCTGGGCGAAACGTTCTCGTGAAGGCTTCGACAGCGGTGGAGAGCATGCCGCGAACAACGCGATCTTCGGCATCCAGCAGGGCGCGCTCGACGAAGGCTTGCGCAAATGGTCCGCCGACGCGCTGCTCGATATCGGCTTCGACGGCTATGCGGTGGGCGGGCTCGCGGTCGGCGAAGGCCAGGAAGCGATGTTCGGCGTGCTCGATTACGCACCCGGCCAGCTCGATCCCGCCAAGCCACGATACCTGATGGGTGTCGGCAAGCCCGACGATATCGTCGGCGCCGTCGAGCGCGGAATAGACATGTTCGATTGCGTGCTGCCGACGCGCAGCGGCCGCACAGGCCAGGCCTTCACGCGCACCGGCCCGATCAACATCCGCAACGCCAAGTTCGCCGAGGATCAGGGACCGCTCGATCCCGAATGCCCATGCCCCAGTTGCACCGGGTTCAGCCGGGCGTATATCCACCACCTCGTCCGCGCCGGCGAGATATTGGGCGCGATGCTGATGACCGAGCACAACCTCACTTTCTATCAGCACCTCATGAGTGACCTCCGCGCGGCAATCGCCGAGGGAACTCTTGGTGCGTTCGCTAATTCATTCCGCATGCGTTACGCTACCCAAAAGGGAGGATAGCCATGCTGAGCCTGCTTCGCCTGCTGACCGCCGTGATCGGCGCCGCCACCGTCTATTATGTGCTCAACGGCACGATGAAGGACGAGATGTTCCGTATCCCCGATCTGATCGCGGGCGGGGCGATGGTGCTCGCCGCGCTGGTGCCGGGGCATAATGCCGCGAGCGCGATGACCACCGCCAGCGCGCTTGCGCTCGGCGTGTTCCTGGTCGCGCTGATGGCCTATGTCGGCCCGGGCAAGCCGGTCGATCTCAAGCTGATCGCCGCGATGGCGGTGAACCTTGCGACGATCCTGCTGCTCCACCCTCGCGGGCACGGTCATCATTAAGGACTGCGCCGGCCGATGGTTTCGCTCGCTCCCGATTATCTCTCCGCCCTGGCCGCGCAGATCGGCGGCCTCAGCGCATTCCTGGGCGGTTTCGCCGCGACGTTTCTCGCGCTGTTCCTGACGCTCGGCAAGGAATCGCGCGCCGCTTCGGTGGCGGTTGTCGCCTCGGCGCTCGCCGCCACCGCATTCGTGCTTTGCGTCATCGCGACCACGTCGCTGACCGCCGCGCTCCATCCGCATGCGCCCAAGGGCGCCATCTCCATGGCCGAGACCGCGCGTATCGCGATGAGCCTCACCTTCCTTACCGGCATGGTCGCGCTGCTGATCAGCATCGGCGCCAGCGGCTGGGTCCGCTCGCGCAGGATAGGCTGGACGACGACCTGCTTCGCGGCGGTAGCCCTGGTCTTCGCGCCGATGCTGCTCAAATAAATTACCTTAACCATCAAGTGTTTCGCTGCGGGACGCAGCCAAAATCGCGGGCGAAACCGTTAGGGTTTTGGCCTATATTCCGCGCTCGGCCGCGTGGGGTTTTGGGCTTTGTTCTGGCGTCGCTTTACGAAAATGCAGGTGCGGGGGATCGCGGCGGCGGCGTTCGTGTCGCTGATCGGCGCCGGATTCTCGGCACAGGCGCTTGGCCCGAACCTCCCCAAGCCCGCCGCCACCGCCGCGCCCACCGGCTATGAGGCGGAGGACCATTTCCCCGGCGCCGCCTATTACACCGCGGTCGACGACGATCAGGCGCCCGCCGACGGCGCGGCCCCTGGCGCGACTGGCACCGCCGAGCTGCCGGACATGCCGGTGCCCGAAAATGCCGTGGTCGATGAATCGATCCAGCCCGCCTCGCCCTTCAGGCTGGCCGGCACCGGCCTCGACAAGTCGCGCGCGCTGCAATGCCTGACCACCGCCATCTATTACGAAGCCGCGCGCGAGCCCGATGCCGGCCAGCGCGCGGTGGCGCAGGTCGTGCTAAACCGCGTCCGCCATCCAGCCTTCCCGTCGACGGTGTGCGGCGTGGTGTTCCAGGGTTCGGAAAAGCGCGGCTGCCAGTTCAGCTTCGCCTGTGACGGCGCGATGACCCGCGGGGCGCCCGCGCGCGATGCCTGGCTGCGCGCCGCCCGCGTCGCCGCCGATGCGCTGAACGGCAGCGTCTTCGCTCCCGTCGGCATGGCGACGCATTATCACACCTATGCCGTCACGCCGTCCTGGAACCGCAGCCTGGTGATGACCGGGGTCTTCGGCGCCCATTTCTTCCATCGCTGGAAGGGCTATTGGGGCACCGCCGCCGCATTCCGCTCGGTCTATGGCGGGCATGAGCCTTCGCCGGGGCCGCATCCGAGCGCCGACGCCCCGGTCAATGCTCCCGCGCCTGCCGCTATCGCCCGCACGCCGATGGCGGTGCCCACGCCGATCCAGGTCCAGCCCGCCTATGCACGGAGCGGCACGCCGCTCCCCGCCGCCACGGCAACGGCCACCGCCGCGCGCGAGGAGGAGCCGCAGTCGCAGATCCTCGACAAGTGGAAGGACAGCGGCAAACCTTTGCGCTAACGTGCAGCCATGCGCACGCTCCTGATCGCCGCCCTGCTGGCTCCGCTCCCTGCCGCCGCGCAGGATTTCCACTGCCGCAACACCGAGGCCGAGATACGCTGTGTCAGCAACAGCTGCGCGGTCGAGACCGAGAGCTTCACGCCGATGGAACTGACGCGGCGCGGCAACCGCCTGTCGATCTGTTCCTACTCCGCATGCTGGGAAGGGCCGATCCTGCTCCAGCGGACGCGCGGCGGCGTGATGTTCCTGTCCGCCGATGTGAAGAGCAACGCCCCGGCCGAGCCCAACCGCGCGCCGCTGGCGGTGATGTACGATCTTGAGGGCACCGCGCAGATTCGCTGGCTGGGCTTCTCCAACGCGATGACCTGCAAGTCCTGACAAACGAAACGGGCCCCGCCTTGCGGCGGAGCCCGTGCCTGCCCGGAATGGCAGCTTGTCTTACCAGCGGCGGCCGCGATGATCGCGATCGTGCTTCTGGATGCGGATGCTGCGCTCAAGCGCGTCGAAGCGGCGATCCAGATCGAGTCGCTCGGCGACCGTCAGGCCGGGGCGCGAGGCGCGATAGCGGGCCTCGAGACGCGCAATGTCGCGGAACTGCGCACGGAGACGCATCGCTTCGCCGCGCGTGAGCGCCCCCGAACGGATGCCCTGGTTGATGCGGGCTTCGATGCGGTTCTGGCGAGCGTTGATGTTCTGCCATGCGCCGCCCTGGAAACCATAGCCGGGCTGCGGCACCGGCGCGGCAATCGCGGTGGCGGGGATGGCGGCGGCGGAGATGCCGAGGCCGGCGATCATCAGCGTGAACTTCTTCATGGTCGTTCTCCTCTGGTATTTCCCGGCCGCCGGTATTGGGGGGTAGCGGCCTGTGAGGAGATATATGGAAGCGCCCTGTCGTCAGAATGTGCCGGCGGCCGCACTTTTGTGTCACCGATTGTCGCAATCCCGAAAGCTTCGTTCAGATTCGGAAAGCCAAGCCCGCCATCTCGACGCGCGCGGATTCAGTTTGAAATGTAAACTAGTCTGTGTATGTGGCGTTTCCGCGTGTGATGCGCACCTGAGCAAAGGGGATTTCAAATGACGAGCATCGGGACCGGCGCCGGCACGGGCGCCAACGCCGGCGGCCGCCTGCATGCGCTGGACGCCGTGCGCGCCGGCGCGCTGCTGCTGGGCGTGGCGTTTCACGCGGCGATGAGCTTCCTGCCCGGCCCGCAAATCTGGGTGGTGCGCGACACGCCGAGCGACGCGCTGGGCATCTTCTTCTTCGTCGCGCACATCTTCCGCATGGCGACCTTCTTCCTGATCGCCGGCTATTTCGGGCGGATGCTGCTCCAGCGTCGCGGCACCGCCGGGTTCATCCGCAACCGGCTCAGCCGGATCACGCTGCCGCTGCTCGCCTTCTGGTTCCCCATGTTCGCCGCGATCATCGCCTGCTTCATCTGGGGCGTGGCGGCGATGAATGGCGGCACCCTGCCTGCCAACGGCCCGCCCCCGCCGCCACTGACCCTGGCGACCTTCCCGCTGACCCATTTGTGGTTCCTGTATCTGCTGACGCTCTTCTACGTAGCGGCGCTGGTTGTGCGCGGTGTAGTCCGCCTGATCGATCGCGGCGAATGGTTGCGCGGCGGCATTCTCGACCGGGCGATGCGCGCAATCACCGCGACGCCCGCCGCGGCGCCGTTGCTCGCCGCCCCGCTCGCACTGGCGTTCGCGCTGCAGCTGAACTGGTTCGCGCGCGGCGGCATCCCCACCGCCGACACCGGCTTCGTGCCTCATCTGACGACCTGGATCGGCCTGGGCTCCGCATTCGGCTTCGGCTGGCTGCTCCAGCGCCAGCCGGCATTGCTCGGGGCGATCGCGCGCTGGTGGGCGATCAACCTGATCGCCGCCGCAGCGCTCACCGTCGCGTGCCTGTGGCTGCTCGCCGACAGCAACGGCTTCGTGCCCTTTCCCGAAGGCGGCACCAAGACCGCGATCGCCGTTTGCTACGCGATCGCGGTGTGGAGCTGGACGCTGGGCGTAACCGGCGCCGCGCTCAGCTTCCTCACCCGCGAGCGCGCGGCGATCCGCTATATCGCCGATGCGTCCTACTGGATCTATATCGTGCATCTGCCGGTGGTGATGGCGCTGCAGGTGCTGGTCTTTGCCCTGCCCCTCCCCGCTTTGGCCAAATGGGGACTGGTGACGGGCGGCGCTTTCCTTATCCTCATCGCCAGCTATCACCTGCTCGTGCGGCACAGCTGGCTCGGGCGCTGGCTCAACGGCCGCAAACTGCCTTGGCGCAAGCCGGTTCCGGGGATGGAGGTATAGACGGCATGAGCGACCCGATAACGGAAAGCGCGCGCGATGACCTCGCCTTCGTCCGCGCGCTGGTGAGCGAAGGTGGCCAGGTCCAGCTCTCGCTCGGTCAGGCACTGTTCGTAGCCGGGCTTTGCTATGGCATCCAGTGCCTGATCCAGACGATCCTCGCGACGGGCATCGAGGCACCTGTCGCCGTCCACCTCACCGTCGGCATCCTGCCAACCCTGATCTTCATCGCGGAGATGATCCGCATCACGATCCGCGACAAGGGCCAGAGCAAGCACAGCGTCGGCACCCGCGCGATCAACGCCGCATTCGGCGGCGGCGGCCTGGCGGCGCTGACCACGGCCTTGATCTTCGGCTGGCTCGCCTGGCGCACCCACAGCATGGCGACGTGGCTGCTGCATCCGATCATGATCTGCGTGGTGCAGGGTACCGTCTGGTACATCGCCTTCGCGGTGCGCCGGCAGGGCTGGTTCGGGCTGGTCTCGGGCGGGTGGTTCGTCACCTCGCTGGCGCTGGCGTGGATCCTCGGCCTCGGCGATCCGGACCTGTTCGTGCCGTTTCTCGCGATTCTCACGGTGGCGCTGCTGGGGCTGATGGCGTTGCCCGGCTGGATATTGTGGCGGGGCGCGGCGCGCGGCTGACATGGGCGGCTTCGATATCGGGCAGATTGACGACGTCATCCACGGCCGCATGCGGCTGGGGATCATGGCCTATCTCGCCGACGCCGAAGCAGCCGATTTCAACGAGCTCAAGGCGTTGCTCGATGCCACCCAGGGCAATCTCTCGGTCCATCTCCGCAAGCTGGAAGAGGCCGGATATATCACCATCGAAAAGAGCTTCCTCGGCCGCAAGCCACTGACGCGTGCCCGGATCACGACCAAGGGGCGCGCGGCGTTCAAGACCTATCTGGAGGCGCTCGGCAAGCTGATCGGCTAGAGCCCGGGCCCTAGGCCGGCTCGATCAGCCGCTCGGCCTGGGCGCGCGCCTCGTCGGTGATCTCGGCGCCCGATAGCATCCGGGCGATCTCCTCGCGGCGCTGGGCGTCGTCGAGCGGGGTGACGCCGGTGCGGGTGACAATGCCGTCGTGCGACTTGGCGATCAGCAGATGGCGGGCGCCCCGCGCCGCGACCTGCGGACTGTGTGTCACCACCAGCACCTGCGCGGTCCCCGCCAGCCGTGCCAGCCGGTCGCCGATGGCGCTCGCCACCGCCCCGCCGACGCCGCGATCGATCTCGTCGAAGATCAGCGTGCTCGCCCCACCCTCTTCGGCCAGCGCCACCTTGAGCGCGAGGATGAAGCGCGACAGTTCACCGCCCGACGCGATCTTGATCAGCGGCGCGAACGGCGCACCGGGGTTGGTCGAGACGAGGAACTCGACCCGGTCCATCCCCGATGCCGACCATTGCGACTCCTCGAGCGGCTCGACCGAGGTGCGGAACCGCGCCGCGTCCAGCTTGAGCGGCCTGAGCTCGCTCTCGACGGCGAGATCGAGCCGCGACGCCGCCTCGGTTCGCGCCACCGAAAGCGTGCGCGCGGCCTCGCGATAGGCGCGGTGGGTTTCCTCGACCGCCAGTTCCATCGCCGCGATCCCCGCGCCACCGCTCTCGACGCGCTCGAGCTTGGCGGAAAGCTCGGTCAGCAGGCCGGCAAGATCGTCGGGCTGGACGCGGTGCTTGCGCGCCACCCCGCGCAGCTCGAACAGCCGCGTCTCGTCCGCCTCCAGCGCGGCGGGATCGAATGCCAGCGCCTCGGCGGCGGCATCGACCTTGTCCTGCGTCTCGGCGGCATGGTTGATGGCGCTGTCGAGCGCGGCCAGCGCTTCGCCGAGCAACGGGTGATCCTCGCCGATGCGATCGAGGATTCGCGCGGCCTGGCGCAATTTGGTCAGGCCGCCGTCCGAGCCTTCGAGCAGATCCGCGATCGATTGCAGTTCGCCCGCGATCTTCTCACCGCGCTGCATCGTCGCCCGGCGCTCGGCGAGAGTCTCTTCCTCGCCCGGCTCGGGCGCGAGCGCGCGCAATTCGGCGACGGCATGCTCGAGCCACTCGCGGTCGCGCTCGGCGACATCCTGCTCGGCGCGCGCCGCGGCCAGCGCCGCCTCCGCGTCGCGCCACGCCTTGTGCGCGCCCGCCACCGGCGCGGCGTCCAATCGTCCGAAGGCGTCGAGCAGCGCGCGGTGCCCGCGCGGATTGAGCAGTCCGCGATCGTCATGCTGGCCGTGGATCTCGACCAGATGCGGCGCCAGCTCGCGCAACAGCCCGGCCGAGGCCGGCTGATCGTTGAGGAACGCCCGGCTGCCGCCATCGGACTTGACGATACGCCGCACGATCAACGGCTCGCCCGGCTCCAGCTCAAGCCCGTTCTCCGCGAACAGGCCGGCGACTTCCCCATCGGCGGGCGGGGTCTCGAAGGTCGCGGTCACCACCGCCTGTCCCGCGCCCTGGCGGACCAGACCGGTCTCGCCGCGCGCGCCCAGCGCCAGCCCCAGCGCATCGAGCAGGATCGATTTGCCCGCCCCGGTCTCGCCGGTGAGCACGCCGAGCCCCTCGCCGAACTCCAGGTCCAGCGCCTCGATCAAAACCACATCGCGGATGGAAAGCGCCGTCAGCATCGGCGCCTCTAATACAGGAACAAGTCAGGAACGGAAGTGGCGGGCACCACTATCCGCTCAGCTCGCCGGAACGGCCTTGGCGAGCTTGTCCTGATTGTCCTGGATCAGCTTGTAGGCGCGCTGATACCAGTCGGTGCCGGGATAGTTGTTGCCGAGCACGGCGGCCGACTTCTTGGCCTCCATCGGCACGCCCAGCGCCAGATAGGTTTCGGTCAGCCGCAGCAGCGCCTCGGGCACGTGCGTCGTGGTCTCGTAATTGTCGACCACGGCGCGGAAGCGCAGCGACGCCGCCAGCCACAGCCCGCGCGATTCGTAGAAGCGCCCGATCTCCATTTCCTTGCCGGCGAGGTGATCGCGGACCAGATCGATCTTGAGCCGCGCGTCCGAAGCGTATTTCGAGGTCGGATAGCGCCGCGTCAGCTCGCCCAGCGAATCGAGCGCCTGCTGCGTGATCTTCTGATCGCGCGTCACGTCGCTGATCTGCTCGTAATAGCTCACGCCGATCAGATAATAGGCATAGGGCGCGTCGCGGTTGCCCGGATGCACCGCCAGGAAACGCTGCGCCGAGGAGATCGCCTCGGGATAATCCTTGTTCAGATAATAGCTGAACGCGCCCATCAGCTGCGCGCGGCGCGCCCAGATCGAATAGGGATGCTGGCGCTCGACCTCGTCGAACAGCGCCGCGGCCAGCTTGTACTGGTGCTGGTCGAGCTTTTCCTTGCCGGTGCTGTACAGCGTGCCGACGTCGCGCGCGACATACGGAAGGTCAGCCTTGGCACCCTTCTTGGCGCACCCGGCGACCGAAAAAGCGAGCACGGGAACGATGGCGAGCGCAAGGGCGCGACGAAATGGTGTACGCATGGGTTGGCGTCTTAGCGCGGTCGCATGGCTTCAAACAATCCTTTTCGCGGCGGGATTGGGGCGGGAGCGCTTGGGCGCTATGCGCGTTGGCCAAGAATAGCAGATTCACGCAAAGGATTCCCAGTGACCGCAACGCTGCTCGCCACCCACCGCGTCGAAAAGCCGTGGGGCCGCCACACCTTGTGGCCGGGCTTCGAGAACCCCGCGCCCGAAGGCGATCCGGTCGGCGAGATCTGGTTCCAGACGCCGGGCGACAGCACCCCCGACCTGCTGATCAAATATCTGTTCACCAGTGAGAAATTGTCGGTGCAGGTCCATCCGAACGACGAGCAGGCGCATGCCGTAGGCTTGCCGCGCGGCAAGGACGAATGCTGGGTTATCCTCGCCGCCGAACCCGATTCGACGATCGCGCTGGGCACCAGATTCCCCACCGACCGCGAGACGCTGCGCGAGGCCGCGCTCGACGGATCGATCGAGGACCTGCTCGACTGGAAGCCGGTGAAGGCCGGAGATTTCTTTTATTCGGCATCGGGGACGATCCACGCGATCGGCGCGGGAATCACCTTGGTCGAGGTCCAGCAGAACAGCGAGACCACCTATCGGCTCTACGACTATGGCCGCCCGCGCGAACTGCATCTCGATCAGGGCATCGCCGTCGCCGAGCCGGTGCCCTTCGTCCCACATCCGATGCCGGGCGATGTCGGCAACGGGCGCGACATCCTCGTCGAGGGTCCCAAATTCGTTCTCGAGCGCTGGCAGGCCGGCAGCCGCGAGGTGGCGATGCCCGAGGGCATCACCGGCTGGCTGGTCGCGCTCACCGGCGGCGGCACGATCGGCGGCACGGCGTTCCGCGCGGGTCAGTGCCTGACTGTCACTGGCGAAGCCAGGCTGGAAGCGGACGAAGGCAGCGACCTGCTCTTCGCGTATCCCGGCGACACCCGGATCTGACGCCTGTCCCTGCGATGAACCGGGAGTAGTTTCGGGTTCACGCAACCTCGTCCCGCTTCGATACGTTGGACATACACCTGAAACGGAAACGACAGGAGAAAATCCATGCGTATCATCCTTGCCGCGGCCGTTGCCGCCGCCACCCTTCCGGCTGTGCCGGCGATGGCCCAGAGCTATAATCATAACGAGCGGGCGGCCCGCGCCGATTGCGCCCGTGACCTTCGCAACGCGGACAGCCGCCGCGAATATCGCCGCGAGGCCATGGACTGCCGCCGCGATATCGCCCAGGCGCGTCACGATGACCGCCGCGCGTGGCAGCGCGATTGGCGCACCTATCGCAACTACAACTATAACCGCCTGCCGCGCGGCGAGACCCGCTATTGGGCCGACGATTATTATCGCGACGGCCGCTATTATCAGGAACGCCGCCTGACGCGGAACGACCGCATCTATCGCGGCCGCGACGGCCGCTATTATTGCCGCCGCAGCGACGGCACCACCGGCCTGATCGTGGGCGGTGTCGCGGGTGGACTGTTCGGTAACGCGATCGCGGGCGGCGGCAACGCCACTCTCGGCACGCTGCTCGGTGCCGCGGTCGGCGCGACGCTTGGCGCTTCGGTGGACCGTAACAACATCCGCTGCCGCTAACGCGCTCAGCCACGCAGGCGAGAGAAAGGCCCCGGCGGGAAACCGCCGGGGCCTTTTGCTTGCCCGAGGGCCAACCAGTGAGACCGCCAAACTTGCCTGGTCGTCATCCTGAACGCGTCTCAGGGTCCAACACACCATGCGCAAGACGAAGCTTGTTGGGCAATGGATGCCGAGCCAAGGTCAGCATGACGTCGCTGGATCAGATCCAGCGTGGCGCGTCAGATGAAGCCACCCGTCAGGAACAGGCGCAGGCCGCTGACGATGCACACCAGCAGGTTGAGGTTACGGCCCGAGGTCCGGCCCGAGACCGCGCCCAGCGCCGCGCCAATGATCGCGATCGGAAGCGCGATCCAGTTGAGCAACGGTACGAACGGGATCGGTATGATGCCGACCAGCGCTATCAGGAACGCGATGATGCCGACGAGGATCGAAAGGATATTGAGCATGCGAAGACTATAGGGCTTCCATAGTGTATTAGCAATATAGCACAGCTATGCCGCGAGCGGGATCAGTACTTCGCTGCGGCGCAGGCGCGCCGGGGTCAGCGGCGAATTGTAAAAGGCGTGCTCGACCGGCCCGGCGGCGCGCAGGCCCTGCGCCTTCATCCAGCGGCGCAATTCGGCCTCATGGCTGCCTAGGATGTGATCGCTATTGTCACCCGAGAAGCGCATCGCCGCGATCCGGCGCGGCGGCAGCGCGCGAAGCGCCACGCCTTCCTCGGGCTCCAGACCCTCGGGGCGGATGCGGTCGGGCATCACCAGCCGGGTGCGCCAGCCACGGCCATCCTCATCGCCGTCGGCGAGCACCGGGATCGTCAGCCGCGACCCGCCGCCCCGCCCGAACAGATATTCGGCAAGCCGGCCAAGACCGCGTGCGACCGCGGATTCGCGCATCCCCTCGATCACCGTCTCGGCGACCCACAGCTTGGGATAGTCACGAACGCTGAAGGCACCCTCGCGTGAGATGGTGCGGAACGCGGCGGCCTGCTCACCTCGCGACAGCAGCAGATAGCCGACGCCGGTCGCCACCGCGGCGGCCACGCCGCCACCGATCATCTTCGCGCTAAAAGCCATGGAATCCCCCTTCGAATTCGATTGCGGTCAACGCACTCGATCCGTCCGGGTTCCGAATGGTTAACGCAAAACGCGGGGTTCCGCCAGCCCTGCCAAACGCTTCCTTAACCTTCCCAAGGCATGACGGCTCTGCCCAAAGGAGCGTTGAATGGCCTTTCGCCGAGCTTTCCGTCTGTCGATCCTCCTGCCGCTTGCGCTGACGGGATGCGGCGGCTCGAACGGCCTCAACGGCCTTGAGGAAGTCAGCGGCAACGCCGCCGATCCGGCACTGGCGAGCGCGCTGCAGGATCAGATCATGGTCGATCCCCAGCTCGGCCGTCAGGCCAATGGCGATGCGATCCGCCCGCCGGGCCAGCCTTACTCGGGCGGCGTGCCCGATGAGGGCGTCGCCACCAACACCGATCAGCCGGACATGAGCGGCCTGATGAAAGCCCCCGCGCCCACGCCCGCCGACAAGAATTGCACGCAGTGCGCCGCCGGCCGCGAGAGCGTCACGCTCGGCGGCATCGCCGCGCGCCAGCGCGACGCCCGCACCAGCCAGTGCGCGTCGTCGATGACCTACAGCGCCGGCTGGGCGAACCGCCTGCCGCGCGATCTTCCGCTGTTCCCGCAAGCACGCGTCACCGAAGCGGCGGGCAGCGAGGCGGGCACATGCCAGCTCCGCGCGGTCAGCTTCTCCTCGGCCCAGCCGATGCAGGCGATGCTCGACTGGTATTACACCCGCGCGATCAAATCGGGCTATACGTCCGAGCATCAGGTGGATGGAGAGCAGCACATCCTCGGCGGCACCCGCGAGCGCGACGGCGGCGCCTATGTGCTGTTCATGACCGCGCGCAGCGACGGCGGCACCGACATCGACATGGTCGCGAACAACGGAAGCTGAGCGCTTCTCGGCTTTCACGAATGCCGGATTGAAAAAGGGCGCCCGGGTTTCCCCGGACGCCCTTTTCATCGTCTGATCTCGAAAATCAGGCCGAATAGTACATGTCATACTCAACCGGCGACGGGGTCATTTCCCAACGCGCGACATCCGCGCGCTTGATCTCGACATAGGCCGCGATCTGGTCGCGGGTGAACACGTCGCCCTTGAGCAGATAGTCCTGATCGGCCTCGAGGCTGTCGAGCGCTTCGCAGAGCGACGCGCACACGGTCGGCACCTGCTCAAGCTCGGCCGGCGGCAGATCATAGAGGTTCTTGTCCATCGGATCGCCCGGGTGGATCTTGTTCTGGATGCCGTCGAGCCCGGCCATCAGGATCGCCGCGTAGCAGAGATACGGATTGGCGAGCGCGTCCGGGAAGCGGAACTCGACGCGCTTGGCCTTGCTGCCGGCGCCGTAAGGGATGCGACACGAAGCCGAGCGGTTGCGGCTCGAATAGGCGAGCAGCACCGGCGCTTCATAGCCCGGAACCAGCCGCTTGTAGCTGTTGGTCGAGGGATTGGTGAAGGCGTTCAGCGACTTGGCGTGCTTGATCACGCCGCCGATGAAATAGAGGCACATGTCGCTCAGGCCCGCATAGCCATTGCCGGCGAACAGCGGATTGCCCTTGTCCCAGATCGAAATGTGGGTGTGCATGCCCGATCCGTTATCGTCCTTGATCGGCTTGGGCATGAAGGTAGCGGTCTTGCCATAGGCATGCGCCACCTGATGGACGACGTACTTGTAGATCTGCATGCGGTCGGCGGTCTGCACCAGCGTGCCGAAGGTCAGGCCGAGCTCGTGCTGCGCGGCGGCGACCTCGTGGTGATGCTTGTCGCAGGGCAGGCCCATCTCCAGCATGGTCGAGACCATCTCGCCGCGGATATCGACGGCGCTGTCGACCGGGGCGACCGGGAAATAGCCGCCCTTGGCGCGCGGGCGATGGCCCATATTGCCGCCGTCATATTCGCGGCCCGAATTGCCCGGCAGCTCGATATCGTCGATCGCGTAATAGCTGGTCGAATAGCTGTTCTCGAAGCGGACATCATCGAACATGAAGAATTCGGCTTCGGGGCCGACATAGACGGTGTCGCCGATGCCGAGCGTCTTCAGATAGGCTTCGGAACGCTTGGCGGTCGAACGCGGGTCGCGCGAATAGAGCTCGCCGGTCGAAGGCTCGACCACGTCGCAGACCAGGATCAGCATCGGGGTCGCCGAGAAGGGGTCGATCCACACCGCGTCGAGATCGGGCTTGAGGATCATGTCGCTCTCGTTGATCGCCTTCCAGCCCTCGATCGAGGAGCCGTCGAACATCAGCCCGTCGGTCAGCTCGTCGTCGCCCACTACCGAGGCGACCATGGTCAGGTGCTGCCACTTGCCCTTGGGATCGGTAAACCGCAGATCGATCCACTCGATCTCGTTGTCCTTGACCATCTTCAGAACGTCGCTGGCCGAATTCGCCATGTTGAAAAACCCTTTCGCTCTCGCTGAGTAGTTAAATTGCGTTCTCGTTGCGCTCGCCGGTGCGGATGCGCAGCGCGGTTTCGACGGGGATGACGAAGATCTTGCCGTCGCCGATGCGGCCGGTTTGCGCCGCGGCGGCGATCGCCTCGACCACGCGCTCGGCGAGCGCATCCTCGACGACAACCTCGAGCTTCACCTTGGGCAGGAAATCGACGACATATTCGGCGCCGCGATACAGCTCGGTATGCCCCTTCTGCCGGCCGAAGCCCTTGGCCTCGGTGACGGTGATGCCGCTGACACCCACTTCGTGCAGCGCCTCCTTCACTTCATCGAGCTTGAACGGCTTGATGATCGCTTCGATCTTTTTCACGCGGCAGCACCCCTCAGGAATTCGGACGATCCCTTCTTCCCCATCGCGCGTCTTACAACAAGCGTGCCAGCCGCATTCCCGGCGCTTTCCCAGCGGACGAACCGGTGATGCGGGTCAACAACTGCCCAACAAATAAGCAGCGACCGCATCGCTGCCCGATTGCTCGGCACCCGGCAGGGAACAAAAATCCCCAAAATGGGTTTTGACGTTGGAACCTGGGATGCATGTATGCAGCTTTTACCCATGAACGTGCCCGCTGAAATCCATCGGTGGGTGAACAAGGATGCCGCGGACGTGATCGTCGCGCGCGGCCCTCTCGTCATCATGGCGCACGGCCTGATGGCGCTTGATCCCGCCGAGCGCGGAAGCTGCTGGATCGCGACGGCGGCGGGCGACCTCAGCCCGGGCGATGCCGAAGAGGCATTGCGTAGCTGGTCTAGGCGACACTGATTCCCTGAAAGCGCTGCAAGGGCGCCAGGAGGCGTTCTGAATCAGCTTTTGCCGGTTGACGGTTCGGCCACTGCATAGCTAATGCGAGTCAATCGCAATAACTAAGGGTATCGGCGTGTACCGTTTCATGGATCGTCCGGTGACCAGCCTGGCACCGGCCGAGCAAATCCTGCTCTGGTCGATGCGGAGCTGGGTGGCGGCGATGGCCGGACAACGCTGCCCCTGCGCGGCGCTCGGGCCGTCGTTCGAGCGCTGGCGCCTGGCAGACCTGCTCGGCAATTTCAACGTGGCGATGTTCCTGCTCAATGTGGAGGGTGCCGCACCACGCGTTTTCTGCCGCGAGAATTGCGCGCATGTCCGCGATGACGAAGCGGCGCTGCTCGTGCTGTTTCACGCCGCCGCCGATGGCGATCTCCGGCAGACGCGACGTCTCGCCGAACAGGCGGTCAAGCCCGAGGCGGTGACCCCATTCATCGCGGCGATCGGCGAAGTCGCCGATGTGCTGCGACGCGCGCCCGTCCCGCGCCCACTCTAGCTTCGGATCCCGAGATGACCCTGCACACGCGCCCGCCGGCGCTGCTTCCCGATCATGCCGCCTTCATCACCGCATCGGTGCGCTGGGTGAAGCATTGGAACGAGCATCTGTTCAGCTTCGCGATCGAGCGCCCGGCGAGCTTCCGCTTCCGCTCGGGCGAGTTCGTGATGATCGGTCTGGCGGGCGAGAGCGGCAAGCCGCTGATGCGCGCATATTCGATCGCGAGTCCGGCATGGGCGGACGAGCTGGAATTCCTGTCGATCAAGGTGCCAGACGGCCCGCTCACGTCGAAACTTCAGGCGATCCGTCCCGACGACCAGCTCTATCTCGGCCGGAAGCCGACCGGCACGCTCGTCGCCGATGCGCTGCTTCCGGGGAAGCGGCTGTTCATGCTTTCGACCGGCACCGGCCTCGCCCCATTTCTCAGCGTCGCGCGCGATCCTGATATCTACGATCGCTTCACGCAGGTGGTAATCGTCCATTCGGTGCGCAAAGTCAGCGATCTCGCCTATCATGACGAACTGACCGCGCAGCTTGCGAGCGATCCGCTGGTGCAGGAACAGGCGCTTCTCCAGTTCCATTATGTTCCGACGGTGACGCGGGAGCCGTTCCGGACGCGGGGTCGTATCGGCCAACTCGCGGAAAGCGGCGCGATGTTCGCCCCGCCGGTGATGGGCGAAACAGGCTTCAACCCCGAGACCGATCGGGTGATGCTGTGCGGATCGATGGAGATGATCCGCGATTTCGCCGGGATGCTCGAAAGGCTCGGCTTCGCGGAAGGATCGAATCAGGCGCCGGGCCACTACGTGATCGAGCGGGCGTTCGTCGGATAGTCCGCTCAATAGGGCGGGCGGTCGAGCCCCTTCGGGCTTTTCGTGAAAATCTCGCAGCCGTCCTCGGTGATCCCGATCGAATGCTCGAACTGCGCCGAGAGCGAACGGTCGCGCGTCACCGCGGTCCAGCCGTCGTCGAGCAGTTTCACGTCGGCGCGGCCGATATTGATCATCGGCTCGACGGTGAAGAACATACCCGGCCGCAGTTCCGGCCCGGTGCCGGGGCGGCCGGCATGGACCACCTCGGGCGCGTCATGGAACAGCTGCCCGACGCCATGCCCGCAGAAATCGCGGACGACGCCGTAACGGTGCTTCTCGGCATGGCTCTGGATGGCATGGCTGATATCGCCAAGGAAATTGCCCGGCCTGGCCTGCTCCAGCCCGAGCATCAGGCATTCATAGGTCACATCGACCAGCCGCCTGGCCTTGATCGGCACGTCACCGACCAGGAACATCCGGCTGGTGTCGCCGTGCCAGCCATCGATCATCGGCGTCACGTCGATATTGACGATATCGCCGTCCTTGAGCATCTTCTCGCCGGGGATGCCGTGGCAGACGACATGGTTGATCGAGATGCAGCAGCTATGCGTATAGCCGCGATAGCCGAGCGTCGCCGGCACGCCGCCGCCGGCGATCGACATCTCGCGGACGATATCGTCGAGCGCCGCGGTGGTCACGCCAGGCACGACATGCGGAACTAGCGCGTCGAGGATCTCCGCCGCCAGCCGCCCCGCACGGCGCATGCCTGCGAACCCCTCGGGCCCATGCAGCTTGATCGCGTGGCTGCGGGTCTTGGGCATATCGGGGGTCACGGCTACATATTCGGTCATGGCGCGCGATATAGGCGCAAATGCTCAGCCTTTCGAGAGGCAGAAGCGCTCGCCGGGCTCGGCCACGCCAAAGCCCGCCGCCGCGATCCGCGCCCGCGCCGGCGAATCGGCGAAACGCGCCGGATTGGTGTGGTTGAGGTGAATGAAGCGGATGCGGGCACGCACCGCCGCCGGCAAAGCAGCGAACCGCGCCATCGATGTGGTGATGCGCGGATGCGGAACCTTGGCCGCGACAGCCGGCGGCAGCTCGCTATCGTCGAAGAAGGTCGCGTCGATATAGGCCATATCCGCCCTGGCGATCATATCCTCGATGCGGATATGCATGCGGCTTTCCCACAGTTCCCAGCTATCGATATCGGGCAGATACAGCGCCCGCGCGGTCGTCCCGGCGACCATCAAGCCGACCGTCTCCGAATATTCGTCGCGGTGCGGCACGGCATAGGGGATCACCGCGATCCCCGATTCCAGTGTCGCCGGCGTGCCCTCGCTGAGCGGCTTGAGCGCGATATTGCCCAGCGCGACCAGCTGTCCCCACGGACCATTGTTGGTCAGGAACTTCGCCATGCGCGGCATCGCATAGACCGGAATGCCCTGCGATCCGGCGGATTCGCGGCCGAGGAACATCAGCCCGGCATAATGGCCGATATGCGCGTGGGTCAGGAAGATGCCGTCGATCCCCAGCCCCCTGCCCTTCGCTGGATCATGCGTGTCGAGCCACTGCAGCTGCTCGCGCAGATCGGGGGTCGCGTCGAACAGATAACGTTTGCCGGTGGCGTGATCGATCAGCGCCAGCGAGGCGGCGGTCGCGCGCAGCGCCGGGTTCCTCCACGCCGGGTCCTCGGGATGGCCGATCTGCGGCGTGCCGGCATCCTGCGAGGTGCCGAGCACCACCAGCTCGGCCGAGCAGGGCGCGGCGGCGAGCGCGAGCGAAAGAAGCGCGTTGAGCATGACGGTCAAGCTAGTCGGGCTCGAAGCTTCGGTCTATGCGGGAGGCATGAGCGAGCGCATCTGGACTGCGGCACTGGTGGTGATCGGCGACGAGATCCTCTCGGGCCGCACCCAGGACAGGAACATCGCCCAGCTCGCCACCTGGCTCAACGTCCAGGGCATCCGCCTCGCCGAGGTCCGCGTCGTGCCCGATGTCCAGGAAGCGATCGTCGAGGCGGTCAACACCCTGCGCGCGCGCAACGATTATCTCTTCACCACCGGCGGCATCGGCCCGACGCATGACGACATCACCGTCGATGCGATCGCAGCGGCGCTCGGCGTCGGCGTGACGATCCACCCGGCCGCCCGCGCGGTGCTGGAGCGCTATTACGAAACCCGCGGCGGGATCACCGATGCCCGCCTGCGCATGGCGCGCGTGCCAGAGGGCGCCGAGCTGATCGTCAACCGCGTCTCCGGCGCGCCCGGCATCCGCCACGGCAACATCTTCATCCTCGCCGGCGTGCCGCACATCGCCGCCGGGATGCTCGACGCGCTGACCGGCACGCTGGAGGGTGGCCGCCCGGTGTTGTCGCGCACTGTGGGAAGCTGGGTCGCCGAGAGCGAGATCGCCGATTTCCTCGGGACAACCGAGCGTGCGCATGAAGGCGTGGCGATCGGCAGCTACCCTTTTTTCCGCGACGGCCGCACCGGCGCGAATTTCGTGGTGCGCGCCACCGATCGGGCTACGCTCGACGCCTGTGCCGAGGCGCTGATCGCCGGACTGACCAGCAAGGGGCTCGAAGCGGTCGACGGCGGGATCTGAGTGTATGTGCTCCTGCAGCAGCGGGAGCCCAGGGCTACGAACGACAACGATATCGGCTCTAGGCTCCTGCTTCCGCAGGAGCACAACTGAGTTTCGGGGGGAACGATGAGCGACACCAATCGACGGCCCTTCGGCTTCTGGACCGCTACCGCCTTGGTCATCGGCAACATGATCGGCTCGGGCTTCTTCGCCTTGCCGGCGCAGCTCGCCCCGTTCGGTTTCACCAGCGTCGCCGCCTGGGTCGCGGCGATCGCCGGGGCGATGGTGATCGCCTGGGTGATCGCCGGGCTGTCGCGGGCGATGCCCGAGGCGACCGGCACGCTGGCGATCTGCGCCAGAGCGCTGGGGCCGCTCCCCGGCGTGCTGATCGGCTGGAGCATGTGGGTCGGCATCTGGTCGGCCAACGCCTTCATCGCGCTGACGGCGGTGCGCTATCTCGGCGTATTCTGGCCGCCGCTCGCTTCCTCGTCCTTCACCTTGGTGCTCGGCGCGGTCGGCCTGCTGTGGCTGATCACCCTGCTCAACCTGCGCGGCGCGCCGACGGCGGGGCGATTTCAGGTCGTGACGACGCTGATCAAGCTGGTGCCGATGGCCGCGATCATCCTGCTTCTCGCCCAGCTCGGCATCGGCGGCGGTCTCGCGCTCGACGCACACCCCCATGCCGCCTTTGACGTCAAGCAGCTCGCCCCCGCCGTGACGATGGCGTTTTTCGCGATGGTCGGCTTCGAATGCGCGGGGCTCTGCGCCGAGCGCGTCCGCGATCCCGGCCGCACCGTTACCCGCGCGACGCTGACCGGCGTCGGTGTCACCGGCCTGCTCTATCTGATCGCCTGCTCGGGCATCATCTTCGCGATGCCGCAAGAGGCGGTCGCGGGCGTCAATGCTCCGGTCGCCTTGTTCGTCGAAACCTTCTGGGGCCGCTGGGCCGGCCTCGCGGTTGCCGGCTTCGCGGCGGTGGCGGCGATCGGCGCGCTTAACGGCTGGGTGCTGCTCCAGGGCGAAGCCCCGCTCGGCATGGCCCGCGCCGGGGTGATCCCCGCCGCGATCGGCCGCACCAGCAGTCGCGACGTGCCGGTCGGTGCGCTGATCGCCTCGACCGCGCTGGCGAGCGTGCTGATCCTCAGCAACGTCTCGAAGGATACGTCGGCGATCTACGACTTCATGCTGCGTGTGACGACGGCGGCGACGCTCTGGTTCTATGCGGGTGCGTGCATCTCCGCGCTGGTCATCGGCGTGGCGCGACCCGCTGCGGCAATCGGCCTGCTCTTCGCTTTGTGGGCGATCTGGGGCGCTGGCTATGAGGCGATCGGGCTCAGCCTCGGCCTGATGGCGACGGCGGTGCCGCTCTACCTGCTGCGCGGCTCAGCCGAAAAAGCGGAAGAGGTTACCGCCTGAGTCTTCTGTCACCCCGGCCTTGAGCCGGGATCCCGCTGCCTTCGCCCACCGAAGAAGCGGGATCCCGGAACAAGTCCGGAAGACAGTCAGAAGATTTTCGCGAACAGGCTGCGATCCCGCAAAATCTCCCGCGCCGCATTGTGCCCCGGCGCGCCGGTAACGCCGCCGCCCGGGTGCGTACCCGCGCCGCACATATAGAGCCCGGCGATCGGCCCGCGATAATCGCCATGCCCCAGCACCGGCCGCGCCGCCCAAAGCTGATCGAGCGACATGTGCCCGTGCATGATGTCCCCGCCGGTCAGCCCGAACTTGCGCTCGAGATCGAGCGGCGAATGGATCTGGCGCGCGATCACCGACGCCTTGAAATTGGGCGCGTGCTGCGTGACCGTATCGATGATCCGGTCGGCCGCGGCCTCGCGGTGCGTATCCCAATCGTGATCGGGCGCGAATTGCTGGCAGAACAATGCCGCGACATGCTGCCCCGGCGGCGCCAGGCTGTCGTCCATCGTTGAGGGAATCGTCATCTCGACGATCGGCGCGTCGGACATGCCCCTGGCCTTCGCGCTGGTATAGGCCCGATCCATATAGTCGAGCGTCGGACAGATCATGATGCCGGCGGTGTGATGCTCGCCCTTGCCCGGCAGCACCGTGAAGTCGGGAAGCTCCGATAGCGCCAGGTTCATCCGGAACGTGCCTGAACCGGCTTTGTAGTTGTCGATCCGCCGCGCGAAGTCGGACGCCATGTCAGCGCGATCGACCAATTGCCGATACAGCAAAGCCGGCCCGACATTTGCCGCGACCACCTTCGCCGCGATCTCCTCGCCGCTCTCCAGCCGCACCCCCGCGACCTTGCTACCGTCCACCAGCAGCTTAGAGACCGGCGCCTCCAGACTGATCGCGACGCCCGCCTCGACGCACGCCTCGGCCATCAATTGCGTGATCGCGCCCATCCCGCCGATCGAATGCCCCCATGCACCCTTCTTGCCGTTCACTTCGCCGAAGACATGGTGGAGCAAAACATAGGCGCTGCCCGGCGTATCGGGGCTGGCATAATTGCCGACCACCGCGTCGAAGCCGAACGCGGCCTTGACGTACGCATTCTCGAACCAGCTATCGAGGAAGTCGCGCGCCGATTTGACGAACAGGTCCATCGTATCGCGCTGCGCCTCGATCGGCATCCCCGCCAGCTTGCGCCCCTGCGCCGCTGCCGCCAGCAAGGCGCGGATGCCCCCCCCGGCATTGGGCGGCGTCCTGAGCGCCATGTCGCGCAGCACTTCCGCGACGCGTTCCAGCGCGTCCTCATAGTGCGGAAAGGCTTCGGCATCCTTCTTCGAAAAGCGTGCGAACTCGGCGCGCGTGCGCTCGGCTCCGCCGCCCAGCTTCAGATAGCCGCCGTCATGCGGCAGGAAGTTCGAGATCTGCCGCTCCACCACGCGCCAGCCGCGCTGATGCAGCTTCATGTCAGCGATCACCTTCGGCCGGAGCAGGCTGACCGTGTAGCTCGCCGTCGAATTGCGGAAGCCGGGCGCGAATTCCTCGGTCACCGCCGCGCCGCCAACGACATGCCGCCGCTCCAGCACCCGCACGTTCATGCCCGCGCGCGCCAGATAGAAAGCGCAGACGAGCCCGTTATGCCCGCCGCCGATGATCAGCGCGTCGTAGCGCCTGGTCACGACCTACTTCGCAAGCTCTCTGAGAAGCGCGCGGTAATAGGTGATGGAAGGCCCGATTTCGCTGAGCGGCGTGCGCTCGTTCAGACCATGCGCGAACCCGTCCGACGACTTCATGAAGATCGGGCTGACTCCATAGCTCGGCACGCCCCGCGCGCGGAACCACATGCTGTCGCTCGCCCCCGCGGACATGCTCGGCACGATCGGCACGCCAGGGAAGCGGGCATGGATCAGCTTGCCGATCAGCTTCATGAGCTCCGGCTTGAGCGGCGACGCGTCGCTCGCCACGGTGCCGCTGTCGAGCTCGACGATCTTGAGCTCGGGATCGCCGACCACTTTGGTCAGGGTTTCCATCACCGCCTTGGTGCTCGTGCCCGGGAAGATGCGGCAATTGATGTTGGCGGTCGCCCGCTGCGGCAGCGCGTTGGTCGCATGCCCGGCCTGGACGGTGGTCGCCACGCAGGTGGTGCCGGTCTGGCCGGTCAGGCCGGGATAGGAGCGCAGATAGGCCAGCGCCTGCGGATCGTCCTTGTTGGCCAGGAAGCGGCGCGTCGCCTCGGCCATCGGCTTGTCGGCACTGGTCAGGCTGGCTTCGAAGCTGGCGCGGGTGATCTCGTTGATCTCGGCCGGGAACTGATAGGCGGCGATCTTGTCCAGCGCCCGCGCCAGCGAATAGATCGCGTTCGATCGGGTCGGCGCGCTCGAATGGCCGCCGGCGTTGGTGAAGGTCAGCTCGTAATCGGCATAGGTCTTCTCGGCGCCCTGGATGCCGAACATCACCGCCTTGCCGGTCTCGTCCAGTTCACCACCGCCGCCGTCGATATTGAGCAGCAATTCGGCATCGTGGAATTCCGCCGCCATCTTCTGCGTGGTCTTCATCGACGTCTCCTCGTCGCCCGATGCGAGCAGGAGGATATCGCGGCCCGGCTTGAAGCCTTCGCGCTTGAGCTGGAGCAGCGTCGCGACCATCGTCGACAGATCATACTTCATGTCGCTGGCGCCACGGCCCCAGATATAGCCGTTCTCAATCACCGGGGTGAACGGATCGCGGGTCCAGTCGGCCGGTTTGGCCTCGACCACGTCCATATGCCCGGAAATGTAGATAGGCTTCCTGGCGCTATCGGTGCCGCGATAGCGGACGACCATGAAGGCGGTGTCGTCGGACTTCTCGATGCGAACATCGTCGGCCGCAAATCCGCCCGCGACCAGCTGCCCCTTCAGATAGCTGGCATAATCGAAGGTCTGGTTGCCTTCGCCCGCCACCGTGCGGAAGGCGATGCCGCGCTTGAGCATATCGAGCGCCTGGCCCTCGGCCTGCCTGTCGCTCTGCGCCTGCGCGGCGGGAGCGGCGGTGAGCGCCAATGCGAGGAAAGCCGCGGCAGCGTGGCGCATGAAGGAGGCTCCGTTCAGGAAATTGGAGCGGGTGAAGGGAATCGGTCGCTATCATCCCTGCCCGCGGGCGGGCGTGTAGCACAATCTGTCACATTTAAAACTTGCTAGTCACCGCACAGGCCAGTGAGGACGCGCCGCGAGGGCGCGAAGAAGGTCGTTCCCGTCTTGGCGGTCGAAAAGTCGAGCAACCGGTCGTGGCTGCCCGGCGGATCCCCGATGAACATCCGCTCCAGCATCTTCTCGATCACCCACAGGCGCCGTGAGTAGCCGATGAAATAGGTGCCGAACTCGCCGCGCGCCGGGCTGCCGAACGGCATGTTATCGCGCAGGATGTCGTGCTCGACGCCCTGCTCGTCGACGATCGTCGCCAGCGTCTTGTGCGATTTCTGTTCCTGCGCGCCAGCGTCGGCCAGCTCGACATTGTCGATCTTGGTCCGGCCGATGATCGCCTGCTGCTGACCGGGATCGGTCGCGTTCCACGCGGTCAGGTCGTGGAGATATTTCTGGACGACGACATAGCTGCCGCCGGCGAAGTCCGGATCTTCCCGCCCCACCAGCGCGGCGTCCGGAATGTCGCTGCCGGCCGGATTGGCGGTGCCATCGACAAAGCCGAGCAGATCGCGCGCGTCGAAATAGCGGAAGCCCGACACGGCATCGACCACGCGGATCGTGTCGCCCAGCGCCGCCAGCAGCAGCCGTTCGAACTCGAAGCACAGATCGACCCGTTCGGCCCGGATGTGGAACAGGATGTCGCCCGGCGTGGCGGGCGCCACGTGCTTTGCACCCTGTATGGGCCTGAACGGATGCAGCTCGGCCGGCAAAGCTCCTGTGTCCAGCCGTCGCCACAGGTCGTGACCTATCCCGACCACGCAGGACAGCCGGCCGGCCAGATCGCGAAAGCCGACCGTCTTTATGAGGTCGTCGATGCCGGCCAGGGTTTCACGGACCGTCGCCAGCGCCTGGTCGTCAGCGCCGACCGTCACGACCAGGAACACCGCCGCCTGCGACAGCGGCGCCTCGACGCTCTGCGCGTCGATCGGTACCCTTTCCCAGGTCTGGCCGACCGTCGCGCCCGCGGCTTCGTCCATGCTCATGCCGCGATCGCTCGGACGGCGATCGACCTGGCCGCGGGCATGCCGTTGCGGGCGATCGCCTCCACCCGGTGGTTGTACAGCTTGTAGCCTGAATCGCCCTGCGACATCACAAACCCCTCACGATTTTGACGCGATCGTATCGCCCCGCAGTTGCGACGAACAGCCCAATCAACCGATGCGCCGGAAGCCTCGAATGCGATGGTCGCGCCGATTTCCCCGAAATGGTAGGTATTTTCGAATGCAGATGGATTCTCCGTTTCATTCCGGGCAGTGCGAATGCCCCGACGCCGAGGTCCGCTGGCGTATATGCGAACCGCGATGCCTGGCTTCGCGTCAACAACGTCAAGCCATAGGCCAGCGCTGATGGAACAGATTGCCGCGCCATTGCACTATCTCGATACCAGGACCTGGCTGGGTGCGAGCATCGTTGCCGCCCTGCTGTTTGCGACGGGTCTCCTCCTTTCCTGGCTGACGCGTCGCCTGTTCAGGACTGCGATTGCGCACGATCGATCCGAACGGATCGACCAGATTACGATTTCCTTCCTCAGCCACCTTGCGATCCTGACGATCTGGCTGTTGCTCGCGGCGTTCTACACCCATCTCGTCCCGGCGCTGACGCGCCTCAGCACCGCCTTGCTCGCGGGGGTGGGCCTGATGTCGGTGATTGTCGGATTCGCCGCGCAGACGACGCTCGGCAATCTGATCGCGGGTATCAGCCTCGTTCTCTACAAGCCGTTCCGCCGCGGCGACCGGTTGCAGGTCATCGCCCCGAACAAGGATCAATACGATGTCGGCGTCGTCGAAGACATCACGCTCGGGTTCACCATCCTTCGCACCGATGACGGACGGGAGATCATCATCGCGAACGGGACCATGGCGCAGCAGACGATGATCAAGCTTCCTGCCAATTCGCCGTGACGCCCTGCTCTACCTAACCTGCTGAATTAATTCTGTTTAGGTTTCAACGCGCCTTGTGCATGCAGAGGTTGGAGGACGCCTCCAGAATGCCTCCAGCATAAAGATGCGATCGAATTCCTCGCCGCCCATGCTGACGAGATTGGCCTCGACCGCTAATCCGTCTGCTGAGCCTCGTTCTCGTTGTCCAGCTCCGTTGAGAGGAACTGGCGAACGCGCGAGCGTAGCGCGGGCGATCGCGCACCCGGCAGGGAGCCGTCGGCTACTACATAGGCATAGATCAGGAAAGCGCGGGCTTCCGCTTCCGGAGCCGCAAAGCCGTTCGCGCGCAGCACCGACTCGAAATAGCGGATTCGGTACGCATCGATTTCCGCCATCGTCTTTGCCGCGCGCTCATCATGGTGCGCCCAGATCCTGATGGCCATCTCCATGCGCGCGCGATTGCGGACGTCCGCGCGCCGGAACGGCAGGTCGAGGATGCGCCGCAGCCGCTCGACCGGTGGCTCATTGATCTCGGCGAACGCGGTGAGCACATCCACGGTGGACACGCGCCGCCAGTATTCGAGCATCGCCGCAAGCAGCGCGTCGCGCGTGGGATAACGGGCATAGAACGCACCCTTGGTGACCCCCAGCCTGTCGGCCAGCGGTTCGACCCTCACCGCCGCGACACCGCCATTCGCGAGCATGTCGAAGGCTGACTCGATCCAGTCATCCTCCTCGATCCGGCTGACTCGCGGCTTGCGTGCTTTCGATGCCATCCGCCGTACATGGATGCAAAGGAAGCGCCGGTCAAATATGAATACGGTACCGTATGAACATGCTTGACAGTCTATTAGAATCGGGTGATCAATATTACATACGCCAAGGTACCAATAAGGCACCGGGCACACATGGGAGGGGATCATGACGAAGCTGCTTCATTCCAGGCATTGGCTGTACGGCGGCATCGCCGCCGCGGCGTTGCTGTCCGCTGCCTCGGCCTCGGCCCAGGACGCAGGGACGGGACAGCCCGCACCTCCAGGCGACCGCACGGCCGATCAGTCCGCTACGGCGGGCGATCCGGAAATCGTCGTCACGGCGCGGCGCCGGGACGAGATATTGCAGAACGTTCCGATCGCGATCACGGCCTTTTCGGGCGAGCAGCTTGAGCGCCAGGGCGCTCTCGATATCACCGATCTCGGCGAAACGACGCCGAACGTGACCCTGGAGACCTCGCGCGGCACCAACAGCACCCTGACCGCCTTCATTCGCGGCGTGGGCCAGCAGGATCCGGTCGCGGGCTTTGAGCAGGGCGTCGGCATCTATATCGACGACGTCTATCTCAACCGCCCCCAGCTAGCGCTGCTCGACATCTACGATGTGGAGCGGATCGAAGTGCTGCGCGGACCGCAGGGGACCCTCTACGGACGCAACACGATCGGCGGTGCGATCAAGTACGTCACCCGGCGGCTGTCGGACGATCCGGAAGCCAGCATCCGTTTCAATGTCGGTTCCTACGAGCAAATTGATCTGGTGGCGACCGCTTCGGCTCCAATTGCCGACGGCCTCAGGGTCGGTGCGGCCTTCGCCCGGTTGAGCCGCGGCGGTTTCGGTAAGAACCTCACGACCGGTGAGGCGAATTACAACAAGGACATGATCGCGGCCAGGGGAACGCTGGAATTCCAGCCTTCCGAATCTTTTCTCTTCCGCGTGTCGGGTGACTATACGTGGGACGACAGCAAACCGCGCGGCGGACACCGGCTCCTTCCCAGCCTGCTTACGCTGGCCCCGGTTCTGAACAACGTGTTCGACACGAGGGGCGGACTTGATACGCCGAAGCAGAAGGTCAAGGGCGGCGGCATCGTCGGCCGCCTGGAGATCGGGCTTGGATCAGACCTTACGCTTCGCTCCATCACGGCGTACCGGAAAGACAGCTCTTTCGGGCCGATCGACTTCGATGCGCTCCCCACCGTCGATGCGGACGTGCCGGGCCTCTATGAGAACAGCCAGTTCAGCCAGGAACTCCAGCTGGTGGTCGAACACGGACCGCTGAACGGCCTTATCGGCGCCTATTATCTGAACGCCGACGCGCGAACCGCCTTCGACGTTCGGGCATATACCACCGGAAACCTGCTGGCGCTTCCCGGCCTGACGCTGGGAACGGACAGCAAGATCGCCAGCGAGACCTGGGCTCTGTTCGCTGATTTCAGCTATGACTTCAGCGACCGGTTCAGCCTGTCACTCGGGGGCCGTTATACCGACGATCGGCGCCGGGGAGACATCGTCCGCCGGACCTACATCCTGGGCGGCTCGCCCGATTTCGGCGGCGCCGCCCCGTTCGGCGTCGGGACCGCAGTCGCGATCACTTCCAATTTTCAGGCCAAGCGCCGGGACACGGCGTTCACGCCGCGCGCCTCGCTTTCCTTCAAGCCGAACGCCAATCACAACCTGTACGTCAGCTACTCGCGCGGCTTCAAGGGCGGGGGGTTCGATCCCCGCGGCCAGACATCGCAGGCCCCGGTCCAGACGCCCGCGGGCATCTTCGACTATATGGCGTTCGAGCCGGAGACGGTCGACAGCTACGAAATCGGCTGGAAGGGCAATGCGCTCGATCGGCGCCTCACCTGGTCGATCGCCGGATTCTATGCCGACTATAAGGATGTCCAGATTCCCGCATCGATCCCGTGCACGGTCAGCGGCGTCGCGAGCTTCTGCGGTCTCACCTCAAATGCCGGCAAGGCCGCCTTCAAGGGACTTGAACTCGAAAGCGCGTTCCGCGTCGCCGAGGGCATGGCGGCGGGAGGCGATCGCCTCACGCTGTCAGGGTCGCTTGGCTATCTCGACGCCAGATTCAAGGAATTCTTCAGCGTCGTGGCTTTTGGGCCGGACAGAACGCCGATCGTGCCGGCGGCACAAAGGGATGTGTCCGATTACCGCTCGATCCAGAACACGCCCAAATGGACCGCGAGCGCGACACTCGATTACGATGTGCCGGTCGGGAGCGGCCGCCTCAACTTCAACACCACACTCTCCTATCGTGGCAAGAGCCAGCAGTTCGAAAGTCCGATTCCAGGCCTCGACCAGGGCGCATTCTCACTTTGGGATGCGAATTTGGTGTGGCGGGCGCCGGGCGGCCGCTGGTCTCTCGGCGTGCATGCCAAGAATCTCACTGACGAGCGCTATATCCTCGGGGGGTACAACTTCTTCAACCAGAACCCGTTCACGGGCGAGTTCATCCTGCCCAACGGGCAACCTGGCTTGTCGTCGGCCGTGGGACGGGAAGGCATCCTGACGGCATTCTACGGGAACCCCCGCCAGATCTTCGTATCCGCCGGCATGCGCTTCTAGTCGGGCGGCGGAATCGATGAGTGGTTTCGTGGAAAGGTTCTGGTCGTCCCAGGACGGTCTGAACCTTTTCACCAGGGACTACGGCGGCACGGGCGGGCCCGCGCGCTTGCCCGTCATCTGCCTTCACGGGCTGACCCGCAACAGCAGCGACTTCGAGGAGCTGGCGCCGTTCCTGGCGGCGGGCGGCCGGCGCGTGCTTGTTCCCGACGTCCGCGGCCGGGGCAGGTCGGATCGGGGTCCCGATCCGCGCAGCTATGTGCCGTCCGTGTACGCACGCGACATCGCGCGCATGATGGACCTGCTGGGAATCGCGCGCGCCGTGTTCGTGGGCACGTCGATGGGCGGCATCATCACCATGTTGCTCGCCGCGCGGCACCGCCGACGCATCGCGGCGGCGGTGCTGAACGATGTCGGCCCGGAAGTGGCGCCCGAAGGCATAGCGCGGATCAAGTCATATGCGGGAAAGCCCGTCACCATCCGCACCTGGGACGAAGCGACGGCCTATATCCGGCGGATCAACGAAGGCACCTTTCCGAACTTCGCCGATGAGGACTGGCGCAAATTCGCGCATCGGACATTCCGGGAACAGGACGATGGCGTCCCCGTGCTCGATTACGATCCGGCGATCGCCGTGCCGCTCGCCGCGGGCAACTTCAAGGCCTCATCGCCGCTGGCATGGCTGCTTTTCCGCCGTCTCGCGCGGACGCGGCCGACGCTCATCATCCGTGGACAAGCGTCGGACATACTGAGTTCCGCCATCGCCGCGAAGATGAAGGCCAAGGCGCCCGGGGCCATGCTGGTCGAGGTGCCGGGCATCGGTCATGCCCCGACGCTGAGCGAGCCCGAGGCGCGCGATGCCATTCGCCGCTTTCTCGAGACGGTGCCGTGAGGATCGGATTGCGGAGTTGGGTGCGCCAAGAGCTCTGAAAACCGCGGGCGGCGAGGCCTATGGCTATCCGCTCCTCGGCAAGCATCTGCTGTCGACGATTCCGCAGCACCCTTGCCGGACACATCGCCTCGGGCCGGATCAGCCGCTACGCCGACTGCGCGCGCCGTTACGCCGCAGCTTCCGCAGCCTTCACGATCGGTTCGACAAGTCTGTCGCTATTGAGGGAAAACCCCCATTGTCGGGTCGACCGGGAACCGTATCCTGAAACGACTTTACGGAATGGAGGATCCCCGATGGCCGGAATGGTGGAAGACGACAAAGAACCGCAGCCCGATCCGGCGGAGAAGGGTGCGTATTTTCCCTCAAGCTATTCGCTGAGCCAGTTCACCTCGCCGAAGTCCGACCTGAGCGGCGCGGACTATCCGGCTCCCTATCAAGGCGCGAAGAAGGTGCTGATGATCGGCGCCGACGAACGCTATCTGCTCACCGACAACGGTTCCTTCTTCTCGACCGGCAATCATCCGGTCGAGACGCTCCTGCCGATGTATCACCTCGACAGGGCGGGGTTCGCCTTCGACGTGGCGACCGTGTCGGGCAATCCGGTCAAGTTCGAGTTCTGGGCGATGCCGTCCGAGGATCAGGAAGTGCAGGGTTTCTTCGACAAATATCATCCCCATTTCAAAGAACCGCTCAAGCTGGCGGACCTGGTCTCAGGCGGCCTTGACGACTATGCCGCGATCTTCATCCCCGGTGGCCACGGCGCTTTGATCGGCCTGCCCGAAAGCGAGGATGTGAAAGCCGCGCTGGAATGGGCCGCTGCCAATGACCGTTTCGTGATTTCGCTCTGCCACGGACCCGCCGCCTTCCTCGCGGTCGGGGACAGCGACATCTATCGCGGATACAGGATTTGCGCTTTTCCGGATGCGCTCGACGCCCAGACGCCGGACATCGGCTATATGCCCGGCCATCTGACGTGGAAGTTCGGCGAGAGGCTGAAGGCACTGGGCTTCGAGATCATCAACGACGGGATTTCCGGCGCCGTGCATCGCGACCGCAAGCTGCTGACCGGGGACAGCCCGCTGGCCGGAAACGCGCTCGGCAAGCTTGCCGCCGAGGCGTTGCTCGCGGATGTCGCCGTCGTTTGATGGGCCGGGCCGGTCGATGAGCGCGGTCGCGGCGGATTCGGCTTTCCGGAGCGTCCTCGTCATCGAGGGGGCCGAGGATATGGCCGCGATCGAAAGCGCCGTCCGCGCCTTCGCCGGGCCGCTCGGCTACGATCGGTTCGTGCTCTTCTCGGCATCGGCCGCTCGGGACGAGGTGCTCCAGAGCATCTACTGGGTCGAGGGCGACTGGTTCGGCGACGGCCAAAGCGTCGACGCCGAGACCTATATTCGGCGCTGTCCGGTGACGCGGCATATCCTCGAAGCAAACGAGCCGTTCTTCTGGACCAAGACGGCGGGAAACGGCGGCGACCTGTACCGGATCGTTCGCGCCCCGCGCGGGCGCGGGATTCACGGTCTCCAGATCCCCGTCTTCGGCCCGATGGGACTGGAAGGCGCGATGAGTCTCGGCGGCGAGCGGATCGACGCATCGCCGCAAGCCCGATTGGCGCTCGGGCTGATCGCGGAGGCGGCCTTTCGCGCGGCGCGCACAATACTGGAATCGCCCGCCACTGACGGCTTCGGCACCTTGTCGGAGCGCGAGCGGGAAGTTCTCGCCTGGACCGCCGCCGGGCGGCGGCAGATCGACATCGCCGCCACGCTTGGCCTGTCCGAGCGCACGGTCGAAAATCATCTGCGGCGCATCCGCAAACGCCTGGGCGTTTCGACAACCGCGCAGGCGGTCCGGGTCGCGATCCGCAATGGGGAGATTACCGCCTAGCATCGGTTCGGGAGAAACAAGATGAGCAAGACCGTCCTCATAACCGGCGCCGCGTCCGGCTTTGGCCGCGGTGTCGCGTTCGGCCTCGCGAAACGGGGGCATCGGGTGATCGCGGGGTGCCAGATATGGCCGCAGGTCTGGGAATTGCGGAACGCGGCAAAGGCGGATGGCGCCGATATGCAGGTCATCAAGCTCGATGTCCTGAACGAGATCGACCGGACCAAGGCGCTCGGTATCGAAATCGACGTGCTGTTCAACAATGCCGGGATCATGGAATCGGGGCCGATGGCCGAGATTCCGATGGCGGTGTTCCGGTCGGTCTTCGAGACGAACGTCTTCGCCGCGCTGGAACTGGCTCAGGGATTCGCGCGCGCCATGGTCAGGCGCGGCGCCGGCCGGATCGTCTGGACCTCCTCGGTCGCCGGGCTGGTCAAGGTGCCGTTCGACGGCGCCTACGCGGCATCGAAACACGCCGTCGAAGGGATCTGCTCTGCGATGCGCGAGGAACTGAAACCCTATGGCGTCGAGGTGGTGACGGTGAATCCCGGCGCCTACCGGACCGGCTTCAACGACACCGGCATGGAAAGCATGGATCAGTGGTGGGACCAGGGCGAACGCGTGGTCGCCCACTGGCCGGTTCGCGCGCTCGATCACCAGCACGATCCGGCGGAAATGATCGAAGCGATCATCGACGTGATCGAGGCCGAACACCCACCCTATCGAACCGTGCGCCCGGCGAGCGCCGAGGCGATGGTGCGAAAGGAGCAGGAGGACGCATGGACGATCCGCATCTGACCATGGAGGCTCGGCACGACTTCGTCATCGCGGCTTCAGGCGTCGGCGGCCAGTCTCGCGGAAGCCAGTGACTGCCTTGTCAGTGATTCTGAAGGAAGTTTGCTTCCATTTGTGCAGGCACGCATCTTCCAGTGCCGATGGACTTATATTTAACGCACTAGAATATCATGATGATTTGAGCGGCCAGTGCCAGGCGAGCGGGTGAAGGGAATCGAACCCTCGTCGTAAGCTTGGGAAGCTTCTGCTCTACCATTGAGCTACACCCGCATTTCAAGGCTTTGGCCGGTCGCCCGAAGCCGCGCTTGAGAACGCGCCTGTGACACGCTGCCCGCAGGCGCGTCAATGGGTAGCGTTGCCGCGATCCGCGCACTAACCTCGCGGCCATGTTCCGCATCCTCCTCACCGCCGCCGCGCTTGCCGCCGCCCTTCCCGCCCATGCCCAATTGTCGAAGGCCGAGACCGCGATGGTCGCCACGGTCGACAAGGAGAGCGACCGCACGATCGCCTTGCTCGAACGGATGGTGAACCAGAATAGCGGCACGCTGAACCTGGAGGGCGTGCGGGCGATGGGCGCGATGCTCCAGCCCGAGTTCGAGGCGCTGGGCTTCAAGGTCGCGTGGATCGACGTGCCCGAGACCAAACGCGCCGGCCATTTCGTCGCCACCCACAAGGGCAGTGGCAAGGGCAAGCGGATGCTGCTCATCGCCCATATCGATACCGTGTTCGAAGCCGGCTCGCCCTTCCAGAAGTTCGTGCGCGACGGCGACAAGGCGGTCGGCCCCGGCGTGGTCGACGACAAGGGCGGCATCGCGGTGATCGTCGCGGCGCTCCGGGCGATGCAGCAGGCCGGCACGCTAAAGGGCGCAGACATCATGGTGATGCTGACCGGCGACGAGGAGAAGACCGGCGATCCGATCCCGCTCGCGCGCCGCGATCTGGTCGAGGCCGGCAAATGGGCCGATGTCGCGCTCGAATATGAAAATCTCGCGCAGGAGGACGGCAGGGAATGGGGCACAGTCGCGCGGCGCAGCGCCAATAACTGGACGCTCACCGCCACCGGCAAGACCGGGCATGGCGGCAGCGTGTTCGGCCCCGATCTCGGCTATGGCGCGATCTACGAGATCAGCCGCATCCTCGACCACTGGCAAAGCGAGCTGCGCGAGGAGAATTTGACCTTCAACGTCGGCGTCATAGCCGGCGGCACTCCGGCGAGCATCGATGCCGATGGCGTCAAGGTCCAGGCATCGGGCAAGACCAACGTCATCCCCGCCCAGGCGATCGCCCGCGGCGATCTGCGCAGCCTCAGCCCCGAACAGGATGCGAGGGCGCGCGAGAAGATGCAGGCGATCGTCGCCCAGCATCTGCCAGGTACCAGCGCGACGCTGACCTTTCAGGACAACACCCCGCCGATGGCGCCGACCGAAGGCAACCGCGCCTTGCTCGCGCGCGTCAACGCGATCAACCGCGACATGGGCCTGCCCGAGATGGCCGAGTTCCCGCCCGCCAAGCGCGGCGCCGCCGATTCGAGCTTCGTCGCCGCCTGGGCCGATACGCTGGCCGGCATGGGCCCGATCGGCGGCACGCTCCACGCCGAGGGCGAATGGCTCGATCTGCCGAGCATTTCGACCCAGGCGAAGCGCAGCGCGATCCTGATGAGCCGGCTGGCGCGGGAGAAGCGCTGAGCGATACGCCGCCGTCCGGGTGAACGCCCGGATAACCGGGCGCGGAAGGCCGGAAAGGGTGCGCCTGCCCGGTCCGGCAAGGTTGCATCTTGCAACCCGCGCCGCGCCGCGCCATCTCGCATACCGAAACTTCTAAAATCGGAGCGGGACCATGCGCAGCTATCTCAAGCACTATATCGACGGCGCATGGGTGGAGAGCGAAGGCGGCACCCGCCACGACGTGATCAACCCGGCGACCGAAGAGCCGACCGCCGAGATCACCCTCGGCACCGCCGCCGATGTCGACAAGGCCGCCAAGGCCGCCGCCCGCGCTTTCGAGACCTTCTCGCGCACCTCGGTCGATGAACGCATCGCGTTGCTCGAACGCGTGCTGGAGGCGTACAAGGCCCGCGCCGGCGACATGGCCGAGGCGATCAGCCTCGAGATGGGCGCCCCCGTCAGCCTCGCCCGCACCGCGCAGGTCGGCTCGGGCATCGGCCATCTGATGTCGGCGATCCGCGCGCTCAGGGAATTCAGCTTCGAAGAGACGATCGGCAACAGCCTCGTCGTCCATGAGCCGATCGGCGTGGTCGCGATGATCACCCCGTGGAACTGGCCGCTCAACCAGATCGTCTCGAAGGTCGCGCCCGCGCTCGCCGCCGGCTGCACGATGATCCTCAAGCCCAGCGAGGAAGCGCCGGGCTGCGCCGTGATCTTCGCCGAGGTGATGGACGCGGCGGGCGTTCCGGCGGGCGTGTTCAACCTCGTCAATGGCGACGGACCGGGCGTCGGCACCGCGCTCAGCACCCACAAACTCGTCGATATGGTCAGTTTCACCGGCTCGACCCGCGCCGGCGTGCTCGTCGCCAAGAACGCCGCCGATACCGTCAAGCGCGTCCATCAGGAACTGGGCGGCAAATCGCCCTCGGTGATGCTCGACAGCGCCGATCCCGCCGCCGCGGTCAAGGGCACGCTGTTCTCGGTGCTGATGAATTCGGGGCAGAGTTGCATCGCCCCCGCGCGCCTGCTCGTGCCCGAGAGCAGGGCCGCTGAAGTCACCGCCATCGCCGCCGAGGTCATGAGGGCGACCCAGGCCGGCGATCCCGCCGAGGAAGGCCGCCATATCGGCCCGGTCGTCAACAAGGCGCAGTGGGACAAGATCCAGGGGCTGATCGCCAAGGGTATGGAGGAAGGCGCCACGCTGGAAACCGGCGGCCCCGGCCGCCCCGACGGCATCGAGACCGGCTATTTCGTCAAGCCGACGCTCTTCTCGGGCGTGACCAACGACATGACCATCGCCCGCGAGGAGATCTTCGGGCCGGTCGTCACGATCATCCCGTACAAGGACGAGGAAGACGCGATCCGCATCGCCAACGATACCGATTATGGGCTGTCGGCGGTGCTGTTCGGCGATGCCGATGGCGTCCGCCGAGTCGCGCCGCGCCTGCGTGCCGGCATGGTCTATGTGAATGGCGGCCAGCCCAGCCCCGATCTGCCGTTCGGCGGCTACAAGCAATCGGGCAATGGCCGCGAACATGGCAAGTTCGGGCTCGCCGAATTCATGGAAGTGAAGTCGCTGGTGGGGGCGCTGGCTTAGGAGCGCTTGAGCGCATCGCGTTTGCGCACCGTTTCGCGCAATGTCGGATCGAGCGATATCGCCTTGTCGAACGCCGCCAGCGCGGCGGCGATGTCGCCTTGCTGCAGATACGCATCGCCGAGGCTGTCATAGGCGTTGGCGGAGTCCGGATGCTCGGCGATCACGCGCGTGAATATCGCCAGCGCGGCCGGATAATTATCGACCTTGAGCAGCTCATAGCCCAGCCAGTTCATGTCGTACGCGGTATCGGCGGCGGCTCCCTCCGCCGTCGCCCGGAACGCATCGTACATCGCCAGCAATTCCGCGGAAGACTTGCCCGGCGCAGCGGCGAGCATTGCCAGCGCCAATGCCGTCGATCCGGACGGATGCACCTCCGGCGCCGTGAAGATGGCGGGATCGGCAATCGTATTGGCTTCGATCGAGGCCCAGATCTCACCGAACAGCACATGCCCGTCGGCGATCGCGATCTCCTCCGAACGGAACGGCATCAGCACCCCGGCGACGGGCCGCAGATCGCTCAGCACGCGCACGGTATCGACGGCATCGCCGCGCGCGTGCACCGGCAGGCTCACGCGCTGCATGCGCAGGCGATAGGTCCGGGCGTCGAAATAAAAGGTTTCGGACGGGCAGCCCGGATGATCGATCCGCACCGCTTCGGTCTTGATGCCGAGCAGGGTCTGCCGCCCCAGATAAGCCGCCGAAAAGCCGCGCTTCCGGTAATCGACGAACAACGGATCGAATTGCGCGCCGCAGATCAATGCGCTTCTCGCCTTGTTGACCGCATGCACCAGCCGCTGCCTCGGCCCGTTGAGCTCCCAGCCGTCACTGCCGTCATAGCCTTCGACGATGCGTCCGAATTTGCCGTCGCAGCCCGGCAAGGCGGGCACGCAGCCCACCACGCGCAGATTGGGCCGCATCCGCGTCATCAGCGCGTTGCCGGAACCGCCAGTGGCGAATTCCTGATGATAGGCGCCTTCATAATGCATGCCGCGCAGCACCAGCGAGGTGCGAGCACGAATCTTCTCGATCCCGCCCATCGCAGCGATCGCCTTGCCGATCACCGCATCCGCGCGGCTGCCTTGCGCATGCGCAGGCGCGGCGGCCAGCATCGCCAACAAGATGGTGGTCTTCAGCACTCTCATCGTGTCACTCCGCCGGGGCCATTGCCGGCATATTGACTACATCCGTAAACGATCCGAGCACATTGTCACAAACGTCCCGGCAAGACGGTCGGATGGCCGACCGTGGCTCAGGGCACCAGGATCGTCGATCCGGTCGTCTCGCCCGCCTCCAGCGCGCGGTGCGCTTCGGCTGCATCCTCCAGCGCGAAGCGCTGATTGATATCGGCGCGCACCGCGCCGCTGCGTAGCATCTCGAACAGCCGGCCACTGCCCGCCGCGCGTTCCTCGGGCGTGACGTAATAATCGAACATCGTCGGCCGCGTGACGAACAGCGATCCCGCCCGCGCCAGTTCGCCGAGGTTGACGCCCTCGACCGGCCCGCTGGCATTGCCGAAGCTGACGATAAGCCCGCGCCGCTTCGCCGAGGCGAGCGATGCCCGCCATGTCGCCTTGCCGACCCCGTCGAGCACCACATCCACGCCCATGCCGCCGGTGATCTCGCGCACCCGCGCCGCCACGTCATCGGTGCGCGAGAGCAGCACATGGCCCGCGCCCGCCTCGCGCGCCAGCGCGACCTTGGCTTCGGTGCCGACCGTCGCGATCACCTGCGCGCCGATCGCCTTGAGCCAGCGCACCGCGATCTGGCCGACGCCGCCCGCCGCGGCATGGACCAGCACGGTCATCCCCGGCCGCACCCGCGCGCAGCGCTCGACGAGGAACTCGACCGTCCCGCCCTTGAGCAGCGCCGCCGCCGCGGTCTCGTCGGAGATATCGTCAGGCAGCTTGAACAGGCTCTCCGCCTGGACATTCCGCTCGGTGGCATAGGCGCCCAGCGCGGGGCCGAAGGTTGCGACCCGATCGCCCACCGCGAAGCCCACACCCTCGCCCACCGCCTCGACCACGCCCGCTGCCTCGCCGCCCAGCCCGCTCGGCAGTGGCACCGGATACAGGCCCGAGCGATGATAGGTGTCGATGAAGTTGAGCCCGACCGCGGTGTTGCGCATCCGCACCTGGCCCGGCCCCGGCGCGGGCAGGTCCATATCGACCCAGCCGATCACCTCCGGGCCGCCCGTCCGCTCGATCCGTGCCGCGCGTGCCATCAATGCCTCCGTATCCACGGGCGAAGCGGCCGGAACCGCGCCGCCTCATTCTCCGCGCGCCGCTCGACCGCGATCAGCCCACGCCGTTCGAGATGCGCGACCGCGTCCTGGCAAGTCCGCCGGCACAGGCCGGTGCGCTCGGCGATCGCCGAATAGCCGAGCGGCTCGCCCGCATCCGCCGCTTCGACCAGCAGATAGACGAAGAACGCCGATGGCATGCGATCGTGCCCGACCAGATCGGGCATCAGCACGTCGACGACATAGCGTTCGAGGGTCAGCGGCGCAGTCATTGCTATAGCAATAGCTACCATGCTCCCGCCGGACAATAGCGCGCGCTAGCGTGGGGCCATGATCAGGCAGCTCAAATTCGCCAGCATCCCCACCTCGGATCAGGATCGCGCCCTGGCCTTCTGGACCGAGCAGGTCGGCTTCCGCATCGTCACCGATCAGCCGATGGGCCCGGACAGGCGCTGGATCGAGCTCGGTATCCCCGGCGCCGAGACCGGCATCGTCCTGTTCACCCCCGATGGACAGGAAGACCGTATCGGCACCTTCTTCAACGGCTCGTTCGCCTGCGACGATGTCGACTACACCTACCGCAAGCTCAGCGAGCGCGGCGTCGCATTCGACGGTCCGCCCGAAAAGCAGCCCTGGGGGACGTTCGCCAAGTTCCGCGATCCCGATGGCAACAGTTTCGTGCTCTCCAGCCGCTAGACGGGCCACACCCACAGGATCAGCGGCGTCCCCACGACAAGCACGATCAGGGACAGAGGCGCCCCCAGCCGCGCATAATCGCCGAACCGGTATCCGCCCGGCCCAAACACCAATGTGTTGCACTGGTGCCCGATCGGGGTGAGGAAATCGCAGCCCGCACCCACCGCCGTCGCCATCAGGAACGCCTCGGGCTTGTAGCCCAATCCACTGGCGAAGGTCGCCGCGATCGGGGCCATCACCAGCACCGTCGCGGCATTGTTGAGGAACGGGGTCACCGCCATCGCCGCCGCCAGGATCAGCGCCACCGCCCCCCAGGGCGGCAGGACCGAGGCGAGCGCCGATAGCCGCTCGCCGATCAGATCCGTGGTCCCGGTGGTGCGCAGAGAATCGCTGACCGGGATCAGCGCGCCGAGCATCACCAGGATCGGCCATTCGATATAGTTGTACGCCTCTCGCACCGGCAGCGCGCCGGTGATGATCACCGCCCCCGCCGCCGCGAAGAACGCTACTGCGACCGGCACATAGCCCATCGCTGTCGCGAACATCGCCACGCCCAGCGCCAGCAACGGAATGAGGCCCTTGCGCGCGCTGCCCAATCGCAGCGTCCGCTCGGCCAATGGCAGACAGCCGAGCTCGCTCAGCCGCTCGAACAGCAATTCCATCGGCCCCTGCAGCACGATGACGTCGCCGGCATGCAGCTGCACTTCGGCGAGGCGTTTGGATATCCGTTCGCCCTGACGCGAAACCGCGATGAGATTGACGCCGAAGCGTTCGTGCAGGCCCAGCCTGAGCGCGGTCTGCCCGATCAATACGCTGCCGGTGCCGATCACCGCCTCGATCACGCCGATCTCGTCGCCACCCTCCTTGGGCCGGTTGCGGCTCTGGCCTTCGAGCGCGAGCGCGTCGGTGGCGATCACGCGCTCGAGGCTGTCCGGCGCGCCGGTCATGATCAGCAGATCGCCTTCGCGAAATTTGGTGTCGGGAAACGGCGCGCTGCGAATGCCCTCCCGCAGGACCGCGGTGACGGTCACTTCGTTGTCATGCCGCTCGAGAAACGCCGCGACCGCTTCGCCCACGGCGGGCGATCCGGCCGGGATCTCCGCCTCGGTGACATAGTCGCTGATATCGAGCGCTTCGCCGAGCGTCGGCGCCGCGCGCCGGTCGCGCGGCAGCAGCCGATAGCCGAAGCGCAGGAAGACCAGCCCGATCAGGGTCAGCCCCAATCCGACCGGCGCATAATCGAACATGCCGAACGGCGTGCCGGTCATCTCCTCGCGCACCCGGCTGACGATGATGTTGGGCGAAGTACCGATCAGCGTGATCAGCCCGCCAAGCAACGAAGCGAACGCCATCGGCATCAGGAACACCGCCGGCGCCGCGTTCGATCGCTTCGACATTTGCAGCGCGACCGGCATCATCATCGCCAGCGCGCCGATATTCTTGACCAGCGCCGAGGCGAAGCCGACGCTGGCGCACAGCAGCAGCAATTGCGAGCGAATCCGCGTCACGCGGCGCTGCAACACCAGCATCGCGCTTTCGATCACCCCCGATCGCTGGACCGCGCCCGACAGCACCAGCGCCGAGGCGACGATCACCACGATATCGTCGGAAAAGCCGCTAAAGGCCTCCTTGGGCTTGACCACGCCCACCGCCAGCGCCGCCAGCAGGGCGATCACCGCGACCAGATCGTAGCGGAGCTTCCCCCAGATGAAGAGCAGCATCATGCCGGCCAGCACGCCGACGGAAAGCATCTGGGGTAGCGTCAATCGAACCTCACGAGTGGAGCGTAAGCGCTTAACTCGTAAGGGTGGTTTCGGGTCCGAACCCTATGGAACTTAGTGAACGGTGCCCACCGCGCGCCCGATCGAAAGCAGCACGATCAGCCGCTCGATCTGGCGCCAGCGGCAGAAATTGATGGCATTGCCAAGATCGCGGTAATGGTCCGCCCGGGCCGCGGCTTCGCAGCCGGCATTGTCGCCGAAGCTTGCGATGAGCTGGGTCGCGTCCGCCACCTGCAGCGCGTCGGCGAGATAGGGAAGTGTGGGGCCGGCGTTCGCGCGGGGCTCGTAGAAATCCATACACCGCAATAGGCATGCGAAGCTGAAGCCTTCGCGGAGCAATACGGTGAAGCAAGTCTAAACCATCAATTGTGGCGCCGGGCCGCAGGCCGTGGCAAAGGCCCGCAATGGCAAACGCATCACGCACCCCGATGGCCGGCGGCTTCCTTCTCGCGATCGCGCTGATCGTCGGCGTCATCGCCGGCGCGGCGAAGGGCGAACCCTCGCTGGGGTTCCTGGCCGGGCTCGGCGCCGGGCTGGCCGGGCTTCTGCTCGTGTGGCTGGTGGACCGGCGGAGGGGCTGACACCGTAGCCGTCACCCCGGCGGGATGACGGCATGTTCAAAGCGCCCGCCCCAGCCACGCCACCCGCCCGAGCACCTCGATCTCCCCGGCGCGGACAAAGCGCATCGGATAGGCCGGATTGTCGCTCACCACTTCGATCCCACCCACCGCCGGGCGCAGGCGCTTGACGATCAGCTCGCCATCGAGCCGCAATACGAACACCCCGCCGCACCCGCGCACCACGCGCTGATCGCCATCGACGAGGATTTCGTCGCCATCCTCCAGTAGCGGCGACATCGAATCGCCCTGCACCGCGATCATCGAAGCCGCGCCGGGCCGCACGCCCAATTGGCGCAGCATCGCTGGCGGGAACATCCCCGGCTGGCGCCGCGCCTCTTCATCGACCAGCCCCCCCGGCCCCGCCGACGCCCGCACGTCGATCCGCGCGATCTCGATCGCATTGTCCGCCCCGCGCCCGCCCAAAGCCGCTTCGGGCACGCCCATATAGCGCGCCAGCCGCCCGCGATCGGCCTCGGCCAGTACCCGCGGCGTCCCGCGCTTCAGATATTGCTGCAGATAGGCGGCGTTGCGCCCGATCACCCGCGACAGCTCGGCAAAGCTCCGCCCCTGCCGCTCCATCAGCGCCGCAAAGGCGGCTCGTTGCGCGTCCGGTTCCACGATCGGTCTATAGCCGTAGGAATTTTCCTAGACAAGTAGGAAATGAGAACAAATCATGATCATAGATAAGCGAATCGAGGAGCAGGCGCGATGTCGGTGCATTGGAAGATCGAGAAATTCTTGCGGCGGACGCAGATGCCGCCGAGCAAGTTCGGGCGGCTGGCAGCGCGCGATCCGCGGCTGGTCCATGATCTGCGCCGGGGCCGCGAGCTGGGCGATTCGCTGGCCAAACGGCTGGAAGCCTTCCTCGCCGAGCAGTCGGACCGATGAGCCGGGGCCCCGACGCCGCGACGCTGCTCGAACGCGCGCTCAAGGCCAGCGCGGCGGTTGCGGGCTGTGCCGTCACGATCGCGGAATCGACGGTCCAGCGCTGGGCGAGCGCCACCTTCATGGGCACCCGCCACACAATGACCCTTGCGCGCGCGCCATCGCCGCAATTTGATGCCTGGCTCGCGGCGCTTCCCGAGGCCGAGTTCGCGCTGCGCGGGCACCTTGTCGCCGATCTTCAGGTAATGCGCGTTACGCGTGACGATGGCGCCGTCTCGGTCGAGCTCGAAATCCTGACGGTGGAGGAGCGTTAGGCGCGGCGCGCCAGGTTACGGAGCGTGACCAAGGCATCCTCCAGCCCGCGCTCGGCGTCGCGCGGACGCGCTTCGGTTTCCATGCCGGTCGCCAGCCCCTTGCGGACCACGCCGCGCTCCAGCCGCTCCAGCAGCGCATGCACCGAAGCATCGGTCTCGGGACGGACGATCGGCTGCACCGGCGGCGCGGCGGGCATGGCCATCTGCGCGACCGGCGCCGGTTTGGGGCGCACCGGCGGGGTCAGCTCGAAGACTTCGAAGCGCTCGCTCTCGTCGAACACCGCCGGGCGCGGCGTGCGGCGCAGCGGCGCCAGCGGCACCGGCTTGGGGCGCGGCACCTGCGGAATCGAATCGGGGTCGAACGCCGCCAGCGGCTGATTGAAATCGCGCGGCAGCGGCTGCTCGATCAGCGGTTCGGGCATCGGCTGCGGCGCAGGCGCGAGATCCTCGGCTTCCTCGACATTCGCGGTGGCGCGGACTTCAAGGAACGGGGTGCCGAGATCGCGGGTGGCGAGCAGAGGCTCGCGCGGCGGCGCATCGGGATGGGCATCGGCGCGGCGGATGACCGGCATGTGCGGCGCGCTCGGTTCGGTCGTCTCGCCGACGCTGACGCTGCGGGTACCGACGACAATGAACGCCATGAACCAGCCGAGCACCGCGGCAAGCCCGCCGGCGCCGCCGGCAAGCATCGCCCGCGCGGTGAAGCCAAGCGGCGGCTCCGCCGCCTGCACCACCGCCGCGATCCCCGAATCCATCACCAGCGACTCGAGCACGCCGACGGGCATGACGAGAACGCCAAGCGCGGCGACCGTTCCGAGTGCGGCTGCTGCCAGAGGGGCGAGCGGCAGATTCATGCCTTTGCGACTGTCCTGTGCGACCAAGCGGGTTTCTTCTCCGCCGACTGTGCGAGCTTTTGGTAAACGGAATCATAACGGGCGACGTTCACCGCCCAGTTTCGCTCGATCTCGACAAAGCTGCGCGCCCGCGCCCGCCGGGCCTCCCAATGGTCGCGGTCGCCGAACACACCGGCCACCGACCGCGCCAGCGCATGGGCGTCATCGGGCTTGAACAGGGTGCCGGTATCGCCGTCGCGGATCAGCTCGCGATGCCCGCCGACATCGGATGCCGCGACCAGCTTGCGCTGCGCCATCGCTTCGAGCGGCTTGAGCGGCGTTACCAGATCGGTCAGCCGCATCTTTTTGCGCGGGTACACCAGCACGTCGATCAGGCTGTAATAGCGGTCGACCGCGTGGTGCGGCACCCGGCCGATGAACTTGATCCGCCCCGCCACCGGCGATGCCGCCGCCCGCGCCTTGAGCGCCGCCTCGCACGGACCGCCACCAACCAGGATCAGATGCATGTCGGGGCGCATCCGCACCAGTTCGGGCATCGCGTCGATCAGGACGTCGAGCCCCTCATAATCGTAGAAGCTGCCGATAAAGCCGATCGTTTCGCCGCCCTCGACGCCGAGTTCGCGGCCCAGCGCCTGATCATAGGCGAGCGGCTCGCCGAACATGTCGAGATCGACGCCGTTGGGCGAGACGAAGATCTTGCGCGGATCGATCCCGCGCCGCCCGAGGTCGCCGCGCAGCCCTTCGCAGATCACCGCCACCGCATCGGCCTTGCGCACCGCGCGCGTCTCCAGCGCCCGGGTCAGATTATATTTCCAATTGCCCTCGCTGCCTGTCCCATTGCCGACCGCCGCATCTTCCCAGAAAGCGCGGATTTCATAGACGAACGGCAGCTTGAGCCGGTCGGCCGCGCGCTGCCCCGCCATCGCGTCGAGCACCGGCGAATGGGCGTGGAGGATGTCGGGCCTGAACGCCTTGGCGACCTTGCGGATGCGCCGCGCGAACCGCGCCACTTCGCGCCATTCGCCCAGAATCGGCACCGGGGAGTTGACCGCCGGCGTGCGGAAGAATTGCAGCCCGTCGATCACTTCGTCGGCAGCGTCGTAATCGCCATGCCTGGGCCCGGTCACCGCCGCGACTTCCCAGCCGCGCGCGATCTGCGCCTTGAGCAGTGCACGCGTCCGAAAGGTATAGCCGCTATGCAGCGGCAGGCCATGGTCGAGAATATGGAGGATGCGCATGGCATTCTTCTGGCACGCGAGCCCTTAACGGCGCGTCAACTGGCCCTCGGTAGAACAGAGAAATGGGCGACCTTGTTCTCCTGCGAAAGCAGGAGCCCAGGGCCACGGGCGTATCGCTTGAAACCCTGGACTCCTGCTTTCGCGGGAGAACGGCTTAGGCACGAGCAAGAGACGGGAGCATGATCGACAATCTATCGCTTGCGATCTCGCACGGCCTGATGCTGCTCGCCGCCTTCCTGCTGATGCGCCGCGACGACCTGGATGTCGAAGCGAGCCCCAAGGACAGCGACACGCCGAAGAAGAACCGCTGGGGCAAACCCGGTGCGTGATCTCGTCTTCGTCGCCTTCCTTGCCGCACTGTTCGCGACGGGCTTCCGCCGCCCGTTCCTGTTCGTGCTGGCTTATGCCTATATCGATATCGTCTCGCCCCAGCGGCTGACCTATATCCTGCTCAATTCGGTGCCGATCTCGCTGATCGCGGTGGGATTGGCGGTGCTGGGCTGGCTGGCGATCGACGACAAGCGCGACGTTCGCGTCGCCCCGCGCCAGGGGCTGATCCTCGTCCTGCTGGCCTATTGCTTCTACACCACGATGCACGCCGATTTCCCGATGGAGGCGAAGGACAAATGGGAATGGGTGTGGAAGGCCCTGACATTTGCCGCCTTCTTGCCGCTGACGCTGCGCACCAAGCTGCGCATCGAAAGCCTGTTGCTGTTCATGATCCTTTCGGCCGCCTCGATCATCATCGTCGGCGGGATCAAGACGCTCGGCTCGGGCGGCGGCTATGGCGAACTCAACCTGATGGTGACCAACAATTCGGGTCTCTATGAGGGCTCGACCATCTCGATGGTGGCGATCGCGATCATCCCGATCATCCTGTGGTTCACCAAATTCGGCACCGTCTTCGCGCCCGATTGGCGGGTGAAGACGTTCTGCTACGCGCTGGTCTTCGCCTGCCTGCTGATCCCGGTCGGCACCTCGACGCGCACCGGCCTGCTCTGCATCGGCCTGCTCGCGATCCTGATGATCCGCGATTTCAAGCGACCCATCGTCTATCTCGCCGGGCTCGCCACGATGGGCCTGATCGCCATCCCCTTCCTGCCCTCGGCGTTCACCGAGCGCATGGAGACGATCCAGACCTATCAGGCCGACGCCTCCGCCTCGACCCGCATCGAGGTGTGGAAATGGACGATGGCCTACGCGAAAGACCATCCGATGGGCGGCGGCTTCGAGACCTATCGCCAGAACCAGATCCGCTACGAAAAGGTCGCGATGGTCGATGATGGCGAAGGCCATATGACGATCAAGCGCAGCTGGGAGATCGACAAGGCCCGCGCCTATCACAGCTCCTATTTCGAGATGCTCGGCGAACAGGGCTATCCGGGGCTCGCCATCTGGCTGATCCTCAACATCGTCGGCATCTTCCGGATGGAAGTGCTGCGGCAGCGCTACAAAAAGGCTGAAGAGGGCCAGCAATGGATCGCGCCGCTGGCAAGCGCGCTGCAAAGCGCGCACATCATCTATCTGCTCGGCAGCTGCTTCATCGCCATCGCCTTCCAGCCGTTCGTCTACATGCTGATCGGCGCGCAGATCGGGCTCGATACCTATTGCGCCCGCAAGCGTGAGGAAACCTCGTGGCGGCCGCTGCGCAAGCAGAAGCTCGCCACGGCATGAGCGGCGAACTGCGCCAGCTTACCAGCGTCCGCGGCATCGCCGCCTGGCTGGTCGTGCTGTTCCACATCCGCACGTCGATCGCCGGGCTGCCCGATCTCGGCATGGCCATCCTCGCCCACGGCTATCTCGCGGTCGATTTCTTCTTCCTGCTTTCGGGCTTCGTCATCTGGATGAGCTATGCCCCGCGCATCCGCGAGCGCGGCTTCGCCGCCGTGCCCGAGTTCCTGCGCCGCCGCGTCGCGCGGATCTGGCCACTGCACGTCTTTATGCTCGGCTTCGGGGTGGCGCTGGCGCTGGCCATGCTGGCGACCGGCCGCGAAACCGCGCATTTTCCCTTCGCCGAACTGCCGCTGCATGTGGTGCTGCTCCAGAATTGGGGCCTCACCGATACGCTCGCCTGGAACGATCCGGCTTGGTCGATATCATGCGAGCTCGGCGCCTATCTGGTTTTCCCGTTCCTCGCGCTCGCCATCGACTGGCGCCGCGTGCCGGCGCTGGCGATCCTCGCCGCGATCACCGCCCTGCTGACCTTGCTCCACGCCGTCTTCGCGCTGCGCGGTGCGACTTCCCTGGGTCAGGAAATCACGCAGTTGGGGCTGATCCGCTGCGTCATCGAGTTCACCTGCGGCACCGCCATCGCCGCGTTGTGGCTGCGCTGGCGCGAGCAATGGCGGGTACCCGCCATCCTCAGCGCCGCGCTGGCCGTATCGCTTGCGGCCGGCACCATCCTCGGCCTGCTGCCCGAAACCTTCGCCGTCCCCGCCGCCTTCGCCGCCGCGCTGCTCGCGCTCGCGCTCACCCGCGGCTCCCTGCTCGAAAGCCGCGCGATCCACTATCTCGGCGAGATCAGCTACGCGACCTATCTCGGCCATTACCTGCTCTGGTTCGCGTTCAAGCTGGCGTTCATTGAGGATGACCATGCCGTCCCGCTGCCGCTGATCGCCTTCTATCTCGCGCTGGTGCTGGCCAGCTCGGCCGCGCTCTACCACGGGATAGAGCGTCCCGCGCAGCGCTGGATCAACGCCCTGCGGCCGCCATCGCACCGCCGTGAGGAACTCGCGTAGCTCCCGCGCATTCCCCCGCAATCGCGAGGGAGTCCGATGGCCAAGAACCAGATCGTCTATGTCGATGATTCCGAACACGGAATCACCCGCAGGAAAGTGCGCCATGGCTGGGGCTATTACGATCCCGACGGCGCCCGCATCACCGATCGCGACGAGATCGACCGTTTAAACGCCGTCGGCCTTCCACCCGCTTATACCGACGCGTGGTTCTGCCCCGATCCGCGCGGCCATATCCAGGCGACGGGCAAGGACGACAGGGGCCGCAAGCAATATCGCTACCACCCCGGCTTCCGCGAGGCGCGGGAAGCGGCGAAATATGATCGCTGCGCCACCTTCGGTGAACACCTCCCCCGGCTGCGCGCCCGGGTCGAGGAAGATTTGAAGCTGCGCGGGCTGTGCAAGGAAAAGGCCGTCGCCGCGGTCGTCCGCCTGCTCGATCGCGGCAGCATCCGCGTCGGCAATGAAGCCTATGCGCAGGAGAATAAGAGCTTCGGCGCGACCACCTTGCGCAAGCGCCACGCCAAGGTTCGCGGCGCTACCCTCAAGCTCCAGTTCCGCGCCAAATCGGGCAAGCTGCGCGTGATGACCGTCACCGACGGGTCGCTCAGCCGCTTCGTCAGGAAGATGCAGGATCTGCCCGGCCAGAACCTGTTCCGCTATCTCGACGAGGACGGCGAGGCGCATCCGGTCACCTCGACCGACGTCAATTGCTACATCCGCGAGGCGATGGGCGACGATTTCACCGCCAAGCATTTCCGCACCTGGGGCGCGAGCGTCATCGCCTTCGAGGCATTGGCCGACGCGGACTCCCATATCGGCATCAAATCGATGCTCGAACCGGTCACCGAGGCGCTCGGCAACACCCCCGCCATCGCCCGCAAATCCTATGTCCACCCGCGACTGATCGATCTCGCCAGGGACAAGGAAGCGCAATCGGCGTTCCGCGAACATCTGTCGCTGCCGCGCGCGACGCATCATCTCAATCGTTACGAACGCGGCTTGATCGCGTATCTGGAGGAACCGATCCGCACCTCCAGCCGTAAAAAGGCAGCATGATTACCAACGTCACCCGCAAAGAGCCCGCACTTCCCACCGGCGATGAGCTGCAGGCACAGGCCCAGAGCTTCTTCACCGACGCGACGATCTGGATTCAGGGCCATTGGCTCAACATCCTCATCGCCACCGGCGTGGCGATCGCGGTCTTCTTCGCGCTCCAGGCCGTCCGCGCCTGGGGCATCAAGCTCTGCAAGCGCGGCGAAGGCGTCGCCAACTGGTACGCGATCCTCGGCCGGGCGCTCGCCAGGACCGGGCATTTCTTCATCCTGATGAGCTCGATCAAGCTGGTCACCGGCTATGCCAGCCCGCCGGCCGTGGTGGCGACGACGGTCGGCTTCCTCTTCACCATCTCGGCGGTGTTCCAGGTCGCGGTCTGGATCCGCGAGCTGATCTTCGGGGCGATCGAGCACAAGACCAGCGCCGAGGATTATCAGGGCAGCAGCCTGACCAGCGCGCTCGGCATCATCCGCATCCTGATCACCGTCGTTCTGTTCGCGATCGCGCTGGTCGTCGTGCTCGGCAATCTCGGGGTCAACGTCGCCGGTCTGATCGCCGGTCTCGGCGTCGGCGGTATCGCCATCGGTCTCGCCGCGCAGGGTGTGTTCGCCAATCTGTTCGCCGCGCTGACCATATTGTTCGACCGCCCCTTCCGCGTCGGCGACAAGATCCGCTTCGACAAGAATAGCGGCACCGTGCAGTCGATCGGGCTGATGAGCACCCGCATCCGCTCGTTCATCGGCGAGGAACTGGTGATCTCGAACAAGCAGCTGCTCGACAAGCTGATCGAGAATCTGTCGCTTCGGCACCACACCCGCATCAAGCTGCCGATCGGCGTCGCCTATGAGACTCCGCCCGAAAAGCTCGAAGCGCTGCCGGCGATGTTCAGGGCGATCGTCGAGGAAGCCGGGGGCACGCTTTCGCGCGCGAGCACCGAGGGCTTCGGCGCCAGCTCGATCGATTTCATGATCGAATATGACGTGCCGGGCGACGACATGCCGAACGCGCAGATCGTCCGCGACAAGATCATGTTCGGAATCGTCCGCCGCTTCGCCGCGGAGGGTATCGTCATCCCCTATCCCACCCAGACCGCCTATACGGCCGCCCCAGACGGGCATCTTATCTATCCCTGGCCCGATACGCCTGAAACGCGGCCGCCAGAAAGCCCGCGAACCTAGATCCCTGGTCGAGGCTGAGCGACGTCGCTACCGCGCCGACGATGTAGATGCTCGTGCACCCCCCCACCGCGCGATTCACGCCTTAATCTCGCGCGCCAGCCGACTTTAGAATATCGGGTTCGCTCATCCGGTGCCGCTCGTTCATGGTTTCGCGCAGGCGAAGCACCATGCCGGCCGCCATTTTCATATTCTCGGTCTTGCGAGGCTTGCTTGCGGCCCGGCAGGTTCCTAGGGGATGCGAAGCGCCATGCGAGAAACCCGCGCAGGAGATTCGCCTAAGTGGATACGATCACCGTTCAGCAGATGGCCGAAAGCATCGGCACCGAGCGCGTCTCCGACTGGGTCGAGGTCACCCAGAAGATGATCGACACCTTCGCCGACGCGACCGGCGACCACCAGTTCATCCATGTGAATCCCGAGCTCGCCGCCAGGACCCCGTTCGGCGGCACCATCGCGCACGGCTTCCTGTCGCTGTCGCTGATGCCGATGCTCGCCGCAAAGACCGATACGCCGAATATCGAAGGCGCCAAGATGGGCGTCAATTACGGCGGCAACAAAACCCGCTTCATGCAGCCGGTCCGCTCGGGCTCGAAAGTCCGCGGCCGCTTCAAGCTGCTCAGCTTCACCGAGCGCAAGCCCGGCGTGTGGGAGCAGATCAACGAATACACGCTCGAGATCGAAGGTGCCGACAAGCCCGCCCTCATCGCCGAGTGGATCAGCCTGATTTACGTCTAGGTCCCCCTCCCGCTAGCGGGAGGGGTTAGGGGAGGGTCTGTCCTCCAGCAATGAACGGAGTGGCGACAGCCGCTCCCCCGGCCCCTCCCGCAAGCGGGAGGGGAGCAGAAGAAGGAAGAAGCAATGTCCCGCTCCGCAGTCATCGTCTCCACCGCCCGCACTCCGATCGGCCGCGCCTATCGCGGCGCGTTCAACAATCTTCCCGCCCCGACCCTCGGCAGCCATTCGGTCAAGGCCGCGGTCGAGCGCGCCGGGATCGACGGCGGCGAAGTCGCCGATGTCGTGTTCGGCGCCGCGCTCCAGCAGGGCAGCACCGCCGGCAACATCGCCCGCCAGGTCGCGCTGCGCGCCGGTCTGCCGACCAGCGTGTCGGGCATGTCGCTCGATCGCCAGTGCGCTTCGGGCCTGATGGCGATCGCCACCGCCGCCAAGCAGATCATCGTCGATAATATGGACGTCACTATCGGCGGCGGCCTCGAATCGATCAGCCTCGTCCAGACGCCGCAGATGCGTGTTGCACCCGATCCCGAGCTTCTGGCGATGCACAACGACGTCTACATGCCGATGCTGCAGACCGCCGAGGTCGTCGCCGCCCGCTACGGCATCAGCCGCGATCGCTGCGACGAATATGCCCTCCAGTCGCAGCAGCGCACCGCCGCCGCCCAGGCCGCCGGCAAGTTTGACGACGAGATCGTGCCGGTCACCGCGACGATGAATGTCGTCAACAAGGAGACCAAGGAAGTCACCCAGAAGGAGGTGACGCTCACCAAGGACGAAGGCAACCGCGCCGACACCACGCTGGAAGGCCTCAAATCCCTCAACACCGTCCTCCCTGACGGCACCGTCACCGCCGGCAACGCCTCGCAGCTGTCGGACGGCTCCTCGGCGTCGGTACTGATGGAAGAATCGCTCGCCTCGAAGCGCGGCCTGACCCCGCTCGGCCGCTATGTCGGCATGGCGGTGGCGGGCACCAAGCCCGACGAGATGGGCATCGGCCCGGTCTTCGCCGTCCCGGCGTTGCTTGAGCGCTTCAACCTCAAGATGGACGATATCGGCCTGTGGGAGCTCAACGAGGCCTTCGCGGTCCAGGTCCTCTATTGCCAGGACAAGCTCGGCATCCCCAGCGAACTGCTCAACGTGAACGGCGGCTCGATCTCGATCGGCCACCCTTACGGCATGACCGGCGCGCGCTGCACCGGCCATGCCCTGATCGAAGGCAAGCGCCGCGGCGCCAAGTACGTCGTCGTCACGATGTGCGTCGGCGGCGGCATGGGCGCGGCGGGGCTGTTCGAGGTTCTGTAAGCATGGGCTGGATCGCCGATTGGCTGGCCCGCCGGGCAGCCGATCGGCGCCAGCGGCATGACCTGCGTTTGGCAGTGCAAGCTGCGGCTGCCAGGCGCGCTTGTGCGCTGGCGGAACCCGGCGCATCGCCGGTGCAGCGCCTGCTCTTGTGGTGGGGCCGCGAACCTTCCGCCGCTGCGCTGGACACGCAATTGCACGCGCTCGAACAACGCTACGCGATCACCCTCCCGGACGATTTTCGCCGCTACCTTCAGGCCGCAATGCCCGAAGGCAATGCGTGGGACGACGAAGGCACGCGCTGGTTTCCGCTGGCCGACATTAAGTCACTGCGCGAGGAATGCGCCGATTGGGAGACCGCATCGGCGCTGGACAGCGACAAGCTCCTCGTCTTCGCCGATCATCTGATGTGGTGCTACGCTTGGGCGGTCGATTGCTCGGACACCGAAAACCGCGGCAAGGTCGCCGTGATCACCAGCGAAGACCATTATATCGCTGCCAGCTTTGACGATTTCCTCGACCTCTACATACGCAACAATCGCGCAATCCATTGACGCACAGGGTGCCCGCACGGCACCCTCGCCAAATGGAGCATATAGCCTCTGCGCGCGGGCGCGGCTTATTCGCCAGTCTGCTCAGCCTTTCGGGCCGCGCGCGGCGTACCGATATTCTCATCCTTGGCGTGCTGGGTTGCCTGGTCAATCTGCCCAGGATCGGCCTCGATGCCGCCGGCGTCGATCCCCTCGTCGTCCAATCGCTTGAGGCGCTGTGGCAGTTGCTATGGGCGTATCTGTGGGTCGCGATCACCGTGCGCCGGCTGCACGATCAGGATATTTCGGGCTGGTGGGTACTCCTGTTGCTCACGGTCGGCTGTCTGCTCACCCTCGGTTATGCGCTCCAGCCACAGCAGGATTTTGGCGGGCTCACCGTCAGCTTCCTGTCGTGGAGCTTCCACCCGATGCCCGGCCCGGCAACGACCGCGCTCACCCTCGCATCGCTCGCTTGGATGCTCGCGATCCTCTTTCTTTCCTTCCGCACGCCAACCTACGGCCCAAACCGCTATGGTCCCGATCCGCGCCTCGACTGACGCTATTGCAATCCGCGCCGCTTGCGCCATGCTGTGACAACGCTGCCACACGCCGACCCTTGTCACTTTGGTAACAGGTGTTAGCGATAACAGCGCCAGACTTCCCTAACGGAAGCCGTGAATGGAGAGGGATCGCCCATGGGCGAGTTGGCGCTGGTGGCCGATATCGGCCGCCAATCGGTGCGGTTTGGCCTGACCGGTGGCGACGCCGGGCTTGAGCCGCGCGACGTGCGCCGCTTCCTGGTCAGCGAGCACCCGACCTTCACCAGCGCCCTCGTCGACTATCTCACCGCGGTGAACCTGCGCGAGGAGCGCCTGCCCAGCGTCCTCGCCGTCGCCGGTGCCGCGCGCGGCGACCTCATCAACCTGACGGGAAGCCGCTGGTACATCTCGCTCGCCGGGGTCGAGGCGGTGCTGCGCGTACCGCCCCGCGCGCTCAACGAATGCGCCGCCAATGCGCTGGCGCTCACTCTCCTGCCCGCTTCCGCCCTGACCCCGCTTCACGGCCCCGCCCCGCGCGCGGTCGAACCCGGCGGCAATTATGTCGTGATCGGCACCGGCACCGGCCTCGGCGTCGCCGCCCTGATCAGTGCCGGCGACCGCATTGTCCCGGTCCAGAGCGAGGCCGGGCACATGTCCTTCGCCGCGACCACGCCCGACGAGCGCAAGTTCGCCGATTTCTGCGCCAGAAAGGGCCTTACGCTCGATGTCGAGCTGCTGCTCAGCGCGCCAGGGCTGCTCCTCGCCTATGAAGCCCTGTCGGACGGGCAGAAGCTCGCCAGGCCCGAGGACGTGACGCGCGGCATCGGCCGCGATCCCGCCGCCACCGCCGCGGTCCGGATGTTCACCGAGCATCTCGGCAGCTTCGCCGGCGATCTGGCGATGGCGTTCGGCGCATGGGATGGGGTGTTCTTCACCGGCGCCATCGCCCGCGCGCTCTTGCCCCAGCTTTCCGATCCCGGCTTCCGCCGCCGCATGGAAAGCAAGGCCGCGTTCCGCCGCCAGCTTTCCGAAGTCCCGGCCGCCTTGGTCAACCGTAACGATCTGGAATTGCTGGGCGCGGCCGCCGCCCTGGGGAACGCCTGAGCCGGGCGCTCGTTACCCCGGGGGAACCGAAACCCCGGAGAACAGCCATGGCCGATGTCGCGAAACTCAAAAAGGATCTGTGGTCGAAGCTCGCCGCCAGCCCGTTCGTCATGGTCGGGCTGATGGACAGCGCCGAGCATCATATCCCGCTCACCGCCCAGCTCGACGAGGACCAAGTCGATACGATGTTCTTCTTTATCGGCAAGGACAATCGGCTGGCCCAAGGCGGCAAGGCGATGATCCACTTCGCCGCCAAGGGGCATGACTATTTCGCCTGCCTCGACGGCACCGCCCGCATCGACAATGATTTCGCCCAGGTCGAGAAATTGTGGAGTCCGCAAGTTCAGGCCTGGTTCCCCGGCGGCAAGGACGATCCCAACCTCGCGCTGCTTCGCATCGATCTCGACAGCGCCGAACTGTGGGAGACCGACATGTCGCTGTCGGGCAAGCTCAAGATGCTGTTCGGCGGCAAGGTCAAGGGCGACGAGGTCGGCAGCCACGCCGTGGTGGAGACGACGGCGGAGGGATGAGGCCTCTCGCGAAATAACGGTTCCCCAGCGAAGGCTGGGGCCCAGTTGGAGGACATGTATTGGCGGGCGCTGCGCTCCGTTACAGCAACCTTCCCAACTGGGCCCCGGCCTCCGCCGGGGAAAAACCTATGCCTTGACGCGCGATCTACACCCCGCCACCCCTCCCAAATGCCCGGCCCCACCCTCGCCCACCGCATCCGCACCGAAGCCCATGCCGTCTGGCTAGCCGCCCGCGATCCGCGCACGCCGATCGCCGCCAAGTTGGTCGGGCTGCTGGTGGCCGCCTACGCCCTGTCTCCGATCGACCTCATCCCGGATTTCATTCCCGTCATCGGGCTGCTCGATGACGCGATCCTGATTCCGATCGGGATCTGGCTGTTCGAGCGCCTCGTCCCCGCCGATCTCATGACCGAGCACCGCGCCCGGGCCGCGATCGAGACCGAGCGCCCGGTAAGCCTGTTCGGCATCCTCATCGTCGTCGCGATCTGGGCGGCCTGCGCATGGCTGGTCTACAGCATCGTCGCCACCAGCGGCTATGAATAGGGCCGCATCCGGTCCCCGGCTTGCAATGTAGGATTTCGGCTGCTTGGGTCAGCGGTCGCCAATTCCGGCCGCTCTTTGAAATCCTGAATAAGCCCGAAGTGTCGCCACGCTGTCGCGCTCGTGTCGCGTGGCTGTCGCGCCAGTGGCGTGTCGGTGTCGTGCCAATGTCGCATCAGCGTCGCGAAGGTGTCGCGCCACTGTCGCTTCACCGCCATCGCCCTCTGAGGGCGCGACCGCGAAAGGTGCCCCCCTGCTTCCGGCTCAACCGCTATGCGTGGCGATCCACTTGTCGACAACCGGCGCGATCCGGTTGCGCCATTTCGATCCGTTGAAGATGCCGTAATGGCCGACATCTTCCGCCAGATGATATTGCTTCATCGCCTCCGGCAGTCCGGTCGACAGCGTCAGCGCCGCCTTGGTCTGGCCGATGCCTGAAATATCGTCTTTCTCGCCCTCGATCGCCAGCACCGCTATGTCGGTGTTCGCGCCCGGGTCCACCAGCCGCCCGCGATGCGTCATGATGCCCTTGGGAAGCGCATGGTCCTGGAAAACGGTGCTGATCGTCTGGAGATAGAATTCCGCGGTCATGTCGCAGACCGAGCGATACTCCTCGTAGAACTTCATCGTCGAATCAGCGCCTTCGCCGTCGCCCTGGACGAGATGCTTGAACATCTCCCAATGGCTGACCATGTGGCTGCCGAGGTTCATGGTCATGAAGCCTGCCAGTTGCAGGAAGCCCGGATAGACCCGGCGGCCCGCGCCCGGATAGGTCATCGGGATCGTCGCGATCACATTCTGCTCGAACCAGGTATGCGGCCGCTCGGTCGCCAGCGTGTTGACTGCGGTCGGTGCCTCGCGCGTGTCGATCGGTCCGCCCATCATCGTCAGCGTGCGCGGACGATTGGGGTGATTGTCAGCGGCCATCAGCGCCGCAGCCGCGAAGCACGGCACCGAGGGCTGGCACACCGCCAGCATGTGCGGGCGCGGATCGCCATCCCTACCGATGAACGCCAAGAATTCGGTGATATAGTCGATATAATCGTCAAGATCGAACTTGCCGTCCGCCACCGGCACCAGCTTCGCATCGCGCCAATCGGTGATGTAGACGTCGTGCTTGGGCAGCATCCGCTCGACCGTGCCGCGCAGCAGCGTCGCGTAATGGCCCGACATCGGCGCGACGATCAGCAGCTTGGGGCTACCTTCCACGCCTTCGCGGCGGAAATGCTTGATCTGGCCGAATGGCTTGCGGAGCACGATCTCCTCATGGACGTCGACCATCTCGCCATCGACGATGGTGCGGTCGAGACCGAATTCAGGCTTGCCGCGCGGGGCGCTGGCATGGGCGAACACTTCGAGCGCGGAGCCGAGAACGGGTCCACCGCCGAAATAGGCGAAGGGATTGGCCGGATTGTTGAGCAATCCCGCGCTGAAATTCGCCATCGCGCTGGCTCCAGCGAGCAGCGAGCGCTGAATCTCATAGGCGTCGTAGAGCATTGGCAATCCTTCACCGTACCCCCCGGTAAACGGCAGCGGGGCCGGTCGTTATAGCGGTCGCATGCTGCGGCGCAACGCCGGGAATTCACCAAGGTGAGAGCGTTGTGGACAGTTCCCCTCCCCGTTCATCCGCGCTAGGCCGCCTCCCATGGCCAGTTCCGCCCCGCAACCGAACCGCAAGCTCAGCAATCTGGCCGTGATCTGGGGCTTCACCCGCCGCTATCCGCTCCAGCTCGTCATCGCTACCCTCGCGTTGTTCACCTCGTCGGCCGCGACGCTGTGGATTCCGCGCACCTTCAAGCAGATCGTCGATAACGGCTTCGCGGCCGGCGCCGACACCAGCAAGATCGGCATCTATTTCCAGGGGCTGTTGCTGGTCGTCGCGGTGCTTGCCATCGCCACCGCGGTCCGCTTCTTCTTCGTCTCCTGGGTCGCCGAGAAGACCGTCGCGGACCTTCGCACCGCGGTGCACCGCAACCTGCTGCGCCTGCCGCCCAAATGGTTCGAGGAAAACCGCCCGAGCGAGATCGCGTCGCGCCTGACCAGCGATACCGCCATCGTCGAACAGGTCGTCGGCTCGACCGTCTCGATCGCACTGCGCAATTTCCTGACCGGCGTCGGCGGGATCATCTATCTCTTCGCGCTCAGCCCCCGCATCGCCGCCTATTTGATCGTCGGCATTCCGCTGGTCGTGCTCCCCATCGTCTGGCTCGGCAGCCGCGTCCGCCAGCTCTCGCGCGCCAGTCAGGACCGCGTCGCCGATGTTGGCTCGATCGCCTCCGAAACCCTGGGCGCAATGCGTATCGTCCAGGCATTCGGGCAGGAGCAGCGCGAGGGCGAGCGCTTCCAGGCCGCTGTCGCCAGTACCTTCGCCGCCGCCAAGAAGCGCTTCGCGCTCCGCGCGATCATGACCGCGCTTGTCATCGGCCTGCTCTTCGCGGCGATCACCCTGATCATGTGGGACGCGGTCTCGGGTGTCGCCGCCGGCCGCATCTCGGGCGGTTCGATCACCGCCTTCGTCATCACAGCGGGCCTCGTCACCGGTTCGTTCGGAGCGCTCACCGAAGTCTATGGCGATCTCCTGCGCGCCTCGGGCGCCGCCAGCCGCCTCGCCGAACTGCTCCGCCAGGAGCCCGACATCGCCCCGCCGGCGAGCCCGGTGGCGCTGCCCCAACCGCCGCGCGGCAGTATCGCGTTCGAGCATGTCACCTTCCGCTACCCGACGCGCCCCGAAGTTTCCGCCCTCGCTGACTTCTCTCTGGAAGTGGAGCCGGGCGACACCGTCGCGGTGGTAGGCCCCTCGGGTGCGGGCAAATCGACACTCTTCCAGCTCGTCCAGCGCTTCTACGATCCCGATAGCGGCGAAGTTCGCGTCGATGGCGTGCCGCTGCGCGATGCCGATCCCGCCGACATCCGCGCCCGTATGGCGCTGGTGCCGCAGGACACGGTGATCTTCGGCGCCTCGGCCCGCGACAATCTGCGCTACGGCGCCTGGGACGCGACCGACGAGCAGCTTTGGGCTGCGGCCGATGCCGCCAACGCCGCCGAATTCCTCCGCGAGCTGCCGCAAGGCCTAGACACCTTTCTCGGCGAAAGCGGTGCGCGCCTTTCCGGCGGCCAGCGCCAGCGCATCGCCATCGCCCGCGCCTTGCTGCGCGACGCCCCGATCCTGCTGCTCGACGAAGCCACCTCCGCGCTCGACGCCGAAAGCGAGCGGCTGGTCCAGGATGCACTCGATCGGCTGATGGAGCACCGCACCACGCTGGTGATCGCCCATCGCCTTGCCACCGTCCGCGCCGCCAAGCGCATCATCGTCATGGATGAAGGGCGCATCGCCGAAACCGGTACCCATGCCGAACTGGTTGCCAAGGGCGGGCTGTACGCGCGGCTGGCGGCGCTGCAATTCGATCAACCCGCATGATCCGCGCGCTGCTCGCCGTTGCGCTGACCTGCGCGCCGCTGCCCGCGCTGGCGCAAGCCAAGGTCTGCGAGGTCGATAATTATGCCGATCGCCGCGCCTCGAAGATCGAGGCGAAGATCGGCAAGGGCCCCGAACTGACCGGCCTGCTGACCGAGAGCCCGCTGATCGGCAGCAAGATCCTGTTCGACGACAAGACCGACTTCAAATTCCCCGCCGACCCCAAGGCTCTGTTATACCTTTATCGCACCGGCCACTCGCTGCCCGGCAAGGACTGGCGCCAGCCAGGATCGGTATTCTCCGAAGTATCCGGTTTCGGCTTCGCGTGGCCGGTGCTGCGCAAGGGCAAGATGAAGGACACAGAATATGTCGTCCGGTTCAGCTTGGGCGACGCGAGCCTGATTGCCTTCGCCTCGGACCTGGACGATTCGCCGACGATCGAGTTCGCCGGAGTTACGGTGCCGACCCTGGCGAGCATGTACGATCATTCGCCGCATTATTGGCCCAAGCTGCGTGCGCCCATCATGTCCGAGCGGCAGATCGAAAGCTGGCGGGCTGCGCTGGAGAAGACATTCCAGGCTGGCGGCGGAATATTGGAAGTGCAGTTCATCTATTTCGGCGGCCCGAAGGCGCAGGAGATGTTCGCCGTCACCCGCTTCCAGCTACCCGGCGGTGCCGCGTTGCAAGCACGGCTGGTCTCGGACGTGAACGCGCTGCGCAAGGCGGCAGCCGAAGGGGATTGCCCGCTGCAATAGCCGCAGGCCCCTTTACCCAATATTCGAAAGCGCGGTATGCTCTCTCCCGCACAGGAGAGGATGAACATGGCGGACCGCGAGTTCAATATCATTGTCTATGGCGCCACTGGCTTCACCGGACGCCTCGTCGCCGAATATTTCGCGGCCAACTACGCGGACGTGAAATGGGCGATGGCCGGCCGCTCGCTGACCAAGCTGGAGGAAGTCCGTGACGAGATCGGCGCGCCCGCCGACACGCCATTGCTCACCGCCAATGCCGACGATCCCGCCGCACTCAAGGCGCTGACCGCCCGCGCGCAGGTGATCATCACCACCGTTGGCCCCTATCAGCTCTATGGCGAGCCGCTGCTCGCGGCCTGTGTCGAGACCGGCACCGCCTATGTCGATCTGTGCGGCGAGCCCAATTTCATGCACGCCATGATCCGCAAATATCAGGACGCGGCGAAGGCCAGCGGCGCGCGGATCGTCTTTTCGTGCGGCTTCGATTCGATCCCCTTCGATCTCGGCGTGTGGACCGTCGAGCAGGAATGCATCCGCCGCTTCGGCAAGCCAGCTCCGCGCGTGAAGGGCCGCGTCCGGGCGATGAAGGGCACCTTCTCGGGCGGCACCTTCGCCAGCGGCAAGGCGACCGCAATGGCCGCGGCCAAGGACCCTTCGGTGTTCAAGGCGCTGGTCGATCCCTTTTCCCTGACGCCGGGCTTTTCGGGGCCGGACCAGCCGAAGGGCGTGCTGCCCGAATATGACGAAGCCATGGGCGCCTGGGTGGCGCCGTTCATGATGGCGGTGATCAACACCAAGAATGTCCACCGCACCAATTTCCTCGCCGGCCACCCCTATGGCGAGGACTTCAAATATGACGAGATGATGGTCGCGCCGGGCCTGGGCGAAATGGGCAAGGCCGCCGCAGAGGCGATCGCCAAAATGAACCCGATGAACGCCGACAAGGGACCGGCGCCCGGCGAAGGCCCGAGCAAGGAAGAGCGCGAGACCGGCTTCTATGACATCGCCTTCGTGGCGGAGATGCCCACGGGCGAGCGCGTCACCGCCACGGTCAAGGGTGATCGCGATCCCGGCTATGGCTCGACGAGCAAGATGATCGCGGAGAGCGCCCTGTGCCTGATCCGCGATGTGAAAGGCGAAGGCGGCGTCTGGACCCCTGGCGCTCTGATGGCCGAGCCGCTGATCAGGCGGCTTGAGGCGAATGCCGGGCTCAGCTTCTCGATCGACTAGGCGCGGCCGGGATCGCTGCTTGCCTGACCCTCGCTCTAGCCCTGGTAGCCGGCGAGCATGAGTATTACCGCCGCCAGGACGGCGACGATGATCACGATCGGCACCAGGATGCGGCGGCGGCGATCGGCATCGGCCTGAAGCGCTACCGTATCGATCCAGTAGCGCCCCGCCGAAGCCTCGCGGACAATGCCCCTGCTTTGCATCCGCGCGAATTCGCGGTGCATGACGTGGCGGTCCGGCACGAAGGCGACGGCTTCTTCAGCGCTGACCGCGTGCTGCACGAAGAAATGCGCGACGATCTTGCGCCGTGCCCGCGCGATGATCGCGCCGATCGGAATGATCGGCGATGCGATCATTGTGCCGGGCAGGCGTTGGCCAGCGGGCCCGCGAGAATTCCCCCATCATCCAGCGAATCGACGCGCATCGTCACCCCGGTAGCGAAGAAGTCAGGCGAGGTTTTGCAGAAGCCGCCGATCATCGCATCCGAGATGGTCTGTTCGGTCAGCTCGGCGCGCCAGCCGGACGGACCGCCGATGACGAACACCAGGGTATTGGCTTCGGCGGTGACCGATTTGACAGTGATGCCGCCTTCGAAGGTTTGCCCGATCACGCTCTGCATGTTCTTCGCAAAGTCGGCGGCGGTGGGCTTGGCCGCCGGCTGAGTGCCGGAAGCGGACGAGGTCTGTTGCGCGGCGGCGGGTAGCGCGGCCAGCGCGAACGCAGCGGCGGCGAGAAGCAGTTTCAGCATGATATTCCCCTTTAGTCGGAGAGCATACGCATACCGCCCGCGCCGTCAATTCAGCGTTTGCGGCCCTGATGGCGGATATTGGCGGGACGGCCGCGATGCTTGATGACGCGCTTGGGCCCGCCACGGTCGCGACGCGCATCGAAACCTCCTCCGCTCGCCGAACCCTTGCCGTCGGGCAGCTCGAAGCGCAGCGCGCCGGTGACCGGATTGGCTTCGGCGAGACGCAGCTGGAGTCGCTGGCCCAGCGCATAGCTGGTGCCCGAATGCTCGCCGATCAGCCGCTGACTGGCCTCGTCATAGCGGAAATATTCGGTGCCTAGGTCGCGCGCCGGCACCAGCCCGTCGCCGCCGATGCCCTCGACCGTGGCGAAGAAACCGAAATTCTGAACGCCGGTGATCTTGGCGTCGAGCACTTCACCGACATGCTGGGCGAGATAGGCGGCGACATAGCGATCGATGGTGTCGCGCTCGGCCTCCATCGCGCGGCGCTCGAGTTGGGAGATACTCTCGCCGATGCGCTCCATGCCGCCGGCCTCCTCGGCGGTGAGACCGCCCTGCCCCAGCCCATAGGCGCTGACCAGCGAGCGATGGACGATCAGGTCGGCATAGCGGCGGATCGGCGAGGTGAAGTGCGCGTAGCTGCCGAGCGACAGGCCAAAATGCCCGGCATTCTCGGGTCCGTAATAGGCCTGGGTCTGGGTCCGCAACACCTGGGTCATGATGTCGTCGCGGGCGTCGCTTTCCTCGACCTTTCTCAGAATCTGGTTGAAGGTCGCGGGCTTGATGACCTGCCCCAAAGCGAATTCCATGTCGAAGGTCTTGAGATAGTCCTTAAGCGCGACCAGCTTCTCGCGGCTCGGCGGCTCGTGGATGCGATACATTACCGGTGCCTTCCTGGCCTCCAGCGCCTTGGCCGCGGCGACATTGGCCGCGATCATGTAATCCTCGATCAGCTTGTGCGCATCGAGGCGCTCGCGGGGGGCGACCGAGAGGATGCGGCCTTTCTCGTCGAGGACGATGCGGCGTTCGGGCAGATCGAGATCGAGCGGTTCGCGCTTCTGCCGCGCCTTGTTTAGCGCCGCCCAGCAGCCCCAAAGATGCTTGAGCGCGGGCTCGACCTCGGCACGCTTGTCGGAGCCGATGGCGAAGCGTTCGTCGAGCAAAGCGCGCTCGGTCTTGGGCCCGTCGATGATCGTCTGGGCATCGTCATAGGCGATGTTGGCGGCGATGCTGACCACCGCGCGGGTGAAGCGCCAGCTCCTGAGCTCGCCGTTCGCGCCTACCTGAAGGTGGCAGGCAAGCGCCGCGCGATCCTCGCCCTCCTTCAACGAGCAAACTTCCGCAGAGAGGATCTCGGGCAGCATCGGCACGACGCGATCGGGGAAATAGACCGAATTGCCGCGCTTGCGTGCCTCGCGGTCTAGCTCCGAGCCGGGGCGAACGTAGAAAGACACATCGGCGATGGCGACAACGGCCTTCCAGCCGCCCTCATTCTTGGGATCGTCGTCGGGCGCGGCCCAGACGGCGTCGTCATGGTCGCGAGCGTCGGCCGGGTCGATCGCGACGATCGGCAGGTGGCGCAGGTCTTCTCGCTTTCCCAGTTGCTGCTTCGAGACGCGCTCGGCCTCGGCGAGCAGATCGTCGGAGAAGACATTGGGAATGCCATGCTTGTGGATCGCGATCAGCGAGAAGCTGCGCGGGGCGAAGGGATCGCCGAGGATTTCGGTGACCCGCGCGAAGATGCGCGGCGGACGACCGGCCTTTTCCGCGAGCACGAGATCACCGGGCATCGCCTCGCCCCGATCCGAGATCGGCAGGCTGTTGCGATCCTTCTTGTCGATGCCCTGAAGATAGAGTCGCCCGCCCTCTTCATGGACGACGCCGAGCATCTGCTCCTCGCCGCGCGCGAGCTTCTTCATCGGATGAGCGATCCAGCCATTGCCGGCCTCTTCGGTGCGGGCAAGGATGCGGTCGCCAACGCCCAATGCGCCCTTCCTGCCGCGCTCGCGAACGCGGAGGCGCGGCACCGGAATTCCCTCCGCCTGCCATTGCTCGGGCTGCGCCCAGACGGTATCGCCGGTGACGTCGGTGACCCGCAGCACGGTAACCTTGGGCACGCCGCCCATCTTGTGGAAGGCGCGGCCGGGGGCGGTATCGATCAGCCCCTCATCGCTCATGTCTTTCAGAAGCGCCTTGAGCGCGATCTTGTCCTGCGCGTGCAGACCGAACGCCTTGGCGATCTCGCGTTTGCCGGCGGGGGTGGAGGAAGTGGAAATAAAATCGAGAATTTGCTGCCGCGTGGGCAGGCCGTTTCGTGTGTTTTGTTTTTTCATTGGCAACCGAGGTAATGAGTCGCGGCGCGGATTCCAATTGCCGGCACGTCAGCTTCACGCTTTTCACGGTGGTTCGGCAGTTTAATTTCCTACTCTTGATCGATTATTTCAGGCGCTTCCCCAAAAGCCCGCGACGGTTCAAAGAGCTTTGGTGACCCTGACAGCTTCCTCCTCTGTAGGACAGCATTTTGACCTGCTGATCGTCGGCGGCGGGATCAACGGCTGCGCGATCGCCCGCGAGGCCAGCCTGCATGGGCTGAAGGTGCTGCTGGTCGAGAAGGACGATCTGGCCAGCCACACCAGCTCGGCATCGACCAAGCTGATCCATGGCGGGCTGCGCTATCTGGAAACATACGAATTCCGGCTGGTCCGCGAGGCGCTGCACGAGCGCGAACGGTTGCTCTGCGCCGCACCGCATCTGATTCGGCCGATGACCTTCGTGCTGCCGCACGCCCATTCGGTGCGGCCGTGGTGGATGGTTCGCGTCGGACTGTTTCTCTACGATGCGCTGGCGGGCAAATCCTCGCTGCCGCGCTCGCGGGGACTGCATGCCCGCGACCGGGCGTTCACCGATCCGCTCGAGGGCGATCACAAAGGCTTCGTCTATTCGGACGCATGGGTGGACGATGCGCGGCTGACGCTGGCCAATGCGCTCGACGCGGCGGGAAACGGCGCGGAGATCGCGACGCGGACCGAACTGGTATCGGCGGAGCGCGCGGGCAATGGCTGGCGGGCGGAGCTTTCGGACGGGCGCAGCGTCGCGGCGCGGATGCTGGTCAATGCCGCCGGGCCATGGGTGGCGCGGTTGCTCGACCGGCTGCGCATTACCACCAGTTCGCGCGTGCGGCTGGTCAAGGGCAGCCACATCGTGGTGCCGCGGCTGTTCGAGGGCGAGCATGCCTATATCCTCCAGCAGCCAGACCGGCGGATCGTGTTCGCCATTCCCTATGAGGGCGGCTTCACCGAGATCGGCACCACCGACATTCCCGTCGAGCGTCCCGAGGACGCGGTCTGCTCGGACGAGGAAATCCGTTACCTCTGCGAGGCGGTGAACCGCTATTTCACTCGCCAGGTGACCGCCGCCGATGTGGTGACGACCTGGTCGGGGGTGCGCCCGCTCCACGATGACGGCGAGGCCAGCGCGCAGAATGTGACGCGCGATTATGTGCTGGAGGTCGATGCGGACGGCCCGCCTCTGCTGTCGGTGTTCGGCGGCAAGATCACCACGGCACGGGCGCTGGCCGAGGAGGCATTGGACAAGATCGGGCCGCTATTGGGCGTGGATGCGCGACACAAGACTCGCGCGCGGATGTTCCCCGGCGGCGCGATCGCCAGCTTCGACCAGTATCTGGCCAAGGTCCGCGCACGCTGGCCGTTCCTCGGCGAGTATCGCGCGCGGCGGATGGCGCATGCCTATGGGCGCTGCCTCGACGACATGCTGCACGAGGTGACCGACGAGGCTGGCATGGGCACGGACCTGGGCGGCGGGCTGACCGAGATCGAGGTGCGCTGGATGCGCGACCATGAATGGGCGCGGACGGCGGAGGATGTGCTTTGGCGGCGGAGCAAGATCGGGCTGCACGCGACGCCGGGGCTGGCCGAGCGGGTGGAGAAGGTGCTGGCGGAAACCTCTCGTTAACGCCTTGGCACGATCCTCACCCGCGGGTGGGGTGGCGCTACCAAGGAGACGCACATGGATATCAATCGCCTGCTCATCATGCTGATCTGCCTGATCGTCGCCGCCGCTTTCCTCTATATCTGGCATCGCCGCGACACCGGGCGGGAAAGCCTTACCAGCGATAGTTGAAGCTGACGCTGATCCGTTTGGCGCTACCGGTTCCAGCGGGAACCTCGTGGCGAAGCCAGCTTTCCCATAGCAGTACGGTGCCGGCCTCGGGCGTGACCTCGACGAAGCTGCGCAGCATCTCCGGCGCGTCTTCGGTGCGGGTCGGCGCGGCCATCATCATCGCCAGGCGCGGATCTTCGAGACGAAGGCCGCGCGAACCTGCGGGCAACGCGACATAGAGCGTGCCGGAGACGACGCTGTGCGGGTGGATATGGCCCGAATGGCCGCCGCCGCCGTTCAGGACATTGACCCACAGACTGTCGAGCTTGAGCTTCCTGCCCTGCAGGTCGAACGCGGCGTCCTTGGCGAACCGGGCAACATGCTTGTCGAGCAGGCGCTTGAGATCGGCGAAGGCCGGATCGCGGATCGGCAGATCGCCCAGCGAAGCGTAGCTGGTATAGCCCTTATAGCCATGTTCCTTCGCCCAGCGCTTGCCGGCCATGTCGTCCTCGGCGAGCTGGAGGCACGACTGCTCCAGTTCGGCGACCAGACCGTCATCGCCGAGCGAAGCCTGATAGAGCAGGCTCGCGAAGAGCGGGCGCGTGCTCAATAGGCGCGTCCGACCAGCACCCGCTCGACCGCGGGTGCGCCGGTGAAGATGCAGGCGCCGGTGGCGGGCAAAGCATCCTGGGCTACGTTGCGAAGCGTCAGCTTGAGCGCCTTCAGGCGTTCGACGACCTTGTCGAGGTCAGCGCCACTGGGCTTGCTCCATTCGATTTCGAGCCAGCCGGGTTTGCCGCCCTTGCCGAAATGCGCCTCCATCGCCGCGAAGTCCGGGACGTCGCGGGTGATGTTCGCGTCCATCCGGGCGCGGGCTTCGCTGTGGAGCCCCGACTGGATTTCCTCCAGCATCGTCGCCGCCTGGGCTGCGAACTCGTCCTTGCCCACCACCGCGCTGTCGAGCTTGCCGTCCTCGCGATACAGCCGATCGCGGCGGATCACCGAGACGTTGCCGCCGGCCATGTCGCGCCCGCCGACCTCGATGATGACCGGCGCGCCCTTCTTGACCCAGCTCCAGCGCTTGGCCGCGGCCTTGCCGAACTTGAGATCGAGCAAGGCGCGGACCGGCTCGCCAAGGGCCGAAAGCTTGGCGAGATCGGCCTGGAGACCCTTGCAATACTCCACCAGCGCGGCGTCCTCGTCATTGTCGCGCAGCATCGGCACGATGACGATCTGCCACGGCGCGATGCGCGGCGGGACGCGCAGGCCGTCATCATCGCCATGGACCATGATCACGCCACCGATCATGCGGGTCGAGACGCCCCAGCTCGTCGTCTGGGCGAGTTCGAGTTCGCCGGCCGAATTCTGGAACTTGATGTCCTGCGCCGACGAGAAAGTGGTGCCGAGGAAGTGGCTGGTGCCCGCCTGGAGCGCCTTGCCGTCCTGCATCATCGCTTCGATCGAATAGGTCGCGACGGCGCCGGGAAAGCGCTCATTCTCGGGCTTTTCGCCGGCGACGACGGGCATCGCCAGGCAATCCTCGGCGAAGCTGCGATAGACTTCCAGCATCTTGAGCGTCTCTTCGCGCGCCTCGGCCTCGCTGGCATGGGCGGTATGGCCCTCCTGCCAGAGGAACTCGCTGGTGCGCAGGAACATGCGGGTGCGCATCTCCCAGCGGACGACATTGGCCCATTGGTTGATCAGCACCGGCAGATCGCGCCACGACTGGACCCAGCGGCTGAAGGCGGCGCCGATCACCGTCTCCGAGGTCGGGCGGACGATCAGCGGCTCCTCCAGCTTGGCGGCGGGATCGGGCATCAGCCCGCCCTTGCCGTCCGAGATCAGGCGATGATGGGTGACGACCGCCATCTCCTTGGCGAAGCCCTCGACGTGATCGGCTTCCTTCTCGAAATAGCTCAAGGGGATGAACAGCGGGAAATAGCAATTCTCATGGCCGGTCGCCTTGATGCGATCGTCGAGCAGGCGCTGGATGCGTTCCCAGATGCCGTATCCCCATGGCCGGATGACCATGCAGCCGCGGACGCCGCTCTCTTCGGCAAGATCGGCCTCCGAGATGACGGCCTGATACCAGGCGTTGAAATCCGCTTCGCGGGTGACGGGGAGAGCGTGCTTGATCATGGAAGCGCGATTAGCGGGGACTTGTCCCGGGGTCCACCGTGCCGCAAGGGATCGCGGCGATGGAAGGCGACCGGATCTTCAAGGGGCTGGCCCTCAGGCTCTTCGCGATCGCGTGCCTCTCCGCCATGTCGGCGCTGGTCAAGCTCGCCGAGGCGCGCGGCGCCGGGCTGATCGAGACGATGTTTCACCGGCAATTCTGGGCGGTGCCGCTGGTCGTGGCGTGGATCGCCGCCGGGCCTGGGCTGGGATCGGTCAGGACCCAGCGCTTCGGGGCGCATGTCGGCCGCGCGGCGGTGGGGCTGACCGGGATGGTCTTCACCTTCGGCGCGGTGCTGCTGCTGCCGCTGGCCGAGGCGACGACGCTGCAATTCACGGTGCCGATCTTCGCGACGATCCTGGGCGCGCTGGTGCTGCGGGAGCAGACCGGCTGGCATCGCTGGGGCGCGGTGATCGCCGGGTTCGCCGGGGTATTGATCGTCGCCCAGCCGGGGAGCGGGCATTTTCCGCTGTATGGTGCGGTGGTGGGCCTGCTCGCGGCACTGTTCGTGGCGATCGTCGCGATCCTGCTGCGCCAGATCGGCAAGACCGAGAGCACGGGGACGACGGTGTTCTGGTTCTCGGCGCTGTCGGTGCCGGTGCTGGCGGTGCCCTATGCCTTCCAATGGCAGGCGCATGACCTGACGACCTGGGCGATATTGATCGGGATCGGGCTGATCGGCGGCGTCGGGCAGCTGGCGCTGACCGGATCGCTGCGCTTCGCCCCGGTCGCGAGCGTGGTGCCGATGGACTATTCGAGCCTGATCTGGGCGACGCTCTATGGCTGGCTGCTGTTCGGGGTTCTGCCGACCCGCCACACCTGGATCGGCGCGCCGGTGATCTTCGCCAGCGGGCTCTATATCGTCTGGCGCGAGCGGGTGCGGCACCAGGAGAAGATCGTCGAACCGGGGCTGTGAGCCGGTGCGAATGTTGAGGAAGTTTAGTGCTTTGGGAGACTAAACATTCGCGAATGGTCCCAATGGCCGCAGTGACCATGCGGGGTCGGGACAGACGATTTCAAAGAGCGGACGGCAGAGCCGGCCGCATGGGCCAAGCAGGTGAAATCCTACATTGCAAGGTTCTTGGGCAAGCCGCTCAGACCTCCCACTGCCAGCGCCATGCGAACAGGCCGATGGTGACCGGCAGGGTCGCGTAGAGGAACGGCGCGAAGATGCCGACGCCGGGGATCATCGCCAGGATCGCCGACAGCGTGCCGGTGACCGCCAGGATCGCCCAGATCCAAGATTGCCCGGCCGCCTCGCGCCGCTTGTCGGGCGTGAGTTCGGGATTGCGCAGCGCATCGCGGAACAAGAGCACGGTGATCACCGACATCGCGGTGAAGCCCATGCCGTAGACGGTGAAGAGCTGGGCCAGGCTGCCGCGATAGGAGTCGCCCTGCCCGCCGAGGAACGCCGCGAACGATACCGCCATCGCGCGTAGCGGGACGATGTAGACCAGCACCATGAATATCAGCAGCAGCGTCAGCAGCAGCGAGCGCGCGTCGCCAACCCCGCGCAGTACGCGCCACCGGAGATGGCTGAACCAGAACAGGGTGATGATCGCGAAGCCGATCGCGAAGCTGGGGATCGCCGCGACCGCGCTTTCGAGCGTCGCCGAATCGGCAGCCGATCCGCCGGCGCCGACGACCATCAGGCTGACCGCGAAGGCGAAGGCGGCGTCGGTGAAGCTGTCCACGCGTTTGATGATCTCAGGCGTCATGGCGGTACACCAATATGAGGTTGTTGGCGGGCATCGGCTCGATACGTTCGAGGGTGAACTGGCGCGCCGAGGCTTCGCGGGTGACGTCCTCGACATGGCGGAGGCCGTATTCCGGGGACTTGTCCTTGAGCCACAGCTCGAACTGCTCGTTCGAGGGCGCGGTCTCGACGCCGTGCTGGCGATAGGGACCGTAGAGGATCAGCGGGGCACCGGGCGGAAGCAGCGCCGCCGCGCCGTCAAGCAGGCCGAGCGTCGCCGCCCAGGGGCTGATATGGACCATGTTGATGCAGAGGATCGCATCGGCAAGGATGCCGGGCCACGCACCGGCGGCATCGAGCATCAGCGGCCGGCCGACATTTTCCTGACCTTCGGTCCATTCGGCGATCGAGGCGAGTGCGTCCGGATCGGGGTCGCTGGGCTGCCATGCCAGCGCCGGGAAGCGTTTGGCGAAATAGGCGCAATGCTCGCCCGAGCCGCTGGCGACCTCCAGCACAAGCCCTTCGGTGGGCAACACCTCGGACAGCACCGCCGCGATCGGCTCCCGATTGCGCGCCGTCGCCGGGGCATGGCGCTTCATGCCGCCCGGGCTTCGGCCAGCAGGCGGCGGGCGCGCAAGTACATCTCGACGCGGGTCGCGGTGAGCAGGCCCAAAGCGAACGCGATCAGCACGTCGGTCATCATCATCACATCGACATGGACACCGGGGACGCCGAGCGCATCGGCGTTGCGCGCGACCGAGCGGATCACGATCAGGCCGAGGAGCAGGAGCATCGCCCAGGGTGACGCCTTCTGGCTCAGTTCGTGGGTTTCGGGATCGACCGCGATCCGCATCAGCTTGCCGCGCTGCCAGCCGATCGCCGCGCCGGCGAGCAAAGCCGCGCCGCAATAGCCCCAGACCATCCCGTGCGGCGGCATGTTCCAGAAAGTGATGCCGGCGATGACGAGATAGAGCGCGGGCACGATCCATAGCCGCTCGACCTTCAAGGGCCGCTCGCGGCTCATGCTCCGCAAGCGGAAGAACAGGACCACGGCGATGATGACGGCGGGGATGGCATATTGCAGCCAGCCTTGGGGAGACGCGGTGTGCATGTGCGCATCATTACGGTTCGGCCACGAATGGCAAGCCGTTGCGATTCCGCACGTTCGCGTTCATCAGGCATCCATGCTGACACCAGATGCCGACAGCCCCCGGATCAAATTCCCGCCGCCGCTCGCCTTTATCGGCACCTTGCTGGCCGGCTGGGCGCTCGAAGGCTGGATCGGCTATCCGGCGATCCCGGTGATCCCGTACCGCACGCTCCACACCTTCGGGATGATCGCGCTGGTGCTGGGCGCGGCGATCATCCTGACCGCGCAGGGGCTGTTCCTGCGCTTCAAGACCGATTCGCGGCCGTGGAAATCGGACAGCAACCTGATCGTCGAGGGCGTCTATAAATGGTCGCGCAACCCGATGTATCTGGGAATGGCGCTGGTCTATCTCGGCATCACCATGCTCAACGACAGCGGGACGCAATTGTGCCTGTTGCTGCCGCTGCTGTTCGTGATCCAGAAGGAAGTGATCGAGCCGGAGGAGGGATATCTGACGAGCCGGTTTGGCGCGCGGTATCTGGATTACAAGGCGCAGGTTCGGCGGTGGATTTAGCCGCCTCCAAACCATAATTGTCACCCCGGACTTGTTCGGTACTTATCCCATTCGAGCATGTGTCTCCTGTGGTTCCCCGGCGAAGGCCGGGGCCCAGGTGGAGAGGTCGCCGTAACGAAGCGCTGCGCCCGTCAATATCTGTCCGCCAACTGGGCCCCGGCCTTCGCCGGGGAACCGCACATGCTCGAGCGGGATAAGCACCGACTTGTTCCGGGGTCCACCAAGCGGCTTAGCGAGAAGCAAGAGGCTCTGGCTCAACGCGATCGGCACAGTGGACCCCGGAACAAGTCCGGGGTGACACAGGGAGGGTCTTGGCTATCTCTGCGCGTCATTAGAGGGCGCAGCGCTTGCGGCACTCCCCCTCCACCACCGCTTCGCGGCGGTCCCCCTCCCCCTCCGGGGGAGGATTGAATTACTTTCGCGCCTTGCGCGCAGCGTAGCGGGCGTCGCGCTTGGCCTTCTGCTCTTCGGCGGTGGGGAGCATGAACGAGCGGGCGATCTTTTCCTTCGCTTCGCGCGCGGCTTCCTCGGCAGCGGCCTTGGCGGCGGCTTCCTCGGCGAGCTTGTCGGCCTTGGCCTTTTCCGCCGCGGCCTTTTTGGCGGCGCGCTTCTCGGCCTCTTCGGCTTCCTTCTTCTCGCGCGCGGCGCGGCGCTCGGCGAGTTCGGCCTCGCTGAGCTTGGGCGCGGCCTTCATCTTCTCAAGCAGCGCCTTCTTGGCGTCCGCCGAGCGGCCGGCGCGGTCACGGAACGTATCGTTGTAAGTCATTCTTCGATCATAACTCCTGAGCGGTCATTCCGCCGCCTGCGCCCCGACGGGCTCCTTCCACGCCAGCACCGGCTTGCGCGCGGCCAGCGTCTCATCGAGACGGCGGCGCGGCGCGAAATGCGGCGCGGTGCGGATCGCGGGGTCGCCGCCCTTAGCGCGTTCGGCCACGGAACGGAAGGCTCCTATGAACTGATCGAGCGTGGCCTTGCTCTCGGTCTCGGTCGGCTCGACCAGCATCGCGCCGTGGACGACGAGCGGGAAATAGACCGTCATCGGGTGGAAACCCTCGTCGATCAGCCCCTTGGCGATGTCGATGGTCGAGAAGCCCTCGGGCAGGCCCTTATCGCTGAAGATCGCTTCGTGCATGCACGGTCCGCTCTTGGCGAAGGGCGCGTCGAGCACGTCTTCCATGCTGCGCAGGATGTAATTGGCGTTGAGCACCGAATCCTCGGCGACCTGGCGGAGACCGTCGGCGCCGTGGGACAGAATGTACGTCAGGGCTCGCGTGAACATGCCCATCTGGCCGTGGAAGGCGGTCATGCGGCCGAAGGTGCCAGCATGGTGCTCGCCGGCGGTTTCCTCCTCGACGAGGCGGAAATGATCGCCGTCGCGCTCGACGAAGGGCAACGGCGCATAGGGCGTGAGCGCTTCGGAAAGCACCACCGGGCCCGAGCCGGGGCCACCGCCGCCATGCGGGGTCGAGAAGGTCTTGTGGAGGTTGATGTGCATCGCGTCGATGCCGAGATCGCCGGGGCGGACGCGGCCGACGATGGCGTTGAAATTGGCGCCGTCGCAATAGACATAGCCGCCGGCCGCATGGACCGCATCCGAGATCGCCTTCATGTCGCGCTCGAACAGGCCGCAGGTGTTGGGGTTGGTGATCATCACCCCGGCGATGTCCGGGCCCAGGCGGGCCTTGAGCGCGGCGAGATCGACGCGGCCGTCATCGGTGGCGGGGATGTCCTCGACGGTGAAGCCGGCAAAGGCGGCGGTGGCGGGGTTGGTGCCGTGCGCCGAGATCGGAACCAGCAGGATCTTGCGGGCCTGCTCGCCGCGCGCATCGAGCGCGGCGCGGATGGCGAGGACGCCGCACAGCTCGCCATGCGCGCCGGCCTTGGGGCTCATCGCGACGCTGTGCATGCCGGTGAGCGTGATCAGCCAGTGGGCGAGCTGGTCGATGACTTCGAACGCGCCCTGCGCGCAATCGACCGGGGTCAGCGGGTGGAGATCGGCGAAGCCGGGCAGCCGCGCCATCCGCTCGTTGAGGCGCGGATTGTGCTTCATCGTGCAGCTGCCGAGCGGAAACAGGCCGAGATCGATGGCGTAGTTCTGGCGGCTGAGGCGGGTGTAATGGCGCACCGTCTCGGGCTCGGACAGGCCGGGGAGACCGATGTCGCGGTGGCGCTCAAGACCGGCGAGGCGCGACTTGCCCGCGGGCGCTTCGGCGAAATCGACGCCGGTGGTGCTGATCGAGCCGATCTCGAAGATCAGCGGCTCGTCGAGCATCAGCGCTCGGTTGCCGGTGAAGGTGGCGGCGTCGCTGCCGCCGGCCTCGGGGGTGGTGGGGCGCCAGCCGCTCTGGTTGATCGTGCTCATGCCAGTGCCTCCCGGAGCGCGGAGGCAAAGGTCTCGACGTCCTCCTTGGTGGTGGTTTCGGTGACGGCGACGACGAGGCCATTCTGCAAGCTCGCTTCGCCGGGGTAGAGGCGGCCGAGCGAGACGCCGGCGAGGATGCCTTGCGCCGCGAGATCGCGGACGACCGGGCGGGCTTCCTTGGAGAGCTTCAGGGTGAACTCGTTGAAGAAGGCCGGGGTGATCAGTTCGACGCCGGGAACGCTCGCCAGCACATCGGCGGCGGCGGAGGCGGCGGCATGGTTGATCTGGGCGAGCTGGCGCAGGCCCTTTTCGCCGAGCAGGGTCATATGGATCGACCAGGCGAGCGCGCACAGCACCGAGCTGGTGCAGATGTTCGAGGTCGCCTTTTCGCGGCGGATATGCTGCTCGCGGGTGGAGAGCGTGAGGACGAAGCCGCGCTTGCCCTCGGCATCGACGGTCTCGCCGCACAGGCGGCCCGGCATCTGGCGGACCAGCTTTTCCGAGCAGGCGAACATGCCGACATAGGGCCCGCCGAACTGGAGGCCGACGCCGATCGATTGGCCCTCGCCGACGACGATGTCCGCGCCCATCTCGCCGGGCGACTTGATCGCACCCAGCGCAACCGGCTCCGTGACGACGGCGACGAGCAGCGCCTTCTTCGCGTGGCAGGCGTCGGCGAGCTTCGACATATCGGCGATGCGGCCGAGGATGTCGGGGTATTGGACGACGACGCAGCTGGTGTCGTCGTCGATCTGGGCGATGAGATCGTCGGTGTCGGGGTTCGGGGTCAGGGTCGGGACGCTGGTCACAAGCTGATCGCCGGTGAATTTGGCCATGGTGTTGGCGACCGAGACGTAATGCGGGTGGAGCCCGCCCGACAGGATCGCCTTGCCGCGGCGGGTGACGCGGCGGGCCATGACGATGGCTTCCCAGCACGCGGTCGAGCCGTCGTACATCGATGCGTTGGCGACGTCGCAGCCGAGCAGGCGCGCGACCTGCGACTGGAACTCGAACATCATCTGCAGCGTGCCCTGCGCGATTTCGGGCTGGTAGGGCGTGTAGGCGGTGAGGAACTCGCCGCGCTGGATCAGATGATCGACCGACGCCGGCACGTGATGCTTGTACGCCCCGCAGCCGAGGAAGAACGGCCCGTCGCCGGCGGCGAGGTTCTTCCTGGCGAGCGCCGACATGTGGCGCTCGACCGCGAGCTCGCTGGCGTGGAGCGGCAGGCCGGGGATCGGGCCGTCGAGCCGGGCGGCTTGCGGCACGTCGGCGAAGAGGTCATCGATCGACTTGGCACCGATGACGCCGAGCATTTCCTGGCGGTCGGAAGGGGTAAGAGGCAGATAGCGCATCACATTCTCCCCCCTCCCTTCCAAGGGAGGGGCTGGGGGTGGGTGTGCGCCCCCGGGACTATCGCTTGTGGAGGGCACCCACCCCCCGACCCCCTCCCTTGGAAGGGAGGGGGAGTTAGGTCACAGCTTGCTCACGAACTCGGCATAGGCGCTGTCGTTCATCAGCCCTTCGACCTCGCTCGGGTCGCTCAGCGTGATCTTGAAGAACCAGCCATCGCCTTCGGGGTCTTCGTTGACCAGTTCGGGGGTGTCGGCGAGGGCGGCGTTGCCCTCCAACACTGTGCCCGAGACCGGCGAATAGACATCCGACGCGGCCTTGACACTCTCGACCACGGCGACGTCGTCGCCCTTGGAGACTTCCTTGCCCTCGTCCGGCGTCTCGACGAAGACGATGTCGCCGAGCTGGCTCTGCGCGTATTCGCTGATGCCGACGGTGCCGATGTCGCCATCGACTTCGACCCATTCATGATCTTCGGTGTAATAGCGGCTCATGTGTCAGGCTCCCTTTCTGACATAGCGATGGGGGACGAAGGGCATTTGCACGACCTCCGCGGTGTGGATCTTGCCGCGCTGGGCAAGGGTGATCCTGCTGCCGACCGCTGACAGGGCGGCGGGGACATAGGCCATGGCGATCGGCTTCTGCGCGGTAGGCGCGAAGCCGCCCGAGGTGACGCGGCCGACTTCGGTGCCGTCGGCGTCGACCACCGCGGCGCCTTCGCGGACCGGCTGGCGGCCGTCGATGACGAGCCCGACGCGCTTGAGTATCGGGCCGGTCTCGCGCTCGGCCATGATGCGTTCGTAACCGGGGAAGCCGCCTTCCTCGCGGCGGCGCTTCTTGAGCGCGAAGCCGAGCGCGGCGGAAACCGGGGTGGTCTCGGTATCGAGATCGTGGCCGTAGAGCGGGAGATCGGCCTCCAGACGCAGCGAATCGCGGGCACCGAGGCCGATCGGCTTGACCTCGTCCTGCGCGGTGAGCGCATCGGCGAGCGCTTCGACAGCGGCGGCGGGGACGGAGATTTCGAAGCCGTCCTCGCCGGTATAGCCCGAGCGGCTGATCCACAGCTCATGGCCCTGCCACTGGAACAAGCCGCCCTGCATGAAGACCAACGCCTCGACGCCGGGGATCAGGCGCGACAGGGCATCGACCGCCTTCGGGCCCTGCAGCGCCAGCAGCGCCTGATCCTCGAGATAGTTGGTCTCGATCTCGTCAGGCAGATGCTCGCGGAAATGGGCGATATCGTCCCATTTGCAGGCGCCGTTAACGACCATGTAGATCGAGCCGTCGTCGCGCCGGGTGAACATCAGATCATCGAGGATCCCGCCATTTTCGGCGAGCAGCAGCGAATAGACCGGGTTGCCGGGCCTGGCCGCGGCGATGTCTGCCGGCATCAGCGCTTCGAGTGCGGCTTCGACGCCGGGACCGGAGAAGATCAGCTGGCCCATATGCGACACGTCGAACAGCCCGGCGCTCTCACGCGTCCAGAGATGCTCGGCCATGATGCCTTCATACTGGACCGGCATCTCATAGCCGGCGAACGGAACCATCCGGCCGCCATGGGCGCGGTGCCATGCGTCGAGCGCCAGCAGCGCGAGGGCGGGCTCGCCCTCCCCGCCTTCGGGATCGCCGCTGAGTAACTGATCCTGGACTTGCTGGCTCATCACATCGCTCCGGCGGCAGAATAGAACGACGAACCGGCGTGACCGCTCACGCGCATGTCCATCGCCCCCTCTGTCACGGGAACCTGAGAGCTTTCGCTCCGGCTTGCGCGGAGCTTACCCCTTCGGTGGCCGCCCCTTTCGGGGAAGCGCTTTCCAGAGTGTCGTGCCCGCGCGGTCCCTGGTGCCTGAGAGATTCCGGGGCGGTTGCTCCTTCGGCGGTGAGGCTGGATGCCTCACACTCTCCCGCGCGTGCCTATCGACGAAGCGGAGCCTTGGCTGGCGCGGTGATTCGAGTCAATCGCCCATTCAATCCTCCCCGGCACGGGGAGGTGGCAGGCCCGGACTTGTTCCGGGGCTGACGGAGGGGGTGCTCAACGCAACGCAACGCTTGCGGCGCTCCCCCTCGACCACGCCCTTCGGGCGTGTGCGGGCGAGATTGTGTCCCCCGGACACAATCTCGCCCGCACACCCTCCCCGTGCCGGGGAGGATCGATTCAGCGCGTCATGTTGTACTTGAGCTGGTCCTCGGTCAGCTGGAAGCCGACCAGCGCCTCGAAGGTCGCGGACAGCACGGCCTGACGGACGGCGGGATCGGCGAGCGGATCCATCGCGGCGGCTTCCTCGCCGGCCTTGCGCTTTTCGGTCAGACGGCGGCGGACATCCTCGGGGAGCGTCGCGGCGGCGTGATCGACGCGGGTGGTCGCCTGGCCCTTGGTGCTGGCGCGGGTCTGGCCGGCTTCGAAGTGGAGCGTCACGCGGTTGATGCTCTTCGCGATCACGGCGGTGCCGCCGCGTACGACCGTCACAAAATAAGGCAGGCTGACGTCGCGCGCCGCGCCGGCGTCGCGGCGGCTGCCGAGCACCTCGAAATTGATCGTGGTGACGATCTGCTCGCCCGCTTCGTCGCAGGTCGAGGTGACGTTGGTGAGCGTCGCGGTGACGTCGATCGCCGAAGCCTCGCGGCTGGAAGGCGGATTGAACTGGGTGACGTCGCCGGTGCCGGCAGGCACGCCGACACGCGGGCAGGCCGAGCGCAGCGCGGTGATGCCGCCATCGGTGATCTCGCCGGTACGGCTGCATCCGCCGGCGGCGAGCAGGATCAGGGCGGAGATTGCGAGCTTGCGAACCAAGTTGGGGGCACCTTTCGAAACACTGCGGGCACGGGCCCGGAAACGGCGGGCACCATAGGAACCGCCTTTCGTCCACGCAAGCAATCGCGTAGGGGGGCCTTGTGCCGCTGACGCGGCGTTTCGGCACCAGCCCGCTCCCCCGCCCGGCTTCCCGTAGAATACACTGCCGTTGGGAGGCCGGGCGGGGGAGCGGGCTGGTGCCGCCAACCGAGTCCAACATGCCTGAGCCGCTAAAACCCGTCCTCGAAGTCCTGATCGCCGCGCCGCGCGGCTTCTGCGCCGGCGTCGATCGCGCGATCCGCATCGTCGAGCTGGCGATCGAGAAATATGGCGCGCCGGTCTATGTCCGCCACGAGATCGTCCACAACAAGTTCGTGGTCGATAGCCTGAAGGCGAAGGGCGCGATATTCGTCGAGGAACTGGACAAGGTGCCGGACGGCGTGCCGGTGGTGTTCTCGGCGCATGGCGTGCCCAAGGCGGTGCCCGCCAAGGCGGCCGAACGGGGTCTCGAATATCTCGACGCCACCTGCCCGCTGGTCTCCAAGGTCCATCGCCAGGCCGAGCGGCTGGTGGCGGCGGGGCGGCATATATTGTTCATCGGCCATGCCGGGCATCCCGAAGTGATCGGCACGTTCGGACAGGTGCCCGAGGGTGCGATGACGCTGATCGAGACGCCGGCGGACGCCGAGGCGGTGACCGTGGCGGATCCGGATACCCTCGCCTTCCTGACCCAGACCACTCTGTCGGTGGACGACACCGCAGCGACGCTGGCGGTGCTCAAACGACGCTTTCCGGCGATCCTCGCGCCGGGGCCGAACGACATCTGCTATGCGACCACCAACCGCCAGGGCGCGGTGAAGGCGATCGCCAGCGGCGTCGATCTGATGATCGTGATCGGCGGGACCAATTCGTCGAATTCGCTGCGGCTGGTCGAAGTCGCCGAGCGGCAAGGCACCACCGCCTATCTGATCCCGCGCGCCGAGGATATCGACTGGGAATGGCTGGCGGGGGTCGGCACCGTGGGGATCAGCGCGGGAGCGTCGGCGCCCGAATTGCTGGTGCGTGAGCTGATCGACAAGCTCTCCGAGCGCTTCGAAGTGACCGAACGCGAAGTCGAGACGATCGAGGAGAATGTCGTCTTCAAGCTGCCGCGCGGGCTGGAGGCGGCGTAGCCACCGGTTCGGCCGGCTCAAGTTTTTCTCGTCACCCCGGGCTTGACCCGGGGGTTCCGCTGCCTTTTCAGCGGAAGAAGAAGCGGGATCCCGGGTCGAGCCCGGGATGACGACGGTTTGGGGGCGCAATGGCAGTCTACACGCACGTATCGGCGGAAGCCCTCAACACATTTCTCGCGAAATTCGATGTCGGCGAACTGGTCTCGGCCAAGGGCATCGCCGAAGGCGTCGAGAATTCCAACTACCTGGTCGATACGACCAAGGCCCGCTTCATCCTGACCCTGTACGAGAAGCGGGTGGCGGCGGATGATTTGCCCTATTTCATGGCGCTGCTCGATCACCTCGCGGCCAAGGGCCTGCCGGTACCGCCGGCGATCAAGGATCGCACTGGCGCCGAAATCCATGCGCTGGAGGGGCGGCCGGCGTGCTTGATCCAGTTCCTGCCGGGCGTGTCCGTGACGCATCCGACCGCGGCGCAGGCGATCTCGGCCGGGGCGGCGATGGGCCGGATGCATGCCGCGCTCGACGATTTCACCCTCGGCCGGGCCAATTCGATGGGCGTCGATAGCTGGCGGCCGCTGCTCGAACGTTGCGGCGAGAGTCTTGACCGGATCGCGCCGGGTCTATTCGCGCGCGTGTCCGGCGCGCTGGAGGACATCGTCGCGCGCTGGCCGCGACACCTGCCGACGAGCGCGGTGCACGCCGATCTCTTCCCGGACAATGTGCTGATGCTCGGCGACGCGGTGACCGGACTGATCGACTTTTATTTCGCCTGCACCGATATCCGCGCCTACGATCTCGCCGTGATGCACGGCGCCTGGGCGTTCGACGGCACCGGGCGCGACTATGACGCGGCGATCGGCGAAGCGCTGATCGCGGGCTATACCGCCAGCTTCCCGCTCAGCGACGCCGAGCGCGCGGCGCTGCCGGTGCTGGCCGAGGGCGCGGCGCTTCGCTTCCTGCTGAGCCGGGCATGGGATTGGCTCAACACCCCCGCCGACGCGATGGTGACCCGCAAGGATCCCCTCGCCTATCTGCGCCGCCTCGAATTCTATCAGGCGCACGGCGCGGCGCTGTTCGCATGACCGAGCTCCAGCATGTCGAGATCGCCACTGATGGCGCGTGCAAGGGCAATCCCGGGCGCGGCGGCTGGGGCGTGGTGCTGCGGATGGGCGGGACCGAGAAGGAACTCTCGGGCGGCGAACCGCATACCACCAACAACCGCATGGAGCTGATGGCGGCGATCCGCGGCTTGCAGGCGTTGAAGCGTCCGTGCCGGGTGACGCTTTCGACCGACAGCCGCTATGTGATGGACGGGCTCACCAAGTGGATCCACGGCTGGCTGAAGAATGGTTGGCGGACATCCGACAAGAAGCCGGTCAAGAACGCCGATCTGTGGCAGGAACTGCTGGCGGCATCGAAGCCGCACCGGGTGGAATGGGTGTGGGTGAAGGGCCATGCCGGCCATCCCGACAATGAGCGCGCCGACACCCTCGCGAGCGACGCCGCGCTGGCGCAGTAACGCCGGGAACCTCGTCCGGAAAAAGGCATCCAATCATCGTCCGCGGCTGGCAGCGGGGTTCTTGAGGGGATGCGATATGTTGATCTATGCCTTGATCGCCTTTGGCGCGGGAGCGATCGGTGGGCTGGTGCTCGCCAGTTCGGTGTTGCGAGGACGGATAGCGCGATGGCGCCCGTCGCTGCTGCATGCGGCGCTCGGCGCGACGGGCCTGGGGCTGCTGCTCGCGATATTGTCGAAAGGCGTGAGAACCCGGCTATCTGCGCGCGCGCCGCCGGCTACGCGAAACGCTGGGGCCGAATATCCGGGCGGCGCTGGACGACACCGCGCGCTTCGCCGGCGTGGATTGCGCGCGGTTGACCGAACGAACCGTCGCCGCGTTGTGCGGCGATCGGCCATGAGCGCGAATACGGTCTGGCCGCAGCCGCGCGCGTGGATCAGCTAATGTCTTCGATCGGAGCGCCCGGACCGTTCTTCTTGATCGATTCGATGGCGTTCTGGGCGGACGTCTTGCTCGAATACCCCTCGGTCGAGAACATGATCTCGCTGTTATATTTGAAGCGCACGCGGAACTCGCCCGCCTTGTCCTTGTAGATTTCGAACTTGTGAGCCATGCCAAGCACTCCGCTGATGATTGATCCAGATTAGCGGCCCCGGCGGGACGGGGCTAGCGCCAAATGCGCGCGCACATGCCGATCCGGTCGATTTCCGTGCCGGCCGACGACGCGGCCACGGATATCAGCCCGCCGCGCGCGGCACGAAGAACTTGTCGATGACCTGCTGGGTGAGCCGCGCCGGGCGCAGCGTCTCGGCGTCGATGCAGCACCAGCTCGACTTCACTTCGGCGAGGACTTCGCCACCGCGCTTGATGATCGTCTCGTAAAAGGCGCGCGCGCCATGGACCTTTTCGAGCAGCACCGTCGCGACGACGTCGTCATCGAGGAACGCCGGGCGGCGATAGGTGATCTCGTGCTTGAGCGCGACCCAGAGATGCTGGGCGACCGCCTCGACCGGAGCCAGCGCCTGCCAATGGCTGATCACCGCTTCCTGAACCCATTTGAGATAGGAGGCGTTGTTCACATGGCCCATGAAGTCGATATCGTCCTGCGCGACGTCGATCGGGAACTCATAAGGGAGCGCGGCGGTGGTCACGAGGCGCATCATAGCCTGACGTGAACGTAAAGGCGACACAAAAATCGCTGAAAACCCCCAGAAAACCGCGCCTTTCCGAGAAATCCCGCTTGCCGTAGCGGCAGTTCGCGGCGCGGACGCGATCAATCGGATCAATCAACCACCGCGACGAGATCTCTGGCGCCAAATCTCTGGCCTCAAATTGGTAAGGCCAATCATGTCCGCCGTGAGATCGGTGTCAAACCGAGCCGATCTCGAGCCGCTTCGAGACGCTGTCACGCCGGGCATCGAGCTCGTTGCGGGCGCGCTCCATCACCTCCAGCTCGGTGGCTTCGAGCAGATCATCGACCACCCCGCGCAGGTGCAGACGCATCGCGTTGCGCGCGGCATTGGGATCGCGCGCCTTGAGCGCGGCGAGGATCGGGCGATGCTCATCGACGCGCGGGGTGACGCCGCCACGCCTGGCGCGGGCGAACATGTTGGCGGCGAGCGGCGACTTGACCCGCAACTCCCAGAGATATTCGATGACGCTACGGATCGCGGCATTGCCGGTGGCATTGGCGATGGCGAGGTGGAAACGGCGATCGGCATCGATCACCATGGGCTCGTTCGGATCGTCCGCGGCCATTTCTTCGAGCAGCGCATCGAGCTCGGCGAGTTGCTCGTCGGTGATCGAGACCGCCGCGAGCGCCACCGCCTCGCCTTCGAACAGGATTCGCGCCTCGATAAGATCGAAGGCGCCGACATCGAAATTGAGCGCGTCCTCGCGCCGGCCGGCGCCATGATCGCGCCTGGTGACGTAGAGGCCCGAGCCGTGGCGCACCTCGATCCAGCCCTGCATTTCCAGGGCGATCATCGCTTCACGGATCGTCGGGCGGCTGACCTTGTACTCGTCGGCCAGATCACGTTCCCCGGGAAGCCGCGTGCCGACCGCCCAGCGCCCCGCCTCGATCCCCTCGGTGACGGACGCCGCCACCCGCTGATACAGCTTGTTGCCGGTAATCTTCATCGCAGTCCCGATCGTCTTACATCTCGTAGGTTGACACGGGGCATGGGACAAGTGGATATTGGTCAGGCCACTTTCGGGAATACCGCCTTGCCTCGCATCACAAACGCCCGCGTCATCGTGACGTGTCCCGGCCGCAACTTCGTAACGCTCAAGATCGAAACCGAGGAAGGCGTGTACGGCGTTGGCGACGCCACGCTCAACGGGCGCGAGCTTGCGGTGGCCGCGTATCTGACCGACCATGTCATTCCCTGCCTGATCGGGCGCGACGCGCACCGCATCGAGGATATCTGGCAGTATCTCTACAAGGGCGCCTATTGGCGGCGCGGCCCGGTGACGATGTCGGCGATCGCCGCGGTCGACATGGCGCTATGGGACATCAAGGGCAAGGTCGCCGGCCTGCCGGTCTATCAATTGCTCGGCGGGGCCAGCCGCGAGGGCTGCATGGTCTATGGCCATGCCAATGGCTCCGACATCGACGAGACGATCGAGCGTGCGCACGAATATCTGGAGCAGGGCTACAGGGCCGTCCGGCTGCAATCGGGGGTGCCGGGGATCGCCACCACCTATGGGGTATCGGGCGAGCGCTTCTATTACGAACCGGCCAAGGGCTCGCTGCCCGACGAGACGGTTTGGTCGACCGCCAAATATATGCGCCACGTGCCAAAGCTGTTCGAGAAGGCGCGCGATGCGCTGGGCTGGGACGTGCATCTGCTGCACGACGTGCATCACCGGCTGACCCCGATCGAGGCCGGGCGGCTGGGCAAGGATCTGGAGCCGTGGCGACTGTTCTGGCTGGAGGACACGACCCCGGCCGAGAACCAGGCCGCGTTCCGGCTGATCCGCCAGCACACCACCACGCCGCTGGCGGTCGGCGAGATCTTCAATTCGATCTGGGACGCCAAGCAACTCATCGAAGAGCAGCTGATCGACTATATCCGCGCGACGGTGGTCCATGCCGGCGGCATCACCCATCTGCGCCGGATCGCGGGACTTGCCGATCTCTATCAGGTCAAGACCGGCTGCCACGGCGCGACCGACCTGTCGCCGGTGACGATGGCGGCGGCGCTGCATTTCGGCCTGTCGGTGCCCAATTTTGGCATCCAGGAATATATGCGCCACTCGGCCGAGACCGACGCGGTGTTCCCCCACGGATACCGCTTCGAATCGGGGCTGATGCATCCGGGCGACGCGCCGGGCCTGGGCGTGGATATCGATGAGGCGCTGGCCGCGAAGTACGAATATAAGCGCGCCTATCTGCCGGTAAACCGTCTCGAAGACGGAACGATGCACAGCTGGTGAGGCTCGTTCCGGGACCGATCCGGATTTTAACTTAGTTGCGCAAACGCATCACCTGGCGACATTTTTGTGTGCCGGGACTCAACTCATCGCAAGCCATGTTGCTCCGTCCCCGCTTTCCGGCTCCATTCTGAACCGGGGAGAACAAGTCGGTTAAGCCGCTCGTTAACCAATACGCGGCATAACGGCTTTCGGAGGGTTGAGTACCGGGGAGTCGAAGAGCATGGGCGCGAAGATGAAACCGGCCGAGGGCGCGATGACGCTGGCCGAGATGAAAGAATTTGCCGGATTCAGCGCGGCGACGCAGCGCTATGTGCGCCGCAGCCTCGATATCGGCCTTGAGCGCGACGACGCGCTGGAGCGCTGGTCGCGCGACGGCACCGAAGCCGCCAGCATCCGGGCCCAGGCCCGCATCTATGACCGGCTTCACGAAGTCCGCGCTCTGATGCCCGACGATGCCGATCTGGATTCGATCGAGCCGTTCATGGCGCCGCTCGTCACCATCGCCGCGTTCGATCTCGGCCAGGGCAGGATCACCACCTTCTCGGCCTTCCGCTTCCTCTATGAGCGGCTGATCGGGGCCGAGGTTCGTCCATGGCTGCCAGCGGCGTTCTGCGCCGCCGCCGCCCTGCCGCACCTCCACCCGGACCTGCGCCGCAAGCTGCTCCAGTCGATCAGCGAAGCCGCGGCCACCGCCTCGGGCTGGTCGAACCGTCAGCCGGCATTCTTCCCGCAATGGGTGGAAAAGGTCGACGGGACGGCGCTTTCGAACTGAGATAATCCTCACCCGGAGGGGGAGGGATTTAGGTCACCTACACGCCCGCCATCCCATCTCGCCGCGCTCGGCCTGGTCGAAGTGCAGATGATCGTGGTGCGCCGCGTTGTAATCGGGCGAGAGCACCGTCGAGAACAGCTTGCAGCCGCCGGTGCGGACCTCGCGCAGGAAGCCGGCTTTCTCGCCGCCCTTTTTCCAGTCTTCGAGCACGCTGATCCGCTCGCCGTTCGACAGGCGGAAGGCGGCGATATCCAGCGCGTCGGCAGTGGCGTGCTCGCTCCAGTCGCCGGCGCTGCGGCCATAGATACGGCGGCAGGAATAACTGCCGAGATGCTCGATACGGGTGACTCGGGCGCCGAAGCGGCGCTGCGCGGCGGGCTGGACGACGTTCCATTCCCATACCGCCAGCGCGGCGGCGACGGGGCATGAGGTGCCGAGATTGGCGGGGCTATAGTCGATCTGCTGCGATCCGCCCTCGTCGAAACGAATGCCGTCCGAATAGCCGCATTGGCCGTCGCCCTTGACCGCGGGCAGCATCGTGTAGCGCACGCCGGCGGCGCGGAGCAGCGCCCGGCACCGGGCGTAATTGTCGGTGAGGCCGGCGAGCTTGCGGCCGGTGAACATGCCGATCGGCGCGCCGAGATCGAGGCGAGTCCAGGGCAAATCCTGCGGGCGCCCGCGCAACACCGCGAGGCCGAGCAGCAACGCGCCGGCGACGAGCGTGAAGATCAGCACCGCGATGATCGCCTGTTTGACGCCGGTCACAGGCGGTTCGCGTCGGCTAGAGGCTGGGCGGTGATCGGATAGCCGAGATCGTCGGGGATGCAGAGGAACTGGGCCCCTTCCCGCTCCTCGATCCACGGCGTGACGGTGCGGATCTCATGCGCGCGGGCATCGGCGACGGCATCGGCATAAGAGCCGAATAACGCCAGCCGATCGAGATTGCGGCGGGTCGGGAAGATGATCTTGGTCTCGCCGCGATCGGCGGCATCGAGGATCGAGCGCGCGCTGGCCCAGAAGACGCGGACATTCTCGTTGCCGTCGACCACCGGCTCGGCGTCTTCGGGCGCGCGGGCGAGATAGAAGCGTGTGTCGAACACCTTGTGGCGGACATTGTTGGGCAGCCAGCGCGCGAAGGGAACGAGATCGTCGAGGCGCAGCGCCCCGCCCGCTTCGGCCAGCAAAGCTCCGAGGGTTTCGCCGGCATAGAGCCGCCGTCCGAGATCGGGGATCACGGCGCCGGGCATGTCGATGCCGACCGCGACGCCCGCCTCCTCCAGCGTTTCGCGTACCGCCGCGATGCGCGCGGCGAGATCGTCGGGGTCGCCCGGCAGGGTGGCGGCGAGGGCATGGTCGCCGGGATCGACACGACCGCCGGGGAACACCAAGGCCCCGCCCGCGAACGACATCGCCGCGGCGCGCTCGACCATAAGCAGTTCGGGCGCGCCGGCGCCCTCGCGCATCACGATCACGGTAGCTGCGGGAATCGCCTCGGGCTCGGCCATGCTTTGCTTTAGGATCGGCACGACCGCTGTTGAAGCAGATTTGTTGCCCCGCGAAAGCAGGGGTCCGGGGTCACGAGCGATGCGGTTTGTGGCTCTGGGCTCCTGCTTTCGCAGGAGAACGGTAGAAGCGGCTCACCAGCCCGATATCTTCAGCCGGACCCTGGCGATCATATCGCTGGAGGTGAGGAACAGGGTCTTGCCATCCTCGCCGAAGCAGCAATTGGCGATGGCCTTGCCGGTCGAGATCAGGCCGAGCTTCCTGCCATCGGCGGCGAGGATATAGACCCCGCCGGGGCCGGTGGCGAAGACATGGCCGCCGCGGCTGGCCTTGATGCCATCGGGCAGGCCGGGGAGCTTCTGGTCCAATTCCGCGCTGAAATCGCAGAAGACCTTGGGATAGTCCGAAACGCCGCCCTCGACATCGAGCGGATAGGCAAGCACCTGCGGGCGCTTCTCGTCGGACATCGCGACATAGAGGATCTGCTGGTCGGCGGAGACAGCGACACCGTTGGGGCGGCTGAGATCGGCGTCGATCAGATTGACCTTGCCCTGCGGATCGAGCCGGTAGACGCCGTTGAAATCGATCTCCTTGAGCGGCGACTTGTCGCCTTCGGCGAGACCATAAGGCGGATCGGTGAAATAGATCGTGCCGTTGCTGTGCAGCGCGACATCGTTGCAGCTGTTGAAGCGCTTGCCCTCGGATTTGTCGGCGAGGATCGTCTTCCTTTTGGTCTTGAGATCGATCGCGGCGATGGCGCGGGTGCCGCTGTCGGCGATGATCAACCGTCCGAGCGCATCGACCACCATGCCATTGGCCCCGGCCTCGCGGATGCCCGCCGGGATCGGCCCGGTCAGACCCGAGGGATCGAGGAATTTGGCGATCTTCCCCTTCCGCCATTGGTAGCAGACGTTCGAAGGGACATCGTTGAAGAGCAGATAGCCGCCCTTCTTCACCCATACCGGCCCTTCGGCCCATTTATAGCCGGTACCGAGCACCTCGATCGGGGAAGCGACGTCGATCACCGCATCCAGGGCGTCGTCGAACCGGGTGATCCTGCCCACCGCCTCCGCGCGCGCGAGGCCCGGCAGAAAGGGCGTGGCGGCGATGCCGGCCAGGACCGTGCGGCGTGTCGTTCGGATCATTCCATTTCCCCTCACACGAAATTCCACAGCAATGCGGCCATCGCGAAGACCGTCGCACCGGCGATGGTGGCGCAAAGCGTCCAGCTGCGGAAGGTCTGGGCTTCGGTGAGCCCCAGATATTGCTTCACCAGCCAGAAGCCGGTGTCGTTGACATGGCTGGCGATCGAGGCGCCGGCGCCGATGGCGATGGTCACGAGCGCGATCCGGCTGGGCGACAGCGCGGCGGCGGAGATCAGCGGCGCGGCGAGCCCGGCGGCAGTGACCATCGCGACGGTCGCCGAGCCTTGCGCGATCCGCACGAAGGCGGCGAGCAGGAAGGCGAACACCAGCACCGATACCTGCGCCGAGGCGACCGCCACGGTGACCTGTTGTCCGGCGCCGCTTTCGATCAGCACCTCCTTGTAGGCGGCGCCGGCGCCGACGACGAGGACCATCAGCCCGGCAGGCTCGAGCGCGCGGGTCATGATGCTGGAGATCGTCTCGAGCGGGGCATGGACGCGGAAGCGCAGCCAGGCGGTGACCGAGAGAGTGGCGAGGATCAAGGCGGTGAAGGGATGGCCGATGAACTGGAGCGTGGCCTTGGCGGGGCCATCGGCCATGAACTGTCCCGCGACCGCCGCGAGCAGGATCAGCGCGAGCGGCACCAGCATCGCCACCAAGGCTGGCCAGAAGCCGATCGGCGCGGTCTGCGGCGCGCCCTGGTCTAGCATCGGCGGCGGGCTCTGATCGCCCCAGCCGGGCGCCGAATGGGCGAACCGGGCGAAGACCGGACCGGCGAGGATCGCGGCGGGGATGCCGCAGACCAGGCCGTAGAATGCGAGCAGGCCGTAATCGGTGCCGATCAGCTCGGCGACCGCGACCGGACCCGGATGCGGCGGCAGTAGCGCGTGCATCACCATCAGGCCGGCGAGCAGCGGTATCGCGAAATAGGTGATGCGGCGCTGCGCGCGCACCGCCAGCGTGGTCAGCAATGGCGCGAGGATGATGAACGCGACGTCGAAGAAGAGCGGAATGCCGACGATGATGCCGACCACGGTCAGCGCCCAGGGGATACGGCGCTCGCCGAACGCATCGAGCAGGCGGTGGGCGATGGCGTTGACCCCGCCCGACGCCTCCAGCAGCCCGCCGAGGATCGCGCCGAGGCCTATCACCACCGCGACGAAGCCCAACGCCTCGCCCGTGCCCTTGCGGACGGCGGCGATCACCGCCTGCGGATCGGCGCCGAAGGCGAGACCGGTGACCAGCGCGACCAGCAGCAGGGCGAGGAACGGCTGGAGTTTGACCCGCAGCACCAGCACGATCACCGCGGCGATGCTGGCGGCGACAATCAGCAGCGTGGTCCAGGGCTCGCCCATCATGCGATATTCACGCGTGTCTCGATCGCGGCGGCGGGCGCGGCATGGGGCGTGGTGACATAGGCTTCGGCCACCGTCAGTTCGGCACGCGCGCGGATATCGTCCGAGGAACTGCCGAGCATCAGTTCGACGCGGCCGCGCGCGACCGCCCAGCCCTGTTCGGACCAGATCGCCACCTGGTCGGAACGGAGGGTGAAGGTCACGCGCTTGCTCTGGCCCGGCGCGAGCGTCACGCGGGCGAAACCGCGCAATTCCTTGACCGGCCGCGCCGCCGCTGCGACCGGCGCGCGGATATAGAGCTGGACGACTTCATCGGCTTCGACCGCGCCGGAATTGGTGACCGCGACCGTGATGCGAGTTCCCGACCGGCTCAACACCGGGCCGCTCAGCTCGACCGGCCCATAATCGAACTTCGCATAGCTGAGCCCGTGCCCGAACGGGAACAGCGGGCCGATATCGACATCGCGGTAGCGGGCGCTGTCGATGCCGAGATCGGGATTGGCGGGACGGCCGCTGGGGAAGTGGGCATAGCTCATCGGCGCCTGGCCGGTGACGCGCGGCATACCCATCGGCAGACGGCCGCCGGGCGAGACCTTGCCGGTGAGGATATCGGCGATGGCCGGGCCGCTTTCGATGCCGAGGAACCAGGTTTCGAGCACGGCGGGGATGCCGCTGAGCGCGGACTCCAGCGCCATCGGACGGCCGTTCATGAGCACCGCCACGATCGGCTTGCGGGTAGCCTTGATCGCCTCGACCAGGGCCGGCTGGTTTCCCGGCAGGCCGATATCCGAGCGGCTGCGCGCCTCTCCCGACAGATCGAAATCCTCGCCGATCGCGAGCAGGACGATATCGGCGCGCTTCGCGGCGGCAACGGCGGCGGGAATATCCTTGCCATCGGCAAAGACCGCTCCGGGCATGGCCGCGCGCAGCGTCACCGCGTTCTCCGCCAGCCCGCGCGCGCGCCACGAGCCGAGGGTGGTCGAGGCGTCGTCGGCAAGCCCGCCGATCAGCGCCAGCTTCGCGCCCGGCCTGAGCGGCAGCAATGCGCCTTCGTTGCGGAGCAGGACGATCGACTTGCGTGCCAGATCGCGGGCGGGGCGGCGGTCCGACGAGAGCTTATCCTGATCGGCATCACCGAACGCGTAGGGATCGTTGAATAGCCCCAACCGCTCCTTGGCCATCAGGATGCGGCGGACCGCCGCGTCGATCAGCGGCATCAGCGCGGGATCGGCGGCAACGGCCTCGGCGAGATAACCGGCATAGGTCGCGCTCGCCATGTCCATGTCGATCCCCGCGCGCAACGCCTGCGCGGCGGCCTCGGCCGGGGTGGCGGCGGTGCCGTGGTTGATCAGCTCGCGGATCGCGTTCCAGTCGCTGACGACGATGCCCTGATAATCCCAATGGTCGCGCAGCAAGCCGTTCACCAATGCGGCATTGGCGGTCATCGGCACGCCCGCGACATCGTTGAACGCCGCCATGAAGCTGCCCGCGCCGGCCTGCGCCGCGGCGAAGAAGGGCGGCAGATAGACTTCGTGGAGCGTCCGCTCCGAAATATCGGCGCTGTCATAGTCGCGCCCGCCCATCGCCGCGCCATAGCCGATGAAGTGCTTGGCGCAGGAGAGAATGCCATTGCGGCGGGCGGTGCCATCGGGCTCGAAGCCGCGCACCTGCGCCGCGGCCATGCGCGCGCCGAGATAGGGGTCTTCGCCCGCTCCTTCGACCACCCGTCCCCAGCGCGCGTCACGGGTGATGTCGACCATCGGCGCGAAGGTCCAGTGGAGGCCGGCGGCCCAAGCCTCCTCGGCGGCGATGCGCGCGGCTCGCTCGGCGGTCTTGGGATCCCAGCTCGACGCCAGCGCGATCGGCACCGGCAAGGTGGTGTGGTAGCCGTGGATCACGTCCATCGCGAACAGCAGCGGAATCTTGAGCCGGGTTTCGGTGACGGCGAGGCGCTGGAGATCGCGCAGGGGCTCGGCACCGGCGACGTGGAGGAACGAGCCCATCTCGCCCTTGCGGACGCGATCGAGCATCGCCGCATCGAGCCGCGAATTGAGCGCGCGCTGGCGGCCGCCGGGAATCTGGCTCATCTGGCCGAGCTTTTCGGCGAGGGTCATTTCGGCGAGCAGCGCATTGATGCGCTTGCTGGGCCGGACTACGCCTTGCGCGCGCGCCATCGGCAGCCACGCCGACGCCGCCAGCATCGCTCCGGCCTTGACCAGCGCGCGGCGGTCGATCCCCTTGGTCCCCATAGCCGGCCCCTCTCCCGCCAAAATTGTCGTGCGCGGCTGACTTCGCGTCAATCCTCAGCATTGTTAGCGCTACCGCGAACGCGCGCCGATGCAAAGCCCGGTCGCGCGTGTGCCTTGGGGGCAGCCGCCGCGGCGCCCCTATAGTGGCAGCGTAACGATCGCGGAGAGACCGCGCGGCTCGCGGCTTTTGAGCGTCAGATCGCCGCCATGGGCACGGGCCACGGCGCGGGCGCTGGGCAGGCCGAGTCCGATCCCGCCGGTGTCGCGGTTGCGCGATCGCTCGCCACGGAAGAACGGTTCGAAGGCGCGTTCGATATCCTCTGGCGGCATGCCCGGCCCTTCGTCACGGACTTCGACGCGCACCTGATCGGGATCGGCCACGATGCTGACTTCGCCGCCGGCCGCATATTTGACGGCATTGCCGACAAGATTGGCGAGCATCGCCTTGAGCGCGGCCGAATTGCCGACGATCACGACCGGTTCGCCCGGAGCAAGCGAGACCGCGGCGCCGCGATCGCTGAGATCGTCGATCACCGTCTCGGCCAGCGAACGCAGATCGAGGGGGCGGCGTTCGAGCAGGGTGTTGGTGTCGCGGACATAGGAAAGCGTCGCCGAGACCATCGCCTCCATGTCGCGGATATCGCCTTCGCAGGCGGTGCGCAGGTCTTCGGGAGCGCCTTCGAGACGCAGGCCCAGCCGCATCAGCGGCGTGCGCAGATCGTGCGCGACCGCGCCGACGACGGTGGCGCGATCATCGACATAGCGATTGAGCCGCGCCTGCATGCGATTGAACGCCGACGCCGCCTCGGCGATTTCCATGGGGCCCTCCAGCGGGATCGGCGCGGCGCGCGGATCGCGGCCGAGCCGCTCCGCCGCTTCGGCGAAAGTCGCGATCGGCTTGGTCAGACGGCGCGCCAGCGTCCAGGCGAAGGGGGCGACCGCCGCCGCCGACAGGATCAGCCACAGCAGCACGAACCAGCGCCACGGCTCGAACCCGCCCGAGCGGACCACCGTCCAGGTGCCGTCCGGATGGCGCAGCGAGGCGACGAAATCGCCGGTCAGCACCGCCGTGCGCGCGGCATCGGCGCTGGCCGGCGCGACCGGCGCGGGAATGCCGGCGCGATTATAGACCAGCTCGCGCTGGAGGAAGGGTGTGGGGAAATGGACCTCGACCCGCCCGGGATCGACCTGCATCGCCGTGGCCAGCGCCAGGCCAAGACGCTCCGCGCGCGGAGTCCATTTGAAGGTCTGGACGGTATCGGTGCGTTTGACATCGAACGCGCCGGTGTGATCCGCGCCACGCTGGAGCGCGTCGGCGACCTCGCCGACGGTGGACAGCCGCGCCGCGGGCGATTGCACCGCGATCAGCAGCGCGAGGTTCATCAACTGGACGACGCCGACGCAGATCAGCATCAGCAGGAATACGCGGAGGAACAATGGCGCGCGCGCCACGCTCCCCAGCCTCATCCGCGCGAGACCCGGGGCACGAACAGATAGCCTTCGTTGCGGACGGTGCGGATGATCTCGTCGCCGCCCGAGCGCAGCTTCCGGCGCAGGCGGCTGACCTGCACATCAATGGCGCGGTCATAGGCATCCGAATCCGGACCGCGCGCCGCCGCCAGCAACGCCTCGCGCGACAACACCCGGCGCGGCCGCTCGATGAACACGCGCAGCACCGCGAACTCGCCATCGGTGAGCCCGACCAGCACCCCCTTGGGATCGAACAATTCGTGGCTGCCGAGATCGATCCGCCAGCCTTCGAACGTATAGACATCGCTCTCGGCGGCGGCGCTGGCGCCGCGCTTGCGCAGCGCCGCGCGCACCGTGGCGAGGATCTCGCGCGGGCTGCACGGCTTGGAGAGATAATGGCTGGCGCCGACCTCGAGGCCGAGGATGCGGTCCTGCTCCTCACCCAGCGCGCTCAAAAGCACGACTTCGGGGCCGTCCTTCTGTGCGATGCGGCGGCAGGCGGAGAGCCCGTCCTCGCCGGGCATCATCACGTCGAGAATGATGAGATCGACGGACGTGCGCGCGAGAATCTGATCCATGTCGCGCGTGTTCGACGCGGTCTCGACGCGATAGCCGCGCGCGCCGAGGCTGTTGGCGAGGAGCATGCGGATATCGTGGTCGTCATCGACGACCAGCAATGTGGCTGAGTCGTCCGCGGGGATGGGGGCGTTGATCATGTTGCCGGTCTTAACCCGATATGCGTCTGGAATGTTGCACCGACGCGTCAGCTCCACCCTACCCCAGCGCCGATTTGATCTTGGCGAAGAAGCCCTGGCTCTCGGGACATTCCTCGCCGGTTTCGGTGCAACGAAACTCCTCAAGCAGTTCGCGCTGCCTGGCGCTCAGCTTGGTCGGGGTCTCGACCGTCAGCTCGACCACCAGATCGCCGCGCCCGCGTCCTTGCAGCACCGGCATGCCGGCGCCGCGCTGACGCACTTCGCGGCCGCTCTGCGTGCCCGGCGTGATCTTGACGACATGCTTCTCGCCATCGAGGCCCGGCAGCGTGATCTCACCGCCCAGCGCCGCGGTGGTGAAGCTGATCGGGGCGCGGGCGTGGAGATTGGTGCCCTCGCGCTCGAAGATCGCGTGACGCTTCACATGGAGGAAGATGTAGAGATCGCCCGACGGCGCCCCGCGCGCGCCAGCCTCGCCTTCGCCCTGCAGGCGGATGCGGGTGCCTTCATCGACGCCGGGCGGCACGTTGATCTTGAGCGTCTTGGTCTTGTCGGTACGGCCTTCGCCGCGGCAATGCTTGCAGGGATCGGCGATGACTTCACCGGCGCCGTGACAGGCGGGGCAGGCGCGCTCGACCATGAAGAAGCCCTGCTGGGCGCGGACCTTGCCGTGGCCGCCGCAGGTCTGGCACTGCTTGGCCTGCGTCCCCGGCGTGGCGCCGGTGCCGTCGCACGGATCGCACAGGCCCGAAACATCGACGGTGATGTCGCGGGCGGCACCGTGATAGGCGTCCTCCAGCGTGATCTCCATATCGTAGCGGAGATCCGCGCCGCGGCGATTGGGCCGGCCGCCACCGCGACCGCCCATGAACTCGCCGAACACGCTTTCGAAAATATCGCTGAACGCGCCGAAATCCTGGCCGCCGCCAAAGCCGCCGCCGGGTCCGCCGCCATTCTTGAACGCGGCATGCCCGAACCGGTCATAGGCGGCGCGCTTCTGCGGATCCTTGAGAACCTCATAGGCCTCGCTGACCGCCTTGAACCTGGCCTCGTGATCCTTGCAGCCCCCGTTCTTGTCGGGGTGATACTTCATCGCGAGCTTGCGATAGGAGGATTTGAGCGTCGCATCGTCGGCAGTGCGCTCGCATTCGAGCAGCTCGTAATAATCGACTTCGGTGGTCATCTTGGGCCCCCGCCCCGCCCGCCACTCCCTCGCGGCGCCGTCTGTTGGTGCGCCGCTCGGGAATGACGGGGGATACGCATCTTACGCCTTGTTTTCGTCGACTTCGGAGAATTCGGCGTCAACGACTTCTTCACCGCCAGCTTCTGGAGCCGCATCGCCGCCCGCCGAAGGCGAAGCCTCCGATGCCTGCTGCTTCTCGTAGATCGCCTGGCCGAGCTTCATCGCCACCTGGGCGAGGTTCTGCGACTTGGCCTGCATCGCATCGGCATCGCCGGCGTCGATCGCGGCCTTGGTCTCGTCGATCGCGGCCTGGATCTCGCCCTTGAGCGCATCGTCGACCTTGTCGCCATTCTCCGCGAGCTGACGCTCGGTGGTGTGGACGAGGCTCTCGGCATTGTTCTTGGCTTCGGCCGCGGCACGACGCTTCTTGTCGTCTTCGGCGAACTGTTCGGCGTCGCGGACCATCTGATCGATGTCGGCGTCGCTGAGCCCGCCCGAGGCCTGGATGCGGATCTGCTGTTCCTTGCCGGTGCCCTTGTCCTTGGCCGAGACGTTGACGATGCCGTTGGCGTCGATGTCGAACGTGACTTCGATCTGCGGCACGCCGCGCGGCGCCGGCGGGATACCGACCAGATCGAACTGGCCGAGCATCTTGTTGTCCGCCGCCATTTCGCGCTCGCCCTGGAAGACGCGGATGGTCACCGCCTGCTGATTGTCATCGGCAGTCGAATAGACCTGCGACTTCTTGGTCGGGATCGTGGTGTTGCGGTCGATCATGCGGGTGAACACGCCGCCCAGCGTCTCGATACCGAGCGACAGCGGCGTCACGTCGAGCAGCAGCACGTCCTTGACGTCGCCCTGAAGCACGCCGGCCTGGATCGCCGCGCCGATCGCCACCACCTCGTCGGGGTTGACGCCGGTGTGCGGCTCCTTGCCGAAGAACTCCTTCACGATCTGGCGAACCTTGGGCATGCGGGTCATGCCGCCGACCAGCACCACTTCGTCGATCGCCGAAGCCTTGACGCCGGCATCGGCCAGCGCCTTGCGGCACGGCTCGAGCGTGCGCTGGATGAGATCCTCGACGAGGCGCTCCAGCTCGGCGCGGTTGACCTGCTTGACCAGATGCTTCGGCCCATTGGCGTCGGCGGTGATGAAGGGCAGGTTCACTTCGGTGGTCTGCGCGCTCGAAAGCTCGATCTTGGCTTTCTCGGCGGCTTCCTTGAGGCGCTGGAGCGCGAGCTTGTCCTTGGTGAGGTCGATGCCCTCGGCCTTGCGGAAATCTTCCGCGAGATACTGGACGAGCTTGGCGTCGAAATCCTCGCCGCCGAGGAAGGTGTCGCCGTTGGTCGCCTTCACCTCGAACACGCCGTCGCCGATCTCGAGGACCGAGATGTCGAAGGTGCCGCCGCCAAGGTCATAGACCGCGATGGTCTTGCCGTCGTTCTTCTCGAGACCGTAAGCGAGCGCCGCCGCGGTCGGCTCGTTGATGATGCGCAGCACTTCGAGGCCGGCGATCTTGCCGGCATCCTTGGTCGCCTGGCGCTGGGCGTCGTTGAAATAGGCCGGGACGGTGATCACCGCCTGGGTCACGGTCTCACCGAGATAGGCCTCGGCGGTTTCCTTCATCTTCTGGAGGATGAAAGCCGAAATCTGCGACGGCGAATAGTCCTCGCCGCCCGCCTGCACCCATGCGTCGCCGTTCGGACCGCGGACGATGGTGTAGGGCACCAGCTCGGTGTCCTTCTTGGTGATCGGATCGTCGAAGCGGCGGCCGATCAGGCGCTTGACCGCGAACACGGTCGAATCCGGGTTGGTCACCGCCTGGCGCTTGGCCGGCTGGCCGATCAGCCGCTCGCCATCCTTGGCGAAGGCGACGATCGACGGCGTGGTGCGCGCGCCTTCGACATTTTCGATAACCTTGGGCTTGCCGCCCTCCATCACCGCTACGCACGAATTGGTCGTGCCGAGATCGATACCGATTACTTTAGCCATGGTCCCTCGTTGGCCCCTATCAAAATCAAAAGCTTATGGCCCTCGCGCCCCAATTTAGGCGACGCGAACAGCCGGTCCGGGATGCGATATAGGTGCGCTTGCGCTTGCCGCAAGTCGGCGGAGTTTCTAGGGCTTTTCCCGATTTGGGAGACTGAGTGGATGCGTCCAGTTCTGGGGATCGTTTCGCTGGCGATATTGTCGGCGTGCCAGCAGCCGGCCGAGCTCAAGGCCGATCATGGCTGGGTGCGCCTGCCCGCCGCCGCCGGGCGTCCGGGCGCGGCCTATTTCACCGTGCATGGCGGCGACAAGGCCGACACGCTGCTTGCCGTCTCGACCCCCGCCGCGCTGCGCACCGAGATGCACGAGAGCATGAAGGGCGATCACGGCATGATGGCGATGGCGCCGATCAAGGACGTGGCGGTGCCGGCGCGCGGAACCCTGTCGTTCGCGCCGGGCGGCAGGCATGTGATGCTGTTCGATCTGGGCCCGCGCGTCACCGCCGGGCAGCGCATCCCGCTCAGGCTCGCCTTCGCCGGCGGCAAGACGCTGGAAATCCAGGCCATGGTGGTCGGCGCCGGAGACGCCGCGCCCGGGGAGGCCGCGAAATGATCGACCGTTTCCGTTCCTCGACCTGGGGCTGGCTGCGCGGGACGCTGATCGGATGGCTATCCTTGTTCTGCTTACTGGCCGCCGCGGGCACCACGCTATTGGCGTTCATTTCGGGCCTGCCGAACATCAGGTGGGTAGGCCCGATCATAATCGTAGTAGAACTCGCCGTCATCGCCGCAAAATGGATCAGCAACCTCGCTACTACCTATGAGGTCACCGCCGACCGGCTGATCCTCCACAAGGGCATTCTCATGAAGTCGATCGACGAGATCGAGCTCTACCGGGTCAAGGACGTCCGCATCGATTTCACGATCATCAACCAGATGGCCGATATCGGCGCGATCACCATCACCTCGTCCGACGAGACCACGCGGGAGGCGCCTCTGGTGATCCGCGATGTCGATCATGCCCGCGCCCGCCGGGAAAAGCTGCGCGAACTGGTCGATGCCGCCCGCCGCAATCGCGGGGTGCGCGAGATCGACATGGTGCATGAAGGGTTTGGCGAGCCGATCTAGCCGGCCGCCGTCATCCGTCCCTTGCGCCAGCTCAGCCACAACAGGCTGAGTCCGGCGGCGGTGCAGACCAGCAGCCCGGGCAGCGACGCTTCCGGCCCGAAGCCGCCGCCCGACAGCATTTCGGGCACGCCGGCGGCGGGCTGGGTCGATAGCGGGCCGCCATTGAAGCCGCCCGATCCGCCCGAGACCGCCGCGCCGAAGACCCAGCCCTGGGTGAAGTTCCAGCCGGCATGGACGCCGATCGGCGCCCAGATGCGCCCGGTGAGGATGTAGAAGGTCGCCAGCAGGATCCCGGCTTCGAGCGCGATGCAGATCGCGGCGAAGATCGTCGCGTTGGGATTGCCGAGATGGAGCGCGCCGAACAGCAAGGCCGAGATCGCCAGCGCCCACCACGGCCCGAACGCGCGCCAGCACAGGCGGAAGACGATCAGCCGGAACACCACTTCCTCGATCACCCCGGACTGGATCGAGCTGCGGATCGCGGGGAGGATCGCGGCGATCGGCTTCGGCGTCACCACCGCCCAGCCGGTCGCCCAAAGCAGCCCGATCGACCCGGCCATCAGCAGCGCGCCGACGAGCAGACCGCCGATCAGCTCCGCCGGCATTTCGCGCAGGGAGAGCTCGGGCACCCGGCGATTTTCGGCGAAACGCACCGCTCCCCTGTAGAGCAGCAATACCAGCACCGCGGTGAGCGCGATGACCGTGAACTTGATCGGCTCCGGCACTAGTTCAGGGCGAGTGAAGGTGGCGCCGCTGGCGGCGGTGCCGACGCGCAGCATGCCATTGGCGAACAACGCCGCGAACGCGACGATCAGCACGAACAGCGCCACCATCCAGCCCATCGCTCTCAACCAGAGCAACTTGCCCGGACGCAGCACGCGCGCATTGCCGAGTTCGACAGCTTCCATTGATTTCCCTCCCGCCCGTGTCAGTCGCATACAACACTGGCCGCCGGGCGACCAGTGCGTCATATATGCGGGCGTGTCACGCCCGCTCACCTCCGGCGAAATCGCGCTTGCCGCCTCGGTATTCGGTGACGCGATCGATTATTCGCGGGCGCGGGTCGCCAATTCGAAATGGGCGTTCTTCCAGCCGGTGAAAACGGTGATGGCCCCGACGGGTACGATCCACTTCCACCCCAAGAGCGACAAATATAGCGAGGACTTCTCGACCGCGCATATCGGCGTGCAGGGGCTCTTCATCCACGAGATGACGCATATCTGGCAGCACCAGAAGGGCATCTTCCTGCCGCTCAGGCGCCACCCGTTCTGCCGCTACGATTATGCGATCCGGCCCGGGCAGAAGTTCGAGAAATACGGGCTCGAGCAGCAGGCCGAGCTGGTCCGCCACGCCTTCCTGCTGCGCCACCGCATATTGATCGAAGGCGCGCCGCCGCTCGCCCAGTACGAGACGATCCTGCCCTTCAAGCCCGCTTAGCCTGGCGTCTCCGACGATGCTTCCGGCGCCGGCTCCGCGGGAGGCGGCGGTGATGGCGGAGGCGGTGATGGCGGAGGCGGTGGGGGCGGAGGAGGAGGCGGGGCTGGCGGTGGCGGTGGGGCCGGTTCGGGCGGTGGAGGCGCGGGTTCCGGCGCCACCGTCACACTCTCGGCCGGCGGCGGCAAATCGGCCTCGACCGGCCGCTCGCGCTGGCTCTCGATCCATTCGGCCTTGGGCGAGCGCGGCCGCGCTTCCGGAGCCTCCCGCCGAGGTCGGGGCTGAGCCTCTGGCTGCGGTTCCGGCTGCACGACAACCGGCTCGGGAGGTGGCGCAACTTCGACGGGCGCGACCTGCACGTCGATCGGCTGGGGAGACGGCGCGACCGGCTGCACGCGCGGTGGACGTCCCTCGCCGCGATCGGGCCGGTTGGGACGGTCCACAGCCGGCGGGGACGGAAGGGTTGGTTCGACCGGCGGCTGCGGCGCGGCGGCGGGTGGCTGGACCTCCGGCGCGGGACGTTGCGGCCGCGACGGGCGCTCGCCTTCCGCCGGCGGCTGGGGCTGCGGCGTGACGGGCGCTTGTGTGTCGGGCGCGGGGCGCTGAGGGCGTGACGGGCGCTCCCCACCCGCTGGCGGCTGGGGCTGTGGCGGGACCGGTCCTTGCGCGTCGGGCGCGGGACGCTGGGGCCGTGACGGACGCCCTTCTCCCGCTGGCCAGGACGGCGCCTGCGCATCGGGAGCCGGACGCTGCGGACGTGTCGACCAGCCGCCGGTTGCCGGCCCGGGCCTCTGCGCGGGCTCGCGATTGTCGAGCGCCGGGCGCGCGGGGGGATCGAAACGGTCGCGCCCCGGCTGCCAGCGCGGCGGCGAGGCCGGGACCATCGGCTCCGTCAGCGCCGGGTCGAACGCGTCGCGCTCACGATATTGCGGACGCGGATAGCGCTGCTCGCGGTACGGGCGAGGCGGCATGCCGGCGCCATTGTTGCCGGCGCCATCCGGCCGCGTGCGATAGCCGCCGGGGCGGCGCGGATCGAAACCGGCGGGCGGGCTCCCGCGGAAATTGCCGCGGCGCCAGCGCTCGAAGTCGCTCGCCTCGCCGCGCCGTTGCGCGCGTTCGCGATCGAGCCGGCGGCGGCGATCCATGCCCTCCGTGCTGCCGCGATGCGCGCGCCAGCCGGAATAGCGCGTCCGGCCGATATCCCATTGCAGCAGGAACGACAGCGCCGGCTCGCTAAACTCGCTCCACGCATAGGGGTCGACGCCATAGCGCTCGCGGTCCATCGCCCGCTTGATCAGCCTGGCGCGGGCGAACAGGCTTAGGCCCCGCGCGGGCCGTTTGCCCCATCTCGCCTTGGCGAGGGCTCCGCCATCCGGACCATAGACCATCGCCACCTTGGTGCCGGTGAAGCCGAAGCTGGCGCCCGGCTCGACGGCGAGAAACGGCGTCAGCGCGCCGGGCGCGAAATAATAGCTGCGGATGCCGCCCTGCTCCCCGGCATCCTCGACCACGATCACATGCCCGTCGGCGGTCTGCCATGCCCAGGGCTCCAGCCCCTGAAACGAGAAGGTGAAATCGGGCGGCGCGTCGCCGATCGCCTCCCACAGCGCATCGGCGCGGTCGATCCAGCGATAGTCGTTGCCGGCGACAGGCGCGCGCTGCGCCGCTTGCGCCAGCGGCGCGACAGTCGCCGGCAGCCCCAGAACCGCTACCATCGCCGCCAGTCGGATCAACCTGTCCCGCGTCATCTTTGCCTCACCCTGTTTCCCATTTGTTACGCTGAGCATCTCTCTCCGCTGCTGAACGGAGAATGACTGCGCGTGGCGCCTTGCCTATATTGCACTCGCGAAGGCATAAGCCCCGCTCCTGATCCAACAGAAAGCCCAAATCCCGTGTCCGAGATGTTCCGCATTACGCTGCCCGACGGTTCCGTCCGCGAGGTAGCCCCGGGGACTACCCCGGCGGACATCGCCGCGGCGATCGGTCCGGGGCTGGCCAAAGCGGCGATCGCCGCGCGCGTCGATGGCGAGCTGCGCGACATCATGCGCCCGTTCGAGGGCGACAGCCAACTGGCACTGGTGACGGCCAAGAACGAAGCAGATGCGCTGGAGCTGGCGCGGCACGACTTCGCGCACATCCTGGCCGAAGCGGTGCAGAAGCTGTTTCCGGGCACGCAGATCACCTTTGGCCCCTCGACCGATGACGGCTTCTACTACGACTTCGCGCCGAAGGATCGTCCGTTCACCGACGAGGATCTGCCGGCGATCGAAGCCGAGATGCGCAAGATCATCGCCACCGATCAGCCGCTGATCCGCGAAGTGTGGAGCCGCGCCGACCTGATCGCGCGCTGGCAACGTGACGGCGAAAGCTTCAAGGCCGAATGGGCCGCCGAGCTGCCCGAGGGCGAGGAACTGACGGTGTATCGAGCCGGCAAGGGCGAGGACGCCTGGCTCGACATGTGCCGCGGGCCGCATCTCGCCTCGACCGGCAAGCTCGATCCCAACGCCTTCAAGCTGACCCGCGTCTCGGGCGCCTATTGGCGCGGCGACCAGAACAACGCGATGCTCAGCCGCATCTACGGAACCGGCTGGCTCAACAAGAAGCAGCTCGATGAGCATCTGACCCGGCTGGAGGAAGCCGCCAAGCGCGATCACCGCAAGATCGGCCAGGAGATGGACCTGTTCCACCTCCAGAGCGAGGCGCATGGCAGCGTGTTCTGGCATCCGCAGGGCTTCGTCATCTGGCGCGCGCTGGAGGCCTATATGCGCCGCGCGATCGATGCCGCGGGCTATCTCGAGGTCAAGACGCCGCAGGTGATGGACGCGAAGCAATGGGAGCAGAGCGGCCATTGGGGCAAGTATCGCGAGAACATGTTCGTCATCCCCGACGAGGTGCCCAATACCGAGGATGAAGGCGCGATCGTTTCCGACGCCGCCGAGTGGATGGCGCTGAAGCCGATGAACTGCCCGGCGCACGTCCTGATCTTCCGCCAGGGAATCAAATCGTACCGCGATCTGCCGCTGCGCCTCTATGAAAATGGCTGCTGCCACCGCAACGAGCCGCACGGCGCGCTGCACGGGCTGATGCGCGTCCGCCAGTTCACCCAGGACGACGCGCATATCTTTTGCCGCGAGGATCAGATCGTCGACGAGGTCCAGGCATTCTGCCGCCTTGCCGACCGCATCTACAAGGATTTCGGCTTCACCTATTCGATCAAGCTGGCGCTGCGTCCCGAGAAGCGCTTCGGCACCGAGGAAATGTGGGACAAGGCGGAGACCGAATTGCGCGATGCCGTGGTTCGCGCCGAGCTGGCGACCACGGAATATGGCTGGGAGGAACTGCCCGGTGAAGGCGCCTTCTACGCCCCCAAGCTGGAATGGCACCTGACCGACGCGATCGGGCGGACCTGGCAGGTCGGCACCATCCAGTCGGACCGGGTGCTGCCCGAGCGGCTCGACGCGAGCTATGTCGGCGAGGATGGCGAGCGCCATCGCCCGGTGATGCTCCACCGCGCCATCTTCGGCAGCTATGAGCGCTTCATCGGCATCCTGATCGAGCATTTCGCCGGCCGTTTCCCGCTCTGGCTGGCGCCGGTGCAGGCGGTGGTGGCGACGATCGTCTCGGACGCCGACGACTATGCCCGGGAAGTCGCGGCGAAACTGGAGGCGGCGGGCATCCGCGTCGAAACCGATCTGCGCAATGAGAAGATCAACTACAAGGTGCGCGAGCATTCGCTCGCGAAGGTCCCGTACCTGCTCGTCGTCGGCAAGCGCGAAGCCGATGAGGGCACCGTCGCGGTGCGCACGCTCGGTTCGCAGGGCCAGGAAATGCTGAGCCTCGACGCAGCGACCACGAAGCTGCGCGACGAAGCGACGCCGCCCGATCTGCGCTGATGCCGGCGACGCTGGCGATCTATGCCTGCGCCGCGCTGGCGGAGATCGCCGGCTGCTTCGCCTTCTGGGCGGTGTTCCGGCTCGACAAGCCGTGGTGGCTGCTCGTCCCGGGCGGCGCCTCGCTGGCGCTGTTCGCCTGGCTGCTGACGTTGAGCAGCGCAGATGCGGCGGGCCGCGCCTATGCGGCGTATGGCGGCATCTACATTCTCGCGTCGCTCGGCTGGCTGATCCTGGTCGAGCGGATCGCGCCGACGCGGTGGGACCTCGCCGGATCCTTGCTGGCCACTCTCGGTTGTATCGTGATCCTCGCCGGAAGGCGTTGATCCGCGCTAGGATGCCCGCGCAGACACAATTGATACAATCTGCGACAATATTTCTGCCGGACACATAGAAACGATCGTCCGTGCCTCCCGTTGGCGTGTCCTGAGTCCTTCACCCGGCTCGCAATCAGGAGAATGCACATGATCCTTCTCGGACTTGCCTTGGCCACATCCACGGCCGCGGTTCCGACAGTGACGCCCGCACCGCTCGAAATCCAGCGGTACAACCAGCGCCACAACCGCAACGACTGGCGCAAATGGCGCAAGGGCCAGCGCTTCGACCGGCGCCACGCGCGCTATTACCAGCAGATCGACTATCGCAAGTATCGCGGCCTGCGCGCGCCGCCGCGCGGCTATCGCTGGGTGCGCTCGGACAATGATGCGGTTCTGGTCGCGATCGGCAGCGGAATCATCGCCTCGGTGATCGCCAACGCGATCCGCTGACCGGCGCATGCGGGCGGCCGTTTTGCGCGACCGCTCGCTCCCCGCTTTCAAATTGCGCGCCCAGCGACTATATCGCACGCCGGAATCACCTAGGAGCTAGTCTTATACGTCCTCCCATGACCCGGCGCCCGCTCGCGCCACCGCCGATGAATGGTCCGCGGTTCAACGAATTCATCCAGTCGCCCAAGGTTCGCGTGATCGACCATGAGGGCGAAAATCTCGGCGTCATGTTCACGCGCGAAGCGATGGAACAGGCGCAGTCGCTCGGGCTCGACCTTGTCGAAGTGTCGCCCAATGCCGACCCGCCCGTCGCCAAGTTCCTCGACGTCGGCAAGTTCAAATACGAGGCCCAGAAAAAGGCCAACCTCGCCCGCAAGAGCCAGAAGACGCAGGAGATCAAGGAGATCAAGATGCGTCCCAACATCGACGATCATGATTATGAGACGAAGATGAAGGCGGTGCACAAGTTCATCGGCGAAGGCGACAAAGTCAAGATCACCCTGCGCTTCCGCGGCCGCGAGCTGAGCCACGGCCAGCTCGGCATGGCGCTGCTCAAGCGCGTCCAGGACGACACCGTCGAGGACGCCAAGGTCGAGAGCTATCCGCGCATGGAAGGCCGGCAGATGCTGATGGTGCTGTCGCCGAAATAAGCGGCTGGCCATGTTGGCGGAAGGTTCGAAGGGCGGGGCCGCGGCTCCGCCCTTTTTCGTTTGCAAGCCCAACCGCTCCGCGCGAAGATACTGACAACGATGTCGGCGAGAGGATACGGTGATGTGGCGTTGCGGGATGGCGGCGGTTGCGCTTGGAATTGCCCCCATTGCGGCGGCGCAGACCGTCCATAATCCACCGATCACCGCCGGGACCGACGAGGAGCTGACGCTGCCCACTGATCACCAGCTGGTCTGGTCCGACGAGTTCGACACGCCCGGGCTTCCGGACCCGAAGAAATGGGGCTGGGACACCAGCCGCAACAAGGAAGGCTGGTACAACAACGAGCTGCAATATTACGCCGCCAAGCGCCGCGAGAATGTCCGCGTCGAAGGCGGCAAGCTGATCATCGAGGCGCGCAAGGAGCGGCTCGCCGCGCGGGACGATTATGGCGGGCAGCAATTCGCCTCGGGCAAGATCGTCACCAAGGGCAAGGCCGACTGGAAATACGGCTTCTTCGAAATCCGCGCCAAGCTCGCGTGCGGGCGCGGGGTGTGGCCGGCGATCTGGATGCTGGCGTCGGACGGCAGCAAGGGCTGGCCGGCGATGGGCGAGATCGACATCATGGAGCATGTCGGCTGGAACCAGGGCCGCAGCTACGGCACCGTCCATACCGGTGCCTACAACCATACGATCGACACCCAGAAGGGCAGCTACACGACAGTACCCGACGCCTGCGAGGCGTTCCACAATTACCAGATGGACTGGAACGAGGACCGCATCCTGATCGGCGTCGACGGCCGCGCGCATATGCGCTTCGACAATGACAGGAAAGGCGATCCCGCCACCTGGCCGTTCGGCACGCCCGAATATCTGATCCTCAACGTTGCGGTGGGCGGCTGGGGTGGACAGATGGGGATCGATCCGGCGGCGTTTCCGGCGCGGATGGAAGTGGAATATGTGCGGGTTTGGCAGAAGCGGTAGGCTCTACCCGCCGTCCTTGAGGCTGCCAGGCTGCGCGCCGCGTCCAGCGTGAACCAAGAAGAGCAATATCACTGCGAGCGTAGCGAGGCCCAGCACTGTATTAAGGGGTCGGCCGATCGAGGATTGAATGACGACTTCAATCGGCGCCAATAATTCCCACACCATAAACATCACTATAGGCCCGCAGACGATTAGTCTGGCCTTACGACTCCAACTATATCTGCTCGCAAGATAGATACATGACCACATAACAAACTGCGACACGCTACTTGCAATATCGATCATGATAGTTGATCCCGCGATAGAACCTCAAGCCTAGCACTACTTTCGAAGTATGGAAGTGCGCCCTTTTGTAACCCTGGAGACTCGTCATAATTCCCTGCCGATCTGCATGGCGACAGAAGCGGGTCCCAGGGTCAAGTTCGGGGTGACAATCAGTTGCTAGTCGCCTGCCCCGCAATCGCCGCCGACGTCGCCGGCGCAGGCATCGGATCCGCCGATGTCGCCGCCATAGCCGCTATCGGCATAACCGCCGCCGCCGTCCTGTCTGGGCACGCGCTTTCGTTCCGCCGCGATGTCCTCGTCGCGCGGACGGATGCCGATCGCCACGGTGGCGCCGAGCAGGAAGATCACCGCGCCGGTGGCGAGGATCAGCGGCCAGCTCATTGGGCCGGCGGCTCCCACAGCTCGATGGCATTGCCCTCGGGATCGTGGATGCGGGCGAACTGGCCGGTGCTCGGGTCGTTCCATTCGGGTTTGATGATGATCTCGATTCCCGCCGCGTTGAGCTGTTCTAGCAGGCTGTCGAGATCAGTGACGCGCAAATTGATCATGTACTGCTTGTCGGCGGCGAAATAATCGCTGTCGGCCTTGAACGGGGCGAACACCATAGGACCGCCGCTGGTCGTCCACACCCATTGGTTGACCGCCCCTTCGCCGGCGCCGTCGCAGCCGCCGCCGACGTTCAGATGCTCGCGATACCAGGCGTTGAGCGCATCGGGGTCCTTCGCGCGGAAGAACAGCCCGCCCATTCCGACTACGCCCATATCCTCTCTCCCTTATGCGGCCTGCGCGACCACGCCCTCGCCGCTGGCGGCATCGAGCAAGCGCTTCTCGATCGCCTTCAGCCGCGCGCCGCTCTCGATCTTATCGCCGATCAGGTCGGTCAGATAGAAGGTGTCGACGGCACGTTCGCCGTACGTGGCGACGTGCGCCGAATGGATCGTCACCTTCGACTGGAACAGCGCCTGCGCCAAGTGGAACAGCAGCGCCGGCCGGTCGCGGGCGTTGACCTCGATCACGGTGAAGCGGTTCGAGGCCTTGTTGTCGATCAGCACATTGGGCTCGATCTGGAACGCGTCGGCGCGGAGCCGCGGCAAGGGCCTGGTCCTGAGGCGATCGGACAATTTGGTGCGGTTGGCGAGCGCGTCGGCGATGCTGGTCTTGATCCGTTCGAGCCGCTGATCCTCGTCGAACGGACGGCCAAGCGGATCCTGAACGAGGAAATTGTCGAGCGCCATGCCGTCGCGGGTGGTGTGAATGCGGGCATCGATGATGTTGCCGCCGGCGACATGGATGGCGCCGGCGATCCGATAGAACAGGCCGGGATGATCGGCGGCGTAGACGGTGACGAGCGTCGCCCCGCGCTCGGGATAGACCTGCGCCTCGACCGACAGGCTGGCATCGCCGGCGGCGTCGATCTGGCGGGCGTTGCGCTCGAGCACGTCGAGCGGCTCGGCGATCCAGTAGCTTTCGGTGGCGCGCTTCTTGAACGCGGCCATGCGCTTGTCGTCCCAGCCGAGCATCTCGGCCAGGGCGGCCTGCTTGGCCATGACGCGCTCGCTGCGGCCCTTCTGCTTGTGGCCGAGGCGCAGAACCTCCTCGGCGCTTTCGAACAGATCGCCGAGCAGCTGGCGCTTCCAGCCGTTCCACACGCCGGGGCCAACCGCGCGGATATCGACGATGGTGAGGATGAGGAGCATGCGCAGCCGCTCCGGGCTCTGCACATGCTCGGCGAAATCGAGGATCGTCTTGAAGTCGCTGAGGTCGCGCTTGAAGGCGGTGGCCGACATCAGCAGATGCCAGCGGACCAGCCAGGCGACATTCTCGGTCTCGGCCGCGCTCAGGCCGAAGCGCGGGCAGAGCCGCTCGGCGATTTCGGCGCCGAGCACCGAATGATCGCCGCCTCGGCCCTTGGCGATATCGTGGAGCAGCACCGCGCAATAGAGGACGCGGCGGCTGACGACCTGCGCGAAGATGCCGGTGGCGAGCGGATGATCCTCCTTGAGATCGCCCTTCTCGATCTGGCTGAGCAGCCCGATCGCGCGGATCGAATGCTCGTCGACGGTGTAATGGTGATACATGTCGAACTGCATCTGCGCGACGACGCGGCCGAATTCTGGAACGAAGCGGCCAAACACACCGCTCTCGTTCATCCAGCGCAGCACCGTCTCGGGATCGCGCGGGCTCGTCAGCACCTCCATGAACAGCGCGTTGGCATGGGGATCGCCGCGGACATCATCGACCAGCTTGGCGTCGCGGGCGGCGGCGCGCATCGCCAGCGGATGGATTTCCAGCCCGTGGAGATCGGCGAGCTGGAAGAGCTGGATCAGACGCGCCGGTGCTTCGGCGAAGAAATTGTCGCGCGGGATCGCCAGCCGGCCGCGTTCGAGGGTGAAGCCCTTGAGCTTGCGCGGGGATCGGAACAGCGTCGGGAAGCCGAAGCGGCTGCCGCGCGACGCGAACTTCTCATCGAGATGCGCGAGGAAGACGCCGGTCAAATCGCCGACCATCTTCGCCTGGAGGAAGTAGAAGTGCATGAAGCGCTCGACCTTCGATTTCCCCGGGCGGTCCGCGTAGCGCATCCGTTCGGCGATCTCGCGCTGGACGTCGAAGGTCAGCCGGTCCTCGGCGCGGCCAGTGATCAGGTGGAGCTGATTGCGCACCGCCCAGAGGAAGTTCTCGGCGCGGCGGAACTGGCGGAATTCATGGGCACTGAGCAGGCCGGCCTCGACCAGTTCGGCGGGCTCGCGGACGTTATAGGCGTATTTGCCGATCCAGAAGAGCGTGTGGAGGTCGCGCAGGCCGCCCTTCCCTTCCTTGACGTTGGGCTCGACGACGTAGCGGCTGTCGCCCATGCGCTTGTGACGCGCCTCGCGCTCGGCGAGCTTGTCGGAGATGAAGGCGCGGGCGGTGTCGTGCTGGACCTCCGCCCTGAAGCGGCGCGACGCCTCGTCATAGAGATCGGTGTCGCCCCAGACATAGCGGGCTTCGAGGAGCGCGGTGCGGACGGTGACGTCGCCCTTGGCCTGGCGCACCATCTCGTCGAGCGAGCGCGACGAATGGCCGACCTTCAGCTGCATGTCCCAAAGCGAATAGAGCATCGATTCGATCACCTGCTCGCTCCAGCCGGTGACCTTCCATGGGGTAAGGAAGGCGATATCGATATCCGAATGCGGCGCCATCTCGCCGCGGCCATATCCGCCGACCGCCAGCAGGGTCATGCGCTCGGCGGTGCTGGGATTGGAGTTGCGGTGGAGCCGCTCGGTGGTGAAATCCCAGAGCAGGCGGAGCAACTGATCGATCAGGAAGGCGCCGGCGGCGGCGGCTTCGAGGCCCTTGGAGGGATGCTCGGCGATGCGGCGGGCGATCTCGGCGCGGCCGGCGTCGAGCGCCTGGCGGAGTTCGGCGGTGGCTGCCTGGCGGAGCAAGGTGCCGTCCCTGGCCTCGAGCGCCGCCAGCTTCTCCGCGACGCCGCGCCGGTCGATCAGCGCGCGGCGATTGGGGACGGAATCGAAGCGGGACATGCGGAAGGGGATAGGCCGATGGCGGATGTTGCGCCACTATATCCGTCATACCCGAGAAAGCGGGAACCCAGAGCCAAGCAGGGCTTCGCTGAGTAACCCTGCGTCATCCCCGCTTTCGCGGGATGACGCAGTTGGCTAATCCGGCTTCTTCGCCACACCCACCAGCGCGGGGCGCAACAGGCGATCGCGGATCATGTAGCCCGACTGGATTTCCTGAACGATCGTGCCCGGCTCGGCATCGGCGGTGGGCATTTCCATCATCGCCTGGTGACGATTGGGATCGAGCGCCTCGCCCATCGCGACGATCTTCGAGATGCCGTGGCGGGCGAACACCGTATCCAGTTCGCGGCCGGTGGCTTCGAGCCCGGTGACCAGCCCCTTGAGCTTGTCGTCCTCGCGCAGCTCGGCCGGGATCGCGGCGAGCGCGCGCGCGAGATTGTCGGCCACCGACAGGATATCGCGCGCGAAGGCGGTCGCCGCATAGGTCTTGGCGTCCTGCGCTTCCTTCTCGAAGCGGCGGCGAACATTCTGGGTCTCCGCCTGGGCGTACATCACCGCCGCCTTGGCCTCAGCCAGCTCGGCCTCCAGCTCGGCAAGGCGGTCATGCTCGGCGACTTCGGGCGCCGCTTCCGCGGTTTCCTCGCGCAGGTCGAGCGCCTCGTCCCGCGTTTCGTTAGCCTCGGTCGTGTCCATCTTCTTGTCTTTCGCCATATCTCTTCTTGTTCAAGCAAGTAATCGGGCCAGCGTTGCCGCCGTAAAATCCACCATTGGCACTACCCGCGCATAATTCAACCTCGTGGGGCCGATCACACCGACCACGCCGACCACGCGGCCATCGAGCGCGCGCACCGGTTTGGCGATCACCGACGAACCGGACAACGCGAAAAGCTTGTTTTCCGATCCGATGAAGATGCGGGTGGCTTCGCCTTCGCTGGCGCTGTCGAGCAGGCGAGCGATCTCTTCCTTGCCCTCCAGCTCGTCGAGCAACTGGCGGACGCGGTCGAGATCATCGGCGGCGGTGGCATCGATCAGCCGCGCCTGACCGCGCACGATCAGCACCGGGCGGCGGCCATTATCCTCGCTCCATACCGCAAGACCGCGTTCGACCAGCGCCGATGCGGCACTGTCGAGCGCGGCGCGCTGGTCCTTGAGGTCGCGGGCGACGCGGCGCTGGGCCTCGCTGAGGGTGACGCCGCCGAGCATCGCGGTCAGGTAGTTGCTGGCCTGGGCGAGCGCGGTCGGGTCCATGCCCCCGCGCAGCTCGACGACGCGATTCTCGACCGAGCCATCCTCGCCGACCAGCACCGCCAGCGCGCGATCGTGACTCAAGGGCACGAAGCTGAACTGGCGCAGCACCGGCTCGGCCTTGGGCACCAGCACCAGCCCGGCACAGGCGGAGAGGCCGGAGAGCGCGGCGGTGGTGCTGGCAAGGGCATCCTCGACCGGGCCCGCCTGCCCGGCGCGCAGCTCGATCGCGGCGCGTTCCTCCGCGGAAGGAGCGCTGGCCTGCATCATGCCGTCTACGAACAGGCGCAGGCCGGTCTCGGTCGGCATGCGGCCGGCGCTGGTATGCGGCGCGGCGAGCAGACCAAGTTCCTCCAGATCCTGCATGACGTTGCGGATCGAGGCGGGGGAGAGATTGAGCGCCGAGATCTTCGAGATCGTCCGCGAGCCGACCGGCGCCCCGGTATCGAGATACGAATCCACGACGATGCGAAATACATCGCGGGCGCGGTCGGTCAGCTCGTGGATGGGGGGCGTGGTCATCGCGCCTAATGTAGCGCGGGCGGGCCGCGCCTCAATGGCCGGCCCTCATTTGCGCAGCATCGGCAGTGTCGCGGCGGCGACCGTGCGGCCGTCCGCACCGCACTTGTAAGCGAGCGCCTTGGCCTGCGCCGCCACCTCCCCCGGCATGCCGGCACCGGTTCCGGCCAGCACGTCCATCACATGCGGATCGCAGTCATGGTCGGTGCCGCCGCCGAAGCGGTGCTGCCTTGCATATTCGTCGACCTTACGGGTCATCAGGTCGGTTCCGCTGGGAAAGCCTTCATTACCGGCGACCACGACCTGATAGGACCATGCTGCGGGGTTGCCACCCCCCAACCCGGCGAGCGGCACGCTGCCGATGATCGCGCTGCCGACGCCGCGGGTCCGCTGCGGAATGAGCACGTCGGCGAGAAACGGCGCGGCTTTGACCTGGACCTCGGTCAGCACCCGCGCGGGCCGCTGGGGCGAAAGGATGACGACCTTGTCCCAGCCGGGACGCGCGAAACGGATATTGAGGCCGGGCAGCCCGTCCAGATACTTGCCCGCGCCGGTGCGGATGAAGACGAAAATCATCTGGGTGGAGAAGCCGCCGCCCATCTTCCAGTGATCGATCAGCGGCGCGCTCATCCGCACCGTGAATTCGAGATTGGTGCCCAACTGGCGGGCTTCGAAGCCAGTCATGTCGAAACTGCCGGGCGTGTAGGCGGCGTCGGTGGGATAGACATAACTGCCCGGGCCGTTGTCGTCGCCCACCGGGTCCTTGAAGCTCACCGTCTGCGCCTGCACCATCTGCGGCAACATCATCGCGAGCGCGCCCGCCAGAATTCGCTTTCTCATCCGTTTCTCCCTTCCCCGTTGGCTAGGGCCGCGGCCCGATCAGCGCCTCCAGCGCCGGCACTTCCTCCGGGGCGCTGCCGATCGCTTCGGCCATGTCCTGATTCTTGTCCATGTCGCAGCCGAAATAATAATTCAGCGTCTGGCTGTCGCCGATGGCGCGGGCCCAGATGATATCGACGCCGGGCAAGTCGGTCGCGGCGCGGGCGCAATTCTTCTTTTCGTCCGGCGTGTAGCGCGTCGTCCCGCTGGTCGGGCGATAGGGCGCGAGCTTGGCGGCGAAGGCGTCATATTCGGCCTTGCTGAACTTGAATTCGCGGGTGCCGGTCACCGCGGTGAGCGCTTGCCCTCGAAGGTGCCGGTGCCGTCGGGGCGCAGCGTCACCACATAGATCGGGCAGGCACCGAAGCAGGCGCTGGTCTCGTACCGGATCGAATCGCCCTCGATCGCGACCGGCGCGTCAGGCAGATCGGGGCGCCCGTCGCGCGCGCAGCCTGCCAGCGCCAACGCCACCGCACCCAAAGCCATCCACTGCCGCATCGCCTGTCTCCTCCACGCGGGACCCGCCGCAACACTGGCGCGTTCCGGTCTTCCCGTCTACGTGGCCGAGGCGAGTTTACAGGAGAATGAACATATGCGCCCATCCGGCCGCGCCCCCGATGAAATGCGAGCGATCAGCATCGAGCCCAATTTCACCCGCCATGCGGAAGGCTCCGTGCTGATCGGCTTCGGCGACACGCGGGTGCTGGTGACCGCGAGCATCGAGGAGCGGATCCCGCCCTGGCTGCGCGGCAAGGGCGAAGGCTGGGTCACCGCCGAATATGGCATGCTCCCCCGCGCCACCCATACCCGCGGATCGCGCGAGGCGGCCAAGGGCAAGCAATCGGGACGCACCCAGGAAATCCAGCGGCTGATCGGACGCTCGCTGCGTTCGGTCACCGATCTGAAGCTGCTCGGCGAGCGCCAGATCACGCTCGACTGCGACGTGATCCAGGCAGATGGTGGCACGCGGACGGCGGCGATCAGCGGCGCCTGGGTGGCGCTGCGGCTGGCGGTCAACAAGCTGCTGACGGCAGGCCTGCTTGAGCGCGATCCGATCCAGCAGCAGGTCGCAGCAGTTTCGTGCGGCATCTATCGGGGCAATCCGGTGCTCGATCTCGATTATGACGAGGATAGCTCCGCCGACGCCGACGCCAACTTCGTGCTGCTGTCGGACGGCAAGATCGCCGAAGCGCAGGCGACCGCCGAGGGCGCCTGCTATGACGAGGAAGGGCTGCTCCGCCTGCTCCGCCTCGCCCGCATCGGCTGCGGCCGGATCTTCGAAGCGCAGTTGAAGGCAGTCTCATGAGCGGTGAAGGCGAAGTCCCCCAGGCGATCCGCAAGCTGGCTCCCGGCAAGCTGGTGATCGCCAGCCACAACGAGGGCAAGGTCCGCGAAATCCGCGCGCTGCTGGGGCCGTTCGGGATCGAGCCGGTTTCGGCGGCCGAGCTCGATCTGCCCGAGCCCGAGGAAACCGGCACGACCTTCGTCGCCAACGCCGAGCTGAAGGCTTTGCAGGCGGCCGATCTGTCCGGCCTGCCGGCGCTGGCCGATGATAGCGGGCTTTGCGTGGAAGCGATCGGCAACGATCCCGGCATCTTCTCGGCGCGCTGGGCAGGTCCCACCAAGGATTTCGGCATGGCGATGCAGCTGATCGAGGACAAGTTCGCAGGCCTGCCGCCCGAGACCGGCCGCGATGCGCACTTCGTCTGCGCGCTGGCACTCGCCTGGCCAGACGGGCATGTCGAATGGTTCGAGGGGCGCGTCGATGGCACGCTCGTCTGGCCGCCGCGCGGGGAGAATGGCTTCGGCTACGATCCCATGTTCGTGCCGAATGGATATGACGAGACGTTCGGCGAGATGGAGCCCGATGCCAAGCATGCGATGAGTCATCGGGCGGATGCGTTCAACCAGCTGGTCGCGGCGGTGCTTTAACTCGTTCTCCTGCGAAAGCAGGAGTCCAGGGTTTCAGAGGACATCGCTCGTGACCTTGGGTTCCTGCTTTCGCAGGAGAACGGGCAGCGCAGAGCAGCGCCTTGCGATACGCCTCCAGATATTTTACTCCTAAAGCAATTGGGAGGATCGGATGCGCATTGCCTGCCTTGGCGGCGGCCCTGCCGGGCTCTATTTCGCGATCTCGATGAAGCTGCGCGACCCGCGCCACGTGATCGATCTCTTCGAACGCAACAAGGATGGCAGCACGTTCGGCTGGGGCGTGGTCTTCTCCGACCAGACGGTCGAGAATCTCATGGCCAACGATCCCGTCAGCGGCGCGACGATCCGCGACGAGTTCGCGCATTGGGACGACATCGACGTTCATATCCACGGGCAGCGTATCCGCAGTTCGGGGCATGGGTTCATCGGGATCGGCCGCAAGCGGCTGCTGCGGATATTGCAGGAGCGCGCCCGCGAACTCGGCGTGACGCTGCATTTCGAGCATGAGGCGAGCCCCGATCTGGACGATTGGGCGGAATATGACCTGGTGGTCGCGGCGGACGGCGCCAACAGCCGCATCCGCACCCGCTACGAAGCGCATTTCGGCGTTGATATCCAGACGCGGAAGAACAAGTTCTTCTGGTTCGGCACGCACAAGGTGTTCGACGCCTTCACCTTCGCGTTCGAGCAGACCGAGGCGGGCTGGGTGTGGGCGCATGCATACCGATTTGGAAAAGGCCTCTCGACCTTCATCGTCGAATGCGAGCCGGAGACCTGGGCCGCGCTGGGCTTCGACCGGATGAGCCAGGCCGAGGCGATCGCCAAGTGCGAGGCGATCTTCGCGCAGTATCTGGGCGGCAATGCGCTGATGTCGAACGCGGCGCATCTGGCGGGGCCGGAGGCGTGGCTCAACTTCCGCCGGATCATCTGCGACCAATGGCATTACCGCAACCTCGTGCTGCTCGGCGACGCCGCGCACACCGCGCATTTCTCGATCGGATCGGGGACCAAGCTGGCGCTGGAGGATGCGATCAAGCTGGCCGAGGTGCTCAACCGCCCGGGCCTCGACCGCGAGACGGCGCTGATCGAATATCGCGACGAGCGCAATCTCGAGGTGCTCAAGCTCCAGAACAGCGCGCGCAATTCGACCGAATGGTTCGAGACACTCGATCGCTATCTGGGGTTCGAACCGATCCAGTTCGCCTATTCGCTGCTGACGCGGTCGCAGCGGGTGAGCCATGAGAATCTGCGGCTGCGCGATCCGGAATGGCTGGCCGGGCTGGAGCGCTGGTTCGCGGGCGGCGAGCATGCGACACCGCCGATGTTCGCGCCGTTCACCTTGCGCGAGATGGCGCTGGCGAACCGCATCGTCGTCTCGCCGATGGCGACCTATTCGGCGGTTGACGGCCTGCCGAACGACTTCCATCTCGTCCACTACGGCGCGCGCGCGCAAGGCGGCGCGGGGCTGGTCTTCACCGAGATGACCTGCGTTTCGGAAGAGGGCCGGATCACGCCGGGCTGCGCGGGCATCTACACGCCCGAGCAGGTCGCGGCGTGGAAGCGCGTCGTCGATTTCGTCCATGCGCATAGCCAGGCGAAATTCTGCCTCCAGCTCGGGCATTCGGGGCCGAAGGGTTCGACCAAAATCGGCTGGGAAGGCTATGATGTGCCGCTCGACAGCGGCAATTGGCCGCTGATGGCCGCATCGGACATCGCCTGGAGCCCCGACAACCAGGTGCCCCGCCCGATGACGCGCGCCGACATGGATAGGGTACGCGATCAGTTCGTGGCGGGCGTGCACGCCGCGATCGAGGCGGGGTTCGACATGATCGAGCTCCACGCGGCGCACGGCTATCTGCTCTCCAGCTTCATCACCCCGCTGACCAACAAGCGCACCGACGAATATGGCGGCAGCCTGGAGAATCGCCTCCGCTTCCCGCTCGAAGTCTTCGTGGCGATGCGCGCGGCCTGGCCCGCCGAGCGGCCGATGTCGGTGCGGATTTCGGCCAATGACTGGATGGGCGATGCGGGGGTGACGCCGGAAATGGCGGTCGAGATCGCGCGTGCCTTCGCCGAGGCCGGCGCCGACCTGATCGACGTTTCGGCCGGGCAGACCTGGGCGGAGTGCTTGCCCGTCTATGGCCGGATGTTCCAGACGCCGTTCGCCGACCGCATCCGCAACGAGGGGCGGCTGACGACGATGGCGGTGGGCAACATTTTCGAGGCGGATCACGCCAATTCGATCCTCGCCGCCGGCCGCGCCGATCTGGTCGCGCTGGCGCGGCCGCATCTGATCGATCCGAGCTGGACGCTGCGCGCGGCGGCGCAGCAGGGCTATCGCGATGTCGCGGTTCCGCCGCCCTATCTCGGCGGGATGAGCCAGCTCGCGCGCAACCTCCAGCGCGAGCAGGAGCTGCGGGGATGAGGCTGGCGGGACAGCAGGCGCTGGTCACCGGCGGCGGCACCGGCATCGGCGCGGCGATCGCGCGCGCGCTGGCGGCGGAAGACGCGACGGTGACGGTGATGGGACGGCGGCGCGAACTGCTGGAAGCTATAGCGCGGGAGATTGGTGGCACCGCCATCGCCGCCGATGTGACCGATCGCGGCGCAATCGATCGGGTGATCGCCGACGCGGGCCCCTTCACGATCCTCGTCAACAATGCCGGGCTCGCCGAAAGCGCGCCGTTCGCCAAGGTCACCGAAGACGCGTGGCGGCAGGTGCTGGCGGTCAATCTCGACGCGGTGTTCCATTGCTCGCAGGCGGCGCTGCCGGGGATGCTGGCGGCGGGACATGGCCGGATCGTCACCATCGCCTCGATCGCCGGACTGCGCGGGGCCGCGTACGTCGCACCCTATGTCGCGGCCAAGCATGGCGCGGTCGGGCTGATGCGCGCGCTCGCCGAGGAACTGCGGAGCAAAGGTGTCACCGCCAACGCGGTCTGCCCGGGCTATGCCGATACCGAGATCGTCGCGGCGGCGGCGCGCAACATCCAGGCGAAGACCGGGCGCAGCGCAGAGGAAGCGCGTGCCGAGCTTGCCCGCTTCAATCCCAGCGGCCGGCTGATTGCGCCGGAAGAGGTCGCGGACGCGGTGGTCGAACTGGTACTGTCGAATCGCACCGGCGAAGCGATGGAGATCGCATGAGCCGCGCCGTCGCCGAGAAGCATGACGGCGCGCTCGGCGACCACGCCAATGTCCGGCTGTGGCTGCGGCTGCTTAGCTGCACCATGGCGATCGAGAAATCGGCGCAGCGGGTGCTGGGCGAGCGCGGCACCACCCTGCCCCGCTTCGACGTCATGGCCGCGCTCGAGCGCGCGGACGACGGCCTGACGATGGGGGAATTGTCGCAGGCATTGCTGGTCTCGAACGGCAATGTCACCCAGCTTGTCCAGAAGCTTGCCGCCGACGAACTGGTGCAGGTCACGCCCGATCCGCGCGATCGCCGCGTCTCGCGCGTGCGCCTGACGCAGGCTGGCCGCATGCATTTCGCCGACCTGGCGACCGCGCATCATGATCATATCGACGCGCTGTTCGCCGCGCTGCCCGGCGCCGACCATGCCCGGCTCTATGCCGCCCTGGGCGCGCTCAAAACCTCGATCGCAACCGCCAAGGAACCCGCATGAACCCCGAAACCTTCGCGCCCAAGCATTTCGGCTGGCACTACGCCGATCGCGTCGCGACGATCACGCTGAACCGCCCCGAGCGGAAAAACCCGCTGACCTTCGATTCCTATGCCGAGCTGCGCGACACGTTCCGCGATCTCGCGCTCGATCAAACGGTCAAGGCGGTGGTGATCACCGGCGCGGGCGGCAATTTCAGCTCGGGTGGCGATGTCCATGAGATCATTGGTCCGCTGACCGAAATGGCGATGCCGGAGCTGCTCGCCTTCACCCGGATGACCGGCGACCTGGTCAAGGCGATCCGGCGCTGCCCGCAGCCGGTGATCGCGGCGATCGACGGGATCTGTGCCGGGGCGGGCGCGATCCTGGCGATGGCATCGGACCTGCGCATCGCGACGCCGCGAACCAAGACCGCCTTCCTCTTCACCCGCGTCGGGCTGGCGGGCGCGGACATGGGCGCCTGCGCGATCCTGCCGCGGATCATCGGCCAGGGACGAGCGGCGGAGTTGCTGTTCACCGGCCGGGTGATGACTGCGGATGAAGGCGAGCGCTGGGGTTTCCACAACCGGATCGTCAAAACCGAAGCGCTGATGGAAGAGGCTCGAGCACTCGCGGCCGGTCTCGCCGCCGGACCGACCTTCGCGCATGGGATCACCAAGACGCAGCTCGACATGGAATGGGCGGTGAGTCTCGACGTGGCGATCGAGATGGAGGCGCAGGCACAGGCGATCTGCATGCAGACCCAGGATTTTCGACGTGCCTTCGAGGCGTTCGCCGCCAAGCAGACGCCGGTGTTCGAGGGCGACTGATGGCCGACAAGAGCTTCCTCGCCTGGCCGTTCTTCGACGCCGCGCACCGCGAACTGGGCGAGGCGCTCGATGATTGGGCCGCCCGCGAGATCGGCCATGCGCATGGCGACGATGTCGACCAGGAATGCCGCGCACTGGTCCGCAAGCTCGGGAGCAGCGGATGGCTGCGGCATTGCGTGCCCGCCGAATATGGCGGCGCCTCCGAAACGCTCGACGTACGCTCGCTATGCCTGATCCGCGAAACGCTGGCGCGGCATTCGGGGCTCGCCGACTTCGCGTTCGCGATGCAGGGGCTGGGATCGGGGACGATCTCGCTGTTCGGCACGCCTGAGCAAAAGGCGGCGTGGCTGCCCCGCGTTGCGAAAGGCGAAGCGATTGCGGCGTTTGCACTGACAGAGCCGGAATCCGGATCGGACGTCGCCTCGATGACCACTAGCGCGGTGCGCGATGGCGATGGCTGGGTGATCAACGGCGCCAAGACGCTGATCTCGAACGGCGGCATCGCCGATTATTATGTGCTGTTCGCGCGGACCGGCGAGGCACCCGGCGCGAAAGGCATTTCGGCATTTATCGTCCCCGCAGATACGCCGGGCCTCGACGCCAGCGAACGGATCGAGGTGATCGCGCCGCATCCGCTGGCGACCTTGCGCTTCACCGATATGCGCCTGCCCGCCGATGCGCTGCTCGGCGAAGCCGGGCGCGGCTTCGCGCAGGCGATGGCGACGCTCGATATCTTCCGCACCAGCGTCGGCGCTGCGGCCCTGGGCTTCGCGCGGCGAGCGCTCGACGAGGCGACCACCCGCGTGTTGAGCCGAAAGCAAGGCAGCGGCACTCTGGCCGACAATGCGGTGATGCAGAGCTACCTCGCCGAGATGGCGCTCGATATCGACGCCTCGGCGCTGCTGATCTATCGCGCCGGCTGGGTCCGCGATGTCGAGGGCCGAGCGAACACCCGCGAGGCGGCGATGGCCAAGCTGCACGCCACCGACAGCGCGCAGCACGTCATCGACAAGGCGGTGCAGATGTTCGGCGGGATGGGCGTGGTGCGTGGCGTGCCGGTCGAGGCTTTGTACCGCGAGATCCGCGCGCTGCGCATCTATGAGGGCGCATCCGAGGTGCAAAAACTGGTGATCGCGCGCCAGCATCTGAAGGGTGCGCAATGAGCTTCACGATGCAGACCCCGCTCCGCTTCGCCCACTGCGATCCGGCTGGGATCGCTTATTATCCGCGCTATTTCGAGATCGTCGACGCGGCGGTCGAGGACTGGACCGAAGCGGCGCTCGGCGTCTCGCGCGCGGCGATGCACCGCGACATGGCATTGGGCACCCCGGCGGTCGAGCTCCACGCCAGCTTCGCGGCGATCTCGCGGCATGGCGACCTGCTCGATGTGGCGATCGCGGTCGGCGAGGTCGGGCGCACCTCGCTCACGCTCGACGCCACGGTGACCAGCAGCGGCGATCTGCGTTTCGAGGTTACACTCAAGATCGTCCTCATGGATCTCACCGTAATGAAGGCAAAGCCGTGGCCCGATGACTGGCGGGCGCGGCTGGAGGCAATGGCATGACCGCGCATACCACTTTGCTCCCCCCCCGCTGGCCGCGTCCCAAGGGCTATGCCAACGGGATCCTCGCCGAGGGCCGAACCGTCTGGACCGGCGGCGTCGTCGGCTGGGACGAGCAGGAGACCTTCCCCGATAAGGACATGGCCGGGCAATTCCGCCGCATCCTGACCAGCACCGTCGCAATCCTCGCCGAAGCGGGCGCGGGCCCCGAACATATCGTGCGGATGACGTGGTACGTGACCGACCGGCAGGAATATCTCGATGGCCTGCCCGCGATCGGCGCGGCCTATCGCGAGATCATCGGCAAGAACTTTCCGGCAATGGCTGTGGTGCAGGTGGTGGCGCTGATGGAGGAAGCCGCGAAGATCGAGATCGAGACCACCGCGGTGATCCCCAATGGCTGAGCCGTTCAACCTCGCCGACTATTATGTCTTCTCGAACATCGCGGCCGGGCGCGGGGCGAAGACCGCGATCCTGTTCGAGGATCAGGCGATCCCCTATGCCGAGGTGGCGAACAAGGTCAGCGCGGTCGCGGCGCAGTTGATCGCGCGCGGACTGCTGCCCGAGCAACGCGTACTGCTGTGCATGCAGGACCGGCCGGAGTTCGTGTACGCGTGGTTCGGCGCGCTCAAGGCGGGTGCCGTGGTGACGCAGGTCAATCCGCTGCTGCCGGTCGCGGACTATTCCTATTATCTCGGCTATGTGAAGCCGCAGTTCGCATTCGTCGACGAGGCGAGCATGGAGGCGTTCGGCGCGGCATTGGCGGGCTCGCGGTTTCAGCCGGAGACGATCGCCGCGGACGACTTCAACGCGTGGCTGGCCGGGCCCGCCGCCGATGCCGAACCCTGGCCGACCACTCGCGACGATCCCGCCGTGTGGCTGTTCACCAGCGGCAGCACCGGCCAGAGCAAGGGCGCGGTGCACAGCCACGCCCACTTCCCGTTCAATACCCAGGTCTATGCGCAGAACTTCATCGGCATGGGCGAGGACGATGTAACCCTCTCCGGCGCCCGGCTCTATTTCGGCTATGCGACCGGCACCAATCTGATGTTCCCCTTCTCGGTCGGTGCAACGACGATATTATTCCGCGAAGCCCCCAGCGCCGAGCGGCTGTTCGCGCTGATCGAACGCCACAAGCCAACGGTGCTGACAGCGGTGCCGACGCTCATCAACCGCATGCTGGAGGCCGAAGGCGGCAAGCCCGACCTCTCCAGCCTGCGCTTCGCGTGGAGTGCGGGCGAGGCCCTGCCGCGCGACCTGCATCAGCGCTGGGACGATGCATTCGGCGTGCCGATCATCGACGGCATCGGCAGCGCCGAGAGCTTCCACATCTATATCAGCAACCGCCCCGGCGACATCCGCCCCGGCAGCCTCGGCAAGCTGGTCCCCGGATATGAGGCGAAATTGCTCGACGATGACGGCGCGCCCGTGCCCGCCGGCGGGGTGGGCACGCTGCACATCCGCGGCGACAGCGCGGCGCTCTATTACCATGCCGATTACGCCAAATCGGTCGAGCATCTACGCGGCGGCTGGATCGTCAGCGGCGACAAGTTCCGCCAGGACGAGGACGGTTACTGGTATTTCGAGGGGCGCGGCGACGATCTGATCAAGAGCGGCGGCATCTATGTCAGCCCGGTCGAGGTCGAAGCCTGCCTGACCGAGCATCCGGGCGTGCGCGAATGCTGCGTGCTGGGCAAGGCCGACGCCAACGGGCTGGAGAAGCCGTTCGCGCTGGTGGTGCCCGCCGAGGGGCATGGCCCGGAAACGCTGGCCGGGGAACTGATCGCCTTCGCGCGCGCGCGGCTGGCGCGGTACAAGGTGCCGCACGCGATCGCCTTCCGCAGCGAGCCACTGCCCCGCAACGACCGCGACAAGATCGACCGCAAGCGGCTCCGGAAGGAAATCTGATGTACGCCGATCTGCCCTGGACCGAGATTCGCGACGCGCTGGCGGGCGAGGCTCCCGTGGTGGCGATCCTCCCGCTCGGCGCGATCGAAGCGCACGGGCCGCATCTGCCGCTCGGCACCGACGTGATCATCAGCGACGGCATGGCAAAGCGCGCGGCGGAAGCGCTGGAGGCAAATGGCGTGCGCGCCTTCGTGCTGCCCGCGCTCGCCTATGCGCCAGCTGAATATGCCGCCGAATTCGCGGGGACGATCTCGATCAGTTCGGCGACCGCGACCGCACTACTGCTGGATATCGCACGCAGCCTGCAGACGCAGGGCTTTGCCTGTCTCGCGCTCGCCAACAGCCATTTCGATCCCGCCAATGTCGCGATGCTGCGCGCCGCCGTGCCCGAGATCGTCGCGCTCGGCCTGCCGGTCGCCTTCCCCGATTTCACCCGCCGCGCCCTGGCGCAAACGCTGACCGAGGAATTCCAGTCTGGCGCCTGCCATGCCGGCCAGTTCGAAACGAGCCTCGTCCTCGCCGACCGGCCGGAAACCGTCCGCGAGGCCGGCAAGTCGCTGGACGCCAATCCCGCCAGCCTCGTCACCGCCTTCGCGGCGGGCGCCACCACCTTTACCGAGGCTGGCGGCCCGCACGCCTATTTCGGCGACCCCGCCGCCGCGACCGCGCATGAGGGCGCGCAGACCTATGCGGCGATGGCCGAGGCGATCGTCCGCGAAGTGCATGCGTTGTTGAATTGACAACGGCCTTGGCCGTGCTCCCGCGAAAGCGGGAGCCTAGGGTCATAAGCGCATCGCCCGACCATCCTAGGCGCCTGCCTTCGCAGGAGCACAGTTCTTCGATTCCAAGCCGCCGTCACTGCGGCGGGGCACCCGCGCCCGAGTCGAACTCGAAGCCCGGCTCACGCTGCTTGCGTCCGCCCGGATTGCCGAAATTATAGGTCGCGCTGAGCAGGAAGATCCGGCCCGGCCCGCGCTGTTCGAAACGGTCGCGGATCAGCGGCGTCTGGATGAAGACCTCCTGCTTGCCGGTCTCGAGCAGATCCTGCACCGTCAGCAGCACGCTGAACTTGTCGTTGACCTTGCGGCGATAGCCGAGGTTGAGCACGCCCATGCCCTCGCGATAGCCCTGCGCGATCAGCTGGCGGCCGCCGTAAAAGCCATTGAGCTGGAAATAGTCCTTGCTCGTCGGCTGCCAGTTGAGATTGGCGCGCACCGTCGCGGTCGCGCCCGAGCGCGGCGTCGCGATGCCGGCGCTGCGCGGATCGATCCTGCTCCAGAAATAGGTGGCCGATGCGTTATAGCTCAGCGTCTTGCCGAGTTTGCCGTTGGCGAGCAGCTCGACGCCGGCGCGCTTGCTGGTCGCGAGATTGGCGCGGCTCGACAGGAACACACCGCCGCCGAGATCGGTGACGACATCGGTCACGCCACCGCTGGAATCGCGGTAGAATGCGTTGATCGAATAGAAGGTGCCCTGGCTGCGAAGCTGCCAGCCGAATTCGAACGAGTCGGTGACTTCGGGGCGCAGATTGGGATTGCCCTGCCGCACATTCTGCGGATCGACATAGAGGATATAGGGATTGAGATCCTGCGCGCCGGGGCGCTGGATGCGGCGGCTGTAGCTCGCGCGCAGCTTCGACTTGGCCGAAAGCTCATAGCCGGCATGCAGCGTCGGATAGACGCGGAAATAATCGCTGCTGACATGCACGCCGCCGGTCACCTGATCGATCCGGTTGCCGACTTCCTCGAGCCGCAGCCCCGGCTGGAAGTTGAACTTGCCGGCCTGGAACTGGAAGGTGCCGTAAAGCGCGTGGATCGCCTGGCGATAGTCGAACTGATTGGTCAGCGCCGCCACCGGCACCAGCGTGCTGAAGCTGGTGCCCCGCGCGCCGGTGAAGTCGAAGCCGTTCTCATCGAGATTATACTGATAGCCGATGTTGAGCGACTTCCCCTCGCCCATCGGCCGCTTGTAGTCGAGCTTCACATTGAAGTTGTTCGCGTCGAAGGCGTTGCGGATTCGCTCGAAGCCAGGTGCGCCGGCCGGGATGCGGGGCGTGGTTACCGCGCTGACATCGCGCGAGAACGAGCCCCGCTGCAATTCGACGTCGGCGACGAATTCATGGTCCTGGCCCGGCAGGGTGCGCCGCCATGACAGCCGGCCGCCGCCGCCGCTGTTCGCCATGGTCGCGGATGAATCGCGGACATAGGCCGAGCTCGGGCTGGTGAAGGTGTCGATCCGCTTGGAGGTGAAGCGGCCGTCGCGATAGCTGAACTCGGTGCTCAGCCGGTTCACCTTGTCGAGGTCGTAATCCATGCCGATCCGGCCATTGCCGAAATTGACGGTGTTGCGCTGGAGCGATGTCTGGCGGCTGTTGATGAAGGCGTTCGACAACGCATCGAACCGCGAGCGATCCTGCTCGGCGCCCTGCTCGGTGCGGAAGTGGCGATAGCCGATATCGCCGGTGACCGTCAGGCCGGGCTTCGAGACGACACCGTTGAGGTTGAGCGTGCCGCTCTGGCGATTGGCGATCGAGGCGCGGACCGTGCCCGAGCGCGCACCGGGCCGCGCCTGTTTGGTGACGAGGTTGATAACACCGCCCGAACCCTCCGGGCTCATCGCCGCCGAGGGATTGGTGATCACCTCGACCCGCTCGATCGACGATGCCGGCATGGATTGCAGGATCGTCGCGCGCGACTCCCCGCTCATCATCGCCGAGGGGCGGCCATCGACCATGATCGTCACGCCGCGATCGCCGCGCAGGGCGACATTGCCTTCGAGATCGACTTCGACGCCGGGCACCGCCCGCAGCGCATCGGCGACGGTGCCGTTCTGCGCCTGCAGATCGTTGGCGATGTTGAAGCTCAGCCGGTCCGGCGCGGAGGTGACTTCGGAACGCTGGCCGGTGACGACGATCGCCTTGTCCTGCGCGGGCTGAGCCGGCGCGGCTTGCGCGGGCGCCGTTTGTGCAGGCGCGGTCTGCGCACCGGCGAGGCCCGGCGCCAGCATGGCCGCCACGACCGCGATCATCGAACTGCGAAGGGGTAACTGCTTGACCATCGAATATCCCGCTCTTTGAAAACTTGTGTCGCCGGCCGTGCCGCACCCGGAGGTGAGCGGCATGAGCGGCTGATGAGGTCTTGGTGAAATCATCTCAGATATCCCGATAGTGTGGTAGTGATTTAATTCACTATTTCACCGGATTTTGGGCGCTATTCGCGCGTGATCCGGAGTTTGGTTCAGACCCGGTTCAGCGTTCCCAATGCCTCCGGATCGCCAGCGCCAGGGCCAGCAGCGCGAGGCCCAGCCAGACCAATGTCGCCCAGACCCATCGGCCCATGCTCGGCAGCTCCCGCCACAAAATGTCCGATCCCGGCCCGAGCCGCCGGAGCCGGAGGCTCAGCGAATCCGTGCCACCGGTGAGCATGAAATCGAGCCCCGCGCTGCCGTTCAGGATCAGATGGTGGACGCTTTCGAGAAACCGGTCGAACGCGCCGCCGGATCCTGTCGTCGCCGCCATCGCGAGCGTCATCGCCAGTCCGACCGCGATGCCGGCGACCCAGCGGATCGGATGGCGGAGGCCGACGATCGCGGCGCTGCCGAAAATGTAGAGGATCAGCGCGCTGGTGAACGGGATCAGCCACATCCACAGCGGCGTGCTCCACGGCACGCGTGCCGCACCGGCGATCGAGGCGCCCTCGCCGACATAGCGGGTCTCGGTGACGCCGATCGGGCCACCGGTCAGCAACGCAGCGAGCGCCAGCGAGGCCATCGTCACCAGCAACGCGATCACCAGCCAGAACGCGCCCGCCAGTATCTTGGCGGCGGCGGCGCGCTGGCGGCGAACCGGCAGCGTCCACAGGAACGCCCGCCCGAAGATCGGATCGCTTTTCCACACCGCATAGGGAAGCAGGATCGCCGCCAGCCAGGTCGGCTGGAGCAGTTCGGGGACGAGGAACAGCTGCTCATCATATTTGAACGCCATGATCAGCGACAGCAGCAGGATCAGCGCGAGCGCGGCGCCGGCGAGGATCGCTTCACGGCGCACCGCGAGGCCCACCGCGCGCACCTGCTCGACGAGCAACGCCGCGAACGACTGGCGATGCGGGTCAGGCGAAGTCATGGGATTTCTCCGACTGGAGCAGCATGGGCACGGCTTCGGCGAGACTGAGACGCGAGACTTCGCGGACCTGCGCGCCCGATGCCGCGATGGCGGCGGCGATCTGGCGCTCCTCGCCCATGGCGACAAGCCGCGAAGCCGAACCGAGGCCGCTCTCGCGGCGCAGGATCGCCGGCACCAGCGTTTCGGGCGGCGACCAGCTGTCGGGCGCATCGATATGATAGCGCAGCAACCGCTCCAGCAGCAGCGCGGTCGGCGCCTGCGCGACCAGCCGGCCGGCGCGCAGCACGCCGATATGATCGATCAGCGTCTCGACTTCCGCCACCAGATGCGTGGAGAGGATCGCGGTGCAGCCGGTATCCGCCAGGAAAGCGGCGAGCAGCGACAGCACCTCCTCGCGCGCCAGTGGATCGAGACCGTCGGTCAATTCGTCGAGCAGCAGCAGCGACGGTCGGTGCGCGAGCGCGGCGACGATCTGGACGCGGCGCGCCTGGCCCTTGGAAAGCGTGCCGAGCCGCTTTTCGGGACGCACTTCGAGCAGGCGGATCAGATGCTCCGCATATTCGGCGTCCCAGTTCGGATAGAAGCTCGCGCAATGGTCAAGAAAGCGCCCGGCGCGCATCCAGCGATAAGTGCCTTCGCCGGTTTCGGGGACATAGCCGGTGCGTGCGCGAATCCGCGGCCCGCCGGTGCCCGTGTCGAGCCCGAGCACCATGGCCGATCCGTGATCGATGCGTTCGAGGTTGAGCAGGGCGCGCAGCAAACTGCTCTTGCCCGCGCCGTTGGTGCCGGCGAGCAGGTACACGCCGCCTCGCGGCACGGCGAGATTGACGCCGGCCAGCGCGGTTTCCCGCCCATAGCGCTTGATCAGCTGCCGGGTCTCCACCGCCAGCGCCCGCGGTTCGGCGCTATCCATTCTTCGCTTCCTTGATCCTGGGGGCCGAGGCCCGAAGCGCATCGACCAGCTCATCGAGCGCGATGCCGTGGCGGCGGGCGTCGCCGATCGCCCGCTCGGCGACTTCGGCGATGACGCGCTCGCGCTGGACCTGGGGCTCGCGCTGCGCGGCGACGAACGTCCCCTGGCCGCGGCGTACATAGACCACTTCCTCGCGCTCAAGCTCGCGATAAGCCTGGACGATCGTGTTGTGGTTGAGCCGGAGATCGGCGGCGAGCTGGCGGACCGACGGCAGCGGATCGTCCGCCTTGAGCGCGCCGGTCACGATCAGACGGCGGATCTCATCCATGATCTGGCCGTAAATGGGTCTGGAGGCCCGAGGGTCGATCAGAAGCTGCAAGGTCCATCCTATCCGCTGTACTGGAACACTAGTACAGTAATATAGATGAGTCAATCGGGCTCCGGCGCCGGCAAATGTTACAGTTTTAATATGGCATGACGGCCCGGCGGCGTTGTTCTATGCGACTCGCGAAATCGCGAGAGAGCTTTTCCATTCGCCAGATTGCCGCCCTTCCCTACCGCATCGAAGGCACCACCGAGGAACCCTCGGTGCAGGTGCTGCTGGTGACGTCACGGGGAACCCGGCGCTGGGTGATTCCCAAGGGCAATCCCAATAGCGGCATGTCGGCCCACGCCTCCGCCGCGCTTGAGGCCGAGGAGGAAGCCGGCGTGCGCGGCGCGCTGTGCCCGATCCCGCTCGGCAGCTATCAGTATCGCAAGCTGCGCGGCAGCGGCGCGACGCTGATGGTCGATGTCGATGTCTTCCCGCTGGCGGTGAACGACATCCTGCCTTCGTGGAAGGAACAGGATCAGCGCGAGCGGCGCTGGTACAGCCTTTCCGAGGCCGCCAACATCGTCAACGAACCCGATCTGCGTAACCTCATTCGATCTTTCGCACCCCGCGAATTCAAGGCCGCCGTGCGGCGCACCGGTGCGCTCGGCACCATGACTCGACATACAGGACTGGCACCAATGTTTGGATGGTTTCAGCGGCTGCTGCCGCGCACCGGCAATTTCTTCGAGATGTTCGAAACGCATGCCGCCACGGTTCTTTCCGGCGCCGAGGCGACCGCGCGGCTGCTCGCCGGCGGTCCCAATGCCAGCGAGCATATCCTCGAGATCAGCGAGCGCGAGCATGATGCCGACGACATCACCCGCGAGGTGCTGCAGACGGTCCGCAAGACCTTCCTCACCCCCTTCGATCGCGGCGCGATCACCGCGCTGATCGGCGCGCTCGACGACACGATCGACGAAATGCACGCGGCGGCCTCGGCGATCGACCTGTACGAGCTCAGGGAGTTCACCCCCGAGATGCATGACATGGCCGGCATCATCGTCGATGCCGCGCGGCTCGCCGCCGAGGCGATGCCGCTGCTGCGCGACATCAGCCGCAACGGCGACCGCCTGCACGAATTGACCGAGCGCCTGATCCGCATCGAGGGGCATGCCGACCAGATCCACACCGCCGGCCTCAAGCGCTCGCTCCAGCAATATGGCAAGACCGACACGCTGCGCTTCGTCACCGAGCGCGAGATCTACAAGCATCTCGAGCGTATCGTCGATGCGTTCGAGGATGTCGCCGATCAGATCGACGGCATCGTGATCGACCACGCTTGAGCCTGAACGGGGTCCGCGCCCATGCATGAGCTCGCCTTTCCGCTGCTCGTCGGCCTGATCGCCGTCGCGCTGGCGTTCGATTATCTGAACGGGTTGCACGATGCCGCCAATTCGATCGCGACGGTGGTGGCGACGCGGCTGCTGTCGCCGGTCAAGGCGGTGCTGTTCGCCGCATTCTTCAATTTCGCCGCCTATTTCCTGTCGCTGGCCTTCCCGGCGCTCCATGCCGTCGCCGAGACCATCGGCAAGGGGCTGGTCGACAAGGATATCGTCACGCCCGCGGTGATCTTCGGCGCATTGGGCGGCGCGATGTCGTGGAACGTCATCACCTGGCTGCGCGGCATCCCCTCGTCGAGCAGCCACGCGCTGGTCGGCGGGCTGATCGGCGCGGGCGTAGCGCATGGTGGCATCTTCGCGATCCAGTGGACCGGGCTCAACAAGACCCTCGTCGCCATCGTCCTCTCGCCCACGCTCGGCATGATCCTGGCGATGCTGGTGATGCTGGTCAGCAGCTGGATTTTCCACCGGGTGAATTCGTTCCACGCCGAGCGCAGTTTCCGCGTGCTGCACGTGATTTCGTCCGCCTGCTATTCGATCAGCCACGGCCTCAACGACGCCCAGAAGACGATGGGGATCATCACCGTCCTGCTCTATTCGACAGGCCGGCTGACCGGCGACTTCGAAGTACCGCACTGGGTGGCGATCAGCTGCTACATCGCGATCGCGGCCGGCACGATGACCGGCGGCTGGAAGATCATCGAGACGATGGGCTCGCGGATCACCAAGCTTTCGCAGCACCAGGGCTTCAGCGCCTCGCTGGCCGGCTCGATCATCGTGTTCAGCGCGTCGACGCTCGGCATTCCGGTCTCGACCACCCACACCATCACCGGCTCGATCATCGGCGCCGGCACCGCGCGGCGCGCTTCGGCGGTGCGCTGGGGCGTCGCCAAGAATGTCGTGATGGCGTGGATCATCACCATTCCGGCATCGGCGGTGATTGGCGCGGCTTTCTACGCGGTGACATTGCTTTTCTAGGCTCTATGCTCCGCCATATGGCGGAGCATCGATGCGCATGATCGGCAGGAACGCGCTTTGTGCATGTGCGGCGGCGGGGCTGTTGCTGTGCGGCCAGCCCGGCATCGCGGCGCTTGCGGGCCACCACGCGGCGACCCCCGATGCGCGCTTCGCGGCAGCCTTTGCCGAAGTCGACAAATGGGTCGCGGCGAAGGCGTTTCCCGGCGCGGTGCTGGCGGTGGGTCAACATGGCCGGATCATCGCGTTGAAGGCGTTCGGACGGATGAGCGTCGCGGAGGGCGCCCCGCCGATGCCGGCCGACGCGATCTTCGACATGGCCTCGCTCACCAAGGTGGTGGCGACGACCAGCGCGGCGGCGATCCTCTACGATCGCGGCAAGCTCGATCTCGATGCGCCGGTCATGCGCTACCTGCCCGAATTCGCCGGCACCACCGGGCACGACCGGATCACTGTCCGCCACCTGCTCACCCACAGTTCGGGGCTGAAGCCGTCAGGAGTGTTCTGGAGCAAGGCCAAGGACCGGCAGGGCATCCTCGCCCAGATCTACGCGCTCCCCGCAAGCGACGCGCCGGGCGCGGTCTACAAATATCAGGACTTCAACATCATCCTGATCGGCGAGATCGTCGCACGCATTTCCGGGCAGCCGCTCGACCGCTTCGTGCGGCGCGAAGTGTTCGGCCCGCTGGGGATGACGGATACCGGCTTCAATCCGCGCCCCTCCGCTCGCATCGTTCCGACCGAGCAGGACGATGTCCTACGCCACGCGCTGGTGCGCGGCGTGGTGCATGACGAAAATGCCTATCTGATGGGCGGCGTCGCCGGGCATGCCGGGCTGTTCTCGACCGCGCGCGATCTGGCGAAGCTGGCGCAAATGTATCTGAACGGCGGCACCTATCGCGGCAAAAGGCTGCTCCGCGCCGGCACCGTGGCCCTGTTCCGCAGCGCGCAGGGCATTCCGGCGGACAGCAGCCGCGCGCTCGGCTGGGACATGCCGCCCGGCGCCGGCTGGGCCGGGCCGCTGGCGTCTCGTCACGCGATCATGCACACCGGCTTCACCGGCACCTCGATCTACATCGATCCGGACCGCGACGCCTTCGTGATCCTGCTCACCAACCGGGTGAACCCGACCCGTGATAATTTGCTGATCAATCAGGCCCGCCCGGCGATCCACAGCGCCGTGCTCGAGGCATTGGACAAGGGGAAATGATGCGCCGGCTGATCCTCGCGCTGCTGGCGCTGTTCGTCACCATGCCCGCCGCGGCGCAGGTCCGCACCGGTATCGATGTGCTGCAGGATACCCGCTTCGCGGCGCTCGCCGAGATCGCGGCGCGGCATGGCGGCAAGCTGCGGCTGGCCATCCTCGCCAACCCGATCAGCGTCGACAGCGACGGTCGCCGCACCATCGACGTGCTGCGCGAAGCGCATATCCCCGGCGTCGAGATCGTCAAATTGTTCAGCGGCGAGCACGGCATCAACGCCGCGACCGACGACATGGATATCGATGACAGGATCGACACCGGGACCGGCCTGCCGATCATCAGCCTCTATGGCCGGACCGACGCCGAAAAGCGCCCCGGCGCCGCGCAACTGGCGGACGTCGATGCGGTGGTGATCGATCTGCAGGACGCGGGCGTGCGCTACTGGACCTTCCAGACCCTGACCAAATATTTCCTGCAGGCGGGCGCGGCCAACCACGTCGAGATCATCATCCTCGACCGTCCCAACCCATTGGGAGGGGTCGCGGTGCAGGGCCCTGTCTCGACCCCTGGCCGCGAGGATTACACCAATGTCCATTCCGAGCCGATGCGCCCGGGAATGACGCTCGGCGAACTGGCCCGGATGTTCAACGCCGAGGACAAGATCGGCGCGAGGCTGACCGTGATCCGGATGACGGGCTGGAGGCGCGATCTCTGGTACGACGATACCGGGCTGTTGTGGATCAACCCCTCGCCCAATCTGCGCAGCCTGACCCAGGCGACCGCCTATGCCGGCACCGCGCTGCTCGAAGGCACCAATATCAGCATCAAGGGGCCGGAGGGCTCGCCCTTCCTCCGTTTCGGCGCGCCGTGGATCAAGGCGACGCAGCTCGCGGCCTATCTCAACGCGCGGCGCATTCCGGGCGTCAGCTTCCTCCCCGTCACCTATGTCGCGGCGAACGACAAGCTCTACCCGTTTGCGGGCCAGCGGCTTCAGGGCGTCGAGGTGATCATCCACGACCGCGACCGGCTCGATGCGCCGGCGCTCGGCATCGAGGCCGTCGCCGCCTTGTGGAAGCTCTATGGCGACACGTTCCAGATCGAAAAGGTCGACCGGCTGCTGCGCAACCGCACCGTCCTCGACCGGATCAAGGCGGGCATGGACCCGCGGGTGATCGCCAAAGGCTGGCAGGCCGAGCTCCAGCGCTTCAAGGCCCGCCGCGCGGGCTATCTGTTGTACTAGGGGATTTCGATGTCCTTGCCTTTCAGCACCTTGGATTGGGTAGTCACCCTCGCCTACCTCGCCTTGCTGGGGGCGGGCGCCTGGCTGTTCACCCCGAAGCACACCCACACCGCCAAGGACTATTTCCTTGCCGGCGGCACCGTGCCGGTCTGGCTCGCCGCGGTCTCGGTGCTGTCGGCTACGCAGTCGGCGGCGACCTTCCTCGGCGGACCCGATTACGGCTATCGCGGCGACTTCACCTATCTCGGCACCAATCTCGGCGCGTTGCTCGGCGCGATCTTCGTCGCCCGGGTGCTGATCCCGCGCTTCTACGCGGCACGGGTGACGACGGTCTACGAACTGCTGACCCTGCGCTTCGGCACGATCGCGACGCGCTGGACCGGGGCGATGTTCCTGCTCGGCCGGGTGCTGGCGGGCGGCGCGCGCATCTATCTGGCGGCGATCGCCATCGCGATGGTGATGACCTCCACGGTCACCGCAGGAGGCATCTTCATCGCCGCCGCGCTGCTGGTCGCCGCCGCCTTTCTCTCGACATTCGTCGGCGGGTTGCGCTCGGTGCTGTGGATCGATCTCGTCCAGTTCGTGATCATGGTCGGATCGGCGATCACCGTTTTGATCTTCATCCGCCTGTCGATCCCCGCGACCAATGCCGAGATCCTCCACGGCCTTGCCAACGCGCCGGGCGATATCGACAAGCTGCGCCTGTTCGATCTGTCGATGGATTTGTCCAAGCCCTTCTCGCTGCTGGCGATCGTCACCGGCATCGCCCTGCTCACCGTCGCCTCGACCGGGCTCGATCAGGACATCACCCAGCGGCTGCTGGCGTGCAAGGATGCGAAGACCGGCGCGCGCAGCCTCTATGTCTCGGTGCTGGCGACGGTGCCGGTGGTGGCGATCTTCATCACCATCGGCCTGCTGCTCCACATCTTCTACGATCGTCCCGAGCTGATGGGCGGCGCCACCGCCACCGCCAGCCACGCCTTCGACGGCGAGAAGATCAGCACCTTCATGCATTATATCCTGACGCAGCTTCCGCCGGGACTGCGCGGCCTGGTCACCGCCGGCATCATGGCCGCAGCCGTCGCCACCACCAATTCGGCGCTCAACGCCATGTCTTCGGTGCTGATCGAGGATTTCTATCGCCCGTGGCGCGCGCGGCGGGCTCCGGTCGAGGAGCATCATTACGTCCAGGCCGGCCGTGCCGGCATGGGCATCATTGGCGTGGCGATGCTCGCGGTCGCGGTGCTGTCCTTCTACTGGCAACATTATACCGAGATGGGCCTGCTCGAATTCGCCCTCGGCGTGATGGTCTTCGCCTATTCCGGCCTGCTCGGCGTCTATTTCACGGTAATCTTCACCCGGCGCGGATCGACGGCATCGGTGATCGCCTCGCTGATCGCGGGCTTCGTCACGGTGTTGCTGCTCCAGCCGGCAATCGCCGCGTCGATCGGCCTGCCGGAAGTGCTTTGCCACCTCGCCTTCCCGTTCCAGCTTTGCCTCGGCACCGCGGTCGCCTTCCTCGTCGCCGCCGTACCGGCTGGACGCGCGTCCGCGCCCGAGCTAGCGCGCGGCGAGGTTTGAAGGCGGAAGCGACAATGGCCAGCGACAGTGACATCCTGGTGCTCACCACCGGCGGCACGATCGACAAGCAATATTTCGACGCGCTGAGCGAATATGCGATCACGGAGAGCATCATCGCGCGGATGCTCGAGGTCGCGCGGGTGGCGCATGCCTTCCGCATCGAGGAAGTGATGCGCAAGGACAGCCTCGACATCGCCGAGGCGGATCGCGCCGATCTGGTCGCGCGCGTCGCCGCCGCTCCCGAAAAGCGCATCATCATCACCCATGGCACCGATACCATGACCGAAACCGCGCGGGCGCTGGCCGGGATCCCCGGCAAGACCATCGCGCTCACCGGCGCGCTGACCCCCGCCCGCTTCGCCGAGAGCGACGCCGCGTTCAACCTCGGCATGGCCTTCGCCTGCGTCCAGACGGCGGCGCCCGGCGTCTATATCGCGATGAGCGGCCAGGTGTTCGACGGCACCCGCGTCCGCAAGGACCGCGAAGCCGGCAGGTTCGTCGCGACCGGGGACTTATGACCACTCGCTGAAGATTGGCGAACGATCCCTGCCGGCATCACCTGGTCTGGGCCGTATCCTGATCAACCGCCGGCGAATCGGAATTGGGGGTGGCGAGCGCCCAATCCTTGTTCACCCCCAGCGCGATCAGCGTGCAGAGCGCGCCCGAAAGCAGATACGCGCCAACCGACCAGAGGCCGAAGCGGCTGGCGAGCGCCAGCGCCACCAGCGGCGCGAAGCCGGCGCCGATCAGCCAGGCGAGGTTGGCGGTGGTGGCGGCACCGGTGTAGCGGCGCTCGGCCGAGAAGCTGGCGTTGACCGCGCCCGACGACTGGCCGAACGCCAGCCCCAGCAGCACGAAGCCCGCGAGCATATAGACCGTCTCGCCAAAGCCGCCCGCGCCCAGCAATTGCGGCGCGAAGCCGCTATAGGCCGCGATCAGCCCGGCCGAGACACCGAGCACCGCTCGGCGCCCGACACGATCGGCGATCAGTCCCGAAGCGAGCATCGACAACACGCAGGCCACCGCGCCGATGATCTCGATGACGAGGAAGCGCTCGGCGTCCTCGCCGGTGTACAGCGTGACCCAGGAGAGCGGGAAGACGGTGACGAGGTGGAACAAGGCGAAGCTCGCCAGCGGCGCGAACGAGCCGAGCGCGATCGTCCGCCACTCCAGCCGCACCGTTTCCCAAAACGGCGCCGCCTGCAGCTCGCGGCTCTCGAACAGCTTCTGGAACTCCGGCGTCGCCACCAGCCGCAGCCGCGCGAACAGCGCCACCACATTGATCGCGAAGGCGACGAAGAACGGATAGCGCCAGCCCCAGCTGAGGAAATCCGCGCTCGACAGCGTCGAGATGAAGAACGCGAACAGTCCCGCCGCCACGATCAGCCCCAGCGGCGCGCCGAGCTGCGGGATCATCGCATACCAGCCGCGGCGAGTCTGCGGAGCATTCAGCGAAAGCAGCGACGGCAGCCCGTCCCACGCTCCGCCCAGCGCCATGCCCTGGCCGACGCGCAGCGCCGCGAGCATCCACATCGCCGCCAGCCCGGCATCCGCGTAGCTCGGCACGAACGCCATCGCCATCGTCGAGCCGCCGAGCAGGAACAAGGCGATGGTCAGCTTGACGCCACGGCCATGGTTGCGATCGATCCACATGAAGATCGCCGAGCCGAGCGGGCGCGCGAGAAATGCCAGCGAGAACAATCCGAACGAATAGAGCGTCCCGGTCACCGCATCGACGAACGGGAAGATCAGCGCCGGGAACACCAGCACCGATGCGATCGCATAGACGAAGAAGTCGAAGAATTCGCTGGTGCGGCCCACGATCACGCCAATGGCGATCTCGCCCGGCGCGATTCGGTGCTCGCGCGCGGTGACGACGCGGGCGTCGCGCTCCATTTGCGTCGAATTCGACGCGGCGATCGGTGCACTCATAGGGCTAGCTCCGGCGGCCTTGGCCTAGATTATTGCGTTATAACGCGCCTTGCACCAGAAAAGCGCAGCGGTGGGGATAGGACAAAATGTCCAATGTCGGCGTAACGGGCGCCGGGATAGGCGGATCATCATGCGCAAACACCTGTCATTGCCATCGTTCCGCCGGACGCTTCCGCTGCTGCCCTTGCTGGCGCTCGCGGCATGCAACCGCGAAGTGCTCAATCCCGCTGGCGACATCGCCCTCCAGCAGCGCGACATCATCTATATCTCCACGGCGCTGATGCTGCTGATCATCGTGCCGGTGATCGCGCTGATCGTCACCTTCGCATGGCGCTATCGCAAGGGCAACGACGCCACCTATGATCCAAATTTCGACCACTCGACCTCGCTCGAGCTGGTGATCTGGTCGGCGCCGCTGCTGATCATCATCTGCCTCGGCGCGCTGACCTGGTGGAGCACGCATCTGCTCGATCCGTTCCGTCCGGTGAACCGGATCGCCGCGGGCAAGCCGGTCGATCCCCAGGTCAAGCCGCTGGTGGTGCAGGTCGTCTCGCTCGACTGGAAATGGCTGTTCATCTATCCCGAACAGGGCGTCGCCACCGTCAACGAGCTGGCGCTGCCGGTCGATCGTCCGGTGCGCTTCGATCTGACTTCGACCAACATGATGAACACCTTCTACGCGCCAACGCTGGCGGGGATGATCTACACCATGCCGGGCATGCGCTCGACGCTGCACGCGGTGCTCAACCGGCCCGGCAGGTTCGAAGGGATGTCCGCCAATTACAGTGGCGCCGGCTTCTCGGACATGCGCTTCAAGCTCTACGGCGTCGATCAGGGCGGGTTCGACAGCTGGGTCGCCCGCGTCAAGGCCAGCGGCCCCACGCTCGACACCGATCGCTTCCTCGAGCTGGAGAAGCCCAGCGAGAAAGTGCCCGCGCTCTATTTCGGCGGCATCGACCAGAGCCTGTTCACCCGCGCGGTGCAGCGCTGCGTCAAGCCGGGCACGCCCTGCGTCGCCAGCATGCATGGCGGCCACGCACCGGAAGCCGGCAAGCCCGAAGGCGCGCTGATGGAGAAAGGCGACCAGAGCAAGAGCGGTGAGAGCCTCACCGCCCCTCCCGGCGCGCAACCCGGCCCCGCCCCGCATTCGCACCATCAGGAGCGTTGAATGTTCACCGAATCGCTGGCGCGCACGATCTTCGGCCGCCTGACGCTTGAATCCTTCCCGGTCCACGAACCGATCCTGCTCGTCACCTTCGCGGTGGTGGTGGCGCTCGGGGTGGGCATCCTCGCGCTGGTCACCAAATACCGGCTGTGGGGCTGGCTGTGGACCGAATGGCTGACGACGGTCGATCACAAGAAGATCGGCATCATGTACATCATCCTCGGCATCATCATGCTGCTGCGCGGCTTCGCCGACGCGCTGATGATGCGGCTCCAGCAGTCGCTCGCGTTCGGCGCGAGCGAAGGATATCTGAACGCGCATCATTACGATCAGATCTTCTCGGCGCACGGGACGATCATGATCTTCTTCGTGGCGATCCCGCTCGTCGTCGGCATCATCAACTATGTGATGCCGCTCCAGATCGGCGCGCGCGACGTCGCCTTCCCCTTCCTCAACAACCTCAGCTTCTGGCTGACCGTGGCGGGCGCGATCCTGGTGATGATCTCGCTGTTCGTCGGCGAATTCTCGCGCGGCGGCTGGCTCAACTATGTGCCGGTCACCAACCTCCAGAACAGCCCCGATACCGGGCCCGATTATTATCTATGGGCGCTGCAGATAGCGGGCGTCGGCACCACGCTCAGCGCGATCAACATGGTCACCACGATCATCAAGATGCGCGCGCCCGGCATGACGATGATGAAGATGCCGGTGTTCTGCTGGACCGCGCTCTGCTCGAACGTGCTGGCGATCGCGATCTTCCCGGTCCTCACCGGCGCGTTCGCGCTGCTGATGCTCGATCGCTACGCGGGCACCAATTTCTTCACCAACGATCTCGGCGGCAACCCGATGATGTACTGGAACCTGGTGTGGATCTGGGGCCACCCCGAGGTGTACGTCCTCGTCCTGCCCGTCTTCGGCATCTATTCGGAGATCACCTCGACCTTCACCGGCAAGCGGCTGTTCGGCTATTCGTCGATGGTCTACGCGACGGTGGTCATCACCATCCTCAGCTATCTGGTGTGGCTCCACCACTTCTTCACCATGGGATCAGGCGCCAGCGTCAACTCGTTCTTCGGCATCGCCACCATGGTGATCTCGATCCCGACCGGTGCGAAGATATTCAACTGGCTGTTCACGATGTACCGTGGGCAGATCCGCTTCGAGCTGCCGATGATGTGGGTCGTCGCCTTCATGATCACCTTCGTGGTCGGCGGCATGACCGGGGTGCTGCTGGCGGTGCCGCCCGCCGATTTCGTGCTGCACAACTCGCTTTTCCTCGTCGCGCATTTCCACAACGTCATCATCGGCGGCGTCGTGTTCGGGCTGTTCGCGGGCATGGACTACTGGTTCCCCAAGGCGTTCGGCTTCCGGCTCGACCGCTTTTGGGGCAAGGTGACCTTCTGGGGCTGGGTGATCGGCTATTGGGTCGCCTGGACGCCGATCTACATCGTCGGGCTGATGGGCACGACGCGGCGGGTGCGGCATTTCGACGACCCGACACTGCAGCCCTATTTCATCATCGCGATGATCGGCGCGGTCATCATCCTGATCGGCATCCTCGCCTTCGTCATCCAGATCGCGGTAAGCATCAAGAACCGCGACAAGCTGCGCGACACGACCGGCGATCCCTGGGAAGGCCGCACCCTCGAATGGTCGACCAGTTCGCCGCCGCCGGCCTATAATTTCGCCTTCACGCCGCGCGTCCACGATCTCGACGCGTGGTACGACATGAAGGATCGCGGCGCCGAGCGTCCGGTGACAGGCTTCCTGCCGATCCATATGCCGAAGAACACCGGCGCCGGGGTGATCCTGTCGGCCATGGCATTGGCGCTGGGCTTCGCAATGGTCTGGTATATCTGGTGGCTGGCCGCGCTATCGGCGATCGGGCTGCTCGCCTACGGCATCTGGCACACCTTCGACTATAACCGCGACTATCATATCCCGGCGGAGGAAGTCGCCGCCACCGAAGACGCGCGCACCAGCCTGCTGGCGGCGGGAGCATGACCATGACGACCGCGACCGAGAACCCGGGCTTCTACGTCCTGGAAGAGGAGCATCACGAAGCCGGCGGCAGCACGATGCTCGGCTTCTGGATCTACCTGATGAGCGACGCGCTGATCTTCGCGACGCTGTTCGCGACCTATGGCGTGCTCAGCTCCGCCTTTGCCGGCGGACCCACCCCGCGCGAGATATTCGAGCTGCCGCTGGTGGCGGTGAACACGGCGCTGCTGCTGGTCTCGTCGATCACCTATGGCTTCGCGATGATCGCGATGCAGGAGGGCAAGCTCTCCGGCGTCCGCCTGTGGCTGATCGTCACCGGGCTGCTCGGCGCGGGTTTCGTCGGCATCGAGCTCTACGAGTTCGGCAATCTGATCCACGAAGGCGCGACGCCGCAGACCAGCGCCTTCCTCTCCGCTTTCTTCACGCTGGTCGCGACGCACGGGCTGCATGTCACCTTCGGGATCATCTGGCTGGTGGTGATGCTGGTCCAGCTCGGCCAGCGCGGACTGCATCCCGAGAACCAGCGCCGGCTGATGTGTCTCAGCATGTTCTGGCACTTCCTCGACATCGTCTGGATCGGCGTGTTCACCTTTGTCTATCTGCTCGGAGTGGTTCGATGAGCGCCTCCCACAATGCCGCCCCGCACGCTTCGCGCCGTGCCTATCTGATCGGCTTCCTGCTGTCGGTGGTGCTGACCGCCGTGCCGTTCTGGATGGTGATGACCGGCGCCGCCGCGCCGCAGCTGACGGCGATCGTCATCGTCGGGCTCGCGGTGGTGCAGATCCTCGTCCACACCGTGTGCTTCCTCCACGTCAACACCCGTTCGGAAGGCGGCTGGACGCTGATGGCCTATGTCTTCACCGCGGTGATGGTGCTGATCGTCATCTCCGGCTCGCTGTGGATCATGTACCATATCAACTCCAACATGATGCCGATGGCGGAGATGTCGGCGCATTGAGATGAAACGGGCGCTGCTCGTCCTGTTCGCTCTGGCCGCGGCCCTGGGCTTCACGGCGCTGGGCATCTGGCAGATCGAGCGACGCGCATGGAAGCTCGATCTGATCGCGCGCGTCGATGCCGGCCTGAAGGCGCCGCCCGCGAGCGACTGGCGGCGCTTCGCCGAATATCGCAAGGTCCGGTTGACCGGCACCTACCTCCGCGACCGCGAGACGCTGGTGAAGGCGGTGACCGAACGCGGCGAAGGCTTTTGGGTGATGACGCCGCTGCGCACCGCGCAGGGTGTGGTGCTGATCAATCGCGGCTTCGTGTCCTCGCCGCGGCAAGCGCGCTGGTGCGGGCCGGACACCGAAGCCGCCATCACCGGGCTCCAGCGCGCAACCGAGCCCAAAGGCGGCTTCCTCCGTGCCAATGATCCTGCGAACGACCGCTGGTATTCCCGCGACGTGACGGCAATCGCCACCGCACGGCAACTCGGCCCGGTCGCGCCGTTCTTCATCGATGCCGATGCCACTCCCAACCCGGGCGGCTATCCGGTAGGAGGGCTGACCGTGGTCGCTTTCCGCAACAATCATCTGGTCTATGCGCTGACCTGGTTCGCGCTCGCGCTTCTCAGCGCCGCCGGCGCGGTACTGGCACTACGGCGAAAGCGCGCCTGATGGATACCCCGCTCCTCGCGCTCACCCGCCACTATCCGCGCGAGTTCGCCGAGACCGCCGCCGCGCAGAATATGCGGCAGCTTATCCAGCTGCGCTGGATCGCGGTGGCGGGTCAGACCGTCGCCATCCTGCTTGTCGGCCTGTGGCTGGGGATACCGTTGCCACTCGCGGAAATGCTCGGCGTCGCCGCGCTGCTCGGGCTCGCCAACCTGCTGGTCACGATGGCGGTGCCGCGCCACCGCGTTCCCGATTCCGAAGTGATGCTGGCCTTGCTGCTCGACATGGGCGCACTCACGCTCCAGCTCTATTTCAGCGGCGGCGCGACCAACCCCTTCATCTCGCTATATCTGCTCCAGGTCGTGCTCGGGGCCATTCTGTTGCCGACCGCGCTCGCCGCCATGCTGGTTGCCGCCACGGTGCTGAGCTACGCGTTGCTCAGCGTGCGAGCCATCCCGTTGGTGATCCCGAGCGGACTGGTCGCGGAGACCGCCGATCTGTTCGCGATCGGGCGCTGGATCGCCTTCGCGATGGTCGCCGGGCTGCTGGTATTGTTCATCACCCGCATCACCGGCAACCTGCGTGCCCGCGACGCGCATGTCGCCGATCTCCGCCAGCACGCCGCCCAGGAGGAGGGGATTGTCCGCATGGGATTGTTCGCGTCGGGCGCGGCGCATGAGCTCGGCACGCCGCTCGGCACGCTCTCGGTGATCCTCGCCGATTGGCGCCGGATGCCGGCAATCGCCAGCGATCCGGAGCTGGCGGCGGAGGTCCGGGAAATGCAGGCCGAGGTCCAGCGCTGCAAGGGAATCGTCTCGGATATCCTCCATTCCGCCGGACAGCCGCGCGGCGAGGCGATGGAAAGCGTCGCCGCCGGTCCCTTTCTCGACGCCGTCGCCGCCGAATGGCAGCCGACCCACCCGCAGGTCCCGCTCGACTATGATCCGCAGGGAGTCGAGGCCGCGATCGTCGCCGCCGATCCCGCCCTGCGTCAGGCAATCTGGAACCTGCTCGACAATGGCGCCGAAGTCTCCCCCGCCGTCCGCCTGCGCGCGCGCATCGAAGCCGGCATGCTGGCGATCACGGTCAGCGACTATGGCCCCGGCTTCGCCCCCGAACAGCTCGCCTTGGTCGGCCAGCTCTACCAGTCGACCAAGGGCGCCGGCCATGGCCTCGGCCTGTTCCTCGCCACCAATGTCGCCCGCCGTCTCGGCGGCCGGCTCGAGGCGCGCAACCTCCCCGCGGGCGGCGCCGAAGTCCGCTTGGTCCTGCCGGTGAAACCGCAATGACCGGCCAGCCCAGCCTGATCATCGTCGAGGACGACGAGACCTTCGCCCGCACCCTCGCCCGCTCGTTCGAGCGGCGCGGCTATCGCGTCCGCACCGCCGCCAGCGCTTCCAGGCTCGATACATTGCTGGAAGCCGAAGTGCCGAGCCACGCGGTGGTCGACCTCAAGCTCGGCACCGCATCGGGTCTGCCGTGCGTCGCCAGGCTGTACGCCCGCGACCCCGAGATGCTGATCGTCGTCCTCACCGGCTATGCCAGCATCGCCACGGCGGTCGAGTCGATCAAGCTTGGCGCCTGCCACTATCTGGTCAAACCCTCCAACACCGACGATATCGAAGCCGCCTTCGGCAAGGCGCGGGGCGATGCCGAGGTTCCGGTCACCGGGCGCGCCTCGTCGATCAAGACGCACGAATGGGAGATGATCAACGAGACGCTCGCCGCGACAGACTTCAACATCTCGGAAACCGCGCGGCGATTGGGCATGCACCGCCGGACCCTGGCGCGGAAACTCGAGAAGCGCCCGGTCAAATAGCCCCGGGGCGCAAACCGCGACCCACTCCATTTCCGCACAACAGGATTTTCGAGATTGCCCGCTCGTACAGGACGGCGGTGGTGGACAGGGCTGGATTCGAACCAGCGTACGCTTGCACGGGCAGATTTACAGTCTGCTGCCTTTAACCACTCGGCCACCTGTCCTTGGGCGCCCTTGGCGAGCGCGGTCCATTGCCGGGCGAAAGCCGGGCTGTCAACGTCTTGCGCGCATCCTTCGCGGCGCATAGCGTCGGCGTTCCCCCTCCCAGCCGCGAGACTCACGAACCATGCGCGCCTTTGCCACCTTCCTTGCCGCCACCGCCTGCATCGCCCCGCTTCCGCTCGCCGCACAGGCGATCCCGGCCGACACCGCGCGAATCATCGCCGAGGGCACCAACAATTCCGAAGTGATGAAGATCGCCCAGTATCTGACCGATGTGATCGGCCCGCGCCTCACCGTCTCGCCCGGCATGCGCCGCGCCGAGGACTGGACCGCCGCCAAGTTCCGCGAATGGGGCCTGAGCGCGGTCCATAAGGAAGGCTTCGATTTCGGCCGCGGCTGGGAATCGCAGGGTTCGTTCATGCGGCTGGTCGAGCCGCGCGTGACCCAGCTGACGATGGTGCCGGTGGTGTGGACCCCCGGCACCGAAGGGACCGTCCGCGCCGAGGTCATCGTCGCGCCGATGCCGGACATCGCCTCGCTCGCGCGCTACAAGGGCAAGCTCAAGGGCAAGCTGGTGCTGATCAGCGACCCCGAGGCGCCCAAGGACTGGGCGGACGCGCCGTTCAAGCGCTGGAGCGATGACGAGCTCGACAAGTTCGACACTTTCGACTTCTCGCGCCGGCCCCAGCTCGATTTCAGCGCGCGCCAGATGCTCTCGCGCGCGCGCGAAGCGTTCCTCAAGGAGGAAGGCGCGGTCGGCTATGCCACCATGTCCGCCCGCCCCGGCAAGATCGTCGGCGGCCAGGGCTCGCGCTTCGCGGTCGGCGATTCGCCGCCGCTGCCCGGCTTCGACATCGCCCAGGAGGATTATCGCCGTCTCGCCCGCCTGTCGGCGATGGGCGCCGCGCCGGTCGTCGAATTCGCCAGTCAGGTCCGCTACGACGATAGCGACACGCAGGGGTATAACGTCATCGCCGATATCCCCGGCACCGATGCCAAGGCCGGCTATGTCATGGCCGGCGCGCATCTCGACAGCTGGGCCGCGAGCGACGGCGCCGCCGACAATGCCGCGGGCAGCGCGATGGTGATGGAAGCCGCCCGGATCATCAAGGCGAGCGGCATCAAGACCAGGCGCACGATCCGCTTCGCGCTGTGGTCGGGCGAGGAGCAGGGGCTGTTCGGCTCGCGCGATTATGTCGCGCGCTATCTCGCCAGCCGCCCGGTGCCCGAGGGCACCACCGGCCTCGCCGCGCGCTTCGCCTGGGGCAATAGCTGGCCGATCACCCCGCTTCCCGGTCACGCCCAGCTCAGCGCCTATTTCAACCTCGACAATGGCTCGGGCAAGATCCGCGGGATCAACATCCAGAACAATGCCGCCGTCGGTCCGATCTTCGCAGACTGGTTCAAGCCGTTCCATTCGATGGGCGCCGGCCAGATCGCCATCCGCAAGGTCGGCAGCACCGATCACGCCTATTTCGACGCGGTCGGCATCCCCGCCTTCCAGTTCATCCAGGATCCGCTCGATTATGGCAGCCTGCGCCACCACACCAATCTCGATACCTTCGACGCGCTGAAGGCCGAGGATATGCGCCAGGGCGCGATCATCCTCGCCGCCTTCCTCGTCAATGCCGCCAATGCCGACAAGCCGTTGCCGCGCCTGCCGCTCCCGACCAAGCCGAACGAGGGCGATTATTACGGCTACGCCGCCCCGGCGGGCGGCAGGTAATGGCCAAGCGCGGGCACAGGCCCAGCAAGGCTCCGCCGTCGCGCCCGCGCTTCTACGGGCGCCACGCGGTGCTTGCCGCGCTTAACAATCCCGAACGCAATGTGCGCCATATCTGGGGCACCCACGAAGCCTTGGCCGGGCTCGATATCCCCAACAGCATCCAGGTGACCTTCGCCAACGCCGCCGATCTCGGGCGGCTGGTGCCAAGCGATGCTCCGCATCAGGGGCTGGTGGCGGATGTCGACCCGCTCGAGGATATCTGGCTCGGCGATCTGCTCGCGCAGGGCGAGGGTGACGATCGCCCGCTGATCGTGCTCGATCAGGTCACCGATCCCCACAATGTCGGCGCGATCCTGCGCTCGGCGGCGGCGTTCGACGCGCTCGGCATCGTCACCCAGGATCGCCACGCCCCGCCGGAATCGGGCACCGTCGCGCGCTCGGCGGCCGGCACATTGGAGGCCGTGCCCTGGGTCCGCGTCGTCAATCTCGCCCGCGCGCTGGAAGAGATCGAGCGCGCCGGCTTCTGGCGGATCGGGCTCACCGGTCACGCCGATCAGACGCTGGGCGAAGTGATGGGCAAGGCGCGCATCTGCCTCGTTCTCGGCGCCGAGGGGGAAGGCATGCGCCAGAATACCGAGGCGCATTGCGACCAGCTTGCGAAGCTTCCGATCTCCGATAAGGTCGAGAGCCTGAACGTGTCGAATGCCGCCGCGATCGCGCTCTACGCGGTGGCCGCGCGCGGCTGATTGGGGGATTATCGATGAAGCATTGGAAGGCGCTCGCCGCCGCGTTGTTGGTGCCGCTCGCGCTTGCCGCATGCCTGTTCGTGCCGGGCAAGTTCACTTCGGTGATGACCGTCCACGCCGATCGCAGCTTCACCTATAGCTATAAGGGCGAGGTGATCGCGGTCGATCTGGCGGGCCAGATGACCAAGGCGATGGGCGGCTTCGCCGCCGCCTTCTCCAACACCAGCGACGATGCCACCAACACCGCCGCGCCGGACACTTCGCCCGAGGACGCGGCCAAGGAAAAGGCCGAGCAGGACGCCAAGTATCGCGAGATCGCCGCCCAGCTGGTCAAGGAAGCCGGCTACACCGTCGTCGAATATCGCGGCGACGGGAAATTCTATGTCGAATATGCGATCAGCGGCGTGCTGACCCATAATTTCGTCTTCCCCTATAATCAGGATACCGGGCTGCTCTTCCCGTTCGTCGCGATCGAACTGCGCGGCAAGGATCAGGTCCGGATCAAGGCACCGGCCTTCGCCAAGCAGCGGGATGGCGACAATTCGATGGGCGCAAGCGAGGAAGCCAGCGCCAATCTCGACGGCACCTTCACGCTGATCACCGATGCCGAGATCGTCAGCCAGAACCAGGAGGAAGGCGCGAAGCCGGTCGCGGCGGGGAAGAGCATCACCTGGAAGGTATCCCCCACCAGCGAAGACGCGCCGACCGCGATGCTGCGGGTGAAGGGCATCTGATCAACTGATCCTCCCCCGGAGGGGGAGGATTGATAGGTTGCAATGTAGGATTTCGCCTGCTTGGCTCACGCAGTCGGCACTCCCGACCGCTCTTTGAAATCGTCGATCCGCCAACCCCATGGTCACTGCGACCATTGGGACCATTCGCGAATGTTTAGTCCCCCAAAAACACTAAACTTCCTCAACATTCGCGCCGCCGCCGGGCCTCAATCCTCGTCGGCGATCGTCACCCGCAGCCCGTCGAGCGCGTCGGTGAACGGGATCTGGCACGACAGGCGCGAACGGCCGTCGCGATCGGCCGAGCTGTCGAGCAGGTCGTTCTCGTCCTCGCTCATCGCCGGCAGTTTGGCCGCAAATTCCGGATCGACATGGACATGGCAGGTCGCGCAACTGCAGCAGCCGCCGCACAGCGCCAGCAATTCGTCGAAGCCGTTCTCGCGGATCACTTCCATCACCGAAAGGCCCGCTTCCCCGGTGACTTCGCGTTCTTCCCCATTGCGGGTCACGACGATAAGCTTGGGCATGCAAAATTCCTCCGGTTTGGCGTCCCATGCCGCCTTCGCCGCCACGTTTCAAGGACATGACCGATGGGCCTGACCGCCGAACAGCTCAAGACCGCGCTCGATGCGCTCGCCAGGGTCGAGCCGGCCATCGCCGCCGGCATCGAACGCGCCGGCTATCCCGAGCCGCGGTTGCGCGATCGCGGCTATGAAACGCTGCTGCGCACGATCATTGGCCAGCAGGTCAGCGTCGCCGCCGCCGCGTCGATCTGGAAGAAGCTCGAGGCGGAGCTGGGCGACCTGACCCAGCCGGCGATCGTCGCCGCCGCCAGCGACGAGCAATTGCGCGCCGCCGGGCTTTCACGGCAGAAGGCGAGCTATGCCCGCAGCCTCGCCGAGGAGGTGACCAGCGGCGCGCTCGACCTGCACAACCTGCCCGCCGACGATGAGGAAGCGATCGCCCAGCTCGTTCGCGTCAAGGGGATTGGACGCTGGTCAGCGGAAATCTATCTGCTCTTCGCCGAAGGCCGCCCCGATGTCTGGCCGGCCGGCGATCTCGCCGTCCAGATCGAAGTCGGCCGCCTGCTCGGCCATGCCGACCGCCCCGGCGAAAAGGCGTTGCGCGAAATCGCCGAGGCCTGGCGCCCGCATCGCGGCGCGGCGGCGATCTTCGCCTGGCATCACTATAAGGTCGATATGGACGTGATCTGACGCATTGGGAGAAGGTCCGTGACGAGATCGCGGCGGAGAAGCTGCGCGCCGGCCAGCGCCATGCCGAAGCCGCCCGCCTCGAACAGGTGCTGGCGGGCGGCTAAGCTCCCAGCGCCTCCAGCCCCATCGCGATCGCGCCCATCGGTCCGGCCAGGGTGCCGAGGCCGGGCGGCCCGAGGCGGCGGTCGAGTTCGCCGGCATAGGCCTCCAGCGATCCATAGCCCCCGATGCTGGCCGCCAATGCCGCGCGCAACCGTTCGAACAAATGCTCGCGCTCCGCGATCACGCCGCCGCCGATCGCGATCCGCTCGGGCGCGGCGACGGTGACGAGATTGTGCAGCAACCCGGTCAGGTCATGAACGAACAGGCCCCATTGTGGTCCGTCATCGGGCAAATCCCGCCCCGGGCAGCCGAAGCGCTCGGCCAGCGCTGGCCCCGAGATCAACCCCTCGACGCAGTCGCCATGAAACGGGCACCAGCCGGCGAAACTGTCGCCCGGCGCGCGCGCCACCCGCATGTGCCCGCCCTCGCCATGCGCGACGCCCTGCACCGGCCTGCCGTCGGCGATCAGCCCGACGCCGACGCCGGTGCCGATGGTGATATAGGCGTGCGTCGCCAGTCCCCGCGCCGCGCCCCAGCGCGCCTCGGCCAGCGCCGCACCCGCCACGTCGGTCTGGATCGCCAGCGGCCTGGCGTAGCGCGCGGATAGCCGCCGGGTCAGGTCGGTGCCGGTCCATCCCGGCTTGGTCGTTGCGGTGATCGATCCGAAGTCCGCCGCTTGCCGGTCGAGTTCGAGCGGCCCGAAGCTGGCGATGCCGATCGCGTCGAATTGCCAGCCGTCGAGCACCGCCTCCAGCGCCGCGAGGGTGGTCGCGGGATCGGCGGTCGGCACCGTTTCCCGCGCCCGGATGTCATCGGGGCCACTACCCAGGATCGCGACACATTTGGTGCCGCCGAGCTCAAGGCCGGCGATCATCGGAAGGGATGCCATGCCTTGCGCTAGCCGATGCGGCGCGCACAAAAAAGAGGCCGTCCGAAGACGGCCCCAGATGCGGAAATCGTTGAGAGCAGCGGCGGCCGGTTGGTTCCGGCCGCCACGCCCCCTTTTGCCGCGCCGCCCCTAGAAGCGGCCACGGAGTCCGATCATCACCTGGCGCCCGGGATTGTAGAGTGTGAAGGCAGCGTTCTCGAACTGGAAGTAGCTGCGCTGCTTCTGCTTGGTCAGGTTCTGGACATCGAGCGTCAACTGCGGCGCCCATTTCAGGTCGAGGATCTCGGCGAAGTCGACACTCGCGGAAAGGTCGAGCTGGCCGTAATCGTCATTGTAGAGCGAAGCCAGCGGGATGCCGTTCTGGTTGGCGCCGGAAGATACCGAGCCGCGGTTGAACGTGTAACTCAGCCGCGTGCTGATGCCGCCATGCTCGTAATAGCCGGTGATGTTGTAGGTGACCGGCGACACGCCAGTCGCCACCGCCGGCGCCGCGCCAGAGCCGACCTGATCGATCAGCGTCAGGTTGGCGTTGAACCCGAAGCCATTGAGCCCGAGATAGCGGCCGAGCAGGAAGTCGAGCGGCTGCACCCAGTTCACTTCGAGGCCGTTGACCTTGAGCGTGCCGGTCGCGTTGACCTGCTGGGTCAGCACCACTGTCGCGGTGCCCGGGCCGCCGCGCGAATTGATCGCGGCCTGCTGCGTTGGCGAGAGGGTGTCATAGGTCACGCCATAGGTCGCCAGCGACGAGAACGGCACGGTGACATTCCCGTTGGTGGTGAAACCGGTCACCGCCTTGCGGAAGGCGGTGAAGCCGACATAGCCCTCGGCGCCCGTATAATATTCGAAACCCAGATCGAAATTGGTCGAGATATACGGTGTGAGCGAAGGATTGCCGACCGAACCGACGTCTGCGGACGGGCTGCTGAAGTTCAGGCCCGGCAACATGGTATTGGGATTTGGCCGGGTCATCGTCCGCGAGGCCGCCGCGCGGACCACGGCATTGTCGCTGATGTGGAACGCCGCGTTCGCCGAGGGCAGCCAGTTGTCGTATTTGGCGTTCGTGTAGACGAAATTGACGATGTTCGGATAGCAGGAGCCATCGCGCAGATTGGCGCCGCCACCCGGGCAGGCCGCGGGAAGCGGGCCAGCGCCGTCGGGATCGATATTGTTGCGCGGATCGGTGATCGTCACGCGCCCGCCGATCGTCTGATCGGTGCGGACGTAACGCAGGCCGGCGTTGAAATTGATAGTGCCGCCGGCAAGCGGCAGATCGCCGTTCACCTGCGCGAACGCCGCAGTCGTCTTCTCGCGGACATAGCCGCCATTGGCGCCGGTATTGGAGGAGCCCGCCTCGCCCGCCGCATCGTGGAACGTGTCATAGTTCGAAGCCGCCTTGAAGCGATCCCAATCCACCGTGATGAAGCCGCTCGGTCCCGGCTTCAGGAAACCCGCGACAGCCGAATTCGGGATCAGTGAGCCCTGATAGGTGACCGGGCCGGTCTGCCCTGCGGTATAGCCCGTTCCGAAAGCCGGATAGGTGGGATAGCCCGCCGGTGCCGCGCCGGCCTGGTTGAGCCCATTGCACGGCGGCTGGGTATTGGGACCGGGCAGGTTCACGCTGGGGCGATTCCCGCAAACCGCGTTCTGCCAGTTCTGACTATTGTCATATGCACGGATGCTGCGGGACACATCGTCATAGGCGCCGCCGACCTGCAGGTTGAGGCGATCCTCGCCCCAGGTCAGGCTGCCGCGCACGCCCTTGGTCTTGGTTTCGCGACGCTCGTCCTGGATGTTCACGCGGCCGCCCGGCCAGCCGAAATTGGCGGGGTTGTTGAGATTGATGTTGGAGGTGATGATCGGCATCTCACCGCTGCGATTGTCGTAGTTGACGGTCACGCCCGAGCTCGCCGGTGTGATCACCAGCACCGTCGGCGATTCGCGGTGGAACGTGCTCTTGGTGTAGTTGCCCTGAAGCTCGATCTTCAGATTGTCGGTGATTTGGAAATCAAAGCCGGGATTGATGCCCCAGAACCGCGTTTCCTCGATATGCGGGCGATATTCGAGGAAGAACTGGGCATTGGCATAGGTACCCGAAGTCACCACGCAGCCGGTCGCACAGTCGGTGCGGTCATAAGTGGTGTTGAGCGGGATCATCGCGCCGTTGCGACCGACCCAGTTCATGTCGATGCGCTCGAGGCTGTTCTTCTTCCAGCCATACATGCCGTCGACATAAGCGTGGAAATTCTCGCCCTTATATTCGATGCTGGCGATGCCGTTGATGCGGTCCTTGGTACCGAACTCATCCATCGGACGCCCGAGACGCGGGATAATGCCGTTATCGATCTGATCGATCGTGGTGCCGGGATTGCGCGCCAGCAGGAAGGCCTGATCAATCACCGTGCCGGTGACCAAGCCATTGCCGGCATTGGCGGGCACCGTCGCGGGAATCGTCCAGTTGCCGCCACCGGTGGGGTTCAGCGTGCCGCTGGTCCTTTGCGCCGCGGAGAGGTTGGGGTTGGTCCAGCCGATCGTCTCAAAGCCGGTGGTGCGAACCTGGTTATGGACGCCGGCTACGCCGAGCAGGATACCGAAATCACCAAAGGTCGCGCTGCCGAGCAGCGAGCCGCGATAGCCCCATTTGTCGGCATTGGTGTTCTTGGTCAGCTGGCCGCCATAGGTGAAGTGCATGCCGGGTTTGTCGAACGGGCGCGCGCTGCGCATGTTGACGGTGCCGGCCGCGCCGCCCTCGACCATATTGGCGACACCGCTCTTGCTCACGGTCAACTGGGTGAACAATTCGGTCGGGAACAGGTCAAGATCGACCTCACGGTTGGTATTCTGCGCGTCGGTGCGGCCGGTCGAAGCAACGGCTACCGGCGCGCCGTTGAGCAGGACGCGTGTGAAGTTGGTGCCGAGGCCGCGGATCGTTACGTTGAGGCCCTCGCCGGTCACTTCGCGGCTGATCGTCACGCCGGGAATGCGGTTGAAGCTCTCGGCGATATTGGTGTCGGGAAACTTGCCGATATCCTCGGCGAAGATCGTGTCGGTGAAGCCCGTCGAATTCTTCTTGGCGTTGGTCGAGCTCGCGAGCGAGGCGCGGTAGCCGCTGACGACGATCTCGTCCTCCTGCGGGTCGCTCTGCGCGGTGGCAGGCGCATCCTGCGGCGCAGTTGTCTCGGGCGTCGGATCGGCCATCGGCTGGGCGAGCGCCGGCCAGGCCGTTCCCGCCAGCAGCACCGCGCCGAGCATCGCGGCACGGCGCGCAGTGAAATTGGTCGCAGAACGAGTGCGCATAGTCCCCTCCATTGATGGCCTCTTGCGGGCCGTGAACCGCATCGCATCAGCGCGATGTTAGCGGTCACATTGGCTATGCTTCAGACACAAAGCTGTCAACTCATACATTTGAGGATGATTAGTTTATTGGATTTTCAAATAGTTATTGCACCACAGCATCGAAATGCAGCGGTGCAACGAGTGTTGTATGAGTTTTGATAGGGATGGCGAGTTTCGACTCAGCCTTTCCGCTTCATCCGAACGTGACGGTCAGCGATGCCGCAAACGGACCGTTCTTGTGCAGCCGCCCTGCGCGCCCCGACGCGCGCCGCAGATTGGGTCGCTTGAGCAGCGGCTTGAGCATCCGGTGCAGCGTCGCCCGGTTGATATGGATCCCGAAGCATTGATGCAGGCCGTAGCCGAAGTGGATGTAGTCGCTGGCCGGGCGATTGATATCGAAACGGTTCGGGTCGGCAATGCGGCGCGGATCCATCATCGCCGACGCGAAGGCGGCGAGCACCGTCGATCCGGCCGGAATCGTGCGTGCGTGCCGCGTGCCGCTGGCCAGCGTGAAATCCGTCAGCACATCGCGCGGCAACCCCGGCGCGAGCGGATCGAAACGCATCGCCTCCTGCACATAACGCCACAGCAGATCGTCATCGTCGGCACGTGCCGCCGCCTGCGCGCCGGCAAGCGCTTCGGGACGTCGGAGCAACTGCTCCATCGCCTGCGGCACCACCATCGGCGGCTGCGGCGGACCGCCGACGATGAAGCCCATCAGCGCCGTGCGGATCTCGTCATCGCTGAACCCGCTGGTCCCCGCCTTTTGCTCGGCGAGACAGCGCGCGAGCACGTCGTCCCTGCCGGGAGCGCCGCGGCGACGCTCGATCTCGCTCTGAATATGCGCGCGCAGCGCCGGAGCGATCTGATCGACTTCGACGCGCAATGCCTTGTCATTCATCGATCCGACGAACTGGAATTCGAACAGACGCGTGCCCCAGACACGAAGATCGCCGCCGGGCGGATCGGGAATGCCGAAATAGTCGCCGAGCGCGGAGAAGGTAACGCGGCGCACCAGCGTATCGACCACGTCGATCCGTCCGGAAGCGGCGGAGACGATGCTTTCCGCTATCGCCTCGACCTTGCTCCCCAGTTCCGGCAAATCCTCGCGCCGCACCACCTTGCGCATCGCTGCGGTGTCGTGCCGATACTGCGGGGTATCGCCCATGCCGAGGAAGAACGGCTGGCCGCCCATGATGATGTCGAGCTTGGGCTTGTAGGGTACGCCGAACGCGGGATCGGTCGCGAACACCTCACGGACATCGTCATGCCGGGATGTCAGATACATGCTGCCCAGCCTGGTGATCGGACTCCACCGCCTGAGGAAGGTGAAGACCATCGGCATGCCAGCGAACATGATCCGCTGCAGCATGCCGCCCAGCCCCTTTTTCTCGGGCCGCAGCACCTCGCGCGAAGTGAGCGCGTTCATAACCCCGCCAGGTAACGCAGCGCCGGCATGCTCGGCAGGAAGAAATATTCACCTCCCGCCATCTGCACGAAGGTCTCGACATTGACGATCCGGCGCAGTGGATCCTCGGGGATGGTCATGGTTCCCTTCGGCCCGACCAGCGGATCGGTCTCGTCATAGAGGAAGGCGAAGTTGGAATTGAGCAGCCAGGTCTGCTGGATGAACTCGAACTGCCGCGTGAGATCGGTGTTGAGCGCAACGAATAGCAATCCGCGATCCTTGCCGTCCTCGACCGGCGGCATGCTGATCGTCTCGCCATATTTGCGACCGCGGCGCAGGATGCGGTGGCTGTTGGCGGCATCGAGCAGGGTCTGCTTGTCGCCCGGCTTGGGGGCGAGGCCATCGCGGGGATTGGCGCGGCGGACATGGCTGCCGAGCGGGCAGCCGCGGCCACGGAAATCGCGGTCGAAGAAACCGAAATCATTGTCTGGCTGACCGTATCGATCGACCGGCAGCACGCCGGCCGGACATAGCAGATTGCCTTTAGTATCGCGTCCGATCACGCGCTCGGCAAGCCAGGTGGTGGTGACGTGCGCGGAATGCTCGGGATCGCTGGTGCGGATGCGCTCGGCGCCCTTGCGCATCGATTCCCAAAAGGCGGGCACATCCTGCTTGAGCTCGCGGACGACCATATAGCTGCCGTCGAGCCCGAGATCGAGGAAGCCTTCCGCCTTGGGATGCGCGGGCAACCCCGCATCTCGGCCTTCTGGCGTGTCGGGGACGACCGGGCCGGGCGCGATCTCGTGATGCCCGTTCATATGCCCCATCAGGACTTCACCGAGCGGCACGCCGTTCCAATAATCCTTCGGCGCGGACTGGCCGCTCTTGTCGACGACCACACCGTCTTCATAGGGCACCGGCTGCGAGATGCCGTCCGCGAAGCCGAAATGCTCACGGGCGATGCCATGATCGTCCAGCCGCAGATCGAGCGGCAGGCGATGGACCACGGTGATCTCGAACGGCGCCAGCGCGGCGCTAACCTGCGCGCACCATGCCTCGGCCGACTCTTCGTCCTTTTCATAGAGCATCAGCAGCGCGTGCACCGTCACCGGCGTCTTGATCCGCTGTTCCACATCATGCTGCGCGATATCGTCGAACGCGCGAACCTCGTCATCGCGCGCCGCATCGTCGAGCGGCGTGTTGCCGCTCCATTTCGGGCCGCCCGGAATGACGGTCTGCAGCCATTCCTCACCGCGCCGGTCGCCCAGGCGGCGCAGGCGATCCTCCTGGAACATGCCTTCCTTGAACGGCCGGTCGAAGGAAGCGAGCGTGTTCTTGTTGAGGCCCATCTTGCGCAGGCCTTCGAAGGTGAAGCCCATCGCCGCGCATTTGGCGTCTCGCCCGTCGGCGTCGGTCACCGGCGCGATTTCGGCCAGCTTTTGCAACCACGCGCCGCCGCCCTTGCGCGGCACGCCCTTCCAGCCGAATTCGAGGAACAATGCCCGCCCGGTGGGCAGTGAGGCGAAGCCGCTGACCACCAGCCCCTGGGTCAGCGTGTCGTGCGGCTTGGCGAGGTGCCAGCTCGGCGGCGACCCGCCCGGCTCGCTCACAGGTCGTTGATCCACGCCGCGGCCTCCTTGGCTGAGAGTCTGGGTTTGCGAAGCCCGCAGGCGATGCGGAAATTGCGCTCGATCTGTTCGGCGGTCAGGTCCTTGTACGCCGAATACCAGAAGCGGCTGACGGTCATTGAATGGCGCGCCCATTCCTTGAACTGGCGGCCATGGCTGGCGCCGTCCTTGACGAGGAACCGCGTGGGCGGGAAGCCGACGCCGCAGCACCAGGCGAGTGTAAGCCCGCCATGCGCCTTCTCGATGAAGTCGTCGAGATAGCTCTCCCAGGTCTGGTCGAAGTTCGAGAAGAACATCAGCCGCGACTTGTTGTTGACCATCGCCCAATGGGCGAAGTGGATCGTGCGCATCGAACCGAGATAGCCGTCGCGCGCGACGATGCGCAGCGCGAGACCCAGCGCGTGGTGCCCGACGCGGATGATGATCATGCGCAGGATGCCAGGCTTTATCAGCACCACCGATCCCATGTGGTTCTGCGGGATCCAGTCCTCGCGCCGCGCCATTTCGCGCAGCATCAACGGGTCGACCGGCGGCGCGTCCTGCGAGGCGTCGGCGCGCTCAAGGCAACGCAGCCAGAAGACCAAAGCCGCCAGCGTCACCGGCAGGCTCACCAGACCCCAGCCGAGCCAGACCAGCATGTCCTTCCACGCCAGCGCGAGGCTGCGCCCGGTCATCAACATCGAGATGCCCGTTCCCGCCGCTGCCGCCACCACGACATAGATGCCAAAGAAGATCAGCGTCGGCACCAAGGTCTGGATCGAGAGCTTGATGAAGCTGAATTTCGTGGGCGTCGCGGTTCCAGGTAACGCCACGCCGATCTTCTTGAGCAACGCCGCCAGCCCCACGAACAGCACGCCGAGCAGGATCAGATAGCGCTCCCACGGCATCTCCAGCTTTACGATCAGCCCGGGCAATGACAGCACGAACACCACCATCAGCACGAAGGCGACGAGCTGCACATAATCCATCAGCCCCTGGAAGAAGGGGATGCGCGCCGGCGCCTTCTGGTTGAGCCAATCGAACTTCGGCAGCAGCGCCGCGCGCAATTTGTTGTGCACCTCCACCGCGCTCAGGCGGCGATAGGGGCTCGGTCCGCCGCTCGCGGTATTGGCAAGCTCGCCGCGGGTGCCGAGGAACAGCGCGTGCTCGGCCAGGATGCGGTCGCGGGTCATGCCGCGATTGCCGTGATGGAACACCGTCGGGGTCAGCGCGCGCCGCTCCATATAGGGCGCGATCGGCGCGCGGCTGTCTGGCGCGGTTATCGAATCGTAGAGCGGCCCGTCATTGTCGAGCGGACGTTTGCAGCAGCGCAGGAAAGCGCGGAGATCGTCGCCGATCGCCGATTCGAGCTGCGCCCAGAACGGGCCCGGCTGCCCATCGAAATTGGCTTCGACCACGAACAAGGGATCATATTCGGCGCCCGGGAACACGCTGAGCGATATGAAGTGCAGGGCGGGAACGAGCGTCAGGAATTCGGCGAAGGGTCCGGTGCCGCCGGACGGATCGGGATTGCGCCGGTCACGCAATTTGTCGAGCAGGCCCGAGAGGTGATCGGCACTCTCCGGCTTCACCTCGAGCGCGACGGACAAGGTCGTTTGGCGCATCCTGAGCTTCCCCCCAAGCGCGGAGGCTCACACAGTACTTCCCATTTTGACAGCGGATTTAGGACCCTTTCGGGCCGATCGGCCTCAGGCGTCGATCTCTTCCAGCGCTTCGCTGGCCTGCATCCAGACCAGCTCCGCGGCCTCGATCCCGGCGTCGAGCTCGGCCCGGCGCTTCATCAGGTCGGTCATCGTCAGCCTGGCCAGCGACGCTTCGGCGGTCGAGGGATCGAACATCGCGCGATCGATGGCGCTGCGCTGCTCGTTGAGCCTGGCCAATTCGCTCTCGGCGGTCTTGGCGGCCTTGCGCAGCTCGGTGCCCTTTTCGCGCGCTTCGGCGGCGGCGCGGCGTGCTTCCTTCTTGTCGGCCTTGCTCGCCTTGGGTGCCTGCCCGTCCTTGCTCAGCACGAAGGCGATATAATCGTCGAGCGAGCCGTCGAATTCCTTGGCAGTGCCCTGATCGACCAGCACCAGCCGGTCGGCGGTCATCTCCAGCATATGACGATCGTGGCTGACCAGCACGACGGTGCCGGTGTAGTCGTTGAGCGCCTGGATCAGCGCTTCGCGGGCATCGACGTCGAGGTGGTTGGTCGGCTCGTCGAGGATCAGCATGTGCGGCGCGTCGCGGGTGATCAGCGCCAGCGCCAGCCGCGCGCGCTCGCCGCCCGACAGCTTGCCGACCTCGGTGGTCGCCTTGGCGCCCGAAAAGCCGAACCGGCCAAGCTGCGCGCGCACCGCGCTTTGGCTCGCCCCCTTCATCAGCACGGTCATATGCTGGAGCGGCGTTTCGCTGCGCTCAAGTTCCTCGACCTGATACTGGGTGAAATAGCCCACCCGCATCTTGCCCGAAGCATTCATCGCGCCTTCCATCGGCGTCAGCTGGGCCGCCAGCAGGCGCGCCAGCGTCGTCTTGCCGTTGCCGTTGCGGCCGAGCAGCGCGACACGGTCGTCGGGATCGATGCGCAGGTTGAGCCGCTTCAGCACCGGCGTCTCGCTATAACCGACACTGGCCAGATCGAGCGTGATCAGCGGCGGGCGCAGTTCGTCGGGATTGGGAAAGTCGAAGGTCAGCGTCGGATCGTCGACCAGTTCGGCGATCGGCTGCATCTTGGCCAGTGCCTTGACCCGCGACTGGGCCTGCTTCGCGGTCGAGGCGCGCGCCGAATTCTTGGCGATATAGGCCTGGAGATGCTCGCGCTGCGCCTGCTGCTTGGCGCGGGCTGAGGCGAGCTGGGCCTGACGCTCGGCGCGCTGGCGCTCGAACGCGTCGTATCCGCCCGGGTACAATGTCAGCTTGCCGCGATCGAGATGCAGGATGTGATCGACGACATTGTTGAGGAAGTCGCGCTCGTGGCTGACCAGCAGGATCGTCGCCGGATAGGATTTCAGGAAGTCCTCCAGCCACAGCACCGCTTCGAGATCGAGATGGTTCGAAGGCTCGTCGAGCAGCAGCAGATCGGGCTGAGAGAACAGCAGCGACGCCAGCGCCACCCGCATCTTCCACCCGCCCGAGAAGCTGTCGAGCGGCTGGTGCTGCATCGCTTCGTCGAAGCCGAGGCCGACGAGGATCTGCGCGGCGCGGCTCGGCGCGGTATAGGCGTCGATCGCCATCAGCCGCTCATAGACTTCGCCAAGCCGATCGGGATCGGTGCTGGTTTCGCTCTCCGCCATCAGCGCCGAGCGCTCGGTGTCGGCGGCGAGCACCGTCTCGAACGGCGTCGCGTCGCCGTGCGGCGCTTCCTGCGCGATATAGCCGAGCCGGGCGCCACGCGGCATGTCCATCGTTCCGGCATCAGGCTCAAGCTGCGAGGCTACGACCTTGACCAACGTCGTTTTGCCAGCGCCGTTACGGCCGATCAGACCTATGCGCCCGCGCGGCGGCAACTTGGCGGTGGCAGCGTCGATGATCGTGCGCCCGCCGAGGCGCACCGTGATATCGGTCAGATTGAGCATGATGCCGGCGCGCCTAGCATTGCTGCGCCGCAGCGTGAAGTGGCAATGGCACCGGCGACCGCGCTAACTTCACTGTTTTCACGGTCGTTGGGACATTTCGTTGCGCGCGTGGGAAATGATGTTGCCCGGCCGGTGATCTGGCAGCGAGGCAAGCGTGCGCAACATATAGCGGCCCTAGCACGTTGGCGGCGTGTAGGACAGGTGTTCCGTATCTGTTCGGGGTCCGCTAGAGGGACGCATGGATGAGGCTCCGATCCGCAAGATCATTCATGTCGATATGGACGCCTTTTACGCGTCGGTGGAGCAGCGCGACGACCCGGCGCTCAAGGGCAAGCCGGTCGCGGTCGGCTATCCGGCGGCGCGCGGCGTGGTCGCGGCGGCGAGCTATGAGGCACGGGCGTTCGGAGTGCGCAGCGCCCTGCCCTCGGTCACCGCGCTGCGGCGGTGTCCCGACCTGATCTTCGTCAAGCCGCGCTTCGATGTGTACCGCTCGGTCTCCAAGCAGATCCGCGCGATCTTCGAGGAGTTCACAGCCGTAATCCAGCCGCTGTCGCTCGACGAGGCCTATCTCGACGTGACCGAGAACCTTCAGAACATCCCCACCGCCTGGGCCACCGCCAAGGCGATCCGCGCGCGTATTCTGGAGGAGACCGGGCTGACCGCATCGGCGGGCATCTCGTACAACAAATTCCTCGCCAAGCTCGCCTCCGACCAGCGCAAGCCGAACGGCCAGTTCGCGGTGACGCCCGAGATGGGCGCGGCCTGGGTGGAGGCGCTGCCGGTCGCCCGCTTCCACGGCGTCGGCCCGGTCACCGCGCGCAAGATGCAGGCGCTCGGCATCGAGACCGGGGCGGACCTGCGCGCCAAGTCGCTGGCTTTCCTCCAGCAGCATTTCGGCAGCTCGGCCAAATGGTATCACGCCATCGCCCGCGGCGAGGACCATCGCCCGGTCAATCCCAACCAGATCCGCAAATCCTCGGGATCGGAAACCACGTTCGACCGCGATCTGACCGAGCCGGCGGAGATCGAAGCCGGCGTGCTGCGGATGGCCGAGGACGTGTGGGCATGGTGCGAAAAGGCGCAGTCGTTCGGGCGCACCGCCACCGTGAAAATAACCTGGGCCGACTTTCAGAAATCAACGCGCAGCCGCAGCCATCCGGCACTGATCGACAGCCATGCGAAGCTGCGCGACGCCAGCCTGGCATTGATCCGCTCGGTATTTCCGGTGGCGAAGGGGATCAGGCTGGTGGGGGTGACGGTTTCGAACTTCGAGACCGCGGAGGCGGGAGAGCTGCCGTTGTTCGAATGATCTCCGCGCTCCTGCGAAAGCAGGAGCCCAGAGCCAAATGGTGCATCGCTCGCAACCCTGGGCTCCTGCTTTCGCAGGAGCGCAAAGACTAGTTCGTAGCCGCCGTCTGCCAGCCGCCGCCCAGCGCGAGAAACAAGGTCACCGCCTGATCCGAATAGGCCGCACGCGCCTGCGCCAGCAGCGCTTCCGAGGCGGCGAGCGAGCGTTCGGCATCAAGCACGATCTGGAAGCTTTCGGCACCCGCCTGATAGCGCAGCCGGGCGATGCGGGCGGCCTCGGCGCTCTGGGCGCGTCCGCGCTCCAGCGTCGTCATGCGATCGGCGGCGGCGGCATAGCGCTTGAGCGCGCTCTCGGTCTCTTCCAGCGCGCGCAGCCAGGTGCCGTCGAAGGTCGCCAGCGCCGCATCGGCCTGCGCCTCGGCCTGGCGGATCCGCGCGCGCGCCGCACCGATATTGGGGAAGGACCACGAGATCAGCGGCCCCAGCCCGAAGCGGAAGCCCGAGGACGAGAACAGCCCTTCGGGCGAATTGGCGGTCGATCCGATCGACCCGCCGAGACTGATGCTCGGATAGAGATCGGCGGTGGCGACGCCGACGCGCGCGGTCGCGGCGTGCAGCCGGCGCTCGGCCGCGCGAATGTCCGGGCGGCGGGCGAGCAGGCTGGCGCCGTCACCGACCGGCACCGCGCTGTTGAGCGTGGGCGCGACCGCGCACGAGGCGACTTCGGCGGGGAATTGCGCGGGCGGGCGCCCGGTCAGCACCGCGAGGCGATAGAGCGCCGCCTGGCGCTCGGCCTCGAGCGTCGGAATGTCGGCACGGGTCTGCTCGAGCAACGCGCCGGCGCGGCTGGTGTCGAGCGCGGTGCCGCGTCCGCCTTCGAACAGGCGGCGGGTGAGGTCGAAGGTCTGCTCCTGGACGCGCAGGCTTTCGCGCGCGACCGCGAGCTGCTGGCCATTGGCGCAGGCATCGACATAGGCGCGGGTGGTTTCCGCCGCGACGGTGATGCGGGCGAGATCATACGCCGCCTCGACCGCCTCCATATCGGCGCGGCCCGCCTCGATCGCGCGACCGATCCGCCCGAACAGATCGATCTGGTAACCGACATCGAGCCCGGCATCGTAGCTGTCGCCGCGCGGCCCCGCGCCGGTCAGACCCAGCGTTGACCCCGCCGCCTGCCCATAGCTGGCGCTGGCCTTGATCTCCGTGGAGGGCAGCCGGGCATTGCGCGTTTCGCGCAACCTGGCCCGCGCCTCGCGCAGATTCGCGTCGGCGACGCGCAGATCGGTGTTGTTCTTCAAAGCCTCGGCGACCAGCGCGTCGAGCGCCGGCGCGTTGAACAGCTTCCAATATTCGGCAGGCGGCTCGGCGGGCGCGAAGGCGGCAGTGCCGCCGCCGACGAAGCCACCTTGCGCCGGCGCCTTCGGCACCGGCGAGACATGGTCGGGGCCGACCATGCAGCCGCTCAGCGCCACGCCGCCCAGCAGTGCGAGGATCGTACGCGTCATTGGGCTTCTCCTGCCGCCAGCGGCAATTCCGGCTCGGCCTTGTCCTTGCGGTCACGGCTAAGCTTGCGCATCAGCACGTAGAAGACCGGGGTGAAGATCAGCCCGAACACGGTGACCCCGAGCATGCCGAAGCTGACGGCGGTGCCGAGCGACTGGCGCATCTCCTGCCCCGGCCCCGTCGCGATCGCCAGCGGAATCACGCCGAAGATGAAGGCGAAGCTGGTCATCAGGATCGGACGCAAGCGGGTACGCGCGGCGTAGATCGCGGCGTCGAAGCGGGTCATGCCTTCCTCCTCACCCTGCTTGGCGAACTCGACGATCAGGATCGCGTTCTTCGCGGCCAAAGCGATGAGGACGACGAGGCCGACTTGCGTCAGGATATTATTGTCCATGCCGCGCAGATTGACGCCCAGCAGTGCCGCGAGGATGCACATCGGCACGATCAGGATCACCGCCAGCGGCAAGGTCAGCGCCTCATATTGCGCCGCCAGCACCAGGAACACGAACACCACCGCCAGCACGAAGATCAGCGCCGCGCTGCCCCCCGCCTCCTTCTGCTGATAGGCCAGCCCGGTCCATTCATAGGTGTAGCCCTGCGGCAGCGCCTGCGCCGCGAGCTTCTCCATCGAATCCAGCGCCGCACCCGACGAGACGCCCGGCGCCGCCGAGCCCTGCAGCTCGACCGCGGGGAGCAGATTGTAGCGCACCACGCGCGAGGCCCCGCTGTCACGCACCAGGGTGGCGACCGAGGACAAGGGCACCATCTGCCCGCTCGACGAACGCACCTGCAGCCGGCCGACATCGGCGATGTCGTCGCGGGCATAGGGCTCGGCCTGCGCGGTCACACGGAAGGTGCGGCCGAGCAGGTTGAAGTCGTTGACATAGGTCGAGCCGATATAGGTGCCGATGGCGTCGAACACCTGTTGCGGCTGGACGCCGAGCAGCTGCGCCTTGTCGCGGTCGACATCGGCGCGGATGCGCGGGGTGCTGGTGTTGAACAGCGAGAAGACCTGAGTGACGTTCTTGTCCTGCATCGCCGCGCCCATCATCGCGCCGGCCGCGCCTTCGAGGCCGCGATAGCCGGCGTTGGCCGAGCGATCCTGGATCATCATCACGAAGCCCGAGCCATTGCCGAGGCCCTCGACGGCCGGGGGCGAGATGATGAAGATGTTAGCGCCTTCGATCTGCCCGGCGAGCGCGCCGGTCAGCTTGCCGGCCAGCGCCTCTGCGGAGTTGGCGCTGCCGCGCTCGGACCAGTCCTTGAGCTTCAGGAACATCACACCGGCGTTCGACGCCGCGCTGAAGCTCGCGCCGTCGAGACCCGCGAATGCCGCGCCCTCGATCACGCCGTCGGTGTGGCTGGCGATCTGGTACGCCTTGTCGAGCACGGCGCTGGTGCGGTCGAGCGAGGCGCCGGGCGGCAGCTGGATCACGCCGATCAGGAAGCCCTGATCCTGTTCGGGGATGAACCCGGTCGGCGTCGCGGTCAGCCGCCATCCGGTGAGCGCGAGCAGCACCGCGTAGATCAGCATCATGATCACGCCCATGCGGACGACACGGCCGGTAAAGCGGCCATAGCGATCCGACAGCCAGTCAAACCCGGCGTTGAACTTCTCGGCGCCGCGCTTGACCGGGCGCATCCAGCGCGGACCGCTATCGGTATCGAGTTCCTGATGCGGCTTGAGCAGCAAGGCGGCCATCGCCGGCGACAGCGTCAGCGACACCACCAGCGAGATCGCGGCGGCGGCGGCGATCGTCACCGCGAACTGGCGGTAGAAGATGCCGGGAATGCCGGGCACCAAGGCGGTCGGCACGAACACCGAGACCAGCACCAGCCCGATCGCGATCAGCGCGCCCGAGACCTCGCGCATCGTCCGGTGCGCCGCCTCGCGCGGAGCCATCCCCTCGCGGATATGCCGCTCGACCGCCTCGACCACGACGATGGCATCATCGACGACGATGCCGACCGCGAGCACGAGGGCAAACAGCGACAGCGAGTTGATCGAATAACCCAGCGCCAGCTGCACCGCGAAGGTGCCGACCAAGGCGATGGGGATCGCGATGATCGGGATCACCGCCGCGCGCCAGGTCTGGAGGAAGACCAGGACGACGATCACGACCAGCACGACCGCTTCGAGCAGCGTCTCCTGCACCGCCGTCACCGACGAGGCGACATATTCGGTGGGGTTGTATGGGACCGACCATTTCATGCCGGGGGGCAGCGTCTTGCCGATCAGGTCCATTTCCTTGAGCACGCGATCGGCGGACGAAAGCGAGTTGGCGCCCGGCTGCTGGATCACCGCCAGGGCGATGCCGCTCTGACCGTTGAACGAACCGCGGATCGAATAATCCTCGCTGCCGAGCTCGATCCGGGCGACATCGCGCAGCCTGGTGATCGCGGCACCGGCCGTGTCGGTCTTGAGCGTGACATTGGCGAATTGCTCGACGGTGGTGAGGCGGCCCTGCACGTCCACCGGCACTTCGAACGAGGGATTGTCCTTGCCCGAGGGCGCCTGCCCCAGCGCACCGCCCGCGACCTGAACGTTCTGCGCCCGCAGCGCCGCGATGATCTCGCTCGCGGTCAGGTTGCGCGCCGCCGCCTTGTCGGGATCGATCCATACGCGCATCGAATAATTGCCGCCGCCGAACACCTGCACGCCGCCGACGCCGTCGAGGCGGAGCAGCCGGTCGCGGACCTGGGTGTTGGCGAAATTGCCGAGATAATCGACGTCGAGGCTCTTGTCGGGCGAGGTCAGCGCCACGATCATCAGGAAGCCCGATTCCTGCTTGTTGACGATCACGCCGACCTGGCGGACCTGCTCGGGCAGTCGCGGTTCGGCGAGCGCGACGCGGTTCTGGACCAGCACCTGCGCGGCATCGAGATCGGTGCCGGGCTTGAAGGTCACGGTGACCTGCGCGGCGCCCTGGCTCGACGACGAGCTCATATAGAGCATGTTCTCGACGCCGTTGATCTCCTGCTCGAGCGGCGCGGCGACGGTCTCGGCGACCGTCTCGGCGGCGGCACCGGGATAAGCGGCGGTGATCGCGATCGTCGGCGGGGCGATTTCGGGATATTGCGACAACGGCAGCAGCGGATAGGCGAAGGCGCCGATCAGGGTGATGAACACCGCGATCACGCCCGCGAATATGGGCCGCTCGATGAAGAAGCTGGATATGTTCATCGCTCTGGCCTCAGCGGCCGACGGCTTGCGCGGACGAGGACGGCGGCGCGGAGGACCCCGGAGGGGCGCTGGCGGGCGCGGCGCCGGGCTGGATCTTGCCCTGCTTGGCCTGAACCTTCTGCCCGGGCATCGCGCGCTGGGTGCCGTCGATAATGACGCGATCGTCGCGGGTGATGCCGCTGCGGATCACGCGCAGCGTGCCGAGCAGCGGTCCGGTCTGGACGGGACGCGCGGCAACCGAGCCGTCCTTGCCGACGACATAGACGACCTGCCGCGCGGCATCGGCGATCACCGCCGTATCGGGCACCAATAGCGCCGGATAGGGACGCGAAGCCTCAAGCCGGAGATTGCCGAACATGCCGGGCTTCAGGAAGCCGCCGGGATTGGGGATGACGGCGCGAGCCCGGATCGTGCCGGCGCCGGTGTCGATGGCGTTATCGATGAAATCGAGCGTGCCCGAATGGCTGTAATCGGACTCATCGCTGAGCTTGACGCGCACCGGAGTGCCGTTCTGCGTGCCCGCGCCCTGCCGCTGATATTTGAGCAGCAGCGCTTCCGAACCCTGGAAGACGAAGTGGAGCGGATTGACCGATACGATCGTGGTCAACACGGTCTGGTCGGCGACGACGGCGTTACCGGGATCGACGCGGCGCTCCGAGATGCGGCCGCTGATCGGGGCGGTGACGCGAGTGAAGGCGAGATCGAGCTGACGAGCGCGGACCACCGCCCCTGCCGCCGCGACCTGCGCCTCGGCCGAGCGCAACGTCGCCTGACGCTGCTCGAGTTCTTCCTGGCTGGCCGCTTTCTGCGCCGCGAGATTCTGCGAACGCGCAAGCTCGGTGCGGGCATTGGCGAGCGTCGCCTGAGCCTGCGCGGCCTGCGCCCTGGCCTGCGCCAGCGCGGCGAGCGCCGGGCGCGGATCGACGCGGAACAGCAATTGCCCGCGCTGGACGAACTGGCCGTCCCGGAAATGGGCGGAGGCGAGGAAGCCGGTAGCACGCGGGCGCACCTCGACATTCTGCACCGCCTCGAAGCGCCCGACATATTCGTCCCAATCGACGATATCCTGAACCAGCGGTGTCGCCACGGTGACCGCGGCCGGAGGGGGGCCGCCCTGAGCCTCCTTGCCGCCACCACAACCGGCGAGCGTCAGAGCCAGAGCCGCGGCCGCGGCCGCAAGAAAAGAGCGATTCATCAGGTCGGGTCCGCGCGCCAGAGTTGTCCGCCGACCAGCCATCCTCATCCGAGGCGCCGCTTCTGGGTCGGCTTCGATAGCGCTGCGCTAAAACCGTTCCAAGACCTTGTCAACGGCTGTAGACATAAAAGTCATCGATCGTTGACTTTTGGGCGCGAAGGCATAGGCTTAACCATCATGCTCGCGCCCGTCTGTTCCCAGCCCCGTTTGCGCAACGCCGCCGCGACCCGCCAGGCGATGCTCGAATCGGCCCGTCGCCAGTTCGCGCGAGAAAGCTATGAGAATGTCGGGCTGCGCGAGATCGCCGGTGCGGTCGGCGTCGATCCGGCGCTGGTCTGCCGCTATTTCGGCAGCAAGGAAGCGCTGTTTCGCGAAGTACTGCCCCACCCCGACGATGGCGAATTCCTCGAAGGCATGACCGCCGAGGCCCTGCCCGCCTATCTCGCCGAATTGCTGAGTGTGCCCGAATGCGAAGTATCGGCCGAAAAGGCCGAATGGCTGCTGATCGTCATGCGCTCGGCAGGATCGCCCCAGGCATCGAAGATCGTCCGCGAGATCCTGCACGAAGGCGTACTCGCCCCGGTCGAGAAGATGCTCGACGCCAAGGACGCCGAACTGCGCGCCGCTCTGGTGCTTGCGGTAATGATAGGCAGCGCGGTGCTGAACACGATGGGCATCGAGACGCTGAGCGACGGCAATAGCCGAGTGCGCGAGAAGCTGGCCGAACTGTTCGCCGCCGCGATCCGCTAGCGGACCATCACGCGGAAGCGGATCGAAAAGGACGAACCGGCAACCTGATTGCCGCCCAATCGCACCCGGATATTGGTGACGCGGGCGTCGGTGCCATTGGCGTCGGCGACCGGCGTGCAGGTCCAGGTCGCGCCATTGTCGCACGAGAAGTCGAGCCGGTCGCTGGTGCTGCCGAGACTGGTGAAACTGTAAGTGAGCAGGCTGGGCGGCAGGAGGCCATCGGCGAAGACCACCGGCCCCGAACCCGGCAGCAGGCCCAGATCCGCGACGCGCAGCGCCGTGTTGGCGGGAATGGCATCGGCGAACGTCACGCCGTTGACCGTGGTCAGCACGCCGTTCGGATTGGTGATCGTGATCGTGTAATCGACGAACGCGCCCGGCACGCGCTTGGGCAGGAGATTGTTCTGCGGATCGGAGACCACCGACGAGGTCTTGACGATGGTCAGCGGGCTGGCGGCGACCAGCAATGCCAGCGGCAGCAGGCGCAAGCGCTTCATTCGCGGACTCCGAAGATCGGGCGGGCGACTTCGCCCAGGGATTGCTGGTCGAACTTGAAGCGCAGCATCAGGAACGGGCCCTTGCGGGTCCAGCGCGCCTCCTCGAAATCGCGGTCGCGATAGCCGGCGATGTTGTAGCCGGCGGTCAGCCACAGATTCCTGGCGGGCGAGATTCCGATCGAGGCGCCGAGCGACAGATTGGCCGCGCCGTTGGTCCAGCTATGCTGGACGCTGGCATTGGCGCCGATATCGAAGCGGGCGGTCAAGTCCTTGCGGACCTCGAGCCCGACCACATCGACGAAGCCGTCGAACCGTTCGCCGGCGTAACGGCCGCGGACATATTTGGCGCCGTAGTAAAGGCTGGCTTCGAAACCGTGCCCCGCTCCTTCGCTGCCGGTGCGATAGTTGATGGCGGCATTGTTGATCAGGCGGAAGGTGGTGCGCGTATCCGAGGCGAGGACCGGCACCGCCAGTGCGTTATCCGGCGCGATGCTGCCATCGGCGCCTTCGCTGCGCAGCTGGAAGCGTTCGAGCAGCGACCAGCGGCTGTCCATCCGGCGGAGGGCCAGGGCGATATCGGCATCGATCGACCGCACCGCCTTGCCGCTGTTCTGGCGGAGGCGATAGGCGCGGATGCCCGACGCCAGGGTCGATCCGTCGCCGAGGGTGCGCAGCAAATTGCTGGTCAGCCCCCAGCGCTCCTCGCGGCTGCCGGCGCGATATTCGGCGCGACCGTTCCAGCTCCACAGCGTGCCGCGATAGGTGGCACCGAGCGTGGCGGCGGTGAAGTCCTCGTCGATGCCCGAGGTGCCGAGGATGCCTCCGGCGGCGACGGGGTGGAATTTGTTGATCGTGTCGCCGGTGGGGAGTGCGCCGGAGAGCGTGGTGCTCGAATCCACCGTCACGTCGATCGTCCAGCGCTTGCCGAGCGGCAGCGACTGGCTGAGACCATATTGAGCGAAGGTGCGGATTCCGTTCTCGCCGATCGCGCCCTGATTGATCGTGGCGAGCGCGCGGGCACCGGACCAGGGGGCGACATCGAAGCCGAGGCGGGCGGTCCGCGCGGTGAACTTGTCACCCCGGGCGAACTCGACGCCGCCGATCAGCTTGAGCCACGGATTGAAACGCCACGCCGCGCCCAGCCGCTTGCGCGCCGGCATATCGATGCTGTCGTCCTTGCCGCCGAGCGGGATCTGGCCCTCGGCGGTGAGTTCGAGGTGGTGGTCGAGCAGATTCCGCGTGCCGCCGAGGGTGAGCAGGCGGGAGTCGCGATGCTCTCCGGTGGCGGTGCGGTCGGATGCGAACTGCACGCCGGCGAAGACGGTGCCGGTGTTGCGGCGATATTCGAGACGGGCCTCGCCGGCGACACGGCGCGCGGAATCGTCGAGATCGTCCTGCACCCAGGCCGAACCGGCGAGGTTCCAGCGCTCGCTGAGGCGGACGCGGCCGTCCATGCCGATCCTGCGCGATCCGGCATCGCCGAAATTCTGCTGGCCGAGGCCGAAGGCGCGGTCCTGCTGGCGGGCATAGACGAGGAGATCGGCGACGGGGCCGTGATGCTCGACTTCGGCGAGCCAGGCGCGACCGTCGCGGACGCCGGTGCGGCCACCGCCGGCGGCTTCGGCGCGGAATTCCGTGGTGCGGCTGGCGCGGATGCGGAGATCGACGCCCGCGACGGTGGCGGCATTGGCGACGCCGGCATCGTGGATGACGCTGGCGCCGGCTTCGACCTTGCCGAGCGTGAGCGACGCGCGGCCGCCGGCGACCAGCTTGTCGCCATCGCCATAGGTCTCGTAATCGGCGACGATGAAGACCGGATTGAGCTCGGCATCGCGGCTGAGGATCGGCTCGCGGAAGCGGACCAGGCCGGTGCGCGGATCGATATCATAGTCGATGTGGCGGGTTAGTTGCTGGCTGTCGAGCACGCGGTCCGGGCGCAGCCGGTCACGGGTTTCGAGGCGCAGCTTGTCGCTGTTCGGGACGATGTCGCGGCCCGACAGGCGGTACGGGCCCGACAGGCCATTGCCCTGGATCTCGTCGCGGCCATAGCGGCTATCGTCCCTGGCGGCGAAGCCGGCGACCTGGACGCGGTTGCCGCGATATTCGGCGCGGGCACCGTTGAGCGTGCGGCTGTAGCGGGTCAGGCGGGTATCGACCAGGCCGGTGTCGAAATCGCCGAACAGCGCCTGGAATTCGGGGCGTTCGAGGCGGATGTAGAGTTTGCGGCGGCTGGCGGCGTCATAGCCCTGGCGCGTGCCATCGCCATAGACGGTGTAGTAGCGATCGGGATCGATGGTGCCATGGGCGCCGCGTTCGCGCATGCGCCGCTCGTCCTTGTCGCTGTCATAGGCGAGGGTCAGCAGCCACGAACCCTTGATCCGCCCCTTGGCATAGAGCGCCAGCTGACCGTCGCTGATCATTTCGCCGCTCTTGCCACGGGCGGGCTTCTCGGCACCCGAGAGGACGTCGTATCCGATCGAGCCCTTGCCGAAGCCGACCACGACCCAGTCCTGTGCCGGGGCGGCGAGCCACGCCTTGATGTCGCTGACCGTCTCGCGCTCGCGATCGGCCAGCGTGACGGCGATACGGACCGCGCCCGACTGCGAGGTCGGCTGGAGGGCGATGAAGGCGAGACCGTCATCGCCGACCACCCGCGCGGTGGCGCGGGTCCGTTCGAGACCGGCGAGCTGGCGGCCCTGCTCGGCGGCGGCTTCCTGTGCGGCCTGGTAGGGCTGCTCGACGCGGAACGGGACGATGGTGCCGGCGCGGACCGGGCGACCGTCGCGATCGGTGACGCGCACGGCGAGCAGGGGCTGGGTCAGGCCGTCGGCGACGAGGCGCGACTGCTCGGGCGCATAGACGGCGCGGGCGGGAGTATTGGCGTAATGGACGATGCGATCGATCGTGGCGGCGACGCTGCCATCTTCGTTGAGCACGCGTGCTTCGAGGCGGTTGTCGCCTTCGGAGAGCGAAAGACCGGTCCAGCGCGAGACGGCGATGCCGCGACCCTGATCGCTGTCGGTGCCGTCGAAGCTAAGCGGATCGACCGGCTTGCCGTTCAGCAGAAGTGCGACGCGCTGGCTCGGTGCGTGGCGGATGACGACGCGGACCGCGGGCGCGCGGGGATTGTGATCGATCGCCGGGAACATCCAGCCGATGCCCGGCTCGGCCTGCGCCAGCCAGTCGTCGCGACTACCCGCGGCTTCGGCATCGGCGAGCGGCTTGATCGGCAGCGCGCTGGCCGCGGCCGCCGCCACGCCGGTCAGGCGCAACTGGAAATCGACGCGCTGGAGACTGCCGCCACTGCCCTCGACGAAGCGCGAGATCGGGCTGCGCGCGGCGCGGGTATCGGCATCGCACACCACCGGCGCGTGCGTGGGCGGCACGCTGGCCAGGTCCATCTGGACGACATGCGTGCCGGGCGCGACGCCTTCGAAATGGTAGAGCCCGTCCTTGTCGGTGACGACATAGCTGCCGTCCTCCATCAGCAGACGGATGCCGGCGATGCCCTTGCGGCCGCGCTCGGGATTCAGGCAATCGCCTTCGGTGACGCGGCCGATGACGGTGAAAGTGTCGGTGAACAAGAGCGCGCGGATGCGGACCGACGCGCTGGCGACGGCACTGGAGATTCCGCCCGGCGTGGCCGCACTGGCGCGATTGACCGCCTCACCAGCGGGCGCACCGGGTGCGACTTCAACCAGATAGGTGAATTTCTTTTTCGCGCCGGCCGCCAGATCGGCGATCGTGAAGGTCAGCGTGCCACCATCGCCGCTGACCTTGGGCTCGTCCGTGCCGCGCGTCGAACCCAGCCGGTAGCGGAGGCCATGCGGCAGGATGTCGGTGACGATTGCGGGCACTGCCGAGCCGTCGCCGGCGTTACGCAACTCAAGCTGGTACTGGACGAAATCGCCCGCGCTCGCCTCGCGCACCGAAGCGACCTTGGTCAGCACCAGCCTGGCCTGAACCGCCTTGGTTATCTTGAGAACGGGATCGAGCGGGATGTCGATGATCACCGGATTGATCGTCACCAGTGCGAATACGCCGCCGAAAGAGCCGGGAACGACGATACGCCGCTCGCTATGCGGCCCGGCCAGCGTCTTCAGATCCTCGACCCCGGCCTTCGAAGGTCCGGTATAGCCATCGGGCGGCGTCACCTGCAGGCGATACCTGCCCGGACGAACCAGCGGGAAACGATAGTGGCCGGGCGCCATGGGATAAAGCCAGCCGCCGCCATCGGTGACCGGCGCGCCCGAGACCATCGTGCCGGGATAGCTGCTGATCCCGTCGTCACCCAGAACCTCCGCCGGCAAGCCGGTCGCGTCGTCTATCAGCGTCACGGTCGCGCCATCGATCGGCTTGCCGGTGACCGAATCGAATACAAGGCCTCCGGGATCGACCGGGATCCGGGCATCGGAGCCGTCATTGTCGTCGTCACCATCGAAGCGCGCCGCGATCCAGTCGGCGCCGTCCTGGCCGATGTCGCAGCCTGTCTCCGGTGCGCCCGTGGCATGACCTCCGGCCGGGACCATCCCGGCGAACACGCCGCTATTGGCGCCGGTCTCGGTCAGCTCGAGCCTGAGCTCACGCACACCGGAATCGATCATGACCCACGTCTTTTCACGAACGGCGGGATCATGGTTCTCGCCCGGCGCGTCGAGCGCGAGCACATAGGGACTGCCGATATCGAGCGATTTGAGCGGCGCGGTGGCGGCAAATAGCGTTTCGTCGAGCGCGAGCGGACGATAGGCCGGCTGGGGTAGCGGTTCGCACATCGCCTTGCCGTAATCGGGGTTCCAGCCCGCAGGGGGACGATGAAAGGTGATCGCGGTCTTGTATCGCCCGCGCGTGAGCTCGACCGTATTCGACGGCACGGCGATATCGCCAACCGGACCGGCAAAGGTGAGCGTAGCGGTATTACGGATCGTCTGGGCGCCCGCGCCTGCTGCCGGCAACAGCGTCGCCAGCGGGATCAGCAGCGCCAGAAGCGCGCGCTTGGGGAAAGGGATTCCGGGCATAGCGTCGCCCTTCTCCGGCGCGCGAGGGAGCAGCGCGCGCCGGATCGGGGGAAAGCCTTGCTATTCCGCGCGTCAGTTCACGGTCGCGCGGAACGCGACGGTCAGCGGCACCAGCGGCAACACCGTTCCGATCGTCGCACGCACGGTGGTGCCGTCGAATGAGCCGCCATAGGGGTCGCTTTCGTCGGCACCGGTCGCGTCATCGTCCTCGATCGTGCCGTTGAGCACGCACTGGCCGCCGACACCGAGCCCGCCGACGGTCAGCGAGTTCGAGACATAGGTCATATTCGCGGGCACGACGTCCGACAGCGTTACCCCGGTGGCGGTGCCGGGACCGGCGTTGCTGATCGTCATGCAATATTCGACCACCGCGCCGGGGATGGCCTTGGGATTGACGAGCAGATTGTAGGGATCGCTGATCACGCGCACTGTCTTGGTCATCGTCACCGCGGCGGAATCGATCGTGTAGGCGTCGAACGCCCAGTGTGCGCCGTCACGCGGCTGATCGAGCAGATTGGCGTCATCGGCGAAGACGATATCGACTGTCGACGGCGAATCCGGGGTAAGCAGCGATGTCGCGACCAGATCGGCGCCGAGCACGCCCGATCCACCCCCGGCGGCGACCGTGGCCTTCAGCCCGACGATGGCGGTGTGGATGCCCTGCGTATTGGGAATGTCGGCGACGATGAACACGGTGACGGTAGCGTCGGGCGCGAGCTCATCGATGAAGGTCGCGGTATCGATACCGGCGTCATAGACGCCGTTGCCGTTCGAATCGACAAAGGCGCGCAAATTGGTGACGTTGAAATCGTCGGTGCCGAGCAGCGGGATCGATACCGTCTGCTGATCGGGCGTGAGGCGGAAGTCCTGGGTCGCGTTGGTCAGGTTGGTGACGGTGAATGTCGTGACCTGATCAGTGGCGCCGATCGCCACGCGCGTCGCCGATCCGCCGACTTCGGCAACCGCGAGGTTGACCTTCTTGTCGACCACGAACGATACGGTGTTCGAGGTGCTGGTCTGCGGCGACCCGCCGACCGAATAGCTCACGGTCGCCTGGTTGTTGATCGTCGTGCCCGCAGGGGTCTGCTGCGCGAAGGCGGGCGTTGCGAGCAGCGTGGTCAGCGCGGCGGTGCCGAGCAATCGTATCGAACGGTTCATGGGCTTTTCCCTGTTGCTCAAGATGCTGTGGGAGTGGTGGCTGTCATTTGAGTGTGGCGCGGAACGAGAGATGCGCCTTGCGTCCGGCGGCGATCGAGGCGATCCGCCAGCGGACGGCACGGACATCGGCGGGAAGCGCGGGCCGGCTGACGCCTTCGCTGCGCACCGCGAGCTGGGACAATGTGCCGAAGCGCACGCCATCGACCGAAAGCTCGGGCTCGGGCGAGCCGGCGGCGGCGCCGGCATAGATCAGACCGGCCGGGACCGGATTGGCGACGACCAGATTCAGCGCCGCTTCCCGGCCCGAATTCTGGACGGTGATCTGATAGACGAGACGATCGCCCGGCGTGACGCGCGCCGCCGGCGCCAGCACGATCCGCACCGTGCCGTCCGCCGCGGGCTTGCGGGTCTCGACAAGCACCTGCGCGGTAATGCTGACCGGCGATCCCACCGGTGCGGCAGCGAGCGTGGCCGGGATGATGGCGACCAGCGCCAGCGGGATGCTACCGAAATTGCTAAAGCGTGCCATGGTCTTCCTCACTGGATCTTCACTCGGAACTGGATGGTGTGGACGGCCGGCGCGGACACATCGCCGAGCGCGACGCGCACCGCTTCGCCATCGAAACCGCCGGCGTCGCGATCCTCGGCATCGGTCAGCGCCGCGCCGTCGAGACTGAGGCTACCGGGAATGTAGCGAGCGCCCTGTGGGATCAGATCGGCGAAGCGCGCCGCGCGAACCACGCCGCTGCCGCCGAAGCGGGACTCGATCGTGTAGATGACCGTCGCGCCCCTCACCGGCATCGCGCTGCCGTCCGGGGCGACGACGCTTTGCGATTTGACGAGGGTCACCTGGCTGAGATCCGAGCCCGGCGCCGCGGTCAGCTCGACGGTGGCGGCGGCATTGGCGCCGGTCACGCCGACAACGGCCTCGCACTCATTTCCTCCGGCAAAGCCCATGCCCGGCGTTCCGTAGCCGGTCACCGCGCGCGCGGTGACGGTCAGCGTGCCTGGAGAGGCACTGGCTCCGCCATCGACCAGCACCAGCAATGCGGCACGGATGCCCGGCGCGAGCGGCGCGGTGACGGTGCGATTGGGGATCAGCACGTCGATCGCGGCATCGAACCGGCCATTGCCATCGCTGTCGATCGCGAAGCCCGTGACCGAGGCGTCGCCGCCGTCGATCCGGGCATCGAGCACGAACGCTTCCTCGCCATTGCCGCTATTGGTGAGCGCGAAAGGAATGGCACCGGCAGCGTTCCGGGCCAGCGGCACGGTGGCGCTGTCAGCGGTCAGGTGCAGATCGAGGAGTTGGGCGGCGCGGAACGCGGCGGCATTCGATTCAATGATGTGGGGGGTATCGCCCTCGGTGAAAGCGAGCCGGGCGACATTGGAGATATTCGCACATGCGGGCGTCGTGGCGCCTGTCGGCGCGGCAATCACACAGCCCGCCACGCAGGATAACGCCGCTGAAATCTTGTAATACTCGCCTTTCTGCATGGGGTTCACTTTCATGCGCTCGACGAACACATGAATGTATTGGATATTTTACGGATCGTTTAAAGCGAAACTATGTATCATCCCGTATAAACTAGTTTATTGCATCCAATCTGATATGTAATTAGGCAGAGTATTGATTGAGATTTAGGAAATTAGTGACTTTGGCCTACCATTCTACCAAGTCACGCAGATAATATCTGCATACCTATTTAGTCCATTTTGAACCGAATCAGGCTAATCATGCACACCTTCTGGTATGCACCTACAGCGACGCCTGGCCAGCAGATCTTTTCGCCAAGCGAATCGGGGCTGTTCTTCAAGTGGCGGATGATTCGCGCCATTCTTCGCAAGTAACCGGTGCGGCCTTGCGCGTCACCGCGCGACGGCAAGCTGCCCCGTCATCCCGGATGGAACTTGCACCAGAAGGCGATGGCGCCGACGCGGATGAGCACCGTCTCTCCGATCTTGCCCGCCGGCAGATCGGCATCGAAGCCGCCGTCGCGCAATGGCGATTTGGCGAAACCTGTCGCGGTTGACTCAGATGATCGTGTCACCGACGCCAAGCCCGGCCGACACGGCGCCGAACTTCATCTTGTCGATCACGATCGTGTAGGTCTTGCCCGCAGGCCGCGCCAGGGCCGCGCTTGCCATCGGGGAAGCGACGAGCACGGTCTGCACGAACATCACCCTGGCCAGCGCCGTCATCAGCGCAGCTCCGAAGCGATATGCTCGGCGTACATCCGATGCTCGGTGAACAGGCTCAGGTTAGGTTCAAGCAATGCCTTGCGCTCGCCATTTTGGCGCCCGGGACCAGCGTGCTGTGCGGAGCACCATTGACGGTGCGGTGCAGGGCGACCTCGTTGGCGACATAGGCGGATCAAACGCCAGCCAGTCGAGCTTCGCCGTCGCCGCTGGTGAAGCGGCCGCCGATTTCGACGGCGCCGCGCTGGTGGCGTTGTCCTCTGGCGCAACGCCGCGCTTCTTGACCAATGCCAGCGCCTGAACATTCACCGCATTGGATGTCGCGCGGTGGCCAAGGTTTCCGCGGCCGCCAGTTCGATGCGGCCGCACGATCGCGCGGCCGCCGCTGGCCGGCGCGGAAAGGCCACCCGCCGCGCTGCGGAATGGGTCGCGATCAACCGCGCAAATAGATGCCGGATGCGGTTGACAGGCCCCAGCCCCTTCCGTAGTGGCCACCGCCTACCCCGTGCCCAGATGGCGGAATTGGTAGACGCACCAGCTTCAGGTGCTGGCGCTCGCAAGGGCGTGGAGGTTCGAGTCCTCTTCTGGGCACCAGTGGCCTTTCCGGCGAAGTCCGGAAACGTCCACCAAGCGGCTGGTTTTCCACCGTTTTTTCCTCGAAACTCGCCAGTGGAAATCCGGGCTGATCCGGCAAAGACCATCACAAGACCATCAGCTTTGATGGTGTTTTTGATGGTCCTGAGCAGCCCCTTGGAGCTGGAACCATCATGGCACTTACACACATCCAGATTACGCACGCCAAGCCTTCGGCGAAGCCGTACAAATTGACCGATTCGGACGCGCTGTACCTCGTCGTCCAGCCGTCCGGCGCAAAACTCTGGCGGATGAATTACCGCTATCTCGACCGGCAAAAGACGCTCCACCTCGGCGGATGGCCGGATGTGAGCCTGGCGGCTGCCCGGGCCAAGCGCGATGAAGCACGCACCCAGATCGCGGCTGGTCTCGATCCCGCCACCGAGAAGAGGGTCGCGCGAATCGCGAAGAAGATCGCGGCCGACAATACCTTCAAGACGGTCGCCGAGGAGTGGGTGACCAAGACCGAGCGCGAAGGACGCGCGCCTGTCACGCTCGAAAAGATCCGCTGGCTGCTCGGCATGGAGCAGCGAAGACGCAACACCGCAGCCCGGAGTCTTCCATGGATATAGACGCGCGCGCGCGAACTGGCCGCACTCCCGGTCCCGAGAGTTGTCGATATACTTGCAGCCGGGCTCAGATGATCCGGGCTGACCGAACCATCACAACCTCCTCGATCTTCGCAACGAGCGAGGCATAATCTCCGTCGGCGGGCACTTCGATCTCGACTTCCAGCCGCATCGACTCGTCCGACCGCTGCGCCGAGATCGTGAGCGGCACGATCCAGCGCTGAGCCAACAGCCCAAGGACGCGGAGCAGAACTTGCGGACAGATTTCGGTTTCGACCGCGAGACGCACGACGCGCTCACGAGGAACCTTGACGGACGGCACGTGAGAAGGCGCGGCGGCGCGCGCAGGACTGTTCTGCATGGGAAATACTCATCGATTCGGGAAGAATGCGCGCTCCCTCCGAGAAAGCGCGGGCACGCGCCGGCTCAGCCGAGCCGGCAGGTGCTAATTCGCAGGCTGCCCCAGGCACACAGGCCCGGAGCGCCGGAGCTAAGTCGCTCCACCGTCCGCACACCTGCAATGCCCAGTCCCCGTGCCATCACCCTCAAACCGAAGAATCGATTGCTTGTAGCTTTAGACGCGTGTGAGGGCCTTTTCCGCAATCGAAATCAGGCATGCCATAGCCATTGGCCTTTCAGCGAACAGGGTGCCGCTCCCCAAGGCTTTGACAAACGCGCAAACCGATCAAAACAAGGCGCTCTTCCATGGGAGCAGAATGTCTTGGTTGGCTTCGTCGGAGCCTCAAGTTAGGTGGAGGCGGCGCCGGGTTCTGTGGCGAGCTGATCGGCAATGAAGCCGAACTCGAGCACATCGATCTGCGGAAGATCATGTATCTCGCGCGCAGCATCGAGATGACCCTTCAATCGCGTCAGTGCAGCAGCCCTGTCGTCGACATTGCCAAGCAGCGCCCGAGCGCGGTGGTAGTAGATGTGCAGGGTCAAAATCAGCGATTCATCGTCGCGCGCACTGTTTCGAATTTCTTCCCCAAGTGTCTCGATGATATCGGCGATGTTCGGCGGCGAGACCGGAATCTCGGCTTGAAGTCCCGGGGCGAGCTGCTCGAACACATAGGCTTCCGCAAGGTTCGTGACCGCGAGCATCTTTAGCGCACGGAAAAATTGCGCGGTTCGCCTATTCTCCCGGTCATCGTTAGGATTGGGTAGCGGCTCGGATTCGAGAAGCAGTTCATAGGCATCACGGAGATGCGAGACACCCGTTGCAAGCAGCGCGCTGGGATTGTCGGTGAGGTGGACGCCGGTCTTCGACCCGAGCATGCGCTCGCCGACCGGCGTCAGCGACAGAACCTGCAAAATCGCTGCGGTGACGAGCAGGCTCCCAAGCTCCATCTCATCGCGCAAGCGACGCAACCAAGCGCGTTTGAGGCCTATCGGACGTGTCGCATAGGCGCTGAGGTTCTGATTGAGCAACTTCTGCGCGCGGCTAAGGTCGTAATGCGTGCGCAACGAGAAGCGCAGGGTATGGGCAAGAAGATAGCGGGCATCGAATGGCTCCGGTCCTCGCGCATTTTCCGGCAGTTGCTCGACCGCTCTGCCTGCGGCGTGCGCCGCAGCGACCCAGCGATCGGCGGCGATGAAGATGCAGGCGGCCAACTGCTGCGCGCCTGGCCGGGGCGGATTCGTAGAATTCTCATCGCTTATGACCTTCGGCGCACCCGATTTGACGAGGGAGTCCAGATAGGCGTTCATGTCCATATTGACCGGGAGCAGGCCACCGAAGGTCTCGTCAATCATATGCAAATGAAAGCGACGCGGGCCCGCCGGGTGCCCTGCCGCTGCGCGCATTCTCAGATCGGCAAGTGCGGAGTCCAGGGCGATCCAGAGATGCTTGTCGCGCACTGCTCGCACCGACGTTTCGACCAGCCTCGCAGTGACGTCCTGGGTCTCTCCGGTCATGAACCTTTCGAGGTCCGCGACGATCTCATCCTCCTCAACCAGATGGCGCGCGTTCAGAACAGCAACATATTCGGAGATCGCAGACCAGGCGTTCTGCAAGTCCTGGAGCGGCCCTCCGGGCCTCGAAAGCGATGCCAGCGCAGATGCGTCGTCCTTAGCAAGGGCGATCCAGTCAACCGCCGAGGTCAAAGTGCGGAACACCTGGTGGAAGCGCTCACGCATTTTCTCGTTCGGCGCGACACGCGCAAGCGCCCTCGTCATCGACTCTAGATTCAGCAGCGGAAGATAGTCGCGCGCGGAACGCGTAAAGAGCGGAATGCCTTCGCGCTCAAGCAGTCCTCTGCGGTCCCGAACAGCGTTGATCAGTACGCTGTCGTTGGTGACAAGCACGTACATGCGTTTGCGGTATCGGCCGGTAGACTCCTCATCGTTGCGGTACAAATTGACGATTGTCGCAAGAGTCACCGCGTCCCCGCGGATCGCATCGGCGGTCCGGTCGCTTGAAGGAGAGGGAAGCGCGGTGAACCACGGTTGCAAATCGGCGTGCTCGACCCGGCCGGCCGCAGCCCAGTCAGGATGTTTATCGAGCGGAACGATCGTACCGGGTTTGATGAAGCATTCCCTCAGGACACGGTTGAAATGCGCTTTGGCGTCAAGCGCATCCAGCCAAGCCTTGGGTAAGTCCTCACCAATCTTGCGGACCTTCTCCTTGACCGAAATGCGCGACTTCAGAGTCTGGCGCATGTCGTCAAGCGCCTTCCCCACAGGAAGAGACGCGCCGTCGTAGCTCTCTAACGCGATCTTTCTGCCGATCTCGCTCGCCTTATCGAGAGACTCCTCGAAATGCGGAAGCGAGATATAGCCCTTGAGATCCTTCTGGCCGGGAAGCCGGCCAGAAAACAGATAGTCCGCCGTTAATCGGGCCATTGCCTTCGATAGCTCGGCTCTGCCTTCCCCTTCACCGACCAATTTATCCAAATCTTCGTTCAGCGTACCGGAATCATGAACATGTGCGTGGAAAATGAATACGTTGGTATCGAAGAGATAGACGATCTCATGGCCGGTCTTGGCCTCGAAGTCGCTGTCTTCCCGGTTCCAGTAAATAGACCTGCGCAGGCTGATCGCCGCCTCGACATAGCGCTGCGCATTGGTCTCGGTCGAAGGGGGCGTCATGCGGCGTTCGCGAACATGTCTTCGTGTTTCGCGCGAATCTCGTCGGACGACCGGGATGTGGCGGGCAACTGGTCCAGTTCCGGCGCATAGCTCGCGCTAAGCTCCGCCTCGGCCTGCCGGTCGAGCGCCCGGTCCGCCGCCCGGTCGATCACGGCGCGCTCATGCCGCGCCGCCTCAAACGGAGTTAGTGGTAGAAATCCCGAGGCTTGGAGGATCTCGGCGAGCGGTGCCAAGATCGCCGTCGTGCCACGAGCACCAACCAGCAAGCCGACCGGCGCGCCTTCACGCGTCATCACAAGACCCCCGGCATCGCCGGGGCGCAGAACGTCGCAGCCCGTGAGTTCGATCTCGGCCGCGTCGAAATAGCTTTGCCGTCCTTCGACCGTCTCCAGATAGGCGGAAGCATGGATGGCGCTGAGCACGCCCAACGGGACCGGCCCTTCCAAGCGCGCCAGGTATAGGCGTTCGTGTTCGGCTGCGCGCAGCGACCAGCAATGGCGGGCCGCCTCGAGCCCGGCGACCGACGCGCTAACGCGAACACCTGCATCGACAGGAAGGGCGGTGATCAAGGCGGTCGCGGGTAAGTGGTGCGGATGCGGCGCCGCTTCGAGCGCGAAAGCGGGCCCCAGCGTCACAACACCGCGCACGCTCGGCAGCGTGCCATATTCATCGGTGGCAATGACTCTGTTGCTGGTGAGCGCGACCATAGTGCCGCGGCCGTCGAGGCACAGCATACCGATCGTGCCAAAGCCGTCCCACGCCGACGCCACATGGAGACCGGAGCGCAGAATCGGATTCGCAAAGACGTCAGCCATGATCACTTCGCCCGACAAGCGGATCAATCGGCGGAACGCGGTCACCGGAGATCTTCAAGGGAATTCCGAACAGTTCGTTCGGCAAGCGGCCGAAGGGATGGTCTTCCGCGACATCAGGCGCTCGCTCGTCCATGACCTCGAAACCGGCAAGGCTCGTCGAAAGCGGCGACCGCATTCCCACGTCAAACCGGGAGCGCAAAAACTCCTGCGCCATCGGGGTTCGAACCTTGTAGAACTCTTCCGGATCGGAGTGACGCCCGGGAGCGATCGTCGGATCGTCGAAATACTTCTTCTCGTCGTAGCCTTTAAGGTCGAAATAGTCGCCGAGTTCCCGCTGGGTGCCCTGGAGTGCCCCAAGTGCGTCCGGGTCGAGGATGTCCGCTATAGGGGGGATGGCGCCGTGGCGTACAACGACATAGTCGGCCTCGATCCGTACCGGGGCTTCACCCTCCTTGGTGCGCCAATAGACACCTCCCGCGTCGCGCGTGACCTCACCTTGGTGATATTCGATTCGCTTGAGCGCGATCGAAAGCGCCAGGAGGATTTTGTGGATAGGCGCGCTCGAGATGTCGTACGGATGCTCATAGCGGCCGATCAGCATGATCGGGTTCTTCTGTGGCGGTAACGGCGGAAGCAATTGCTTCGCCTCGTCGTCCTGGTTGAGCGCAAACTCGGTATATTTCTCATGATAGTGGCGCGATCGCGCGTTCGGCTCAAGGAGAGCCTCGGCCTTCTGCTCGATCTCCGAAACGATCTCCCTGGGAAGCGACTTCTTTGACCGGTCACCAGCATCAGGGTCGATCTTGAGAAGGAAGCGAAGCGCGAGTTCGTCACTCATGAACGAAGGATAGGTCAGGCGCAGGACGTCGATCACGCCCCCGTCGCCAGTACCGCTCACAGCATAATGCTTGTCTTTGTCCTCAGTCAGACGATCGACGTGATCGGACTCCCAGTAAGATTTGAACTTGGGATCATCGAGATCTTTCTCGCGGCCGTAACCGGTGGTGATGAACACGATGTCAGCGAACTCGTCATCCCGGCCGACGAAGCTTAACTTCACCCGGCCGCCGTTGGGCCCGCCAGGCGGGACGGCTTCGAATCCCTTGAACTCATAGTTGGTCTTGAGCTGCGCAATCTTGCCGCGAAAGGGCTTTTGCCATTGCCGGGAAATCATCTTGATGATGTCCTCACAGGAGGCCGCATACCAATCCATGAAAGGAAAGCGAGTCGTCCAGGAGAGCGGCTGCTCAGGCCAGAAATTGATCGAAGGATGGACAAAGCGGTGCTTAGCTTGGCGCTGCAGACCAAGCTCCGAGCCAGTCGATTCGTACAGCCAAACGCTGCATTTCTGCATGCGGAGCGCCGCAGCGCAGGTCACTCCGGCAATGCCGGCGCCGATCACCGCAGCACGCGGTTGCCGCATGTTGGGCCAAAGCTTGTCGCCGCCCTCCCGTAATGCCCAGATGAGGTTTAGCACCCGCCGCTGCTGCGATGCGAAACTGACGCGCGCGCCATAGGGTCCTACAAAATATACATTGGGCAAAGAAGCTTGGGACGCCTTTATTACGAGTTCGCAGTCATTTCTGATCGACATTTAGCAGCGCCCCCTCAAGCGCAACATTAGGCTGCAACGCGTGGGTCACTGTCAAGACATCAATGAGTCACGCATGTCGGGAAGCGCACCTAACCAAGATGTTACGTGATACTCTTGACTCAAAGGCAAATATGTGAGCGGCTAGACGATTTATGTCCATATTGGATATCTAATATGCTCAATTTATGCGATTCTCTACCCGGAGCCGATGCTCAGCATTTGCCCATGAATGCTGATATCGACAGCCAATCGTTTTTCAGGTCAGGCTATAATCTGCAATACAACGTCCGGTACGATCGATCGGAGAATAGCTGCTTGCGGTATGTAACGTGCGGCAGACGATACGCACTGTCGGACCAGCCCGCTCTTGGGGAAAGCAGCATCTGTCGCTCGTCCTTAACTGTCTCGACTCTTGGCGGTTCGGTAATCAATGGCCGCGATCGACTTCAGCGCTTGCGAGATAACGATCCGCGAACCCCATTCCTTGTAGAGTCCGCGTAAGGGCCGCCAGGCGCTGGGCTTGAAGGCGAAGTGAGGGTTCTCGGCTTCGCCAGCGGGCGTCGCCGGTCACGCCGCCGAACAGTTCGGCCAATTCACGGTGGCCCGCACCGGCTGCAATCGCGTCATGGGCCCGTAGCGCAAGAATCCACCGGCGAGTTCGTGGATCGCGAGGCCATAAATGGCCGCCGAAGCGCTGCGAGCGCGCTACCGAGACCAGTCGCCTCAGCGAGAGCAGTTGTGAATTGAGGTCGATCCCCGAGAGCTGCCAGCGAGGCAGGTTCGGTGCGCCGGCACTGTTGTATCCGTACAAGTCGATCCTGAGACGCCGCCAGCCGTCGGTGATCAGAAGATGTGCAACGTCCTTTCCTTCGATCAGGGTGACTAGGCCCCGGAGCCGATCGAGCCAAGATTCCCCCTTGGCGAGCGGTGAGTCCTCCGAGAGATTGTCCGCCACGAGCGTCTGATGATCCACATCGGATCGCCATTGTGCCCGCGCGACAGGGGCAGCCCGGTCTGCCCGCTCGAATGCAACCAATCCCCATCGCCCAGCGGCGTCCGGATCATCAGCTAAGCGGCAAGCGATCTCTTGATAATCGGGAGATCGCCGCAACCATTCCCAAGCGAAGCCAGCCCGGTCCAGTCGCTCGAAGCGATAGGCAGATGGATCCCGCCAATCCGGGAGCCAAGCGGGCGGCGAAATCATCGAGCCGCAGCGTCGCGTCGGGCCTGACCGGTAGCCGCTCAGACGCTGCCGTTCTCGCGTGCTGCCTCCCCGGTCTGTCCAGCGACATAGTCGCCCAGCGCCGCCGTCTGGTCCGACCGCAGCGCATCGACCGCGGCTAGATGCGCGGGGAGATCATCGCCGAGCAGCACCGCCGGAGACTGCCCCTCGAAATTACCGAGATTGGGCCGATGGATCGCGTAGCCCGCCAATGCCGCCAGCTCGGGATCGAAGTCCCGCGCGACCTCGGGCGGATACGCCAGCCACGGATTCTCGAACGGCTTCAACCAGCCCAGCGAATAGCTGATGATAATCCCGCGCCGCACCAGCCTCGTCCGGTTTGCGCCGCCGCCATGCAACGTCGATCCGAGGAATAGCAACGCGTCGCCGGGCTGCATTTCCGCCGCGACCGCATCTTCGAGCGGCAGCGACGCTTCCGCCTGACGGCGATGGCTGCCCGGCCAAATGACCGTGGCCCCGTTCGCTTCAGTGAAGCGCGTCAACGGCCAGATCACATTGACGAGATACTCGATCTCGCCCTTGGCGCCGCCCCACATGTCCTGGTCGCGATGCGGATATTGCGCGAGGGCGCCCGGACCGATCTCCACGCCTTGGGTCAGGTTCAGGTCGAACCGGTCGCACCACGGCCGCAACGTCGCGTCGATGATTTGCAGCATGAGCGGATGCCGCACCAGCGCTTGCGTCTGGGCCGAGCGAAGCAGTAGGCGGCCGAAGCGCTTGGTGCGGCGGCCGTAGAAATCGCCTTCGCAAGCCGGCGTCGCGTCGAAGATCGGCGCAAGATCGCTGGCGAGTGAAGTGATTGTGTCGCGATCGATCACCTCGGGGATGATCGCATAGCCGTCCGCGGCGAGACGGGCGGTCCAATCGGTGGCGTTGGTCATGGTCGCCTCCCGCTCAGGCCGCAGCCACAGCAGCGCCAACGGACACGCCCGAGCGAGCCCGCGCGCCAGCGGTGTAGATGCCGTTGAGAGCAAGCAGCGACGGCGTGTCCGCGTCGATCTCGAGCCGGAAGGCGCCGAGCGGACGCTGGCCGATCGTCCGCTCCGGCCCAAGCGGCGCGCACCGCCATCCCATCGCCAGCACGGCATGACGGAAATCGGCCTGCACCACACCGGTCATCACCACGATGCCTTGCTCGAGCGCATGATCGACCATCGCCGAGATGAGCAGATTGCGGATGCGCAGGCGCTCCACCGCGCCGAGGCGTGACGGCATGCAGAGCCGGGTGATCTCGTACGTGTCGGACCCGGCCGGCACCTCGCCGTTGCACAGATCGGCGAACAACGTGTCGAGCAGGTGCGGCTGGCTGGTCGGGAGCAGCCGCATCGAACCGATATGATCGCCGGCGCCATCGCAGGCGATGAGGTAGCAGGCGTCAGGCCCGTCAAAGCGGTCCATCTCGAAGCGGCCATCGACGATCGGCACGTCCCAGCCCAGCAAGTCGACGAACAGCCGCTTGCGGTCGATGAACATGGATTCGAGCGCTTGGGCATGCGCTGCGTCCTGCATGCCCTGGACGATATGGATCATTGGATTGCTCCCGTGCGGTTCGACGCACGCGATGGGAGCAGAGCGGTCAGCCCAGGTCTGTTCCCCCAAATAGGGGAATGGACGGCTCGCCGAACAGGATCTGGCTGTCGCGAAGCGCCAGCGCGATCAGCTCGGCGCGGGTTCGGGCGCGATAGGATTTGCGCGCTGTCTTCACATATTGGCGGACCGTGTCGGGGCTGATGCCAAGCGCACGCGCGACCTGCTTGTCGGTCTCGCCGAGCGCCAGCCGCCTCAGGCATTGGATCTCGCGCGTGGCGAGGTGCGGCACGGGTGCAGGCAATACCGACAAACCCCGCAGCCGCCGGGACGCCTCGAAGGCGGTGCGGGCGATGAAGTCGGTCACGCAGCAGATCTCGGACGTCATGCGGCACGCGCGCCGGCTGGCAAACGAGACGGCGCCGCATGGCTCGCCCGGGACATTGGCGGGGACGGTGTAGCCCGAGCACAGCCCTTCGCGCGCCGCTCGGTCGAGCAGTTCACGCTGATACGTCGCCATGCCGCGAACATCGTCCCAAGCGAAGCCGCCGATACGCCGCTGGGCGTGAAGCAGGACGGGATCGAAGCGGTAGAGCCCGTTGGCCACGAACACTTCGGCATAGGCGGGCGGATAATTGTCGAGATGGGCGAAGCGCGGCGCGGTCTGGCGAAGATTATCGCAGATCGTCAGCGCGAAATGATCGAAGCCGATCTCGCGGCCGGCGTCGCCGATCAGCGGCACGAGTTCTTGCAGCGAACCGCAGATACCGGTTCGACGTTCAAACTCCTCGGCAAGATCGGCCAGGCTCATCTCAGCGAAGCGCGCGCAAAGTTTCTAATGCGAGGCTCGATGGTCGAGGAAAATTCTGTAGCAGTTGGCAGTGATTGACTTAATATATTGTCCAATATATACGACAGTAATATTGATGGCCATTTATCGTTCCGGTCCACTTCAGATGCTTCTAGCCTGAACAGGGACGGTTTCGCTTGGATTGTCCGCAATCCGACTTGGGGATAACTTTCCGGAACAACATGATTTTCCTGTAGGCGGAGCCGCGCGGGTGCGATCCTCGCGGTCAACCACACCATCCTGATTGCGGAGAAGCCGCGCTCGCGCGTCTTATGAGGCAGGAACGCTCGGCACGCGGGCGAACCAGGTCAGGGAGGTGGTGATGGGCTGAGGCCGCGATGCCGATGGCGGGGATGGGTTTGGTTCTTTCCTCATAGCACCCGCTCTTGGCGCATGCCGCACCGGCTCATTGCCGCTTTCCCGACCGTGATGCTCTGCCACAATCCGGCTTGTGGGGCCCTGACGCGACGCCAAGCCCCGGTTTGTCGCGCTATCCCTGACCTCACGGCGGACGTTGCAGATCAGGCGCCGGGCGCTCCCCCCGAGACCCGGCGCCGCCATCTCAATATCGCAGGCCCGGCGCGATGACCTGGCGCGAAGCAGTTTCTGTCGCGCAGCGCGAAGACCGCCACTCCTTGGTCCGCGCTGGCCCCCGCGCCCGCGCATGGACCGCTTGGGCGCTCGGTCAGTTGAGCGATCCCGCCAACGCCGCGGTCGATCCGCCGTTGATCCCGGTACCGCTTCCCGAATTCCAGGGCATCGATTTCTTCCTGAAGGACGAGACCGCCCATCCTACAGGCAGCCTCAAGCACCGCCTCGCGCACGCGCTGTTTCTCCACGCGCTTTGCAATGGCGATCTGCACGAAGGGTCGACGGTGATCGAAGCCTCGTCGGGCTCGACCGCCATCTCGGAAGCCTGGTTCGCCGCCAAGCTAGGGCTGCGCTTCATCGCTGTCGTGCCGCAGCGAACCGCGTCGGCGAAGGTCGCGGCGATCGAAGCGCTCGGCGGCGAGATCCTGTTCGCCGGACCGAAAGAAGATATCAGCCGGATCGCGAAGCGGGTCGCACGCGAGACCGGCGGTCATTTCATGGACCAGTTTTCGAACGCCGCGACCGTGACCGACTGGCGCGGCGCCAACAATATAGCCGAAACCCTATTCGCGCAGATGCGCGAGCAGCGATCCGTGGTTCCGAGCTGGATCGTAGTGGGCGCCGGAACGGGCGGCACCAGCACGACGATTGGGCGCTATATCCGCTTCAAGACCGAATATGCGCGGACCCGATTGTGCGTGGTCGACCCGGAAGGCTCCGCCTTCTTCCGCGCCTATGCCTCGGGAGATTGGACAATGACCGGCTGCACAAGCCGGGTCGTCGAAGGCATTGGCCGAAACCGCGTCGAACCCAGCTTCAATCCAGCGCTAGTCGACCAGATGATCTCGGTCACCGATGCGGGCTCGGTCGCTGGCACGCACTGGCTCGAAGACCGTGTCGGGCGACGGTTTGGCCCATCGACCGGAACGAACCTTATCGGCGCGCTGATGCTGGCACAAGCAATGCACAGGCGCGGCGAAACCGGCAGCATCGTAACGCTCGGTTGCGACGACGGCGATCGATACGCGACAACAATCTATGACTATCCATGGCTCGCGGCCGCCGAGATCGATGTCGCGTCATGGTACGAAGTCCTTGAGCGGCTTGGGAAGCATGGGTTCCCCGAAGCGTTGATGGTGGACGCGAACCTAATGCATTGACGGCTTCGCTGGTGTGCTATTGCAGATGCGCCCGCGTTTACATTCCGCAAGTATCCGATCAACCTGCCGGTATTCGAAGGATCGATCGTGCGATTGCGTCGGGTTGAGGATGTTCTGAATTGAGTCTCAGCGATTTTCTCGATCAATTCACGCCAGCCGGATTGCCGCTGGGACTGGTGCACTGCACGCCGGTGATTCGCGGTGTCCAAGCGCTCAATACTGGGGAACTGAGGGCCGAGAATTGTCCTGTTTACGGTGAGTCACTGGTTTATCTGTTTTACGGCCGGCCGGCGTTCAAGCCGCTCGCCGGCATGGCTGCCAGCAGCATGGCAGAGCATCTTCCGATGTGCCTCGTCTTCGATTCCTCCGCTCTCGCGAGCGCCGAGCGCATCCTGCCCTTCGATAGCGGAGGTTTTGATCGATATGCTCCGAGCACAGGAACGCTGAACCGGGAGGCCTTCGAACTGGCGGGCGGGGCGGATACGCCGCCGAGACTGGTCGCGGCGTTCTATGAGACCAATCTCAATTACTACCGTCAAATGCCGACGGTCCGGCCCGAGGATATTTCGAACCTCTATCCCGAGGCGCGGGCGATCGCGCGACTTGCGAACGACGAAACGATCCAGGACGACGATGATCGCCGCACGACGATCGAAGTCCAATTCAGCCGCGGCGTTGCGCTGCGCGATTCGCTGGTGGCAATCATCGGCCCCGCTGCGCTCGAAGTGGAGGTGCCCATACTTCGCGTGCTCGAGGAATGCCCTAATGCGGTACTTCGAACCTATCGGACCTACGGGCGGCAGAAAGCGCTCGCGCATGCGGGGCAGCTCTACGAACTCGTGGAAGATTTCTTCCGCTGGAGGACGCTGCTGTGAGCGGCGCGGATCCTGGGTCGGCCGAACTTGTCGGCCTGACCGATCCCGTTGGGTTGGGAATCGGTTTCATGGTTCCGATTTTCCGCCAGCAGCTGCGCAATGCCCGGCTGGTCCAGATTGTGGGCAGCGGCAACACCATATCCGGGTTCGAGCCGGCCGATTTTCAGGACATGCCGATGCGGGATATCGAAGGAGCGCCCGCGACGCTCAGCGATCCGCCCTATTTCGCCTTTGCATTCGACGGTCAGCTCATTGTCGGCAACGATGCTGATGCGAGAGCTCGCCTAGGCGAACTGCTCGATAGCACGCTGTCGAATTTTCCGCTGCTTGCGTGCGAGGTGTCTGAGTTCCTCGGTCTGGATGTCCGGCGGGACGAGTTTGCCCGTCAGGCATTCGAACGACTCGCACAGGTGTCTCAGCGCGCGGCGGACGAATGGCGGGATTTCTCGATATTCACCGCAGATGTCCGGCAAGGCCTGCTGGACAGGCTCGGTGCCGATGCGCACTGGCCGCGCAGAATTCTCGCGACGATTGAGGGGCGAGCTGTTCTCGTCCAGGGATTTCAGGAGGCGCCCAGTCGAGCTGTCAGCCGCGACCTGCGCGCTGCGATCATTCAAGCGCTGGAACGAAGCCCGCGTCTTTTCGACGGTCTGCGCGACATCACCCTGGGGTTTGCACCGGCCGTTCGTGAGCTGAATCGGGCATTCACGGTCCGCCTCGTCGTGGATCGAGAGTTCGATATCGATCTCCTGCGGTGGAGGCTCCGGCGCGTGGGCCGTGCGGGTATCGATCTCGTCAGTTGGGACAGTGAGGAGGCGTTTTCGCCGCAAGGCGAGCTGCCGACGGTCATTCTGCTTCGAGGTGTGAAAATCGAACGCGCACTGGAGGCCGCGGCGGGAGTGGCGCCGAGAAATACGGTGGCGATCTCCTATCGCGTCAGCAACCAACTCGAATTATCGGACGATACGGCGATTCCGGAGAATATGGCGGCGTTCATCGAATTACCCATTCCGGGCAAGACTGAGGCATCTCCCGGTGTTGTTCGAAACAGCAGTGTCGTATTCGTAGCGGTCGAAATCGCCGCGGCGGTGCTGACCGGACGCTACGCGATGCCTCAGGCGCGCTCGATGCTCCTGGCAGCCGGCACGATCGAGCATTCGGATTCCGCGACGGATGCCGCAGAAAACTATGATCAGGCTTGGGCCTGGGGCCTGGTTCCTTGGAACGCGACCCATTTCTTTGCCGTCGAACCGGACGCGCGGCCGGCCGACACGAGAGCGGTGCTGGCGGCACTATATGCCGGCACTCCGGAAATTCTGTCTTCGTCGATAGCCGGTGATCGTGACCACCTGTGGTCGACATCGGTGTTACTGCTGTCGGCAAAGCGCCGTTCCGAAGCCGATTTCGACCGGCATTGCGGCAATATCGCTCAACTTATGCGCCTTCTCGGCTGGCAGGTTCTGGACGGCGCGGCAGGGTCGCGAAAATTCACCATTCAAGGGGCAGGCGCGCGCCTTACGCTCCATATCGCCGACCCTGTCCGGCAATCCGATGTTGATCCTCCAGAGCCTCTTAGGCGGCCAAAATTCGACCGTGTCAGCACGATTCGCGTCACCTGCCGCGCAACCAAAAGATCAATCATTCGGCATCTCTTTCTGACCCGCGAGTTGGCGGTGAATATCGAGGATCTGGTGAGCCTGGATCCCGCAACAGCTACAATATGGTCGTTGATAGCGGTCCTGCTGCGCAGGATGAGAGGCGTTAAACCCGATCAATATCGCAGCTTGTTCGTCGCGTATGTGGTCAAGGACGCGATTGCGAAGCTCGGAGACGACGCCGGGGATTTTGACGCCATAAGAGAAGGTATCGCTGCCAAGGAAATTGGCACCGCCACCCATTTTCTGATCGATCGAACCATTGTTCGTAAGGGCGCCTTGCGCGCGAAGGTCCGGATGGTGGCCGGAACCGTCGGCACAGGCACCCCGCCGGCGGCGACATTCATTCTGCAAGTAGCAGCCGAGGGTCCGTCGATCGAAACCTACCGCCCAGACTGAATTTGAGATCATGTCAAAGCCGCACTGTGGCGTGACATGGCGAGACCTGGCGGCACCAGGCGTCTGCCACAGAATTTCGAAGCAAGGCACATCTCTCAACCGAGGCCGGGGCCAATCCCGTCCGCCCCGTCGAGAGAGATCCCACCATGTCCAGTATCCCCTCCGCGCCGAAGGCGCGGAAACGAACCCGCTCGCCTTTCGCCAGCCTGCTGCTCGCGCTCCCGCTGCTCACCGCGACACCGGCCGCCGCCAACAACTATGGCGAGAGCGCTTCCTGGCAGTTCGAGACCCCGAGCGACCTCGCGTCCCAGCTCGCCGCGCGCGATCTGATCGAGCGCCGCCGCGCCGGCGTCTTCTCGGCGCCGATCTACAACACCCATGTAGATCGCCAGTATAATTGCTCGGTCGCCGCGACCGCGACCGGCAACAGCGGCGTCCAGAGCGCGGTCGCCAATTCGCCCACCGTGACGGGTGCCAGCTCGACCGCCACCGGCAACAACAACAGCGCCTCCACGACCGGCGACCGCTCCAGCCCCGATATCACCAACGGCCAGCTCAACGCCGGAGCGGTCTCATCGACGCTCGTGGGCGGCACCAGCGCGAATGTGCAGGGCACGGCCTGGCAGGCGCTCAACTCGACCCAGACCAACAGCGGCAATCAGGCCGCCAGCGTCCAGGGCTCGAGCGCCTGCGCGTTCGGCGTGCTCAACTGATGCCGTTCTTCATCCACATTCCGTCTCCGCCGCGGCGCCTGCGCCGCGCCGGCCTCATGCTCGCCGCGCTCGCGCTTCCCGGTTGCGCGCATCTCGATCACCTTCGGCTCTCGCCCGACGAAGCGCCGACACCGATCGGTCCCGCAGTGCGCGACAACCGCACACCGATGGATCCCGCGCTCGGCTGCTTCGCCGATATCCTCGCCGGGCGCGGCGCCCGGCCGCTCACGATCGCGGTCGGTGATGTGCGAGACTATACCGGCAAATATTCGGTCACCGAAGGCGCCGCGATCACCCAGGGCGGCGCGCTGATGGTCAGCTCGGCGATCGGCAAGATGGGCCGCGCGGTCCGGCTCGCCGAGCGGTTCGATCCGGTCATCGCCGAGCGCGAGCTCGGCTATACCGACCGCCGGCAACTGGGCGACGGCACGCCGCATGCTATCGGCGCAGGCGTCGCCGCGGTGCCCTGGCTCCCCTATTTCGGGGGCAGCATCGCGGCGTCCGACTATTACATCGTCGGCGGCATCACCGAGCTCAACTATGACATCCGCTCCGGCGGAATCGAGGCGCGCATCAGCCAGCTCGGTCCAAAGGCGCGCATCTATACCCAGTCGGTCGCGATCGACCTGCGGATCGTCGACACGCGCTCGCTGCTAGTGGTGAAGACGATCAGCCTCACCAAGCAATTCACCGGCTATGAAGTCGGGTTCAACCTGTTCCGCTTCTTCGGCTCCGATCTCTTCGACGTGAACCTCGGCGCCAAAGGACAGGAGCCGCTGCAGCTCGGCATCCGCACCGCGCTCGAGGAAGCGACGCTCAGGTTGGTGGCAGCCGTCGCCGCGAGCGACCCGGCGCCCTGCCTTTCCAAACAAAGCTGGTTCCCGCCCGAGCCCATCCGCGAGGCACCGGCGCGCCCGGCGCCTGATCCGGTGCTCGTGCGGTCCGCCTCCACCGATCGCACCCGCGGCGGCTGACGCCGCCTGACCCTGTCCCCCCAAGGAGTGAACGACATGATTCCGAAATCGAAGACCCGCGCCTGCAAAAGCCGGTTGCTGAGCGGCGCCGGAGCGGCGCTCGCCCTCGCGCTCGCCGCGCTTCCCGCCCATGCCCAGGCCGTATCCGGCCAGGCGACCGGTGATACGGTCCTGACCAACGCGCAGTCCGCGCCCGGCGGCCTCACCGCAGCGCGCGGCGATGGCGCGACCATCCAGAGCATTGTCGCCGGCCCGCTGACCGGATCGACGGTTGCGCTCGATCGCAATACGATCACCGCCACGGCCCGCGCCAACGCCGCCACGCAGACGCTCGCACCGCCTCCGAGCCCGGCCTCGCCCAGCCGATCGACCTCGCTCACGGCGGGCACGGCGGCGATCGACGCGCAGGCCAATACGCTCATCGCCAATCAGCAGCGCTCCGGCAGCGCCGAAGCGGTCGCGGACATCGAACTGTCACCGATCAGCATTGCGGCCCATGACGTGCTCGGCGGCGCGCTTGAACTGACGGACAATGCGCAGTCCGCAGCCGCCGACGGCAATGCCGCGACCGCGACGATCGCGGTCACCGGCGAAGCCGGCGACGGCGCGGGCATCGTCAGCACGCAGGTCAGCGGTCCGAATAGCGGGGTCGCGGCGCGTGTCCGGCGCGGCGTCACCCTCGACACCGATGCCATCACCGGCACCAGCGTCAACCTCAGCGGCAACAGCAATGACGCGGACGCCGCGAGCAACGCGGTCGCCAACATGCTCTCCGTGTCCGGCGGCGCGATCGAAGCGCCGCGCCCGGCCGGCTTCGCCTCGCGGGTTCCGGCGATCGGCGAAGGCGACCCGTCGGTCTCGGCTGGGTTCGGCGTGCTCAGCAACGAGCAGGCCTCGGGCGTGATCAAGGCTCGCGCCGGAAATCTTCTCGACGGCATCCTTGACGGCGGCCCGGCGATCGTCACGCGGATCGGCGCCGACGCCAGCGCCGCATCGTTGATCAGCGACGGCAACACGGTCTCGGCAAGCGCCAACGGGAATCGCTCGGCCAACGGCCTGTCGCTGACCGCCGCCGATATTTCGACCGCGCCCGGTGGCAACGGCGCGATCGGCACCATCACCAACGTCCAGTCGGCGGCGGGCGCGGTGATTGTCGCCTCGGCGCATGGCGGCGTTGCCACCGATGTGGCCGGTCAGCTTGACGGTTCGAGCCTGTCGATCTCGCAGAATGTCCGCGACACGAGGGCGATCGGCAACGAGGCCACCAGCAACCGGCTGACCGTCGATGCCGCGACCTCGGAGGCGGGTACCGGCGCGGCGAGCAACAATGTCGCGCTGGTCGGACCCAATGGCGACGCGTTCGCCGATGCCGGGTTTACCGTCCAGAACGTCCAGGACAACAATACTGCGAGCCTGTCGAACCTGCAGGCCGGATCCGAAGTTCGTGCGCGCGTCGGCGGAGCGCTGCTCGGATCGACGGTCGATCTTACCGGCAATAGCGGCGCCGGCAACAGCATCGGCAACAGCGCGGCCAATGCGGCGAAGCTTGCCGTGACCACGCTGGAGACCAGCGCGGCGGTGAACAATGTCCAGTCGGGCAATGGCAGTGTCACCTCGACGCTCGGCACGCTCGCCGACCCCGGCGGCGTGCTGATCGCCCCAGCCGGCGACATCACCGGGTCCACACTGACCGTCGCCGCCAACTCCACCACGGGCTCGGCGATCGGCAATGCCGCCAGCAACGCGCTCGACGTCACTGCCGCGACGGTCCGCGGTAATGGGGCACCGGCGGTGAGTGGTGCAGTCGAGACCGACTATGGCGCGCGCGGCACGCTGGTTCTCGCCAACAACCAGAAGCTCGGTCAGATGAGCGTCAACGACGCGCTCACACCAACGATCGCGAGCGATGTCGCCACGCTTAGCGGTGTGGTCGGCGGAGGCACCGCCTCCGGCTCGACGATCCAGGTTGCGGGCAACCGGCAGCGTTCCGAAGCGCTTGGCAATAGCGCGGGTAATCGCCTCACGCTTTCCGCGTCGGAGTTGGACGATGCCGGGGCCGCACTGTCGTCGAGCCAATACGGCCAGGCGAATATCGCCGCGACATCCGACTTCTCGCTCGGCGCCCATGGCGATCTGACGGACTCCGCCTCTTCGCTCACCGGCAACAGCAACATTGCGCTTGGCGTGGTCAACGACGCCACGAATGCGCTTCAAGCCGATGGTGCGACGGACGGCACGCAGTCCGGCGCGTTCGCGTCCAGCGGCCCGCTGGGACCACCGATGGCGACGGGCGGTGTGGCGCTGGCCAATCAGCAATTCGCGACGGGCAGCGCGCATGCGAACGCCATCTCGCATATCGGCGATGTGCGATCGGGCGAGAGCATCTCCGGATCGCGCTTCACGGTGGATGGCAACACCAATGTCGCGGAGTCCGCCGGTAACCGCGTCGCGAACATGCTGACCGTGGAGGCCGCAGCCGCGACCGACCCCGGCTCGGCATTGGCAAACAGTCAGACCAACATGGCGCAGGTCGGCGCCGCTGCCATCAGCGTCGCGGGCTATGCGCTAACGCAACCCGCTACGGGTCCCGTGGATGGATCGACGATCTCGATCACCGGCAACGCCGCCTCGGCGCTGGCGCGAGGCAACGCCGCCGAAAACGCGATGACCATCGCCGGCCTGGGTGGCGCAGGGAGTCCGGCGTCGGCCAACCTTCGCGATGAATCGGTCCAGGGCAGCAATGTCCTGCTCAACGGCCAGGCCAATTATGGCGCGGTAACTGCGAGCGCAGATGGCTCAAGCTACCGCGTGCCGCTCAACGCGTCGGCGGCGGTGACGGGATCGAGCATCACCCTCGGCGGCAACGCGATCCAGGCCTCGGCCTATGGCAACAGCGCGAACAACAGCGTCGCGCTGACCTCGGCGGAAGCGGCTCCGGGCGTCGGCATTGCCAATGTCCAGACCAACTATGGTGGGGTCACGGCGCTCCTGTCTGCCGCACCCTATCAGATCACCACCGGCGCGGTCAGTGGAAGCACGCTTTCGATGACCGGCAACAGCCTCGCGGCGACAGCGGTGGGGAACCAGGCGACCAGCGTGATCGCCTCCCCACGCTGAGCAGCGCCGCCGGTCAGAGCTCTTCCCCCCGGAGCTCGCCGGCGGGAAAGGCCGTCACGCGAAAGCGTGGCGGCCTTTCATCCTCAAGCGGTGCGCGCATTTCTGCTACACTCGTGCCGCGGCGCAGGTCGCAAAATGTGGTTCTGCCTTCGATATTCGTCCATAGGTGGGAAGTCGCGGGATAATAGGTCAAGGATGCGACACCGGCGGAGTGCTTGACGATCGTGACAATTCGCAGGCCAGAACGCCGCACCTTGACGCCGAGGCGAAGCGATAACGACAAGCGGGAGCTGGCCGACTTGCCATTGCTCGCGGAAGACCTCGCACGCCTGGCAGGTCGGGCAGACTATGAGCCCTATGCAAAGCATAAGCTTCATCCTCGCGCGTTCGGCCTCGATCCGATCCCCGCGATTTCGGACGATCCCACCTATTGCGATGGACATGCGCAATTCACGCCTGACGATATCCACCGCATCCCAGACCTCTTACGGCGAGGCATCTTCGCGGGCCTGATCGGGCATCAGGGCGCCCCGCATGATCCGCGGACGCTCTGGACGATCGATACCACAGGCTGGGTGTTTGAAGGCCGGATCACGCATCCAGGCCGCGCCATCTATCACGGCTATCCGCTGCTTCCTGGAGACGCGATGGCAGCCAAGGTCATCGCCCGCTTCGAGCGATGGGTTTACGATTCCTCCGAAGAACACCTATATATGTGCGATCGGATGACAAGGAATGAAGGGATCGCGATCCTGAGCGCGGCGCAGGAGCGATACAGGCCATGAGCGGTTTCTTCGAAATCGAGGCGGCGTGGCCGGAAAGTCCGGCGGCTGACGCGGTAGACGTCGCGGAGATCGCAATCCGTCTCGGCGGCGATTATCTGACGCGCGTCGCCGATTTGACCACACGCACCAATCGCGACTTCTTCCGTGGTTCAGCGGTAACGCTCGCATTCTGGTTTGCCGATCATTGGTGGCGTCTCCGCTGCGAGCCGATCGATCCGACGACCATGCCTTCCCCGGATTGGCGCATGCGCCACGAGCTCTCCTCGGCATCGGGCGGTACTTTGTGGCCGCCATTGATGATCTACAGCGGCGGCGAACGCGTGATCATCGCTCCGACTCTCAGCCGGCGGACACCGCTAGAACCGCTGCAATATCTCGACTCGCGGGTCCGGATGGTAACCGGCAACCAGTTCGAGCACGGCATCGACAATTTCTTCAACCTCGTACGCGACAACTGCGCGCGCTCCGCCGACGCGGCTACCTTGCGTGAGCTGGTCGATCAGCTCGTCACTGAGCGCGGCGATGCAGAACTTGCGGCGTGGCGAAAGCTCGAAGCTTGCCTTGGCTTCGATCCCGATCAGGCGCCGGATTCGGTCGTGGAAGGCCTGCTGCGCCTTGCGCCGTCGCTCGGTGCTGAAGAAGTCAAGGAAGCGGCGACCGCCTATCCTGGAGCGGACAGCCCTCGCATGCTTGAGCAGGTGCTCGAAGCATCAGAAGCCTCTCCGCTAGAAATCGATTTGGGGCTGGCCGAACGTGTCGATCCTGCGCGTGGCACGCGCCAATATCCGAGCCCTTGGGAATTGGCCGAATCGGCGGCGGCTCAAGTTCGGGAGCTCATCGGCCTCGATCATGGCCCGATCAGCGACGCCGCATTCGCCAACATGCTGCTGACGCGTTGGGAGACGCTGAAGGAAGCAACCGCGACCGCGCGAAGACTACCCTATGCCGCGCGTCTTCGCACCAGGGGCACGAGCGAAAAGGTCGCCATTCAATCGAGCACCGTCGTCGATCGCCGCTTTGAAATCGCGCGGCTGCTCGGAGACGCGATCTGGACGAACCAGTCCGCTTTTGGGCCGGTCAGCGACGCGCGAACCGATCGCCAGAAATTCCAGCGTGCCTTCGCACAGAGCCTGCTCTGCCCGTTCAACGATCTGCGCACGATGATCGACGTGAATCGCCCGGAGCGTTCGATCGACGGCGCGGCGCGGCTTTTTGGCGTCCATCGAAATGTGGTGCGCAACCTGCTCGCCTATAAAGGCGTACTGCGCGAGACGCTCGAGGATCAGCTGGAAGCAGTCTAATTCGGCAATCAGCGCAGATCGTCTTCCTCCTCCGTATATCGAGACTCGTACCGCTCGTCCGGCGTCTTCCATTCTCGGAAGAAGTCGAGCGGATCCTGCGACCCCAGAAATCCCCGCGCGAGCGCCAAGCGCTCAAGAACCATGGCCTTCTCGTCGCCGGACAGAACCTCAGCACGCGTTTGGACACCGGCGAGAAAAGCTTCGACGCTCATAATGTCCGACCATTGCCGGATGACGTCGCGGAGCTGCTTGTCGCTGTCGCTGTTGGCCTGCTCGACGCGGCGGCGATCCTCTTCGCGGCGCCATCGCTCCTGCTTGGCAAGCCACTCGCGATGTTCGATTTCCGCACGCCGTTCGGCCGCTTCCAGCTTCGCGACAAGGTCGGATGCGGCTTGCTCGATGGCGGCGACGATCGTTTTCAGCGCAGGGCGCAGCGACGCCTTGGGCGTATCCTGCCACTGCTGTGACCAGGTGACCCGGCCATAGGGGCAATAGGCAATGATCCTCAGCCGGCCGGAAGGAACGTCGCGCGTGGTGGTCCATGTATGGCCATCCCGGCGTGAAGGGACATGATCCCGCTCCCGGATATATTTCCCACGCACGTAGCGGAGCGTGACATGCTCCGACATTTCGACAACCGAGAGCCCGACCGCCACCGATCCGATATACACAACCGTCGGGCGGCACGGCGCCCAGAGGCCGCTATAATGCCAGCGTTCACGCGGCGCTCCGCCCGCTTCGCGCTCCTCCACTTCCTGCCGATGCAGCTGCGCTCCGGCCGGCGCGAGCACCACGCGGTGGCCGACCGATTCGAGCGCGTTAAACAGGTCGCTCGCAAGCTCGAGTGCTGTGTCCAGGCAAGCGGCCGAAGCGGTAACATCCACCAGCAGCCGCTTGAACGGTTTGAGATAGGCGCCTTCATCGATCGGCCGCCCGTTCTCGAAATGCGTCCTCGCACCCCGAACCAGAGCATGGATCATACCGCGAGGGATCTTCAACGCTTTGGCTCGCGGAGCTCGCGGTATGGGCGCAACCGGCTTGGGCGCGGCGATAGGCTCGCCGTCCCGCGACCATTGCAGCGGATCGCCGGCGCGCGCTTCAGGCAGCGGACGCTGAGGCGGCGCCTTGCCGACGGCAAGCTTGGCCCAATATCCGCGTTCTGGCCTCGGAACGTTCAACAGAGTACAGATGCGCGCTAGATAGCTCCCCGATACCTCGAACCGCTCGGCGATCCTGATCATCGGCTCGGACCAGACCAGTCGATACAGTTCGTCCCTCGTGACCACTGGGCGGTTCCCCTGCATGGATCGGCCGCCGGCTGGCAGGCGCCGCCGGCGAGATTTTCCTCCAAGCATAAGACGGATGATGATGGCGTGTCCGCGAACGAAGGCGCGGACGACGCTTGTCCAATCGCTGGATGATCGCGAGAATTGCGCATGGAACCGATCGGCCGTGCCATCGAATTGGAGCTGAGAGGCAACGCGATCTATCTCGGCGTTGCCTGCAAGACCTGCGGCGCGCCCGTCGCGATCGCCATTCTGGAAGACGGGATTACGCCGCCGACGCCGCTCCTAGGCACCTGTTTTCGGATCGCCTGTGGAGATGCGGCCTGTCTAGTTGAGCACAGCTACGGACAAGCAGATATTTGCCGGTTCCGATGGCCGGGAAGGAAATGAGCTCCACCGGCTGAAGCGGGCGCGCATCGGCCATCAGATGAAAATTGGCAACGGTCGCCGCCATGTCGAACTGTCCGGCGATCCGCTCGGCCTCATAGGGAAAGACAGTGTTCATTCGCCGCACGGTCCCGGTCGCGATCTGTGCGAGATACTGAAGCGTCTGCTCGGTGAAGAGGTCATGCTTGCCGGGCAGCGCGGCGATGGCAGGCCCGGCGGTCGATGCCGACGCGAGCGCTCTATGCCCATCCCGCCACGATCGCCGGACGTGCCAGGCAACCATGTCGGCGGCCTGAAGCGCGACTTCGACCTTGTCGTCGGCGTGGCGCGGATCTTCCGGAAGAAACGCGGCGAGCGCCGGCTCCATCCCGCGCCGGAAAGCAGGATAGGAATCCTGCAGTGCCTGTTCATGCTCGAGCTGCCGGTCGAAAACAAATTCAGCCTGCTCGCCCAACCCCTGTTCCTGACAGAGCTTGTAGGCCGTGGCGATCGCGAGGTGGAACATGATCTGATAGGGCCGGTCCATCCAGCGCATCATCTTACCGGCGTAGACCTGCCGATAATCTTCGTGGCGCACAATCACGGCGAGCGTCGCAACGGCATGTTCCCGCAACACCTCGCCCAGCGCTTTCACTTTAATGTCCCGCTCGGCGGGCGGTATATTCTGAAAAGCGCCGCGGCAGGCCTTGGCTTCGGTCATTTTGAAATAGGCGATTGCCGGCGGTGCGGCGAGCGCGGCGTTCCAATCGCGCTCAAACGCCGCGAGACGATCACTCTCGAACGCTACGCCGCCGAGCACGAATACGGGCGGATCATCCTTCCCGCTGTCGTCGATGTAGAAGTGAAGCGTCACAGGCGGCATTGACTCCAGCGACCGCATAAGAACAAATATGGAACGATAACGCGAGTCGCTGGGGAATTGTAGACGATAGAGGCTGCCTCCTATGACCTGTCTTTTACGCACTCGGGGCGCGGCTTCGGAAATGGCCCGCCTGTTCAACGCTGAGCCCGATCCGAAGCTCGATTGGCCGGAATCGATCTGGACCGGCGAGCAGGTACCGGTAGTCGTTGCCGATGAAGACGGTGCTCGCCGCTTGACGACAATGGCCTGGGGTCTTCCAGCCACGGCATTTTTCGATCCGGTGCCCTCCAAACAGCGCGGCGTCATCTATTCGCGCGACTTCTGGCGCAGCGCCACTCGCCTCGGCGATCTGGCATTGATGTCGCGGTGTCTGATCTTGCTCGAATCCTTTGCCTATCCGGCGGGGCAATCGGGTCAGTGCACACGCAGCTGGATCGGGCTCTGGGATCGCCCGCTGGCCGCATGGGCCGGGGTTTGTATAGATGGAGCATGCGCCGGTGTGCTCATTGAGGCTAATCCCCTCGTTGAACCGCTGAGCTCAACGATGCCGCGCTTGCTCACTGCGGACGATCACGCACTATGGCTAGAAGGCGCCACATTACTTTCGCTCGGCCCCCTGTTCGGCGACGACGAATTCTACCGTGAAAATCTGGCCGAGCGCTGGTCCACCGGGCGCCATGACGAAACGCTTCCGCTTTTCGGCACAGGAGCTTGAGGCCGAGCGAAGCGCGAAAGGTCGGACGGCGCCGTTGGACTGTTTCGACCGTCCGCGGAGGTCCAGCACTTGCCAGAATTTTTGGAGGCGTTATTGATGGTCTTGGCGAGTTTCGGCCGGCAAAAATGGCAACGAAATTAGCTGCTTAGGTGCCCGATTAGAGTGTTCTTCTGGCACCATTTTCCTGTTCGCGGATAGCCGCAGGACCAGCGAGAAACCCAAACTTCCCGGCCGCCCTGAGAAACCCGAACTTCCGGCTGCCCTGCTCAGAACCTCAGATTGAGCGTGGCGCGGGCGCCGTGCTCGCGGGTCCTGCTGCCGAGAATGCCGCTATAGCCGACGCGTAAGCTTAACCGATCGCTGAGATCGACGGTGAGGTTCAGGTTCGCGGTCGCCGCGAAGCGGTCGAACTCGGTTGAACGGACGTTGAAGCCCTGGTTCGGAGCCGCGGCCAGTGCGATCACCGGATTGGCCCAGCGGTCCGCGAAAGCGGTTCTCAGGCCGATATTGCCGCCCAGCCGCACATGGTCGCTACCCAGCGCGGTTTCGCCGCGCATGCCGAGCTCAGCGGTGCCGAGCACGCTCTTCTGAGCGCGGACCTGAAGCGCGACGGGGCCAGCGGTTTCGGTGAAGCCGCCAAAGCTGACGCGGCTGACACTACCGGCGAGATAGGGCTCGACAAAGGCATGGGCGCCGGCATCGATGCGGTAGCCGATCTCGCCGAAGGTCTGGAGCATCGTACCGCGCTGGGTGCCGCGTTCGGTGGCGGAGAGGCCCGGCACGGCGATGTCGCGCCGTGCCTTGAGATCGAGCGACGACAAAGATGCGCCGACGCCGACGCGCCAGCTGTTCATCGTCGCGCCGGCATAAATGCCACCGCCGGTGCGATCGATCGTCGCCCGGCTGTTGCGCGCCGAAGCGGGCACGGTGATACGCGCATAATGTCCCGTAAAGCCCGCGCGCCAGGCGCTGCTATCGGTCGCGTCACCGAAATCCACGCCCATCAGGAAACCGGTGCGATCGACGTCGTAGCCGGCGGCGTTGCCGTCGCTGCGCGCGCCGCCCCAGCTGCCGGTGACCTGGCCCCAGGCACCACCGCCGGTCAGACCGCGATCGGCCGCCATCGCCAGCCGGCCCAGCACCGCCTCGCGCACCGGCCGCTCGTCTTCTAGCGCGGCGCGGGTGGCGTCGGCATAGATCTCGCCCGAAAGCTGATCGGCAGCGGCGGCGATCGCCGTCGGCGTCAGGCTGTAGATCGCGCTCAGCGACTGCGGGTCGTAGCCGCCGGTGATGACCGCGGCATCGATGCGGGCGATCGTGCTGGTCTGATTATAGGTGAGCGGAACCGTACCGTTGATGACCGCTGACAGCATGTTCGGCGCGAGGAACAGCTGCACTTCGGTGGCGGTGTAGATCAGCCGCGGCCGGAACAACAGGCCGAAGGCGTTGATATTGGCGGTGGCAAAGGTGCCGCTGACGCCGGCATCGGCATGCACCAGCACATAGGTGCTGTTGAAAGCGTAATTGCCGCCGAGATTGCTGACCTGAAGCGTGCCGTTGAGCTGGGCGGTGCCCGACGCCTGGATCCGGTCACTGCCGCCGGCCTGGAGCTCGGCCGCGAACAGCGAGCCCGCCTGGAACTGGACATTGCCGGCGACGCTGAACGTGCCGACGCTGTTGCCCGGCGCGATGGTGCCGCCGGTCTGGACGATCAGGCCGCCGGCGGTGCCGGTGCCGCTCAGCGTCGTGCCGGTGCCGACGGTGACGATCGACTGCGAGAGCAGGCCGTTGAGCGCCAATCCGCCGCTGATGAGGTGCGTCGCGCCGGTGAAGCCCGCGCTGTTGCCGGTCAGGCCGAGCGTGCCGGCTCCGGTCTTCTCGAGCAGGCCCGCGCCAGACAGGGTGCCCGAATAGGTACCGTTGCTCGTCTGGGCGAACTCGAGCGTGCTATCGATGCGGATATTACCGGCAAGCGAATTGGTGTCGCCGCGCAGGCGCCCGGTGGATACCAGCGTGCCGCCGGTGTAGCTGTTGGCGCCGGTCAGCGTGGTGACGCCGGTACCGGCCTGAACGAAGCCGCCGGTGCCCGACATCGCATTGGCCAGCGTCACCGCATCACTACGGTTGATCGCCACGATGCCGTTGTTGACGATCGCGCCGGCGATCGAACCGGCGGTGCCGCCAGTGCCGATCTGGAGCGTGCCGCCCGATATGGTGGTGCCGCCGCTGTGGGTGGCGGCCCCGGTTAGGACCAGCGCGCCGGTGCCGGTCTTGGCAAGCGCGCCGGTTCCCGAGATGGTGCCGGCGAACGACGAATTGCCGTTACCCGCACCGATGCTGAGCGTGCCGCCGGTCAGGGTAATTGCCCCCAGGCCCGTCGGCCCAGTTCCGGCTACCGAGAGACAGCTTCGCGGGAACATGCAACGACTACGGCGTCAAATGGGTATAGCGCAGGTCGCGCCCAAAGCATCCCACACAGGACCCAAACGCCTCGCCCAGCCGAACATCCGTTCGCAAGCGAACATCTGCTGCCGTTGCTTCCAAGTTAGAAAAGCAGGTGGTGCCCCATGCACAACCCAAGGGCACTCAGAACATTGCGAAATTCCAATCGCTCGCATTTGAATTGGGCAGATCGCAACGCATCAGCCGCGAAGAATGCCCAAGCCCCAATGCCATCCGGCACGGTTGCGAGCGGCGGCGGGCGAGCCTGCGATCAGGCAGGCCGTGGCGGCGCCAAGGACGCCGATCGCAGGATACTGGCAATTCCAAGCGTTTCGTAAATGATCGCTCAGGCGCGGGGGCAGCAACCGGGAGAACTGATCACCGATCAGCCGTTCAGAAGGGGAGCCCCTGCGCGTTTCTCCAGCTCGCTTCGACCAACTGCACCAGTATCTCGATCTCGGCCGCATCGCGCGGAGCATAGAGCATGACCGTATCCGGCGAGACCGTGGGTTGCCCGGCCAGCGGGTGCGCCTCCGCCCAACCGGCTTCGATCGCGGCGCTGCGAAGCGGTTCGGGCAGGATCGCGTGCAGGCTGCAATCGTCCTCAAGATGGACATGCGCGAATTCGCGGCCGAGCAGGAAAGTGCGGGCGCTGCCGCAACATGCGCTAGGCTGGAGGTGCAACCCGACCGTCCCGGGCGGCGCGCGCAGGCTGCCGCCGAGCTCGACATGCGCCAGCCCGCCCACCCGTTCGATCAGTGCCAACGCCAGTGCGTGCGCTTCCGGGACGATCTGGTCGATCTGGCTGTGTGGCGCACACGGTATAGTACGCGGCCGCGGGCCGGCGCGTGCAGGGAGGGCATGGATGCCATTCACGGGCACAGCAGATGACGTCACGCAGGTTCCCCTTCCGGTTGGCAGAAATAATCTTGCGGGAGCCACCGCCCGGACCGCGATATCTGCACAGTTTGCGTAGCGGGTGCGCGTATCCGCGCGCCCGCTGCTATCCCCAGGCTAGCTCCCGGTTGCGCGTCAGTTTCCCGCGCTAAGGGTACCAGTGAGGGAGGTTGAATCCGATGCCCCGCCGATCAGCACGGTGCGGGGCCCCGGAATTTTCGTCCAGGCTTTCCGCTCGGCCGACCAGTAGGAGAAGGCCCGAGCCGGGATCTCGATCTTGATCGTCGCGGAGCGCCCCGGCGCCAGGTTCACCTTATCGAACCCGACCAGCGACTTGCTCGGCATCGGCGCCGGAGCTTCCGGCGGAGCGGCAAGATAGACCTGAGCCGTTTCCGCGCCCGCGACCTTGCCGGTGTTGGTGACGGTAAAGCGCACTTCCGCGCCGTCGCCCTTCGGTCGGGTTTTCAGGCCCGAATAGCGGAACTGGGTGTAGGACAGGCCATGCCCAAAGGCATAAAGCGGCTGGATGCCCCGGGTATCGTACCAGCGATAGCCGATCAGCAGCCCTTCCGAATAGCTGATCGCATTATCCTTGGCCGCACGCCGCTCGGGATGATCCGGATCCATGACCGGCGTGTCCTCGAAGCGTTTCGGGAAGGTGATCGGCAGCTTGCCGCTGGGGTTGGCCTTGCCAAGCAGCAGATCGGCGGTCGCCCACCCGCCTTCCTGGCCAGGATACCACATCTCCAGGATCGCCTTGACCTTGTCGCGCCACGGCATCGCGACCGGATTGCCGGTATTGAGCACGACAATCGTGTTGGGGTTGGCCGCGGCGACCGCTTCAATCAGCGCATCCTGCTCGTCGGGCAGGTTGATGGTCTGCGGCGCCTGGGCCAGTTCGCCGCTCTTGTTCCAGGCGAACACGACCGGCGTCTTGACGCGCCTGGCCAGGGCCACCGCCTCGTCGATATTCTGGCGCCGCATTTCCGGCGTTACCCAGGCGAGGCGGATCTGCACCGGATTGGCGGTGTCGCCCAGTTCCTCGATATCGATCTGGTAGGACTTGCCGGCCTCGAACTGCTGCTCGGACTGTCCGTTGTCGAGACCGTCGGTGGTCGGCAGCAACGCCGTCCACTTCCTCGGCGGGCCATGGAACGCCACCTTGGCCGAGGTGCGGACCGGCTTGCCGTCGATCTTGAGGATAGCCGAGCCGCCCCAGCTCTGGATCATCAGCAGATAACGCCCGGTTTCCGGCACCGTCAGCATGCCGCTCCAATTGGCACTGGTCTTGGCCGGCAACGCCCGCGCGCCGACGAAATCCAGGGTCGGATCGACCGACACGGCGTCGCCCTGCCGCCGCTTGAGGCCCGGCGCGCCATTGTTGGTCCTGAGATAGGTGGCGGGGACCGCCATGCCGGTCTGGTCATTGCCGACCGCATATTCAGCCGTCACACCCGCACGGCGCAGCGCATCGAGCGGCGAGATCAGGCGCGCTTCGAACCCGGTGGAACGCCCGGTTGCCGAGCCGGGGGCGAGTTGCCCTCCGGTCGGGCCGATCACACCGAGCGTCTCGCCACCACCGGTCTTGAGCGGCAACGCGTTACCTTCGTTGCGCAGGAGCACGCCCGATTCCACGGCGATCGCGCGGGCCATCGCGGCCTCGCGCTCGACATCGATCGACGCGGGCGGCTTGACGCGCGTCCCGTCGAACATGCCGAACTTTTCCATCTGGGTGAGGATGCGGCCGACCGGCACATCGACTTCGCTCGCGGACACTTGCCCGGCTGCGATCGCCTCCTTCATCTTGTCCCCAAAATAATGGGGCCATTGGCCGGGCTGGCCGGCGATGCCATAGCCCGGCATCTCCAGGTCGAGGCCGGCGCGCAGCGAATCCGCCGTCGAATGGGTCGCGGTCCAGTCCGACATGACGAACCCTCCCCAGCCGAACTGGTGGCGAAGGAAGCCGGTCAGATTGTCGCGATTCTCGCTGCTCCACCGGCCGTTGGTGAAGGCATAGGATGCCATGACCGCCGCCAGGTCCGCCTTGAAGGCTGCCTCATAGGGCAGCAGGTACAGCTCCTGCTGGGTACGTTCGTCGATCCGGATATCCATCGCCGCGCGGGGACCGTCGCCATTGATGACGCCGCCATTATGGGCGAGGAAATGCTTGGCGGTGGCCATCGTGCCGGTCGCCTGGATCGCCTTGATCTGCGCGGCACCGAGCCGGGCGGTCAGCAGCGGATCTTCGCCCAATGCGCTGTAGTTGCGGCCCCAATTGGCCGAGCGCGCCAGATCGAGCTGCGGCCCGAGCAGCACATCGGAGCCGCTGGCACGGGCATCCCAGCCGAGGATCTGGCCATAGCTATAGGCCAGCTTGTCGTTGAACGTCGCGGCGAGGCCGATCCCGGTCGGCACCGCGGTGGTCTCGTAATTATTCTCCACGCCGGTCGGGCCGTTGACCAGGCTGAGCGCGGGAATGCCGAGCCGAGGCACGCCGGGCACATAGCCGGATTCGCCATGGGAATCGGGAGAGAAGCCGCCGATGAACAAGCCCAGTTTCTCGTCCAGCGTCAGTTCCGACAGAAGCTTGCGGACGCGCGGCGTCCAGCGGGCGGCATCCGGTGGTGTCGCGGCTGCCGGTGCAGCTGCGGGCGGAGCACCCGCTTCCTGCGCGGCTGCGATCGGAGCGGTGAACACGGCGACGGTGCCGGCGATCGACGCCAGCAGGATATTCCTCATTTTCACACGAACCCCTTCTCTCAACGGCGGCCGGATCATTTCGGCTCCACGGTCTTCGACTGCGCCGGATCACTGGCGTCGCACAGCAGCTCCGAGCCGTAAGTGTCCTTCGGCGCGCGGTAATAGGTCCAGGTAAAGGTATAGGGCTTCACATAGACCGCCGGCTCTTCGAAGGTCCAACGCAACTGCAGCTTCTGCCCGCCGTCGATCAGCTTCCAGCGTTCAGTGGTGCGCGTCTTGAAGGTGTAGCCGCCCGGCGCCGGCTGGCCGCGCGTCGCATGAAAGCCGCGGGATTCGACGACCAGCGTGTCGCCTTCCCACCGGCCGATCGAATAACCGGCGGTGCTGGCCTCCAGCGTCTTCGGATCGGGCCAGTCGCGCCCGTCCATATAGATGTGCCGCGGCGCGGCGTTGGTCTCGAAGAAGATCGCGATCTCGCGCGGCGACTGCACGATCGCCATCGGCGCGCTGTCACCCATCCCGCCGAGGTTGCCGCGGTTCGAGCAGTGCGGCCAGTCTTTCGGAAAGGGGTTGCCATGCTCGGTGATCGACAGCCGCAGCGCGAGCAGCTTCTTCCAGCGCTCAGCGGCAGTCGGCGTGAGATCGGGCTCGATCGCCTCCTTGCTGTCGTCACGCAATTCCCAGAAACCGGTGAGTTCGGGCACTTGCTGCGCCAGCGCCGGAACGGCATGGGCAAGCGCCATCGCGGCGCAGGCGGCGCGAAGAATGCGGCGCACGGTCAATACTCCCCTACATAGGTGGGCGCCATCCGCGCCGGGACGACCGCGTCGCAATATTTCTCGTTCGCGGAGAAGCTGCTGGGCACACGATCGTAGATGATCGAATAGCTGTGCGGCTTGGCGAACACCTTGGGATCGCTCCAGGTGCTGGTGACGGTCAGCATCTTGCCGTCCTCGGAAAGCGCGAAACGCTCGGTCAGCCGCGAAGTCTCGCCGCGCCAGCCGCCGCCGGGAATGGCACGCACGCCGGTGTTGGCGAAGGCTGCGGTATCGACGACGAGAACGCCCGTTTCCCAGCGTCCGATCGAGAAGCCGTTGGTGGTGCCGTCGAGAACCTCGCTCGATGGCCGCTTCCTGCCGTCGGTGTAGATATAGCGCTGGGCGCCCGGCACCATGAAGGCGACGCCGATCATGCCCTTGCCGACAATGATGTCGATCGTGCCCGATGTCGCCATTTGCGACGGCAAGCCGCGATGGACGCACCAGCGCTCCGCATGCTCCTGGGTGATGCCCGGAGCGAGATTGGCGGCGATGGCGCTCATCGCCTTGAACTTCGGAGTCAGGGCGGCGGGCGCGGCCTCCAACGGTCGCGGCGCCCAGAAGCCGTCAAGCGCGGGGTTTGCGGACTCTGCCGGCGCCGCGGCGGGCCGGGTCTGCGCGAGGAGCGGGGTGGATGGCAGGCTGGCGCCCGCTGCGCTCAGGACGAGCGCCATTCCACCCAAAAGTTTCGGGTTCATCGATCTACCTCAAGATAGCGGTCGGTATGGGGCGGCCGGAACGGTTAGCCGCCCGGCGCGCGGCTCACATCGTGATACAGCTTCTGCCCGGTCGGGCTGATCGCGTAATAAAGCGATGCGCCCTTCTCGCCGCTGCGCAGCGGGTGACCGGCGACGGTGATCTTGTCGCCGGGCTTGAACGTGCCCTTGTTCCAGCCCTGGCGCAGCATGATGTTGGGGCTGGCGCCCTCAATGTCCCAGGTTCCGGCCATCGGCTTGTTCGCGGGCACGACGATGATGATATGGGTATGTGGATTGCTCCACTTATATTCCTTCACCGTTCCCTGCCACATCAGCGTCTTGGTCTGATCGAACATCGAAAACGAGTGATGGGCCACAGCCGGCGCGACGATTCCGCCGGTGGCGGCAATGGCGAGCAGTGCAGCTCGAACGCGCATGATATCTCTCCTCGGGACAGTCTTTATGACGGCAGGATGACCCTGAATGCCGCCGTGCGTAAGGTTCGTAACGGTTGTTAACGGCGCACCGCAGCCACCTGTAACGGTCGCTTGTGACGGGCATGGATTGGCGGGCATGGTCATGCTCCCAGCGCCCACTTCATATAATCGAAGCAGCGCCTGGTCTCGGCGACGCCGCCGCCCGTGCCGCGATATTCATATTCGACGATGGCCGGCACATCGGAGCCGCGTTCGCGAACGTACCGCAGCAGCTCGGCCAGCGGCGCATCGCCTTCGCCCCAGGGCGTGCCCGGCCCCAGGCCGCGCTTGCGATCCTTCATGTGGAAATGGCTGATCCGGTCGAGCCGCTCGTGAACAAAGGCCATGACGTCCTGATCGGCGGCGGTGAAATGGCCGACATCGAGATTGATCTTCACGCGCGGCGACAGCGACAGCAGCCGCTCCAGCGATTCGCGTGAGGCGACCTCGTTGGGATTTTGCGTCGCGGTATGATTGTGGAAGCCGAGGTCCATCCGATAGTGCTCGGCGTAGGGCACCAGCCGCGGCGCCATCTCGATCCTGGTCGCCCCCGTACCGAAGACGCGCACGCCCAGCGCCCGCGCCTGGCGGAAGGCGGCGTCGATCTCGGCATCGCTCATGTCGGGAGTGAAAGTGAAGCCATAGGCGAAGGGCGTCAGCCCCGCATCGGCGAACTTTTGCCGGACCTCGCCGAAAAACCGCGGCGGCGTCGACACCCGCCATTTGCGCAGATGATCGCGCGCCGCGCGCACTTCCCCCGGCCTCATCCGCCGGTACGCCTCGAGCATGGCCGGAGGCCCGGTCGGCGCCTCGTCCCACAGCCGCGGTATCCCCGCATGCGGCAGGTCGCTGGCCGGCTCGAGATTCCTGGCATTGATCTCGACCAGCCCGGCGCCGACCTGGCGGCAGGCATCGACCAGCGTATCGACATAGGCAAGGGTATCCGGCAGGCGCGGCAGGTCGCGGAAGTCGAACAGGCACACGCCCATATGGACGCCGCCAAAGACCGTCGGCAGCGGCCCCTTTTCCGCAGCCTCGGATCTGCTTCCGAACACTGCCGACGCCGCCGTTGCCGCCGCGAGACCGCCGAACTGCCGCCTCGTGAGCCCGCCCTTTCCCCGAGCGGGGAAAAGCGGTTCGAGCGCAGCCTGGCGGTTCGCGGCGTGCATCCGTCAACTTCCGCTCAGATCACCGTCCTCAGAACCTGAACCCGGCGCGGACGCCATAGGTCCGCGGGTCGCCGAACTGGAGGTTGCCGTCGGTGAAGGACGGGAAGTTGGCCGACAGCGAGACGCTGCCTACGGTCAGGACGTTCTCCAGGTTTTTCAGATAGCCCTGGATGTAGAACATATCGCCCGGTGCGTTGTAGGTCAGCGTCAGATCGGTCTTGGTAAAGGCCGGCTGACGGAAGAAGTTGCGCAACGACGTGCTGATCATCTGATAGCGATCACTCATCCGCGTGCGCGCGCCTAAGACCAGGCTGCCGTCTCCGACCGGCAGGGTATATTGATAGCCGGCCATCGCCGTCCATTCGGGCGAGCGGTCGAGCTTCTCGCCGGCGAAATTGACGCCGGGGGTGAGCAGATAGTCGGTATAACGGGCATCGAGCCAGTTGATCGCGAAGTTGAACCGGTTGCGCGGGCTCGGATTGGCGATGGCTTCGAATTCGACACCGTCGATCTTCGCCTTGGCGGCGTTGCTGATCACCAGGCATGGACCCCCGCAATAGGTGGCGTTGATCTGGCTCAGCTGCAGGTTCGAATAGTCGTAGTGGAATGCCGCCGCCGTCACCCGCAGCTTGCGGTCGAGCAGGTTGGCCTTCACGCCAGCTTCATACGAGGTCAGCGTTTCGGGCTTGTAGAACAGCGCCGAAGCGGGAGCCGGAGTGGCGCAGTTGGCCTGGCCGGCCAGGCAGCCATCGTTGAACCCGCCAGCCTTGTAGCCGGTCGATACCGTCGCATAGAGCAGCGTGCTGGGGGTCAGGTCGAAATCGACGCCGAGCTTCCAGGTCACCTTGCTGTAGTTCACCGAAGCGTTGTTGAGCGAGTCGCGCACCGGCTGTCCGCCGGTCGCCGCGCTGCCGGGGTTGGTCGTTCCCGGCTGGGTTCCGGTCGTGAAGTCGAGCGGATCGGTCAGCTTCACATGGTTGATCACATAGCCAAGGCGCGACTTGTCGTCGGTGGTATGACGGATGCCCGCGGTGAAGCGGAGGTTGTCGCCGACATTGAGCGTGGCCTGCCCGAAAAAGCCGAGCGTCTTGGAGATCGTCGATGGGGTCGGGAAGCCGTAGATGTAACCGCGCTGGCCGGGCTGGAAGAAGCGCGTGCCGAACAGCAGGAATTCGGTCACCGAACTCTCGCGGAAATAATAAGCGCCAGCCTGCGCCGTCAGCAGATCGGAATTATAGGCCAGCCGCAGCTCGTGCGACTGCTGGTAATAGTCGCCCTTATAGGTCGCATCGAGCGGGAAGACGATGTTCGGGGGCGGTCCCGGAGGTCCCGGATAGCTTACGCCGACCAGCATGCCCTGCACCTCGTCACGCCGGAACTCGCGATACGATCCGAGATAGGTGGCGGTGACATTGTCGGCCAGATCGACTTCGAGCTCACCGTGAATGCCCCAGGTGCGGTTGTCGTTGAGCGGCCGGTTGATCTGCGGGTAGTTCAGCGTGCGGTGCTGCGTATCGGTGCGGTCCGTCAGGTAGACCGGCGTGGCGCCGCGCTGCCCGGCCGCGGGACCGGCGATCGGCATCTGATAGAAGTTGGAGACGGCGACGCCGGTGGTGTTGCTGCCCTTGATCTCGCTATAGTCGCCCTTCAGGTACAGCCGGATGCGCTCGCCGATGTCGAGCTTGGCGCCGAGGCGGAACGACAGATCGTCCTTGCCTGGATCGAGCGAGGGGCCGACGGGCCGCGGCAGGACAGCCGGCGAGTTCACCCGCAGACCGGGGCTGCCGGGAAAGCGCAGCACGTAATTGTCGCGGCGGTTGAAGTTCACTGCCGCGCGCACCGCGAAATTGTCGCCCAGCGGCACGTTGACCACACCGGTCGCCTGGATCGTGTCGAAATTGCCATAGGCGAAGTCGCCCGAGACCGAGAATTTGTTGGTCGGACGCGCCGAAATCACATTGACCACGCCCGCCGTGGTGTTGCGGCCGTAGAGCGTGCCCTGCGGCCCGCGCAGCACCTCGACCCGCTCGAGGTCGAACAGGCTGACTTCCACCGCCTGTTGCCGGGCGATGTAGATGCCGTCGTTGAGGAACGCCGCCGAAGGATCGCCCTTTTGTGAGTTGTCGGCGCTGGAGACGCCGCGGATCGTGATCTGCACGCCCTGGCCCATCACGCGGTCGATCTGCAGGTTCGGCGCCGCCTCGACCAGGCGGGTCGGATCGGTGATGCCCTGATCGCGAAGCTGCTCGGTGCTGATCGCCGTCATCGCGATCGGCGTCTTCGACAGAAGCGTCTCGTTGCGAGTCGCGGTGACGACGATTTCGTCGTCACCGGTCGTGTTGTCGGCCTGCTGTGCGAAAGCCGGCGATGCCGCCGCGCTGATCGCAAGCATCGAACACGCCAGGAATGCGCTTTTCATGATTACCTCCCCATGCTCATTTCATTGACGCCTCAAGGATTCAGCACGCCAATCCCCGAAAAGTGCATCCACTATGCGTCGCAGTGTCGGAAGCTGTCAATAGGGTGTATGCGTCTTTTATTTGCCCGCATGTCCAATTTTGAGGATGCGCCGTCGCGAGGCAGCAGCCACTTGACCCGAAATGCGAGGCTGGTAGCCATGAATGATGGGATTTGATCTGGGCATACTGCATCCAATCGACCGTGGAGAAATCCGCCGGACGGCCGTCGCGGTGTTCGAAAGTCTGCAAGCCGCTATTCTCGATGGGCGGCTTCGGCCCGACACGATTTTGTCGCAGGTCGAAGTTGCCAAGGCGCTGAACGTCAGCCGGACGCCGGTCCGCGAAGCGATGCGGATGCTGCAGGAGGGCGGGCTTCTGGTCGGCGAGCCCAATTACCGCAGCCGCGTCGTCGGCTTCGACGCCAGCGATATCGAAGCGCTCTATATCAAGCGGGTGACGCTCGAGGCGCTGGCCGTGTCGATCACCACCAAGCGCATGACCGACGCGCTGTGCGGCGAGATCGGCGCGACCATCCAGGTCCTCGAAGGCGATGAGGGGCACCGCGATTTCGAATGCTGGCGGTCGCATCACCGCCGCCTGCATCAGTTGATGGTGTCCCAGGCGGGATCGACATTGATCGAAGAATTGCGCACGCTCGAGCTGCGCAGCGCGAGATATCAGTCGGCCAGCAAGGGCGCGCATCTGCCGGGCTGGTGGCAGCGCGGCGAGGACGAGCATCGCAGGATTTTCGCGGCGATAAGCGAGCGCAACGTGGCGCAGGCCGGCGAGCTCGCCGCGCGCCACCTTGCCAGAACGGCGCTGGAACTGCTCGCGGCCCTGGCGCCGGAATTCGATTCCTCGCGGCTGCGCGATGGCCTGCATTTCGCGATCGCCGGCTGCCACGCCGTGGCAAACGGTAACTGAATACGGTCCGCTTGCCGGACGGACCTCGCCAGTGCTTGCCATGTAGGATTTCGTGCGAAAGAGTCTGCGCGGCTCTTTCTCATCGTCGCTAATCACCGCGTCAGTGCTGGTGCTGCGCGCGGCGCACTGGCTGGAATTTCGCTTGAAACGCCGCGCACGACATCCCCATGGTCAGTGCGACCATTGGGACCATTCGCGCTGTCGGGCTCGATTTCGACACCTTCACATCACGCGTGGCGGCGCTCCCCGGCAACGTCGCGAAACCAGCGCGCCGAGCAAGGAAACCGATCATAGACCGCCTGGGCGGATCAGCGCGGAGCCGCCGTCCCCGCGTCGGGCGACCAGATCTTTCGCGGATCGCGGCGATTGGTGGCGAGCAGGCGCACCTCGAGGATACCGCGTCCCTGGCTATTGACCTGATACAGCGCCTCGAAAGCTTCAGCATTGCCGGTCGCCTTGACCAACTCGGCGAGCCGGGCGGGATCGGCAAAGGTCTCGGTCAGTCCAACCAGCCCCATTTCGCTGGTTCCGGCCAGCACGATATAGCGGTTGCCGGTCTTGCCCGAGAAAAGGCTCACCAGACCATATTGGCGCCGCGGCGCCGCCCCATCCACCTGCGCTGGCTGGCCATGGTAGATATGGTTGGTCTTGAGGTCGCGAATATCGTCAGGCGTAGGACCGAAGGCGAAGCGCGATCCCGCCGAAACCGGCAGGGTTAATTGCCCGAGGCCGCTGGTAAGGCCGAGATACAGGATGTTCTGCGCGAACATCGACGCCGGAGTGAGCTCGGAGGCCGGAACCATGCGGACATTGTCGGCATGCAGCAGCAGGCGCGACAGATACAATTGCGACCGCGCGACCGAGACCGGAATATAACGGACATTGCCATCGACATAGCGCCCGGCATCCTGGGGCTGCTTGGCGAGATAGGCGTCGAGATCTTCTCGCGACTGGATCGAGAAATCGCGAACCAGGCGTTCGACCTGCCCGCTCGCTCCCAGCGCGCCGAACAGATAATAATCCCCTTCGGCGATCAGGATCCCCTTGCCGTTGGTCAGCATCGTATTCCAGATCGGCGAGCGCCGCGCAGACGCGGTCTCGCTCCACCCGCCGAGTCGTGCCGAAACCGCCATGGTGAGCGCGATCGCGATCGCGGCGCCGATACCTGCCGCAACCGCCAGCGCGGGCCAGCGCCGTTCGCCATGCCGGGGAGCCTGGGCCGGTTCCGCTTCGGCCAGATCATCGGAGGCAAGCTCGGCAATGAGGCGATATTCGCCAAATGGCAGCGCGATGCGAACCGGTGACGGCCCCTCGCGATAGATTTCCCCCAGCCGTCGCCGTAGCCGGTGGACATAGACCCGCCCCACCCCGTCATCGGCACCCGCAGCCGCCGGCGCAAAGACGTCCTGCATGATCTCGACTTCGCGCGGCGGACTGCCCGCGCGGGATCGAGAGACCAGGTAATCGAAAAGCGCGACCAGCTTGGTCGAACGGCCGAGCACGCTGGGCTGGCGGATCCGCTCGATCTCGCGGTTTATCGCATCGGCATGTTCAACATCGTCGAGTGGCAATGTCCGCGGCATCGCCGAAGCGTACCCAAGTCGCGTGTCCAAGGCCAGCCGCGCCGGTATGTCTTCCGGCGCCCCGGCACCATCGAGATGGCCGGAACTCAGCGCGCGGCCCCGCTACGCATTGGCCGGATCCGCGTCCGGCAGGGCCTTGGGCTCGCCGCCGACCGACCAATGATGCGGCTCGATCTCGGTTACCAGCACGCGCACGGTGGCAAGCGGCGCGTCGAGCGCCTCAGCCGCCGCTTCCGCCAGCTTGCGCATCAGTTCCTGCCGCTTCTCCCAACTTCGCCCCGCCACGATCTCGGCCCGGATAATGGGCATGCCTCACCTCCTATCAACCGCAATCTTCCGGTCGGCCGGATGCGGCGCGAACGCTAGAGTTCGCCGTTCCGCTTCATTTCCCGGACGCGGGAAAGCGTTGCCGCGACAGCGCCGATATATGCACCCTTCATGCCTTCGCCCCGCTCACGTTCCGCTGGCGAGCCCGGCTCGATCCCCGGAAATTGCAGGCCGAAGGTGAAGGTCAGCAACGGTCCATGATCGGACGAGCTGATCGTGTTCTCGATAAAGCCGCCTTCGCCGACCCGCTCGAAGTGCACCTGCACCGGCGCGCGGAAGCTGATGCGCTCCCGGTGCGTGTCCCCGGCAAACTCGACCTCACGCAACAGCCAGTTCTCGCCGCGTTCTATAATGTCACACCGCGACATGCCGGGAACGAACGGCAGCGCGTTCTCGGCCTTCATGACGAGGCCGCGCCAGACGTCCTCAGCCGCGAGAACCGGTTCCGCACCGGCCGGATTGACCTCTACGGCGTGCGATAGCGTGAACATGCGATGCTCCTTGCGTTGGTGAGCAGCCTAGACCCTCACCCGGGGTTAGAGAATGGGCGTGACCAGTTCGCCAAGCCCACCGACCTGCATGCGCACTTCATCCCCGCGCTTCAGGAACTGTGGCGGCTTCTGGCCATGGCCGACCCCCGCTGGCGTGCCGGTGGCGATGACGTCACCGGGAGACAGCGTCATGATCGACGAAAGATGCTCGATGATCGGCACGACGCCGAACACCATTTGCGCGGTGCTCGAATCCTGCTTGCGGATGCCGTTGACGCTCAGCCGCACCGGCAACTGCTGGGGATCGTCCACGAAGCGCGCCGGCAGCAGATATGGCCCCATCGGCGCGAACCCGTCATGTGCCTTGTGGCGCACCCAATCGACACCGACACCCGGGCGCGACGCAAGCCAGTCACGCGCGGACAGATCGTTGAAATTGGCATAGCCGGCGATCACCGACAGCGCGTCCGCCGCCGTCACATCCCGGCATTCGATACCGATGACGACCGCCAGCTCGGCTTCCCAGTCCATCATCTCCACCCCGGCAGGCACCGCCACGCCAACCCCGGAACCGCGCAGCGTGTTATTGGCGGGCTTGAGGAAACTGTAGGGATAGGTCGGCGCCATCGGGATCGCCATCTCCTCGATGTGGTCATGATAATTGGCGCCGATGCAGATGATTTTCCCGGGTGCCGCCAGTGGCGGCAGGAACATTGTTTCGGCATCGATCGACCGACCGGCGCCGGCCGGCAGACGCGATGCCGCGTCGCTCAGCAGTTCGTCCCATTCAGCCCAGGCATTGAGGATCGGCAACAGGTCCGCCGGAGGCCCGCCGAGCCGAACCATCGCGTCCGCACCCACAACCTCCGAAAGGTCGATCAACCGGTCCCCCGCCGCGACCATGACGCACGGCCCGGACTGATCCCGGACCACAGCCAGCTTGTACATGAATCCCCCTCCTCCTGCGCCCGCCTACAAAGCGACAGGAAACCAATCTACAAAAGTGCATGCACAATCTGGCGCTCGCCACCAGATCTGTCAATAAGACGCATACGACCCAGACTGTATTTGTTGTAGAAAGCACGGACTTGACATGAAAACCAATCTCGAATGCGGCATGACGGCCTGCCGGGACGGGTAAGAACTGCACCCACTTGCGCCATGCAATTATACGACGTATACGTCCTACAGACGGATGATGTGGGTTGACCGTAGCCAAACCTGGAGAGCAGCAGTTGAGCGATGACGTGACCAAAAGGCCACTACGCGAATCGCCGGGCCGGATCCGTTCGCTGCTCAATTTTGTCGGCGGTAGGTTCGTCGACGGCGGCACGCCCTTCGACATTCTCAACCCCGCCACCGGTGCCGTCCACGCCATCGCCTATGAAGCCGATCGCGCCATCATCGACACGGCGGTCGCAGCCGCGCGCAGCGCCATCGACGGCGAATGGGGCCGGATGCCGCTGGCGAAGCGCCGGGCGCTGTTGGCCCGCGTAGCCGATCTGATCGAGGCGCGCTTTGATGAGTTCCTCGAAGCGGAGATCGCCGATACCGGCAAGCCGCACACCCTCGCCCATCATCTCGATATTCCGCGCGGCGCCGCGAACTTCCGCGTCTTCGCCGACGCGATCGCCAACATGCCGGCCGAAACGTTCGAGATGGACACCCCCGATGGCGGCAAGGCCATCAACTACGCGGTGCGCAAGCCGCTCGGCGTCGTCGCGGTGATCTCGCCATGGAACCTGCCGCTGCTGCTGATGACCTGGAAGGTCGCTCCGGCCATGGCCTGCGGCAACGCCGTCATCGTCAAGCCGTCCGAAGAGACACCATCCACCACGACGCTGCTCGGCGAAGTGATGAATGAGGCCGGCATACCCGCCGGTGCGTTCAACGTCGTCCACGGTTTCGGTCCCAATTCGGCGGGCGAGCTGCTCACCTCGCATCCCGGCGTCCGCGCGATCACCTTCACCGGCGAGACCCGCACCGGCACTGAGATCATGAAGGCAGCCGCACCAACCGTGAAGGCGCTGTCGTTCGAGTTGGGCGGCAAGAACGCCGCGATCGTGTTCGACGATGCGGATATTCCTGCCGCGGTCACCGGCCTCGCCCGCGCCGTATTCCTCAACACCGGCCAGGTCTGCCTCGCGCCCGAGCGCATCTATGTTCAGCGCGGCGTGTTCGATGCCTTCGTTGCCGGCATGAAAGCCAAGGCTGAAGCGCTCAAGCCCGGCCTCCCCCACGATTCCGGAGTCGATCTCGGCCCGCTGATCTCGGCCGGGCATCGTGCCAAGGTACTGGGCTATTACGCTCTCGCTGTCGAGGAAGGCGCAACCGTCGTCACCGGCGGCGGCGTGCCCAAGCTCGACGGCCCGGCAGCCGATGGCTTCTTTGTCCAGCCAACTCTGTGGACCGGCCTGCCGCACGATGCGCGCATCTGCCGCGAGGAGATTTTCGGCCCCGCCGCGGCGATCATTCCGTTCGATAGCGAGGAGGAAGCGATCGCGCTGGCCAACGATTCCGAATATGGCTTGGCCGCTTCGATCTGGACCACCAATCTGTCGCGCGCCCACCGGGTCGGGCAGGCCATGGAGGTCGGCATTTCATGGGTCAATTGCTGGTTCCTGCGCGACCTGCGCACCCCGTTCGGCGGCGCCAAGATGTCGGGCATCGGCCGCGAGGGCGGGCACCATTCGATCAATTTCTATTCCGAACCGACGAATATCTGCATCAAGCTTTAAAGAGAGAAGCAGGAGAGGCATCATGGCGACAGCGACCGCCGGGCAGGAGCCCGTGGCAAAGATCAAGCCCGCGCTCGATCTCAATTTCTACTCGCACGCCACGCTGGAAGCGAAGGACATCAAGTTCACCCGCCGCTTCTTCGAGGAATTTCTGGGGTTCGAAGTCGTCCAGATGGCGGACGTTTCATTCTGGGCGCGGATGGGCGGCGATCAGGTGATCGTCGTCGTCCAGAGCCCGCGGGGCAAGAAGGAGACGATGCCCTTCCTCAACCATAACGGCCTCGACGTCAGCACCGAGGCCGATGTCGATGCCGCCTGGGCGATCGTCAAGCGCGACGCCGAGCAATGGGGCATCACCAAGATCACCCGCCCGATCGTCCAGCACGGCACCTATTGCTTCTATTTCTTCGACGCCGACGACAATTGCTGGGAGATCCTGTCCAACCCCAAGGGCGGCTATGCCTGGGGCTTCGCGCTCGGCGACCAGGAAGGCAAGGGCCATATGAGCCGCAGCTTCGCCCGTCCGGATTCGACCTTGACCAAAAAGAAATAGGATGGGCGCCGATCTTCACGACATCCGCTATGCGCGGATCGGGTCGGACGATCTCGACGCCAGCATCCGCTTCGCGACCGAGATCCTCGGCCTGGAGTTGATGGAACGTGACGCCAGCAACGCCTGGCTGCGCGGCGACGATCGCGATCACAATATCTGCTACACCCGCGGGCGCGAGAGCGGCCATGCGACGGGCTGGGAAGTCACGGACATGGCCGCGCTCGACCGCGCCGCTGCCGAGTTCGAGGACAACGGCGTCCACGTCCGCGCCGGCACTTCGGAAGAGTGCGAGCTGCGGCGCGTGCGTGGCCTGGTCATACTCAGTGACCCGACCGGTAACACGATCGAGCTGGTCGCCCGCCCCAATGCCTGTGGCCGCCGCTATTTCGGCACGCGCGACGCCGGCATTACCGGTTTCAGCCATGTCGGCATGCACACCAGGGATGCACAGGCGGACGAAGCGTTCTGGATCGGCAATCTCAACGCCAAGGTCAGCGACTGGATCGGCGAGGCGGCGCTGCTGCGCATCAACGAGGTGCATCACAATGTCGCGCTGTTTCCATCGACCAAACAGGGCATCCAGCACGTCAATTTCCAGGTCGAGAGCCAGGACGATATCATGCGGTCCTTCTACCTGCTGCAAAAGCGGGGCGTGAAGATCGTGTTCGGTCCCGGTCGGCATCCGACATCGGGCGCGCGCTTTCTGTATTTCCAGGGGCCGGACGATCTCATCTACGAATATTCGACCGGCGTGCGGATGATCACGGCGGAGGATGAGGAAAGCTATGTTCCGCGTTCCTTCCCGGCGGTGCCGAGCAGCTTCTGCATGTGGGGCTCGGAGCCGGACATTCCGGAATTCAAGACGGGCAAGACCACGCCCGATTCCACTTTGCTGCATGCCGCCTGATCCCGCGCGAACCCTGCGGCTCGCCTCGCGGGCGATGGGTCGGCATGGCCTGGCGCACGCCTATGGCCATGTCAGCACCCGCCTCGACGACGGCAGCTTCCTCGTCTCGCCACCCCAGCCGCTCGGCACGGTGACGACGAACGAGCCGGGCGTGGTCGTACCGCTCGACGGCGATCTGCCCGCCGGCGCGCTGCCCGAAGTGCGCACCCATCGAGAGATCTATCGCAAGCGTCCCGCCATCGGCGGCGTCGTCCGTGTCCAGCCGCCGTCGGTGATGGCGCTGTCGGCGCTGGGTGAGACGCCGCGGGTCCATCACGGCCTCGGCGCCTATTTCGCGCCGGCCGCCCCGCTCTGGCCCGGCGTCGCGCTGGTTCGCGACGATGCCCAGGCGGTGCAGGTTGCGGACATGCTCGGCGATGCCGCGGCGATCGTGCTGTCGGGCAATGGCTGCGTCTGCGCCGCCGCGACGCTCGAAGAGGCCGCCTGCCTCGCCTTCTTTCTCGAGGATGCCGCCCGGCTCGAGCTGGCAATCCTGCCGGCGCGCGCCGCCGGCGCTGCGCCCCGCGAATATACGTCCGCCGAGGTAGCCGCACGCGCGGTCAAGGCCGGCGGACTGTTCGAACGAATGTGGCACCATCTCTGCTTCGGAGACCCTGAATGGCAATCGATACCCTGACCCCGCCGGCGCGCGACCTGGAGCGCTTCTCGCTGGCAATCCGCGAGGCCTATGCCTCGGGGGTTCCGATCGCACCGATCCGCGACGCCCTGCCCGATGCGTCGATCGAGCAAGCCTATGCGATCCAGGAAGCGAATACCGCATTCTGGCAGCAGGCCGGACGCGTCCCGGTCGGCGCCAAGATCGGTCTGACCGCCAAGACGGTGCAGGTCCAGCTCGGCGTCGATCAGCCCGATTTCGGCACCCTGTTCGCCGATATGTCGGTACCGGACGGCGAAACCATCGCCCATGGCCGCCTGCTCCAGCCCAAGGTGGAGGCAGAGATCGCGTTCGTGCTCGGCCGCCGGCCCGATCCGGCGCGGCTGACCACCGCCGAGCTGCTGAGCTGCATCGACTATGCGCTGCCAGCGCTGGAGATCGTCGACAGCCGCATCGCCAATTGGGATATCCGCATCGTCGATACCGTCGCCGACAATGCCTCGTCGGGGCTGTTCGTGCTCGGCACCACGCCGGTTCCGGTCGCGGAGATCGATTTGCGCCTGTGCGGCATGGTGCTGGAGCAGAACGGCGATCCGGTGTCGTTCGGCGCCGGCGCCGCCTGCCTCGGCAACCCGCTGCACGCGCTGGGCTGGTTGGCCGCGAAGATGGCGGAAGTCGGCCGCCCGCTCGACAAGGGCGATATCGTCTTGGCCGGCGCGCTCGGGCCGATGGTCGCAGCACAGCCCGGCGACAGTTTCGAAGCCCGGATCGAAGGCCTGGGCGCGGTCCGCGTCGCCTTCGCCGCCGCATGACAATCCACCGCAACGACAAGGGGGCGACCCATGCCTGAACTTCTGGAGATCGCCGCTAGGCTCGACGATGCCGCCTATCGCGCTGAAGCGACGCCCCAGCTCGCCGAACCGCTGACGCTGGAGGAGGCCTATGCCGTGCAGGCCGCGTCGCTCGCCCGCCGCTATGCGCGCGGTGAACGCCGCGTCGGCATCAAGATGGGCTTCACCAGCCGCGCCAAGATGGCCCAGATGGGCATCGACGAGATGATCTGGGGCCGGCTGACCGACGGGATGATGGTCGAGGATGGCAGTCAGATCGACATTGCCGATTATGTCCACCCGCGCGTCGAGCCCGAAGTCGCCTTTATCCTGTCGGCACCGCTGCCCGAGCGGGTGACGACCGCCGCGGCTCTCGCCGCGGTGAGCGGAGTCGCGCCCGCGCTCGAGATCATCGACAGCCGCTACCGCGACTTCAAATTCTCGCTGACCGATGTGATCGCCGACAACAGCTCGTCTTCGGGCTTCGTGATCGGGCCCTGGTCGGATCCGCGCGGCGACCTCTCCAATCTCGGTTTCGTCATGGAAATCGATGGTGTCACCCGCCAGATCGGCTCCAGCGCCGCGATCCTCGGCAATCCGATCCGCTCGCTGGTCGCGGCGGCACGGCTGGCGGAAGAGGCGGGCGAGCCGCTCCAGGCCGGCGATATCGTGATGGCCGGCGGCGCGACCGCGGCCGAGCAACTGGCGCCCGGCCAGCATGTCCGGCTCCAGATCCAGCGCCTCGGCCGGGTCGAGTTCACGGTAGCAGGGATCTGAGCGCGCGAGCAGCGGATCGCCCCCGCCCCGCGCGCCATCCACTTGAAACCCGGCATGGTTCGCGGCCATATCGGAGCTCGACTTCTCGGAGGGGATGTATTGCCCGATAGCGAGCTCATGGCGGCGCTGAAGCGTTTCGATCTGCTGTCAGCGCCCGGACACTTGCTCCGGCGCAACCATCAGCGATCATACGAAATCTTCACCCGCCATGTCGGCGACGGCATCACGCGCCAGCAGATCGCGCTCCTGATCGCGCTCGCCAACCTGCCCGGGGCGTCGCAGCGAGATCTGGTCGAGGCCACGGGCATCGACAAGAGTACACTCAAGGAAATGATCGGGCGGATGGTGACTCGCGGCTGGATCGAGCGCTCGCGGGATCCTGATGACAGCCGCGCCTGGACCATGCGCATCGCCCCGGCCGGCGAGCGGGTGCTGATCGAATATCTGCCCAAGGTAGAGGCGGCACAACAGGAAATCCTAGACCCGTTGCCGCCCGTCCAGCGGGATCAGCTCCTGCGCTGCCTTCGCATTCTCGCGGGCTTCGACGCACCGGGCTGAACGCCCGGCGCGCCTCTCAATTGCTCAGCCGAACACCTTGGCCGCCAGCTCCGCAACCAGCTTGCCCTGATATCGCGCGCCATCCAATTCGTTCGCGCTGGCGGGACGTTCGCCCCTGCCGCCAGCGATCGTCGTCGCGCCGTACGGCGATCCGCCCGTGATCTCATCCAGCCGCAGCTGGCCCTGAAAGCCATAGGGCAGGCCGACGATGGTGAGACCGAGGTGGAGCAGGTTCGTGATAATCGAAAACAGCGTGGTTTCCTGCCCACCATGCTGGCTTGCCGTCGAGGTGAAAGCGGCGCCGATCTTCCCGTTCAGCGCGCCGCGTGCCCAAAGCGGGCCGGTCTGGTCGAGAAACGCGGCCATTTGTGCGGGAATACGGCCATAGCGGGTAGGTGCGCCGAGGATGATCGCGTCGTAATTCGGCAGATCCTCGACCGTCGCGACGGGCGCCTGCTGATCGACCTTGAAATGTGCCGCGGCGACGACCTGCGCCGGCGCGGTTTCGGGCACCCGCATGATTGTGACTTCGGCGCCGCCCTCGCGCGCGCCCTGCGCGACGGCTTCGGCCATGCTCTCAACATGCCCGTAGCTGGAGTAATAAAGGACGAGAACCTTGGCCATGAAATCTCTCCATTGAAATCGGCAGAATTGGTCCGCGGCCTCGCCCGTTATCCCTGATCGGTGCCTGCGCAACGATCCTCAGGGCAGGTTCGGCAAAGCCCTCGACACCCGTTGCCGAACGACGACGCGCAATGCACCTTATTCAGGAAGCGCGATCTTACAGAACTGTATACAGTTGTAAAGGAGGCTTCGCCATTGACGTTGATTTTTATCGAGCCGCAGCAGTAAGTGCACACACTATTAAGCCGGAGGCTGCGAGCTGGGGCCGACTCACAACCATCTGACATACTTGCATGTCAGATGGACTCAGCTATGATTGGGCGCAAGCCGGAACGACAGGTCCTGGTAGGCACGATGAAAGGATATCGAGAGGATGCGGCGGCCCGCGATACGGTTATCCCCACGCGTGCATCCAGCATTTCGCAGCGCCCCTATCGAATCGATGACGTCATAGTGCGGCGATGCGCGCCCAAAGGCACGAGGTGGCGATAGCCGGCAGCGCCGATGTCGCGGATCCCGCACGAAGCAGGAGAAGATTTCATGACCAAGCTCGCAATCTGGGCAACAATGCAGGCGAAGCCCGGCCGGGAAGCCGAAGCCGCCGAATTCCTGGTGGAAGCGTGCCGCCGCATCGAAGCCGAGCCGGGAACCACCCATTTCTTTTCCATCGATCTGGGCGATGGCAAGTTCGCGATCTTCAACGCGATGGCCGATCAGGACGCTTTCCTGGCGCATGTCGGCGGAGAGATCGCCGCCTGGACGCAGGCGATGAATCCCGAGCTGTTCACCGAACCCTACGCGATCACCCGCGGTGACGTGCTGGCGGTCAAGCCGCAAAAGGCGGGCTGACCATGGCGAAATCGGCTCTCGATTGCGAAGTGCTGGTGGTCGGTGCCGGCCCGACCGGGCTGATGGCGGCGAACCTGCTCAAGCGCAACGGCATCGATGTCCGGCTGGTCGAGCAACGCCCCGAACAGACCCGCGAATCGCGCGCTTTCGCGGTTCAGGCGCGCACGCTGGAGCTGATGCAGAGCATCGGGCTGGCCGCGCGGTTTCTGGCGCGCGGCATGGCCGTCGATTCGGTCAACATGCATTTCCAAGGCAAATTCCGCGGCGGTCTCAACTTCGCCCATGTCCGGGCGCCGGACACCCCCTACCCCTATATCTTCATGATCCCGCAGTCGGAAACGGAGGCGATCCTCACCGAGGATATCGAAAAGCTCGGCGTGAAGGTCGAGCGCGGTGTCGCCGTCGACCGGATAGAGCAGGATGCGACCGGTGTGACCACAACGGTGACTACACCCGCTGGCCAGGCGAAAATCCGCAGCGCCTATATCGTCGGCGGCGACGGTTCACGCAGCATCGTGCGCAGCGAGACCGGAATCGGTTGGGAAGGCGATATGGTGCCCCAGCGTTTCCTGCTCGCCGATTGCAAGGTCGACTGGGAATTCAGCCATGACAAGTTCCGCGTCTTCCACAATGGCGCGCTGACCGGGCTGTTCCTGCCGCTCGACGGATCGCGCCTGTCACGCGTAATGGCCACCGATCTCAGCGAAAACGCAGTCGGCGATGCAGAGAATGCCCGCCCCGCGCCTCTCGAGCTGGAGGAAATGCAGGCCGGCTTCGCCAAGGCGATCGGCGTGCCGGTAAAGCTGAGCAATCCCGAATGGCTGACCCGCTACCGCGCGCACCATCGCATCGCCGGCCAGTATCGCAGCGGCCGCGCCTTCATCGCCGGCGACGCCGCGCATATCCATTCGCCCGCCGGCGGCCAGGGCATGAACACCGGACTCCAGGACGCGGCGAACCTGGCGTGGAAACTCGCCGCCGTGCTACGCGGATCGGGATCGGAATCACTGCTCGACAGCTATGACGCAGAGCGCCGTCCGCTCGGCGAAGCGGTGGTGAAATCGACCGGCAAGCTGTTCGCCGCCGCCGCCGGACAGGCCGGCTGGATCGCTGCATTGCGCGACCGCATGGCCAGTCTGGCGCTGCCAGTCATTTCCAAGCTCCCTCCATTCCATAACAAGGTCTTCAACAAGCTCTCGCAGCGCGGAATCGTCTATCCACGCTCGGCGTTCGTCGGCGGCACCGATGGCAAGGTGAAGCCGGGCGGGCGAGTGCCAAACGCGCCGCTGACTGGCGGGAAGGCGGTGTTCGACCTGATCAAGGGCTATCGCTTCCATATCCTCGTCTTCTCAAATGCGGCGCTCGACGCGGCGCAGAGCCAGGCACTGGCAAGCATCTCCGCGAGCCGCGAGGTGGAAGTCCACCAGATCGACAGTGCCGGGCAGAATGCAGAAGCGTTCGAGCGTTTCGGCGTCGCGCCGGACGAGCAGGTGACACTGGTGGTCCGCCCGGACGGCTATGTCGCCTGGCGCGGCCAGGGCGTCCTGCCCGGCGAGGCGGCGGCTTTGGTCGAGAGTCTGGCGGCCAAGCCGCGGCCAGCGCGCAAGACTCGCCGATCGCGCGCGGCTTAGGCGCCAGCCAGTTCCTTGAGCGGGGTGCCCGGATCGGCGAGTTTCGCCGGATCCGGGCATAGCCCCTCGACAACCAGCTTTCGGCCCTGGACATAATCCCTGGCGACGTTGACGCAGTCCAGCGCGACGACCCGGCCTTGCTTCAGATAGACGACCGAGAAACTGCGCGCCGCCGGATCGCCGCGCAGCACCGCCACGTCATGGCCGGCGGAGATGCCGACAGTCTGGAGCTTCAGGTCATACTGGTTCGACCAGAACCAAGGGACGGAATCATATTCCAGCTCCTGCCCCGTGATCGTCTTCGCGACGAGCGTCGCCTGATCATTGGCGTTCTGGACCGACTCCACCCGGATCGGCGCCCCGCCGGCAAAGCGATTGGCGTGCAAGGCGCAGTCGCCGATCGCGAATATATCGGGGAGTGACGTGCGACACTGGCGATCGACCGCGACGCCGTTCCCCCCTTCCGCTCCCGCCGCGATCAGCGGCGCAACGGCGGGGACGATGCCGATGCCGACGATCACCAGGTCGGCGGCGATCACCTCGCCGTCCGCGAGGCGCACCCCGCTGGCCTCGCCTTCCCCTTCGATGCAGGCGACCACCGCGCCCAGCCGGATCTCGACGCCATGCGCGCGGTGTTCGGCTTCGTAGAAGCGCGACAGCGCCTCGCCCGCCACCCGGGCAAGCACCCGATCGAGCGCCTCGATCAGCACGACCTGCTTGCCGGCCTTGGCCAGCACCGCCGCGGCCTCGAGGCCGATATAGCCCCCGCCGATCACCGCGATCCGGGCGGCGCCATCGAGATTGGCGAGTATCCGGTCGACATCCTTGCGGGTGCGGACACTATGCACGCCGGCGAGATCGTGCCCCGGACAGGACAAGGCGCGCGGCGTGCCGCCGGCTGCCCAGATCAGCTGGCCATAGCCGATGGCCTCGCCGCTTTCCGTCGTGACGATTCTGGAAGACGGATCGACCTGCACCACGCGCTTGCCAAGCAGCATCGTTACGCCGCGTTCGTCCCAGAATGCGGCGGGGCGGATCAGAATACGTTCGAAGGACTTCTCGCCGGAGAAATACTCTTTCGAGAGCGGCGGGCGCTCATAGGGCAGTTCGGGCTCGTCGCCGACGATCGCGATTCTGCCGGCGTACTTGTTCTGCCTCAGCGCAATTGCCGCCTGCGCGCCGGCATGACCGGCGCCGACGATGACGATGTCGAACGATGTCTCAACCATGCCCTGCCTTCAATACGGTCATCGGCGCGCGGACCGGCAGCCCGGTCCGACCCCTGTGCGGCGACCGCTCAGCCCAGTTCGTAATTATGCCCGAAGTCCGAAGGCGGCGGGCCGTCGGCTGACCACAGAAACATGCCGTCCTTCTTGGTCCAGTCCGTCACCGGCCATTCGAAATCGGCGGGTACGAAATCGATGTCGAAATAATATTCCGCCATGCCGTTCCACGGATCGCGGAAGTAATGGAAGTAGTTGGAGCCCACGCCGTGCCGCCCCGGCCCCCAGGCATGGCGGTATCCCTTTCCGAACACCCGCTGCGCGCCCAGCGCCGCTTCATCGATCGAGCCCATTTCGAAGCTGGCATGGTGGAAACCCGGGCCGCCGGACTTGAGCAGCCCCAGCACATGATGGTCGCTGTCGCCGGGCAGGCGCAGAAACGCGGCATACTCATCGACGATCGTATCGCTGACTTTCATGCCGAGCACGTCACGATAGAAATTCCGCATGCGGGCGACATCGGCGGTGAACAGGATCATATGGCCCAACCGGCGCGGTCGAGCGGGAATGTCACGGCTTGGACAGCCGCGCACGCCGGCACGGGTGACCAGGCCCGGCCGGTTGATCGACGGCGCCGGCTCCGCCGGCTGCGCTTTCTTCTCGGCAACGGTGACGTTGACGAGATTGCCATCGGCGTCGCGGAACCACAGCCCGTCCGGCGCATCCGGCAGCGGCGGATCAAGGCGATGGATGCCGCGCTCCTCAAGCCGCCCGGCGATGGCGGCCAGTCCAGCCGCATCGGTGCCGAACGAGATATGATGGAATCTGCGGTCGCGCCCGGTCTCGATCAGGATCACTTCGTCATGATCACGGCCGTCGCTGCGAAAGCCCAATGCCCCGTCACGTTCCGCCAGGTTCAGCCCGAACGCCTGGTAGAAATCCGCGCCCGGCGTCAAATCGGGTACACTCAGCGCGAAATGCCTCAACGAATGGATCATCCTACCCTCTCCCACACGCGCTGCAGCGGACGGTTCGGCACCGGTCCGGCCAGCTTAGGCCACTTCCGCCGCCGGTGTCGCCACGCTGATTCCCATTCCCGCATTCCACGCGGAAATGTCGTGATAAAACCGCTTTTGCGAAACATAGGGGCCAACGGCCGCAATGGCGGCATAGGCCGCAACCCAGTTGCGCACCTCGTGCCCGCCGCAGCCCGCCAGATCTTCCAGTTCGCGCTCGCTCAGATGATCGAGCCAGTCTAGCTCACCGCGGTCGAGCGCCGCCATCAGCCCCTGATCCCATGCAGCATTGAGCGGCAGGCTCTGGCCTTCGCCGCGCGCCAGCCTGCGCGCGGCCTCGTAATTCTGTTCCTCGCGGGCGCGCCGCGCCTCGATCGGTGGGTTGCGTCCGGCGATCAGCTTCTCGGCGACATCCGGCGAAGCAGTCGCGATCTTCGGGATCGGCGGATCATGCGACAGCCCGCCCGAGCCCAGGATCAGCACGCGCTTACCCAGTCCATTCGCCCAGCGTCCCACTGCCGCACCCAGCGCCCGCACCCGTGCGAAGGACGGTAGCGGCGGGCCAGCGCAATTGACGTGGATCGGCAATACCGGCCAGCGATCGACCCGCCCGCCCAGCAGCACGAGCAACTGCGCAAAGCCGTGATCCGCCTGCATCCGGTAGGACATGGCGACATCGACGCCATCCGCATGCACCGCGCGCACGCAATCGATCGCCAGATCCTCCGGCACGTCGAAGTCGCCGCCGCCAATGTCGTAGTCGCCGATCGACGTCGCGCGCACGCCGACGGTGAAGGACGGCAGCATGTCGTAGAAAAAGCCCTTGAAATGGTCGGGCGCGAATTCGATGACGAGCTCGGGATCGTAGGCGCCAACCTCTTCCGCCAACGCGGCGAAATGACCCCGCACCGCCGCATCGACCGCGGGGTCGGCATCGACATGGTCCATCAGCGGCGTATGGGAGGCGCAGATCAGGCGCAGCGGCATCCTCTCTACCTCAGGCCGCGACGGCGCTCGCCGCGGCGCTTTGCCGGGCGAGGAAATCGAGATGGATGCGGTTGAACTCGTCGGCCTTTTCCCATTGCGGCCAATGCGCGCAGTCGCCCATGATCACGAGCGGCTCGGCATTGGGAATCGCTGCGACGAAGCGCTCGCCAGTCGCGACCGGCGCGGTCGGATCATGATCGGTCCAGATCACCAGCGTCGGCGCCGAGATGCGGGTCAGGCTTTCGTCGGTCAGGACGTTGCGCATGCGGATCTCCATGTTCTGGAGGCACAGGATGCGCTTCATCGCGTCGATGAATCCGGGCTGGGTGTAGATTCGATAGCGCAATTCGACGAGATCGTCGGTGACGCGCGACGGGTCGTTCATCAACCATTCGAGCCGCGCACGCACGGTCGCCGGGCTCGCTTCGGCAACCGCCTTCATGGTGACGTTATACACCCGCTCCATTACAGCGGGATCGGTATTGAGCCCGCCCGCGGTATTGAGCGTCAGCGTCGCGACCCGCTGGGGATGGTCGATGGCGAATTGCGCGACGATCCATCCGCCGAGCGATTCACCGTGGAGATGGGCGCGCGCAATTCCCGTGGCATCGCAAAAATCGAGCAGATGCTGAACATAATGACGGATTTCGTAGTCGTGCGCGGGCTTTGAGGAGAAGCCATGCCCGACCATGTCCAGCGCGATCGTGCGATGCGCCGCCGCGTGCGGCAGCAGATTGCGGATGAAGGCTTCGAGGTGACCGCCCGTACCGTGAACGAAGATCACCGCCTCTTCCGCGTCCCGATCGCCGCTTTCGAGGTACCGGGTGCGGATGCCGCCCGCATCGACATAGCCGAGGCGGACTTCGCCACTTGCCAGCTCGGGCCACAGAAATGCCATTTCCAATCCCCTCTCTATTCAATCATACTAGCATGCAAGCATGTATTGTAAAGTCACGCAATGGTGCGCCTGCCTCAGTCAGAGCTTGATCGGCGCGCCAAGGGGGATAGGGAACATATGTTGCGGGAAGGAAAGGCGCCGAGGTTGAGCAAGAACAACCAAGTCTATGGCCTCATCATCAACAGGCTTGTGCATGCGCGCTACGCGTTCGGCGAGCGGATCCTGGTCAAGGAACTGATTGCCGAGACCGGCGCCAGCCGCCAACCGATCATGTCCGCGCTCAATCGGCTTTCGGCGGACGGCTTTGTCCAGATCATCCCGCAAGTCGGTTGCCAGGTGATCGATCCCAGCCGCGATGAAATCGCCGATTTCTTTCTGATGTTCCAGCGCATGGAAGGGCTTCTTGTCGAGCTTGCCGCGATGCGCCGCACCGATGCGCAACTGACCGAGCTCCGCGGGCTCCAGAATCGATTGATCGCCATCGGCCAGACGGGCGACGCTGTGGCGCATGCCGCGCTGAACCGCGAGTTCCATCATTTGATGCACGCAATGGCCCGCTCGCCGCTGCTGGACGAAAAGCAGCGCAGCAATTTCAACATGTGCGACTTCTTCATCACCCATTCGGCGGGGTTCGAAGCGTTCATGTCGGATGCCGTGCAGGATCACGAGCAGATCATCGACGCCATTGCCCGTCATCAGCCTGAGCGCGCCAAGCTGGTGGCCGAGGCCCATATCGCCGCCGTCGCCGGCGCCGTGCTGGTCGGACTGGAGAAAGGCTGACCCAGGCGCGGTTCGCGTTGCCGCCCTGCCCGACCGGGCGCACGGATGCCAGCCTTGTCCAAAGACGCTTGAGGCGCCACGTCATTATCCCTATGACTTGCATGCAAGCATGCCTCTCTACGGCAGGAGCTTTGATATGGTGGAGGCGAGCATGGCATCTGCGGCAGTCCCGGCTGACATGGACCGGCACGCGGTGTGGGTGACGATGGAGGCCATTCCGGGCCGCGAGGACGAGGCTCGGGACTTTCTCGAATCGGTGGCCGTGCGGCTGCGCGCCGAAACCGGCACTTCCGGCTATATGGCGGTCGATCTCGGCGGCGGACGCTTCGGCGTGTTCAGCACCTTTCGCGACGACCGTGCCCTTCGGGACCATGCCGAAGGCGTCGGCCGCTGGATCGAAGCGCGACGGCCCGGCCTGTTCGCCGCGCCCTATGACGTGACGCGCGGTCAGCCGTTCGCCGTGCACCCGCATCAAGGTTCCGCGATCCCATAACCGCGTCCCCGCCTCGCGCCGGATTTGCGGCGCATCCAGGACGATATCGAGGTAGATTATGAGCATATCCCCCGCCATGGATGGCAGCGAGGCGCGGCGGCCGCGTCAGGACCGCGCCATGCTGCTCACGCTGATCGGTTGCACCATCGCGGCGCAGGCGGACCGCCACGTCATGAGCTTGCTGGCCAAGCCGGTGCAGGACGCCCTCCATCTCTCGGATCTGCAGCTTGGGCTGCTTCAGGGCGTCGCGTTTTCCCTGTTCTACGCGATCGCCGGCCTGCCCCTGGGCTGGCTATTGGACCGCCGCGCGCGACGCGTCGGCATCGCCGGCCTGTGCGTGCTGATCTGGAGCCTTGCCACGATCGCCTGCGGGTTCGTCGGATCGTTCGTGACCCTGTTCTTCTTCCGCAGCCTGACCGCAGTCGCCGAGGCCGGCCTGGGCCCGGCGGCGGCATCGCTCATCAGCCAGATGGGGGGACGCCGCGACGTCATGCGAGCGAGCAGCTTTTTCATGCTGGCGCCATGGCTGGGCAGCGGACTCGCGCTGATCGGCGGCGGCATCGCGCTCAAGCTGCTCACCGGTTCGATCGAGGATCCCTGGCGCTATATCTTCGTCCTGCTCGGCCTGCCCGGCTTGGCGCTGGCGCCGCTGCTGGCATGGGGCGTGACGGAACGCCCGCGCCCGGAGCGCCAGCAGGTGGCGGACGCCGTGGTGAAGAGCGGCAGCAGCATCCCGCCGTTCCTGCCATGGCATTATGCGGCGATGACGGCCAACTTCCTCGCCATGTTCGGCTTCGTCGCCTGGTTCCCGATGTTGCTGGTTCGCGAGCATGGCATGGAAGTGGGGTCGGCCGGCGCGGCCTCGGGAGCGGCGTTCCTAACCGCCGGCGTCATCGGCACCCTGGTCGCCAATCGCGCGGCGGCGCGGCGGCAGGACGATTCGCTGTTTGCGCTGATCCGCTTTCTCAAATTGATTGCCGCGGGTGCCGCCGTTGCGACGGCGGCCCTCGGGTTGAGCGGTTCGCCGGTGACGGCGCTGATTTGCTATGCGGGTTTCGTCTTCCTGGCCTCGATGATAAATTCGATGATGCTGGTGCCGCTTCAGCTCAGTGTCCAACCCTGGCAACAGGCCCGCGCCGCGGCGCTTATGGGCCTGTGCACAGCGGCGGTCGGCGGCAGTCTTGGCCCCTTGTTCGTGGGTGTTTTCAGCAATGGCGGCATGCGCCTCGGTCTCGCCATCGCCCTGACCGGCATGGCGGGTACGCTGATTGCCGCGGCTTGCTTCTTCATCGCCCAGACGCGTCTGGCCGGCTCTGCGGGCGACGCCGCGCTCCCGCAGGACGGCTCGGCGGCGCACCCGGTCTAGCGCCGCGTTCCTGATCGGCGCGGCCAAGCCGAAACCGGAGGCAATGGGCGTCCCGCCATGACCGGCAGGGACGGCCCATACCCCAAGCCGCCGCGACCGCGCCACGGCGTCAGACGGCGTCCGGCTTGATGTTGGCATTCATGCGGAACAAATTGCCCGGGTCCACCTTGCGCTTGAGCTTCACCAGCCTCTTGAAATTGCCGCCGAAATTGGCGCGCAGGCGCTGATCCTCCTCGTGATCCAGCATGTTGATGTAATAGCCCTCGGTATATTCCTCGACGCCGGCCCAGATCGCTTGAGCGGCCTCGCGGCTGACAGCGCCACGCGCCGGATCGCTCCAGCTCGCAGTGACGTAGAACTGAAATTTGGCAGAGCGATTCCAATAGGCAGTCGCATCCGGCGCTACCCTCGACACTGCGCCACCCAATTGGCCGATGGCGGCCATCATGCCGATATCGCCGGGCATGGCTTCGAACCGCTGCACCAGCTCATCGATCATCTCCGGCTGCATCTCGCGCAGAAAGCCGGTTTCGGAGAACATCTGCACCTTTGTCGGGACGATGACGTTCGCCGCGCCCTCGGCGCGCTGCGCCTTGAGATACGGCATTACCGCGATCGAATCGAAAACCGGCGGGCCAAACTTGTCGAACGCTGCGAGCATCGTGTTGATGCGATCGAAATCGACGCCCGTATAGCTGACGCTCAACACCATCGAGCGAACCAATGCCTTGCCGCCAGGCGGCACGGAATTGACTATCGCCGCACCGAGCATCAGATCGTCGGGCGCGCGCGCGGCAAGCTCGGCCATCGTCGCGTAGAACGCGCGCGCCTGTTTGGGATCATAGCGAAAGCCCCTGAACCCATCCATGACGGGGCGCGCGAACGGATGCACCCGATAGCGGAAGTCGGTGACGATGCCGAAATTACCGCCGCCGCCCCGGATGCCCCAGAACAGTTCCGGATTTTCCCGCGCGCTGGCATGGCGAAGCTTACCGTCAGCGGTGACGACATCGGCGCTCAGCAGATTGTCGATGGTGAGCCCGAACTGCCGCATCAGACGACCCATGCCGCCGCCGAGCGTGAGGCCGGCGATGCCGGTGCCGGTGTCGGTGCCTAGCGTGACCGCAAAGCCAGCCGCCTGCGCTGGCCGGTCCAGTCCGCCAAGCAGCGTGCCGCCGCCGGCTCGGGCTTCGCGCGCTGCCGCATCGACCCGCACCTCGTTGATCGCAGTCATATCGATCATCAATCCACCCTCGGGCTGTGACATGCCCGAATGGCTGTGGCCGCCTGCGCGCACCGCGGTGCGGATTCCGCTCGAGCGCGCGAAGTCGACGGCCTGCATGACGTCCTGAGCGTTCGCACAGCGGGCAATCAGTGCCGGCCGGCGATCGAAGCTCGTATCCCAGATGCGCCTTGCGCTATCATAGCCTTCGTCCTGCGCCAGCAGCACCTGCCCCTTTAGCGCGTCGCGCAGCGCGCGGATGTCCGCACGCTTCAGCGCCAGCGACTTGCCGTTCAGGGCGATCGCCGCCATCTCGTCGGGAATGGCGGCAAGGCCGCTTCCCTTGAGGACGGGCTTTGCCCACAGTCCGCCGGCCGGCACCGCCGCTACCGCCGCCGCGGTGGCCACCAGGCCGGAGCGCACGAACGCCCGCCGGTCAAGCGCGGAACGGCGCGGCGCCACAAGGAAATCATCACCTGTCGGCTGCTGCCAGGGCGCGTGGAAATAATGTTGGATCATCGCGTCTTCCTCTCATCCTCTCACCAGGCGGCTCGAGCCTGGCAACCCGTTTGCGGGCCGCGTTTAGGATTTGAGGGCTACCGAGCCTGCCCGGCACAGCAAGTTTCATAACGTTGTTTGCCGTTCCCGGCGCGTCGTTCACAGAGATGAAGGGGCAGGGTTGGCGACTGCGGGCAGGCGGCGTCTGCCGCGATCTGTAACCTCCGTGGTAACGTTCCGGCCGCCGCTCACCGCAGCTCGATGCCCTGTTCGGGGCGCCTGAGATGCGTCTTGATCCACGAGAAGAATGCCGTGCTGGCGGCGATGGCATGCTGGCTCGCGGCGTTATACCGGCGCAGCGATTCCGCATCATTGATCAAGCTGAGCGGCCACTCCGCCTGCGTCGTCCCCACCGATCGCCGCATCTCCGCGAAGAGACGCGTCGCGGTCTCCCTGTCGCCGGGATCAAGAACCTGTCCGGCCCATTTACCGAGGCTTTCAGAGAGGATGGACAATTGCACGCCCTGGATCCGCCGCAGCTTGACCAGCTCGAGCTTCCAGTTCCCCGATTTCGCTTCGAAGACTGCCCGCATCCGGGCATTGGTCTGCTCCAGAGCGTCGATGTCGTGCTGCAGGGTGCCCGTGCCGCGCATCGATTCCTCTCCCGTCACCGCGCGTACCTGGTCGCGAGCGTCAAACGCTCGTGCGATAGAGACCGCCATCCATCAGGAAATTCTGCCCGGTGATATAGCCCGCATGCCTGCTGCACAGGAACGCGCACATCGCGCCCATCTCCAGCGGGTCGCCGATGCGGCCGGCCACCGGGTTGCCGGTGAGGTGCATGGTAATATCCTTCGACTTGCGCAGCCGCTCGGTATCGAAGGGCCCAGGCAGGATATTGTTGATCGTCACGCCCTTTGACGAGAATTCCCCGGCGATGCCGAACACGAAATTGGTGAGCGCTGCGCGGGTGGCGTTCGACAGGCCGATGACCGGGATCGGCACCCGCACCGCCGAAGAGGTGATGTTGACGATCCGGCCGAAGCCGCGCGCAGCCATATTATCGGCGGTCAGGCGGATCAGCTCGATCGCGCTCAGCAAATTCTGGTCGATCGCCGCGATCCAGGTATCGCGGTCCCAGTCGCGGAAGTCGCCGGGCGGCGGTCCGCCGGCATTGTTGACGAGGATATCGATCTGCGGCGCGGCGTTCACCAGCGCCTCACGTACCGCCGCGTCGGTGACGCTGCCGGCAACGGTGGTTACCGTGACATCGGGCGCTTCGGCGCGGATATCGGCCGCCACCGCCTCGAGCGTCTCCGCGGTGCGGGCGTTGATGATGACGTTCGCGCCTTCCTGCGCGAGGACGGCGGCGCAGGCGCGGCCGATGCCGCTGCTCGCGGCGCAGACGATCGCCGTCTTGCCTTTCAGTCCCAGGTCCATCCTTCTCTCCCGCCTTTATCGTTCAGTGACGGCTCTTGATCATGTCGAGTGCAACATCGACGATCATGTCCTCTTGCCCGCCGACCATCTTGCGGCGCCCCACTTCGGTGAGGATCGCGCGCGTGTCGAGGCCGTGCTCGGCCGCCGCTTTCTCCGCGTGGCGCAGGAAGCTCGAATAGACACCGGCATAGCCGAGCGTCAGCGTCTCGCGATCGACCCGCACCGGCCGGTCCTGAAGCGGACGGACCAGCTCCTCGGCGGCGTCCATCAGCGCGTAGAGGTCGCAGCCATGGTTCCAGCCATGGCGGTCCGCCGCGGCGATGAACACTTCGAGCGGCGCATTGCCCGCGCCCGCGCCCATCCCGGCCAGGCTGGCATCGACCCGCACCGCACCGTTCTGGACCGCGACGATCGAGTTGGCGACGCCGAGCGAGAGATTGTGATGGGCATGTACACCGCGCTGGGTCTCGGGGCTGAGAACGCGGTCATAGGCCTGGAGACGCGCGGCATAGGCGTCCATATGCATCGCGCCGCCGCTATCGGTGACATAGACGCAGTGCGCGCCATAGCTTTCCATCAGCTTGGCCTGCTGGGCGAGCGCATCGGGTTCCGACATGTGGCTCATCATCAGGAATCCCGACACGTCCATGCCGAGACCGCGCGCGGCCTCGATATGCTGCTTCGAGACATCGGCCTCGGTGCAATGCGTAGCGATCCGCACCGAGCGGACGCCCATCTCATAAGCGTGCCTGAGATCGTGGACGGTGCCGATCCCCGGCAGCAGCAGCGTCGTCAGCACGCTGTGCTCGAGCACTTCGGCGACCGCGCCGATCCAGTCCCAATCGGTATGCGCGCCGAAGCCATAGTTGAACGAAGAGCCTTGCAGCCCGTCGCCATGCGCCACTTCGATGGCGTCCACCCTGGCGCGATCGAGCGCGCGGGCGATGCCCTTGACGTGCTCGATGCCATATTGGTGGCGGATGGCGTGCATCCCGTCGCGCAGGGTGACGTCCTGGATGTAGAGCTTGGTGCTGGCCGGATCGAAGGTCATGCCGCCATCCTTTCGGCGATGCGCTCGGCCGTGCGCAGCGCGGCGGAGGTCATGATGTCGAGATTGCCGGCATAGGCCGGCAGGTAGTGCGCCGCGCCCTCGACCTCGAGGAACACCGTCACCTTGAGCCCGGTAAAGTCGGTCTGGCCGGTGCCGGCCATTTCGGGGATGTGCAGCGGCGCGTTGTCGCCGATGCTTTCGAACTGAACCGCCTGCTTCAGCCGGTAGCCGGGCACATAGGTCTGCACTTCCACGACCATGTCCTCGATGCTCTGGCGGATCGCATCGCGGTCACCGTCCTCGCACAGGCAGTAGACGGTGTCGCGCATGATCAGCGGCGGCTCGGCGGGATTGAGGATGATGATCGCCTTGCCGCGCGTGGCACCGCCGACATCCATGATCGCCTGGCTGGTCGTCTCGGTGAACTCGTCGATATTGGCGCGGGTGCCCGGACCCGCGCTCTTCGAGCTGATCGAGGCGACGATCTCGCCATAATGCACCTTGGCGACGCGGTTGACGGCGTGGACGATCGGAATCGTCGCCTGGCCGCCACAGGTCACCATGTTGACATTGGCCGCGTCGAGATTGACCGATCCGTTGACCGGCGGGATCGTATAGGGCCCGATCGCCGCCGGGGTCAGGTCGATCATGCGCTTGCCTGCCGCGATCACCATCTCGCTGTGCCGCTTGTGCGCGCCAGCCGAGGTCGCGTCGAACACGATCGCGATATCCTTGAATTCCGGCATCGCGGTGAGGCCTTCGATGCCGCCCGCCGTGATCGGAACGCCCAAACGCTCCGCGCGTCTCAGCCCGTCGCTTTCCGGATCGATGCCGACAAAGGCACCCATTTCCAGGCTTTCGGACAAGCGCATGACCTTGATCATCAGGTCGGTGCCGATGTTGCCGGAGCCGATGATCGCTACTTTCGTCTTGGTCACTAAACCATACCCTCTTCTCAATGAAAAAATGCTAGCATGCATGTACTTGATATACAGCCTCCGGAGTGGCATTGCGCTCACATGATGAGCACAGTGCGAGGCACCCAATCCGCCACTCGCGTCCTCGATCTGCTAGACGCGATCGCGATGGACGCTGGCGCCAGCTCCATCGCGGCGATCGCCGAAAGCCTTGAGCTGGCGCCATCGACGGCACGCCGGCTGGTCGCCGCACTGCTGCGAAAGGGATGGATCATGCGGGCCGCGCGCGGTCGATATATGGGCGGCGATCGCCTGCGGACGCTGGCGGCGCGCGTCAGCGCCCATGCCCGGCTGATCGAGATTGCCCGGCCGGTATTGCGCGGTATCGCCCGCGAGCTTGGCTGCACCGCGCATCTCGGCATGTTCGAGAATGAGATGGTGACCTATCTGGTCAAGGAAGGGCGTCACAGCGTCTTCACGCGCGAGCATGGCCAGCTTGAGGCCTATTGCACCGGAATCGGCAAGGCGCTGCTCGCGCAACTGCCCGATTCCGAGCTCGAAACCTATCTGATGCTACCGCTGGTCCGCCTGACTCCACACACGATCGTCGAGCCGGATACATTGCGGCTGGTGCTCGATGCGGCCCGCATCGACGGGTTCGCGCTTGATGACCGCGAGATGCACGAAGCGCTTTGCTGCGTCGGTGTGCCATTGGCGCTGCCCGGCGAGGGCTGGTTCGCGATCTCTGTCTCCGGCGATCCGGGGCGGTTCGGTCCCAGCCAAGCCCCGGCGGTCGCCCCGATGTTGCAGGCCCGCGCGCGGATCATCGCCGAACGTTTCGCCCGACCGGTCACCCCGGCCGGCACCGCGCGCCACCAGCTTGAACCGCAAGGCTGACTTTTTGATTTACCAGCGAGCGGACAGCACGCCCGCTCGCCATTTTGATGGGAGCGATGCGTGACTTTCCCCTTACCCTATACCGCCGCCGCCGACCGCTACGATGCGATGCCCTATCGGCGCTGCGGCCTCTCCGGTCTCAAGCTTCCGGCGATCTCGCTGGGGCTGTGGCAGAATTTCGGGGGCGTCGATGTCTTCGAGAACGGCCGCGCGATACTGCATCACGCTTTTGACAAGGGCGTCACCCATTTCGACCTGGCGAACAACTACGGGCCGCCTTACGGCTCCGCGGAAGAGAATTTCGGCCGCGTCATCGCCACCGATTTCCGCGCGCACCGCGACGAGATCCTGGTCTCGACCAAGGCCGGCTGGGACATGTGGCCGGGCCCCTATGGCGATGTCGGCGGATCGCGCAAATATCTGATCGCCTCGTGCGACCAGAGCCTCAAGCGGATGGGGCTCGATTATGTCGACATCTTCTATTCGCACCGCGTCGATCCCGACACGCCGCTGGAGGAGACGATGGGGGCGCTGGCGACGCTGCACCAGCAGGGCAAGGCGCTCTATGTCGGCATCTCCAGCTATTCGCCCGAGCTGACCCGCAAGGCGGCGGCGATCCTGGCCGGGCACAAGGTACCGCTGCTGATTCACCAGCCCAGCTATTCCTTGCTCAACCGCTGGATCGAGGACGAATTGCTCTCCACGCTCGCCGATCTCGGCACCGGTTGCATCGCCTTCTCGCCGCTGGCCCAGGGCATGCTGACCAGCAAATATCTTGGTGGCATCCCGCGGGATGGACGCGCGGCCAAGGCCGGGTCCTTCGACCCCGCGCTGGTAACCGAGGATAATATCGCGCGCATCACCGCGCTCAACCAAGTCGCCAAGCGGCGCGGGCAGACCCTTGCCCAGATGGCGATCGCCTGGGTGCTGCGCGACCCGCGCGTCACTTCCGCGCTGGTCGGCGCGCGCACCGTCGATCAGCTCGCCGATACGCTGCGCGCGCTCGACAACCTCGCCTTTTCGGCTGAGGAACTCGCCGAGATCGACCTCTACGCTCAGGAGGGCGAGATCGATCTGTGGAAGATTTCCTCCACGCTCTAGAAACAGCAAGGCGGACGCACCCGGGCCGGGTGCGTCCGCCCGGGTTTGCGTGGTCGCCTAGACGAAGCCGATCCAGCGTCCGGCGAAGGTCACCGCGATCCACAGCGCCAGCGAGGTGCCGCCGGCGATCCGCACCGCCAAAGGCGGCGGCGCCGCTTCGTCCCATTTGTCTATCTTGCGATAGGCGGTCAGGTGGAAGACCGCCATGTTGATCCCCGCCGCGACGATGAACAACATCTTGCCGCGGAACGGGCCCTTCTCGACATAGCCGGTGGCGTCGGATGCGAACAGCAGCAGGCCGGTGACAACGGCGAGCGCGAACGCAGCCCAGGTGAAGGGCAGCATGTCCTTGATCAGCTGGAGCGCCCCACGGCGGTGCGCGCGCACTCCGAGCAGGCGCAGATCGACGATCGCGATCGTGCCGAGCACGGTGGTGATGGCGATGACGTGCAAGGTTTCGACCCAGGGAAAGGCGGTGGCGCTTTCGCGCATCCAGGTGCCGATGCCGGAATCATAGATGGATTGGATGATGTCGTTCACGATGCCCTCTCCCGGATGTTCGTGGCTGCGCTGCCGCCGTCAGATGACGTAGGCGATCCAGCGGCCGCAGATGATGACGGCGATCCAGATCGCGAGCGAAACCCAGGCCATCGGCTTCACCAGCTTCGCCCAAGCCGCGTGCTTCGGGCTGAACTCGGGATCGAGCAACGGCCGCCGGAACAGCAGGGTCAGCGCGAAGGCGGTGACGACCAGCGCCATCTTGGTCCAGAACACCACATTGTTGAGCGTGCGGTCGGGCTCGCCGACCAGCATCACCAGCCCGGTAAGCAGCAGGACGATCAGAGCCCCCCACATCCATGGCAGATAGCGCCGCACGACGGTGGCCGGCGCTTCGTCGATCGCCAGCACCCCCGCAAGCCGCAAGTCGGTGACCAGGGCTGAACCGACGACCACCGCGATCGCGATGATATGGATGGTCTGCACGGTCGGCACGATCCAGCTGATCTCGCGGATCATCGTGCTGACCGGCGTATCGTAGAGCCAGAGACTGAACTCCATGCAATCCTCCCCTTGCGTAACGCTTTCGGGAGATCGCTACAGCCAGGCGGGCGCGGCGCCAGTTATGTACGGTTGCTGGGCGAAACAGGCGCGGATGGAAGGTTACAGCGACGTTACACTTTACTGCCCCTGCGGCGGCGCAGCCCCGCCCGCCCGCCCTTCAGACCAAGGCCCTTGGCCATCGTAACCTCCGAAAACTGTAAAGAACTTGGCGGCGCCCCTGCCCGCTTCCAGTCCTCTGCCCAACAACAGCCGCTGGATACGCAGCGCACTGCCAGTCGAGAGGATGACGCATGAAGGGAGTTTCTTGGTCGGCATTTGGGTGGTCGGTCCTGCTCGCCGCCGCGCCGGCGCAGGCGCAAGTCGCCAGCCAGTCCGAGGCCGCGGATGATGATATCGTCGTCACCGGCCTTGTCCGCGCACCGCTGCAGGAGCCCGGCCGCACCGGGTCCCGCCTCGGCCTGACTCCGCTGGAGACGCCGGCGAGCGTCGCCAGCATCAATGCCACCACGATCCACGCCCGCGGCGATCTCGATCTGAATGGCGCCGTGACCCGCTCGGTCGGCGTGACGACCTCTGCCAATCCCGGCAATGGCGGCACCGCGCTGGTGATGCGCGGTTTCGGCGGCCAAGGCTCAGTGCTCCAGCTCGTCGACGGCGTGCGGCTGTTTCCGGTCGCGGGCACGATCACCTTTCCGACCGACCCGTGGAATGTCGATCGCATCGAAGTGCTGAACGGCCCCGCCTCGGTCCTGTACGGTCAGGGCGCGCTGGGCGGCGCGATCAATATCGTCACCAAGGCGCCGAGCACCGAGCGCACCGAAGCCGCCGTCGAAGCGGGCTATGGCTCGCAGCAGAGCTGGCGCATCGCCGCTGGCATCGGCGGGCCGATCGCGCCGGCTTTGTCGTACCGCGTCGATGCGAGCTATCGCCAGTCGGATGGCTGGGTCGATCGCGGCGATTCGGACAGCCTGGCGCTGTCGGGCGCGCTGCGCTTCGCGCCGTCCGATGCTTTCTCGCTGACGCTGCGCCACGATCACGGCCTGCAGCATCCGATGGACTATTTCGGCACGCCGCTGATCGCGGGGAAGCTCGTCGATGCCAATCAGCGCCGCAACTACAATGTCGCCGATGGCGAGCTCCGCTATCTCGACAACCGCACCAGCCTCGTCGCCGACTGGACGCTGGCTGAGGGCGTCACCCTCTCGAACGCCGCCTACCGGCTGACCTCGAAGCGCCTGTTCAAGAATCTCGAAAGCTATTTCTGGAACGGCGCCAGCGGCACGATCGACCGCATGGACAATCTTGGCATCGCCCATGACCAGGAGCAGCTCGGCAACCAGGCCAGCCTCAAGATCAGCAAGCCGATCGGCGGGATGGGCAATGACTTCGTCATCGGTTTCGACGTCAACCGCATCCGGCTGACCTATTCGCATGATTTCGGATCGGCACCGCAGTTCGACACCGTCAATCCCTACAGCTTCAACCCCGGCCTGTTCTACGACACCCAGGGCATCGCCCCGCGCTACCGCACCCGCACCAATGAATGGTCGGTCTTCGCCGAGGATCGGCTGAAGCTGACCGAGCAGCTGTCGCTGGTCGCCGGCGTCCGCCATGAGCGCGACGCGGTACGGCGTGTGAACATCAACTACACGCCGGCCGGCACCACCGAGACCAATGCCTTCCCCGGCGGGCGAACCCAGCGCGTCTTCAACAACACCACCTGGCGCGTCGGCGGCGTCTACCAGCCCACGCCCGACGTGTCGCTCTATGGCCAGTACACCACCGGCGTCGATCCGCTCGGCACGCTGACCACCTACACCACCAGCGCCTCGCAATTCGCCTTCACCAATGCCCGCGGCAATCAGGTCGAGGGCGGCGTCAAGGCATCGTTCCTGGGCGGGCGCGGCAGCGCCACCCTCGCCGGCTACCGGATCGTCAAGCAGGGCCTCGCCGCCCAGCGCACCCCGACCAGCCCGATCGAGCAGGTTGGCCAGCGTTCGTCGCAAGGCGTCGAGGCGTCGGTCGCCATGCAGCTCGGCAAATCGTTCGGCTTCGACGCCAATGTCAGCCTGCTCGATGCCCGGTTCGACGACTTCATCAGCGGCGGCACCAACTATAACGGCAAGACTCCGGCCAACACCCCCGAGACCGCGGGCAATTTCTCGGTCTATTGGCGCCCCGTTTCGGCGCGGGTGCGGGTCAACGCCAATTTGCGCTATGTCGGCCCGACCTTCTCGGACAACGCCAACACCTATCGCATCCCCGGCTATGCCGTGGCGGACGCCGGCATCAGCATCGGGCTGAGCGACGGCATCTGGTTGACCGGACGGGTCTACAACCTGTTCGACAAGGCTTATGCGACCACCAGCTACAATGACGAACAATGGCTGCTCGGCCGCCCGCGCTCATTCGATATCGCATTGAGCGCGCGGTTCTAGCGAGTGACCCGCTGGCTGCATCGCGGCAAGCGCTGGCTGTATCTGATCCATCGCTGGATCGGCATCGCCACCTGCTTGCTGCTGGCGATGTGGGTCATTTCCGGCGTGGTGATGATGTACGTACCCTATCCTTCGCTCACCGCCGGTGAGCGGATGGCGGGGCTCGCACCGATCGACTGGTCCCGCGTCAAGCAACTACCCGATCCCTCCCTGCGCGCGGATGCCTCCGGGCATCCGCGCGGCATTGTGCTGGAGCAAGGCGCGCAAGAGCCGGTGTGGCGGGTGCGGACCGGCACGGGCGAGCAAGTGATTTCCGCCACGACCGGCGCGGCGCTCGCACCGATCGACGAGCGGGCGGCCGCGCGGATCGCGGGTCAATTCGGCAAGGCCAGCGTGACTCGCGTCACGCCGGTGGAACGCGACCAATGGACTGTGGCAGGCGGCTATGATCGTTTCCGCCCGCTATGGAAGGCCGAGCTGAACGGCGCGGATGGCCGGATCCTCTACGTCAGTTCGGTCACCGGCGCGGTCGTTCAGGACACGCTTGCCGGCGAGCGCTTCTGGAACTGGCTGGGCGCGGTGCCGCACTGGCTGTACCCGACGATCCTGCGCCAGGATCAGCCGCTATGGCGCCAGGTGGTCCTGTGGACCTCGGGATTCTGTATCGTCGCGGTCGTCTCGGGCATGTGGATCGGCATCCTGCGCGCGCGCTTCCGCCGCCGCTACAAGGGCGGTCGCATCACCCCCTATCGCGGCTGGCAATGGTGGCATCATGTCCTCGGCCTGACTGGCGGCACGCTGCTGACGACCTGGATCGTCAGCGGCTGGCTGTCGGTCGATCCCGGCCGCTGGTTCGCCAGCCCCGGCCTGTCCGATGCCGGGCAAGCGGCCTTTGCGGGTTCGGCCATGGTCCCGGCAATCGATTGGGCACGCGTCGGCACCCTGCCCGCCGCCAGCGCCGCCCGGCGGATGCGGCTGATACCCGCCGCCGGCCGCATGCTGCTGGTCTTCGAACATGCCGATCTGACGAAAGCCGTCGCCGATGCGGCGACGCTGGCGCCGGTGCGGTTCGGCACTGGAGAGCTCGTCCGCCGCAGCGCGCTGCTGGTGCCCGGCTATGCCATCCGGTCCGCCGAGATCCTGCATAACGCCGACAATTACTGGTATGAAGCAAAGGGTTCGGTCGAGTTGCCGGTGCTGCGCGTCATCTTCGCCGATCCGGCGCAGACCTGGGCCCATATCAGCCTGGAAACCGGCGAAATGCTCGGCGACATCGATGCGCGCCGCCGCACCTATCGCTGGCTGTATGACGGGCTGCACCGCTGGGACATGCAAGGCTTCATCACTCGCCGTCCCTTGTGGGATGTGTGGATGTGGCTGTGGTCGATCGCCGCGACGATCGTGGCGGTCAGCGGGGTGGTGATCGGGTGGCGGCGCCTGATGCCGCGGAGGCAGAGCCATGCGCTGGCGAAGTAGGAACGGGTATGCCGCGCTGATGCTGGCGCTGTTGGTTCTGGTCGCCGCGGTGTGGCGCGGGGCGGCCGATCGCAATGCCCGCGCGGCGCTGATCCAGGCCGCGCCGGAATCCATTCTCGGGCAGGACAGGCTGCGGCGGACCGCGATCGCCATTGGCGGCCCGATCTTCGCCCGCGCATGCGCGAGCTGCCACGGCGCCGATGGCGCGGGCCTGCGCGACCAGAGCGCGCCGGATCTCACTGATGGCGACTTCCTCTACGGATCGGGCAGCGTCGCCGAGATCGAGCAGATCGTGCTCCACGGCATCCGCTCGGGCGATCCCAAGGGCTGGAATCTCGCCTCGATGCCGGCTTATGCGACTGCCAGGCCCTATGCTGCCGAAGATATCCCGCCGCTCCGTCCCGGCGAAATCGACGATGTCGTCGCCTATCTGCGATCGCTGCACGGCGATGTGCCTGACGCCGAAGCCGCAAGGCGAGGGCGCGCGATCTATTCCGGCAAGGGTGGCTGCTACGATTGCCACGCCTCCGATGGTGGCGGCGACACCGCGGTCGGTGCGCCGAACCTGCTCGACGATGTCTGGCTTTATGGCGACGGCTCGCCCGCGGCGCTGCGCCGCTCGGTCGCCGGCGGGCATGCCGGGGTCATGCCCGGCTTCGCGCGCTCGCTCTCCCCCGTCGAAGCGCGCGCGGTTGCCGCGTTCGCCGTGTCCCTGAGAACGCGAAGCAGTGGAGGATCACGATGATGCCCGCCCCGCCCCGCTGGCTCGGGTCTTTGGCCGAGCCGAACGCGCGCCGATCGCTGATCCTCTGCACCATCGGCCTCGTCGCGGGGCTGCTGATCGCCGGCTTCGGGCTGTTCACCGCCGAGGGCACGCGCGTGTCCGGCGTCGCGCCCGAGAATGTCGCAACCGTCAACGGCGTGCCGATCCTGATGAGCGACTATGCCTTGCAGCTGCGCGCCGTCTACGACCTGCCGCTCGATGGCGCGACACCCGCGCAGAAGCGCCGCGTGCTCGACGACATGATCCGCGAGGAGCTGTACGTGCAGCGAGGGATCGAGCTCGGGATGCAGACCGATACGATCGAAGTTCGCCAGGCGCTGGTCGGTTCGGTCGAGGCGATGGCGGCGTCCGACGCCGCTTCGGCGCAGCCGGGGGAAAAGGAGTTGCAAGCCTTTTTCGCCGCCAATCCGGAAAAGTTCGCCGACGAAGGCATGATGACGCTCGACGAATATATCCTCCCCACCGGAGCAGACGGCGCCCGCGCCGTCGCCGATCTCCGCGTGGCGGGAACCCAGCCGGCGGTGCTCGCCCGTCATCGCCTCAAGCGCTCCGGCCGCATGACCGATGGTGAGGAATTCTACTTCGCGGCGAAGATCCATCTCGGCGAGCGCCTGTTCGAGATCGCCCGCAAGCTCGACACCGGCCACGTCTCCGATCCGGTGGCACTGCCGGACGGCACACACATCCTGGTGATGCGCAGCAACAGCCGTCCGCCCGCGCCCGATTTCGCCAAGGTCCGCGACCGGGTCCGCTCCGACTATATCGCCGCGCAGAAGGCGACGCTGATCGCCGGCAACGAGCGCTTTCTACGCAAGCGCGCCGACATCCAGATCCAGCGCGGCTACCAATGATCCGCGCCCTGATCCGCTGCATGGCGATCCTCACCATGCTGACGATCGGCGGCATGCCCCCGGCCGATGCCCATACCCGCAGCACCTCGCACAGCGCCTGGACGCTGGACGGGCGGCTGATCCATATGAGCTTCGCGGTGGCCGATGTCGAAGTCGCCCGTCTGGCGCGAAATGGCGAGCCGGTGTCCGATGCCGCGCTCACCGCCTATCTCGCCGGGCATGTCGGCGTGTCGGCGAACGGCGCGCCCTGCGGCCTCACCGCGCCGCCGAAGAAGGTCAGCACCGCGCCCGGCATGCGCCGCATCGAGTTCCAATATGCCTGCCCTTCCGCCGAAGCGATGCGCCTCACCAGCACCGCGTTTCTCGATGTCGCGCCGGCCCATATCAACTTCGCGCAGGTTCAGCGGCCCGACGGCGAGTTCGTCGAGCAGATCATGGATGCCAGCGCCCCAGCCATCGATCTCGACGAGGCGGGCGGCGGTACGCTGGGCAATGCCAGCTTCTTCAAGTTCATTGAGATGGGCATCATGCACATCTTCACCGGCATCGATCACATGGCGTTCCTGCTCGGTCTGGTGCTGATCTCGCGCCGTCTGCGCGACCTGGTATTCGTCGTCACCGGCTTCACCATCGGCCACAGCCTGACGCTGGCGTTGGCGGTGACCGGCATCATCCGTCCGCATGCCGAGTTCATCGATGCGCTGGTCGCGCTGACGATCGCGCTGATCGGCGCCGAGAATATCGCGCTCGCGGCACGGCGCCCGGCACTGGTAGCGCTATGGACCGGCGGCACTCTGGCGGCGATGGCGGCGCTGCGCCTCGCTGGCATCGGCGTCTTGCCGCCACTGCTGCTGATCGGCGCCGCGATCTTCTCGGCGAACTACCTGATGGTATCGGGCTATCTGAAGGACGCTGGCAGGCTACGGCTGGTGGTGACTTTGGTGTTCGGGTTGATCCACGGCTTCGGCTTCGCCGCAGATCTGCTCGAGAGCCGCCTGCCGCCGGAGAAGCTCGCCGAGATATTGGTCGGCTTCAACCTCGGCGTCGAGATCGGTCAGCTCAGCGTCGTCCTGGCGGTCGCAACCGCCGCCATGTTGCTGGTCCGCGCGAAGCTGGCGCCACCGCGAGCGATCACCGTCGATCTTGCCGCCTCGGCGCTGGTCGCGGTCGGCGTCTTCTGGTTCGTGGGGCGAAGCTTTGTTGCATAGCGACACGGCGCAGCCGCAGGTCGAGCGCATGGATATCTCGCGGCCCGCAATCATCCGCATAAGCGGGGGATTGGACGCCACCTGGAAAGTCAGGTGTTCGACCATTGGGGATATCCGTGGGCCAGATGCATGAGTGTTGGGCAGACAGCGACAGGCTCAACGTCCACAAAAACGGTTCGAGCCTCCTCGCCCGGCCATTCCCAAGCCAATGCTCAGCGTCCTGAGCGAAAGCATGCGCACGCTGGCGGTTGCGGCGCATGTAATGACAGCGGACTCCTTTGGGTGTCGGTAGCACTTGCATTGACCCTGGCCGCCTGCCCGTGCGGACTGAACTACTGGCGCTAAGGCGCGGCATTGGTATGTATCGCGGATATGTCCCGCGGGTCGCTTGACCGACCAAGTCATCGACGCGAAGAAGCGCTGAGGCACCAACCCATCGATCGCCGCGCTGTGATCTCGCGCCTAATTCCTGATATGGAGTCAACTGAGGCACACTTCGTGTGGTTTTCTTAGTCCGCGCCCGCATTCGCCAATGTGCGCACCGCGAATAATTTTCATCGCCTTTTCAAATCAATTTTCACCTGGATCATCGGAAATCGATCGGGCGTCCGTCTTGGGATATAAGGGTCAAGCGAACGCAAGAGGACCAGGATCGCAGGGTTGAGGCGAAACCGGCGCGAGATCGTCACTTGGGTGGGGAGCAACATCGTTCCGCACGAGGCAGATTTGCGTGCTCGACTCAGGCGCATGGCGGTGTCCGAGGAGGAGATCAGCGATATCGTGCAGGACGCCTATCTCAAAATCTCCAATCTGGATTCGGTGGCGCACATCCATAATGGCCGCGGCTACTTCTTCGCGACCGCGCGGACGGTCCTACTCGACAAGATACGGCGTGAGCGGATTGTTCGGATCGACAGCATGACAGAAATGGAGGCGCTAACGCTTGCTGACGAAGATCCCGGCCCCGAGCGTCGGGTCAGCGCGCGGCTCGAGCTCGAGCGCGTCCGGCGGCTGATCGAAGCGCTACCGGACCGCTGCCGACAGATTTTCGAACTCCGGCGGGTGCAGGGCATATCGCAGCGCGAAATATCCGAGCGGCTGGGCCTGCCCGAACACACGATCGAACAACAGGCTTGCCGTGGCCTCAAGCTGATCTTGAAGTCCCTGGCCGGTGAAGACGCCGGCGAAGGCCCCGCCCCTAGACGAGAGCAGACAAGTGACCGACGGCGTGCCAACTGAAATCGACGATGATGCCGTGCGCTGGGCGATCCGGTTGGATAGAGAGCCGCTCAGCGATGAGGAGCAGCGCTCACTCGATGACTGGCTGTTGTACGACGAGCGACGCGCTGGCGCCTTGCTGCGTGCCGAGGCGGTGCTCGCCTATCTCGATCGAGGGCGCGCGCTCGCCGAACCAGAAGCTGAGAGCGGATTCGGCTTCCGCCGGGCAAGCTTTGGCCGGCGGGCATTCCTAATCGGTGGAACACTGAGCGGGATCAGCGCGGCCGGCGTGGTCGGCTTGCTGCTTACGCGACCGCGCCCTCTGGAACTCGAAACCGCAATCGGAGAGGTACGGCGTGTACCGCTTGCTGATGGGTCGGTCGCTTCAATCAATACCAGAAGCAGGATCGCAGTGTCGATGCTGCCGACCAAGCGCGCGGTGAAGCTCGAGGACGGTGAGGTTTGGTTTCAGGTCGCTCACGACAGCGCCCGCCCATTCGTCGTCGAAGCTGGAGACATTCGGGTGCAGGCAGTAGGGACTGCATTTTCAGTGCGCCGCCGTGAGGGTGGTGCCGACGTCCTCGTCACCGAAGGCGTCGTCGAGGCTTGGATTGTCGGCCGGGAGAGCGGGCGCACGCGGATCGCCGCCGGCTCGAAAAGCTTCATCGAAACGCAGCGACCGGCAGTGGAAGTCGTTTCGGCCGCAGACGATATCGAGCGCCAGCTTGCGTGGCGTACCGGCGAGATCGCGCTGAACGGCGAAAGTCTCGCTTATGCCGTCAACGAGTTCAATCGCTACAATCAGACAAAAATTATAGTCGGTGACGTCCAACTCGGCCGCGAGCCGTTGGTGGGCTATTTCCGCGCCGATCAGCCGGAGCAGTTCGGGCGCGCGACTGCGAAACTGCTTGGCGCGCGCGTCGACCTGAATGAAGGCACGATCACGCTGTCGCGTTGAAATAATATTCGGCCAGAGTCGTCGGAAATTTCCTCGTCGATCGTCCTTTTCCCAACGCCCAATTAACTGGGGCGATACGGGGGGAAGACAGATATGCGTAATTTCGGGACGTATCAGCAGTTGATGGCCGGAGCGGCCGCCATACTGTGCGTAGCGGCTGCGAGTCCGGTGATGGCTCAGACCCGGACCTTCGATGTCCCCGCTGGTCCAGCCACCCGAACGATCCCGATTTTCGCGAAGCAAGCCGGCGCGCAAATCCTCGGCAGCGCCACCGAATTGCGCGGCAAGCGCACCAAGGCGGTCAAGGGAACCTATACAGTCGAGGAAGGCCTCAGGCGACTGCTCGAGGGCACCGATCTAGGCAAGACCTCGACCGAAGGCGGCATCGCGATGATCGGCCTGTTGCAGACGGGAAACGGGCAAGCCGGGTCAACCGCTGACCCGGATGGCGACGAGGCCGGCAAAGCCGAGATCCTGGTCATCGGCAATCGCAGCCGCAACGTCGATGTCAGGCGCACGGAGAACGACGCCCAGCCATATGTTGTATTCAGCCGTGACGAAATCGAATCGTCCCAGGCAACGACGGTCGAAGAATTCCTGCGGACGCGCCTGACGCAAAACACCGCCCCCAACGGGGCGGCATCTCAGGAAACCGGGCGCGGTTCGAACTTTTCGAGTTTCAACCTTCGTGGCCTGGGCGGCACCGGTACGAATGGCGCGCTCCAGACCCTGATTCTTGTCAACGGGCGACGCCTTCCCGTAGTCGCCAATCAGAATCAGACCCCTCGCCAGGCCGACATCAACGGCATTCCAGTAGGCTCGATCGAACGGATCGAGATCCTTCCGTCATCGGCCGGCGGCATCTATGGCGGCAATGCCGTCGGCGGCGTGATCAATATCATCCTTCGGAGTGATTATCGCGGCGTTGACCTCACCGCGACCTACAATGACACCTTCGATTTTCATGCGCCTTACGGCCGGCTGGATATCAATGGCGGCTTTGCGCTGGAAGGCGGCAGAACCACGGTCACCTTTGGCGGCGGGATCGCTAAATCCGGCACGTTGCGCGTCGGCAACCGCCTCAATCTCACGCAACGTGGCATCGACCTTTATCGTCGCAACGTCGATATCACGACATTGGCGACGCCCCCCGCCAGCAATGGCGTGAATATCCGTAGCACGACGGGCGCCAATCTTGTGCTCGACCCGCAATATGGGGGTGCGAATCTCGGCTCCGCCTTTACGACGCTGCCGCTTGGTTATGCCGGTGTCTCGAGTGACAATGGCGCTTTGTTGCGGACGAATGCGGGCACCTACACGCTGACGCCGCCGGACGACCTGCAGGGCCTTCGCCGCGGCATGCTTTCGTCTCCGGAAACGCGGTCGTTCAACGTCAATTTGCGCCGGAAGTTCTCGGACCTGTTCGACCTGTTCACCGACTATTCGCACTTCGAGAATCGGTCGGTCAGCTACAGCGTGGGCACCCTTAACAACTCGGTGACCCTGGCCGCTGCCGCTCCGAATAATCCCTTCCAGCAAAATGTGCGCGTGACCTTCCCGGTGCAGGGCGTCAACCTGCCGTTTCGGTTCAAGTCGGTGACCGACACGTTGAGCGTCGGCACGATCGTCCGCCTCGGGAAAGACTGGGCGCTCAATCTCGAATATAACAAGACCTGGACCAAGAGCAGCGGCTCGAACTATTCGACGACAATACCTTCGGCGATAACGACATGCCTCAGTTCGGGCGCCGCAACGTGCAACGGCGGGCCAGGCCTCAACCCGTTTCAGTCACCGATCGACTTCACGCCCTATATCTACCCTGATCCGACTTTCGTGAGCGGGCCATATGGGTCGCAGTTCAACAATCCCTCGCTACGCGTAGCCGGACCGCTGTTCACCCTGCCCGGAGGCAAGGCCAATCTTACCGTCGCCGTCCAGCGGGAATCGACGATCATCGACACATCCCGGAACTCCTTCTCCGATGGAACTGCGACCGGCCGAAACTATTCGATTTTCCCGGGCCGCAAACAGTCCACGACTTCGGAATATGGTGAAGTAACGCTGCCTCTGGTCGGCGCCAAAAGCGGGATTCCCTTGATCCGTGAGCTCGAACTGCGCGCAGCGATTCGCCACGACGCCTATTTCACAGCGGCCCCGCCGGGCGGCGATACCTATATCAACTATTCGCTCGGCAACGGCGCGTTCTACGATCAACCGGGCGGTTTCGGCTCGATCAATTCAAGCGATCCCAACGTCGCCATCCCGGCTTTCACGCGCGTCGAATCGCGCTTCAAGAGCACGAATTTCACATTCGCCGGCCGTTGGTCGCCGCTCGAAGGCGTCATGTTCCGCGCCAGCTACGCGACGGGCTTTCTGCCGCCGAACGTGATCCAGGCGGCGGCGACAACAGCGCTGGGTGCCCAGTTCACGCCCGATCCGTTTCGCGGCAATCTCGCCGAGGGCTATCAGTACACCGTTCTATATGCCGGGAATCCGAACCTGCAGCCCGAAAAGTCGCGCAGCCTGTCGGCAGGCGTGATCCTGACGCCCTTCAATGGTTTCCGTTTCTCCGCTGATTATACGCGGATCGCCAAGAAGGGCGAACTCGGCGTGCCAACCGTAGCGCTGGTGCTCGCCAATCCCGACCTGTTCCCCGGGCGTGTCGTCCGCGCGGCGCCGGGTGCCGGTGATCCGGCAGGGTATCTCGGACGTATCATCTCGATCGATTCATCGCCGATCAATTTCCTGAGATCCCAGATCCAGGCGATCGATTTCCAGGCCGATTACGCGTTCAAGACCTCGAAATGGGGCGACTTCCGCCTCTATGCGCTTGCCACCTGGCAGCCGGACACGGTCCGGCAGCAGACGATCGGTCTTCGCCCGCTCAATTTCACCGGTAACAGCGACGGCCCGCTCGAAGTGCAAGGAAACGCCGGGATCGACTGGACGATCGGTAAGCTCGCCGTCCGGTGGAACACCCAGTTCTACAACAGCTACAATATCTACAGCACCCAGGACACAAGCGTGGTGGCGGGGCAGAATTCGGTGAACAGCGCGATCGCCAATCAAGGCGCACGCCGGGTGCCTAGCCAGTCCTATAGCGACCTGTTCCTTTCCTATGACTTCAAGGACGCTGGCGGTGTGCTGGGCGGGGTTCGCGTGTCGGGCGGTGTCCAGAACATCTTCAACAGCCGGCCGCCGATCATCGCCATCAGCAGTTACAACCTGGCGGGCTACAGCACCTATGGCGACCCAAGGCTGCGGCGGTTCACGCTGAGCGTTCGCAAGTCCTTCGGTCAGTAACGAAAAATTTCCTGCCGTTCGGCGCGGGGGCGATGCTCCCGCGCCAGTTTCCCTGCGTAACCAAGGATCGAATATGACGCTGCGCCACGCTATGATTGCCCTGTTGCTCGGTTCCACGTCGCTGTCGGCGGCCACCGCCCAAACGGCTCCCAAGCGCGGACAGCGTCCTGCCGCGATCAAGCCGGCTGCGGCACCGCTTCCGATCGTCACGATCGCGTACGAAAAATTCACGCTCCCGAATGGCCTGACGGTAATCGTCCACGAGGATCACAAGGTGCCGGTGGTCTCGGTCGCGACCTATTATCATGTCGGCAGTGCGAACGAGACCCCGGGCCGCACCGGCTTTGCGCACCTGTTCGAGCATCTGATGTTCAACGGTTCCGAGCATGCCAACGACGATTGGTTCAAATTCATGAACGAGATCGGCGCGACGGGGATGAACGGTTCGACCGGCAACGACCGCACGAACTATTATCAGACGGTCCCCAAGTCCGGTCTCGATCGCGTGCTGTGGTACGAATCCGATCGCATGGGCAATCTGCTGCCGGCGATCGACCAGGCCAAGCTCGATGAGCAACGCAAGGTCGTTCAAAACGAAAAGCGCCAGGGTGCCAATTCCCCGAAAGGCGCGCTCCCCGATTTGCTCTACGCGTCGATCTATCCGGCCGGCCATCCCTATAGCTGGACGCCGATCGGATCGATGGAAGATCTGAACGCGGCATCGCTCGACGATGTGAAGACGTTCTTCAAGAAATGGTATGGGCCAAGCAACGCCGTGCTCGTGCTGTCGGGGGACATCACCGTATCGGAGGCGCGGGACAAGGCCGAGCGCTTCTATGGCAATATTCCCGCCGGTCCCGCGCTGCAGCGGCAGGAGGAATACATCGCCAAGATGGTCGGCAACCGGCGTGCCACGCTGGAGGCGGACGTCACGACGCCACAGCTCGTCAAGGTTTGGAATGTGCCGGGCTGGTCGAGCCGCGACGCTCAAGTGCTTCGCCTTGCGGCCAGCGCCCTGGCGGATGGCGAAAACAGTCCGATGGAGAAGCGGCTGGTTCGCGATCTGCAGCTCGCCAGCAACATCGATGTCAGCGTGCAGCTCCTCGAGCTCGGCTCGCAGTTCGTGATCGAGGCGACCGCCCGGCCCGGCGTCAGCCTGGCCCAACTCGAAACCGCGATCGACGAAGAGATGGCTAAGTTCCTGCGCGACGGGATCAGTCAAGCAACGCTCGACCGGATCAAGTTCCAGCGATACGCCGCCAATGTCCGCGGCCAGACCTCGACCATGGGCAAGGCGCAATTGCTGGCCGAGGCCCAGCTTTACGCCGGCACGCCGGATTTCGCGACCAGGCGGCAGGAGTTCACCCGCGACGCGACGCCCGAGACGCTGCTGGATACCGCGCGCAAATGGCTGTCGGACGGATCCTTCACGGTCGAGGTAAAGCCGTTCGGCAATCATACCGTCTCGGGCAAGCCGGTCGATCGCGCCGCCAAGCCGCCGCTCGGCCGGCCAGACGCCTTTTCGTTGCCGCCGCTTCAGGGGGCGACGCTGTCAAATGGGATCAAGGTCTTGCTGGCCGAACGGCATGACGTGCCAACCGTTACGATGTCGATGATGTTCGATATCGGCGCTCTGCCCGAGCGCGATCCTGCCAAGGAGGGACTGAGCACCGCCTTCGCCCTGGCATCGACCGGTACCACGTCGCTGTCCGCACTCGAGATTTCGCAGCGCCAGCAGGAATTGAGTGCTGGAATCGCGTGGCAAAACAACAGCGAGACAACCCGGTTCGGGATGAACGTGCTCAAGCCGAAGCTCGACGAGGCGCTCGACCTATACGCCGATATCCTGCTCCATCCGAGCTTTACCAAGGGGGAATGGGACCGGCTCTATTCGCTGTTCAAGGCGAATTTCGAGGAAAACAAGCGTTCGCCGGGCGGCAAGCTGGCGCTGATCATCGGAGAGATGGTCTATGGTCCGGGCCATCCCTACGCCAGCGTTTCCACGCCGGAAACCGTTGGCCGATGGACGGTGGACGATTTCCGTGCCTATTACCGCAAATGGATCCGTCCTGATCTTGCGACGATCCTGATCGTCGGAGACACGAGCCTAGCCGAGATGATGCCGAAGCTCGAACAGCGCTTTGGTGGTTGGCGAGCGATGGGGCCAAAGCCGGTCAAGGCGCCCCTCCCGCCGGCAAAGCTTCCTGCTCGGCCTCGAATCGTCCTGGCTGATCAACCAGGCGCGGAATCTTCCCTTGTTAGCGTCGTCGAGACAGGGCCTGCGCGCGCCGCCGCAGATTACGACGTGCTGAATGTCGTCAACACGGTAATTGGCGGCAATTTCGTATCGCGTTTGAACTTAAATCTACGAGAAGAAAAAGGCTGGTCTTACGGTGCGAAGTCGCAGCTTACCGAAGCACCGTTACTAGGGCAGATCAGCGCCGGCGCCGTGGTCCAGACAGACAAAACTGCTGATTCAATGCGCGAGATCGAGCGCGAATTGCGAGAACTCGGGACGACCCGCAAACCGACGGCCGCGGAAATCGCCATCGCGAAAAACGCGATGTTGCTGGGCCTCTCGGCGGAACTGCAGGATCCCGGCGGCGCAATGAACCTTTATCGGAACGTCATCCTGTACGGCCTGCCGGACAATTATTGGAACGACTATGTCCAGCGTATCGACGCCTTCACACCCGAACAGGTTCAGGCTGCGGCGACGAGGCTTTACCGTCCGAATGAGCTCACATGGTTCGTGGTCGGCGACCTGTCGAAAATCGAGGCGGATATACGGAAGCTGAATTTCGGTGAGGTGATGGTCTACAACGCCGATGGCAAGCGCGTGCGATGACCATCGTGATGTGCGCTCAGTTGACGGCTCATCTGCGGAAGCGGTGACGTGACAGCCCTTAATAACCAAGGGGCCTCTCGAACCCTAGCTGGACGGCGCGGGCAGTCATCCTGCTGACCGAGGAGCGGGGTGGTGCGACCGGCACCCCGCTCTTCAAGGTCGGCTGCCACGAAGTGCCGGGCAATTACTGCCTTCGACAAAACCGGCCGTCCGCGCGAACAAACCCGGCAATCCAGAACGATGCGGCAATACGCCGTCGGTTCATCGCGAAGGTCGTGATGCGATCACCATCGCCGGCCCGATCAAATCGCTGGAGATCGCTACCAGTGGCAGCCCGACGATCAGGCACCGATGACACCCTCTCTTGACGGAAATGGCGCTCCATACACCACCCGATCGGGCACTCGGAACATTGGGAAATTTTGATTGCTCACGCGTGAAGCGCCCACATCGCAACAGCATAACCGACGGCGAAGAATGCCGACTCGGAATATGCGACTGGGGTCCAAGACAGGACAATACGCATTGACCGCGCCGGCAGGGACGCGAACGCCGGCACGGAAGGGCGCCAGCGTCCGGCTGCGGATCTAGCCGCCTTCGTCGCGGCTCACGAGAATATCATCCCATCGATCAGCTTGCGTGCCGTGCGTAGCATGTCGGCTTCGATCGGGGCGCCTGCTTCGTCCAACGTGACGACGCATTCGGTGACGCCGGTGGGATGCTCGACGCCCGGAGCCTTGTCCTATCATCAGGCACGGTTGCGAGCGCGGCGGCGGGCGAGCCCGCTTGAGTTCAGCGGTAGCTCCGGCCCAATCCAGTGGGCGGAGCGGAGGTCGCCGCCCATTTCCTACAAAACGCCCCAATCAGGACCCAAGCGCCACACTTGGAAAGCGCGATCCAATGGTTTTCTTCCTTCCGAGGCGTAAATTAATAGTCGGCAGCCCACCCGCAACGGACAGAATTCTATTTTAAATGGAATGAGATTCCATTAAGCCTATCGTATGTTGGGTTGCCCGCCAGAAATTGATGCTCGCACGCTCCTTTTTGTGCCTGGCGACCGGCCCGAGAGATTCTCGAAGGCGCGGGGATCGGGCGCGCAGGCGATTGTCCTCGACCTGGAGGACGCAGTGCTACCGGCCGCCAAAGACGCTGCGCGGCACGCCGTTTTTGATTGGCTTGGGCAGGCGAAAGGATCGATTGTCCGGATCAACGGTGCCGAAACGCCGTGGTTCGAGCACGATATCGCTGCGGTCGCGCAATCGACCGCTTCGGCGATTATGCTGCCCAAAGCCGACGCGGACGCACTTCACGCGCGTAGTTGGCCAAAGCCCGTTATAGCATTGATCGAGAGCGCGGAAGGCCTCGCCACGGCGCGCGTGGTAGCGCAACACCCCGACGTCAAGCGATTGGCCTTCGGCGCGTTGGATTTCGCTCTGGACCTGGACTTCATCGGCCCCGATACCGCCCTCGACGGCTTTCGCCTGGAACTCGTCATCGCCTCGCGGCTGGCGGGCATCGCCGCGCCGATCGACGGGGTGTCGGTGATGATCGACGACGAAGCATCCGTGTTCGAGGACGCGCGGCGCGCCCGTTCCCTCGGCTTCGCCGGCAAGCTCTGCATTCACCCGCGTCAGCTTGAAGCGGTTTCACGCGCATTCCATCCGTCGGTGGAGGAAATCGCCTGGGCCAGGCAAGTGGTCGGCACCGATACCACGCGCGGTGCCGCGAAAATCGAGGGAACCATGATCGACGAGCCGGTCAGGCGCCGCGCCGCGCGCATCCTGGCATCGCTTTGACGGTCCTCTGCGTCGCGCTCACGCGGCCTCGGCGGCCGCCCGCCTCTCCACGATGACCTGCTGAATGGCCGCGCGCGACAGCGCGAGCGCGACGCAGCATATCGCCAGGGCGATCGTCGAGACCATCGCGAGCGAACGGCCAAGGCCGTTGTCCTGCGTAAAGACATGGTCACTGAGCAAGCCGGTGAACAGCGGCGCCAGGCCGAGACCGACGACGGTGATCACCAGCAGGTGGATCGACATCATGCGCCCGCGCATCTGGCCGGGGGTCATCAATGTGAGCGCCGTCGCCTGAAGACTGCTGGAGGCGCTGGTCAGCACCATACCGATCGCGAGCAGCACCAGCGCGGTGGTACGATCGGGCACGATATAGGCCAGGCCCAGGATCGGCATCTGGACGAGTGCCGCCCAGAAGATCGTCCGCACCGGCGCATCGGCCATGCCGCGGCTGAGCAGCTTGTCCGAAAGCGCGCCGGCACCCACCACGCCACAAACCCCCGAGATCATCAGGACGACGCCCAGAACACCGCCGATCTCCTGCGGATTCATCGCGTGGGACCGCGCGAACAATGCCGGCACCCAGAGATAGGGAATGTAGACCGAAACGACCGCGCAGGAGAAGCCGACAAGGGCGCCACCAAAAGCGCGCCAGCGCCTCGCCATCATCCGCAGCACTGCCGAAAATGGCGGCGGAGCGATCGACCTGGCCTTGCGCGGAGCCTCCCGCACCGTAGCCAGGAACAGGGCTGCCAGCGGGAAGCCCAGCGCGCCCATCGTCACCATTGCCAGCCGCCAGCCCGTAAGCGTTCCCAGCAAGGGCAGCGTCACGCTCGTATTCCCCGCCCAGTGGACCAGCGCTCCACCGAAAACCATCGACAGGCCCCCGCCAAGGCCGACGCCCATCGAATAAATTCCGATCGCCAGGCCCTGCCGCTCCGGAGAGAACCGGTCGCCGATGGTCGAATAGGCGCCGGGCGCAAGCGAACCCTCCCCGACCCCGACGATGGCGCGCGCGAACATCAATGTGCCGAGGCCCATCGCGAGACCGCCGCCGCAGGTCGCGATGCTCCATCCCAGCAGTCCCGCCAGGATCAGGTTCCGGCGATTGTAGCGGTCGGCGATCGCCCCGAACAACAGGCCGAAGCTGGTGTAGAACAGGGCGAACCCGAAACCCATCAACAGGCCCATGCCGGTGTCGCCGATCTGAAACTCCTGCCGGATCGGCTTGACGAGCAGGCTCAGCAATATGCGGTCCATGAAGGACAGCACATAGACCGCCATCAGGATCGCCACGACGTAGAAGGAATATACGATCGAGCCGTTGCCTTCGGTCGATTTCGCAGCGTCCATGACGATCTCCGTTATCCGGTATGAGCGGCGCGCATTCCCCGGCGGATCGCGCGCAATACAGGCCGCGAGCGATCAAGCGCGGCCTGATCCTCTCCCAACGCGGGATGCGCGCCGATGCCGGCGGCTCCCAGGAACTGGGCGCATACCGGCAGGTACAGGCCCGGCACGGCGCCCTCTGGCGTATCGACCTGGCGTGCGAGCGGCGGCAGCGCGCGGGTGTCGGGATCCGATGCGGCTTCCTGCATCGTCTTCACCAGCGTGACACACACGTCCATTCCGCTGAACAGCGCGATCCAGTGATCGGCATCCTGCCGCGCAATGATATCGCCGATCGCACGGCGCGTCGCTTCCGGATCAGCCGCATCGTCGCGCAGTGCTTCCGCCAGATCGAGGGCGTCGCAGAACCTGTCCCAGAAGCGCTGCTCGATCGGCGCCGCGGCCAGGTATCTGCCATCGCGTGTCCGGTAGAGCTGGTACCGCGGCGAGGCCCCCGTCAGCCGGTCGCGACCCGGCTCGGGCCATTGGTCCAGAGCCAGGCCATAGCCGAGATAGGAATAGGGGAAGGTCAGCAGATTCCCGGTAATCCCGATATCGAGCCACGCCCCCTCCCCCGTCAAATCCCGCTGGCGCAGCGCAAGCAGGATGTTGAGCACCGCGGGAAGCGAGCCCGCGCCGATGTCTCCGACCAGCGTGGCCGGCAAGACCGGCACGCCATCGCGATCACAGGTCAGCGACAACAGGCCCGCCTCGGCCTGGTAATTGAGGTCATGTCCCGCGATTCTGGCCCTGGGGCCGGTCTGCCCAAAGCCGGTGATCGAGCATAGGATGATCCGCGGATTGATCGCGCGAAGCGCGTCATAACCCAGCCCCAGCCGCGCCATGACGCCCGGGCGGAACTGCTCGATCACGACGTCCGCCTCGCGGATCAACGGCCGCAGGCGATCGATGCTGCCGGGTGCCTTCAGGTCGATCGCGATACTGCGTTTGCCGCGGTTCAACAGCGCGAAGCACAGGCTGTCCTCGCCGGCTTTCGGCACATAGCCGCGAAGCTCGTCCCCTTCGGGCCGCTCGACTTTCATCACTTCGGCCCCCGCCGCCGCCAGCATCAAGCCGGCGAACGGTCCCGGCAGGAGCGTCGCGAATTCGAGTATCTTCACGCCTGACAGAGGCTGGATTTGCTTGGCCTTGGCGGTCATTGCGCGGCGCCCCTTTTCTGCTTGCGCGCGAGCTCCTCCTTGAGCTGGTATCCGGCTTTGACCCGATCCCATGTGGCGTCGGTGACGCCAGCGGCGCGCAACTCGCCTTTCTGGATTTTCTCGGACTGGGTGCGCGGCAGATTGTCGAGGAACTCGATATATCGCGGCACGGCGAAGTACGGCATCCGTTCCTCGCACCAGGCGACGAGCGCTTCAGGATCGAGCGTGAATTCGCTGCGCAGCACGACGCACGCCTTCACTTCGTCCTCGCCCCCCTCCTCCGCGGGCACACCGATGACGGCCACATCCGCGACGGCGGGATGCTGGCGGATCGGCGCCTCCACTTCGAAGGAAGAGATATTCTCGCCCCGGCGGCGAAGCGCGTCCTTCAACCGGTCGACAAAATAATACCAGCCGTCGGCATCGCGGCGCAGCCCGTCGCCGGTGTGGAACCACAGGTTGCGATAGGCCTCGGCGGTCTTCTCCGGCATCGCCGCATAGCCCGCGTTGATCGTCCAGGGGAGCTTGGGCCGGACGAGCAGTTCTCCGACCTCGCCGACTGCCACTTCCTCATCGGTCTCGGGATCGGCGAGCCGAACGTCGAACCATTGATCGACCAGCAAGCCGCACGATCCTTGCGGCGGCTCGGCATCGGGCGGGGTCATGAACGGCAGGCAAATCTCGGTCTGTCCGAACGCTTCGTGAAACTGCTCGATGCCAAAGCGCTCGCGGTACGCGGCCGCCTTCTCGTGCGGACCCGGGACAGAGAAAACACGGCGAACACCGTGTTCGCGGTCATCCGCCCGCGCCGGCTGCCCGTAAACAAAGGGCAGCATCACGCCGAGCGTGTTCGTCACCGTCGCCCCGGACCTCCGCGCCTGGCTCAGCCATTCGCTGGCGCTGAACCGGTCGTAGAGCACGCATCGCGCGCCCGCGATCATGCAGGGATAGAGGCAGAGGAACTGCGCGTTGGCGTGAAACAATGGCAGCCCGATGAAATAGCTATCGTCCGGCCCCAGCCCGACGAGCTGCGCGCTTTCCTCCGAAAAGAGATAGGTCTGGGCATGCGGCATCAGCACGCCTTTGGACGGTCCGGTGGTGCCCGAGGTGTACATGATCGCGGCGAGATCCTGCGGACGAACCCTTACGTCGGGCGCGCTGTCGTCTGCGTCGTACAGGTCCGCCAGCGCGTACACTTCACCGCGCCAGCCTTTCGGCAGATCGAGTGCGCCCGGATCACCCGAGACTATGATCCGCGCTATTCGCGGCATGTTCGGCAGGCTTTCCCGAAGCCGCTCGGCAAAGCCGGCGTCGATGATGATCGTGGACGCTGCGCTTATATTGGCCTGATGCTCGAAGAAGGCGCCCTTGAGCGCGACATTGATCGGCGCCTCGACCGCGCCGAGCTTGTTGATCGCGAACCAGGCAAACACATAATCGAGCGAGTTCGGCAGCATGAGCACCACGCGGTCGCCGAAACCCACGCCGATCCGCGCGAGCCCGCGGGCGAAGCGGTTGGAGCGCCGTTCCGCTTCCGCATAGCTGATCGGCTGTCCATCCGCCGTCCATTGCAAAAACGGCTTGTCCCCCAGCACCTGCGCCTGGTGCGCGAGCACCTGCGGCAGCGTCCATTGCGATCTCGGAAAATGCGGCTCGAAATGGGGGAAATGGCGCATCGCGGCAGCGCTCAATACGATTTCGGCAAGTCGAAGACCCGCTCAGCGATATAGGATAGAACGAGCGACTGCGGGATCGGCGCGATCCTAAATATCTGTGCCTCGCGCAGATAGCGTTCGACGTGATATTCCCGCGCATATCCCATGCCGCCATGGATCAGGATCGCCTGTTCGCACGCCTCGAATCCTGCCTCGGCGGCGAGCCACTTCGCGGCATTGGCCTCGGCGCCGCACGGCTCGCCCCTGTCGGCTAGAGACGCGGCCTTGAACGCCATCAGGTTGGCGGCCTCAAGATGACACCAGTTGGACGCGATGACGTGCTGGACGCTCTGGTTCTTGCCGATCGGTCGGCCGAACACGACCCGCTCCTTCGCATATTGGCTTGCCCGCCTGAGTGCCGCGCGGCCCAGGCCTACCGCCTCGACCGCCGCCAGGATCCGTTCGCGGTTCAGGCTGTCGAAGAGGTAGTACAGCCCCTTGCCCTCTTCCCCGATCAGATCTTCCTTCGGCACGGGCATGCCGTCGTAGAACACTTCGTTGGAATCGACCGCGGCCCGTCCCATTTTCGGGATTTCGCGGATCTCGGCATATCGGCGATCGAGATCGGTATAGAACAGGCTGAGCCCGTCGATCTTGCGCTTGGTCTGATCGGCCGGTGTCGTGCGGGCCAGGATCATCACCTTGTTCGCGGTCTGCGCCGCCGAGGTCCAGATCTTCTTGCCGCTCAGGATATAGCGCTGCGCGCCCTCGTCCCATTCGGCTTTCATCGCGATGCTTGAAGTATCGATCCCGGCGTCCGCTTCGGTGACGCCGAAGGCGGCGCGGTCCTCGCGGGCGATAAGCCGTCCGATCCAGCGCTGCTTCTGCTCGTGCGACGCGTATTTCAGGATGGTGCCGGGCGTGAAGACGTTGACGTGTATCGACGAGCATGCGGCCATGCCGCCGCCCGATTCCGCGATCGTCTGCATCATGATCGCCGCCTCGACATAGCCCAGACCAGCACCGCCATACTCCTCGGGCATGACAATGCCGAGATAGCCGTTCTCGGCGATCATATCGGCGAACTCGTGCGGGAATTCGTGCTTCTCGTCCTTTTCCAGCCAATAGGAATCGGGAAAGCGCTCGCAGATGCGCGCGACACCGTCGCGGACCGATTGCTGAATCTCGTTGAATTCGAATTCCATGTGCGTTCGCCTGAAATCTAGATGATGCCGTCCGCTACCAGCCGGTCGAATTCGGCGTCCGAAATCCCGAATTCCCCGCAATAGCGTTCGCGGTTGTGCTGCCCGAGCGGCGCGGTGAGGAACGCGACCTCGCCGGGCGTATCCTGGAATTTCGGGACGACCCCGGGCACACGGACCTCGCCCAGGCCCTCGTCGTGCACCGTCACGATATTCTCGCGGTGAAGATAGTGCGGGTCGGACGCGATCCTGGCGGCATCGTAGATCGCGCCCGCGACGACGCCGGCGCCCTCGAAGATCCGCAACGCCTCCGCTTCGGTCTTGGATGCCGTCCATTCCGAAAGGATCGCGTCCAGCGCCTCGACATTGGCGATGCGCAACTCGTTGGTGACGAACCGCCCATCGCTCGCCAACGCTTCTCCCCCAATCACGTTGAGGAGGCGTCCGACGGTGCGGTCCGAAAATGCCGACAGCGCGATCCAGCGCCCGTCGCTGGTCGGGTAGACGCCGCGCGGCGCGGCCTGATTGGAGCGATTGCCCATGCGCTCGACGAGCAGCCCAAGCTGATCGTGGAGCACCATCTGGTCCTCGAGCAGACGGAACAGCGGCTCGTACAGCCCGATATCGACGACCTGCCCTTGTCCGGTGCCATGATCGCGATTGTAGATCGCGAACATCGCCGAGAAGGTCGCGAACAGCCCGGCGACGCTGTCGGCCATGGGAAACGACGAGAGGAGCGGCGGCAATCCGGGAAAGCCGGTGCGCTCCGGCAGCCCGGCGAACGCTTCCGCGATCGTGCCGAATCCGGGCCGCTCAGCATAGGGACCGTCCTGGCCGAATCCGCTGATCCGAACCATCACCAATCGGGGGTTGATCTGTTTGAGCGCTTCCCAGCCCAGCCCCCATTTCTCCAATGTGCCGGGGCGGAAATTCTCAATGAGGATGTCCGCCGACGCAACCATTTTGCGCAATATCGCCGCGCCGCGCGGATCGCTGAGCTTGAGGGTCAGAGCCGCCTTGTTGCGCCCGGCGACCTTGTGCCACAGCGAAACGCCCTGCTTGAAAGGCTGCATGTGCCGGGCCGGGTCGCCGGCCTCGGGCATCTCGATCTTGCAGACGTCGGCGCCGTGATCGGCCATCATCGAGCTTGCCAGACCACCGGCAATGATCGTCGAAATATCGATCACCTTCAGCCCGGCAAGTGCGCCCGTACCCATAACTCGAACTCTCCAGCCCTACGCCTCGTGCCGACGGATATTCCCGCTCAGCGCCCCTTCCACTGCGGCTTGCGCTTCTCGGAGAACGCCTTGGGCCCCTCGATGGCGTCCTCGCTTTTGTACGCCTTGTCGTGCAGGCGGCTCGCTTCCTTGAGCGCATGCGCAGTGACCAGATCCTCGGCCGCCTTGATCGACGCTTTTGCCGCCTCCACCGACAAGGGCGCCGCGACAGCGATCCGCCTCGCCAGCGCCTTGGCCCGTTCCAGCACCTTTTCGACCGTCGGTTCGAGATAATTGATATAACCGATCTGGTGGAAGCGCTCGATCGGCATCGGATCGCCGACCAGCATCAGCTCCAGCAGCGCCGGCGAGGGCATCTGCCACAGCGACGACACCGCCCAGGGCGAACCCCGGCCGCGATGGACCTCAGTGATCGCAAGCTGCGCGCCGGCAAGGCCGACCCGGATATCGCACGCCTGCACCATCAGCATGCCGCCCGCGGGCGCATAGCCGTTGATCGCGGCGATCATCGGCTTTTTCAGCTCGCTCAGCCGCGGGAACGACGGATCGCCGATAATGTCGAGAATATCGATCCCCTTGGTTTCGCGGAGCTCGGCCGCTTCCTTGAGATCAAGGCCGGCGCAGAAGGTGCCGCAGTCGCTGCCGGTCAGGATGGCGACGCGAATATCGTCGTTGCGCTCGACCTCGTCGAGAATCTCGTAAAGGCGCTTGAATACGGCGGTCCCCAGCGCATTACGGCGCTCCGGGCGATTCAGGGTTATCGTCGCCACGCCCTCTTCGACATCGAACAGGACGTAATTTTCTTCGGACATCGCAAACCTCTGCTTTGAATCGGGTGGAAAGGGTCAGTCCGCGAGAACGAACCGCGGAAGCGAAATTTCGTCCGTGATTTTTTCCGGAGCGAAGCGCACCTTCTTGCCGAAATCGACATCCTCCGGCGCAGCGCCGACGAGCGAAGAGATCATTCGCGGCCCCTCCTCGAGTTCGACGAGCACGACGGTGTATGGCGTCTCCGCCGCGAAGGCGGGGCCCGCCGGTCGGTAGACGGTGCTGAACGAGTAGATAAAGCCATTGCCGCTGGCCGCACGATGCTCGAGATCGGGCGATGAACAACGTCGGCAGTATAATTGCTGGTGATAATGCACGTAGCCGCAATTGTTGCAGTGGAGAAGCAGCAGCTCGCCACGCGCCACGCCGTCCCAGAACGCCTGGGACTCGGGATCGGGTATCGGCAGCGGCTTGGTTTCGGCCAGCGTCGCGTCGCTCACAGGGTCGCCTCCGTTCCGAGGATGGTCGTCGAATTGCACGACATGCCGCCGCCCAAGCTGTGGAACAGCCCGACCTCGGCGCCCTGCACCTGGCGGTCCGCGGCATTGCCGCGCAATTGCTGCACGACTTCGATCAGATGATATACGCTGCCGGCAAGGCCGATATGCGCATAGGAAAGCAGCCCGCCGTGCAGGTTCGCGGGGATCGCGCCGCCATGCGTGAGGTTGCCCTCGGCCACGAACGGGCCGCCTTCGCCCTTCTTGCAAAAGCCGAGATCTTCGGTGACCACGATGCATACGCCGGTGAAGCAATCGTAGATTCCCGCAACGTCGATGTCCTTCGGCGTGACGCCCGCCATCCGATATGCGAGCTTCGACGACTGCGCCGCCCCCGTCGTTGCGAGATCTTCCATCAGGAACAAATGCTCCTGCGTGTAGAATTCGCCACCGCCAAGGAAATAGACGGGCTTCTGCTTCATCGCCCTCGCGCGCTCCGGCGTAGTCAGGATCCAGGCGACGCCGCCATCCGAGATCAGCGAGCAATCGAGCTTGCGGTATGGAGAAGTCACGATCTTCGAATTGACTACATCCTCGATCGTGATCGGCGTCGTCATCTGGGCGCCGGGCATTTTCAGCGCATGGTTGCGAAACGTCACCGCGACATGCGCGCGATGCTCCGCGGTCGTGCCATAGAGATGCGCATGACGCGCGCCGATCATCGCGAAGGTATTGGACGAAGGGATGCCGAACGGCACCTCATATTGCTGGTCGCGGGTCTCGGACATCGCCTTGAGCGCGAGTTCGGTCGTCAATCCGGTCAGCATCGCATCGCCGGTCGCGAACAGCACGACATCGGCCAACCCGCCGGCGACCGCCGCCGCGGCCTGGTTGAGCGCCGCGGCCCCTACGCCGCCGGAAACGTTGATATTGGTCGAATAGCGGGGCTGGATGCCAAGCGTTTCGGCGATGATGACGCTGGGACGATTATACCGTCCAGCGAATGTCGGACACGATACGACTCCGTCGATCTCGCTCTTGTCGATCCCCGCATCCTCGATGGCGGCCAGCGCGGCTTCGACGGCGTGGGTCAAAGGGCTGACCCCCGGAACCTTGCCGACACGCTTCGAAATTCCGACTCCGACCAGGCACACTTTGCCGCGAAGGCTTCGGTCGATTCGCTCTGTCATATCCTGCTCCCTGGCCAATTCTATAAGGAGCCCAACCAGCTTGTGTCAACAGACTTGAAATTCAGTTCCATTTTTACGATTAGGCATTTTGACAGTTTTGGACAGCCTGAAGGCCGGCCCCGAAAACAGGAGAATGAAGATGGCCCAAGGTACTGCGCACATTCTGGTAGAGCATCGCCGTACGGGGTGCGTCTGGATCAGCTTCAACCATCCCGAGCGGCTCAACGCCTTTGACGGCGACACTTGCCTCGAACTCGCGGCGGCTATCGAAGAAGCTTCAGCCAATCCCGAGATCGGCGTGATCATTCTGTCGGGCGTTGGCGACAAGGCTTTCTGTACCGGCGGCTATCTCGGCGAGTTGACCAGCTTCAACCCCGAAAAGGCCCGGCACCTCTTCGGAAGCGCAATGAAGGCGCTTGAGGCGATCCGCAGCGCGCCGCAGCCGGTTATCGCGGCGATCAACGGCTATGCCGTCGGCGGCGGCAACGAGTTCGTCGTGGCATGCGACCTCGCCATCGCTTCCGACAAGGCGAAACTGGGCCAGACCGGCCCACGCATCGGGAGTTCGCCCGTCTTCGGCGCGACCAATCTCTTCGCGATGTCGGTCGGCGAAAAGCGGGCCAAGGAAATCTGCATGCTGTGCCGGCAATATACCGCGGCGCAGGCGCTCGAGATGGGCTGGATCAACGCCGTCGTTCCACACGAGCAGCTCGAGGCGGAGGTCGACCGCTGGGTCGATGAGCTGCTCGCCAAGAGCCCCGCCTATCTGGAAGTCACGAAAATCTCGTCGAACGTGTGGTGGGACATGATGCGCCCGCACTTCAACCATGCCGGCCAGGCGCTGATGCGGATGGCCGGCCATCCCGAGATGATCGAGGGCGCCACCGCGTTCATGGAAAAGCGCCCGCCCGATTTCCAGCAATTCCGCACCCGCAGGGGCAAGTGAGCGGCATGCGTCACAAGCTGGCGGGAGCGCGCTGAATGTACGAGATGCTCGGCGATCTGCGCGTGATCGAGGCCGCGTCGTTCGTGGCCGGTCCGTCGTGCGGGCTGCACCTGGCGCAGCTCGGCGCCGAAGTGATCCGGATCGATCAGATTGGCGGCGGCCCCGATTTCGGAAGGTGGCCGGTCGCGCCGGATGGTCACAGCCTGTACTGGGAGGGCCTCAACAAGGGTAAGAAATCGGTCGCGGTCGATCTGAGCAATCCGGAAGGGCGCGAATTGATGGTCAGGCTCGCCACCGCGCCGGGCGCCAGCAGCGGCATCTTCCTGACGAATTATCCCGAAAGGGGCTTTCTCGCGCATGACCGACTCGTCGCGCATCGTGCGGATCTGATCACCGCCCGGGTGATGGGATGGAATGACGGCACCCCCGCGGTCGATTACACTATAAACTGCGCGGTTGGCGTGCCCTATATGACCGGGCCCGAAGGCGGCGACGAGCCCGTCAATCATGTGGTGCCGGCCTGGGATCTGCTCACCGGCGCGCTGGCGTCGACGGCGGTGCTCGCCGCGGTGCACCGCCGGCGGCTTTGCGGGATCGGCGGCGAGATCCGCCTTCCCTTGAGCGATGTCGCGATCGCAACCCTGGCTAATCTGGGACAGATCGGCGAGGTCGAAGCCTCGGGCCATGATCGCCCCGCCTATGGCAATGCGCTGTATGGCGCTTTCGGGTGCGATTTCACTACCGCCGACGGCAAGCGCATCATGGTGGTGGCGATCACCCCTCGCCAATGGACTGGCCTGATCAAGGCACTCGATATCGCTGCCGATATTGGCGGCCTCGAAGCGTCCCTCGGCACCGATTTTCGCGACGAGGGAGCGCGCTTCTCCCATCGGCACGCGCTCAATCCCATCGTCGCCGCCGCGATAGCCCGGCGCCGGTCTGACGATCTCTTCGACGCTTTCGCCGGTAATAACGTGTGCTGGGGGAAATATCACGGCTTGCGCGCGGCGATTGCCGAAGAGCCGCGGCTGGTGCGCGAGAACCCCGTCTTTTCCGATGTCAGCCATCCCAGCGGGATGCGTTACCCCGCGCCTGGATTTCCAGCTTCTCTACCAGCGGCCGACCGCCTGCCCGCTGCCCGCGCGCCGTTTCTCGGTGAGCATACCGAGGAAGTGCTCGCCGAACTGCTCGGCTGCTCGGGCGGCGAAATCGCGGCGCTGCACGATCGCGGAATCGTCGCGAGCGCCAACGCATAGATGCGTGCCATTGCACGCCCCGGAGACCATGATGACCACCAGCCTGCAAAATCTCCTGAGCGACGAACGGTTGCTCGAAACCGCCCAGGAAGCCGTCGCCGCGGCGCGCGCGCTCGCCGAAAGCTGTATTCCAGTGCTCGACCGGGCAATCCCGCTCGACAACGGGCGCCGCTCGGAAGCGGATCTGAACGCCGGCCAGCGCGTCCTGCACGGAACGGCATGGGTCTGGACAGTTGTCGAGACGCTCGATCAGACGCTTCGCTGGGGTCGGCGCCTGGCTGCGGACGGCTTGCTCGGCCGCTTGGAGCGCCTGACGATCCGCATTGGGTTCGGTGAGTATCTCGGCCAGTTGGCCGGCGGCATCGCCATGAGCCAGGCCGAGACGGTCCGCCTACGCGAACTGGGCTTGGCAGGGGATGTCCGCGAGCTGGAAAGCCGTCCCGCCGTCCAGGCTTTCTTGGATTTCGGGAATACCGCGGCGAATCGCGCCGCCCTTGTCGATGCGCTTTCGCGCGGCGACACCGTCTCCGATACGCTGGGTGACGGCGATCTCGACATGATCCGCGCCCAGTTCGTGCGGTTCGTCGACGAACGGATCGCACCTTTCGCGCATCAATGGCACCTCGATAACGCACTGGTTCCGGATTCGCTGATTGCCGAAATGGCGGAGCTTGGCGTATTCGGCATCTCGGCCGATCCCGAATATGGCGGGATGGGCATGAGCAAATTGGCGATGTGCGTCATCACCGAGGAACTCAGCAAGGGCTGGATCGCGGTGGGGTCGATCGGAACCCGCTCGGAAATCGCCTGCGAGCTCATCGCCGGATCGGGAACCGAAGAACAGAAGCGGCAATGGCTCGGGCGGATCGTCTCCGGCGAGATTCTCACCACCGCCGTTTTCACCGAGCCGGACCAGGGATCGGATCTGGCGCGCGTGCGCACGCGCGCGGTCGCCGGGGAGGATGGCTGGCGGCTGAGCGGGAACAAGACCTGGATCACGCATGGCTCGCGCAGCGATCTCATGACGGTCCTCGCCCGCTCAGATGCGAGCAAGCCCGGGCATGAAGGGCTATCGCTGTTCCTGGCGCCTAAGCTCCGCGGCTCGGAGGGCGATCTCTTCCCGTCCGAGGGGATGGAAGGCGGCGAGATCCATGTGCTCGGCTATCGCGGCATGCGCGAATACGACATCGCCTTCGATGGCTTTGCGGTGCCGCGCGACGCGCTCCTCGGCGGGGTCGAGGGTCAGGGCTTCAAGCAGCTCATGCGCACCTTCGAAAGCGCGCGCATCCAGACCGCTGCCCGCGCGGTTGGCGTTGCCCGCAACGCCCTGGCGCTCGGTCTCCGATACGCAATCGAGCGCAAACAATTCGGCCGCCCGCTTCGGGACTTCCCGCGCGTGGCGGACAAGCTGGCGTTGATGGCGGTGGAGACGGTGATGGTCCGCGAGCTCACCTATTTCGCCGCACGCCGCAAGGATGAGGGAACGCGCTGCGATATCGAAGCCGGCATGGCCAAGCTGCTGGCCGCGCGCGTCGCCTGGTCGAACGCGGATGCCGCGCTGCAAATTCACGGCGGCAACGGCTTCGCCCTGGAATTCGAGATTAGCCGCGTGCTTTGCGACGCTCGCGTGCTGAATATCTTCGAAGGCGCGGCGGAGATTCAGGCGCACGTCATCGGCCGCGGATTGCTGGCTACCCATGGGACAGCGGGGCCTGCCTGATCGTCAACCGGCTCCGGATCGCATCGCAGGCCGCCGCGGCGGCCGTAGCGCATTCACCTGTCGGCAGCGCCGCTCTTGGACAGGAATCCCGAAACGCCCGCCTGACTTTCCTCGGTACCGAACAGATAGCTTTGCGCCATCCATTCCGCGTCCAGCACCGCATCCATGGCGCTCTCGAACGATCGATTGAAGGTTCGTTTCGCCATGGTAACGGCCGAACTCGGCAAGCCGGCCAGTCGAGCAGCCATTCCGGATACATGCTCCATCAGCTCGGGGGCCGGGACAACGCGATTCACCAGACCACAGTCGAATGCTTCACGCGCCGAGAGCTTTTCACCGAGAAACGCCAGTTCCTTGGCCTTTTGCAGTCCCACCAGCCGGGGCAACACGAACATTCCGCCGAGATCGGGCACTAGGCCTACGTTCATGAACGTATGTACGAAGGACGCTTCTTCGGACGCGACGACGATATCGCACAACAGGGCGATGCTCGCGCCGCCGCCGGCCGCGACGCCGTTGACTGCGGCCACCACGGGCTGCGGCAGGTTCCAGAGCGCCCGCACCCAGCGGTGGGTGAGCCGCCCCATCATATTGTGCAGCGTCCCGGGGGAGTTCCTGAAGTCGTTGATATCGCCGCCAGCGGAAAAAGCCTTGCCCTGCCCGGTCAGTATCACGCAGCGGATCGACTGATCGCGAGCGATCGCATCAAAACACTCGAACAGTTCATCGCGCATGGCCAGGTTCATGGCATTGAACTTGTCCGGGCGGGCGAAGGCAATGGTGGCGATCCCCGCATCCACGGTGACCGACAGTGTTTCCCAAATTCTATCGGCGACGCGCATGCGGGCTCCCATCGAAGTGAATGCTATCGACCAATCAGCGCGACTGCGCAGACGCTCTGATGCGGCATGCCGCCGAGGTTATGGGACAGTCCAAGCCTCGGGATATCTTTGCGTTGGCGCTCGCCGGCCTGGCCGTGCATCTGAAGGTAGATCTCGTAGAGCATGCGAAGCCCCGACGCGCCGACCGGATGCCCGAAGCATTTGAGCCCGCCATCGATCTGACAAGGCATTGCGCCATCCGCATCGTAAAACCCGTCGAGCACATCACGGATCGCGCCACCCTCCGGCGATATGCCCAGATCCTCCATCGTCACCAATTCGGTTACGGAGAAGCAATCATGCACTTCGAGCAGGTCGATTTCGTCGCGCGGATTGGTAACGCCCGCCTCGGCATAAGCGCGCTTCACCGCCGCGCGCGTGGTCGCAAAATGGCTGCCGTCCCACGCGTTGAACTGCGCCTCCACGCCGCTGGACCCGGCAAGCTGCAGCGATTTGACCCGGACCGGATCCCGATGCCCGAGGGCTTCGGCGATCTCGGGCCGCGTGACGATGGCGCAGGCCGCACCATCGGATACGCCGCAGCAGTCGTAAAGCCCCAGGGGCTCCGCGATGATCGGGGCATTCAGCACCGCGTCCATCGTCAGCGCACTGCGCAGATGCGCCTTGGGATTGCGCCCGGCATTGGCGTGGCTCTTCACTGAAATATGCGCCATCGCGCGCTTCATATCAGCGCGATCGACGCCATGCCGGCTGGCATAGGCCGTCGCGACCTGGGCGAAGCAGCCCGGCGCCGAGATGTTCGGCCAGATCATGTTGTTCAGCGTGCCGCGACCGCGCTGCGGGAGCCCGCCATAGCCGGTATCCTTCAGCTTCTCGACACCCATCGCCAGAGCGATGTCGACCGCACCCGAAGCAACGGCATAGGCCGCACCGCGCAGTGCTTCCGTACCGCTGGCGCAATAATTCTCGACGCGGGTAACGGGAATCGACTGCAGCCGCAGCGCGGTCGAAAGCGGCACGGCCGACTTGCCGACGCTCTGCTCCTCGATGCCGGTCCCCAGCCACGCGGCATCGATCTGGACCTTCTCGATGCCGGATGTATCAAGCGCCTCGATGAAAGCCTCGACCATCAGATCCTCGGCATTCATATCCCAGCGCTCGCCGAACCGCGTGCAGCCCATCCCGATGATCGCGACGCGGTCGCGAATACCGATAGCCATCACGCCACTCCCATATGTTCGGGAACGGCCTTCCAGAAATAGCGCCGGTAACCCCGTTGCCGATCGATATCCTTGATGCGAAACGCCATTTTCATTGTCATGCCGACGGAGAGGTCTTCCTGTCGCACGTCAGCGAAATCCATCATCCATCTGCCGCCGCCGGGAAACTGGATCATGCCGTAGCAAGCCGGCGGATCGGGCGTGTAGGTCAGGTTGTCGGCTGTATAGGAATTGACCGTTCCGACCTTGTCGGCGAACGGCTCGCGCTCCTGGGTGTCGATCGCGCCGCAATCGGGATTGACGCATATCCGCGACTTCGGAAATTGCGCGGTGCCGCAGGCAGCGCATTTCCCACCGAAAAAGCCCGTGATCGCATCGCGGTTGCGCCACTGAACGGACATTGGCGTCAGCTTGTCCTGTTCGGCCCGCATTCCGCGATCGAAATCGGCGACATCGTTGATCGCGAGAAATCGATGATAGTTTCGCTCCTCACGCCGCCGGGCGAGACTGCCGCGCAAGCCGGTCCGGCCCGACGGGCGCGCGACATCGGCAGTCGCTTCGAACAGGACGACGTCGACCCCCTGGCCGAAGCCCACGGCCAGGATCTTGTCTCCGGGCATAGCCGCCTCCAGCGCCGAAGCCAGCATCAGCATCGGGTGTGCCGCGCCGGCATGCCCGCATGTCGCGGCGAGACTGTCGCGCAACGCATCGCTGGCCATTCCCACTTTGCGGGCGATTTGCGACGCAGCGCGCTGATCGGCCATCGGAGCGCAAAAATGCGCGATTTCGGAGGCCGCGACGCCGGCCTTCCGGAGCGTTTCCGCGATCGCCTCGGGAATTGCATCCATATAGCCGGCATCCCGGATCCAGCGCTCTTCCCAGAAGCTGTCCCCACCCGAACTCGCAGTGCGGTAATGATCGACGAAATCCAATGTGACGCTATGCCAGGCCAGCGGCAGCGCGAGCGCCTCGCCTTCGCCGACAACGACCGCGACACCGGCATCGCCGGCGGTCAACTCCACCACACTGCCAGATTTCGCATCGCGCTTTTCCGCGCTGACCAGCAGCTGGGTTTCGTCCGCCTGCAATGCCTGGATCAGTGCCGAGGTCGCGGCGCGCTGACTGCCGGCATAGTCGATGGCGGAAACCTCCGGCGGCAGACCGAGCGCCTCCACCACCACAGCCGAGTTCAAACGATCGAGAAACGGCAGCGTCGTCGATGCCAGCCTGACGCTGCGGATGGCGTTACGGTCCAAGTCACGGATGGCATCGCGACCGGCTTCCACCGCCAGCGTGATCGCGTCCTCATCCCAGTTGCAGATCGCACGCTCGCCCTTGCCCGCTCCCGCCAAGGGATTGGCCCAGGCATTGGCCGCAGCGATCTCGGAGCGCTGCAGGCGCATGAGCGGAATGTATACGCCGAAGTCCAGGATCCCCCGAGTCATACCGGATCCCAGCAGAACACATCCGGCGACCGGTCGAGCGGGTAGAAGGAAGCGCGTAAGGAGGGGATTGCGTGGCTGGCGAGCGATTCACCGTCCCATCCGGTCGCGGAATGGACCGAACGAAGCGGACGGGATTGCCCCATCAGGAAAATCTCGTTCTTGCGAACCGCGAAGATCTGACCCGAGATATCGGCCGCGTCGTCGCTCAGCAGGTAGCAGGTCAGCGGCGCCAGCTTCTCGGGGCCCATGGCCTTCATGCGCTCGAGCCGGGCGCGCTGTTCCTCGGTTTCGGTGGGCAGGCCACCGATCAGCCGGCTCCAGGCGAACGGGCAAACCGCATTGGAGCGAACCCCGAAACGCGACATATCCAGCGCTATCGAGCGCGACAGCGCGACGATGCCGAGCTTTGCCGCCGCATAGTTCGCCTGGGCGAAATTGCCGATCAGGCCGGACGCCGAAGTCATGTGGACGAACGCGCCGCTTTGCTGATCGCGAAAATACCGCGCAGCCGCCTGCGAAACATGGAACGAACCGAACAGGTGGACTTTCACCACGGATTCGAAATCCTCGGCGGTCATCTTGTGGAAGATCACGTCGCGCAGGATGCCGGCATTGTTGACGACGCCATCCAGCCGTCCGAACGCATCGATCGCCGATTTGACGATCCGCTCCGCCGCAGCTGGCTCGGAGACCGAGTCGAAATTTGCAACGGCCTTGCCGCCTTCCTTCGCGATCAAGGCGACGACCTCTTCGGCTGGCGAAAGGTCGGCCCCGCTACCGTCAGGCTGCGCGCCGAGATCGTTGACGACCACCTTCGCGCCGCTACGCCCGGCATATAGCGCGATTTCGCGGCCAATCCCCCGGCCGGCGCCTGTGACGATGACAACCTTTCCGTCCAATGATCCCGCGCCCACTGGAGCCCCTTCCATTGCGTTCTACGAGCTCGTCAGTCGCATCAAAAATGGAAGGTGTCAAATATAATGGAATGACGTTTCATTATTTGATCCGTCAATTGTGGCGGCTGCGGCGAAAACCTTTACCCCTGCCGCATCCGCCGCCCACAGGTCGAGGCCGTTTGAAGCGTTGGCGTTTATCGAAAAGCTCGCGCCGGCAATCAGCGGGCGGATTCCCCGGTACGTGAATTCAACGGGAGGCCTGCCCGCCACCTCTGCGGCATGGTTCAGGAGGAGCGTGGCCAGAAGCGGGCCGTGCACGACGAGTCCCGGATACCCCTCCTCCTGCACGGCATAGGGCAGGTCGTAGTGAATCCGGTGCGCGTTGAAGGTAAGCGCGGAGTATCGAAACAGCAGCACCTCGTCGGCCGCCATCTCGCGCGCATGCTCGGCGGCGGGCATGGGTGAGAGCGTGGCGATCGCTTCCGGCCCCGGTGCGGAGCGCGACGCCTCCCGATAGACAATATCCTGTCGTTCGTGGAGCAAAGGGCCCGCTGCGCCCGAAAGCTCGTGTTCCACGGTAACGAAGACCAACTGCCCCGAACGCCCGGTCTTGCCGGCAATATCGGCGATACGCGACCGGCGGATGACGGTGTCGCCAACCTGGATCGGCGCGATGAAGGTGATCGCGCCACCCGCCCACATGCGTCGCGGCAGTGCGATGGGCGGTATAAAGCCTCCCCGCTTGGGATGCCCGTCGATATCGATCCCCTCCGGAGCCACCGCGGGCGGCGAAAGGCACCAGTGGATGCCGAGCGGCGCATCCGTGCCTTGTTGCGACGCGTAACCGAGCGTTGCCCTGAAACGATCGACCAGAGATGGCGACACGATATCGCGGCTTTCCTCGGTGCGGCCAATCGCGCCTCTCAACACGTCAAGTGCCGCATCGCTCATGGGGTTTGCGAGATCGGTCATGCGGTAAAGGTGACGAAGCCGTTATTGAGTACGATCGCATCGCGCTCCACCACCTTTGCGCGGAACGCGGCGGTGCCCTCCCCCTCCGGCCATGTCTCGACGCGAATGGTCTCCCCGGGAAACACCGGCGCCGAGAATCGAAGGCGGACCGAACGCATCCGCGTCGGCTCATTCCCGCAACACATCCGCACCAGACCGCGTACGGCCACACCGAACGTACAGAGGCCGTGCAGGATCGGGCGGTCGAATCCGGCGGACGAAGCCGCGTCCGGATCGATATGCAGCGGGTTGTAGTCGCCGAACAGCCGGTAGATCAGGGCCGCCTGCGGCAGCGTTGGCAGATCGAGCGAAGCCTGTGGCGCACCGTCCGGCATCGGATGCGGCGGCGGCGCGGCGATGGCGGGCCCGCCAAAACCACCATCCCCGCGGGCGAAAGAGGTCGAGGTTAGCGTTGCCAGCAACTCGCCAGAGTCCCGGTCGATCACATCGCGCGTCGTGAGGATCAGCGCGCCCTTGCCGGCGCCCTTGTCTATCACTTCCGACACGCGCGTTCGTCCGATGACGGTGCCTGATGGAGCAAGAGGCTTGTGGATCACAAATCCCTGTTCGCCATGGAGAACCTGACCCGCGTTGACGCCAGTCGCCGGATCCCCAAGCCAGAAACCCGGATACCCTAAAACCACCGACATGCTGGGAAGCACCGCCGGGCCTCGCGCTTCGTAAACGAAGTCCAGATCCTGCTGGTCGAGCGGGTTGGCGCCACAGCCCATCGCCAGCGCGTAGAGTTGTGAATCGCGCCGGTCGTAGCTGTGCTGGATGTCCGGAAAGTCCCAATTTTTCAGGCGGTCATAATCAATTGGCATCTCGGCAACCTTCGTAAAACATGATCCCGGACCGTCGCAAAGACGGCGTTGGTCTAGCTGGCAACCGACGCGACACGGGGCATCTGCAGAAGCAGAATGTGAGCGGGGCCGGCGCCGGACACTTTCAGGAGCGACACATTCGCGTCGTCGGAAACATAAGCGACGCCGAGCGGATCCAGGATTTCGCCGGATAAGACCGCCTGACCCTCGAGTATCACGAGAAACCGGCCACCATGCCCGCTTCCGGCGGGCAATCGAATATCGGACCGGGCAGGAGCTCTGATCGACCAGGCGGCCAGAGAATCATCGGACTCGGCCAGAAGCTCCTCGATTATCCGCATCTGACGATGCGGAGAAATCTCGGCTTTGGCTTGCCGGCGCGGGACATTGCGATCGACCAGCTTGATGGCGCCAGGCAGAAAATGCGCGCCCATCGCGCCGCTCGCGCGCAACGTGAAGTATGAAAGCCCCTCCGGCCCGGCGATGATCGGGCCATATGCCGTATGCCGGTTCGCGTAGTGGATTGCAGGGGATCGGACAGGTCGCCGGTTGAGTGTGCCTCCGCCGGAGACAATGACCTGAAACTGATCCTCGTCGTGGAAATGCGGCAGGACGCAGCTTCCCGGCGCTTGTTCGACAAGATAGGCTTGCGGGCCGTCATTGCCTTCAACTGGCCCATCCGCAGGCACTCCGAAAAAGGTGGTCGTCCAGCCGGTTCCACCGCCCGACAGCTGCCGTTCGAGCCGATTGTCGCGCACATCCCTGCGGTTCGCGGCCGCGATCATTTCATCTCTTCCAGGATCGCCCGGTGACGTTTCGCATCGAGCCGAAAGGCCAGCATGATCAGCCCGGACACCAGCATGAAGCCAGCGGGAACCAGGCATGCGATCCACGAGATGCTGTCTTTGGCTCCGGCGGTCTGCGCCACGCCGGGGACATAGCCGGACCACTCCAGCAGAAATCCAAGCAAAGCTGCGCCCAACGCTGTGCCTGTCTTGTTCATGATGGCGAGGAGCGCGAAGCTGAAAGCCTCGACGCGTTCGCCGACGCGCCACTGACCATAATCAACCGCGTCGGCGGTGAGCGCGAAATAGTTGATGACGATGCCGCTCTTGCCTGCGCCGACGAGCACATAGGCGATGATCATCAACCAGGTGGCGGCCGAGGAACTGATGAGATACTGGAGCCCGAGCACCAGTGCGACCAGCGTGCAGCCGGCCGTCCAGACAGCCGCCTTGCTGGTGCGGCGTATGATCATCGTCCAGATCGATGGCATCAGCACACCGCCGACCGAGATCGCGATCAGGGCGTCCGCAGTCGAGAAATCGGCATCCACGACATAGCGAAACAGGTAGACCAGGCCGCTGTTGAGGATGGTGTAGCCGACGAAAAAAACGAGCATCGCCGCGAAAAGGACGAGGATCTTCGGATTTCGCCCGATCGCCTTGGCTGCCAGCAGCGGGTTCGAGACGTCCCGGTCCATGCTCTGGCGGTTAACCCGCTCCCGGCAAACCCAGCCAGACAAGAAAGCGCTAGCTCCCGCCAGAGCGCCGAACACGAGCGCGAACACGACGAAACCCTCGCGCAAATTCTCGGGCGGCAGGTTTTCGATGGCTTCGATCCCGAGAACGGCGCCCGTCAGGACACCGAGTGCGTTGGCGATCGCCTTTACGCCGCCGATAGCGGCGCGTTCGTCCGCGTCATCGGAAAGCCGGCTGATGAGCGAACTGTGCGGCGTCATCACCGCCGCATAGCTCGCCCGGAAGGCGAGGTGCGTGACCAGCGCATAAGCGAACAGATATTCCGGCGCGATCGACGGCATGTAGAACATGGCGAACAGCGTCAATCCGAGCAGCGGCGCCGCGTAGAGGATGAAGGGGCGGTATCGCTCGCCCCCGCCCTTTCGCCTTGCGCTCAGCCAGGCAATGCCGAAATTCGCGCCGATATCGATGGTGGAGCCCAACGAAATGACCAGCCCCGCCTGGATCGGGCTGAGCCGCATGACATCGGTGTAGAAAAACAGCAGCAGCAGCGCGAACGAGAGCTGCGCCAGCGTCGTCCCGAAGACACCCAGTCCGTAAGCCGCCTTCAGAACCAGCGGGGTCCGCTCCAGCCCGGTGGAGACCCCCGGCCGCCGGCGTGCCCTAGCTCCCGACAAGGTCACGATCCTCGGCTGGAGGCATGCATCTATGTCCGATAATTCGTTCCACGCTCACGCTCCAGCTTTCGTACCAGCGCCGCCCATTCCAGCTTGCCCGCTGCCGCGGGTCCACCGGGACCGAACAGCTTCCGTCCCTGCTCGGCTGTCGAACGCACCGCTTCTTCACTTTGCCAGTTGAGCTCCCGCCCGCCGCTCAGGCCATCGACTTGAAACCTGCACGCCGCTTCGAGCTTGTGCATCCAGCAAAACGCTTCCGCGATCGAGGTTCCAGCGGTCAGCGCGCCATGGTTCCGCAGGATCAATATGCGGCCATCGCCCAGATCATCGAGAATCCGCTCGCGTTCTCCGAGATTGAGCGAGGCGCCCTCATAATCGTGATACCGGACGAAGCTGGAAATCAGCATCGCCTTTTGGCTGAGCGGCAACAGCCCTTCCTTCTGCATCGCCACGGCATTGTTGGCACGCGTGTGCGAATGCATGACGCAGGTCAGTTCCGGCCGCGCCATGTGGATCGCACTATGGATGACGAACCCGGCCGGGTTCATCTCTTCGGATCCGCCATCGATTACATTGCCGTCGAGGTCGACCTTGATCAGCGAGGAAGCCGTGATCTCATCGAACAGCATGCCGAACGGATTGAGCAGGAAAAAATCCCCATCTCCCGGAATACGCGCCGAGATATGCGTCACCGCCATATCGGACATGCCGTAAAGCTCGGCGAGCTGGTAACAGGCCGCCAGATCGCACCGGACTTCCCATTCCGCCTGCGAATAGCGCAATTGCGGGCGAGGCTGATGCATCTCCGCCCCGATCAGCTGATCGGCCGGAGTACGGGCGTGTCCCCGGCGATCGTCGTGCCATGCATCGTCCGCCAGTTCCGCGGATCGTGCAGATTGCCGACATCATAGTCCGGCGGCGCATAGTGCGTCGCACAGCGATTATCCCAGAACAGCGTGTCGCCCGGCTTCCACATATGCCGGTATGTCAGCGTCGGCTGCGTCGTATGCTGATGCAGGAACGCGATGATGCCGGCGCTTTCTTCCAGAGTAAGTCCTTCGAAACGCTCACAGGTCGACTTGTCGAAGAACAGCGACCGCTTGCCGGTCTCGGGATGCGTGCGAACGCACGGATGCGCGCTGGAAGGCGTGCGGTCGATCTCCTCCTGGCTCATCGGCTTGCGGTTCGAAAGCCGTGCGATCGCGCTGCTCACGATATCGTACACCGGCCGAAGCCCCTCGACGATCCGCTTGTAGCCGTCGCTCAGCAACTCATAGGCCAGTTCCTGATTGGCGAACATGGTCGTGCCGCCAAGCGCGGGCGCTTCTACGCAGTGCAATACCCGTCCCATCGCCGGCTGGGGCATGAAGTTCTGATCGAAATGCCACCAGCGCCCGGTATTCACCGTTTCGGGAATGGCCCCATCCGCCTTCGGTTTATTGGTCACCACATAGACTTCGTTGGTGAATTCGGGATGCATCCATCGCTTGTTGAACGGCAGATCCGGCAATTCACCAAAATACTTGGTGAAGCGGATCTGCTCGTCGGGCGTCATCGGACATCCGCGAAAGATGAGAACCTTATGCTTGAGCAGCGCACTGCGGATCGCGCCTATCTGCTCGGAGTTGAGCGGCGCGCTGATGTCCACACCCTTGATCTCCGCGCCCAGCGCCCACCCGATCGGCGTGCACTCGATCTCCAGATCTTGTTCAGAAGCAAGCGTCGCCATCTGCGCTCTCCATCTTCCGTCACCGAATTCGACTAGAACTTGAACGAAATTCCCGCGGCTATCTCGCGCCCGCGCGAAACCACGCCATGGTGCTCGCCGATCTGGAGGCTGGTCGCCGCTCCACCCGTGCGATCCTTGGCATAGAGGAGGATATATTTGTTGGTCAGGTTGCGGCCGGTCAGGCTGAAGGTCCAATGGTCGCCCCACTGCAACTGCAGATTGGCGTTGAACTTCACATAGGCGTCTTGTCGGGAGATCGGCGATAGCGTGTCAGCCGCGAGATAGCTGCTCGAGTAGAGCGCATCGCCGCTGATTCCGAGCCTTACGTCGTCCGAGAACGAATAGTCATAAGTAAATCCGAGATTGCCCGCCCAATCCGGCGACCTTGCGGGCGCACGCCCGTCATATACCTGCTGCAGCACCGGCGCGCCGCCGGAAAGCACGCGCCCGCCGGCAGAATTTAGCACAAACGAGCACCCGGAAGGCGCCGCGGCGGTCTGGGCCTGCGCCGCCGGGATCGGATAGACGTAGCACTGACCAACATATCCCTCGAAACGATTGCGCGAATATGTGAGCGCCCCCCGCAACTGGAACCCAGGCGCGGCATCAAACTGCACCTCGATCTCCGCGCCGCGCTGCTTGACCGCACCGGCGTTGTTAAGCGTGTATTGGATCAACGTGGAGTTGAACGTGCTGACCTGAAGATCTTTGAAGTCGTAGAAGAACGCCGCTGAGGACACGCGCAATTTGCGATCAAAGAACTCGCCCTTCGCGCCAACTTCAAAACCTTCGACGGTGGTCGAGTTGAAATCGACATCCGCTATCGTCGTTGTGGTTCGAATGCCGCCCTGAAGACCGAATCCTCCGGATAAGAAGCCGGTCTTATAGGCTGCATACAGCGTCGTATCGCGCGTCGGATGCCAGGTTAGCGTCGCTTCCGGCGAGAAGTTATCGTCCTTGAAGGTGTAAGCAAGGACGCCTGGCGTCGGATCCGTCGAGGTCGGGATCACCATGTTGGTCGTCGCAAAAACACCGGTGCCGTACAGGTTGCGGGCGTTGAGATGCTTCTGCTCCCAGCTATATCGTCCGCCGCCTGCCAGTTCCAGATTCGGAAATATATTCCAGATCGCCTGGGCGAAAATCGACCGAGATCGCCCGCTGACCTGCTTGAGCGGCTCGTAGGCGTCATAACGGCCGGTCGCCGCGACATAGCCGGTGTCGCTGGTCTTCACGTCGTTATAGAAGTGGATTTCCGTATTCTGGAGATAGGCCCCCACCATGAAGTTGATGGGGCCGTCGAAATCGGTCAGCGCGCGCGCTTCAATCGAAAACGCCTTGTTCGTGGAATCCTCGACAACGGCGAGCTGGTTGAACGAGGATGAATCGAGTCCGGCGAAGCTGTTGTAGTGGAACGTGCTGATGCCCGAGTTGAGCGTCAGGTTGACCTTGCCCAGATCCTTGGAAACGTTGAGATTTCCGATTGAAGCGGAACTGTGCCCGAAAGCGCGGCCATCGCGGGGAGCGCGCGGCATCCCCGCCGCAACCGTCGGGGAGAAATCGGCGTAGACCATATGATTGTCCCGCCGGCATTCTCCGACATCGACGACGGTGTTAACCCGCGAATTGCCCGACGGACAGGGACCGATATTCTGGACGGAAGACGCGGAGCCCGGGTCGTTGCCCTCGAGCATGAACAGTTTGGCGACCACGCTCAAGCTGGGGTCAGGGCGATATTCCAGCGTCGCCCGGCCCATTACCTCGTCGTCGCCGAGCCGCTTGTGGCGCGAACCCGGCAACTGCGCAGCGCCGGCAGGCAGCGCCACGGTGTAGAACGGGTTGGCCATGGGGACGGTGTCGTTGTACAACCAGCCCTGCGCCTTCCGGAACTTGCCGGCGATACGGCCCCGGATATCGGGACCTAGCGGACCACTGATATAGGCTTCGGTGGTGATCTGATCCGCCACGAACTCGTAATTGGCCTTCACGCCCATCTGCAGCGTATCGGTGCCCCCGGCCGTGCGGATCGCGATCACCCCCGCCGGGCTGTTCTTGCCGAAAAACAGCGCCTGCGGTCCCTTCAGCGTCTCGACCTGCTCGATGTCGAAGAACCCCAGAGACGCGATCCGCCCGTCCGACGTCTGGTAACCATCTATCGCGACCGAGACGGTCTGCTCGAGACCGGCACTTCCCGGCGGCGTGCTAATCCCGCGAATGGAAATGAGACCGCCATTGGCGATCTTGTAGGGTGCAACCACCACCGTCGGGGTCATCTCGGCGAGACGCACGAGATCATTGGAATCGTATCGGGCAATATCCGCGGTGGAAAGAACGCTCACCGTGACCGGCACGTCGATAAGCTTCTCGTCGCGCTTGCGCGCGGTGACGACGATCTCGCCGGATTCGGCGCCATCGCCGTGCACCACCCGTTCCTCGGCCTGGCCCGCCGACGCCGCCGGCGCGTCCTGCGCCTGTGCGGTACCAGCGATCAGTGCTGCGGATGCAGATGCGAGATAGAGAGCGTAGCGTCCGATAGCCATTTCCGTTCCTCCCCTTGGGCACTCCTTGTTTGGAGTCGCCGCCGCTTATTCGTCGCTGGAGCATAACGCGGAGGCGGAGCGAGTCAATAATGAAACTACATTTCGTTTCTGCGTTTATATATTTCGCATGGAATGGCATTTCACATATACTATGCTGACAATATTTCCCTTATATCATAAGATGTTACCGGTAGTGATGTCCGCCAATGGATCCTTCAACATTGGCGTGCTCGGCAACCCTTGAGACAGGCCATGCTCGAATGAACACAGCGCGGCGTTACGGCTTGTCCGGCTATCTGCGCTTGAATACGCCGTTGGCCCGAGCAGTCACCCGCACTCGGTTCGGAGCAGGCCATCCACGAAAACAAGGCTTGCCGTCATCCTGAGGATGCGGACCCGGCTTTCGACCCACTCGCCAAGCCTTGCCCCTCTGATGAAGTCGACAGAGAGCGAGACCGTTGGGGTGACATTCTCGATCCCCGCATGAAGGTTCGCATTGATGCCAAGCGCTGTGTCGCACATGGTCGACACCATCCCGCCGTGGCACCAGCTCAATCGGTTGCAATGCCGAGGCTCAACCCGGAATCCCAGCCGGATAATTTCGTCTTCCGAATCGACGGGCAATTTCCAGATCGGCCCGATAAGATCGCAGAAGCCCGGCACCGCGTCGAACGGTCGCCAATCTCCTTGCGTGAGTATCCCCTGCTCTTCACCGAACACCATATCGCGCCTCCGCGCCACGCAGCATCAAAGTGCAGCCCCTTACACTTGACTACATTGAAATCTAGTTCCATTTTTCTTTATATTGATGGAATGGCGGGCCGCGGCGGACATCATGCGCGACGCTTAGGCAGGCCGATCTGCTGGAGAGAGTGGCATGAGGGTCTTGGTACCGGTCAAGCGGGTGCTTGATTACAATGTGAAGCCGCGTGTGAAGGCGGATGGGACGGGCGTGGATCTGGCGAACGTCAAGATGAGCATGAACCCGTTCGACGAGATCGCGGTGGAAGAGGCGATCCGTCTGAAGGAAAAGGGCGCGGCCAGCGAAGTGGTGGTCGTGACGATCGGCGTGGCCAAGGCCGAGACCGATGTGCTCTTGACCGCCCGCGCGATGGGCGCCGACCGCGCGACCCTGATCGCTACCGATGACGAGGTCGAGCCGCTGGGCGTCGCCAAGCTCTTGAAGGCGGTGTGCGACGAGGAGCAGCCGGGCCTGGTGATCCTCGGCAAGCAGGCGATCGACGACGATTCGAATCAGACCGGCCAGATGCTTGCGGCGCTGCTCGGTTGGCCGCAGGGCACCTTCGCTTCGAAGGTCGAGGTGAGCGGCGACCGTGTCGTCGTCACCCGCGAAGTCGATGGCGGTCTCGAAACGGTGGATCTCAAGGCACCGGCGATCGTCACCACCGATCTCCGCCTCAACGAGCCGCGCTATGCGACGCTGCCGAACATCATGAAAGCCAAGTCCAAGCCGGTCGCGAAGAAGACCGTCGCCGATTACGGTGTCGATGTCGCGCCGCGTCTCAAGACGCTCAAGACCGTCGAGCCGGCCAAGCGCTCGGCAGGCATCAAGGTCGGCTCGGTCGATGAGCTGGTCGAGAAACTCAAGGCTCTGGGAGTTGTACGGGGGGGAGTCGCGAAATGAAGACTTTGGTCTGGGTCGAGCACGACAACGCCTCCGTCAAGGACGCCACCCTCGCCGTCGTCACCGCCGCTTCGCAGCTGGGTGAAGTCCATCTCATCGTCGCGGGTAGCGGCTGCAAGGCCGTTGCCGACGAAGCCGCGAAGATCGCCGGCGTCGGCAAGGTCCATCTCGCCGATGACACCTCGCTGGGCCATGCACTCGCCGAGAACGCCGCGCCGCTGATCGTCAGCCTGATGGCCGATCATGACGCGGTGCTGTTCCCCGCGACCAGCAACGGCAAGAATATCGCCCCGCGCGTCGCCGCCTTGCTCGACGTGATGCAGATCTCGGACATCCTCTCGGTCGAGAGCGCCGACACCTTCACGCGGCCGATCTATGCCGGCAACGCCATCGCCACCGTCCAGAGCTCCGACCAGAAGAAGGTGATCACCGTGCGCGGCACCGCCTTTGCCAAGGCCGCCACCAGCGGCGGCAGCGGCACGGTCGAAGCGGTTTCAGGTGCGGCCGACACCGGCATTTCAAAGTTCGTCTCGGCGGAGATCGCCGAATCGACGCGTCCGGAACTGACCGCCGCCAAGGTGATCGTCTCGGGCGGCCGCGCGCTCCAGAACTCGGAGAACTTCCATTCGATCATCGAGCCGCTCGCCGACAAGCTCGGCGCCGCGGTCGGCGCATCGCGCGCCGCGGTCGATGCCGGCTACGTCCCGAACGACTATCAGGTCGGCCAGACCGGCAAGATCGTCGCTCCCGAAGTCTATATCGCGATCGGCATTTCCGGCGCGATCCAGCATCTCGCCGGCATGAAGGACAGCAAGACGATCATCGCCATCAACAAGGACGAGGACGCCCCGATCTTCCAGGTCGCCGACATCGGCCTCGTCGGCGACCTCTTCAAAATCGTGCCCGAACTGACCGAACGACTATAGCGTGCCGGCAACCAGTCGATGCTGCCAACTCTACTCAGGCGACCGGTTTAGGATTAGTCGCTGGGGTCCGCGAATATGCGAACCCGCTGCCCGCCCGCCTTGCAGCAGTTGCCGGCCGAACAGGTCAAAAGCCCACGCACAGTCATATCCATTTATGAAATTCAATTCCGTTTACTTGACATTTCCCTCATTTAGCTGAAAAGCGGTAACGACGCCGAAGCATGATACCGCGTCCACGGTTTGAAGGCGGAGAGGTTTTCGCGATGCTGTCCGATGATGAGATCGCTAGCGCCGTTTTGGACGGCTTCGGCGGCTTTCTTGACGAACATCATGACCTCGCTCGCCGTCGCCGGGTCCGCGAAACGGCACCGGGCTATAGTCCGGCGCTGTGGCGAAGATTCGCGGCCGAGGGCTGGCTGGGATCGCGCGCAGGGGAGCGCGAGGGCGGGAGCGGGCTTTCTGCGCACGCGGCCGGCGGTATTGCGCAACTGGTTGGCGAGCGCCTCGTGCCCGAGCCCTATCTCGCGCAAGGATTGTTCCCGCTGATCACGCTGCTGCACGCTGACGAAGGCGCTTCCCGCGCCTCGGCGATGGAGGGTTTGCTGGGCGGACAATCGCGTATCGCCGTAGCGTGGCAGGAACGCCCCGGCGCGGTCGAAATCGCCGGCAATCTCCGCACCCGTCTGTCGAAAGAAGGCGGGCGCTGGCGACTCGACGGCGAAAAGACATTCGTCGTCGGCGGTGGCGCTGCGGAGAGGCTGATCGTGCTGGCGGCGGACGGAGCGGGAACGCCGCATCTGCTCCTGATACCGAGCGACGCCGAAGGCGTTCGCATCGCCGATCAGCGCCAGATCGACGGCACCACTGCCGCCACGATATGTTTCAGCTCCGCTCCGGTCGCGGACGATATGTGGTTGCAGACCGGTAGTGCCAGCGCCCTGGACGGCGCGCTCACCGAAGTACGGGCGATGCTCGCGATGCAGCTGTTGGGGATCGCCCGGGCCGCGCTGGCTATCACGATCGAACATGCAAAGACCCGCCAGCAGTTCGGCAAACCGATCGGCTCGTTCCAGGCAATCCAGCACCGATTGGTCGACTATGCGATGCGCATCCGACTGAGCGAAGCACTATGCGTCAAAGCGCTCAAGGCAGTTGATGGCGACGATGCCGATCGCGCCAAGTCACTTGCCGCCGCCGCAAAATTGAGCGCGGCCGAAGCTGCGCTTGTCGTGACGCGAGGCGGGATCCATTTGCACGGTGCGCTTGGCTACACCGACGACGCGGATATCGGTCTTTACCATGTCGCAGCGCTCGTGCTCGCGCCGTGGCTCGGCAATACCGAAGCTCTCACCGTCCATTTGCTCAACTTGAACGAGCTTGCCGCATGAGTCCCCCCGATTTCTCCCGGATGGCGCTGCCTGAGTTCCGGAGCTTCATCCGCGAATGGCTTGCGGCGCATTGCCCCGAGAGCATCCGCCGCCCCTTCGACCGCCTGCAAGGCGAAGAAGCGCTGAGTTGGCAAAGGATCAGGTTCCGTGGCGGGATTGTCGCGCCAGGCTGGCCAGTCGAACATGGCGGAATGGGGCTGTCAGTCGATCGCCAGATCGCGATGACCGAGGAATTCGAAAGATATCGCGTCGCCAGGACGGTGGATGCCGGCATTTCGATGCTGGGGCCGACTCTCATCAAATTCGGGACCGAGGCGCAAAAGGCGTACTACCTGCCTCGCATCCTCAGCGGCGAGCATCGCTGGTGCCAGGGATATTCGGAACCCGGCGCGGGTTCGGACCTGGCATCGCTGAGTACCTCCGCTGTTCGCGATGGCGACGATTACGTGATCGACGGGCAGAAGACATGGACGTCCTATGCCCATGACGCGACGCATTGCTTCATGCTCGTCCGGACCTCGGTCGAAGACCGGCCGCAAAAGGGCATCACTTTCGTGCTTGCCGACATGCGGAACGGTGGTGTCACCGTGCGCCCCATCACCAATATCGCCGGACATCGGGAATTTTGCGAGGTGTTCCTGGACGGTCTGCGCACGCCAATCAACAACCGCGTTGGCGAAGAAGGGCATGGCTGGACCATCGCCAAATCACTGTTGGGTTTCGAGCGGATCGCTATCGGAACGCCCGCGCTCTCCCGGCTCGCGCTGGAAACCTACCGGCGGCTCGCCAGCGAACTTGGCGAGGCGAACAATCCCGTCGTGCGACACGAGCGCGTGCGACTGGAGCTTCGCTACGCGGAACTGGATTGCCTGTTCCGCGAGATCGTCGATGCCGCCACGCGCGGCATCTATGACGATGTCGAGCTATCGATCCTGAAGCTGACATCGTCCGAACTCTTCCAGGCTATAGCCCAGGCGACGCAGGCGCTCGCTGCGGAAGCCGGCGCGATCGGCGTCTGGGGTGAAGGCTCATCGGCGCTCGACCTGCGCCAATTGTACATGATCTCTCGACCCGCATCGATCTTCGGCGGAACTAGCGAAATCCAGCGCAATATCCTGTCCAAGCGCTGGCTGAACCTTCCGGAAAGATGATCGGATGATCGAAAGCGCCACGCAACATTACAAGCGTAACGCGTTGCTCGGCAAGTTGCTGATCCAGCGCTCACGCACGACCGGCCGCCACGTGTTTCCGCCGCGCATCATGCTTCCCGGCGATGGCCGTGAAGATCTGGAGTGGGTCGAGGCTAGCGGTGAAGGCACACTCTACTCCTTCACGATCGTCGCCGCGAAATCGCCGCAACCGGATTACAATATTTGCCTGGTCGATCTCGCCGAAGGGCCGCGGGTGATGACCCGGCTAGTGGATGCGCCGAACGACGATCTCGCGATCGGCCGATCCGTCCGGCTTTTCATCGAGATACAAGATGGCGAACCGATAATCCTGTGTCGGCTTGCCGGGGAGTCGCGCGATGCATGAATGGTCTCGCGGAGCGGCCGCGATCGTAGGCGGTGGGACCTATGGTGTCGGCGACGCTCCAGGCTTCACGGCCACCGAACTGGCTGCGAAGGCATCGCTCAATGCGCTCGCGGACGCCAATCTGGCACTTTCCGATGTCGATGGCATTTTTCTGTGCATGCCCGACGACATGCTCTCAGGGCTGAGCTTCTCGGAATATCTGGGGCTAACTCCACGCCATACCGACAACAACCGCCTCGGTGGCTCGTCCTTCATGTCACACGCGGTGACGGCGGCATTGTATCTGGAAGCCGGTCTGATCGATATCGCGCTCATCGCGTACGGATCGGTGTCGCGCAGCAGCCGCAAACTGCTGGTTGCTCCCGGCTCGTCCGATTTCGAGAGCCCGTTCAACGTGACGCTCGCCGCCTCCTATGCTTTGGCGACGCGCCGCCATATGCACGAATATGGCACGACCGCGGAACAGCTGGCCTCCGTGGCGGTATCGATGCGGAAATGGGCCCGGCATCATCCCGATGCGATGCTGCGGGACGAGCTGACCATCGCGGAATGCCTGGCATCTCGACCGGTCGCATCGCCGCTCAAGGTGCGCGATTGCTGCCTGGTCACGGATGGCGGCGGTGCAATCGTCATGATGCGGGCCGATCGTGCCAAGGATCATTGCACCCGCCCGGCCTATCTGCTGGGGGGCGCCGCTGCGACGACGCACCGCTATATCTCGGCCATGGCGGATCTGACACGCACAGCAGCCGCGGACTGCGGACCGAGGGCGTTCGCGCTTGCCGGCCTGACCCCGGCCGATGTCGACATCGCCCAGCTATACGACGCCTTCACGATCAATCCGATCCTGTTTCTCGAGGATCTCGGATTTTGCCGGAAGGGCGAAGCGGCGACCTTCTTTGCCGAAGGCAACGCGGCGCCGGGAGGCGCCCTGCCGGTCAATACCAATGGCGGCGGGCTCTCATGCGTGCATCCCGGCATGTACGGCATCTTCGCCATCGAAGAGGCGTTCCGCCAAATCTCTCGCACAGCACGCGGCCTGCAGGTCGAGAATGCGGATGTCGCGGTCGTCCATGGCAATGGCGGCGTCCTTTCCAGCCAGGCGACATTGATCCTCGGATCGGCGGCAACGTTATGAAGCGACCTGCGACCGGCCCCGCCCTAATCGGCGTGCAGACAAATCCCCGATCGAAAGCGACGTTCAATGGTTGATCTTCTGAATCTGGCCGAGCGTACCGTGATCGTGACCGGCGCGGCGCAAGGAATCGGCGCCGGCATCGCCAAAATGGCGTCCGAACTAGGCGCGCGTCTCGCTTTGGTCGATATGAACGCCGATCTGCTCGAGACTGTGCGGGAATCGCTGCCGGGGCCTTGCAAGGTCTTTGCAGGAAGCGTCTCGGACCCGGATTTCGTGGAAGCCATGGTGGAGGAGACGGCACAGACGTTCGGACCGATCCATGGACTGGTCAACAATGCCGGCATCATCAGGCCCGCGATGATCGCCAAGATGACGCTCCAGCAATGGCGCGATGTCATCGATATCAACCTGACTGGAGCCTTCATCGTGCTGCAGGCTGTCGGCAGGCATATGCTCGGCCACGTCTCCGGGGAAACCGGAGCCTCCATCGTCAATATCTCTTCGGATGCCGGCCGGCGCGGCACGATCGGACAGATCAACTATGCTGCGGCCAAGGCCGGTATCCTGGGCGTGACGATGAGTGCGGCGCGCGAATGGGCTGCCGACAACATCCGCGTAAACACGCTGTGCTTCGGCGCGGTGGAAACTCCCATGACGGAGGTGATGCGAAGTGACCGCTTCCGCGATAAGCTGCTCGCGCAGATCCCGATGGGCCGCGTCGCGCAGACCGGGGAAGCGGCATCGGCCGCTTGCTTCCTGCTTTCGGACGCCGCGTCGTACATCACCGGTCAGCACATCGGTGTGAATGGCGGCTTCCACATTGCAACCTGACAGGAATCTCCATGACTTTGGCTGAAAGCTCGCCGCGGCCCTTGGACGGCGTACAGGTATTGGACCTGAGCCGGGTGCTGGCGGGACCATTCGCCGCCCAGATGCTCGGCGATCTTGGCGCCACGGTGATCAAGGTCGAGCGTCCCGGTGCGGGCGACGACGCACGGAAATACGGCCCAGGATTTCTCGAAGCGCCCGACAACACCGGGCAGCGCCAGTCGGCATTCTATCTGAGCACCAACCGCAACAAGAAGTCGATCACCATCGATATGGGCAAATCGGGAGGCCAGCGGCTGGTTCGCGAGCTCGTATCGCGTTGCGACGTGCTGATCGAGAATTTCAAATTCGGGACGCTGACCAGATACGGTCTCGATTTCGAGACCCTTTCCGCGATCAATCCCCGGCTGGTCTATTGCTCGATCACCGCATTCGGACAAACCGGGCCATATCGCAACCGACCCGGTTATGACGGGATCTTTCAAGCGGGCTCCGGCCTGATGAGCGTCACCGGCCTGCCAGACGATCAGCCCGGTGGGGGGCCCATGAAAGTCGGCCCGAGTATCGTAGACGTGCTGACCGGCTACAATGCCGCGATCGCGATCCTGGCGGCGCTGCGCCATCGCGACCAGGTGTCCGGCAAGGGCCAGCACATCGATCTTGCCCTGTTCGACACGGCAGTGGCTGCGGCCTCGCATTATCCGACGGACTATCTGGTGACCGGAAACGTCCCGGTTCGAAAGGGCACCGAAGGCAATGGCGGGATGCCGGCGGGCGTCTTCGACTGCGCGGACCGGCCGATCATGCTGGCGGTGGGCAATGACGAACAATTCGCACGATTCTGCGAGGTGATCGACCGGCCGGATCTGGTGGCCGACAAACGCTATGCCTCGGTTCCGCAACGGTCCGACAACCGGCGTCCGCTCGTCTCGGCAATTCAGCAAAGCCTGTCATGCTGGAACAGCGGCGAACTGCTCGAAATGCTGGAGAAGGCGGGCGTGCCAGCTGGCCCGGTCAACGATTATTCCGAAGTCTTTGGCGACCCTCATTCGCTGGCCCGCGGGCTAACTGTGCGGACTTCCCATCCATACCGCGCTGATTTGCAGCTGATCGCAAACCCGATCCGGTTTTCGGAAACGCCTGTCGAGACCTATCGGGCGCCGCCGTTGCTCGGTGAAAATACCGACGAGATTCTATCAGGCCTTCTCGGGTTCGATGCCGAGACCATCGAGGCGCTCAAACGAGACGCCATTATCTGATGAATGGGATGGAGTAGTGCGCTCTCGAAATCTGGAGCATGGTTTCAAAACCATTTTACGCCAGTTGCCTGTCTCCAGCGGCTAAACTATGCCTGCGCACGAGGTGCTGCGACCAGCGCTTCGTTCACTGGCGGGTGTATGTCGCCTTTCCTTTAGCCAAGAGGCCGCATGGCACGCGAAGCAGTATCCAGACAAAAATCGCCTCGGCGCGCTACTGCGACGAAACCTGCCCGCGGCGAAAAGGCCAAGGAGGCCTTGACCATTTCGGCACTCGAACGCGGGCTGGCCGTGCTGGAAGTCTTTAGCGGCAAAGGTACGACGCTGGGCAATCAGGAGCTTGCCCGCCTGACCAAGCTGCCAAAGGCCACCATCTCACGGATCACGAACACGCTCACCAAAGCCGGTTTCCTGATCAACAACGAGCGATTGAATACCTATGAGCTCGGCGGCGCCGCGATGTCGCTCGGCTTCGCGGCACTGTCGCGCGTGGACATCGGACGGCTGACGCGCCCGCTTCTCGAGGAACTCGCCAAAGTCGTCAATGCGAACGTTTGCCTTGGTATGCGTGACCGCGATCATATGCTCAATCTGGAAACCTGCCAGGGTCCCGGACTGATTGCATTGCAGCTGGCGCCCGGCTCGCGGGTTCCCCTGATCACCACCGCCATGGGCCGCGCTTATCTGGCCGCACTTACCGACGACGGAATCGACAAGGTCCTCACCGAATTGGAAATCAAGCCCGTCGAAAAAAAGAAGATCGCCGGCAAGATCAACGAAGCGCAGGCGATGATTTCCGATGTCGGCTTCTGCCTTTCAATCGGCGAATGGCATCGCGACATCAACGCTGCGGGCGCGCCGATTATCCTGCCGGATGGCCGTATACTGGCACTGAACATCGGAGGCCCGTCCTTCCTCATGCCGGAAGAGCAGATGCGCAAGAAGCATGGCCCGGCAGTCGCCAAAACCGCGGAGCAGATCGCCAGAACACTCGGCGGCCGCGTTTGAGATTTCGAACTTGGGATTTGAGCGGCCGTGCGGTCGAGGAAATGTGGTGCTTAGGCCCGGACGCTCAATCCTCTCATTCCGGCCGACGTCCTTCAGGTTTGCACTGAAAGAACTGCAAACCGATTGATCACCTTGATGTATGATTTGCCTGGAAACAATTGCGCGGCCCCGATCAATAGGCACCGATGGTGCCCTCTCTTGATCGGGAAGTGGTGCCGCTTACAGGACTCGAACCTGTGACCCCCGCATTACGAATGCGATGCTCTACCAGCTGAGCTAAAGCGGCCTGGTACTCGAAGGCGTCGCCCCCGAGGAGCGGCGCGCTTACCAGCATGATCCCTGGCTGACAAGCGTTGCCAGAGGCTTGTTCCGCATCTCCGGCTTTACGCGGCGTTTACCACATGGCGTGCACAACAAGACAACTTGAGCGAATGGGCGAAAGTCGTCCGAAGTGGAGCATGTGCATGGATATGTCGCGCGGCATCAACGATCCGCTGGGTGCGGGCGATCCCGAGCCAAACGAGGCCGTATCGGACCGTCCGCTGGATGTCGGCACCGACGAGCGCCGCATGCATGTCCGCGCCTATAATCACTGGGTGTCGCTGCTGCGCGGCCGCGCCTATCCTTCGATCGAGGATCTCGATCCCGGCAACATCGCCGATTTCGGCGCCCATTCGGTGCTGCTCGATTTCTCGCAGGGCATCGACAACCCGGCGATTCGTTTCCTCGGCAAGGCACTGCGCGAGGAGACCGATCTCGATACCTCGATCACGCATGTCGCGCAAGTGCCGAGCCGTTCGCTGCTGTCGCGGCTGACCGACCATTATCTCCAGATCATCGCCAATCGCGCGCCGATCGGCTTCGAGGCCGAGTTCGTCGGCACGCGCGGCCACAACACCATGTATCGCGGCATTTTGATGCCCTTCTCGTCGAATGGCGAGGAGATCGACTTCATCTATGGCGTGATCAACTGGAAGGAGCTGGTCGATGCGGCGACGCAGGCCAGGCTCGAGGCCGAGGTCGAGGAAGCGCGCCGCAGCGTGCACGCGCCGCCGGTGGCCGCGCCAGTCTGGGCCGATGGTCCGAGCGCCGGATTCGATGCGAGCGACGATCTGGTGGTGGCCGACGTGCCGGATGATTCGTCGCTGGCCGATCGCCTGATGCTCGCCCGCGAATCCGCCGCCGCCGCGCGCGCTTCGGATACGCGCAGCCGCTCGGCGCTCTATCGCGCGCTGGCGCGTTCCTATGATTTCGCGCTCGCCGCCGAAAGCAACGCGGCCGATTATGCCGAATTGCTTGAGGATGCCGGGCTGAAGGTTCAGGCACGCGCGCCGATGACCCCGGCGGTCAAGCTCGTCTTCGGCGCCGATTACGACAAGACCCGCCTCACCGAATTCGCCGCGGTGCTGAGCCACGCCAAGCGCAGCTTCGTGCCCTCGGGCGGGCTCGACTCGTTCCTCGATACTGCCGAGGGCGGCATCAAGGGCGTCGTCGCCGCCGAGCGCGCCTGGCGCCGCCCGGCCGCCAAACCGGACCTGTTCGCGCAGATCGCCGACGAACTGCGCAACCGCGCACCGATCGCCCATGTCGATCTGAAGGCCGATGGCGATTTCGTGGTTCTGCTCGCCCGCAAGGGCAAGAAGGGCATGGATATTGTCGCCCAGCTGAGCGATGCGCCGCTGACCGAGCGCACGATTCGGAAGGCCGCCGCCTGACCGGCCGCGAGGCCGCCGCATAAAAATAGTTTCACCCGTTACCGGTTCAAAGCCCTTGCAAGGGTTCTCAGGCCTTGAAGCGCCGACTCTCCGGGAGTAGCGCTTTAGGACATGAAGAACATGATGACCTCGCTGACGCGAGCGTTCGAAGAGCGGCTCCTCCAGGGGGCGCTCCCGGGTGAACTGGAAGGCTTCAACGAAGCCGAGCGCGCGGAGGCGGCGGATTTCGTCGCGAAAACCGCCGCGGTGCGCGGAGCGGGTACCCCACGGATCGCACTGGCGACCTTCATGGCCGGCGAGCGGCGGCGGATGCGCCTTGCCGTCGTCAACGACGACATGCCCTTCCTCGTCGATTCGATCGCCGCCGCGATCGGCGCGCATGATCTTTCCATCCAGCGTATCCTCCATCCCGTGATCGCGGTGTCGCGCGACAAGGCCGGCAAGCTCACCGCGATCGGTGGCGACGATGCCGATGCCCGCCGCGAATCGATGATCTATATCGAGATGGACCGCGCCGACGCGCGCACCCGCCGCGAGCTCGTCGCCGAGCTCGAGCGGATGCTCGATCAGGTTCGCGACGCCGTGCACGACTGGCGCGCGCTGCAGACCGCGATGGGCGCCGACGCGGCCTCGATCCCCAGCAAGGAGGGCGGCAAGCTGCTGCGCTGGTTCCACGACGGCGCGATGACCCTGCTCGCGCATGAGAACTGGACGGCGGACGGCAAGACCAGCGACCAGCTCGGCCTAGCCCGCTACGATCTCGAAACCCCGATCCTCGCCGAAGCATCGCGCAAGGCGGCGGTGGAATATTTCCGCAAGGGCGGCGAGGCGCCGCTGTTGCTCAAGTCCAATTCGATATCGACCGTGCACCGCCGCGTGCCGCTCGATATCGTCGTGGTGCCGATCCTGACCGGCAGCCAGGTCACCGGCCTTTCGATCCATGCCGGCCTGTGGACCAGCGCGGCCTTGTTCGCGGCGCCCGAGGAGGTGCCGGTGCTGCGCGACCGGCTGAACCGGCTCGAGCAGAAATTTGGTTTCGATCCCAAGGGCCATACCGGCAAGGCCATGGCCCACGCGATGACCGCGCTGCCGCACGATCTGACCACCGCGTTCGACGTGGATTCGCTGGAGAGCCTGGTGCTCACCTCGATGTCAGTCGCTGATCGCCCGCGCTCGAAGCTGGTGCTGGTGAAGAGCCCGCTGGGACGTCATCTGTTCGCGTTCGTCTGGCTGCCGCGCGACGAGATCACCACCAGCCGCCGCGAAGCGGTGGGGTCGATGCTCGAGGAAGCGGCGAACGCCAAGCTGATCAACTGGTCGATCGCGCTGGAAGACGGCGTCGTCGCATTGCTGCGGTACACGCTCGATCTGCGCCAGGGCGGCACGATGCCCGATGCCGCGGCCCTCGACGATCAGCTTGAGCGGATGATGCGCGGCTGGGTCCCCGCGGTCGAGGCGGCGCTGAACGAGCAGGCCGGAGGTGCCGCGACTCGCCTGGCGCTGCGCTTCGCCAACGCCTTCCCCGCCGCCTACCGCACCACCGCGACGCCAGAGGAAGCCGCGAGCGACATCCTGCGCATCGCCACGCTCGAAAGCCCCGGTGACCGTTCGGTGCGGATCACTCCCGTTGAGGGCAAGCCCGGCGAATATCGCATCAAGCTCTATGCCCAGGGTGGCGCGCTGGCGCTGTCGGACGCGGTGCCGGTGTTCGAGAATTTCGGCTTCCGCGTGATCGAGGAGGTGCCGACCCAGCTTTCGGGCGGAGCCTTCGTCCATGATTTCGAAGTCGAGGTGCCGCACCTGGCTGGCGATCTCGCCACCATCGAGAACGCCGTCGCCGCGGTGCTCGAAGGCAATGCCGAGAACGACCTGTTCAACCGGCTGATCGTCGAGAGCGGGATGGAACCCGCCTCCGTAGTCCTGTTCAGGGCCTGGTTCCGCTATCTGCGCCAGACCGGCATGAATTACGGTATGGCCACCGTCGTCGACGCGCTCCGCCGCGCGCCCGGCGTCGCCGCCGCGCTGATCGAGCGCTTCGACGCCGCGCACAATCCGGCGCGTGCCGGAAAGGACAAGGGCGCAATCGAGGCTGCCAGCAAGGCGATCGATGCCGGCCTCGACGCAGTTTCCGCGATCGACGACGACCGCATCCTGCGGACGCTGCGCGGGGTGGTGGCGGCGACCTTGCGCACCAACGCCTTCGCCCCCGCCGCGAAGGAAGCGCTCGCCTTCAAGCTCGACAGCGCCAAGGTCCCCGGTCTCCCCGCCCCGCTGCCGTGGCGCGAGATCTGGGTCTATTCCCCCCGCGTCGAGGGCATCCATCTGCGCGCCGGCCCGGTCGCGCGTGGCGGTCTGCGCTGGTCGGACCGGCGGGACGACTTCCGAACCGAGATCCTCGGCCTGATGAAGGCGCAGCGCGTCAAGAACGCCGTCATCGTCCCGACGGGCGCCAAGGGCGGCTTCTATCCCAAGATGCTGCCCTCGCCCGCTACCGACCGCGATGCGTGGTTCGCCGAAGGTACCGAGAGCTACCGCATCTTCATCCGCACCTTGCTGTCGATCACCGACAACATCGTCAGCGGCAAGGTGGTGCACCCGGACAGCGTCGCGATCCTCGACGGCGAGGATCCGTACTTCGTCGTCGCCGCGGACAAGGGCACCGCGACCTTCTCCGACGTCGCCAACGCCATCGCCATCGAACGCAATTTCTGGCTGGGCGATGCCTTCGCCAGCGGTGGCTCGGTCGGCTATGATCACAAGGCGATGGGCATCACCGCCAGGGGCGCGTGGGTGTCGGTTCGCCGCCACTTCCTCGAGATGGGCATCGACATCCAGTCCGAGCCCGTCACGGTCGCGGGCTGCGGCGACATGTCGGGCGACGTGTTCGGCAACGGCATGCTGCTGTCGAAGGCGATCAAGCTCGTTGCCGCGTTCGACCACCGTCACATCTTCCTCGATCCCGATCCCGATCCGGCAAAGAGCTGGGTCGAGCGCGACCGCATGTTCGCTTTGCCGCGCTCAAGCTGGGCGGATTACAATCCGAAGCTGATCTCGAAGGGCGGCGGCGTCTTCGCGCGCACCGAAAAGTCGATCCCGCTTTCGCCCGAGGTCCGCGCGATGCTCGGCGTCGATGCCGAGGAGATGGACCCGACCGCGCTGATCGTCGCGATCCTCAAGATGCAGGTCGGCCTGCTCTGGTTCGGCGGCATTGGCACCTACATCAAGGCGGCGAGCGAGAGCCATGGCGATGTCGGCGACCCCGCCAATGATCGCCTGCGCGTCAATGGCGAGGATCTGCGCTGCAAGGCAGTCGGCGAAGGCGCGAACCTCGGCGTGACCCAGGCCGGGCGCATCGCCTTCGCCGCGCATGGCGGCCGCATCAATACCGACTTCATCGACAATTCGGCCGGCGTCGACTGCTCGGACAACGAGGTCAACATCAAGATCGCACTCAACCGCGAGATGATCGAGGGCCGCCTGGAATTCGAGGATCGCAACAAGCTCCTCGCCGCGATGACCGACGATGTCGCGCATCTGGTGCTGGAGGATAACCGCCTCCAGACGCTGGCGATCTCGTTCATGGAAAATGACGGCGCGGTCTCGCTGCCCAGCTACGTCCGCGTCATCGAGATCCTCGAAGGTTCGGGCCGCCTCGACCGCGCCGTAGAGGGCCTCGGCTCGAACGAGGAACTGCTTCGCCGCGCGCAGGACGGCCGCGGGCTTACTCGCCCGGAACTGGCGGTGCTGCTCGCATCGACCAAGCTCGCGCTTCAGGATGCGATCGAGCACGGCAAGCTCGGCCATGATCCGGCGCTGGAAAGCGATCTCTGCCATGCCTTCCCGCCGGCGATGCAGAAGCGCTTCGGCAAGGCGATCATGGAGCATCGCCTGCGCAACGAGATCGTCGCGACCAAGCTCGCCAATCGCGTCATCAACCGCCTCGGCGTCCTCCATCCCTTCGAGCTTGCCGAAGAGGAAGGCGCGGCGATGGCCGATATCGCCGCAATGTATGCGGTGGCCGAGCGCCTGTTCAACCTGCCCGCGATCTGGGAAGCGGTGGAGACCGCGCAGATCAGCGAAGGCGCCCGCATCGCCTTGCTCGACGAAGTCGCGGTCGCGGTGCGCGGCCAGGTCGCGGATCTGCTCCGCATCGCCCGCCCGGGTGCGAGTCCCGCCAAGGTCATCGAACGGCTGAAGCCCGGCATCGACGCGCTCGACAAACAGGCCAAGGCGCTGCTGCTCGACGAGGTCAGGGCCCAGTCGAACCGTATCGCCGACAAGCTGGAGGCAGCCGGCGCACCCAAGGAACTGGTCGCCAAGGTCATCCGCCTGTTCGAACTGGACGGCGCGGTCGGCCTCGCCGAGCTCGGCGTGGGGCGCGGGATCGACGAGACGGTGCTGACGCGCGCGTTCACTTCGCTCGGTCAGGCGCTCGGGCTCGATTGGGCCCAGTCGATCGCGGCGCGGATCACCACCGGCGATCCGTGGGAGCGGCTGCTCATCGCCGGCCTCGCCCGCGATTTCCAGCAGATCCGCCTCGAGTTCCTCGCCCGGGACAAGAGCAAGGATCCGCAGGCGACGGTCGATGCCTGGCTCGCCGAAAACGGCGCCCGCGTCGCGCAATTCGCCAATCTGGTCGCGCGCGCGCGCCAATCGGCGGTGCCCAACGCGGCGATGCTGGCGCAGATCGCGGGGCAAGCGCGGGTGCTGCTCGGGCGGGAGTGATCCGGCCGGCAGATCGGCGCAATCGGTGGAGGGGAATCATGGCACGATCGGTTTTGGCGGCAATATGCGTGGCTGCGGCGATGTTCCCGGCCACGGCTTTCGCGCAAAAGGCGGCGAACACCAACGAACAGAAGCAGCTCTATTGCCGCGGCTATGATTTCGCCCCCGATCATAGCGGTCAGGCGATCCTGACCAGCCTCCCCGGCGGCAGGAACCAGGCCGACCTCTTTTTCCTCTACCGCGCCGACCCTGCCAGGGCGCGCTTCGCCGGCGGCCAGCCGCTGGTCACGCTGGACCCGGACAATGAAGACGAGCGGATCACGCCGTCGATCGGCATCTGGTATCGCTTCACGCTCGGCGCGTCCGGCCAGCCCGACAGCGACGTCCTGCCCGTGGCGATAACGGTTACCGGCGGCGATTTCCTCGATGCACCCGGCGACCTCTCGCTCTACAAGCTCCACATCGATTATGGCGCCGGCGGCAAGCTCCCGGTTTTCGTGCCTCCCTCGATGTTCGAGATGATGAACGACATGATCGGAGTCGTCACGAGCGTCGCAACCCCGCCGCAACAGGCCTATGAAACGGTCGCACAGGCCGATCTCGATCGGGTCGTCCAGGGAATGGAGGGTGCACCGCGCGCGATCGTCATCGAGCGAGGCGGCCGCGAGATCGCCAACCTCCCGATCGCCGATCGCCCGGTAGCGGCGGAGCGCGACAAGATGTTCGGCTGGATCCGTTCGACGCTGCCGTTGCTTAAGGATTGGAAGTGTCCCGAAAGCTGAAATTGGCGCGCGATTTTCAACACCATGATTTGCAATTGCGAATCGTTCGCGTTAATGGCCGAGCATAGTTTCCACTCCCGAGTCTGAACCCCGCCCGATGGATGCAACCGCCGCACCGGCTCCCCGAAAGCGCAGCCGGAAGAGCTTCTGGCTGAAGCAGCTCCATACCTGGCATTGGATGAGCTCGGCGATCAGCCTGATCGGGTTGATGCTGTTCGCGATCACCGGCTTCACGCTCAATCATGCCGGCCAGATCGAAGGATCGCCGAAATCGGTCGAGGCCACCGCGCAGCTGCCGCCGCCGCTGCTGGCCAAGGTCAAGCCCGACGACGCGCCCGACGCCAAGAAGCCGCTGCCCGCCGATGTCGCCAAGTTCATCGGTGATGCCGTCAAGATGAAGGCGGACGGGATCGCCGAATGGCGTCCGGACGAAATCTATCTCGGCATGCCCCGCCCCGGCGGCGATGCCTGGATCTCGATCGATCGCGAGACCGGCGCCGTCACCAGCGAGAACGCCTCGCGCGGCTGGATCGCCTATCTCAACGATCTCCATAAGGGCCGCAACGCCGGCACCGTGTGGAAATGGTTCATCGACATCTTCGTGCTGGCTTGCGTGATCTTCTCGCTCACCGGACTGGTATTGCTCCAGATGCATTCGAAGCACCGCAAGAGCACCTGGCCGCTGGTCGGCCTCGGCCTCCTCATCCCGGCGATCATCGCCATCTTCCTGATCCACTAAGGGAAACCCGCATATGCAGTTCCGCCTCACCGGATTGACCGCCGCAGCGCTGAGCGGCGTGGCGCTTTCGCCCGCCGCGGCCAGCGCCCAGACGCTCGATCTCTCGGTCGCCATCCCCAAGCTGACCGTCGCCGAATATCACCGTCCGTACGTGGCGATCTGGCTCGAAAAGGAAGGCGTCACGCCGCGCACCATCGCGGTGTGGTACGATTTCGATCTCAAGGGCAATGAAGGCGAAGGCACCAAGTGGCTGCGCGACGTGCGCCAATGGTGGCGCGCCTCGGGCCGTGGCCTCAGCTTTCCCGCCGACGGCCTGACCGGCGCGACCCGCGCGCCCGGCACCCACAAGCTCGCTTTTACCGGCGGCCGCGGATCGATGCCGAACCTGACTCCCGGCGCTTACAAGCTGATGATCGAAGCCGCCCGCGAGGCCGGCGGCCGCGAAGTCGTTGCGGTGCCGTTCAACTGGGACGGCAAAACGGCCGTCTCGGCCAGCGCCAAGGGCTCGGGCGAGCTCGGCGCCGTTTCGCTGACCCTCAAGCGCTGATCTGAAGGACAAGCTCATGAACCTCCGCAAGCCCCTCATCGCCGCCGCCGCGTTCGCCGCGATCGCCGCGCCCGCCGCCTATGCCCACCGCGCCTGGCTGCTGCCCTCGTCGACGATCGTCTCGGGCACCGACAATTGGGTGACCGTCGATGCCGCCGCGTCGAACGAAGTCTTCTTCTTCGATCATCGCCCGCTCGCCGCCCTCCCCACCGTCACCCAGCCCGACGGCACCGAGGGCAAGGTCGAGAACCATGCGGTCGGCAAGTTCCGCGCGACCTTCGACCTGCATCTGACCCAGCAGGGCACCTATCGCCTGTCGATCCTCAACGAAGGCGTGTTCGGCAGCTACAAGCTGAACGGCGAGACCAGGCAGCTGCCGCGCGGCACCACCACCGCCACACTGGCTGCCGCGATCCCCGCCGGTGCCACCGACGTGCAGACCGCCGAGGTCGTCTCGCGCAACGAGACCTTCATCACCCAGGGCGCACCGACCGACACCGTCTTCAAGACCAGCGGCCGCGGCATCGAGCTGGTGCCGGTGACGCACCCCAATGACCTGATCGCGGGCGAGGGCGCGACCTTCAAATTCCTGCTGGACGGCAAGCCCGGCGCCAACCTCAAGGTCGTCGCGATCCCCGGCGGCATCCGCTATCGCGACGGGCTCCACCAGATCGACGCCAGGACCGATGCCGAGGGCAAGGTCACGATCAAATGGCCGACGCCCGGCATGTACTGGCTGAACGTCGTGCCCGATGGCGGCCCGGCGATGGAAGGTCCGCCGCCGGCCGGCGCCCAGCCGCAGCGCCGCGTCGCCTATATCACCACGCTTGAGGTGCTCGCGCCCTGAGCCTGACGCCCAGAGTCGCGATTCCCGGCGGCCTGTCACCAGCCGCGTTCCACCGGCGGCAGGCCGCTGCCTTTGTGGCCGAGCTGTCGGGCGAGACCATGGGCACCAGCTGGTCGGCGAAGGTCATCGGCGGCGCGGGCCCGCTCGCCGGCGAGATCCAGCAGGTCCTGGATCGCATCGTCGCAGAGATGAGCCACTGGGCACCAGATTCGAATCTGGGGCGGTTGAATCGCGGCGCACCGGGTTGGTGGCAGCCCCTGCCGCGCGATCTTGCGACGGTGCTGGCGGCGGCGTTGCGGATAGCTCGAGCGAGCGGCGGCGCGTTCGATCCGGCGATGGGCCGGCTGGTCGATCTGTGGGGGTTTGGCCCGCCCGGGCCCCGTGCGGACGTCCCGGCGGACACCGAGATCGCCGAAGCGCTGCGGGAATCCGGACGCGATCATCTCGAGATCGACGGCACCCGCTTTCGCCGCACCGCGCCAGCCACGCTTGACCTGTCCGGTATCGCCAAGGGCTTCGCGGTCGATGCGGTCGCGGAGCGGCTGCGCGGCATGGAGGTGCGCGACTTCCTGATCGAAGTCGGCGGCGAACTGCGCGGCGAGGGGATCAAGCCGGACGGGCAGCCCTGGTGGGTCGATCTCGAACCAGTGCCCGGGGCCGCCCTCGCTCCGGTCCGCGTCGCGCTGCATGGTCTGGCGGTCGCGACGTCCGGCGACTATCGCCGCGCCTTCGCCCGGGGCGGCAAGGTCTATGCCCACACCCTCGATCCGCGCACCGGCCGTCCGGCGGACAATGGCGTCGCATCGGTGACCGTGCTGCACCCCAGCTGCATGCTGGCGGACGCCTGGGCGACGGCGCTGACCGTGCTGGGGCCGGAAGGGATGCCGCTCGCCGAACGCGAGGGGCTGGCAGTGCATATGGCGGTGCGCGGCGAAAGCGGATTCGAGGAATACCTTTCACCCGCGCTGCAAACCATGATCGGCTAGGCGTCGGCCCAGCGCCGCAACAGATTGTGATATACCCCCGTCAGCGCGATGACCGTCGCATGATCCTGCCCGAGCGCTTCCGCCGCGCCCTGCACGCCTTGATCCATCTCGAACAATATCCGCCGCGCACCGTCATCGCGAACCATCGACTGGATCCAGAAGAAGCTCGCCACCCGCCGCCCGCGCGTCACCGGCGTCACATGGTGCAGGCTCGATGAGGGATAGAGCACCGCATGTCCCGCCGGCAGCTTGACCGATTGCTCGCCGAAATTGCCCTCGATCACCAGTTCGCCGCCATCATAGGCCGCATCGTCTTCAAGGAAGACCGTCATCGAAAGGTCGCTACGGATGCGGAAGTCGCTGCCGCGCTGGATGCGAACGGCGTTGTCGACATGCGTGCCGAACGCCTGCCCGCCGGCATAGCGGTTGAACAAGGGCGGGAACACTTTGAGCGGCAGCGCCGCCGCCACGAACAGCCCCGAGCGGCCGAGCGCATCGAGGATGATGCCGCCCGCTTCGGCATGCGCCGGGGTGCCTTCAGGCAATTGCTCGTTGCGCTTGGCCAGCGCCGATTGCGCGCCCGAGGTGACGTTGCCATCGACCCATTCCACCGCGTCGATGATTCCGCGCACGCGCGCGACTTCATCGGCCGAGAGCAGTTCCGGAATCGCGATCAGCATGCGCGTAACTCGGGCCAGGGCGATGCCGCGAGAAACGCGCGCGCCTTCTCCACGAAAGCCGGTGTCGCGGTTTCGAAGCAGCGCGCGATCCAGCCGCGCGCCTCCTCCAGGCGTCCTTCGCTCGCAAGCATCCGGGCATGGTTGAACGCTCCGCGGAAATCGCCGCCCTCCGCCGCGCGGGAATAAAATTCCGCCGCCTTCGCCATGTCCTTCGTCACCACCCAGCCATCCTCATGGAAGCTACCGATATAGTTGATCGCCTTGGCATTGCCCATCGCCGCGGCCTTCTCGAACCAGCCCAGCGCCGCCGGCTTGTCCTCGGCAACGCCCTCGCCCAGCGTCAGCGACGTCGCGTAATTGTACATGCCCCAGTCGAGCCCGCGCTCGGCGGCGATACGAAAGCATTCCGCCGCCCGCGCCTTGTCGATAGCCACACCCCAGCCGAGATCGTAACAGCGCCCGACCATGTTGAGCGCCATCAGATGGCCCTGCGCCGCCGCCTTGTTGAACCAGGCAAACCCTTCGGCCGCCTGGCCCGCATCGAGCAGCATCTGCCCCAGCACCGCCTGCGCCTCGGCCACACCCTCTTCGGCGCCTGTACGAATCAGCGCCGCCCGCGCCTCCGGCGAACCGGAGAGGCGGGCGGCGATCTCCTTAGCGGAGAATTGGTCGAGCGGTTCGCTCAGAACTTCAGCCCGATCGTGGCGAAGGCCGAGCGGCCCGGCGCGATCGACGCATAATGCGAGGTATAGGCCTGGGTGAAATAGACCTTGTCGGTGATGTTCTGCACGTTGACGCTCAGCTCCACATTCGGGCTGATCGTATAGCCGATCCGGGCATCGAAGCGCCAATATTCCGGGATGGAGCGCGAGAGCACCTTGGTCGCCGGATTGACCGTCACCACGCCCGCGCTGGTCTGCGTCGCGGTGCGATTGTCGGCATAGCCGCCATATTGCTTGCTGGTATAGAAAGCGCCGCCGCCCAAGCTCAGGCCCTCGATCGGCTTTACATTCGCCCAAAGCGTGAAGCTGTCGCGCGCGGTCTGGGTCGCCTGACGGCCGGTATTGACCGAGGGCACCAGCACCACCTTCGCCGCTTGCGCGCCGACGGCTGCGGCGGTGAGTGCGGTGAAGCCGCCATCGACGATCTTGGGATCGAGATGCGTATAGCCTCCGAACACCGTCAGCCAGTTGGTGATATTGCCATTGAAGCTGAACTCCACGCCGCGGATGCGGCGCTTGCCGATGAACTCGACGGTGTTGTTCGGGCCGGTCACACGGGCATTGTCGGTGTCGGTCTGGAACGCCGCCAGCGTCAGTGCGAGCTGATTGTCGAATAGATTGGCCTTGGCGCCGATTTCATAAGACTTGGTCTTCTCGATCTTGAGACTGTTGAGCAGCGCCAGCGCGGCGGGCGTGTTGGTGGTGCCGAGCGAATTCTGTTCCTGCCCTTCGCCGAGCAGCGCGTTTGGCGGAGTCGCCGCGGTCGCGTAGCTGGCGTAAAGGCTGGTGTTGCTGGTCGGCTTGAAGACCAGGCCCGCCTGCCAGTTGAACAAATTATCCTTGCGCTCCAGCGTGAACGTGCTGGTCGCGGTCGCAGCCTGGCCTGGCGTCACCTTGGTTTCGAAGCGATCGTAGCGCACGCCCAGATTGAGGATCAGCGACGGCAGCAGCGTGATCGAGTCGAAACCATAGACCGAGACGGTCTTCGCTTCGTTCTGCGTTTCCTGGATCGGCAGGACCTTCGCGATCGGGGTGACCACCGTCGAGGTGTCGCTCGCGTAATTGACCCAGGCGGCATCGGGGTTCGGATTGAACAGGCTGACGCAATAGAAGCGCGCGATCGTCGCAGCGTTGCAGCGTGGGCTGATCGTCGATCCGTTCGCCGAGACGAATGTGCCGCGCCGCGCCTTCTCCCAGCTCACTTCCACGCCGGCGGCAAAGCTGTGCTTGATCGAGCCGGTGTCGAAGGTGCCGAACAGGTCGGTCTGGTTGGTCAGCGTGTCGGTATAGCCATAGCGGGTGTTGCCACGCGTCCAGACATAGCCGCCGGTGAGCACGTCGCCGCGCGCGCCCGCCGCCCCGGTGGTCGGGTTGGTCGCGGCGGTGCCATAGACGTTGCCCTGGCTGTCGTCCGGCAGCAGGAAGATATAGCTCTGGTCGTTGTGCGTGTAGCGCGAGGTGTTGCGCAGCGTCACATCGCCGAAATCATGCTCGACGCGCATCAATGCCTGATGGGTCGTCGCGTCGCGGAAGTCGCGGGCCTTCAGGCCATAGAAGGTCGAGCGGTCGACCGTACCGGTCACGCCGCCGATGGTGGTGATGCGGCCAATCGCCGGACCGGTCTCGATCGCACCGGTGCCGGGGTGATTGTTGAGTGTATAGAGGAACGGGATGCCGCTGTCGGGCAGTTCGTGGCTCTCGAGGTAATAATAGGCCGCCGTCAGGCGGGTATCGGTGCCGAGGCCCAGCGTGAGCGACGGGGCGACACCCCAGCGGCGCGACCAGATCGCGTCGCGGCCGGCGACATCCTGATCATGATAGAGCGCGGCGATGCGGACGCCGATATTGTGTCCCAGTTCCTGATTCAGGTCGACGGTGAAGCGCTTGTAGTCCGCCGTGCCGTAGCTCGCATTGGCGCGGACGAAATTGCCCGAGACCGGCAGCTTGGAAATGATGTTGATCGAGCCGCCGGCGCTGCCGCGCCCGCCCAGCGTCGAATCCGAACCGCGGACGATCTGGACCTGGTCGGTCGCGAAGACTTCGCGGGTCTGCGCGGCGATATCGCGCACGCCATCGACGAAGGTCGAGCCCTGGCCGTCAAAACCGCGGATGAAAGGGCGGTCGCCGATCGGGTTGCCACCCTCGGCGGCGCCGAAGGTAATGCCGGGAACGGTGCGCAGCGCTTCGGACAGGCTCGCCGACCCGGTCTGCTCGATCACCTGCGCCGGCAGGACGACCACCGAGCGGGGGGTGTTGACCAGCGGCGCGGTCGATTTCGGCCCGACCTGCTCGACGCGCTCGCCGGTGACGACGATCTGGTTGCGGTCCTGCGCGGGGCGGTCCTGATCGTCGTCCTCGCTGGCGCCTGCCCGCGCATCGGGATCGGGCGCCTTGGCATGCGCCAGGGGCGCCGACGCGATGAAGCCGACGCATGCGAGCGCGAGGAAGGATGCGGAAGAGCCGCGCACGGCAGAACTGGAACGAATCACGATAGCCCCTTTTCGGTATGGTCGTTGCGGGGGCAGCTATTGCGAAGCGTTCGCAGAGTCAATGTTATTGCGAGTAACTCGCAAATTTGTCGCAAAATGTGTCAGCGATGCCGCAGGTCCATCAGCCATGTGCGGATCGCGCTGGCGAGATTGGGCGGGTCTTCGCCCGAGATACGGGCATGATCGATCGCCGCGACCAGCGCGTTGAGCGGCAGCGCGCGCTCCGCGGCGGCGGCTTCGAGCGCCTCCCAGAAGATCGGCTCCAGGCTGATCGAGGTCTGGTGCCCGGCGATCGTCACCGAACGCTTGACCGGACCGTGGAAGCCGCCCGCGGGCGGATCGACGTTCACGCCCGACGTCCGTCACCCCGGCGAACGCCGGGGCCCAGGGTTACAGGGCACGCGCCTTGCTCTGGGGCCCGGCGTTCGCCGAGATGACGATAGAAAGAACGGCTCACTCGCTATCAAACAGCGCCGCGAGCTGCTCGACCATCGTCCCGGCCAGCTGCTCGGCATCCATGATCGTCACCGCACGGCTGTAATAGCGCGTCACGTCATGTCCGATCCCGATCGCCACCAGCTCGACCGGCGAGCGGCTCTCGATCCACGCGATCACCTGCCGCAGATGCCGCTCCAGATAGCTCCCCGAATTCACCGACAGCGTCGAATCGTCGACCGGCGCACCATCCGAGATCACCATCAATATCTTGCGGTCCTCGGGCCGCCCGATCAGCCGCTGGTGCGCCCACAGCAGCGCCTCGCCGTCGATATTCTCCTTGAGCAGCCCCTCGCGCATCATCAGCCCGAGCGACTTCTTCGCCCGCCGCCACGGCTCGTCGGCCTGCTTGTAGAGGATGTGGCGCACGTCGTTGAGCCGGCCGGGCTGGGGGGGGCGGCCATCGGCGAGCCATTTCTCGCGCGCCTGCCCGCCCTTCCAGGCGCGGGTGGTGAAGCCGAGTATCTCGGTCTTGACCCCCACCCGCTCCAGCGTGCGGGCGAGGATGTCGGCGCTGATCGCGGCGATCGAGATCGGCCGTCCGCGCATCGAGCCACTATTGTCGATCAGCAGGGTGACGACCGTGTCCTTGAACTCGGTGTCGCGCTCATGCTTGTAGCTGAGCGACAGCATCGGATTGACGATCACCCGCGCCAGCCGCGCCGCGTCGAGAATGCCCTCTTCCTGATCGAAGTCCCAGCTGCGGTTCTGCTGCGCCATCAGCCGCCGCTGGAGCCGGTTGGCGAGCTTGGTCACCGCCGATTGCAGATGCACCAGTTGCTGGTCGAGATAGGAGCGCAGGCGATCCAGCTCTTCGGGGTCGCACAGCTCGGTCGCGGCGATCTCTTCGTCGAACTGCCGGGTATAGGGCTTGTACTCGAATTGCGGCGGCAGATCGCTCCACGGGCGGTTCGGGCGCGTCGGCAGCATGCCGTCCTCGCCTTCGTCGCCGGGATCGCCGTCGCCATCGTCCATCGCGTCGCTGGCCTGCTGGTCGCCCTCCTCGCCGGCCTCGGTATCGCGCTGCTCGCCGCGCGCCTCCATCTGGCCCTCGCCCTGCTGAGCCTCGCCCTCGCCTTCTTCGTCGCCGGGCTCGTCGCGGTCGTCGGTGCCTTCGTCCTCGCCGCCGCCCTCATCGGCTTCGTCGGGAACCATGTCGCCTTCGACGAGCTCGAGATCGCGGAGCAGCTTGGTGGTCAACCCGGCAAACGCCCCCTGGTCGTCGATCGCCAGCCGCAGCGCGTCGAGATCGTCGCCGGCGCGCTCCTCGATCCAGTCGCGGACCAGCGCCATCCCCATCGCCGCGCTGGCCGGCGCCTCGCGTCCGGTCAGCCGCTCGCGCACCATCAGCTGCACCGCGGTAGACAGCGGCACCTCGTCCTTACCCCGCGCGCGCGAGATCGGATCGGACTTGAGCCGCATCTCCAGCGCATGGTCGAGATTGTCGGCGATGCCGCGATAGCCGCGCGCGCCCAGCGCTTCGATCCGCGCCGTCTCGACCGCGTCGAACACCGCGCGCGCCACCGGCTCGCTCGGCGCGCCCTTCAGATGCAGGCCATTGTCGTGATACTTGAGCCTGAGCGCGAAGCTGTCGGCGAAGCCCCGCGCCTCGGCCACCTGTTCGGCGGGAAGCGTCCGCGACGGCATCGGCACCTTGATCTGGCGCCCGTCCTGGCGCGGCGCGTCGGCGGTGAAGCTCAGTTCCGCCTCCGCCTCGCCCGAAAGCGCACGCGCGGCACCGCCCAACACGTTGCGCAACTGTTCGATCGGGGAGTCGGCGGCCATGCGAGCCTATTGAGCGGCGGCGTCGGCAATCGCAAGAGCGCGCACGACTATCTCCGCCGCAACCACGCCTTGAAACGGCCCCAGCGGCCGGGCGGCGGGACGGGCGTCACCGCACTGAAGCGCTCGGTCTCGAAGCCCATCCGCGAATGGATCAGGTCCTTCAAATACGCCAGTTCATCGCCGGTGATCGGCCCGTCCGGATTGCTCCGCCAGCGGCTCGGGTGGAGCGGATCGTCCTCTGATCCGCCCTCGCTCAAGCCTTGGCGACCACGCTCTCGGGCAGGTCGGTCCCAAACACCCGCTGGTAATATTCCGCCACCTGCGCGCGCTCGGCTTCGTCGCATTTGTTGAGGAACGACAGGCGGAACGCGAAGCCGACATCCTTGAAGATCAGCGCGTTCTGCGCCCAGGTGATCACCGTGCGCGGGCTCATCACGGTCGAGATATCGCCGTTGATGAAACCCTTGCGGGTCAGATCGGCGACGCGGACCATGTTCTCGACCGTCGCCTTGCCCTCGGGCTGGTCATATTCGCCCGACTTGGCCAGCACGATCTGCGCCTCGACCGCGGCCGGCAGATAGTTGAGCGTGACGACGATGTTCCAGCGGTCCATCTGGCCCTGGTTGATCTGCTGGGTGCCGTGATAGAGCCCGCTGGTGTCGCCCAGGCCCACCGTGTTGGCGGTCGCGAACAGCCGGAAATAGGGATTGGGACGGATCACCCGATTCTGGTCGAGCAGAGTTAATTTGCCCTCGGTCTCCAGCACGCGCTGGATCACGAACATCACGTCGGGGCGGCCGGCATCATATTCGTCGAACACCAGCGCCGTCGGCGTCTGCAACGCCCAGGGCAGCAGCCCTTCGCGGAATTCGGTGATCTGCTGGCCGTCCTTGAGGACGATCGCGTCGCGGCCGATCAGATCGATGCGGCTGATATGCGCGTCGAGATTGATACGGATGCACGGCCAGTTGAGCCGCGCCGCGACCTGCTCGATATGCGTCGATTTGCCGGTGCCGTGATAGCCCTGGACCATCACCCGGCGATTGTGCGCGAAGCCGGCCAGGATCGCCAGCGTGGTGTCGCCGTCGAACACATAGGCCGGATCGAGATCGGGCACGCGCTCGTCGGCCTCGCTGAACGCGGGACATTCCATGTCGGTGTCGATGCCGAACAGCTCGCGAACCGAGATCATCTTGTCGGGCGCGGCGAGGATGGTGGTGTCGCGGCTGTCGGGCTGGGTGTTGGGAATGTCGGCCATGCACCAGCCGCCTAGAGGGTGAGAGAGGCGACCGCAACGGCTGGTTGCGTGGAATCGCCTGAAACTATGGTCCCGTCCGTCGATCCTTCGTCGCACGAACCGACAGCGCACTTTCCACTGCCTCGCTTTCGTGAGATCATGACGTCATCGAAACGCCCTGCCCCGAGAGGAAATCGATGATCAGGCAGCTGCTGTTCCTTGCGCTGGCAAGCGCTTCGCTCGGATCGTGCAACTGGGGCGCGAGCGAGCCGCCACCCCCGCCGCCGCCGCACGATCGCCCGCGCCCGGTCGTCGAGCCGCCGTTCGACTGGATCGCGCCCGATCCCGAATGCCGCGGCCAGATGCGGCGCGGCGAGTGGCTGGTCTGCGACAACAAGAATCTGCGCTATCTGCATCGCACGCTCGCCACCGAATGGGCCAATGCCCGCCAGGGTGCCGAGCGCGGCGCGCTACGCGTCATGCAGCGCCAGCAGATCGCATTGCTCAGCGAGCGCAACCGCTGCGAGGACGCGGCCTGCGTCGCCACCGCCTATCGCCGCTACCTCTCGGGTTATTCCCGCCCCGAACCGCGCCCGACCTGGACCCCGGCACCGCGCCCGCCAGTCAAGGTTCGCCCCCGCCACCCCCGCCCGCCGCGCGACTGGAATCAGGGTGGCTGGCGCGATGAGAATTGGGGTCCGCGCCGCCGCCGCGGCGAGCAGAGCTGCGCCGCCGAAGTCGGCGGATCGGCCTCGGCCTATCTCGTCAGGCAATGCCGTGTCGTGAACGGCCGCTGGGATCGCGGCTGCACCGCCGACATGACCTGCGACGATCTCCGCGAGGCGATCAGCGATGGCTGCTCGAACGCGAATCGCCGTCCGGGCTTCTGCAACCGGCGCTAGATTTTCTCCGGCAACACGAACAGCGAAGGATAACGCTCGGCCAGCGCGCGATCGCCGCTGATCGCCAGCACCCCCGCCGCTTCGGCATCGGCCAGTGGCCGCCCGCCATAGACCACCGAAGCCAGCGTCATCGGATCGGTTTCGAAGCGGACGTCGCACGCCTCGTCGGCGCGGCGGATCGCGATCTCGTCGGACTTCAGCGTCGCGACGAAATGCTCCGGGCCCATGACGAAGCAGACCGTCCTGCCGATCAGCTCCCGCGCCCGCTCGCGGGCGTACATGGTCCGGAACGACATCATGATCGAGGCGGCGGATAGCGGCAGCGTCACATCGTGATCATGGCTGCGCACCGCCCAGCGGCCCAATTCCTGGATCGCGGGTTCGCTCTCATAGCCCCAGGGCGTCAGCTCATAGATCTGCACCGATGCCGGCGGCGGCAGCTTGCGCCTGGCGACGATCTTCGACGCCTCCAGCCCCTCCAGCCGCTGCGTCAGGATATTGGCGCTGATCCCCGGCAGCGCGGCTTTCAATTCCCCGAACCGCCGTCCGCCAAACATCAGCTCGCGCACGATCAGAAGCGACCAGCGCTCCCCCACCAGTTCAAGCGCAAGCGCGGTACCGCACGCATCGTCATACCAGCGGCTGCGGGAGGAATTTTCCGTCTGGGTCACTTTTTTTAACTTCATGGTTGCTTTTTATAACCAGTCCGGCGAATAAAGGCAAATAATGATTCGCAAGGAGAGAACAAGATGTCCGCCCCCCAGATGATTTTCGTGAACCTGCCGGTTGCCGATGTCGCCCGATCCACCGCCTTCTACGAGGCGATCGGCTTCACCCGGGATGACCGCTTCAGCAATGAAATGGCCTCGGCCATGCAATTGTCGGACACGATCACGGTGATGATCCTGCACCGCGACTTCTTCCAGACCTTCACCGACAAGACGATCGCCGATTCGCATGCCGCCACCGAGGTGCTGATCTGCATCTCGCGCGACAGCCGCGAGGCGGTCGACGCGATCAACGAACGGGCCGCCGCAGCAGGCGGGCGCGCCGATGTGCGCCCGGTGCAGGATATGGGCTTCATGTATGGCCGCACCTTCGAGGATCCGGACGGCCACATGTTCGAGCCGATGTTCATGGACATGGAAGCGGCGATGGCCGCCTTCCCCGATGGCCCGGCCCACGAACCGGCCTAAAACCAAGACACAGGAGAGAGAAAATGGCCGATAAGATCACCACCGTCCTCTGGTTCGACCATGTCGGCGAGGAAGCCGCCAACTTCTATTGCTCGCTGGGCCTGCCCGACAGCCATGTCGACCGGGTCATCCGCTCGCCCGGCGACAATCCCAGCGGCAAGGAAGGGGATGTCCTCGTCATCGACTTCACCCTCGATGGCCGCAAATATTCGGCGCTCAACGGCGGCGACATGTTCAAGCCAAACGAGAGCGTCTCGTTCATGATCGTCACCGAGGACCAGGCCGAGACCGACCGGCTATGGAACGCGATCACCGGCAATGGCGGTCAGGAATCGGTGTGTGGCTGGTGCAAGGATAAATGGGGCTATAGCTGGCAGATCACGCCGCGCGTCCTGCTGGAGTCGATGACCAATCCCGACAGGGACGCCGCCCGCCGCGCGCACGAGGCGATGATGAAGATGAAGAAGATCGACGTCGCCGCGATCGAGGCCGCGATCGCCGGCTGAAGCCGAAAATCCGAGGAGAGAATCGATGACCTATGTCGAAGGATTCCTGACCCCCGTCCCCAGCGCCAACAAGGACGAATATCTCAAGCACGCCCAAAGCGCGGCGCCGCTGTTCGAGCGCCTCGGCGCCACCCGCTTCGTCGAGACCTGGGGCGATGATGTCCCCGACGGCAAGGTCAACGACCTAAAGAAATCGGTGAATCTCGAAGACGGCGAGACCGTGCTGTTCAGCTGGCTCGAATATCCCGACAAGGCCGCGCGCGACGCCGCCAACGAAAAGATGATGAGCGACCCGGCGATGGCCGAGATGGCCAAGGACATGCCGTTCGACGCCGGGCGGATGATCTATTCGGGCTTCGAAGCGATCGTCGATACCGGCACCGCCACCGCCCCCGGCTATGTCGACGGCTATCTGATCCCGGTACCGACCGACAAGAAGGATGCATATCGCGAAATGGCTGAAAGGGTATCCGGCATGTTCCAGGAATTCGGTGCCCTGCGCGTCGTCGAAGGCTGGAGCGATGAGACGCCCGACGGCAAGCTCACCGACTATAACCGCGCCACGCTCAAAAAGCCCGACGAGAGCGTGGTCTATTCCTGGGTCGAATGGCCCGACAAGGCCACGCGCGACGCCGGCTGGGGCAAGCTCATGGAAGACGAACGGATGCAGAACCAGCCCGAGCCGGTCTTCGATGGCAAGCGCATGATGTGGGGCGGCTTCAAGCCGATCCTCGACACCCGGAACGGCTGAAGGGGCGTACGATGGAAAACGCGCATGGCAGCTTCATCTGGTACGAATTGCTGACAGGCGACATCACGGCGGCCAAGGCCTTTTACAACGGCGTGGTCGGCTGGGACATCGACGCCGAAGCCCCTCCAGGCGGCATGGACTACCGGATGATCAAGGCGAGCGACGGCATGGCCGGCGGGCTGATGCAATAGGAAGCCGTCGCCAAGCGGATTGCCGGCAAGAGGTAGAAGCGAAGGGCTTACTCCAAACCGTCATCCCGGACTTGTTCCGGGATCCACCAGGCCACTTGGTGTAGCGCTAGAGGCTCCAGCTTCGCTCTGGCGGCACGGTGGACCCCGGAACGAGTCCGGGGTGACGAAGAGCGAGTCAAGCAAACGCCGGCGACGATTTCAGCACCTGATACGCCTCGATCACCGCCTGCAACTTGGCCTCGTGTGAGCGATCCCCGCCATTCCGGTCGGGATGATATCGCCGCACCAGATCCGAATAGCGCCGCCTGAGCATCGTCCGGTCGGCATCCACATCCAGCGCCAGTGCGCGCAGCGCCTCGCGGTCGCGGCCCGATAGCGGCTTGCCGTCCTTGCGCGCGGCCTGATCCTGCATGCGCTGCCTGAAGCGCGCGCCGATCGCATCCAGCGGATCGCTGAAATCGGCCCAGCGCGGCGGCCGGTCGGCGCCGCCATTGCCCGAAAAGGCCCGCGTCTCGCGCTCCCAGCCGGCGAGCGGCCGCTGCGCGTCATGGATCTCGTCGGCGCTCATCCCGCGGAAGAAATTATAGCCCGAATTGAATTCGCGGACATGCTCGAGGCACAGCCAGCGAAACTCGGGCGGCCCGTCGCGCCCGCTCTGCGCGCCTTCGATCAGCGGCGCGCGAAACTCGCCCGGCTCGGTGCATCCCGGCTCGGCGCACAGCCGCCCGGGCGCCTCCACGCGGCCGTGGAAACGAGAATTCGGCCGGTCTTTTCTGGGCTGGCTATCGGCCACGCGACTCCCTCGAACAATCGCCCTATATAGGCGGCATGACCCTGCCCGCCACCGCGCCGCTCGCCGAAATCATCCATGCCCGTCTCACCGCCGCCCTCGCTCCGTCGCAGCTCGAGGTGATCAACGACAGTCATCATCATGCCGGCCATATGGGCGATGACGGCTCGGGCGAATCGCACTGGACGGTAATCGTCGAAAGCGCGGCCTTTGCCGGCCAGTCGCGCGTCGCCCGCCAGCGGATGGTCAACCACGCCCTCGCCGATCTGCTCCGGCAGCGCATCCACGCGCTGGCGATCAAGGCCAGAGCACCCGGAGAATAGGATCGTTTCCGTACCGGCGATTGCCGCCGCACGAATGCGCGCTACCTTGGCACCATGAACGAAAGCCTGATCCTCCAGACCATCGAGCCGGTCACCCATGATCTGGGCGGCTTCAAGGTCCACCGCACCCTGCCCTCGCGCCCGCGCACGATGGTCGGTCCCTTCATCTTCTTCGATCAGATGGGCCCGGCTCGGCTGGATGTCGGCACCGGCATCGATGTGCGCCCGCATCCGCACATCAACCTCGCCACCGTCACCTATCTCTATGCCGGGGCGATCGACCACCGCGACAGCCTCGGCACCTTCGCGACGATCGAACCCGGCGCGGTCAATCTGATGACCGCCGGCAAGGGCATCGTCCATTCCGAGCGCTCGCCATCGGCCGAGCGCGCGAAAGGCCCCGAACTGTCCGGCCTCCAGACCTGGCTCGCCCTCCCAGAGAAATATGAGGAAGTCGATCCCGCCTTCGAGCATGTCGCCGCCGCACAGCTGCCGGTGGTCGAGGGCGAAGGCGCCACCGCCCGGATCATCATGGGCGATCTGTGGGGTGCCTCGGCCCCGACCACCACCTATGCGCAGACCATCTATGCCGACATCGCCCTCGATGCCGGCGGCAACATCCCGATCGATCCTTCGGCAGACGAGCGCGCCGTCTACCTCGCCACCGGCGAAGCCACGCTCGACGGCATGACGCTGGAGCCGATGACCCTCTACGTCCTTCGCCCCGGCATCGCCGCGACGCTGCGCTCCGATACCGGCGCCCGCATCGCCCTGTGCGGCGGCGAAGCGTTCAAGACGCCCCGCCATGTCTGGTGGAACTTCGTCTCCTCCAGCCGCGACCGCATCAACCAGGCCAAGGCCGACTGGAAGGCCGGCGCCTTCCCCAAGGTGCCGGACGACGACAAGGAATTCATCCCGATCCCCGAAGTGCCGCTGACGGTGAGCTATCCCTAGCACCCGCGCCAGCGCTGCGCCCGCAAACAGCGCTTCGCGTCCGAAGCCGAAGCGCGGGCGGCAATCCGCGATGGCGCGGCCCTTCACCCCTATCGCTGCGACCGTTGCTTTCGCTACCATTTGACCAGCCGCACCAGGGGCAGGTTTCCTCGCCACGCCCACCCCTGAGCCGGAGCTTCGGTGACCTCGACTTGCGTGCTGGCGGAAGCGGCTGGTTACGCTATGATTTTACGCATGCGCTTTCGGCTTAACCGCTACGAGATATTCGCGCTGGTGGCGGTGATTGTCACGACGATGCTGTTCCTCGACGTCGCATTGGGCGCCGCCTGGGTTTACACCCATGTGCAGAAGATGTCGGTATGGCAGCAAGCCGGGGCCATTTGCGGCTGGCTAATTGCGACGTTCGGCCCCATCGCCCTTTCCGTTCTGTTTTGGCGGTTGTCCAGGCATGTGCGCAGAGCGTGGATTCTGCACCTGCTGATGCTGCCGCTGGCCTATCTGATGATCGGTCAGGGTGCCGCGCTGATCCTGGCGATGACCGGCGACGTCACCGGCTTCGACAGCACGCTGGGCGGGCCGATAATCCAGGCTATGGTCCTCTTCATGCTGACGATCATCAGCTATTATTCGACCGTCCTGATCGCCACGCTACATGCGCGGGCAACCATCCGCCGATAGCGGCACTGGCCATTTGCAAAGCCGAGACCCGCCTCCTACCCTCTCCAAAATGCCCGGCAGCGCGGCAAAACAGGAGACGGAAATGGGCTTTGACCTCCAGCGGATCGCATTGCCCTCCGGGGTGGAGCTCGACGTCGCCATCGCCGGCGACCCCGCCAATCCGCCGATCATCCTCCTCCACGGCTTCCCCGAATCGCATCGCACCTGGCGGCATCAGATCCCTGCGCTGGCCAAGGATCACTATGTCGTCGCCCCCGATCAGCGCGGCTTCGCCCGCTCGTCCAAGCCCGAGGGCACCGAGAATTATTCCCCCGACAAGCCCGTCGCCGATCTGCTCGCGCTCGCCGATCATCTCGGCATCGGCCAGTTCACGCTTGTAGGCCATGATTGGGGCGGGGCGATCGCCTGGATGGCGGCGCTGCAGCACCCGCAGCGGATCGCGCGGCTGATCATCGTCAACGCGCCGCATCCGCTCGTCTTCCAGCGCTCGCTGTTCGACGATGCCGAGCAGCGCGCCTCCAGCCAGTACATCACCGCCTTCCGTAACCCCGACTTCGAGCAGTTCGTCGCGCGGATGGGCATCCCCACCTTTTTCGACACCAGCTTCGCCAAATATACCGACGCCGCAGCGCTTGCTCCCGAGCGCGACGCCTATATCGACGAGTGGAGCCAGCCCGGCACGATGACCGGCATGCTCAACTGGTATCGCGGCAGCAGCGTCATCGTCCCCGCTCCGGGCGAGACTCCCGAGCGGCCCGCCTGGCTCGACGCGCCCTTCCCGCCCGTCACCCAGCCGACCTTGGTGATCTGGGGCATGAAGGACACCGCCCTGCGCCCGGTCCAGCTTGCCGAGCTGCCCAATTACGTCCCTGATCTCACGCTGGTGAAGATCGAGGATGCCGGCCATTTCGTGCCATGGGAAAAGCCCGAACCGGTCACCGCGGCGATGCGGGAGTGGCTGGCGAAACGCTAATCGTCACCCCGGCGAAAGCCGGGGCCCAGGGTTACTCGGCGATGCGCTGCGTGGCTCTGGGTCCCGGCTTTCGCCGGGATGACGCAGGTAGGAGCGGCTCCGTTCGCCGCCCTTGCAATGTAGGATTTCGCCTGCTTGGCTGATGCCGTCGGCACTGCCGCCCGCTCTTTGAAATCGTCGTCCAAAAATGCCCATGGTCACTGCGACCATTGGGACCATTCGCGAATGTTTAGCCCCCGGAAAACACTAAACTTCCTCAATATTCGCGGTCCAGCCCTCCACCCAAGCCCCATGTGCCTGCGAGGCGGCGACCATCACCCCGGGCGCGCCATCGGGCCAGGTCCGCACCCGCACTTCCTGCCGGTGCAGCGTCCGGTCCGGCTCCATCTCCACCCAGGCGAGCGGCTTGTCGGCAGTCGCTGCGGCGCCCGCTTCTTCCATCATCCCGGTGATCTTGGCCTGCGTCTGCGCCGGCAGATATTGCCACACCACCGAATGCATCAGCACCCGCGTCACGCCCTCGGCCTGGGGTTCGGCCAGCCGCGCCTCCAGCCACTCGGCGGCGTCGGCCTCCTCCAGTTGCACCGGCTGGGCCGCGATCATCGCGATCGCCCCGGTCATCCGCGCCTGCCGCTCGGGGTTGTCGGCCCAGACATAGGCGCGCAGCCGCTCGGCAGCCGCCGCGTCGCGGACATCGACGATCGCCTGATCGCATCCGCGCACGCTGGCAAAGCGCACCGGCACCCGCGGCGGCACCGGACCCCGCCACTCCGGACGGATCGTCACCGGCGCATCCTCCGGTCCAACGGTCGTCCCGCCGAGATCGAATCGGTAGCGGTCGATCAACAGGTTCAGCCCAGCGCTCGATCCGATCTCCAATATCTCCAGCGGCTGACCGAAGCGCCGCGACACTTCGATGAGCCCGCACATCAACGCGCCCGAACGCCCGGCCTCGTTGGTCTGCGGCGGACCATCGAGCCAGGGATAGAGCTCGCCGTCATGCGCGCTCAACGCCGCTGACAGCGCCGCCTTCACCGCTTCCGGATCGGTGATCGTGCCGTCGAACACATCCACCAGCGCCACGCCGCGCAACGCCAGCGAATGCAGTCCGCCCACCGTGCGCAAGGGGAGCGCCGCCTTGGTCGGCTCGCCTTCCCAGTCGAGCGCCCGCGCGCCGGTACGGCTGTCGCGGCTCAGGCAATCGGCGAGCGCCAGGCAGATTCGCGCGGTGATCGGCGCGCCCATCGCCGTGCAATAATGGTGCTGGAGCCGATAGGCTTCGCGGTTGGCTGCTTCATCCGACATGCCGCGCTTGTTGCGCCGCAGCGCCCCCCCAAGTAAAGCCCCGCTCTCCATGACCGAGCCTTTGATCCTCGCCGTACCGAAAGGGCGCATTCTCGAAGAATGCCTGCCGCTGCTCGCGCATGTCGGAATCATCCCCGAACCGGCGTTCGCGGACGAGAACAGCCGGGCGCTGCGCTTCAAGACCAACACCCCGGCGATCGACCTGATCCGCGTCCGCGCCTTCGACGTCGCCACCTTCGTCGCGCACGGCGCCGCCCAGCTCGGCATCGTCGGATCGGACGTGCTCGCCGAGTTCGCCTATTCGGAGCTCTACGCGCCCGTCGATCTCGGCATCGGCCATTGCCGCATCTCGGTCGCCGAGCCCGCCGACATGGCGAGCGAGGACGATCCGCGCGGCTGGAGCCATGTACGCATCGCCACCAAATATCCGCACATCACCCGCGCCCATTTCGAGGCGCGCGGCGTCCAGGCCGAATGCGTGAAGCTGAACGGCGCGATGGAGCTGGCCCCGGTGCTGGGCCTGGCGCCGCGCATCGTCGATCTCGTCTCCTCGGGCCGCACCCTCAAGGAGAACGGCCTTGTCGAGGTCGAGGTCATCGCCGAAGTCACCTCGCGCCTGATCGTCAACCGCGCCGCCTTCAAGATGCGCGCCGGCGAGGTCGTGCCTTTGGTCGATGCCTTCCGCAAGGCAGTCGCGTGATCCGCCTCGACACCACCCAACTCGGCTTCGGCCGCGCCTTCACCGCCCTCGTCAACGCCCGCCGCGAAGCCGATGAGGACGTCGCCCGCAACGTCACCCACATCATCAAGCGCGTCCGCGACGAAGGCGATGCCGCCGTCCGCGATCTCACCCGCCTGTTCGACAAGCACGACCTCGACGCGACCGGCTGGCGCATCGACCGCGCCGAATGCCTGCAGGCGTGGGAAGGCCTCACCCCCGACCTTCGCGCCGCGCTCGAACTCGCCGCCGAACGCATCGCCGCCTATCACGCCAAGCAGCGCCCCGCCGACAGCGACGATATGGACGCGCAGGGTATTCGCTTGGGCGCCCGCTGGCGTCCGGTGGACTCGGCAGGCGTCTACGTCCCGGGCGGCCGCGCCGCCTATCCCAGCTCGGTGCTGATGAACGCGCTCCCTGCCCGCGCTGCCGGCGTCGAACGCCTGATCATGGTCACGCCGACCCCGAACGGCGAGGTCAATCCGCTGGTCCTCGCCGCCGCGCATCTCGCCGGGGTCGACGAGATCTGGCGGATCGGCGGCGCCCAGGCGATCGCGGCGCTGGCCTATGGCACCGACCGGATCGCACCCGTCGACGTCATCACCGGCCCCGGCAACGCCTGGGTCGCCGAAGCCAAGCGCCAGCTCTACGGCGTGGTCGGGATCGACATGGTCGCCGGCCCCAGCGAGATCGTCGTCGTCGCCGATGGCCAGAACGATCCCGAATGGATCGCCGCCGACCTGCTCAGCCAGGCCGAGCACGACCCGACGAGCCAGTCGATCCTGTTCACGGACGACGCCGGTTTCGCGGACAAGGTCGCCGAAGCGGTCGACAGGCAGATCGCCGGGCTCGCCACCGCCGAGACCGCGCGCGCCAGCTGGGATGCAAACGGCGCGATCATCGTCGTCGCCGCCCTCGCCGATGCGATCCCGCTGTGCGACCGCCTCGCCCCCGAGCATCTCGAACTCGCCTGCGACGACGCCGAAGCGCTGTTCGAGCAGGTCCGCCACGCCGGCTCGGTGTTCCTCGGCCGCCACACGCCCGAGGCGATCGGCGACTATGTCGCGGGCCCCAACCATGTCCTCCCCACCGGCCGCCGCGCGCGCTTCGCCTCCGGCCTGTCCGTCCTCGATTTCATGAAGCGCACCAGCTTCCTGCAATTGGACGAGCCCGGCCTCGCCGCGATCGGCCCCGCCGCCGTCGCCCTCGCCCATGCCGAGGGGCTCCCCGCGCACGCCCGCTCGGTCGCGATCCGGCTCAGGGGCAAGTGATGCGCGTGCCCGATCTTCACGACGATGGCTGGTGCCTGGAAAGCGGGGTCGAGCGGCACCTGCTCCACCCTGAGAGTTTCCCGATCCCCAACGAGGCGGCGCGCACCAGCCTCGCGGTCGGCGATTTCGCCAAGCTGATCTTCCTCGTCGCGACCGACGATGACGACGCGCCGTTGGTCGAGCGGATGTGGGTCGTGGTCCGCGAAGTCGCTGGCGACACCTATTTCGGCTTGCTCGATAACGAGCCCGAGATCGATGAGAATGACGATTTCTGGCTGGGCGCCGAAGTACCGTTCAACCAGGAGCATATCATCGAAATCCAGAAGGGCGACGCGGGCAGCCGCGACTATGCTGCCCGCCCCCCGCTCAGGATTTGGCCACGCGCCTAGCGAGCCGGGTTCAGCGAACCTCTTCGGTATTGAGCGGCCAGTCCTTGCGCCGGTCCGACTTCAACACCCGGTCGATCGCGCGCGCGTTCGAATAATCCACCCAGCTACGATAGCGGTCAGCAGTGCCGAACAGCACGAAGCGCCATCGTTCCCCCACGCGCTCGAAGTTGAGGTCGCAGGCCCCGCTATCGCCGAAGACATGGATGAATGGCTCCGGCGTTCCCTTGAACACCCGGATCACGCGGATCCTGGCTGGCGCGCCGCCATCGACACCGGCCTCGACTACCTCGCCGTCCAGAATGACGCTGGCCTCAGCCACGGTCTTTTCCGCGGATGCGCGCCGCTCCGCAAAGGTTGGTTCGTGATCTACGAGAATCGAGCAGGCGCGGGCATCGGACATTCCCCAGAACGCCGCGAGAAGCGAGAAGAACGCAAGACGCTTTGCCATATCGCGCAAAGCTACCTATCTGCCCCGCTTATGCCTAGTCCTACCGCAAAGACCCGTTCCAAGGCCCGCGCCGCCGCGCGCCTCGCCGCCGTCCAGGCGCTTTACCAGCGCGAGATGGAAAACACGCCGATCACCGCCCTGCTCCACGAATTTCACCAGCACCGCCTCGGCGCGACCATCGAGGACGTCGAATATGCCGACGCCGACGCCGCCTTCTTCGACGATATCGTGAAGGGCGTCGACGCGCGCCGCGACGAGATCGACGGCGTCATCTCCTCGAAGCTCTCGTCCGACTGGTCGCTCGACCGGCTCGACAAGCCGATGCGCCAGATCCTGCGCGCCGGCGCCTATGAGCTGATGGCGCGCAAGGACGTGCCGGTCGGCGCGGTGATCAGCGAATATCTCGACGTCACCGACGCATTCTACGACCGCCGCGAAAAGGGCTTCGTCAACGGCCTTTTGGATGCGATCGCCAAGGATGTGCGCTCCTGATTCCGATCCTCCCCGGTACGGGGAGGGGGACCAGCCGCAGGCTGGTGGAGGGGGCGTGCCGCGAGCGCATCGCTGCGTGGAGAGCCCCCTCCGTCAGTGCTTCGCACTGTGTTCAAGCGAGATCGCGTGCCCCGCACGCGATCTTGGCCTGCCGGGGGCAGGCCAAAGCTCGAACACTCCCCGTGCCGGGGAGGATCGATTGAACGAAGCCGATTTCATTGCCGCGCTGCGCACCCTGCCGCTCCATCCGGGCGCGCACGGCCTGCTCGACGACACCGCGACGCTGACCATCGGCGGCGAGACGCTGGTCCTCACCCACGATGCCATCGCCGAGGGCGTGCATTATCTTCCCGGCACCGATCCCGCCGATATCGCCTGGAAGCTGGTGGCGGTGAACCTGTCCGACCTCGCCGCCAAGGGTGCCGAGCCGATCGGCGTGCTGATCGGCGCGACGCTGAGCGACGAGCGCTTCATCGAGGGGCTGCGCGACATTCTCGAAACCTACAAAGTCCCCTTGCTTGGCGGTGACACCATCGCGACCAGCCCCGCGGTATTCGGCTGCACCGCCATCGGCCGCGCGACCGGCCCGATCCCGACACGGAATGGCGCTAAGGTCGGCGATCTGATCTGGCTGACCGGCAGCATCGGCGCGGCGATGATCGGATATCAAACGCTTCGCGACCAAGCCGCTGACCTTCCCGAGGAGGAAGCCGTCTACGGCGACACGAGCCGTTACCTCCGCCCGGTTCCTCGCCTGTACGAAGGCCGCGCTCTGGCACCGCATGTTCATGCCATGATGGATGTGTCGGATGGCCTGCTGCTGGACGCCAGCAGGATTGCCGTGGCCAGCAATTGCACCTTGGCCATCCAGCAGGATCGCGTGCCGTTTTCCCCTGGCGCCTGTGATCTCCGCGAGCTGGAAGCGCTAGGCTGGGGCGACGATTACGAGCTGCTGTTCACCGCCCCCGAATCCTTCGACCCGCCGATCGACGCGACCTGCATCGGCCACGTTCTCGCGCCTGGCCCCGCACCGCTGCTGCTCGATGGGATGCCTCCGACCGGAGACTTGGGCTACGAACACCGCTGAGCGCGCTTGCGCTCGCCCGAAGCCTGCTTATACCTCCACCCCTGCTCTCGAAATCCGGCGCCAAGACCGGAAGAGGCGTCTCCAAAAGTTCTAGGGGAAGGACTTCATCACCATGACGATCGTCTACATCGCCATAGCATGCGGCCTGATCGCCGTACTCTATGGCATCCTGACTGCCCAGCAGGTGCTCAGCGCGCCTGCCGGCAACGAAAAGATGCAAAGTATCGCCGCCGCCATCCAGGAAGGCGCGAAGGCCTATCTCGGCCGGCAATATCTCACCATCGCCATCGTCGGCGCGATCGTCGCCGTCATCATGTTCTTCACCCTCGGCACGCTATCGACCCTGTGCTTCGTGATCGGCGCGGTGCTTTCCGGCATCGCCGGGTTCGTCGGCATGCACATCTCGGTGCGCGCCAATGTCCGCACCGCGGAGGCCGCGCGCGGCTCGCTGCAGGGCGGGTTGACGCTGGCGTTCCGCTCGGGCGCGATCACCGGCATGCTGGTGGCGGGTCTCGGCCTGCTCTCGATCGCCGGCATCTTCGGCTATCTCATCCACTTCGCCGGGCTGAACCTGGGCGAGCTGGCGGACCGCCGCGAGATCATCGCCGCGCTCACCGCGCTCGCCTTCGGCGCCTCGCTGATCTCGATCTTCGCGCGTCTCGGCGGCGGCATCTTCACCAAGGCCGCTGACGTCGGCGCCGATCTCGTCGGCAAGGTCGAAGCCGGTATCCCCGAGGACGATCCCCGCAATCCGGCCGTGATCGCCGATAACGTCGGCGACAATGTCGGCGACTGCGCCGGCATGGCCGCCGATCTGTTCGAAACCTATGTCGTCACTCTCGGCCTCACCATGGTCTCGATCGCGCTGCTCCTCGCGGGCGTCGGCGCCGAGGCGCTGATGAAGCTGATGGCGCTGCCGCTGATCGTCGGCGGCGTGTGCATCATCACCTCGATCATCGGCACCTATATGGTCCGCCTCGGCGGCAGCCAGTCGATCATGGGCGCGCTGTACAAGGGCTTCTGGACCACCGCGATCCTCTCGATCCCGGCAATCTATGTGGCCACGAGCTACACGCTCACCGGCCAGTTCCTCGGCGACATGAACACCGTCGTCGGCGCGCTGCCGGTCGATCCCACCGCCGTCATCGCCGGCACCGGCGATATCGCCACGCTCACCGGCAAGGAATTCACGGGCATGAGCCTGTTCCTGTGCATGATGATCGGCCTCGCCGTCACCGGGCTCCTCGTCTGGATCACGGAATACTACACCGGCACCAACTATCGCCCGGTCAAGTCGATCGCCAAGGCATCGGAGACCGGCCACGGCACCAACGTCATCCAGGGCCTGGCCATCAGCCTTGAATCGACCGCGCTGCCGACGCTGGTGATCGTCGTCGCGGTGATCGCGGCGTTCCAGATCGCCGGCATCATCGGCGTCGCCTTCGCCGCGACCTCGCTGCTCGCACTCGCTGGCATGGTCGTCGCATTGGACGCTTATGGTCCGGTCACCGACAATGCCGGCGGCATCGCCGAAATGGCTGGCCTGCCCGACGATGTCCGTCACAAGACCGACGCGCTCGACGCGGTGGGCAACACCACCAAGGCCGTGACCAAGGGCTATGCCATCGGCTCGGCCGCGCTCGCCGCGCTGGTGCTGTTCGGCGCCTATACGACCGACCTCAAGGAATTCTTCCCTGACGTGCCGGTCGATTTCCAGCTCAGCAATCCGTACATCATCGTCGGGCTGCTGCTGGGTGCCTTGCTGCCCTATCTGTTCGGCGCGTTCGGCATGACCGCCGTGGGCCGCGCCGCCGGTTCGGTGGTCGAGGACGTCCGCACCCAGTTCCGCGAGAACCCGGGCATCATGGAAGGCTCCAGCCGTCCCAACTATGCCCGCACGGTCGACATCGTCACCAAGGCGGCGATCAAGGAAATGATCGTCCCCTCGCTGCTGCCGGTGCTGAGCCCGATCGCGGTCTACTTCATCATCACCTACGTCGCCGGCCAGAGCGAAGGCTTTGCGGCGCTGGGCGCGATGCTGCTGGGCGTGATCGTCTCGGGTCTGTTCGTGGCCATCTCGATGACCTCGGGCGGCGGCGCATGGGACAATGCCAAGAAGTATATCGAAGACGGCAATCACGGCGGCAAGGGCTCGGAAGCCCATAAGGCCGCGGTGACCGGCGACACGGTCGGCGATCCCTACAAGGACACCGCCGGTCCGGCCGTCAATCCGATGATCAAGATCACCAACATCGTCGCGCTGCTGCTGCTCGCGGCGCTGGCGGGGCATGTGGCGGGGTAGGCGGTGCCCGGCACCGACCGACGCGGCTTTGCCGCGGCGGGCCGAAAATGAGAAAACCCGCCCGGACGCAATCCGGGCGGGTTTTTCCTTGGGCGGGCGCGGCGTCAGGCTACCAAAGATCACGAAGGTGACACCAGGAACGGGTGCCGCGCGGCGCGAATGGTCCCAATGGTCGCGGTGACCATGGGGGTTTCTGAAGTGACGATTTCAAAGAGCGGTCGGGAGCGCCGAGCGGCCGAGCCCAAGCAGGCGAAATCCTACATTGCAAGAGGATGGCTCAACATCGAATACCAGCCCCATCGTCATCCCGGGCTTTTCCCGGGAACCACAATGCCGACCGCGTGAAGCCAAACAATGCTTGCTCCATACCAAGCCGCTTGGTGACACCCGAAACAAATCGGTGCTCATCCCGCTAGAACATGGACGGTTCCCCGGCGCAGGCCGGGGCCCAGTTGGGAAACGAGCATTGGCAAGCGCCACGCTTCGTTACCGCGACCTCTCCACCTGGGCCCCGACCTACGCCGGGGAGCCGAGGAGGATACATGCTCAAGCGGGATACGTGACGAACAAGTCCGGGGTGACGAAGAAAGGATGGCCGCCAGCGCGGCACGGTCGCGCATTCAATCCAGTCCCAGCAACCACCGATCCAGCCGAACCGCGTCGACGCGCGCTTCGGGCAGGGCGGCGTTGAGCGCCAATCGATGCCGCATCATCCAGCGCATGCAACTGGCCTTGCTGGCGAAGGCGGCGAAATCGCTGCGGTTGGCGCGCAGCGTGTGGCGATCGACGAGGAAGCGGGCGCCGCGAAAACAGCCCGGCGCGGCGGGCCAGTCACGGCAGGGCGCGACGACGCTCGGCACCCAATAGGCGCGGCGCGGGTCCAGCAGATCGACGTCGGCACGCCGCATCGCCTTCCTCTCCCTTTTTAGCCCCTCCCCCCTTGATGGAGGTTGGGTGGGGGTGAGCTATCCTCATTGGGCAGTCCTATGAGGAGAGCTCACCCTCCCACTGCCTTCGGCAGCGGGCCCCTCCCTCTCCCATCAAGGGAGAGGGAAGGTAGTCGCATTACGCCAGATCGAAGCGATCGGCGTTCATCACCTTGGTCCACGCCGCAACGAAGTCGTTGACGAACTTCTCCTCATGCCCGTTCTCGGCATAGACCTCGCCGACCGCGCGCAGTTCGGCATTCGAGCCGAAGATCAGGTCGGCCCGGGTCGCGCGCCATTTCTCGCCCCCGTCCTTGCGGTCGGTCGCGACATATTCCGCGCCGTCCTCGTCCGTCGCTTTCCAGACATTGGTCATGTCGTAGAGGTTGACGAAGAAGTCGTTGGTCAGCTGGCCCGGCCGCTTGGTGAAATGGCCATGGCCGCGCTCGCCGTGATTGGCGCCGAGCACGCGCAGGCCGCCGATCAGCACCGTCATCTCCGGCACCGACAGGCCAAGCAATGATGCACGATCCAGCATCATCTCCTCGACCTTCACCGCCAGCTTCTTCTTGCCGACATAGTTGCGGAAGGCATCGGCCTCGGGCTCCATCACCGCGAAGCTCTCGGCGTCGGTCTGTTCCGCCGTCGCGTCGCCGCGGCCGCCGGTGAAGGGCACATTCCTGGCACCCGCCTTTTCGAGGCCGACCACGCCGCCGAGCACGATCGCGTCAGCAAGGCTCATCGAGCCGCGCAGGCCGTTGAGCGTGTCGATCACCTTGGCGAGCATCGCCGGCTCGTTGACTTCCCAATCCTTCTGCGGCGCCAGCGCCACGCGCGCGCCGTTGGCGCCGCCGCGATGGTCCGACTTGCGGTAGGTGCTGGCCGAGGCCCAGGCGGTCTTGACCAGCTGGCTGACGGTCAGGCCGCTGCCCGCGATCTTGGCTTTCACCGCCTGGACGTCCGCGTCCGAAGGCATGGTTCCGGCGGGGATCGGATCCTGCCAGATCAGGTCTTCGGCGGGGACTTCCGGCCCGAGATAGCGGACCTTCGGGCCCATATCGCGATGCGTCAGCTTGAACCAGGCGCGGGCGAATGCGTCCTTGAACGCCTCATGGTCGTTGCGGAACCTCTCGCTGATCGCGCGGAATTCGGGGTCGCGCTTCAGCGCCATGTCGGCGGTGGTCATCATCGTCGGAACCTTGAGGTTCGGGTCCCAGGCCGCCGGCGCCATGTCCTCCTCCTTCTGGTCGATCGGTTGCCACTGGTTGGCGCCCGCCGGCGACTTGACCAGCTCGTAGTCGTAATCGAACAACAGGCGGAAATAATTCTCGGTCCATTTGTCCGGCGTGTTGGTCCAGGCCCCTTCGATGCCGCTGGTGACGGTATGCTCGCCGATACCGCCGCTCTCATGGCCGCTGACCCAGCCGAAACCCTGCGCGGCGAGATCGGCGCTGGAGGGCGCGGCGCCGAGCAGCGAGGCGTCGCCATTGCCATGCGCCTTGCCGAAGGTATGGCCACCGGCGGTCAGCGCGACGGTCTCCTCGGCGTTCATCGCCATGCGCGCGAAGGTTTCCTTCATGTCGCGCGCCATGCCGGCATCGTCATGCGGATTGCCCTGCGGGCCTTCGGGATTGACGTAGATCAGGCCCATCTGGATCGCGGCCAGCGGGCCTTCGAGCTCGTGCATGCCGTGTTCGGGAGCGATGCGGGTCTGGACGCCCTGGTTGACCCATTTGTCTTCCGAGCCCCAATAGATGTCGCGCTCGGGCTCGAACACGTCGGCGCGGCCGCCGCCGAAGCCGAATACCGGCCCGCCCATCGATTCGATCGCGACATTGCCGGCGAGGATGAACAGGTCGGCCCAGCTGATATGCTTGCCGTATTTCTGCTTGATCGGCCACAACAGGCGGCGCGCCTTGTCGAGATTGCCATTGTCCGGCCAACTGTCGAGCGGCGCGAAGCGCTGCTGCCCGCTGTTTGCGCCGCCGCGGCCATCGGCGGTGCGATAGGTGCCGGCGGCGTGCCAGGCCATGCGGACGAAGAACGGGCCGTAATGCCCGTAATCGGCCGGCCACCAGGGCTGGCTGTCGGTCATCAGCGCGGTCAGATCGGCCTTTAGCGCCCGGTAGTCGAGTGCCTTGAACGCTTCGGCGTAATCGAAATCCTTGCCCATCGGGTTCGATGCGCCATTGGGATTGAGGATCTCGGTCGCCAGCATCTCCGGCCACCAATCCTTGTTGGTCCGTCCCAGCAACGCGCGGATGCCGCCGCCATGGATCGGGCAGCCACCCTTGGTTTCCGTCTCTGCGTTCATGCCTGTAATCCTCTCGCGCTCTTTGGATTTCGCGGAGGCTAGGCGCGGTCGCGGAGTCGGTGAAACGACTAAACTCGACCAGTGCCAATCAGAAAATCGATCAAAGCGGCGGAACTTATTGAACGATCCGCGCAAGCTCGCTCTGTGCGGCGTGCAGCGCCATCTGGGTGTGCACCGCGGTGAGGTTATGCCTGGCAAGGTGGCTGCCGCATCCTTGCAGGCTGCCCTCCAGATCGGGCCGTTCGCCAATCTGCAGGCAGCGCTCCCAGCAGCCGGCGGCGAGCGGCAGCCATTGCTCCACCGCCTGCGCCGGGTCCTCGATCGCCTCATCGAGCAGCAGATTGCCGACCACGAAGAAGAAATCGGGCGATTCCTGCCAGTGCGGCATTTCGGCATCGGCGATCGCCAGCGCCTTTTCGCGCTTGCCGGTCTTGTTGAGGCTGCGCAGCAAGCGGATGATCAGCCCGTGCCGCCAATTGGCGTCGGGCCCGGTGCCCTTGTACGATTGCTCGTAGCGCTCGGCGGCGGCGTCCATGTCGCCGTGCAGCTCGCAATCCTTGCCGAGCTGATAGGTGATGTAGGGGTCGTCCGGCCGCTCGGCGAGATCGGCGAGCAGCAGGGGGCGGTTGCGGTCCTTCTTGCGCTCGACATGCGCCTCCAGATAGCCGTCATGGCCAACATGGATGTTGATATTGATGCGCGGCAGGTCCGAGACCGCCTGTTCGTGGACACGGCCTTCGTAGCGCACGCCGCGCGGCAGCAGCCGCGTCATCCAGTTGCGGCGGGAAGCGCCGTCGGGCGAATTGGGCCCGTCCATGGCGCTGTGCACGCAAACCTTGCCCATCCGCGCCTGGCCCTTGCACCAGCGGCGCAGCGCATCGCCGCCCGACATGATCCATTCGTCGGCGTCGAGGATCAGGTTCCAGTCGGCATCGGCAAGGTCGAGGGCATGGTTGCGCGCCGCGGAGAAATCCCCCGGCCAGGGCAGATGATGGAGTTCGGCGCCGCAGGCGGCCGCCAGCATCTGGGTCCCGTCGGTCGAGCCGGTGTCGAGCACGAGGATGCGATCGACATGGCCGCGCAGGCTTTTCAGGCAGCGCTCGATGCAGCGCGCCTCGTCCTTGACGATGAGCACCGCGGCGATGCTCGCGCGCGCCTTGGAACTGGTGCGGAACTGGCCAGCTTTTTTCATGGCTTCGTCCATGCCCGGCGACATGCGAAAAAATTGTTAACCATGCCGCTTTACTTGTGACGGTGAACAGAACCGCGCCGCGCGAGGAAGACCATTGTGATCCCCAAGCTCCTGCATTTCATCTGGGTCGGCGACGAGAGCAAATGCCCGACCAACTGCATGGACACCTGGCGCGCGATGAACCCGGACTGGGAAATCCTCGTCTGGGGCAATGACGATCTCGCCGGACAGGACTGGTACAACCAGGACCATATGACGGCGATGGCCCAGCTCGAATGGAACGGCGTCGCCGACATGATGCGCTGGGAGATCCTCCACGCGAAGGGCGGCGTCGTCGTCGATGCCGACAGCATCGCGCTGCGTCCGCTCGACGATCACCTGCTCGATTGCGAGGCGTTCGCCTGCTGGGAAAACGAAGCCGCGCGTCCCGGGCTGATCGCCGCCGGCTATTTCGGCTGCGAGGCGGGCAACGAGTTCGTCGCGCAGATCATCCGCGACATCCATGACGATCCGGATGTCATCAAATCAAAGGCGTGGAAAACGGTCGGCCCGCTGCGGCTGACGCAGAGTTACCGGAAATACCGCTATGCGCCGCTGCGCATCTATCCGAGCCACTATTTCATCCCGACCCATTTCACCGGGCAGAAATATGAGGGGCCGGGCCCGGTCTATGCCGACCAGCTCTGGGGCTCGACACTGCGCGCCTATGACGAGCTGCACACACGGCAGGTCGCCTGAGCAGCGCCTAAAGGCTGCGCGCGATAAGCATCTTCATGATCTCGTTCGACCCGCCATAGATCCGCTGCACCCGCGCGTTCCGCCACATCCGCGCGATCGGATAGTCGTTCACATAGCCATAGCCGCCATGCAGTTGCAGGCATTCGTCGACCACCTGCCCCTCGGCCTCGGTCACCCATAGCTTGGCGATGGCGGCACTGGTCAGATCGAGCGTGCCGGCCAGCTGCCGCTCGATGCAGTCGTTGACGTAAACGCGCGCGATCTCGGCCTTGGCCTTGCACTCGGCGAGCTTGAACTGGGTGTTCTGGAAATCGAAGACGCGCTGGCCGAACGCCTTGCGCTCCCTGGTATATTCGGTGGTGACCTGCACCGCCTTGTCCATCGTCACGACGCTGGAGATGGCGATGACGAGACGCTCGCGCGGCAGCTCCGCCATCAGCTGGCGGAAACCCTGCCCCTCGCTCGCCCCGAGCAGATTGTCGGCGGGCACCCAGACCTGGTCGAAGAACAGCTCGCTGGTGTCCTGCGCATCGAGCCCGATCTTGTCGAGCGCCTTGCCGCGGCGAAAGCCCTCGGCGCTTTCTGTTTCGACGATCAGCAACGACACGCCCTTGGCGCCTTCACTGGGATCGGTCTTGGCGACGACGATGATGAAGTCGGCGATCTGGCCGTTCGAGATGAAGGTCTTGGCGCCGTTGATCCGGTAGCCATTCCCGTCCCGGAGCGCGGTGGTGCGGATCGATTGCAGGTCCGATCCCGCCCCGGGCTCGCTCATCGCGATGGCGGCGACGCTCTCGCCAGAGCACAGCTTCGGCAGCCAGCGCCGCTTCTGCTCCTCGGTGCCGTGCGCCAGCACATAGGGCAGGATGATGACATTGTGCAGCGACAGCGCGAACCCCTCGACGCCGTGCCGCCCGACCTGCTCGACCAGCACCACATCGTGCCGGAAATCGCCACCCGATCCGCCATATTCCACTGGAATCGACACGCCGAGCAGCCCCGCCTCGCCCGCCTGCCGCCAGAAGCCGCGCTCGACCTGCCCCGCCTCGCGCCAGCGGGCGATCCGCTCGGGCGGCGCCTCGCGCTCGAAGAACCGCGCGGCGCCATCGGCCAGCGCGACCAGCTCGGGGTCGTCGCGCCAGCCCATCAGCGCGGCGCCATCCGGATCGCGCCGTCGAGGCGGACGTCCTCGCCGTTGAAATAGGGATTGCGCAGCATCTCCAGCGCGAGACCGGCATAATCCTCCGGGTTGCCGAGCCGCTTGGGGAACGGCACCGAGGCGCCGAGCGCGTCCTTCACATTCTGCGGCATCGCCTGCATCAGCGGCGTATCGAAGATGCCGGGCAGGATCGTGTTGATGCGGATGCCCTCGCCCGAGAGATCGCGGGCGATCGGCAGCGTCATGCCGACGATGCCGCCCTTGGAGGCCGAATAGGCGGCCTGGCCGATCTGCCCGTCCTCCGCAGCGACCGAGGCGGTGCAGACGATCGCCCCGCGCTCGCCGCCATCGTCCGGCTCCAGCGTCAGCATCCCCGCCGCGCTCTTGACGATGCAGCGGAAGCTGCCGACGAGGTTGACCTGGATCACCCAGTCGAACGCCGCGGCCGGGAATTGCTTGATCTCGCCGGTGGCCCGGTCGCGCCCGACGGTCTTGAAGGCGTTGCCGACCCCGGCGCAGCAGACCAGCACGCGCTCCTGGCCATGGGCATCGCGCGCCTTGGCGAAGGCGGCATCGACCTCGTCATCCGAGCGGACATCGACCTTGCAGAAGGTGCCGCCGATCTCGGCCGCCAGCGCTTCGCCCTTTTCCGCGTTCATGTCGAACAGGGCGACCTTGGTGCCCGCCGCCGCCAGCGCGCGCGCGGTGGCCGCGCCCAATCCCGATGCGCCGCCGGTGACGACCGCGGCTGTGCCTTCAAACTTCATGTCTCTCTCCAGATGGGCGGCACGGGGGCCAAAGCGGGGGTTGCCGAGAAGCGCGGAGCCGGCGCGGGCGCGCCGCCAGCAAAGGTGCCGCGCGCCAGATTGTGCGGATGCGCCGCGGCCTCGTCGAAGGTCAGCACCGGCGAGACGCAGGCGTCGGGCGCGAAATGCGCGATCCATTCGTCGCGGCCGCGCGCGGCGAATATCGCGGCGAAACGCTCGATACGCGCCGGCCACAGGCTCGCGTCCATCTGGCTCGCGCCCTCCTCGCCCAACCCGGCCACCAGCGCCGCATAGAATTGCGGCTCGATCGCCCCGACCGCGACATGGCGGCCATCGGCGCAGGCGTAACAGCGATAAAAGGGTGCGGCGCCGCTCAGCAGGTTCGCCGCCGGCCCGTCGCGCCACATGCCGGCCGCCTTGAAACCCCAGCCCATGCTCGCCAGCAGCGCCGAACCATCAGTCATCGCCGCATCGACCACCTGGCCCGGCGCCCCCATCTTCACCGCCAGCAACGCGCTCACCATCCCGAAGGCGAGCAGCATGCCGCCGCCGCCGAAATCGGCGACATAATTGACCGGCGCGACCGGCGGCTCGCCCGGCACGCCGATCCCGTCGAGCAGCCCGGCGATGGCGAGGTAATTGATGTCGTGCCCCGGCGCGTCGCTGAGTGGTCCATCCTGCCCCCAGCCGGTCATGCGCCCATAGACCAGCCTGGGATTGTCGCCGATCAGCACCTCCGGCCCCAGCCCGAGCCGCTCCATCACCCCGGGGCGGAACCCCTCGATGATGCCGTCCGCGTCGCGGCACAGCGCCCGCGCCTGTTCGATGCCATCCGCCGCCTTGAGGTCGATCCCGACGATCGTCCGCGACCGCGCCATCGCATGCGGGCCAAGCGCCGCGCCGGGCCGCTCGATGCGGATCACCTCGGCGCCATGATCAGCCAGCATCATTCCCGCGAACGGCCCCGGCCCGATCCCGCCAAATTCGACGATGCGGATGCCGGCGAGGGTGGGCATTAAAACGATCCTCCCCGGCACGGGGAGGGGGACCATGCGCAGCATGGTGGAGGGGGGGCGCCGCAAATGCTTCGCTGCGTGGATAGCCCCCTCCGTCGCGCTACGCGCGCCACCTCCCCGTGCCGGGGAGGATCGAAGAGCCGTCCCCTCACAGCGCCTCGACGATCGTCACATTGGCGATCCCGCCACCTTCGCACATCGTCTGCAGGCCATAGCGCTTGCCGCGCTTGCGCAGCGCATGGACCAACGTCGCCATCAGCTTGGTCCCCGAAGCCCCGAGCGGATGCCCGAGCGCGATCGCCCCGCCATTGACGTTGAGCCGCTCAGGATCGGCGCCGCTATGCTCCAGCCACGCCAGCGGCACCGGCGCGAACGCCTCGTTGACTTCATACAGGTCGATATCGCCGATCTTCATGCCCGCGCGCTGGAGGGCGCGGTCGGTGGCGAACAGCGGCTCCTCCAGCATCACCACCGGATCGCCGGCGGTCACCGTCAGGTTATGGATGCGCGCCAGCGGCGTCAGGCCATGCGCCTTCAACGCCGCCTCGCTGACCACCATCACCGCCGATGCGCCGTCACAGATCTGGCTGGCATTGCCGGCGGTGATCACGCCGCCCTCGGCCAGCGTCTTGAGGCCGCCGAGTCCCTCCATGCTCGCATCGAAACGGATGCCCTCGTCCTGCGCGTGCATCGCGGTGCCTTCCGGCGTCTCGATCTCCAGCGCGAGGATCTCGTCGGCGAAGTCGCCGCGCTCCACCGCCGCCGCCGCGCGCCGGTGGCTCTCCAGCGCATAGGCGTCGAGCCGCTCGCGGTCATAGCCATATTTCCTGGCGATCATCTCGGCGCCGGTGAACTGGCTGAACCCGTGCACCCCGAAACGGTCGAGCGCCTTCTGGCTGTACGGCTTTGCACCCGCCACCGAGGTTCCCATCGGCACCCGGCTCATATGCTCGACGCCGGCGGCGATCACCACGTCCTGCGTGCCCGACATCACCGCCTGCGCCGCGAACTGGATCGCCTGTTGCGAACTGCCGCACTGGCGGTCGATCGACACGGCGGGAACGCTTTGCGGCAGCGTCGATGCCAGCACGGCGTTGCGCCCGATATGCAGCGCCTGCTCGCCGGCCTGGCCGACACAGCCCATGATGACATCATCGATCGCGGCGGGGTCGATCCCCGAGCGCGAGGCGATTTCGGAGAGGACCGCGCCGCCGAGATCGGCCGGGTGCCAGCCCATCAATTTGCCATTCCGGCGCCCGCCCGCGGTGCGCGTCGCCGCGACGATATATGCTTCGGCCACAAGCCTCTCCTCATGCCCCTTGCACCGGGGTCAACTTACACCGATGTAAGTGCCGGAGGCGGCGTCCGTGCGCAAGAGCATGGCGCGCTTCCCTTTTCCCCCATCACAGAGTAAAGGCACCGCGATTTTACGCGGCATACTTTACATCCGAGAGGCATATTTTTGGCCAAAGAAGAACTCCTTGAAATGCGCGGCCAGGTCGTTGAGCTTCTGCCCAACGCCATGTTCCGCGTCCGGCTCGAGAACGATCACGAGATCCTCGGCCACACCGCCGGCAAGATGCGCAAGAACCGCATTCGCGTGCTGGTCGGCGACGAAGTGCTCGTCGAGCTCACGCCCTACGACCTGACCAAGGGTCGTATCACCTACCGCTTCAAGTGACGGTCTGAAGGCCGTCATCCTGAACCTGTTTCAGGATCCAGGGTGCCGCGGGCGGTATCGAGCAAGTGATCGGTTCAGATTGTTCTCCTGCGAAAGCAGGCGCCCAGGGTCACAAGCGCTGCGCCCGGTCACCTGGACTCCCGCTTTCGCAGGAGAACGATACTGGTTCGAACCGGATACGCACCATCTCGATCCGGGTCGGCATGACGGAAGACTAGGTAATTGAAGCTCGTCCTCGCCTCCACATCGCCGCGTCGGCTCGATCTGCTCAGGCGGATCGGGATCGAGCCCGCGCGCGTCGCCGCGCCCGACATCGATGAGGATCCGCTGCCCGGCGAATTGCCGCGCCCCTATGTGCTGCGCATCGCGATCGCCAAGGCGATGGCGGTCGAGCGCGCGGCGGACGAGATCGTGCTGGCGGGCGACACCACCGTCGCGGTCGGCAGGCGCATCCTCGCCAAGCCCGAGGACGAAGCCGATCTGCGGCGGATGCTGGCGCTGCTCTCCGGCCGCCGCCATCATTGCTATTCGGCGGTCTGCGCGATCGGCGCGGACGGCAAGGCGCGCACCCGCATCTCCGACACCATCGTCGCGTTCAAGCGGCTGACCGCGCAGGAGATCGACTGGTACGTCGCCAGCGGCGAAGGCATGGGCAAGGCGGGCGGCTACGCGATCCAGGGCAAGGCCGAGGCGTTCGTGCGCTTCCTTTCGGGCAGCCATTCGGGCGTTGTCGGCCTGCCGGTGTTCGAGACGCGGGCATTGCTGCTGAGCGCCGGACTGGCGATCTAGCCGCGTTATTTGCTGTCCTACACGGCGGCAAAGTGGCTATGCCGCGTCCCATGTTCGCAACTGACAGCGCCGGCTTGTTTTCTGCAAACGCAATTATCTTTCGCGGTCGCGCAACGGAATTGCACAACCACCGTGAAAAGCGTGAAGCTGGGCCGGGAATCTCCTATGGCTGAGTGGCTGTACGAGGCCGGGATCGGCGAGAATCGCGCGGCCCTGGTTTCGCGCGGGGTGATCTGGAAGGCGCGGATCGAGCTTGAGGGTTCGGGTCCGCGCGAAGGCAGCGTCATGGAAGCGCGGATGACCGATCGCTCGACCGCGCGGATCACGCTTGCCGATGGCGGAGAGGCGCTGTGCAACCCCCTGCCCAAGGTGACGCAGGGCGGCCGCTTCCATGCGCTGATCGTCCGCGAGGCGATTCCCGAACCCGGCCGCCCCAAATTGCCCAAGGCGGTACCGGCTGACCTGCCGCTCGGGCCCGGCCCCGATCTGCTGGCACGAATCACCGCATCCGGCCTGCCCGTCCGCATGATGCGCGCGCATGCGCCCGATGCGCTCGAGGAAGCCGGCTGGTCCGAAGTGCTTGAGGAAGCGATCAGCGGCGAGATCGCCTTCGCCGGCGGCGCGCTACGATTGTCGCCGACCCCGGCGATGGCGCTGTTCGACGTCGATGGCCCGGCGCCGCACGACGCGCTCGCCGTCGCCGCCGCGCATGCCGTTGCCCGCGCCTGCGAACGGCTCGGCATCGCCGGCTCGATCGGCATCGACTTCCCGACCCTCACCAGCAAGGCCGCGCGCCAGGCGGTGGCCGAGGCGATCGACGCCGCGCTCCCCCAGCCGTTCGAGCGCACCACCGTCAACGGCTTCGGCTTCCTCCAGATCGTCCGCCGCCGCACCCGGCCGTCGCTGCCCGAATTGCTGCGCATGGATCCGGTCGGCGCCGAGACACGCGCCGAGCTGCGTCGCGCCGAACGCCTTTCGCCGCCGCTTCCGGCCACCTATCTTGTCAGTCAGCGCATCGCGCGCCGCCTCGCCCAGCAGCCGGCCTGGACCGCCGAGCTGGCGCGGCGGATGGGCGGGGCGATGCAATTCCTGCCCGCCAAGGAGCAATGATGGCCAAGCGCACCGGCTGCCCGATCTGCGGCCAGCCCACTTCCGACGAATTCAAGCCATTCTGTTCGCGCGGCTGCAAGGATCGCGACCTGCTGCAGTGGCTGGGCGAGGGCTATCGCGTCCCCGGCGAGCCCGTCGACCCCGAAGCATTTACCGGGGTGGACAGCGGACGAGACCCTGACTAAGAGCGCGCTTCCGGCGTTCGCCCGGAGACATAAGTCCCCGGCTTTGCCGGACGGGCCCGGGTAGCTCAGTTGGTAGAGCATGCGACTGAAAATCGCAGTGTCGGCGGTTCGATTCCGTCCCCGGGCACCACTTTTCCCGATCGCCTAGACGCTCCGCGCCACCGCGATGATGTTGGTGGCGAAACCGCCCGGATCGTCTTCCTGGATAAAATGCCCGCCATGCAGCGTGGCGTGGCTTTGCCCGGCCGTGCCCGGAACGCGCTCCCTGAACACGGCATCGGCGCCGCGCGTGATCGGATCGCCATCGCTGAAGCAGCAGCGGAACGGCTTGTCCCAGCCCTCCAGCACCGACCAGGCCCTTTCCTGATCGGCATTGGCGACGTTCGGACCCAACGGGACCAGAGCGGGAAATAGCCGCGCCGCGACCTTGTGCGCGCGGCTGGGAAACGGCGCGTCATAGGCGCGGCGCTCGGCGTCGGAGAGGCGCCGCTTGGTGCCCGCCTGGACGATGCGGCCGATCGGGAACAACGGGCTCCAGCGGGCGAAGCCGCGCCAGATCGCGAACGCGCGCGGCGCCGGCTGCCCGGCGGGCAGGCCGCCATTGCTCAGGACCACACCCGCGAATCGCTCCGGCATTTCCGCGACCAGCCGCAGCCCGATCAGCGAGCCCCAATCCTGACAGGCCAGCACGATATTGCGCAGGTCGAGCGCCTCGATCCATTCGCGCATCCAGCGCACCTGCGTCGCATAGCTATAGTCGTCGCGCCGCGCCGGCTTGTCCGACCGGCCGAAGCCAATGAGGTCGGGTGCCACGGCGCGGAACCCCGCGGCGGCGATCGGCCCGATCATGTGGCGGTACAGATACGACCAGGTCGGCTCGCCATGCAGCATCAGCACCACGGTCGCGTCGCGCGGGCCCTCGTCGATGTAGTGGACGCGCAGCCCGCCGGATATCTCGGCGAAATGCGGGCCGAACGGGAAATCCGGCAAGCTGGCAAAGGCAGTATCGGGCACGCGAAGGATTTTCATGCTGTCCCCTTTCCGGCAACAGAGCATGCCAGCGATATTGGCACGGTCAATGCCAAAAGATTGCAGTACGGCTTTCCGGTGATAGACTGTCGCACTTGATCGCTGGGGAGGGATTGCATGAAGCTGCGATACAAGGCCTTGCTGGGTGCTGCCGCGCTGGCCGCTGGCGGCGCCTATCTGGCGAAGGACTATGTGCTGCTGCACCTGCCGGGCTGGATGGCTCCGCGTGTCGAGGCGTTTCGCGAGATCGCGTGGCAGGCTGGCCCGGATCGTCCCGCCGCTCCCGCCGCAGTGCGCCCGCCCAATGTCATCCTGATCGTCGCTGACGATCTCGGCTTCAACGATATCAGTCTCAATGGCGGCGGCGTCGCGGGCATGCCGACGCCGAACATCGATGCGATCGCCAGAAACGGCATGTCCTTTTCGCAAGCCTATGCCGGCAACGCCACTTGCGCACCATCGCGCGCGGCGTTGCTGACCGGGCGCTATCCGACCCGCTTCGGCTTCGAATTCACCCCCACCGACACCCGCTTCGCCCGCACCATCGCCGGCTTCCCCACCGCCTGGGAGCACAAGACGATCTTCGACGAGAACGCCGCGGCGAACGACCCGCCACCCGACAGCAAGGGCATGCCGGCATCCGAAATCACGATCGCGGAGCAAATGCGCTCGCGCGGCTATCACACGCTCCACCTCGGCAAATGGCATCTTGGCGGTTCGCCCGGCATGCGGCCCGAGCAGCAAGGGTTTGACGAGAGTCTTGGCTTCATCATCGGCGGGCAGATGTTCCTGCCGGAACACGATCCCAACGCTGTCAATTCGAAGCAGGATTTCGATCCGATCGACAAATATATCTGGGCGAACCTGCCGTTCAGCGTGCAGTATAATGGCGGCCAGCGCTTCCACCCGGATCGCTACATGACCGACTATCTCACCCATCAGGCCGAACGCGCGATCGACGCCAATCGCAATCGCCCGTTCTTCATGTACCTCGCCTACAACGCGCCGCACACGCCGCTCCAGGCGCTGAAGTCGGACTATGACGCCCTGCCCCGGATCGCCGACCACCGCACCCGCGTATATGCGGCGATGATCCGCGCGCTCGATCGCGGTGTCGGACGGATCCTGGCGAAGCTCCGCGCCGACGGGCTCGACAACAATACCCTCGTCATCTTCACCAGCGACAATGGCGGCGCGCACTATATCGGCCTGCCCGACATCAACCGGCCGTTCCGCGGCTGGAAGGCGACCTTCTTCGAAGGCGGCGTCCGGGTCCCGCTCCTCATGCAATGGCCCGGCCATATCGCGCCAGGCTCGCGAATCGAAACGCCGGCCAGCCACTTCGATATCTTCGCCACCGCCAGCGCCGCCGCGGGCGCGAAACTGCCGGCGGACCGGGCGATCGACGGCATCGATCTGCTGTCCGCCACCCATGCCGCGCCACGGCCTCTGTTCTGGCGCAGCGGCGCCTATCGCGTGGTGCGCGATGGCGACTGGAAGCTGCAGCTGCTCGATCTGCCGCGTCAGGCGCTGCTGTACAATCTCAAGGAAGACCCGACCGAACGGCGCGATCTCGCCGCCGCCCGGCCCGAGATCGTCCGCCGCCTGACCGCCGAGATCGCCGCCTTTGATGCGCTGAGCGTGAAGCCATCCTGGCCGGCGATGATCCGGTCGCCGATCGCCATCGACCGCCCGCTCGGCACCAAACCCGTCGCGGGCGAAGCCTATAGCTATTGGTCGAACTGATGCGCCATACGGGCGCGTTCGAAGCCGATGGCCGCCGCCAGCGCGCGCAGAGCAGCCGCGCGCGGATCGTCGATGCGATGCTTGCGCGGATCGCGGCCGGTGACATCTCGCCGACCGCGGAAGCGGTGGCAAGCCGCGCCCAGGTCGGGTTGCGGACGGTCTTCCGGCACTTCCGCGACATGGACAGCCTGTACGCCGAAATGGGCGAGCGGATGGCCGCATCCTATGCCGATTGGGATACACCGTTTGCGGCGGCCGACTGGCGCGGACAGCTGGACGAGGCTTGCGAGCGGCGCACTGCCACCTTCGAACGGTTGATGCCGTTCAAGCGCGCCGCCGACGCGCATCGCCATATGTCAGCCTCGCTGCAACAGCGTCACACCGCGCTGCTGGCAGCGATGCGCGCGCGCCTGCTGGCGCTGTTGCCCACACGCCTTGCCGAAGACGAAGTGGCGTTCGAGGCGATCGACCTCGCACTCAGCTTCGAAGCCTGGCAGCGCCTTCGCATCGATCAGGGCAGATCGCCTGAGGCCGCAAAGGCGATTGTGCGGCATATGCTCGAACACTTGATCGAACGGCGCTGAGGCGGCGCCCGGTGCCCCCCATCGCGGACTGCTTGCTCCGTTTCGCCACTACTCTAATATTTTCCTGATTTTTCCACGGAGCGAGGCCGCGAACGCGTTGAAATCGGAGGAGGATCGCTTTCAGAATGCGGCGGCGTACCGGCCGTTCGCGCGGATCGCGGTGCGTGGCGTCGCCGAATATTGCCTGCATTTCTGCGCCGCGCTGACGCGACATTTCGACGGCGATATCGATATCGGCCTGCTGTTTGTGACCTTGCTGCGCCGCGCCGATCTCGATGGCACCGGCATCGGCACGATGGCGCCGACCAGCATCAGCGCGCTGAGCCGCTCCACAAAGCGTCCGTTCGAGACGATGCGCCGGCTGTGCAACCGGCTGGTGGCGATGGGGCTTGTCGAGCGCTGCGAGGCCGGCCCGTTCGTGCCCGATCATGTCGTGACGCAGCCGATGGTTGTGGCGCTTCGCGCCGCTTGCCACGATTACATGATCAAGATGATCGAGGACTTCGTGACGCTCGACTACCCGCTGCCGGTGGTGCGGGGCACGGGCGTTTCGCGCGCCACCATCGAGCGTGCGGCGATCGACACGCTGATGCACGCGTTCGAGTTCGGCGTTCCGCCGCATCCGACGCTCAACTGGCAGCGGCCCTTCCTCTATGTCTCGCTGATGACGGGGAACGCGCGGCGTTATACCTTCGATCACGGGCTCGCGCATCGGTATGCCGATATCTATTCGCCGCCGCCGGACGCGTTACGCACGCCCATCGGCGCCAGCGTCCTCGCCCGCGCCGTTGCCATTCCCTATTCGACGGTGCGCAACAATCTCGAGGCGATGGTCGTCGATGGCATATTGGAGCGCACCCCCAAGGGCTATCTGATCTCGATGGCGTGGATGCAGCGCCCCGAGCTGGCAGCCGCCGGCGCGGCGGTCGCGGCGCAGCTTGACCGCGCACTCCGCGGGCTGGCCTATGGCGGTTTCCCGATGGACGCGCCCGCGACGGCATATTGGCGGGGGCGGCCGCCGCTGATCGCGTTCGACTGACCGGTCATTCCCAAATCGGGAATTCGTTGCGGGAACGCAATAGGCCTGACCGCGTTGAACGCCTTTACGGCGACTTCTTCGCCGGAACAGAGATCGGCCCGCATGGACGGCAAAGGCGCCGGCTTTCTCAAGGGGGGAGGCCAGCTAGGGGATTTGATCGCGGCGTTCGACTGGTCGAAGACCAGCCTCGGGCCGATCGACACTTGGCCCGCAGCGATGCGCGCGCAACTGGGCATGATGCTGCGCTCGCCGATCCCGATGGTGACGCTGTGGGGCGAGCCCGGCGTGATGATCTATAACGATGGCTATTCGGTTTTCGCGGGCAAGCGGCATCCCCAGCTTCTCGGCATGGACGTGCGCGAGGCATGGCCCGAGGTCGCCGATTTCAACGACAATATCGTCAAGACCGTGTTCCGCGAGGGCAAGACGCTTTCCTATACCGAGCAGGAACTGGCGCTCGACCGCCGCAACGGTCTCGAACCCGCCTGGCTCGATCTCGATTATTCGCCGGTGATCGACGAGAACGGCACCCCGCTCGGGGTGATCGCGATCGTCGTGGAGACCACCGAGAAGGTGCTCGCCGACCGCCAGCTCAACGACGAGCGGATGCGGCTGGCGCAGATGTATGAACAGGCGCCAAATTTCATGGCGCTGCTCGAAGGCCATGAGCATCGCTTCGTGATGGCCAATCCGGCATATCGCCGCATCGTCGGCGGGCGCGAGGTCCTCGGCAAGACCGTCGCCGAGGCGCTGCCCGAAGCGGTCGATCAGGGCTATGTGGCGTTGCTCGACCAGGTTTTCGCCAGCGGAGAGGCGCTGGCGCTCACCGCCGCGCGCTTCGACATGGGCCCGCTCGGCGAGCGCTTCGTAGACTTCGTCTACCAGCCGATCGCCGGCGCCGATGGCCGGATCAACGGCATCTTCGTCGATGGCGTCGACGTGACCGAGCGCGTGCAGGCGCAGGACGCGATCAACGCCAGCGAAGCGCAGTTCCGCACCTTCGCCCAGACGATGCCGAACCATGTCTGGACCGCGCCGCCGACCGGGCTGCTCGACTGGTTCAACGATCGTGTCGTCGAATATAGCGGCCGCAGCGCAGACGCATTGCGCGGGCAAGGCTGGGCAGCAATCGTCCATCCCGACGACCGCGAAGTGGCGGGCGCGCGCTGGGCGCGCTCGATCGAAACCGGCGAGGACTACGAAACCGAATTCCGCATCGAGCGCGGCGATGGCCAGTATCGCTGGCATCTCGTGCGGGCGCTGCCGATCCGCGCCGATGACGGCCGTATCCTGCGCTGGATCGGCTCCAACACCGACATTCACGACCAGAAGCTCGCCGAGGCCGAGACCGCGCGCGACCGCGACCGGATGTGGACGCTGTCGCAGGATCTGCTGCTGGTCTGTGACTATGACGGGGTCATCACCGCCGTGAACCCGACCGCGACGCGAATGCTCGGCTGGCAAGAGCCCGAGATGCTCGGCAAGCGGCTGAGCGACTTCGTCCATCCCGACGATCAGCGCGCGACCGAATCCGAGATCGCCGGGCTCGCGCGGGGCGACAAGACGCTCGCTTTCGAAAACCGCTGGCGCTCGGTCCACGGCACCTACCGGCTGCTCGCCTGGACCGCGGTGCCCGAAGATGGCCGCGTCCACGGCGTTGGCCGGGACATCACCCAGGAACGCATGCTGGCGCGCGAGCGCGAGCGGATCTGGAACCTGTCGCCGGTGGTCAAGCTGGTCGTCAATCTTGACGGCGTGGTCTTCGCGGTGAACCCGTCCTGGACGCGGCTGCTCGGCTGGAGCGAACGCGAGACGATCGGGCGCGACGTTCGCGATTTCATCGATGCCGAGGATGTCGGCAATGCGACACGCAACCTCGGCACGCTCGCCGAAGGCAAGCCGCTCGACGAGCATGACACGGTGTTCAAGACCAAAAGCGGCGAGCGCCGGACCATCGCCTTCACCAGCGTGCCCGAGGCGGACATGGTCTATGGCTTCGGCCGCGACGTGACCGCCGAGCGCGAGGCCGCCGAAGCGCTGGCGACCGCCGAGGAAGCGCTGCGCCAGTCGCAGAAGATGGAGGCTGTCGGCCAGCTGACCGGCGGCATCGCCCATGATTTCAACAATCTGCTGCAAGGCATCACCGGCAGCCTCGAGATCATCGAGCGCCGCGTCTCGCAGGGGCGCCTGACCGAGATCGGCCGCTTCCTCGCCGGCGCGACGACCGCCGCCAATCGCGCCGCCGCCCTCACCCATCGCCTGCTCGCCTTCTCGCGCCGTCAGCCGCTCGATCCGCGCCCGGTCCGCGCCAATCCGCTGGTCGCTTCGATGGAGGACCTGCTCCGCCGCACGATCGGCGAGCGGATCGAGCTGGAGCTGGTATTGGCGGGCGGGCTGTGGCTGACGCTCTGCGACCCCAACCAGCTCGAAAACGCGATCCTCAACCTCGTCATCAACGCCCGCGACGCGATGCCCGAGGGCGGCAAGCTGACCATCGAGACCTGCAACGCCCATCTCGATGACGCCTATGCCGCCCGCCAGCGCGACGTGAAGCCCGGCCAATATGTCTGCATCTGCGTGACCGACACCGGTACCGGCATGGATGCCGACACCATCGCCAAGGCGTTCGAACCCTTCTTCACCACCAAGCCGATCGGCCAGGGCACCGGGCTTGGCCTGTCGATGATCTATGGCTTCGCGCGCCAGTCGGAGGGCTATGCCAAGATCTATTCGGAGGTCGGCGAGGGCACCACCTTCAAGCTCTATCTCCCGCGCCACCGCGGCCATGCCGAGGGCGAGGAGGAAATGCCGCAGCTGAGCGAGGCGCACGTTACCGATCAGGGCGAGGTCGTGCTGGTCGTCGAGGACGAGCCGGTGGTGCGCGGGCTGATCGTCGAGACGCTGAGCGAGCTCGGCTATCGCGCGATCGAGGCCGCCGATGGGCCCAAGGGTGTCGAGATATTGCGCTCGAAGAAGCGGATCGACCTGTTGGTCACCGATATCGGGCTGCCCGGGCTGAATGGCCGGCAGGTGGCGGATGCGGGGCGCGAAGTGCGGCCGGGGCTGAAGGTGCTGTTCATGACCGGCTATGCCGAGAACGCGGCGCTGGCCTCGGGCTTCCTTGAGCCCGGCATGACGATGATCACCAAGCCCTTCGCGATGGAAGCGCTGGCGACGCGCATCCGCGGGATTATCGAGGGATAAGCTCCACCGCGACTATTTCGATCGCTTCGGTCCTGCCGTTGAAATCGACCCGCTCGCCTTGCTCGCCGCCAATCAGCACTTGCGCGAGCGGGGCCGCGAATGAGACGCGATCCGCCGACGGATCGGCTTCGTCATGACCGACAATGTCGATGGTCCGCACCTTGCCGGCGAGCTTGATCGTCACCCGCGAGCCTATGCCGGCGACGCCTTCTTCCGGCGGTGGCGCGATCTGGGCGGTGGTGCGGCGGGTCTGCCAATAGCGCAGTTCGCGCTTGAGCGCCTCGCGTGGCTCCTCTTCCTGCTCTGCGGCAATCGCCGCCTCGAGTTCGGCTTCCCTGGCTTCGATCAGCGCTAGCCCGCGCGCGGTGACCATGTTCGGTCCGACGGGCAGCGGCAGCTCGAATTTGGGTTCCTTATGGTCCTCGTCGCTCTCGCGACGAAAGGCGACGCTCATACCGTGAAGCTCTCGCCGCAGCCGCACGCGCCCTTGGCGTTGGGATTGTTGAACACGAAGCCCGCGGCGAAATCGTCCTCGACCCAGTCCATCGTCGAGCCGATGAGGTACAGGATCGAGCCGCCATCGACATAGAGCGTGCCGCCGGGCGTAACGATCTTCTCGTCGAACGCCTTGGCTTCGGTGACATAATCGACCGAATAGGCCAGCCCCGAACAGCCGCGGCGCGGGGTCGAGAGCTTGACTCCGATCGCCTCGGCGGGCGCCTTCGCCATCAGATCGGCGATGCGCGCCTCGGCGCTGGGCGTGAGATTCAGAGCCGCCGGGCGTTCGCGAATTTTGGCTTCCGTCATCGTCTTCTCCAAGCCCCTCTCCCGAAGGGAAGGGGCTTTTTCACAACATCCCCAGTTCGAGCTTAGCATCGTCGGTCATCTTCTGCGGATCCCAGGGCGGATCCCAGACGAGATTGACTTCGGCATGGCCGACGCCGGGCACCGAGCCGACGCGCAACTCGACTTCGGCGGGCATCGACTCGGCGACGGGGCAATGCGGCGTCGTCAGCGTCATCGTGACGGCGGCATGGCCGTCATCGGTGACTTCGACGCCATAGATCAGCCCGAGATCGTAGATGTTTACCGGGATCTCGGGATCGTAGATATCCTTGAGCGCGGCGATGATCGCCTCATAGACTTCGCCGCCGGGCTCTCCCCCGGACAAGGGCTGCGGCTTCTGCGCGAGGAAGCCCGCGAGATAATCCTTCTTGCGTTCAAACCCCTCGCGCGCATCCTCGACACGCGCCTTGGGCGGCGGAGTCACCGCATCCACCTGCTCGATTTCGAACTTGTCGCTCACCCGAAGATCCTCGTCACTCGCTCGATACCCTTGATCAGCGCGTCGATATCGGCGGCGCTGTTATACACCCCGAAGCTCGCCCGCGCGGTTGCCGGCACGCCCAGCGCCTCCATCAGCGGCTGGGCGCAATGATGCCCGGCGCGGATCGCGACATTGCCCTCATCCAATATGGTGGCGACGTCGTGCGGATGCACCCCCTCGACCGCGAAGCTGACGATCCCTGCGGCATCGTCGGGCCCGAACAGGCGAACGCTGTTGAGCTTCGAGAGCGCCTCGCGCGCCTGGCGGACCAAGGCGGTCTCATGGGCGTGGATGCGATCCAGCCCGATGCCCTCGACATAGTCGATCGCGGCATGCAGCCCGACGACGCCGACGATATGCGGCGTGCCCGCCTCGAACCGGCCCGGCGGCGGCGCGTAGGTCGTGCCGGCAAAGCTGACCCGGTCGATCATCGATCCGCCGCCCTGATAAGGCGGCATCGCGTCGAGCAGCTCGTAGCGGCCCCACAGCACGCCGATGCCGGTCGGGCCGTACAGCTTGTGGCCCGAGAAGACGTAGAAGTCGCAGTCGAGATCGACGACATCGACAGGCATGCGCGGCACGGCCTGGCAGCCGTCGATCAGAATCTTCGCACCGACCGAATGCGCCAAGGCGGCAGCGCGCTTCACGTCGAGCACCGAGCCGAGCACGTTCGAAACATGCGCCAGCGCGACCAGCTTGTGATCGGGGGTCAGCATCCGCGCCATCGCGTCGAGATCGATGCGCTGCTCCCGATCGAGCGGGACCACGTCGATCTCGGCGCCCGTCTTTTCGGCGATCATCTGCCACGGCACGATGTTCGAATGATGCTCGAGCGTGGAAAGCAGGATGCGGTCGCCGGCCTTGAGCTGGGTGCCGGCCCAGCTCTGCGCGACGAGATTGATCGCCTCGGTCGCGCCTCGGACGAAGACGATCTCATCCTCCCGCGCGCCGATGAACTTGGCAGTGCGCTGGCGGGCCGCCTCGTAAGCGAGCGTCATATCGGCCGAGCGCTGGTACACGCCGCGATGCACCGTCGCATAGGTCTCGCCATAAGCGCGGTTGATCGCTTCCAGCACGGGCTTCGGCTTTTGCGCGGTCGCGGCGGTATCGAGATAGGCCCAGCCGGCGGGGATCGCCGGAAAATCGGCGAGGACGTCCAAAGGCTCCCCTCCCGCTTGCGGGAGGGGTCGGGGGAGGGCCTGTCCCAGAGAAACGCCGGTCATTGTGACACGCCCTCCCCTAGCCCCTCCCGCAAGCGGGAGGGGAACTGATTGCCCTCCAACCAGCGATCCGCATCCACCTCGAACACCTCGCGCACATCATCCTCGCCGATCCGCGCCAGTGCGTCGGCCACAAATGCCCGCGTCAGCATCGCCGTGGCGCGAGCTTCGTCGATGCCGCGCGACTGGAGATAGAACAGCGCACGCTTGTCGAGCTCGCCGACCGTGGCGCCGTGCGCGCATTTCACATCGTCGGCGAAGATTTCAAGTTCGGGCTTGAGGTTCACTGTTGCGGTCCGCTGCAACAAAAGCCCGCGCAAGGATTGCTCGCCGTCGGTCTTCTGCGCGCCGCGCGCGACTTCGACGCGGGCGGCGAGGCTCGCCATGGATTTGTCCGCCGCCACCGCCCGCCAGATCTGGCGCGAGCTGCCGTCGGTTTCCTCGTGCCGCACCGATACCGCGCATTCCTGGCGCTGCGATCCGCGCGTCAGCAGCGCGCCGCCCATTTCGGCGAATGCGCCCTTGCCGGTCAGCGTCAGCGCGCCGTCGATGCGCGTGCCCATGCCCCCGGCGCCGAGGAAGATCGAGACCAGACTCGCCGCCTCACCGATCTCGGCCTCGTCGCGGATCGAGACGAAGCCCTTGTCCTGCAACAGCCGCACCGAACGCATCATCCGGGCGCCCTTCGCCAGCGAGATCGTCGCGATCCGGTTGGCCCAGCCCAGTCCGGCATAGGTTTCGACCACCGATGCCACCGCATCTTCGCCGAGCACGATCCTGGCGGGCACATGGCTTTCGCCGCCCGAACCGAGATGGACGATCTGGATGCCCGTCACGGCTGCTTCCGCATCGAGCGACAGCATCCAGCCCTCGCCCCCCGCACGACCGCCTAGCGGATGCGCGCTATCGGGAACGATCCGGCCAACCTGCACCGGGCCGGGGCGGCTGTGCGCGGGCTCGAATGTGCCGTCGACGAACAGCAAGCGCGGGCCGTCGAGATCGAGGAACAGCGACGCGGGATCGATATTCGAAGTATGCGGTTCGACTCCAGCCGCCGCCTTGAGCGCCGCCATGTCGGACCAGCGCCATTCCTCCTGCTTGGGAGAAGGAAGTTCGAGCGTGGTCACGCCGCCACCGCTCCATAGCCTTCGCGCTCGAGCTGGAGCGCCAGCTCGGGGCCGCCGCTGCGGGTGATGCGGCCGGCTTCCAGCACATGGACGAAGTCCGGCTTCACATAATCGAGCAGGCGCTGGTAGTGGGTGATCAGGATCACCGCCTTGTCGGGCGCGCGCATGATCCGGTTGATGCCGTCGCCGACCGCCTTCAACGCATCGATGTCGAGGCCGCTATCGGTCTCGTCGAGGATCGCCAGCTTCGGGGCGATAATCCCCATCTGCACCATCTCGTTGCGCTTCTTCTCGCCGCCCGAAAAGCCGACATTGACCGGGCGCTTGAGCATCTCCTGATCCATGCCCAGCGCATCGGCCTGGGCGCGGGCGAGCTTGAGGAACTCGCCGCCCGACAGAGCGGCCTCGCCCCGGCCCCGGCGCTGGCTGTTGAGCGCCTCGCGGAGGAACTGGACGTTGGAGACGCCGGGGATCTCGACCGGATATTGGAAGCCGAGGAACAGCCCCGCCGCGGCGCGCTCGTGCGGCGCCATTTCGAGCAGGTCAGCCCCCATGAAGTCGACGCTGCCGCCGGTCGGCTCATAACCCGGGCGCCCGCCCAGCACATAGCCGAGCGTCGATTTGCCGGCGCCGTTCGGGCCCATGATCGCATGGATCTCGCCCGCATTCACGCTGAGGCTCAGGCCCTTGAGGATTTCCTTGCCGTCGATTTCGGCACGGAGATTGTCGATTGCGAGCATCATTGTCCGTTCACGTTGAAGGTTCGTCGCGGGTCCGCCGCCGGCCGGGGATCACTTGTCTTCGACATTGCCGAACCGGATCACGGGGCCGCTGCCCTCATTTTTGGGCGGGGGCGGAAGTTTCTTGGCACGCTGGCGGTCGCTATCGGGATCGTCATGCGCGAGCGCCGGGCCGAGCGTGCCGGGCAACGGCGCCGGCTTGGGCTGAACCAGCTTGGGCATGTCGAACACCGGCGGCTGCGCGGTGCCGAGAGCGCCCTTCAGCCCGCCGATCGCCGAAGGCTCGATCGCCGTCAGCGCGACGCAATCGGTGACCTGATCGGCGGTCTTCTCATAGCAGACCGGCGTCGCCTGACAGGCGTTGGTGTCGCGCTTCTGGCTGCCGCTCGAAACCATGATCCGGCAATTGCGCAGCTTGTTGTCGCTGCCCTTGTCGAACAGCATCGTCGTGGTGCCATAAGTCGCCTTGACGACGATCTCGTCATATTGGTCGTCTTCCGCCGGGGCTGTGGCGACGGGCTTGGGTACGTCCTGCGCGGCGAGGAAAAGGAGGAAGGCGGCGATCATCCGACCGCACTCCACAACAACAGCCCACCCACGATGATGAGCCCGGATGCGCCGAGCAGGTTCATGACTAGAGTTGCTGAGAACATGGTATTCGGCGCACCCGCCGCCTGTTCACCCGCCAGGCCTTTGCCAGAGGCATCGCTGAACACGAACGCCTTCCCGCCCAGTGCATACCGCAGAATCCGACAAGCAGAGTAAAGGCCCATCACCACTAAGAGGAGACCACCGGCGAGGATCACCCGACCGACCCTTCCAGCGAGATCCCCAGCAGCTTCTGCGCCTCGACCGCGAATTCCATCGGCAGCTGCTTGAGCACCTCGCGGGCGAAGCCATTGACGATCAGCGCCACCGCAGCCTCGGAGTCGAGTCCGCGCTGCATCGCGTAGAACATCTGGTCTTCGCTGATCTTCGAGGTCGTCGCCTCATGCTCGATCTGCGCCGAGGGGTTCTTGACCTCGATATAGGGCACGGTGTGCGCGCCGCACTGGTCGCCGAGCAGCAGGCTGTCGCACTGGGTGAAGTTGCGGACATTCTCCGCCGCCGCATTGACCAGCACGCGGCCCCGATAGGTGTTGTTCGACTTGCCCGCCGAGATGCCCTTGGAGACGATCGTCGAGCGGGTGTTCTTGCCGATATGCAGCATCTTGGTGCCGGTGTCGGCCTGCTGATGGCCGTTGGTGACCGCGACCGAATAGAATTCGCCGACCGAGCCGTCGCCCTGGAGGATGCAGCTCGGATATTTCCAGGTGATCGCGCTGCCGGTCTCGACCTGGGTCCAGCTCACCTTCGAATTCCTGCCGGCGCACAGCGCGCGCTTGGTCACGAAGTTGAAGATGCCGCCCTTGCCGTTCTCGTCGCCGGGATACCAGTTCTGGACGGTTGAATATTTGATCTCGGCGTCATCGAGGGCAACCAGCTCGACCACCGCGGCGTGGAGCTGGTTCTCGTCGCGCATCGGCGCGGTACAGCCTTCCAGGTACGAAACGTACGAGCCCTTGTCGGCGACGATCAAAGTCCGCTCGAACTGGCCGGTATTCTCGGCGTTGATGCGGAAATAGGTGCTGAGCTCCATCGGGCAGCGCACGCCTTCGGGCACATAGACGAAAGTGCCGTCGCTGAAGACCGCGGCATTGAGCGCGGAGAAGAAATTGTCGCGGACCGGCACGACCTTGCCCAGCCACTTCTTCACCAGCTCAGGATATTCGCGGATCGCCTCGCTGATCGAGCGGAAGATGACGCCGGCGCTCTCCAGCTCGGCGCGGAAGGTGGTCGCGACCGAAACGCTGTCAAACACGGCATCGACGGCGACCTTGCGGCTGCCCTCGACCCCGGCGAGCACCTTCTGCTCCTCGATCGGGATGCCGAGCTTCTCATAGACACGCAGGATCTCGGGGTCGACCTCGTCGAGGCTACCGACCTTGGGCTTCGCCTTGGGCTCGGCGTAGTAATAGGCGTCCTGATAGTCGATCTCGGGGATCGCCAGCTTGGCCCATTCGGGCAGTTCCATCGCCTGCCAGGCGCGGAACGCCTTGAGGCGATATTCCAGCATCCATTCGGGCTCGTTCTTCTTGGCCGAAATGAAGCGGACCGTGTCCTCGCTCAGCCCCTTGGGCGCGAACTCCTGCTCGATGTTCGAGCTGAAACCCCATTCATATTTCTTGTTGGCGGCGGCGAGCGCTTCGGCATTCCTGGTAGCCATCATGCGTGCTCCGCCATCTGGACGGGCTGGGCCGAAAGGCTCGCCAGCGACACCCCGGCCAGCGCCCCGCGCACCGCGCCGTTGACCGCCCCCATATGCGGCTTGACCCGGCAGCTATCCTCAACATGGCAATCATGCTTGCCGGCATCGACACAGGCGGTCATCGCGATCGGGCCCTCGATCGCCTCGACGATATCGGCCAGGCTGATCGCCGCGGGCGGGCGCGACAGGCGAAAGCCGCCACCGGTGCCGCGTGTCGATTCGATCAGCCCCGCGCCCGAAAGCTTGCTCACCAGCTTCTGCACCGTCGGCAGCGGCAGACCGGTCTCGTCGGCGAGCAACGTCGCGTTCAACCGGATGCTGCCGCAATGGCGCGCGGCCGCGGACATCATCACCACCGCATAATCGGCAAGGCTCGAAAGACGCATTATTGCGAATGACTCTCAAATCAGATCAATTCGATCCGATTGCGCATGTGGGCCTAGCGGCGCCTGAGGTCAACCGATTCGGGGATTACATCGGGCAGGAAATGGAAGGTCTCGTTATCGAGCGTCACCGCCAGCACCGGATCGATCCCCGACCGCAGGCTGGTCGGGGTATGGCCGGTGAAGTGGCGGATCTCGTTGATCATATGCGACTGATCCGAAAACGGCCCGACGACATCCTCGACCCGAGCGCCTTGATAGATGCGCATCGCCGCGCCGATCGCGCGGAACTTGCGGCGCAGATGCGCGGGGCTTCCGGCGAAATATTCCTTGCACAGCCGCTGCACCTGGCGCTCGCCGATATTCGATTTGGCGCGGATCAGCGCGTAGAGCTGATCGAGCGAGGGATCGCCCCCCGCCGCCCATTCGCGGATCGCGCCGAGGAAGACCAAATGCGCCTTGGGCACCGGCTTGACCTCATATTGGCGCATCTTGAGCAACGGTTCGACCGCCGCGATCATCTCGTCGAGCGTGGTCATCTTGCGCAGCCGCTGGAGCAGCATCGGCGCCTGCTCGCAAAACAGCTTCTCGCCATCGACGATATGATCGGCGACCTTGTCCGCCGGCAGCCCGATCAGCGCCTTCCAGCCGATCGCGCGCAGCGACACACCGAAGCAGTGGAACGGCCCGTTCATACGGTAGCGCGCCGCGGCGGTGCCGGGGCCGTTGACCATGATCGGCCGGGTCTTCTCGACATGGCCATCGGGAAAGGTCACCTCCCCCTCGCCGCGGATCATGAAGCGCAACTGGCCGAGATCGACGCGCTCGACGCCGTCGATGTCCCGCGCGTCGAAGCGGAACAGATAATAGGATTCGACGTGCGGCATCAGCGCGCCGGTCGCGTTGCGTAACTCGATGGTCGGCGCCGGCGCGGCCCGGGCATCCGGATCGTCAATCAACAATCGATCGCTTGCGCCCCGCATGCCGAACCCGCCGCCCCTTGCCGGAATTTTGCCTGTGGTCAGGATACAGGGAACGCGGCGGACAGAAAAGTGGCCCGGCCAGCAAGCCGGCCGGGCCCTGAAGTGAAGGATCCCCTGTTTAAAGCGGGACCCTCGGGTCGCATTTGCCACCTATTCCATTTCGCCAGATGGGGATTGGACGAAACCGACATCCGCGTTTTGACGGAGGGGAATTCAGGTGCGAAAGGCGGCCAGCCATGACCTTTCCGCTCCGTTCCGCACTGTTCACGCTCGACGCCGAACGCGCCCACCGGGCGGCGATCCGGACACTGTCACTCTGGGGCAACATCGGCACGCCTTTTTCGTCCGTTACGGACGATTCCTCGCAAGTTACGATCGCCGGGGTGACCTTCCCCAATCGAGTCGGGCTCGCCGCCGGGCTCGACAAGGACGCCGAAGCGATCCCCGGGCTGCTCGCGCTGGGCTTCGGCGCGGTCGAGGTCGGTACGCTGACGCCGCGCCCGCAGCCGGGCAACCCCAGGCCGCGGCTGTTCCGGCTGGCCGAGGACGAAGCGGTGATCAACCGCATGGGCTTCAACAACAAAGGGATCGACGCCGCGCTCGCCCGCATCGCCAAACTGGGCAAGCGCAAGGGCGTACTTGGCATCAATGTCGGCGCCAACAAGGATAGCGACGACCGCGTCGCCGACTACGCGACCGGCATCGCCAAGGCGGCGCCCCTTGCCGACTATATCGCCATCAACGTCAGCTCGCCCAACACGCCGGGGCTGCGCGACCTGCAATCACGCCCCGCGCTCGATGAGCTGCTCGCCGCCGCCGATGCCGCGCGAGGCGGCACGCCCTTGTTCCTCAAGATCGCACCCGATCTCGACCGCGCCGGAATCGACGGCGCCGTCCGCGCGGCGATCGACAATCGTATCGATGCGCTGATCGTCTCGAACACGACCATCACGCGCCCTCCGCTTGTCTCGCGCAACGCGAGCGAAGCGGGCGGCCTGTCGGGCAAGCCCTTGCGCGACCTGGCGCTCGCCAAACTGATCGAGGCGCGCGAGGCATCGGGCGCCCAGCTCCCGCTGATCTCCGCCGGCGGCATCGATAGCGGCGACGAAGCCAGGCGCCGCGTGGATGCCGGCGCGGCGATGGTCCAGATCTATTCGGCACTGGTCTATAAGGGCCCCGGCCTGGTTCGCGAGATCGTCCGCGCGCTTCGCTGACGTAGCGTCTTTGCCACCGCGCCAAACCGGGCTAATCCTGCGGCCATGAAAAAGCTCGCCATGCTCCTCATCGCCCTGTTCCTGCCATTCGCGGCCATGGCGCAGGGCGTGGTCAGCGCCGCCGATCCCCGCGCCGCGGCGGCCGGCGCCGAGATACTCCGCAAGGGCGGCAGCGCCACCGACGCGGCGATCGCGGTGATGCTCGCGCTCAACGTCGTCGAGCCGCAAAGCGCCGGGATCGGCGGTGGCGCGTTCATCGTCCAGTACGATGCCGGGCGGAAGCGGACGGCCACCATAGACGGCCGCGAAGCCGCGCCGATGGCCGCGGATATGCGCTGGTTCTTCGGGCCGGACGGCAAGCCGCTCAGCCATGCCGATGCCGTCCCCGGCGGGCGCAGCGTCGGCGTGCCCGGAACGTTGCGGGCGATGGCGATGGCGCATCGCCGCGCCGGCAAGCTGCCCTGGGCCGCCTTGTTCGAACCCGCGATCCGGCTGGCGCGGGACGGTTTCCAAGTCTCGTCGCGCCTCAACTTCGCGCTCAACAGCTATGCCGGCCATGTCGAGGCGAGCACCAGGGCGCTGTTCGCCGGCGCCGACGGCAAGCCGCTCGCGATCGGCGCCACCGCGCGCAACCCCGAACAGGCCGATCTGCTCGAGCGCGTCGCCAAATTGGGGCCGGACAGCTTCTATATCGGGCCGCAGGCCGAGAAGCTCGTCGCCCGCGTCAACAATGCCGCGCGCAACCCTTCGAAAATGACCATCGGCGATCTCGCCGCCTATGATGCCAAGGATCGTCCGGCGCTGTGCGGCAGCTATCGCAAGCACAAGATCTGCTCGATGGGTCCGCCGTCTTCGGGCGGGGTCGCGGTGCTGATGATCCTCAAGCAGCTCGAACGCTTCGACATGGCGGCACTCGGCAAGGATTCGCCCGTCGCCTGGCATCTGTTCGCCGAAAGCTCGCGCCTCGCTTATGCGGATCGCGACCGTTATGTCGGCGATCCCGATTATGTGAAGGTCCCGATCAAGGGGCTGCTCGACAGGAAATATATCGCCAGCCGCTCGGCGCTGATCAGCGCCGACCGGTCGATGGCGAGCGTCACCGCCGGCACGCCCCGAGGGGCGCCCAAGCGGATCAGCGTCACGCCCAGCGAAGTGCCCGGCACCACCTCGCTCTCGGTCGCCGACGGCGCCGGCAACATCGCGCAGGTGACGACCACCATCGAGGGCTCGTTCGGATCGGGGCTGTCGGTCGATGGCACGATGCTCAACAACGAGCTCACCGATTTCGACATCGTGCCGGTCAAGGACGGCTATCTCGTCGCCAACCGCGTCGAGGGGGGCAAGCGCCCGCGTAGTTCGATGGCGCCGTCGATCGTCTATGCGCCGAACGGCGAGGTTCGTCTGGCGGTCGGCGCGGCCGGCGGCTCCACGATCATCGCCCAGGTGGCCAAGGCGATCATGGGGGTGATCGACTGGAATTTGCCGGCGCAGGACGCGGTCGCGCTGGGCCTGATCTACGCGCCGGGCGCGACCGCTTTCGTCGAAAAGGGCACCGAGCGCGAGGCGATGGTCCCGGCGCTTGAGGCGTTGGGCGAGCGCGTCCAGGTCATGCCGCTGGGCCTCAAGGCCAATGCCATCGAGCGGGTCGGCGCTGGCTGGGCCGGCGCCGCCGATCCGCGCAGCGAAGGCGTGGTGATGCAGCAGGACGGCAGCACCAGCACGATCACCCGGGTGGGCGCCACGCCGAACCGCCCGGCGGAGTAATACAGGGGAGACGCCGCACAAGCGGCGCTCGGAGAGGGACGATATGCGCAAGCTCGAACGGTTCGAAAATCTCGTCGCGATGTTTTTCGCGCGCGCCCGTGAGAAGGGCGACAAGCCGTTCCTGTGGCACAAGACCGGCGGCGCCTGGCAGCCGACGAGCTGGGCGGACGCCGCGCGGCAGGTCGCCAGCCTCGCCAGTGCCTTCACCGCATTGGGATTGAAGCGCGGCGACCGCGTCATGCTGGTCAGCGAGAACCGCCCCGAATTCTGCATCACCGATCTCGCGATCATGGCGGCCGGCTGCATCACCGTGCCGACCTACACCACCAACACCGAGCGCGATCACCAGCATATCATCGAGAATTCGGGCGCCTGCGCCATTGTGGTCTCGAACACCAAGCTCGCCAAGACTTTGCTCCCCGCCGCGATCCGCGCTTCCTCGGCGCGGATGATCATCGGCATCGACGAGGTCCGCATCGGCCAGCAGGGCGCGCTCGATTTCCATGACTGGCACGATCTGATCGCCAGGCACGACACCCCGGCGAGCGAAGCCGCGGCGCGCGCGGACAGCCTGCTGCGCGAGGACACCGCCTGCATCATCTACACCAGCGGCACCGGCGGAAGCCCGCGCGGCGTGATGCAGCATCACGGCGCGATCCTGCACAATGTCGAGGGGTGCTGCTCGCTGATCTCGGAGGATTTCGGCTGGGAGGACGAAGTGTTCCTGAGCTTCCTGCCGCTCAGCCACGCCTATGAGCATACCGGCGGCCAGCATTTCCCGATCGGGCTCGGCGCGGAAATCTATTATTCCGAAGGGCTGGAGAAGCTCGCCTCGAACATCGAGGAAGTGCGCCCGACGATCATGGTCGTCGTCCCGCGCCTGTTCGAGGTGCTGCGCACGCGGATCGTCAAGCAAGTCGAGAAGCAGGGCAAGTTCGCCAATTACCTGCTCGATCGCGCCGTTTCGATCGGCAACAAGGCGGCGAAGGGCCGCGTGCCGATCACCGACGTGCCGATGAACCTGTTCCTCAACGCCACGCTGCGGCCCAAGCTCGCAAAGAAGTTCGGCGGGCGGATCAAGGCGATGGTCTCGGGCGGCGCGCCGCTCAATCCCGAGGTCGGCAATTTCTTCACTTCGCTGGGGCTGACTTTCCTCCAGGGCTATGGCCAGACCGAGAGCGCGCCGGTGATCTCGTGCAACCGCCCCAAGGCGGGGCTCAAGATGGACACGGTCGGGCCGGCGCTGGAGGGCGTCGAGGTCAAGATCGCGCCCGATGGCGAGATCCTCGTGCGCGGCGAACTGGTCATGCACGGCTATTGGCGCAACGAGGAGGAGACCGCCCGCGTCCTGAAGCCAGACCCGGCGGAGCCCGACAAAGGCCCCTGGCTCCATACCGGCGATATCGGGCTGATCGACGAGAAGGGCCGGATCAAGATCACCGACCGCAAGAAGGACATCATCGTCAACGACAAGGGCGACAATGTCGCGCCGCAAAAGGTCGAGGGGATGCTGACGCTCCAGAACGAAATCGTTCAGGCGATGATCGCCGGCGACAAGCGGCCCTATATGACCGCGGTGATCGTCCCGGATCCCGAATGGACTCAGGAATGGTGCGCGCACTCGGGCAGCAAGTGCGACTTCAAGGAGCTGGCGCACGATCCCGACTACAAGAAGGCGCTTGGCGAGGCGGTCGAGCGGGTCAACAAGGAGCTGTCTGTGATCGAGCGCGTCCGCAAGTTCATCATCGCCGATGGCCCGTTCACGATCGAGAACGAGCAGCTGACCCCGAGCCTGAAGATCCGCCGGCACGTGCTGAAGCAGGCTTATGGCGAAAGGCTGGACGCGCTTTACTGAACCAGAACGATCAGCAGGGCCCGTGCCAGAACAGGCCCGGGCTTACTTCCGACCAGCACTCAGGGAGCATCGACAGGTCCGTCTTCTTGCCGCTGCGCGGGACGCCATAGCCCCAGCCACCGTCAAAACCCGGCCTGGTCGAGATCTCGACACCCCAATCGAAGACGGTCACGGAATATGGCTCGAGCCTGGCGATGGCCGGCGGCCACTTGTCCTGGGGCACCTCGGTCGAACGATCGACCGGATGGACCGGATAGGTGGTCATCAGCATGTCCGACTCGGCCTTGATCGCCTTCAGGCTCGATTGATTCCACGCTGGCCGCGGGCACGAGGACAGCAGCGCCAGTGGCGCAACGACGACCACCAATATGGCGCAGCCGATCCGGTTAAATGCCATGCGCGCAACTCTCCGGTTCCACACCGGCAAGCCTAACCGCGCGGGCGGCATTCCGCCAAGCTGCTACTTCTTGGCCTTGGCCGCCTTCGCCGGCTTGGCCGCTTCCGGCACGATCGCCAGCGTCCAGTCCTTGTCGGGGCGGAGATATTTCACCGCCAGCGCCTGGATTTCCGCAGGCGTCGTCAGGGCGATGTCCTGCCCCAGCGTGTTGACCGCCTCGATCCGCGCCGGATCGCGCGTGCCGCCCTCGACCAGCCGCATCCAGAACATGTTGCCGCTCGACTGGCGCATCAGCAATTGCTTGAGCGGGGTCAGCGCGCGCTCGAGTTCATCGGCATCGACCGGCTTGGCGACGAGATCGGCGGCGATCTCGCGCGACAGCTTGAAGAAATAATCGGTCTTGTCGGCCGGCACCATGCCGAGCGCGATGAGCTTGCCGCCCGAGGCCATGCCGACCGGCCATTGGCTGGCGACGGTGGGCGAATAGCTGATCCCGGCCTGGCTGCGCAGCTGATCGAGCAGCCGGTCGCGCATGATCGCGGCGAGCAGTTCGAGCTTGCGGCTCTCGGTGATGCCGGCGCTGCCGCCACCGGTCGGCCAGGCGATCACCGCCGCGGCCTGATCCGGCTTGCCGGTATGCGTGCGGATCACCGGCTTGGCGACATGCGCGGGAAATTTGACCGGCGGCGCGGCGGCGGTGCTCGCCGGACGCGGCGCGAGCGCGCCAAAGGTGGCGGCAACGGCGTCGACAGTGGCGTTGGCGTCCATGTCGCCAAACACCGAGACCTCGATCGGCCCGCTCGCGAGCAAGGGCTCCCAGAATTTGCGGAACGCTTCGGGAGTGATCGCATCGATCGTCGCACGCGGCGGGATACCCCAGCGCGGATCGTTCGAATGGAGCAACGCGTCCAGATCGCGCGACAACACCGCATCCGGCGAAGCCGATAGTCCGGCATAGCCCGATAGGATGCCTGCACGGGCGCGCAGCACCGGATTGGGATCCCAGCCCGGCGCCGCCAGCTTGGTGGCGAACAGCTTGAGCTGATCGGACAGATCGTCCTTGGTGGTCTGTGCGCTCAGCACGAAAGCGTCGTCGTCGATCGAGAAATCGGCGCCGATCTGGCGTCGCCCGGTGAGCGCGTCGAGCTCTTCCTGGCCATAGCTGCCGATGCCGCTTGCCATCAGCGCCGGTTCGCCGGCCCAGGCCGGGGTCTGGCGATTGGCGGGCAGCGCGTTGAGCCCGCCACCGAAGCGGACGCGGACATAGACCTTGCCCGTCTCCGACTGATCCTGCCGCATCAGCAGCTTGACGCCGTTGGAGAAGGTGACCTGATCGATCTGCACCAGGGGCAGCACCGTCTGGCGCAGCGCCACCACGCCCGGGGCGCCGAGCTTGGGCAGCGCGTCGAAGCTGACATCCCCGACGAACTTGCGGTTGCCGGCCGCCGTGACATTGGCCGATAGCGCCGCCGTCACCTTGGTTAGCACCTTCGCGTCGGGCGCGTGGATATTGACCAGCGCGCGGGTCGCGGTGCCCTCGAAGACGCGCTTGGACGCGGCGAGCACATTCTCGGGCGTGAAGAACTTGCCTTCGATCGCGCCCTTCAGGATGTCGTAGCTGGCTTCGGGCGTCGTAACGGTCTCATTGATGTCGACCGCCTCGGCGAGGTCCTCGGCGATCTTTGCGCCGGCCTCGACCGGCGCGGTGTTGATGCGCTGCTTGAACGCGGCTTCGATCTCGGCGACCTCACGGTCGATCTCGGCCTGGGTCGGCGGGGTTTCCTGCGCGTCGGCGATCACCCCGCGCACATCGCGCAGCGCCGCTTCCCAGTCCTCGCCTGCCGGCAGGACCTGCACCGTGGTGACATTGGCCGAACGCGCGATGTCCGAAAGATCGGCACCGGCGGCGATGAAGGTCCCGCCGGTCCGCGCGCGCGTCTCAAGCCGGCGGTTGATGATGCGGATCGCGACTAGGTCGATCATCCGCTTCTGGTTGAAGATCACCGTGTCGGCGAAGACCGTCCACGGGCGCAGCGTGCTCATCATGACGATCGGTGGAATCGCCGATTCGACGATGCTCGCGGCGACCGGATGGCCGGTGCTCGGCTTGCCGAAATCGGGGGTCTCGGGCGCCGGGCCCACGCCCTTCCAGTCCGAGAAATGCTTGACGACCATCTGTTCGAGGATCGCCGGATCCATGTCGCCGATGACGATCACCACCGCCCGCTCGGGACGATACCAGCGGTCGTGGAACGCCTGGACGGTCTCGGCGGTCGCGCCGTTCAGCGTCTCGACGGTGCCGATCGGCTCGCGCTGGGCGAGCGGCTGGCCGGCGAAGATCAGGTCGAGCTGCGCGTCCTGCATCCGCACCTGCGGCCCCGGCTGCTCGCGCTGCTCGGCGAGCACCACCGGGCGCTCGGCGGTCAGCGCCGCCGGCGTGATCGCCGGGCCGGTCATCATGCCCGACAGGATCTTCATGCTCTCGTCCAGCCCGGTCGTCGTCGCCATCGGCAGATCGAGCTTGTAGGTGGTCGCGGTAAAGGTGGTGCTGGCGTTCGAATCCGATCCGAAGGTCACGCCGAGACGCTGCCAGATCCGCTTCGATTCGCCGTCGGGCACATGGACCGATCCGCGAAAGCTCAGATGCTCGAGCAGATGGGCGAAGCCGCGCTCGCTATCTCGCTCCATCAGCGATCCGGCATCGATCCGCACCCGCACCGAGACCTGCCCCGGCGGCACGCCGTTCTTGCGCACCGCATAGCGCACGCCATTGGGAAGGCGGCCGAATTTCCACGCGTCGTCATGAACGAGGTCGCTGCCCTTGTAGAGCCAGGGATCCTCGGCGGTCTGGACCGGGCGCGGCGCCGGCTGGGCGGCGCTTTGGGGCGCGGTCTGCGCCTGAAGCGCGGCCGGCGCGGCGAGCGTGATGAGGGCAAGGAAGGCGAAATGCGGCAAGCGCTTGATAGGGGGCATGCGGCCTCATCTAGTGGGGAACGCCCTCCCATGCCAGCGCTCACCTTTCGCGCAGGTGTACGGGATTGCCCCCAAATGGCCCGATGCGGCCATGTTTTGGACCCAGCCCCCGCCTAACCCGGAGTCGCCGGACGGGGGGCGATTCCGTTTGTGCGTACAGGGATGTTCCAGTGAAGGCCGAATCCATTGCCGGCGGCGCGTTGGAGCGCGAAGCAGACGAGCGCGCCGATGACGCGCCGCTCGCCGCCGCGCGCAGCCGGCCGCTGCTGATCAGATACGGCAAGCATCTGCGCGGCGGCTTCGACCGGCTGATCGCGGCGTCTTCGCTGGTGCCCGACGAGGCCGTGCTCGATGTCCGCGATTTCGCCTGGACCCAGCAATTGCGCGAGAACTGGCAGGCGATCCGCGACGAGGCGCTGGCCGCCGCGCTCGCGCCCGATGCCACCCCGCCCCTCGCCGCGATTTCCCCCGATCACCGCGCCATCGCCCACCCCGCCAAGTGGCGATCCTGCTTCCTGTGGGGATATGGCTATTCGGTCCCCGAGAATATCCATCGCTGCCCGGTCACCGCGTCGCTGGTCGAGGGCATTCCGGGGCTCAACAGCGCCTTCTTTTCGATCCTCGCGCCGGGCACGCACATTCCGCCGCATCGCGGCGTCACCAAGGGGCTGATCACCTGCCATCTCGGCCTGATCATCCCGCGCGACGGCGATGCCCGGATGCGCCTCGAAGACCGGGTGGTGCGCTGGGCCGAGGGCGAGACCCTGATATTCGACGATACCCGCGATCATGAGGTGTGGAACGACACGTCGGGCACGCGGATCGTGCTCGCGATCCAGTTCCGCCGCCCCCTGCGCAATCCCGGGCGCTGGATCGCCGAGAGCCTTCTCGGCCTCGTCCGCCGCTCGGCCTTCGTCCAGGAAGCGCGCGCCAATCTGCGCGTCTGGAGCCAGGAGAATCGTGCACTCGAGCATTGAAGCCGCGCGCCGCAAGGACCATATCGGCACCATGGAAAACCAGCCTGTCGCTCCGCCCGCCTTCGACCGCGCCAAGGCATGGAGCGAGTTTCGGCGCATGCTCGTCTGGATCGCCATCGCCGGCGTGCTGATGGTGGTCGCGTCGCTCTGGTATCTCTCGCTCTACGACGCGCTCTATCCCTCGGCGGTGCTCGCCACGATCGGCGGCGTGTTCGTGTCGATGATGCTGGGCTGCGGGCTGTTCGCCGCCGCGTTCTTCAGCGACAAGAGCGGGCACGACCAGACCGTCACCAACGCCACCACCCATGCGGGTGAATCCGAAGCCTGAGCGGCGCGATGCTCGCCATGCTGGCCCTTGCCGCCGCCACGCAGGAGCCGGTTCTCGCGGCCGATAGCGAAGCGCGCTGGGTGCCGTTCGAGCTGACCGCCAGCAACCAGATCCGCTTCACGATCCAGGCCGGCGGCCGTGACGTCAGCGCCATTCTCGACACCGGCATCAGCATCAGCGTCGTATCGCGTGGCTTCGCCGATACGCTTGGGCTCAAGCATCTCGAAAGCGGGCGCGCGACCGCGATCGGCGGCGCCATCCCGATCGACCTCGCCGCGGCCCCGCGCGTGGCGTTCGGCGGATTGAGCCGCACCGGCGGGCGCGTCGCGGTCGCCGATATGGCGGGCATCCCCGGCGTTTCGGCCGAAATCTATGTCGGCGCCGATCTGCTCGGCTGCTGCGCCATCGACATCGACTATCCCGCCCGCCGCTTTCGTATCCTGCCCAGCGGCCGCATGCCCTTCACTGGCGACACGGCACCTTTGTCCAAGGTTCGCGGCAGCGGCGTCTTCGTCACCGAATTCACCCTTGGCACCCGCCGCCTGCGCCCGATCCTCGTCGATACCGGCGACGGTTCGTCGCTGACCCTGACATCGCAAGCCTGGACCACGGCCCGCCCGCCCGGCACCCGCGTCACCACCACGCTCGGCTATGGCGCCGGCGGCGCGCTCGTCAGCGACGCGGCGATCCTGCCCGGCATCATGCTTGGCGGCCGCGCCACCGGCGAGACGGAGCTGCGCATCGAAGCGGCGGGAGGCTTCTCGCAAATGGCGGGCACCGCCGGGCGGATCGGCACCGGGTTGCTGATGCGCTATCGCGTGCTGCTCGATCCCGGCGCGGGCCGAATGGTACTGCGCCCCGATCCCGCCGCCGAACGCACGCCGCTGCGCTCGACCAGCGGGCTGCTGGTCAATTATGCGAACGGCGCGCTGCGGATTTTGCACGTCATGCGCGGATCGCCCGCCGAACAGGCCGGCTTCGCCGCGGGCGAGCGCATCTGCGCCGCCGATGGCCAGCCGGTCCGCGAGGATGTCGAGGCCGATGGCAAGGTTGACTGGACCGTCGGCACGCCCGGCCGCGTCGTCCGCCTGCGGGAATGCGACGGCCGCGAGCGCACGATCACGCTGCGCGCCTTTTATTAGCCGAGGTGCAGCGCCAGGCTGGTCAGGATCAGCGCCGTCAACAGCGCCAGCACCTGGATCAGCGGCCAGTTCATCAATCCGATCCGGTCCATGTCGCGGCGGCGCTTGCGCTTGCGCTCGCCCAGTCCGGCGATCACCGCGACCAGCATCGCGACTCCCACGCCCGTCCACAATTCCTGTTGCATCGAGCGTCCGTTTCCCCGCACCTTGGCCGGCATATCTAGGGAGAGAAAACCGATGCGCCAGACCTTCGCCCATCCTCTGGCGCTACTGGCGCTCGCCACGGTCACCGCCTGCGCCAGCGATTATCGCCCCGCGCTCGACGCCAGCGTCGCCGCGCCGACGCGCACGGCGGCGAACGTCGCGCGCGATCCCTATCGCCACCCCGCCGAAACGCTCGCCTTCTTCGGGGTGAAGCCCGGCGACACGGTGGTCGAGATCTGGCCCGGCGGCGGCTGGTACACCGAGATCCTCGCGCCCTATACCGCGAAGAAGGGAAAATATTACGCGGCGGCGCCCTGGCCGGACGGGCTCAAGGCGGTGCAGGCGCTGCAGGCCGGGGACCACGCCACCTATGGCCATATCCAGGTCGCCGCCTTCCCCGCCGCGCAGGGCCAGCCGCGCGTGCCCGATGGCAGTGCCGATGTCGTCCTCACCTTCCGCAACGTCCATAACTGGCGGATGGGCTATCAGCGCCAGGGCGCGGATTATTCGATGGAAGCCTTCGCCCAGATGTTCGCGATGCTCAAAAAGGGCGGCATCCTCGGGATCGAGGATCACCGCCTGCCCGAAAGCGCCGCCAGCGAGCGCGAGAAGACCAGCGGCTATCTCAAGGTCTCGACCGTCCGCCTCCTCGCCGAAGCGGCGGGGTTCAGGTTCGTCGGCGCCTCCGAGATCAATGCCAATCCCAGGGACACCGCCGACTGGCCCAACGGCGTCTGGACCCTGCCGCCCAGCTACCGGCTCAAGGATGTCGACCGCGCCAGATACACGGCGATCGGCGAGAGCGACCGGATGACGCTGAAGTTCGTCAAGCCGTAGGGCTAAGCGACTGAAACACGGTGCGTTAACCATTATCGGCGTAGCGTGCCCGCATGCCGCGCCGCATCCGATCCCTGCTGTCCGTCCTCCGCGAGGAAGTCGATAGCTACGCCGCCACCAGCGAAGAGATCGCGACGCGGACCAATCTGCTCGCCCTCAATGCCGCGATCGAGGCCGCCCGCTCCGGCGAAGCCGGGCGCGGCTTCTCGGTCGTCGCCCAGGAAGTGAAGGCGCTGGCCCAGCAGGCGCGCGGCGCGTCCCTCGAATTCCGCTCCGAAGTCGGCGAGCGGCTCGCCAAGGGCGCCAGCATCGCCGACGAGATGGTCGCCGAGATCGAAGGCAGCCGGCTGGTCGAGCTCGCCCAGGCGCTGATCCACAACGTCACCCGCCAGATCTATGGCCGCAGCCTCGATCTGCGCCTGCTCGCCTCCGACGCCGAGATCGTCGCCGCCACGCTCGATCCCGGCCCCGAAAATCTTGCCGCGGCGCAGGCCCGGCTCGAACTGCTGACCGCGACCTCGCCCTATTACGTCACCGCCTTCGTCGCCGATGCCGCGGGCCGCATCATCCTCTGTTCGAACCCGAATGCGCGGGTGAAGCAGACCAACCTCGCCGACGCGCCGCAATTCCTCAAGGCGATGGCAAGCTGGCGCAGCACCGACTGGTTCACCGACGAGGTCTGGCAAAACCCCTGGTCCGATCACCGCGCCGTGCTGGTCCTCGTCACCGGCATCCGCGCCCGCGGCGTCGAGGGCGCGCCCGCCGGCGCCTTCTATCTGGAATTCGACTGGGAGAGCCACATCCAGGCGATGATCTCCGACAAGTCGCTGTTCGGCGAGCGCGACTGGGCCCGCACCCGGATCAGCATCGTCGATCAGTCCGATCGCGTCGTCGCCGATTCGTCGGGCTCGCGCTATGGCGAGATCGTGCCGCTGCCCGCCAACGCCGTGCGCGGCGCCGAGGTGCGCGGCGAATCGACCGTCGCCTTCGCGACAGCCCAGGATTATCTCGGCTTTGGCGGCCTCGGCCTGCGCTGCGTCATCGAACAGAAGATGCTGAGCGCCGACGAGATCGACGAAGCGCTGGGTGGGCTCAGGGCACGCAGCGCGCGCGGTTAGGCGCCACGAACCTATATATAGCGTCGTCATGCTGAACTTGTTTCAGCATCCAACGTGCAACAACCGATGCCGTTGCTTGTGGAGAATTGGCCCCTGAAACAAGTTCAGGGTGACGGGTGCCTAAGTGGAGCCGCGGTGGCTTACTTCCCCAGCTTCTCGATCTTGTCCCGAAGCCGCGCCAGTTCCGCCTTCAGCGCCGAGACATCGTCACCGGCCTGTGCCGCCGGCGCCTCGGGAGCGGCCCCGGCCTGGCCCGGCTTGAACGCCGCCGAAGCCGCTTCGAACATCGCCATGTTGCGCTTGGCCATCTCGGCGAAGGGCGAATTGGCGAAGGCGCCCTCGATCGTCGACTTGAACTGCTCCTGGTTGCGGCGGAAGCTCTCCATCGAGGCTTCGAGATAGCCGGGCACCATCGCCTGCATCGAATCGCCGTAGAGCGAGATCAGCTGGCGCAGGAAATTGACCGGCAGCATCTGCGATCCGCGCGCTTCCTCTTCCATGATGATCTGGGTCAGCACATTGTGCGTGATATCGTCTTCGGTCTTGGCATCGATGACCTTGAAGTCACGGCCTTCGCGCGTCATCGCCGCGAGATGATCGAGCGTGATATAGGACGAGGTCTCGGTGTTGTAGAGGCGGCGGTTCGCATACTTCTTGATGATGACCGGACCGGTGCCAGGCGCTGCTTTCTTCATGGGAACCCCGTCAGTGACTGAAGGCCACCTAACATCGTTTCATGCCGCAGCGCAACAAGGGCCGCGTCCGCTCCCGCTGTTCCTCTCTCTGCTGCGCAGCGAAACCGCAGCATCGCCGGAGCGGCGAGAGGCGGCGCTGGCCGGTTTGAAGGCCTATCAGCAGGCCGAACGCCCGCCCGAGCGCGTGCCGCCGCCGGCCATCGCCGAATCGGGCCGGGCGCGGTTGCGCGACTATGGCGGTTCGGGTCCGCCGGTGGTGTTCGTCCCGTCGCTGATCAATCCGCCCTTCGTGCTCGACCTTGCCGAAGACAATTCGCTGCTCCGCTGGCTGGCGGCGCAGGGCCTGCGCCCGCTGCTGGTCGATTGGGGCAGCCCGGGGCCGGAAGCGCGCGGCGAAGGCCTCGACCATCATATCGCCCGGCTGTTGCTGCCGTTGATCGACTCGCTCGGCGAACCGCCATTGCTCGCCGGCTATTGCCTCGGCGGCACGCTCGCGCTCGCCGCCGCGTCGTTGCGCCCGGTGCGGGGTGTGGCGACAATTGCCGCGCCCTGGCGCTTCGTTCGTTACGGCGATCCCGCGCGCGCGGCGATCGCGGCGCAGTGGGAAGCGGCGCGGCCCACCTGTCAGGCGCTCGGCCTCGTCCCGATGGAAGTGCTGCAATCGGGCTTCTGGCAGCTCGACCCCGCCCGCACCGTCGCCAAGTTCGAGAAATTCGCCGCGATGGCGCCCGGCAGTCCGCAGGCGCGCGGCTTCGTCGCGCTCGAGGATTGGGCGAATGGCGGCGCGCCGCTGACCTATGCCGTCGGCGAGGAGATGTTCGAGCGCTTCTTCGCCGCCGACCGTCCCGGCCATGGCCGCTGGTGGGTCGGTGGCACCCGCATCGCGCCGTCGCGCCTCGCCTGCCCGGCGATCGAGTTCATCTCCGCGACCGACCGCATCGTCCCCGCCGCCAGCGCCGCCGGCCTGCCCGCACAGCGCATCCTCCGCTCCGGCCATGTCGGCATGGTCGTCGGCGGCCGTGCGCAGGCCGAACTGTGGGAGCCACTGCGCGACTGGCTAATTGCCGCAGCGCACACTAGGTAACGCGCAACGAATTTCAGCCGGAGTCGAGCCATGTCCGATATCGTCATCACCGCCGCCAAGCGCACTCCCGTCGGCAGCTTCCTCGGCGCCTTTGGCAGCACCCCCGCGCACGAGCTTGGCCGCGTCGCGATCGAAGCCGCGCTCGAACAGGCCGGGGTAAAGGGCGAGGAAGTCAGCGAAGTGATCCTCGGCCAGGTGCTCACCGCCGCGCAGGGCCAGAACCCCGCCCGCCAGGCGTCGATGGCCGCGGGCGTCCCCAAGGAAGTGCCGGCCTGGGGCGTCCAGCAGGTCTGCGGCTCGGGGCTCCGCGCCGTCGCCCTCGCCTATCAGGCGGTCAAGACCGGTGACGCGAATATCGTCGTCGCGGGCGGCCAGGAATCCATGTCGATGTCGACCCACGCCCAGTCGCTGCGCCCGGGCACCAAGATGGGCGATCTCAGCCTGGTCGACACGATGATCAAGGACGGCCTGACCGACGTCTTCAACGGCTATCACATGGGCATCACCGCCGAGAACCTCGCCGAGCAATATCAGGTCACCCGGCCCGAGCAGGACGAGTTCGCGGTCGCCAGCCAGAACAAGGCCGAAGCCGCGCGCGCGGCGGGCAAGTTCAAGGACGAGATCGCGCCGGTTACCATCAAGGGCCGCAAGGGCGACACCGTCGTCGCCGATGACGAATATATCCGCGCCAGCGCCACCGTCGAAGGCGTCGCGGGCCTGCGCCCCGCCTTCAAGAAGGACGGCACTGTCACCGCCGCCAACGCCTCGGGCCTCAACGACGGCGCCGCCGCGCTGGTCGTGATGCGCCGCGAGGAAGCCGAAAAGCGCGGCGCCCCGATCCTCGCCGTCATCAAGAGCTGGGCCTCGGCCGGCGTCGATCCCTCGATCATGGGCATCGGCCCGGTCCCCGCCTCCAGGGCGGCGCTGGAGAAGGCAGGCTGGAGCGTCGCCGATCTCGACCTGATCGAAGCCAATGAAGCCTTCGCCGCGCAGGCGCTGTCGGTCGGCAAGGAGCTCGGCCTCGATCCCGACAAGGTCAACGTCAATGGCGGCGCGATCGCCATCGGCCACCCGATCGGCGCCTCGGGTGCCCGCGTGCTGACGACTCTGATCTACGAAATGCAGAAGCGCGACGCCAAGAAGGGCCTCGCCACCCTCTGCATCGGCGGCGGCATGGGCATCGCCATGTGCATCGCGCGGGATTGAGCCGCTACTTCAATCCTCCCCCGGAGGGGGAGGTGGCAGCCGCAGGCTGACGGAGGGGGCTCGCCGCGAGCGGACCGCCTGTGGCAAGCCCCCTCCACCACTTCGCGTGCCACCTCCCCGTACCGGGGAGGATCGGCTCACCCCCAAACCCGATCGAACCGCGCCCCCAGCCCGGTGATCAGCTCATATTGCGACAGTCCGCTCAGCGCCGAAGTCTCCGGCAGCGCGTAGTCGAGCGACACCCAGTCGCCTTCGGCCAGCCCCGGCATCGAATCCACGTCGATCGCCGTCAGGTCCATCGACACGCGCCCGATCACCGGCAGCGCGACGCCGTCCACCCGCGCCATGCCCCTGCCCGAGAAGCAGCGCAGATAGCCGTCGGCATAGCCGATATTGAGGATCGCCACCTCCATGTCGCGCGGCGCGGTGAAGGTTCCGTTGTAGCCGACGATCCCTCCGGCAGACACCCGCCGACGCTGGACGATCTGCGCCTCGGGCGTGACGACCTGGGCGATGCCATCATGCCCGGCGCGCTGCTTCCCACCATAAAGCGCGATCCCCGGCCGGGTCAGATCGAAGGCATAGGCCGCCCCCAGCCCGATCCCCGCCGAATTGGCGAGGCTCATTCGCCGCGCGTTGGTGGTGCCCGCCAGCGCCGCGAACGCATCGCGTTGCTGCCGGTTGAGCGCGACATCCTCGTCCGCCGAAGCGAGGTGGCTCATCAGCGTGTCGATGGCGAGCCCGCCCAGCGCGCTCACATCTTCCGCCGCGACCCCCAGCCGGTTCATGCCGGTATCGACCATCACGTCGCACGCGCCGCCGCCGGCACCCTGCCACAGCCGCACCTGATCCATCGTGCCCAGCACCGGCCGCACGTTCGCCGGCCGCGCGCCGGCCATGTCCTCCGCGCGCACCCCGTGCAGCACCGACACCGACACGCCGACATCGGCGATCGCCCGCGCCTCGGCCCAGTTCGCCACGAAGAAATCGCGGCACCCCGCCGCCGCCAGCCGCGTCACGACCTCCCGCGCGCCCAGCCCATAGCCATCGGCCTTGACCGCCGCGCCGCACGCCGCGCTGCCGCTCAGCCGCGCCAGCAGCAGCCAATTGGCGACAAGCGCATCGCCATTCAGGCGCAGACGGAGCGGAGCGGACATGGTGGCGCGATTAGCGTGCCACGGATGCGGGCGCCACCGTCTCCTTCAAACCCCACACCGTCACGACCAGCGCCACTGCCACCACGGCGAATGTGTACCACAGCCCCGAATAGGGATCGCCGGTCTTCACCACGATCGACTGGCTGATGAAGGGCAGGAAGCCGCCGAAATAGCCGGTGCCGATATGATAGGGGATCGACATCGACGAATAGCGGATGCGCGGCGGGAACATCTCCGAAAGCAGCGCCGCGACCGGGCCATAGGTCGCGCCCGATAGCGCCATCAGCACCAGGATCGCGGCCATGATGATCGCGATGCTCTTCGCCGGCGGGGTGATCGGCTTGAGGTCATAGCCCGCCGCCGCCAGCGCCGCGTCGAGCCCGGCGGCGCGGGTGTCGCGCACCGCCGTGCCGCCCACGGTCACGTCGATCGCCGAAGCTTCGGCCTTGGTGTAGGCGACGCCCTTCTTGGCGAAATATTCGAGCACGCGCCCGCATTCGTCCTTCTGCTTCGACGCGAACGGATCATAGGCGCATTCCGGCCCCGAGACGACGACCGGCGCCCGCGCGGAAGCGGCGCTCAGCGCCGGATTGGCCTCGCTGCCGATGATCCAGAACATCGGAAACAGCAGCACCAGCGTCGCCACATAGCCCCAGACGATCGGCTTCTTGCGCCCGATCCGGTCCGACAGCGCGCCGAACAGGATGAAGAAAACGAGGCCGCCCAGCGCCGACCCGCCGGTGATCAGCTGCGCCGCGGTCGCATCGACATGCATCTGCTGCTGGAGGAACGACAGCACCGAGAACATCGCCGTGTACCAGATCACCGTCAGCCCCGCGGCGATGCCGAACAGCGCGACGAACAGCCGCTTCCAGTTGCCGGGATAGGTGAAGCTCTCGACGAACGGGTTCTTCGCGGTCTCGCCCGCTTCCTTCATCGATTTGAACACCGGGCTCTCGGAAAGCTTCAGCCGCATCCATAGCGACACCGCGAGCAGCACCACCGAGAAGACGAACGGCGCCCGCCAGCCCCATGCGTCCCAAACGTCGCTCAGCGCCATCCTGAACAGCAGCACGACGGTCAGGCTGAGGATGAAGCCGCCGACCACGCTCGCCTGGATGAAGCTGGTGTGGAAGCCGGCGCGCCTGCCCGGCGAATGTTCGGCGACATAGATCGCCGCCCCGCCATATTCGCCGCCCAGCGCAAGGCCCTGGGCGATGCGCAACAGCAATATCAGCACCGGCGCCGCGACACCGGCCACCGCATAGCCCGGCACCAGCCCGATCCCGGCGGTTGCCAGGCCCATCACCGTGATCGTGATCAGGAACGTGTATTTGCGCCCGAGCCTGTCGCCGAGAAACCCGAACAGCACCGCGCCCAATGGCCGGAAACCGAACCCCACCGCGAAGGTCGCCCAGGCGAGCAGATCGCCGAGCACCGGATTATCCGCCGGAAAGAAGGTCCGCCCGAGGATGCCGGTGGTGGTCAGCGTGCCCCAGATGAAGAAGTCATACCATTCGAAGATGGTGCCCAGCGACGACGCGCCGATCACCAGCCGCATCTCCTTCGCCGTCGGCTCTCCGCTCCCCATGCCCGCCTCCCCTGGCTTTTCGCCGGACCTTAGCGCGTGCGCGCAAGGCGGCAAGCGTCGCCCGGCCGTCATCGTGTATCCATGTTCAATACATTTCGTTCAGACACGGTGCGGCAAATCACTAGCACACCGGCAAAAGATCGGACACAAGTCCGACACAGGGGAGAGACCGGGAATGAATCGCGCACTCGCAATGGCAGGCACCGCGCTTGCCGCATGGCCATGCCTGGCCGTTGCGCAGGAAAGCCCCGCCACCACAACCGCCGCCGCGCCCGCCGATTCGGCGCAAACCGGCATCCTCATCTATCCACCCGAATTCTTCGCCAGCGCCGGCCCCGATACGGCGCTGGACATGATCCAGCGCGTCCCCGGTTTCGGGCTCGACACCGGCAATTCCGAAGCCCGCGGGCTGGCCGGTGCGCAGGGTAACGTCCTGATCGACGGCAGCCGCCCTTCCTCCAAGACCGACAATCTGTTCGAGATTCTCCGCCGCATCCCCGCCGCCAGCGTCGAGCGCGTCGAGCTGATCCGCGGCGGCGCGCCGGGCATCGATATGCAGGGCCGCTCGGTGATCGCCAATGTCGTGCTCAAGCGCACCGCCAGTTCGCAGATCGTGCTGGAGACCAACAGCTATTTCTACCGCGACGCCTATGCCGGCCCCTTGCTCAAGGCGCAGTATTCGCGGCGTGAGGGCGAGAAGCAGACCGAGATCGCCTTCTCCGCCACCACCGATCGCACCGGCGGCACCGCCAGGGGCCATCGCACCCGCTACGATGCGGCCGGCGCGGCGTTTCAGGAAGCCGATCTCGATCTGTGGGACCGTTACCGCAACGGCAGCGTCCGCGGCTCGATCACGCGGCCCCTGGGCGGCGGCAAGCTGCGCGCCAACGCGCTGATCGACTACACCAATTTCAACAACCGTCAGGACATCGCCATCCTGTCCGGCCCCGGCGTCAACAGCCACAACCAGGACGTCAATCACGCCTGGGGCGGCGAGCTCGGCGTCAACTGGACCAGGCCGCTGGGGCCCCGCACCGAGATCAATCTGATCGCCCTCCAGCGCGGCTCGCGCCAGCGCTACGATTCGTCGAGCTATGACGGCAGCGGCGCGACCACCGAGTTCGACAATGATTCGCTTCGCGGCGAGAGCATCGTCCGCGGCACGCTCAAATATCGCCAGAGCGACCGCTGGGCGTTCGAGGGCGGCGGCGAGGTCGCCTACAACTTCCTCGATAACGCCAGCCGCTACAATCAGAACGGCGCTCCGGTCGCCCTGCCCAACGCCAAGGTTCTGGTCAGCGAGCTGCGCGGCGAGGCGTTCGGCCAGACCACGTTCCGGCCCACCGCGAACCTGACGCTGGAGGCAGCGCTCCGCGTCGAGAAATCGACGATCAGCCAATCGGGCGACACCGACAAGTCCAAGTCGTTCGTCTATCCCAAGCCGCGTCTCCAGCTCACCTGGGTGCCTGGTGCCGGTCACCAGATCCGGCTGCGCGCCGAGCGCTCGGTCGGCCAGCTCAATTTCGGCGACTTCTCGGCCTCGACCGAGATCAACCTCGGTACCGTCGCCGGCGGCAATGCCGATCTCGAACCGCAAAAGCTGACCGTCTATGAGGTCGTCTACGAGCGCCGCTTCTGGGGCAAGGGCGCGGTCGAGCTGACTCTCCAGCACACCGAGATCGAGGATGTGATCGACATCATCCCGCTGATCGGCGGGTTCGACGCGGTCGGCAATATCGGCAATGGCTGGGTCAATCTCGGCCAGGTGCGGATCACCTTGCCGTTCGACCGGCTGGGCATCCCCAACGCCCTGCTATCGGCGCGCTTCGCGGCCCAGAAGTCGCAGGTCACCGATCCGCTCACCGGCCAGCATCGCCGCCTGTCGCGCGAAATCCCGTTCGCCTGCAGCGTGTCGTTCAACCACGATCTCGAGGGCGGCAAATTCTCCTACGGCTTCGAACATGGCTGCAACATCGACCGCTACACCGCCTATCGCGTCCGCGAGGTCCGCACCATCGACAACCAGCCGTTCGTCTCGATCTACGGCCAGTGGAAGCCCAATCCGAAAATGACCGTCCGCATCGATCTCGGCAACGTCACCAATTTCCGGGTCGCCAATGGCCGCGAAGTCCATTCCGGCCCGCGCAACATCACGCCGATCCTGTTCAGCGAACGCCGCGAGACCCGGCAGAGCCAGTATCTGTTCCTCCAGGTCCGTCACGTCCTCTAAAGGAAGACACTTGCGGCGACCGCTCCATGAGCGCCAGGAATCGCGCTTGCCCGTCTCGCAATTCCCTCGAAGCGTCACGCCCCCGCCGCGGTCAGCCGGCTCAACTGATCGTCGCTCAGCGCCACATCCCACGCTCCGATCAATTCCTCGACCTGTTCCACCCGCGTCGCGCTCGCGATCGGCGCGGTCACGCCCGGCTGCGCGGCCAGCCAGGCCAGCGCGATCTGCGCCAGGCTCGCATTGGTCTCCGCCGCCACCGCGTCCATCGCCGCCAGCACCTTCGCGCCCTTGCCCTCCAGCAACGCCGTCATCCGCCCGCCGCGCACCGATTGGCCAAGATCGGCCGCCGAGCGATACTTGCCGGTCAGAAATCCCGAGGCGAGCCCATAATAGGGCACGACCCCGATATTCTCGGCGACGCACAGATCCTGCAGCGCGCCTTCGAACCTGTCGCGGCTGACCAGATTATATTCGGGCTGGAGCACCGTGTAGCGCGGCAGGCCCTCGCGCTTCGCCACATCCAGCGCCAGGCCAAGCCGTTCGGCGCTGAAGTTCGAAGCGCCCAGAGCCCGGATCTTGCCTGCCTCGATCAGCTTCGCGAATGCCGCGAGCGCATCCTCCTGCGGAACGCCTTCATCGTCCTGGTGCGCGAAATACAGGTCGATCGTCTCGACCCCGAGCCGCTTGAGCGACGCTTCGCAGGCCGCGGCGATCCGCGCCGGCGCCAGCTTCTCGCCACCCTCGCCCGGCAGCATCCCGACCTTGGTCGCGACCTGCATGCGCTTGCCCGAGGTCCGCAGCCATTCGCCGATCAGCGTCTCGGATTCGCCGCCCTTATGCCCCGGCACCCAGGCCGAATAGACGTCGGCGGTATCGACCATCGTCCCGCCGGCATCGGCGAACGCGTCGAGTACGCGAAAGCTCGCCGCCCTGTCCGCGGTCCAGCCGAAGACGTTGCCGCCCAGCACCAGCGGCGGCGTGGTCAGGCCGCTTCCGCCCAGCGCCCGCGCGGCGCTCACTGCGTATTCCCCTTGTCGTCCATCGCGTTGATGTCGATCGACGCCGCCGCTTGGTCGAGCTGCTTTTCCTCGCCGCGGCTGAGCCCGCCCGGCGCCGGATCGTCCCCGCCGCATGCCGCAAGCGCGAGCAGCAGAAGCAGGGGGACGGCGCGGATCATTCCTCGATCTCGTTGTCGCCACCTTCGTCGGCGGGGGCCTCGGCATAGCTGTTCTCGGCCGCGCCGAACGCCGCGTTCTCGGCCGCGTTCACATCGCTGACCGCCTCGCCCATCGTGTTGCTGTCGCCGCCCACCGATTCATTGGCCTCGGCGGCTTCGTTGGCGGCCTTCTTGCCGCACGCCGAGAGGCTGAGCACCGCCGCCGCGGCGAGGGGGATGAGGAGAGCCTTGCGCATCATAGTCCCTTTCGTGTTTTCCTGTCGGCAACGGGCTAACCGACCCGCTCTCTCTCACGCAACCCCAACTGCGCGTTGACCTGATATAAAGATATCTTTATATCTCTATGTACCCAGAGACGGAACCGCATGAACCAGGCTCTCATCATCTTCCGCGCCCTCGCCGATTCCACCCGGCTGCGCATCCTCGCGCTGCTTCGCTCGATGGAATTGTCGGTCGGAGAGCTGGCGCAGGTGCTCGGGCAGAGCCAGCCGCGCGTCAGCCGCCATATCAAGATCCTCTGCGACGCCGGCGTCGCCGAGCGCCGCAAGGAAGGTAGCTGGGTGTTCGTGGCGCTGGGGCCGGACGCCAGGGTCAGGCCGATCCTCGCCGCGCTGGATAGCTGGGGCGAGGCCGATCACTGGACCGTCGCCGACGAGGCCCGCCTCGCCGCAGTCCGCGCCGACCGCGCCAGCGCCGCCGCCGAATGGTTCGAAGCCAATGCCGGGCAATGGGACGCGATCCGCTCGCTGCATGTCGCCGACAGCGAAGTCGAGGCGGCGATGGCCAGGGCGCTGGGCGATGCCCCACTCGGCTGCCTCATCGATATCGGCACCGGCACCGGCCGGATGCTCGAATTGTTCGCGCCCCAGGCCAACCACGCGCTCGGCATCGATCGCTCGTCGGAAATGCTCCGCCTCGCCCGCGCCAAGCTGTCCGAGCGCGGGCTCAACGCCGAGCTGCGCCAGGCCGATCTCTACGCGCTGCCTCTCGCCGATGGCGGCGCGGATGCGGCGATCCTCCATCACGTCCTCCATTTCGCGCAACAGCCCGGCGCCGCCATCGGCGAGGCCGCGCGCGTGCTCGCGCCCGGCGGGCGGCTCCTGATCGCCGACTTCGCGCCGCACGAGCGCGAGGATCTTCGCCAGCAGGACGCGCATACCCGCCTCGGCTTCTCCGACGAGCAGGTGCTCGGCTGGCTCGAAGCGCACGGTCTCGCGCCGGTTCAGGTCGAGACGCTCGAAGGCGGCGAGCTCACGGTCAAATTATGGCTCGGCCGCAAGACCGGCGAGCCCGCCAGGAAAGTGAAAGCGGCATGAGTCATGACTGAAGTGAACCCGCTGGCCGGACCGCTGTTCGCGGACGTTGCCGGCGATATCGACGTGTCGTTCGAGTTCTTCCCGCCCAAGACCGAGAAGATGGAGGAGACGCTCTGGGAATCGATCCAGACGCTCTCGCCGCTCGCCCCCCGTTTCGTCAGCGTCACCTATGGCGCGGGCGGCACCACCCGCGAGCGCACCCACAATACGGTCGCACGCATCGCCCGCGAGACCGGCATCCCCGCCGCCGCGCACCTCACCTGTGTCGAGGCGACCCGCGACGAGATCGATCAGGTCGCCAATGACTATTGGCAGGCCGGCGTCCGCCATATCGTCGCGCTGCGCGGCGATCCGCCTCGCGCCGGCGAGAAATATGCGACGCACCCCGGCGGCTATGAGAATGCCGCCGATCTCGTCGGCGGACTGCTCAGGCTTCACCCGTTCGAAATCTCGGTCGCCGCCTATCCCGAATGCCATCCGGATTCGCCGCACGCCGCCGCCGATCTCGACAATCTCAAGCGCAAGATCGATGCCGGCGCCACCCGCGCGATCACGCAATTCTTCTTCGAGCCCGACACCTTCTTCCGCTTCCGTGACGATTGCGCGAAAGTCGGTATCAAGAACGAGATAGTGCCAGGCATCATGCCGGTGATGAGCTTCGCCGCGGTCCGGAAGATGTCGGCGATGTGCAACACCCACGTCCCCGGCTGGATGGAGCGCCTGTTCGAGGGGCTCGACGATCGCCCCGCCGCGCGCCAGCTCGTCGCCGCCACCCTCGCCGCCGAGCTGTGCCGCAAGCTCTATGCCGGCGGCGTCCGCCAGTTCCACTTCTACACGCTCAATCGCGCCGAGCTCAGCTACGCGATCTGCCACCTTCTGGGAGTGCGCCCGAAATGAACGCCCGCGAGAAATTCTTCGCCGAAGCGCGCAAGCGCATCCTGATCACCGACGGCGCCTTCGGCACCGAGATCCAGAACTGGAAGCTCGCCGAAGCCGATTACGCCGGCGCTCTCGGCCTGTCGCACGATCAGAAGGGCAATAACGACATCCTCGCGCTGACCGCGCCCCACGTGCCGGCCAGCATCCACCGCGCCTATTTCGAAGCCGGCGCCGACATCGCCGAGACCAACACCTTCTCGGCCAACCGCATCAGCCAGGCCGATTATGGCGCCGAGCATCTCGTCCGCGAGATCAACGTCGAGAGCGCGAAGATGGCGCGCCAGATCGCCGACGAGTTCGAAGCCAAGGACGGCCGCCCCCGCTTCGTCGCCGGTGCACTCGGCCCGACCAACAAGACGCTCTCGCTCAGCCCCGACGTCAACGATCCCGGCTTTCGCGAGATCGATTTCGACTATCTGAAGGACGTCTATCGCGAGCAGATCGACGCACTGGTCGAAGGCGGCGTCGATTTCATCCTGATCGAGACGGTGTTCGACACGCTCAACGCCAAGGCCGGGGTGATGGCCTGCATCGAGGCCGCCAACGATCTCGGCCGCGATCTGCCGATCATGATGTCGATGACGCTGACCGACCTGTCGGGCCGCAACCTTTCGGGCCACACCGTCGAGGCGTTCTGGGCCGCGATCCGCCACGCCAATCCGCTGACGATCGGCCTCAACTGCTCGTTCGGCGCCGAGCAGCTCCGTCCGCACGTCAAGACGCTGTCGGGCCTCTGCGACACGCTGATCATGGTCTATCCCAATGCCGGCCTGCCCAACGAACTCGGCGCCTATGACGAATCGCCCGAGACGACCGCGGGCCTCGTCAAGGAATGGGCCGATGCCGGCCAGGTCAATGTCCTTGGCGGCTGTTGCGGATCGACTCCGGCGCACATCGCCGCGATCGCCGAAGCGGTACGGGGACTGGCGCCGCGCGAACTCGCCACCCCGGAAGTCCGCACCCGCCTCGCCGGACTCGAACCCTTCACGATGGCCGCCTGAATCGATCCTCCCCGGCGCGGGGAGGAACTAGGAATGACAATGACTTCTACCGCCTCCTCCACCTCCTTCGTCAATGTCGGCGAGCGCACCAACGTCACCGGTTCGGCCGCGTTCAAGAAGCTGATCATGGCCGGCGACTATGCCCGGGCGGTCGAGGTCGCGCGCCAGCAGGTCGAGAACGGCGCGCAGGTGATCGACGTCAACATGGATGAGGGTCTGCTCGACGCCTATGAGGCGATGACGACCTTCCTCAAGCTCATCGCCGCCGAGCCCGATATCGCCCGCGTGCCGGTGATGATCGACAGCTCGAAATGGGGCGTGATCGAGGCCGGGCTCAAATGCGTCTCGGGCAAGCCGATCGTCAATTCGATCAGCATGAAGGAGGGCGAGGCGCAGTTCCTCGAACAGGCCCGCAAGTGCATGGCCTATGGCGCCGCCGCGGTCGTGATGGCCTTCGACGAGACCGGCCAGGCCGACACGCGCGACCGCAAGATCGAGATCTGCGAGCGCGCCTACAAGCTGCTCACCGGCATCGGCTTCCCGCCCGAGGACATCATCTTCGATCCCAACGTCTTCGCGATCGCCACCGGCATCGAGGAGCACAATAATTACGGCGTCGACTTCATCGAGGCGACCCGCGAGATCAAGGCGCGCTGCCCGCATGTCCATATCTCGGGCGGCCTGTCGAACCTGAGCTTCAGCTTCCGCGGCAACGAGACCGTCCGCAAGGCGATGCACTCGGTGTTCCTCTATTACGCCATCCCCGCCGGCATGGACATGGCGATCGTCAATGCCGGCCAGCTCGACGTCTACGACACGATCGAGCCCGAGCTGCGCCAGGCCTGCGAGGACGTGATCCTCAACAAGGACCCCGATGCCGGCGAGCGTCTCGTCGCGCTGGCCGAGAAGTATAAGGGCACCGATGCCGTCGCCGAAAAGCAGATGGCCGAATGGCGTGGCTGGGAAGTCTCGAAGCGGCTGGAGCACGCCCTGGTCAAGGGCATCGACCAATATGTCGTCGAGGATACCGAGGAATGCCGCCTCGCCTTCCCGCGCCCGATCGAAGTCATCGAAGGCCCGCTGATGGACGGCATGAACGTCGTCGGCGACCTGTTCGGCAGCGGCAAGATGTTCCTGCCGCAGGTGGTGAAGTCCGCCCGCGTGATGAAGAAGGCGGTCGCCCACCTCCTGCCCTTCATCGAGGCCGCCAAGGAGGAGGGCGCCAAGGGCAAGGGCAAGGTCGTGATGGCCACCGTCAAGGGCGACGTCCACGATATCGGCAAGAACATCGTCGGCGTCGTGCTCCAGTGCAATGGCTTCGAAGTCGTCGATCTCGGCGTGATGGTCCCCTGGTCGAAGATCCTCGAGGCCGCCAACGAGAATGACGCCGACATGATCGGGCTGTCCGGGCTGATCACCCCCTCGCTCGACGAGATGGTCACCGTCGCCGAGGAGATGCAGCGCTCGGGCATGACCATGCCGCTGCTGATCGGCGGCGCGACCACCTCCCGCGTCCACACCGCGCTGCGCATCGAGCCGGCGTACAAGGGCCCGGTCGTCCACGTCCTCGACGCATCGCGCGCGGTCGGCGTCGCCACCACGCTCGTCTCCGATACGATCCGCGACGATTATGTCGCCAAGGTCGCCGCGGAATATGAGGCCGTCCGCCAGGCCCGCGCCAATCGCGGCCAGAGCGAATTGCTGCCGCTCGAAAAGGCCCGCGACAACGCTTTCGAGGCCGATATGGCGCTCAAGCCCGGCAAGCCGCGCATGCCCGGCATCCATGATTTCCCCGATTGGGACCTCAATGACCTCCGCCAGTATATCGACTGGACGCCGTTCTTCCGCGCCTGGGAGCTGGCAGGGGTCTATCCGGCGATCCTCGAGGACGAGATCGTCGGCGAAAGCGCCACCTCGCTGTTCAACGACGCGCAGAAGATGCTCGACAAGATCATCGCCGAGAAATGGCTCACCGCGCGCGGCGTCGCCGGTCTCTGGCCGTGCCGCCGCTCGGGCGACGACATCGTCGTCCATGTCGAGGACGAGACCCATGTCACTCTGCCGATGCTCCGCCAGCAGATCGCCAAGCGCGAAGGCCGCGCCAATATGTGCCTCGCCGATTTCATCGATCCGCAGGGCGACTGGATCGGCGGCTTCGCGGTCTCGCTTCACGGCATCGAGCCGCACCTCGCGCGCTTCAAGAACGCGATCGACGATTATTCGGACATCCTCTTGAAGGCCCTTGCCGACCGTCTCGCCGAGGCGTTCGCCGAACGCCTCCACCATTATGTCCGCACCGCCTTATGGGGCTATGCCGAGGGCGAGCAGCTCACCAACGAAGCGCTGATCAAGGAACTGTATCGCGGCATCCGCCCCGCCCCCGGCTATCCCGCCTGCCCCGAGCACAGCCTCAAGCCGATCCTGTTCAAGATGCTCGACGCGCATCACCGCACCGGCATTTCCCTGACCGAAAGCTTCGCGATGCTGCCGACCTCGGCGGTTTCCGGCTTCTATTTCGGCCACCCCCAGGCCGAATATTTCGGCGTCGCCCGCATCGGCCAGGACCAGCTCGAAGACTATGCCGCGCGGCGCGGCGTCAGCGTCGAGCAGGCGACCCGCTGGTTGCGGCCGAATCTGGACTGAGCCAGCCTCCGCCCCGCGAAAGGCGGAGAACCGGTTCACGCGGCAATCACCGCCGAGGCTCAGCTCGTGGTGTATTGGCCCTGATACCAATTGCCGCCGGGATCCATGCACCATTCGGTGGTGGTGTCGTTGCCGGTGCAATAGACGCGGATATAGGCGCCATTCGAAGTCTGCCACGCGGTCGCCGAGACCTGCGATCCGGGCTGGCTGAACGAGCCGGTCGTCCAGCCATTGGTGCCGGTATCGGTACAACGCTCGATGACGTTGTAGCCATCGCTGGAATAGACGCGGATGTGCAGATTGCCGCTGCTGTCGATCCAGTTGACGGCGGCGGTCGCGACGGGAAAATTCGGATTGTCGGCCATGATTTCTCCTCTCCGGATTGTCCGGTGAAGGAGTCGCCGGACCCGCAGCATAGGCGGTCATGCCGCCGCCACTGGCAAGCCGATCGGGCCGACAATTGCCGCCATTACGGCCGGACCCTTAGTCCCCCGCGAAGCCGAACGGGGTGACGCCGCTCTCCCGCTCGCCGACCACCAGCCCGCGCCCCGCCGGCGGCGCCGAGCGCTGCGGGCAGTCCGCGCGCGTACAGGCGCGGCAGCCCAGCCCGATCGGCGTCGCCCGCGCGGTGAAGTCCCTGCCGCGCGCCGCCGTCAGGCTCCGCGCCTCGGCCGCCTCCAGCCCCAGCGCCACCGCGAACCGCGCCCTGACCGCTCCCGCGCCCTGCGGCGTCACGCACCGTGCCAGGGTAAACCAGCGCCGCCCGTCTTCGGTCTCGACCAGATCGGCGACCGTCTCGTCGGCCCGCGCGAACGCCGCGAACATATCCCAGAGCGGGCACACGCCCGGACCCTCGGCCAGCGGCGATCCGCTCGCCCCGGCATAGCGTTTCGATACCTGCCCGGCGCGATCGATACGCAGCATGAAGAAGGGCAGCCCGCGCGCGCCGACCCGCTGCATCGTCGTCAGCCGGTGCGCGACCTGGCTGAAGCTCGCCCCGAAGCGCCGCTGGAGAATGTCGAGATCATATCCGGTCGCCTCGCAGGCGCGCAGGAAGCGGGCGTACGGCATCATCACCGCCGCCGCGAAATAGCCGGTCAGATGGCGGCGAAACAATCGCTCCGCGACCCGGTCGAGCCCGCTCCCGCGCACCAGCGCGTCGATCTGCTCGCGTACTTCCCACGCCAACTGCCCGGCCAGCGCGAAGCTGCGCGCCGGCGCGTCGAGCATTTCGGAGAGCTGCAATTGCCGCGCGTGCATGTCGAGCCGCCTGAGGTTGGCGCCGAGCACGTCCGCCGGCAGGATCCGCACCGATAGCTGGTGCTTGACCCGCAGCCGCTCGGCCATCGCTCCATAGAGATCGCCGCTCATCCGCAGTTCGTCGGCCAGTGCTTCCGCCGCCGCGTCGAGATCGGCGAAATGGTTGCGCCAGCGCTCGATTTCGCGGCGCACCTGCCCATGCGGATCGGGCGCGTCACCCGCGCCCGCCTGCCCCGCGCCGATCCGGTCATAGGCGCGCGCGAACGCCTCCGCCCCGCCCGGCGCCCCGGCCAGCCATTCCTCCATCTGGTGGCGGTCGATGTCGAGATCGGCGAAGATCGGATCGGCCAGCCGCCGCCGCAGCGCTTCGGCGCCGCCGCCCGGTGCGGATGCGCTGAGCGTCCGCAGGTCGAAATCATAGACTTCCGCCAGGCGCAGCATCAGCACCGCCGACACCGGCCGCTGGTTGCGCTCGATCAGGTTGAGATAGCTTGGCGACACGTTCAGCGCCTCGGCCATCGCCGCCTGCGTCAGTCCGATCTGCCGCCTGAGCCGCCGGATCGGATGCCCCGCGAACAGCTTGCCTTCGGCCATGGCGCTTTTCCCTGTCCTACACGAGCGCCGTTCGATACGCCCGCTTCTCGATAAGCGCGGCCTTGTAAATTATTTACATCACGACATGCAATCGGAGAGGAGATTTAAGACAGCCGCACTCTAATGTCATTGCGACCATTGGGACCATTCGCCATTTTGTCGGTATCCAGCGACTAGTTCAGTCAAGGAAACGACAATGACCACCAGCTTCGAAGACCTGATCTCCGCTCCCACCGGCCGCTTCGACGGAATCGTCCGCCCGTATAGCGCCGACGATGTGGCCAAGCTGCGCGGGTCGATCGCGATCGAGCATACGCTGGCCCGCAAGGGCGCGCTCAAGCTGTGGGAATTGCTCAAGACCGAGCCCTATATCAATTCGCTCGGCGCGATGAGCGGCAATCAGGCGATGCAGCAGGTCCGCGCTGGGCTCAAGGCGATCTATCTGTCGGGCTGGCAGGTCGCCGCCGACGCCAACACCGCCGGCGCCATGTATCCCGATCAGTCGCTCTATCCGGCCAATGCCGGCCCCGAGCTATGCAAGCGGATCAACAACGCCCTCCAGCGCGCCGATCAGATCGAGCATTCGGAAGGCGGCGCGACGCGTGACTGGTTCGCGCCGATCGTCGCCGATGCCGAGGCCGGCTTCGGCGGGCCGCTCAACTGCTTCGAGATCATGAAGGCCTATATCGCCGCCGGCGCCGCGGGCGTGCATTATGAGGATCAGCTCGCATCGGAAAAGAAGTGCGGGCATCTCGGCGGCAAGGTGCTGATCCCGACCCAGGCGCATATCCGCAATCTCGACAGCGCCCGTCTCGCGGCGGATGTCTGCGGCGTGCCGACGGTGATCTGCGCGCGGACCGATGCGGAATCGGCCAAGCTGATCACTTCGGATATCGACGAGCGCGACCATGAATTCCTCACCGGCGAGCGCACCGCCGAGGGCTTCTATCGCCTCAAGGAAGGCACCGGCGTCGACCATTGCATCAAGCGCGGCCTCGCCTTTGCCGAGCATGCCGATCTGCTGTGGTGGGAAACCTCGAAGCCCAACATGGACGATGCCCGCCGCTTCGCCGAGGCGATCAAGAAGGAGCAACCGAACAAGATGCTTGCCTATAATTGCTCGCCCTCGTTCAACTGGGAGAAGAATCTCGACAAGGACGATATCGCCCGCTTCCAGCGCGAGATCGGCGCGATGGGCTACAAGTTCCAGTTCGTCACCTTGGCCGGCTTCCACCAGCTCAACTACGGCATGTTCGAGTTGGCCCGGGGCTACAGGGATCGCGGCATGGCGGCCTATTCGGAGCTCCAGCAGGCCGAATTCGCGGCCGAGGCCAATGGCTACACCGCGACCAAGCATCAGCGCGAAGTCGGCACCGGCTATTTCGACCTGATCGCCCAGGCCGTCGCCGGCGGCGAAAGCTCGACCACGGCCTATTCGGAATCGACCGAGGCCGATCAGTTCAACAAGCAAGCAGCGTAAGGAGAGTAAGGATGACCAACGAACCGCAGCGCAGCCGCGCCGTCTTCTCGACCGAGGACTTCCGCCTGATCCGCGAAGCTGTCGGCACCCATCTTCAGGCGATCAAGGACCAGCCCGAGTCCGTGAAGTTCGCCAATCTCTTCCACCGCCTCGGCCGCGTCGGCTGAAGCGCCCTTGATACTGGACCCCGGCCTGCGCCGGGGCTCCGGCTCCTAACGGAGCCTACAGCTTTCCTGGGGAGGAAAGGATGCCCGCTGGAGCGCCAAGCTCCAGCGGGCATTTACCCGTTCGTTGCCAGCCCGATCCGCGCATCATGCTCGGCCTTGCCGAACGGGAAGCGGCGATAGAGATACGCCGCGCCCATCCCCAGCATCAGATAAAGCAGGATGAAGATGATCGTCAGCAGGTCGATCGTCGCCGCGGGGATGGTCCCGGGCTTGGCGCCCTCGGGAAAGCCGATGCCGGAAAGGATGAAGCCCGAGGCGAAGATGCCGATGCCCGTCGTGCATTTCTGGACGAAGAAGCCGCCGGCGAAGAACACGCCCTCGGATCGCCGCCCGGTATCCACTTCCGAATGCTCCACGACATCGGCCATCATCGAAGCGCCGAGGATGGTCGAGGAGACGCTGCATGTCGCATTGACTCCGAAGATCGTGAACAGCAGCGGCAGCATCGCCGGGCTCGAAGGATCGGGGAAAGCCCCAAGCAGCCGCAGCGCATAGGGTGATCCGATCAGTATCGCCGCGCCGGCCATGAACGCCATCGCCGCGACCGGCTTGCCGACCCGCCGCGCCACCCGCGGCGCGATCACGAACGCGCCGACCACACCGAGGAACAACGCCCCCGCCAGCGCGACGAAATCGCCGCCCTTCATCCCCCACACATAGGTGTAGAGATAGTTGGACAGCGAAAAGCTGATCCCCTGCGCCGAATAGAAGCAGATCCCCGCCCCCATCAGGATCAGGAAGGCGCGGTTGCGCACCGTCTCGCCCAGCTCGCGGAAATGCCCGGCGATGCTTTGTTGCGCGATCACCGGCTTGGGCAGATGCGCGATCTCGTGATGCGTTCCCAGCGCCGAGACCAGGATCGCCACCGCCATGGCCACCGCGCCCGCGATCGAGAAGCCGACATAGCTCTCGCGGTTGAGCAGCCCCGTCTCCTGCCCGGGATAGGGTGCGAGGAAATAGGCATAGGATGCGACCAGCATCGCCATGCCGCCGGCCCAGCCGAACAGGTAGCGATAAGCCATGATCCGCGTGCGCTCGTCATAATCGGCGGAAAGCTCGGGGCTCAGCGCTTGCGACGGCACTTCATAGGCCGAGACCGCGCTGCGGACGATCACCGAAAGCGCGAACACCCAGACCAGCATCGCTCCCTGCCCGAGCGCGGGCGGGTTCCACAGCAACAGCCACCCCACCGCGATCGGAATCGCCGACGCGTACATCCAGGGATGCCGCCGCCCCCATCGGCTGCGCGTGCGATCCGAAAGCGTGCCGATCATCGGATCGATGAACGCGTCGAGCATCAGCGCGCACAGGATCGCGAGCCCCACCTGTGACGCCGGCAAGCCCATCACCTGGTTGAAGAAGAACAGCAGGAAGGTCGAGAAGCCGAAATCCTTGACCCCATAGGCCACCGCGCCGGCACCATATGCCAGCATGGTCGGCTGCCCCAATCGGCGGACCGGCGGTAGATTCCCGGCCTCTTGCACCGCTGACATGCGTCTCTCCCTCGCTCGTTGCCTGCAGCATGGAAGCCGCCCGGTGCCGCGTCAATCATATGCGATTGGAAGATCGGGTATGGCTTGTCCGATCCGTTGTCCGCGTTATAGCCTTGGCGCTTCGAACAGAAAGAACGGTGCGGAATGGCGCTCGAACCCGAAATCTTCGACACGCTGATCGAGACGATCCGCCGCTTCGTCGCCGAGCGCCTCCGCCCGCTGGAGGGTGAGGTCGAGGAAGCTGATGCGATCCCGGCGCACATCGTCCAGGAGATGCGCGACCTCGGCCTGTTCGGCCTCTCGATCGCCGAGGAATATGGCGGGCTCGGCCTGAATATGGTCGAGGAATGCAAGGTCGCGGTCGAACTGGGCCGCACCACGCCGGCCTTCCGCTCGACCTTCGGCACCAATGTCGGCATCGGCAGCCAGGGCCTGGTCATGGCCGGAACCGCCGAGCAAAAGGCCGATTGGCTCCCCCGTATCGCCAGCGGCGAAGTCGTCGCCAGCTTCGCGCTGACCGAGCCCGATGTCGGATCGGATTCGGGTGCGGTGAAAACGCGGGCCGTCCGCGATGGCGACGTCTACCGCCTCACCGGCACCAAGCGTTTCATCACCAACGCCGACAAGGCGCATGTCTTCACCGTCATGGCCCGCACCGGCGAGGAACCCGGCGGCCGCGGCGTCTCCGCCTTCCTCGTGCCGCGCGATCTGCCCGGCATCACCATCGGCGAGCCCGAGAAGAAGATGGGCCAGAAGGGCGCCAAGGTCGCGGACGTGGTGTTCGACGATACGCCGGTTCCCGCCGCGCTCCGCCTCGGCGCCGAGGGCGAAGGCTTCAGACTTGCGATGCAGGTGCTCGATCGCGGGCGGCTTCACATCTCGGCGGTCTGCGTCGGCGTCGCCGAGCGGCTGATCGCCGATTGCGTCGCCTATGCGAGCGAGCGGAAGCAGTTCGGCAAGCCCATCGCCGAGCACCAGCTCATCCAGGCGATGCTCGCGGACAGCAAGACCGAGGCCCTCGCCGCCAAGGCGCTGGTATTGCAGACCGCCGCAGCAAAGGACGCCGGCGAGAATGTCGTCATGGAATCCGCCGCCGCCAAATATTATGCCAGCGAGATGGTCGGCCGCGTCGCCGATCGTGCCGTCCAGATCTTCGGCGGCGCCGGCTATATCGCCGATTACGGCATCGAACGCCTCTATCGCGATGTCCGCCTGTTCCGGATCTACGAAGGCACCAGCCAGATCCAGCAGCTGATCATCGCACGCGAAACACTGAAACGGGGAGGATAACCCATGGACACCAGCAAGCTCTTCCGCCTCGACGGCCGCGTCGCACTCGTCACCGGTGGATCGCGCGGCATCGGCCGCATGATCGCCGACGGCTTCATCCAGCAGGGCGCGAAGGTCTATATTTCAGCCCGCAAGGCCGATGCCTGCGATGCCACCGCGGATGCGCTCGGCCCCAATTGCATCTCGATCCCGATGGACGTCTCGACGGTCGAGGGCTGCAAGGCCCTCGCCGCGGCGATCGCCGAGCGCGAGCCACGGCTCGACATCCTCGTCAATAATGCCGGCGCCGCCTGGGGCGCTCCCTTGGCCGAATTCCCCGAAAGCGGCTGGGACAAGGTCATGGACCTCAACGTCAAGTCGCCCTTCTTCCTGACTCAGGCGTTGCATAGCCTGCTCAAGGCCGGCGCCAGCGAAGCCCAGCCGGCCAAGGTCATCAACATCACCTCGATCGATGGCCAGCGCGTCAATCCGTGGGAGACCTACAGCTATCAGGCGTCGAAGGCGGCGCTGATCCACCTCACCCGCCGCATGGCCGCGCGGCTGATCAGCGACCAGATCGTCGTCTCCTCGCTCGCCCCGGGCGCCTTCCCCAGCGACATGAACAAGGCCGCCCGCGACCATGCCGACGGCGTCGCCAAGCGTATTCCTTCGGGCCGCATCGGCGTCGATGAGGACATGGCCGGCGCCGCGATCTACCTCGCCAGCCGCGCCGGCGACTATGTCGTCGGCGAGACGCTCACCGTCGATGGCGGTATCGTCAACGCCAATCTGTCTAGCAGCATCGACATCTAAAGCCGCCGTCCGATGATCCCCGCTTCGTCCATAGCGGTGCGATAGGCGCCGCGGACCGCGCCCGGCATTTCGGCAACCAGCGTGTCGCGCACCCGTTCGAGGCAGTAGAATTTGTCGGTGCGTAGCGCGTCGGGCGTGATCTCGTCCTCATGCTTCGCGCAGAAACCGCGCGCGGCATTGGCGACCCGCGCGCGAAGTGCGGCGCGACCCGTGGCACTGTCCAGCGCGATGTCGCCATAGAAGACGCGCGCCGCCGGCTCAGCAACCGGCAGCGGTCCACGCGCGGCGCACGCACCGAGCATCACAAGCGGCAGGAAGACAGTCACTCGCATCGTTCATCTCCTTTGTTTTGCAGGCAAGCCGACCCCGTGGCGCGAAATCGCGCTCTGCGTCGGTCGTCGGATGGGCGGGCGGTTAGAGCTTGATCATCTGCCGCGCATCGTAATCCATGGTCTGCGCGGCGCGGCGGAGTCGGCTCGCCACGCGGATATGTTCGTTCCGTACATCTCGTGGCGTGGCGGGATCGGCGGCGATCCTCTCCAATATCCGCGCCTTGTTTCGCATGCTGTTGGCGGTCTCGCTCGTTCGGAGCGCGCGGTCCCGCTCGACGGGCGAGACGCGCAGGCGTTGCTCCACTTCGGCGGCCAGGCGTCGCTCCAATTCGGCGGCGCGTACCACGCGCCGCGCCTCGAGCGCTGCGTGGCGCTCAATCGCGGCTGGGGTTTGCTCCCACCGGGGTCCGCGCTTCAGGGATGCAGACGCGGTGGGAGCAACGGGTTCCGGCGACGTGACCGGGATGGGATTGGCCGGCGCTGCCGCGGCGGTTTCCACCAGACGCGTCGGCGCTGCCGTCGCGAAGCCGGGCGCCTTGCGCTTGCGTGGTGCCATTGGTTTCGGCGCGGTCTGCACAGCGGCTGACACCGCCTGCGCTTCGGGAGTGATGGCGGGAATATATTCGTCCAGCGCGGGTGCCGGCGCGGCCTGTGCGGCGACCGGCACGAACCGCAGCATCGCAAGCGGGCCGGCGGTCGCCATCGCCACGATCAGCATCGCCGCGCACAACACTCGGTTCGCCGGGCGCTGCGGCGCCGCCTCGAGAACCCCGCGTATGCGCTGACCCAGCGTGGCGCGAGCATAGGTCATCCCGCAGGCGGAGGGATGCGCGCTCCCCGCGCCGACGGCGAGCAGGGTCTCGGCATAATCGAACCGCGCGACCTGCCCCACCGCTTCCTCGTCGGCGGCAAGCTCGATCTGCGCCGCAAGCGCACGCGCCAGCCACCAGACCAGCGGATTGAACCACAGTATCGCCGTCACCATCTGCGCCAGCATCAGCATCGGCCAGTCGAAGCGCCGAACATGCGCCATCTCATGTGCGATCACCGCTTGCGCCTGCTCGCCGCGCGCCTCGGCCTCGGGGCCGATCAATATCCACGCCGGCGCCAGACCCCAGCTTAGCGGAGCATACACCTTGCGCGACACCAGCAGCCGAACCGGCCGACCGATCCCCGCCGCTGCGCGGGCAAGTGCGCGCAGCCAATGCGGATCGGTGACCGGGACCGCCGTCCGCGTCCAGCGCCACAAGGTGAACAGCCCCAGGATCAGCCGCAGCAACACGATCGCCGCGCCGGCGAAATAGAGCATCAGGATCAGATCGAGCGCGTCCGGCGCCTCGGGCTTCACGGCCATCGGCGCAGTGTCAGCGATGATCGGCACCGCCATCGCAACGGCTTCCTCCGCCGGAAGCACTGCCAGATCGAGCGACGGCGCGAACAGCGCCACCAACGGCAGCGCCAGCAACGCGCCGATCCCGAGCCGCAGCATCCACACGCGCTCGCTCGCCGGTCTGCGCCGCAGCGCCTGATATGCGATCAGTACCGCACCGGCGATCAGCGCCGATTTCCAGCCGAGATCGACGAGCATGTCCTGCATCACTCGGCATCCTTGCGGGCGCGGTCGATGGCGCGCTGGAGCGCGTCGATCTCATCGGGGGCGAGCTTGGGCTCCATCCCCAGCAAGGCGGTCGCGGCGCTTGCCGCCGACCCCTGGAAGAATGTCTGCACCAGCTTCTGCAACGCCGTCTCCGCCACTTCGCCGGTCTGCGGCGCAGGCGAATAGACATAGGCCTGGTTCTCGGTGCGGTGCCGCACCAAGCCCTTGGCGGTCAGCCGCGACAGCAAGGTTCGCACCGCCGAGTCGGTCGGCGCGTCGTTCATCGCTCCGCGGACCGAAGCGGCAGTCGCCTCCTTCATGCTGCAGAGGATTTCAAACACTTCACGCTCGCGGCGCGGCAGCGATTCGATCACGGCAAACCTCCATCCTGCTACATACGTAGCATGCTACAAATGTAGCAGCAAGAGGCTTTCAACGTGCCGTGTTAGCGGGCGATCCCCCCCGCCGCGAGCACCGCCAACGTCACCAGTTCGCTCGCGGTCGCGGTCATCGGGGCGATCTGGACCGACTTTTCCATGCCCATCAGGATCGGCCCGATCGTCGAATCGCCGCCCAGCTCGCGCAGCAGCTTCGCCGAGATGTTGGCCGATTGCAGACCGGGCATGATCAGCACATTGGCCGGCCCGGAAAGCCGCGCGAACGGATAATTGGCGAGCTGCTTGGGATTGAGCGCCACGTCGGGCGACATCTCGCCTTCATATTCGAACTCGACCGAGCGGGTATCGAGCACCTTGATAGCGCCGCGCAGGTTCTCGAGCCAGCGCCCCTCGGGATTGCCGAAGTTCGAATAGCTGAGGAACGCGACGCGCGGCTCGTGACCCATGCGGCGCGCGACCAGCGCCGCGCCCTCGGCGATATCGGCCAGTTCCTCGGCGGTCGGGCGCTCGTTGACGGTGGTGTCGGCGATGAACACGGTATGCGACTGGCCGACCAGGATGTGCATGCCGAACGGGGTGCGACCCGGCTGGTGATCGATCACCCGCTTCACCTGGCGCATCGATTCCGCCCAGGTCCGCGTCACGCCGGTGATCATCGCATCGGCCTTGCCGAGCTGGAGCAGCAGCCCGCCAAAGATGTTGCGGTCGCGATTGACCATGCGCTCGGCATCGCGGCGGAGGTACCCGCGGCGCTGCATCCGCTGGTAGAGGAACTCGACCATCTCGGGCACCAGCGGCGAATTGACGCTGTTGTGCAGTTCGAACTCGTCGGGGTTGGCGCCGAGCGAGCGGAGCTTGTCGATCACGCTTTCGCGTCCGATCAGCACCGGCGTGCCATAGCCCTCGGCCTTGAAGGCGATCGCCGCGCGCAGCACCACCTCTTCCTCGGCCTCGGCGAAGATAACCCGCTTGGGATTGGCGCGCGCGCCCTCATCCGCAAGGCTCAGCACCGAAGTGGTCGGGTTGAGCCGCGCCCGCAACGACTGGCGATAGGCGGCGAAGTCGGCGATCGGCTTGGTCGCCACGCCCGAATCCATCGCGGCCTTGGCGACGGCGGCGGGGACGATCTCCATCAGCCGCGGATCGAACGGCGCCGGGATGATGTAGTCGGGGCCGAAGCTGTGCTTGACGCCATAGGCCGCGGCGACTTCCTCGGGCACCTGCTGGCGGGCGAGTTCGGCCAGCGCGTTGGCGGCGGCGATCTTCATCGCGTCGTTGATCGTCGTCGCCCGCACGTCGAGCGCGCCGCGGAAGATGAAGGGGAAGCCGAGGACATTGTTGACCTGGTTCGGATAGTCCGAACGGCCGGTGGCGATGATCGCGTCCGGTCGCGCCGCCTTGGCTTCGGGCGGGGTGATCTCGGGATCGGGATTGGCCATCGCGAAGATGATCGGATTGGGCGCCATCGCCCGCACCATGTCCTGCGATACCGCGCCCGCCGCCGACAGGCCCATGAACACATCGGCCCCGGCCAGCGCCTCGGTCAGGGTCCGGCGGTCGGTGGCCACGGCATGCGCCGACTGCCACTGGTTCACCTTCTCGCGGCCCTGATAGATCACGCCCGAACGGTCGCACATCAGCAGGTTGTTCTGCGGCAACCCCATCGACTTGATCAGCTCGGCGCAGGCGATCGCGGCGGCGCCGGCGCCGTTCATCACCACTCTCGTGTCCTTGATGTCGCGCCCGGTCAGGTGCAGCGCATTGATCAGCCCGGCGGCGGCGATGATCGCGGTGCCGTGCTGGTCGTCATGGAACACCGGGATGTTCATGCGCTCGCGCAGCGTCTGCTCGATCACGAAGCATTCGGGTGACTTGATGTCCTCCAGATTGATGCCGCCGAAGCTCGGCTCCATCAATTCGACCGCGTCGATGATGCGATCGACATCCTCGGTCTTGAGCTCGATATCGATCGAGTCGACATCGGCGAAGCGCTTGAACAGCACCGCCTTGCCTTCCATCACCGGCTTGGACGCCAGCGCGCCGAGATTGCCGAGGCCCAGAATCGCGGTGCCGTTGGAGATGACGGCGACGAGATTGCCCTTGGCGGTATAGTCATAGGCAAGCGCCGGGTTCTCGGCGATCGCCAGCACCGGCACCGCCACGCCGGGCGAATAGGCCAGGGCCAGGTCGCGCTGCGTCGCCATCGGCTTGGAGGCGACGATCTCGATTTTGCCGGGGCGGCCCTCGGAGTGATAGAGCAGCGCCTCGCGCTCGGAAAACTGGACGCTGCTGTCTTCGGCCATTCTTGTCTCTCCGGGGAAGGTTTCCCCGCCTCTTAGGGCCGTATCGCCGAATTGGGAACCGGTGCCCGCACAGCATATAGCTCGCTGGTGCCGTTCGACCATATCCTCGCCAGCCGCGGATCGGCGAATCCGGCAGGTGCGCGCACGCCGATCAGCCAGACATAATCGACGCGCTCGACCGGCAGGCGCGGCAATGTCTCGGCGGCGGTATGGCGCGGGCGCACCTCGAACGGCTTGGTCCTGTCGATGCAGCGCGCGGGCCAGACGAACTCGGACGGATCGACATAATAGTCGTTCGACGGCCGATAGCGCACCTGCAGCAATTGCACGCCTTCCGCCGCCCAGTGCGAATTGACCCAGGTGTCGCGATAGAGGCTGGCGAGGTTGGAGATATGGTCCAGCCGCGTCTCGCGCCACCCGGCGAGACCGCATTCGACTTCGGTCAGCGCCAGCACCCGTGACCCCTGCGCGACATGGTCGAGCGCCTTCAATTCGCTGACATAGCTCGCATTATAACCGGCAAAGGCGGTGGCCGTGACCGCCAGCCGCACCGCGAACAGCGCCAGGCCCGCCAGCATCACCCCACGCCGCAGCCCGGGCAGCACCGCGCTCCAGTCCATCAGCGCCAGCGCCAGCATCGCCAGCACCGGCACCAGCCGCGAATCGATATGCGCGACGCCCGAGAGCAGGGCCGGCGCCGCCACGAACAGCAACGCCAGTGCCGCGACCGCGCCGGGCTCGCGCATCCGCGCCCCCGCCCGCCAGCCGGTCGCCATCACCGCGACGGTCAGCAGCACCGTGCCGATATCGAGCAATATATATTGGTCGCGCACCGGCATCATCAGCCCGTCGAGCTTGCGCTCCAGCACCCAGCGCGTCGCCCCGCCGCTCGAATCGCCGAACAGCAGGAAGACAAGCGCGAAGGCGATCCCTCCCGCCAGCGGCCATGCCGGCCGCAGCGCCCGCCAGTCCCGTGCGCGCCATGCCGGCCATGCCTCACGCCCGCCGATCAGCACCATCAGCAAGCCGCCGCCGACCGCGTGCACCACCAGCAGCAGCGGCGCGAGCGGCAGGATCAACGCCGCGCGCAGCTTGGGCCGTTGCGCCAGGTGCAGCCACAGCGCGAAGCCGAGCAGCGAGCACGCCACCCCCAGCGAGAAATTGAGGAAGCCATGGCGGAAGGCGAAGCCATGGACGAACGGCAGCGCCCAGCTGATCGCCCATGCGCCGCTGCGATTGCCCGCCCGCGCGATCAGGAACAGGCCGAGCACGGTCAGCACCGTTGTCGCCGCGACCACCGCCCACAGCGCGCCGACCAGCCCGAAGACGTGCCGCAGCGCCTCTACCGCCAGATCGACGCCAAGATTGAGCGACAGCGCCCAACGGAAATCGAAATAGCCGCTGAGCGGATTATCCGGCCCCGCCGCCTGGATCGCGTAGCGCCCGAGATGTCCGGGCAAGTCGATCAACGGCGGGATCGCGGTGAACAGCAAAGGCAGCAGCGCCGCGAACGCGAAGAGCACAATGGCCGGCCAGCTGAGCAGCCCGATGCGCATTTGCGATTTTTCCGAAGCGCCCGCGCCGTCTTCCATATCCCGCCGTTATCGCTGTCCACAGGCGCTGTCACCCGCCCGCTTGGAATATCGTCCCGGGCTGGTTAGCGAGGGTCAGCATGTCCTCCGCTCCCACTCCGATGATGGCCCAGTATCTCGCCCTCAAGGCGGAGGCGGAGGACTGCCTGCTCTTCTACCGGATGGGCGATTTCTTCGAGCTCTTCTTTGACGATGCCAAGGTGGCGAGCGCAGTCCTCGACATCGCGCTCACCGCGCGCGGCGAGCATGAAGGCGAGCGCATCCCGATGTGCGGCGTTCCCGCCCATGCCATGGACGGCTATCTCGCCCGGCTGATCAAGGCCGGCCACCGCGTCGCCATCGCCAATCAGACCGAGACGCCCGAGGAAGCCAGGAAGCGCGGCGGGTCCAAGGCGCTGGTCGCCCGCGCCATCATCCGCGTCGTCACTGCCGGCACGCTGACCGAGGAAAGCCTGCTCGACAGCCGCGCAGCGAACTGGTGCGCGGCGATCGGCGAGGCCGGCGGCCAGGTCGCGATCGCCTGCGCCGATATCTCGACCGGCGTCTTCCACGTCATCGAAACCGATGGCGGCCGCGCTGATGCCGAGATCGCCCGGCTCTCGCCCGCCGAAACCATCGCCTCCGAAGCCTCCGGCTTCTCCGAGCTGGCCACCGCGCTGCGGCCGAAAAACGACTTCGACAGCGGCAATGGCGAAGCCCGCCTCAAGCGCCTGTTCGGCGTCGCCACGCTCGACGGCTTCGGCCAATTCTCCCGCGCCGCGCTGGCTGCGGCCGGCGGACTCGTCGCCTATCTCGAACACACCGCCAAGGGGTCGCTGCCCTTCCTCCGCCCGCCCCGCATCACCCGCACCGAAGCGGCGATGGCGATCGACGCCGCCACTCGTGAGAGCCTCGAACTCACCGCCACCGCCGCAGGCGCTCGCAAGGGCAGCCTGCTCGACGCGGTCGACCGCACCGTCACCGGCGCCGGTGCCCGCCTGCTCGGGCAGGACATCGCCGCACCGCTGATGGACGGCGACACGATCAACGCGCGCCTCGATCTCGTCCAGCGCTTCCACGACGATTCGGGGCTTCGCGACAGCACGCGCGGAAACCTGCGCGCCCTCCCCGATATCGGCCGCGCCCTTGGCCGCATCGCCGCCGGCCGCGGTTCTCCCCGCGATCTCGGCCAGCTCCGCGACGGCCTCGATGGTGCCTGGCGCCTGGCCGAACGGCTCGCCACGCTCGCCGACAAGCCCGCTTTGCTCGCCGGCCTTATCCCCCAGCTCCAAGGGCATGGCGCGCTGATCGACCTGCTGAGCCGCGCGCTCGTTCCCGAACCGCCGATCGATGCCGACAAGGGCGGCTATATCGCCGAGGGCTATGACGCCGCGCTCGACGATCTCCGCGATGCCGGCGCCGGCGGTCGCCGCGCCATCGCCGCGCTGGAGGCCGAATACAAGACCCGCACCGGCATCAACGCCCTCAAGATCCGCCACAATGGCGTGCTCGGCTATCATATCGAAGTCCCCGCGAAAAACGCCGATCCGCTGATGAAGCAGGAGAGCGGCTTCACCCACCGCCAGACGCTGGCCGGCGTCGTCCGCTTCAACGCTCCCGAGCTCCACGAAGTCGCGATCAAGGTGACGCAGGCCGGCGCGCACGCCCTCGCCGCCGAAGCCGCGCATCTCGAAGACTTGACCGAAGCCGCGCTCGCCACCCGCGAAAACATTGCCGCCACCGCCGACGCCCTCGCCCGCATCGACGTCTCCGCCGCCTTGGCCGAACGCGCCGCGGAAGGCGGCTGGGCGCGCCCATCGCTGGTCGATCACGCCTGTTTCGAAGTCGAGGGCGGCCGCCACCCGGTGGTCGAGGATGCGCTCGCCAGATCGGGCGCGCGTTTCGTCGCCAATGATTGCACCCTCTCCGAATCCAGCCGGCTATGGCTGGTCACCGGCCCGAACATGGGCGGCAAATCGACCTTCCTTCGCCAGAACGCGCTTATCGCAGTGCTGGCGCAAGCCGGCAGCTACGTCCCCGCCACGCGCGCGAAGCTCGGTCTGGTCGATCGCCTGTTCAGCCGCGTCGGCGCGTCGGACAATCTCGCGCGCGGCCGCTCGACCTTCATGGTCGAGATGGTCGAGACCGCAGCGATCCTCGCCCAGGCCACCCCGCGCAGCTTCGTCATCCTCGACGAGGTCGGCCGCGGCACCTCGACCTATGACGGGCTCGCCATCGCCTGGGCGGTGGTCGAGGCGATCCATGAGGATAATCGCTGCCGCTGCCTGTTCGCGACGCACTATCACGAGCTGACCCGGCTGGCGGAGCGCTGCGACGCCCTCACCCTCCACCATGTCCGCGCGCGCGAATGGAAGGGCGATCTCGTCCTCCTCCACGAAGTCGCCGAAGGCCCGGCCGATCGCAGCTTCGGGATCGCCGTCGCGCGGCTGGCCGGCATGCCTCCCGCAGCATTGAAGCGCGCCAAGGCGGTCCTCGACAAGCTCGAGGCCGGGCGCCAGAAAACCGGAGGTCTCGCCGCCGGGCTGGATGACCTGCCGCTCTTCGCCGCCGCCGCGGAACAGGAGGAAGAGGCGATCGATACGCTGCGCAGTGAACTCGCCGCCATCGATGTCGACGCCCTTTCCCCGCGTGAAGCGCTCGATGCGCTCTATCGCCTCAAGGGCCTGGCGGCGGACGGCGCATGACCCGCGACGCGCTGATCGACCTTTTCATCCGCAAGCTGCTCCGCGAGGGCAACGGCACCCGCCGCCGCTGGCGCGCGGTGCTCGGCGAGGTCAAGCTCTACAGCCTCGCCACCCATCCACATTGCAACTGGCTGATCAGCCCGAGCGGCGACGCCTATGAGAATGCCGCGGTCGAGCGCCTCGCCGATCAGATACGCGGCGAACATCCGATCGTCGGCGAATAGCCACCTCGCTTGCGAAGCAGGCGTTGGCGCGCCGCCCGCACGCGATCACCCGCCCCAAACGAAGAAGGCCGCCGGAACCCTTTCAAGGATCCCGGCGACCTCCGACATGGTCAGCGGCCGGATGGTTCCAGCCCGGGAGACCAGGCGGACCGCTTTGCTTCAGCGCGTGCCGTTGATTGGAGGAGGATACCTCCCGGCACGAAACGGATGGAGGGCTTCCATCCGCGCTTTCAGCTTAGCGGCGCGTCTCCCGAACGAACTGAACCGACCCCATTGCTGAACCATGAGACATCGGATCACCTCCTTTCGCTAGTTGAAACGGCGCACCCGTCTGGGCACGGCAACACACTGAATCAACACGAGTCGCAGCGCAAGACTTGTATTATTTTTGTTTGCCGTCAGAATCAGAGTTTCCGGCCCGAAGCGCTCTGCGCCACGTTTGCCAGCCTCCCTAATGCCGCTTGAAATACTGCACTTCGCGCTCGTGCTTTTCGGCCGCCGCCCGGGTGTCGAACGTGCCGAGATTGCGGCGCTTGCGGGTCTCGGGATCGACCTTGCGCGAATAGAGCCTGTATTCGCCCGATTTGAGCTTGCGGATCATGACCGTCTCCTCGGCCGGGAAACGCGCGAGCGCGGCAAAGCTATCCGCTAGCGATCCATGTCGGAGACCGTCACCTCGTCCTCGGTGCCGGTAAACGACGCCGCGAAACGCCTGCCGTCCGGCGCGTCCGCGGTGCACTCGATATGCGTGCGCGGCTTCCGCAGCGTCTCGGCGGTGCAATAGCCGGTCGCGGGAGTCGATCTGACCGACGGGGTTTCGCCGCTACGCGACATCGTCACCTTGGTCACCGCGATCCCGCCCTTGCCGTCCAGCGTGCCGTAGAAGCTGACCAGATTGCCGTCCCCGGTCTTGATCATGATCGAGGTCTGGCCATCGCGATAGACCATGTTGAGCGCCACATCGCCGCACGCCGCCGGCGCGCTATTGACGACCAGACCAGTGCATTCGCCCTTTGTGGCGATCATCGTCCTGACCGGCGGCGCCACGTCCTGCGCGGCTGCCGTCGCCGGCAGCAACGCCGCCAGCATCGCCAGCGCCTTCACCGGCAATCCTCGGCGACGCGCAGGATTTCGGGCCAGGCGGGCAGCACCAGATCGGGCATACCGCTCGCCTGCACCACGAAGCGGCCACGGCTGAACCCCATCGAATCCACCAGGCTGTCGCGCGGCGTAAGTTCCGCCGCCATATAGGGCGGCACGCCCCCGGTCGATGTCACCGGAATCGCCTTGCGGTCGGTCGAGGTGCGCACCGTCAGCGTCGCAAAGCCTTCGCCGGCGCGCGACAGATAGAGTTGCCCGCGCCCGCGATCGCAGCGCAGCGTCAGATCGGCATCGGTCCCCGCCCGCCCGAACAGGGCGATGCTGCCGCGTCCGTCCTGCCGGTACGCCCAGGTTCCCGGCGTCAGCGGCCAGTCGCGCCAGTCCGCACCCAGCGCCGGGGTAGGTGCGGGTCGCGGCGCGGGGGCTGGCGTCGGGGCCGGCAGCGGCGCCGGCGGCGCGGGGGCTGGCGCGACTTCGGGCGTGGAGCAGGAAGCGAGCGCAAGCAGCGCGGACGAAGCGAGGAACAGGCGGCGCATCACCGGGCTTATGCGGGAAGTCGCCGCCATGCTCAACCTTACTGGAGCGTAGTCGTCGTCCGGATCGCCTCGATCATCCCCGGCAACCACGCGCTGCCGTCGCGCAACCGGAACGTATTGGCATAGGCCCAGGCGCAACTCTGCACCCCGATCGAAGCATAGGCCGCGCTTATCGTGCCATAATATTTGATCCGCTCGGACAGCGGCACACCCGCCACATCGTTCGCGCCATATTCGCCGACGAATACCGTCCGTCCGGTCCGCGTCATGAAGTCGCGCACCTTCTGCAGATTGCTCTCAAGGCCCGCATAATCCGCCGCGCTGCCGAATGTGCGCCCCAGCGCCGGGGTCGGCGTCACCCAGGTCGCGCCCTGATGGGTGAAGTCGAACGGATCATAGGTGTGGATTGTCGCCACGACATAGGGATCGGCGGGGATCGCCAGGGTGCCAAGCGAATCCACCCCGCTCCAGTTCTGCCCGCCGATGATCACCGGCCGTGTCGGATTGGTCGCGCGCACATTCGCCAGCGCGGGCGCGAGGATGCCCGCCAGATTGCTGTCGTTGAGCGCGCCATTGGGCTCGTTCATCAGCTCGAACCACAGGCTCGCGGTCGGATAGCCGGCGAACTCCGCCGCGATCTGCTTCCACAGCTCGGCAAAGCGCGTCGCGTGCGCCGCCGGCGCCGTCGCCATCTCCTCATAATGGTGGAGGTTGAGCATCACGTTGAGTCCCGCCGCCCGCGCCGCGTCCACCACATGCTTCACCCGCGCCATCCACGCCGCGTCGATCGTATAGGGCGCGGCGGCCAGCGCATGCGAGGACCAGCGCACCGGCAGCCGGATCGTGTCGAACCCCGCCGCCTTGATGATCGCGAAATCGCCATCGGCGATCGCCCGCCCCCAATCGCCTTCGTTGGGGGGTTCGAGATGGTTGCCCATGTTGACGCACTTGCCGACGGGGATCGAGATGCCGGTGGTCGGCACCCGCGCGGCGGCCGGCGTATAGCTCGGCGTCGGCGTTGTGGTCGGCGTGGGCGTCGGCGTCACGGTAGCTGTCGGCACAGGTGCCGGAGCCGTCACCGACCCGCCGGTCCCCGCACTCGCTCCGCTGCACGCGACCAGCGCCAGCACCATCACACTCGAAAATCCCGGATTGCGCTTCATCGCCTGCTCTCCAACGCCCGCACGCCGGTTCTCCGGCGCTTCTGTCAGCGTTGACTGTTAGCGGTACCGCGCAGACAAAGGCAAGCAGTCACCGCCCGAACCTGGTCCGGCTCTGCTTGCCATAGCGCCCCTTGCGCGTACCCGGCTTGCCCTCGTTGCTCCGCCCCATCACCGGCGCCTTGCGCTCCTCGGCCGGCAGCCCGAGTTCCTCCGCCTCAAGGCTGCGGATCTCGTCGCGCAGCCGCCCGGCTTCCTCGAACTCCAGATTCGCCGCGGCATCGCGCATCTTCTTCTCAAGGCTCTCGATATAGGCCCTGAGATTGTGCCCGACCATGTGCGGACGCCCGACTCCATTGGCGCCGTCGATCTCGACCGTCACCTGATCCTTCGACGCGACATGGGCGATGATGTCGCCGATATTCTTCTTGACCGTAGCGGGCGTGATTCCGTGCGCCCGGTTATATTCCTCCTGCTTGGCCCGCCGCCGGTCGGTCTCGGCGATCGCCCGCTCCATGCTCCCGGTCATCCGGTCGGCATAGAGGATCACCCGTCCCTCGACGTTGCGCGCCGCGCGCCCGATCGTCTGGATCAGCGACGTCTCGGAGCGCAGGAAGCCCTCCTTGTCGGCGTCGAGGATCGCCACCAGCCCGCACTCCGGGATATCCAGCCCCTCGCGCAGCAAATTGATCCCGATCAGCACGTCATAGACACCCAAACGAAGATCGCGGATCAATTCGATCCGCTCCAGCGTCTCGGTATCCGAATGCATGTAGCGGCACTTGATCCCCGCCTCGTGCATATATTCGGTCAAATCCTCCGCCATCCGCTTGGTCAGCGTCGTCACCAGCGTGCGGTAGCCCAGCGCCGTGGTCTTGTTGCACTCGACGATCAGGTCCTGGACCTGCTCGTCGACCGGCTTGATCTCCACAGGCGGATCGATCAGCCCGGTCGGCCGGATCACCTGCTCGGTGAACACGCCGCCGGTCTGCTCCATCTCCCAATTGCCCGGCGTCGCCGAGACATAGGCGGTCTGCGGCCGCATCGCGTCCCATTCGTTGAAGCGCAGCGGCCGGTTGTCGATCGCGCTCGGCAGCCGGAAGCCGTACTCCGCCAGCGTGATCTTGCGCCGGTGATCGCCCCGCGACATGCCGTTGATCTGGCCGATCGTCTGGTGGCTCTCATCGACGAACAGCAATGCGTTCTCGGGCAGATATTCGAACAGCGTCGGCGGCGGCTCGCCCGGCAGGCGCCCGGTCAGGAAGCGCGAGTAATTCTCGATCCCCGCGCAGCTCCCCGTCGCCGCGATCATCTCCAGATCGAAATTGGTCCGCTGCTCCAGCCGCTGCGCCTCAAGCAATTTGCCTTCCGCATGCAGTTCCTTGAGCCGCTCGGCCAGCTCATGCTTGATCGCCTCGCCCGCCTGTTTGAGCGTCGGCCCCGGCGTCACATAATGCGAATTGGCGAACACGCGGACATAGTCAAGGCTAGCCACCTTGGAGCCCGTAAGCGGGTCGAACTCGACGATCTCCTCGATCTCGTCGCCAAAGAACGAAACCCGCCACGCGCTGTCCTCATAATGCGACGGGAAGATCTCCAGCGTATCGCCGCGCACCCGGAAATTGCCGCGCTGAAAGGCCGCATCGTTGCGCTTATACTGCAGCGCGACCAGCTTGCGGATGATCTCGCGCTGATCGACGCTCTGGCCCTTCTTCAGATCGAAGATCATCGCCGAATAGGTCTCGACCGAGCCGATGCCATAGAGGCACGAGACCGAGGCGACGATGATCACATCGTCACGCTCGAGCAGCGACCGCGTCGCCGAATGCCGCATCCGGTCGATCGCTTCGTTCACCGAGCTTTCCTTCTCGATGTACGTGTCGGAGCGCGGCACATAGGCCTCGGGCTGGTAATAATCGTAATAGCTGACGAAATATTCGACTGCATTGTCGGGGAAGAACGACTTCATCTCCCCATAAAGCTGCGCCGCTAGGATCTTGTTGGGCGCCAGGATCAGCGCCGGCCGCTGCGTCGCCTCGATCACCTGCGCCATGGTAAAGGTCTTGCCCGAACCGGTGACGCCCAGCAGCACCTGATCGCGCTCCCCGGCATTCACCGCCTCGACCATCTCCTTGATCGCCGCCGGCTGATCGCCCGACGGGGTGTAATCGGAAACGATCTTGAAGCGCTTGCCACCCTCGAGCTTGTCGGGGCGGTTGGGGCGATGCGGGATAAACGACTGCCCGGTTTCGGGCTCGTCGAGACTGGTGCGGATCTGGATGGCCATCGGGGGAGAATATGGGGTGCGCGGGCGGGGGGTGCAATCGCGACGAGCAATACGAGCCAGCCTGCAATTGCGCTTTTCCACTGCCACCACTTGCAATGTAGGATTTAGAATGTTCTCCAAATGTTCTCTCACCTCCGAGAGCTTCACGGAGAACGAAAATGGCTTATGTGACCACAACCGATCTGGCCGCCGATAACGGCGCCTCCCTGGTCGGCTTCATCCAGCCCGACGCCAACGCGGTCGCGAGGACAGTCGAGGACAAGCTGCGCGACACCGTCCATGTCAAGGATTTCGGTGCGGTCGGCGACGGTACGACCGACGATACCGACGCCATCGCCGATGCCGTCGCCTTCGTGCTGGACAACGCGAACTTCGCCCTCCACTTCGACGACGCAACCTATCTGGTTGGGTCGTCGGTCACGACGGGCAACTCGATCTTCACGCTCGACGGCACGGACGGCTTCGTCATGCGCGGCCGCCCCAACTTCCGGATCACCGGCACGAACGCGAAGCAGGTCACGCTGTTCGACATCCAGATGTCGAACCTCGACATCGAATATATCGAGGCGACCGGCGACGAGTGGACTGCGGCGACGCTCGCGATCGCGCTCGCGAACGGTATCATCACCTGCCGCGCCTATTCGCCAACGGGCGCGCTCCTCACCGATCACAAGTTCGGCACGATCCGCGTGACCAACGGTCTGCACGCCCTGCTCTACGATGCCAACGACAAGAGCTATGGGCTGTTCGATGGCGTCACCGTCGATCTGATCGACGTCACCGAATGCGCCTATGCCTTCAACGGCGCGCATGCGCCCGACAATCACAAGATCGGCCTGATCGTCGCCGACAACGTGTTCCGTGCATATTTCGTCTACGGCGTGGACAATGGGCGGGCGAACGTCTTCGTCAAGCCCAGCTATACCGGCATCTTCGCTGGCGGCACCTGCGCCAATATCGGCGTCATCACCGAGAGCAGCTCGGGTGCCCATTCGAAGCGGGTCCGCAGCACGCGCAACATTGAGGCGAACATCCACAACATTTCGGATCGGCCTTCGCTCCAGCTCTCCACGACCAGCATGGCACCGACCGACACCGCACAGGGACTTTACAACATCCGCGCCAACGTCATGTCCGAGACCGGCAACGCGCTGGGCGTGGCGAATGCCGACATCGCCACCGGTACGGTGGACACGTCCACGCCCTATGCCTCGCCCAAGGTCAACATCACCATCCGGGCGCATCTGGCAACGGCCGCTGGATGCCTCAACCCGTCTTCCTACGGCATCTGGTCGGGCGCGAGAGGTCTCACCCTCGAATGCTCCAACTTCCTCGATAACTCGTCGGCGGTGCGGCAGGCCTATCTGACGTCCGGATGGCAAATCCGCGATCTCGAATACGGGTTCGAGATTCCGCACGCGCTCGGCGTCGGCGCTATCGGATCGACCGGCTTCCTCAAGGTGGCGGTCAACGAGGATCCACATCTGAGCCTCGGCGATGATGCGACCAATAGCACCCGGTACCGCGCCGGCTCGACGCATACTTGGTTCATCGGCGGCGCGCTCAATGCCTATATGAGTACGTCGCAATTCTATCCCTGGACCGACAACACGATGACGCTCGGCACGTCGGCGAAGCGCTTTAGCCAGACCTATTCAGCGGAGGTCCGCCCCGGCGTGGGATCGGTGATCTGGACGAGCGGCAGCGGCACGCCGGAAGGCGCCGTTATCGCGCCAATCGGCTCCCTGTTCACGCGAAGCGACGGCGGAACCGGCACGACGCTCTACGTCAAGGAGAGCGGCACGGGGAATACGGGATGGGTACCGAAGTAAGGTAGAGCGCCCGCCTGGCTCAGGCACGGCGGCCCAGTGTGACCGTGCCGCTCTACGGGCGCTAGTCGGGAGCGGCCCACACCGCTCCCGGCCCGCATCACTCACAACCCATCGACACTCTTGCTCACCAGCACGTTCACCGCCACACGCCGGTTCTGCGCCTTGCCTTCCTCGGTATCGTTGCTGGCCAGCGGATCGCTGGTCGCCATCCCCGTCGGGGTCAGCATCCGGTACGGCTTCCAGCCGCATTTCTGCTGGAGGAAGTTCATCACCTTGCCGGCGCGCTTATCGCTCAGCTCCTGGTTGATGTCGTCATTGCCGGTCGAATCTGTATAGCCGACCACCAGGATCAGCGCGTTCTCCATCTGCCCGGCCGATGCCGCCGTGGTGCACAATTCGGCCTTGTCGGCGGCGGAGATATCCGCGCGGCCGGTCTCGAAATGGACGTTGGTCGTCGCCTTGACGTTATACTTGTCGATATCGCCCAGCCGGCCGCGCAGCGCCTCGGTCGCGGCGGTCTGCTCCTCGAAGCGCTGATCGGTGCCGTTGCGGATCATCGACGCGAACTTCAGGTCGTTCTTCTTGAAGCTGATCTGGCTGGCCAGCAGATCGCCACCGGCGCCATCGGCGGGCTGCATCGTCCGGATCGTCACCGGCAGGCCGTTGAGCAGCGAATCGGTCGCCAGCTTGCTGCGGCTGCTGAACAGCCCGCCGCCGGCACGGATCTTGGTCGCGTCGTTGACCGCGACGATCACCGGGCCACGATCGACCGTATTGACCTTGATCCGGTCGCCATTGCGCGCGGCGATGACGCCTTTGACCTCGGGCCCCGCGACCAGCGCGACGTCGGCAGGCACGCCGGTGACGACGATATTGTTGTCCTGCGGGGTCTGCTGGGCGGAGGCGGTGCCGGCCGCGGACAGGGCAAGGCCGGCAAGGACCAGGCCGATCGCCGGCTTGTGGGGAAGATTTCGCATCAAAAAACTCCGAATATCGCCACCCCGGCTGGGCTGGCGTGTTCGGATCAACCTGTCTGCCGGATGAACGCGCCCGGCGATTCTGCCGCCCGCGCGGATGGTGCGAGCCGATCCTGCGGCGAGCCGACCCGCCGGGCGCATCGAAACCGGGGTCGCGATGCAGGATTTCGCCTGTTTCGGTCAGCGGGCGCCGGCCGGATTCGGCGACACCCGCTCTTTGCGAGCGTCGATCCGCGCAAGCCAGGCGCCGAAGCGCCTGCGCCGCTCAGTTGATGTCCTGCCGACGGAACCACCAGAAGGTCAGCGCGACCAGCCCGCCGATCCACGCCGCGAGCGCCAGAGTCGAGGTGATTTGCGACATCTCGATCACCGCCCCGCTCGCCAGCGGCAGCTTGTAGGCCACGCCCTGCTGCGTCCAGCTGGCGAAATTCTCGAGATGGTAGCTCGGCAGCACGCGATACGGCACTGCCAGCCATTCCATCCCGAAACCGCTCAGCGCGCTGACGATCTTGCCGAGCAGCTCGTCGAGCGTGATCAGCACCAGCGAGACGATGAACGCCGCCAGCGTCGATCGGGTGAACACCGCCAGCACGCTGGCATAGGCCGCCGTCAGCAACAGCGGCACCACCCCGTCCAGCAGCGTGGTGACGTGGCCGTTCAGGATCGTCGCCATGGTCACGCCTTCGGGCACCGGCAGTCCGGCCAGTGCCGTCTTGGCATATTCCGCCGCCACCGTCAGCACCGCCGCGATCAGCCAGGCGGCATAGAGCAGCGCCATCGGCACCAGATATTTGGCCGCGACCAGCTTCCAGCGCGGCGTGTGCGGCAGCACCAGCTTGAGCGTGTTCCAGCCATATTCGCCGGCGAAGACCAGCGCGAAATAGGCGGCGATGAAATAGCGCCCCATCGTGATCGCGGGCACGTGCCAGATCATTGTCGTTTCGTCGATCCAGCCCGCCGCTTTGGCGGCATCCTTCGACATGCCGGGTTCGCCCATCAGCCCGATCGTCAGGATCAGCGCGAACAGGATCGGATAGATCCACACCAGCAGCCAGGTGCCCTTGTGCGGCAGCAATTTGGTCCATTCGGCCGAGACGATGTTACGCATTTCCGGTCTCCGCCGCGTTGGTTTCAGCCTGGGTGATGGCGAGAAAGGCTTCTTCGAGCGAGCGCTCATGCGGCGCGAGGCTGAAGACCTCGACGTCCGCCGCGATCAGCCGCCGCGCGATCTCCGGCGCATCGGCCTTGGCGGCGCGGACGTTGAGCGCGGCGCCTTCGATCGCCGAGGGCCAGTCGGCCAGCGCCGCCTGCGCCTTGCCGAGCGGGATGGCGACGACGCGTAATATGTCCTCTTCGTGAAGGATGCCGGCCACCGTATCCTCGCGGATCAGCACGCCGCGATCGATGATCGCCAGCCGGTCGCAGGTCTGCTGGACCTCGTTGAGCAGATGGCTGGACAGGAACACGGTCTTGTTGTGCTCCGTGGCGAGGCTGCGGATCAGCGCCCGCATCTCCTGGATGCCCGCCGCGTCGAGGCCGTTGGCCGGCTCGTCGAGAATCACCAGATCGGGGTCGTTGAGCAGCGCTGCCGCCACGCCCAGCCGCTGGCGCATGCCGGTTGAATATCCCTTCACCTTGCGGTGCCCGTCGCGCGCCAGCCCGACCTGGGCGAGCAGCGCATCGATATTGCCGCCGTCCAGCCCCTGCGTGCGCGCCAGCACGTCGAGGTTCCGCCGCCCCGAAAGAAACGGATAGAAAGCGCCGCCATCGACCAGCGACCCCACCTTGCGCGGCGGCTGGCCGTGGCGAAGGTCCCGTCCGAACAGGCGGATCGTCCCCGCGCTCGGCGCGATCAGGCCGAGCAGCATGCGGATCGTCGTGCTCTTGCCCGCGCCGTTGGCGCCCAGAAAGCCATAGACCTCGCCCGCGCCGACGGTCAGCGACACGTTCTGCACCGCCTTCACCCCGCCCGATCGCCGGGTGTAGGTCTTGCTCAGTCCCGCGATCTCCAGAACCGGTTCGCTATTCCTCGTGGCCATCGCCATTCGCTCCTCTACCGTACCGGAGAACTAGTACACCAAATCACTGTCGTCAATCCGCGTCATTGCCACCGCCACGAATATCGTCTGTACAGGGGCGAGGATGAGGGAGACGGATATGCGCAAGCTGGTGCTGTTGGCGGGTCTTGGGGTGGCGCTGGCCGGTTGCGACAAGGGGCCGTCGACCGAGGATAGCGCCCGCTCGAGCGGCGAGATCCGCCTCGAGAACGCCACTGCCGAGGAAGTGATGAAGCAGGCCGCGGCGGCGCAGGAAAAGAACAGGATGCAGCCCGGCGAATGGGAAAACACCTTCCAGCTGGTCTCGGCCGACATGCCCGGCGCGCCCGAGATGCTCCGCAAGAAAATGGCCGAGGAAGCGAAGAAGCCGCCTTCGACCACCAGGGAGTGCCGCAAGGCCGAGGACGCCAAGGCGATGGACTTCACCAAGCTCGCCCCGGCAACGCAGGGCTGCACCTTCCCCAAATATGTGATGGCCAATGGCAAGGTCGATGCGAAGATGGAGTGCAAAGGCCCGTTCGGCCCGGTCAAGATGACCATCAACGGCACCCAGTCGCCGAGCAGCTACGACATGACCGTCACCACCGAGCAGACCCCGCCGGGCGGCTCCGCCCAGTCGAAGATGACGATCCGCGCGACCGGCAAGCGGCTGGGCGAGTGCAAGGGCTGATCAGCGCGGCCGCAACCCTGCCAGGGGTCTGAGCCAGCCGATTCGCCGCGCGGTCAGGTAGAACAACCAGCACCCCGCCACGGTCGCCGCGACCAGGATCGCGAACTCGGCCACGGCGGGTAGCCGTAGCGGCAGCAGCGCATATTCGCCGAGCACGATCACCGTCTGGTGGATGATGTAGAAGGGGAACACCGCTTCGGTCAGCGTCGCGCGCCACGGATGGTCGCGGTTGAGATACAACTCCGCTAGCCCGATCAGCGCCGCGATGCTCGCCCAGGTCTGCACCTCGCGCGCTACCGCGAAGCCATCCTTGATCCAGGCCAGCGGCAGCGCTCTCCCCGGCCACATCGCCTCGACCCCCGCCACCGCCACATATCCAGCAAGCCCCAGCACCGCCGCGGGCTTCCACCACCGCGCGAACGCCAGCATCGTCACCCGCGACCCCGCCAGCCCGAAGCCGAACAGGAACGCCGGGAAATAGGCTAGGTGCGCCACGCCGTCGCCGATCAGGTCGTGCGTCTCGACCCCGCGCCGGAACAGCAGCACCTGAAACAGCATAAGATAGACCAGCGGCACCCACAGCGCACCCACGCCGCCAAACACACGGTCGAACAGCCGCCGAAGCCGGATCGGAAACAGCAGCAACACGCCTAGCGCCAGCGTGTAGACCCAGAGATAGACGACGAACCATAAATGGTTCCAGGTCGGCAGGACGATCCCGTCCAGCGCGCCGAAGCGGAAATAGTCTCGCGTCCAGAACCACCAATAATCGTGCGCATAGTCATGCTTGCCGGCCAGCTCGACCCAGCTTTGCGGCGGCACGATCACCGCCATGCCGAACGCCAGCGGGATCAGCAGCCTCGCATTGCGGTTGCGCAGAAATCCGCTCAACCCCTTCGATTTCGCCAGCAGCATCCGGCTGGCGAAGCCCGAGACGAGGAACAGCAGCATCAGCCGCCAGGCATTGGTGAACAGCATCGGGATCGCCACCCAATCGGCGGGCGCGGCGGTCTTCACATGGAAGTCCCACGGCACGAACACCATCCCGACATGATAGAGGATCAACAGCGCGAACGCGCCGATCCTGAGCCAGTCCATCCCGTAGTGCCGTTCCATCGCCGATCCTTTTCTTGGTGGCACGGCGGCTAGCGGAGCGTGGTGCCAGCCGATATCGGAGAGGGAGGAATGGCGGGGCGCGCGGGATGACCGATAGCATGGCAGGGACGAGCGGCGGCGGAGGCGTGACGAGCGGGATGCCGCGCCGCCAGCGCATCGCCCTGCTCGTGTTCGGTTTCGTTGTTTTCGCTGGCGTCCACGCCTTCGCCAATGTCGAGAGCACCCGCGCCGATTTCACCCGTGCCGGGATTAGTGAGACGGCGGCGCATATCTGGCTCTGGGAATTGAGCGCCATCGCAATGTGGGTGGCGCTGCTCCCCGTCATCGGCTGGATGGTCGCGCGGGTCCGCCCGCCGCGTATGGCCTTGGGCTGGGCCGCGCTCGCCCATGCGGTTGCGACGCTGCCGATCTCGGCGGTGCACGTCGCCGGGATGATCGCGATCCGGCTCGCCATCTACGCAGCGATGGGCGAGCGCTACGGCTATGGCGGCGCCGCCGAGCGCTTCCTCTACGAATATCGCAAGGACGCCGCTTCCTATCTGATGCTAGCCGCCTTCATGGCGCTCGCGCAGTGGTTGCTGGCGCAGCCCGAGCCCGCCGCCGCTTCGCCCGAAGTCCTGCTCGTCCCCGATGGCAGCGTTACCCACCGCGTGCCTGTCGATGCGATCGGCTGGGCCGCCGCCGCGGGCAATTATGTCGAGATCGCCTGGGGCGAGCGCGTGCTGCTGCATCGCTCGACACTGGCGGCGCTTGAGGCGGACCTGGGCCCCGGCTTCGTCCGCATCCATCGCGGCCGGCTGGTCCGCCGCGCCGCGGTGCGCACGATCGAGACCGAGCGCAGCGGCGACTTCACCGTGACGTTAGATGGCGGCGCGGTGCTGCGCGGCAGCCGGCGTTATCGCGCGGCGCTGTGACAGCCCGATCAACGGCCTGACCCAGCCGATCCGTCCGCCGATCCAATACACCGCCATGCATGTCGTGAGTGTACCACCCAGCAGCAACGCGAATTCGGCGAAAGGCCCAAGGTTCAGCGGCAGCGTGTACCAGGCGATCAGCACGATCGCGGGGTGATGGATGATATAGAAGGGGAACACCGCCTCGGCGAGCGGCTTGCGCCACTTATGGTCGCGGTTCCACCGGGTCTCGGCGACGTGAAACAGCGTCAGGATCATCCCCCAGGCCATCGCGATGCGACAGGCGCGATCGAGCGCCATGATCGCGTGCGGCGGCATGGCGCTGCCCGGCCAGATCATCTCGGTGACCACCACCGGAAGCCCGGCCAACGCCACGAGCGCCAGCGCCGGCTTCCACGCCCGGTGGATCGCCAGCCACAGCCGAGGCGCCCCGGCCAGCGCGAAGCCGAACAGGAACAGCGGCAGATATTGCGCGTGCCCGGCCCAATCGCGGGTAAGCCCCTGATGCTCGGGCACGACGAACAGCAAGGCCAGCCGCGCCACCACCAGCGCCGCGACCGGCGTCCACAACAACCGCCAGCCTTCTGCCAGCCAGTCGACGACACGGTCGAGCCAGCCGACGACGCGCTTGCCGCCCAGCGCCAGCGCGCCCGCCAGCATCAGGCTGTAGGCCGCCAGATAGGCGACGAACCACAGATGCTCCCAGCTCGGAAACTCGCGCCCGTAAAACTCGCCCGAGCGCCAATAATCCGTCGCCCAGAAATGGAGATAACCGTGCGGGTAGCCGGTCTCCATCACCCGCACCCACATCTCCAACGGCACGATCGCCAGCATCCCGAATGCCAGCGGGATCAGCAATCGCTTCGCCCGCGATGCGCCGAAATCGCCCGGGCCCGCCGACCGGTCATAGAGCTTGCGCGAGGCATAGCCCGATACCGCGAACAGCAGCGGCAGCCGCCACGGTGTCAGCAGCGCCATCGGCGGTATCAGCGCGGCATAGCGATGCGGCGTGTGGATCACCCATTCCCATGGCGCGAACACCATGGCGATGTGATAGACGATCAGCAGCGCGAAGGCGGCGATGCGCAGCCAGTCCATCCCGTAATGGCGCTGGCTGGCGCGCAGCGATGCAGCAAGGGTCGGGTCGTGCTGCAAGAATAGACCTTCCGCGGGATTTACCAGTCCCCGCGCATGCCACACCGCGCCTTAGCATCGCGTAAAGACGCGGTTGGCGCGACCGGCGCGCGGGTCTATAGGAGCCGCCATGTCCGTACGTCCGTGGCGCGATATCGTCCGCCGTTCCAGCCGCCAGATCATGGTCGGCAACGTCCCCGTTGGCGGCGATGCGCCGGTGACGGTGCAGACGATGACCAACACCGCGACCTCCGATGCCGCCGCGACAATCGACCAGATCCGCCGCTGCGAGGATGCCGGGGTCGACATCATCCGCGTCTCCTGCCCCGATGTGGAGAGCACGGCGGCATTGAAGCAGATCGTCCGCGCCAGCCGCGTGCCGATCGTCGCCGATATCCATTTCCACTATAAGCGCGCATTGGAAGCCGCCGATGCCGGCGCCGCCTGCCTGCGCATCAACCCCGGCAACATCGGCTCGGCGGAGCGCGTCAACGAAGTCGTCAACGCCGCCAAGGCCAATGGCTGCGCGATCCGCATCGGCGTCAATGCCGGGTCGTTGGAGAAGGATCTGCTCGAGAAATATGGCGAGCCCTGCCCCGAGGCGCTGGTCGAATCTGCGCTTGACCACATCAAGCTGCTCCAGGACCGCGACTTCCACGAATTCAAGGTCGCGGTGAAGGCCAGCGACCTGTTCCTCGCCGTCGCTGCCTATCAGCAGCTCGCGGAGCAAGTCGATTGCCCGCTCCATCTCGGCATCACCGAAGCCGGCGGATTCGTCGGCGGTACGGTCAAGTCGTCGATCGGGATCGGCTCGCTGCTCTGGTATGGCATCGGCGACACGATCCGTGTCAGCCTCTCGGCCGAGCCCGAAGAGGAAGTCCGCGTCGGCTTTGAGATCCTCAAGGCGCTCGGCATCCGTAACCGCGGCGTCCGCGTCGTCTCCTGCCCGAGCTGCGCGCGCCAGGGCTTCGACGTCATCCGCACCGTCCAGGCGCTGGAGGAACGCCTCCAGCATATCCGCACGCCGATGTCGCTCTCCGTGCTCGGCTGCGTCGTCAACGGCCCCGGCGAAGCTCGCGAAACCGATATCGGCCTGACGGGCGGCGGCAACGGCAAGCACATGGTCTATCTCTCGGGCGTGACCGATCACACCGTCGAGAGCGCGGACATGCTCGAGCACATCGTCAAGCTGGTCGAGGCCAAGGCCGCCGAGATCGAAGCGGCAAACGCCGAACCGCAAGCGGCGGAGTGAGCGCCCGGCCCGATCAGGTCGTCGCGGCGTTCGCCGCGGCCTGTCTCGGCATCGCGCTCTATTCGGTGATGGACGCGGTGATGAAAGCCGTGTCGATCGAGATCGGCGCGTACAACACCCTCGTCTGGCGGCTCGGCATCGCCGTGATCCTCACCGGCCTGCTCTATGCCTGCACCCGCCCGGTCATGCCCGCGATGCGCACGATGCGCGTGCATTTCGGGCGGAGCATCCTCGTCGCGGTGATGGCGATCGCCTTTTTCTGGGGCATCGTCCGCGTTCCGCTGGCGGAAGCGATCGCGCTCTCGTTCATCGCCCCGCTGATCGCGCTCGGGCTGGCCGCGATCTTCCTCAAGGAGCAGGTCGGCGCGAAATCGGTGCTCGGCTCGGTCCTCGGCCTCGCCGGGGTTGGCGTGATCCTGTCGGGGCGGCTCGGCGGCACGCATAGCCCGGACGCGATGTACGGCGTGGCGGCGGTTCTGGTCTCCGCGCTATTCTACGCCTGCAACCTCGTCGTCGCGCGGCACCAGGCCCAGATCGCCAAACCGCTCGAAATCGCATTCTGGCAAAACCTGTTCGTGTTGATCCTGCTCGGCCTCGCGGCGCCGTTCCTGCTGACCGTGCCTGCCGCGCAGCATTGGCCGGGAATCGGGGCGGCGGCCCTGCTTGCCATCGCCTCGCTGCTGCTGCTGTCCTGGGCCTATGCCCGTGCCGAGGCGCAGATCTTGCTGACCGTCGAATACACCGCCTTCATCTGGGCGGCGCTGATGGGCTGGTGGATGTTCGGCGAGAAGCTGGCCTTCTCGACGGTCGCCGGCACGCTGCTGATCGTCGCCGGCTGCCTGCTGGCGCTGCGCCGCAAACCCGAAGCCATGGAGCCTGGCCTGTCATGATCCACATCCGCGACGCCACGCCGGCCGATGTCCCGCAGATCATGTTCTTCGTGAAGGAACTCGCCGAGTTTGAGCGTGAGGCCGACAAGGTCGTCGCGACCGAGGAATTGCTGCTTGGGGCAATGTTCGGCGACGATCGCCCCGCCGCCGAAGCGGTGATCGCCGAGATCGACGGCAAGCCCGTCGGCATGGCCCTGTTCTTCCACAATTTCTCGACCTGGACCGGCTGGCGCGGGCTGTATCTCGAAGACCTGTACGTCACGCCCGAGGCCCGCGGCGCCGGCGTCGGCACCGCCTTGCTCAAGCATCTGGCGGGCCTGGCGGTGGATCGCGGCTGCACCCGCTTCGAATGGGCGGTACTCGACTGGAATACCGCCGCGATCGACTTTTATCGCGCGATGGGCGCGGTCGCGATGGACGAGTGGACCGTGAACCGCGTCACCGGCGACGCCCTGACGAAGCTGGCCGGCCGCGGCTGATGGCGTTCGACGCGGGTCTTGTCGAGCTGGTCCGCGAGGCGCTGGGCGACGTCGCGATGCGCCACATGATGGGCACCGCGACGCTCTACGCGGACGGCCGCATCTTCGCGATCGTCGATGAGACCGAGATCTGGTTCAAGGGCGACGCGACAAGCGCGCCGGTGTGGGAGGAAGCGGGATCGAGCCGCTTCACCTTCACCAGCAAGGACGGCAAGACCGAGGTGATGAACTACTGGCGCGCGCCGGCGGACGTCTATGACGACCCCGACGCGATGCGCGAATGGGCCGGTGTGGCGATCGCCGCCAGCCAGCGCGCGCCCGCGAAGAAGCCGAGGACCAGGAAAACGAAGCCCTAGTTACCGGGTCCAGGGTCATAAGCGACACGCTTCGGGTTCCAGGCGCCTGCTTTCGCGGGAGCACATTAGTTGATCACCCGCCCCCCAGCACATTGATCGAAAACGCGATCACGCCAAGGTTGAAGACGAACGCCGCCAGGCAATGCAGCGTCACCGGCTTGCGCAGCCGTCCCTGCGTCACTTCGACATCGCTGGTCTGGAAGGTCATCCCCAGACAGAAGGCGAAATAGATGAAATCCCAATAATCGGGCTCGGGCGTGTCGGGAAAGGTCATCCCGCCGGCATCCCTGCCGCCCGCCGCGCTATAGAACAGATGCGCGTAATGCAGCGCGTAGACGGTGTTGCTGAAGGTCCAGCTCAGCACCAAAGTCCCGATCACCAGCGGGATCGACCACCATTCGCCCGTCTCTTTCTGCATCAATTCGCTAGCCACCGCCGCCAGCACCACCAGCGACACCGCCAGCGTGATCAGCAGCAGCAGGAAACGATTGCCGTCGTTGCGCTTGGCGGCCTCGCGCATCGTATCGGATTCGTGCGGCAGCATCGGCATGCACGCGAGCAGGAAGACCAGAGCACCGATGTCGAATCCGGCCATCGCGCCATAACGCGGGCCTAACGCGGGCACGGCGAGGGCAACGCCCGCCGCCGTCACCGCGATGAAGAGAAGGAAGCGCGGCGGAGCGATCCGGTTACCGATGCTCCAACCGGCGCTCATGCCGCGGGCGTCTCGCGCGTCACGAAATCGGGCCGCACCACCCCGATCAGCGCCACGACCAGCAGCGCGCCCCAGGCATAGCTATGTGCCTTCATCATCGCCGGGGCGTGCGGATCGTTGAACAGGAAATAGAGCGACGCCAGCCCGCCAGCGAGCAGCAGCCCCGAAGCGATCTTGGCCAGCAACGGCCCGCGCCACAGCAACGCCGCCAGCAATATCTCGCCCGCGCCGAGCAGCGCGAACTTCGGCCGCACGGTCCAGAATAGCGCCTGATACATCGCATCGCTCCCCGGCATCGCGCCAAGGATCCTGAACATCACCAGCCCTTCGAGTTCATCGAAGGTGCCCGCCGCCAGAAACACGCTCATCGTCACCAGCGCCAGCAGCAACCCCGAGCGCCGCAGCGCGAACGCCCCGAGCGCCAGGAACGCGGCATAAGCGGGGATGAAGCCGAGCAGATCGAGCCACAGCGCCTCACGCTGCGCCGCGATCAGCGTGCTGGTACACGGCTCGCTGCCGAACAATGCCAGCACCTGCTCGGCCGTCCGCACCAGTTCGAAGGCGATCACCGGCCCGGCGCCGCCGCTCGGCCCGCACACCGCCAATCCCGGCACGCGCCCGAACATCGACGAGACGACGAGGGTTGCGATCCCCACCAGCGCCGTGGCGCGCCAGGCGGTCGCGGCCTTCAGGCGGCGGCCTTTGCCTGCTTGGCGGTGTCGATCGCTTCCATCACGATCCGCCGCGCTTCCTCCGCATCGCCCCATTCGCCGATCCGCACCCACTTTTCGGATTCGAGATCCTTATAGTGTTTGAAGAAATGCTCGATCTGCTGGAGCACGATCGAGGGCAGGTCCTGCCGCTCGCCGACATCCGAATAATAAGGGAAGGTGGTGTCGATCGGCACGCAGATCAGCTTCTCATCGCCGCCGGCTTCGTCTTCGAGCTTGAGCACGCCAATCGGCCGCGCACGGACGACGCAGCCCGGGATGAACGGCGAACGCGAGATCACCAGCGCGTCGAGCGGGTCGCCATCGGGAGACAGGGTATGCGGCACGAAGCCGTAATTCGCCGGGTAGCGCATCGGCGTATGCAGGATGCGATCGACGAACAGCGCGCCGCTCGCCTTGTCGAACTCATATTTCACCGGCTCGCCGCCCGTCGGCACCTCGATGATCACATTGAGGCTGTTCGGCGCGTCGTCCCCGACGGGGATCATATCAATACGCATTGTCTACCCTGTAATGGCGCCGCGCCGCCTCATTTAGGCGTGAGCAGCTTGTCCAGACCGGCCTCTCCATCCCCGATCTTTTCGAGGTGCGGATAGCGCAGCCCCCCATGATAGTCGATGCTCACTTCGCGGAAATGATCGCCGCTCTTGAGCAGCAGCCTGATCGGGTCCTTGCCGTCCTTGGCGGCGATCACCGCCGCCTTCAGCCGGTCGGCGGTATAGCCGCGGCCGTTCACCGCGAGGATCTCGTCTCCCAGATCGATCCCCACCTTGAACGCCGGGCCATCCCACATCACCTGGCTGATCCCCGACGGACCCATCGCCAGACCCAGCGAATACATCAGGTCGAGCCCGGTCTTGGGCGTCGCCTTGTTGGGCTTGTCGGTATAGACCAGCCTGTAGCCGTTCTTCTCGAAGCCCTGCAGCGGGGCGCCCTCGGTGGGCTTGTTGATCTGCTCGTCGAACAGCGTGCGCCAGTCATAGGGCACGATGCCGTTCAGCGTCTTGACGATGTCGTCGATCGTGAAGGGCAGATCGCCATAATCGCCGTCGCGCATGCCATAGAAGGCGCGGTCGTAATCGTCGATCGACTTGGTGCCGCCGCTCTTCTCGCGCAGGATCGCGTCGACGTTCATCCAGGTCATCAGCCCGTCGACGTAATAATCCTCCGAGCGCTGATAGCTCAGCCAGCCCTTGGGCGCGCGCGCGGTGATGATCGGATCGTTGGTGGTGTCGAGAATCGAGCGCCATTTGCGCCCCGGCCGCGTGTCCTGGAGCGCGGCATAGCTCGCCAGAACCTCCAGCGTGTCCTCCTTGGTCATCAGCCCGGCGCGCGCGCCGAGCACATAGCCGAGGAACTGGTCATGCCCTTCATAGGCCCACAGCATCGAGTTGCGCATCGGCTGGCGGAAATCGGCGGTGATCTGGTCGGCGCCGCGGCGATACTTGCCGACCCAGCTATGCGTATATTCGTGCGCCAGCAGGTTGCGGCCGGTATTCTGCTCATCCCATTTGGTGAAATAGCCAAGCCCGGTGCCGTTCTCCGAGCTGCGATGATGCTCGACGCCGATGCCGCCCATCTCGGCGGAAATCGCGAACAGGAATTCGTAGCGGTCATAATGCTCCGCGCCGAACAGCTTGATCGCCTGCGTCACCAGGTTGCGGTGTTTCTCGATCTGCTCGGGCGTTGCGGCGAGCTCTTCCGGCGAATCGGCGAAGACATTGAGATCGACGCGTTCGCCAAGGTTGATGTCGCGATAATAGCGCCCGGCGAATACCGGCGAATCGACCAGAACCTCGTAATCGACCTTGTCATAGGTGTAGGTCGATCCCTCCTTCCTGGCGGGGACCGCCGAGGCCGCGCTCCAGCCCTCGGGATAAGTCGCCATCGCCACCACCGGGATGCGGCGCGTATAATAGCCCGCCGGATACAGGCTCAGCGAATACCATTGCAGGTTCATCATCGACGGCGCCATCACGATGCGCCCCTGATCGGATTTGGTCGCCGACAGGAACTGGAACTCCGCCTCGACCGTCTTCGCGCCTTTGGGCACGTTGATGTGGAACGCGAACACATCGACCGGATCGCGGGTCCATTCGAGCTGCTGGCCATTGGCGAAGAACTTCAGCCCCGCCAGCTTGTCGATCTCGCCGCGCGGACCATGCTTGCCGGGAATCCATTTCGGATAGAGCAGCACCATGTGCCCGCTCTTGGCCACCGGAATGGTCTGCTTCACGCGGAAGATGCCCTGCTGCACGTTGGTGGCATCGACGTCGAGCGTCATCGTCCCCGGATAGGCGACATCGCGCGGCTTCGGGATCGTATCGGTAAACGGCACCGGATGGGGCGCGCTATTGCCAGCAGGGCTCTGGGCAAAGGCCGGAGCGGTGGTGGCGAGCAGGGCAGCGATGGAAAGCGCACGGATCATGGAATGGGCCTCTCGGGCAAGATCGGAATGGCCGGCACATTGGCCGAGTGATTGGTCAAGGTAAAGCACCTAAGGCGCCTATCCTTCACCGCTCGCTAACCATTGCGATCTAGATATTTCGGCCATGTATCACGATCCCGCATTGGCAGAAGCAGCGGCCAGGACCGATCCGCGCCCCAAATCGGCGGTCAGCGCCGGCGTCGGCTTCGTGGGCCTCGCGGGAATGAGCGCCTGGACGGTCTTCGCATATGTCTATCATCTCGACGGACCCTATTCGGCGCTCGTCAATGTCGCGGCCTGCGCGCTGCCGATGGTGCTGTGGTCGGTCTTCGTCGACAAGGTCTATCGCAATCCCTCGACCGGGATCGACTGGAAGAATGTTCGCCCGTGGCGCGACACGCTCGAGATCTCGATCACCAAGCTGACCGGCCTGTGGCTGACCTGGGGCGGGATCGCCGTGATCTATGCGGTCTTCCGTGTCTGGTCCGACACCCGCTTCGCCAATTTCCCGTTCGCGATGTGGTGCTTCGAAACGGTAGCGCCGGCATTGTTCGCGCTGTCGATCCCCTATGTGCTTTGGCTCGATCGCCGCATGGTCGAGCCGCGCGACGGCGCCTGGCATATGGGCGCGTGGCTGATGGGCGTCGAAGGCGCCGACAAGGCCGCGATCCACAACCATCTGCGCAGCTGGGCGGTGAAGGGCTTCTTCCTCGCCTTCATGCTCTCGATCGTGCCGCCGGGCTTTGGCGATTTCATCGCGTGGAACACCGAGGGGCTGCTGTCGAACCCGATCGCGCTGGCCAATTACTGCATCACCTTCATGTTCGTGATCGATGTGGCGTTCGCGACGGCGGGCTACATCCTCACCTTCCGTCCGCTCGATTCGCATATCCGCACCGCCAATCCCTTCGCGGCCGGCTGGACCGCGGCGCTGATCTGCTACCCGCCGTTCCTGCTGATGGGCGATGGCGGTCCGCTCGATTACCATCCGGGCTCGGCCGACTGGACCTATTGGTTGGCGGGCCATTCCTGGGCGCTGACCGCGCTCGGCGTGGTGCTCGTCACGCTCACCGGCATCTATGCCTGGGCGACGGTCGCCTTCGGCATCCGCTTCTCGAACCTCACCCATCGCGGCATCCTGACCCACGGGCCCTACGCGTTCAGCCGCCACCCGGCCTATCTGTCGAAGAACACCTTCTGGTGGCTCTCGACCCTGCCCTTCCTGGCGACGAGCAGCTGGACCGACGCGATCCGCAACACCGCGGTGATGATGTGCGTCAGCGGCGTCTATTACTGGCGCGCCCGCACCGAGGAGAAGCACCTTTCGCTCGATCCGGCCTATCAGGAATATGATGGCTGGATGGCGCGCAACGGCCTCGTACCGCGCTTCTTCCAGCGCATTGGCGGATTGTTCGCCGCGCGCTAATCTGCGCGCATGAACGGGGCCCAAGTCGTCGCGGTCGCCCGCGACGGTACACATCGTTTCTCCAAGCGGATCGCATCGTCGATCGAGATCGTCGCCGGGCAGGGCGTCGCCGGTGATGCGCATGCCGGCGTGACGGTGAAGCATCGCTCACGCGTTCGCGCCGACCCGACCCAGCCCAATCTGCGTCAGGTCCACCTGATCCATACCGAGCTGTTCGAGGAGCTGGCGGCCAAGGGCTTCACCGTCCGCCCCGGCGATCTCGGCGAGAATATCGCCACCAGCGGTATCGACCTGCTTGGCTTGCCGCGCGGCACCGTGCTCCACATTGGCGGCGCCGCGCTGGAACTGACCGGTCTGCGCAATCCCTGCGCTCAGATCGAAGCCTTTCAGCCCGGCCTGCTCGGCGCCGTCCTGGACCACGGCCCGAATGGCGAGCTGATCCGTAAGGCCGGGGTCATGACGGTGGTGCTGGCGGGCGGAACGGTGCGGCCAGGCGATGCGATCGGGATCGAGCTGCCGCCGCTGCCGCACGCGCCGCTCGAGCGCGTCTAGAACTTCGCCTCTTCATACACTCGCGAGATATCGCCCTGCCACTCGCCATTGAACCGGTCGAGCAGCACCTGCGCCGGCACCTTGCCGGTGCGCACGATCTCGCGCAGCGGATCGAGGAAACCGCTCTCATTATCGCCCGACGAATTGAGCCGCCCGCGCGCGTTGAGCCCGGCCGCGGCGATGTCGAGCACTTCGCCGGCGATGTCGCGCAGCTTGCCGCCACCCGGCAGCGGCGCGTCGAGCGCCAGTTTCGGCACCGAATCGCGCAATGCCTGGCGCCCAGCCATGTCCCAGTCCTTGACCAGATCCCACGCCGCATCGAGTGCCTGGCTGTCATAGAGCAGCCCGACCCACAGCGCCGGCAGCGCGCAAATCCGTCCCCAGCGCCCGCCATCGGCGCCGCGCATCTCCAGGAAGGTCTTGAGGCGCACTTCAGGGAAGGCGGTCGAGAGATGGTCCGCCCAATCGTCCATCGTCGGCTTCTCGCCGGGCAGGACCGATAGCTTCCCTTCCAGAAAGTCGCGGAAGCTGAGGCCCGAGGCGTCGATATATCTGCCCTCGCGATAGACGAAGTACATCGGCACATCGAGCGCATAGTCGGCATAGCGCTCATAGCCGAAACCGTCCTCGAACACGAACGGCAGCATCCCGGTGCGCGCCGGATCGGTGTCCGACCAGATATGGCTGCGATAGGACAGGAACCCGTTTGGCTTGCCTTCCAGAAACGGCGAGTTGGCGAACAAAGCGGTCGCCAGCGGCTGCAATGCCAGCCCGACGCGAAACTTCTTCGCCATGTCGGCTTCGGAGGCGTAATCGAGGTTCACCTGGATCGTGCAGGTACGCAGCATCATGTCGAGACCCAGCGAGCCGACGCGCGGCATGTGGCTCAGCATGATCTCGTAGCGGCCCTTGGGCATGATCGGCAGCTCGGCGCGGGTCTTGTCGGGCCACATCCCCAGCCCCAGGAAACCGATCCCGAGCCTGTCGCCCACCGCCTTGACCTGCTCCAGATGCCGCCCGGTCTCGGCACAGGTCTCATGGAGATTGTCGAGCGGCGCCCCCGACAGTTCGAACTGTCCGGCGGGCTCGAGACTGATCGCCCCGTCCGGCCCGGACAGTGCGATGATATTCTCGCCTTCATAGACCGGCTTCCAGCCGAACTCTGTCAGCCCGATCAGCAGCGCATGGATGCCGCCGGGCTCCTCATAGCTGGGCGCACGGTGATCGGGCGTCTTCCAATAGACGAATTTCTCGTGCTCGGTCCCGATCTTCCAGCGCTCCGCCGGCTTCTCGCCCTTGGCGAAATAGCCGATCAGCTGGTCCCGGCTCTCGATGACGGTCACGTTGCTGTTTGAAACTGTCTTCGTGCTCATTTTCGCCCCTTACTCTCGGGGCATGTGGTGCGCCAGCGAAGAACTACCAGTCCCCCGCCGCCGCCATCCACAGGGAAACCGCCGCCGCCGCCGCCGTCTCGGCGCGCAGGATACGCGGGCCGAGGGTTATGCCGACCGCCTGGGGACGCGCCCGGATCGCATCGCGCTCCTCCGGATCGAACCCGCCTTCCGGGCCGATGAGGATCGCGGCCGGCCCGGGCCGCGCCCGCATCGCCTCCGCCGCGGGTTCGCCACCGGTCTCGTCGGCGAAGAATATCGTCCGGTCCTTCGGCCAGTCGCGCAGCAGCGCCGTCAGCTTCACCGGCTCGATTATGCCCGGCAACGCCGTCCGTCCGCATTGCTCGGCGGCCTCGATCATATTGGCGCGTAACCGGTCGAGATTGAGCCGGTCGACCACGGTGCGGCGAGTAATTACCGGGACCAGCCGGTCGGCGCCAAGCTCGGACGCCTTCTCGACCAGCCAGTCGACCGGCCCCTTCTTGATCGGCGCGAACACCAGCCACAGATCGGGCACCGCTTCGCGCGGGCGCAGCATCGCGGTGACATCGAGCGTGAGGTCCCGCTTGCCGACGCTCGCCGCCACGCCCAGCCACTCGCCGGTCTTGTCGTCGAACATTTTGACCGGATCGCCCGCTTTCACCCGCATCACCTGCACCAGGTAATGCGCCTGTGGCCCATCGATCCGCAGCGGCCCAACCGCAAGCTCGCCCTCGACGAACAGCCGCGGCGTCGATTGCGGCGGCCAGGCGGGCGTTGCGGCCATGCCTGTGCGTTACCAGCCGCGCCCTTGCGGCAAATCGGGCAGTTCGCTCTTCAGGATCTTGCCGTCGCCATTGGTGTCGAGTGCGTTGAAGCGGAGTTCGGCCGCCTTGGCCCATTCGCGCGGATCGACGCCACGGTTGAAGTTGCGGTCGGCGACGATAACGGGCTGCGGATAATCGAGATAGCCGAAGCGTGCCGCCCCCTTCTTGCCTGCGGTGGTGACCGTGCGGTCGCGCGGACTGCCGGCACCGTTATCGTCATGCAGGCCGCTGCCATCGCCTTTCAAGTAGGTCCGGCGCTTGCTCAGGTCCGGGCCGCCGCCGCGCACCTCGGGAAGCAAGACCGTCTCGTAGCGCTCCATATCGTCTGGATCGATCTCGCCATCGCCACGCACATCGAGGATCGCGAAGAAGCGCGCGCCATCGGCGATCATTTCCTCCAGAGTCAGGGCGCCGTCATGATTGGTATCGGCGCCGTCGAACCACACATCCTGCGGCGCCGGCCCATCACGGCCGCTGCGGAACGGTTCACCCATCGGGCTGACGAACAGCCGCTCGTGCAACTTGGCGTCCTGAGCCGAAGCGCTACCGATCGCCGCGCCCGCGATTGCCATACCGAAAATCAACGCACGCATGTTCCGGGCCTTCCGATCAATCTGTCTCCGAAGCCCGCATAGCGCGCAATTGTCTCGGGCTCATGCTCAAATGTTGCCGAGCCTTAGCCGATGCGATGCCAGTGCTGCGTCTTGCAGAGCAGGCCCAGCATCGTGCAACCCGATACGCGGATCAGGATATCGCTGACCTGCACGACCGTGCCCGATGCATTGGTGTTGATATCGGGAATGAACACCTTGCCGCGCCACGTGGCGTCGCCATCGGCCTTCAGATCGTGCAATATCGTGCTGCCGACCAGTTCCTTGCCGCTGCCCTTGCGGGCGTCGGCACGTTGCTGGGCGGCCGCCCAGGTTACGGTGCCGCACAGCGCCGCGCCACAGGGCTGGAGGCGCATATGCACGGTGTTGTTGGTGTTGCGCCATTCGCCCCGAATGCCAGGGGCGGCAGGCGGCGCAGCGGCCCCGATCAGGAGCGGCACGGTCAACAGGCTCAACAAACGAATCAACATGACATCCAATCTCTGGCTCGGCTCGCCACATCGGGAGCCTTCGTGCCGTTTCAAGGGCGCAATCATGGCGGGATATGGCTGAACCGCAGCTTGCCGCCGCACCGGGCAAGGCGATAGGGCTGCGAAATGACCGATCCCGCCCCTGTTGCCGCGAGCGACGTTCCCGATAGCGAGCATCGCGGCATGATCGACCTGCTGCCCGCCGCCGCCCGCCCTTACGCCTTGCTCGCCCGCTTCGATCGGCCGATCGGCTGGTGGCTATTGTTCTGGCCCGGCGCCTGGGCGCTGGCGCTGTCGGGCAACGCGGTGGCGCGCTGGGATCTCATCCTGTGGTTCCTGCTGGGCAGCATCGCCATGCGCGGCGCCGGCTGCGTTTATAACGATATCGTCGATCGCGACCTCGACAGGCAGGTCGCCCGTACCCGAGGCCGCCCGCTCGTCAGCGGCGCGATCAGCCTCAAATCTGCGTGGCTCTGGCTGGGATCGCTATGCCTGATCGGCCTGGTCGTCCTGCTGCAACTCAACCCAAAAGCCGCCGCCATCGCAGTCGCCAGCCTGGCTCTGGTCGCCGCCTATCCCTTCATGAAACGCATCACCTGGTGGCCGCAGGCATGGCTCGGCATGGTCTTCTCCTGGGCGACGCTGGTCGCATGGGCCGAAGCCGCGGATATGCCGTGGATCCCCGGCCTGCTCCTCTATGCGGGCAGCGTATGCTGGGTGATCGGCTACGACACGATCTACGCGCTACAGGACGTCGAGGACGATGCCCTGGTCGGCGTCCGCTCTTCGGCGCGCGCGCTGGGAGGAAAGGTAAAGCCTGGCGTCGCGCTGTTCTACGCGCTCGCGCTCGCCTTGTGGTCCGCCGCGGTCTGGCGGATGCGCCCCGACCCGCTGGCGCTGGCCACGCTGATCCCAATTGGATTCCATTTGCTCTGGCAGGCCGTCACCCTCGCCCCCGCCAACGGCGTCAATGCACTCGAACGCTTCCGCAGCAACCGCAATGCCGGTCTGCTGATGTTCGCCGCCTGCTTGGTCGTCGGGCAGACGCTTTGACCTTCGGCGCGCGCATACCTAGATCGCGCCGATGCTGACCACCGAACAAGCCTGCGACCGCGCCGCCGATATCGTCGCGCGCGCCAAAGCCGCAGGTGCCGACGCCGCCGACGCCGTCTTCGCCGCCGATCGCATGCTTTCGGTCTCGGTCCGGATGGGCGCGCTCGAAGATGTCGAGCGCTCGGAAAGCGAGGAATTGGGCCTGCGCGTCTTCGCCGGACGTCGCTCGGCCAGCGTCTCGACCTCGGATCTCAGCGGCGCGGCGCTCGATACGCTCGTCGAACGCGCGCTGGCGATGGCGCGCGAGGCGCCCGAGGACGAATGGGCCGGCCTCGCCCCCGCCGAGCGCCTGCTCCGCGGCAGCCCGCCCCTCCTCGACCTCGACGACGGCGCAAGTGATTCGCCCGAAGCGCTCAAGGCCCGCGCCCTCGCCACCGAGGACGCCGCCCGCGCCGTGTCCGGCGTCACCAACAGCGAGGGCGGCAGCGCCAGCCTGTCGCGCGCGGTAATGGCCATCGCCACCAGCCACGGTTTCGCCGCCGGCTATGCCCAGACCAGCCACGGGCTCTCGGCCAGCGTGCTTGCCGGCACCGGCAGCGGTATGGAGCGCGATTATGCGCACCACAGCGCCCGCCATGCCGCCACGCTCGACGCACCCGAAGCGATCGGCCGCCTCGCCGGCGAACGCGCCGTCGCCCGGCTCAATCCGCAGAAGATCGCCAGCGGCGCGATGCCGGTGGTGTTCGATCGCCGCGTCTCTTCGGGCATGCTCGGCCATCTGCTCGGCGCGATCGCCGGCTCGGCGATCACCCGCAAGACCAGCTTCCTGCTAGACGCGCTCGGCACGCAGGTTTTCGCCAGGGGCGTGACGATCCGCGACGATCCCCACCGTCCGCGCGGGCTGCGCTCGCGACCCTTTGACGGCGAGGGGCTGCCGGTGCAGCCGCTCAAGCTCGTCGATGACGGCATGTTGGAGACGTGGCTGCTCGACAGCGCCTCGGCGCGCCAGCTCGGGCTCGAGCCGACCGGCCACGCCTCGCGCGGGATCGGCGGCGCGCCCGGCGTCGCCCCGAGCAACCTATTCATGCAGGCCGGACACATCCCGCCCGAGACGTTGATAGCCGAGATCGACTATGGCGTGCTCGTCACCGAACTGATCGGCCAGGGCGTCAACGGCATCACCGGCGATTACAGCCGCGGCGCGGCCGGCTTTCTGATCGAGAAGGGCGAGATCACCCGCCCCGTCTCCGAAATCACCATCGCCTCTAACCTGAAGGATATGTTCCGCGCGCTTACCCCCGCCAACGATCTTGAGTTTCGCTACGGGATCAACGCCCCGACGCTCCGCATCGACGGGATGACGATCGCCGGTGACTAGGGGTCTGCACTCATGATCCGCGTAGACCCCCAACTCGGCCAGCAGATCGCGGACATCGCCGCCGAAGCGGGCCGCCTTGCGATCGATCGCTGGCACACCGGCTTCAAGCGCTGGGACAAGACTCCCGGCGTGCCCGTCTGCGACGTCGATCTCGAAGTCGATGCGCTCCTGCGCCGGCGTCTCAACGCGCTGCTCCCCGATGCCGGCTGGCTGTCCGAGGAGACCGTGGACAATGCCGATCGCCTGGGCAGCCGCCGGCTGTGGGTGGTCGATCCGATCGACGGCACCCGCGATTATGTCCGCATGCGCCCGGGCTGGGCCGTGTCGATCGCACTGATCGAAGACGGCCAGCCACTGATCGGCGTGCTCGATGCCCCTGCCCGCGAAGAGAAATGGATCGCCAGGGCGGGCCAGGGCGCATGGCTGAACGGCAAGCGCCTGACGGCCGGCAACCGCACGCAACTAGCCGGAGCCCGCGTCCCCGCCGATCAGCTCCCGCAGGTCGACAATGACCTCGAAATGGTCGCCAAGCCCAATTCGATCGCGCTGCGCATCGCCATGGTCGCCGCGAACGAAGCCGATCTCCTCGCCTCGATCCGCTGGGGCCATGAATGGGACATCGCCGCCGCCGTGCTGATCGCCACCGAAGCCGGCGCCACCGTCAGCGACGCGCTGGGCGGCCCGATCGCCTTCAACACCCCCGCAGCCGAAGCCTTTGGCGTCCTCGCCACCGCGCCCGGCATCCACGCCGCCGCGGTAGAACGGCTGGCGGAGCGCGCTAGCGCGGCGGTGCGGCGATAGGCTCGCGCAGCCAGGGCGCCTCCTTGCTCCAGAAGATCACGTCCACCCCCAGATAGACCGTCGCGAACCGCGCGAACTCCCGCCGGGTAAAGGGCTTGCCCGTCTCCGGGTTCACATAGGCGAGCGTGGGTTCCTGCACCGCCATCGCGACGATCGGCACCTTATCCTGATAGACGCGGATAAAGGCATAGGAATTGAGCATCTGGCCCTTTTGCCAAGGCACGATATCCGGTCCGCCCACGCCGATGCGATTGGCGGCCGCGAAATCGAAGAAACGGCTCATGTAGCGGCTCGAGTTGAACGTGTCGCACGGCCAGAAATTGACATATTGGATGACGTGCGCGCGCTTGAAGGCGCGGCGGGCGACCAGCGCATTCTCCTTCTCCGCTTCGAAATAGCGCTCGCAATCCCAGCCCGCGGGTGGCGCATCCTCGTCGATCGCCGCGGCCGTCTCGGTCAGGATGACCCCGGCGATCCGCCCGTCGAATCGCCTGGCTAGCGCCTTGAGCAACGCCTGGAAGCGCGCACGCACCGCCGGATCCCATTGCCGCGCGATCCATCCCGACCAAGGTTGCGGCTTGATATCGCCCTGCCGCGCCAGCCCGCCGCCATATTCGGGCTCGTCCAGCAGATATTTGGGCAGATACCGCGCGTTCGGCTGGAAGAAGCGGTCGAGTATCTCGATATAGATCGTCTTGCCCCGCGCCTTGGCCAGCGCGAGGTCATGCTCGATCATCGAAAAGTCGTAGGCGCCCTTTTCCGGCTCGAGATTGCGCCAGACATACATGATCTGCGCGCCGCCAATGTCGGGCCGGTCGAGGATCGGCAGCGCTTCCTCGAGTTCGTCCTGACCGAGATAGACGAAATCCTTGGGCTGGGCGCCGGTCGGCGCGATCGCGAAGAGCAGGCAGGCCAGGAACGCCAGCAACCGCATCGGCGCGATTCTCCCGCTAGGGTCCGTACTCAATACCGGAGGGGGTCGGGATCGCCCGGAGAGGGGCGCTGGCAAGAAAGGTCGCGCAGTCGCGGGCTGGTAGCCCGCGCAAGCGGCGTGACGCCGCCAGCGCCCCTCTCCGGGCGACCGCGAAGCGGCGGCCCGCCTTTTGCCGCCTGGCCGCGTCATGTCGTCGGTCGCGATGCGCTGCATCGCTCCCTCCTAATTCCTTGCCAGACAACAAAATCCAGACCGTCACGACCACCTCCGGTATTGAGTACGGACCCTAGCCCTTCGGCTCGGCCCAGGCCGGCAGGTTCAGCGTCTCGCGCATCTCGTTGATGTTGAGCACCAGCCGCTTGCGATAGCTCGCCTCGTCGGGTTCGCTGCCTTCCTCGCTCTCCAGCCGGTTATATTCCCAGATATCGTCGAGCGCCCAGCCCTTGCCGATCCGTTTGAAGCTCAGCCGCAGGTCGGGATCCTTGCCGCCGGTGAAGTTGAGCGTCGCGGTCGCATCCGTCCCGGCGATCGTCACGTCCACCTTCATGTTCGCGAAATCGATCCCCTCGAAATCCTGGCACTGGCACCATACGCCATAATCATTGGCGCAATAGCCGTACGAGGCGTCGGGTTCGGTCTTGTCGAGCAGGCGCGCGGTCGCCGCGCATTGCTTCTCCACCGCCGTGAACCGCGCCGTCGCGCGCGGTTCCTTGATATTGGGCGACACCGCCTTGGTCTGGTAACCGGCATAGATGCTCCGCACGATGCCGCGGATCGCAGCGTCATCGCTCTGCGCCTGCGCCGGCACCGCGATCAGCGCCAGCAACGCCACCAGCCAGTGCCTCATTCGCCATCCCCCTGATATTTGATCTGCAGATAGCGCCCGCGCGTCGCGAGCAGGTCGAGGTCGCCCTGCGCCAGTTGCGTGCTCATCTCGGCGATCTCGTCGTCGATCACCTGCAGCCCCTGTGCAAGCTGCTGGTCGGGCGTCAGCCCGCCGCGCTCGATGCGGCGCAGCGGCTCGGGCACCCGCGCATAGCCCTTGACCAGATCGGGCAATTGCTCGCCGATCAGCTTGCGGACTTCCATCGCCGCGGGGCTCTGCTCGTCGAGCTGGGCGAGTTGCGGGCTGAGTATTTCCAGCTTCACGCCGATCGAATCGACCAGCCCGAGCACCGGCGCCGGCAGTGCCTTGCGCTGGGTATCGAGCCACGCCTCGGTGGTCTTCGGCAGCGCCTTCAGCGGCACCTGCCCCAATTGCTCGGCCTGGAGCGCGCTGCCCGCCGGCAGCACCGCGAACAGCAGGGTCGCCGCGATCAGCAGCAGCGCCACCAGAAACGCGCCCATCGCCCCCAACGGCGCCACCGCCAGCGCGAATATGATCGCGCCGACCAGGATCGCGCCATCGGCCATCGCGATGCGACCGACCCGGCGAACCACTTCGCTCTCGCGCCGCCGCCGCATCCGTTGCTCGGCCGCCGTCGCCGGCAATTGCGCGCGCGAACGCTCGATCAGCTCGCTGGCCCGCGCGCTCAGGCGATCGACATCGGTCATCGGCGCTTACATCGCCTCCAGCTTGAAGGTCTCGGCGCCGCCGCTCACCTGGTTCTGCGCCGCGCCCTCGGCCCGGGCGATATAGCCCTTCGACTTCTCGACTTCGTTCGACAGCGTGTTGACCGTCGTCTTCATGCTGTCGAGCGCCTTGATCTTGAAGGTGTCGATGGCGTCCATCGTGTCATAGATGTTCTGGAACGCGCGCTGCAGCGTCTCGACCGGAATCGTCGAGCTGGCCGCCTGCTCGTGGATCGCCGCCGACTGGGTCTTGAGCAGCTGCCCGGTCGAATCGATCAGCCCCGCCGTCGTCGTGTTGAGCGCGGTCACCTGATCGAGCACCAGCTTCTGGTTGGTCAGCGCCTGCGCCACCGTCACCGCCGTGCGCAGCGCCGAAACCGTCGTCGTCGAGGCGCGGTCGACGCCCTTGATCAGCTCGACATTGTTCTTCTTGACCAGATCGAGCGCCAGATAGCCCTGCACCGTCACCGCCATCTGCGTCAGCAGGTCCTGGGTGCGCTGGCGGACGTAGAACAGCGCGGTCTCGCGCACCGCCTTGGCCTTGGCCGGGTCGGTATGATCGAGCTCGAGCGCCTTGGCCTCGAGCTTCTCGTCCATCGCCTTGGAGAGATAGATCATCTGCTCCAGCCGGCCCATCGCCTCCCACAGATTGGCGCGCTCGGTGCCGATCGCGGCATTGTCCTCGATCAGCTCGTCCTTGCCGTTGGACAGGCTCTTGAGGATGCCGTTGATGTGGCTCTGCGACGATTGATATTTGCGGAAATATTGCGTGAGCCCGCCGCCGCCGAACAATTTGGCGAAGAAGCCGTCCTTGCCGCTGATCAGCTTGCCGTTCTTGCTCGGATCGAGCCCCTCGACGGTCTTGCGCAGCGCCAGCAGATCGGCGCCGACGCCGCTGTCGCTGCCGATCGCTTTCACCGGGCGATCGAGAAACCGGTTCGATTGCCCGGCGGCGGCGCGGATCTCCTTCTGGCCCATCGCCGCGATCGCGTCGACGCGCTTGCCGAATTCGGGCGAGTTGACGTCCTGCGCGACGAGATCGTCGATGAAGCCATCGACCCGCGCGTCGAGCTCGGTCTTCTTGGCGTCCTCGACCGGCACCAGACCCGCGGCCTTGGCGGGCGCGACCGCCTGCACCGGCTCGGGCGGAGTCAGCACCAGATCCTGTTCGGCCGTGATCGTCTCGGTCGCCATCGCGTCATTCTCCAAAGCTGCCCGCCCACAATAGGCATAGTTCGACAGCTATCCAACTGTGTTGTCTATATAGTACACCTGCGCATTCTCGCCAAGAGATGCATTTTTCGCGTAACGGTCTTTGCGTGGGGCGGATCCGGTGCCAATCTGCGCAGGAATTGAAATTCGGGAGGAATTTGGGTGCGGTATCGGCAATTGCTCATCGGTGTGGCGATCCTGGCTATGGCCAGACCCGCATTCGCCCAGTCTTCCGAAGCCGATCTCGCCGCGAAAGAGACCGCTGTCCAGGCCGCGACCGCGCGCCCCGCGACCTGGGCGGCGCGCTCGGCGGAATTCCGCAAATGGCTGGCCGGCGCCACCGATGACGCGGGCAAGCCACTCTCGGCCGCGGCGCGCAAAGGCCATATCGCCGATCAGATCCACATCATCGACAACGAAATCGAACGCGCCAGGGGCATCACCGCCAAGGCGAGCCAGGCCGAGATCATCAGCGCGAACTGCCTCGCCAAATGGCTCTCGATGAACTGCAACGTGCCGATGGCCGGCATGCTCCGCGACCTCGACGGCACCCGCATCCTCTGGCAGCTCCAGTCGGGCGCGTCGGAAGAGGATGGCAGCGGCATGGGCGCGATGCTGTGGGATGCGAGCAGTCCCAATCCGCCGCAGCTGATCGGCTGGACCTTTGAGGGCGTGTGGATGGAGACGCCCCGCTACAGCGCCTATAACCAGTTGCTGTGGGTCAGCGGCCGCATGGCCGGCACCGGCGACGGCAATGCCGACATTCTCTACCAGCGCCAGAACGGCAAATGGGTCGAGATCGAGACGCAAAGCTGGAAGGAGGATCTCGCCCGCCGCCTGCCCAAGGGGTTCGGCGCCTGGCACGGCGTCGATTACGACCTCGTCAATCTCGCCGCCGCGACTGAGCTGTGGCGCGACGAGGACGCCAATTGCTGCGCCAGCGGCGGCCGCGCCAATCTCGATTTCGAGATCGAGGGCAGCAGCCTCAAGCTCAAGGGTGTCTCCGCGCAGATCGGCGGCCTCGACAAGGAATGGAAGGACTTCTGATGCGCCATATTCTCCTCGCCGCGGCGGCGCTCTGCCTGCCCGCCACCGCCCATGCCCAGCTGCTCGACGCCCCCAAATGCGCGATCGACAAGGCGACGTACCGGATGAAGGACAATGCCGACTATCTCGCCGGCTTCACCAAGCTCGCGCATGGCCGGATGACGTCGGACCTGTTGTTCTGGATCAAGAGTCCCAAGCGCACCTGGTGGTTCGGCTTCGAATCGCCCAACGGCTATGGCGGCACCTGGCTGTCGCCCTCGCTCAGCGCGGCGATGATCGACGAGGAGGATATGCGCGAGGATGGCGAGCAGCCACAGGCATTCAAGGATTGGGATGAATCCGCCAAGCAGGCTGGTGACGCGCCCGATCCGCTCCAGAACATCACCTTCGACGCCTTCAATCCCGATCTGACCGCGTTCAGCAACCCGCCGCAGTCGGAGGATCCCGCCCCGGCGCGCATCTTCATGCGCGGCATCGGCCAGGCGCTCTGGTACAGCTACACCTGGGCGGCGGCGGGCGACCCCAAGGCCGAACAGGAATCGATCCCGACCGCGATGTGGGAGCCGGCTGGCTGCGCGAAATAGCTTCATTCTTGGCCCCTCCCTTTCAAGGGAGGGGAAAGGGGTGGGCTCGGCGGCATACGAGGCTCGATGCCTCGTCTGGCGCTTTGTTGGGATGGGACGGGGTTCGCTAAATGGAGGGGCTGGGAAGTTGGCCAGCCCGCGCGACCCGTAACGCCCGGCCCCACCAGGTCAGTTCGTCGAACAGCGCGGCCAGCGCCTTGTCGTCATACGAATCGGCGTTGAACCGGTCGCCGTCGCGCTTGGCGCCCGGGCGCACCAGATGCACCGCGCCCGCCAGCGGCGCCATTTCCAGCGTCACCGCGGTCAGGCGCAATTGCTCGACCGAGCGCGCCCCGCCGACCGTGCCATAGCCAACGAAGCTCACCGGCTTGCGGCCCCATTCGGCGAACACCGTGTCGAGCGCGTTCTTGAGTACGGCGCTGCCCGAATGATTATATTCGGGGCAGATCAGGATATAGCCGTCGGCACCGGCGATCTTCTCCGCCCAGCGGATCTGCAGCGGGTCCTGATACTTGCCGGCGGCGGGCGGCTTGGCATGCGGGAAGAATGGCAGGTCCCAGTCGTCCAGGTCGACCAGTTCGCAATCCAGATCGGCGCGCGCGGCGGCCCGCTCGATCACCCAGTCCCCGACCGGCGCGGCCATCCGCCCTTCGCGCACCGATCCGAGGATCACGAGAATTTTGAGCGGTTCCGTCATCACCATCTCCGGGCTGTCCTACATGCGCGCTTTCTGCTGTACCCTCGGCAATGCGCAGTCCAGTCCCAGGTTCCGCCCATCGCTTGCGTGTCGCGCCGGCGTCGCCAGCGTGCCGCGCCAGTGTCGCCCGCGCGTCGCGGCGGTGTCGCGCACCTGTCGCGTGGCGTCGCGGCAGCGTCTCGCCAGTGTCGCGCTGGTGTCGCGCCAGTGTCGTGTCGCCGGCGCCCCCCCTCTGGAGAACGCCCGCAACATGCCCCGAAAACACTAAACTTCATCAACATTCGCGATGCCGCGCTGTTGCCCGGCCCTTTCGCATCCGCACAATTTCGGTTATGGGCGCGCCCGAACCGCACTCCGGCGGCATCCAGGATATCGTATGAACCTTCGCAACGTGGCGATCATCGCCCACGTCGATCATGGCAAGACCACGCTCGTCGATCAGCTTTTCCGCCAGTCCGGCACCTTCCGCGACAACCAGCGCGTCGAAGAGCGGGCGATGGATTCGAACGATCTCGAAAAGGAGCGCGGCATCACCATTCTCGCCAAGCCGACCTCGGTCGAGTGGGAAGGTACGCGCATCAACATCGTCGATACCCCCGGCCACGCCGATTTCGGCGGTGAGGTCGAGCGCATCCTGTCGATGGTCGATGGTGTCATCCTGCTCGTCGATTCGTCGGAAGGCGCGATGCCGCAGACCAAGTTCGTGACCGGCAAGGCGCTGAAGCTCGGCCTCCGCCCGATCGTCGTCGTCAACAAGATCGACCGTCCCGACGAGCGCATCCAGGAAGTGCTCGACGAAGTGTTCGATCTGTTCGTGTCCCTCGACGCCACCGACGAGCAGCTCGATTTCCCGGTGCTCTACGCCTCGGGCCGCAACGGCTATGCCAATGAGGACCCGAGCTTGCGCGAAGGGACGCTCAAGCCGCTGTTCCAGAAGATCGTCGATCACGTGCCGCCGCCGGCGCTCGAAGTCGATGCCCCCTTCACCTTCCTGGTGACGTTGCTCGACCGCGACAACTTCCTCGGCCGCATCCTCACCGGACGCGTCCAGTCTGGCACCGTCAAGATCAACCAGCCGATCCACGCGCTCGACATGAGCGGCAAGATCGTCGAGACCGGCCGTGCTTCGAAGATCATGACCTTCCAGGGTCTCGACCGCGTCCCCACCGACGAAGCCCGTGCCGGCGACATCATCTCGCTCGCCGGTCTCACCGTCGCTACCGTGTCGAACACCATCGCCGACACTTCGGTCACCGAAGCGATCCAGGCGCAGCCGATCGATCCGCCGACGCTGTCGATGCGCTTCGCCGTCAACGATTCGCCGATGGCCGGCCGTGAAGGTTCGAAGGTCACCAGTCGCATGATCCGCGACCGCCTAGAGCGCGAAGCCGAATCGAATGTCGCGATCAAGGTTACCGAGAGCGAGGACAAGGATTCGTTCGAGGTCGCCGGCCGCGGCGAACTCCAACTCGGCGTGCTGATCGAGACGATGCGCCGCGAAGGCTTCGAGCTCGGCATCAGCCGCCCGCGCGTGCTGTTCCGCGAGGACGAGAACGGCAACAAGACCGAGCCGTACGAGACCGTCGTGATCGACGTGGACGATGAATATTCGGGCACGGTCGTCGACAAGATGAACCAGCGCAAGGGCGAGATGACCGACATGCGCCCCTCGGGTGGCGGCAAGACGCGGATCACCTTCTCGGCGCCGTCGCGCGGCCTGATCGGCTATCACGGCGAGTTCCTGTCGGACACCCGCGGTACCGGCATCATGAACCGCCTGTTCGAGAAGTACGGTCCCCACAAGGGCAATATCGAAGGCCGCAAGAATGGCGTGCTGATCTCGAACGGCTCGGGCGAAGCGCAGAGCTATGCGCTTGGCCCGCTCGAGGATCGCGGCATCCTCTTCGTCGGCCATGGCGAGGCGCTCTATGAGGGCATGATCATCGGCGAGAACGCCAAGAATGACGATCTCGAAGTCAATCCGATGAAGGCCAAGCAGCTCACCAACTTCCGCGCCTCGGGCGGCAAGGACGACGCCGTCCGCCTGACCCCGCCGAAGAAGATGACGCTGGAACAGGCGATCGCGTACATCGACGATGACGAGATGGTCGAAGTCACGCCGTCGAAGATTCGCCTGCGCAAGCGCCACCTCGATCCGCACGAGCGCAAGCGCGCCTCGCGCGCGAAGGTCGCGGCCTGAGGTTCAAAGGCGTCCGGAGCGATCCGGGCGCCTTTTCCTTTTAATGTAGGAAATCCCGTGCTTATCTTCGCTGCACAGGGCGAATGGGAGCCGCCGGAATGATCATCGCCGCATTGCTGATCCTGGCGGGTGCGCAGGACGTTCCCGCGCCGGTGCCTCACACGGTCGGTAGCGGCGTCACCACGCCCGCCAGGGACAAGGACGGCACGCAGCGCTGGTCGCTGATGCCCGACCCTTGCGCCTCGGAGCGGGTCGAGGGCGAACTCCTTGTCTGCGGCGAGGCGGCCACCGCCGCCGCGCAAGTGCCCCGCCTGCCGCTACCCGAAGAACGCGGCCCGCCCGACCGGCCGATGCCCAGCAATCCCGACGTCACCGGCATCGATGCGCTTCGTGTCTCTGTCCCGCCCTGCGCCACGCTGTCGCAGGGCTGCACGACAGGCGTCGACCTGTTCGGCGGCGCGACCTTCCTGGTGCGCGCCGTCGGGAAGCTGATCGACAAGGACAGCTGCTGCGAGGAACCGGGCGAAGCCACCAATTTCGGCGGATTGCTCCACGATATCGGCAAGGTGTTCCGCAAGAAACCGAGGATCGACAAGTCGAACCGGGTGCCGATCCCGCTCGATGATCCGAAGCCGGCCGAGCCCGGATCAGCGACGCCCTGATCGCCCTTCCAATGTAGGATTCGTCTGAAAGAGCAGGCTTCGCTCTTGCTCATCGTTGCTCCAGGCGCAGCAGCAGCTCCTTCGTCGCCAGCCCGCCCGCGAACCCGGTCAGGGCGCCGTTCGATCCGATCACCCGGTGGCACGGCGCGATGATCGAGATCGGATTGCGGCCATTGGCGGCGCCGACCGCGCGCGATGCGCTGGGCCGCCCGATCTGCTGCGCGATCTCGCCATAGCTGCGCGTCTCGCCGAACGGGATCGTCAGCAATGCCGCCCACACCGATTTCTGGAAATCGGTACCGCGGAAATCGAGCGGCACGTCGAAGCGGGTCAGCGTGCCGGCGAAATAGGCGGCGATCTGCCGCTCGGCATCGGTCAGGATCGCATGGTCGCGATCCTCGGCTAGCGGCCCGAGTATGACACGGCCCGGCCGGTCATTCTCCCACAGGATCGCGACCAGCCCCTTGTCGCTGGCCACCAACCTCAGCTCGCCGACCGGCGAAGGCATATTCTTGAAAGCGAGAGTCATAGCGGGTCCTTTCGCCTGCCGACTATCCGGCAAGCCGCCGCGCCGCTTCCCGCCGCTTGCGCTCAATGCCCGGCCATCTCCAGCAACACCTTCCACTCGGCTTCGCGCACCGGCGTCACCGACAGGCGCGACTGGCGCAGCACTTCGATCTCGGCGAGGCGCTTCTCGGCCTTGATATCGGCCAGCGGCACCGGCTTCTTCAATCTCTCGACCGGTTCGACCCGCACGCTCGCCCATTTGCCGTCGTCGCCATCCGGCTGCCAGGCGCGGGTGATCTCCATGATCCCGACCGCCGCCTTCTCGGTGTTCGAATGATAGAAGATGGCGCGGTCGCCGGGCTCCATCTCCTTCAGGAAATTGCGCGCGGTGTAGTTGCGCACGCCATTCCATTCGGTCCCCTTGTCGCGGATCAGATCGTCCCAGCTATAGGCGTCGGGTTCGGAGCGGAGGAGCCAGTATCGCATGGCATCGGTGTTTACCGAACTGGACGCGGCATGAACACTCGGTTCCGCACGGGTTCAGAAGCAATTTACTAAAAATGCATCCTCAGCCTTCGACTCGCGTTGATGAGAGGTCGGGTCAGGGCTCTGATGTTGAACACGAGGAGGAAAGTCATGGCCAATCTTGTCAAAAAGGCGGTTCTCGGCGTCACGCTGGGCGCCAGCATGCTAGTCGCCGTCGCGCCGACCGCGGAAGCGCAACGCTATCGCGGCCGCTATCATCACGACAATACCGGCACCGCCGTTGTCGCGGGTATCGCGGGTCTCGCCATCGGCGCGGCGCTCGCCAGCGACAGCCGCTACGATTATGACCGCCGCTATTATCGCGAGCGCGGCTATTATCCGACCGACGGCTATTATTATCGCGAGAATTATCGCCGTTATCGCGGATATGATCATTGCACCATCCGCCGCCAGTACGACCCGTATCTGGGCCGCAGCGTGCGGGTCCGCTACTGCCGCTAAGACGTAGCGCCGGCTAACAGGGAAGGGGCGCGGAGCGACAGGCTCCGCGCCCCTTTTGCTTGACGGCAATAGCGGCTAAGGGCGCGAATATGAGCGATACTCCCCCCGACCGGCTCTCGGTCAACCAGAACAGCCCCTATTTCGATCAGCCCGTGCTGGAGCGCGGGATCGGCATCCGCTTCAAGGGCGTCGAGCGCCGCGACGTCGAGGAATATTCGATCTCCGAGGGCTGGATCAAGGTCGCGCTCGGCAACAAGGTCGATCGCCGTGGCCAGCCGCTGACGATCACGCTCAAGGGCCCGGTCGAGGCTTGGTTCGAGCGCCCGGCGGAAGGCGCCGCCGACGAGGCTTCCGAAGCCGAATAAGCCCGGCTAGGCTCGCGGCGAACGACCGGGAGCACATGACATGAGCGGGCTGCAACTCAATCGGCGCCAGGCGCTGCTCTGGTCCGCAGGCGGGCTCGTCGCGGCGGGCTTGCCGGCAATGGCCTTCGCCACCGAGCAGGCGGCCGCCGATCCCGCGATCGACGATATCGTCACCAGGTTCATGGCCGCGTTCGAGACGCCCGGGATCGCTGTGGCGGTGATCCGGCCGGGCAAGCCCACCTATTTGAAGGGCTATGGCGTCCAGACGCTCGGCAAGCCGGCTCCGGTCGATATCCACACCCGCTTCGGCATCGCCTCCAACTCCAAGAGCTTCACCGCCGCCGCGCTGGCGATGCTGGTCGAGGAGGGCAAGGTCGCGTGGGACGAGCCGGTCACCAAATATATCCCCGAATTCAGGATGCACGATCCGCGCGTCACCGCATTGATGACGGTGCGCGACCTGCTGGTCCATAATAGCGGACTGGCGCTGGGCGCGGGCGACCTGATGCAATTCCCGGCGAGCGAGCGGCCAGCCAGCGAGGCGCTGAAGGCGCTGCCCTTCCTCGCCGCCGAGCGCGGCTTCCGCACCGGCTACGCCTATGACAACATCCTCTATGTCGTCGCGGGGCTGCTGATCGAGCGGCTGACCGGCAAGACATGGGCCGAGTTCGTCAGCCAGCGGCTGCTGACCCCGCTGGGCATGACCGACGCGGCGCCGGCTTTGCGCTTCCTCAAGGGCGGCAATGTCGCGGGGCGGCACGCCCGGCTCGGGCCGCCGCTCCGGGGCATGGGACCGATGGAAGTGATTCCGCCGGACGAGGGGCCGATGACCGACGCTGCGGGCGGGATCAACGCCAGCGTGAGCGACATCGTCCATTGGCTCGAAGTGCAGATGGCGAGCGGCAAGCTGCCCGACGGCAACGCGCTGTGGAGCCCCGCCCAGCAGGCCGAGCTATGGAAGCCGCAGACGATCGTCGCCTCCTCCAACGGGCCGAGCGACACCTGGCCGGCGCGTGGCGTGACCCAGACCTATGCGCTCGGCTGGTTCGTCCAGGATTATCGCGGCGAACGGCTGGTGCACCATTCGGGCGGGCTTTCGGGCCAGGTGACGCAGACGGCGATGCTGCCGGGACGCAAGGCGGCGGTGGCGGTGTTCTCGAACACCGAGGATGGCGTGTCCGGCGGGATCCGCAACGCGCTGCTCGACCTGTGCATCGGCGCGCCCGCATTCGACTGGGTCGCGGCGGCGCAGGCGCGGGTCAAGGCCGCCAACGACGCGGCGCTGGCCGAATTGGGCGGCAGTCTCGACAAGGCGCCGGCGGGCGGCCCGAGCCTGGCTCTCGATGCCTATGCCGGGCGCTATCGCGATCCATGGTACGGCGACATCGTCGTCAGCAAGCGCGGCAAGGGTCTGGCTATCGATTTCACGCCGACGCCGGTGTTCAAGAGCGCGCTCGAGCCATGGGGGCCCGACACCTTCCGCACCCATTTTCCCAAGGGCGCGGGCGAGGATGCGGTGATCAAATTCGCGGTCGTGGACGGCAAGGTGACGGGCGTGAGCATGAAGGCGCTCTCGCCGCTCGCCGACTTCAGCTACGATTTCCAGCACCTGGCGTTCGTGCCGGTGCGGTAATCGCCATCGGCGCGAATGTTGAGGAAGTTTAGTCTTTTTAGGGGGCTAAACATTCGCGAATGGTCCCAATGGTCGCACTGACCATGGGGGCTGGCTGTTGTGCGCGCGGCGCGATCTTCGCACTGCCCATGGGGAGTTCGGGACCGACGATTTCAAAGAGCGGACGGCAATGCCGACCGCGCGAGCCAAGCAGGCGAAATCCTACATTGCAAGCTTCTCAATCCTCCCCCGGAGGGGGAGGTGGCAGGCGCAGCCTGACGGAGGGGGCTCGCCACAGGCGATATCGTTTGCGGCCTGCCCCCTCCACCGCTTCGCGGTCCCCCCCTCCGGGGGAGGATTTTTAGGCAAATGCCGCACGCGCCGCGTCTTCGAAGGCCTTGAGCGCGGCCATGTGCGGAAAGGGGCCGTGGCTGATGCGGGCGACGCCGGTGGCGGCGACGGCTTTGGCATCGGGGGCGCCGGGAAAGGCCATGAAATTGACCGGCAGCGGAACGCCCGAGCAGACCCTCTCCAGCAACCGGAGATCGGCGAGACCGGGAACGAAGAAGCCGTGCGCACCGGCATCCGCATAGGCCTTGCCGCGCTCGATCGCGGCATCGGCCATCGCATCGTCATGCGTATCGGGCCTGGCGATCAGGAAGGTATCGGTGCGGGCGTTGAGGAAGAAATCGGGCGCGGCCCTGACGATCGCCGCGATGCGCCTGGCCTGATCGGCGATGGCGTGCATGGTCCGCCCGGGCGTGCCATGGGTGGCGACGATCTGGTCCTCGAGATTGCAGCCAATCGCGCCGGTCGCGGCCAGCGCGGCGACATTGGCGGCGGTCTGCGCGGGATCGGTCGAATAGCCGCCTTCGAAATCGATGCTGACCGGCAGCGATGTGGCGCGGACGACGCGTTCGGCATTGGCGAGGGCGAGATCGAGCGGAAGCTCCTCGGCATCGCTGAAACCATGCGCGGTCGAGACCGAGGCGCTGCCGGTGGCGATGGCCAGGGCCCCTGCCCGCTCGGCCGCCTGGGCGCTGCCCGCGTCCCACACGTTGAACAGGATCAGCGGGTTTCCGGGCACGTGCAGGGCGGCAAATATCTCGAACCTGGTCATTGGCGGCCTTCCTCTCGCGCCGCCAATGTTCCACATTCGTTCCATGCGGTCAACAAGCGCTCAGTGGCAGGATTGCTGGTCCATCACCGTCAGCACTTTGGCGATATTCTGAGCGACGACGGCAGCGCGCGGCTCTTCGGCGACGGGTTCGGCCTTGGCCATGATCTTGGCTAGACGGCGAAGGTCCGAACATACCTGCCCCTTGCGGCGGCGATTGCCGGACTCCTTTTCCGCCGCCTTCAGCACGTCGCAGACCTGGATCAGCGACTGGCCCCAATAGGGGAATTGGAAACCCTGGCCGATGACGACGCCGGTCACGCCCTTGCACGCGGTGGCGACCTCCATCGCATTGCCGGCAAGCGTGGAGTTATAGATGAGTTCGGCGCGGTCGGCCCATTTCGCCCAGCCCGCCGCCTTGTCGCCCGCTTGCGCCGCGCCCGAAAACAATGTCGCCGCGATCAGGCCGATTGCGGCAATGATATCCCTGAAACGCATCGGCCATCCCCTGATAGTTCAGGAGATGGCGATAGCTGGGCGGCGGGCGGTGGCTATCCCCTGGATAGGGTAGGGTTGGGTGCTTTGATCCTGCCCCGGAGGGGGAGGTGGCAGCCAAAGGCTGACGGAGGGGGTTCGCCACGAGCGGTATCGTTTGGGGCAAGCCCCCTCCACCGCTTCGCGGTCCCCCTCCCCCTCCGGGGAGGATTTAGGCGATCAGTGAACGAAGCGTGCCACCACGTCGCGGTACGAGCGGCTGACCTTCACGCTGGCCCCCGAATCGAGCACCAGGAAGCATTCGCCGTTGGTGTGCGGCTTGACCTGCTTGACCAGATCGAGATTGACGATCGTCGAGCGGTGGACCCGCTGGAAGCGGCGCGGATCAAGGCGCTTTTCGAGGTCCTTCATCGTCTCGCGCAGGATCAGCGTGTTGTCGCCGGTATAGATGCACATGTAATCGCCGGCGGCGTCGATGCGCTCGATGGTATCGACATCGACGCGGAAGATCTGGCCGCGATCCTTGATGTTGATGAGCTTCTCGAAGCGGTTCGAGGCCATTTCACCATCGGTGGTGGCGATCTCGTCGGCGGCTTCTGGCGCGACTTCGGCGAGGACTTCCTTCAGTTTCTCGACTTCCTCGACGCCGCGCTTCTCGGTCAGGCGCTGGCGGACGCGATCGAGCGTGTCGGCAAGGCGGGCGGGCTCGACCGGCTTCATCAGATAATCCATCGCCTGCGCCTCGAAGGCGCGGATGGCGTGGTCGCTATAGGCGGTGACGAACACGAACAAGGGCGGCTCGACTTCCATAAGGCCCTGGACGACCGAGAAACCATCGAAGCCGGGCATCTGGATATCGAGGAAGACAAGATCGGGCTTGTGGGTCTTGATGCTGCGGATGGCCTCGCGGCCGTTCGAGCATTTGTCGATGATCTCGACGTCTTCGTGCTCCTGAAGGCGGAGCTCAAGGCCCTGGATGGCCAACGGTTCGTCGTCGACCAGAATGGTGCGTATGGTCATGCGGCCTCTCGGTTCGGTTCCTCGATCTGGAACGGTATCTCGATCTCAACGCTGAACCCCTGCCCCGGGTTCGACTGCGAATCGAAACGGTGGTCAGCCCCGAAGGACTGCGCCAGCCGTTCCTTTATATTGGCGAGCCCCACGCCGGTTGAAAGGGTCGGCCTCGGCTGGCGTTCGATCAATCCAGGTCCGGTGTCGGATACGCTGATCTGCACCCGTTCTCCGGCGAGCCGAGCCGAAACGGTGATATCGGCGCCCTCCTCCTGCGGCGTCACCGCATATTTGATCGCGTTTTCGACCAGCGGCTGGAGCAGCAGCGAGGGCAGCCGCGCCCTGGCGACGCGCGGATCGATATCGAAATGCGGGCGCAGGCGCTCGTCGAAGCGCATCTTCTCGATCTCGAGATAGAGCTGGAGGGTCTCGACCTCCTGCGCGAGCGTGACATGCGCGGTCGGCTCGTTGGCGAGCGTGTAGCGCAGGAACGAGCTGAGGCGGGACAGCATCACGTTGGCGCGCTCGGTCTGCTTGAGCAGCACCAGCGTCGAGATCGAATTGAGCGTGTTGAACAGGAAATGCGGATTGAGCTGATAGCGCAGCATCGCCAGCTGGGCGTGGCTGGCCTGCATCTCCAGCGCCTGCATCTGATCGATCTGCTGCTCGACGATCAGATAGAAATTGATCCCGAAATAGAGCGCGGACCAGCCGGCGAGGACTGTGAAATTGAGGAACAGCGAGCCGATGACGAGGGGTATGCTGATGCCCGGCTCGGCGGCCTTGATGAAGCTGAAGGTGAAGGCGTCGATCACCGCGTAGATGACCGTCGCCAGCAGGAGCGCGGTGAGGGTCAGCAGCACGCCGCTGATGCGGTTGAACCGGCGGAAATAACCATAGAGCGTCGAGAGCAGCAGCGTCAGGCAGTAGCCGACGATCGCCTCGATGATCGCGGCGATGATCGCCTCGACCGTGATCGCGTTCGAAATCGATACCACGGTGCGCAGCAACAGGTAGCCCGACCAGCCCGCCGCCTGGAGCAGCCAGAAGGCGCGCGACTTGTCCTCGAAGAACGGGCGCGAGAGCAGGCCGGGATCGCGGATCGGTGCCGGCATCAGTTGCCGGGCGCTATGGACTGGGTTCGCCACGCCGCTTCTCTAACACCGCTGCGATGGCGCGGCAAAGCGCGTGTGCGGGGCGAGCGTCCCACGGCCTGTCACCCTGGGCTTGTTCGGTACTTATACCATTCGGACAAGGAGGGAGGCGAGTGAACGCGTTCTCCTGCGAAAGCAGGAGCCCAGGAGCCCCGAGCGGCATCGCTTGTAACTCTGGACCCCTGCTTTCGCAGGGAACAGCCGATACCTTGGCGCAAAGGGATATGCACCGGCTTGTTCCGGGGGCCACCGTGCGGCAGTCTCTGGCCAGGAAGCTCACGGACCAGCCCCTGCGGCGAGGTGGATGCCGGAACAAGTCCGGCGTGACGGAGCGGCCAGGGAGAGGCGCATGGAAGATAGCGGCGAGCGCGCGAAATTCACGGCGATGGCCGAGGGCACGCAGGAGGACTGGGGCATCATCGGCGGCCAGTTCATGGGCTATGCCAACGGGCTGGCGGACCGGGTGCTGGCGCATCTGAAGCTGCTCGACGGCGATTTCGGCGGCTTTCCGATCGACCGGCTGCAGCACTCGCTGCAGACCGCGACGCGCGCGCACCGCGACGGGCGGGGGGAAGATTATGTCGTGATGGCGCTGCTTCACGACATCGGCGACACGCTGGGCAGCTACAACCATCCCGATATCGCCGCGGCGATCCTCAAGCCGTTCGTCAGCGAGGAACTGCACTGGATTTGCGAGAAGCACGGCGCCTTCCAGGGCTATTATTTCTTCCATTTTCTCGGGCTCGACCGCGACGCGCGCGAAGCGTTTCGCGGCCACCGGCATTTCGAGGCATGCGCGGAGTTCTGCGAGAAATATGATCAGGCGGCGTTCGATCCGGCCTATCGGAGCGAACCGCTCGAATTCTTCGAGCCGATGGTGCGCCGCATCTTCGCCCGGCCGCTCAACTCGATCTACGCGAAGGCGGCCGAGGCGGCCTGACGATCCGCGCCGGCAGCACAGGCCGCCTGGCCCATCGCTTCGGCACAAAAGAAAACCGCCGCCCCATCGCTGGAGCGGCGGTTTCTTTTTTTGGGTAGGTCGTTGGAGCTTAGAAGCTGAAACGAACACCCACGCGGATCAGATACAGCGAGTTCGACGTGTTCACCGAAGCCTGGTTCGGGTCACGGAACGACGAATAGCGGTACTGGGCGCAGGTCTGGGTTGGAGCAGTATTCACCACACCCGCAGCCGGCGCGGTGCCGGTTGCCGTCGCGGCGCTCAGGCACTGCACCTGGATCACCGACGCGGTCTGCGGGAAGCCGAGCTGACGCAGTCCGCCCCAATTGCTGTTGAGCAGGTTCGGCAGGTTCTCGATATCGCCGAACACCGTGAACCGCGACTTGCCGACGAAGGTCGGAATTTCCTGCTCGAGGTGCAAGTCGATTCGCGTGAAGGCGCGGCTGCGGGCGATGTTCTTCGGTGCGATCTGGCCGCGATAATCGGCCAGCTTGGTCCGGCCGATCAGGCCTTCGAGCGCCGTCTGGGTCGCGGTCGAATCGTAGCTGACCTTCGCATCCGTGGTGCCGGCAGGCACGTACAGCAGATAGCGGTTGTTGTTGCCGAAGGTGCCGAACACCGGCGAGCGGCCGGTATTGTTGTCGATCATCGTGTAGCTGTACGGACGGCCCGCGCGGGTTTCGCCGAACAGCTGGAACACGGTGCGATAGTCGCCGAAGAAGGCATGATCGAACCCGACGCCGTACTTGAACGCCCACTTGGTCTGGTCGCTCGAGGTGCCGTATGCCGCGACGTTCGGATCGCTCGCGGTCTGATTGCCGTAGAGCGAGCTGGCCGTCGACGACGTTGCAGGGCTGAAATCCTTGACGTCCTGCCAGGTGTAGCTGCCGTGCAGCGACAGGCCGAAATCGAAATCCTTCCGCGCACGGAGGACACCGATATAGCTGCGGCCCTTGTTCGTATCATAGACCACGAAGTCGCTGTTGGTGTCGTTGGCGGTGACCAGGCCGGCATAGCGCGGGCGGCCATCGGGCAGCGTGCTGACGACGCGTTCGCGAATGTCGGTGAACGCCGGTGCATGCAGCGTGTCAGTATAGAGGAAGTCGGCACCGACATTGACGCCGAACAGCGTCGCGTCCGCCGACAGCGTCGCCTTCATCACCGACGGCAGGTGGAAATTCTGCGCCATCGAGTTGGTCGGCGCCGCAGCCAGCGACGCGGTGTTGGTGGTGAGGTAGTTCACCGCGGCGCCAGGCAGGGCGGGCGCGGTCACGTTGTTCAGCACCGAACAGATCGACGAGGTGCTGCCGGTGCAGGTGGGCGAACCCGGGCCCGAACGGATCACGCCGTAGTTGCTGGTCGATGAGTTGAGCGCATTCGCCGCCACGCCGGTGTTCGAGAAGCTGTTCGACAGATAGATGTCGGGCGAGCCGCCGCCGAACACGCCGACGCCGCCGCGCAGACGGAACCAGTCATTGGCCTTCCAGCTGAAGCTCATCCGCGGCTGGAAATTGTCGAGGCCCTTGTAGGTCTTGGTGTTGGAGAAGCCGTAGCGGCCCAGGAAGGCTGCGTTCGCGAGCGGCGTATCGCGCATGCCGAACAGGTCATAACGCGCGCCGATGGTGACGGCGAGACGATCGGTGACCTGCCAGTCGTCCTGGAAGCCGAAGGTCCACTGGCCATAATGGAAGTTCGCGGCAGCGCTCTGGATGTCGCCGTTGACCGGAACCTGCAGGTTGTAGCCGCTCGCCGTGCCCGCCTGGAAATCGGCGATCGAGTCGAAATAATAGCTGCCGGCGCTGTTCTGGAGGAACAGGTTGTAGGTGCGGTTCTCGGTATATTCGACGTTGAGCTTGAACTCATGGGCGCCCGCCGAATAGCGGGTCAGGAACGAGCCGCCCCAGGTATCGAAGAACAGCTGGTTGGACTGACGGCTGTTGTCCGGGCCGAAGCCGACGACCGGAACGCCCGAGGTGCAGCCCGTCGCCGAACCGACGCTGACCGCATCGGTGCACACGCGCATCTGCGGATAGCCGGTGCCCATCAGCGAATCCTGGCCGACGCGCGTGAACCGATAGAGCACGCGCGCTTCGGTCGACAGACGGTCGCTCCAGTCCGAATTGAGCTGGGCGATGCCGGCGCGCAGCAGGACCGAGCGCTGATAATAGTTCGATGCCAGCGAAATCTGCGGCGTCGAGGTGCTGGTGCTCGTGCCGTTGGCGATGGTGCTCGATTCGTAGGCATTGATGTAGGACAGCGACAGGCGCTGGCCGTCCATGACGTTCCAATCGATCTTGCCGACGATCTTCTCGTCCTTCTGGTTGTTGATCGAGACGAAATCGCCGGGATCGTAATTGCCGTAGCGCGCGGTCTTGGCCGCGGCGACCACCGACGCCACGTTGGCGGCGTTATAGCCCGGAATCTGCGTGGGCGACGAGACCGCGAGCGGACGCGGATCGGTGTTGCGCTCCGCGGCGACCATGAAGAACAGCTTGTCCTTGAAGATCGGGCCCGAGAGCTCGGCGCCATAGGTCTTCGACTTGTAGCTGGGCGGGCTGAAGGTGTTGTTGCCGATCCGCTTGCCTTGCAGGTCGTCGGTGCTGAGCGAATAGAAACCGGTACCCTGGAACTCGTTGGTACCCGAGCGCATCACGGTGTTGATCGAACCGCCGGAGAAGTTGCCCTGCTGGATGTCGAACGGCGCGACCGAGACCGAGAACTGGCCGATCGCGTCGAACGGGATCGGACCGCGGCCGGTGGGGTTCGCGTCGGCGTTCAGGCCGAAGCTGTCGCCGACCTGGACGCCGTTGATCGTGAAGCGGTTGAAGCGCGGATTGACGCCGGCGAACGAAACCGCGCGGCTGTTCGAAAGATCGAGGGTCGCGAACGGATCGCGGCGCTCGAGATCACGCACGTCGCGGTTGATCGAAGCGACCTTGCTGATGTCGCGCTGGGTAAGCGTGGTGGTCGGACCACGAACGGTGATGCCCGCGCCCGCAAGGGCGCGCGCCGTGACGACGATCTCGTCGCCGCCGGCTTCGGCGAGCACGACCGGGACTTCGAAGGCCTGGCCCTGAACGGTGAAGATGTCGGTGATCTGAGCATTGCCCGCGCCGCTCTCGACCGCAACGGTGAACGGACCGCCCACCGCGAGGCCCGACGCCGAGAAGCGACCGCCGGCATCGGTGGTCGTCGTCACGACGGTGCCGGTGGGAACATTGGTGATCGTGACGGTCGCGCCCGCAACGGCCTCACCAGCACTGGAAATCACCGAGCCGCGGATGATCGAAGTGGTTTCCTGCGCGCTGGCGGCCGCCGGAACGATAAGCGCAGCCACTGCAGCGCCAAGAAATAGCTGATGTCGCATGGTAGTCCCCTGAAAGTGCGTTCGTTGCACTGAATCACGCGGTGCGGTTCACCGTCTGCCCGCCCATGAGACTCCTTTATTGCGAGTCCATGACAGGTCAATCGGAGTCGTTCAGGAACTTGTTGTTAACTATCGATGACTTTTGTTGCGTTGCAAAAAAGCATCACCGTATCATTCCTTAGCCGCAGCCACGATCTGCGCCCAATCCCCTTCAGAAATAACCCGAATTCCGAGTTCGGCGGCCTTTTTGAGCTTCGATCCGGCGCCGGGGCCCGCGATCACCAGATCGGTCTTGGCCGAGACCGATCCGGCGACTCGCGCGCCGAGCGATTCGGCCTGCGCCTTGGCTTCGTCGCGACTCAGCGACTCCAGGCTGCCGGTGAAGACCAGCGTGAAGCCGGTGACTTCGGATTCCCGCGATTCGACAAGGAAGACCGGCGGATCCACCTCGGCCAGCAGATCGTCCCACGCCGTGCGATTGTGCGGTTCGTGGAAGAAATCGGCGAGCGCGTGTCCGACGGCGGCACCGACATTCTCGACGCCGATATGCTCGGCGACAGCCTTGTCGAGCCGGGCCTGGAATTTGGCGGGTTCCTCGCCGAGCGCTGGCGTCATCGCAGCGCGGAGCGCGATGATCTCGTCGGCGAGCTTTTGCAGCGCGGGCAGCGTCGCATAGCGCTTGAGCAGGTCGCGCGCGGTGACCGTGCCGATATGGCGGATGCCGAGGCCGAAGAGCAGCCGTGCGGCATCGGGCGCGCGCTTCGCCTCGATCGCTTCGAGCAGATTATCGACCGACTTCTCCTTCCAGCCTTCCCTGCCAAGCAGTTCGTCGCGATGCGGCGCGAGCCGGAAGATGTCGGCGGGCTCGGTGATCCAGCCGAGATCGAGGAACTCGACCAGGGTCTTCTCCCCCAGCCCCTCGATATCGAGCGCGCCGCGGCTGACGAAATGCTTGAGCCGTTCGAGCCGCTGAGCGGGGCAGATCAGCCCGCCGGTGCAGCGGATATCGACCTCACCCTCCTCGGCCACCGCTTCGGAATCGCAGATCGGGCAGCGCGCGGGGAAGTGCCATACCGGGCGGGCGATATCGCGCGTGAGATTCTCGACGATCTGGGGGATCACGTCGCCGGCGCGCTGGAGGATCACGCGGTCGCCCGGCCGGACGCCCAGACGCGCTATCTCATCGGCATTGTGGAGCGTGGCGTTGCGGACGACGACACCGCCGACGGTGACCGGCTCGAGCTTGGCGACAGGGGTGAGCTTGCCGGTGCGGCCGACCTGAATCTCGATATCGTTAAGCGTGGTTTCGGCGCGCTCGGCGGGGAATTTATGGGCGATCGCCCAGCGCGGGGCGCGGCCGACAAAGCCCATCCGCGCCTGCCAGTCGAGCCGGTCGAGCTTGTAGACGACGCCGTCGATATCGAAGGGCAGATCGGCGCGCCGCTTTTCGATCCGGCGATATTGGGCGAGCGCTTCGTCGAGGTCGCCGCGCACCAGCAGATCCGAAACCGGAAAACCCCAGCCCTTGATCCGCCGCATCGCTTCGAACTGCCCGCCCGAGGGTTCTTCCGACACCTCGCCCCACCCCCAGGCGAGGAAACGCAGTGGACGCGACGCGGTGACCGACGCGTCCTTCTGGCGGAGCGATCCGGCGGCGGCATTGCGCGGATTGGCGAACTGGCGCGCTTCCTTGCCCACCGCCTCGGCCTCTGCGAGCAACCGGGCGTTGAGATCGGTGAAATCATCCTTGGCCATATAGACCTCGCCGCGCACCTCGAACACATCGGGGGCGCCGGCGATCGATTGCGGGATATCGGCGATGGTGCGGACATTGGCGGTCACATCCTCGCCGATCCGCCCGTCACCGCGAGTCAGCGCCTGGACCAGCGCGCCACTCTCATAGCGCAGCGAGCAGGACAGTCCGTCGATCTTGGGCTCGGCGGTGAGCGCGATCGCTTCGTCGTCGCGGAGCTTGAGGAAACGGCGGACACGGCCGAGAAAGTCGGTGACGCCCTCGTCGGCAAAGGCGTTGTCGAGGCTGAACATCGGCCGGGCATGCGCGACCTTGGCGAGGTGCCCGGCGGGCGCGGCGCCGACCAGCTTCGCAGGCGAATCGGGGCGGACGAGATCGGGAAAGGCCGCCTCGATCGCGGCGTTGCGCCGCATCAGCGCGTCATATTCGGCATCGCTGATCTCGGGCGCGTCGTCGGTGTGATAAAGCCGGTTGTGGTGCGCGATCTCGGCGGCGAGGCGTTCGAGCTCGGCGGCGGCGGTTTCGGGCGTGTCGGGCAGCGCGGCGGTCATGCCAGCGGGTTAGGGTCTGAACCCAGTTACGGCAACGGTCGTGATCGCGCTTGATCGCACGGCCCGCTACGCCGACAGTGCGGACATGCGTTTCGTTCGGGCCGGTGCGGCCATCCTGTTATGGACTGTGGTCGCTCTGTGCCTTGCCGCGACGGTGATCCCGCATTTCCTCGACCGCATTTATTATCGCGGGGCGGTGAGCGGCCATTTCGACGGCGCCCATTTCTTCAATCCCGATGGCGATGACGACCGGCTCAAGGTAACCGGCCCCGGCAGCCGCGTGCGCTTCATCTGGAAGCAGGTGTTTGGCGATTCCGAGCGCCCGGTCTGGCCGGGGAAGGTGGCGGTCACGCGCGCCAAGCCGCCGGCGCGGATCGAGGACGGGCGGATGCTGGTCACCTGGGTGGGCCATGCGACGCTGCTGGTGCAGGCGGACGGGGTGAACATCCTGACCGATCCGGTTTGGAGCACGCATGCCGGACCGTTCGGGTTCGGGCCGAAGCGGGTGGCCGAGCCGGGGATCGCTTTCGACGATCTGCCGAGGATCGACATCGTCCTGATCAGCCACAACCATTACGACCATATGGACCTGGCGACACTCAAGCGGCTTTGGCGGCGCGATCGTCCGCTGATCGTCACCTCGCTCGGCAACGATGCGATCCTGCGCGGCGCGGGCATTCCGGGCACCGCGCTGGACTGGCGCGGATCGACCGGGATCGGCAAATGCCCGCCGGCGTTCGCGGATTGCCCGGCCCGGGTGACGGTCACCGCCACGCGCAGCCATCATTGGGACAGCCGCTGGTTCACCGACCGCAATCGCGCTTTGTGGTCGAGCTTCGTGGTAAAGCTGCCGAGCGGCAACTTCTTCTTCGCGGGCGACACCGGCTATGGCGACGGCCAATGGCCCGCGGAAGCAGCCGCCCTCGGGCCGATCCGGCTGGCGGCGATCCCGATCGGCGCGTTCCGCTTCGAGGCGGGGCAGATGGTCAGCGGCAGCCATATCGGGCCGCGCGAGGCGATACGGGTGTGGGACGGGCTGGGCCGTCCGTTCGCCGTCCCGATCCATTGGGGCACCTTCCGCCTGTCCTGGGAAGGGCGCGAGACGCCGCCGGAGATGCTGAAGGCGATGCTCGGCTGCGCGCATGTCGACCCCACGCGCTTCGCCGCGACCCGGATCGGCGAGACCGTCGAGGTCCCGGCATTGGGCGCCGCGCCGCCGCCGCCCGATCTCAAGGCGCTCACCGCGTGCGAGACCGCGGGGCGCTTCGCGGCTTTGCGCTGAGCCGTGCCAAAACGGCAAAACCCTCCGATTCGCTCCGTTGCGGTAAGCAACTGTTAGGCATATATTTCCCGGCTTGGGGCTGGGGAGCTTTGAACAGGTGAACGACCGCGCCATGCGCGCACCGCGCCGCTATGAAATGTCGATCGACCGCGCCGGGCTCGCCCTCGCCGTGGGCAGCGTGCTTGCGGGGGGCATAGTGCTGGGGCTGCTGCTGCTCGGCGGCAAACGCGACCCGCTGACGCTGACCAGCGGCTGGGTGATCGGCAGCGTCTTCGCCGGTATCGCCATCACCGCCGTGGGCGGACCTTTGTGGCTGGTCATGCACGTCGCCGGGCTGCGCAAGCCGCGCCATGCCGCGCTGGTCGGCGCGGTCACGGCGATGGCGATCTTCGTCGGCGCGCAGACCTATGGCTTCGGGCTGTTCAGCATGCCGCCGATGGACAATGGCGCGTGGATCTATCGCTGGCTGAGCGCGCTCGCCTCCAGCGCGGTGCTGGCGGTGATCGCGGCGTTCATCGGGGTGGTGATGTGGCGCGTGGCATATCGGCGCTGCCGCGATTATTAGTCCGCCGCCGCCTCGGCGGTAGCATGGTTCCAAGCATCTGCTAGGAAAGCGCGTCACCCTCCCCCGGAGAGCCTCGATGCGACTCTTGCCCTTTGTGATCGCGGCGCTGCTGACGCCGCTCGCGGCGCAGGCCCAGAATCAGGCAGCGCAAAAGCCGCGCTGGACGCTGGTGATCCATGGCGGCGCCGGAACCATCGAGAGGGACAGGATCACGCCCGAGCAGGAAGCCGGGGTGCGTGCCGGGCTGGAAGCGGCGCTGGCGGCGGGATCGAAGGTGCTCGACGCCGGCGGCGACGCGCTCGATGCCGTCCAGGCCGCGGTGCAGGTGCTGGAGGACGATCCCCATTTCAATGCCGGGCGCGGCGCGGTGTTCACTTGGGACGGGCGCAACGAGCTCGATGCGGCGATCATGGACGGGCGTACCCGCGCCGCCGGAGCGGTGGCGGGCGTGACGACGACGCGGCATCCGGTGGCAGCCGCGCGCGCGGTGATGGAGAAAAGCCAGCATGTGATGCTCTCCGGCGCCGGGGCGGACGAATTCGCGCGCAGCCAGGGGCTGGAGCAGGTGCCCAACAGCTGGTTCGCGACGCCGACGCGGCGCGAGCAGCTCGACAAATTGAAGGCCAGCGAAAAGCTCGGCTGGTACGATGTCGATCGCAAATACGGCACGGTCGGCGCGGTGGCGATGGACGCCAATGGGCATGTGGCGGCCGCGACCTCGACCGGCGGGCTGACCGGCAAGCGCTGGGGCCGGATCGGCGACGCCCCGATCATCGGCGCCGGCACCTATGCCGACGATCGCGCCTGCGCGGTCTCGGCGACGGGCGCGGGCGAGTATTTCATCCGCGAGGGCGTGGCGCACGAGATCTGCGCGCGGGTGCGCTTCAAGGACGATAGCCTGAAGGCCGCCGCCGACACGGTGATGGCCGAGACCCTGGCACTCGGCGGCGCGGGCGGCGTGATCGTGACCGGCCCGAGTGGCGAGATGGCCTGGAGCTTCAACACCCCCGGCATGTATCGCGGACGCGCATCGTCGAACGGCGAGCGCATCGTGGCTTTCTATGGAGACGACAAGTGAAGCGCATCCTTATCCTGCTCGCCGCCCTGATCGGCTTCGCCTCGCCCGCGCATGCCTATTGGGAATGGGGCCATGAGACGGTCGCCGCGATCGCCTATCGCAACGTGACGCCGGAGGTGCGCGCCTCGATCGACCGGCTGCTCAAGAATTCGGCGCTGCTCGAAACCGCGGGTTGCCCGGCCAAGACCATCGAGCAGGCCAGCGTCTGGGCCGATTGCATCAAGACGCTCGGGCCGCGCTTCAGCTACGCCTATAACTGGCACTATCAGAACGTGAACATCTGCAAGCCGTTCGATATCAAATCGAACTGCCCCGACGGCAATTGCGTCTCGGCGCAGATCGACCGCGACGTGAAGCTGCTCAAGGATCACGGCGTGCCGACGCGCGAGCGGATCATGGCGCTGGCCTTCCTCGTCCATTTCGTCGGCGATCTGCATCAGCCGCTCCATGCCGGCGATCATGGCGATCTTGGCGGCAATCGTGCCAAGACCAGCTATGGCTTTTACTCGACGGAAAAGCTCAGCCTCCACACGATCTGGGACGGCCATCTCTCCGAGCGCGCGATCTCGACGCCGCCATCGATCGTGCGGGTCTATTCGACCGAGGAGCGCGAGAAGCTGTGGGGCGGCACCACCGAGGACTGGAGCCGCGACAGCTGGCAGGTGGCGCGCGACGTCGCCTATGGCAGCGCGTTCGGCGGCGACGCCTGCGCGCGCAATGCGCCGGCGCGGGGGACGCTGACGGCCGAGACGATCGACAAACTCGTGGAGCCCGCGCGCCAGCAGATGGTGAAGGGTGGGCTGAGACTCGCGCGCCTGCTCGACGAGGCGCTCGGCTAACGCCGCGCACTTACGAAGCCGGCAATGGCGTCGGCCACGCCCGGCGCGAGCGGGAGCGACGGATTGCCATAGGTGGCGATATTCGCCGCACGATCGTCGCTCGCGACCGACTTCAGGACGTGGTTGACGCCGGGCAATATCTTGAGCGTCGATCCCCTGGCGGCGGCAGCGAGCGCCTGTGCATCGGCGAGCGACACCTGGATGTCGCGGTCGCCGTGCACCATCAGCACCGGCACGTGCAGGCTGGCGGCGAGTTCGGCGGGATGCTGCGCGAAGACATCGATCAGGAAGCCCTGCACCGGCGCCGCGAACAGCCCGGCCAGCGGCGGCAGCGTCGCGGTATCGACCCGGCGCCCGGCCTCTAGCGCATCGAGCGCAGCCATCGCGGCGTCGAGTAGCGGAGCATTGGCGGGGTTGGCGCGAAGCTGTTCGCGCATCACCGTGGCGAGCGGGCGGCCGGGCGCGGAGACGAGGATGACGCCGCAGATGCCCTCGGGGCGCTGCGCCGCCTTGAGCGCGACGAGCCCGCCCTCGCTATGGCCGAGCAGCCAGACACAGGCGCGGCCGGAGCGCTGGCGGAGCATATCGACCCACGCATGCGCATCGGCGGCGTAATCGGCGATCTTCACCGCATTGGCATCGGGGATCGCCGCCTTGCTCGCGAACATGCCGCGCTTGTCGGCGCGCAGCGTGGCGATGCCGCGCTCGGCCAGCGCATCGGCGAGCAGGCGATAGGGCGCGGCGGCCACGCCGAGCGGATTGTTGCCGTCGCGGTCGGTCGGCCCCGAGCCGGGCAGGATCAGGATCGCGGGCGCCTTTCCGCCGGGATCGATCAGCGTGCCCGCCAGCGGCCCGGCGGGGCCGGGCACGGTGACTTCGACCGGCTCGACCGGGTTCGCCGGCGCCATCGTCAGCACCGCAGTGACGGCCAGCGCGAGAAGCTTCATTTCGAATCCTCATCCTTGCCCCAGCGCCAGCGCCAGCCGCCGCGCGTGTGCCGCGCGACCACCAGCATGAAGGCGGCGGTGAGGATCAAGGCGATCACCAGAAACCCGATCGGGTAGCGCGGCGCCAGGAACGTCGCGCCGCCCATGATCGCGGCGAGAAAGCCGAGGAAGATCACCCAGCCCTGCCACGCGATCGGCAGTCCCGAACCATAACCATAACGCTTGGGGGCGAACCACTCGCCCGAATCATCGCTCATTTCCCGTCTCCCTGGAGCGCGACGAAGCGGACCACCACCAGCCCGACCACGAGGATGCCGAGGCCGATTGCGAGCGCGACCGGCGTGCGCACTTCATGGTGCTGCCCGAGATAGGCGCCGAAACCGATCATGATCGCCGAGAGCAGGCCGAGCGCGGCCGATATGCGCCGATTCCCGCGGCCGTTGCAGCCGCGCCTGCGCGGGATCAGATGCATCATTCCTCGTCTCCTTTATCCTTGGGCGGGCGGCCGCGCCTGGCGCGGACCGGATCGGCCAATTTGACGCCCCTCCGGCCCAGCGCCTCGCGCAACAGGCATTCGACCTCGGCGTTGACGCTGCGCAGGTCGCTCGCCGCCGCCCGCTCGATCGCCGCGTAGAGCGCGGGATCGAGACGGAGCGGAAACGCCTTTTTGGGAGGAGCGGACACCGGACCAGCCTATTGGTACAGCGAGCCCGCATTGACCACCGGCTGGGTGTCGCGCTCGCCGCACAGCACCACCATCAGATTCGAGACCATCGCGGCGCGGCGCTCGTCATCAAGCTCGACGACGTTCTTGGCCGAGAGGTGATCGAGCGCCATCTCGACCATGCCGACCGCGCCCTCGACAAGCGTCTGGCGCGCGGCGACCACCGCCTGGGCCTGCTGGCGGCGCAGCATCGCTCCGGCGATCTCCTGCGCATAGGCCAGATGGGTGAAGCCGCATTCGTCGACGGTGATCCCGGCGACGGTCAGCCGGGCGATCAGCTCGGCGCGGAGCTCGCTGCCGACCTGATCGTGATTGCCGCGCAACGTGATCTCCTGATGCTCGAAATCGTCATAAGGATAGCGCGAACCGATGGTGCGGACGGCGGCTTCGATCTGGACGTTCACGAACGCCTTGTAATCGTCGACGTCGAATAGCGCCTGGGCGGTGTCGGTCACGCGCCACACCACCTGCGCCGCCATCTCGATCGGGTTGCCGCGCAGATCGTTGACCTTGATCCGCTCGGAAATGATGTTGTTGGCGCGCGCCGAGATCTTCTTCTTGCCCATCCACGGCCAGGTCCAGCGCAGCCCGGTGGTGCGATCGGTGCCGCGATAGTCGCCGAACAAGGTGATCACCGCCGCCTGATTGGGCTGGAGCAGATAGAAGCCCATGGAAACAAAGAGAAAAACGACGACCGAGGCGATGAGCCAGGGGACCACGATCGCATCGTTCATCCGGTCGATCTGGGTGAGCGCGGCGGCGCCCGCGACAATCGAGAGCAGCAGCACGAGAAGCATGCCATAGCCGCTGGCGGTGCTCGCGGTCTTCTCGCGGCTCTGGCGCAGCGCATGGGTTGCGGAACGGTCGTCGGTCATCAAAGCCTCCCGATAATTATGATATCTTATTTATATCGGTTTGGAGGGTGCGGCAAGAACAAAAAGAAAAGGCCGCCGGAGCGCGTGCTCCGACGGCCTTCGAACCTGCCTGCGAAGGGCTTAGCTGATGACGATGGTCACCGCGCGGCGGTTCTGCGCCCAGCTCGATTCGTCCGAGCCGAGGGCGACCGGACGTTCCTTGCCGTAGCTGATCGTGTTGATCTGCGAGGGCGAGATGCCGCGCGCCGCGAGATAGTTCTTGGCGGCGTTAGCGCGGCGGTCGCCCAGCGCGAGGTTGTACTCGCGGGTGCCACGCTCGTCGCAATGCCCCTCGATGGTGATGCGCACGCCGGGATGCGCGGCGAGCCAGCGCGCCTGGCTGTCGAGGATCGCGCGCGCCTCGCCATCGATGTCATACTGATCGAAGGCGAAATGCACCGTGTTGCTCGAGACTTCGCGCTTGAACTGCTCGTTGAGCGCGCTCGAGCCTTCCTCGCCCGAGCTGTTGTCGAAGCCGCCGCCATTGTCGGTGATCGGGCCCGGGGGCACGTCGGTGATGCGCTTCTTGGTGCAACCCGCGGTTGCGACAAGCGCCAGGCCCAGCACCACGCTGGTCATCACTTTTGCCATCGTTCTTTCCTCCATTTTCACGAACACTAGCCCGTCCGGGGCACAAAAGCACGCTTCAAGCGCAACGAATCACGGGCGGATCGGTCCCCAACTGGGATCGGATCCGTCGAGCGGGGTCGGAATCTTGCGGGCGTTGACCCCGGTGAGATCGACCGACCAGAGGTCCGGGCGCCCCGAACCCTGCGCCGTGCGGAAGAACATCAGCACGCGGCCATTGGGCGACCAGGTCGGGCCTTCATCGCCCCAGCTGTTGGTCAGCAGCTTCTCGCCACCGCCCGAGGGCGACATCACACCGATGCGGAAGGCGCCGCCGCCGGTGCGGGTGAAGGCGACCAGATCGCCGCGCGGGCTCCAGGCCGGCGTGGCATAGCGGCCGCCGCCGAAGCTGATCCGCTTCTGATCGCTGCCATCGGCATTCATCACATAGAGCTGCTGGGTGCCGCCGCGATCGCTTTCGAAAACGATCTTCGAACCATCAGGCGAATAGCTGCCGCCGGTATCGATGCCGGGCGCGCTGGTCAGCCGGCGCGGCGTGCCGCCCGCTGCGGGCACGGTGTAGAGATCGGTGTTGCCGGCGACCGACATCGAGAACAGCACATTCTGGCCATTGGGCGAAAAGCGCGGCGCGAAGGTGAGGCTGGCATTATCGACCAGAAGGCGCGTGGTGCGCGAGCCGAGATCGTAGATGCGGATCGAAGGCCGCTTGTTCTCATAGCTCATGAACACGATCTGGTTCTGCTTCGGCGACAGCCGCGGGGTCAGAACGATCGACTGGCCATTGGTGATGAAGCGATGATTGGCGCCATCCTGATCCATGATCGCCAGCTGCTTGCGGCGGCGGTTCTTGGGCCCCTGCTCGGCGACATAGACGAGCTGGCTGTCGAAATAGGGGCCTTCGCCGGTCAGGCGCGTATAGATCGCATCGGCGCATTTGTGCGCGGCGCGGCGCCAGTCGGCGGGCGAGACGACGAAGCCTTCGCGGATCATCTCGGCACGCGAGGCGATATCGTAGAGATAGCAGCCGACGGTCAGGCTGCCATTGCCATTGGCACGGACATAGCCCTGCACCAGCGCCTGCGCGCCGGTCGCGCCCCAATTGTGATAGGCGGGCGCGGTCACTTGCGAATAGGCGACGGGGAGCAGGCGATCCTGCGACAGCGGCGTGAACAGCCCGGAATTGCGCAGATCGTTGGTGATGATCTCGGAAAGCTGGCGGCCGAGCACATCGGTCGAACCGGCGGGCGTGGCGGCGACTGCCGAAGTCGGCATCACCGGGATCGCGATCGGCATCGGCGCGGAGATGCCGCCGACCACATCGATGACGGGATCCTCTTCCGCCACCTGCACCGGGGGTGCCACCGGCGGGGTTTGCGCATAGGCGGTGCCGCCAGCCAGGCTGAAAGCGAGGGCAAGGGTTGGAACAATCTTCATCGGCTTCCTCATCCAGGCAATTTGTAACGCAAACGAACCGTCTGCCAACCACGGGGAACATCGTACAAGGCGGGCGGCAGTCCGGTGATCGGCGAACAGCCCTTGAACACCGCGCGCGCGAGATCGCGGACACGGGCAACATAGCGGCTATTGTCCTCGTCATCGCCATCGACCGCGATGATCTGCGGATCGGCGCCCAGCGAACCGTCACGGTTGAGCTTGAGCAGGACGGTCACGCGAATCCGCTCGGCCCCCGGTCCCGGCGTCACCTGACGATTGGCGCAGGGCTGGACCTGGCGGAGGATCGCCGCGGTATAGCTAGCGACATCCGACCCGGTGGCGGAGGCGGGCGGCTTGGTCGAGTTGCTCTCGCTCGGCTTGTTCCCCTGCCCCAGCTCCTTGGCGTAATCGGGCAGGCCGCCCGACGGCTTGACCGGACGATTGGGCTGGGGCTGCGCGCTGGGCCTGGCCGGAGCCGGCTTTTCCGGCGGCTGCGGTTTGATCGCGGGCGCGGGCTGCGGCTTGGGCGGAGTCGGTTCGGGCTTGGCCGGTTGTGGCTCGGGCTGGGGTTCGGGCGGCGCGCTTTCCGGCTCGACCGGGGCGTCGAGCGGCGAAAGCTTGGCCGCCATCTCCTCATGGCTGATCTCGGGTGCGGTGGTCTCGAGCCCAATATCGTCGGACAACGACACCTCGATCGGCGTCTGCTCGATCTTGACCGGTTCGGCCGGGTGCAGGAACGTCGCCGACAGGAAGCCGAGCAGGGCGGCATGGCCCAGGATAGCTATCGTCAGCCCGGTTCCCTCGATGCGATCCATCAGGGCTTGCTGCCCGGACTGGCGCTGCTCGCATTGGTGAGCAGCGAAACGCGGTTGAGCCCGGCGCGGTTCAATTCGCCCATCACCTTCATGACCTTGCCGTAGCCGAGCGCCTGATCGGCACGCAGGAAGATCTGGGCGGGCTTGCCGTCAGGGCCAGCGGGGCGGGCGGCGATGGCCTCGAGCTTGGCAGCCAGCGCGGCGTCCGTGACTTCCTCATTGTCGACGAACACCTTGCCGGCCTCGTCGATCGCGATCTGGACGGGCTTCTGCTCCTGCTCGAGCGCCTTGGCGCGGCTTTCGGGCAAATTCACCGGCACGCCGGCCGTCAGCAGCGGCGCGGTGACCATGAAGATGATCAGCAACACCAGCATCACATCGACGAGCGGCGTGACGTTGATGTCCGCCATCGGCGAGCGGCGGCCGCGGCCTTTGCCGGAGGGCAGGTGCATCGCCATGCCTCAGATCCTCCCCGTACCGGGGAGGTGGCAGCGCAACGCGCTGACGGAGGGGGCTCTCCTCATAGCGAAGCGCTTGCGGCACGCCCCCTCCACCAGCCTGCGGCTGGTCCCCCTCCCCGTGCCGGCGAGGATCAAGCAGGCCATCCTCACGCCTCCATCTCCAGGCGGCGGCTGAGCGTCGCGTGGAAGCCGTCGGCGAAGCGGTTGAGGCGCTGCTCGACGCGGTTGATGCCGTGCGAATAGCGATTGTAGGCGATCAGCGCGGGGATCGCGGCGAACAGGCCGATCGCGGTGGCGAACAGCGCCTCGGCGATGCCGGGAGCGACCACCGCCAGCGACGAGCTCTGCTCCTTGGCGATGTTGGTGAAGCTGCGCATGATCCCCCAGACCGTGCCGAACAGACCGACGAACGGCGCCGAGGAAGCGACGGTGGCGAGGAAGTTGAGCCGATCGGCCAGGCGATCGATCTCCTGCGCGATCGTCGCGCCCATTGTGGTGCCGAGGCGCTCGCGGGTGCCTTCGCGGTCGATCGCCTTGCCCGCCGTCGAGCGGCGCCACTCGGTGACGCCCGCCGAGAATACGCGGCTGATCGGCTGATCGCGCCCGGCGACGCGGCGGTGAAACTCGTCGATATCGTCGGCTTCGCGATATTCGGCCTCGAACTTGTCGATCGCCTTGCGCACGCCCGAAATCTTGAAGCCGAAGCTCAGGATGATCGCCCAGGTCCACAGGCTCGCGAGCAGCAGGCCGGCCATAACGGCGCGCACGATCCAGTCCGCCTGCAGGAACAGGCCGACCGGAGACATGGTCGCGGCGTCGGTGCTGAAGAACTCCACTTATTCTTTCCCCTTCCAGATCAACGGCTCGAACGCCGAGACCCAAGCGGCCGGCTGGCGACGCGGCCGCCCACCGGGAGCGACGAACGCCGCTTCCACATCCGCTTCGGTCAATATTTCAGCCCCGCGCATTACTCGTTGATGAATATCCACAGACGCGGCGCGAAGCCGCAGGAGACGGCTGACCACCGTCAGTTCATCGCCCAGCCGTGCCGGCTGACGATAGCGAATGCCGAGATTGCTGATCGCATAGGCGCCCTCGCCCGCTTCCTGCACCGCGCGCTGGTCGATCCCGGCGGCGAGCAGCATATCCGAGCGGGCGCGCTCCATGAACCTGAGATAATTGGCGTGATAGACCACGCCGGTAAGGTCGGTGTCCTCGAAATAGACACGCAGGACGAAATGATGCGCCTGACCCTCGATACGGCCGATGGGTGGCAGGAAGGCGTTGTCGCGGTCCATGCCGGGGCTCCTAACCCAGCGGAGTCGCGAGCGAAACCCCGGGGAATCCCCTTGCAGCGATGTAACGCATGGGTTACATGTCACCTATAGGTTACGCAAAAGGGACGAAAATCATGGCTTACGAAACCGATCAGGAGATCGCCGAACGGCTGACCCACCGGCGCGCGCGGGTGCTGCCGGCAATGGCGCTGATCTTCCTCTCGGGCCAGGCGATCTATTTCGGCAATGCCGCCCAGCCGATGCGTGCCGTGGACGCGACGAGAATCTCGGCATGGCTGGTCTGGGCGCTGGCGTTGCTGCTGCTGCTTGCCACCGGCGGCGGGCTGTTCCGCAGCAGGAAGGTACGCGCGTTGCTCAACGACGAGCTGAGCCGCGAGCACCGGCTGCGCGCCATCGCCTTCGGCTTCTGGGCGGCGATGCTGACCTGCGTGGCGGCCTATATCCTCTCGGCGTTCGAGCCGGTGACCGCGCGCGAAGCCATTCACCGGGTGCTGACGCTGGGGGTCGGCGCGGCGCTGCTCCGCTTCGGCATGCTCGAGCGCCGCGCGCTCAAGGATGGCTGAGCTCGCCAACCGCCTGCGCGAGCTGCGCGCCGAGCACGGCCTGACCCAGGCCGCGCTCGCCGAGGCGGTGGGCGTGACGCGCAAGACGATCAACACGGTGGAGAATGGCGTGTTCGTCCCCTCCACCACGCTGGCGCTCAAGCTGGCGGCGGCGCTGGGATGCCCGGTCGAAGCGATCTTCTCGCTCAAGCCCTAGTCGAACAGCCCGTCCTGCGCATTGGACGGAGGCTCCAGCCCGAGATGCTTCCACCCGGCCGGGTTGAGGCAGCGGCCGCGCGCGGTCCTGGCGATCATGCCGATCTGGATCAGATAGGGCTCGATCACTTCCTCGATCGTGTCGCGCGGCTCGCTGAGGCCGGCCGCCAGCGTCTCGACGCCGACCGGGCCGCCTTTGTAGATGCCGGCGATCATGCCGAGATAGCGGCGGTCCATGCTGTCGAGGCCGAGCTCGTCCACCTCCAGCCGGGTGAGCGCGGCGTCGGCGGCTTTCGCGTGGACGATCGCTTCGCCCAGCACGTTGGCGAAGTCGCGCACGCGGCGCAGCAGGCGGCCGGCGATGCGCGGCGTGCCACGCGAGCGTCTGGCGATCTCGTGGGCGCCGTCCTCCGCGACATGGAGGTCGAGCAATTGCGCGGCACGCGCGACGACGCGCTCAAGCTCATCGACGGTGTAGAATTGCAGGCGAACCGGAATGCCGAAGCGGTCGCGCAGCGGCTGGGTGAGCAATCCCTGCCGCGTGGTCGCGCCGATCAGCGTGAAGCGCGGCAGATCGATACGGACCGAGCGCGCCGAGGGGCCCTCGCCGATCATCAGATCGAGGGCGCGATCCTCCATCGCCGGATAGAGGACTTCCTCGACCGCGGGATTGAGCCGGTGGATCTCGTCGATGAACAGCACATCGCCATCCTCGAGATTGGTGAGCAAGGCGGCGAGATCGCCCGCCTTGGCGATGACCGGGCCCGAGGTGGCGCGAAAGCCGACGCCCATCTCGCGCGCGACGATCTGGGCCAGCGTGGTCTTGCCGAGGCCGGGCGGGCCGAAGAACAGGACATGATCGAGCGCCTCGCCGCGCGATTTGGCCGCCTGGACGAACACCCGCAGATTCTCGCGCGCGGCGCGCTGGCCGACGAATTCGTCGAGCGACTTCGGGCGCAGCGCGGCGTCGATATCCTCGGGCTTGCGCGCAGGGGTCAGGATACGGTCGGCGTCGGTCATTTCCGGCTCGACCATAGTTCTACATAGCCGTCGTCCGTCCTGACCTCGATCTGATCGAAGCGCTTCTGCAGATAGCAAAGTATCTCGGGCGGAAAGGCCGCGCGGAGTTGGTCGAGCGACATCGAGACTCCCTCGGGCGTCGGCAGATCGACCGTCACACGCTCGTCGCGGAGATAGTGGCGCGCATGTATCGGCCTTGCGGGCTCCCCGAACCAATAATCGATGAAATTATAGTCCTGCTCGACTTGATCGCCCTTGAAGAGCAGGTCTCGATTGTGCGTGATCAGATAAGGCGACACATCATCGTGCGTATCGAAAGACGTAATATCGGAACTGCCCCCGACTTTCTCGCCCGCCCAGCACCGGACTACGGGATGGGCAATGCGAGAGCTTGGCGGAATGTCCTGCGCGCCTGCCACGATAAGAGCGAGAAACATCATCTCGCGCCTCGCAGCGCCATCGCAAATGACACGATGTCAGCGAGACTGGTCTTGCGCGCGGGGGCGAGGATGCGGTGGGTGTCGGTCATGAGGATTTGCCGCGCGTTCCGAGGATAGCGTCGCCTACGAGACCGGCCGTCAGCACCACCGTGAAAGCGGCCATTTCGGCCATGGGCAGCAGGAAGAATGCGATGCCGGCGGTCGATTGCGAAGACATCAGCGCATCCCACATCACCAGCGCTCCGAGGACGACGGTAACCATCGCGAACAGAGAAGCGAACACAACCAAAACCGGACCGCGGGCAATTGCGAAAACGCCCAGGCCCAGCGCGACCGGCATGGTCAGCAGCCCAGCAGCCAAGGCAATCACAAACAGCGCGCCGGGATCGGCAATGCCGCGCACAGCCAGCCCGGTTGCGAACATCGCGACAAATGCGAACCCCGCTCCGCGAAGCGCAAGGCGCGCCCTTTGGTCGCGATCCTTAAGGATCATGATGAGGTCGGCGTCGGTCATACGCCGCCCCTAGCCATCGAGGGCATCGCCTGTCGAGAATACGCAGTTCGCCGGACGCGGGGTGACCCGGATGCGGGTTCGCACGGATGGGGCGGGTAAAGCGCTGAACACCCTGACCGCGGCACAAGCATGCCATGAACACAGGCATCCTCGCGCAACTCTACGCCCACCAGACCGACATAAAGGCCGGGATGGCCGAGACGCAGACGCTGCTGACGGCGGACACCATCGACGCGCTGGCGACCGCCCATGCGCGCTGGAAGCTTACCCGGCTGCTGACCGGCTACCAGATGTTCAAGCACCAGCGCATCTTCGATCCGCTCACCCGCCATGGCGCGCCCGAGGATTCGCGGATCGCGCAGCGGATGAAGATCGATTGCGTCGCGCTGGGCGAGACCTTCCGCGTCTATCTCGGACGCTGGACCGCGAGCGGGATCGAGGGGCACGAAGCCGAATATCGCCGCGACGCCAGCGGCATGATGGCGATGCTCCACCGCCACATCCTGCGCGAGCGCAGCGGTATCGAGGCTTTGCTGGCGCCGGAGAAGCGCGTGGCGTGAGAGGCGGGTCGCGGCTCGCGCTTTCATCGCAAGCCACCGTTTCCACCTACCGCTCTCAATTCATCGCCAGCGTAGACTTGCCAGCTCTCATATCCGCTTGAGTCGGTAATCAATTCCACCTTGACGCCGTTCGACATGTCCAATGTCAGGTCGCCAGTCTGCTGGTCGAAGGCAATCGCGTCCACGACGGCGCCCGCAACAATTTCATTGCAGCGGGACGCAGCATCAATGGGCTCCGGCAAACCAAATTGTCGATCGGAGTCCTCGCTTGTCAGCAGTAGCGCCTCGCTGCGCATCCGCCACAAGCAGCCCACACATATGGTCGCAGCGTCGCCGAAATCGAACGCCCAGTCATTCTCGCGACGCATCAGGCGAAGCGGCTGACCGATGAGATGGCGTTCGGTTTCCTTCCAGACACCCCTCACTTCGCCACCTTCCGTAGCGCCATCCGCACCAGCGCGTCGAGCGTCGCCGCCGCGCCCAGCTCTTCTTGAGCGGCAGCGACCGCGCTTGCGGCTTCGGCTGGCTTGAAGCCGAGGTTGAGTAGCGCCGAGACCGCATCCGCCGCCGCGCCGCCTTTCGGCGCGGCCGCACCGGCCCCGCCGAGCGCGACGCCGCCGGCCTTGTCCTTCAATTCGTTGACGATGCGCTGGGCGAGTTTGGGACCGACGCCGTTGGCGCGCGCGATCATCGCGCTGTCGGCGCGGGCAACGGCGGTCTGGACCTCTTCAGGCGACAGGATCGAGAGGATCGCCAGCGCGACCTTGGCGCCGACCCCCTGCACCGAGGTCAGCAGGCGGAACCAGTCGCGCTCGGCGGCCGAGGCGAAGCCCATCAGGCGGATCGAATCCTCCGAGACCAGCATCTCGGTGTGGATCGTCACGAGATTGTCGATCGCGCCCAGAGCATCGAGCGTGCGGGCCGAAGCGCCGACCAGATAGCCGACGCCGTTCACGTCGATCACCGCGTGATCCGCGCCGGTCGCGGCAAGGCGGCCCTTGAGGTGCGCGATCATGGCGAGACCCGCGAATGTTGAGGAAGTTTAGTGTTTTCAGGGCACACAATATTCACGCCCGCAGGGTGGTGTTGGAAAGGTGCATGGGCCCGCATCGCGGGGAACCTAACAGGAACATTGCCCGGTAGGAAAGCCTTTTCAGCCGAGGCGGCGCGCGCTGGCCATATGGTGCGCGTGGCAGATCGCCACCGCGAGGGCATCGGCGGCATCGGGGCCGTCGATCCTGGCGCCGGGAAGCAGGCGCGCGACCATCGCATGGACCTGCGCCTTTTCCGCCTGCCCGGTGCCGACCACCGACTTCTTGACCAGCCGCGCGGCATATTCGCCGACCTCCAGCCCGGCACGGGCGGCGGCACACAGCACGACCCCGCGCGCCTGGCCGAGCTTCAATGTCGATTGCGGATTGGAATTGACGAAGACCTCCTCGCAAGCCGCGGCGTCCGGCGCGTGATCGGCGATCAGGGCGGCGAGCATCGCATCGAGGTGCGCGAGCCGGCGCGCGAGCGGGGCGGCGGTGTCGGTCCTGAGCCGGCCATTGGCGATATGGCTCAAGCGGTTGCCCTCGGCGCGGATCAGGCCCCAACCGGTGGTGCCAAGGCCGGGATCGAGGCCGAGGAGGATCAAATTCCCTCTCCCGTCTGGAGAGCAAGGGAGCAGCGAGGCTGCGGAAGGCTGAGTGCGGGATGGAGGCGGCGGCCCTCACCTTTCCCACTCGCTTCGCGAGCGGGCCCCTTCCCTCTCCCGACGGGAGAGGGCGTTTGCCTCAACCCAGTTTCTCCATGACCGCATCGGAGATTTCGTAATTGCCCCAGACGGTCTGGACGTCGTCATCGTCGTCGAGCACGTCGAGCAGCTTGAGCAGGGTGCCGGCATCGCCTTCGTCGACTTCGACCATGGTCTGCGGGCGCCAGGCGAGCTTCGCGCCTTCGGCTTCGCCGAGCACCGGCTCCAATGCCTTGGCGACTTCGTGGAGGTCGCCCTGACCGGTCCAGATCTCGTGGCCGTCCTCGGAACTGGCCACGTCCTCGGCGCCGGCTTCCAGCGCCGCTTCGAAGACCTTGTCGGGATCGCCGGCGCTGGCCGGATAGTTGATCAGGCCCATCCGGTCGAAGGCGTGCGCGACCGAGCCGGGCGCGCCGAGATTGCCGCCATTCTTGCTGATCGCGGTGCGGACGTTGGTGACGGTGCGGTTGCGGTTGTCGGTCAGCGTCTCGACGATCAGCGACACGCCGCCGGGGCCGAACGCCTCGTAGCGGATCTCTTCGTAATTCTCGCCATCGCCCTTGCTCGCCTTGTCGATCGAGCGCTGGATATTGTCCTTGGGCATCGACTGCGCCTTGGCGGCATTGACCGCCGCGCGCAGGCGCGGGTTCATCTCGGGATCGGGCATGCCCATCTTGGCCGCGACGGTGATTTCACGGCTCAATTTGGAGAACAGGTTGGAACGCTTCTTATCCTGCGCGCCCTTGCGATGCATGATGTTCTTGAATTTGGAATGACCGGCCACGGAGGTTCTCTTCGGTAATAGGACCGGGCGTCTCTAGGCCAGTCTTCCGTCGTTCCGCAACGCTCAAGGCCGCAGCGGTCTGCGCCGGACCATCGGCTCCCCCGGGACATGGCTGGCGGACAGCGTCTCTGCTTCGGCCGGCGCCACCCCGGCGCGGACCAGCGCCTCGACCAGCGCGCGCTCGGGCGCGACGGCGATATCGGGAGCGACGCCGGTGCCTTCCCAGCCCCGCGTGCCGGGAAAATAGCTGTGACCGACCGGGATGAAGGCGGAATAGCCGCCCGGCAGCTCGACACTGCCGCCATAATTGCCGGCGCCGGCGGTCGTCTCGCCGATCAGCGTCGCCCGCCCGGTATATTTGAACACCGTCGCGAGATGCTCGCCGGCCGAGGCGGTGCGGCCCGAGGTCAGATAATAGATCTTCGCGCCGCGCCACGGCGAATCGGCACCGGGCGCGACACGGTGCTCGGAGCGCCGGACGTCACCGGGCGCTTCGACGGCGACCACCGTATCGGATATCTCGAACACGCCGACGTCGCCGCGGGTGTCCATCACCATCACGGTCTGCGGCTTGGCGAAGATGCGCGGGAACAGCTGGTCCATCTCGTCGAGCCCGCCGCCATGATGGGTGCGCGCGTCGATGATCAGCGTCCTGGCGCCCAGATGGGTGTCGAGGAACGCGGCGAACTGCTTGGCCTCGTCTCCCCCGAGAAAGGCGTTGAACCGGATATAGGCGACGCCAGGCGCGATCCAGCCGGGCTGCTCGATCGGATCGGGCCGGCGCGGCTGCGTGCCCGCGCCGCCGGAGCCGCGAACCGGGGCCCCGCCGCCCGGCGCGCGCATGCGCAGATGGCCATCGGCGGCCACGGCCTGGAGATCGGCGGTCACGGTGTTCGCCAGCGTCTCGGCGTCGGCAATGCCGGCATAGGCGCCCGCGGCAAGCTTGGCGCGCAGCATCGCCGCATAGGCACGCGCGGTTTCGGGGAACACGAAACGCTTCTCGAGCGCGTCCGCCAGCGCCGCGACGGCATCGAGGGCCGCCTTGCGATCGAATGCGGCGGCAACAGGCTGTGGCTGCGCCTGCTGGGCCATGGCGGGAGCGCCAAGCCCCAGCAGCCCCAGAGCGATGACGAGATTGCGCATGTTTCCTCCCACGGTCCATTGGTGTCGCACTAAAGCAACACACTATCTGGACCATCCGGCGCCGCGTAGGAAAATGCGACGGACATGCCGGATATGGCGACGAAAATGCAGGCGGGGCGCCGTGCGACGGCGGATCAGTGCAGCCCGAGCGCGTTGCGATAGGTCTCGAGCAACGCGTCGGCTTCGTCGCGGTGATGCTTTTCCATCTTACGCAGCCGCACGATCGCGCGCATCGTCTTGGTGTCGAAGCCGGTCGACTTGGCCTCGGCATAGACGTCCTTGATATCGTCGGCGATGCCCTTCTTCTCTTCCTCGAGCCGCTCGATGCGCTCGATGAACAGGCGCAGTTGCTCGGCGGAAACAGAATCGGACATTTTTGGCTCCTGATGGGATGAAGCGGGGGCGATAGAGAAGCCCGGCGCGTGCCTCAACCCTTATCGATTGGCCCTATCGATTGGGCTGGGTCATCGAAGGCGGATCGGAGGCGGGGAAGCTCTCGTCCAGGGCTTCGTCGAGCGCGTCCTCGTTCCTGCGCATGCTCGCTTCCATGCGGGCGAGCTGCGCCTCGCTGGCCTCTCCCTGGTGCTTTGCCTTCCACTCGCTGAAGGGCATGCCGTAGATGATGCGGCGCGCTTCGTCCTTCGAGAGCCGGCCATCGGCCTCCGCCACCCAATCGGCCAGGCAGTTGCGGCAGAAGCCGGCAAGCCCCATCAGATCGATATTTTCGGCGTCCTTGCGATGGCGCAGATGACGGACAAGGCGGCGGAACGCCTGAGCCGCCGTCGCGTCGTCGAGCCTGTCGAGATCGTCCATATGCACCTCCGGGTTGATCGCTTCGCATTTGGGGCTAGAGGCAGCCACGCACAACCGCCGAACTTTGGCCGAGGAATGACAGCGATGACAAAGGCCATAAGCCCCCGCTCCCGCAAGGTCCGCATCCTCGCGACACTGGGGCCGGCGAGTTCGACCCCCGAGATGATCGAGCGGCTGTTCGACGCCGGCGCCGACGCCTTCCGCATCAATATGAGCCATGGCGACCAGCAATCGAAGGTCGCGGTGTTCGAAGCGATCCGCGGGCTGGAGAAGAAGCTCGGCCGGCCGACGACGATCCTCGCCGATCTGCAGGGCCCGAAGCTGCGCGTCGGCAAGTTCGCCGAGGGCAAGGTGATGCTGATGGCGGGGCACGAGTTCATTCTCGACCGCGATCCGACGCCGGGCGACGCGACCCGCGTCGAGCTGCCCCACCGCGAGATTTTCGAGGCGGCGCATGCCGATGCCCGGCTGCTGCTCGACGACGGCAAGCTGGTGCTGCGGGTCGTGACGGCCCAGCCGGACCGGCTGACCACCATCGTCGAGGTCGGCGGCGCACTGTCGAACAACAAGGGGCTCAACGTCCCCGACATGGTGCTGCCGCTGGCGGCGCTGACCGAGAAGGACCGCAGCGATCTCGCATTCGCATGCGAAATGGGCGCGGACTGGATCGCCCTCTCGTTCGTGCAGCGGCCCGAGGATCTGATGGAGGCCCGGCGGCTGATCCAGGGCAAGGCGGCGTTGCTCGCCAAGATCGAGAAGCCCTCCGCGATCGCCCGGCTCGACGAAATCGTCGAGCAGTGCGACGGGGTGATGGTCGCGCGCGGCGACCTGGGCGTCGAATTGCCACCGCAGAGCGTGCCGCCGCTGCAGAAGCGCATCGTCGAGACCGCGCGGCGGATGGGCCGGCCGGTGATCGTCGCGACGCAGATGCTCGAATCGATGATCGAGAGCCCCTCGCCGACCCGCGCCGAAGTCTCCGACGTCGCCACCGCGGTCTATGACGGCGCCGACGCGATCATGCTCTCGGCGGAGAGCGCGGCGGGCAGATGGCCGGTCGAATCGGTGGCGATGATGAACTCGATCGCCGACGCGGTGGAGCGCGACCCGACGCATGGCGACCGCGTCCATTTCACGATCACCCGCCCCGATCCGACCACCGCCGACGCGCTTTCGGAAGCGGCGAAGACCATCGCCAGCACGGTATCGGCAACGGCGATCCTGTGCTTCACCTCGTCGGGATCGACGGCGCGGCGCATCGCCCGCGAGCGGCCATCGGTGCCGATCATGGTGCTGACACCCAAGATCGAGACCGCGCGGCGGCTGGGGCTGCTGTGGGGCACGCACGCCGTTCATACCCGCGATGTCGATTCGTTCGAGGAAATGGTCGCGAAGTCGAAGCGGATGGCGATGCGGCACCATATCGCCGCGGCGGGCGACCGGCTGATCCTGTGCGCCGGCGTGCCGTTCCGCACCCCGGGATCGACCAATGTGCTCCATGTCGTCACCCTCGTCGGCGATGAGCTCAGGAGCTACAAGGGCGACGGCGAAGCAAGCTGAACGCCGCGCTTTATCGAAGCTTTAGCCGATCTTTAATTGGCACGCGGCGCGGCGGGTGGAAGGCGTGCGGCTTCCTGTCAGGAGCCCGCATCCATGCTGCCTCGCTTCGGTCTTCACGCCCTTTTCCTCGCCGCGCTGCCGGTGCTGCCCATAGGCCCCGCCGCCGCGCAGACCCTGTCGCACATCCAGACCGCCGAACAGGTCGCGCCGCGCGTGCACGTGTTGCGCCAGCCCGAACGGACCTTCGCCGGGGTCATCGGCAATGTCGTGGTGATCGAGCAGAGCGACGGGGTGGTGCTGGTCGATACCGGCGCGACCTATGGCGTGGGCAAGCGCGTGGTGGCGCATGTGAAGGCGATCACGCGGCTGCCGGTGAAAGCGGTGATCTTCACCCATTGGCATAGCGATCATCCCGGCGGCATTGCCGCGATCCGCGCCGAATGGCCGGCGGCGAGGATCATTTCGACGGTGCGGACGCGCGAGCATATGGAAACCGAGACGATGGGCGGGCTCAAGCGAGAACCCTCGCCCGAATTCGAAGCGGCGCGGATCGACGGGCTGAAGAAGGCGATCGCGCAGTTCCGCGAGAGCGCGGCGGACGCGTCGCTGCCCGCCACGGTGCGCGCCGAATGGGCCGATGCCGCCACGGCGACCGAAGCGCGGATCGGCGATGTCGCCGGCACCTATCTGATCCTGCCCGATACGGTGTTCACCGACAGCTACCGGATCGATGACAAGGATGTCCCGGTCGAGATCCGGTTTCTCGGCGCCGCAAACACCGATGGCGACGCGATCGTCTGGCTGCCGCGCCAGCGCGTTCTGGCGGCGGGCGACGCAGTGGTGGCGCCGATCCCCTATATGTTCAACGTCAAGCCGTCCGAGATGGTCAGGACACTGGCGCGGATCGATGCCTATGACTTCGCGGTGCTGGTGCCCGGGCATGGCACGCCGATGCGCGATCACCGCTATCTCCGCCAGCTGATCGCGTTCACCGATGCGGTGCGCAAGCAGGTGACGCCGCTGGCTGCGGGCACGCCATTGGAGGAAGTGGGCGCGAAGACCGATTTCAGCGCGGAGCGCCGCGCCTTTGCCGGGGGCGATGCCTGGCTGTCGATCTGGTTCACCGACTATGCGCTCGATCCGCTGATCGAGAGCGCATGGCGCGAGGCGCGCGGCGAGCCGGCCAAATGATCGGCGGGGATTGACCCACGCGGCGCGGGCGGGAACATTCGCCGGGCAACAGGGAGGGATCACCGATGTTGAGCGCGATGCTGCTCGCCGCCGCCACGCCGATCGCGGCGCAGGACCCGAGCTACCGGCGCATCATGGATTGCCTGACCACCGCCTGGTACAACAGCGAGACCTATTACAAGCGCACCGGCAAGTTCATGAACGACGATCTCTGGCTCAACGATGTGAGCCAATTGTCGCTCGCCGCCAAGCAGCGGGAAGGCATCTCCTCACCGCAATATTCGGCGGACATGGCGCGGGCGATGGACATCACCAAGCCGCCGCCGTTCGATCAGGCGGGCTATGCGGCGTGCAAGGCCGAGTTCGGCTTCTATACGGGAAAGAAGCAGTGAAGCCTGACCTGCTGCCGGTCGCCAGCCGTACTGGTGGCCGGGGATGCTCCCGACATCTTCCGGGCTAAAGGCTATGGCGCCAGCAGCCCGAACCTGACGAGGCTGTCGCGGAAGCCCGCGGCGCAGGTGAACAGCACCGCATGGATGCCGAGCGCGCTGGCCGCGGTGACGTTGGCGAGGTTGTCGTCGACGAAAACGGCTTCGCCGGGCTCCAGACCGAAGCGATCGAGCGCAAGACGGTAGATCGCGGGATCCGGCTTCATCAGCTTTTCGTCGCCCGAGACGACGATGCCCTGAAAGCGATCGAACAGGTCGCGATGCGCGGCGGCGAACGGCCGCCAGAACTCGCCCGAGAAATTGGTGATCGCGAACAGGGGCACGCCGGCGGCATCGAGCTCGGCGACGATCTCGGCCATGCCGGGGATGGGATTGCGAATCGTTTCGTTGAAGCGCGGGCCCCAGGCGCGAATCAGATCGGCGTGCTCGGGAAATTGCGCAATCAGCTCGGCAGACGTCTCCGCGAACGGACGCCCTGCATCGTGCTGGAAATGCCAGTCCCTGGTGACGACATTGGCCAGAAACGCTTCGAGCGCCCGATCGTCACCGATCAGGCGCTCGTAGAGATATCGCGGTTCCCAGTCGAACAACACCTTGCCGACATCGAAGATGACGGCCTTGGGCTGCACCACGGAAGCTTAGCCCTGGCGGGCCTTGAACCGGCGATTCGTCTTGTTGATGACGTAGATGCGCCCACGGCGGCGGATCACGCGGTTATCGCGGTGACGGCCCTTGAGCGACTTCAATGAATTCACGATCTTCATGACCGATTCGCTTCTCGAATATTGGTGTCTGGAAAAGAGGGGGTCGCCTAGAGGCCGAACCGTCCCAAGTCAAGGCGCGCGAGGGCGGAAAAGGCTGGGAACCGACTCGCCCCGACTCTTGTTACACCTCCAACGAGCCGTTGCGCTCGCGAAACATGGAGGAAGCCCGTGACCAAGCCCTTCACTCTCGCCCTGCTCGCCGGCGCCGCCCTGCTCGGCGGCTGCACCGCGACGACGCGCAACGGGCCGATCGACGTGACGCGCTATCATCTCGGCCAGCCGATCACCGAGCGCACCACCGTGGCGATCGAGCCGATCGGAGCCACGGTCAGTCCCGAATATCAGCTTTACGCCGATGCGGTGGCGATCGAGCTGCAGAGGCTCGGCTATGTGAAGGGCGGCGTGGACATGCAGTCCGGCTATATCGCCGCGGTCGGCTTCACCCGCATGTCGCGCGGCGCATACCGCGAACGCCCGCCGGTCTCGATCGGGATTGGCGGCGGCAGCTATGGCGGCGGCTATCGCGGCGGCGTGGGTGTCGGCGGCGGCGTCTCGTTCGGGGTCGGCGGCAAGACCCGCGAACTCTATGTCTCCGAGCTTTCCGTGCAGCTGCGCCGGCGCAGCGACAACAGCACCATATGGGAAGGCAAGGCCGTGACCGAATCGGCCGGCGACCAACCGGTCGAGACGGCCGGCAGGCTGGCCAGGGCGTTGTTCAAGGGCTTCCCCGGCGAGTCAGGGGTGACTATCACGGTGAAATGAGCATCCAGATCAATTCCGCTTTCGACAGCGGCAATATTCGCGTTTTGACAATCGACGGCGACCGCGCCGACCTCGAGATCGTCGTCGATCACCTCTCCGATTTCTATCAATGGTTTCACTTCCGGGTGAGCGGGGCGAAGGGCCGGACCATCACGTTCCGCATCCTCAATGCCGCCGGATCGGCCTATCCGGACGGCTGGCCCAATTATGATGCGCGCGTCTCGACCGACCGCGAGACATGGCGGCTGGCCAAGGGCGGCTATGCCGATGGCGTGTTCGAATTCACGCACAGCTTCGACAGCGATATCGCCTGGTTCGCTTATTTCGCACCCTATTCGATGGAGCGGCATCACGATCTGGTCAGTCGCATCGCGCTGATGCCGGGCGTTTCGCACCGCGAATTGGGCGTGACGCTCGACGGGCAATCGATGGATGTACTGACGATGGGCACGGGCCCGAAGACGGTGTGGATCTATGCCCGCCAGCATCCCGGCGAGAGCATGGCCGAATGGTGGGCCGAGGGCGCGCTGGAATATCTGACCTCGGGCAACGCCACCGCGACGGCGCTGCGCGACAAGGCGACCTTCCATATCGTGCCGAACATGAATCCCGACGGGTCGCGCCGCGGGCATCTGCGCACCAACGCCGCGGGGGTGAACCTCAACCGCGAATGGCATGCGCCGTCGATGGACAAGAGCCCGGAAGTGTTCCTGGTGCGCGCGGCGATGGACGAGACCGGCTGCGACTTCGCGATGGATGTGCATGGCGACGAGGCGATCCCGGCCAATTTCCTCGCCGGCTTTGAAGGAATCCCAAGCTGGACCGACGCGCATGGCGAGAAATTCTACGAATATGCCCGCCGGCTCGCGAAGCAGACGACCGATTTCCAGACCGAACTGGGCTATGCCAAATCGGCGCCCGGCACGGCCAATCTCTCGATGTCGACCAACCAGCTCGCCGAGCGCTTCGGCGCCGTGTCGATGACGCTGGAGATGCCGTTCAAGGATCATGACGCGAACCCCGATGCCGAGTTCGCCTGGTCGCCGGAGCGGTGCAAGCGCCTGGCGCACGCGTGCCTGGAGACGCTGGCGGGGTTCATCGACGAGATCTGAGGAAACGGGGGGCGATATGCGGGAAGCTTTGGCGGCGGCCGCAATCGTTGCGGCTGTATTCGGCGCGCAACAGGCGGCGGCGCAATCTGCGTACGGCAAGCCGCTGCCCGATGGCCGAGCTCCCACGGTCTTTACGTTCTACGCCGGCTATCAATTGCCCGACGACGCCGCGCTGTTGCGCAACGCGGAACTTCGCGCGGACGCGCCGGACTGGTTGTCTCCAGCCGACTATCCGAAATCGGCTCTGGATGCCGGGATCACGGGATCGGTGATCGTCCAAGTGGATGTCGGCCCGGATGATGCGCTGCTGCGCTGCCGGGTGATCGAAGATTCGCAACCCGCGATATTGGGGGATGTGACGTGCAGCCTTCTGCGCGCACGTGGTGTCTTCCGGCACGCGTTGACGGTGGAGGGAATGCCGACGGCCGGGCAGGTACGAATCGGCGCGAAATTCGACCTCGAAATTCCCAAACCGCCGTCGAACGAACCGGTCAACGTGCTCTCACTACCAACAGCATGGGCGACGCAGGCCGTTCTCAGCGAACCCAAAAAGCTGGTCATCCGCGGAGCGGCTGCGACTTTCACAACGAAGAATCCCGGCGCGATGGCCCAGATTTCGGCGAGGGGCGACGTGACGGGGTGTCGCATCAGCTGGACCACCGGCACGGACGAAGGCGATATTCAGCTTTGCCGGTACGTTTCGGCAGCCCGGTTCAAACCTGCGTTGGACAAAGCCGGCCGGCCGATGGCTTCCGAATTGTACGTCGCACCACAGATCATCCGCTGAGCATGTCCGAATTGCATATTCGCGACGGCGGCCTCGACGATCCGCAGGTGATCGACCTGTTGCGCTTGCATGCGCAGGGCATGCTGGCGAACTCGCCGGCGGAGAGCTGCCATTTCCTCGATCTTTCGGGGCTCAGGACGCCCGACATCAGCTTCTGGTCGGCCTGGGACGGCGAGACGCTGGCCGGGATCGGCGCGCTCAAGGACTTGGGCGGCGATGCCGGCGAGATCAAATCGATGCGGACCGCGCCGGGGCGGCTGCGCGGGGGCACCGGCGCTGCGATCCTGTCGCATATCCTCGGCGCGGCGCGCGCCAAGGGCATGAAGCGGCTGAGCCTTGAGACGGGGTCAGGCGAAGCGTTCGAACCGGCAATCGCCTTGTACCGCAAGTTCGGCTTCACCGATTGCGGGGCGTTCGGGGATTATCCGGCGGACGATCCGTTCAGCCGGTTCATGACGCGGGTGTTGTGAAGCGATCCGCGCTCAGCGCGGATCGCAGGTCATGTTATAGAAACTGCCGCCCTCGACGGAAGTTAGCCCGATCCGGCCATTTGCAAGCACCTTTCCATAATAGCCTTCCCAAGGGCCGGTCACGAACTTGATCTGCCCGTTCTTGCCCGGAGCATAGCGCCCGCGCGCGCCCTGTTCATTGGCATAGCCGCCGCCGGTGAAGAAACGGAGCTTCAGGTTGCCCGCGGGCCCGCCGACGCATTGATAGACGCCCGGCTTCGGATTGCCTCCCGGCGCTGCCGCAACCGGTGCGGCGGCGCGGGGCTGCGCGGCGGTACGGGGCGGACCGCCCAGCGCCTCGAGCATGAACGCGGCATAGACATCGTTATAGGAACGCCCGTCCACCCGAACCGTGCAGCTCGACCCCTGGACCGACACGACCGTCGCCGGGCCCGCCGGCGATTTGACCCGCTGGCCGACCGAGCAGGAACTGAGCGACTGCGCCTCCGCCGGAGCCGAGGCGCAACCCGCGATCAGCACCGCCGCCACGCAAGCGAGCGGCTTCATTGCGGTGCTTCCGGATCGGCGCGGACCCATTTGGGCAGCACGTTGTAATCGCTGCCCCCACAAGCCACGACATAGGTGTTCAGGCTGTTCACCTGGTTGCGCCGGACCACGCACAGCTTCCAATCATCGGGCAGGCCCATCGTCGATACCAGCACCAGATCGTCCTTCACAAAGGGCGGGCCGGATACCGGAATCGCCGCGCTTTGCGCCACGGGCTCCCGCCCCGGCAGGCGCACCTGGATATCGCGCCGGATCGACTTGGCATAATTGCAACTCACCTCATAGGCGCCCTTGAACACCTTGGTGACGGTACAGGCGTTCCATTCGCCGGGATTCTCGGCATCCTCCACCTCGACCTTGTCATATTCGCGATAGGGCTGCGCGGCCGCCGGCAACGCGGCACATAGCGCCGCTCCGGATGCTGCCAGCAGGATAGCGGTCTTCATCACATCGTCTCCCAACAAGCGCGGCTCACCATCGGCCGCGAAGATCCTTGCGTTTGTTCAGCACACAGCGAATCGAACCCCGCTGCCCCTTGGCATCGAGCGGGTGGAAGAGAGTCGCGTCGGAGCGCTGATATCGCGTGCCCCGCAAGGGGCCGCTGGTCATCGTCAGGATGCCGCCGGAAAAGCTGAAACTGCCGGTGCCGCCATTGAAGTCGCGATACGCGCCGGGGCCGGTGACGCCGAACATCGGGCCCGGCACCGGCGATCCCATGATCATTCCGCCGATGCTGATCGGCTGATCGCATTCATAGACGCCGATCTGGATCGGCCCGAAATCGCCGGCCGGCCGCACAGGTGCGGGTGCGGGCGCTGGCACAGGGCGCGACGGCGCCGCAATTCCGGGCGACGTGACGGCCACGCGCGCCGGTGGCCGGGTAACAGCCGGGCGCGCGGGCGAGATACGCGGCGCGACGGTCGCGCTATCGCCGACGGGCTTCATCGCCACCCCCGGCTCCAGCCAGATCACGCGATTGTCGGTCGATCGCCGCCACTGGCATCCGAGGGCAGGATGGCGCCTTCCCCCCAGCGAGGTCACGATCGAGCGCACGACGAAATTGTCATGCTCGTAGCGAGCGCCGGCGGGCGGGCAATCCTGCGCCAGCGCCGGCATGGCCCAGGTCATCCCCGTCACCGCGATCGCAAATGTAAAACCGGCCATCGCCATTCTCCTCATCCATTCAGCACAAGAATCATGAAGGTCACCGCGAAGAGTCCGCCGATGATCCAGGCCGCGATCCGCAGCCCGTTGGAATTGCCGCCGCGTTCGAGCACCGAGAAACCGGGCCGTTGCGGATCGTACCAGACATCCACCGCGGTTCCCGGCGCGTACCGGGCGACCAGCGCCTCGCAATCGGCGCGGGTCCGGTTTTCCTGCACGAATCCGATGCGGGTGGCGCTATGCTGCTGACCGTGGACCGAATAGCGGTAGCGCACCTTGGGCCAATGGCCGCCCTTGCCACTGTGGTTGACCTTGGCCTCTTCGACGATCCCCGACGCCTTTGGCCAATGCTTCGAAGCTTCGCGCAGCCGATCCGCGCGCGCGGCCAGCCAGAGCAGCAAGGCGGTGATCGCCACCATCGGTGCTACGACCACGAGCAATAATGTCACGTCCAAGGATCGCCCTCCGCGCCGCTTAGGACGAAGAGCTAGTCCGAGATACGCCGCGTGGATTGGAAGAAACGATCACGCCGTGGAAGAAGCGCCAAGCCGGTGCAATGCCTGAAACGGCGCGCCCAGCGCCGCCTGCCGCGCCTTGATCGACAGCATCGCCAGCGGCCGATCGAGGGCGAGGAACGCGCCCGGCTTCATGCCCAGAAAGTAATGCGAATCCCGAATGAAGTGGGACTGGTCGAAATAGCTGGCGCTGATCCGCTGGCTCCATTGCCCCGGCTCGGTGCCGACGATCGCCACCAGCGATTTGAGGAAGCGCGAGCGGCGCAGCAGGATCTTGGGCGGAAAGCCGAAATGGGCGATCGATATCCGACGCAGCTTCTGCGGCGAGCAGCCCATCGCCACCGCCGCCTTGCGCAGATCCAGATCATGATCCTCGACAAGCAGATCGAACAGCCGCGCGATCAGCGCTTCGTCCGGCGAGGCCGGCCGCAGCGCCCCAAGCAGGTGCGCGTTGAATATGCGCACCACATCCGCCGTCGTCCGTGCGTCGCGAAGCGCATCCTGCATCGGCCGCGCGGCGGGCCACAGGCCATCGAGCGGAGTCAGCCGGTCCGCGAAGCGCTGTGCCGGGTCGCGAAACAGCCGGTGCCAACCAAGCGGCGTGACGCCAAACCCGACCAGATGCCCGCCTTGCGAGATGCTGTGCGCGCCCGATCGGCTCGGCCCGAACAACACCATTTCCGGCACCTCTTCGGGTGCGGCGTCGCCATAGCCCAATTGCCATGGCGCGCTGGCGAGACGGAAGCGGACATTGGCCCAGCCAGGAAAGAACCATTCATGATAGGGGCCGCCGCCAATCCTGCCGGCCGCATAGGCGTGATAGCCCGAAATATAGGGCATCAGCCGCGGATCGGGCCGCATGTAGCGGACCGCGGGGGCATCGACGGGCAGGTCCGTGAGGTTCAGATCCATGGCTTGGTCCGCATCGCCCATTGGCATGGCACGAGGCAATTGCCCGGTCGAGAGGCTCTGCCGGTTGCGCTCCGCCGAAGCACGACTAAGAGGACCGCGAAAAGGAGTCCGCCATGCCCACGCTCGTCCTGATCCGCCATGGCCAATCGGCCTGGAACCTCGAGAACCGCTTCACCGGCTGGTGGGACGTCAACCTGACCGATCAGGGGATCGAGGAGGCCAAGGCGGCGGGCAAGCTGCTCAGCGAAAAGGGCTTCGATTTCGATCAATGCTATACCAGCCTGCAGACGCGGGCGATCAAGACGCTCAATATCGTGCTGGAAGAGATGGGCCGGTTGTGGCTGCCGGTCGAGAAGGACTGGGCGCTGAACGAGCGGCACTATGGCGGGCTGACCGGGCTCAACAAGGCCGAGACCGCCAGGATCCATGGCGACGAGCAGGTCCATATCTGGCGCCGCGCCTTCGATATCGCGCCGCCCCTGAGCGAAGCCGACAGCGAATTCGATCTGACGAAGGACCGGCGCTATGCGGGGATCAAGATCCCGCAGACCGAGAGCCTGAAGGACACGATCGCGCGGGTGCAGCCTTATTGGGAGGCCAGAATCGCGCCCGATCTCAGGGCGGGCAAGCGGGTGGTCGTCTCGGCGCACGGCAATTCGCTGCGGGCGCTGGTCAAGCATCTCTCGCACATCGCCGATGCCGATATCGTCAGCCTGGAGATTCCGACCGGCCAGCCGATCGTGTTCGAGCTCGACGACCAGCTGAATGCGACGGATCGATACTATCTGAGCGAGCGGTGATCCGATCCTCCCCGGCACGGGGAGGTGGCACGCGCAGCGTGACGGAGGGGGCTTTCCACGCGGCACCGCGCTTGCGGCCCGCCCCCTCCACCAGCCTGCGGCTGGTCCCCCTCCCCGTGCCGGGGAGGATCGAGGTTGCTCCTACATCACCGCGCCTCTAGGAAGCCGCGCATGGCACCTCTGGTCGGCATCATCATGGGCAGCACTTCCGATTGGGAGACGATGCGCCATGCCGCCGAGGTGCTGGAGGCGCTGGGCGTGGCGCATGAGACCAAGGTAGTCAGCGCGCATCGCACGCCGCAGCGGCTCTATGACTATGCGACCAGCGCCGCCGATCGCGGGCTCAAGGTGGTGATCGCCGGCGCCGGCGGCGCGGCGCATTTGCCGGGCATGGCGGCGTCGATGACGCATCTGCCGGTGCTGGGCGTGCCGGTCGAATCCAAGGCGCTGAAGGGCATGGACAGCCTGCTCTCGATCGCGCAGATGCCGGGCGGCATTCCGGTCGGCACGCTGGCGATCGGCAAGCCCGGCGCGATCAATGCCGGGCTGCTGGCCGCGGCGATCCTCGCGACATCGGACGAAGCGCTGGCCGGACGGCTCAAGGACTGGCGCGCGGCGCAGACTGATAGCGTGGCGGACTCGCCCGAATGAGCGCAAGCAACGGTTCCTTGGCGCCCGGATCGACGATCGGCATATTGGGCGGCGGGCAGCTCGGGCGGATGCTGGCGGTGGCGGCGGCGCAACTCGGCTATCGCACCCATATCCTCGCCCCCGATGCCGAGAGCGTCGCGGCGCAGACCGCGTCCAGCTTCACCCGCGCCGATTATCACAGCCGCATCGTCCTCGACGAGCTGGCGGCGCACGCCGATGTCGTGACCTACGAGTTCGAGAATATCGCGATCCGGCCGGTCGAATATCTGGCGGGCAAGGTGCCGGTGCGGCCCGGCCCCAAGAGCCTCGAGATCGCGCAGGACCGGGCCAATGAGAAGAGCTTCGTCGGCGAACTGGGCGGGCGGACCGCGCCCTGGGCCTTGGTCACCACGCTCGACGAGCTGCGCGCCGCGATTGCCGAGATCGGCGCGCCGGCGATCCTCAAGACGCTGCGCCTCGGCTATGACGGCAAGGGCCAGGTGCGCATCCACGATGCCGCCCAGGCCGAGGCCGCTTGGGCCGATATCGGCGAGCGGCCGGCGATCCTCGAAGGTTTCGTCAATTTCAGCCATGAATTCTCGATCATCACCGTGCGCGGGCTCGACGGTGCACTGGCCAGCTATCCGCCGCCATGGAACGAGCATAAGGACGGCATCCTCGCCCGATCGACGCTGCCCGCCCCGCACGAGATCGCGATCCATTGGGCGCAGGCGGCAACGCTTTCCGCGCGGGTCGCCGAGGCGCTCGACCATGTCGGGGTGCTGACCCTCGAATTCTTCGCGACCCCCGAAGGGCCGGTATTCAACGAGATGGCGCCGCGCGTCCATAATTCCGGGCACTGGACGATCGAGGGCGCCGAATGCTCGCAGTTCGAGAACCATATCCGCGCGATCTGCGGGCTGCCCTTGGGATCGACCGGGCTGACCGGCAACATGATCGAGATGCTGAACCTGATCGGCAAGGAGGGCGAGCGCTGGGCCGAACTGCTCGCCGAGCCGGGGACGCATCTGCACCTCTATGGCAAGGGCACTGCCCGGCCGGGGCGCAAGATGGGACATTTGACCCGGGTTGGGCGCTCCTGATCCTCTCCCTTCGGGAGAGGATAGCCGCGAAGCGGCAGGTGAGGGCTGGGTCGAAACGGCTAGTAACCGAGCGTTTCGACCTAACCCTCACCTTCGCCGGGCCTTGCGGCCCGTCTTTCCTCTCCCGGAGGGAGAGGATCTAAGGCTCAGGCCCGCGTACCCGTCAGCGGGAATGCGCCGAACGCGCCGGCGGTGACGGTGCCGTTCATGCTGTCGCCGTCGACGGTTACGTCGCCGGTCAGCGTCATCGGCATCGGCACGGTGATGTCGATCGCGAAGGTCAGGCGATCGCCATCGACCTTGCCGTCCTTGACCTCGGTGTTGCCCATCGCGCCCGAAAAGGTGCCAGTGAAGCTGTCGCCGTTCGAGCTGACCGTCAGCACCGCCGCCTGATCGCCCATCGGGGTCTTCGCGACGGTGTTCCAGCTGCCATCCACATTCGCCATGATCGTCTCTCCAAAAAAGTCAGTTGGCGGTCACCGCCGCTGCGGGAACCACCTCGACAGGGAGGCCGAGCGAGTCAAGCTGCGGGCGCACCTTGGCGGCGTCGCCGACCACCACCCAGACAAAGCCATCGGCGCGCAAAGCCCCGCGTGCCGCAGCGTCAAGCTGGGCCGCGGTCATGCCGCGATATTTTTCGGCGATGCTGGTGTAGAAATCGTCGGGACGCTTGCGGATGTCGTTGGTCTGCATCGCGCTGAGCACCGCGCCGGCGGTTTCGAATCGGCCGGCGAGCCCGCGGACATCGCCGTTGATGGTGCGATCACGCTCGGCGGCGGTGACGCCGCGTGTGGTCAGGAACTCGCGGACCTGGAGCATCAACGCCTGGATCGATTCGCCGGTCTTGTCGGCCTGGACCGGCGCGCTGATCGTGTAGGGCACGGCATGCTCGAGCCAGCCGAACCCGCCGCTGACGCCATAGGACCAATGCTTGGCCTCGCGCAGATCCATGTTGATCCGCGACAGGAAGCCGCCGCCCAGCACTTCGTTCGCGGTCAGCACCGTCAGCAATTCGGTCTGCGGATCGAGCCCGGTCATCTGCCCGGCGAGGATCAGCGACTGGGGTGAATCGGGCCGGTCGATCAGCACGATCCTGGGCGCGGACTGTACCGGTGCGGCGGCGAAGGTCTTAGTGCCGGGGGCACCCTGCCCGCGCCAATCGCCGAAGTACCGCTCGATCGCTGCCTGCACTTCGGCGAGGGGGCGATCGCTGACCACGAAGATCTTGGCCTTGTCGGGACGGATCCAGGCGCGGTGGAAGGCGACGATATCGTCGCGGGTCAGCGCCTTGATCGCCGCCGGATCGCCCGATCCCGCCGCGAGCTTGGCATAGGGATTATCGGGCCCGTAGAGCAAAGGCGGCAGGGCGCGGCCGCCCAGTCCTTCGGGACTGGTCAGCTCCTGGGCAATGCCGGCAAGGCGCGTGGCGCGCAGCCGCTCGACCTCATCGGGCGCGAAAGCGGGATTGCGCACGATATCGCCAAACAATTGCAGCGACGCCGCCAGATTGGGGCTGGGCGCCGCCAGCGTCAGATAGGTACGGTCGGCCGAGCTGCCCGCGCCGATATCCGCACCGAGCCGTTCGCGCGCTTCAGCGATGCCGGCGGAATCGAGCGTTGGGGTGCCCTCGTCGAGCAGCGACAGCGTCAGCCCCTGCGTGCCGAGTTTGCCGTCGGGATCGGCGGCGGCGCCGGCATCGAAGCTAATCACGATCTGGGTGAGGGGCACGGCGGTGCGCTGGGCGTAGATCAGCTCGATGCCGTTCGAAAGGTGCGTGCGCGTGACGGCGGGAAAATCGAGATCGCGGATCTGCGCCACCGCCGGCATCTCGCCGCGGCTGTTGGCGGGCGCGGCCTGCGGCGCGGCGACAACCTTGGCGGGCGCCACCGCCTGCGCCTCCTGATAGGCGTCGCGCGTGCCCGGCTCGACAGTGATGGTCACCGACGGGCGCGTGAGCCATTTGGCGGCGGCGGCGCGAACCTCTTCGGGGGTGAGCCGGGCGGTCGCTTCGAGCTGCTTCTTGAAGAACAGCGGATCGCCCGAATAAAGCTGGCCCGAGGCGAGCGCGACGGCCTTGCCGCCGAACCCGCCGACCGATTCCAGCCCCTCGATCCGATCGGCGACATTGGTGGTCGCCACGCGCTGTACCTCATCCACGGTCGGCCCCTTGGCGATCAGCTCGGCGAGAATCTCGTCGAGGCGCTTGGTGGCCGTCGCGACATCGACGCCGGGCCGCACCACCAGCTGGACGGTGAAGATGCCGAGCTGCGCCATCGACTGGAAGCCCGACGACACGCTGGTCGCGAGCTTCTCCTTGCGGACGAGGATATTGTCGAGCCGCGAGCTGGCGAGCCCGCCAAGGACATCGCTCGCGGCATCGAGCGCGACCGCATCCTTGTCGTTCATCCCCGGCACCGCCCAGGCGCGCATCACCAGAGTCGAAGCGACACGGTCCTTGATCGTCACGCTTTTCGAGACGGGCAGCGTCGGAATCTCGACCTTGGGAAGCACGCTCTTGGGGCCCGCAGCGATCTTGCCGAAATATTTCTCGACCAGCGGGCGCGCGGTCTTGGCATCGATATCGCCGGCCAGCACCAGCACCGCGTTGTTCGGCCCGTAATGCCCGCGGAACCAGTTCTTGACGTCGTCGAGGCTGGCGGCATCGAGATCCGCCATCGAGCCGATCGGGGTGTGGCCATAGGGGTTGCCGGCGAGCAGCTCCTCGAGCAGCTTGTAATAGACGAGGCCATAGGGCCGGTTGTCGCCCTGGCGCTTCTCGTTCTGGACGACGCCGCGCTGCTCATCGAGCACCGCCTGATCGATCGCGCCGAGCAGCCAGCCCATCCGGTCGCTTTCGAGGAACAGCGTCCGCTCCAGCGCCGGCGCCGGCACGGTCTCGAAATAATTGGTCCGGTCGAAATTGGTCGTGCCGTTATAGTCGGTGGCCCCGAAATCCTTGAGCCGCTCGTAGAATTCGCCGGGCGCGTTTTCCGATCCGTTGAACATCAGATGCTCGAAGAGATGGGCGAAGCCGGTCTTACCCTTGGGCTCATGCTTCGAGCCGACATCGTACCAGGTCGAGACCGCGACGATCGGCGCCTTGCGATCGGTATGGACGATCACCCGCAGGCCGTTCTTGAGCGTGAAGGTTTCGTAGGGGACGTTCACATGGGCGACGAGTTCGGCGACCGGCACCGGCTTGATCGCCTCCTGTGCGGCGGCGGGCATGGCCAGCGCGAGCGGCGCGGCGCAGAGAAAGAGCGGAAGTTTCATGAGACGCGGGCCATCCTGAAGAGATCAATATGACGCGACCTTAGCCACGGTCCGGGCAGGTGCAAACCGCGCTTTGCGCGTTGCCGCTTTTCCTTTAGCCTCGCCGCTTCCCGATCTCCCGCTGGAGCAATTTTTCGATGCGTTTGTCCCTGCTTCTCTCCGCGGTGTCGCTCGCCCTGGCACCCGCCGCCTTTGCCCAGACCGCGACGCCGTCGGGCTCGGGGGAGCCCGTGTTCAGCGCCGATGAGGTCCGCGCACACATGACCTTCCTCGCCGACGATCTGCTCGAGGGACGCAATGCCGGCACGCGCGGATATGATGTCGCGGCGCGCTATGTCGCCACGCGCTTCGCCGCGCTGGGGCTCAAGCCCGGCGCGCCCGATGGCGGCTGGTACCAGCAAGTGCCGCTCGCCGAATATGCGCTCGACGAGAGCAAGCCGGCGTCGATCACGATCGGCACCAAAAAGTTCGCCAACGGCGCCGAAGTGCTGGTCTCGGCGAGCCCGCGCTACGGCGAGGCGACGCAGACGCTGAGCGGCGAGGCGGTGTTCGTCGGCTATGGTATGGATGCCGATTACGATGGGCTCGACGTGCGCGGCAAATTCGTCGTGACGCTGATCGGCACCCCCAAGGGGATGACCCCGGACCAGATCAAGGCCGCGGGCGGCAGCGACAAGCCGGTCATCGCCGGCAAGCGCGGCGCGCTCGGCGTGCTCTACCTGATCACGCCGGACAATCTGAAGGGCGCGTTCCCGTGGATTCAGGCGTTGAGCTATTTCAGCCAGAAACAGACCAACTGGCTGAGCCCGAGCGGGGCGCCGGCGGGCGAGGATCCCGGCATCAAGATCGGCGCCTATATCAATCCGGACGCGGGCGCGGCGCTATTCCAGGGCGCGCCGATGAGCGCCGAGCAGCTGTTCGCCGCCGCCGCGCAGCCGGGCGCGATCAAGGGCTTCGCGCTCAGGCAGAAGGTCACCACCGAGCGCACCAGCAAGGTCAAGCTCGTCTCCAGCCCCAACGTCATCGGGCTGCTGCCCGGTTCCGACCCCAAGCTCGCGCCCGAACATGTCGTGCTGTCGGCGCATCTCGATCATGAGGGCGTCGATCCCAAGCTGGCCGGCGACCAGATCTATAACGGCGCCATGGACAATGCCGCGGGCGTGGCGACGATGCTGGAGGCGGCGCGCGCCTTCAAGCGGAGCGGCAAGCCACCCAGGCGCTCGATCCTGTTCGTGGCGCTGACCGCCGAGGAGGACGGACTGCTCGGATCGGACTATCTCGCCCATTATCCGGTGGTTGGCGCCGGCAAGGTCGTCGCCGACGTCAATCTCGACATGCCGATCCTGCTCTACGATTTCCAGGACGTGGTCGCGTTCGGCGCCGAGCATTCGACCCTTGGGCCGATCGTCGAGGCTGCGGGCGCCAGGATGGGTGTGACGCTGTCACCCGATCCGATGCCGCAGGAGAATCTGTTCATGCGCTCCGATCACTACAGCTTCGTCAAGCAGGGCGTGCCTTCGGTGTTCCTCGTCACGGGCTTCAAGAATGGCGGCGAGAAGGCGTTCAAGGACTTCCTCGCGACGACCTATCACAAGCCCTCGGACCAGGTGACGCAGCCGATCAACTGGGACGCCGGCGCCAAGTTCGCGCGGCTCAATTACCTGATCGCGCGCGAGATCGCCGACGGCAAGGAGGCGCCGCGCTGGTATGAGGGCAATACCTATGGCGAGCGCTACGCCAAGGACGCGCCCAAGGCCAAGCGCCCGGCCACCGGCATCGGCGCGCCGCCGCCGATTGCGGGGCAGCAATAAGCCCTCTCCCCTCAGGGGAGAGGGAGATCAGGGCCGATAGGTCCGCTCGGTATTGCCCTTGAGCTGGGCCGGATCGAACCATACCGGCTTGAGCTTGTGCTGGACGAACAACTGCGCCTGATCGGTGTAATGCGGTGAAGCCGGGCGGGTGCTGGCGGAGCCGAACGGCTGGATCGAAGTCGAGCTGACCTTGCCGGCCTTGTCCCAGGTGATGAACATCACGAAGCTGTCGCCATGCTTGATGGCGAGGCGGCCGTCGGGGAGTTCGTCATAGCTGGTCGAGGCGCGCAGCGCGTCCGGCCCGCCATCGAGCGGCAGATCGACCTTGCCCTGCTTCAGGCGGATGAACTCGCCCAGGGGCACGTCGAGCTTGCCGAAATGCTTCTGCAGATAGCCCGCCGCCTCGGCCAGCACGGTGCGTGGATCGGGCTTGGGCTTACGCTCGTAGTGCCAGCGATTGGGGACGCGCATCACCGAGAAGGCGAGGCTGTCCGCCGGCCCCTTGCCGTCCCAGTTGAAATCCCAATGGCTGAGCAACTCGCGGGCGTCGGTCAGCAATTTGTCGCCCTTGGGATCGACCGCCATCAGCTCCTTGAACCAGGCGTAGAGGTAGGAATATTGGCTGACCCCGCTGTCGAACTTGATGCGGTACAGATCCTCGGCCGAAATCGATCCGTCCGCACCCATCAGCTCGAGTGAACGGGTGCCGCGATTGGTGGTGTCGGTCTCGATGCCGAGCAGCGGCGACCAGTCCTCGGGCCTGATCTCCGATCCCGCGCCCGCCGCCTGGAACGGCGAATTATTGGCGTTGATCAGGAAGCCCGAGGCCGGATTGATATTGTGCGGGACCATTGCCCACGGGACGGTGCCGGGCTGGTAGTTGGCGGAAGTGTCGCCCGCCAGCACGGCCCTGTAGTCGAACCCCGGCTTCCGGTTGGGGAAGCTGGCATTGTAGAAATAGGCGATGTTGCCGGCGCCATCGCCATAGATGAAATTGGTGCCGGGAATCGCGTGCTGCGCCAGTGCCGCCTGCCACTGCTCGAAATTCTGGGCGCGGTTGAGCCGGTAATATTCCTCGACCATGCCGAGCTGGTCGCGGCCGCCATAATTGATCGCGAAGGCGCCCTCCTTGTTGATCAGCACCGGCCCCTGCACGGCGCGGTAGACGGTCTTGGGCACCGGCAGCACGAACGGCCCCCACAGCTTGACCGGCAGCCAGACGCGCTCCGTCTCCAGCTTCCGCCACTGCCCGTCATAGCGATATTCGTCGCCCGCCGGATTGAGGACCAGCTTGTAGAGGTCGACCATGTCCGGCCGGTTGACGGTGTTGGTCCAGCCGAGATGCTCGTTATGGCCAAGCAGCGGATAGGGCGCGCCGGGGAAGGTCGCCCCGGCGAAGTTCCAGCCCTGTTGCGAATGGACGACCAGCTCCCACCATGCCGCGGCGCCCCGCCAGCCCTGATGCGAGTTCGAGACCAGCCGGGTGAAACCGTCCGCCGAGCGCTTCGGCGCGACGACGAAGGCGTTCGAGCCATTCTCCTGCGCGTTCGGACCGAGCGGCGTGACGTTGGGCGCGTCGGGAGCGTCGGGCTTGGCATAGCCCTTCTCGATCGGCAGCGGCTTGTCGCCCGACAGGGCCCCCAGCACGCCCTCCAGCCCGAAGAAGAAGGGCGAGCGGACGACGAAGCCGGTCGCGACATCCTGGCCGTTGACCGGGAACAGCTTGGCGAGCTTGACCTCTTGCGGGTGCTGCGCGGCATAGCGGTTGAGCCCGGTCGCATAGGCATCGAGCAAGGCGCGGATATCCGCCGGCTGCTTCATATAGTCGCGGTCGACCGTGGCGCGGGCGCCGAGCAGGTGAACGACGAAATCGGTCTTGGCGCCGTCCTGGCCGTTGATCGCGCCGAGGCGGCCACGGGTCATCGCCAGCACTTCCTGGAGCGTGTCGAAATCGTCCTCGGCATGGGCATAGGCGATGCCGTACGACACGTCCGCGTCGGTGCGCCCGAAGATATGCGGGACGCCGAATTTGTCGCGCTTGATCACCACGTCATATTTGTGATCCGGCGGCGGCGCGGCGCGGCGGGCGAGCAAGGGCTCCCAAGTGGCGAGCCCGATCGCGATGACGACCAGCAATATGCCTAGTCCGATCGCGATGCGTTTGACGATCCGCATTCCTGGCCCTCCCCCGCCGCTGGATTCGCGGCTTCGGGCGGCAACTTACACTTGGCGCTTGCGAACCGACCAGACGAAAGAATCGTACCAAAAATGGAGCAGCGAGCAGGCGATGAAGGGCGCGACGAACAGGGTCGGGCGGCCGGAGACCGCCGCCGCATATGCCAGGCCGAACATGGCGCAACCCAGCCCGAACAACAGGCCCCCGCGCAGCGCGGTGCCCTTGCCCGCCATCCGCCCGCCTTCCTTGACCCAGACCAGCGCGAAATACTGGACCGCATGATAGAGATTGATCGCCGCCAGCGCGACGAGCGGCGGCGAGAAGCCCCAGGCGAGGATCGAGACGGCGCCGGTGACGATAATCGTCGCCAGCTTGTGGGCCGGCAGCTTGTAGCCGCTGCGGATCGCGCCGGCATAGTCGATCACCGCCCAGCCGATCACCACCGCATAGGCGAGCATCGCGGCGAGGCGGATACCCGCATGGCTGGCATCGAGCACGCCCGGCACGCTGGTCAGCGCGCTGAGGAGGGTACCGTCGAACTGTTTGAAATAGACGGTGTGCACCGCCAGCGCCGCGCCCGCGGCGAGCGGACCGACATAGAGCGCCCAATTCAGCCGCAGATCGGTGGCGCGCAGCATGTTGGGCGCGTTGCCGGCTTTCATATCGTAGATGCGCGCGAAGCCGAAATTCTGCATCGCCGAATGGTGGACGTCCCAGAACACCGCCAGCACCGCCGCCGCGACCAACGCGGTGTGCGAGGCGAACAGCGCCGCGAGTAACAGCGCCGGGACGATGGTGAGGCGCAGCTTATAGGCCGTGAATACCTCGCGGTTCAGATAGGCGCGCGGGACGACCGCGATCAGATGCGCCCAGGTCAGCACCGAGACGAAACCGAACAGGGCTATCACCGCCTGGCTCGACACCGCGGCGGGCACGAACGTGTCCCAGCCACGCAGCCATAGCTGGACGAACAGGAACGCGGCAAGCGGCGCCCCCCAGAACAGCAAGGCGTCGCGCTTGGGCCCGAGGATCGCGCGCGCCGGATCGGCGAGCGAACCGGATACCGGCGCGGCGGCCGCTGCGAACTGGCTGGAAAATCGCGTGGCCACACATTCCCCCGGATGGCGTGTGGCCGGATTTCTAAACGGAGAGCGTTAACGAGGTGCTACTCGGCAAGGCCGTTGCCGACGAAACCCAGCCTGCCGCGCCCGCTCGCCTTTACGATCTTCAGCACGCGATCGACGCAGGCAGTTTCGGCCCGCGGATCAGGCTCGAAATGGATTTCGGCGTCCTTCTTCCACTTGCGCGTCTCGCCCGGAAGGCGAGACAGGCTGACGGGCTTGCCGTTCACGGCGACGCGGCATGGGCCGGGTAAAATGGCGAGCTGGACGACGCTGAATCCGCTGACGAAGCGGGCCCGCAAGCCTTCGGTCTGCAATGCGAGAATCACCGCACCCGCGCAGCGATACGGTATTTCCTTGTCGACGCGAATCTCGATCGCACGCTCGGTATCGTACCAGCCGGGGGCGCTTGCGGTGAGTTGTTCCATCGTCATCGGCGCATCGTCAACGCGCACGCCGCAGTTCCTGCCGTCCCAGCCTGGCTCGATGCGGACGGGCGCGGTTTGCATCCCGGCGAGGACGAGCGCAGATAATATCAACGGCATCGTGCACGCCCCTTGTGTTGCCTAATTGCAACACTATCTGTTCGGTACAGGCTAACAGGGTATTCCATGAATCTCGAGAAATTTACCGACCGCGCCAAGGGCTTCCTGCAATCGGCGCAGACCGTTGCGATCCGGATGAACCATCAGCGGATCGGCTCCGAACATCTGTTGAAGGCGCTGCTCGAGGACGAGCAGGGCATGGCTTCGGGCTTGATCGCGGCCGCGGGCGGCGATGCGAAGAAGGCACTGAGCGAGATCGACGCGGCGCTGGCCAAAGTGCCGGCGGTCTCGGGCAGCGGCGCGCAGCAGACGCCCGGGCTCGACAACGACGCGGTGCGCGTCCTCGATTCCGCCGAGCAGGTCGCGCAGAAAGCCGGCGACAGCTTCGTCACCGTCGAGCGGCTGCTGCTCGCGCTGACACTGGCGACGACCACTCCGGCAGGCAAGGCGCTGGCAGCCGCAGGCGTGACCGCGAACAATCTCAACGCCGCGATCGAGAAGCTGCGGAACGGCCGCACCGCCGACACCGCCGGCGCCGAGGACCGGTATGACGCGCTCAAGAAGTTCGCGCGCGACCTGACCGCCGATGCGCGCGCGGGCAAGCTCGATCCGGTGATCGGCCGCGACGAGGAAATCCGCCGCACCATCCAGATTCTCGCGCGGCGCACCAAGAACAATCCCGTGCTGATCGGCGAGCCCGGCGTCGGCAAGACCGCCATCGCCGAGGGTCTGGCGCTGCGCATCGTCAATGGCGACGTGCCCGACGGGCTCAAGGATCGCACGCTGATGGCGCTCGACATGGGCAGCCTGATCGCCGGCGCCAAATATCGCGGCGAGTTCGAGGAACGGCTGAAGGGCGTGCTCGACGAGGTCAAGGCCGGCGAAGGCGACATCATCCTGTTCATCGATGAGATGCACACGCTGATCGGCGCCGGCAAAGGCGAGGGCGCGATGGACGCCGGCAACCTGCTCAAGCCGGCGCTGGCGCGCGGCGAGCTGCATTGCATCGGCGCGACCACGCTCGACGAGTATCGCAAGCATGTCGAAAAGGATCCGGCACTGCAGCGGCGCTTCCAGCCGGTGTTCGTCGGCGAGCCGACCGTGGAGGATACGATCTCGATCCTGCGCGGGCTGAAGGACCGGTACGAGGCGCATCATCAGGGCGTGCGCATCGCCGATGCCGCGATCGTCGCCGCCGCGACGCTGTCGAACCGCTACATCACCGACCGTTTCCTGCCCGACAAGGCGATCGACCTGATGGACGAGGCCGCGTCGCGCATCCGCATGGAAGTGGAGAGCAAGCCCGAGGAGATCGAGAATCTCGACCGGCGCATCCTCCAGCTCAAGATCGAGGAAGTGGCGCTCGCCAAGGAAACCGACGACGCCTCGAAGGAGCGCCTTGGCAATCTGCGTCACGACCTCGCCAATCTCGAGGAGCAATCGGCCGAGCTGACCACGCGCTGGCTGGCGGAGAAGGAGCGGACGCATTCCGAGACCTTGCTCAAGGAGCAGCTCGATGCCGCGCGCACCGAGCTGGAGCAGGCGCAGCGGCAGGGCGACCTCGCCAAGATGGCCGAGCTCAACTACGGCACCATCCCCGCGCTGACCAAGCAAATCGCCGACGCCGAGGCTTCGACCCAGGACGCGATGATCCGCAAGGAAGTCACCGCCGAGGATATCGCCGCGGTGGTCGCGCGCTGGACCGGCATCCCCGTCGACAAGATGATGGAAGGCGAGCGCGAGAAGCTGCTCCATATGGAAGAGCAGCTCGGCAAGCGCGTGATCGGCCAGTCCGATGCGGTCAAGGCAGTGGCTACGGCGGTTCGGCGGTCCCGCGCCGGCTTGCAGGATCCCAACCGGCCGCTCGGCTCATTCCTGTTCCTCGGGCCGACCGGCGTCGGCAAGACCGAGTTGACCAAGGCGCTCGCCGAATTCCTGTTCGACGATTCAAGCGCGATGGTCCGCATCGACATGAGCGAATTCATGGAAAAGCACTCGGTCGCGAGGCTGCTCGGCGCCCCTCCCGGCTATGTCGGTTATGAGGAAGGCGGCGTGCTAACCGAGGCCGTGCGGCGGCGGCCCTATCAGGTGGTGCTGTTCGACGAGGTCGAGAAGGCGCATGCCGACGTGTTCAACGTGCTGCTGCAGGTGCTCGACGACGGACGGCTGACTGATGGCCAGGGCCGCACGGTCGATTTCTCGAACACGATCATCATCCTGACCTCGAACCTCGGCAGCCAGTATCTGGCGAACCTTGGCGAGGGGGAGACCACCGCCAGCGTCGAGCCGCAGGTCATGGAAATCGTCCGCGCCCATTTCCGCCCGGAATTCCTCAACCGGCTCGACGAGATCATCCTGTTCCACCGGCTGGCGGCGGAGCATATGGCGCCGATCGTCGACATCCAGGTCGGGCGCCTGGCGAAGCTGCTCGCGGATCGCAAGATCCATATCGAGCTCAGCGATGCGGCGAAAGCGTGGCTCGGACGGGTCGGATACGATCCGGTATATGGCGCGCGCCCGCTAAAGCGCGCGGTGCAGCGCTATCTGCAGGACCCGCTCGCCGACAAGATCCTGCGCGGCGAGGTTCGCGATGGCTCTACCGTCAAGGTCGATGAGGGTGATGGGGCGCTGAAGCTTAGCGTCGCCTGATCCGCCACTGAACGACGCGAAGGGCCGCGGTCACCCCAGGGTGGCCGCGGCCTTTTGCCCCTCCGCACCTGCGATCTGCCGAGGTCAAAAAGAAAGGGCGGCTCCCTGCGGAGCCGCCCCTCTTTTTCCAGAAAATCCAGAGTCTTAGAACTTAACCCGCGCGCCTACGCGGAAGTAACGACCCAGGATGTTCGGGCCAGACCAGGACGGGTTGAACTGGAAGATGTGGTACGCAGCGCTCGGATCGAACACGGGGTCGATACCGAAGACGTTGAGCACGTTGGTGTAGACCGTGAAGCGATCGTTGATGCGATAGCTCAGGGCAAGATCGGCGTTCCACTGCGCCTTCGTCTTGCAAAGCACGGGCGTGCCATCGGCGTAGGTCGAAACCGAGCTGCCGATGCTGGCGGTGCAGTTACCCTTGATCCCGCCGTAGTCGATCGAGGCCAGATCCAGGCCGCTGGTGTAGTACGCGGTGAGCGAGCCGGTGAAGCCACCGATCTCGACCGTGTTCTGCCAGCTGCCACGCCACTTCGGCGCACCCGAGCACGACGTGACGTCGCAGGGGCTCAGCGTGCCGTCGTAACGCTGGACGGTGCCACCGATCGACTTCTCGAACTTCAGCAGATACGCCGCTTCGAACGCGCTCGTCAGCGTGATGTCGCCACCGAGCGGAAGGCGAACATTCGCCCCCAGATCGATACCCGACACGCGCTGCGAGTCGTTGTTCTCGAACGAATACTGGATGAAGCCGAGCTGCGGGAGCGCGGCCGGGAACGCGACGTCCGGCGTGCCCGGAACGACGGTGATCCCCGGGACATTCACGACACCGTTGTTCGTATAATACTGACGACGGACGTCCGAATAGTCAGCACCACCGATGATGTCCTTCACTTCGATATTCCAGTAATCGACAGTGAAGCTCACGTTGCGGATCGGTTCGAAGATACCGCCGACGGTCCAGCTGGTCGATTTTTCTGGGGCGAGCGACGGGTTACCGGTCGAAGTCAGACCCACCGGGAAGCTGCCCGTGGCATAAGCGTTGCCGCCGTGCGCCGCGATGAAGGCCGCCTCGGCCGGAACCGCCGGGTTCAGGGTGTACGTCACGTAACCCGTCGTCGGCAGACCGAACGATTCGTTGAACGAAGGAATACGGAAGCCCTTCGAATACGTACCGCGGATCGCGAGCTGCTTGATCGGAGTGAACTTCGCACCGATCTTCGGCGAGAAGTTGCTCTGGCCCGACGAATAGTCGTCATACCGGCCCGAAGCGTTGATCTCGAGCTGCGGGATAATCGGCGCGTTGATTTCAAAGAACGCCGACTTCACGTTACGGCTACCGACAGCACCAACCGCGTTGGCGACGAAGTAGCGATCGTAAGGCGAGGTCAGGTTCTCGGCATTCGCCGACGGGTTGTTGATCGACTCGTGACGATACGAACCGCCGACAGCCGCCTGAAGCGGACCACCGGGAAGCTGGAACAGGTCCTTCGAGAGCGTGCCCGACACCTGCCACAGATCCGAAAAGGACCGCGTGCTGTTCAGCGGCGCGACATAGTCACGCGTTGCCTGCGTGTTCGCGGCGGGGTTCAGGAAATTCCATTCGCCACGAGCAACCGCATTCCACAGACGCTGCGGGATGATCTGGTTGTACTGGTTGATGTCCAGCTGAACCTGCGACACCGTCGCTTCGACCGAATAGTTCCAGTCATCCGCGAAGGAGCCGTTGATACCTGCGGCAGCGCGCAGCGAGCGCGACTTGCTCTGGATGTAGCGCGGCTGATCGTAGCTCGACAGGACCTGCGCGCGGTTACCGGCCGCAGCATAAGGATTCTGCGGGTTCAGGACACCATTGGCCGCAGTGCAGCCCGTACCGGTCATCAGGCGGTTGCCCACGCCGGTGCCGCAGACATAAACCGGCAAATACAGGTTCGACGGCTGCAGGAAGCCTGCCGGGTTGGGGGGCGGCAGGTTGCCGCTCATCGGGCTCGGCGTGCCCTGGGTCTCGGTCCGCACCTGATAGTAGTTGGCAGAGGCGTAGAACTGAGCGCGGTCACCGATATTGGCGGTGAAGCGGCCAGCGAAGCCCAGGCGCTCCTGCTCCGGGAAGAGCTGGGAGTACATCGCGCGAGCATCGCGCGAGCACTGAACGGTCCCGCCGGCGGTGGCGCTGACTGCTGCCGGAACGTTAACCGGAGTCAGTTCGCGGCAACCCGCTGCCGGATTGAGGAGGGTGAACGCGGTGCTGCCGGGAATCGCAGCTCCCGTGGCGTCAACCGCGCGTGCCACCGGCACCTGGGTTGCAAACAAACCGTTCCAGCGACCATTAGTGTAGCTGTTCTGAACGTTATTAAACATGCACGAGCCGGCAGCATTACAGATGCGGCTCAGATCTGCCGTGCCGAACGGATATTTGCGGTCACGCGCGTACAGCGCGTCCTGACGCTGATATTCGCCATTAATATAGAAGTTGAAGCCCTGCTCGTCGAGATCACCATAGCCCCAGGTGAGATCGATGCGCTGCTCCGCCGCATCGCCTTGCTGCGAGATGCCCGCCGAAACATTGGCATGCAGGCCGGTGATCTGCTTCTTGGTGATAACGTTGATAACGCCAGCAACCGCGTCGGCGCCGTAGGTCGACGACGCGCCGTCACGCAGAACTTCGATGCGCTCGACGATGGCGTTCGGGATGGTATTCAGATCGACGAAGTTGCGGTGACCGTCGTCCGCGAGCGGATACGGCGCCATGCGCAGGCCGTCGAAGATGGTCAGGGTCGACTGCACGGTCAAACCGCGGAGCGATACCGCGTTCGCGCCGGTCGCGAAGTTCGAACCAGTGTTCCAGCCCTGCGTGATGTTGCCAGCGCCACCAGCCGAGACGCGCTGAACGGCCTCCGCGACGGTGTTGATACCGCGCTGCTCGAGCGTGGCCGCGCTCAGCACGGTGACCGGCGAAGGGGTTTCCGAGTTGGTGCGACGGAACAGCGAACCGGTAACGACGATCGCGCCGTCGTCGGTAGCTGCATCGTCAGCAGCCGGAGCGGTCTGCGTCGTGGTCGTCGTGCTCGTGTCCTGCGCGAACGCAGGCGCGGCGAACAGCGCGCTGGCAAGGACGAGCGCCGACAGGGCAGTGCCCCCGCGCAGGCCGCTGGTGATCTGGGTCTTCTTCATGAACTTCCCTCGCTTGGTCCGGCCGTTTTGCGTGTGTGCCCCCGGCCGGGGTGTCTCCCCGCTTAGCCTCCCATGCGCAGCGCGCACTTCGGGCAAAGCTTGGGTACGGTGGATGAAGATGGAGCGGGCCGCTGTAAAGGTCGCATTCAGATTGCTGCGCCCGCTTTTGGGCCAACTGTAGCCAAAATGACACATTGCCGCGCATTTTGTTGCGCGAAAACCGCCTGATATGTTCGTTTATGTTGCGCCGCGAGAGGCGCCGCGGGCTTTATTCCGCGACCGGCATCGGCCCGGCGAGCAGGAGCGGGTCGATCCGCGCGTCCCGCCACTTGAGACTCCAGTGGAGATGCGGGCCGGTTGCGCGCCCCGTCATCCCCACCGCACCGATCGGCTGACCCTTTCTTATATGCTCCCCTACCCGCACATTGATACGGGATAGATGCATGAAGGCGCTGTTCAGTCCGGCGCCGTGATCGATCATCAGCAGATTGCCTTCGAGCGTGAAAGGCCTGGCGGCGGCCAGAATCACGACGCCGTCGGCCGGGGCGAGCACGGTCGTGCCGGTCGGCCGGGCGATGTCGATTCCCGAATGATAGGAACCCGGCTCGCCCGCATAGATGCGCTGCGAGCCGAACAAGGTGGAGATGCGGCCGACCACCGGCCACAGCATCGTCTGGCGCCAGCCCGCCGAATCGCTTTGCATCCGCCGCGCGGCGTTGATCTGGGCGAGTTCGGCAGGGCGGACCTTCTCGAATTCCGGCCGCGGCACCGGATATTTGGGCAAGGTGTTGAGCCGCGAGATATCCCAGGCGCGCGGGGCGATGGCGAGCGCGCGGCGGACCTGCTGGCCGTTGCCGAGCGTCGCCACCAGCGTCGCCGACGGCCCGGCGTCACGATCGAAGGCGATCAGGAATTTGCGGTCGGGCGCGATCGGCACCGGGGCGCCATCGAGGGTGAGCAGCGTCGCGCCCTTGGGCGCGGTGCCGATCACCGCGCCGCCCTGAATCATCTGGCCATCAAAGGCGAAGCGCAACGCCGGATCGGTCTGCGGTGCTTGCGGCAGCGGCCGCGGCGCGACGCTGTCGGCGGCCGCGGACGGCAATTGCACGCAGGTGCCGAGCAACACCCAGAATGCGGCGGCGGCGGGCAGGCGCGCGGCGAGGCCCATCAGGGGTGCATCGCCCGCGCGGCGATCTCGGCGCTGGCATAGGCTTCCTGCCGCGCCACGCTCCAATAGCGCAGCGCGTCGATCTGGATCCGCTCGCCGGTCACCGCGCAGACGACATGGTCGCCGGGCACGAGGACGCGGAAGCTATTGGCCATATAGTGCAGCCGCGCCGGGCGGCTGTTCGACATCAGCATTCCATTCTCCCGCCCGTCACAACAGGCTTGGCTGTTCGGGCTTTTCGGCTGGATACGCCTTGCCGCCCGGCCGCTCAACCTTGGCGTCTACCGTGCCATCGATGAACCGCAGCGTTACCGCGCCCGCCGCGCGCGCGGCATCGGCGGTGCCGATCACCTTGCCCGAGGTGCGTGCCTCGACCCAGGCATAGCCGCGCTCGAGAGGGCGATTGGGGTGGACCAGATCGAGGTGACGCGCGGCGGCGTCGAGCTTTTGTCTTGCTGCTTCGAGACGTTGGCCGAGCATGGCCGGACGCAGCGCGCCGGTCGAACGGTCGAGTTGGCCGCGTGCCCGGGTGACGCGGCGTTCCAGCGCACGATCGAGGCGCCCGCCGAGATCGTCCATCCTCTGGCGCTGCGGCCCGAGCAGCGCATCCCTGCGGGGAAGCACGCGGACCAGCGCCGACAGCCGCTCGCCGGCGCGCTCATGATAGCGGCGGACGCAGCGTTCGGTGCGCAGCGCCAGGCTGGCGATGGTGCCGGCGACCTCGGCGCAGACCGGCACCGCCATCTCGGCGGCGGCGGTCGGCGTCGGCGCGCGCAGATCGGCGGCGAAATCGGAGAGGCTGGTGTCGGTCTCATGCCCGACCGCGGAGATCAACGGGATCGAACAGTCGGCGATGGCGCGAACCACCACTTCCTCGTTGAACGCCCACAGGTCCTCGATCGAACCGCCGCCCCGCGCGACGATGATCAGGTCGGGACGCCTGACCGGGCCATCCGCCGGCAACGAATCGAACCCGCGGATCGCCGCCGCGACTTCGGCGGCGGCGCCATCGCCCTGCACCTTTACCGGCCAGACGATGACATGGCTCGGGAAGCGATCGGCGAGGCGGTGCAGGATATCCTTGATCACGGCACCGGTGGGCGAGGTCACCACGCCGATCGTGCGTGGCATGTAGGGCAGCGGCTTCTTGCGTGCGCGGTCGAACAGGCCCTCGGCGGCGAGGCTGGCCTTCAACTTCTCGAACAGTGCCATCAGCGCGCCTTCGCCCGCCAGCTCCATCCGCTCGATGACGACCTGATATTTGGAACGGCCCGGATAGGTGGTGAGCTTGCCGGTGGCGACGACCTCGAGCCCGTCCTGCGGGCTGAACGGAATCATCGACGCGGCACCGCGCCAGATCACCCCGTCGATCACTGCATCGGCGTCCTTGAGGCACAGATAGGCATGGCCCGAAGCAGCGCGTTTCCATCCCGAAATCTCGCCGCGCAGGCGGACATGGCCAAATTCCCCCTCGACCATGCGCTTCAGCTTCGAAGACAATTCGCTGACGCTCATCGCCGCCGCGTTGTCGCCAGGCATCTCCTCGGCTACCAGCCGCCCAAACTCGGAAACGCTTTCGTCGAAAAGGGGGTCGGGCATGAACGTCCTGTTGCTTGGGTCGGGAGGCCGTGAACATGCGCTCGCCTGGAAGCTGGCGCAATCACCGGCGCTCGAAAAGCTATGGGCGGCGCCCGGAAATCCGGGGATAGCCGATCATGCCGAGCTCGCCGATATCCCGGTGAGCGACCACCGTTCGATCATCGATTTCTGCCTGCGCCATTCGATCCACTTCGTGGTGATCGGGCCCGAAGCGCCGCTGGTGGCGGGGCTCGCCGACAATCTGCGCACCATGGGGGTCCTCGTATTCGGGCCGAACAAGGCGGCGGCCCAGCTCGAAGGATCGAAGAGCTTCACCAAGGATCTCTGCGCCCGCGAACGCATCCCGACCGCCGCCTTCGCCAAGGCCGAATCGAAGGATGGCGCGCTCGCCGCGCTCGGCGATTTCGGCATTCCGGTGGTGATCAAGGCCGATGGTCTCGCAGCGGGCAAGGGCGTGACCGTGGCGATGTCGTTCGAGGAAGCCGAGGCGGCGATCCTCGCGATCTTCGAAGAGCCGCAAGCCAGCGTCGTGATCGAGGAGTTCCTGGAGGGCGAGGAAGTCAGCCTGTTCGTGCTCACCGATGGCGAGACGATCCTGTCGTTCGGATCGGCGCAGGATCACAAGCGCGTCGGTGACGGCGATGTCGGCCCCAATACCGGCGGGATGGGGGCATACAGCCCCGCGCCGGTGCTGACCCCCGAGCTGGAGGCGCGGGCGATCGAGACGATCGTGCGGCCGACGGTCAAGGCGATGGCGCGGATGGGCACGCCCTATTCGGGCGTGCTCTATGCCGGGCTGATGCTGACCGCCGACGGGCCGAAGCTGATCGAATATAATGCCCGCTTCGGCGACCCCGAATGCCAGGTGCTGATGCTGCGCCTTCAGGACGATCTGCTCGAATGGATGGTCGCGACCGCGCGCGGCGAACTGGCCGGGCGGGCGCCGCCGCGATTCTCCGAAGGCAGCGCGCTGACGGTGGTGATGGCGGCGAAAGGCTACCCAGGCACGCCCGAGAGCGGCGGCGCGATCCGCGGCATCCCCAAGGCCGAAGCCGGTGGCGCGCAGATATTCCAGGCGGGCACGCGGATGGAAGGCGAGACGCTGGTGGCGAATGGCGGGCGCGTGCTTGCGGTCACCGCATCGGGCAGGAATGTCCGCGAGGCGCAGGCCGCCGCGTACAAGGCGGTGGACGCGATCGAATTCCCGACCGGCTTCTTTCGCCGCGACATCGGCTGGCGCGAGATCCAGCGCGAGAAGCTTTAGACCCTTCCCTCGTCTGCACGGGCCGGCTCCGGTACCAAAGGCCCTGTACTTGACCTGTGTATGATATAAGATATCATTACGTTCATCTAACAGTCATCCGCGCGCGGTGAAGCTCGCCGGAGCATTAGGGGAGAGTAGATATGCCGCGTTTCAGCTTGCTGCTTGGTTGCTCCGCCGTCCTCCTGACCTCCGCCGCGCCGCCGCCCCTTCCCGCCGCACCGCAGGGCGCGAGCCAGGATCGCCGCTCGCCGGTGCGGTGCACGCCGCGCCAGAGGGAGGACTATCGCCGCAAGACGCGGCCGCTGGCCTATGCGCCGCCCCCGCCGACGATGGCGCCGGCTCCGGAGCCGATGTCCGTGATGACGCCCCCGCCGCCGCCTTCCCCGCCCGCGCCGCCGGCGCCAATGGCGACGCGTTCGGCGAGCGCAGCTATGGTGGCGGGGGCGGTGCAGCGGGTGCCGGCAACGCCGCTATATGGCTCGGCGGAGAATACCGAGCGCTATGACGGCAAGGCGGTCGCCTCGATCCTTTCGGTCGCCGATCAGCCGGTCTCGACCTTCTCGGTCGATGTCGATACCGGCGCCTACGCCAACGTCCGGCGGATGCTGACCCAGGGCCTGAACGTGCCCGGCGAAGCGGTGCGGACCGAGGAGATGATCAACTATTTCCGCTACGATTATCCCAAGCCGACCGATCGCGAGGCGCCGTTCAGCGTCACCACCGATGTCGCGACAACGCCGTGGAACCCCGATACCAGGCTGATGCGGATCGGGCTGCGCGGATACGATGTCGATGCGCGGGGGCGTCCGCCCGCCAATCTCGTCTTCCTCGTCGACGTCTCGGGATCGATGGACGAGGACGACAAGCTGCCGCTGGTCAAGAAATCGCTGTCGATGCTCGCCGACAGGATCGGGCCCAATGACCGCGTCTCGATCGTCGCCTATTCGGGCAGCGTCTCGACCGTGCTCGAGCCGACCTCGAACAAGAACTATATCCGCCAGGCGCTCGACTGCCTCTATGCCGAGGGCTCGACCGCCGGCGGCGAGGCGATGAAGATGGCCTATGGCATCGCCCGCGCCAATTATATCAAGGGCGGGGTCAACCGCATCCTGATGGCCACCGATGGCGACTTCAACGTCGGCGTCAGCGACAACAAGGCGCTGATCGACATGGTCAAGCGCGAGCGCGACAGCGGTATTACCCTGACCACGCTCGGCTTCGGCACAGGCAATTACAACGAAGCGATGATGGAGCAGGTCGCCGACGCCGGGAACGGCAATTATTCCTATATCGACAGCCTGATGGAAGCGCAGAAGGTGCTCGACGAGGAGCTTTCGGCGACGCTGCTGACCATCGCCGGCGATGTGAAGGTCCAGGTCGAGTTCAATCCCGCGCAGGTCAAGCAATACCGGCTGATCGGCTATGAAAACCGCGCGCTGGCCGAGGAGGATTTCGCCAATGACAGCGTCGATGCCGGCGATATCGGCGCGGGGCATCAGGTTACCGCGCTCTACGAGATCGTACCGGCAGACAAGGCGGGCTGGCTGCCCGAGCGGCGCTATGAGGGCAATCGCCAGCCCGCGCCGGTGCCGGCCAGCACCGGCGGCGAGCTCGCCTTCGTCAAATTGCGCTACAAGCTGCCCGGTCAGACCGCGTCGAAGCTGATCGAGCGCCCGGTGCCCGCGGCCCTGATGCGCAACGCCGGCGCGCCGCAGGGAGATATGGCTTTCGTCACTGCGGTGGCGGCGTTCGGGCAGAAATTGCGCGGCGACAAATATCTGAACGGCTTCGGCTACCGCCAGATCGGCGCGCTGGCGCCGGCATCGGGCAATTACTGGCGCAGCGAGTTCGTAAAGCTGGTCCAGCTGGCCGAATCGGGACAGCCAGCACGCGGCGGCCGCGACTAGGCTTCGCGAATAGGGTGTTGCTCCCGGCATCCCGGCGCTATGCAGTTGCCAGATCACGCAATTGCCTAGCGTCGGGAGGGCGCGCATGAACGACCAGATCCAGCAGCTTTTGGCCAACGCGCCACCCTGGGCGCGCGAGCCCGCGGTGCAAATCGGCGCGGGCGTCGTTATCGCCCTGGTGCTGCTGTGGCTGCTCAGCCGGTTGTTCCGGGGCGGCAAGCGCGCCGAAGACGTGGCCGAGCCGGTCTATCATGAGGAAGTGCCCGTCACCCGGCCGATCACCCCGCCGCCGGTGACTCCGCCACCGCCGCCGATCGCCGAGGAACCGGTGATCGTGCCGCCGGTCTATGAAGCGCCACCTGCGCCCGAGCCCGCCCCGGAACCTGTCGCAGCGCCTGAGCCTGAGCCGGTTGCATATGTCGCGCCGGAACCAGCGCCTGAGCTTGAGCCGGTGGCTTATGTCGCTCCGGAACCAGCGCCCGCACCCGAACCGGAGCCTGTACCGGCTCCCGAACCGGTCGCCTATGTTCCGCCCTACCCCGAACCGGAGCCGGAGCCGGTAGCGGCCGAGGAAGCCCGCGAGCCGGCACCGATCACCGACGAGCCGATCGCGGCGGCGGCACCGTTCGACGCCTCGCCGGCATCGATCGCGGCCGATCTGTCCGCGCCCGAGCCTGTTGCCGACGAGGAACCCGCACCGCAGCCGATCCTGGCATCCGCGCCGCGCACCGTCGACGACCTGACCCAGATGAAGGGCGTCGGTCCGCGGCTGGCCGAGCGGCTTGGCAGCGTCGGCATCTCCAGCTTCGCCCAGATCGCCGCGCTGACCCCGGAAGCCGCCGATGCGCTCGACGCCCAACTCGGCGATTTCCAGGGCCGCATCCACCGCGACCGCTGGATCGAGCAGGCCGGCTATCTGGCGAGCGGGGATATCGCCGGATTCGAGGCGGCGTTCGGGAAGCTGTAAGCCGCGGGCAATTGGACCCTGTCACCCCGAACAAGTCCGGGGTGACAAAGGCTTTTACACCTCTTCGCGCCTGGTCAGTTGCGTCACCAGCAGCTTGTCGATCTTGCGGCCGTCGAGATCGACGATCTCGAAGCGCCAGCCCTGCTCGGTGAAGCGCTCGCCTTCCTGCGGCAGGTGCTTGAGCACCGCCAGCGCCAAGCCGGCGACGGTGGCGTAGTCGCGGTCCTCGGGCAGGTCGAGCCCCAGCCGCTCGGCCAGCGCGTCGGCGGGCATCGCCCCCGAGACGAGCATCGAGCCGTCTTCACGGACGACGATATTGGGGTTGTCGCCGGGATCGCTGTCCGACGCGAACTCGCCGGCGATCGCGGCGAGGAGATTGGCCGGGGTCACGATCCCTTCGAAATGGCCATATTCGTCATGGACAAGGCCCATCGGCACGTCGGCACGGCGCAGCGCGCCGAGCGCGTCCATCGCATCGACCTGATCGGGCAGCACCGGCGCGGCGCGCATCAGCTTACGCAGATCTAGCGGCTCGCCGCGGAACAGCGCCGCGACGATGTCGCGCGACTGGACCACGCCGATCACGCCATCGACCGAACCTTCCGCGACCGGCAGGCGGGTATGCGGCGTCGCCAGCAGCGCGCGGCGGATGCCGTCGCCATCGAGATCGACATCGAGCCAATCGACTTCGGTGCGCGGGGTCATCACTTCGCGAACCGGGCGATCGGCCAGGCGGACCACGCCCGAGATGATCGAGCGCTCATGCTCCTCAATCACCCCCGATTTGCTCGCCTCGGCGACGATCAGATGCAGTTCCTCGGCGGTGACGCGGTTTTCCGATTCGCGGTTGAGGCCGACCAGACGGAAGATCAGCGCGCTCGACTGATCGAGCAGCCAGACGATCGGCGCGGTAACCCGGCTGAGCCAGAACATCGGCACCGCCATCATCGCCGCGATCGGCTCGGGCGAGCGCAGCGCGAACTGCTTGGGGACGAGCTCGCCAACGATCAGCGAGGCATAGGTGGTGATTGCGATGACGAGGCCGAAGCCCAGGGTCTCGGCGGTCTCGTGCGGCACGCCCAGCCATTCGAGGCGCTGCGCGGTGGGTGTGCCGAGGCTGGAGCCCGAATAGGCGCCGGCGACGATGCCGATCAGGGTGATGCCGATCTGGACGGTGGAGAGGAACTTGCCGGGATCGGAGGCGAGCAGCACGGCGGTCTTGGCGCCGCGCTTGCCGACCCGGGCCAGCGCCTCCATCCGCGCCGGCCGCGCCGAGACGATGGCCAGCTCCGACATGGCGAAGAGGCCGTTCACGGCGATCAGCACGAGGATGATCGCGACATCGATCCAGGGAAAGGGGGCGTCCATGGTGCATGGTCCTCATATCCGCACTGCGCCGCGCTGCACAACAACTGTGTGACGACGAGGCCGGTTTGGCGCGAATGGTCCCAATGGTCGCACTGACCATGGGTGTTTTTTCCGGAATGGGCTTCAAAGAGCGGGCGGCACCGCCGACCGGCTTAGCCAAGCAGGCGAAATTCTACATTGCAAGACCGTTCAACCGCGCCGCTCGCGGAAGAAATCGCGGAGCAGATCGGCGGCTTGGCGCTCGCCGATGCCGGGATAGATTTCGGGGCGGTGGTGGCAGGTCGGCTGGGTGAAGAAGCGCGGACCATGCTCAACCGCGCCGCCCTTGGGATCGCTGGCGCCATAGTAAAGCCGCGCGATGCGGGCATGGGCGATCGCGCCGGCGCACATCGCGCAGGGCTCGAGCGTGACCCACAGGTCGCAATCCTCAAGCCGGTCGCGGCCGAGCGTGGCGGCGGCGGCGCGGATCGCACGAATCTCGGCGTGGGCGGTGGGGTCGTTGAGCGCGCGCGGAGCATTGGCGGCGGTGGCGATGACTTCGCCGTCGCGGACGACCAGCGCCCCCACCGGAACCTCGCCGGCTTGCGCGGCGGCGCGGGCGGCGGCGAGCGCGAGGCGCATCGGTTCGGGCAGCGGGAACATGGGGGTGTACTGCCCTTCTTGGCCCCTCCCTTTCAAGGGAGGGGCTTGAGAGAGGCTAGGCCGTGACGGTGGCCATGGGCTCGCCCCGCAGCACCGTCCACAACGCGAACACCATGCCTGGCACGAACCCCAGCACGGTGAGGCCGCATGCGATCAGGAAGTCGCGCCCCGGGCCGCGACGCAGGTACACGCCGAGCGGCGGCAACAATGCCGCCGCCGCGATGCGGCCCGGGTGCGGCATTACTTGGCGGCAGGCGTCGGGCTGGCGCCCGGAGCCTGCTTCACTTCGATCGTGGGCAAGGTCACCGTCGTGTTCTTCATCTCAACCGTCGGCAGCGTAACGGACGCGTTGGTCGATCCGATCCCTACCGAGCCCGTCTCGGCCTTGATTTCGGGCAGCTTGCCGCCCTTCATGTCGAATGCGACGCTCGGCATCGCGCCCGGAGTCGCCTGGGTAATCTTGAGCATGCCCAGCGACATCAGCACCACGACGGCGATTGCGATCAGACCGATCAGCACCAGAAGTCCACGCATCGTCATTCTCCCCTGTAATTGAATCGCTTGCGTAATTAACGTTTATCAACCACGAGGGTTGCGTTCGCACAAGGCTTTCCTTGGGCGAATCGGTTGACGCACCGTCCCATTGCGGGTATCGGCGCGGCCTTTCCGGCATAAGCCACGAACCAGGATTAAAAGCGATGTCGCGCATTTGCGAGCTGACCGGCAAGGGCCGGCAGGTGGGAAACAACGTTTCTCACGCCAACAACAAGACCAAGCGGACGTTCCTGCCGAATCTGCAGAACGTGACGCTGATCAGCGATGCGCTGGGCAAGAGCGTGCGTCTGCGCGTCTCGACGCACGGCCTGCGTTCGGTCGAGCATAATGGCGGTCTCGACAATTGGCTGCTCAAGACCAGCGACGACGATCTCTCGCTGCGCGCGCGCCGCCTGAAGCGCGACGTGCGCAAGGCGTCTGCCGCCGAGAAGGCCGCCTAACCTTTCCTTTCGAGGAATAAAGCGTCAGCCCGTTCTCCCCGGGGGAGAGCGGGTTTTTCGCGTTGCGGACCTGACGTGGGGCGCTTAGCAACTGTCATGCTCCGCTACCTGCCGATTCTCGCCGCCTCGCTCGCAGCAGTGCCCGTATCCGCCAGTTGCGACGACGCGGACTATAGCGTCGCCGGAGAATTCAGGCGTTCGGATTTGGTGGTGCTGGTCCGCGCGACCGGGGTTACTTGGCTGGACGACAATCGTCGCCCGGTGAAGCTAAGGCAGCCGCTCTCGTTCGGCAACATGCCCGGCGGGCTCGATCCCTATCTGGGCGCCTATTACGACGTGACGCTCGAAAAGGCATATAAGGGCAGGCCGCCGCGACGCTTCCGCATCTTCAGCGAGAATACCACCGCCCGCACGCCGCTGCTGATGGGCAAGCCACTGCTGTTATTCGTGACACGAACGCGCACCGCCGACGCATATGTGCAAGTGGGCGACCTGACAGTGGATAATTGCGGCAATTCGGCGCGCGCCGACAGAATGCCGCAACGGCTGCGCGAGGTGGCGCGCCTCGCTGCCCAGCGTCGCAAGCCGCGCAGGAAGCTATAGCTCCACCCGGAACTTGAGCAGCAGCGACTGCTCCCAGAATTGCTGGTTGTCGTCGGACGCCATCCACAGGATCGTGTCCTTGCCTTCGCGCGTCACCGCCAGCGCTTCGAAATTGTCGTGGAGCAGAGGCGAGGCGAACGCCGCGATCTCGCGGCCCTGGACCGCCGCGCCGGGGCGGATCGCTCCGGGATCGACCAAGGTGATCCTGGCGGTGAACAGCGACGGCACCGCGAAGCGGCGGTTGAGGATCAGCAGGCGGCCATCGGGCAGCTCGGTCATGTCGCTGGGATCGAAGCCGGCGGGTGGGACATAGACGAAGCCGAAGCCGCGATCGGGCGCCTCGGTCGGGTCGCCGGCGAACATCAGCGCCTCCCGCCCGGTCCTGGCCAATGGCCCCTTGGGCCGCGAGGTTTCGCTGATGACGATGAAGCGGCCATCGCGCAGGCGAACCATCGATTCGGGACCGCCGTTCGTCGACCAGCCGCGCATCGCCGCCGGCCGCACCGCGCGGGCGCTGCGCAGCAGCGTGGCATCGTAGCGCCAGATCGCGTTCTCGCGCTCATAGCCGAGCCAGATCCGTCCGGTGGCGGGATCGCTGGTGAGCGATTCGATATCGCGCTCGGGCTTGTACTGGCCGGTGCCCGGCCCGATCCGGACGTCGCCAAAGCTGGCCTCGGAGATACGGAAGGCGGCATCCATGCGGAAGCGGACGATGTTGCCGGCGTCGCTGACCAGCAGGAAACGGTCGCCGACCACCTGCATCGCCGAAAATCCGCCGAATGCGAGGTCGGGGCTGCGCAATCGCACGCCACCCAGATAGGTGAGCGCGCCGACTTTTATCCGCGCGGGATCGTGGGAATCGAGCAGGACCGGTGTTGCGGTGATCCTCGCTTCCAGGCCGAGTATGTCACGCTGGCCCGAGTCCGATGCGCCCAGCGACAGGCACAAAGCGAGCAGGAACATCAAAGCGAGAACGCGCATCGCGCCGTCATAGCCATTCGCGCCGGCACCACCAGCGCGGAGATGAACCCGCGCTAACCACGCTGTTCAGCAAGGCGTCAATGGAACCGGGTTAATCCATATGGGTTGTTCGCGTACCGATTCCCTCGTGTAGCGTATCGAGGGTTGGGGGCCGGTTCCTTGTGGATCGGCCCCCTTCGCATGTCCGGGCATTGGCGGGACGCGGGCAAAGCCCGCGTCGGACGGGATGACCCTGGGTCACCCGCCGGCCGTGCCCGCTGCTGCGCTTCGCGCAACGGCGCGGACGTCGCCGCGCCTGCAACGGTCAGTACATATGCTGCCCGCCGTTCACCGACAGCGTCGAGCCGGTGATGAATCCGGCATCGTCCGAGCACAGGAACGCCACCGTCCGCGCGATCTCATGCGCCTGGCCCAGGCGGCCGACGGGAATCTTGGCGACGATCTTCTCGAGCACGTCGGCGGGCACCGCGGCGACCATGTCGGTGTCGATATAGCCCGGCGCGATCGCGTTGACTGTCACCCCGGCGCGCGCGCCTTCCTGCGCCAGCGCCTTGGTGAAGCCGTGAATGCCCGATTTGGCGGCGGCATAATTGACCTGGCCATATTGCCCGGCCTGGCCGTTGATCGAGCCGATATTGACGATCCTGCCCCATTTGCGCTCGCGCATGCCGGGGAAGGTCGCCTTGGCCATGTTGAAGCAGCCGCCGAGATTGGTGTCCATGACCTCCTTCCACATCTGATAGGTCATCTTGAGCAGCGTGCCGTCGCGAGTGATGCCGGCATTGTTGACCACGACGTCGACGGGGCCGAGTTCCTCGGCGACCCTGGCGCAGCCGGCCTGGCAGGCATCGAAATCGGCGACGTCCCACTTATACGCCTTGATGCCGGTCCGCTCAGTGAATGCCTTGGCGCGCTCGTCATTGCCGGCGTAATTGGCGGCGACGGTCATACCCGCCTCCTTGAGCGCGACGCTGATCGCTTCGCCGATACCGCGGCTGCCGCCTGTTACGATCGCTACGCGTGCCATAGAATCTCTCTCCCTTGTTTGCGCCGACGCTAGGCGGCGGGAGCCCAGCCTTCAAGTTCTTGCTGCAAAATGCTGCGCAGCATTTCCACGCCATCCGCGCTGTCGTTGAGACAAGGCAGATAAGCGAAATCGGTTCCACCCGCGGCGCGGAAGGTCTCGCGTCCGCGGATCGCCAGCTCCTCCAGCGTCTCGAGGCAATCCGCGGAAAAGCCAGGGGCGACGACCGCGATCTTCCGCACGCCCTTGCCGGGCAGCGCCGCGAGCGTCGCGTCGGTCGCCGGCTCCAGCCATCGGGCGCGGCCAAAGCGCGACTGGAAGGTGACGGTCAGCTCGCGGCCAAGCGCTTCGCTCAGCAGCCGCGCGGTCTTCCGGCAATGGCAATGATAGGGATCGCCCAGTTCCAGCGTCCGCTGCGGCATGCCGTGGAAGCTGGCGAGGATCATGTCGGGCGCGAAATCGAGCGCGGCGAGGCTCTTCTCCACCGATGCCTTGAGCGCGGCGATATAGGCGGGGTGGTCGTAATAAGGCGGCAGGGTGCGGATCGCCGGCTGCCAGCGCATCTTCGCCAGTGTCGCGAACGCGGCATCGTTGGCGGTGGCGGTGGTCGCCGCGCAATATTGCGGATAGAGCGGCGCGATCAGCATCCGGTCGCAGCCATAAGCCTGGAACCCCGCCAGCCGGTCGCCGAGCGACGGCTGGCCATAACGCATCCCGTAATCGACGAACACATTCCCGCCGAACGCGTCCTGCAGCGCGCGGGCCTGGGCGCGGGTGATCGCGTCGAGCGGCGAGCCATCCGGACGCCACACCTGGGCATAGGCGTGCGCCGACTTTCTGGGCCGGGTATTGAGGATGATCCCGCGCAGGATCGGCTGCCAGATCAGCGGCGGGATCTCGACAACGCGTCTGTCGGAGAGGAATTCGGCCAGGTACCGCCGCACCGATCGCGCATCGGGCGCGCCCGGCGTGCCGAGATTGACCAGCAGCACGCCGATATTGCCGCAAGGCGCCAGCGGATGATCGGCGGGTTCGTGCCCCGCGCCATCGTCCATCATTCAGCGTCCGACAGCAGCGGCAGGCGGCGGAAGCGCACGCCGCTCGCGGCCTGCAGCGCGTTGGCGATGGCGGGGGCGACCGGCGGCACGGCGAGCTCGCTGACTCCGCCGGGGTCGCCGCCGCTGGCGATGATCTCGACGGTGATGTCGGGGCAGCTCGCCAGCGTCGGGAGGTTGAGCTCGGGCAGCTCACGGACGTCGGCGACATTCTCGGTGAAGCCGGTCGATCCGCCGACCGCCGCGGCCATGCCGAACAGCAATCCGCCTTCGATCTGCTGCTTGACGAGATCGGGGTTCACCACCCGCCCGACATCGACGGCCGCGACCAGCCGCTCGACCTTGACCTGACGCCCGTTGAGCCGCGCCTCGGCCATCACCGCGACATAGGAGCCGCGGAACATGTGGCAGGCGATGCCCTGCCCACTGCCCGGCTGGCCGCCCTGCCAGCCGCCCAGTTGCGCGGCCATCTGCAGGCAACGAGCGAGCCGCGGCTCGTTGCCGAGCATCGCCATGCGGAAGGTCAGCGCATCCTGTTCGGCGACATGCGCCAGCTCGTCGATGAAACTTTCGGTGAAGAAGGCGGTGTAGCTATGCGCGCCCGAGCGCCAATAGCCGGTCGGCACGCCGATCTTCGCGGGATGATGGTCGATCCCGAAATTGGGAATCGCATAGGGCGGCGTCGCCCCGGCGATCGCCGAAGGGTCGCCCGCGCCCGATATCTTCAGCGAGGCGGTGACGATCGCGTCGCCGCCGAGCAGCCTTTTGGCCAGTTCGCGACCGGTCTCGGGCGCCGCCACCTTGGCCAGCCAGCCGGTGACGCGGCCCTTGCCGTCGAGCCGCGCGGACAGGCGCCCGGCGGCGGCGGGGCGATAGCGGTCGTGGCGGAAATCCTCGCCGCGCGGCCAGGTCAGCTGGACCGGGCGGCCGATCTTGACCGCGAGCATCGCCGCCTGCGCCGCGACTTCATGTTCGAGCTTGGCGCCGAACGAGCCGCCGGCCATCGTCGCGTGGATGAAGACGCTGGCCTCGCCGACCCCGGCGGCGCGCGCGGCGGCGCTGCGCGCGAGGCCGGGCGCCTGGGTCGGCAGCCACAGGGTCAGCCGGCCATCGGCGTAATTGGCGGTGCAGGTCATCGGCTCGAGCGCGGCGTGGAGCCCGAGGCCGACGCGATATTCGGCGCTGACCAGCTTGGCGCCCTTGAACTCGGCACGCAGATCGCCCGCCGACGCGATGCGCGCACCCTCACCTTCGAACGCCGCGGTCAGCCCGGCTTCGATCGTGTCCGAATTGACGACATCCTCGGGCGTCTTGAAGCGCGGGCGCATCGCGTCGATCGCCCGCTCGGCCGCCCACCACGTCTCGGCGACGGCGGCGACCCACTGGCTGGTGGTGACCACCGCGAGCATGCCCGGCACCTTGTTGGCGGCCTCGCGGTCGAGCTTGACCAGTTCGGTTTCGCCGGTCGGCCCCTGCCGGATCGAGGCGAAGACCATGTTGGGCAGGCGGATGTCGGCGGCGAAATTGACGCTGCCATCGACCTTCGCCGGCACATCGAGGCGCGGCACGGTCTGGCCATAGAGCCGGTTGGCATCGCCCGAACGCAGCGGCAGATCGGCGGGCAGGCTCTCGTCCGCCGCCTCGCCCGCCAGCTCGCCGAAGCCGAGCTTCTGATTGCCATGGATGACGAAGCCGCCGGCGGTGCCGCAGCTCTGCCAATCGACGCTCCAGCGGCGTGCCGCCGCCTTGCACAGCAATATGCGCGCGGCGGCCCCGGCCTGGCGGAGCTGATCCTCGAAATTGCGGATCGAGGTCGAGCAGCCGGTCAGCATCAGTCCGGTGCGCGCCGTGTAGGTCCGTTGCAATTGCTCGGGCAGGCTGCCCAATGCCAGCTCGAACAGCGACGCCGCCGCCAGCGGATTGGCGTACAAGGGATTGAGCGGCGCCGGCTCGACGCCGACCATTTTCCAGTCCGCGCCCATTTCGTCGGCGATGATCTGGGGCATGGCGGTGAACACCCCCTGCCCCTCCTCGCATTGCGGCACAGCCACCGCGACATGCCCGTCGCTGCCGATCTTGAGCCATGCCCCGAACAGGCTTTCGCCGGGCGCCGCGGTGAGATTGGGGAGATAGGTGCGCGGCCACACCGCCCATGCGACCACCAGCCCGGCGCCGACGCCGCCGCCGATCAGCAGCGTCCGCCGGTCGGGCCGCTTCAGCTTCGACATATCGAGCTTGGAAAGGTCGAGCTTGGGAAGGTCGAGCGCCATTGGAAGGTAGCTCTAGCTTGGCCCCGGCCCTAGCGCCAGATATCCAAAGCCTAATCGTTCCCCTGCGAAAGCAGGGGAACAATCAAGGCATCCTCCCAAGCCGCTTGGGTTTGCCGCGCGGCTGCTCTATCCGGGCGGGGATGACCGATCTCCTGACCCTCGCCGCGGCCTCGGCCGGCCATATCCATTTCGACCAGCTCGGCCTGAGCAAGGTCGCGCTCGATCTCGGCTTCTTCACGATCAAATGGTATTCGCTGGCCTATATCGCCGGCATCCTGATCGGCTGGTGGTATCTCGGGCGGCTGCTGCGCCAGCCCGGCGCGCCGATGAGCAAGGCGCATGCCGACGATCTCGTCTTCTACGCGACGCTCGGCATCATCCTTGGCGGGCGGATCGGCTATATCCTGTTCTACGCGCCCGAGATGCTGGTCAATCCGATCAGGGCGGTCAGCCTGTGGGACGGCGGCATGTCGTTCCATGGCGGGGTCATCGGCGTCACCCTCGGAATCATTCTGTTCGCGCGCAAGAACGGGCTCAACTGGCTGCGTATCCATGACTATGTCGCCTGCGTGGTACCGTTCGGCCTGTTCTTCGGGCGGCTGGCGAATTTCGTGAACGGCGAATTGTGGGGCAAGCCCACCAATGTCGCATGGGGAATCGTCTTTCCAAACACGGTGATGGCCGGGCAGATCGAGCCGGTTCGCCATCCGAGCCAGCTCTACGAAGCCGGGCTCGAAGGGCTGCTGCTGTTCGCGGTGCTGTGGTTCTTCTTCTGGCGGACCAAATCGCGCTACGAGCCGGGCAAGCTCACCGGCATTTTCCTGCTCGGCTATGGCCTGTGCCGCTTCACCGTCGAATTCTTCCGCGAGCCCGACAAGCAGCTTGTCTGGCTGGCCGATATGACCGGGCTGCATATGGGCCAGTGGCTGTGCCTGCCGATGATCGCCGGCGGCATCTATCTGATCGCGACCGCGGCGGGCCGCCGCCAGCGGGTCGAGCCGATTGCGGGCGGCGAAAGTGTCGCCTGATCTCGTCTCTTTAATGAAACCGTCACCCTGAGAAGCTCGATGGCTGACGATAACCCCCTCGCCGCCGCGCCGCGGGAGCGCGCCGAAAACGCCGCCGAACCCTTGCTGCCCGAGCGGCTGGCGCGGGCGATCACGCTGGGCGGGCCGATCCCCCTGTCGCAGTTCATGGCCGCCGCCAACGCGCATTATTATGGCACCCGCGATCCGCTGGGCGCGCGCGGCGACTTCACCACCGCGCCGGAGATCAGCCAGATGTTCGGCGAGCTGATCGGGTTGTGGCTGGTCGACATGTGGGAGCGGGCGGGAAAGCCGCCGGCGCGCTATGTCGAGCTCGGGCCGGGGCGCGGGACGCTCGCCGCCGACGCCTTGCGCGCCATGGCCAAGGCCGGACTCGCGCCGCCGGTCGATCTGATCGAGAACAGCCCGATGCTGCGCGCGGCGCAGGCCGAACGCGTGCCGAACGCCGAATTCCATCTCGACCTGATCGGGCTGCACGACGATGTGCCGCTGCTGGTGATCGCCAATGAATTCTTCGACGCTTTGCCGATCCGGCAATTGATCGCGACCGGCGAGGGCTGGCGCGAGCGGCTGGTCGCCTGTCAGGACATTTTGTTCCTGCCGATCGCCGGCGACCGCAGCTTCGACATGATCATTCCGCGCGACCTGCTCCAGGCCGATCCCGGATCGGTGCTGGAGACCTCGCCGGCCAGCGTCGCGATCCTGCGCGGGCTGGCGGCGCGGCTGCTGGCGCAAGGCGGCGCGGCGCTGATCATCGACTATGGCTATGAAGGCCCCGCCATCGGCGATACGCTGCAGGCGGTGAAGGACCATGCCTATGCCAACCCGTTCGACACGCCGGGTGAGGCCGACCTCACCGCGCATGTCGATTTCGCGACGCTCAAAGAGGCTGCCGAGGCCGAGGGACTGACCGTGCACGGGCCGGTGACGCAGGGCGCGTTCCTCTCGGCGCTGGGCATCGCGGCGCGGACCGAGGCGCTCGCCAAGGCGTCGCCCGAACGCGCGGAGCAATTGGCGCTCGACCGCGACCGGCTGATCGATCCCGAGCAGATGGGCGAACTGTTCAAGGTCATCGCGCTGACCGCGCCCGGCTGGCCGGTGCCGGCGGGTTTCGCATGAACTATCGCGACGCCACCGCCGCCGATCTGCCGGCGATCGACGCATTGTTCCGCGAGAGCTTCGATGCGACCTTCGGGCACCTTTACGCGCCCGAGGATGCGGCGGCATTCTTCGCAGGCTTCACGCCCGAAGCCTGGGCGGAGGAATTCGCGCAACCCGATCTGCGCTTCCGGATCGCCGAGGACGAAGCCGGGCTCGCGGGATTCTGCAAGATCAGCGACCTGCAACTTCCCGCCGAAACCAGCGCTCGCACGATGGAATTGCGCCAGCTCTACCTTGCCGAGCGCGCCAAGGGCGGCGGCGCGGCGCAGGCGCTGATGGACTGGGCGATCGCGCAGGCCCGGGCGCGCGGGGCCGAGGAGATCTGGCTGACGGTGTACAGCGACAACCACCGCGCCAAGCGTTTCTACGAACGCTACGGCTTCACGGATCAGGGGCCCTATGCGTTCATGGTCGGCAATCAGGCCGACGAGGACCGGCTGTATCGGATGGTGCTGTGAGTCCAAAGCCTGACGAGGTCGAGGTCAATCGCGCCCGTGCACTGGAGGGCGTCGCGCACGGGTTTCTCGGGCGGCGTGGCGGGGTTTCGACCGGCGTCCATGCCGGATTGAATGTCGGGCTCGGGTCGCACGACGATGCGCGGCTTGTCGAGGAGAACCGCCGGCGCGCGGCCGACGCGATCCTGCCCGGCGCGCCGCTCGCCACGGTGTTTCAGGTCCATTCGGCCGACGCGGTGATCGCCACCGCGCCCTTTTCCGAGCGCCCGCACGCCGACGCGCTGGTCACCAGCACGCCCGGCCTGTTGCTCGGCATCCTCACCGCCGATTGCGCGCCGGTGCTGTTCGCCGACCGCGAAGCCGGTGTGGTCGCCGCCGCGCATGCCGGATGGAAGGGCGCGCTCGGCGGCGTCACCGATGCGACGATCGCGCGGATGGAGGAGCTGGGCGCCAAGCGCGAGCGCATCGCCGCCGCGATCGGCCCGTGCATCGCCCGCGCCAGCTATGAGGTGGACGAAGGCTTTTTCCGCCGCTTCGCCGAGGCCGATCCCGCCAATGAGCGCTTCTTCGCCGATGGCAAGCCACGGCATTACCAGTTCGATCTCGAAGCCTATGTCGCGCACCGGCTGGCGGCCGCGGGACTCCGCACCGTCGAGACCATGGGCGAGGACACCTATGCCCAGCCGGGACGCTTCTACAGCTTCCGCCGCGCCACCCACCGCCAGGAAAGCGATTACGGCCGGCAGATCTCCATCATCGGACTGCGCTAGGCAGCCTGCCGCTACAATCGCTTGACCATTTCCGCGCGGATCGCGGTGGCGATCGAGGCGAGCACCGTATCGCGGTTGGCGGCGGCATCGGGGCCGGAGATGAACGCCTTGTCGACCTCGGCATTGGTGATGTGCTCGACCTCGAGATAGGCGGCGAGACACTTTCTGGGCTTGCCGCTATTGCCGAGATAGTCGTCGCGCAGCACGCCGAGCCGCTTCTTGCTGGTATCGGTCTCCGGCTTCACCTTGCGATCCTTGGTCGCCGGCCGGACCTTGCGCAGGCCGGCAAGCATCGCGGCGTGGATCGCCGCGCAAAACGCGATGTCTTCGGCCTCGTTCTGGTTGCCGTTCGCCTTCACCGCATAGAAGGTCTCGGTTCCGCTGAGCGCCGGCTCGCCGCCGTTGAAATGCATGCAGACGAAGACGCTGGCATTGTTGGCGCCGGCCTTGCCCGCGCGATCGGCGAGCCGGGGATTGATATCGGTCTCGCGGGTCAGCACGACCCTGATCTTCTGCCCCGCCGCTTCCGCCTGGCTGGTGAGAAGCTCGCGGAGCCGCTTGCACCATTGCAGCGCGAGATTCTTTTCGAGAACCCCCGAAGCGCTGGTGGCGTTATTCCACGAACCCGTGCCCGGCCCTTCGTCCTTCTTCAGGCCGCCATGGCCGGGATCGATGACGATCGTGCCGATATCGACCGCGCTTTGCGCCGCGCCGGCCTTGGTCGCGCCAAGCAGCGTGGTCGCCTCGGCCAGCAGCGCCAGCACGTCATCGGGATAGCTCGGCTTTGGCGTGTAGATGGGGCCGATGAAGCGGATATAGTCCTGGGGCGTCGCGACATGCTTTTCCCAGCCGGCATAAGGCGCGCGGGCGATAAAAGCCCAATAGCCGGCGATGAACTTCTCGGGCGTCGCGAACTTGCAATAGGCATCGAGCCCGTCATGCGCCTGATACATCACCTTGGTCGCATAGGGCGCCATCTCGTCGCGCCATTTCAGCCCTCCGAAATTGTTGTGCTGCGTCGCCAGGCCTGAAGTGCCGCGCCCGCTTTCCACCATCCACTGCGCCAGCGTCACCGCCTTCAGCTGCGGATATTGTATCGGCTGGCTCGCATAGAGTTGCGCCAGCCCGGCGATCGGCGATGTGCCCGGCATAAGTTCCCCTCCCGAAAGTATCGATGCCGCGAAGCTATGCCGCGACACACTTGCGTGGAAGTGCAGGAATCGTCCGTTGCGGTTCCTTCGGGCGCCGTGGAACGTTGATCCTGCGCTCCAGATTGCGCTCGCAAAACCGAATGATCTGGTTACAGACGATACGATATTTTCCGGAGATCCTGATGACCGACGAAACCGAAGCCGATCTGACCGGCGGCACCCCGCGCCGCCGCCCCAAGGCGAACGTCGAGAAGGTCGGCAACCGCAAGCTCAAGCCGGCGACGATGATGATGGGGCATGGCTATGATCCGATGCTCTCCGAAGGATCGTTGAAGCCGCCGATCTTCCTGACCTCGACCTTCGTCTTTCCCAACGCCGCGGCCGGCAAGCGCCATTTCGAGGGCGTCACCGGCAAGCGCCCGGGCGGCGCCGAGGGGCTGGTCTATTCGCGCTTCAACGGGCCGAACCAGGAGATCCTCGAAGACCGGCTCGCGATCTGGGAAGAGGCCGAGGACGCGCTGGCCTTCTCCTCGGGCATGTCGGCGATCGCCACGCTCTTCTTGTCCATGGTCAAGCCCGGCGACACCATCGTCCATTCGGGGCCGCTCTATGCCGCGACCGAGACGCTGATCGGCCGCATCCTCGGCCGCTTCGGGGTGCATTGGGTCGATTTCCCGGCCGGCGCGACCCGCGAGGAGATCGACGCGGTGCTGAGCAAGGCCGCGACCGGCAATGTCGCGCTGATCTATCTGGAGAGCCCCGCCAATCCGACCAATGCCTTGGTCGATGTCGAAGCCGTGCGCGCCAGCCGCGACGCGATCTTCACCGGCGCCAACAAGCCGCCGATCGCGATCGACAACACCTTCCTCGGGCCGCTCTGGGCGCAGCCGATGAAGCAGGGCGCCGAGATCGTCGTCTATTCGCTGACCAAATATGCCGGCGGCCATTCCGACCTCGTCGCCGGCGGCGTGCTCGGCTCGAAGGAGCACATCAACACCATCCGCCTGATGCGCAACACCATCGGCACGATCTGCGATCCCAACACCGCGTGGATGCTGCTGCGCTCGCTCGAGACGCTGGAATTGCGGATGAGCCGCGCCGGCGAGAACGCCGCCAAGGTCTGCAACTTCCTCAACGGCCATCCCAAGGTCGACCGGGTCGGCTATCTCGGCTTCCTCGATGAGCAGGGCGATGCCCGCCAGGCCGATATCTATCGCCGCCACTGCGCCGGCGCGGGATCGACCTTCTCGCTCTATCTTAAGGGCGGCGAGAAGGAGGCGTTCGCGTTCCTCGACGCGCTCAAGATCGCCAAGCTGGCGGTGTCGCTCGGCGGTACCGAGACGCTGGCGTCGCACCCGGCGGGGATGACGCATTTGTCGGTCCCGCAGGCGCGCAAGGACGCGCTGGGGATCACCGACAGCCTGGTGCGGATATCGATCGGCGTGGAAGATGCCGACGATCTCATCGCCGATTTCGAGGAAGCGCTGAACGCGATCTAGAAGAGCGGCTGCACGGCCCCCTCGATCAGGCCCGCCATGGTGCGATGGTCCTTGAGCGAGGGGTGCCAGTTGCATCCGGTCAGTTCCAGCGCCGGCACGCGCAGCATCGCCGCGCCCGCCTGCGCGGCGACGGCCTCGACATCGGGCGCGAAGTTCTCCGCCGCCATCAGCACGAACTTCGCCTGGGGCTGCTCGCGCTTGAGCCGGCGAATGAAGGCCATATATTTCGCGCGGTAATCGGCGTGGAGTTGGTCGGCGCTACCCCATGCCTCGCCGGGCTTGAGCGCCGTCGAGAAATCGTTGGTGCCGAGGTTGATGACGATCACGCGCGGGCGCCACGCCCTGTCGGCGGCGGCGGGCAGCACCGCGGTCTCGCCCGGCACGATGCGCGGATAGCGCGCGGGCAGATTGTCGCCGGGCGCCTTGCCGGCATAGTTTCGCACCACGCCATATCCCGAATAGGCGATCACCCGGTAATCGGCGCCGAGCGCCTTGGCCGCGAGTGGGCCGAAAGCCAATTGCGTGTCGGTGGTCGCGCGCACCCTGGCCCCGTCGCAGTCGCGCGTCGGCGAGGTATTGCCATATCCCACCGTGTGCGAATCGCCGATGAACTCGATGTGCCGCGCGCGCGGCTTGACCGGCAGCGCCACGCCTCTGGTCCAGAAGCCGAGGAAGCGCGGCCCGCCCGACTGGCTTTCGGTGACCTTCTCCAGCCGCACCGCATGTTCGCCGTTCCCGAGCCCCGACACGGTGAAGCGCGTCTCGCGCGGTTCGGCGAGGGTGGCGCGGACTTCGCCGTCGACCAGCAGCCGCACCGGCTCGCCGCCGGTATCGACCGCGACGGTCACGTCGCCGCCCCTGAAGCGGCTCTCGAAATAGACGCCCGGCCAGCCGAAGCGGCCCTCGGCGCTCACCCGGCCCGGCGTCTGGACAACGAGCGGCATCTCGTCGGGAATCGCGGTGAACAGCAGCGGCAGCGCGAGCAATGCTTTCATGCGCGCAAGGCTAGCCCGCATCGCCGCGCCGGAGAAGCACTGTCATTTCGCCGCCGGCACCCTATATCGAGCAGGCTGCTCCGTATCGGATCAGAGCGTTGGCCGCCCCGGCTCGAACGCCGGAGTCCCGGAAGGACAGAAATGAACCCCTCTTCGCAAATGTGCCGCAAGCAGGAAGCCCATCACCGCGAACTGGCGGCCGCCGCGACGCTCGACAATAGCCGCGTGGTCGCGCTGCGCGCCGCCGATGCCTGGGCCAAGGAAGCCGCCGACGCCGAGCGACGCGAAAAACGCCGCGAGACGGTCGTCGCCGAATAGGCCCACAATTGCTCTCCGGGCGGTTTGCGCCTATATGGAGCGGGCTATCGTCGCCTGTGACGGAATATTAGGCCCCTGGGGCCGACCCTTCCATTTCGCGCTTCCTGGCTCCGCCGCGCACGCTGCGCCGCGGAATTTCCATGTTTCGTGAAAGGAACATTCCATGCCGATCGGCAAAGTAAAATTCTTCAACAACGACAAGGGCTATGGCTTCATCGCGCCGGAAGACGGCGGCAATGACAGCTTCGTCCACATCAGCGCCGTCGAGCGCGCGGGCATGAGCACGCTGCAGAACGACCAGCGCCTGTCATACGAGATCGAGACCGACAACCGGGGCAAGTCCTCGGCGGTGAATCTCCAGGCTCTCTAAGCGCCCGGAGCCCCGGCTCAAGAATCCGGCCCGCTTCCCGGCAAGGGAAGCGGGCCGTTTTCGTTTCTAGCTCCAGAGGTACGCGCGATACGCTTCGAAACAGCGCTCACCGCATTTGAGGCGGATCAGCGCGCCCTCGGCCATCGCCGTCGCGCGGCGTGGATCCTCTTCCACGGCGGGGCGGATGGCGTTCCGGTTCCACTCCTCGCTATGCTTGACGTCGAGCACCGCGTGGAGCGTGAAATAGCGCGCTTCCTTGGGGCTCAGACCGACGCGCTTGAGACCTTCGGCGACCAGCGCCGCGCGGCCCGGCGCGGTCAGTTCGATCGCGCCGAGCGCGCCCACCGAATGCCAGGCGTAGCGGCGGTTGACCGCCATCGCCGTCATCGCATTGGCGAGCGCGAGGCTTTCCCACACCGTGTTCTCGATCACCGGCTCGACCTGGAGCGTCTCGACCAGGGCGTCGAGCATCGGCCCATGCATGCCCCTGGCGGTGCCGTGGCCCATCTCGTCCCAGTAGTTGCGCGCAAGTTCGAGCTTGGGCTCGACCGGCAGCTTGACCTGGGTCAGCGCGACGAGATCGTCGAACCCGGCCTCGCCGGCGGCTTCCTGTTCGAAGAACCATCGAAGCTGGTCCTTGCCGGCTTCCTCCGCGAGCCACGGGAACAGGGGGTCGCCCTGTCCCGGTCCGCTCGCCTTCAGATCCTCGAACCAGGCGATGAAGCCGTCCGCGTCGGTCGGTGCCCGCGCGGCTTCGTCGATTACCTCGGCGCGCAGTTCCTCAAGGAAGCCGCCTTCGAGCCGCTGCATCTTCACGTCGCGTTCGAAGCGGTGCTGCCAGGCGTCGCTCGGGAAACCCGGCATCAGCCGCTCGCGGTTCCAATGGGCGAGGCCGCGCTGGAAACTGTCTTTGAGGAATTGGGAATCGGGCTTGTCGGTGAATTCGGGGGCACGAGTGGCCATCGGGTCGCTCTCCAGTTCTGAGCCACCAACCCGGCAACACCCTGCGCGTTCCGCCTCCGCGCGGCTAACTAACGTGGATCAGGCGATTTTCAGACGAGCGGTTCATCCAGCGCGTCGTCGAGCAGGCGCAGGTCGCCGCCGCGCGTCTCGCGGCCGAACCAGGCGACGAGGATCAGCGCCGCCGCCACCGGCACCACCACCGCCCCGGCGACGATGCCGATCGGCGGCACCAGCCGGGTGATCGACAGGCCCTGCGCGATCACCCCGCCTCCCTTGGTGCACGCCGCCACCCAGCCGGTGGCGCGCCCGCGCACGCGCAAGGGAAAGCTCTCGGCGGTGTAGGGCAGCACGATCGCGATGATCCCGTTGATGCCGACGATCAGCAGCGCGAAGGGAAGCACCGGATCGCCGCCGCCGAACAGCTCCAGCCGCAGCACCCCCAGCAGCCCCAGCGCGAGAATGCCGATCGCCGAGACCAAAGACCATTTGGTGCTCCACAGCGAATAGATCAGCGCGCAGGCGAAGGCCATCGGGATGGCGATCAGCGCCGATTTGGCGAGCAGGCCATTGGCGACTTCGAGCGCATAGCCCTTGTCGCGCAGATGCGCCGGCAGCCACAACAGCAGCCCGAAATTGACGAAGCCCCAGCTCAGCGCGGTGATCGAAAGCGCGGTGAGCTTGCCATAGAGGTGCATGCCCTTGAGGGCCCCGTGCGGGCGACCGGATGCCGCTGCCGGCGCTTCGGTCTCGCGCACTACCGCGCCAAACTTCGCCATCACCTTCCGCGCCTCGGCGGCCCGGCCGCGCGCGAGCAGGAACTTGGCGCTTTCGGGGATGAACACCCCGAGCAGCACCAGCGCGAGCCCAGTCGGCAGGTTGAGCAGCCACAGCACCCGCCAGCTGAGGATCGGAACGAGATAGGTCGCCGCACCGCTCGCGGCGAGATAGCCGCCGCCCGCGCCGAGCCCGCCGACCAGCACCAGGCTCCAGCCGCGATGCTTGCTCGGCATCATCTCGGCGAGCAGCGCATAGGTGACGGGCAGCATGCCGCCGGCCGCCGCGCCCATCATGAAGCACATGCCGATATTCCAGTAGAGCGACGGCATCGCTCCGCAGATCGAGGTGCCGACGAACATCACCGCCGACAGCAGGATCGTCGCCTTGCGGCCATAGATGTCGGCGAGCACACCCCACAGGATCGATCCGGTGACGGTGCCGACCAGCGCGAAGAACGGCACCAGCGAGGCGACCGACTGATCGACCATATATTCGTGCTTCATCCCGTCGATGGTGAAGCCCAGCGCAGCGGGCTTCATCGTGTCGATGACCAGGGCGACGACCAGCACCGCCATCAACCCCCAATGCGCCGGCCCCAGTTGCGCATCCTCGGGCGCGGCGACGGTGATGCCGGCGCTGGCGGCACGCTGCGCGGCGAGATTCCGCGGCAGCAGGCCATAGGCCGCGATCAGCGCGCCGCCGACGATCAGCGCCATACCGAGGATCATGTCCCAGCCCATCGCCATGCCGGCGAGCATGAAATGCATGTCGCGCCCCATCAGGAACATCGGAATGTGCATCAGCACGCCGATGGTGACGCACACGCAACCGAGCGCGAACGCCCAGGCGCCGCGCCGATCCGCCAATGCTCCCGTCATTTCCCAGCCCCCCGCTTTGCCCGCCGCCACGCTTGTGTTAGCGCTAACGTAATGCGGGAACCAACCTGCCACGATGGAGAGCGATGTGAAAGCCAAGGCGTTCCGACTGATCTGCGCGTGCCTGCTGGCGGGCACCGCGCTGCCCGCCACGGCGCAGGACCTCCGGCTCAACCAAGCCGGCTATTTCGAAGCCGACGGCGCCAATCTGCTGGTCTTCTCCAACTGGTATGACGGGCTGTTCGCGGACGCCAAGATCAGCGGCGTCGAGATCATCCAGCAGGGCGAGCGCATCGCCACCAACGGCGATGTCCGCCTCTCCGCCACGCCCGGCCAATGGGATCCGATCGGGCGGATGGTGAAGCGTGACGTCGACGCCAGCACCGGCGCGATCGAGGTGCTGCTCGAATATCCCGAGCATGAATTCCGGTACCGCATCCGCGCCGAACGGCGGGGCGGATCGGTGGTGCTGGCGGTGATCCTCGATGCCCCGCTGCCCGCGGCGCTGGCGGGCAAGGCCGGGCTGAACCTGGAATTCCTGCCGGCGGCCTTCTTCCACAAGAGCTGGATGACCGACGGCGCCAGCGGCACATTCCCGCTGCACCCCGCAAGCGACATGGTCGCCGGCGGCGAGCGCAACGCCGCGAGCGGGCGCGATATCGGGCCGGGCGCCGAGCCCTTGCCCTTCGCGAGCGGCAAATCGCTGGTGCTGGCGCCCGAGGATCCGGCGCGGCGGGTGACGATCGCCTCGAGCGCGGGGGTGCGGCTCTATGACGGCCGCGACCAGGCGCAGAATGGCTGGTTCGTCGCGCGTACCCTGATCCCGGCGGGCAAGACCGGCCGGGTCCTCGAATGGAGCGTGACCCCGAACAGCGTGGCGGGCTGGAAGCGCGCGCCCGTGATCGGTCATTCGCAGCTCGGCTATGCGCCGGGTCAGGCCAAGCGCGCGGTGATCGAGCTCGACGCCAACGACCCCGGCGCCGATACCGCGCGGCTGCTGCGCGTGACCGACAAGGGCGAGATGATCGAGGCGCTGGCCAGCCCCGCCCCCGAATGGGGCAAATATCTGCGCTATCGGTATCGTAGCTTCGATTTCAGCGCGGTCCGCGCGCCCGGCATCTACATGCTCGAATATGCCGGCAAGCGCACCGCGCCGTTCCGCATCGCCGCCGACGTCTATGACAAGGCCTGGCACCCGAGCCTCGACGTCTACCTGCCCGTCCAGATGGACCACATGGCGGTAAACGAAGCCTATCGCGTCTGGCACGGCGACAGCCACCGCGACGATGCCCGCCAGGCGCCGGTCAACCACGAGCATATCGATCTCTACGCGCAGGGCCCGACCACCGACACGCGGTTCGCGCCCGGCGAGCATATTCCCGGCCTCAACGTCGGCGGCTGGCTCGACGCCGGCGACTTCGACATCCGCACCCAGACGCAATATGCCGTGATCCGCAGCCTCGTCGATATCTGGGAGCGGCACCGCCCGGCGCGCGACCAGACCCTGGTCGATTGGGATCTGCGCCATGCCGAGATGCACGTCCCCGACGGGGCGCCCGATCTGCTCCAGCAGATCAAGCATGGGGTGCTCTATCTCGCCTCGATGTATGATGCGGTCGGCTATGCGGTGCACGGCGTGGTCGAGCCCGATGTCGCGCAATACACCCATCTCGGCGATGCCGCCTCCAAAACCGACGGGCTGGTCTATGATCCCAGCCTCAAGCGCGGCGAGCGGCGCGACGGCAAGAGCGGCACGCCCGACGATCGCTGGGTGTTCACCAGCAAATCCTCCGCACTCAACTATGGCTCGGCGGCGGCGCTGGCGGCGGCGAGCCGGGCACTCAAGGGCCATGACGATGCGCTCGCGGCCAAGGCGCTGAAGCTGGCGACGGGCGTATGGGACGAGGAACAGGGTCACGCCCCCAACACCTTCAGCCATGGCAACACCACCGGCGGCTGGCTGCCCGGCGAGGAATTCACCGCCGCGGTCGAATTGCTGACCACCACCCGCGACAGGAAATACGCCGCGCGGATCGAGGCGCTGTGGCCGGAAGTGTCGAAGCGCTTCGGCTTCTACGCGACCACCGCGATCCAGGCGCTGCCCGAGATGCCGCCCTCGTACCGCGCCGCGGTCGAGGCGGCGGCGAGGCAATGGCAGGCCCAGCCCGCGCCCGGCAACCCCTATGGCGTGCCGATCACCGAAGGCGGCTGGGCGGGCAATGGCGCGGTGATCCAGACCGGCCTCACCGACTATGCGGTGCACAAGGCCTTCCCGGCGATCAGCGACGGCAGCCGCGTATTCGCCGCGCTCGATTATCTCCACGGCACGCATCCGGGATCGGACATCTCGTTCGTCTCGGGCGTCGGCACCGTCTCCAAAGAAGTCGCGTACGGCAGCAACCGTGCCGATTTCTCGTTCATTGCCGGCGGCGTGGTGCCCGGCGCACTGATCCTCAAGCCCGACTTCCCCGAGAACAGCGAACATTGGCCGTTCTTCTGGGGCGAGAACGAATATGTCGTGAACATGAGCCCGAGCTATATCGCGCTGGTCCATGCCGGTATCGACTTGCTCAAGGAGAAGCGCTGACCATATCGGCCGGTACGAAAGCGAAGGCCTGCACGGCACTGTTCTGGAACAGCACCCGGAAGCCACCTGGCCCATCGACATCGTCGATATAGCCAAAAATCGATGAGACGGATGCGCCGGAGGCCGCGGGGTCGATCGTGCTCAGGGTGACGCCGAGATGATGAGCGCACCCGGCTGACAGAATAGACGGACTCAGGATCAGGATGCCGGTCCAGTCGGGATTGGTCGCAACGTCGTTGAAATGGGCATGATAGGGGTCGGTACGCTTGCTGTGCGCGTCTCGAAAGACGCTGTCGATGCGACCGACGAGCGCGGCGTCGATGCGACCGACGAGCGCGGCGATTGACGCGGGCTCGGCGGCCGAGAAAACAGCCGCTTGCGTCCATTGCGAAGGATCGGACAAAAGGCCGACGCCATCGGGAGTCCATAACGCTCCCTTCTTCGACTTGCTGATCATCAAACACTGCTTCACGCCGGGGCGTATCTGAAACCTCCAGCCCGAAAGCGTCAGCACATTGCTGAAGCCCGGCGTGCCGCCGCACCCACATACTGCGGGACCCAGCGGTGTCGCGTTCGCGATCACCACCACCCCATCGTTCACCATCAGCGCGTCGCGAAGCGCTTCGCCGGGCGCGCAAAACGCCAGCTCATTTGCGGATCCGGGGCCTGTCGCGAGGATCACCTTTTCCCAATTGCCCGAGGCATCGAGAGCGACCGACAGGCCGCCCGGCAGGATCAGATCGGCCATGCCGGTCGTAGATCAGCTTTCCGTTCCCCAGTCGAGCCGAGCGAAAAGTCCTTTGCCGCAGGCATCGCGCTGATGGCGTGCGGGAGACCGACGGGAGAGAGACGCGCATGGCGCATATTCAAGCGGGATGCCGCCGCTTTCTCGGCGTCGCGGCGATCGTCCAGCTCGGTGTTTCCCTCGCCATGGTTCTTCTCGCGAGAGCGGGAACCCGGGGTACCCGGCGCCGCGCTTCCCGGCTCTGGGTCCCGCTTTCACGGGGATGACGAAAAGGGGGTTTTACCCGTCGCCAACCCGCTCGATATCCGCGCCCACCGCCTGGAGCTTTTCCTCGAGCCGCTCATAGCCGCGATCGAGGTGATAGACCCGGTTCACCTGGGTCTCGCCCCCGGCCATCAGCCCGGCGATGATCAGGCTCATCGACGCGCGCAGATCGGTCGCCATCACCGGCGCGCCGGTCAGCCGCTCGACGCCGTGCACCACCGCCGTGCGCCCGCGCACATCGATATTCGCGCCCATCCGCGCCAGCTCGGGCACGTGCATGTAGCGGTTCTCGAAGATCGTCTCGGTGAAGACGCTCGCACCTTCGGCCATCAACTGCATCGCCATGAACTGCGCCTGCATATCGGTGGCGAAGCCCGGGAACGGCGCGGTGCTCAGCGTCAGCGGCTTGAGCGGACCGCTGGCGGCAATGCGGATGCCGTTCCTCTTCTCCTCGACCGTAACCCCGGCCTCGACCAGCGCGTCGAGCGTCGCGCGCATGTCGTCCGCCGCCGCGCCGATCAGCTCGACATCGCCGCCGGTGATCGCCGCCGCGCAGGCATAGCTGCCCGCTTCGATGCGGTCGGGCATCACCTTGTAGGTCGCGCCGTGCAGCCGGTCCTTGCCCTCGATGGTCAGCGTCTCGCTGCCGATGCCGTCGATCGACGCGCCCATCGCCACCAGCAGGTTGCACAGATCGACGATCTCGGGTTCGCGCGCGGCATTTTCCAGCACGGTGGCGCCCCTGGCCATCACCGCCGCCATCAGCACATTCTCGGTCGCGCCGACCGAGACCACGGGGAAGCGATAGCGCCCGCCCGACAGCCGCCCGCCCTTCGGCGCGCTCGCCTTCACGTAGCCGGCGGCGACTTCGATCTCGGCGCCGATCGCCTCCAGCGCCTTCAGATGCAGGTCGATCGGGCGATTGCCGATCGCGCAGCCGCCGGGCAGCGACACCGTCGCCTCGCCGGCGCGGCCGAGCAGCGGCCCCAGCACGAGGATCGAGGCGCGCATCTTGCGGACGATATCATAGGGCGCGACCGTCGAGGTCAGCCGCCCGGCGCGCATCGTCATCACCCGCCCGAAATCGCTGGGGCGCGTGCCCTCGATCGCGGTCGATGCGCCAAGCTCGTTGAGCAGATGCCCGAAGCTGTCGACGTCCGCGAGCCTGGGCAGGTTGCGCAAGGTTAAGGGTTCGTCGGTTAACAGCGCGCACGGCATCAGCGTCAGTGCGGCGTTTTTTGCCCCGGAGATCGGGATCTGGCCTGCGAGGCGGTTTCCGCCCCGGATGAGGATTCGGTCCATTGCGGACTTCTAGCCGCTGGACCGCGTCAGGCAAGCATGGTGCAATTTACACCGCTTGATCGACTTTAATGCATTGATTCCACTGCACTGCTTCACGGTGTGCCGGTGGGGGAGAAGTGAACGCGTGTCCGGTAGTTGCTTTGCCGAAGTATTGAGCGAGCTTGTCGATCTGACGGAAGTCGAACGGGACGCGCTCGAAAAATTGGAAGAACGCCAGCGGCCCCTGCGCCGCGGGGCGGTGTTGCAGCGCGAGAATGAAGCGTGTGGCGAGCTGTTCATCCTCCGCAAGGGGCTGATGATGAGCTATGTGCTGCTCGACGACGGCAGCCGCCAGATCCTGCGCTTCCTGTTTCCCGGCGACATGCTCGGTATCTCCTCCGCGATCTACAGCGAAGCGCCCGAGACGCTGGCGGCGCTGTCGGACTGCGTGGTCAGTCCGTTCGACCGCACCGCGCTCGCCGAGATGATGGTCGCGCATCCCCGCCTCGCCGCGATGGTGCTGGTCTATTCGCAGATCGAGCGCGTCGCCCTGACCGACCGGCTCGCCGCGCTGGGGCGCACCAGCGCCAAGGCGCGTGTCGCCGCCTTGCTGCTCGAACTGCGCAACCGTCTTCGCGCCACCGACAAGAGCATCGCCAATGTCTTCGCGCTCGGGCTGACCCAGGAGGAGATCGGCGACGCCACCGGGCTCACCGCGGTCCATGTCAACCGGATGCTGCGCCAGCTCGAGGAAGAGAAGATGATCGCCCGCGAAGGCGGCCGCGTGACATTGCTCGACGAGCGCGCGCTCGGCCGCGCCGCCAATTACGTCAATCGCTATGAGGGGCTCAGCCTCAACTGGCTGCCCAAGCCCAATTGACCGGGCCGAGCTGACTTTCCGGAATTGCCGCTTCGACAAAGCGGCGGCCGGGCGGCGGTTTACGAGGGAGTTCAACGCCGCCCGGCGCCGTTCCCTACTACCCCCCGGCCTCAGGAACATGCTTGTCCTAGCGGATGCGCAGGGTTCTTTCGGCTACGGTAATATCCGTAGATGCGACCGAAACGGCCAGATCAGGCCTTTTCCATCGTGCATTGCAGCGGGTGCTGGTTCTGCCGGGCGAAATCGATCACCTGGCTGACCTTGGTCTCGGCGACCTCGTAGCTGAACACCCCGCATACCCCGACGCCGCGCTGGTGGACCGCCAGCATCACCCGGGTGGCCGCCTCCATGTCCATCTTGAAGAAGCGCTGGAGCACCAGCACCACGAACTCCATCGGCGTGTAATCGTCGTTGAGCATCAGCACCCGATACGGCGTCGGCTGCTTGGTGCGCGTGCGGGTTCGCGTGGCGAGCCCGACCGAAGGGCCGTCGCCGCGGCGATCGTCATCGCCATCCTCGGCCATGCGAATCTGGAAATCGGTGCTGTGGTGCATCGCGCTGGAAAATATGGGTTCGGGTGGGGAAGGGCAAGGGTTTGCACCGACCCTCCCCTCGCCATCCCCGCGAAAGCGGGGATCCAGGGTAACAGGCGGTGTCGTTCGTGGCTCCGGGTCCCCGCTTTCGCGGCGATGACGAGCCGGGACGGCAAAAGGGCGGCCACCCTCTCGGGTGACCGCCCTCTCTACCTGTTAGCGAAGCGCCAGGCTTACGCCGCGGTCTTCACCTTCTCGGCTGCGACCGCGAAGCGGCTCGACAGCGGCTGGGCGGCGTCGCCGGCCAGCTTGATCATCGCTTCGGTGTTCTTCGACGCTTCGGCGACATAGGAGTCGAACGAGGTGCGGAAGAAATCGCTCTGGAGCTTGAAGAACTCGGTCGGCGACTTGACGGTGCCGAAGGTCTTGAGCGCGGCGGTCGCGGTCTCGAACGACTTGCGGCTATACTCGGCGGCGTCCTGGCCCAGCGTCTCGAGGCCCTTGGCCGCGATCTTGCCCGACTCGACGATCGCTTCGACATTGCCCTTGGCGAAGTCGTTGGCTTCTTCGATCAGCTTGGTCGACTTCTCGACGGCAGCCTTGGTGCGGTCGTTGAAATCGGCGAACATGGCCTGGGCCTTCTGGGTGTTTGCTTCGATCATGGTCTCAACTTTCGTGGTTGCCGGAGCGACGGTTTCGGCGATGGCCTCCTGAACGGGCTCGATCGCGGCTTCGACGGTCTCGGTGGTTTCGATGACTTCCTGCGTTGCTGCTGCCACGGCCGGAGCCGGCTCGGGCAGCGCCTCGACAACCGCGGCAAGCGGTTCGACGGGAGCTGCCGGGACGGCCTTCTCAACCTTGGGCGCAGCAACGACTGCCTTGGCTGCCGCCGGCTTGCGCGCGGCCGGCTTGGCGGCGGTTTTCACCGTGCCGTTCTTCGGTCCCTTGCTTGCCATATGACATTCCCTGCTTGATTGCTGCAATGCGGCATATATGCAGGCTCGTGTTGCAATGCAAGAGGTTTTTTGTGCACTGCAACAAAAATGTTTTAGGACATAAAGACAGTTACTTAGCGCGTCTTCACATAGGTGCCAGGGGCATCGGCAAGCGCCTTGAGCTTGCCCTTTCCGGGCACGCGCGCGCCCTTCGCGGCGACCTTGGCATCATCCACGCCCTCGATCCAGCCGATCCAGTGCGGCCACCAGCTACCCTTGGTTTCCTCGGCGCCGGCGACGAACTCGGCGAGCGTCTCGACCTTGCTGTCGTTGGTCCAATATTGATATTTGCTCGCGCTCGGCGGGTTGACGACCCCGGCGATATGTCCCGATCCGGCGAGCACGAACTGGATCGGCCCCTTGAAGTGATGGGTGATCTTCCAGACGCTGGCGGCGGGGGCGATATGGTCCTCACGGCCCGCCTGGACATAGGTCGGCGTCGTCACCTGCGAGAGATCGAGCGGCGTGCCGTTGATCGCCAGCGCCCCCGCCTCGACCAGCTTGTTGTCGCGGTAGAGGTCGCGCAGATAATCGAGATGCCAGCCCGCCGGCAGGTTGGTCACGTCCGAGTTCCAGTGGAGCAGATCGAACGGCGCGTAATCCTGGCCCATCAGATAATTGTTGGTGACATAGTTCCAGATCAGGTCGCGTCCGCGCAGCAGGTTGAACGTCGTCGCCATGTAGCGCCCGTCGAGAAAGCCCTCGCCGCCCAGCGACTGGATCAGGTTGAGCTGATCGTCATCGACGAACATCTGCAGATCGCCGGCCTCGGAGAAATCGACCTGCGCGGTGAAGAAGGTGGCCGAGGCGACCTTGTCCTTCTCGCCGCGCGCCGCCAGCACCGCGAGCGTCGCCGCCAGCGTCGTCCCCGCGACGCAATAGCCGATGGCGTGGACGGCATCGACGCCGAGCAGCGCGCGCACGGTATCGATCGCGTCGATCTGCCCGCCCTCGATATAATCGTCCCAGCGCACATCCTTCATGCTGGCGTCGGCCGATTTCCACGAGACGACGAACACCGTCAGTCCCTGGCTGACCGCCCAGGCGATGAAGCTCTTCTCGGGCGTCAGGTCGAGGATGTAGAAGCGGTTGATCCAGGGCGGGAAGATGATCAGCGGCGTCTTGAAGACCTGCTCGGTCACCGGCGCGTACTGGATCAGCTCATACAAGGGCGTGCGCTTGACGACCTTGCCCGGGGTCATCGCCAGATTGCGGCCGAGTTCGAACGCCCCTTCCGCGGTCTGGGTCATCTGGCCCTTCTGGATGTCGGCCAGCATGTGCTGGAGTCCCTTCAACAGGCTCTCGCCCTTGGTCTCGACGATCTTTTCGAGCACCTGCGGGTTGGTCGCGGGGAAATTGGTCGGGCTGATCGCGTCGATAAAGCCCTTGGTGGCGAAGCGGATCTGCTCCTTCTGCTTGCCCTCGACCCCGTCGAGCGCGTCGACGCCCTTCAGCAGATGGTCGGCGATGACGAAATAGCTCTGGCGGAGGAAATCGAACACCGGCTCCTCGCGCCATTGCGGCGCCTTGAAGCGCTTGTCGCGCGCCTGTTCGGGCGTCTCCTCGAACGGCTGGGCATGCGCGGGATCGAGGAAGCGCTGCCACAGCTGCATCGAATCCGCCCAGAAATCGGCAGTCGCGCGCATCGCGGTGGCGGGATCGAACATCGCGGTGAAGGCGGGATTCGCCGGCGCGTTCTGCATCACGTCCATGCCCTGTTCGAGCATCATCTGCTGCGCCTTGCCGAGCACCCAGGTCCAGTGCTGCAGGTCTTCGAGGCTCGGGGTCGGCGTGGGGGTCTCGGCCATCAATCCTCTCCTCGGGCGTGCAAAGCGTAACTGCTTTCCACCTTAGGCGCTTATGCCCTATCAGCACCAGCACGGCACAGGTTCGTGCCGCCCTCCTAACTCACGAGACGAGGAAATGTCCGAAGAATTCTACCGCATGAAGCGCCTGCCACCCTACGTCATCGCCGAAGTCAACGGCATGCGGGCGGCGGCGCGCGCGGCGGGAGAGGACATTATCGATCTCGGCATGGGCAATCCCGATCTGCCGCCGCCGCCGCACGTCATCGAGAAGCTGGTCGAAGTCGCGCAAAAGCCCGACGCCCATGGCTATTCGCAATCCAAGGGCATTCCCGGGCTGCGCCGCGCCCAGGCCAATTATTACGGCCGCCGCTTCGGCGTCGATGTCGACCCCGAGACCGAAGTGGTGGTGACGATGGGATCGAAGGAGGGGCTCGCCAGCCTCGCCACCGCGATCACCGCCCCCGGCGACGTCGTGCTGGCGCCCAATCCCAGCTACCCGATCCACACCTTTGGCTTCATCCTGGCGGGCGCGACGATCCGCGCCGTGCCGACCACGCCGGACGAAGCCTATTTCGAAAGCCTTGAGCGCGCGATCGCCTTCACGGTGCCGCGGCCCTCGATCCTCGTCGTCAACTATCCGTCGAACCCCACGGCGGAGACGGTCGATATCGCCTTCTACGAGCGCCTCGTCGCCTGGGCCAAGGAGAACCAGGTCTGGATCATCTCCGATCTCGCCTATTCCGAGCTATATTATGACGGCAAGCCGACCGTCTCGATCCTCCAGGTGCCGGGCGCCAAGGATGTCGCGATCGAGTTCACCTCGCTCAGCAAGACCTATTCGATGGCCGGCTGGCGGATGGGCTTCGCGGTCGGCAACAAGCGGCTGATCGCGGCGATGACGCGGGTGAAGTCGTATCTCGATTACGGCGCCTTCACCCCGATCCAGGCCGCGGCCTGCGCGGCGCTCAACGGTCCGCAGGACATCGTCGAGAAGAACCGCGAGCTTTACCACAAGCGCCGCGACGTGCTGGTCGAAAGCTTCGGCCGCGCCGGCTGGGATATCCCCGCCCCGCCGGCAAGCATGTTCGCCTGGGCGCCGCTGCCGCCGGCGCTGGCGCATCTCGGCAGCCTCGAATTCTCCAAGCAATTGCTCAGCCACGCCAAGGTCGCGGTCGCGCCCGGCGTCGGTTATGGCGAGAATGGCGAAGGCTTTGTCCGCATCGCCATGGTCGAGAACGAACAGCGCCTCCGCCAGGCGGCGCGCAACGTGAAGAAGTACCTCCAGTCGATGGGGGTCAATACCGGGGCCACGAAGGCGGGATGAACACCCGCCCCGGCTTCCCCTTCTCGACCCGCTTCCGCGTCCGCTATTCCGAGATCGACGGGCAGAAGATCGTCTTCAACTCGCGCTATCTCGAATATGGCGATGTCGCGCTCACCGAGTTCTGGCGCTGGGCCAACCTGGCGGACATCGGCCCCGACTGGCTCGATGCCGAGTTCAACGTCGTCAGGGCGACGGTCGATTTCAAAAAGTCGCTGCGCTTCGACGACATGGTCGAGGCGTGGGTGCGGGTGAGCGGCGTCGGCAATTCGAGCCTGACCATGGCGGTCGATCTCTGCCACGCCGAAACGCAAGAGCTGCATGCCACGATCGAGATCGTCAGCGTCCATGTCGATCTCGCCGCGCGCCGCTCGAAGCCGATGCCGGACAATGTCCGGGCGCGGCTCGCGGCGCTCAGCGGCTGAGCTTCAGGATCACCAGCGGCGCCTTGGTCCCGGCCTCGATCCGCGCGATGACCTTGGCGAGTTCGGGCGTGACCGGATCGAACGAGGCGATCTCGCAGCGCGTCGCCCCCGCCCCGTCGGTCTGCTTGACGGAGGGGAACTCGTCGCAGCCAAGCGTGAAGACATCGATATCGTCGCCATGGAATCCGGCGAGGGTATATTCGAACGCGGTCGAAGGCGGCGCCTTCTCGGTCTGCGCCAGATAGCGCCCGTCGCCCAGCCCCTTGAAGGCGAGGCTCGTCTCGCCCTCCGGACCCTTGAGCGTATAGGCCCCTGCCGTGCCGCGCAGCTCGAGATCATACGGCCCTTCGCCGGTCTCGGGATCGCGGTCGCAATAGACGATCCGCTCGGTGCGGCGCGGGCCATCGAGGGTGTCGCTGCCCTCGACCGAACGCACCGTCTTGAGGCATGCCTTCGCCCGCACATCGCCAAGCTTCAGCGCATCGGCTTCCTCCAGCGGCAGATAGATCCGGTAGGTGCCGGTCTTGAGCTCGGGCACCGCCACGCCGGGGGCGATCAGCGCCACGTTCGAGCTCAGCGTACAGGCGCCGGTCAGCGTCAGGAGCGCCAGCGCCGCGACCCGTGCGATCATATTATTCGGCGGCCCGCGCGGCTTCGACATCCTCGGGCAGCGCCCAGTGGAGATCGCCCTTGGTCAACACGCGGCCGTCATGGCTGAGCACTTCGATCTGGCGGATCGGCTGGCCATCGCGCGCATCGACGAGGATCGGGGTGGCGGGCACGCCGGTTTCCCAGCGCTCGCCCCATTGCCGGAGCGCGACCATCGTCGGCAGCAGGGCGAAACCCTTGTCGGTCAGCCCATATTCGACCTTGCGGCGGTCGTCGGCGCAGGGCTGGCGCTTGAGGATGCCATGATCGACCAGCCGGGCGAGCCGGTTGGCGAGGATGTTGCGGGCGATCCCCAGTTCGGACTGGAATTCCTCGAAATGGTGGAGCCCGTTGAACGAGCCGCGAAGGATCAGGAACGACCAGCGCTCGCCCATCGCCTCCAGCGCCGCCGGCAGGCTGCACAAGGCCGATAGGTCTTCTCGCAATTTATTCGCACCCATGAAGATTGCATACCTCAAATCCCGGGGTTTCGGAACGGGATAACATTTTGCGCCGCAGCAATGGTTTCTGCTTGCAACTTACCTTTATGTTAATTAGGTGGTGATTCGCAACCTGGTTGCAAGCCAGTACCCCAGGAGGATTTATCATGACCCGTTTTCTCGCCGTCGCGGCAGCAGCCGCGGCAACGCTGGCGCTCACCCCCGTCGCCGGCTTCGCCCAGGGTCCGGTGCGCGGCTATTATTCGGCCAGCCCGGTTACCGCCCCCGCCAAGACCAGCATGATCACGCGCTCGACGGTGTGGAAGTGCGCCGACGGCACCTGCGTCGCCAACAAGGCCGATGCGCGTGACAGCATCGTCTGCGAACTGGTCGCCAAGGAAGTCGGCAAGCTCAACGCGTTCCGCGCCAACGGCACCGATTTCGACGCCGCCGCGCTCGAAAAGTGCAACGCCAAGGCGCGCTGAGTTCAAAAATCATTGCAATGCAGCAGCACAGGGCCCCAAACAGGCTCTGTGCTGCGGCAATATGAACTGGTTGACCGGGTCCTTTCCTACGACCCCCAAGCCGATGAGGCGCTGCTCAACCGCGCCTATGTGTTTTCGGTCAACGCCCATGGCAGCCAGAAGCGCGCGTCGGGCGATCCCTATTTCAGCCACCCGATCGAAGTCGCCGGCATCCTGACCGACCTGCATCTCGACGACGAGACGATCGCCACCGCGATCCTGCACGACACGATCGAGGATACCGTCGCCACTCCCGACGAGATCAAGCGCCTGTTCGGCGACAATGTCGCGCGGATGGTCGACGGCGTCACCAAGCTTTCCAAGATCGAGGCGCAGAGCGAGACCGAGCGCTCCGCCGAGAATCTCCGCAAGTTCCTGCTGGCGATGTCCGACGACATCCGCGTGCTGCTGGTCAAGCTCGCCGACCGGCTGCACAACATGCGGACGCTCCACTACATCAAATCGGAGGACAAGCGCCGCCGCATCGCGCGCGAGACGATGGACATCTACGCGCCGCTCGCCGAACGCATCGGCATGTACGAGTTCATGAAGGAGATGCAGAGCCTCGCCTTCAAGGAGCTCGAGCCCGAAGCCTATGAATCGATCACCAGGCGGCTCGACGCGCTCAAGGTCGAGGGCGAGGACCGCATCGCCAAGATCGGATCGGGGCTCAAATTGCTGCTGTCGCGCGGCGGCATCGAGGCCGAGGTTTCGGGACGCGAGAAGCACCCCTATTCGATCTGGAAGAAGATGTCCGAGCGGCATGTCAGCCTCGAACAGCTCAGCGACATCATGGCCTTCCGCGCGACGGTGGAAACCGAGGAAGAGTGCTACCGCGCATTGGGGGTGATCCACCGCCGCTGGCCGATGGTTCCCGGGCGCTTCAAGGATTATATCTCGACGCCCAAGCGCAACGGCTACCGCTCGCTCCACACCACCGTGATCCTCGCCGACAATCAGCGCGTCGAAATCCAGATCCGCACCCGCGACATGCACGCCCAGGCCGAATATGGCCTGGCCGCGCACTGGGCGTACAAGCAGGACGCGGTGCGGCCCGACACCCAGGTCAGCTGGATCCGCGACCTGATCGAGATCCTCGAACATGCCGACAGCCCCGAGGAGCTGCTCGAGCATACGCGGATGGCGATGTACCAGGACCGCATCTTCGCCTTTTCGCCCGCGGGCGAGCTGATCCAGCTCCCCAAGGGCGCGACGCCGATCGACTTCGCCTATGCGGTGCATTCGAACATCGGCGATCAGGCGGTCGGCGCCAAGGTCAACGGCCAGGTCGTACCCTTGCGCACCGAGATCCAGCAGGGAGACCAGGTCCAGATCCTCCGCTCCAAGGCGCAGGAGCCGCAGGCCAATTGGCTCAACTTCGCGATCACCGGCAAGGCGCGTGCGGCGATCCGCCGCCATATCCGCCACAAGGAGCGCGACGAGACGATGCGGCTGGGGCGCAAGCTCTATGACGAGATCGTCACCCGCCTGCCGACTCCGCCCGGAGCGAGCGCGCTCAAGGATGCCTTGAAACGCCTCAAGCTCGCCGACGAAGCGACGCTGATGGAGGCGATCGCCCGCCGCAAGCTGACCGATCGTCAGGTGATGGAAGCGGTGATGCCGGGCTCGGCGACCGGCGACGAGCACGAGCATCCGCCACAGCAGCACGCCATCGAGATCAAGGGGCTGACGTCGGGGGTGGCGTTCGACTTCGCGATCGATTGCCGGCCGATCCCGGGCGACCGCATCGTCGGGCTGCGCCGCGCCGGCAAACCGATCGAGGTCCACGCCATCGAATGCGCGCATCTGGCGGACAGCGACGAGGAAGACTGGATCGACCTGACCTGGGGCGACAAGGCCGAGGGCGGGATCGCCCGGATCGCGGTCACGCTGAAGAACGAGCCCGGTGCGCTCGGCGCGATCGCCACGCTGATCGGCCAGCACAAGGCCAACATTCTCGAGCTCCGCATGGACAACCGCGACACCACCTTCCACACCAACGTGATCGAGCTGGAGGTGCGCAATGCCGCGCACCTGATGAAGCTGCTCGCGGCGCTGCGCGCCGCCGACGTGGTGAGCTCGGCCGAGCGGGCTTAGGGCCGTTACCGACAGCTCGAAGCACCACCGATATTTAAGTACATGCTCTCCTGCGAAAGCAGGAGCCAGGGTCACAGAAGTTGCCGCTAGGGGTTCTGGACCCCCGCTTTCGCAGGGGAACAGCCTTGCTTCGGCTCATGTGAAATCAACTGGTGACGGGTTTCCGGCCTCTCCCCGCGCTATCCGGTTGCCCTCTCCACTCCGCCGCGCCACCATCCCCCCATGGACGAGCCCACCATCATCCGCGGCCCCGAGCGCCCGGCCTCACGCCGCATTCCCTGGCCGATCGCCGCCGCTTCCGCCTGCGCCGCGCTGCTGCTGCTGATCCTATGGTTCGGCCATGAGCTAAGCGAAGGCGATGGCGCCAGCATCGACCGCGCGATCATGCTGGCGATGCGCGTGCCCGGCCACCCCGACATTCCCGCCGGCCCGGCCTGGCTCCCCTCGGCGATGCGCGACGTGACCGCGCTGGGCAGCGCGACCGTGCTCACCTTCGTCGTCGCCTCCGCCGCGATTTTCCTCGCCTTGCACCAGCGGATGCGGAGCATGGCGCTGGTACTGGGTGCGACGCTGCTCGGCTCGGCGGTCGTCACCGTCATCAAGGCGCTGGTCAGCCGCGCCCGCCCCGATCTGATCGACCGGCTGATGGTCGAGGTCTCGCACAGTTTTCCGAGCGGCCACGCCGCCAATTCGGCGATCGTCTACCTGACCCTCGCCACCCTGCTGTTTCCGGTGATGCCAGATCGCCGCCTGCGCGGCTTCGTGCTCGGCGTGGCGATCCTGCTTACCGGCGCGATCGGCGTCAGCCGCGTCTATCTCGGCGTCCATTGGCCGAGCGACGTCGTCGCCGGCTGGGTGTTCGGCGGCGGCTGGGCGATGCTGTGGTGGTGGATCGAGCTACGCTGGCTGGACGGCAAGAAGCCGGTTGCAATGTAGGATTTCGCCTGCTTGGCTGTGTCGGCCGGAAGCGCCGGCCCGCTCTTTGACGCTGTCGAAACCCACCACAGCCCGCCACGCACGAAAATTTCCCACGCGCGCAACTTTGAACCCGAACGACCGTGAAAAGCGTGAAGTTAGGCGCGCTCAGCCAGCTTGCGCTCCCACGCCAGCGCATCCCGGACGATCTGGTCGAGATCGTCATTCTTCGGCCGCCACGGCAGCGCCGCGAGGATCGCTGAGTTGTCCGAAATCAGCATGTCGGGATCGCCCGCGCGGCGCCCTTCCAGCTTGCGGTTGATCGTCAGATTGGTCACCCGGTCGACCGCGTCGAGCACTTCGAGCACCGAGAAGCCGCGGCCATAGCCGGCGTTCATCGTGTGGTTCTTGGCCGGGTCGGCGATCAGCAGGTCGAGCGCGTCGACATGCGCCGCCGCCAGATCGCTGACATGGATATAGTCGCGCACACCCGTCCCGTCCGGCGTGTCGAAGTCGGTGCCGAACACGCCGACGCTCTCCCGCTTCCCGGTAGCGGCTTCCACCGCGACCTTGATCAGGTGCGTCGCGCCCGCCGTGCTCTGCCCCGAGCGCCCCTGCGGATCGGCGCCGGCCACGTTGAAATAGCGCAGCGCGCAATAATTGATCGGATGCGCCGCCGCGACATCCTTGAGCATGATCTCGGTCATCAGCTTGGACATGCCATAGGGGTTGATCGGCAGCTTGGGGCTGTCTTCCTTGACCGGCACCACCTCGGGAATGCCATAGGTCGCCGCCGTCGAGGAGAAGATGAAATGCTTCACGCCTTCGGCCACCGCGCTTTCGATCAGCGCGCGGCTGGCGACGGTGTTGTTGCGGTAATATTTGAGTGGGTCGGTCACGCTCTCGGGCACCACCACCGATCCGGCGAAGTGCATGATCGCGATCACCCCATGCTCGCGGATCGTGGCGCGGACCGTGGCGTCGTCCTCGATATCGGCGACCACCAGCGAAGCGCGCTTGTCGACCGCCCAGTCGAAGCCGGTGACGAGATTGTCGATCACCACGACTTTCCAGCCCGCATCGAGCAAGGCCAGCACGGCATGGCTGCCGATATAGCCCGCCCCGCCCGTGACCATCACCGTTCCGTCGCGCATCGTCATCCCCGCATTGTGGTTCTTCCGCTCAATCCTATCTTGGGCCGGTAAGCAAGGAGTTGCAGATGACCATCGAGACCGCGACGCTGGCAGGCGGATGTTTCTGGTGCACCGAAGCGGTGTTCAACGATGTGATTGGCGTCACCGGTGTCGAGAGCGGCTATATCGGCGGGACCAAGGTCAACCCCACTTACAAAGAGGTCTGCTCGGGCACGACCGGCCATGCCGAGGCGATCCGCGTCAGCTTCGACACCGACCAGATCAGCTATGGCGAGATCCTCGACATCTTCCTGGCGACGCACGATCCGACCCAGCTCAATCGCCAGGGCAATGATATCGGCACCCAATACCGCTCGGCGATCTTCCCGCATTCGGCCGAGCAGGAGCGCGAGGCGCTGGACGCGCTCGACCGCGCTCGCCCCGATTGGCCCGCCCCGATCGTGACCAGCATCGAGACGCTCGGCGAATGGTGGCCCGCCGAGGAATATCACCAGGAATATTGGTCTGGCGAAGGCCAGCGTAACCCCTATTGCCTCGCCGTCATCCCGCCCAAGCTGCGCAAGCTCCGCAAGAGCTTCGCCGCGCGGGCCAAGGAGGGCGCGGCCTGAGCCGCGCCCTGATCGGTCAGGGAAGCGCTTCGCCTTCGATCGGCGGCCGCTTCGTCGCATCGGCGCCAAGCAGCTTATAAGCAAAGCCGCCGATCAGCGCCCCGGCGATCGGCGCGATCCAGAACCACATTAGCTGCTGCAGCGCGATCCCGCCTTCGAGCAGCGCCGGCCCGGTCGAGCGCGCGGGATTGACCGAGGTGTTGGTCACCGGAATCGAGATCAGATGGATCAGCGTCAGGCACAGCCCGATCGCGATCGGCGCGAAGCCCGCGGGCGCACGGCTGTCAGTCGATCCCATGATGACGAGCAGGAAGATGAAGGTCAGCACCACTTCGATCACCATCCCCGCCTCGAACGAGAATTTGCCAGGCGAATGCTCGCCAAAGCCGTTCGAGGCCAAGCCGCCTGCATAGCCCGGCGCGCCGCTCGCGACATGGTAAAGCAGGTACGCGGCGATGCAGGCGCCCACGACCTGCGCGATCACATAAAGCGGGATATCCTTCGCCGCGAAGCGTCCACCCGCCCATAACCCGAGCGTTACCGCCGGATTGAGATGGCAGCCCGAGATATGCCCGATCGAATAGGCCATGGTCAGCACCGTCAGCCCGAAAGCGAGCGCCACGCCCGTAAAGCCGATGCCGAGATCGGGATATGCCGCCGCGAGCACCGCGCTGCCGCATCCGCCGAAGACTAGCCAGAACGTGCCGATCATCTCGGCAAGCCCGCGCTGCACATTGGTCATGATTTCCCCTCCGCAAGTGGTTCCGCTGGCACGCAACGCTTACGACTGGAGGGGGATTCTATTCTTTGTTGCGCAGGTGTAAAGGTCAGCGCGGATGCGCCGCGCGGCGCAGGCGGTCGTTGATCGCGGCGCCCACGCCGGTCTCGGGAATCGGTGCGACGGCGATCTTGGCCGCGCGTCCTGCATCCGCCCGGTGAAGCGCATCGAAGAGATTGGCGGCAGCTTCGGTGAGGTCGCCGGAGGCGGAAAGCGTCTCGTCGCCCGCGACTTCGCCGAAGCCGATCAGCCATTCGTCCTTGGCTTCGGTCGCGTCCAGCCGCAACGGCTTGCTCGGCGCATAATGGCTCGCGAGCTGCCCAGGCGAAACCACCCCTTCTTTCCCCGAAGGCTGGGCCCCGGACTCAGAGTTCAAGGCTGGGCTCCGGCCTTCGCCGGGGAAAAGCTGTTCTTCGGTCAGCGGGCCGGGGCGCAGAATCTGCGACCCCATTACGATCGTCGATTCCACCCCCGCAGGCGTCGCGCCATCGTCGATAACCAACGGTACTCGCCCGCCAAGGCTCGCCGCGACATGCGCGGCGCGCGTCGGACTGATCCCGCCGCTGGCATTGGCCGAAGGCGCCGCGAGCGGCTTACCCGTAGCCGCGAGCAAAGCCTGCATCGCCCGGTGCGCGGGCACACGAATGGCGATGGTCGAGTGCCCCGCCATCACCAGCGACGCGACCCCATTATCGGCACGCGCCGGCAGCACCAGGGTCAGCGGGCCCGGCCAGAAGCGCCTCGCCAGTGCGCGCGCCGCATCGTCGAACACCGCGATCCGTTCCGCCGCCGCCAGATCGCACACATGTACGATCAGCGGATTGAACGAAGGCCGTCCTTTGGCTTCATAGATCCCCGCCACGGCGCGGGCGTCGGTTGCGTCCGCAGCGAGCCCATAAACCGTCTCGGTCGGCACCCCGACGCATCCACCCGAGGCGATCACGCGCGCAGCCTCGGCGATAGCCGCGTCGCCATAGGGCAGTATCAAGGGCTTGGTTGCACTCATCACGCTGCGGCTATAGCGCGATCAAGACGCCGACAAGAGAGACAGCATGACCTTTCAGCCAGCCATCGCCGACCAGCGCTTCGTGCTCGACCATATCGTCCGCCTGAGCGAGCTCTCGGAAGAAGCGACGCCCGACCTTGTTGATGCGGTCCTCGAGGGCGTGGGCCAATTCGCAACGGGCGAGTGGGCGCCGCTCGAGCGCGTGGGCGACGAGGTCGGCGCCAAGTGGACCGAACAGGGCGTGGTCATGCCCGCCGGGTTCGTCGCGGCGTACAAGGCCTATGTCGAGAATGGCTGGGGTACGATCGGCTCGCCGGTCTCGCATGGCGGCCAAGGCCTGCCGGTCAGCCTCGCCACCGCGGTGATCGAGACGCTCGGCACCTCGAACATCGGCTTCGCGCTCGCGCCGATGCTGACGGTCGGCGCGATAGAGTCGCTCGTCCATCATGGCAGCCCGGCGCAGCAGGACGCGTATCTGGGCAAGCTCGCCACCGGCGAATGGACCGGGACGATGAACCTGACCGAGCCCCAGGCCGGATCGGACGTCGGCGCGTTGCGTACCACCGCCACGCCGCGCGGCGACGGCACCTTCCTGATCAAGGGTACCAAGATCTTCATCTCGTTCGGCGATCACGACATGGCCGACAACATCGTCCATCTCGTCCTCGCCCGTACTCCCGGCGCGCCCGCGGGCACCAAGGGCATCTCGCTGTTCCTCGTCCCGAAATACCGCCTCAACGAAGATGGCACGCCCGGCGACTTCAACGACGTCCGCACCGTCTCGATCGAGCACAAGATGGGCATCCATGCCTCACCGACCTGCGTGCTGAGCTTCGGCGACCATGACGATTGCGTCGGCGAGCTGATCGGCAACGAGATGGGCGGCATCGTCGCGATGTTCACGATGATGAACAACGCGCGGCTCAACGTCGGCCTGCAGGGCGTCGAGGTTGCCGAACGCGCCACCCAGCGCGCCGTCGCCTATGCTCGCGAGCGTATCCAGTCGGCACGTGCCGGGCAGGGCCGCGAGCCGGTGGCGATCATCGAGCACCCCGACGTCCGCCGCATGCTGATGCGGATGAAGGCGCAGACCCAGGCGGCGCGGGCTTTGGTCTATTACGCCTTCGGCCAGCTCGACCGCGCCAACGCCGGCGATCCCGCCGCCAAGGCGCGGCTCGAACTGCTCACCCCGCTCGCCAAGGCGCACGGCACCGATCTCGGCAACGAAGTCGCCAGCCTCGGTATCCAGGTCCATGGCGGTATGGGCTATATCGAGGAGACCGGCGCCGCCCAGCATTTCCGCGATGCGCGCATCTTCCCGATATACGAGGGCACCAACGGCATCCAGGCCGCCGACCTGGTCGGGCGCAAGCTGAGCATGGATAATGGCGCGACACTGCTGGCACTGCTCGCCGAGATGCGCGGCGATGCCGAGGATACCGGTCTGCTCAACCTGATCGACGCTTGCGAGGAGGTCGGCCGCAACCTGCTGGCGAGCGAGACCGACGACCGGCTGGCGGCGAGCTATCCGTTCCTGACGATGCTCGCGACCGCGGTGTGCGGCTGGCTGATGGAGGAAAGCGGAAGGATCGCGGCGCGCTCGGAGGGCGATCCCGCGTTCCTAAGGATGAAGCAGGCCGCCGCGCGCTTCTATGTCGAGCAGATCGTCCCGGAGGCGATGGGCCTCAAGGCCGCGGCGATGGCGAAGTCGGACGTGCTGTATGCGGTCAGCGCCGAGGAATTCGCGGTCTAGTCAAGGTTCGCCTCGACGTCTTCCTGGTCGATCGCATCATTCTCGATCTGGTCCTCGACCGCGAACTGGCTGTTCTCCATCGACTGCTCGACCGTGTTTTCATCGGCGGTATCGGCCGGCGCGGGCGACTTTGCCGGCGGATGGCAAGCGGCCAGGAGCAGGAATGGGAGGACGATATGGACACGCATGACCGCGCTATAGCACCATCTTCCGCAAATTGGTGAAACGCCGCCTCGGGAATGTTGCCTAGATCGGCGCGCCGTCATCGGCTTCGAACAGGGTCAGATCGCGTTCGCCGATGCCCAGTTCCGGCCAGCTCGCCCGCCATGCCTTGATGTGCGCGGTCACGCCGTGCGCGGCCAGCGCTTCGCGGCTCACCCAATATTCGGTGACGTGGATCAGCCCGCGATCGAGAACATCCTCGCCGTAGCTGTAGTGCAGGCATCCCGCCTCGGCGCGGCTGGCGGCGATCATCGCAGCCATATGCGGGCGGGCCGCATCGAGATTGGCGGGCGGTACGCGGAAGTGCCGGTGATCACCAGCATCAGTGATGTTCGGGACGAAGGTTCGTTCCCGCACGGCCGCCGCGTAGTTCGCTGACCCAGCTGACCGGGTTCCACCACGCGGCGTCGCCATCATAGCTGTGCGTCACGAACTCCGCGCGGCCGCTGATCGTCTCGAGCGGCACCGGACCGCCCAGCCCCTTCTCTTCCAGCGAGAAGCGGCTGTCGGCGGACTGGTCGCGGTTGTCGCCCATCAGGAAGACATGGCCCTCGGGTACGCGGATCGTGGCGAAATTGTCGCGCGGACTAAGATAGCCGTTGGGCAGATGCGTATCGCCGAGATCGATCGTGTCGTAGCTCGCGCCATTAGGCAGCGTCTCGCGAAACAGGGGTACCTGGCAATAGAGCGCGCCATCCGGTCCAGGGCGACGGAACGGCCGCACCATATCGGCGTCGCACGGCGTATTGGCATCGACCGGGATCATCGCATGACCGTTGGCGACGCGCGGCACGGCTACGCCGTTCAGGATCACCTGCCCGTGGCTAAGCGCAATCGTGTCGCCCGGCAGGCCAATCACGCGCTTGATCAGGTCCGCGCCGTCGCCCCGCCGCGCCACGGTGACGATATCGCCGCGCTCGGGCAGGCGGCCGAACAGGCGCCCGGGCACCACGCCGCTGCCGTGGATCGACAGCGATGAATAGGCGTAGCCATAGGGATATTTCGTCACGACCAGCCGATCGCCGACCTGCAGCGCAGGCATCATCGATTCGCTGGGAATGTAGAAGGGTTTGGCGATCGCGGTCTGGAAGGTGAAGGTGCCTAGCACCAGCAATATCCAGGGTGTGAACGGTTTGAGCCAGTTCGGGATCGCGAACCGACGCATGCGCTTTACGCCAGTTCGCGCCCCAGCAACTCGCCGGCATCGAGCCCGAGCAGCGCGATATGCTCCTTCACGCGCGGCCAATAGCCGGTGAGGAAGCGATCGCGCTCGGCGACGCGCAGCCGCTCGACCGCGCCGGGCAGCACGAACATGCCGACGCCGCGACGGACCTCGACATAGCCGTCGTCCTGGAAGCTCTGATACGCCTTGGCCACGGTCAGCGGATTGGCGCCGTGCTCGGCGGCAAGCGCGCGTACCGAGGGAAGCTGATCGCCCGCACGATATTGACCGCGCAGAATCGCCGCGGCGATGCTCGCACGGAGCTTGAGATATACGGGCGAATCTTCATGCTCTAGCGCTGTCATGCCTCCCTAATACACTGATTGCACAGTATGTCCATACCCGTTTTGCCAAAACTGTACGATTTCGGACAGTGCAGGTCGCGGGCGTTCTTCCAGTGGCCGCGCGGGAGTGCCGAGAAACATGAATCCGGCGATCCGCTCGCCTTCCTTGCCAAACAGGTCGCGAACCGCGTCCGAATAGGCCGCCCAGCCGGTGATCCAGCCGCCGACGAAGCCGGAAGCATGGGCGGCATGGAGCAGGTTCATCGCCACGGCGCCGGCCGAAAGCTCCTGTTCCCACACAGGAACCTTGTGCTCCGCGATCGGCGCGGACAGCACGACCACCAGCGCCGGCGCCTGGCGCGCAAACTGCCAGGCGGCCTCGACATCGCGGTCGGTGCAGTCGGCTTTCTCGGCGCGCAGGATATCACCCAGCTTCGCCGCCAGCGCGTCGCGCGCTTCATCGGGCACCACCACGAAACGCCACGGGAAGAGCTTGCCATGATCGGGGGTGCGCGAGGCGATCTCGATGATTTCGAGCAATTGCTCGCGGCTCGGGCCCGGCGCGACCATCTCGCGCGGCTTGCCCGAGCGGCGGGTCTTGAGGAGCGTGAGCGGCGTGGAGCGGTCGTTGAACATCACGCGCATCTAGGAAGCCGCGGCGCCCGCGCCAAGCAAGCCGATGCTTTACAGCCGCTTCATTCCGTCTAGTCTCGCCGCCCATGCGCCGGGCACCGCCCGGAAGATGAGAAAAAGAGGGGATTTTCCCGCATGGTCGACACACCTACCGCCGATAATCCGGCAGAACCGGATATCACCCATATCAATCCAGCCGATGAGAAGACCTGGTTCGGGCATCCGCGCCAGCTCGCGCGGCTGTTCACCACCGAGATGTGGGAGCGCTTCGGCTATTACGGCATGCGGGCGCTGCTGACGCTCTATCTGACCCAGCATTTCATGTTCGGCGACCGGCAGGCGACCGGTATCTATGGCGGGTTCACCGCCTTGGTCTACCTGACCCCGCTCGTCGGCGGCTACCTCGCCGATCAGTATCTCGGCTCCAAGCGCGCGGTGAAGTTCGGCGCGATCATCATGTCGCTCGGCTATCTCACGCTCTGCTTCGGCGGCGAGACCGCCAGGCCGAACGCGACGATCGACGGCCAGCGCTACGAGGTCTCGATCGAGAAGCAGGCGGACAAGGAAGTCCGCTACGTCGTCCAGGGCGCGCGCAAGCTCGAGATCAAGGGCAATGACGACGGCACCGTCGATCTGCTCGAAAATGGCGCATCGGTGCAGAAGGTCGCCAAGGGTAGCTTCGAATCGGACGCCGAGCGCAGCCCGTTCCATGTCATGCTGATGCTGTTCGCGCTGTCGATGGTCAGCGTCGGCAATGGTTTCTTCAAACCCAATATCTCGACGATGGTCGGCGAGCTCTATGCGCAAGGCGACCGGCGCCGCGACAGCGGCTTCACCATATTCTACATGGGCATCAATCTCGGTTCGCTATTCTCGCAGATCCTCTGCCCGTGGCTGGCCGTTGCGTATGACTGGTGGGTCGGCTTCCTGCTCGCCGCGATCGGCATGATGATCTCGTGGTGCCTGATCCACTTCGCCGGACCGTCGCTCGCCGGCTATGGCGAGCCTCCGGCCAAGCCCAACGTCAACAAGCAGCAATGGATCATCTATATCGCGGCGCTGTGCGTCGTGCCGCTGTTCTACCTGCTTTACGTCAACCTGATGAACGCCCCCGCGCCGGCCGAAGGCTCGGGTATCGTCGGCTATGTCATGGCGCTGCCGCTGATGGGCAAATTGCTGTTCGGCTCGTTTCTGCTCGGCGTGCCCGGAATCCTGATCTGGTCGGCAATGGCCGGCAGCCGCCAGGAATTCCAGATGATGCTGGCGGCGATGGTGCTGATCGTCTTCAACGTCGTGTTCTGGACGCTGTTCGAGCAGGCCGGCTCGTCACTGACCTTGTTCGCCGATCGCAACACCGATCTCTCGGTATTCGGCCTGTTCACGATCACCGCGGGGCAGACCCAGTTCTTCAACGCCGCCTTCATCGTGCTTCTCGCTCCGTTCATGTCGATGCTGTGGACCAGCCTCGCCAAGCGCGGGATGGAGCCGACGATCCCGGTCAAGTTCGGCACCGCGCTGATCGGCGTGGCGCTGGGCTTCCTGCTGCTCGCATGGGGCGCCAGCTTCGCCGGTGACGACTTCAAGGTGGCGATCTGGTGGCTGGCCGGGCTCTATCTGATCCACAGCTTCGCGGAGCTGTGCATCTCGCCGGTGGGCCTGAGCATGATCACCAAGCTCTCGATCGCGCGGATCGTCGGGCTGATGATGGGCGTGTGGTTCCTGTCGATCTCGGTGGCGCAGTACGTCGCCGGCGTGATCGCCCAGTTCGCAAGCGTCGAGACGGTGGGCGGTCAGGTGACCAATCTCAAGGTCAGCCTCGACACCTACACCCATGTCTTCACGCTGATCGCCTGGTGGGCGATCGGGCTGGGCGTGCTGCTGCTGCTCCTGAGCTTCCCGCTCAAGAAGTGGATGCACGGCGTCAAATAAGCGCTGCGCGAAAAGGGGGTTCGTGGCCGCGGCTGCGGACCCCCATTTTTTGTGCACGCTCGCCTGCGAATGGTCCCAATGGTCGCAGTGACCATGGGCCTTGCAAATGCCGGCCGGCAGCGACGATTCAAAGAGCGCCGGTACCGCCAGCGGCGATGCCGGGCTCCGGCCCAAGCAGGCCAAATCCTACATTGCAAGATTCTCAGGCTTGCCCCCAGAAGGCCAGCCCGGTGGGAGCGGTTGCGGTAGCGCGGCATCCGCTGCGGCGGTCCGAACGGGCCTCGGCCGGGGAAGAAGCACAGAAAAGGGACGCCGCATCCTTCGATGCGACGCCCCGAAAATCGAAGCCGTACGGCTTACCAGATATTCACGCGATCGCGGCGCGGTCCGCCGGGAAGTCGGTGCGCTTGTCCCAGCCGCCATTGGCATAGGCCCAGAAATCGTCGCCCGGCTTGATGCTGGGGCCCCTGGCGCTAAGATCGACGCCGAAGCTGCCAAAGCGCGGCCCGTTCGGCGCGGTCTGCGCCAGCGCTGTGGATGACAACAAAGCGCTGCCCGCGAGCAGCAGGATCTTGATCGTGTTTACATGCCAGCCGCAATCGGGATTCAGATGGCGAGCTCGCTCTTGTACGCATCGGTGATTTCGGCACCGAAGGTCGCGAAAGTCACTTCAAGCGCGGGGTCGGCTGCCAGCGCAATGCGGGCCTCGGCGACCGCGACCGCCGTCGCGGCCGCGACAGGATAGCCATAGACCCCGCAGCTGATCGCCGGGAAGGCCAGCGTGCGGAACCCTTGCGCTCGGGCGATCTCGAAGCAGCGGCGATAGCAGGAGGCGAGGAGTTCCAGTTCGCCATTGCCCCCGCCTTGCCAGACCGGCCCCACGGTATGGATGATATGCCCGGCGGGCAGGCGGTAGCCCTTGGTCAGCTTGGCATCACCGGTCTTGCAGCCACCGAGCGAGCGCAGCTTGCGGCACTCGTCGAGCAGTTCGGGGCCGGCGGCACGGTGGATCGCGCCATCGACGCCGCCGCCCCCGAGCAGTGAGGAATTGGCAGCATTGACGATCGCATCGACGCGGAGACGGGTGATGTCGCCCTCGACGATGCGGAGGCGCATATTGCTCATGTCACGCGGTTGGCGACCAGATCGTCGACGACGGCGGGGTCGGCGAGGGTGGAAGTGTCGCCGAGCGAGGAGACGTCGCCCTCGGCGATCTTGCGGAGGATGCGGCGCATGATCTTGCCCGAGCGGGTCTTGGGCAGGCCGGGCGCGAACTGCAGCGCGTCGGGGGTGGCGATCGGGCCGATCTCGGTGCGGACCCAGTCGCGCAGTTCCTTGCGCAGCGCTTCGGACGAACCGATGCCGGTGTTGAGCGTCACATAGGCATAGATGCCCTGCCCCTTGATGTCGTGCGGCATGCCGACGACCGCGGCTTCGGCGACCTTGGGGTGCAGGACAAGCGCGCTCTCGACCTCGGCGGTGCCCATGCGGTGGCCGCTGACGTTGATGACGTCGTCGACGCGGCCGGTGATCCAGTAATAGCCGTCCTCGTCGCGCCGGCAGCCGTCGCCGGTGAAATATTTGCCGGGATAGGTGCTGAAATAGGTCTGGAAGAAGCGGGCGTGATCGCCCCAGACGGTGCGCATCTGGCCGGGCCAGGAGCGGGCGATGCAGAGATTGCCCTCGGTGGCGCCGTGCAGGACGTTGCCCTCGGCATCGACGATCTGGGGATCGATACCGGGCAATGGCAGCGTCGCCGAGCCGGGCTTGAGCGCGGTGGCACCCGGCAGCGGGCTAATCATCTGGCCGCCGGTCTCGGTCTGCCACCAGGTATCGACGATCGGGCAGGCCCCCGAGCCGACGACCTCGTGATACCAGCGCCATGCCTCGGGATTGATCGGCTCGCCGACGGTGCCGAGCAGCTTGAGGCTCTTGCGCGAGGTGGCGGTGACGTACTGATCGCCCTCGCGCATCAGCGCGCGCAGCGCCGTGGGGGCGGTGTAGAGTATCTCGACTTGGTGGCGATCGACCACCTGCCAGATGCGGCTGGCATCGGGCCAGTTGGGGACGCCTTCGTACATCAGCGTGGTGCCGCCATTGGCGAGCGGACCGTAGACGATGTAGCTGTGACCGGTGACCCACCCGATATCGGCGGCGCACCAGTAGATCTGGCCGGGGCGGTAATCGAAGACCAGCTCGTGGGTGTAGCTCGCCCATAGCAGATAGCCGGCCGACGAGTGGAGCACGCCCTTGGGTTTGCCGGTCGATCCCGAGGTGTAGAGGATGAACAAAGGGTCTTCGGCGCCCATCAGCTCGGGTGGGCAATCGGCGGAGACCGCGGCGGCGGCCTCGTGATACCAGACGTCGCGGCCGGGCTGCATCGCGACATCGCCGCCGGTCGCGCGGACCACGATCACCTTCTCAAGCGCCGGGGCGTGCTTGGCCGCCATATCGACATTGGCCTTGAGCGGCACCTTCTTGCCCCCGCGCCGGCCCTCGTCGGCGGTGATCACGACGCCGCTGTCGCAATCGGTGATCCGCCCGGCCAGCGCCTCGGGCGAGAAGCCGCCGAACACCACCGAATGGATCGCGCCGATCCGCGCACAGGCGAGCAACGCGAACGCCGCCTCGGGGATCATCGGCATGTAGATCGTGACGCGGTCGCCCTTCTGGACACCCTGTCCCTTCAGGACGTTGGCGAACCGGCAAACCTCCGCATGCAGCTGGCGGTAGGTATAGCTGCGCGCCGCTTCCGACGGTTCATCGGGCTCCCACAGGATCGCGACCGTATCACCGCGCTTCGCCAAGTGCCGATCGATGCAATTCGCCGACACGTTGAGCTTGCCGTCGGCGAACCATTCTATGCGGAAGTCGTTTTCGTCAAACGACCAATCGCCAGCGATCTCCGGCCGCTTGATCCAGTCAAGCCGCCGTGCCTGTTCCAGCCAGAAAGTGCCGGGATCGGCCAGGCTGCGACCATGGAGTTTCTCGTAGCCGGCGGCGTCTACACGCGCGTTACGCGCCCATTCTTCGGGAACGGGATAGACACTGTCAGACATTGGGCTCTCCTTGCCCGCCCCTGATAGAAGCGCGGAGACAAATCGCGCAAGCGCAAGCGCTGCGACAAACTGCGACAATGTTTTGGTGGAACAGAACCGCTTGCGAAACCATCTAGCAGGTCATGCTTAACCGCCCTCTCGCCTGGACGCTCGCACTTGCGATGCCGCTCGCCGCCTGCTCGTCGGGGCCGGACTATCGCCCGCGCGCCGCCGCCGAGCTGGGCGTGCCGGACAATTATTCGGTCAAGGCCAACAGCCAAGCCCAGGAAGACCTGACGCATTGGTGGACCAAATTCGACGATCCGATGCTGGCAAGCCTGGTCGATCGCGCCCGCGCCAACAATCTCGACGTGGCGTTGGCGGTGACCCGGCTGCGGCAGGCACGTGAGTCGCTCGCCCAATCGCGCGCGAGCCTGTTACCGGCGATCACCGCCGGGGCGGGCGCCTCGCACAGCCAGGCGATCACCGGGCCCGGCGGTGGCGGCACCAGTTTCTCGATCGGCGGCGACGCCAGCTATCAGGTCGATCTGTTCGGCGGCGTGCGCCGCGGCGTCGAAGCCTCTCGCGCCGGATATGAAGCGAGCGGGTATGACTATGCGGCGGTGCTGATCTCGGTGCAGGCCGAGACCGCGCGCAATTATGTGCTGGCGCGGCTGGCGCAAACCAATCTCGCCAACGCCCGCGATGCGCTTGCGATTTCAGACGACAATCTCGAGATCGCCGGTTTCCGCGTGCAGGCGGGTCTGGTTTCCTCGCTCGATCAGGAACAGGCGCGGGCCAGCCGCGCGCAGACCGCCGCGTCGATTCCCAATCTGGAAGCCAGCTATAACAGCTTCGTCTCGCGCCTCGGCGTGCTGACCGGACAGGCACCGGGCGCGCTCAAGGCTGAGCTCGAGGCTGCCAGGCCGATCCCGCGCGGCCCGGCCAATGTCGCGACCGGCATCCCGGCCGATGCGCTGCGCCACCGCCCCGACGTTCGCGCCGCCGAGCGCAGTCTTGCCGCCGCCACCGCGAATATCGGCGTGGCGACGGCGCAGCTTTACCCATCGCTCTCGATCGGCGGCAGCCTCGATGGCGGCGGGGGGGCGCTATCGACGATCTTCGATGCGATCAGCGGGCGGCTGTTTGCCAACATCGCCCAGACGATCTTCGACGGCGGGCGCCGCCAGAGCCAGGTCCGTTCGGCCGAGGCCGCCGCCGACGGCGCGTTCCTGAGCTACAAGCAGACGGTGCTCGCAGCGCTCGAGGATATCGAGAATGCGATCGTCGCTTTGCATTCGGCGCAGGCGCGCGAGGCCGAGTTCCGCGTCGCGCTCGATGCCGCCAACAACCAGACGCTGCTGGCGCGGTTGCAATACCGATCGGGCCTCACCGATTTCACTACGCTCAACCAGGCCGAAAGCAGCCTGCTCTCGGCGCGCAACGGCATTTCCCAGGCGCAGGCCGACCAATCGACTGCGCTGATCGCACTCTACCTCGCACTGGGCGGCGGATGGGACAGCAATGTCACGCCCATCGCTCCCTTGGCCGCTCCCGAACAGGCTCCCGCAAATGGCAACTGACGCAAAGAAGCTCGACGAATTCCTTGGCACGCCCGCCGTGCCATGGTGGCGTCGCTACCTGAAATGGGTGCTGATCGGAGCCGGCGTACTGCTGCTGGCGCTGCTGGGCTGGCAGCTGTTCGGCACCTCCAGCGAGGTCCGCTATTCGACCGCCGAGGTTGCGCGCGGCAATTTGACGGTGACCGTCTCAGCGACGGGCAAGCTGGCACCGACCAATCAGGTGACGGTGGGCTCCGAACTTTCGGGCCTGGTGGTCAGCGTGACCGCCGACGTCAACGACCGGGTGGTGAAGGGCCAGCCGATCGCATTGCTCGACACCTCGCGGCTCGACGATGCGATCGCGCAAAGCGCCGCCGCGCTGAACGCCAATATCGCGCAGGTGGCACAGGCAGCGGCGACGGTTTCGGAATCGCAGGCGCAATTGGCGCGGCTCGAGGAAGTCAGCCGGCTGTCGGGCGGGCGCGTTCCCGCCAAGGTCGAGATGGAGCAAGCGCGGGCCGCCGTGCAGCGCGCGGTCGCGTCGCAGCGGGCGGCGCAGGCCAATGTCGCCTCGGCACGCGCCGCGCTGTCGTCCAACCAGACGCAGCGTTCGAAGGCGGTCATCCGTTCGCCCGTCAACGGCGTGGTGCTGGTCCGCCAGATCGAGCCGGGCCAGACCGTCGCCGCATCGCTCAACGCGCCGGTGCTGTTCGTGATCGCCGAGGATCTGTCGGCGATGAAATTGCAGGTGTCGATCGACGAAGCCGATGTCGGTTCGGTCCAGCAGGGCCAGACCGCGACCTTCACCGTCGACGCCTTTCCGGGCAAGACCTTCCCGGCGACGATCACCCGCGTCGATGTCGGATCGAACCTGACCGCGAGCGCGGCCAGCGCGACTAGCAGCACGACCACCGCCAATCAGGTCGTCTCCTATGGCGCGACGCTGAGCGTGGCCAACCAAGATCTCAAGCTGCGTCCCGGCATGACCGCGACCGCCGAGATCACCACTAAGGCCAAGCCCGATGTGCTGCTCGTGCCCAATGCGGCGCTGCGCTTCACGCCAGCCGCCACCGATGGAGCGGGCGCGAGCGACGGCAAGAGCGGCATCGCCGGTTCGTTGGTCCCCAGCCGCCCGCGCCGCCGTGGCAATCGCGAGAGCACTTCCACGGTATCGAGTGGCGGCGAACAGACCGTCTATGTGCTCGGCGAAGACGGCAAGCCGCAGGCGGTGAAGGTCATCATCGGCGAAACCAACGGCACCATGACCGAAGTGACCGGGGGCGATCTCAAGCCCGGCATGAAGGTCATCACCGGGCAGCTTGCCGCGAACAGCGGCGGCAAGAGCGGATCGGGCAAGCGGCGCCAGGGCGGCCAAGGCGGCAGCCCGGGCCAGGGTGGCGGCTCGGCGCAAGGCAGTCAGGGCGGAGGTCAGCGTGGCGGACAATGAGCCGCCGCTGATCCGGCTGCAGGGCGTCACCAAGGTTTACGGCGAGGGTGCGACGCAGTTCCAGGCGCTGAAGGGCATCGATCTCGATATAGCGGCGGGAGATTTCGTCGCCGTGATGGGCCCGTCGGGTTCGGGCAAGTCGACGACGATGAACATCCTCGGTTGCCTCGACGTGCCTTCGGCGGGGCAGTTCCTGTTCAAGGGCTTTCATGTCGAGCAATTGGGCCGCGACCAGCGCGCGCTGATGCGGCGGAAATATCTCGGCTTCGTCTTCCAGGGTTTCAACCTGCTGGCGCGTACCTCCGCGCTCGAGAATGTGGAACTGCCCCTCGTCTATCGCGGCGATGCCAAGGCACAGCGGCGCGACATGGCGATGGCGGCGTTGGAGAAGGTCGGGCTCGACAAATGGTGGGATCATACCCCGGCCGAGCTTTCGGGCGGGCAGCAGCAGCGCGTCGCCATCGCGCGGGCGATCGTCACCAATCCCGACGTGCTGCTGGCGGACGAGCCGACCGGCAATCTCGATTCGGAGCGTTCGGTGGAGATCATGGAATTGCTCACCGACCTCAACAAGACCAGCAACATCACCGTGCTGATGGTGACGCACGAGCCGGAGATGGCGGCGTTCGCGCGGACTTTGGTGCATTTCAAGGACGGGCTGGTCGAGCGGATCGAACACAATGACAAGGTGCCGGCCTGATGTTCGGTACCACCTTCCTGCTCGCGCTGCGCTCGATCCTGCGCCACAAGCTCCGTTCGATCCTGACCGCGCTCGGCATCATCATCGGCGTCGCCGCGGTGGTGACGATGGTCACGCTCGGCAAGGCGACCACCGCCGCCGTCCAGCAGAGTATTTCGGCGCTCGGCACCAACATCCTCCAGGTCCGCCCGGGCCAGGGGTTCGGACGCGGCGGCGGCGGGCCGCAGCCGGCCAATTTCGACGAGCAGGACGTGCAGGCCGTGCGCGAGCAGATCGCCGGCGTCACCGCGGTGGCGCCGCAGGCCCAGGCCAGCGGTACCGCGATCCACGAAGGCGCCAACGCCACGACGACGGTCAACGGCACCACGCTCGACTTCTTCCGCGTCCAGCCCTGGCCTTTGGTCGATGGCCGTTATTGGAACCGGGCCGAGGAACAGGCCGGCAAGGGCGTGTGCGTGATCGGCAACACCGTGCGCAAGAACCTGTTCAACGGCGGCGACGCGGTCGGCCAGCGGCTGCGGATCAACGGCATCTCGTGCGACGTGATCGGCATCCTCTCGACGCGCGGCCAGGCCGGGTTCGGCGGCGATCAAGACGATGTCGTGATCATGCCGATCAAGCAGGTCCAGCGCCGCTTCACGGGAAATCGCGAGATACGGCTGATGCTGGTCGGCACCGATCCCGATTATGACAGCGCCCAGGTCCAGGCCGGGATCACCGATCTGTTGCGCGAACGGCGCCACATCTCGGGCGGCAAGCAGGATGATTTCAACATTTTCGATACGGCCCAGATCAGCGCCACGCTGACCGGCACGACGACGCTGCTGACCCAGATCGTCGCGGCAGTGGCGGGGATCAGCCTGATCGTCGGCGGGATCGGCATCATGAACATCATGCTGGTGTCGGTGACCGAGCGGACCCGCGAGATCGGCATCCGCCTCGCGATCGGCGCGGTGGCGAGCGAGGTGCTGATGCAGTTCCTGGTCGAAGCGGTGGTGCTGGCGATGCTCGGCGGGGTGATCGGGCTGTTATTGGCGCAGCTGGCGGTGATCGGGCTGTCGATCGCGGGCGGATTGCCGTTTCTGTTCGATGTGCAGATCAACGTCATCGCCTTCGCGATCTCGGCGATCATCGGCGTGGTGTTCGGCTATTTCCCGGCGCGGCGGGCGGCGAGCCTCAACCCGATCGATGCGTTGCGGCACGAGTGACGATTAAATCCTCCCCCAGCGGGGGAGGATTTGCTTTTCATTTGCCGTCGGTCGGCAGGCCGTAGAGAGCGCGCAGTTCCTCCAGATCCTCACGGGTGTCGATATCGACCAGTTCGGCGGGGGTGGTCACCACATGCCGCCCGGCCTTGATCAGTTCGCGTGCGCCGTCGTCGCCGTCGAGATCGAGCAGCTCGTCGAAGCGGTCCTTGCCGAACAGTGCCGGCGGCATCGGGCGGACGCCGTCGCTGGAAGCGACGATCGTGTCGGGGCCGTTCGCGGCATCGAACAGCCGCATGATGTGCGCGGCGGTGACGCGGGGCATGTCGGCGAGCGCGACCAGCACATAGTCGCAGCCCAATTCCTTCGCACGCGTCACCCCGTGGCACAGCGAACCTGCCTGGCCGAGCGAGGGATCGGGGTTCTGGACGACCGCATATCCCAATGCCGCGAAGTCGAGCCCGGTGTCAGAGACCACCGCGATCCGCGCGCAGAAAGGGATATTCGCGAGCGCGGTGACGACATGGTAGGCGAGCGGCTTGTCGAGGAATTGCTCGTTCAGCTTGTCGCCGTCGAAGCGCCGTGAGCGGCCGGCGGCAAGCAGCACCAGGGCGACATTCTCAGGCTCGACCATGGAAGCTCCGTACCATCGCGGCGGCGATCGACAAGGCGATCTCGGCTGGGCCGATCACGCCTGGATAGAGCCCGGCGGGGCCTTCAATGGCGCGGTCGGGTCTCAGGGCGGTTACGGCCTCGTCGGGCCAGCGGTCGTCGAGTGTCACATCAGGAAAACGCGCGGGCGTCAAAAATCTCCCGCGCGGATCGATGACAGTGCATTTTATCCCGAGCTCGCGGGCGAGGCCGGTCAGCGACTGGGCGATCTGAACCGCTCCGACGATCAGCAGGCGGCGCGGCGGATCGTAACGATTGACGAAGCCGCCCACGCCGATCGCGCTGATGCCACTGGCGGGATCGGTGCCGATATCGAGCGGCGTGCCGGCGGAGCGCGCGGTGGCGATCACGCAGTCGTTTTCGGCCACGCTTCGCCTCGCTCCCGTCACAGATATGCGCTATCGACTAGCGCGTGATGCGGGCACTGGCGAGATCGTTGATTATGGCGGCATGGCTGACTGCGGGGGGCTGCGCGACGACTGCCGAGCACAAAATGGAAACCGGCCCGCTGGTGATCGCCCATCGCGGCGCCAGCGGCGAGCGGCCCGAGCATACGCTGCTGGCCTATGAGCTGGCGATCAAACAGGGTGCCGACTATATCGAGCCCGATCTGGTGCCAACCAAAGACGGGCACCTCGTCGTTCGCCACGAGAACAATATCGTCGAAACCACCGACATCGCCCAGCATCCCGAATTCGCGGCGCGGCGGACGACCAAGACGATCGACGGGGTCAAGGAAACCGGCTGGTTCACCGAGGATTTCACCCTCGCCGAATTGAAGACGCTGCGCGCGATCGAGCGGCTGCCGCAGATGCGCCCGGCCAACACCCAATATAATGGTCAGGCCGAGATCCCCACGCTCGAGGAAGTCATCGCCCTCGCAAAGCGCGCCGGCGCCGAGAGCGGACGGACGATCGGCATCTATCCCGAGACCAAGCACCCGAGCTATTTCGCGGCCTTGGGCCTGGCGATCGAGCCGAAGCTGCTCGCGGCGCTGAAGAAGGCGGGCTGGGACCGCGCCGATGCGCCGGTGTTCATCCAGTCGTTCGAGGTCAATAATCTCAAGGCGCTGCACCAGAAAACAAAGGTAAGGCTGATCCAGCTGATCAAGCCGGCGACCGCGCCCGCCGATGGTTCCTACGCCACCTATCGCGAGATGGCCGAGCCAGCGGCGCTCAAGCAGATCGCGGCTTACGCCTATGGCATTGGCCCCGAGCTGACCCAGATTCTTGCCGCGGACAACAAGCCGACGACGCTGATCGCCGATGCGCACGCCGCGGGCCTCAAGGTCCATCCCTGGACCTTCCGCGCCGAGAACGCGTTTCTCAACCTCGCCTATCGCACGGGAACCGACCCCGCCGAGCATGGCCGATTGCTCGAGGAAATCCGGTTTTTCATCGGCTTGGGCGTCGACGGTTTCTTCACGGATTACCCCTATATCGGTGCCCAGGCGCGCGAGTCCTTCCGGACGCCCGCGAAGTGAGGGGCTGACATGCGCAAGATTTTGTTACCACTGATCATGGCTTTGCCGCTGCTAGCGGGCGGCTGCATCGCCAAGACACTCGTCGATGTCGCGACGCTGCCGGTGAAGGCGGCCAGTCAGGGCGTCGACTGGGCGACGACCAGCCAGAGCGAAGCCGACCGCAATTACGGCAAGAAGATGCGCAAGAAGGAAGCCGCCGAAGGCAAGGCGCGCCGCGCCGCCGACGAGGACGCCCGGTGGAAAGACGCCGAGCTCAAGGAAAAGCAGCGCCAGGACCGCAAGCACAGGCGCGGCGACGATTGATCCTGGTGCTCCAGCGAAAGCGGGAGCCCGGGACCACCAGCCTTCTCGCCCGTGACTAGGCTCCCGCTTCCACAGGAGCGCATGCCCGACCAGCCAAAACTCGCGCCACCGCGCGCAGCGTTTCCGGCTTCATCTGCACGAACAAATGGCTGCTGCTGATCTCGATCGCACGGGCATTGCCGTCTTCGGCTTCGCGGCAGATCAGGCCGTTGACCAGTCCATCGCTGCGGCTCCAGATCGCCGTCGCCGGCACGGGCAGAGGCCGTCCCGCTTCCTCGCGCCGGGCGATCACCGCCGCGTCGCCGATCTTCTCGCCGGTCAGCCATTCGAACTGCCGCCAGACATTGGTCGCGGTCGGCGGCCCGGCGAAGGGCGAGCTGATCGTGATGACTTCGCGGACCAGCTCGGGATGCCGATGCGCCGCCAGCCGGGCCATGATCCCGCCCAATGAGATGCCGATCAGCGTGACCTTTTCGCCGGTTTCGGCATGGATCGCGGCGATGCGCGCGATCAGCCGCTCATTCTCGTTGCCGACGGTGCGCACGCCGAGATTGCGCTTCAGCCCCCAGCCATAGGCGCGGTAGCCGAGCTTGCGAAGCATGTGCCGCAGCGCGGTGTTCGAGCGATCGGTGTTGAACAATCCCGGCAGCACCAGCACCGGGCGGCCGTCGCCGGGCGGCAAATCCTTCGCCCAGCTGCTCCCGGCCAGCCGCATCAGCGTCCACGCCGCGCGCGGCCATTCGAGCGCGATCGCCAGCTTGGGCGGCGGCTCGGCGGCGGTGCTCGGCAAAAGCCTGTCCAGGGTTCGCGTCATGATCCGTATCATTTGGTACTTGTCGCGATCATGCTATGCCTTGCCGATGGCTGAAACCACCCACGTACTGGATCGTCCTCCCGAAGGCTCGGCCGCCGACTGGACGATTCCGCAGAATTGGGACGCATACACCGCCGAAGAACACGCCACCTGGGATACGCTCTACGCGCGTCAGGCGAAGTTGCTCCCCGGCCGCGCGAGCAAGGCGTATCTGAAGGGCCTCGACGCGCTGAAGCTGTCGAACGGCGGCATCCCCAATTTCGAGCAATTGTCCGAGCGGCTGATGAAGCTGACCGGATGGCAGGTCGTCGCGGTGCCGGGTCTGGTGCCCGACGATGTGTTCTTCGATCACATGGCCAATCGCCGCTTCGTCGCCGGCAATTTCATCCGCCGCCCCGATCAGCTCGACTATATCCAGGAGCCCGACGTCTTCCACGACGTGTTCGGGCATGTGCCGATGCTCGCCGATCCGGTGTTCGCCGACTATCTCGAAGCCTATGGCCGCGGCGGAAATCGCGCGCTGGAGCTGGGCGCGCTCAAGCAGCTCGGCCGGCTTTACTGGTACACGGTCGAGTTCGGGCTGATCGAGGAAGAGGGCGATCTGCGCATCTACGGCTCGGGGATCGTATCGAGCTTCGCCGAGAGCATCTTCGCGCTGGAGGATCCGAGCCCCAACCGGATCGGCTTCGATCTCAGGCGGGTGATGCGCACCGATTACCGGATCGACGATTTCCAGCAGAATTATTTCGTGATCCCGAACTTCGACGAGCTGCTCCGCGTCACCGTCGAGACCGATTTCGCGCCGCTCTATCGCGAGCTGCTCGCACAGCCGGATATCCCGATCGCGACGATCCTGCCGGAAGATCGCGTGATCACGCGGGGGACGCAGGCATATGCGAATGCGAAGTGCTGAAATGGCTCGCTGGTTTGGGGCGCGCCGATCTCACGCCTCGACAAGTTTCCAACGCGCTGCGTGACTTTCTCGATGGCAACAGCGGCCAGTGGGATTGGGACGACTTCATCTCGATACCGATCAGAGATCGAACATTGGATGCCATCCGCCTCAAGTCGTTGGCGGTTAATCTGCCTCTAGATGATGAAGGCAAGGCGGTACTTCGCCGGCTACTGGCAGAGGCTGAGCAGCTTTAGCTCACCAGCTTCCGAACCCCGGCGCCTCGCCCTTGCCGCGGCTCATGCGCGTCACGCGATCCGCGCCGAAGCGGTGGCGCTTTGCCAGAATCAGCGTCGGCCAGTCGCCGCGGTCGATCCGGGCGACCAGACGCAGGCCCTGGCGGCGATAGGCGCGCGCCACCGTCTCGGCCTGCGAGTGCAGCAGGCCAGCCAGCACCAGCGTCCCACCCTCCGCCAGCGCCATGCCGATCGTCGGCGCCAATTCGGTGAGCGGGCCGGCGAGGATGTTGGCGAGGATCAGATCATAGGGAGCGCGGCCGATCAGCAGCGGATGTTCGAGGCCCGGCGCGACCGCCAGCGACAGCGCACCGCGACCGCCGCCCAGAGCCACACCGTTCAACCCGGCATTCTCCGCCGTCACGTCGATCGAGCGTGGATCGATATCCGATGCGGTCGCATAGGCGCGCGGCCAAAGATGCATCGCGGCAAAGGCGAGCAGGCCGGTGCCGGTGCCGATATCTGCCACATTGTCGAAGCGCTTGCCCGCCGCGGCGAGGTCGCCGAGCGCGATCAGGCAGCCTGAGGTGGTCTCATGGGTGCCGGTGCCGAAGGCGAGGCCGGCATCGATCCGGTACGCCTTGGCGCCAGCTGGCACCACGCCCTTGTTGGTTTCGGTGTGGACATAGAAGCGCCCGGCATGGACCGGCTCGATCCCCGACTGGCTGAGCGTCACCCAGTCCTGATCGCGAATTTTCTCGGGCGCCGCGCGCACCGCCGCGGAACTGGGCACCAGCCGCCGGACCGCATCGATCATGCCGCTATTGGGCTTGCCGTCGAAATAGGCTTCGAGCTGCCAGCTTTCCGGATCGTCGGCGATCGTCTCGCTGGTCAGCAGCACCGGTGCCGGATCGAGATCGATTTCGCCGGCGTCGATCGCCTCGGCCTCGTCGCGGGTGCAGGGGAGTGTGAGCTTCCAGCTGCTCATCGCGGAATCCTTGTTGTCGCGGCACGGCGGGAGCCGCGCAAATTAACGCACATAGCTCGCGCCGTTGATGTCGAGCACCGACCCGGTCATCGATGGCGGCGCCTCCAGCGCGCAGAAGCGCGCCAGCGTGGCGACTTCAGCGGTTTCGGCAACGCGGCCCAAGGGAATGTCGGCAAGCAATTTATCGCCGCCGCGGCTGGCGAGATATTCCTCGGCCATGCCGGTCATGGTGAAGCCGGGGCAGATCGCGAAGGCGAGGATGCCGTCGCTCGCATAGCCGCGGGCGATCGACTTGGTCATGCCGACCATGCCGGCCTTGGATGCGGCATAATGCCAGTGCGCGGGCGAGTCGCCGCGATAGGCGGCGCGGCTGGCCATGTTGACGATGCGGCCGCCGCGCTTTCCCTTCTGCCAATGGAGGATGGCGAGACGGCAGAGTTCGGCGGAGGCGGTCAGATTGACGCGCATTGTCCGCTCCCAATTGGCGACCCAGGCGGCATCGTCTTGGGCGATCGGGTTGCTTTCGAAGATGCCGGCATTGTTGATCAGCACGTCGATGCGGCCATCGAGCGCATCGAGGGCCTTTTGCCACAGCGACCCGGCGCCGCCGGCGCTGTCGAAATCGGCGGCGATGCCGCTGCTGGTACCGTGACCGATCAGGCGAACGTCATCGTTCGCGAAGGAGTCCGCGATCGCCGCGCCGATGCCGCGGCTGCTGCCAGTCAGGAGGATATGGGTGGCCATCGGTTGCGCTTAGCCGCTCCCGTGCTCCCGCGAAAGCGGGAGCCTAGGGCCATTGGCGTTACCATTGCGATCCTGGGCTCCCGCTTTCGCAGGAGCGCTGGGTTGGTTAAGCCGCCACGCTGCTCGAGAAGCTGTCCGCCGCGTCGCGCAGGCGGTGCAGCTTGTCATCGACTTCGGTCACGTCGCGCTGGAGCGTGTCGATCTCGCTGGTGACCGATTTGGTGTCCTCGCGGATCGCACCGATCGTCGCCGACATCGAATCCGCGGCGAGCGCGGTCTCATCGACGGCGGCGGTGATCGCGGTCACGGTCTGCGCCTGGATCTCCATCGCGCTGCGGATGCGGTGGGCGCTTTCCTGAACTTCGCTGACGGTCTCGCGGATCGAGACATTGGTCTCGACGGTCGAGCGCGTCGCCGACTGGATCGCGGCGATCTTGGCGGCGATGTCGTCGGTGGCGCGCGCGGTCTGGTTGGCGAGGCTTTTCACTTCCTGCGCGACCACCGCGAAACCACGGCCGGCATCACCGGCACGGGCGGCCTCGATCGTCGCGTTGAGCGCGAGCAAATTGGTCTGCCCGGCAATGTCGCGGATCAGGCCAAGGATCGATTCGATCGACTTGGCATGATCGGAAAGCGCCTCGCTGGTGCCGACCGCAGCCCCCGCCTGTCCCGACGCGCGGGTGGCGATCTCGGCAGCGGCCTCGACTTCCATGCGGGCGTCCTCGATGGCCCGGATCAGGCCCGCCGCCGTCGATGCCGCCTCGCGCATCGCAACCGCCGATTGCTCGGCGGCGGCGGCAACCTCGCTGGCCTTGCCAAGCATGCCACGCGCCGAGCTCGACGCGCCCTGCGCCTGGACACGGATACGGTTGCCGGCTTCGGTCGCGCTCTGGATCGATTCGGCGATGCTCGCCTGGAATGCGATCGAACGGCCCCGGCGATCCTCGTCGGCTTGGGCGGCGTCGCGCGCGCCGAGATGACCCGCCATCAGGTCGGCCTCGGCCATCGCCATGCGCTGCACGACGTCGCAGAGCCGGCCGAGCGTCTCGGCATCGCCCTTCAGCTCCTCGCGCAGAACGCGCATCGTCTCGCTATGAGCATAGGAGAAGGCGGCGATCACCGCCGGCAGCGGAATCCCGGCCCGATAGGTCTCGGCGGCGTAGCCGCACACCATCTCAACCCATTCCTCGCTGAACGGCTTCTCGAACTTGAGCGTGCCGTAGATCGTGCCCCGCGCGATCTGCTCTTCATAGCTTTCGGGATTATCGAGGATCCCTTGCACCGGTGCGCTCGCCGGCAGCGCCTTGTAATGCCGCCAGAAGCCTTCGGCGATCTCGCGCTGACGCGTGCCGACCAGTTTGCAGATCTCGCGGCAGCCGGGCTCGATCGCGCCATCCCAGTCATATTCGCGGCGATGATCGGCCACCGAACGGCTTCCGCCGGTCCAATGCCCAGGTTCGCGCTTACCCATCATCTATAATCTCCCTTACGCCGCGACCTTGGCGACGAAGTCGCCGGCGCTGGTCTTGAGGCTGGCGAGCTGGCCGTCGAGGGCGGCGAAGCCCTGTCCGACCCGATCGATCTCGCTGGCAACCGATTCGGTGTCCTCGCGGATCGCACCGATCGTCGCCGACATCGAATCCGCGGCGAGCGCGGTCTCATCGACGGCGGCGGTGATCGCGGTCACGGTCTGCGCCTGGATCTCCATCGCGCTGCGGATGCGGTGGGCGCTTTCCTGAACTTCGCTGACGGTCTCGCGGATCGAGACATTGGTCTCGACGGTCGAGCGCGTCGCCGACTGGATCGCGGCGATCTTGGCGGCGATGTCGTCGGTGGCGCGCGCGGTCTGGTTGGCGAGGCTTTTCACTTCCTGCGCGACCACCGCGAAACCACGGCCGGCATCACCGGCACGGGCGGCCTCGATCGTCGCGTTGAGCGCGAGCAAATTGGTCTGCCCGGCAATGTCGCGGATCAGGCCGAGGATCGATTCGATCGACTTGGCATGATCGGAAAGCGCCTCGCTGGTGCCGACCGCAGCCCCCGCCTGTCCCGACGCGCGGGTGGCGATCTCGGCAGCGGCCTCGACTTCCATGCGGGCGTCCTCGATGGCCCGGATCAGGCCCGCCGCCGTCGATGCCGCCTCGCGCATCGCAACCGCCGATTGCTCGGCGGCGGCGGCAACCTCGCTGGCCTTGCCAAGCATGCCACGCGCCGAAGCCGAGGTGTGGACGGCCTGGATGCGCAGCGCATCGCCTTCGCGCGATGCCCGCTCGACGGTGGCTCCGATCGAGTCGCGGAAATCGGCGGTGAGCACGTCGCGCGCGGTCTGGGCGCCATATTCGCGGTACATGTTGTAGATTTCGACGGTGATGTCGCCTTCGAGCGCCGAGAGCCGCATCAGCGTGTCGATCAGCACGGGAAGCTTGGGATCGCCGGTACCGACACGGCGCATCAGCACTTCCAGCGCGGCGCGATCGCTGGCGCTGATCATCGACAGGAGCGCCATCGGCGGCACATCCTTGGCATAGGCCGCGGCGACCGAGCGCTCGATCGATTCGACCCAGGCGGTGCCCGAAGTATCGAGGAAGCGATTCTTGAGGAACACCGCGCCGACATCGATCATCTTCTGAGTATCGTCGGGGGCCCAACTGCTCTCATCGGCGAAGCAGCGCAGCCATTGCTGCCAATAGGCGCCGGAGACCGCCTGGATCTCGGGCTCGAGCGTGTTCCACACCTCGCGGCTGCTGGCGATCAGCGAGCCTTCGAAATCGAAAATGCGCAGGCGCGAGCTTACGTCGATGCGAGCGGTCATGGTGCCGGGCGCGGGCAGGCTGGCAATGGAGGCGGCAGTCGTCACAGGGTTTCCCTTCGCGCGAGCGGGCAAGCCACTCGATCCGTTGCGGAAAGCTATGCGCCGAACTGGTTAAGACCCGGTTAGCCAAGACGAGCTGGCGAGCATCCCGGCTTGCATCGGCGGAAGGGCAGACTAAGGAAGCGGCAACGACCCGAAAGGAACGCCATTTGGCCAACGTCCGCAACGAAGCGCGCCCGCTTTCGCCGCACCTCACGATCTGGAAATGGGGACCCGGCATGGCGGTCTCGATCATCCACCGCGCCACCGGCACCGGCATGGCGACGCTCGGCACGATCCTGTTCGTATGGTGGCTGACCGCCACCGCTTCGGGCCCGGCGGCCTATGCGGGCTTCCTCGACCCGTTCACCTACAGCTCGGGCAAGCTCAACGCCATCGGCTGGATCGTCGGCGTCGGCCTGACCTGGGCATTCTTCCAGCACATGGCATCGGGCGTGCGCCACCTGTTCCTCGATCAGGGCGCCAATTTCGAACTGAAGGGCAACAAGACCACGGCCATGGTCACCTTCGTGTTCTCGGTCGTCGCCACGGCGGCCTTCTGGGTCTGGATTCTGGAGAAGAGCAATGGGTGACGGAACCGAAATCGGCCGCGTGCGCGGGCTCGGCTCGGCGCATGAGGGCGCGCATCACTGGTGGCACCAGCGGCTGACCGCAGGCTCGAACCTGATCCTCGTCCTGTGGTTCGTGCTCAGCATCGCGCTGCTGCCGGCGCACGATTGGGAAACGATCCATGGCTGGGCCAGCCAGACCACCGTCGCGGTGCCGCTGATCCTGCTCGTCGTCTCGACCTTCTATCATTTCCGCCTGGGTCTCCAGGTCGTGATCGAGGATTATCAGCATGACGAGACGCGGATCGTGTTCCTCGTACTGCTCAACTTCTTCACCCTCGCCGCCGCCACGACCGCGATCTTCGCGATCCTCAAGACCGCGTTCACCGCCGGAGCGATCTGATGTCGTCCGCCTACAAGATTATCGATCACACCTATGACGCGGTCGTCGTCGGCGCCGGGGGCTCCGGCCTGCGCGCGACGATGGGCTGCGCCGAAGCGGGTCTCAAGACCGCGTGCATCACCAAGGTGTTCCCGACGCGCAGCCACACCGTGGCGGCGCAGGGCGGCATCGCCGCCAGCCTCGGCAACAACTCGCCCGATCACTGGTCGTGGCACATGTACGACACCGTCAAGGGCTCGGACTGGCTCGGCGATCAGGACGCGATCGAGTATATGGTCCGCGAGGCGCCGGCCGCAGTCTATGAGCTGGAACATGCCGGCGTGCCGTTCAGCCGCAACGACAATGGCACGATCTATCAGCGCCCGTTCGGCGGCCATATGCAGAATATGGGCGAAGGCCCGCCGGTGCAGCGCACCTGCGCGGCGGCCGACCGCACCGGCCATGCCATGCTCCACGCGCTCTACCAGCAGAGCCTGAAGTACGACGCAGATTTCTACATCGAATATTTCGCGCTCGACCTGATCATGGAGGATGGCCCGGACGGACGGGTTTGCCGCGGCGTCATCGCGCTGTGCATGGAAGACGGCTCGATCCATCGCTTCCGCAGTCATGCGGTGGTGCTCGCCACCGGCGGCGGCGGGCGCATCTATCAGTCGGCGACCTCGGCGCACACCTGCACCGGCGACGGCAACGGCATGGCGCTGCGCGCCGGCATCGCGCTGCAGGACATGGAGTTCGTCCAGTTCCACCCGACCGGCATCTATGGCGCCGGCGTGCTGATCACCGAGGGTGCGCGCGGCGAAGGCGGCTACCTGACCAACTCCGAAGGCGAGCGCTTCATGGAGCGCTATGCTCCGTCGGCGAAGGACTTGGCTTCGCGCGACGTTGTGTCACGCTCGATGGCGATGGAGATCCGCGAGGGCCGCGGCGTCGGCAAGGAGAAGGACCATATCTTCCTTCACCTCAATCATATCGACCCCAAGATCCTCCACGAGCGGCTGCCCGGCATCACCGAGACCGGCAAGATCTTCGCCGGCGTCGATCTGACCCGCCAGCCGCTGCCGGTGGTACCGACGGTCCATTACAATATGGGCGGCATCCCGACCAATTATCACGGCGAGGTCGTCCACAATAAGGACGGCAATCCGGATGCGGTCATCCCGGGCCTGTTCGCGGTCGGTGAAGCTGCCTGCGTCTCGGTCCACGGCGCCAATCGCCTCGGCTCGAACTCGCTGATCGATCTGGTCGTGTTCGGCCGCGCCACGGGTCTCCGCTTGAAGGAAATCCTCAAGCCCGGCACGCCGCACAACACGCTGCCGGCGAATTCCGAGGAATATTCGCTCACCCGCCTTGACCATTTCCGCAACGCCAAGGGCTCGTTGCCCACCGCGCAGGTTCGCGCCGACATGCAGAAGACGATGCAGCGCAACTGCGCCGTGTTCCGCGACAGCGCGCTGCTGGCCGAAGGCGTCGAGAAGATCGGCAAGGTCTATCAGAGCTTCCAGGATGTCGGCATCACCGATCGCTCGCTGATCTGGAACACCGATCTGGTCGAGACGCTCGAGCTCGACAATCTGATCGGCCAGGCCGTGGTGACGATGGAGTGCGCCGCCAACCGCAAGGAATCGCGCGGCGCCCATATGCACGAGGACTTCCCCGAGCGCGACGACAAGAAGTGGATGAAGCACACCGTCGCGACCTTCGACGGCTGGGGTGGTACCGGCGGCAAGACCGGCATCGATTACCGTCCGGTGCATGATTACACGCTCACCGACGCGATCGAGTATATCAAGCCGAAGAAGCGGGTTTATTGAGGGGACGGGCTGACCGCGCGCTCGCGCGCCTCAGACTTTGCTCATCGATCGCTCATTACCGACGGCACCGAGTGTTGCAATGCCGCCTCGAAGGAGAGCGGCAATGCGGTCAATTTCTTTTCGGGTGACGGTGCTTGCCTGCGTAGCGTTGGCGGTCACCGGCCTCGCGCTGACTGCCTATGGGCATAGCCTGCCGGTCTACACGGTACCCTATGAGCAAGCGTTCGCCGCGTTCGACGCATGGTGCACGCCGGCGGCACGCGTCGATCACGCAGCGGGTGACCGGTACCTTGCATTGTTCGGCTGGCACTATGCTTTGATGAATGCCGGCAGCGCCGTCGCTGCGGCCGCACTCACCACCGCAGCGCTGGTGCTGGCATTGCGGATCGGCGCACCGGAGCGGCCATGGTTTCGGACACCCGCAAATCGCTGGATGTACTTTCTTCTCGGCATCGTAGCGCTGCTCAGTTATGTGCCCGGCATTATCCACGGCCTCTCGCTTGATCTCGACCGCCGATATTTCCCAGTATGCGCCGATTCGATCGGTATTCCGATCACCGGTCTCGGCGTAAGCCTCACGGTCCTTACCCCGATACTGACGCTGATCGGCATATTCATAAGCACTGGTTTCGGAGCCTTACCGGTACCACTAATGCATTGGAACCGAGGCTGGCCGGTCCGCTCATGGGGTGTCACGATTGTCTTTGGTGGCGCCATGCTGAGCGTAGTGATGATAGCGGCGCTGTCGATCCTCTCATCCGATCTGACTGCTCCTTCGAGCGTAATCATAGTCTATCTTCTGGCGTCCACTCGCGCTGCCTTGCTCGCACCGCGCGAAGGCACGGTCCCGCAATCGGACCCATAGTCACTCCCAATCGCTTGACTCCGCCCCCGCACAGGAGAGACTGACGTTAACCAAATCCGGGGGGCCAGTTCCGACCATGCGTTTTCTGTTCGCGTTGCTTGCCGCGCTTGCCGCCTCTGTCGCGTCCCCGGCGCTCGCCCAATATCAGGCGCCGAAGCATACCGTGGATTATCCGCCGCTTGCCGGCAGCGCCGAGGATCTCGAATTCGGTCCCGAGCTCCAACGCGGGCGCTCGCCCGCGGCGATGCTCGCCGACAGCCGCAAGCTGGCCGCCGCGCTCGCCGCGCTCCAGCCGCAACGGCCCAAGCTGGTCGATGCCTATGTCGTCTCGATCGCGCTCGACAGCGATCCGGTGTTCGGGCGCGAGGCGCGCGAAGCCGGCAAGGTGCTCGGCGCGCGCTATGACGCCAAGGGGCGCACCATCGTCCTCGGCGGCTCCAGCGGCGCCGCGCCGAGCGAGCTTCCGGCCGGCAGCCTGACCAGCCTGACCCTCGCCCTCGCCCGCGTCGCCGAATTGATGGACAAGCAGCAGGACGTGCTGGTGCTCTACACCACCAGCCATGGCGCCAAGGTCGGCATCGCCTATCATGACGGCGACGAGGGCTTCGGCATCCTCACCCCGTCACGGCTCGCCGGCATCCTCGACGGACTCGGCATCAAGAACCGCGTGCTGATCCTCTCGGCCTGCTATTCGGGGATCTTCGTGCCGGCGGTATCTAGCGACACTACCGCGCTGTTCACCGCCGCCTCCTCCGAGCGTCCGTCGTTCGGCTGCATGGCCGAGAATGACTGGACCTTCTTCGGCGACGCGATGATCAACCATGGCCTGCGTAAAGCGCAGCCGCTGGAAAAGGCATCCGACGAGGCGCGCGGGCTGATCGGCGACTGGGAAGGCGCGGCGCGGCTGCAGCCGAGCAACCCGCAGGTGAGCATCGGTGACAAGGTCTCGACCTGGCTGGTCCCGCTCGAGGCGCGGATGCCCAAGACCGCGAGCCAGCCGGTCGGCCGCCCGGCGACCGACGCGCTCAAGGGCGGATAGCCACATGGCCGAGCGCCAGGAAACGCTCATCGAGCGGCTGATCCCGGGCGATCTGGAGCACCAGATCCCGGCCGCCGTCGAGAAGATGTTGCCCGGCGGCTTCAAGAACCGGCTGATCCAGATCGTTCTGGGCGCGCTGATCACCTTCGGCTTCTCGTTCGTGGTGCGGCGGATGCTGGAGAAGCGCGAGGCGAAGCGGGCGGCGCTGGGCCCCGCTCCCAGACATGAATCGCTGCCCCGTCCTGTTTTCGCGGAACCGCAGGCCCCCGCGCCGGTTGCGCAGGCCATGACCGAACCGGCCCATGCTCCCGCCCCCACACCCTATTCCAGCGCAGCTTCAGGCCGCGCGACGCACTATCCGCTGCTTGGCACGCCGCACATCAGTCTCTCGGGCACCGTCGATCAGGCGATGTACGCCAGCTTCCGCGAGCAGCTCGCCAAGGCGCCCCGCGAGGGCCCACTGGTCGTCTCGCTCTCCACGCTCGGCGGCGATCCCGAAGTCGCGCGGCTGATGGGTGACGAATTGCGGCTGATGCGCGACTATACCGGCCGCGAGATGCTCTTCCTCGGCAAGGTCGCGGTCTATTCGGCGGGCGCGACGTTCATGGCGAGCTTCCCGGTCGACAAGCGTTTCCTGACGCGCGGCACCCGGCTGATGCTGCACGAGCGGATCATCGACAAGACGATCCAGGTCTCGGGCCCGCTCAAGTCCTGCGTGGCCACGCTTAAGGCGACGCTGCACGAGATCGAGGAATCGGTGCGGATCGAGGAGGAAGGCTTCCGCGCGATCGTCGTCGGTTCGCGCGTCTCCTTCGAGGAGGTCTGCCAGCGAGCGCCGTCGAATTGGTATATTGACGCCTTGCAGGCGCGCGATCTCGGCTTGGTGCTCGACGTGATTTAGCATTGCCAAACACACCGGGCTTTGCGGCACCGCATCATAGGAGGTTGAGCCGCCCGCCCCGATTGGCTATCGCGCAGCCAGCACAAGGAACGCGTGATGGCCGAATTCGCCCTGCCCAAGAACAGCAAGATCAACAAGAAGGGCAAGGTGCACAAAGCGGCACCGGGCGCCGAGCGTACCAAGACCTTCAAAATCTACCGCTACGATCCCGATACCGGCGAAAATCCGCGCTACGACAAGTTCGAGATCGATCTCGACGAATGCGGCCCGATGGTCCTCGACGCGCTGATCAAGATCAAGTCGGAGATCGACAGCTCCCTGACATTCCGCCGCTCGTGCCGCGAGGGCATTTGCGGATCATGCTCGATGAACATGGACGGCCGCAACGGCCTCGCCTGTACGACGGCAATCGAGGACATCAAGGGCGAGGTCCAGATCACCCCGCTGCCGCACATGGACGTGATCAAGGATCTGGTCCCCGATTTCACGCACTTCTATGCGCAATATGCCTCGATCCGTCCCTGGTTGCAGACGGTCAGCACCACGCCTTCCGGCAAGGAGCGGCTCCAGAGCCCCGAGCAGCGCGAGAAGCTGGACGGCCTCTATGAGTGCATCCTGTGCGCCTGCTGCTCGACCTCGTGCCCGAGCTATTGGTGGAACAGCGACAAGTTCCTGGGGCCGGCGATCCTGCTCCAGGCCTATCGCTGGCTGGCGGACAGCCGCGACGAGATGACCGGCGAGCGTCTGGATCAGCTCGAGGATCCGTTCCGCCTCTATCGCTGCCACACGATCATGAACTGCGCCAACGTCTGCCCCAAGGGTCTCAATCCCGCCAAGGCGATCGCCGAGATCAAGAAGATGGAAGCCGAGCGCACGCTTTGAGCCCAAATGACTCGAACAGGGCTGACGGACACCGTTTCGTTTTCGAGGACGATCCCGATCTTCCCGGCTGGAAGCGCTGGTCGCTGACCGATACGACGCGGTTCAACTCGATCTTCGGGCCGCTATCGGTGCTGGTTGAGGACGGTATCGCGCGGGTGCGCTTCAGTCCCAAGCAGATGCATTCGAACCTGCGCGGCGATGTCCATGGCGGGGCATTGCTAGGCTTCATGGACATGGCCCTGTTCGCCGCAGGACGCGCGTTTGGCGTGCTGACCGCAGGCACCGCCGCGACGCTCGACCTCTCCGCCCAGTTCATCGCCGGCGCGCCGGTGCCGACCGGCGCGGTCGAGGCGCGGGTGGAATTGCTGCGCGAGACTCGGCGCTTCCTGTTCCTGCGCGGGCTGATCGTGCAGGAAGGCGCGACCATCGCCAGCTTCTCGGGCACGATCCGCAAGCCGGCGTCATGACACGCGTTCTCGAACGCTATCGCGAGCTGGTTGCGGCGGGCGAGCTTCGCGCCGATCCCGAGCAGGAAGCCGCAGCGCTCCGTCTCAATATCCTCGCTTCCCACCTCGAAGCCGTGCCCAAGAAAGGCAGCATCCTGTGGCGCGCATTGGGCCGCCAGCCCGAAGCGCCGCGCGGCGTCTATCTGTGGGGCGGAGTCGGGCGCGGCAAATCCATGCTGATGGACCTGCTGTTCGAGTGCGTACAGATCCGCCGCAAGCGCCGCGTTCACTTCCACGAGTTCATGATCGAGGTGCATGCCCGCCTCAACGACGAGCGCAAGAAGGAAACGGCGGACCCCGTCATCGCGGTTGCCGAAGCACTGGCCGAGGACATCCGCCTGCTCGCGTTCGATGAGATGGTGGTCAACAATCCTGCCGACGCGATGATCCTGTCGCGGCTGTTCACCGAGATGATGCGCCATGGCCTGACGATCGTCGCCACCTCGAACCGGGTGCCGCGGGATCTCTACAAGGACGGGATAAACCGCCAGCTGTTCCTGCCCTTCATCGCGCTGATCGAGGAGCGGATGGACGTGCTCGCGCTCAATGGCCCGGTCGATTACCGGCTTGACCGGCTTGGCAGCATGCAAACCTGGCTCGTCCCCAACGGCCCCGAAGCGACCCGGCAGCTTTCCGCCGCCTTCTTTCGCCTGACCGATTATCCCCCCGAGGATCGCGATCATGTTCCGGCATGCGATCTGCCGGTGCAGGGCGGACGTGAGATCCATGTGCCGAAGTGCCTGAAAGGCGTGGCGGTGTTCTCGTTCAAGCGGCTATGCGGCGAGGCGCGCGGCGCGGCGGACTATCTCGCCATCGCCCGCCGCTTTCACACCGTGATCCTGGTCGGTATTCCCAGGCTCGGCCCCGAGAACCGCAACGAAGCCGCGCGCTTCGTGACGCTGATCGACGCGCTGTACGAGCACAACGTCAAATTGCTCGCCGCCGCCGATGCCGAGCCCGAGCATCTTTACGAAGCCGGCGATGGCCGCTTCGAATTCGATCGCACCGTCAGCCGGCTGATGGAGATGCGCTCGGACGAATATCTGGCCGAGGGGCACGGCGAGCGCTAAGCCTGACGCAAATTACAGGAGGGGAAGGATGAAGCCGCTCGCCCGCATCGCCGCGCTGATGACAGCGCTGACTCTTCTCGCCTTCCCCGCCGCCGCGCAAACCCTCGCCGCCGCCGATATGCGGCCCTCGACCAGCCTCGACGGGGCATGGCACTGGTCGATCGATCCCTATCGTGACGGTGTCGCCGGCTTCCATGGCGGCCCTCCGGGCGAGAGCACGCGGCGCTGGGCGGATATCGTCCAGAAGGATGTCGCCGATGCCGATCCGGCCAAATGGTTCGAATTCGACATGCAGCAATCGCCGGTGACGCATCTGCCGGGCAGCTGGATCGGCCATGCACCCGAGATGCGGCTGTATCAGGGACTGGTCTGGTACCAGCGCGGTTTCGTCTATGATCCGCCGGCGGACGGCAAACGCGTGTTCCTCCGCTTCGGCGCGGTGGATTATGCCGCCGATGTTTATCTGAATGGCAAGCATGTCGGCAGTCATCGCGGCGGTTTCACCCCCTTCGCCTTCGACGTTACCGCGCTCCTGCGGCCCGGCAACAACCAGATCACGCTGGGCGTCGACAGCGTCCGCACCAATGCCGATGTCCCGCCGCCGGTCACCGATTGGGAGACCTATGGCGGGATCACCCGCTCGGTGACGCTGATCGCGGTGCCGGAAACCTATGTCGACGACGCCTTTGTACGCCTGACCCGTGACGGCAAGATCGCGATCTCGGCGCAACTCGACGGGCCGGCCAGGGCCGGTGCGGCGATCCGCTTGGCCATCCCAGCGCTCGGCCTCAAGCTCGAAGGCCGCACCGACGCGGCCGGACAATGGGAAGCGGATGTGGCGGCGCCCAAAGGCCTCAAGCGCTGGTCCCCTGAGAGCCCGGCGCTGTACGATGTCAGCGTCGCCAGCGGCGAGGATGTGCTCGCCGACCGTATCGGCTTCCGCACCGTCGAAGTCCGCGGCACGAAGATCCTGCTCAACGGCCAGCCCATCTTCCTGCGCGGCATCTCGATGCACGAGGAGGAGCTGGGCAAGGATCCGGTCCGTGCGATCACGCCCGCTGCCGCCCGCGCTTTGCTCACCGAGATCAAGCAGGGCCTGAACGGCAATTTCGTCCGCCTGGCGCATTACCCGCACAGCGAGGTGATGACCCGCATGGCCGACGAGCTCGGTCTGCTCGTGTGGAGCGAGGTGCCGGTCTATTGGCGCGTCGATTGGAGCAACCCCGATACGCTGCGCGACGCCCGCGCGATGCTCGCCGAGAATATCCGCCGCGACCGCAACCGCGCATCGATCGCGCTGTGGAGCGTCTCCAACGAGACACCGGTCGGCGACACGCGCAACACATTCCTGCGCACGCTGATCGGCGATGTCCGCGCCCTGGACGACAGCCGCCTCGTAACCGCCGCCTTGCTTAGCAAGCGCGAGGGCAAGGTGATGACGATCGACGATCCGCTGGTTGGCGATTTGGATGTGATGGCGATCAACACCTATAATGGCTGGTATTCGGACGACGCGCTGATGACGCTGCCGGGCTTCGAATGGCGCACGCCGGTGCAGAAGCCGCTGATCTTCTCCGAATTCGGCGCCGACGCGCTGGCCGGCTTCCATGACGGCGACCAGGATCCGCACAAGTTCAGCGAGGAATTCCAGGCCGAATATTATCGCCAGACGCTGAAGATGGCGGAGAAGGTACCGTTCCTCGCCGGTCTATCGCCGTGGATCCTCAAGGACTTCCGCTCGCCGCGGCGCCAACACCCGGTCTATCAGCAGGGCTGGAACCGCAAGGGGCTGATCTCCGAGACCGGCACTCGCAAGGCGGCGTTCTTCGTTTTGGCGGAGGCGTACAAGCGCCGCGCCGCCAGCCGCTGAACGGCAGCCAGATCCCGCCCGCGCGTTTTTCGCGACGCGCCGCCCCGTCGCGCCAGAAATCACCCTTTATTGCACTTGCGAATTAGTCGCAAAGATAATCCGATTGCTCCACCCTTCTGAGGTTGCGACATGCGGCCAATCGGCCTAAGCCGCGCGCGAAATTCGCGTGGGGTGCGGCCTCGCGCGTGTCGGCACGAGCAAGGAGTTCTCATGGCCCGCAAGAAGATCGCACTCATCGGCGCTGGTAACATTGGCGGCACGCTCGCCCATCTCGCCGCGCTCAAGGGTCTTGGTGACATCGTCCTGTTCGACGTCGTCGAAGGCGTGCCGCAGGGCAAGGCGCTCGATCTCTCGCAGTGCGGTCCGGTCGAGGGCTTCGATGCCAAGATCACCGGCACCAATGATTATGCCGACATCGCCGGCGCAGACGTGATCATCGTCACCGCCGGTGTCGCCCGCAAGCCCGGCATGAGCCGCGACGATCTGCTCGGCATCAACCTCAAGGTGATGAAGGCCGTCGGCGAAGGCATCGCCGCCAACGCCCCCGACGCGTTCGTGATCTGCATCACCAACCCGCTCGACGCGATGGTCTGGGCGCTGCGCGAATTCTCGGGCCTGCCGCACCACATGGTCGTCGGCATGGCCGGGGTGCTCGATTCGTCGCGCTTCAGCCACTTCCTCGCCGAGGAATTCAAGGTCTCGGTCAAGGACGTCACCAGCTTCGTGCTCGGCGGCCATGGTGACACGATGGTGCCGGTGGTCGAATATTCGACCGTCGCGGGCATTCCCATTCCCGATCTCATCAAGCAGGATCGCTCGACGCAGGAGCGCATCGACGCGATCGTCCAGCGCACCCGTTCGGGCGGCGGCGAGATCGTCGGCTTGCTCAAGACCGGCTCGGCCTTCTACGCCCCCGCGACCAGCGGCATCGCGATGGCCGAAGCCTATCTCTACGACCAGAAGCGCCTGCTCCCCTGCGCCGCGCACTTGACCGGCCAGTATGGCGTCGATGACCTGTACGTCGGCGTGCCGGTGATCATCGGCAAGGACGGCGTCGAGCAGATCGTCGAGATCGAGCTCAACGATGAGGCCAAGGCCAACCTTCAGGTTTCGGTCGATGCGGTCAAGGAACTGCTGGTCGCGTGCAAGGGCATCGATAGCTCGCTCGGCTGATGCTGTTCGCCGCCGCCTTGCTGCTCGCGGGAGCAACCGATGGCACGGCGTTGCTCGAAGCCTTTGCCGCGCCCTGCGCGCACGTCGAGGATTTCGAGAAGACCAAGGCCGAGGCGGCCAAGGGCGGCTGGGAAGAAATCGCCGAGGACGCCGACCCACGGCTTTGGCACCTCGAAAAGCTCGGGCGGGACGCGGTCGGCGATGACGGCACGATGTTCGGCGCGCGCTATCGCCACACGGTCGGTGTCCGTCAGGTCTTCCTCGTCGTCAGCCGCTACGAGGATAAGAGCGGCTTCTGGGGCAATGGCTGCCGCGTCTATGATTTCGATGCGCCCGGCGCGATCGACGAGGCCGTCGTCGAACGCTGGATCGGCAAGCCGTCCACGAGCGGATTGATGCCTGTGGCCGGCGGCACGCGCTTCCTGTGGGAGCCATGGGTCGATGGCCGGACTTTTGAATTGAATTACATGCCCAAGGACGAAGCTGTCGCCAAGCAATTGGGGCTTAGCGGCGTGATCCTCGTCTCGCAGGCCATTGGAGGGTTTTGAATGTCGATTCTCGTCAACAAGAATACCAAGGTCATCACCCAGGGCATGACCGGCGAGACCGGCAGCTTCCACACCCAGGCGGCGCTGGCCTATGGCACGCAGATGGTCGGCGGCGTCACCCCCGGCAAGGGCGGCACCACCCATCTCGACCTGCCGGTGTTCGACACCGTCGCCGAGGCCAAGTCCAAGACCGGCGCCGACGCCAGCGTGATCTATGTGCCGCCGCCCTTCGCCGCCGATTCGATTCTCGAGGCGATCGATGCCGAGATCCCGCTGATCGTCGCGATCACCGAGGGCATTCCGGTGCTCGACATGGTCAAGGTCAAGCGCGCGCTTTCGGGCAGCAAGTCGCGGCTGATCGGCCCGAACTGCCCCGGCGTGCTGACCCCCGGCGAGTGCAAGATCGGTATCATGCCCGGCAGCATCTTCTCGAAGGGTTCGGTCGGCGTCGTCTCGCGCTCGGGCACGCTGACCTATGAGGCCGTCTTCCAGACCACCAATGCGGGCCTGGGCCAGACCACCGCGGTCGGCATCGGCGGCGATCCGGTCAACGGCACCAACTTCATCGACGTGCTCGAGCTGTTCCTCGCCGACGACGCCACCAAGTCGATCATCATGATCGGCGAGATCGGCGGCGATGCGGAGGAGCAGGCCGCGCAGTTCCTGATCGACGAGGCGAAGAAGGGCCGCAAGAAGCCGATGGCCGGTTTCATCGCCGGCCGCACCGCGCCTCCGGGCCGCCGCATGGGCCATGCCGGCGCGATCGTCTCGGGCGGCAAGGGCGATGCCGAAAGCAAGATCGCGGCGATGGAAGCCGCCGGCATTCGCGTCTCGGCCAGCCCCTCGCTGCTCGGTGAGACGCTGCTGGAAGTGCTCAAGGGGTAAATGGTTAATGCGCGCGGTGTATCGCGCGCGTTCGACTAACGATTGGATGTGACCGATGGGCTATGAGGGCCTCGACTTCGACGATATCGCGGGCGGCGTAAGCCCGGCCTTCGTCGAGACCATGTACAAGCGCTTCAAGGCCGATCCGGCTTCGATCGAGGCCGGCTGGCGGACATGGTTCGAGGGGCTCGAAGGCAGCGCCCAGGGCCCGAGCTGGAAGCAGGCCAACTGGCCGCCGACCGAAACCGACGCGCTCACCGCCGCGCTCGATCCGACGCAGATGGAGCCCGCGCCCAAGCCCGCCAAGGGCGGTGGGGCGGCAGCCGCGCCCAAGGCGCCGCCGTCGCAGGACGATATCGCCAGGGCGGCCGGGGATTCGATCCGCGCGATGATGCTGATCCGCACCTATCGGGTGCGCGGGCATCTCGCCGCCAATCTCGATCCGCTGGGCCTCGCCCGCCAGGATCTGCCCGCCGATCTGCGCACCGAATATCATGGCTTCACCGACGCCGATATCGATCGCCCGGTCTATCTCGGCGGCGTGCTCGGCCTGCAATGGGGCACCGTCCGCGAGATCGTCGACATCCTGCGCCGCAACTACTGCGGCAATGTCGGCCTCGAATATATGCACATCGCCGATGTCGAGGAGCGGCGCTTCCTCCAGGATCGGATGGAGGGCAAGGACAAGGAAATCCAGTTCTCGCCCGAGGGCAAGAAGGCGATCCTCTCCAAGGTCATCGAAGCCGAGCAGTGGGAACGCTTCTGCGGCAAGAAATATGTCGGCACCAAGCGCTTCGGCCTGGATGGCGGCGAATCGATGATCCCCGCCATGGAAGCGATCATCAAATATGGCGGCGCCACCGGCGTGCGCGAGATCGTCTACGGCATGGCCCATCGCGGCCGGCTCAACATGCTCGCCAACGTCATGTCCAAGCCGTTCCGGGTGATCTTCCACGAGTTCGGCGGCGGCTCGTCCAACCCCGATGACGTCGCCGGTTCGGGCGATGTGAAGTATCATCTGGGCACCAGCACCGACCGCGAGTTCGACGGCGTCAGCGTCCATATGTCGCTGGTCGCCAATCCCTCGCACCTCGAAGCCGCTGATCCCGTCGTGCTAGGCAAGGTCCGCGCGCTTCAGACGGTCCGCGGCGATCTGGCGGAACACACCCAGGTGTTGCCCGTCCTCATCCATGGCGACGCGGCGTTCGCGGGCCAAGGCATCGTCTGGGAGTGCCTCGGCTTCTCGGGCATCCGCGGTTACAATACCGGCGGCTGCATCCATTTCGTCATCAACAACCAGATCGGCTTCACCACCAGCCCGCAATTCGCGCGCTCCTCACCCTATCCGAGCGATGTCGCGAAGGGAGTGATGGCGCCGATCCTCCATGTGAACGGCGACGATCCCGAAGCCGTGACCTTCGCCTGCAAGGTCGCGACCGAATATCGCCAGACCTTCAAGCGCGACGTCGTCATCGACATGTGGTGCTATCGCCGCTTCGGCCATAACGAAGGCGACGAGCCGAGCTTCACCCAGCCGCTGATGTACGCCAAGATCAGGAACCACCCCGGCGTCAGCGAGATCTACGCCAAACGACTGGTCGAGCAGGGCGTGATCGACGCAGGCTTTGCCGCGCAGAAAGTCCAGCAGTTCACCGATCTGCTCGAAGGCGAGTTCGAGGCCGGCAAGGCCTATCTGCCGAACAAGGCGGACTGGTTCGCCGGACGCTGGTCGGGCCTCGGCGCCCCCGCCGATGGCGAGACCGCGCGCCGCAGCGTCGATACCGGCATCGAGAAGAAGCTGTTCGACAGCCTTGGCCGCACGCTGACCGAAGTTCCCGAAGGGCTGCAGATCCACAAGACCCTCGGTCGCGTCCTCGACGCCAAGCGCGAGATGTTCAGGTCGGGAGAGAATTTCGACTGGGCCACCGGTGAGGCGCTCGCCTTCGGCGCGCTGCTCTCGGAAGGCTATGGCGTCCGCCTGTCGGGTCAGGATTCGGGCCGCGGCACCTTCTCGCAGCGTCACGCCGTCTGGGTCGATCAGACCGACGAGCATAAATATGTGCCCCTCGCGACGATCCCGCACGGCAATTTCGAAGTGCTGGATTCGCCGCTTTCCGAATATGGCGTGCTCGGCTTCGAATATGGCTATGCCGGCGCCGATCCCAAGACGCTGGTCCTCTGGGAAGCGCAGTTCGGCGATTTCGCCAACGGCGCGCAGATCATGATCGACCAGTTCATCGCCTCGGGCGAAGCCAAGTGGCTGCGCGCCAACGGCCTGGTGATGCTGCTGCCGCACGGCTATGAAGGCCAGGGTCCCGAGCATAGCTCGGCGCGCCCCGAGCGCTTCCTCCAGCTCTGCGCGCAGGACAATATGCAGGTCGCCAACATCACGACGCCGGCCAATTATTTCCACCTGCTGCGCCGTCAGATGCGCCGCAATTTCCGTAAACCCCTGGTGCAGATGACGCCCAAGTCGCTGCTCCGCCACAAGCTGGCGGTCAGCAGCGCGGCCGAGTTCCAGGGCGACAGCCAGTTCCGCCGCATCCTCTCCGATCCCTCGGCTCCGGCCGACAAGGACGTGAAGCGCCTCGTGCTGTGCACCGGCAAGGTCGCCTATGACTTGATCGAAGCCCGTGACGCCGCCGGCGACAAGAACACCGCGATCGTCCGCATCGAGCAGCTCTATCCCTTCCCGGGCGAGCCGCTGACCGCGCGCCTCAAGAAGATGGGCAACCTCGAAGAGGTGGTCTGGGCGCAGGAAGAGCCGAAGAACAATGGCTATTGGTTCTTCGTCGAGCCGCTGATCGAACAGTGCATTATCGACGCCAGGATCAAGCCGCGTCGCCCGCGTTACGCCGGCCGCGCCGCCGCCGCGTCGCCGGCGACCGGCCTGATGAAGCGCCACCAGGCCGAGCAGGGCGCGCTCGTCGCCGATGCGCTTGGCCACAATGTCCGCGAAGAAATCCGCCGTACCCGGAAGGCATGATATGACCGACGTTACCGTTCCCGTACTGGGCGAATCGATCACCGAAGCGACGCTTGGCGAGTGGCTCAAGCAGCCCGGAGATCTGGTGAAGGCCGATGAGCCGATCGCGTCCCTCGAGACCGACAAGGTTTCGGTCGAAGTGCCCTCGCCGGTCGCGGGCGTGATGGGCGATCACCTCGTCAAGGTCGGCGACACCGTCTCGGTCGGCGCCGTCATCGCCACCGTCGGCGAAGGCGGCGCGGCTGCGGCACCCGCCTCGGCGCCCGCCGCGCCAGCCCCCGCCACCAACGGCAGCCAGACCGGCCCCAGCGAGCAGGTCCGCGAAGTCGAGGCCGCCGCGCTCTCCCCGTCGGTGCGCCGCGCCGTGCTCGAACATGGCGTCGATCCGGCGACGGTGCAGGGCACCGGCAAGGACGGCCGCATCACCAAGGAAGACGTGGTCGCCGCCGCCAGCTCCAAGCCGGCGACGCCCGCGCCGGCACCGGCCGCCTCTCCCGTCGCCGCGGCCACGCCCTCGGGCGGCCGCAAGGAAGAGCGTGTGCGGATGACGCGCCTGCGCCAGACCATCGCCACCCGCCTCAAGGACGCGCAGAACACCGCCGCGCTCCTCACCACCTTCAACGATGTCGATATGACCGCGGTCATGGAAGCGCGCGCGAAATACAAGGATCTGTTCGAGAAGAAGCACGGCGTCCGCCTCGGCTTCATGGGCTTCTTCGTGAAGGCCGCGGTGATGGCGCTGAAGGATATCCCCAGCGTCAACGCGAGCATCGAAGGCGATGAGATCGTCTATCACGATTATGCCGATATCTCGGTCGCGGTCTCCGCGCCGCAGGGTCTGGTCGTCCCGGTGATCCGCGACGCGCAGGATTTGAGCGTCGCCGGCATCGAAAAGACCATCGGCGATTTCGGCAAGCGCGCCAAGGACGGGACGCTCAAGATGGAAGAGATGAAGGGCGGCACCTTCACCATCTCCAACGGCGGCGTGTTCGGTTCGCTGATGTCGACCCCGATCATCAACCCGCCGCAGTCGGCCGTGCTTGGCCTGCACCGCATCGAGGAGCGCCCGGTCGTCCGCGACGGCCAGATCGTCATCCGCCCGATGATGTATCTCGCGCTCAGCTACGATCACCGCCTGATCGACGGCCGCGAGGCGGTCACCTTCCTCGTCGCGCTCAAGAACGCGATCGAGGATCCGACCCGGCTGCTGATCGATTTGTGATTTGACCGAAACCCAACGGTGCCCCGGCGAAGGCCGGGGCCCAGTTGGAATGAAGTTTGTAACTACGCGAGACGCTCACCAAATTCCGTCTCGGTACTGGGCCCCGGCCTTCGCCGGGGAACAAGGAAGAGAAAATGGCTGAATACGACTTCGACGTCCTCGTGATCGGTGCCGGCCCCGGTGGCTATGTCGCCGCGATCCGCGCCGCGCAGCTCGGGCTCAAGACCGCCTGCGCCGAGAGCCGCGAGACGCTGGGCGGCACCTGTCTCAATGTCGGCTGCATCCCCAGCAAGGCGCTGCTCCACGCTTCCGAGCTGTTCGAGGAAGCCGCATCCGGCAAGCTCGCCAAGCTCGGCGTCAAGACCAGCGGCGTCGAGCTCGATCTCGACGCGATGCACGCCCAGCGCGTCGATGCGATCAAGGGCCTCACCGGCGGCATCGAATTCCTGTTCAAGAAGAACAAGGTCGAATGGCTCAAGGGCCGCGCGTCATTCACCGGCAAGGATTCGGTCAAGGTCGGCGACCGTGAGGTCCGCGCGAAGAACATCGTCATCGCCACCGGCTCGTCGGTCACGCCGCTTCCGGGCGTCGAAGTCGATAACGCCAAGCAGGTCGTCGTCGACAGCACCGGCGCGCTCGAGCTTGCCAAGGTTCCCGGCCACCTCGTCGTCATCGGCGGCGGCGTGATCGGCCTCGAGCTCGGCTCGGTGTGGCGCCGCGTCGGCGCGAAGGTCACCGTCGTCGAATTCCTCGATCAGCTCCTCCCCGGCATGGACGGCGACATCCGCAAGGAGGCCGGCCGCCTGTTCAAGAAGCAGGGCATGGAATTGAAGCTCGGCACCAAAGTCACCGGCGTGACGGTCAAGGGCGGCAAGGCGACCCTGACGCTGGAACCCGCCAAAGGCGGCGCCGCCGAGACGCTCGAAGCCGATTGCGTGCTGGTCTCGATCGGCCGCAAGCCAAATACCGACGGTCTCAACCTCGAAGCCGCCGGGCTTTCGGTCAATCAGCGCGGCCAGATCGGGATCGACCACAGCTTCCGAACCGCCACCCCCGGCGTCTGGGCGATCGGCGATGTCGTCCCCGGCCCGATGCTGGCGCACAAGGCCGAGGACGAAGGCATCGCGGTTGCCGAAAACATCGCTGGCCAGACCGGCATCGTGAACCACGACATCATTCCGTCGGTGGTCTATACTTGGCCCGAAATCGCCGGTGTCGGCCTGACTGAAGAGCAGGCCCGGGAGCGCGGCGAGGTCAAGATCGGCAAGTTCCCGATGGCCGGCAACAGCCGCGCCAAGACCAATCACGAGCCCGATGGCTGGGTGAAGGTGATCGCCGACGCCAAGACCGACCGCGTCCTCGGCGCGTGGATGATCGCCGTCCCCGCCGGCACGATGATCGCCCAGGTCGCGCAGGCGATGGAGTTCGGCGCGACGAGCGAGGACATCGCCTATACCTGTCACGCGCACCCGACGCACAACGAGGCGATCAAGGAAGCATCGATGGCGGTGCTTGGGAAGCCGATCCACGTCTGACCCACGCAAGCGGTTGGCGAAAATCGTTGGCGAGCGCGCCAGTCGGCACTCGCCCTCCTTGCGCCGCTTGCACCGGCTCCTTACGCGTATTAGTTGAATAATACATGCAAGGGGATTTCGATGCGCGCTTTGCTACTTGCCGTCACCGCCTTCATACTCGCCGCGGCGCCCGCGCGCGCTCAAGATCCGGCGCGGATGGACTTCGTCGTCCGCGCCGATGCCGACAAAAGCGAGTTCATGGGCGCAGTGCTGGTCGCCAAGGATGGCAAGGTCCTGCTCGACCGCGGCTATGGCTCGGCCAATCTCGAATGGAAGATCGCCAATGACGGCGACACCAAATTCCGCCTAGGCTCGGTCACCAAGCAGTTCACCGCCACGGCGATCCTTCTGCTCGCCGAGCGCGGCAAACTAAGCCTCGATGCCTCGGTGAAGACCTATCTGCCCGATGCGCCGGCAAGCTGGGACAAGGTCACGGTCCGCAACCTGCTCAATCACAGCGCCGGTATCCCCAATTTCACCGGCTTCGACGATTACGGAAAGACCAAGGCGCTCGCCACCACGCCCACCGAACTGATCGCGCGCTTCCGCGACAAGCCACTCGATTTCGCGCCCGGCGAGCGGATGGACTATTCGAATTCGGGCTATGTCGTGCTCACCGCGATTATCGAGAAGGCAAGCGGCCAAGATTACGGCACGTTCGTTGCCGACAACATCTTCAAGCCGCTCGGCATGGCCGATAGCGGCTATGACAGCCACAAGACGGTGCTCGCACGCCGCGCTTCGGGCTACAGCCCCGCATCGGGCGGCGTGGTCAATGCCGATTATCTCGACATGACCGTGCCCCAGGGAGCGGGCGGACTCTATTCGACCACCCATGATCTGCTGAAGTGGCAGACCGCGATGTTCGGCGGCAAAATGCTCAAGCCCGAAAGCTTCACGGCCTTCACCACGCCCTATAAAAACAATTACGCGCTCGGAATCGTCGTCGCGAAGGCAGACGGCAAGACCTCGATCGAGCACAGCGGCGGGATCGACGGGTTCAACTCCTGGCTCGCCTATGACCCCGAGAGCAAGGTCACCGTCATCGTCCTCGCTAATCTCAACGGCCCGGCGGCAAGCAGGCTCGGCAGGTCGCTGATGACGCTGGCGCGCGGCGGCGCGGTGATACTGCCAAGCGAGCGCAAGGCAGTGACGCTGCCCGCGGACGCCCTCAAGCAATATGAGGGGACTTACGAGATTTCGCCTCGCTTCGGCTTCACCATCCGTGCCGACGGCGCCAGGCTGACCGCACAGGCCACCGGCCAGAACGCGCTCGATCTCTTCGCCGAAACGCCCGACCATTTCTTCTTCAAGGTCGTCGATGCGCAGATCGATTTCACGCGCGACGCAACCGGCAAGATCGACGGCGCAGTGATGCACCAGAACGGCCGCGACATGAAAGCTGTGCGGAAATAGCCTGGCTCAGCTCCGCACCCGCCCCAGCGCAACAGTAATCACCGCCGCCGCCACGGGTGCGGCCCATAGCGCGCCCCAGCCCCAGCGGAGCTGGCTGGCCGCGCCGATCAGCACGCCCGACACGAAGCCGAGCCACAGCGCCAGATACGGCACCCAGCCCCAGCGGTCCCTGTCGCCCATCAGCGCGTTCGCGGCCTTCTGCCCCAGTCGCACCAAAGTGCCGCTAAGATAGGTGACACCAAAACTGGCCTGGCCATCGCGGTTGAACACGCCATTCTCGCAGCCCATCGCCATGGCGAGGAAGATCAGCACCACCGGGCCGGGATCGAGCGTGGCCATCGTCGCCGCCGCGGTCAGCAGCGCGGTGACCACCACCATCGTCGATTCGCGCGGATGCGCGGCATATCTGCGCGCGATCACGCTGGCGACGATCACCCCGCTGACGAAGCTCATCACCAGCGCCAGCGCCATTGCCGCGTCGCCGGCCCCGCCACTGCCCAGCCCGACGCCGAGCCGGGTCGAATTGCCGCTCATGAAGCTCGCGAAGAACCCGCCGAGGCTGGTGAAAGCGAGCGCGTCGACGAAGCCGGCGAGCGCGGCAAGGCAGATGGCGATGACGATGAGCGGCTGAGGCGTGCGGTCCATATGCCTTTCTCTAGCGTTTGACGCGCCACTGCCAAACAGGGAAAAGCGCCCATGGACCCGATCGCCGCCGCCGCACGCCTTGGGCCGATCCTGCCCTGGCTCGATCTGTTCGGCATCGCTTTGTTCGCGATGACCGGCGCGCTGGCGGCGGCGCGGCGCGAGCTGACCTTCATCACCCTCGCCTTCTTCGCGCTCGTCACCGGCGTCGGCGGCGGCACGATCCGCGATCTGCTGATCGGCGCACCGGTATTCTGGGTCCATGCCCCCAGCGTCGCGGCGCTGTGCATGTCGATGGCGGTGCTGATCTGGTTCACGCCCCAGCGCTGGTGGACGGCGAGCGCGTTCGACTGGCTCGATGCCGCCGGCCTCGCCGCCTATGCCGCGTTCGGCGCGGCCAAGGCGCTCAGCTATGGCATTCCTCCGGTTCCGGCAGCGGTAATGGGGGTACTGACCTCGTGCGCAGGGGGCATGATCCGCGATGTCTTCGCCGGCGAGCCCTCGATCCTGCTCCAGCCCGAGCTCTACGTCACCGCCGCCGCCGTCGCCGCCGCGCTTCAGGTCGGCCTCACCCTGGCCGGACTGCCGCCCTTCGCGGCCGGGCTGATCGCCGCCGGCACCGGCTTCGCGCTGCGCGGCGCCGCGATCCATTGGAAGATCGCGATGCCGCATTATCGCAAGCGCCGTTGACTCTTGATTGATCTTTCAACCGAGTTGCCCGCATGTGAGACAGTGTGGCGACCACGATCCGCTTCACCTGTTCGAGCCGCGGAAATAAGGTGACGATCTCGACGCGCTGGCCGCGCGTCGGCGACAATGCCTATGATGCGATCGACTCGGCGCCCAACGCGCCGGCCTTCGACCATATCGTCCGCCACACCCTGATCGACTAGGCGGCGAGCAGCCAATCGACCGCCGCGTCGCGCTCCGCGAAGATCGCGATGTCGGCGCGCGCCTCGCGCAGCCGCCGTATTTGCAGTCGCGCCAGTGCCGAACGGGTGATGATCGCGACCTTGCGCGCCCAGAGCGGCCGCACGCTGGGGTTGGCGAACATGCTCTTCACCGCCTCGACCGTGGCATTGGGCGCGACGTTGAGCTCGGTCGCGTCATAGAGCGTAACATGCTCGCCCGGCGCGAGCCCGAGTGACAGAATCGCGGCGCGCAATTCCTCGCCGGTCCACGCCGCATCCTCCGCCGTGAAGAAGCCCGACAGATGCACCTCGACAAGCTTATGCGCGCGATCGATGCGGATGGTCTGAACCGGCGGCTGCATATCCCCGATCTAGCGCGATTTCCCTGCGAAAGTATTGCCGCGCGTTACCCGCGCACCACGCCCACGTCGCTGAACTTGCGCGGTTCGACCGGCGGCACGCTCGGTTCGTTCAGCTCGGCCTGCCAGAAGCCGACATCGATCCACTGGCCATGCTTGAAGCCGACCTCGCGATAGACTCCGGCGCGGCGGAACCCCACCGCCTCGTGCAGCCGGATCGAACGGTCGTTGGGCAGAGCGATCGCGCCGATCGCGTGAACGAAGCCCTGCGCGCGCAGCGTATCGACCAGCGCCTTGTAGAGCAGCCGCCCGACCCCCGATCCGCTCGACGCGTCGGTCAGATAGATCGAGGTCTCGCAGACATAGCGATATGCCGGCCGGTCGCGGAACCTGGTAGCATAGGCATAGCCGATCACTCCGCCATCCGGCTCGCCGCCCCCCGAACCACCAGTCGTCGCCACCAGCCACGGATAGAGACCGTCGCTCGCCGCCATCCGCGTCCGCATCGCCCGCGCGTCGGGCGGATCATTCTCGAACGAAACGGTGCCGGTCAGCACGTGCGGCGCATAGATCGCCGCGATCGCGCTGGCGTCGTCGCTGGTCGCGGCCCGGATCGCGATCATCCGGCGAAACGCGCCAGCAGGAGCTCGAACAGGCTGCGATCCTCGGCGCGCACCGCGACCGGTCCCAGCCCGCCGCATTCGAGGCAACGCGCCTGCACCGAACCGCCCCGGGCCAGCCGCCGCGCATCGCCCAGCGCCTGCGCCACCAGCGCCCGTTGCTGACTGGCGATCCGCGCGAACGCGTCCTCGCCGCCCGGGCTATCGGCCCAGCCATCGTCCTTGCCGGTATCGTCACGCGTCACTTCCTCGAAGAATTTCAGCCAGCCCGACTGTTCCTTTTCGAGATAGACCGGATGGACCTTGGCCGGATCGAGCTTGGCGCGCCGCGCCGCCTCCTCGATCGCCGCCTGCAATCCGCCGAAGCGATCGACCAGACCCAGCTGATGCGCCACCCCGCCGATCCAGACCCGGCCTTGGCCGATCTCGTCGACGCGTTGCGGCGTCAGCTTGCGCGCGCCCGCGACGAGTCCGATGAAGCGCTGATAGCCCTGCTCGATCGCCGATTGCAGGATGCGGTCGGTCACCGCGTTGGTCCCGCCCATCACGTTCGGCTGGCCCGACAGCGGCGTCGTCTGGACGCCGTCGCTGGTCACCCCGATCTTGGCGAGGCTGTTCTCGAAGGTCGGCAGGATCCCGAAGATGCCGATCGATCCGGTGATCGTATCGGGCTCGGCGAAGATCGCGTCGCCCGCGGTCGATACCCAATAGCCGCCGCTGGCGGCGAGGCTGCCCATCGACACCACCACCGGCAGACCCTGCGCCTTGGCCTGCAGGATCGCCTGGCGGATCTGTTCCGAGGCCAGCGCCGATCCGCCCGGCGAATCGACGCGTACCACCAGCGCCTTCAAATTCTTGGTCGCCAGCCCCTTGAGGAGCAGCGAAGAGACGGTGTCGCCGCCGGCGGTGCCCGCCCCGGCCTTGCCATCGACGATCTCGCCGGCAACGGTGATCACGCCGATCGCGTCGCCGCCGGTGGGCGCCGGATGCGCCGCCACGAAATCGGCGAGCTTGATCGCATTGAAATTGCCCGCGGGCTTGCCGCTCGGCGTGCCGGCGATCTCGGCGACGCGCTTGCCGAAGGCGAGCCGGTCACCGAGCTTGTCGACCAGACCGGCAGCGAGATTGGCCTGCGAGATATCGCCCCGCGCCGCCGCCACCGCTTCATCGGGCCTGGTCAGGAAGCCGGCGAGCTTGGCCTTGGGCCGCGCCTTGGCGATGCCCTGCTGCCACTGGCTGAAGATCGAGCCGTACAGCGCCTGGCTGGCCTCGCGCGCCTCGGGCGACATGCCGGTCAGGATATAGGGCTCGACCGCCGACTTGTACTTGCCGACCTTGTAGACGTGCGCGTTGACCCCGAGCTTGTCGAGCAGGCCCTTGTAATAGAGGCTGGTGCCGCCGGGCCCGGCGAACAGCGTGCCGCCCATCGGATGCACCCAGATCTCGCTGGCATTGGCGGCGATCGCATAGGCGTCGTCGCTATAGCCGGTGGCATAGGCCAGCACCGGCTTGTTGGCGGCGCGCACCTTTCCGACCGCCTCGGCGACTTCGCTCACCGCGGCCGGATAGCCGCCCATGAAGCGGTCCATATCCAGCACCACCGCCTTGACGCGGTCGTCGGTCCGCGCCGCATCGAGCGCGCGCAGCACGTCTCGCAGGCGCAGCTCCTTCGTCGCCCGGCCGCCACCGAAATTGGCGAAGGGATCGGGCTCGCGCGGCTGCTCGGTCAGCACGCCGTCGAACGCGACGACCAATGCGCCGTCGCGGATGCCCGCCGCATTGGGCTTGTGGGACAGCGCCGCGAACAAGACGGTGAAGAACAGCAGCATGAAGACCAGGACAAGGAAGTCCTTGATCGCGACGAGAATCTTCCAGGCGCCTTTGACGAGCTTCACGATAGGTTCCGATCCAAGAATGCCCCGCTGTCCTAGCTACCGGAGTGTAGCGGGCGAGTAAACGGCTGTATTATCGTAATAACACGGAGTGGTTTCCTTCATCCGCCGAAATCGATAGGGGCGCGCGTCATGTCCGGAATGATCCCCGCCACGGCAGTCACTGCGCCCGCGCCCGCAACCCTTCGGGAGGAAATGCGCGCGCTCGTCTGGCTGGCGGGACCGCTGGTCGGCGCCAACCTGCTCCAGATGACGGTGTCGGCGGTCGATGTGATCTTCGTCGCGCGGCTGGGCACCGTCGAGCTCGCCGCGGCGACGCTGGGCGTCTTTCTGTTCAACCTGTCGATGTTCGCGCTGATCGGGCTGACCAGCGCCGCCGCGCCGATCATCGCCGCCGAGCTTGGCCGCCGGGCGCATTCGGTGCGCGAGGTGCGGCGCAGCTTCCGGATGGCGATGTGGGTCGGCGCGGCCGGCTCGGTGCCGGTTATCCTGATCCTCGCGCATGGCGAGACGCTGCTGCTGCTCGCCGGGCAGGATCCGGTCGTGGCGGCGCGCGCCGGCACCTTCCTCGACATCATCCTGTTCGCGATCGTGCCCGGCGTCGCCGCCGGCATCATGCGCACCACCGCCGCCGCGCTCGACCGCGCCTTCTGGGCGTTCGTGGTGACCGCGCTCGCGCTCGGCGTCGCGATCCTCACCAACTGGCTGTTCATCTTCGGACATGGTGGCTTCCCGGCGATGGGGCTGGAAGGCTCGGCGCTCGCCAGCGTCGTGACGATGATCGCGATGATGCTCGCCTATGCGCTGATCCTGCTCACCGATCGCAAGCTGCGCCGCTTCCACCTGTTCGGGCGCTGGTGGCGCACCGAATGGGCGCGCTTCCGCGAGATCGTTCGCATCGGCACGCCGATCATGTTCACCTGGTTCTTCGAAGGCGCCCTGTTTGGCGGCGCGGCGCTGCTGATGGGGCTGATCGGCGTCGCCGAAGTCGCCGCGCACGCGGTCGCGCTCAATATCGCCGCGGTTACCTTCCAGATTCCGTTTGGCATCGCCCAGGCGGCGACGATCCGGGTCGGGATGGGCTATGGCGCGCGCGATCACGTCTGGATCGCGCATGCCGGCACCGCCGCGATCCTGTTTGGCATCGGCGCGATGGCGATCACCGCGAGCATGATCTGGATGATGCCGAGATTGCTGATCTCGGCCTATATCGACGTCGACGCCGCCGCCAATGCGCGCGTGGTGGCGCTGGCGACGCAATATCTCACGCTCGCCGCGATATTCCAGCTCGTCGATGGCGCACAGGCGGTGGGTGCCGGGGTGCTGCGCGGATTGCAGGATACGCGCGTGCCGATGATCGTCGCCGGGCTCGGCTATTGGGTCGCGGGTTTTGGCACGGCGGTCATTCTGGGGTTCGGGCTTGGCTGGGAGGGCGTCGGCATCTGGACCGGGCTCGCGGTCGGGCTGCTCGTCGTTTCGATCCTGCTGCTGTGGCGCTGGCATATCCGCGCCCGCATCGGCCTGCTGCCGGCCTGAATTTATTCCATGCGTACCGGTTGACGCCGGTCACCCGCCTCCACATATGCGCGCTGTTGGCACTCGACTCGCTTGAGTGCCAGACGTTCCATATCCGAGAGGGAATTAGAGCAATGAACTTCCGTCCGTTGCACGACCGCGTGCTGGTTCGCCGCGTCGAAGCCGAGCAGAAGACCGCCGGCGGCATCATCATCCCCGACACCGCCCAGGAAAAGCCGCAGGAAGGCGAAGTCGTCGCCGCCGGCGCCGGCGCCAAGAACGACAAGGGCGAGATTTCGCCGCTCGACGTCAAGGCCGGCGACCGCATCCTGTTCGGCAAATGGTCGGGCACCGAGGTCAAGATCAACGGTGAGGACCTCCTCATCATGAAGGAATCCGACATCCTGGGCATCGTCGGCTGATCGCCTGACCCTTTCCTGCGCTCCTGCGGAAGCAGGAGCCTAGAGCCAAGTATTCAGAACCCCAGGCTCCTGCTTTCGCGGGAGCACAAGCAAACAAGGAATAGCCAACATGGCAGCCAAGGACGTAAAATTCGGCCGCGACGCGCGTGAGCGCATCCTCCGCGGCGTCGACATCCTCGCCGATGCGGTGAAGGTCACTCTGGGCCCGAAGGGCCGCAACGTCGTCATCGACAAGTCGTTCGGCGCGCCGCGCATCACCAAGGACGGCGTCACCGTCGCCAAGGAAATCGAACTCAAGGACAAGTTCGAGAACATGGGCGCGCAGATGGTCCGCGAAGTCGCTTCGAAGACCAACGACGTCGCCGGTGACGGCACCACCACCGCCACCGTGCTTGCCCAGGCGATCGTCCGCGAGGGCATGAAGTCGGTCGCCGCCGGCATGAATCCGATGGATCTCAAGCGCGGCATCGATCTTGCGGTCGCCAAGGTGATCGACGACGTCAAGTCGCGCTCCAAGCCGGTTTCGGGCTCGTCCGAAGTCGCGCAGGTCGGCATCATCTCGGCCAATGGCGACAAGGAAGTCGGCGAGAAGATCGCGGAAGCGATGGAGAAGGTCGGCAAGGAAGGCGTTATCACCGTCGAGGAAGCCAAGGGTCTCGAATTCGAGCTCGACGTCGTCGAGGGCATGCAGTTCGACCGCGGCTATCTGAGCCCCTACTTCATCACCAATCCGGAGAAGATGTCGGTCGAACTGAACGATCCGTACATCCTGATCCACGAGAAGAAGCTGTCGAACCTGCAGGCGATGCTCCCGATCCTGGAAGCCGTCGTCCAGTCGGGCCGTCCGCTGCTGATCATCGCCGAGGATATCGAGGGCGAGGCGCTGGCGACCTTGGTCGTCAACAAGCTGCGCGGCGGCCTCAAGGTCGCGGCCGTCAAGGCGCCGGGCTTCGGCGATCGCCGCAAGGCGATGCTGGAAGACATCGCCGTCCTCACCAAGGGCGAAGTCATCTCGGAAGACCTCGGCATCAAGCTCGAGAGCGTCACGCTCGGCATGCTCGGCACCGCCAAGCGCGTCACCATCGACAAGGACAACACCACCATCGTCGATGGCGCCGGTGAGCATGAGGCGATCAAGGGCCGCACCGATGCGATCCGCCAGCAGATCGAAGTCACCACCAGCGATTACGACCGCGAGAAGCTCCAGGAGCGTCTCGCCAAGCTCGCCGGCGGCGTTGCCGTGATCAAGGTCGGCGGCGCTTCGGAAGTCGAGGTCAAGGAGCGCAAGGACCGTGTCGACGACGCGCTCCACGCGACCCGCGCGGCCGTGGAAGAAGGCATCGTTCCCGGCGGTGGCACCGCGCTGCTCTATGCTTCGAAGGCGCTCGACGGTCTGACCGGCTCCAACGAGGATCAGACCCGCGGCATCGATATCGTCCGCCGCTCGCTGACCGCGCTGGTCCGCCAGATCGCTGCCAATGCCGGCCATGACGGTGCGGTCGTTTCGGGCAAGCTGCTCGACGGCGGCGATCCGACGCTCGGCTTCAACGCCGCGACCGACACCTATGAGAACCTGGTCTCGGCCGGTGTTATCGACCCAACCAAGGTCGTCCGCACCGCGCTGCAGAATGCGGCCTCGGTCGCCGGCCTGCTCATCACCACCGAAGCGGCGGTGAGCGAGCTGCCGGAAGACAAGCCGGCGATGCCGATGGGCGGTGGCGGCATGGGCGGCATGGGCGGTATGGATTTCTGATCGAGAACGGCCTGGATTGGCCACGCTAATCCAGGACTCGTTCCGATCCGGACGGTGGGCACAGCCCCGCCGACGAGTCCCCGGCTTGGCCGGGGACCGGATCCGAACCACCCGGCCATCCGGTCGAACCAAATTGAAGGCCGGGAGAGCGATCTCCCGGCCTTCGCGTTCAAAATGGGCCAAAGGCGCGACTTGACCGGTCGCGATTGTTGCGCAAGCTGGGCGCAAGTTTTAGGGGGGAATGTTCGTGTTTCGTTGGATTGCCGGTCGCATGCGCTGCCTCGGCGGCAAGCATGAGCGGTCGCAAAAGCATGCCGTCAAAGCCGATGGCGACGACAAATATACCAGCAGATGCATGTATTGCGGAGTATCGATGATCCGCCGCGCCAAGCGGGATTGGATCGTCGCGCCAAAGCGCTGAGGCCGGTGTGTCACTTCGACAAATCGCTTCCCTTCCTTGAATTTCGGCGACAGATTGCCGTCTTCAACCAGCGCTGAGCCTTATCGGCGCGTTCCCTGGGGAAGCCATTCATGACCGAAGTCACGCGCCGCGAAGCACTCACCGCAGCCGCGCTCGTCACCCTTGCCGCCGCCGCCCCCGCATGGGGCCAGACCGCGGGCGGCACGGGACCGCTCTGGGACCTGAGCGAAATCTATCCCGACGATGCCGCCTGGGACGCCGCCCGCAAGACCGCGCTCGCGGCCCTTCCCGGCATCGGGAAATATAAGGGCAAGCTGGGGACAAGCGCCGATGTTCTGGCGGAAGCGCTGGTGCTCCAGTCCGATCTTGGCCGCACCATCGCCCGCATCTATGTCTACACCGCGCTCAAGGCCGATGAGGACGTCCGCAATTCGGGCTATCAGGAGAAGCTGTCCCAGTCGCGCGACCTCTACACCGCGTTCGGCGAAGCGATATCATGGATGTCACCCGAATTGCTCGGTGTCGGCGAGGCCAGGATCAAGGGCTTCGTCGCCGCCAATGCGACGCTCGCCAAGCGCTTCGATTTCTATCTCGCCGATATCGTCCGCCAGGCTGCGCACACGCTCTCGCCCGAGGGTGAATCGCTCCTCGCCAGCGTCGGCGCGCCGCTCGGGGCGCCCCAGCAGATCTCCGGCCAGCTGCGCTCGTCGGACATTCCCTGGCCGACGATCAAGCTGTCGACCGGCAAGGAGGTCCGCCTCGACAGCCAAGGCTATACCCTCAACCGCGACGCCCCCAACCGCGAGGACCGCAAGGCGGTGTTCAACGCTTTCTGGACCGCGCACGGCAAGTTCAAGAATTCGTTCGGCGCGACCTATGCGGCCAAGATCAAGGGCAACATGTTCTACGCCAAGGCGCGCAAATATCCGAGCGCGCTGGCCAATGCGCTGTCGGGCTCGAATATCCCCGAAGGCGTCTATCGCACGCTGGTCGCGGAGGCCAACAAGGGCCTGCCGCAGCTCCACCGCTATTTCGAGCTGCGCCGCCGGATCCTCAAGCTGCCCGACATCCACTATTACGATATCTATCCGCCGCTGGTTTCGCTCGACCGCACCTTCACCCTCGATCAGATGCGCGCGACGACGCTGGAGGCAGTCAAGCCGCTCGGCACCGATTACCAGGCGCGCATCGCCAAGGCGACGGCCGCGAAGTGGATGGATCCCTGGCCGCGCGAGGGCAAGAATCCGGGCGCCTATATGCAGCCCGGCGCCTATGACGTGCACCCGTTCCTGCTGCTCAATCTCAGCGAGAAATATGACGGTATGAGCACCTATGCCCATGAATGGGGCCATGCGCTCCATTCGTTGCTGTCGAACGCGACGCAGGTTTACGACAAGGCCGATTACCCGATCTTCCTCGCCGAAATCGCCTCGACATTGAACGAACAGCTCCTTGTCGCGCACATGCTCAAGAGTGCCAAGACCAGGGAAGAGAAGCTCTTCTACCTGGGCCAGCAGATGGAGAATTACCGCGGCACCTTCTTCCGCCAGACGATGTTCGCCGAGTTCGAGCTCGTCGCCCACGACAAGGCCGAAGCGGGCGAGGGCATGTCCGGCGCCAAGTTCAACGACATCTATTTCGATCTGCTCAAGCGCTACCACGGACCGAATTTCGGCCTCGATCCCGCCTACGCCAACGAATGGGCGTTCATCCCGCACTTCTACAACAGCTTCTACGTCTACCAGTATGCGACGTGCATTTCGGCCGCGACCTTCTTCGCGCAGGCGATCCTCAAGGGCGGCCCGAAGGAGCGCGACAATTATCTGAGCGTGCTCAAGGCTGGCGGCTCGGACTATCCGGTCGAGATCCTCAAGCGCGCCGGCCTGGATATGGCGAGCCCGGCCCCGTATCAGGCGCTGGTCGCCGATTTCAAATCGGTGCTCGATCAGGCCGAAGCGCTGATGGCATAATCAGGCGCCGGCCGCGCCGCTTTCGAGCTGCGCGGCCAGCCAGCCATCGACCAGCACGTCGATGACGAGGTGAATACGGTCGCTCTCGCCGCGATTGGCGACGGCGTGCGGATCGGACAGCCGCAGATACCAGGCCTCGCCCGGCGCCATCGCCACCGGCGCTCGATTGACTAGGAACTCGACGCCGGGATTGGTGGCGATCGGCACATGGATGCGGGCCATGCCGAATTCGGCGGCGAGGTCGTGATCCCGATGCTCCTTGATCACTGATCCCGGCGTCAGCCGCATCAGCCGCACCGCGCGTACCGGACAGCGAAACGCCGCCACCACCGCGGCGATATGCGGCAATTGCCCCAGCAAAGCCGTATCCTCGAACTCGGTCGCCTCCGGGTCCGAATAGATCATCATCACCGGATGTGTCGCGCCCGCCTTGGCACGCAGCGGCAACGCGCCCCATTCACCCTCGTAATTCTGCGGCACGAAATGCGCGATCCATTCGGCATCGCCGAGCAAGGCCAGATCATCGGCCAGTCCGGCGGGATCGAAGGCGAACGGCAGACGGACCCGGTCGGGAAGCCCTGCTTCTCGGAGCGCCGTCGCCATCGCCGCGTCAGCCGCGCTGCATCGCGTCGAGCAACCGTTTGACCTCCTGGCTGCGCCCGCGCGGCAGGATCAATATCTCATCGCCATCGGCGACCACGATCAGGTCCGACACGCCAACCAGGGCCACGCGCTTGCCGGCGCCCGCGCGCACCATGCAATGCGCGGTGTCGATCGCGACGACATCGCCGCGCAGCACGTTGCCGCCATCGTCGGCATCGCTGATCGCATGCAGCGCGTCCCAGCTGCCGACATCGCTCCAGCCCATATCGACCGGCACCACCGCGACGCGCGGCGCCTTCTCCATCACCGCATAGTCGATGGAGTTCGAAGGGCTCGCGGCAAAGGCGTCCGCGTCCGGCCAGATCCGCGCGCAATCGCGCTTGCCCTTCTCCATTGCGGCTTGCGCGGCGGCGAGCATCTCGGGCGCATAGGACGCCAGCGACCCCAGATAGACATCGGCGCGGAACAGGAAGATGCCGCCATTCCAGGCATGGTCACCGCTGGCGAGCATCTCCTCGGCCTTGTCGCGCATCGGTTTCTCGACGAAGCGATCGACGCGATGGACGCCCTCGCCGATCCGCTCGCCGACCTTGATATAGCCATAGCCGGTCTCGGGCGCGTCGGGGGTGATCCCGAAGGTGACCAGCCATCCGTCCTCGACCAGTGGCAGCGCCGCCTGGATCGCGCGGTGGAAAGCGGCGACATCGGCAATGACATGGTCGGACGGCATCACCAGCAGCGGATCGGCGCCGCCGCCCGCCGCCAGTGCTGCCAGCGCGATCGCCGGCGCGGTGTTGCGCCCCACCGGCTCGAGGATCAGCGCCTGCGCCGCCGCGCCGACCAGGCCCAGTTGCTCGTCGACCAGATCGGCATGCGCGGCATTGGCCACCACGATCGGCGCGGCGAAGCGCTCGCCGCGCCGCGCGCCCTCTGCGCGCAATCCGCCAATGCTCCGCCGCGCGGTCAACTGCAGCATCGTCTCCTCGGCGGTCAGCGCCAGCAATTGCTTGGGCCGCTCGCTGCGCGACATCGGCCACAGCCGCGTGCCCGATCCCCCGGACAGGATGACAGGGATGATCGGCTTCAAATCCGGCATGGGTACGGGCTCCTGACTATGCCTCGCTGAATGGTGGTGTTTGCTCCGGGCGTCAAACACCTGCCTCAGGCGCCGGTTGCAGCCCCAAGCGACTTTTTCGCGTCAAACCGCTCGACAGGCGCGGGCATGTCGGATTTGTTTACACTTCGCGATTAATGCGAAGGCGTCATGATCCGCTTGTTCAAGCATTATGTTCCCAATGCCGTGCTGCTGCTCGGTGTGCTGGATATCATCCTGCTGGTCGCCGCTGGCGAGATCGGCTGGACGATCCGTGCCAATCAGCTCGGCATGACGGCGCTGCCGATGAGCACGCGCTGGCCCGAGCTGGCGAGCTATGCCGCCTTCCTCGAAATCGCGATGATCGCGGTCGGCGTCTACGGCACCGAGGCGCTGCAATCGCTGCGCTACGCCATGGCGCGGCTGATCGTCGCGATCTCGCTCGGTGTGATCGGCCTCAGCGTCCTCTATTTCCTGATCCCCGAGATCAGCTTCTGGCGCTCGAACCTGCTCTACGCGATGGCCGCGTCGATCGTGATGCTGATCTTCCTGCGCATGCTGCTCGGCAAGGCCCTGGGCAGCCAGGCGTTCAAACGCCGTATCGTCGTGCTCGGTGCCGGCGCCCGTGCGCAGCGGCTCAAGGAGCTCTCCAAGACCCCCGGCGCCGGCTTCGCGGTGGTCGGCTATATCTCGATGAGCGAGCCCGCCCGCGTCATCCCCGAAGCGATCGCCCGCGACGCCATCTATAATCTCGCCGACCATGTCGTACTGCTCAACGCCAGCGAGGTCGTCCTCGCGCTGGAGGAGCGCCGCAACGCGCTGCCGCTCAAGGATCTGCTGCGCATCAAGACCACCGGCGTCCACGTCAACGAAATCTCGACCTTCCTCGAGCGCGAGACCGGACGCGTCGATCTCCAGTCGGTCAATCCGAGCTGGCTGATCTTCTCGGACGGCTTCTCCTCGGGCCGGATGATCTCGAGCGCGTTCAAGCGCGTGTTCGACATCGCCGCCAGCCTGTTGCTGCTGACCCTGATGCTGCCGGTGATCACCCTCGCCGCCATCGCGGTGAAGCTGGAGAGCAAGGGCCCCGCCTTCTACCGCCAGCGCCGCGTCGGCCTGTTCGGCCAGGGCTTCGACGTCATCAAGATCCGTTCGATGCGTCAGGACGCCGAAGCCGGCGGCAAGGCGGTATGGGCCGAGAAGGACGATCCGCGCATCACCCGCGTCGGCAAGTTCCTGCGCAAGTCTCGAATCGACGAGCTGCCGCAATGCTGGAGCGTGCTGAAGGGGGAGATGAGCTTTGTCGGCCCGCGCCCCGAGCGTCCGCAATTCGTCGAGGATCTCGAGACCAAGCTCAATTATTATGCCGAGCGCCACATGGTGAAGCCGGGCATCACCGGCTGGGCGCAGATCAACTATCCCTATGGCGCGTCGATCGAGGACAGCCGCCAGAAGCTCGAATATGATCTCTATTACGCCAAGAATTATTCGCCCTTTCTCGATCTGCTGATCATCCTCCAGACCATCCGCGTCGTGCTCTTCCCCGAAGGCGCGCGCTGATGGGCATCGAGATTGTCGTCTGGAGCCATGCGCTCGCGGCTTTGCTGTTCGGCGGGCTGGTGATCGCGGCTTGGCGCACGCGCGAGCCGCACCTGCCGCGCCGGGGCCTGGTCCTCGCGCTGGCGATGACCGCGCTCTGGGCGCTCGCCGTCGCCGGCATCGGCGCGGCGGACATGGGCACGCGCATCACCGAGACGCTGCGCAACCTCGCCTGGCTCGCCTTCATGATCGCGCTCCACCGCCGCAGCGGCAGCGTTCGCCCGCCGGTCGCGATCGGCACCGTTTACGGCGTCGTCGCGCTGGTCGCGGTCGCCGCGCTGGCGATGCATGTCGCCGGCAACGCCGGCGGACCCGAGATCGCGCGCGAGGTCGAAACCGGCGCGCTGCTGCTGCGCATGCTCGTCGCGGTCGCCGCGCTGGTGCTGGTCCAGGCGATCTATTCCTCGGTTCACCCGTCCGCAGGCGGCGGCCTCAAATGGGTCGTGTTCGCGCTCGCCGGAATCTGGGCGATGGATTTCCTCATCTTCAGCACTTCCTATGTCACTGCCACCTGGGCGAACTGGGAGGTGGCGTTGCGCGGCTTCTCGATGGTGGTCGTCGCGCTGGCGATCGGCACCGGGCTCCAGCGCAAGGGTGAATGGAACGTCCATGTCTCGCGCACCGTCGCCTATCAGTCGCTGTCGCTGGTCGCGATCGGCGCCTATTTCGCGCTGCTGGCGCTCGCCACCTGGGGCATCGCCGCGATCGGCGGCGACAATGCCCGCGTCTTCCAGACCGCCTTCGTGTTCGGATCGACCGCAGCGATCCTGACGCTCGTCTCGAATTCGTGGCTGCGCGCCTGGATCAAGGTCAAGCTCGCCAAGCACCTCTTCCGGCACCGATATGACTATCGCGGCGAGTGGATGCGCTTCACCGAGACGCTCGGCGCGCCCGGCGGCACCGCACTCGAAGAACGGATCGTCAAAGCCATCGCCGACCTTACCGAATCGCCGGCGGGCGTGCTGCTGGTTCCCGATGCCGGCGGCCTCGGCCCCGGCGCCAGCTGGAACTGGGACCGCGCCCAGCTCCCATTGGCCAGCGATACCGCGCTCGCGCACCACCTCCAAGCGACCGGCCGCATCCTCGATCTCGACGCGATCCGCGCCAATCCGGATCAGGGGGATGCCGCTGCCGTCCCGCAATGGATGCAGGATGCGCCCGATGCCTGGGTGCTGGTGCCACTGCCGCATCTCGGCAGCCTTGCCGGCGCGATCCTGCTCGCGCGTCCCGCGGTCAGCCGGCCGCTCGATTGGGAGGATTTCGATCTGCTGAAGGTCGCCGGTCGCCAGGTCGCCTCCTATCTCGCCGAGGCCCGCGCCCAGGACTTGCTCGCCGAAGCTCAGCGTTTCGACGAGTTCAACCGCCGCTTCGCCTTCATCCTCCACGACATCAAGAACCTCGTGTCCCAACTCACCCTCACCGCCCGCAACGCCGAGCGCCATGCCGACAAGCCTGAATTCCGCGCCGACATGGTCGCGACGCTGAAGGATTCGGCCGAGCGGATGAACGCCCTGCTCGCGCGCCTGTCGCAGATCCATCGCGGCCGCGCCGAAGCGCCGCAAGCGTGCGAGATCGTGCCGCTGGTCGAGCGCGTCGCCGCCGACCGCCGCGCCCAGCATCCGGTGATCATCGCCGGCGCCCGCGCCGCCATCGCCCAGGCCGATCCGACTGGGCTGGAGCAGATCCTCGGCCATCTCGTCCAGAACGCCATCGAAGCCAGCCCGGCGACCGAGCCGGTCACCCTCGCCATCGGCGCCGATGGCGCGCAGGTGACGATCGACGTGATCGACGCCGGCACCGGCATGTCGCCGGCTTTCGTCCGCGACAAGCTCTTCAAGCCGTTCGTCTCGTCCAAGCCCGGCGGCTTCGGCATCGGCGCGTTCGAGGCGATGCAGCTCGCCCAGCAGATGGAAGGCCGCATCGAAGTCACCTCGCGCGAAGGCGCGGGCAGCCGCTTCCGCGTCATCCTCAAGGCCGCGCACGCCGCCGATCTGCCTGTGGAACGCGCGGCATGAGCGACATCAAGAAGCTCCTGATCGTCGAGGACGATGCCGGGCTCCAGCGCCAGCTGCGCTGGGCCTATGAAGGCTATGAGATTCACTGCGCCGCCAATCGCGAGGAAGCGATCGCGCTGATCCGCGCCGAGGAACCGCAGGTGGTCACGCTCGATCTCGGCCTGCCGCCCGATCCCGACGGCACCACCGAAGGCTTCGCGACGCTCGAGACCATCCTGTCGCTGCGCCCCGATACCAAGGTCATCGTCGCCTCGGGCCACGGTGCCCGCGATTCGATGCTGCGCGCGATCGAGATGGGCGCCTGGGACTTCTATCAGAAGCCGATCGACATCGACGCGCTCGGCCTGATCGTCGCACGCGCCTTCCATGTCCATGCGCTGGAGGCCGAGAACCGCCGCCTCGCCGAACGTGCCGAAGCCGGCACGGTGCTGGGCGGCATGATCACCGGCGCGCCCGAGATGCTCAAGGTCACCCGCACGATCGAGCGCGTCGCCGGCGCTGACGTTTCGGTGATGCTGCTCGGCGCCAGCGGCACCGGCAAGGAACTACTCGCGCGCGGCCTCCATGACGCCAGCCGCCGCAAGGGCGCGTTCGTCGCGATCAACTGCGCCGCGATCCCCGAGACTCTCCTCGAATCCGAGCTGTTCGGCCATGAGAAAGGCGCCTTCACCGGCGCGGTCAAAACCACCGAGGGCAAGATCGAACTCGCGCAGGGCGGCACGCTGTTCCTCGACGAGATCGGCGACGTGCCGCTGCCGCTCCAGGTCAAATTGCTCCGCTTCCTCCAGGAGCGCGTCATCGAGCGGATCGGCGGGCGCAAGGCGATCCCGGTCGATGTCCGCGTGGTTTGCGCCACGCATCAGGACGTCGACGCGATGGTCGCCGAAGGCCGCTTCCGCGAAGATCTCTATTATCGCCTCGCCGAAATCGTCATCCGCATTCCCTCGCTCGCCGAACGCCCGGGCGATGCGGGCTTGGTCGCGCGCCATTTCCTCCACAAATATGCCGATGCGATGAAGACCGGGGTCCGCAATTTCGCCCCCGACGCGCTCGCCGCGATCGACGCATGGAACTGGCCGGGCAACGTCCGCGAGCTCGAAAACCGGGTGAAGCGCGCGGTGATCATGGCCGATGGCAAGCTCGTCACCGCCGCCGATCTCGATCTCGAAGCGCAGGGCGAGACCGGCCCGGTCAATTTGAAGGCCGCGCGCGAGATGGCCGATCGCAAGGCGATCCGTCATGCCCTCGCCCGCGCCGAAGGCAATATCTCCGGCACCGCGCGCCTGCTCGGGATCAGCCGCCCCACCCTCTATGATCTGATGAAGGCCTATGACCTCCAGCCGTAAACGCGCCCGCGCCCCGATGCTCCGCCGCGCGCTCGTCGTCGGCGCCGCGCTCGCCGCCTTCGCCGCGGCGATCGTCGCTTGGTTCACGCTCGCGCCGACCCGGCTCGATCCGGCTTCCGCGCGCGACGCGGTCCAGCGCAGCCTAGCCTTGTATCAGGCCAACAACGCCAACGGTGCCAAGGTGCAGGCGCTCAACGCGGTGCGCTTCGATCCCAACAGCGCCGACGCGCATATCGCGCTCGCCCAGGCCGAACTCGCGCTCGATGACGGCATCGGCGCCGAGGGCGAAATCCAGCGCGCGGTCGATGCCGGCTACAACCCGAAATTCGCGCCGCACCTGCGCGCGCACGCCTTGCTGCTGCAGGGCGAAGCGGAAAAGGCGCTCGCCGAAAGCGAGAGGACCGATCCCAAATTCCGCGTCTATGGCCTGCGCGTGCGCGGCAAGGCGTTCACCGCGCTCGGCAACTACGCGGCGGCGATGGAAAATCTCGACGAGGCGGCGCGCCTCGCCCCGAACGATGCCGAGGTCTGGACCGATATCGGCCGCTTCCGCTTCACCGCTGGCGACCTGCTCGGCGCGGCCGAAGCTTCCGAGAAGGCGGTCAAGCTGGCGCCCGGCAATGTCGAGGCGCTGGTGCTGCGCGGCGAGCTCGTCCGCAGCCAGTACGGCCTCGTCGCTGCCTTGCCATGGTTCGAGCGCGCATTGGAACGCGACAATTTTCACCATCACGCGCTGATCGAATATGCCGCCACGCTTGGCGATTCGGGCCGCACCGTCGATGCCCTCGCCGCCTGCCGCCGCGCGCTCGAATCGCGCCCCGGCAGCCCGCAGGCGCTCTATCTCGAAGCGGTGATCGCCGCGCGTGCCGGCAAGTTCGATCTCGCCCGCACGATCATGGACAAGACCGGCGGCGCGATCGACGGGCTCCCCGGCGCGCTGCTGCTCGGCGGCACGCTCGACATCCAGAACGGCGAATATGAGCAGGCGCTCGCCAAGCTCCGCGAACTCGTCGCCCAGCAGCCGATGAACATCACCGCGCGCAAGCTGCTCGCGGTCGCGCTGCTGCGCACCGACAGCGCGCGCAACGCGATCGACACGCTCCGCCCGGTCGTCGCCCGTCCCGACGCGGACAGCTATGCGCTGACTCTCGTCGCGCGCGGCTTCGAACGGATCGGCGACCGCGTCGAGGCCGCCCGCTATCTCGACCGTGCCGCCTATCCCGCGACCGGCGATGCGACGTCCTTCTCGTCCGACGATTCGACCCCGGTGCTCGCCGCCGATGCCGCTCAGCGCCCCGGCGATCCGGGCGCGATGGTGCCGCTGATCCGCGCATTGCTGAGCGACGGCAACAAGGCCGGCGCGCTCGCCAAAGCGCAGGACATCGTCTCGAAAAACCAGGGCGCGCCCGCCGCCCACATCCTGCTCGGCGACACGCTGATGCTCGCCGGCCGCCCCGCCGACGCCGCGACCGCCTATAGCCGCGCCGGTGATCTCCGCTTCGACGAGCCGACGATGCTGCGGCTGATCGAGGCGCTTGATGCCGCAGGCCGCCGCGCCGATGCCGCCAACGCGCTGGCGCTGTTCCTGACCCAGAACCCCACCAATCTCGCCGCGCTCCGCCTCTCGGCGCACTGGCAGCTGATGGGCGGTGAATATGACGCCGCGATCGACAGCCTCGAGGATCTGCGCAGCCGCATCGGCGATGGCGACGCCGCGCTCAACGCCGAGCTGGCCGCCGCCTATACCGGCACCGGCGAATTCGGCACCGCGCTCGAATTCGGCGAGGCCGCCTATGGCCTCGCTCCGTCCAATCCGGCGGTGGCCGATGCTTATGGCTGGGCGATGTTCCGCAACGGCGACACCAATGGCGCGATCGAATTGCTGCAAAAGGCGGTCGCGATCGCGCCACGCCACGCCGGGCTGCGATGGCATCTGGCGCAGGCCTATGCCGGCGCGAACCGCAAGGCCGAAGCAAGGCTCCACGCCCAGGCCGCGCTCGCCGATCCGAGCTTTGCCGACAAGGAAGCGGCGCAGGCGCTGATAGCCAAACTGGGGTGAGCCGAGCGCTCGCGCGCGCTATAGCGGCGGCGTGACCGATCCCCTCCTCCGCATCGCCGACGCACTCGAGCGACTCTCGCCGCCGCCCGCGCCGCCGGCCGACCTCACCGCGCACCCCGCCTATATATGGCGCGGCGATGCGCTCACGCCCGCCCGCGCCTTCGATCCGCTGCCGCTTGCCGTGCTGCACGGTGTCGATGCCCAGCGCGATGCCTTGCTCGCCAATCTCCAGCGTCTCGCCGCCGGCCATGCCGCGCAGGACGTCTTGCTGTGGGGGGCACGCGGCACCGGCAAATCCGCGCTGGTCAAGGGCGCGGTGGCGGCAGTTCAGGCCGGCGGCGGCAAGCTCGCGCTGGTCGAAGCCGCGACCAATCATCTCGGGACCTTGCCTTCGCTGTTCGCGACGCTCGCAAGGGCTGACCGGACCTTCGCGATCTTCCTCGACGATCTCGGCTTCGATGCCGCCGGTGACGCCCGCGCGCTCCGCTCCCTCCTCGAAGGCGGCGCCGAAGCGCGTCCGGCCAATGCCCGGCTGATCGTCACCTCGAACCGGCGCCACCTGGTCCCGCGCGACATCGCCGAGCAATCCTCGGCGATCAATCCGCGCGACAGCGTTGATGACAGCCTCGCTTTGGCCGACCGCTTCGGCCTCAGCCTCGGCTTCCATGTCGTCGATCAGGATACCTATCTCGACATCGTCCGCGGCTATGCCGAAGCGCATGGCTTGCCATTCGACTCCGCAGAAGCGGTTGGCTGGGCGACCCGGCGCGGCAGCCGCTCGGGGCGGGTCGCATGGCAATATATTGTCGATCTTGCCGGGCGTTCGGGGAAATCATTATGAATATGCACGATTCCGCATGATCGAGATCAAGGCGCGCGCGCGAATGCTTGACTTCGCCCGGTCACTCGCGCCTGACTACCCATTATGGGGCGAATTGGAGAACTCGATCTACCAGACCGGCTGGCGCCATCCGTTCCGCGCTGGTTGACGTCGATCGCCATCGGCCTGCTCGCCACCGCCTGCGCCGCGATCGCGCGCTTCGTCATGGATGCGATCGTGCCGGGCGCCGCCATCTTCCCGCTGATCTTTCCCGCGGCGATGATCGCCACCTTGTTCGCGCGCTGGCCGGCCGGCGCGACGTCCGGGACGATCTCGGTCCTGTACGGCTGGTATTATCTGTTCCCGGTCAAGAACTCATGGCGCTTCGAAAGTCCGGCCCAGGCGGTGACGATGGGATCGGTCGTGGTCGGCGTGATCCTCACCGTCGCGCTCGCGGAGATGTTCCGGCGGGCGGTGCGCAGCGCCGCCGCCGAGCGCGACCGTGAAGTCGCCGAGCGCGACCTGTTCCTCGAGGAATTCGATCACCGCGTGAAGAATAATTTCACGCTGGTCGCCTCGCTGCTCGACATGCAGCGCCGCCGCGCCGGCGAAGGCGAGACCGCCGATGCGCTGCAGGCGGCCTTATCGCGCGTCGAGAGCATCGCCCGTGCCCACCGCCATCTCTATCGCGGCAGCGGCACCGCGCCGGGCAGCGTCGACATGGCATCCTATCTGGGCGAGCTCTGCACCGCGCTTTCCGAAGCCCTGTTCCTGCGCGGGGCGATCACGCTCGATTGCTATTCGGATCATGCCGCCATCCCCCGCGACCGGGCGGTTTCGATCGGCCTCGTCGTCAACGAACTTGTCACCAACGCCGTCAAGCACGCCTTTCCGGGACGCGACGCCGGCCGCATCAGCGTCCGTTTCGAAGCCACCGAAAACGGCTGGCGGCTGACGGTCAGCGACAATGGCACGGGCATGTCGGAGGCCAAACGGACCAAAGGCCGCGACGGCGGCATGGGCACCCGCCTGATCGACGCTTTCGCGCGACAGGCGCACGGCACCGTCTCGACCCAAAGCACAGCCGAAGGCACGACGGTGACGGTCGAGCTGGAGGCATGATCACTCCCCTCCCTGACAGGGGGGTCGGGAGGGCCCGTCCGGGCAGTACGGAGAAGCTCGGTGTCGGCCTCGCCGTATACGGGCACGCCCCCTAATCCCTCCCCGTCAGGAAGGGGAATCAGCTACCCCAAGGCTTCGACCATCTCGGCCAGCTCGAGCCAGCGCATCTCCGCCGCGTCCTTCTCGTCGCGCAGCTTGCCGATGCCCTCGCTCAGCGCGGTGAACCTGGCCGGATCGCGGGTGTAGAGCGCCGGATCGGCCAGTGCCTCCTCGTCACGGGCGATCTGCTTCTCGATCTCCTCGATGCGCGCCGGCAGCAGGTCGTAATCGCGCTGGTCCTTGTAGCTGAGCTTGGTCGCCTTCGCCTTCGGCGTCTCCGGAGCCGCCGCCTTCGCCACCGGCTTCCTGGCCTCGGCCCTCGGCTTCCGCTTGGCTTCCCAGTCCATATAGCCGCCGGCAACGACATCGACCGTCCCCGAACCGTCGAGCCCGAGCGTCACCGTCACCGTGCGGTCGAGAAAGTCGCGGTCATGGCTGACGATCAGCACCGTGCCTTCATAATCGGCGATCACTTCCTGGAGCAGATCGAGCGTCTCGAGATCGAGATCGTTGGTCGGCTCGTCGAGCACCAGCAGGTTCGACGGCCGGGCGAATTCGCGCGCCAGCAGCAGCCGCGAGCGCTCGCCGCCCGATAGCGTGCCGATCCTGGCATCGGCCAGCGACGGCTCGAACAGGAACTCCTTCAAATAGCCGTGGATGTGCTTCTTGACCCCCAGCACCTCGATCCATTCGCCGCCCTGGGTCAGCACGTCGCGCACACTCTTGGCCGGGTCCATCAGCCTGCGCTGCTGGTCGATGATCACGCCGTCGAGCGTCTTGGCCAGCCGCACACTGCCTTCGTCGGGGGCCAACTCGCCGGTCAGCAGCCTGAGCAGCGTGGTCTTGCCCGCGCCATTGGCGCCGACAATGCCGATACGGTCGCCCTTGGTGATGCGCAGCGACAAATCCTTGATGATCGTGCGGTCGCCGAAGCGCTTGGTGACGTGCTTGGCATCGATCACCACCTTGGTCTGGGCGTCGTCGCTGCCGATCTGGATCCTGGCCGCGCCCGCCGGGCCCATCATCGCCGCGCGCTGGGCGCGCATCTCCATCAGCTTGGCCTTGCGCCCTTCGTTGCGGCGCCGTCGCCCGGTGACACCGCGCTGGAGCCAATGTTCCTCGATCTTCAATTTGGCGTCGAGCCGCTGGGCGTTGCGTTCTTCCTCGGCATAGACCTGCTCGGTCCAGGCATCGAACCCGCCAAAGCCCACTTCGGCGCGCCGGATGGTGCCGCGGTCGAGCCACAATGTCTGGCGAGTCAGGCGAGTGAGAAAGGTGCGATCGTGGCTGATCGCGACGAACGCGCCGGTGTAACGCGCCAGCCAATTCTCCAGCCAGTCGATCGCGGCGATGTCGAGATGGTTGGTCGGCTCGTCCATCAAGAGCACATCGGGATTCTGCGCCAGCGCCCGCGCGATCGCGGCGCGGCGCCGCTCGCCGCCCGACGCGGTCGCCGCCTCGCGGCTCAGATCGACGCCTAGCTGCCCCGCGATCGCCTCGACTTCGTAGCGTTGCGGCGCATCCTCGCCGCCGAGCGTGAAATCGAGCAGGGTCGGAAACCCCTCCACGTTCGGATCCTGTTCGAGAATCACGACATTGGTGCCCGGCTGGATGACGCGCCGGCCCTCGTCCGAATCGATCCGCCCGGCGATCAGCCGCAGCAGCGTCGACTTGCCCGCGCCATTGCGCCCGATCAGCGCCAGCCGGTCGCGCGCGCCGATATAGAGATCGAGCCCGCGAAACAGCCAGCCATGTCCCTGGACCAAGCCAAGGCCCTCATATGCAAGTACAGGTGCCGCCATGCGCGGCCCCCTAGCAACCTGACGGGCGTCTGTCGTCCCCGTTCAGGGGCTATTCAATGCGCGAACCCCATGGCAGACGCATGAAGATGCTGGCGAAACCGGTTCTGTGCGCATGTCTGCTGGCGATCCCGTTGCCAGCGGCTGCGTTTGCGCAACCGGCGCAGCCGGCGTTTTCGACGCCGCGCGACCGGGCGCAGGACAGCCAGGCCAAGCGCCGCAACCAGGTGCCGGGCATATCGGTGCGCGAGATCGAACGCCGCGTGATCCCCCAGATGCCGGGCGCGCAATATCTCGGATTCGATTACGATCCGTCTTCGGACGTTTACACGCTCAAATTCCTGCGCAATGGATCGGTGATCTGGGTGGACGTCGATGGCCGCACCGGCAACATCGTACGACGCTCGGGCAATTGAGCGCGCTGAGGGGAAACAGACCATGCGACTTTTGATCGTCGAGGACGAGCCGACGCTCGGCCAACAGCTCAAGAACGCGCTCGAAGGCGCGGGCTATGCCGTCGATCTCGCCACCGATGGCGAGGAGGGGCTCTATCTCGGCTCGAACGAGCAGTATGACGCGATCATCCTCGATCTGGGGCTTCCCGAGATCGACGGGCTGACCGTGCTCGACCGCTGGCGCAAGGAGGGCAAGGCGACCCCGGTGCTGGTGCTCACCGCGCGCGACAGCTGGTCGGACAAGGTCGCCGGGCTCGATGCCGGCGCCGACGATTATGTCGCCAAGCCCTTCCAGACCGAGGAGCTGATCGCCCGCCTGCGCGCGCTGATCCGCCGTTCCTCGGGCAACGCCTCCGCCGAATTGACCGCGGGCGACATCCGCCTCGACACGCGTTCGGGCAAGGTCACCAAGGCCGGCGAGCCGGTCAAGCTGACCGCGCAGGAATATAAGCTGCTCAGCTATCTGCTCCATCACAAGGGCAAGGTGGTCAGCCGTACCGAGCTGATCGATCATATCTACGATCAGGATTTCGATCGCGATTCGAACACCATCGAAGTGTTCGTGACGCGCATCCGCAAGAAGCTCGGCGCCGAGATCATCACCACCATCCGCGGGCTCGGCTACAGCCTGGACGAGCCGACCGCGTAACGCCATGCCCGGGCTCGGCCAGATGCTCGGCGGGCTTCGCCAGCGCCTCTCGGCCAGGCCCGTCGCCGCGCCCGACGCGCCGCACGAAAGCGCCGAGGATACCGCGCGCATCGCCCAGCCGGTGACCGAGCCGCAGCCGCGCCATTATGTCCGCGCCACCGGATCGGTCAGCCGGCGGATGCTGCTGGTCGCGATCGCCTGGATCATGCTGCTGCTCGTCGGCGGCGGCTACGCGCTCGATCGCGTGCTGGTCACCACCGTCACCCGCAATTTCGATGATCAGCTCGATTATCTGCTCAAGGCGATGATCTTCTCCGCCGAGCTCGGCCCCGGCGGCGAGGTCATCCTCAACCGCGAGCTCGCCGATCAGCGTTTCCTCGAATATAATTCGGGCGCCTATTGGCAGATCAGCGGCAAGGGCTTCGAGACCTTCCCGTCGCGATCGCTCTGGGACCAGCGCCTCAAGGTCGATCAGGTCCATAAGGACACCGACGTCCATGTTTACGACAGCACCGAATTTCCCGGCCAGGTGCTGCGCATCGCCGAGCGCGACGCGACGCTGCCGGGATCGAATGTGCGCTGGCGCTTCCAGGTCGCGCAGAGCCGCGAGACGCTCGACGGCCAGATCGCGACGCTGCGCACCACGCTGATCCGCAGCTTCGTGCTGCTCGGGCTCGGGCTGATGATCATGGTCGCGCTCCAGACCTGGTACGGGCTGTTGCCGCTCCGCCGGGTGCGATCCGAGATCGCCCGGCTGCGCGCGGGGCAATCGGCGCGGATCGAGAAGGCGATGCCCGCCGAAGTCGCGCCGATGGTCGAGGAACTGAACGCGCTGGTCGAGCATAACGACCGCCAGGCCGAGGAAGCGCGCCGCCACGCCGGCAATCTCGCCCATGCGCTCAAGACGCCGCTCAGCGTCATCATGAACGCCGCCGCCGCCGGCCAGCCCGATATGGGTCCGCAGGTGATCCGCGAGGCGCGGACGATGCGCCGCCAGATCGATCATCACCTCGCCCGCGCCCGCGCCGTCGGCCGCCGCGGCTCGGCGCACAGCCGCGCGCAGGTCTGGCCGTCGATCGAAGCGGTCGAGCGCGCGGTCGCCCGCCTCTATCCGCAGGTCCGCATCGATGTGGACGGGCCGAAGAACCTCGTCGCGCATATCGAGCGCCAGGATCTCGACGATCTGCTCGGCAATCTCGTCGAGAACGCCGCGAAATATGGCGGGGGCAGCGTGTTCATCACCGCCAGCGTCCAGTCCGGCTTTGTCGAGATCATGGTCGAGGACGATGGGCGCGGCATCCCCGAGGCCGATCGCATCCGCATCTTCGATCGCGGCGTCCGCCTCGACAGCGGCAAGCCCGGCACCGGCCTTGGCCTCGCCATCGTCCGCGACGTGGCCGAGATCTATGACGGCACCGTCAGCCTTGAGGAGAGCGAGGATCTCGGCGGGCTGCTGGTGCGGTTACGGCTGCCCGCGGCCTCATAGGGCAATGCGGCGAAGAATCGACGACCGAGGCTTGCCTGGCGGTGCATCATCGTTACGCCACACTCTATGCTGACCGCCCTTCTCCTGCTCGCCGCGCAGACCGCGCCCTGTGAAGCCCGCCTCGGCTCCTATGCCGATTGGAAGGACATTCCCGGACGGAACTGGGATCTTAGCCTGACTGCGCCCGGCGGCGGATCGGTCACGGTGATCGGCGCCCAGCATATGCGCGATCCGGCGCACAAGCAGTTCGCCCATATCGCCGAGCGCTTCGCCGCCGCCGCGCCCACGCGCGTTTTTTTCGAAGGCCCCGACCGCGGCACCGCGGAGAATGCCGATGACGCGATCCGCACGATGGGCGAATCGGGCTATCTCCGCTTTCTCGCCAAACAGGCCGGGCTGCCCGTCGCCTCGCTCGAGCCAGACCCGGTCGATCAGATCGCGGCGCTGCGTGACAGGTTCAGCCATGATCGCATCCTGATGTTCTTCGTGCTGCGCGAAGCCGCGCGGATCCGCGACCGGGAGGGAAAGAGCGGCGAGGTGCTCGACATGCTCGTCACCGCGATGCTCGCCAAGTCCGCGCCGCTGGTCGCCAAGGCAGGGCTGACCACCAGCATCACCGACCTCGCCAGCCTCACTGCCGCCGTGGCCCGCGAATGGCCTGGTCGCGACTGGCGCACCATGCCCGACAACTGGTTCTCGTCGATCGCACGCGATCCCGAAGCCGGGTTCCTGACCGCGATCGCCGCCGCCGACAGCGAGTTCCGTAACGCGCATATGCTGCGCAGCTTCGCGGATGCCGCGCTGAAGGGCGACAAGGTGTTCGTCGTGGTCGGGCGGACCCACGTGCCGATGCTGGAGCCGGGGCTGCGCTGCGCGCTCGCCGGCTAACGCCCCCGCATCGCCTCGGCCGCCAGCGTCAGGCTCTTCTTGCGCGCCTGGTGATCGAACATCGCGCTGGCGATCATCAACTCGTCGGCACCGGTTCTGGCGATGAAGGCGGCAATCTGCTCGCGGACCTTGTCCGGCCCGCCGACCGCACTGGCCGACAGGACATGGTCGAGCACCGCCATTCCCTGCGCGCCGAGGCTCTCGCGATAGCCGGGCACCGGCGGCGGCAGCTGGATACCGCGCCCGGTGGTGCGGATGGCGACGAACGCCTGCTGCTGCGACGAGGCGAGCAGTTCGGCTTCCGCGTCGGTATCGGCGGCGAAGACGTTGAAGCCGAGCATCAGATGCGGCTTGGCCAGCGCCGCCGAGGGCCGGAAGTTGCGGCGATACAGCGCGATCGCCTCCATCATCTGCCCCGGCGCGAAATGCGAAGCGAAGGCATAGGGCAGGCCAAGCGCGGCCGCGAGTTGCGCGCCGAAGGTGCTCGACCCGAGAATCCACAGATCGACTTTCGCGCCCGCCCCCGGCGTCGCGCGGATGCCGGTCTTGCCGTCATCGGCGAAGAAGCTCTGCAGTTCCATCACATCCTGCGGGAAAGCATTGGCGTCGGTTTCGAGATTGCGCCGGATCGCCTGGGCGACACGCTGGTCCGATCCCGGCGCGCGGCCCAGCCCGAGATCGATCCGGCCGGGAAACAGCGCATCGAGCGTGCCGAACTGCTCGGCGATCTGAAGCGGCGCATGGTTGGGCAGCATGATCCCGCCGGCACCGATGCGGATGGTCGCGGTCGCCGCGCCAACATGGCCGATCACCACCGCCGTGGCGGCGCTGGCGATGCCCTCCATGCCGTGATGCTCGGCAACCCAGTAACGGGTGTAGCCAAGGCTCTCCGCATGCCGCGCCAGATCGGCGGCGTTGGCGAAGGCCTGGGAGGCGGTGCCGCCCTGGACGATGGGGACGAGGTCAAGCAGCGAGTAAGCGGTCATGGTTCGACAAATGGGGTGGCGTTCGCGCCCTTGCCACCCCGGATGACGCAGCTTAACGCGCGCCCATGAAAGCCGCGCTATCGCATATCGAGAACTGGATCTTCGATCTCGACAACACGCTCTATCCGGCGAGCGGCGACCTGTGGACGCAGATCGACGCCAGGATTGGCCAGTACGTCCAGACCTTGCTGAAGTGCGGGCCCGAGGAAGCGCATCGCATCCAGAAGGGCTATTTCCACAGTCACGGCACGACGCTGAACGGGTTGATGACCGAGCATGCTGTCGATCCGCATCATTATCTCGACGCCGTGCATCAGGTCGATATGAGCGGGCTTGAGGCCGATCTGGCGCTCGCCGAAGCGTTGATCCGCCTGCCCGGCCGCAAGCTGATCTTCACCAACGCCAATGCGCCATACGCCGCTGAGGTGCTCGAACGGCTCGGGATGAACGACACGTTCGAGGCGATCCACGATATCCACCAGTCCGACTATCGTCCCAAGCCCGATCCGCTCGCGTATGAAAGCATGTGCGCGGGCTATGGCATCGATCCGCGGGCCAGCCTGTTCGTCGAGGACATGGCGCGCAACTTGAAGCCCGCCAAGGCGATCGGCATGACCACCGTGTGGATCGACAACGGCTCAGAGCAGACCGACGATTCGGACCGCAGTTTCATCGACTACACGATCACCGATCTCGGAGCCTGGCTCCACGACATCCTGGAGGACCAAGCGTGACTCTCGAAGCGACCATCGACGCCGCCTGGGAAGCCCGTGCCGATCTCTCGACCGCCACACAGGGCGAGGTCCGCGATGCGGTGATGGAAGCGCTCAACCTGCTCGACAGCGGCGAGGCGCGTGTCGCCGAGCCGGTCGGTAACGGCTGGCAGGTCAACCAGTGGCTCAAGAAAGCGGTGCTGCTCAGCTTCCGCCTCAACGACAATGCGGTGATGCCGGCCGAATGCGGCGGTGTCGGCTTCGACAAGGTACCCTTGAAGACCGCCGGCTGGAACGATGCCCGCTTCCGCACCGCCGGCTTCCGCCAGGTTCCCGGCTCGATCGTCCGCCACGGCGCGCATATCTCGAAGGGCGTCGTGCTGATGCCGAGCTTCGTCAATATCGGCGCCTATGTCGGCGAGGGATCGATGGTCGATGGCTGGGCGACGGTCGGCAGCTGCGCGCAGATCGGCAGGAACGTCCACCTCTCGGGCGGCGTCGGCATCGGCGGCGTGCTCGAGCCGCTCCAGGCCGATCCCGTGATCATCGGCGACGGCGCGTTCATCGGCGCGCGTGCCGAAGTGGCCGAGGGCGTCCGCGTCGGCGAAGGCGCGGTGCTGTCGATGGGCGTCTATCTCGGCGCATCGACCAAGATCGTCGACCGCGCCACCGGCGAAGTGCATCGTGGACACGTGCCCCCCTATTCGGTGGTCGTCCCCGGCACGCTTCCGGTCAAGGACGGCGGCCCGGGGCTGTACTGCGCGGTGATCGTCAAGACGGTCGATGCCCAGACGCGGAGCAAGACCGGCATCAACGAGCTGCTGCGCGACTGATCCGCCATTGCCTCAACCGGTCCCGCGTGAAATGCTGTCCGCGCACTGAGCGGGGGGGATAGCGGATGACCGGGCAACGCGTGGATCTGCTGACGATGGCGGGCATCGGCATGGCGCTGATGCCGCTCCTGACCATGTGGCACGAGATTGGCGGCCACGCCGCGGCCTGCGCGGTCCAGGGCGGGCATGTCGCCACCATCGGCGCCTTTTACGTCGAATGCACCGGCCTTAGCGGCATCGCCGACATCATCGTCGCGCTGGCGGGCGTTACGGTGAACGCGATCCTCGCCTGTATCGCCTATCTGCTCTGGCGCGGCGCCAAGGGCGATCGGGCGCGGCTGCTCCTATGGCTGATCTGGGTCAGCGAAAGCTTTGTCGCAGCCGGCTATTTCTGCTTTTCGGGCGCGACCGGGTTCGGCGATCTCGGCACGGGCGAAGGCGGCAGCCTTACGGGGATGCCGATGCCGCTCGCATGGCGCGTCGGCGAGTTCGCGTTCGGCGTGATCGCCTATATCCTGCTGGTTCGCGCCGCGATCCGCACCCTCACCATCATGCTCGGCGATTCGGAGGAGACCGGAAGCGCCCGGCGCCGCATCGCGCATGTCTATTACGCGACCGCCGGGCTCGCCGCGGTGGTGGTCGGGCTGATGAACCCGGTCGGTATCGTCATCACGATCATGTCGGCGGCGGCATCCTCGTTCGGCGGGCTGGCGGGCTTTATATCGATCGGCTTCGCTACCCCGCACGGCACCGAAACCCGGCCGTTCGTGCTGGCGCGCAGCTGGCCGCTCCTCCTGTTCGGGATCGCCTGCCTCGCCGCCTTCGCGATCCTATTCGGGCCCTCGCGAAACTTCTGAATCGGTAGCCAATCGCGCGCGATCGTCCTAGCGATACGGTCATGACCGAACCCCAGACCACTCCGATGACCTATGGCCGCTACCTCGCGCTCGACCAGCTGCTCGACGCGCAGCATCCGATCTCGGACCGCGACGACGAGCTGCTCTTCATCATCATCCACCAGACCAAGGAGCTATGGCTCAAGCAGATGCTGGTCGAGCTGCGCGACGCCATCCAGCTCGTGCGCGCCGACAAGCCGGTCGAGGCGTACAAGAACCTCGCCCGGGTCAGCCGCATCCAGGCCGTGATGACGCTGAGCTGGGACGTGCTCGCGACGATGACGCCCAGCGACTACACCCGCTTCCGCGAGGTGCTCGGCACCTCCTCCGGTTTCCAGTCCGATCAGTTCCGCGCGGTGGAGACCCTGCTCGGGGTGCGCGGCGGCGGCGTGCCCGGCCCGCTCACCGATGCCGCCAAGGCCGCGCCGAGCCTGTGGGACGAAGCCAATGCCGCGCTCGCCCGCGCCGGCTTCACTGTGCCCGCCGAGACGCTCGAACGCGACTGGGCGGAGCCCTATCGGCCGAGCAAGGCGGTCGAGGATGCCTGGGCCGAAATCTATCGCAACCCGCACCGATATTGGGAGCTCTATCAGCTCGCCGAGAAGCTGGTCGATGTCGATGACGCCCTTGCCACCTGGCGCCACAAGCACGTCATCACCGTCAGCCGCGTCATCGGCATGAAGATGGGCACCGGCGGCACCGCGGGCGTCCCCTATCTCGAATCGACGCTGTCGAAGCGCGCCTTTCCCGAGCTCTGGTCGCTCAGGACCCAACTTTGATCCGGGAATGTCACCTGCGTGCGCCTGCGAAAGCAGGAGCCCGGGGTCACAGGCCGATCGCTTGCCGCCCTGCGCTCCTGCTTTCGCAAGGGCACGGCGCATGAGCTACAAGCGCCTCTTCCAGCGCGCCTTGGCCGCCGCGCCCGAACGACTCCATTTCGCCGCCCATTCGCACCATCTCTGGCCCGATGCGTCCTATGTCGGCCAGCTCGCCGCCTGGGACGACGCCGCGCGCCTCGCGGACCGCAAATGGGAACGGGTGATGGGTGAGATCTGGCCCGCCGCGCAGGCCCATGTCGCCGCCGAACTCAACCTGCCCGACCCCAACACGATCGTCTTCGCGCCCAACACGCATGATCTGCTGCTGCGCATCGTCTCGGCCCTGCCAAACCGCCCCTTACGCATCCTGACCAGCGACGGCGAGTTCCACAGCTTCCGCCGCCAGGCGGCGCGCTGGGAGGAAGCGGGCACCGCGATCGTCGAACGCGTGCCGATCGAGCGCCTGCCGTCGCGGGCGGGCGCGGGCGAGCACGACCTGATCTTCGTCAGCCATGTCCAGTTCGGCACCGGCAGATATTTCCTCGAGGCGGAGTATCTCGCCTCGCTTGCCCGGCCCGAAGGTCCTTGGGTGGTGATCGACGGCTATCACGCCTTCATGGCCACCGAAGTCGATCTGTCAGCGATCGCGGACAAGGTCTTCTACCTCGCCGGCGGCTATAAATATGCGATGGCGGGCGAGGGCTGCGCGTTCCTCCACGCGCCACCGGGCTTCGGCGCCCGCCCCGAGATCACCGGCTGGTATGCCGAGTTCGACGATCTTTCGCTGCCCCCGGGCCAGATCGGCTACGCCCCCGATGCCCGGCGCTATATGGGCTCGACCTTCGACCCTTCGGGCATTTACCGCTTCGTCGCGGTGCGCGACATGCTCGCCGAGGAGGGGCTGGCCACCGCGACGATAGCCGCGCATACCGCCCGGCTGCGAGCGCAGTTGCTCGCCGATCTCCCGCTGAAAGGCGAGGTGATCAGTGCGGCGTCCCCGGCCCGCTTCGTGGCGCTGCGTTCGCCCCACGCCCAGCGCTGGCAGGCCGAGCTGGAGGCGCAGGACATCATCACCGACGTGCGCGGCGATGTGCTCCGCATCGGCTTCGGTCTCTACCAGGACGCCCGCGACGTCGACGCGCTGCTGGAAGCGCTCAGCCGGCTCTAGCGACGCCCAGCCGGGGGATTTCGATCTTGGGGCAACGGTCCATCACCACCTTGAGCCCCGCCGCCTCGGCACGCGCGGCGGCTTCCGCGTTGATCACGCCGATCTGCAGCCACACCGATTTGGCGCCCGCCGCGATCGCCTCGTCCACCGCCTCGCCCGCAGCCTGTGGACGCCGGAAGATATCGACCATGTCGATAGGCTCGCCGATCTGCGACAATTCGCGGAACACGAACTCGCCGTGGATATGCTCGCCGGTGATCTGCGGGTTGACCGGGATCACCCGGTAGCCGCGGCTCTGGAGATAGGCCATCACGCCATAGCTTGGGCGGTCGGGGCGGTCCGACGCGCCGATCATCGCGATGGTTCGCGTCTCCTCGAGCAGCGCCCTGATATCCTCGTCACGCGTCAGCGGCATGTTCAGCCTCCCAGCCAGCCATTCACCTTGTCGGCTATCTGAGCAAACACCTGCGCCTCGGCCCCGTTCCCGGCGGCGGGCGGCGTGCCCGCGTCGGAAGCGGCGCGGATCGCCATTTCGAGCGGCACGCGGCCGAGGAACGGGATGCCCAGCTTCTCCGCCGCCGCTTCCGCGCCGCCCTTGCCGAACGGGTCCGATACCTCGCCGCAATGCGGGCAGGCATAGCCGCTCATATTCTCGATCAGGCCGATGATCGGCACCCCGGCCTTGCGGAACAGGTCGATCGCGCGCGTCGCATCGATCAGCGCCAGGTCCTGCGGCGTCGAGACGATCACCGCACCGGCCGGCTTGTGCTTCTGGATCATCGTCAGCTGCACGTCGCCGGTACCCGGCGGCAGATCGAGCACCAGCAATTCGGCTTCGCCCCAATCGCCGTCGACCAACTGACCGAGCGCCCCGCCCGCCATCGGCCCGCGCCAGGCGATCGCCTGTCCTTCGGCGACCAGCCCGCCCATCGACAGCAAAGGCACGCCATAGGGCGTCTCCACCGGCAGCAGCGTCTTGTCGCGCGCCTTGGGCCTCACCCCATCCACCCCCATCAGCCGCGGCTGCGAGGGGCCATAGATATCGGCATCGACCAGCCCGACCTTGCGGCCGGCATTCTTGAGCGCGATCGCGAGATTGGCGGCCACGGTCGATTTGCCGACCCCGCCCTTGCCGCTCGCCACCGCGATCAGGCGCCGCGTGCGCCGCTCGCTGGTCATCAGCACGCGAATTTCCCCGGCGCCTTCGACACCGGCGGCCGCGAACCGGACATCGGCCTCAAGCTCCGTCCGCGCGGCTTCGCTGAGGCCGGTCACGTCGAGAACGATATTCGTGCGCCCGTTTTCCAGCCGGGCGGTGGCGCGGCCCGCCGCGACGGGATCGAGCGCGGCCTGAATCGTTGCACTGTCGGTCATTATGTCCGCCAGATAGGCACACAATCGCGGCGCGCCACTGTAAATCCGCTGCGGCACCCCTATAAAGCATGTATGGCAAACCTTTCGGGCTGGCGATCATGGGCCGGCGCTCTCAAGAACGAACCTCCCAAAAGCCCCTGGGGCGCCGGCTCCGGTAGCGGCGGGGACAAGGGCGGCGGCGATGGCGGCGGCCCGCGCAACCCATGGTCGCTTCCCCCCGGCGGCAAGCGCCCCGGCAAGGGTGCCGCGAGCGCGCTCGACGAATTGTTCCAGCGCGCACGCCGCGGCGGCGGTTCGGGCATGCCCGGTATTCCGCAGGGCAGCCGCTTCTGGGGCCTGGTTGTCGGCGCGCTGCTGTTCGGCTGGATCGCCTTCACATCGGTCCACTCGGTCGGCCCGCAGGAGCGCGCGGTCGTCCAGACCCTCGGCCGTTTCTCCGGCACGCTCGAGCCAGGCTGGCGCTTTACCCTGCCGGCGCCGTTTTCGGTCGTCCAGACGATCGACGTCCAGGCGATCCGCGACGAGAATTTCCCCAAGAGCGGCGGCGAGAATCTGATGCTCACCGGCGATCAGAACATCGTCGATCTCGCCTATCTGGTGCAGTGGAAGGTGCGCAGCGCCTCGGACTATGTGTTCCAGGTCAAGAGCCCGCAGGAAACCGTCCGCGACACCGCCGAATCCGCGATGCGCGCGGTCGTCGCCAATGCGACGCTCAACGACACGATCACGTCGGGCCGCGCCAAGATCGAGGGGCAGGTGATCCTGCTGATGCAGCAGATCCTCGACGAATATAATTCGGGGATCCAGATCCAGAGCGTTTCGATCCAGAAGGCCGCCGCTCCGCAGGCGGTGGACGAGGAGTTCAAGCAGGTCACCGCCGCGCAGCAGCAGGCGCAGGCCGCCAAGAACAACGCCAACGCCTATGCCCAGCAGGTGCTCGCCGCCGCGCAGGGCGACGCCGCCGAGTTCGACAAGATTTATGAGCAATACAAGCTCGCCCCCGACGTCACCCGCCGCCGCATCTATTACGAGACGATGGAGCAGGTGCTGAGCAAGACCAACAAGACGATCGTCGAGGCGCCCGGCGTCACCCCCTATCTGCCGCTGCCCGGTCTCGCCCGAAAGGGCGCCGAGCCTGCCGACAAGCCCGCTCAGGGAGCCACGCGATGACCGCCTTTCGTAGCCCCATCGCCATGGCCGTGGCGGGTGCGATCCTGCTGGTGCTGCTCTTCAGCTCCTTCTCGATCGTTCCCGAGACGCGCCAGGCCGTCGTGCTGCGGCTCAACGAGCCGTACCAGACGGTCAATGCCTATAAGCGCGGCGAGCAGTTCGGCCGCACCGGCTCGGGCGTGCTGTTCCACATCCCGTTCATCGATCGCGTGGTGTGGGTCGACAAGCGCGTGCTGTCGCTCGACCTGTCCAACCAGCCGGTGTTGTCGACCGATCAGCAGCGCATCGAAGTCGATGCGTTCGCGCGCTTCCGCGTCGTCAATCCGCTGCGCATGGCGATCACCGTCGGCTCGACCGATCGCCTGACCGAGCGGCTCCAGCCCTTGTTCAGCTCGGCGCTGCGCAACGAACTCGGCAAGCAGCCCTTCTCGGCGCTGCTCAGCGCCGAGCGTGGGCAGGTGATGGACAATATCCAGAAGAACCTGCAGGCGTTCGGCACCCAATATGGCGTCGAGATCGTCGATGTCCGGATCAAGCATGCCGATCTGCCGACCGGCTCGCCGCTCGACAGCGCCTATGACCGGATGCGTACCGCCCGCCAGCAGGAGGCGGCGACGATCCGCGCCCAGGGCCAGAAGGACGCGCAGATCATCCGCGCCACGGCGCAGGCCGAGGCGGCGGAAATCTATGCCGCCGCGTTCAACAAGGATCCGAAATTCTACGACTTCTACCGCGCGATGCAGTCGTACCGGAGAACCTTCCTCGATCCGGCGGCGGACAAGGGTGAAACGTCGATCATCCTCAGCCCGCAGAACAGCTATTTGAAGGAGTTCATGGGACGCTGAAGCAGGCGGCCAAAAGCCTGTCAAAACGTTCATATTCAATTGCCGTTCAGGAAAGCGGCGCAAGATATGCCCCAATTTCGCTTTGGACCTTTGAGAGGATTCACGCCCGTGCGTTACGCCTACGCTCTTACCACTGCCGTGCTGCTTGGTGGCGCCGCCACCGCCCTGACGCTCAACGTTCCCGCCGGCGCGCAGACCGCGCAGAACGAGCCCGGCACGATCCAGGCGAGCACGCCGCGTCCCGGCGCGCCGATGAGCTTTGCGGACATGGTCGCCAAGCTTCAGCCGGCGGTGGTCAACATCTCGACCACCCAGCGGGTGAAGGTCCAGAGCGTCAATCCGTTCGCGGGCACGCCGTTCGAGCAGTTCGGGCCGCAGGGCGGGCCGACCACCCAGAAGGCCGAATCGCTCGGCTCGGGCTTCATCATTTCGGCCGACGGCTATGTCGTCACCAACAACCATGTCATCTCGGCGGGCAACCAGAAGGGCGTCGTGGTCGAATCGATCACCATCACCTTGCCCGATCGCCGCGAGTTCAAGGCCAGGCTGATCGGCAACGACGCGCTCTCCGACCTCGCCGTGCTCAAGATCGACGGCCAGACCAACCTGCCGTTCGTCAAGTTCGGCGATTCGACATCGACCCGCGTCGGCGACTGGGTGGTCGCGATCGGCAATCCCTTCGGCCTTGGCGGGTCGGTCACCGCCGGCATCGTCTCGGCGGTGCACCGCACCGGCCTTGGCCAGTTCGACCGCTTCATTCAAACCGACGCCTCGATCAACCGCGGCAATTCCGGCGGCCCGATGTTTGACCTCAACGGCGCCGTCATCGGCATCAATTCGCAAATCTATTCGCCGACCGGCGGCAATGTCGGCATCGGCTTCGCGATCCCCGCCGAACAGGCGCAGCCGATCATCGCCACCCTGATGAAAGGCGCGGCGGTCAAGCGCGGTTATATCGGGGTGGGCATCCAGCCGCTGACCCCGGACATCGCGGACGCATGGGGTGTCGACAAGGGCTTTGGCGAGATCATCCGCGATGTCCGCCCCGGCGAGGCCGCCGACAAGGCCGGCATCAAGCGCGGCGATGTCGTCGTCAAGATCGGCGGCAAGGACGTCACGCCCGACCAGACCCTGTCGAACCTGACCTCGTCGCTGACGCCCGGCTCGCGCGTGCCGTTCGAGGTGATCCGCGACGGCAAGCGTCTGACGCTCAACGTCACGCTCGGCGAACGCCCGCCCGAGGATCAGCTGCGCCAGCTCGATCCGTCGGATGACAGCACCATCCCCGATGGCGACAGCGGTTCGATGGCCGCGGCCTCGCTCGGCCTGCAGATGCGGACGCTGGCCCCCGACGAGGCGCGCCAGCTGGGCCTAGACCCGACGACGCGCGGCGTGCTGGTGCTCAACATCGCTCCCAACAGCGATGCCGCGAGCAAGATCCAGCGCTACGACGTCATTACCGAGGCCAATAACCAGCCGGTCACGACCGCGGCCCAGATCGCCGCGATCGTCGCCAATGCGAAACGCGCCGGGCGGCCCACCGTCAGCCTGTACATCCAGCGCCGCGGCGGCGGCAGCGGCTATGTCGGAGTCGAGATTCCGCGCTGATCTGCCGCGCTCCCCTTGCGGAAGCACTGGAAACATCGCCCGTCTTTCCCCTATGTCTGGCGCTCTGGATAAGGAGCGTAGCATGGCGGGAGAGACGGGCATTTTCATGGGCGCCGCGAGCGGCACGCCAATCGCGCTCAACCTCAAGCGCGCCAACCGCCACGGGCTGATCGCGGGCGCGACCGGCACCGGCAAGACCGTCACCATCCAGGGGATGATCGAGGGCCTGTCCGCCGCCGGCGTCCCCTGCTTCGTCGCCGATGTGAAGGGCGACTTGTCCGGTCTCGCCATGGCCGGCTCACCCACCGGCAAGATGCACGACATCTTCGCCGCCCGCGCCGCCGAGATCGGCCAGAGCGACTGGGCCTATGCCGACACCCCGGTGCAATTCTGGGATCTGTACGGCGAGCAGGGACACCCGATCCGCACCACCGTCAGCGAGATGGGCCCGCTGCTGCTCGGCCGCCTGCTCGACCTCAACGACGTCCAGGAAGGCGTGCTCACCATCGCCTTCACCCTTGCCGACAAGGAAGGGCTGCTGATCCTCGATCTCGACGATCTCCAGTCGATGCTGGTCCATTGCGCCGAGCGCGCCGACGAGCTGACCGCGACCTATGGCAATGTTTCGAAGCAGTCGGTCGGCGCGATCCAGCGGTCGCTGCTCCAGCTCCGCAGCCAAGGCGGTGAGCATTTCTTCGGCGAGCCGGCGCTGTCGATGGAGGACTTCCTCACCCTCGACGACAAGGGCCGCGGCGTCGTCAATATCCTCGCCGCCGACAAGCTCATGGCCAGCCCCAAGCTCTACGCCACCTTCCTGCTGTGGCTGCTCTCGGCCCTGTTCGAATCGCTCCCCGAGGTCGGCGATCCCGACAAGCCCAAGCTCGCTTTCTTCTTCGACGAGGCGCACCTGCTGTTCGACGGCGCCCCCAAGGCGCTGCTCGAAAAGATCGAGCAGGTCGTCCGCCTGATCCGCTCCAAGGGCGTCGGCGTCTATTTCATCACCCAGAACCCGATCGACGTCCCCGACACCATCGCCGGCCAGCTCGGCAACCGCGTCCAGCACGCGCTTCGCGCCTTCACCCCGCGCGATCAGGCCGCGGTCAAATCGGCGGCGACCACCTTCCGCGCCAATCCCGGGGTCGATGTCGCGACCATCATCACAGAGCTCAAGGTCGGCGAGGCGCTGGTCTCGATGCTTCAGGAAGACGGCGCCCCCGCGCCCGTAGAGCGCGCGCTGATCAAGCCGCCCGGCTCGCGCGTCGGCCCGGTCACGCCAGTGGAGCGCGGCGTCCTGATCCAGACCGATGCGATCGGTACCAAATACGACACGCGCATCGATCGCGAATCCGCCGAGGAGCTGCTCGCCGCCAAGAGCGCCGAGGCCGCCGCCGCGGCCGCCGAAGCCCAGGCTGCCAGCGACGCCGAAAAGGTTGCCGCTGTCCAGGCCAAGGAAGATGCCCGGCTCGCCAAGGAAGCCGAGCGCGCTCGCCTCGCCGAACAACGCGACGCCGACCGTCAGGCCCGGCTCGACCGCCAGGCCCAGCGCGACGCCGAGCGCGCCGCCGCCGCCAACCCTTGGAACCGTGCGATAAACTCCGCCACCCGCTCCGCCACCTCGGCGGCGGGCCGCGCCGTCGCGGGCGAAGTCTCGAAGGCGGTGTTCGGCAAGAAGAGCGGCATCGGCGCCAGTGTCATTGGCGGGCTGGTCCGCGGCGTGCTCGGGGGATTGTTCAAGGGAAGGTGACCGCCCCGAAAGTCTCGCTTGCGCAACGATGTTAGCGGTAGCAGACTTGGCGCCGATGCAATCCTGGGGGTGAGGATCTGATGGGCGCCGGCAAGATTCTCACATTCCTGGTCGCGGGCATGCTCGGCATATCGTCGGCGGCCGCCCAGCCCAGCACGCTCGATCGCCATGGCGGGCTGGTCTCGATCGAGACCTACGCCCCCAATATCGTCCACGTCACGATCGCGCTCGACCGCGCCGAGCTCGAAAGGGGCCCCGGCCCCGGCTTCATCGCCAAGCCCGACGCGCGCGGCTGGGCGCACCGCACGGACGCCTCGGGCGATGTCTTCACCTCCTCCGCGCTGGCGGTGACCATCGACGCCAAGCCCTTCCCCAAGGCGCCGTCGATGATGGAGCGCTATTTCCTGCCCTCGCTGCCGCCGGTCTCGGTCACGATCCGCCGCGCCGACGGCCGCGAAGTGACGCGGATGGACGGCTGGGAGATGGTGCCCCACGAAGTCAATGGCGAAGCGACCTTCCGCGTCGGCGCCAGCTTCGCCGACCGGCCCGACACCCATTATTACGGACTCGGCCAGAACCAGGAGGGCATCCTCGATCTGCGCGGACGAACGATCGACTGCCGCCACAATTACGATGCGCCCGCCGGCGAGACCGTGTGCGTCCCCTTCCTTGTCACCAACCAGGGCTATGGCATCGTCTGGGACAATCCCTCTGTGACCACCGTCTCGCCCGGCCTGCACAGCAGGACCAGCTTCCAGTCCAGGGTCGGCGAGCGCGTCTCGTTCTTCCTGATCACCGGCGACACCACCGACGATCTCTACGCCGGCTATGCCTTGCTCACCGGCCAGACCCCGCTGCCGCCCAAGGCCGCCTTCGGCCTGATCCAGTCCAAGGCGCGCTACGAAAGCCAGGCCGAATTGATGGGTATCGCCGATGGGTATGCCAAGCGCGGCTATCCGCTCGACGTGATGGTGCTCGACTGGTTCCACTGGACCCGGATGGGCCAGATGGACATCGATCGCGCCTATTTCCCCGATCCGCAAGGGATGAACAAGCAATTGCACGATCGCGGCATGCGCTCGATCCTCTCGGTGTGGCCGCGCTATGAGCGCGAGGGCCGCTACCACGACATGCTCGTCGCCAAGGGCTGGCTGCTCAAGGACAGTAGCGGCAATGCGGTCGAGGGGCTGCCCCTGCGCTCGGACCGCGCCGGGGCCCTGCTCGACAGCACCAATCCCGAAGCCCGCGCCTGGTTCTGGGACCGCATCCGCGACAATCTCGCCAGCCAGGGCTTCGACTGGTTCTGGCTCGACGAGACCGAGCCCGATCTCGTCCCCTCCGGCCATTTCTATTCGATCGGCTCGGGCGACCGCTATTATAACCTCTACCCCTTGGTCCACACCGCCGGCGTCGCCGAGGGTTCGGCCAGGGATCGGCCAGGCTTCCGCAACCTGATCCTCGCCCGCGCCGCCTATCTCGGCGCGCAGAAATCGGGGGCGATCTTCTGGACGGCGGACGTTCATTCGACCTGGGAGGCGCTGCGCCGTCAGGTCCCCGCCACGCTCAACATGGCGGCAAGCGGCATCGCCTATACCAGCAGCGACACCGGCGGCTGGATGTGGCCGAACGGGCCGGAAGCGCAGCGGCCGGTGCTGGTCGATCCGGCCGGCGCGACCGCGATGGCGCCGTCCTACAAGGACTATCCCGAGCTGTTCGTGCGCTGGTTCCAGCTCAACACCTTCACCCCGACCCTGCGCATCCATGGCCAGCGTCCGGCCACCGCGATCTGGGAATATGGCGCCGCCGCCGAGCCGATCCTCGCCGAGTATCTGCGCCTGCGCTACCGGCTGATCCCCTATCTCTATTCGCTCGGCCACGGCACCTGGCGCTCGGGCGCGCCGTTCATGCGGGCGCTGTTCATGGATTTCCCGAAGGACGCCCAGGCCGCGACGATCGGCGACCAATATATGCTCGGCGCGGCGCTGCTGGTCGCCCCGGTGACCGAGCAGGGCGCGACCAGCCGCCGCGTCTATCTGCCGCAGGGCACCGACTGGTACGATTGGTGGACCGGCGCACGCCACGCCGGCGGCACGTGGATCGATGCGTCGGCGCCGATCGACCGCATCCCGTTGTTCGCCCGCGCCGGGGCCATCGTTCCGCTCGGCGCCGATGTCGCCAATACCAGCGTCCGCCAGCCGCTCACCGAGATCCGTGTCTTCCCCGGCGCCAGTGGCAGCTTCACGCTGTTCGACGATGACGGCACTAGCGACGCCTATAAGGCCGGCGGCGGCCGGTCGGCGGTGCTGCGCTGGGACGATGCCGCGCAGCGGTTGAGCGTCTCGGGCAAGCTGCCGACCGGGCAGGACGCCCAGGCGCTGCTGCGCGTGGTTCCCGGTCGGACGACGAACTGACTCCTCAAAAAATCGCTGTCCTACACCGCCGACAAATGCCACGCTGACGCCATGAGCCTACGCTGTTCGAATGCCGATGTGCCCAGCCGTCTCGCCGGCGCGTTGCCCAACCCTGGAGTTGTCGGGTCGCGAATGTTGAGTCCCCCAAAAACACTAAACTTCCTCAACATTCGCATCCTCAACATTCGCATTTCCGGAGCCCGATAAATGGCAACCGAACCCGCCCGTCCGCTCGCCGAACTCACCATCCGGGGCATTATTCTCGGTGCGCTGATCACGGTGCTGTTCACAGCCGCGAACGTCTATCTCGGGCTCAAGGTCGGATTGACCTTCGCCACCTCGATCCCGGCGGCGGTGATCTCGATGGCGATCCTGCGCTTCTTCAGGACCTCCAACATCCTCGAGAACAATATCGTCCAGACGATCGCGAGCGCCGCCGGCACGCTGGCGGCGATCATCTTCGTGCTGCCGGGGCTGATCCTGGTCGGCTGGTGGCAGGGCTTTCCCTATTGGACCACGGCGATGGTCTGCGCCGCCGGCGGCATCCTCGGCGTGATGTTCTCGGTGCCGTTGCGCCGCGCGCTCGTCACCGGATCGGACCTGCCCTACCCTGAGGGCGTCGCCGCCGCCGAAGTGCTGCGCGTCGGTGCCGGATCGCGCGAAGGCGATGCCGAGAATGCGCGCGGGCTCAAGGTCATCATCCTCGGCTCGGTCGCCGCGGCGTTGTTCCAGCTCGCCACCGCGGTGAAACTGGCCGCAGCCGAGGCCGCCAAGAACTTCAAGGTCGGTACCGCCAGTGCGACCGGCGTCTCGACCAGCTGGTCGATGGCGCTGATCGGCGTCGGCCATCTCGTCGGCCTGTCGGTCGGCGCGGCGATGCTGTTCGGCATGCTGATCGCCTGGGCCGGGCTGATGCCCTATCTTACCGCCGGCGTCCCCGGCGAGATCGACACGGTGGTCAGCACCGTGTTTCGCAACCAGGTCCGCTTCGTCGGCGCCGGCACCATTGGTGTCGCCGCGATCTGGACCCTGCTCAAGATCCTCGGCCCGATCATCGGCGGCATCCGCTCGGCGATGGCGGCATCGCGCGCCCGCGCCGGCGGGCAGGTGCTCGAGCTTACCGAGCGCGACCTGCCGATCGGCGTCGTCGGCGGATCGGTGCTGCTCACCCTGATTCCGATCGGCTGGCTGCTCTGGACCTTCTCGGCGGGCGGACCGGTGCATGAAGCGGCGGTGCCGGTCATTGGCGGCACGATCCTCTATATCGTCATCATCGGCATCATCATCGCCGCGGTGTGCGGCTATATGGCCGGCCTGATCGGCGCATCGAACTCGCCGGTCTCCGGCGTCGGCATCCTCGCCGTGCTCGGCGCATCGCTGCTCCTCGTCGCGATCTTCGGCCACAGCACCGATCCCGCGCGCACCAACGCGCTGATCGCTTATGCCCTGTTCGCCACCGCGATCGTCTTCTCGGTCGCGACGATCTCCAACGACAATCTCCAAGACCTCAAGACCGGGCAATTGGTGGGCGCAACGCCGTGGAAGCAGCAGTTCGCGCTGGTGCTCGGCGTGATCTTCGGCAGCCTGGTGATTCCGCCGGTGCTCGATCTGCTCAACACCGCCTTCACCTTCCAGGGCGCCCCCAATGCCAAGGATACCGCGCTCGCCGCGCCACAGGCGGCGCTGATCTCCAGCCTCGCCAAGGGCGTGCTCGGCGGCGATATCGACTGGAAGCTGATCGGCGCCGGTGCCGGCATCGGCGTGGTCGTGATCCTTATCGACGAATTGCTCGGCAAGGCCGGCAGGATGCGCCTGCCCCCGTTGGGCGTCGGCATGGGCATCTATCTGCCGATGGCGCTGACCTTGCTGATCCCGGTCGGCGCGGTGATCGGCCATTTCTACGATCGCTGGGCGAGACGCCAGGCCAATCCGGCGTTCGCCGAACGGATGGGCATCCTCGCCGCGACCGGGCTGATCGTCGGCGAAAGCCTGTTCGGTGTCGCTTTTGCCGGCGTCGTCGCAAGCACCGGCAGCGACGCGCCGCTGGCATTGCTCGGCGAGGAATTCGAGACGGCAGCGATGTGGCTGGCGCCCCTCCTGTTCGCGGGCTCCATCGCTCTGCTTTACGGCCGCACCCGTGCGCTGGTCGCCTCGGCACCGCCGGCGAACGAACCGCCCGCGGACCCGGACATCGCTAGCTATCGCTAGGCCATCTGGTCGAGGATCGACTGGATCGGCACGAATGCGAACGCGACCGAGCTGTCGGCGACGCCATAGGGGATGAACAGCTTGTCGCCATGGCGGATCGCGCCGCAGGTATAGACGACGTTGGGGACATAGCCCTCGCGGTCCTGGTCGGCGGCGGCGAGCAGCGGCTCCTTCGATCGCGCGATCACCTTTGAGGGATCGTCCTTGTCGAGCAACGCCGCGCCGATCGAATATTTGCGCATTGCGCCGACGCCGTGGGTCAACACCAGCCAGCCCTGATCGATCTCGATCGGCGGCCCACAATTGCCCATCTGGACCAGTTCCCAGGGGTATTCGGGCTTCATCAGCAGCTCGCCGCCTTCCCAGTCGGTCAGCGTGTCGGAGGTATGGAGGAAGATATTCTCGCCATCCTGCCGCCCGAGCATCATATACTTGCCGCCGATCTTGCGCGGGAACAGCGCCATGCCCTTGTTGCGCGCGGCGCTGCCGGCCATCGGCACCAGATCGAAGCTGCGCCAGTCCTTGGTCCGCATCAGCTCGGACTGGATCTGCGAGCCATTATAGGCGGTGTAGGTGCCGATCCATTCCACTTCGCCATCGTCATGGGTGAAATGGCAGATGCGCAGATCCTCGAGCCCGTTCGACTGCGCCTTGGTGATCGGAAAGATGACGGTGCCTGACAGCGTCGAATCGCGATGGCGGAACACGGTCACCGGCCCCTCGGGAATCTGGTCCTCTTCCTCCTCGCGGGCATCGGCAGCGGTGGCGAAGGGCGGCTCGGGCGCGAGCGTCAGTTCGTTCCTGTCGGTGATGATCCCCTCGCGGAACGCCACCGAAGAGATATGCCCCTCGCCGACCGCGCGCAGGCTCATCAGGATGCGCAGCGAACCGCGCGGCATGCCCGACTGATCGTAATGCGGAACCGCGCTGGGGTTCATCAGCGCGGCGGCGGCATAGCTATATTCGTGGCAAAAGTAGGCGCCGATCAACTGGCGCTTCTCGTCGCCGATCTCGGCCCCATTGAGGCCGAGCATGCCCTCGATCTCGTCATAGCGGGTCATGAACACCCGCCGCGTCTGCCAGTGCCGCGCCTCGAAATCCTTCAGCACCACCTCGAGCTGCTGGCTTGCTTCCGCCGGCGTCATCCGCAGCACATTCGCGACCAGCCGCTCGCTGCGGCTAGGTCCCCGGCCGTTCGATTGCCAAGCTATGTGAAACGGCCGCACCACCACGCGGGACGGATCGGCGCGCAACCGCAGTTCATGATTGAAAACGTCGAGCATCGCACCCCCGGGAATGCCGATCGCCCGTCGGCTGGTGTCAGGCTACGGCGAGCTCCGGTCCTGCCACGACTTCCGCCGATTTTGAAAGGCCCGAAATCGCGCAATTGGCGAGCTGGAGCGCCAAAATCGATTCCGCGCCCTGATTCCGGTTGAGCCCATGCGGCATCAGACCGTCGAAGCAGCCGCCATCCTGCGGACTAGCGAGCGGCATTTCGAGGTCGTTGACGCCCAGATACCAGCGATAAGCCCGCATTGCCTCCTCCACCCAACGCGCTTCTCTGGTGACTTCGTGCGCCGCGACGCACGCATCAACGGTGGCTTGCGCCTCCAACGGCTGCTGATCGAACATGAGCGGCGCGGCATAGGCGCGCCCGAAGCTTTCGGTGCCGACGGCGCGGAAACGGCCTTCGGGCGAGGTCTGGCGCACGACGATCCATTCCAGCGTCTCGAGGCCAACGCTGGTGAACTCGCTGCGGCCCAACGCCTGCCCGGCGCGCAACAGCGCCTCGGGCAACCGGGCATTGTCGTACGCCAGCACAATCTCGAACCAGCTCCATTCGGGGCGGCGGTTGCCGTCGAGCAGCTGGATCAGTTCACCGCCGAAGCGATCGAGGATTTCGCGGCACAGCGGATGCCCCGGATGCGCGTCGAGCATCGCCGCCGCGCCAAGCATGGCGAACGCCTTGGCTCGCGGACTGCCGAGATCGAGCGCGATCGATGCGGTCGTGTCGAACAGCGACGACGCCCAGGCGCGATGCTTCTGTTGCCTGGCGTCGCGCGCGGTGACGCCCAGCGCCCAAAGCGCGCGGCCGTTCGAATCCTCCGATCCGACATCCTCGCACCAGGTCCGGTCGAAATTCATGAAGTTGCGGAAGCGGCGCTGATCGGGGTTCCACGCATATTGCACGAAGGCGCCATAGACCGAGGTCCATTTGTCACGCAGCGTCTCGTCCATATCGTCGATCTTCGACATCAGGATCAGCGCGCGGGCATTGTCGTCGATACAATAGCCGTGGCGGCGATCGGGCACCGAATAGATCGAATGCTGGAGCATGCCGGTCGCATCGCTCATCCGCTCGACCGCGGCGATATCCGGCTTGAGCACGGTCAGATCGAGCGCCGGCTTGAACAGGCGCCGCGGCCTGGACGCCAGCGCCTGCTGCAACTCGCTCATGGCGCGCTCGGCAAGGCGCGGCCACAGCATCGTGCGACCACGCGCATAGGCCTGTTGCGACAACGCGATTCGCGCATCCTTGTCACCCAGCAGCCGGACGATCTCGCGCGCGAAGCCAGTGGAATCGCGGAAATCAACAAGCACGCCATGACCCGCGTCGAGAATCTCGGTGGCATGGACATAGGGGGTCGAGACCACCGCCTTGCCGACGCCGACGGCATAGGAGAGCGTGCCCGACGTGATCTGTGCGGGGTTATGGTACGGCGTCGCATAGATATCCGCCGCCTGCAGATAGTCGATCAACTCGTCATGCTCGACGAAAGCGTCGATGAACGCGACATGTCCGGCGACCCCGCGTTCCGCGGCCAGCGCCTTGAGCCGATCGCGATACGCTTCGCCCTCATGCGCAACGAGATTAGGATGCGTCGCGCCGAGCACGACATAATGCGCCGCCGGATGCGCGGCGACAATCGCCGGCATCGCCTCGATCATCGTCTCGATACCCTTGCCCGGCGCGAGCAGGCCGAAGGTGAAGATCACATCGCGTCCGGCCCAGCCGAATGCGGGCTTGAACAGCGCGGGATCGGCAAAGGCACGATCGGGCACGCCATGCGGAATCATCACGACCTTACGATCCTCGACGCCGTGGACGCGCTTGAGAATCTCGCGACCCTTTTCCGCCATCACGATCACGCGCGAGGCGCGGCGCAATAGAGCTTCCATCACCCGGCGCTCGTCGGGGTTGGGGCGTTCGAGCACGGTATGCAGAGTTGCGATAACCGGAATGTTCAGCCGGTCGATCAACGCGATCAGGAACTCGCCGGCGGGGCCGCCATAAATGCCGTATTCGTGCTGGACCCACAGCGCCTGGGCGCCGGACTCTTGGATGGCACGCGCCGCCTCGAGATAGGCATTGCGATCATTCTGCGGGATCGCGGCGGTGACCTCGTCCGGATAGTCATAGCGTCCCGGGTGATCGTCCATCGCGTAAACATCGACCTGGAGATCAGGATAGCGCCGCGTAAGCGCGTTGTACGTATCGGTGGTGAATGTCGCGAGGCCGCACTTGCGCGGAAGGAAATTGCCGATGAGCGCGATGTGCTGGATGCCGGGCGGATTCATGCTCCGTTCTGTCCTTTCGCTAACGCAAATTAGTTTTGGCGTGAGATCGCCATTTCCCCTTTCAAACTCTCGCTTTTTAATATGGTTGCGTTGTGCTGCATTGCAACATCAATGACTCGCGGCAGACCGGTGTAAATGTGCCGTTCAGCCGCGCCCGCGATAGCCTGGCACGTCCTGCGCCGGCACCCAGACGCCTGCCGGCGGCTCGCCCGATTGCCAGAAAACGTCGATCGGAATGCCACCGCGCGGATACCAATAACCGCCGATCCGCAACCATTCAGGCTTCATCTCGTCGAACAGGCGCTGTCCGATGCCGACGGTACAATCCTCATGAAAGGCGCCGTGATTGCGGAAGCTGCCGAGGAACAGCTTGAGCGACTTGGACTCGACGATCGTCTCGCCCGGCACATAATCGATCACCAGATGCGCGAAGTCGGGCTGGCCGGTGATCGGACAGAGCGAGGTGAACTCGGGCGCGGCGAAGCGGATCAGATAGCGCGTGCCCTTGCGTGGATTGGGCACGTAATCGAGTTCGGCTTCCTCCGGCGTGGCGGGGAGAGTCGAGGTCTTTCCGAGATGCTTGGCGTCCATGGCCGCCCATGTAGCGATTTGCCCCGCGCTTTGCATCCCACTAGGGTCAGCGGCGATGGACGGACTGGTAACGACCGATTGGCTGGCGAAGGCGCCGCATGCGCTGGTGCTCGATGCGACCTACACCTCGACGATCCCGGGCTCTGCGCCACGCGATCCGCGCGCCGAATTCGAGGCCGAACATATTGCCGGGGCGCGCTTCCTCGATCTCGACAGCCTGATCGACGAGACCAGCCCTCTGCCCTCGACCATGCCGAGCGTCGCAAGGATCGCCGAGCGGCTGCGCGAACTGGGCGCGGATACCGAGACCCAGATCGTCCTCTACGACAACAGCCCGCACCATACCGCGTGCCGCGCCTGGTGGGTGCTGCGCCTGGCCGGAGTCGATGCGGCGCTGCTCGATGGCGGGATGGCGAAGTGGAAAGCCGAAGGCCGTGCGTTGGAAAGCGGCACGCACCGCGCCGAGCCCGGCAGTTTCGAGCCGCGCGCGCCCAGATCGCAGGCGCGCACGCTCGATCAGATGAAAGTCACGACCGAGCAGATCGCCGACGCCCGCTCGGCGGCACGCTTCACCGGCGAGGAAGCCGATCCGCGCGGCGACGTCGCGGCGGGGCACATCCCGGGATCGAAGAACATTCCCTATCCGCGCTTCTTCAATGCCGACGGGACATGGAAGCGGCCCGAGCATATCCGCGGCGTGTTCGAAGAGAGCGGGATCGACCTTGCCCAGCCGCTCGTCACGACCTGCGGATCGGGCATCACCGCCGCGATCCTCGCCTTTGGCGCGCATCTGCTCGACGTAGAGGCGGCGTTGTACGACGGCAGCTGGACCGAATGGGGCTCGCGGCCCGAAACCGCCAAGGCATTGGGCCCAGCATGAAGATGAGACCATGAGCGACGACAAGAAACCGGCGACCAGGATCGTCACCGCCGGCCGCCGCAAGGAATGGACACGGGGAATCGTCAATCCCCCGGTATGGCGCGCCTCGACGATGCTCTATGACGATGTCGCGGCGCTGCGCGCCAACAACAAGCCCGACACCCATCACACCCTGTTTTACGGCCGGCGCGGCACGCCGACGCAATGGTCGCTGGCCGAAGCGTTGACCGAACTGGAGCCGGGCGCCGAGGCGACCTTGCTCTACCCGTCCGGCGTCGCGGCGCTCTCGTCGGTGCTGCTCGCCCTGCTGTCGCCGGGAGACCATCTGCTGGTCCCGGACAGCGCCTATGATCCGACCCGCAGTTTCGCCAACGGCATGCTCAAGCGGATGGGGGTCGCGACGACCTTCTACGATCCGCTGATCGGCGCGGGGATCGCGGGTCTTTGCCAGGACAACACCAAGGTCATCCTGCTTGAAAGCCCGGGCAGCCTGACCTTCGAGGTGCAGGACATTCCGGCGATCGTCGCGGTCGCCAAGGCGCGCGGTATCGCCACAATCCTCGACAATACCTGGGCGACGCCCTTGCTGTTTCCGGCGATCGCGATGGGCGTCGATTATTCGATGCTCGCCTGCACCAAATATGTCGTCGGCCATTCGGACGTGATGCTCGGATCGGTCACCGCGGCCCAGGGCAAGTATGACGCGCTGCGCAACGCGACCTATCAGCTCGGGCAGATGGCCAGTCCCGACGACGCCTGGCTCGGCGCGCGCGGGCTCAGGACGATGGGAGTGCGGCTGGAGCAGCATGGCCGTTCGGCGCTGAAGGTCGCGGAATGGCTCGACAAGCGGCCCGAAATCGCCCGCGTGCTGCATCCGGCGCTGCCCGATTGTCCGGGCCACGAATTCTTCGTGCGCGACTTCAAGGGCGCATCGGGGCTGTTCTCGGTCGTACTCAACGGCGGCGGCGAGGCCGCGCGCGCCGCGCTGATCAACGGGCTCGAACATTTCGGAATCGGCTATAGCTGGGGCGGCTATGAGAGCCTCGCCATTCCCGCCGATCCGCAGAACATCCGCACCGTCACCAAATGGCGGGCCGAGGGGCCGGTGGTGCGCCTCCAGATCGGCCTCGAGGATCCCAACGACCTGATTGCCGATCTCGAAGCCGGGCTCGCCCGCTTCGCCATGGCACGCGGCTGATGGAGCGGATCCAGGCTTGGCTCGCGGGCTATGGCCTGCCCGCCCCCGTCGAACTGAGCGAGGCCGGCGTCGCCGCCGCGCTGGCGGTTGCCGCGCTGGCGACCGGCTGGCTGGCCGGGCGGCACCTCGGCACGCGCATCACCGAATTGCTGGCCAGGCGCACCGGCGGGATCGGCGAAGGCCTCGGCCCACGCACCGCCGGCATCGTCCGCCACAGCGTCGCGGCACTGCTGCTCGCGGTGATCCTCGCGGCGTGGCCGTGGCACCCGCTTGCCGATCTTGGCCTCGGCATCGCCTGCGGCGCGGCGGCGGCGATGCTCGTCGTCGCGGTGCTGCGCGGGCTCAACATGCCGCGCTGGGCGGCATGGACGCTTGCGTCGCTCGCCTTCACCGCGATCCTCAGCCACGCGATCGGCGGTTTCTCGGTGGTCGAGACGACGCTCGACCGGGTCGGCGTGCAGGTCGGCGCGCGGCGTTTCACCTTGCTCTCGGCGCTGACCTTCGGCGTCACCGTGCTGCTGCTCTTCGCCGGCGTGCGGCTGGTCAACAGGATGCTGGCGCATTCGATCTCCAGCGCCCGCGGCTTTGACGCGACGCAGAAGCTGCTCTTCCAGAAGCTCGCCGGCATTGCCGCGGTTGTGATGGCGTTCTTCATCGGCGTCGACCTTCTCGAGATCGACCTGACCGCCTTCGCGGTGTTCTCCGGCGCGTTCGGCCTCGCGATCGGCTTCGGCCTGCAAAAGACCATCGGCAATCTGATCGCGGGCATCATCCTGCTGATGGACCGCTCGATCAAACCGGGCGACGTGATCGTGGTCGGCGACAGCTTCGGCTGGGTTAACAAGATCGGCGTGCGCGCGGTCAGCGTGATCACCCGCGACGGCAAGGAGCATCTGATCCCCAACGAGCTGCTGATGACGCAGGAGGTGGAGAACTGGTCCTATACCGACCGCAACGTCCGGGTGCGGATACCCGTCACGGTCTCGTACGATTGCGATCTGGCCAAGGCGCAAGAGCTGATGCTCAAGGCCGTGGTCGACAGCCCTCGCGCGCTGACCAGTCCCAAGCCGACGGTGCGTTTGTCGGCATTCGGGGTGAACGGCGTCGAGCATGAGATATTGTGCTGGATCAGCGACCCCGAAGGCGGGGTCGGCAATGTTCGCAGCGATGTGCTCAACCGGCTGTGGCTTATGTTCAAGGATGCGGGGATCACGATTCCGGTGGCGCAACGTGAGGTGCAGATGAAGCCAGGCGCCACGAATTCCCCTGACCGTCGCACTGACCATAAGCAGGCTTAGCTTCACACTTTTCATGCGAATCGTGAAACTTCGCTTCCTATACACGCAAGATTGTTACGCGGGCAGGGATGCGCATCCCGGCGGTTCAAGGAGCGAGTCGGGAGCTAAGCAGAAACAGGCGATGTAGGACCAGGCGGTTTACAGGCGGGTCGGCTAGGGCACGATCCCGATATCAGCGAAATCCGTCGCGACGCGTTTGCTCATTCGGGTGGCGGTGCCAATGTCTACTCGGCCGCCGACATCACCAAGACGAACACGCGCTACGCCGCGACCGAAAACGGCATCAGCCCGCATCGGGTGCGGCATAAACGCCTCGTCGGCGAGAGCCGCATCGAAATCGGTCAATGCATTCTGAAAAAGCCCCAGTTGCAACGCCGCCTTTCCGCGATGAACCAAGGTGTGGCTCTGCCGATCCGCCGCCACTGCCGCATCGCAGACCGTCATCACGTGCTCAAGATCGATCCCGTGAGCCGCACGTGCCCAACATGCGGCGTTGAGGAGCGTCTTGTCATTCGGATTGCTTGCGGCGTTGGCATCATAAAATGCGAGAGCGGCTTGGTGATGCCCCGCCGCCGCATCGACCCACAAGCTCTGTTCCTGCACGTCGGACGTCGAACGCCCGGAGCGTGACAATGCGTGCTTCAATCGGGCCGCCGATTGATCGTCGACAATCGCCAATCTGAGCTGATGCCAGTCCAAGGTATAAAATGGGCGGTCCTTGGCTGCGTGCAGCAGTTGCTCGAAGGCATTGCTTCTCTCGGTTGCGGGATCGACCGCCTGCGCTTTCACGCTCACCAGCGTTATACAACAGAGGGCGATGGCTGCTGCCAGCCGAGTTCGGCTATCGAGGCTGGTTCGATCCTTCTCCACAATTTCAAACTGCTCTCTGTACAAACGGCCGTCAACGATCACCTCCGCCATTGCGGACCGACGACCATCATCCCTAGTTAGGCTTTGTGCCTCCCGCCCCGATTACCGCCCGCATCGCCCAAGGCGTGACCCCGCTTCCCGCCGCCGAATGGGATGCGTGCGCGGGCTTCGGCAATCCGTTCGTCAGCCACGCCTTCCTCTCGATCCTCGAGCGTTCGGGATCGGTCTCGCCGCGCGCCGGGTGGCAGGCGTTGCCGATCGTGATCGACGGCGCCGATGGCGCGCCCGCCGCGATCGCGCCCGCCTATGCCAAGAGCCATAGCCAGGGCGAGTATGTCTTCGATCATGGCTGGGCCGATGCGTGGCAACAGGCGGGCGGGCAATATTATCCGAAGCTGCAGGTGGCGGTGCCGTTCACGCCGGTGCCGGGGCCGCGGCTGCTGATGCGCGACGAAGCGCTGGCGCCAGCGCTGATCGGGGCGATCGAGGCGGTGACCGAACAGAACGGATTGTCCTCGGCGCACATAACCTTCCTCGACGAGAACCAGTTGCACTGGTTCGAGGCGGCGGGATGGCTGGTGCGCGCGGGGACGCAGTTTCACTGGCAAAATGCCGGCTATGCCAGCTTCGAGGACTTCCTGGTGGCGTTATCGAGCCGCAAGCGCAAGGCGATCCGCAAGGAACGCGCGGCGGCGCTGGACGGGCTGACCGTCCGACACCTGAGCGGCGGCGAGATCGGCGAAGCGCATTGGGACGCGTTCTGGGATTTCTATCAGGATACCGGCAGCCGCAAATGGGGGCGGCCCTATCTGACCCGCGAGTTCTTCTCGCTGCTGGGCGCGGAGATGGCCGACAAGGTGCTGCTGATCTTCGCCGAGCGCGGTGGGGTGCCGATCGCGGGCGCGCTCAATCTGATCGGGGCCAATGCGCTCTATGGCCGCTACTGGGGGTGCCGTGAGGACGTGCCCTTCCTCCATTTCGAGCTTTGCTATTATCAGGCGATCGACGCGGCGATCGCGCGCGGACTTGCACGGGTCGAGGCGGGCGCCCAGGGGGAGCACAAGCTGGCGCGCGGCTATGCGCCGGTGACGACCTGGTCGGCGCACTACATCCCCGATTCCGGCTTTCGCCGCGCGGTCAGCGACTTCCTCGTCCGCGAACGCGCCGCGGTCGAACAGGAGCAGGAATTCCTCGGCGAATTGATGCCGTTCAAGCGCGGCTAGGCGCCCTATTCGTCGGGCGACATCGAGTTGCGGACTTCGTCCTCCGGCGTCGCCGAAAGCGGCTTGGGCCGGGGCAGATCCCGCGCGCTCGGCTGGGCGGGATCGACGCTGTGATCGATCTTGAACAGAGCGCTGCTGCCCTCGCGCCACAGAGGGATCAGGCCCTGTTCGAGCCGCCGGTCATAGGCCGGCGGGCGGATGATCCAGATATAGTCGAATGCGTCGCGCGGCAGCTTGGCGAGCATGAACGCGATCGGGCGCCAATATTCGCGCGGGCACTGGACGTCGGTGACGATCTGCGAGGGGTCGTGGACGAAACGGCGGCGGATATCGCCGCGCGGGGTATTGCTCTGATAGCGCACGGTGAGCAGTTGCCCGCCGGCCATCGACCATTGATCGTTGGTATAGGCAAGCTTGCGCTCGAGGGCCAGGCCGGGGATGTGCTGGAGCCGCGTCATCCGCCACTCATTGTAACAGGTCTCGCCGACGAAACTGACCAGCCGTGCCCCCTGGGGCAGATGGTCGAGCGCCTTCAGCTCGCGGTCATAGCTGCGATCGTAGAGCGCGAAGCTCCAGGTCGTCGCGGCGATGCGGACGGTGAAGAATGCCATGCCGAGAATCGCCACGGTGGCGGCGCCGCGCATCGACAGGCCAGGCTTGGGCCGGATCGCGATGATCGCGATCGCGAGCATGAACGGCACCAGCCGCATATCGGCATAGGCCGAGCCGAAGACGATCCTCGGCAGGAGAATATAGACTGCGAGCAGGAAACCGGCGGAAAGGCCGAGATTGCGCGAATATTGGATGTTCGGATCGCGGACCGCCTTGAACAGCAGCAGGAACAGCACGCCGACCGAGGCGATGTCGAACAGCTGCCAGCGGTCGCGGAACACCTGCACCACCCACAGGATCTTGGCGCGCCAGTTGAACATGTCCGCGGTCTGGCCGCCGACATGCGCGCCGCTGCGCCATGCCACCATCAGCAGCGCCGGCAGCGCCATCGAAATGCAGTGCACGCCTGCCCAGAAAGCCGGCTTGACCCAGGCATCGACGAGATCGCGGTGCCACGGCTTGTCCGACGGCGGGCGCAGATCGTGCTGGCGGATCATCTCGGCGGAGAAAGCGAGCACGCCGAGCACGCCCCAGCCAAAGGTGTGCGCCACCCAGATCAGGCACGAGACCGGCACGAACACGATCGCGCGGAACACCAGCCTGCCCTGCCGCGCCAGCCGCAGCCACCAGCCGAATGCGAGCAGCGCCAGCGCCATCGACAAAGCGAAATTGACGAAGCCGAAATGGAAGGGAAAGGCATAGGCCAGCGGCAGCGCGAACAATGCCGTGGCGGGAATGCGACCATGCACTTCGCGGGCGATCCACAAGAGCCCGGCCACCGTCATCGCCGGTATCGAGATGACGATCAGCTTCACCGCGAACTCGAGCCCGAAGATCTTCGACAGCGGGATGATGAGCAGATCGACGCCCAGATTGCCCATCAGGCTCCACTGGAAATTATACCATTGCTGGAGGTGCGGAAACTGATCGTAGACGAGCTGGACGCGGTAGCGCCCCATATGGCCGGGCAGATCGACGAGCGGCGGAATCTCGGGCCAGAGCAGCGGCACGATCGCGAGCAATGTGCAAAGCGCCACGAACCATCGTGTCTGCCACCATTGCAGCGCTTCGCCTTTGTCCATCACCGGCTTCTAAGCGCGCTTCCGCCACGCCTGCAAGCGGAGGATTAGCGGATCACTTTCCAGATCAGGACGGGCGAGCCCGGAATGGCGACGGGCTGGAGCCAGCCGAAGCGCTCGCCGCGTTCGAGGCGGGCCCAGAAGCCGTTCGGCGCGGCGGATTTGTAGATCTCGGTTTCGTTGGAACCGGGACAGCCGACGACATAATCGGCGTTGCTGGCGAGGACCGATACCTGGGCGGCTTCGGGCGTGCCGAGGAAGGTGGCGAGGACGCGGTGGATCGATTGGGCGTTGCGGTGATAGCCGCTGCCGATCGCCTTGTGCGGAGTCCAGGCGAGCAGCGCCGGGCTGATATCGAGCGGCGCGAAGAGCGTCGCGGCGGGCAGCGCCTTGAGGTCGGCGATTTCGTGACCCTGGTCGCAGAGCGGTACAGTGGCGGCAACGGGCGTGGTCGCCTGCGTGTCGCCCTGCAAGCCGAACAGCGCGCTGGCGGCAAGGCCGGGAGTCGCGGCGATCAGCGCGCCGGCGGTGGCGAGGGTGCGCTTGAGCGGAGATGTAATCGCGCGGGCGCGGGTCAGCAGATTGTGAAGCAGCCAGGCGCCGCCAGGCAGCGCGAGCGCGTTGGCGGTGGCGCCGGTGCGGATGATCAGGATCGACAGCGCGAAGGAGAGCGCGGCCAGCGCGAGGATCATCATCAAGCGGGCACGGTCCTCGCCCTGCGCTTCGCGCCAGGCGAGGACGCCGCCGACAAGGCCGGCGATGGGAAAGCCGATCGTCATCAGCGCCCAGGGCAGCACCTGATCCCAGAGCGGCAGCCCTTCGGAGACGTTGCGGTACCAGAAATTGTACGAGAGCGGATCGAGCGTCGCGAACGGTCCCTTGGTGCACAGCGGCGCCTTGGTGACGATCACCGCCAGCGCGGCGGCGCCGGCCATGGCGAGCATGGCGAGACGCGCGGGCACGCTGGCGCGCGGCACGAACATCGCCGCGCAGGCGCCGAGCGCGCCGACCGCAAGGGCTGCGATCCAGACGGGAGCGATGGCGTCGCAGGCGGGCGCCATGATCGCCGGACCGCGCGTTGCGACATGCAGCGCGACGACGCCGATGACGAGGGTTGCCAGCGCGGCGGCCGCCTGCTCGCGGCGGGCATCATCGAACACCCAGGCGAGCAGCATCACGCCGAGGATGGCGACAGTTATCGGCAACCCTTCGAGCGAGATGGTGAGCAGGGCGGCGAGCGACAGGCCGATCAGCGCGCCGGATCTGGCGTTGGGCTTGCCGAGCAAGGCCACGACGGCGGCGAGCGCCAGGGCGATCTGCCAGCCATGATGATCGATCCGCATCGGGCGGAGCTGATAGATCAGCGGCACCGACAGCGGCGCGAGGAGCACGGCCATCTTCGCGCGCTCGATCCCGGCGACGCGGCGGGTGAGCTCGGCGCCGAGCGCGATGACGATCAGAAGGGTGACGAGCGGCACGCCGGTGAGCGCGATGCGATCCGCCCACCACGGGCCGACCAAGGGCGTGAAGATCGCGATTACGAATGCGAGCGGGATATCGACCAGCCGCGACCAGTGCATCTCGAAGGCGCCGCCCCATAGCCGGTGCTGGCTGACGTCCCACCAGCTTTGCCCGCCGAGCCAGTCGCGGACCTCGTTGAGGCGCATCGCGTCGTCCGGATCGGGGAACCAGAGATGGGCGATCTGGGGCAGCGAGACGAGCGTCAGGACCAGCGCGGCGACACCCCAGCCGATCAGGACGGTGGGGACGAGGCGTTGGGAGGGCATTGTGCTCACGCGTCCGTTCCCCTGCGAAAGCAGGGGTCCAGGGTAATGGGCATCGCCGTTTGTGGCTCTGGGCTCCTGCTTTCGCAGGAGCACAAGATAATAGCCGAGGCTGCGGTCATGCCGCCCTCAGTTTCTCCGGAACGAGGCGCTCGGAAGCCAGCGCCGCCTGTTCGCCCTCGGTGCCGCTCTCGTGGTATTCGGCGTCTTCATTGACGTTCCAGATATCGTAGACGCGCGCGCCCAGCTCGATGTTCTTGACCGTCAGCATCGCGGTCATCATCGCATGATCCTGATTGTTGTAGCGATGCATGCCGTTGCGGCCGACCATGTGCAGCGTCGGGTAGCGCGCTTCCAGTTCCTCGCGCAGCGTATCGACATTGTCGCGATAGCCCTCGTCATAGACGGGGTAAGCCTTTTCCTGGCGCACCACCGCGCCGCCGACGACGGTGGCGGGATCGGCGAGGCCGAGCTTGTGGAGTTCGCTGGTGGCGAGCGCGATCAGATCGGCGTCGCTGCTGTTCCACAGGCCATCGCCTTCGAAGCAGAAATATTCGAGGCCGACACAGGCGAGCTCCGCATCGGGCACCATTTCGGGCGACCAGCTGCGGAAATTCTGGACCCGGCCGACCTTCACGCCCTGTTCGTGGATGTAGATCCAATTGTCGGGAAACAGGTCTTCCGAGCGGATCATCAGCGCCACCGTCAGGAAGTCGCGGTAATGCAGGTCCATCGCCGCCGGGATGGTAGCGGGCAGCGGCTGGATGCGCCCCGCCAGCTCGCGCATCGGCGCCGAGGAGATGACGTGCGCGGCGTTGATCGTGACGATGTCGCCGCCATGACTGGCCTGAACGTTCCAGCGCTGGGTGATGTCGTCGAAGCGCATAGCCTTGAGGGCGTGGTCCATCAGCACGCGGTTGCCGCCTTCGACCACCCGGTCGCGCGCGGCTTCCCACATCATGCCGGGGCCCTTGCGCGGATAGCGGAAGCTTTCCAGCAGCGTCTTGGTTTCCATGCCGTCATTGGGCCTGGTGTTGAGGTGCAGCGAGCGCTTGAGCCCGTCGATCACGGCCTTGCCGAGGCTCAGCCCCTTGATCCGCTGCGCCGCCCAATCCGCCGACATCTCGTCGCATGGCATGCCCCAGACCTTCTCCGTATAGGTCTTGAAGAAGATCGAATAGAGCTTGTGGCCGAACTGGTTGACCACCCAATCCTCGAAGCTTTTCACGTCCTTCTTGGGGAAGAGCTTGGCCTTGGCATAGCTCAGCATGCAAAGCGTCGAGGTCCAGAGCCCCAGATTGAACAGGGCCTCGAACGCGCGCAGCGGGTAGCTGTAGAATTTGCCGCCATAGAAGATGCGGCTCATCCGCGGGCGCTCGATGAAATCATGCGGAAGGATCTCGTTCCAGAGATCGACCACTTCCTTCGATTTCGAGAAGAAGCGGTGCCCGCCGATATCGAAGCGGAAACCTTGATGCTCGACGGTGCGGCTGATGCCGCCGACATAGACGGGATCCTTCTCGATCACCGTGACAGAATAGCCCGCTTTCGTAAGCAGATACGCCGCAGTCAGCCCGGCCGGGCCCGCGCCGATGATCGCGACGTCAACGGCGTTACTGGAAGCGGCCATTCTGGTGGTTCCCCGGGATATATTCACGGAACCGGAAATGAAGAAGGAAGGATAACGGAGGGTTAACGCGGCGGAGAATGCGCGCTGCGCGGATATTGGCTGTTCGGGTGCGTTCCCGCGCTCCTGCGAAAGCAGGAGCCCAGGGTTACCGGTCGCTTTGGTTGGGGCTCTGGGCTACTGCTTTCGCAGGCGCGCAAACCTAGCCCTCGCGGCGGCCGAGCAGCCGCAGGCGCAACGCGTTGAGCTTGATGAATCCCGCCGCGTCGCGCTGGTCATAGGCGCCCTGATCGTCCTCGAAGGTGACGACCTTCTCGCTGTATAGCGTGTAGGGCGACTTGCGCCCGGTGACGATGACGCTGCCCTTGTAGAGCTTGAGGCGGACGGTGCCGGTGACCTTTTCCTGGCTATGGTCGATCGCTGCCTGCAGCATCTCGCGCTCGGGGGCGAACCAGAAGCCGTTATAGATAAGTTCGGCATAGCGCGGCGCGAGCTCGTCCTTGAGGTGCGCGGCGCCACGGTCGAGGGTGATCTGCTCTATGCCGCGATGGGCGAGATGATAGATGGTGCCGCCCGGCGTCTCATACATGCCGCGCGACTTCATTCCGACGAAGCGGTTCTCGACCAGATCGAGGCGGCCGATGCCGTGCTTGCGGCCCAACTCGTTGAGCGCCGCCAGCAGATTGGCCGGCGACAGCGCCTGACCGTTCAGCGCGACGCCGTCGCCACGCTCGAAATCGATCGTGATCGTCTCGGGCTGGTCCGGCGCGTCCTCGGGATTGACGGTGCGCGAATAGACGTAATCGGGAACCTCGTCCCACGGATCCTCGAGCACCTTGCCCTCGGACGAGGTGTGGAGAAGGTTGGCATCGGTCGAGAAGGGCGCTTCGCCGCGCTTGTCCTTGGCGACCGGGATCTGGTGCGCCTCGGCGAACTCGATCAGGCGGGTGCGCGAGGTCAAATCCCATTCGCGCCACGGGGCGATGACCTTGATGTCCGGGTTGAGTGCATAATAGCCGAGCTCGAAGCGGACCTGATCATTGCCCTTGCCGGTCGCGCCGTGGCTGACGGCGTCGGCGTTCACCAGCTTCGCGATCTCGATCTGGCGCTTGGCGATCAGCGGCCGGGCGATCGAGGTGCCGAGCAGATAGAGGCCCTCATAGAGCGCATTGGCGCGCATCATCGGGAAGACGAAGTCTTTGACGAACTCTTCCTTCAGATCGTCGATGAAGATGTGCTCGGGCTTGACGCCGGCCATCTCGGCCTTCCTGCGCGCCGGCTCGAGCTCCTCGCCCTGGCCGAGATCGGCGGTGAAGGTCACCACCTCGCAATTATAGGTCTGCTGGAGCCATTTCAGGATCACGCTGGTGTCCAGGCCGCCCGAATAGGCAAGGACGACGCGGTTGATCTGATCGGACATGAAACGACTCCGGGATTCTGGGAACCGGCGCGCTCTAGGGTCCATGGCCCCTGCGTGCAACCCGAACGCTTGACGCCCGGCGCGGCAAATGCACAACTTCGCAATATCGAAGAGGAGACAGGCGATGCGGATCGGCGGCTTGTTGTTTGCGTGCGTATGGATCGCGGCAGCGGGGACCGCGACGGCCTATCAGCGAAACGGATCGATGCCGGAAATCGGCACCTCGCATTTCCACCGCTCCAATTGCCATGGGGCCTATGACCTGGTCTTCGCCCAGGCCAAGTCCGGCAAGGGCATCTCGAATGAGGACCAGGCCTGGGCCGAAAGCTACGAAAACGCCGCCAAGGCCAAGCAGCCCTGTCCCGAGCCAAGCGCCGCGCTCGCTGCCCGCGCCACCGACCGGACGATCGAGACCGAGGATGCGCTGTCCTTCGCCGCGACCTATGGCGACAATGGCGATCCGGTCGCCTATTTCGAGGTCGCCAATGCGGTTTTTCAGGGCAAGACTACCAAGCTGACGGGTCCGCAGGCATGGTCACTGCTCGTTGATTCAGCCAATAAGGGCTATGCCCACGCCCAATATTTCGAGGCTTTGCTCTACATAAACGGCACCGCCATGGGCAAACCCGATTACGCCAGCGCCCTGCCCCTGCTCGAAAAAGCGGCGGCGGCGGGGCATGTCGACGCGCTCTTCCTGGCCGGCAATTATTATTATGACGGCTCGCTGGGGGTGAAGAAGGACAAGCCCAAGGCGTTCGACTATTTCCGCCGCGCCGCCGAGCGCGGGCATACCTATGCCACCTATCTTGCCGCCTATATGGCCAATGACGGCGACGGCATCAAAACCGATCACGCCCTCGCCTATCGCCTTGCGCGCAATCTCGATTCGCAGGGCGAGGTGGTGGGCGCAGTGCTCGCCGCCAGCGCGCTGCTCCAGATGAAGGACGCCAAGACCCGCGAGGACGAGGTGCTCTACTGGTTCGACACCGCAATCCGCGATGGCGACGCCAAGATCAAGGAGCAGATCAGCACGATGCGCCCGCAGGTGGTCGCGGCGTTCAAGCGCGCCAACGCACCCCCCGAATATCATCCGCGCGTATGGAAATCCTGCCCGATGAAGACGACCTGCCTTGTCGATTCGATCAAGGGCATCCGCCAGTGCACGACCAACAAGGATTATTGGAACGATTGCGATGGCTGAGATCAAGACGAAGGCCAACGAGGTCAGCGTCGACGATTTCCTCGAAGCGGTTGAGCATCCACAGCGGCGCGCGGACGGCAAGGCGGTGCGCGCGATGATGGAGCGGGTGACGGGTGAGCCCGCGACGATGTGGGGGCCGACCATCATCGGCTTCGGCAGCTATCACTATCGATATGCCAGCGGGCATGAGGGCGACATGTGCCGGGTGGGCTTCTCACCCCGCAAGGCGGAGCTGGTGCTCTATGTCGGCGGCTTTCCCGAATATGAGGCGATGCTGGCGCGGCTGGGCACGCACAAACGCTCCAAGGCGTGTCTCTATATCAAGAAGCTGGCCGATGTGGACGCGGATGTGCTCGCGGAGATCACCCGGCGCTCGTTCGAAACCACGATCGACCAGTGCAACGCCTGCTGACGGTCATGCGAAATTCCGCGCGGGCGCCGTCTCGCCGCGCAATCTGGCTTCGGCCTCGCCGATATAGTCGCGGGTCAGCGGCAGGGCATCGCGGGCGCGCGAGAATTGCAGCTGGTAATTGACCAGCCCGCCGTTGCGGAAGCTGACGATGCAGCCGGCGAGATAGAAGCACCACATGCGATAGAAGCGCTCGTCATAGAGCGCGACGATATCGTCCTTCGCGGCGACCGTGCGCCGGTACCAGTGCTCGAGCGTCAGCGCGTAATGGAGGCGCAGCACCTCGACATCGGTCATGAACATGCGCTGCCCCTCATAGCCGCGCGCGATTTCCAACAGAGCGGGGATATAGCCGCCGGGGAAGATGTATTTCTGGGTGAAGGCATCGGTGACGCCCGGCCCGCCCGCGCGCCCGATCGTGTGGATCAGCGCGACGCCTTCAGGCGTAAGCAGCTCACGGACCTTGGCGAAGAAGGTTCGGAAATAATGGACGCCGACATGCTCGAACATGCCGACCGAGACGATGCGGTCGAACTGGCCGGTCAGGTGGCGGTAATCGATCAGCTCGAAACGGACCTGGCCGGCCGCGCCCGCCGCCTCGGCCCGGCGGCGCGCGACCTTGAGCTGCTCTTCGGAAAGCGTGATTCCCAGCACTTCGGCGCCAGTCTTTTGGTGCAGGTACAGCGCCATGCCGCCCCAGCCGCAGCCGATGTCGAGCACCCGCATGCCGGGGCGCAGATCCAGCTTGGCGGCGATGTGCGCCTTCTTGTCGGCCTGCGCCTGTTCGAGGCTGTTGGCGGGATCGGTGAAATAGGCGCAGCTGTACTGGAGGTCGGAATCGAGGAAGAGCGCGTAGAGCTCGCCGGAAAGATCGTAATGATGCGCGACATTGCGCTTGGCGCGGGCCGCCATGTTGATCCGGCCGATGCGATGGGCGATCGCGCCGGCAAGACGGCGCAGCGGCCGCGGATTGAGTACCGAGGCGTTCTGTTCCCACCGGTTGTTGGTGGTGATCAGGTCGAGCAGCGCGAGGATGTCGCCCTGCTCGAGCACCAGGCGGCCATCCATGAAGCTCTCGGCCGCGCCGAGCGCCGGATCGCGGAGGATCGCGGCGGCGGCGCCCTTTTCGAGGCGCATCGCGACGGGAGCAAGATCGGGATCGGGCGCGCCATAGTCGCCGATACGGCCATCGGCATAGACCACCCGCAATTGCCCGCGGCGCACCGCCCGTGTGAAAAACTTGTCGATCAACAGCATAGGCCGTCCCGTCAAACAGCCCCCCGGCTACCCTCCTAGACACCTGACATGTCCTGACAATGTATCAGGTCGGTATGCCCCTCAAATACCGGCATACCATTCATAGGCGTTCGAATCTTCCCAGAACCCGCCCTTGCCGCTGCCGATCCCGGCCAGCGAAGCGACCGCTTCGATCCGCATGACATATTTGGCGTGCTTGTAGCCGAGCTGGCGCTCGACGCGGAGGCGCAGCGGGGCACCGTGGCCGATCTCGAGGTAGCGGTCGTTCATCGCCCAGGCGAGAATGGTCTGGGGATGGAAGGCGTCGACCAGATCGATCGACTCGTAATAGGGCGAGGAGCCGAAGCGGTCGGCGCAGTGGAAGACGATATAGCGGGCGGCGTCGCGCAGGCCGGCCAGCCCGAGGATCGTCTCCAGCCGCGGGCCCTGCCATTTGCCGATCGCGCTCCAGCCCTCGACGCAATCGTGGCGGGTGATCTGCGCGCGCTGGGGGAGCGACTGGAGCTGGGCCAGGCTGAGACTGAGCGGGCGCTGGACGAGACCGTCCACCCGCAACCGCCAATCGGCAAAGCGATTGGCGGCGAGCGCATTATATTCGGGCGTGTCGGGATTACGGTTGCCGTTGGTGCGGAACAACGGGCTGCGCTGATCGGCGCGATATTCCCGGGCGAGAGCGGCGCGGCCGGTGACCGAACGCTGGAGGAAGCGATGGGCGTCGTCCGCGCCGAGCAGCACCGGATTGTCCGTGAACGAATCGCAGCCGGCGAGCATCACCGCGCCGGTGCCGAGGATGACCTTGCGACGGGTGACGATCATTCCTCCGGCGCCTTCCACCAGCCGGTGATCATCGAGCGGACCTCGTTGATGGCCCCGGCGAGGAACACCAGCGCCAGATGGACGACGATGAAGCCGCTCATCGCCACCATCGCGATGAAATGGACCGAGCGCGCCGATTGCCGCCCGCCGAACAGATCGATCAGCCATGGCCACATCCCCGGCGACATGGCGAGGCCGGTCAGGATCAGCAGCGGCAGCAGCACGAACAGCACGCCGGCATAGCTGATCTTCTGGAAGATATTATAGGCGCGCGGATTCGCGGGATCGTGGAAGCGCAGTTGGAGATGCGCCCGGGCGTCTTCGAGCAGATGCGCGGGCGTCAGCTCGTCGGCGCGGATGCGCAGGTCGCGCTGGATGTGGCGATTGATCAGGCTCCAGATCAGATAGACCAGCAGGCCGAACGCGAGCACCAGCGCGAAGAACAGGTGCCAGTGGCGAGCGCCGGCGAGGCTGTAGTGCGAGGGGATCGTCATCCAACCCGGCCAGCGCGGCAGCTCCAGCCAAGCATGATCGTAATTCGCGCCATAATGCCCCCAGTAGAGCCGGGGATGGGCGTTGAAGATCATCAGGCCCGAGCCGATCATCACGAACACGGCGAGCGCGTTGAGCCAGTGCCAGATGCGCGTGATCAGCCGGTGGCGATAGACCTGCATGGCGCCGACCTACTCCATTATCCGTAGGCGCGCACGAAGAAGACGAGCGTGGTGACGCCGGTGACGATCAGCGTCCAGGCACGGACGAGGCCATGGGGCAGCTTCTTGCCCACTCGCGCGCCGAGCCACCCGCCAATGATCGCCCCAGCCAGCATCGGCAGGCACGCCCACCAGCGGACCAGCCCGGTGGCGATGAACACGAACGCGGCGGCGAGGTTGGCGACCGCCAGCATCAGCGTGCGGATCGCGAACAGCGAGCGCGGATGCGCGCCGGCGAGCAGGCCATAGACCGCGGTGGTGATCAGCCCGACGCCACCGCCGAAATAGCCGCCATAGATGCCAAGCAGGCTCTGCGCCGCGATCAGCGTGGGGCGGCCGATGGTGACGCGGGCGTGCAGCCAATCCGACGCGCTCTTGCCGAAGACCATGACCGCGAAGGCGAACAGCAGCAGCCACGGGATGATCAGGTCGAAGGCGCGGGTCGGCGTGACCGCGAGGAGAACGCTGCCGGCAAGCCCCCCGGCGAAGGTGATCACGGCGAGCGTCTTGATCGACATGCCGCCGACGGGCGCGAGCTCGTCGCGATATTCAAGCGCGCTGGCGCCGGCACCGGGCAGCAGCGCGACGTTCGAGGTGGCGTTGGCGACGTTCGAAGGCAAGCCGAGCGCGATCAGCGCGGGGAGCGTGGCAAAGGTACCACCGCCGGCGAGGGCGTTCATAACGCCGCCAAGGGTGCCGGCGGCGAAAGCGAGCAAGGTAGAAGAAAAGTCGATCACACTTCCCCCTACCGCCATGCTGAACTTGTTTCAGCATCCATCGTGCAACAGGCGACAGCGTCGCGGGTGGAGGGGCGCCTCCCGAAGCAAATCAGGGGTGACGGCCGGTGGCCTAGCCCAGTGCCGCGAGTTTCTCTTCGGCCTGCCGGTCGAGCTCGGCGCGCGACTTCTTCTCGGCGGCGGTCTTGAGCTGGCCGCATGCCGCGTCGATGTCGCGGCCGCGCGGGGTGCGCGTGGGCGCCGAGATGCCGGCTTCGAAGATGATGTTCGAAAACGCCCGGATCCGCTCCGGCGTCGAGCATTCATAGGGCGCGCCGGGCCAAGGGTTGAACGGGATCAGATTGACCTTTGCCGGCAGATCATACTGCTTGAGCAGGCGGACCAGCTCGCGGGCATCGGCATCGCTGTCGTTCTTGTCCTTGAGCATCACATATTCGAAGGTGATGCGGCGGGCATTGTTGGCGCCGGGATACTCGGCACAGGCCTGGAGCAGCTCCTCGATCCCGTATTTGCGATTGAGGGGCACGATCTCGTCGCGGACCTCCTTGGTGATCGCATGCAGCGACACCGCGAGATTGACGCCGATCTCCTCGCCCGCCCGCGCCATCATCGGCACCACGCCCGAAGTGCTGAGGGTGATGCGGCGCTTCGACAGCGCGAGGCCGTCGCCGTCCATCACCAATTTCAGCGCATCGCGGACGTTATCGAAATTATAGAGCGGCTCGCCCATCCCCATCATGACGATATTGGTCAGCATGCGCCCCTCGGGCTGGCTCGGCCATTCACCGAGCGCGTCGCGCGCGAGCATGACCTGACCGACGATCTCGGACGGATCGAGATTGCGCACCAGCCGCATCGTTCCGGTGTGGCAGAAGCGGCAGTTGAGCGTGCAGCCGACCTGTGACGAGACGCAGAGCGTGCCGCGGTCCGCATCGGGGATGAAGACCATCTCGTAATCCTGCCCGTCGGGAGAGCGCAGCAGCCATTTGCGGGTGCCGTCGGTCGAGACCTGGGCCTCGACCACCTGGGGGCGCGAGATGACGAAGCGATTGGCCAGCCAGGGCTGCATCGTCTTCGAGATATCGGTCATCAGCGAAAAATCGGTGACGCCGCGATTATAGATCCAGTGAAACAGCTGCTTGGCGCGCAATTTCGCCTGTTTGGGCTCGAGCTGGGAGGTCTCGAGCGCCATGCGCAGTTCGAGCTTGGACAGGCCGAGCAGGTCGATGCGGCCATCGGGACGCGCGACGCGCGCGCGCGGAACGGGCACGGGATCGATGTGCCCGGGGATGGGCATGAGGGCGGCCGACTCTGTCTGCATGGGGCGCACATAGTGGATTTCGCCCGGCTTTTCCAGCCATGGCCAGCAGCGCGGCGCGCGGACCCATACGCAGCATCCGTCCCGCATATGCCACGCCGCAACGCCTTCACGGTTGCCGCGTTCGGCCCCCGCCCCCCAATTCGTGCGCGGGGGCACCCCAGTTGGAGTAGGATATGCAGTTCATTTCATCGATCGCGCTGGCCGCGGCCCTGATGTCGGCGCCCGCCGCGGTCGCGCAGACCGCACCCCAGACCGCGCCGCAAGCCACACTCGAACCCTCCGCGCCTGCGCCTGTCACCGATGCCGAGGTCACGCAATTCGCCACCGCCGCGGTCGCCGCAGGCAAGATCAACAACGACACGACGATCGCCGCGGACGCCAAGACCGCCCAGATCGTCGCGGCGATCACCGCCACAGGCCTTACCGCCGAGCGCTTCAACGAGATCGCCAAGATGCTGCCAGCCGACCCTGCGCTCAACAAGCGCGTTACCGATGCCGCGGCGGCACAGGCGCCAGCGGCGCAGTAAACGGCGTTCCGGGGGCGGCGCTTGCCGAGCCGTCCCCGATCCTCCCTATTTCCCCGCGCACCCCAAGGCCGCCGCGTCTATCGCGGTCGCCGCGCCTTTCAGCGCATAGGTATCCGCGAACGGCGCGCCATTCGCGGCGACGGTCTCGATGCTCATCGAGCGGCCCGAGCGGATCGCGGCGACCACCGCCTGATCGGTGCGCGCATCGGGCGCCCAGGCATCGGCGGCGCCGGCCTTCAATTCGAAGCGCCGCTCGCCGATCGACAGCGTCACGCGGGCATTGCCGGCGCGGGCGCGGCTGAGGCGGATATGAAGCTGGTTGCGCACGCCGTCTCTGGGCCAGGTGGCGATGCTGGCGAAGGGGCCGGGCGCCTGTTTCTCGACCGGCCTCGCGATGGCGTAGCAGCGCAGGGGAGAGGCGTCGCGAAACGCGCCCCAGCCGTCATAGGTGCCGAGCGCGTCGCGGGCGAAGAACAGACTGAGCGCGAGCGCGATCATGCCGGCGCCGAATCCCGGCCGCTGCCCCAATGGACGACGGTTTCGACACCGCGCTCGATCCGGACGATCGAGCCCTGTGGCAGATCGGGTGCGATCGGCGCATCGAACCGGGGCGCGACATTCATCCCGGTCATCACCCCGCGCAGCACCCGCGACGACATGCCGTGCATGATCACCAGCCGGTCGCCCGAATCCTCATCGGTATCGGCGAGCCAGGACGAGACGCGCACCGCGATCTGATCATACCATTCGCCGCCCGGCGGCGGGCGGGTGTAGAGCCCGTGCTCGAGATCGAGGAAACCGTTCGCCTCGCTGGCGAGATCGGCATAATAGCGCCCGCTCCACTCCCCCATGCCGATCTCGACCAGCCGGTCGTCATGATGCGCCTGATGCCAGTCGAGTTCGAGATGCTCGGCGATCACCGCCAGCGTCTGCAGCGCCCGGCCCGCGCTCGACGACCACATCGTCAGTCTGGGCTTCGGGCCCAAGATCTCGCGCAGGGCGGCGCCCATCGCATCGGCCTGCGCGAAGCCGGCGCGGGTCAGCGGCGTATGCGGGTGATGGCCCTGCATTCTTCTGGCGAAATTGAAGACGGTCTCGCCATGCCGCGCGATGAAGTCGCGGCCCTGCCGGAGGGGGGGAGAGTGCGGAACTGACGGCTTGGAATCCATCGCCGCTGTTTCAAGCCCCTGTGGCCGGAAAGCAACGCCTTTCCTTGTTGTCTGAGGTTCATGAAACACCGCGCCGGGCATGCCTATTTATGTCTCGACCCGCACAGTTTGGCGGGCTGATTTGAGTACCCAAGGAGTTTATCATGCGTTTCAAGTTCATCGCAGCCGCCCTCATCGCATCGTCGGCGCTCTCCGCACCCGCCTTCGCGCAGGATGCCGCGCCGTTCACCGGCCCGCGCGCCGAAGCGGTGGTCGGCTGGGACCGCGTCGAGGATAGCGCCGCCAATGGCGGGCACCGCGACGGCGTCGTCTATGGCGGCCAGATCGGCTACGACTTCCAGGCCGGCAGCGCCGTGATCGGCGTCGAGGGCGAAGCGACCGGCGCGACGACCCGCGCGCGCGACACCAGCGTTCTCGTCGCCGGCGACTCGCTGCGCGTGAAGGCGGGCCGCGACCTGTATGTCGGCGCCCGCGTTGGCTTCACCGTTGGCGACAAGGCGCTGATCTATGCCAAGGGCGGCTACACCAATGCCGGCTTCAACACCCGCTACACCACGGGCACGACCACGGTTACCAGCAAGGACAACGCCGATGGCTGGCGCCTGGGCGCTGGTGCCGAAGTTAAGCTGACCGACAAGATCTACGCCAAGGCCGAATATCGTTATTCGAAGTATGACGACAATTCGTCAGGCGTGGACGCCAAGCGCCACCAGGTGCTCGGCGGCGTCGGCGTCCGTTTCTAAAGTCCGCTTCTACATCTTCGTCAGCAGGGGGGCGGCGCCAAGCCGCCCCCCTGTCCGGCTCCCCTCTTCTCTTCGTCCAATAAATTGCGCGCGCGCCACAGGATTGCCACGCTCCAGCCGGGCTTGATGGCAGCGGCAAGGCGATGCCCGATTTGCGCCTCGTTTCGTTCAGTTAACGAACAGGTTGGTGCCGTCACTTGAGCTTCCGGGGCGCAACGAGTGAGGGAGTGGCTCCGAATGATCAAGACCTGAACCGCGCAAAACCTGCGGGCAACCAACGCCCGCCAGCTACCCTGAATTTCATGTCCAGGATCCGCCAGACTGGAGGCCCCGCCTCCGGCGCTGGACCCGTCTGCGCGATGCGCGGGCGCATACGCTAAGGAAATATCATGCATATCAAGATTTTCGCTGTCACCCTGATCGCCACGTCGGCACTCGCGGCCCCCGCCTTCGCGCAGGACGCCGATCCCAACTTCACCGGCCCTCGCGTCGAAGCGCTGGTCGGCTGGGACCATGCCAAGGACCGCACGACCAAGGCGGACGGCGTCACCTATGGCGGCGCGATCGGCTATGATTTCCAGGTCGGCAATGCGGTGTTCGGGATCGAGGGCGAGGCGATGGACTCGTCCACGCGCCATGCCGCGCAGAACGTGCGCGTTGCCGGCGACCGCTACAGCATCGATGCGGGCCGCGATCTGTATCTCGGCGCGCGCGTCGGCTTCACCGTGGGCAATCGGGCGCTGGTCTACGCCAAGGGCGGCTACACCAATGCCCGCCTCAGCGCGAATTACACCACGCCGACGACGAACTTCTCGGCGTTCGACGATTACAGCGGCTGGCGCGTCGGCGCCGGCTCCGAGGTCAAGCTCGGCGGCAAGCTCTACGCCAAGGGTGAATATCGTTATTCGCGGTATGACGACAATTCGGGCATCCATGTCGATCGCCACCAGGTGGTCGCCGGCCTCGGCGTTCGCTTCTGAAGCCAAAACACCGCAAATATGCTGTGAACAGAAGGGTCGGGGCGCTTGCTCCGGCCCTTTTTGCCGTTAAGGTTATTTCCCAAATCTAGGCCCGGCTTTGCCGGATTCGGGCAGTTTGGCCCCGGGGGTTTATCAATGAAGGCGACGATCGAACGCGCAACTCTGTTGAGGGGCCTCAGCCACGTCCAGTCCGTGGTCGAGCGGCGCAACACGATCCCTATCCTGTCGAACGTGCTGATCGAGGCGCAGGCTTCGGGCGCGCTCCGCCTGATGGCGACCGATCTCGATCTCCAGATCGACGAGACGATTCCCGCCGCGGTCGATCAACCCGGCGCGACGACGATCTCGGCGCACACGCTGTTCGATATCGTCCGCAAGCTGCCCGAAGGCTCGCAGGTCGAGCTCAGCGCCGCCGAGGGCCGCATCACCGTCAATGCCGGGCGCGCCAAGTTCACGCTGGCGACGCTGCCGCGCGACGACTTCCCGATGATCGCCGAGGGCGAGCTGCCGACGACGTTCGAGCTGCCCGCCGAGACGCTCAAGCAGATCATCGACAAGACCCGCTTCGCGATCTCGACCGAAGAGACGCGCTATTACCTCAACGGCATCTTCCTGCACGTCGCCGACGAGGCGACCCCGCTGCTGCGCGCCGCCGCCACCGATGGCCACCGCCTTGCCCGCGTCACCGTCGCGCGGCCCGACGGCGCCGAAAGCATGCCCGACGTGATCATTCCGCGTAAGTGCGTGGCGGAACTGCGCAAGCTGCTCGACGAGGTTGACGGCTCGGTCGGCGTGTCGCTGTCGGGCTCGAAGATCCGCTTCGACATGGGCCAGGCGATCCTGACCTCGAAGCTGATCGACGGCACCTTCCCGGACTACAGCCGCGTCATCCCGACCGGCAACGACAAGATCCTCAAGATCGACCCCAAGAGCCTGATGGAAGGCGTCGACCGCGTCTCGACCATCGCCACCGAGAAGACCCGCGCGGTCAAGATGGCGCTCGACCGCGACAAGGTGACCCTGTCGGTCACCAGCCCCGAAAATGGCGCGGCCGCCGAGGAAGTGCCGGGCGATTATGTCGCGGCGGGCTTCGAGATCGGCTTCAACAGCCGCTATCTGATGGATATCCTCGCCCAGATCGAGGGCGACATGGTCGAGGTCCACCTCGCCGACGCCGCCGCCCCGACGCTGATCCGCGAGAACGACGCCTCACCGGCGCTGTATGTGCTGATGCCGATGCGGGTGTGATAGCGGCCAACACACGCTATTGACATTGATGTAAGTAATGGCTATGTGAGTTGCATGGCTACGCAAATCGCACCCGCGCCGTTCAATCCCGGCCTCCCGATGAAGCGCGAATGGGGCACCGCCCTGAGCGCGCTCCGCCGTCTGCTTTCGAACGGCGATGATACCGAACAGGTTTTCAAGATCATGCGCGCGTTGAACGGCGACGTCACCCAGCGCAATTATCGCAAGTTGCTGACCACGCCGAAAGGGGGCGCGATCGCCTATAAGCGCGTCGAGCTGGCGGAGCGGCTGACCGACCGCGCCTGGATCGACAGTTTCCCCGAGGGCACGCTCGGCGCCGCCTATCGCAACTTCCTCGACACCACCGGCTATTCCGCCGACGGGCTCGCCGAAGTCAGCATGGCCGAGTTCGGCGATGCCCAGATCGACCATCCCTATACGTGGATGGGCCGCCGCGAACGCGACATCCACGATCTGTGGCATGTCATCACCGGCTATCAGGCCGACGAGCATCTTGGCGAAGCCTGCCTCGTCGCCTTCTCCTATGCCCAGACCGGCGGTCTCGGCTGGGCATTCATCGGCGCTGGCGCCGCGCTGAAGAGTCTCCGCGTCACCGGCAAGGCCGACTTCTTCAAAGCGGTGGTCGAAGGCTATCGCCGCGGCAAGCAGGCCGGCTGGCTGCATGGCGAGGATTACGAAACGCTGCTCGCCGAGCCGCTCGATCAGATCCGCCGCAGGCTGAACGTCGTCGAGCCGGTCAAGTATCAGATCGCACAGGCGAGCCTGGCGGCTGCGGGCCTCAAGGGCATCTGACCGCTCAGGGCAGCGGATTGAACCCGCTGCCGCCCGCGCCCGGCTCCATCGCCATCAAGAACTCCATCGCCGGGATCACCGGCGCGGGCAATTCGAAGCGCTTGGCATCGATCTCCGTCGTCGTGACGGTCTTCAGCTCGAACAGCGTATCGACCCGCAGCGGCGTGCCGGTGGCGAGCAGCTCACGCGCCTTTGCGGCAAAGCCGGTCGAATCGGGGATGATCGCGCGCATCAGCGGCAGCAGGACGTCCACCGTGCGCGCGAATATCGCGCCGACCGGCGCGAGCACCGGGTCCGCACTCATCACGAACTCCTTCATCTCGCCCTTTCTGCCATCCGCTTCCTGTTCGGGACCGAAGGCCCATGCCGCGCCAGTATAGCCGCCGACGACGGCATCGCCCTTCGCCTGCAGCACGAACGGCTTGTCGATGATCCCGCCGGCACCGCCCTTTTGCGATTCACCGGCGATCACGGCCGACATCAGCGCCAACACTTCGCTCAGCTCAGCGACCCGGGTTTCGCCGCTCGGCTGGATCATCAGGACATAATCGACCCCGTCGCGGCGGAGGATGCCGAACTTGCCGTCGATGCCGATCCGCGAATTACCGCCATCGTCGGCCTCGACGATCAGGGCCTGCTTACCCAGCGAATAGGTGGCGGTGACGTCGGCCCAGGCCGGAAGCGGAAGCAGCGCGAGGATCGCGGCGAACAGCAAACGCATGATCATTCCTTTGCGGGCTTGCGGAGTCGGGCACGGAGCGCATCGCGTCCGAGCAGCGGTTCGGGAAGCGCGAATATCGTCGCCGGGATCGGCGCCTTGTCGATTTTTTCGAGCTTGAGGATGGTGTTGAACCGCAGCACCGCCCCCTTGCCGAACAGATCGAGCATCGCCTTCTCGAAATTGCCCGGCCCGCCGAAATCGGCGCTGTTGCGCAGAACCGCGAAGCGGGTCTGCATCGCCAGCGCCTGCCCGAGTGGCGCCAGCGCCGGATCGCCGCTGACCACCCCTTCGAACGAAGTCAGCGACGGAACGTCGCGCGGATGCCCTTTCCATACCTTGCCCTTCACCCCGGCAACGCTCTCCGAACCGGCCTCGCTCAGCGCATATTGGGGCTGGGGGCGCGGGCCGTTGCTGGCCATCAGTCCCGACTTATCCTCGGCGAACACCGCCAGGGCGTCGTCGATCCTGGCGCTGAAGCTGCCCGCGGCATCGTGGAGCACGATATATTCCTGGCCGCCTTTGCGCAGGAACAGCGTCTCGCCCGCCGCGACGCGCGCATCGCCGTTCGCGGCGGTCATCGCGACCAGCGCCGGCTGTCCCTCGCGGGCATAGCGCGCGGTCATGTCCTCCGGCTTCGACGGCGAGCAGGCGGAAAGCAGCAGCGCCGCCACGGCAAGGCAGGTCCGGATCATCGACATCCCCTTTTCACCTCCGATCATCCGCGAAGCGCTGTCCGGCGGCAAGAGGCTGCGCTAGAGACGCCGTAATGGCCGTTACCCGCCTCGTCCTGACCGATTTCCGCAACCATGCCGACGCCGCGCTGATGCCGGGCGCGGGCTTCGTGGTGCTGACCGGCGAGAATGGCGCGGGCAAGACCAATATCCTCGAGGCCGTGTCGCTGCTCGCGCCCGGGCGCGGCCTGCGCCGCGCGGCGCTGCCGGAAATGGCGCGGCAGGGGGGAAGTGGCGGGTTCGGCGTTGCCGCCGAGCTCGGCGCCGGGGCGGCGATCGGCACCGGCACCCAGGCGAGCGCGCCCGAGCGGCGGCTGGTCCGCGTCAATGGTGCCGCCGCTTCGGCGTCGGCGCTGGCGGAATGGCTGACAATATTGTGGCTGACCCCGGCGATGGACCGGCTGTTCGTCGAGGGACCGGGCGAACGCCGCCGTTTCCTCGACCGGCTGACCCTCGCGCTGGCCCAGGGCCACGCCCATCATTCGGCGCGCTACGAAGCGGCGATGCGCCAGCGCAACCGGCTGCTGGCGGCGGACACGCCCGCCGATCCCGACTGGCTCGCCGCGCTGGAGGCGCGCATGGCCGAGCATGGCGCGGCGATCGACGCGGCACGGCGCGAGGCCGTGGCGCTGCTCGACGAACGGCTTGCCACGCAGCCCGAAGGCGTGTTCGCGCGCGCCGGCCTCGCGCTGGAAGGCTGGCAGGGTGATGCCTCGCAGCTCGGCCATGCGCTTTCCGAAGGCCGCCGCCGCGACGCCGCCGCCGGCCGCGCGCTGGCCGGGCCGCACCGGGCGGATCTGATCGTCACCCATCTCGGCAAGAACCAGCCCGCCCATCTCTGCTCGACCGGCGAGCAAAAGGCGCTGCTGCTGGGGCTCGTCCTCGCCCATGCCGAGTTGGTCGCCGAGCGCACTGGACGCGCGCCGATCCTGCTGCTCGACGAGGTCGCCGCGCATCTCGACCCCGGCCGCCGCGCCGCCCTGTTCGCGCGACTCGCCGGCGCCGGCCAGGTGTGGATGACCGGCACCGAGCCCGAATTGTTCGCCGCCGTGCCGGGCGAGGCGACGCGCTACCATGTGGCGGGCGGCGCGATCGCCTGAACGCCGCGCGCGCGGCTTTGACCACCACGGGCGCACGCACCCCGGTCGCCGCGATCGGCACCAGCTTCGTCAGCTACGATATCCCGGGGATATAGCCTCGAAAAAGCTTGACGGGGCGGGCTTGCACCCGCCCCATTTCGCTTTCGTTTTGCTGGTGCCGACCCTATATGCTGGGCATGGCAAATACCGACGACGCAACTCCCGAAAACACTCCCAACGCGAACGCCTATGGCGCCGATTCGATCAAGGTCCTGAAGGGCCTCGATGCGGTGCGCAAACGGCCGGGCATGTATATCGGCGATACCGACGATGGTTCGGGTCTCCACCACATGGTGTTCGAGGTTTCGGACAATGCGATCGACGAGGCACTGGCGGGTCATTGCGACCGGATCGTCATCCAGCTGAACGCCGATGGATCGGTTTCGGTCGAGGATAATGGCCGCGGCATCCCCACCGGCATCCATGCCGAGGAAGGCGTTTCGGCGGCCGAGGTCATCATGACCCAGCTCCATGCCGGCGGGAAGTTCGAGAACACCTCGGACGACAATGCCTATAAGGTTTCCGGCGGCCTCCACGGCGTCGGCGTGTCGGTGGTCAACGCGCTTTCCGAGTGGCTCGATCTCAATATCTGGCGCGACGGCGAGGAGCATTACATGCGCTTCGCGTTCGGCGATGCGGTCGCGCCGCTGCGCGTGCTTGGCCCGGCGCCCGAGGGCAAGAAGGGCACGCGCGTGACCTTCCTCGCCAGCCCCCAGACCTTCAAGATCACCGAGTACGACTTCGAAAAGCTCGAACACCGCTATCGCGAGCTGGCGTTCCTCAATTCGGGCGTGCGCCTGTTCCTGCGCGACGCGCGGCACGAGGAGGTCAAGGAAGTCGAGCTCTATTACGAGGGCGGCATCGCCGCGTTCGTGAAGTGGCTCGATCGCAACAAGACCGCGTTGATGCCCGATCCGGTGGCGATCAACGGCACGCGTGACGACGTCACCATCGATGTCGCGCTGGAGTGGAATGATTCCTACTACGAAAACGTCCTCTGCTTCACCAACAACATCCCGCAGCGCGACGGCGGCACCCACCTCGCCGCCTTCCGCGCCGCGCTGACCCGCACCATCAACAATTATGCGGACAAATCCGGCGCGCTGAAGAAGGAGAAGGTGACGCTTACCGGCGACGATATGCGCGAGGGTCTGACCGCGATCGTCTCGGTCAAGCTGCCCGATCCCAAGTTCAGCTCGCAGACCAAGGACAAGCTGGTCTCGTCCGAAGTGCGCCAGCCGCTCGAATCGCTGATGGCCGACAAGCTCGCCGAATGGCTCGAGGAAAACCCCGCCGTCGCGCGCCAGATCATCCAGAAGGTGATCGACGCCGCCGCCGCCCGCGAGGCCGCCAAGAAGGCGCGCGAGCTGACCCGGCGGAAGGGCGTGATGGATATCGCGTCGCTGCCCGGCAAGCTCGCCGATTGCCAGGAGCGCGATCCCGCCAAGTCCGAACTGTTCCTGGTCGAGGGCGATTCCGCCGGCGGATCGGCAAAGCAGGGCCGCGACCGCCACTTCCAGGCGATCCTGCCGCTGCGCGGCAAGATCCTCAACGTCGAGCGCGCGCGCTTCGACCGGATGCTCGCCAGCCGCGAGATCGGCACGCTGATCCAGGCGATGGGCACCGGCATCGGCCGCGACGACTTCAATCTCGAAAAGCTGCGCTACCACAAGATCGTCATCATGACCGACGCCGACGTCGATGGCGCGCATATCCGCACGCTGCTGCTGACCTTCTTCTATCGCCAGATGCCCGAGATCATCGAGGCCGGGCACCTCTACATCGCCCAGCCGCCGCTCTACAAGGCGACCAAGGGCCGCAGCGAAGTCTATCTCAAGGACGATGGCGCGCTCGATCAGTATCTGGTCGATGCCGGCATCGGCGGGACGATGCTCGATACGCAAGGGCAGCAGCGCAGCGGCGAGGATCTGCGTACCCTGGTCGAACATGCGCGAAGAATGCGAACCTTGATGCGCTATGTGCCGCGGCGCTATTCGCCCGACATCATCGAGGTGCTGGCGCTTGGCAACGGGCTCGATCCCAATGCGACGCGCGAGGCACGGGCCGAGAGCCTCAGGACCGTGGTCTCCCGCCTCGACGCCGCCGACCCCGAGGCGCGCTGGTCGGCGCGGATCACCGAGGAGGGCGGCTATCATTTCGAACGGCTGTGGCGCGGCGTGACCGATCATCATATCGTCGAGGCGGCATTCCTCGTCTCCGCCGAAGCCCGCAAGCTCCATGCCCTCGCGGTCGAGCAGGCGCCGTCATATCTGCTGCCGTCCAAGCTGGTTTCGTCGAAGGGTGCCGCCGCGGAAGCCGAGGCCGTAGTCGCAGCGGATGAAGGCGCGGAAGATACCGAGGAACCGGTGACCGTCGCCAAGGGCGAGACATTGGTTTCGCGCCCGTCGCAATTGCTCGACGCGATCCTCGCTTTCGGGCGCAAGGGGCTGGCGATCCAGCGCTACAAGGGTCTCGGCGAGATGAATGCCGAGCAGCTCTGGGAGACCACGCTCGATCCGACCAACCGCTCGATGCTGGTGGTGCAGATCAATCAGGCCGATGTCGCTGACGAAATCTTCACCCGCCTGATGGGCGACGTTGTCGAGCCGCGCCGCGAATTCATCCAGGAAAACGCGCTCAGCGTCGCCAATCTCGACGTCTGAGCCTCCGTTCACCGCCCCGCCGGCACCGCATGTCGCGGTTCCGGCGCGTGCGGCTTGGGTTTGGTAACGTTTCCACGGCATGTCCGCGCCCCGGGAGGCGCATATGGGGCATTTCGGGATTCGGCTGACGATGCTGGCGGCAGCGGCGCTGTGCGCGGGATCCGCTTCCCATGCACGCGCACCGGGCGTGGATGCCGAACTGGCGACGACGATGGGCACCGCCAGCTATTACGCCGATCGCTTCACCGGCAAGCGCACCGCCAGCGGCGAAGCCTATGATCCCGAAGATTTCACCGCCGCGCATCGCACGCTGCCGTTCGGCACCCGCGTCCGTGTCACCGATCTCGAAAACGGGCACAGCGTGATCGTGCGCGTCAACGATCGCGGCCCATGGGGCAATGATCGCCTGATCGACATCTCCCGCGCCGCCGCCCGCGAGCTGGGGCTGATCCGGCGCGGCCATAGCCAGGTACAGCTGGTGCCCGCCAATGCCGGCGGGATCGACGATCCGGCGGACTAGATACGGACCCTTAGCGAAACGCCCAGCGAAAGGCGCTCGCCATTCCCGCCGTGCCGGTGCGTATCACCGGCGTCGCGACTCCCGCCCCCGAAAGCCCGTGCATCGCCCGCGCCCAATCCGGCAGCAGATCGACCGCCGCGCCGAACACCATTGCCTGGAACGGCTTCATCGCCAGACTCGGCGCGGGCTGCGCCAGCACCAGCCGCGCGACTTCGCGGGTCCGCGCATCGGCAACCAGCTCGCCTCGCATCGACAGGATCAAGGCTTCAGCCTCGGCGCGGCTGCGCGGGATCGGATCGGCGCCGAGCGCTTCGGCGATGATCGCGAACTCGGCGAAATAGCGCTCCTGATCGGCCGTCGACATGCGCGGTTCGGCATAGCGGATCCACGCATCGAGGAAGCACACCGCTTCGGTGACGTGCACCCAGGCGAGCAAATGGGGATCGTCGGCGGCATAGGGCGTGCCATCGGGCAGCGTGCCCTTCACGCGGGTGTGCACCTCGCGTACCTTCGCGATCGCCGCTTCGGCCGCTGCGCGCGAATCATAGCCGGTGACGGCGATGAACCGCGCGGTGCGCCTGAGCCGCCCCAACATATCCTGCCGGAACGCCGAATGATCCCAGACCCCGGCGAGCACCGCCGGATGCAGCATCTGCAACAGCAGTGCCGCGACGCCGCCGACCATCATCGTCACGACATCGCCATGCACGCGCCAGCACACCGATTGTGGGCCGAACAGCCCGTCGGGCTGACGGATCACCGGCGTCTCGCCCTTGGCGGCGTCGTTGAAGGTCTTGCGGACCTGCGCGATCAGCAGGCGTTTGAGCGGGTTCGGCGGCATCGCGCTCAGCTTAGTGCGTCCCATATCGTCCACAAGCCGAGGCCGAAAAACAGCAGGGCGGCGACGCGCCGCACCAGCACGAAATCGACTTTGGCGAGCAGCTTGTTGCCCAGCAAGACCACCGGCGCGTTGGCAAGCATCATGCCGAGCGTCGTTCCGGCGGTCACCACCAGCACATCGTTGAAGCGCGCGCCCAGCGCGACGGTTGCGAGCTGAGTCTTGTCTCCCATCTCGACCAGAAAGAAGACGACCAGGGTGGTAAGGAACGGGCCGTAACGCGGCGCCTTTTGCTCGCCTTCGTCGAGCTCGTCGGGGATCAGGGTCCACGCCGCCATGGCGAGGAAGGAGACGCCGATCGCGACCCGAAAGGCGGGACTGGCCAGCCACGCCGCGGCGACGGTACCGAGCAGGGCGGCGAGATAGTGATTGGCAAGCGTCGCCGCGAGGATGCCGGCGATAATCGCCCATGGCTTGCGGAACCGGATCGCCAGCACCGCGGCGAGCAACTGCGTCTTGTCGCCCATTTCGGCAAGTGCGACGAGCCCGAGCGAGGAGAGAAAGGCTTCCATGAAAATTCCCGGGGTCAGGCAGAGACGAACGACAGCATCGCTTTCCCGCCCGACCCGAGCGAAAAGCCATGCCATCGGTCTCGCCAGCCGGGCTTCCGCCCGCCTCACGCGCGCCACGGTGTCTCCACCGAGTATGTTGACGCTGCGCTCCGCCAGAAACCCGGCGGCGGCTACTCCCCGAAGGACCGGGCTCCCCTAGACGTCCGCTCGATATGGGTCAATCGCGCGTTTGATTTCAGGATCGCAATGGTTAATGCTCGCTATACGAGCCGGGGGGATTCGCGATGCTGAGGTCCAAGCGTAGCCGTGCGTTGATCCTCGCCGCCTCGGTCGCTCTGCTGGCCACCGCCGGCACCGCGCAGATGCAGCCGATCTCATCGGGCACCGTCATGGACGCGGTCGCGCGGCTGAAACCCGGCGAATATATCTGGGCCCCCGAAATCGCCCCCCAGGGCCCGATGCTGGTGATCGTCAATATCGCCACCCAGCGGCTGATCGCCTATCGCAACGGCGTGCCGATCGGCGTCTCGACCATCTCCACCGGGCGCCCCGGCCATCGGACGCCGCTCGGCGTGTTCCCGATCCTGCAAAAGGCGGTGAAGCACCGCTCGAGCAAATATTCCAACGCACCGATGCCCTATATGCAGCGGCTGACCTGGTACGGGATCGCGCTGCATGGCGGCTCGCTGCCCGGCTATCCCGCGTCGCATGGCTGTGTTCGCCTGCCGCACGCATTCGCGCCGCTGCTGTTCGGCGAGACCGCCCTTGGCATGACGGTGGTGATCGTCGACCAGCCCGCCGAACTGCGCCTCGCCCCGACTCCGCAACTGACGCGGCAGCCGGCCGCCGGCCCGGCGGTGTGGCGGCCCGAATTGTCGCCGAGCGGCCCGGTCTCGATCGTGGTCAGCGCCGCCGACCGGCGGATGGTGGTGCTGCGCAACGGCGTCGAGATCGGATCGGCGCCGGTGACCTTCGAAGGGGTGATCGACCGCGTCCAGGCCTATGTGCTGCGCGACGTGACCGGTGGCGACTATCGCTGGGCGAAAGTGCCGCTGCCCGGCCAGTCCGCCGCGATCGCCTATGATATGCCGGCGCAACCCTCGGGCCGCTTCCAGGGCAGCGATCCGTTCCGCCGCGCGCTCGCCAACGTCGTGGGCCCCGGCACGACCATGGTCGTCATTCCCGACACGCTCGGCATGAACGGCGGCGGCACGCTCCCGCCGCAGCAGATGACGGTGATCGAGAACGAGCCGCTGGTCGCCCAGTGGCTTGAGGACGACGAGCTGAGCGGCAGCGCTTCCGCGCGCTAGGCGGGGCTGGCGGCTGGCGCCGCGTCCCCTGGCATATCCGTCATGCGCTTCGCCTAGCGGGATCGCCACACTCCCGCCGCAGGAACCGGGCGTACCCCCAAATGTTGGTGCGTGAGATTCGTATTGGCGCCGCGATGCCGGCGCCAAAGGATAACTTCGTTGACCCGACACTTCATTGCGGTGCAGCAATAATCCCATGGCCAGTCTCGCGATCGCAAACAATTCCGATGTCCGCTTCCTCGGCAAGCTGCTGGGCGATGTGATCCGCGCCTATGGCGGCGAGGAGCTGTTCAAGCGCATTGAATATATCCGCGCGACCTCGGTCGATCGTGCCCGTGGCGTGGCTGGCGCCGGCGCGATAGATCGCGGGCTCGACCGGTTGAGCCTCGACGAGACGCTCGATTTCACGCGCGGCTTCATGCTGTTCTCGATGCTCGCCAATCTCGCCGAGGACCGCCAGGGCGTCGCTGCCGAAGCCGATGCCGACATGGCCGGCGCACTCGCCCGGCTGGAGGCCGAAGGCATCGGGCACGACGCGGTGATGCGGCTGCTCGAGCACGCGCTGATCGTGCCGGTGCTGACCGCGCATCCCACCGAAGTCCGCCGCAAATCGATGATCGATCACAAGAACCGGATCGCCGAGCTGATGGCGCTCAAGGATATGGATTTGTCCGAGACGCGGGATGGCGATCTGATCGACGAGGCGATCGCCCGCCAGATCGCCCTGCTGTGGCAGACCCGCGTGCTGCGCCGCGAAAAGCTCGGCGTGGCCGATGAAGTCGAGATCGCGCTTTCCTATCTGCGTGACGTGTTCCTGCCGGTGATGCCGACGCTCTATGCGCGCTGGGATCGTGCGCTGGGCGAGCGCGTGCCGAACTTTTTGCGCGCCGGCTCGTGGATCGGCGGCGACCGTGACGGCAATCCGTTCGTCACCGCCGAATCGATGCGGCTTGCCTTCGCCAAATCGGCCGAGGCCGTGCTCGGCTATTATATGGACGCGGTTCATGCCCTCGGCGCCGAACTGTCGATCTCGACCGAGCATGTCATGGTCAGCGATGCGCTGCTCGCGCTTGCCGATGCCAGTGGCGACGATGCCCGCAGCCGCGCCGACGAACCCTATCGCCGCGCGCTTTCGGGCATCTACGCGCGGCTTTCGGCAACGCACGAAACACTGACCGGCAAGCCCGCTCCGCGCCCCGCGCCGCTGACGGGGGCACCTTATGCAACGCCGTCCGAGCTTCGCGAGGATCTGGTCGTGGTCGCGCACGCTTTGGCCGGCGAGGGCGAGGGTCCGCTCGCGACCGGCGGCGCGCTCGGGCGGCTGATCCGCGCGGTCGAGACCTTCGGCTTCCACCTCGCCACCCTCGACATGCGCCAGAACAGCGCCGTTCATGAGCGCGTCGTCGGCGAACTGCTCAAGGCGGGGGGTGTCTGCGAGGACTATCTCGTGCTTGATGAGGAGGTTCGCGTCGCGCTGCTGCGCAAGGAGCTCGAAAGTCCGCGGCTGCTGACCAGCCCCTATGCCGATTATTCGGAGGAGACCGCGACCGAGCTGGCGGTCGTCCGCGAGGCGGCGGCGAGCCACCGGAAATATGGCCGCGCCTGCATCGCCCATTACATCGTCTCGATGGCGCAGTCGGTGTCCGACCTGCTCGAAGTCCATCTGCTGCTCAAGGAAGCCGGGCTCTATATTCCCGGCGACGAACCCCGCGCCGACGTGATGGCGATCCCCCTGTTCGAGACCATCGCCGACCTGGAGGGCGCGCCCGCGATCATGGAGGCGTGGCTCGCCATTCCCGAGGTCGCGCACATCGCCGCCGCGCGCGGGCATCAGGAAGTGATGATCGGCTATTCGGATTCGAACAAGGATGGCGGCTATCTGACCTCGACCTGGCAATTGTCGCGCGGATCGACCGCGCTCAGGCCGGTGTTCGAAAAGGCGCATCTCGGCATGCAGCTCTTCCATGGCCGCGGCGGTGCGGTCGGACGCGGCGGCGGCTCTTCGTTCGCGGCGATACTCGCTCAGCCCAAGGGCACCGTGCAGGGCCGCATCCGCATCACCGAGCAGGGCGAAGTCATCGCCGCCAAGTACGGCACCCGCGAGAGCGCGATGACCAATCTCGAGGCGATGACATCGGCCACCCTGCTCGCCAGCCTCGAGCCCGAGAAACTTGGCAAGGCCGATGCCACACGCTTCGCCGCGGCGATGGACCGGCTCTCGGACTCGGCATTCAAGGCCTATCGCGGCCTCGTCTACGAGACGGAGGGTTTCCGCCAGTTCTTCCGCCAGGCGACACCGATCGCCGAGATCGCCGGCCTCAAGATCGGCTCGCGCCCGGCCAGCCGCAAGAAATCCGACGCGATCGAGGATCTGCGCGCGATCCCCTGGGTGTTCAGCTGGGCGCAGGCGCGGATCATGCTGCCGGGCTGGTACGGCGTCGGCGCCGCGTTCGAAGCGTTTGAGGACAAGGGGCTGCTGCGCGAAATGGCCGGCGCCTGGCCGCTCTTCGCCTCGACACTGGCCAATATGGAACAGGTGCTCGCCAAGTCCGACATGGAGATCGCCGGGCACTATGCCGCGCTCGTCGAGGACGCAGCGCTGCGCGACAGCATCTTCGGCCGCATCAAGCAGGGCTGGCAGGCGACGCATGACGGCCTGCTCCAGGTCACCCGTCAGACGCGGCTGCTGGAGCGGCACCCGGCGCTGGAGACCTCGATCCGCCTGCGCCTGCCCTATATCGAGCCGCTCAACCTGCTCCAGATCGAGCTGATGAAGCGCCACCGCGCCGGCGAGGACGACCCCCGCATCGGCGAGGGCATCCTGCTCTCGATCAACGCCATCGCGACGGCGCTCCGCAATTCGGGCTGACGGCTATTTCATCACCGGCAGCGTGATCATCGATCCGCTGCACACCCGCTGGTTCGCCTTCACGAAATCCGCCTCGTTCGCCTTGTAGATGTTCGGCACGAACTTCTGCGGATTGCGGTCGATCACCGGGAACCAGCTCGACTGGATCTGGACCATGATCCGGTGACCCTTTTTGAAGACATGGTCATGGTCGCGCAGCGGCACATCCCAGGCGATCACCTGATCGGGCACCAGCGGCGTCGCCTTGCCCGGATCGGCTAGATAGCGGCCGCGGCGGACCTCCATCGCGATCGGGAATTGATAGCCGTTGAGCGTCTTGGGATACTCGCCGAGCGGCCCGCCCGAACCCTTGGCTTCCATATCGTCGGGCAGCACGTCGATCAGCTTGACCACGAAATCGCTGTCGGTGCCCGAGGTCGATGCCATCAGCCTGGCGACGATATCGCCGGTGACGGTCAGGTCGGCATCGAGCGGCGCGCTGGTGTAGCTGAGCACATCGGGGCGGTGATCGACGAAGCGCTGGTCGGCGCTCTCCCACCAGCGCCATTCCTGCGACGGATAGGTGCGCGAGATCGGGCGCTCGCGGAACGGCACCGGATTGGCGGGATCGGAGACATATTCGCGGCATGCCTCGCCCGCCGCCGGCGCGGTGAACGACAAGGTGCCGTCGCCATGCAGATACAGGTTGGTCGCGGTCGCGCCGGGCGCCGGCCATTTGGCGTAGCTCTTCCACTCCCACGATCCGCTCTGCAACATCTTGGCTTCGAATTTGGGCTGGGTGCCCTTGCCATGCAGCCAATAGGCGAAGAACGGCGCCTCGATATCGCGCATGAAATCGCTGCCGGCATCCTTGCCGATCGGCACATAGCCGACCTTGTCGTTGGTGGTGTGCCAAGTTCCGTGCGCCCAGGGGCCGGCGACGATCATGTTGAGCCCCTTGGGATCCTTCTCCTCCATCTTCTCGTAGATTTTCCAGGTGCCGAGCGGATCCTCCTGATCCCAGAAGCCGGCGACGTGCAGCGTCGGCACCGTCGTCACGCCCAGCCGGTCGGTCCAGCGCTGGCTTTTCCAGAAATCGTCATAATCGGGATGCTCGATGATCTCGGTCAGGCGCGGCACGCTGCCCTTGAAATAAAGCCGATCGAGATTGGCGACCGGGCCGAGCTTCAGAAACCAGTCATAGGTATCGACCGGGGTCTTGCCGCCATAATCGAAGCCGTTGCCGGAATCGTTGTTTTGCAGCGAGAACAACCAGTCGGTGGCGTAGCTCAGCCGCATCGCGCCATTGCGATGGAGATCGTCGTTGATCCACCAGTCGTTCCACGCCGCCTGCGGGCTGACGGCCTTGAGCGCGGGATGCGGCCTGGCCAGCGCGACCGCGGCCGCGTAGCCGGGATAGGAAACACCCCACATCCCGACCTTGCCGTTGTTGTCGGCGACATGCTTCACCAGCCAGTCGATGGTGTCATAGGCGTCGGTCGCCTCGTCGACACCCTTCGCCCCCTTGGGCTGGAGCGCCATCGACATGGTGAAATCGCCGCCCGATTTGAACTGGCCGCGCATGTTCTGGAAGACCATGATGTAGCCGTCCTCGGCGAGATATTTCCACGAAGCCGGCCCCGCCGGCGGCGCCTGGCCGGGAACGCCATAGGGCGTGCGCTGGAGCAGGATCGGCAGCTTGCCGGTCTTGTCCCTGGGGCGGAGGATCACCGTCTGCAGGGTGATGCCGTCGCGCATCGGGATCATCACCTCCTGATAGGTGAAGGCGGCCTCGACCGGCGCGCCGGCGACGGGCGCGGCTTGCTGCGCGGGCGCCGGGGCGAGCGGGACGGCAATCGCCGCGAGAGCAACCAGACCAAGTTTGCGCATGCCGAACTCCCATTATTCGAGAAGCGTTGGAGAACCCCGCGCCGCGCCTGTCAATCGGCGGGGCGACGAAACCGGAGCTGGACCGCCGGGCGGAACAGCAGGGCATTGGCGTTGATCAGCAGGTGGAACAGGATCGGCACCAACAGCCCGCCGCTCGCCAGATAGAGCGCGGTGAAGACCATTCCGAGCACCAGCGTCACCGCCACGCCCAGCACGCCCTGATAGCGGTGCATCGCCCCGAAGATCAGCGCCGATGCGACAAAGGCGATCCAGCCCGGGACGCCCGCCAGCACCAGCAGCAACGGCAGATAGACGCGGAAGAATATTTCCTCGCTGATCCCGGCGTTGATCGCCAGCGGCACGACATGGAGCAGTTCGGCGCGGTTGCGCGGCAGCAACGGGGTGATGTCCATGCCCTTGGGCGGCCTGGCCGCCTTGCCGCGGCGCAGCGCGATCAGTGCGCCGGCGATCGCGCCGCCGATCACCGCCCCGATCGCCGCACCCATTGCGACGCCGCCGGTTTGGATCGCCGGGACTTCCAGCGCGACGCTCCAGAATTCCTCGGGAAATTCGGTCAGCGCATCGAAGCGGCCGAGGGTCGCCAGCCCGATGAGCGGCACGCCGAGGAACATCGCGCATGCGCCCGCCGCCCAGCGCAGAAAGGCGCGCTGGCGCGTCTTCGTGTCCTCGACCTCGCGGAACCGCTGGAAGTTGCGGACATCGTTGCGTTGAAACCAGTACAGCGCTGCCAGCGACGCGATCAGCAGCGCGATCGCCATCAGTTGCGATGCTCGCCCTTGATCCAGCGCACCGTGCCCGAACTGGCGCGCATCACCACGCTCTCGGTGGTCATCTTGCCCTTCAGGCGCTTGACGCCTTCGAGCAGCGAACCGTCAGTCACGCCGGTCGCGGCGAAGATGCAATCACCACGGGCGAGTTCGGTGAGGTCGTAGATCTTGTCGAGATCCTCGATCCCCCACTTCCGCGCGCGGGCGCGCTCGTCGTCGTTGCGGAACAGCAGCCGTCCCTTGAACTGGCCGCCGACGCAGCGCAGCGCCGCACAGGCCAGCACGCCCTCAGGCGCGCCGCCCGAACCCATATAGACGTCGATCGTCGTGTCGGGATCGGTGGTCGCGATCACCCCGGCGACGTCACCATCGCCGATCAGCATCACGCCACAGCCGACGCCGCGCAGCTCGGCGATCAGCTTCTCGTGGCGAGGGCGATCGAGCACGCAGGCGATGATCTCATTGGGCTGCACGCCCTTGGCGGCAGCGATCGCCTTGACGTTCTCGGTAGGCGACTTGGCGAGATCGATCACGCCCTCGGGATAGCCCGGGCCGACCGCGATCTTGTCCATATAGACGTCGGGCGCGTTAAGAAGACCGCCTTCCTCGGCAACCGCCAGTACCGCCAGCGCGTTGGGGCCGGCCTTGGCGCAGATCGTCGTGCCCTCCAGCGGGTCGAGCGCGATGTCGATCCTGGGGCCGCTGCCCTGCGCCGCGCCGACCTTCTCGCCGATATAGAGCATCGGCGCTTCGTCGCGCTCGCCTTCGCCGATCACGACGGTGCCGTCGAGCGGCAGCTTGTTGAGCGCATCGCGCATCGCCTCGACCGCTTCATGGTCCGCAGCCTTCTCGTCGCCGCGCCCGATCAGCGTCGATGCGGCGATCGCCGCGGCTTCGGTGACGCGGACCATTTCGAGGACGAGGACGCGGTCCAGCGTCTGGCTGGCGGGCTGCTGCATGGTGATGTGAAATCCCCTCAAAAGTCTTGGCCGACCCGATAGGAGCGCGGCGCCGGATTGTCGATGCCGATACCGTTGTCGCATCGCATTTCGGCCACAAGGTTTCGGCAATGTTTCGATCGGGGCATATCGGGAAGGAGAGCGGCGTTGCTGTTGCCGATCATGCTGGCGCTTCAGGATTCGACCAACGTCGCCGCCGCCTATGCCGAGTATCGCGAGAAGACGAGCGCGGTGGTGCGCTGCCGCCAGCCCAAGGACGATGGCGAGATCGTCGTCTGCGCCACGCGCGAGGCCTATCGCTACCAGACGCCGTTCGTGGTCTCGACCAGGCGCACGAGCAACGCCCATGCCCAGGACGATATGGTGTGGACGCCCGAGGCGCAGGGCTTCGCCGAATGCGGCAAGGGCGCCTTCATCGTCCATTGCGGATCGGTCGGCGCCAGCGTGACTGTCAGCTCGGGCGGCGGTGTCCGCTACAAATTGCGCTAGACACCGCCCTGACAATGGCAGGGATACATCGCGGCGGATGCACGTTTGATCGTGCATGCTGCTCCTCGCTTTTGCCCTTGCCGGCGTCACCGCCGCCCCCGCTCCCGATCCGCAGCGCGCCCGGCGCGCCAAGGTCGTGCGTATCGCGGCGCGGGCGCGACCTGGCGCTACGCGGATCCCGATCGTCGCCGTGCCGCGCGATCGCAATGCGCGCTACCGGCTGACCGACCTTCCTTCGGAAAAGGTCGATGGTAAGAATCTGGCGGTGCGCAACACCGGCATGGCCTGTGGTGTCGTTGGCGCCCCGGTGTGCCCGAGCAAAGGCAAGACGCTGGTCACCGCGCCGCTCGACGCGACCGACAAATAGCGCCTAATCGCCGAGGATGTGCATCCACATCGGCTCACCGGCGAGCGCCTGCGATCCGCGCAGTTTCTCCAGCGCCTGCGCAACCGACCGCTCGGGCGCTTCGTGGGTGACGATCGCCAGCAGCACGCTGTCATCCTCGCTCGCGCCGCGCTGGATCAGGCTTTCGATAGACACGCCCGCATCGCGCATCGCCGCGGCGATCTCCGCCAGCACGCCGACCCGGTCGGGCACGGTGAAGCGCAGATAGGCACGCCCGCGCCGCTCGCCGCTGTCCGCCGCGCCCTGCGCCGCCAGCGCGTCGGCGGGCATCGCATAAGGCGGACCAAACTCGCCACGGGCGATGTCGATCAGGTCGGCGACCACGGCGGAGGCGGTCGGTCCGTCGCCCGCCCCCGCGCCCTGGAACAGCAGCCGCCCGGCGAAATTCCCTTCCGCCACCACTGCATTGGTCGATCCGGTGACATGCGCTAGCGGATGGCTGATCGGCACGAGGTGCGGATGGACGCGCTGGAACAGCCCGTGCGGCCCCGAATCCGCCACGCCCAGCAGCCGCACCCGGTAGCCCAGCGCTGCCGCTTCGGCGATGTCGGCGGCGATGACATGGCGCACGCCGGTGATCGCGACGTCGCCGAACGCCGGCTGCGCGCCGAACGCCAGGCTGGCGAGGATCGAAAGCTTGTGCGCGGCATCGACGCCGTCGATGTCGAAGCTCGGATCGGCTTCGGCATAGCCCAGCCGCTGCGCTTCGCTGAGGATATCGGCGAAATCGCGGCCCTCAGCCTCCATCTTCGACAGGATGAAATTGCAGGTGCCGTTGAGGATGCCATAGACGCGGCCGATGACGTTGGCCGCGGCACCCTCGCGCAGTCCCTTGATCACCGGCACGCCGCCCGCGACCGCCGCCTCGAACTTGAGCGCGAGGTCGGCGCTCTCGGCCGCCCGCGCCAGTTCAAGACCATGATGCGCGATCATCGCCTTGTTGGCGGTGACCACGCTCTTGCCCGCGGCAAGCGATTTACGCGCCAGAGTCAGCGCCGGTCCGTCCGATCCGCCGATCAGTTCAACCACGACATCGGCGTCCGCATGTTCCGCCAGCCCGACAGGATCGTCGACCCAGTCGAACCGCGAAATATCGACGCCGCGATCCTTCGAACGATCCCGCGCCGAGACCGCGACCACTTCGATGGCACGCCCCGCCCTCCGAGCGATCAGTTCGCCATTGGTGTCGAGCAGGCGGATCACGCCCGCGCCGACGGTGCCGAGCCCGGCCAATGCGATACGAAGCGGTGCGGTCATGCGGTCTCCCCTGGATCGCCCTCCCCTAGCCGTTGCGGGAAGGCGAGGGGAAGAAAGCTTTACTTCTTGACCAGCCCGATCTCGACCAGCCGCTCCTGCAGATAATCATGGCTGCTGATCGGCTCTGGATAGCGATTGGGCCGGTCCTGCATACAGCCGGGCAGCGTCTCGATCACGAAATCGGGCGCGGGATGCAGGAAGAAGGGCATCGAATAGCGGGCATGGCCGCGACGTTCGGGCGGCGGATTGACCACCCGGTGCGTCGTCGATGGCAAAACGTGGTTGGTCAGCCGCTGGAGCATGTCGCCGACGTTCACCACCATCGCCCCTTCGGGCGGCTTGACCGCGAGCCACGAACCATCGCGGTCGAGCAGCTCGAGGCCCGCTTCCTCGGCACCGAGCAGCAGGGTGATCAGGTTGATATCCTCATGCGCGCCCGCACGAACCTCGGGAGCATTCGCATCGACCGGCGGATAATGGAGCAGGCGCAGCACCGAATTGCCGTCCTTGACCGCATGATCGAACCAGTCGGGCGCGAGCTTCAGATAGCGGGCGATCGCCGAGAGCAGCCGGTCGCCGGCATCGTCGAGCGCCTGGAACAGCGCGAGGAAGGTCTCCTTGAACCCCTCCGGCCGGTCCGGCCAGATATTCGCGGGCATGAATTCCTCGAAGCGGTGGCCCTTGGCCAGTTCGCGGCCGACGTGCCAGAATTCCTTCAGGTCGACATAGGTCGCGCCCTTGGCGATCTCGGTCTTGAACGGCGTCAGCCCGCGCGCGCCACCCTGACCGGGGACATGGTATCGACGCTTCTCTTCCTCGCTCAGCGCGAAGAATTCCTTGGTCTTGGCCCAGGCGCGGTCGACGATATCCTGCGGCACGCCATGGTCCGAGACCATCGCGAAGCCGAAGCGCTGGAAGGATTCGCCGAGCTTCCGCGCGAAGCCTTCGGGATCAGCGGCCTGATCGGCCATCGAGATGAGCGGAACCTGCTCGAGAATATTGGTGGACATGCGAGTCTCCTGAATCGGACCCGGATAGACCCGCATCGCCCATGCGGACAAGCATATGTCCGCGCAACGCGCTCATGCTTCCGCAGCAGCAGCCGAGCTCAGCTGCCCTTCACTTCGATCCTGCCCTTGGCCTTCTGCTCGCCATCGGCGGTGAGCTCGAGCGTGAACGGATCGCCGTCCTTGGTCGTCCCGGCAAAGCCATTGCCCTTGGCCTCGACCTTGAAACCCTGTTTGGCGAGGTTCTCGCGGAACCATGCCTGGACCGTGGCCAGCGGCCCCGGACTGTCGAACGCGACGGTGACATGGCTGTCCTGCTTGGCGCCCATCTTGTCATTGCCCACCGCGTTCAGTTCGCGGATCGCCGATTTGGGATAGAGCTTCAGCCCGTTGACGTCGAAATCCTCGGCAGTGAGGTTGATCTTGGGCAGCTTGGTCGAGATCGACACGCCCGGCGCCTCGATCGAGACGCCGCCATCGGCGCCGGTCTTGATACTGACATTGCCTTCCCCGTCAGCGCCGTTTCCGGTCAGCGAGATCGAGGTGCCCGCACCGCCGCAAGCGGCGAGGGCGAACGGCGCGAGCAGCAGCGCAAAGCGGATCATGGCACATCTCCGTAGGCGTATTATCTATGCAACACACTACCCTTTTACCGCATTTTGGTCAAGCCGGGGGGTGACGCGTCCGCCCCGATCCGCCATTTGCACGCGCGATGGACGCCCAGCCGCACCTCAGCGCCCAGAGCGCCAACAAGTCTCCGCTCGCCTTTGGCGAGTTCGTGGCCTTGGTCGCCGCGATGATGGGGCTGACGGCGCTGGGCATCGATTCGATGCTGCCGGCGCTGCCCGCGATCGGCGAAGCGCTGGGCGTCACCGAGCCCAATCACCGCCAATATGTCCTGACCGCCTTCCTGCTCGGCTTCGCCATCTCGCAGCTCGCCTATGGCCCGCTGTCAGACCGTTATGGCCGCCGCCCGGTGCTGGCGCTCGCGCTCGCTTCCTATGTGGTGACCAGCGCGCTTGCCGCGATCTCGGGCAGCTTCGTGCTGCTGCTCGTCGCGCGCTTCGCGATGGGCACCGCCGCCGCGGGAGCGCGCGTGGTTTCGGTCGCCCTGGTCCGCGATTGCTATTCGGGCCGGGCGATGGCGCGGGTGATGAGCCTGGCGTTCATCGTTTTCATGGCGGCGCCGATCCTCGCGCCCAGCCTCGGTCAGCTAATCCTGCTTGGCGGTAGCTGGCGGCTGATCTTTTGGGCGGTCGCGGGCGTGTCGATGCTCGTCGTGCTGTGGTTCTGGCTGCGCATGCCCGAGACGCTGGCGCCCGAGGCGCGGCTCTCGCTAGCCCCCCGCCGCGTCCTCGGCGACTATCTGCTGGTGCTCCGCGATCGCTGTGCGGTCGGCTACACGCTCGCCATCGCCTTGCTGTCGGGCGCGATGTTCGGGTTCATCGGCTCGATCCAGCAGGTGATGGAAGATGTTTTCCATCGCCCCGAGCTACTGGCGATCATCTTCCCCGTCGTCGCCGGCACGATGGCGGTCGGCTCGTTCATCAACTCGAAGCTGGTGATGAAAATCGGGATGCGCCGCATCTCGCACACCGCGCTCAGCGGCGTGATCCTGTTCGCCGCGATCCACCTCGCGGTGACCTGGACCGGCCATGAGGCGCTCTGGTCTTTCACGCTGCTCCAGGCCCTGATGATGGGCTGCATGGGCCTGGCCAACGCCAATTTCTCGGCGATGGCGATGGAGCGTATGGGCGAGATCGCCGGCACCGCCTCCAGCCTGCAGGGCTTTGTCGCGACGATGGGCAGCGCCCTGCTCGGCGCGGCGATCGGCCAGGCGTTCGACGGCACCACCGTGCCGCTCTACATCGGTTTCGTGACCATGGGGGTGTTGTCGTTCGCGATCATCGCCATCACCGAGAAGGGCCGCATGTTCCGCGCGACCTGAGGGAACGAGTCACCCCCTCGCGCGGTTAGCGCTTGTGACGGCTCGGCTGTTCCGGGCGCGCAAGAGAGGACAGGCGATGGGCGGACATCAGGTTCCCGCACAGGGTTCGGGCGATGACGGTTTCGATGACGAGGGTTATGACGAGAGCCAGCGTGCCGAAATTCTCGAAGCGACCAGCAACGGCCCGACCGACGGGGCGATCCTTACCGATCTGATGCCCGATCTCGGTCAGGATGCCGACGATGACGAAGACGATCTGCGCATGGCCGATGACGAGCTGGGCGAAGAGAATGACGATGCCGAGCTGACCGCCACCGCAAGCGCGGAAGATGAGGTCCAGGCGGATTTCGACGAGGATAGCCTCGACGACGATGACGATCTCGACGACGCCGATGAGGATTCGCTCGAACCCTGATTGCCTTGACGCTCGGGGCCACGCGCGACAGCATCGCGACCATGCCCCGAGACACCCGTATCGACGATTATATCGCCAGCCGCGCCGAATTCGCCCAGCCGATCCTCATCTGGCTGCGCGAGCGTGTCCACGCCGCCTGCCCCGAAGCCGAGGAGACGATCAAATGGTCGATCCCGGCATTCGTCTACAAGGGCAAGCCGCTCGCCAACATGGCCGCGTTCAAGGCGCATGCCACCTTCGGCTTCTGGCACCGCCAGGAATTGAAGACCGGCCTCGAAGGCTCGGCGATGGGGCAATATGGCCGCGTCGAAGCGCTCGATGATCTGCCCGACGCGGCGACGCTCGAGCGGCAGGTCAAGGAGGCGATGGCGCTGACCGATTCGGGGGCGAAGCCGAAGCGCGCGGGCGCTCCCAAGCCCCAACTGCCGGTGCCGCCCGAGCTCGCCCAGGCTTTGGCCGGGGATGATGCCGCCGCCGCGCATTTCGATGCCTTTCCGCCAAGCTGCCGCCGCGAATATTGCGAATGGATCGGGGAAGCCAAGCGCCCCGAGACCAAGGCCAGGCGCGTCGCCGAGGCGTTGCGCTGGATTCGCGAGGGCAAGCGACGCAACTGGAAATACGAAAATTGCTGAATAGCCGGCGCACCCGGTGACCGCCGCGTTCGCCCGCGTGCCGGAACTGCTCGCCCAGCATCTGCTGCTGGCGTTCGCGGCGTTGCTGCTCGGGCTGGCGGTCAGCCTGCCGCTGGTAGTGCTGTCGTCGCGCAACCGGACGGTGGCGCGGATCGCGCTCGGCTTCGCCAGCCTTGTCCAGACGATCCCGAGCCTGGCGCTGCTCGCGCTGTTCTATCCGATCCTGCTTTCGCTCTCGAATCTGGTCGGCGGCGGGATTCCGGCGCTCGGCTTCCTGCCGTCGCTGCTGGCGTTGTCGCTCTATGCCCTGCTGCCGATTCTCCGCAACGGTGTCACCGGCCTCGCCAATCTCGATCCGGCGGTGATCGAGGCCGCCGACGGCGTCGGCATGACCCGCGGCCAGCGGCTCTGGCTGGTCGAGGCGCCATTGGTCGCACCGGTGCTGATGGCCGGCATCCGCACCGCCGCGGTGTGGACGATCGGCGCGGCGACGCTCTCGACTACGGTCGGCCAGCCTAGCCTCGGCGACCTGATCTTCGCCGGGCTGCAGACACAGAACTGGACGCTGGTGCTGGCCGGCTGTGTCGCCGCCGCCGGTCTCGCGCTGGCGGCCGACGCCCTGCTCGGGATCGCCGAATATGGGATCGCCCGGCGCAAACGCGCGCTGGTCTGGGCTAGCCTCGGCGCCCTGTTGCTCGGCATCCTCGTCGCGCTCGCCCCCGCCTGGCCCTCGGCCAAGGGCACGATCACCATCGGCGCCAAGGGCTTTTCCGAGCAATACATCCTGATTCGGGTGATCGGACACCGGCTGGAGGATGCGGGCTACAAGGTTCGCTACCGCGAGGGTCTCGGCTCGGCGGTTGCCTACTCCGCGCTGGCCGGCGGCGATATCGACATCCTCGTCGATTATTCGGGCACCGTCTGGGCCAACCAGATGAAGCGCACCGATGTGCCGAGCCGCGAGGCCATCGTCGCGAGCGTCGGCGAATGGGTCAAGGCGCAGCACGAGGTGACGATGCTCGGCTCGCTCGGCTTCGAGAACACCTATGCCTTTGCGATGCGCGGGCCCGATGCGGCCAGGCGCGGGATCGTCAGCCTGGAAGACCTGGCGCGTCAGGCCGGTCAGCTCAACTTCGCCACCGATCCCGAATTCCTCGAGCGCCCCGAATGGGCGGCGGTGCGTAAGGCCTATGGCATCGAGTTCAAGTCGGGGCGCCCATACCAGCCGACCTTCATGTACCGCGCGCTTGCCAGCGGCGCCGCCGACGTCATCACCGCCTATAGCTCCGACGGCCGCATCGCCGCCGACAAGTTGACGGTGCTGAGCGATCCGCTCGGCGCGATCCCCGGCTATGACGCGATCCTGCTGCTTTCGCCCGCCCATGCCGGCGACGCCAGAATGCAGGCGCTGCTCAAGCCTCTGGTCGGCGCGATCGCGGTCGAGCGGATGCGCGAGGCCAATTACATGGTCGATCGCGATACGGGCAAAAAGAGCCCCGACGATGCCGCACGATGGCTTGAAAGTGGACTCAAGCGCTGAACCTCTGATAACGCTGTCAGGAAACCGGATATTGGGAGAGAGAAATGCGCCTGGGCCTGACGTTGCTGATGACGACAACCTGCATGTTAGCGGTACCCGCGCTGGCCCAGCAGGCGCCCGCCGGGCCGGCCTCCGCTGGACCAAGCGTCGCCAATCCCGCCAACTGGCCGGCGGCGCATAGCCAGGGGCTGGTCGATCCCGCGACCGAAAAGTTCGTCACCGAGCTGATGGCCAAGATGACCGTCGAGCAGAAGGTCGGCCAGATGGTCCAGGGCGATATCGGCAGCGTGAAGCCCGAAGACCTGCGCAAATATCCGCTCGGGTCGATCCTGGCGGGTGGCAACTCACCGCCGCTTTCGGGCGACGACCGCTCGCCGCGCAAGGAATGGATCGATACCTCGCGCGCTTTCGAGAAGGTCGCGATGGAGGACCGCCCCGGCAATCTCAAGATCCCGCTGATCTTCGGCATCGACTCGGTCCATGGCAACGCCAACGTCATCGGCGCGACGATCTTCCCGCACAATATCGGCCTCGGCGCGATGCGCGATCCGGAACTGATCCGGAAGATCGGCGAAGTCACCGCGATCGAGACGGCGGCGTCGGGCATCCACTGGGCGTTCGGCCCGACCGTCGCCACCCCGCAGAACGACCGCTGGGGCCGCACCTATGAAGGCTATTCGGAAGAGCCGTCGGTCGTCGCCAGCTATGCGCCGCAGGTGGTGACCGGGCTGCAGGGTCCGGTAGGTACCGAGCACCGCATCCAGCAAGGCTATGTCGCCGCCAGCATCAAGCATTTCCTCGGCGATGGTGGCACCACCGACGGCATCGACCAGGGCAACACCGAGGTCGACGAGGCGACGCTCGCGAACGTCCATGGCGCCGGCTATCCGCCCGCGATCGAGGCCGGGGCGATGACCGCGATGGCCTCGTTCAACCGCTGGAACGGCGTGCCGATGCACGGCAACAAGTCGTTGCTCACCGATGTGCTCAAGGGCCGGATGGGCTTTGAGGGCTTCATCGTCGGCGACTGGAACGCGCACGGCCAGATTCCAGGCTGCACCAACACCGATTGCCCCGCGACCTTCAACGCCGGACTCGACATGGCGATGGCGCCGGATAGCTGGAAGGGCCTGTTCGAAACGACCGTGCGACAGGTCAAGGACGGCACCATCCCGATGCGCCGGGTCGACGATGCCGTTCGCCGCATCCTCCGCGTCAAGGTCAAGCTCGGCCTGTTCGATCCGGCCCGCCCGATCGAGGACAAACCCGATGTCATGGGCAGCGCCGCGCATCGCGCCATCGCCCGCGAGGCGGTGGCCAAGAGCCTGGTGCTGCTCAAGAATGAGGGCGTGCTGCCGCTCAAGGCCTCGGCGAACGTGCTCGTCACCGGCCCCGGCGCGGATTCGCTGCAGATGCAGACCGGCGGCTGGACGCTGAGCTGGCAGGGCGATGGCAACCCCAACTCCTTCTTCCCCGGCGCGACCTCGATCTATGGCGGCATCAAGAAGGCCGTCGAAGCATCGGGCGGCACCGCGACCCTTTCGGCCGATGGTAGCTTCACCGCCAGGCCCGATGTCGCGGTGGTGGTGTTCGGCGAACAGCCCTATGCCGAGATGCGCGGCGACATCCGCACGCTCGAATTCCAGCCCGGCGACAAGCAGGCGCTGGCGATGCTCGCGAAACTCAAAAAGGCCGGCATCCCCACGGTCTCGGTGTTCCTCTCGGGCCGGCCGCTATGGGTCAATCCCGAGCTCAACCAGTCCGATGCGTTCGTCGCCGCCTGGCTGCCGGGCAGCGAGGGCGATGGCGTCGCCGATGTGCTGGTCGGCGACAAGGCCGGCAAGCCGCGCCGCGACTTCACCGGCACGCTGTCGTACAGCTGGCCGAAGACCGCCGGCCAGTTCAAGCTCAACCAGCGCGATCCCGGCTACGATCCGCTGTTCGCGTTCGGCTATGGCCTGAGCTATGCCAAGCCCGCCGCCGTCCCCGCGCTGAGCGAAGATGCCGGCGTCGATGCCTCGCTCGCCAACACCACCATCTATTTCACCAAGGGTGTAGCCGCCGCGCCCTTCTCCTTCGCCACCGACAGCAAGGTGAACCGCCGCGCGGTCGATGGCCCGGCGACGCAGGAGGGCGCACAACTGCTCACCTGGCCGGCAGGCCCGGCGACGGCGCGCATCAGCGGCGGTCCGCTCGATCTCACCCGCGAGGCCAATGCCGATCTCTCGATCCAGATCAGCTACAAGCTCACCACCTCGGCCACCGGCAAGGTGCGGTTGCTGATGGAAGGCGGCACCAATACCGGTGCGATCGACGCGACCAGCCTGTTCACCGGCGAGACGGGGAAATGGCGCACCGCCAAGATCCTTCTCAAATGCTATGTCGAGAACGGCGTCGATTTGAGCAAGGTCAGCGCACCGTTCGTGGTCAGCGCCTCGGGGCCGCTGAGCTTCGCGGTGGCGGATATCCGCATCGTCTCCGATCCCAACAATTCGATCTGCCCGGGCGGAAAATGAACTGGCTGGTCGAGGGTGGCAGCATCGAGACGGTCGAGATCAGGCGCGGGGCGTTCCGCGCCGAATTGCTCAATCTCGGCGCCACCCTCCGCCGGCTGGACGTGCCCGCGCGCGACGGCGGCATCGCCAATGTCACGCTTGGCTATCGGAATCTTGAAGAATATCGCGGCCACCCGCGCTTCTATGGCGCGGTCGCCGGGCGCTACGCCAACCGCATCGGCGGCGCGCGGTTCAGCCTCGACGGCAAGGAGTATCGCCTGCCTACGGACAGTGGCGGGGTAAACAATCTCCACTCGGGGCCATTGGGCTTCGACCAGCAATTCTGGACGCTCAAGCACCGCGACGCGCATTCGGCGATATTCACGCTGGTCAATCCGGCCGGGTATAACGGCTTTCCCGGCACGCTATCGGTCGAGACGCGGTACACGCTCGAGGAAGACGGGCTGTACATCGCCTTCACCGCGACCACCGACGCCGCGACGGTGATCAACCTCACGCACCACGCCTATTTCAATCTCGCCGGCGAGGGGCACGGCACGATCCTCGATCACCTGCTCCAGATCCCGGCCAGCCGCATGACCCCGGTCGATGCGACGCAGATTCCGACCGGCGAGTTCCAGGACGTCACCGGCACGCCGTTCGATTTCCGCGCGCCCAAGCCGGTCGGCCGCGACATCGCGTTGGAGGATGTCCAGCTCAAGATCGGCCGCGGATACGATCACAATTTCGTGCTCGATACGCCCGGCGGAAACCGCCGCCGCGTCGCGACCTTGTTCGATCCCGGCTCGGGCCGCGTGCTGGACGTCGAATCCAACGCCCCCGGAGTCCAGCTCTATACTGGCAACCATCTCGCAAACGGTGCGCCCGGCACGGGCGGCGCAACCTACGAGGCGCGCGGCGGCCTCTGCCTCGAACCGCAGAATTTCCCCGACGCGCCCAACCGGCCGAATTTCCCGTCCGCCCGGCTCGATCCGGGACAGACCTACCGGCACGACATCGCCTTCCGTTTCCGGGTGGCGAAGGATGCGAACGAGGCGTTCGGCTAGGGCGCCTTGCGCTCGACGTGGAAGATCTTGTTGATGATCTTCCATTCGCCATCGATGCGCAGCAGCGACAAATAATCGGTGAAGGTCACCGCCGGATATTCGAGCACGACCTTGGCCATGCCGGCATCACCGGTCACGTCGAGCGATTCGATCCGCCGCTTGCGCTGCGCCTCGTCAGCCGCCGGCTTGCCCGTGGCGCCGGCTATATATTCGGCGCTGGTACGCTCGGCGAGCTGACCGTCGCGATTCCAGTAGAGCATGGCTTTGGGGTGGAAGGCGGCGGTAAATTCAGCCGGGCTGCCGGTGGCATGACCGGCGAGATAATGCTCGACCGCGACGCGCGCGCCGGCAATATCCTGGTCCTGCGCGAAAGCGGGCGCCGCGATCAGCATGGTGGCAAGGGCGAACGTCAGGCGCATCGTGAAACCTCCCCGGAAAGAAGGAGCACGATACGCAACGATCCACACCCGGCAATCGCGGTCGCTATGAACGTCCCGCAAACAGGACGAACCGCTCGGGGCGAGCGTCAGAGCGTCGGCTTGCCATCCACGCGCCGCGGAATTCCGGCATCGCCATCGCGCAGCTCGACGGGCAGCAGCGCCGCCGGCAAGTCCTGATACGCCACCGGCCGCAGGAAGCGGTCGATCGCCAGCGCGCCGACCGAGGTGCTGCGTCCGTCGGACGTCGACGGGAACGGCCCGCCATGGACCTGCGCGTCGGTAACCTCGACGCCGGTCGGCCAGCCATTGGCGAGAATGCGGCCCGCCAGCCGCTCCAGCCGGGGCAGCAACTGCCTGGCCAAATCCAGGTCGCCATCGTCAAGATGCAAGGTCGCGGTCAGCTGGCCTTCGAGCAGGCCGATCACCGCCGCCATCTCGTTCACATCGGCACAGCGCACCAGCAGCGAAGCCGCGCCGAACACTTCCTCGGCATGGCTGGGATCGGCGAGGAAATCCTTGCCGGTCATCGTGAACAGCGCCGCTTGCCCACAGGTCGGGCCAGCCGCTTCCTGACCCTGCCCGACTTGACTGAGCGCCGGTGCCGAGGCCCAGCGCGCCACGCCGCTGGTATAGGCTTTGTGGATGCCGGGAGTCAGCATCACCTGCGACGGCGCTCCCGCCATCGCATCGGTGGCGGCGGTGACGAACCGGTCGAGCGCCGGGCCCTCGATGCCGAGGACGAGGCCGGGATTGGTGCAGAACTGCCCCGCCCCCATGGTCAGGCTGGCGACGAACCCCGCGCCCAGCGCCTCGGCGCGCGCTTCGAGCGCGGCGGGCAGCAGGAATACCGGATTGACGCTGCTCATCTCGGCGTAAACCGGGATCGGTACCGGGCGGTTCGCAGCCAGCTTCATCAACTGGGTACCGCCGCCGCGCGAGCCGGTGAAGCCGACCGCCTTGATGCGCGGATCGGTGACCAGCGCCGCGCCGACCGAATTGCCGGGGCCGTTGATCAACGAGAACACGCCTTTGGGCATGCCGGTCTTCTCCGCCGCGCGGGTAATCGCGCCGGCGACCAGCTCGGCCGTGCCTGGATGTGCCGAATGACCCTTCACCACCACCGGACAGCCCGCTGCCAGCGCCGAGGCGGTGTCACCGCCGCCGACCGAAAAGGCGAGCGGGAAGTTGCTGGCGCCGAAAACCGTCACCGGCCCCAGCGGCACGAGGCGCAGGCGCAGATCGGGCTTGGGCGCGGGCTGGCGATCGGGAATGGCATGATCGATTCGCGCGCGCAGATATTCGCCGAGGCGCAGCTCGCGCGCGAACAGCCGCATCTGGCCCGAGGTGCGCCCGCGCTCGCCGTTGAGCCTTGCCGCCGGCAACCCGCTCTCGGCATGCGCGCGCTCGGTCAGCGCATCGCCCAGCGCGTCGATCTCGTCGGCGATCGCCTCCAGGAATTCAGCGCGCTTCTCGCGCGGCATCTGCGAATAGACCGGGAAAGCGGCCTCGGCAGCGGCGACGGCGGTCTCGACATCGTCTGTGGTGGCGACGCTGAACGCGGGCTCGATTTCCTGACCCGTCGATGCCTGCACCGCGCGGAAGCCGCCGCCGTCGCGCTTCACTCGCTTCGAAGCGATGAACAATTCCCCAGTCAGCGTCATTGATCTCTCCCGGACTCGCTAAAAGTTAGCGGTAACATGGTCCAGCGATGTAGGGACCGTTACGCCGCGGATCAACAGCAGACCGCGCTCAGCCCCTTGCGTCCGACCGAGGGGTCGCGCGCTTCCATCGTGTCGGTAAGCCCGCGATCGACCAGCCGCGCCATCGCATCGCGCGCGCCTTGCGCATCGCGCGCCTCGATTGCCTCCAGCACGCGAAGATGCACCGGCAGCGCGTCGTGTGGTGCGGGCAGGCGGTCCTGCTTGAACGCGGTGGTGATCTCGATCGCCGCGGCGACCCCGCTGGTCAGCGAGATGATGAAGTCATTGCCCGATGCTTCGAGCAAAGCGGAATGGAAGCTCTGGTCGCAGCGCCGCCCTTCTTCGGAGTGGAAGCCATGCTCGGCGACGCCGTCGAGCCCCGCCTTCATCCGCGCATATTGCTCGTCGCTCCGCCGCATTGCCGCCAGCCGCGCGGCTTCGGGCTCGACGATCCGGCGCAACTCGAACAGATTCTCGATCAGCCCCTGGTCTGGCTCGCCGACGAAGATCCAGCCGAGCACGTCGGGATCGAGCAAATGCCATTCGCTGCGCGGAGAAACCTGGGTGCCGATCTTGGGCCGCGAATGCACCAGCCCCTTGGCGGCGAGGATACGGATCGCCTCGCGATAGGCGGTGCGCGACACCTTGAACTGCTCGCTCGCCGCGATCTCGCCCTCCAGGATCTCGCCGGGTTTCAGGGTGCCCGATACGATCCGGATGCCAAGATCACGCGCTACCGTGCCATGCAGCCGCAGCGAGCGCGGCCGCGGGGCGCGGTGGCGGGGTTTCTTCTGGCTGGAGAGCGCCTTGGCTTGCGTCATTCGCTTGTCTGTTGGCGGGAAGGGCTGGAGGAGACGGCGGGATTCGAACCCGCGCAACGGTTTCCCGTTGGACGCTTTAGCAAAGCGTTGGTTTCAGCCACTCACCCACGTCTCCGGAAGAAGGCCCGAAGGCGGCGCTATAGCGACGGCTTTCACAGCTATCAACCGGTAGAAACTCCCGGGCGCGAAATCGACTCGGGTCGTCGTGTGTTCATTGCGGGGTCAGGCGCGGCGGCATAGCGTTTGCGGCACGATCAGGGTGGGGAATGACGATGCGCGCGCGAAACGGAATGCTGTGGGCGATGGCCGCGTTGCTCGGCGTCAGCGCGGTACCCGCCGCCGCGCAGGAGATGACCAAGATCGATCCCAACACGGCGATCGACTCGGATCTCGATACGCCGCCCCCGGCGCGCGATTCGGCCCGGCCCCAGGATTATCGCCAGCCGCCGCTCGATCCGGTAACCCCGCCTGATGCCGCGCCTGCGCAAACGCCGCCGGCCACGGATGCGCGCACCCTCGCCCGGCAGCGGGTCAAGGAAGCCGATACGTTCGATCAGCAGGAACTGGTCGTCGCGGCCGAAGGCGTGTTCGGCAAGGGCGCCTCGGGGCTCGCCGGGATCATCGAGAATATCCTGAAGGATCAGGGACGCCCCAATGCCTATATCGCCGGTGCCGAAGGCGCTGGAGCGATCGGCGTCGGCTTCCGCTACGGCAAGGGCGATCTGTACCACAAGATCGAGGGCCAGCGCCCGGTCTACTGGACCGGGCCGTCGGTGGGCTTCGATCTCGGCGGCGATGCCAGCAAGGTCTTCGTGCTGGTCTATAATCTCTACGACACCCAGGATCTCTACAAGCGCTTCCCCGCCGGCGAAGGCCGCGTCTATTTCGTCGGCGGCTTCTCGGCCGCCTATACGCGCCGCGGCAATATCGTGCTGATCCCGGTGCGCCTGGGCGTCGGCTGGCGGGTCGGCATCAATGCCGGCTACATGAAGTTCAGCGAGAAGCGCCGCATCGTGCCGTTCTGATCGCCCGATTGCGCGCCGCCATGCGGCGTGCGACGTCTTGGCGATGAAGCTCGCCCTCGCCGCCTTGCTGCTCGCCGTTCCCGCCGTCGCGCAGACCGCGCCGCGCACGGTCAACATCACCGCCGATTCGGCGCCGGGCTGGGTGCCGTCGTCTGAGCTGGAACAGGCCGTACTCCGCGCCACCCGGGAATTCTTCGACGCGCTCGAAGCGGGCGACCCGGCCCGCGCCTATCAGATGCTCACCCCGCAGCACCGCGCCCAGCTTCCGCTCCGGATCTTCTTCGAGCAAAGCAGCAAGACCCGCGACGCCGCCGGCCCCTTACGCGAACGTCGCCTGCTCCAGCTGACCTGGACCAAGGATCCGGCGCAGGCGCCCGCGCCCGGCATCTACGCCGTGATCGATATCGCCGCGCGCCACGCAAATATCGACCGCGAGTGCGGCTATGTCGTCTGGTACCAGCGCCCCGAGGGCGGGCCGTTCAAGCTGATGCGGGTCGAGAATAACAGCATCGACAATGTCACCGCGGAGAAGATCATCGGGCAAAAGGGCCGGGAGGAGCTGGACCGGATGTGGACCCGGCTCTCAGCCAATTGCCCCGATTACGCGCCCGCGCCCTGACGCCGCGATGCTGACCGCCACGTTGTGCGCCCTGCTGCTCGTCAATCTGTGGACGATCCTGCGTTTCCGCGAAGACAAACGCAGGGCCGTCGCCGGCGCGCGCCGCATCCCCGAAGCCGATCTGCTCGCGCTGGCGTTGATCGGCGGTACGCCCGGCGCCTTCTTCGCCCGCCACCGTTTCCGTCACAAGACGCGCAAACAGCCCTTCTCGACATGGCTATGGCTGATCGCGGCTATCCAGGCCGGCGCGCTGATCGGCTTCGGCTGGCCGCGCTGACTATTCGGCGAAGGCGGCGAGATTGGCCAGCGTCGAGCGCAAACCGTCGAGATGATCCTTGCGGCGGATACCGGGCGGCACGCCTTCTGCGGTCACCGTTACCCGCGTGCCGTCCTCCACCGGATCGAATCGCCAAGTGAAGGTCATCGTCCCCGCCATCGTCGGATCGTCGGATTCGAACGTGCCGCGCTGGACGACCCGCACGTTCGGCACCAGCTCGACGAATTCGCCTTCGCTCACATCGCTGTCGTCGTCGGTCTTGCCAACCGCCGCCTCGGCATCGTCATAGGTCAGCCGAATCCGGTAGACCCCGCCCGGCCGGGGATCGAACGCCTCGATCACACCGGTCATGCCCTCCGGCGGCAACCACCTCACTAGCGATTCCGGATCGATCAGCGCCGCATACAGCTTGTCCACCGCCGCCGCGATCACGCGAAAGGCGGCATCGGTGCGGCTCATCCGAACTCGACGCTCTCGAAGCGGATCGGCGCGCCGATCGCCCGCGCGGCCAAGGCGCCGTCCCACATCACCCTGTGCCCGCGGATGATCGTTCCGATCGGTTTGCCGGTCAGCTGCATGCCGGTAAATGGCGACCAGCCGCACCGCGACGCCAGCCAGCTTTCCTCGATCGTCCATCGCTTCTTCAGATCGACGATGGTGAAGTCGGCATCATATCCCACCGCGATCCGCCCCTTGCCGGCGATCCCGAACACCCGCTGCGGCCCGGCGCTGGTCAGGTCGATCAGCCGCTGCAGCGTCAGCCGCCCCTCGGCGACATGGTTGAGCATCAGTGGCAGCAGGGTCTGCACTCCCGGCATCCCGCTCGGCGAATCCGGATAGGGCCTCGTCTTCTCCGCAATCGTGTGCGGCGCATGGTCCGATCCGATGACGTCGGGCACGCCCTGGCGCAGCCAGTCCCACAGCCCGTCGCGGTGCGCGCCCGAACGAATCGGCGGGTTCATCTGCGCATAGGTGCCGATCCGCGGATAGGCCTCCTCGCCCGCCAGCGTCAGGTGCTGCGGAGTCACTTCGCAGGTGGCGATATCCTTGTTCCGGCCAATCACTTCCAGCTCGGCCGGCGTCGTCACATGCAGGATATGGATACGCCGCCGCGCCGCCCGCGCCAGTCCGAGGATGCGCCGCGTCGCCAGCATCGCGCTCTCATCGTCGCGCCAGACCGGATGGCTTGAAGGGTCGCCGGGCACGCGCTCGCCGAGTCGATCCTGCATCCGGAACTCGTCCTCGGCATGGATCGCGACGCGACGATGCCCGCTCGCCAGCACCCTGGCGAGGTTCGCATCGTCGGAGACCAGCAGGTCGCCGGTCGATGCGCCCATGAAGATCTTGACGCCCGCCGTGCCCGGCATCCGCTCGAGCTCGGCGAGACTCTCGGCGTTATGATTGGTCGCACCGACATAGAATGCGTGGTCGCACCACATTCGCCCCTTGGCGCGAGCGAGCTTGTCGTTCACCGCCTCGGCGGTATCGGTATTGGGTTTGGTGTTCGGCATTTCGAACACCGCCGTCACCCCGCCCAGCACCGCCGAACGCGCGCCGCTCTCGAGATCTTCCTTTGTCTCCAGCCCCGGCTCGCGGAAATGGACCTGGCTGTCGATCACCCCGGGCAGCACGTCGAGCCCCGCGCAATCGATCGTCTCGCCGGCGCCGCCGACTGCGCCAATCGCCACGATCCTGCCCGCGCTCACCCCGACATCGACCTGCGCCGGGCCTCCGGGCAGATATACCGTTCCGCCCTTCAGCTTGAGATCGACGTTCATAAGCCCGGCCTCTTCCGTTGCGCGTGTATGCCCCCTACCTCTTCACCATGTCCGATGCCACCCGCCTCGAAGACCGCGCCCTGATCCGCATCGCCGGGGACGATGTCCGTGGTTTCCTCCAGGGCCTCGTCACCCAGGACCTCGCCACGGTGACGCCCGAGACTCCGCAATGGGCGGGTCTTCTCACCCCGCAGGGCAAGGCACTGTTCGATTTCCTGCTCTGGGCCGATGGCGACGCGATCCTGATCGATTGCGAGGCCGACCAGCGCGAGGCCCTGCTCCGCCGCCTCGCTCTGTATCGTCTCCGCCGCGCCATCACCATCGAGGCGATTGACGGCGGCGTCCATTGGTCACGTGACCCCGGCCAAGGCGTATCCGATCCGCGCCTCCCGGCATTGGGCTATCGCTGGCTGGGAGGCGAAGAAGGCGGAACAACCTCGGCGGAGTGGCGTGCCCATCGCCTCTCCCTCGGTGTCACCGAGGGCGTAGCCGAGCTCGGTCAGGACAAGACGCTTTGGCTTGAGGCCAATGCCGCCGAGCTTCACGGCGTGAGCTTCACCGCCGGCTGCTATGTCGGCCAGGAAAACACCGCCCGCATGCACTACCGCGCCAAGGTCAATCGCCGGCTGGTCGTCGCCCCGCTCGCCGAACCCGGCGACCGCACCCGCGCGATCTATCCTGCACTCGGGCTGATGGTGGAATTGCGCCGCGTCGAAGCGCTCGGCGACGCGCTGGTGCCGGAATGGCTGAAGGCCGCGCTTGCGGAATCAGTTCAACCTACCGGCCTCGGCGAATAATATGTGGGCGATACTTCCGGCTTCGGCGTCGTTGGCCGAAGCTGGCGGATATTGCGCCCGCAGCCAGACGATCCACCTTCCCGCCTTGTAGACCCATACGCCTTGCACCCCCGCGCCCTCAGTATCCCAATAAGCCACAAACAGCGGAGCCGGCGACCGCCCGACCGCCAGTGGAGGAAGGTGATCGCCCTTGATCCGCAGGCCGGCACGCGCGCTCGCCACCAATCCGTCGAAAATGCTGCGCGGTGTCTGGCCGCTCCCGGCTCTGATCAGGACAATCTGATAGCGGGCCTCATCGGTGTCGCGCAGGCGCAGATCGGTTCCCGCACGATAGCTGCAGGTGAGGCGATCCGCCTTCGGCTCTATCGTCATCAGCAAGACCGCGAGGCCCTCGAAGCGTCGCGGACAGTGAAAGCCGGACGGCGTGTGCTGCATATCGTCGTTCATGTTCAGCAGTCCGGGATCGCCCGAGCTCAGGATCATGAACTGGGGCCCGGCGACGACGCTTGTGCCGTCGGGCAGCACCCCGGTCTCTACCGGGGGCGGGCCATCCGCGGGTGAGCCTGCGCATCTCCAACCTCGCTTCGCCTGCCGATGAACGGTTGCAAGGTATCGGCACATATCATCTCGCGCGAGACCATTCTTCCGCAGACTTGGTCACGGCGGAGCAGCTATGCGACTCGCGATAGCAAGTCGGCACAAAGAAAAGGGGAGGCCGGTTACCCGGCCTCCCCAAATCTTGTCAGTCCGTATGGACCGGCTTGGCTTAGTAGCCCGAGCCGGGGCCGTACATGACTTCCACGCGACGGTTCTGCAGTTCGCGAACGCCGTCGGCGGTATCGACACGCGGACGGCTCTCACCGAACGCTTCGGTACCGATCACGCCACCCGGGATGCCGCGCGAGGTGAGGTATGCCTTCACCGAATCCGCACGACGCTGCGAGAGGCCGACGTTGTAGCTCGCCGAGCCCGAACGGTCGGCATGGCCTGCCAGCATCACCTGCGCATTGCCGCAGCTCTGGTAGTTGCTGATGGCGTTGTCGAGGATCGAAGCCGCTTCCGGCGTGATGTTCGACTTATCCCAGTCGAAGAACACGATGTACGGCCCAGGCGTGCACTGCACCTCAACCGGGGTCGGAGCCGGCTCGGGAGTCGGGGTCCAGGTCGGCGTCGGCGTCGGCTCCGGAGTCGGCTCGACCGGCGGCGGCGGCGGTGCGCCGAAGTTGAAGGTCAGACCGCCAAGGATGCTGTGCGAGCGGAAGCGCGCCCGGGCGGCGCCGAAGTCCAGGTTATCCGCGTTGAAGAAACGATACTTCAGCGACACGTCGATCGAGTCCGACAACGGAGCGCGAAGGCCGGCGATCGCCTGCCACGCGAACACGGTATCCGAATCGTCGATGAAGTTGCTGCGCGCGTTCAGGCCATAGCGCGCTTTGACGCGGGCAACGCCGACGCCGCCGCCGACAAAGCCCTGCACGCCGTCATCGTCGCCGAAGTCGAACATGCCGTTGACCATGAAGCTCAAAGCCGAGGTACGGCCACCGGCCAGCGGATAGGTGCCCGCCGGCGAATTGATCGCAGTGCCATTCGGCAGCGAGATAACCGACTTCACGCCGGTTACCGAAGCGCGACGATAGCCGACTTCCGCTTCAGCGCGGAAACCGCCGAAGTCGTAACCGACAGTCATGTCGGCGTCCCAACCAGCCTTGTGATCGACCGAAACGGCGTCCTTCTGAGCGCCGACGTCGAAGTGAATGTCCTCGACCAGCATCGTGCCGCCCTCGACACCCACATACCACGCATCATCGCGAGCGAGAGCGGGCGTGCTGAGCGCGGTGGTAGCAAGTGCCAGAGTAATGGCGAGCTTCCGCATCTTAATCCCCTTTCAAAGTTGTCCTTCCGGACAGCGACAAACTCAGTACCGAAACGAAGGTTTCCACGCAAGCGCACAAATCCCGGTACTGTTGCATGAACGTCACAGATTCAGCCTGCATCGACGAGTCCGTGTTCGCGCATCGCATTCAGCACTGCCAGGATTGTGGCCCGCGCCTCGGCATCAACCGTTGCGCCGCCGCTAGGTTCCGTGATCGCCGCAACCCGCGGCCCAACCACCTGTTCGCCAGCAACAATCAGCCGTCCATACGCGTCACCCAGTCGCCATTCGCCGCCCGAAAACAACGCGAATCCGCCATTTATACCCAGCCACAGCCGCATGCCCTCGCATGGCGCCACGAAGCGCCAGCCGCCCCCGGTCCACCCCGCCAGCTCGTGCGGATGCCCCGCCCAATCGGCTTCGGGCACGCTCCCGAGGATCCAGCACTGTCCCGGTTCCGGCGCACCCGGCGGAATCTCGGCGTCCGCCGCAATTATGTTTCCGTGCAGTGTCATATCGATCCGCGCCAGCGCCTCATTATGAGACATCTCCTTCTGCGCCTGGCCCGCGGCGAGCAACGGCAGCGCCAGCCGGGGCGTGAGAGAATCGGTCATCAAGCATCTCCAATTGCTGGAAGGATCAGAGTCGCAGGACGCGATAGCCCGTGCGTGCCCATCTGTTGCACCGCGATATGAAGGGTGATCGCGCGGGCCTCGGGCGGTATCCGCATTCCGTATGCCATCAGTTCCGCCGTCCAGGCAGCGCCACCTGCGGGCGTGACCGTGACGCGGTAGCGCTCGCTGGCCTCGCCGAGCGGCGCGTCGGCGCCGTCGATCCAGCCCCATCCGTTTCTGCTGCGCCGCACCCAGCGCAGCAGCGCGCCACCGTCAGGCTGTGGCACGGCCATGAAATGAACGGGCGATGGCGGCATCACAGCGATGCCGGTGGCGCCAGCCACCGCCTCGCCCGCGCCGCTACCGTCGCCCGCGCCCTGCGCGAGCACGGCGACGCTGCTCCCGATCGCCGAAAGCGGCAGATCGCGCAGCGCCAGCGTGTCAGCATCGATCAGCACGAAGCGGTCGCCGGTCACCTGCATCGCGGCGGCCTCGGTTCCTCGCCGCCCGCGCCACAACCGGCTCAGCCGCCAGCGCGCCCCGCCCAGCCGCTCGGCGCGGCCGAACTGGATCAGCTCGTCCCCCGCCATCGCCAGGTTCACGCCGGCAGCCAGCGCCGCCCCGTCGGCATCGGCCAGAATCATATCCGGCCGGGCCAGCTCGACTTCGAAGCGGTTGCGCAAATCCTCGAGCGCCGGCGATCCCGCCCCCGGCGGCACGGCGATACTTCCCAGCACCGCCGCCGCCGCGGTCGATCCCGCCGCCGTCCAATGCGCGCCATCGTCGAGACTGGTCAGCAGCGCCGCGCTCCGCCAGCCGGGGGCGGTGCCCGCCGCCGCGACCGCCAGCCGCGGCACGCTCGCCAGCGCCTCGTCGAGCGGCGGCAATTCAAAAGCGTGCACGATCGTGCCGCCGATCGCCGCGTCTGGCGCCGCCAGCACGCGGCCCGGGCTGGCCGCCACCGCCAGCGCGCCCGGCGCCACCGAGACGCAATCGAGCGTCACCACCATCGCTTCGAGCGACCAGCTGTCGACGCGCCACACCCCCGGCGCGCCCGCGATCGTCACCCGCTCGCCGGGGCGCACATCCAGTCGATCACAGCCCAGCGCGACGCTGCGCCGCTCGCGCTCAGCATCGAACCGCGCCAGCGCGCTCTCGGCAATCGTCTTGGCCGCTCCCGCGCCGATCGCCGCAGGCAGCTCCAGCCGCGCCTCGCGGTTCCCCGCCCCCGGACGCACCGCCCGCTGCACGCCCGCCTGATAATCGCGCGCCGGATCGTAATAGCTGAGCGTCAGCGTCCGCGGAGCCGTATCGGCGGCGGCGATCGTTCGCCTCGCGCGCGCGTGATCGCGCGCGCGCGTGCCTTTATCCTCCAGCGCCAGCGCCGCGCCTGACCCGCCGATCAGCGTCAGCCCGGCATCGCCACGGAACCAGCCGCCACAGGCGCCGGCCAGCGTCTCCGCCACCGCCCGCACGCTCGCGCCGTGCGCCGAGAAGCCCTCCAGCGCCACCGTCGGCTCGTCGCAACCGATCTCGCCGATCCCGCGCAGGATCGCTCCCGCCTCGACCGGCCCGGCATCGGCGGTCACTTCGAACGTCAGCGACGGGATGCGGTTGCCGAACTCCGCCAGCTCCAGATCCTCGAACACCGCATAGGCGATTCCGCGATGCGCCGGCGCCGCGCCCGTGCCTTCGACGGCCGCGATCAGCGGATCGGCCCCCTGATCCTCGCCGCCCGGATGCAGCCGGAACCCGGTCCGCGCCTTCCAGTCGCCTGCCTGCCCGCGCAGCAACTTCCCGTCCGCCCAGATCCGCCCGACGCCCAGCACCGGCCGCGCCGACAGTGCCACCGCGAAGCTCGCCGTATAGGAATAGCTCGTCGTGCCCGGCCGCCCCTTGCCACCGCCCGATGTGTTGCGATGCTCGATCAGGTCGGTCGCCCAGATCACCGATCCCGCCACCCGCATCGTCCCGAACAGCTTCGGGATCTGCGTGCCGTAGGAACTGGTCTGCAACTTCAGTTCGCTCAGCCGCGGCCCCTCGCGGCCCTTGGGCTTGAACAGCACTTCGCGATCGATGGCGTTTCCCACCACCGATCCGATCGCAGCGCCCACCGGCCCGCCGATCAGTCCGCCCGCGACGGTCAGCACCAATGTCGCCATCTCAATCCCCTTGTTTGCGCCAGCGCCCGATCACGTCGCCCGGAATCGCGCCCGGCCGCTCGACCACGCGGCGCAGCATCGCGTCGGCATGGATCACGCCGCCGCCGCTATCGATCGCCAGATGCAAAAGGCCCGGCCCCATCCGGAGCAGCAACAGGTCGCCCGCCATACGGTCGTCCGCCTTGACCAGTCCCAGCGCCGCCGCCACCGCGCACACCCGCGCGGCATCGCCGCTGCGCAGCGCGTAATCGCGCGGCACCCTCGCCTCGAAGGCCCAGGCCGCCAGCCCGACGCAATCGAGCCCAGTCGCCGGATCGCGGCCATGCGGGCGAAAGCGCGCGCCGATCGCCAGGCGCGCCCGCTCCGCGCTCATCCCCCCGGATAGCGCGTCAGCAAGTCGGTCCCGGGCAGATAGGGCTCGCCGCGAAAGTTGAGAACGTTGGCGAAGCGCCCCGCACAGGTCGCCAGGCTCTTGTCGCATCCCTCGATCAGCTCGATTCGCCCCGGGCTCGCGAAGCGCGGCGCCCGCCGCAGCGTCACCGTCGCGCCGTCGGACCGCGCAACCGCATCCTCCAGTCCCGAATTGGCCCCGCCAAACCAGCGCAACCGCCCACCGCCATAGCAGCCCGCCTCCGGCTCTTCCGAATCGAGCGTCAGCACCGCCCCGTCGATCCCCGTCACCACCGCGAACCGCCGCCGCCCCGCCATCGCCACGCGGCATCGCTTGTCACCCAGCTCGGCGCGGCATTCGGGCGAGGTCTCCTCGACCACCGGCCGCTCCAGCCCCGCCGCCACGCCCTTCAGCTCGGCGGTGAGCATCCCGTCGGCGATCTCGACCGTCCCGATCGTGCCCGCGCCCAGCGCCACCCGCTCGCCCGGATCGGTCCAGTCGGTCGCGAACACTTCCACCCGCGCCCCGTCCCAGCGCCCGGCCAGCAGATCGCCTTCCGAAATCGCCGAACTGCTCAGCGCCCCGGTCACGTCCATGCTGTCGGCATCGAGCCCCGCGCCGCGCTGGATGGCGCTCGGCGTCATCCCCGGCGCGGCGCGATAGACCAGCCCGCCGATCATCAGATCGCGGTCATGCGCGGTCAGCCCGATCGTCACCCCGTCGCGCCGCTCGATCCGCCAGCACAGGGCGATGCTGGTCAGCGTCCCGTCCAGCCAGCTCATTCGCGCACCTCGACCAGCGGCACGCTCGCCGCCGCCCCGGCCAGGAACGTCGCCCGGCTCACCGTCAGCCGGTCCTCGGCGAAGCGCACCGGCACGTCGAACACAAAGCTCGCGGTCACCGCCGCGCCCGCCGCCGGCGCCGCGTCGAGCGTCACCACCCCGCCCGCGCCGAGCACGAAATCCGAAGCCTCGACGCCGTCCACCGCCACCGAGACCGTGCCCGCAACCGGCCGCGTGATCCGCCGCGTCACCCCGCCATAATGCCGCACCAGCGGAAACGTCCGCGTCTCGCCATCGCCGATGCCGAGCACCTCATCGTCCCCCTGCCAGTCGAACGGGTCGCGCAGGCGAAACCCGCGCGCCGGCCCCATCCGCGCGCGGAAGAACCCCAGCAGCGCCGCGATATCCGCCTCGGAGCGCACTCCGGGCCCGACATCGTAATGCGTCCGCGCCTCGGCCCATTCGACATTGCGCGCCTCGGCTCCGCCGGCGCTGGTCACGATCGCCGTCGAAGTCTCGGGCGCCACCTCCGCCTCGCGGCCCAGCGCGATCGGAAACAGCACGTCGTCGAACGCGTCCACATCATCCTCCCAGGTTTCTTCTTCAAAGGCGCCGAAATGCACAAAGCCATCGCGCAGCACCTGCGGCAGCGCCCAGACGAAGGTTTCGGCCACGCCGCGCGCTCGCGCCCGTTCTGCCGCCGCATCGATATTCCGCCAGTCAGCGGCATCCTCCGCCGCCAATACGAACCCGCTCAGATAGTGCTGGTCGCCTGGTCCATACCCCAGCCGCGCCTCGGCCAGCGCCAGCCCGCGATCGCTCGCCGCGATATCCCCCGCCGCCGCCCAGTCATAATCCTCGAGCTGCAGCGCATCGAACGCCGGCGCCGCCCAGCCGGGCGGCAGGTTCGCCTCCGGATTGCGCAGCGCCGTCGGCAGATAGACCAGCAGCAGCACCTCGGCTTGCGGGTGCGCCGCCTTCACCGCATCGCGCAGCATCAGCGTCGAATCGGCCAGCAACGCCCCCGGGTCGCGCCCCGCCACCGCGTCGTCGTGAATACAGAGACTTCCGTCGGGCAGCGTCCACCACCACGGCTCACCGATCTGGAACCGCACAGCGAGGCCCGCATCCGCCGCGATCCCGCAAAACGCCAGCGCCACCGCCCGCAGATACGCCATCGCTTGCGGCCGCGCCGGCGACAGCAGCGCCGATGGCGGCTCCCAGCCGGTCAGCGCCGGCGATCCGTCCGCCGCCCGCTGCTTCCAGTCGTCCCAGCAATGCCGTTCGAGCAATTCATAGCTGAGCGACCAGATCACCGAATATCCCAGCGCCCTCGCCCGCGCCGCGAAATCGCGATGCCAGGCCTGGCACGCCACGTTCAGCGCGCTGTCGCCAGGGCTCGCATAATAGCCGCCCGCCACCCCCTCGAGCCGCGGGAAATGGCTCATCCCGACATAGTGGAGGATGCTGCCGCGATAGCCGAGCTGAAGGATGTTCCTCAGCACCCGCGCCGGGGTCAGATGGTAGCAATCGTCATAGCCATTGGCGATTTGCAGCCCATGTTCGGGGACCACCACGTCGCCCATCGCCAGCACCGCCCCCGGCCCCTCGCAGACGATGCCGGAAAGCTCCGCCCATGCCTCGACCGGTGCGGCCAGCGCGGTATCCACCCCCGAATACCCCTCCGGAACCAGCGACACGAACATCCGGTCGACATCCCCGGCCCAGACCGGATCCGCCTCGCCCGGCAGCAGGAAGCCGCCATCGACCGCCGCGAAGTCGATCGAGACCAGGGCGTCCGCTGGCGTGCCCGCCGCATAGTTCCACAGCCGCACATACCAAGCCCGCGCCGCGCCCGTGGCGTCGCGCCCCTCGATCGTCAGCACCGGTCCGTTGACGGCGTCGAGCCCGAGCAACCCCGAAGCCCGCCACCGAAACCGCAACCGGCACCCGCGGAAATCCCGCGCGGTCTCGTAGCGCAGCAACGGATGGTCGTGCCGGTCCTCCGCCTCCCAGATCAGCCCGCCGGCCTGGTCGGCGCGATAGAACACCGCATCCACCCGCAGCGCATCCGGCGCGGTGGCCGTCACCGCCGCCATCATCGGCCGGGGGAAATTGACCGCCCACAAGGCCGGATCGAACCGCGATACCACGCCTTCGATCTGGCCCTGACGCTGCCCGGCAAGCCAATGCCCCATAGGAACTCCCGTCATTTTTGGTTAGCTCTGGCGCGTCAAGATTCGGGAGCGCCATCATGATCACCGCCATGCTGCTTGCCGCCGCGCCGGCGCACTGCGCCGACCCGGGCTTCTGTCCGACCGTCGCCGAGTTGCGCCTCGCGATTCTCCGCGACGAGGACAAGGGCACGGGCATCCTGATCGACGACCAGAATCCCGTCCGCCAGGTCACCGACGTCTTCTGCGAAAGACCTGACCGGGACGAGAACACGGTCACCTGCAAGGCGACCTTCCACTACCGCACCGGCCGCAACTTCCTGATCGTCCGCCTCACCAAGGGTGAGGGTCAGTGGGAAGTGGCGCAGCGCCTCGAAGTCTTCCAGAAACGTTAGTCCACCCCGGCCAGCGCCGCCTTCACCGCCCGCGCCACTTGCCGGCTCGACTGCGCCAGCGCCCGCGGCGCATCGGCGCCGCTGGCGTTGACCGTGATCGCCACCCGTACGTCGCGCGCGCCGCCGCCGGCCGGCATCACCTGCCCCGCGGCGGTCGGCACAAACAATTCCGGCCCGCGCTCGCCGACAAGATAGGGCCGCGACGGGCTGACCGGCCCGCCCGTCGCCCGCCCCGGCGCCCCTGCCAGCCCGCCGATCAGGCCGGCCAGCACGCCGCCGATCCCGCCCTGCCCGGTCACCGCCGAAATCCCGCCGCGCAGCGCCGCCTTGGCGATCTCGTCCATCACGCCCAGCGCCACCTTGGCGAGATCGTCGAACCCCAGCTTGCCGGTCCGCACCGCGCGCAGCAGCGCGCCTTCGATCGCCCGCCCGGCGCGGTTCGCCCCCGCCTCCATCGGCCCTTCCAGGCTGCCGCGCATCTCGGCCACATCGCGGGCGAAGCCCGCCGTATCGGCACGCACCGACACGATCAGCCGCTCGATTTCTTCATCCATCGGGAAATTGCTCCTTGAGCCGCGCCAGTGTCGCCGCATCCGCGGCCTCCACCCCCGCCTCACCCCTGAGCGCGTCGATCAGCGCGCCCAGCTCCGCCGGCGTCGCCTGCCAGAACGCGCACGGGCTCCAGCCAAACATCACGCCCGCCGCCCCCGCCAGTTTCGCGGCCGTCGTGGCAAATCGATCCTCCCCGGCACGGGGAGGTGGCAGCGCGACTGCGCTGACGGAGGGGGCGGGCCGCAAACGAAACGTTCGCGGCCCGCCCCCTCCACCAGCTTCGCTGGTCCCCCTCCCCGTCCCGGGGAGGATCATTTCCGCCATCACCGCCCCGCCAGGATCTGGCCGATCAGCACCTTGAGCGCCGGCGTCGCCGCCGCCAGCCCGCGCGCCATCACCGCCTCGCCAAACGCTTCGCGCGTCAGCCCCTCCGGCCGCCCGCTCAGGCAGTGCCAGAACAACGCCACCATCTCCGCCAGCCCCAGCCGCCCTTCCGCCGCACGTTCGACCAAGGCAAACAACGGCCCGACCTCAGCCTCCGCCGCGACCAGCGCCTGAAAGCTCGGCCGCAGCACCAGGATCACGCCGCCCACCCGCAGCTCGGCCTCGCCCCGCGCGGGATTCGCGATGCTCATGCCGAAACCACCGCGCCCGAGCTCTCAAGGCTCAGCGTGTACGAACGCTCGCCGTTGAAATCCCCGGCATAGTCGAGCCGCGTCACCAGAAACCGCCCGGTCATCGTCTCGCCGCTCTCGAAGCTCAGCCGGTAATCGTCGAGCACGCCCGACAGCGCATTGCTCTTCACCCGGGTTTCCGCCGCCGATCCGGTGAACACCCCGGCGCCCGAGACGCTGACCGATCGCACCCCCGCCCCCGACAGCAGCTCGCGCCACCCGCCGCTGTCCTTGGAAGTGATCGCCACCGCCTCGCCATTGACGCTCAGCTGCGTCGTCCGAAGCCCCGCCACCGTCGCATAGACCACCGGTGTCGCACCGTTGCCGACCTTCAGCAAAAACGCGCTACCCTTCTCCGCCGCCATATCCATCCTCCTCGTTCATGACGGTGCCGGCTCGCTTCCCCACCCGATCCCCCGACGACAGTAATTCATGGGAGGTCGGGTGGGGGAGCGGGCCGGCACCGCGACCATCAAACTTCACTGCGCAGCATCCGCACCCGGAATTCCGAAACCGAGGCCCAGCCCTCCCCGTCGCGCACGATCCGCGCCCGCAGGAACACCAGGCTCGCCACCGCCCAGCCTTCGCCCAGCATCCGCGGCATCGCCTCGACGGCATCCTCGACCGCCCCGGCCAATCCGCGCAGCCGCACCGGCCGTTCGCCGACATCCATCACCCGCACCGCGAAGCGCCCTTCGCGCCCGGCCAGATCCTTGGTTCCCCAATCGGCCATCACCGCCTCTTCGATCACCGCGAACGGCCGGCTGCCGCGTACCGGCGGGCAATCGAAAATCTCGGTCAGCGTCTCGCGCAGCGCGTCATGTTCACCCAGCGCCGTGGCGGCGGCGGCCTGCAGCAATGCCTGCACGCTCATCGCACCAGCCCTCCGATCCAGCGCAGCCGCGGATCCGTCGCCAGCGCCCGGCCCTCGACGATCACATCGTCGCCCTCGATCGTGACGCGCAGTTCGGGCGCCTCGGCGCGGATCGCGTCGGCGACGCGCTGCGCCACCGCTTCGATGCGCACCCTCATGCCGCCCGCTCCGCCCGCGCCAGCCGCAGCCGCCGCCATGGCCGCCATAGGGCGCTCACCGCCGCCGGCGGGCTCGCCCCGTCGCGCGCCTCGAACAGATGCGCGATCAGCAACACCACGCCCTGCGCGATGGGTGCGGGCAGGCTCGCCCAATCCCCAGCGATCCCCGCACTGAAGGTCACCGCCACGCGCCCCGCCGCTCCCGGCGCGATCACCCGCACCCAGCCGCACCCCTCGGCATCCACATCCACGGCATAGGCGTCGATCCCGAACGCGATCGTATCGCCATCCGCCGACAGTCCGTTGACCGCGCCGATCGCGGTCACCCCGCCGATCCCGAGCGCCTGCCAGCCGCGTGCCGCCGGCAGCACCGCCCGCCATTCGCGCGCGATCGTCGCCCGCCCGGTAAACGCCTCGCACAGCGTCAGGGCGCTTGCCGCATAGCTCGCGATCAGCGCGTCCTCATTGTCACCGGTCACGCGCAACTGCGCCTTGGCCGCCTCGCGCGCAGCCGCCAGCGCCGCCGCCGGAAAGGGCGGAGCATCCATATCGTCTCTCCCGAAAGATCCAGAGCAAGCCGCGCCTTCCCCGCCGAAGCGGGGAGGGCGCCGCCCGTCACGAAGCGCTGAACTTGAGCAGCTTGATCGCCTCGCTGTTGCTCACCATCCCGCCGACGCGCTTGGTCGCGTAGAAGTGCACGAACGGCTTGTTGCTGTACGGATCGCGCAGGATCTGCGTCTCGCCGCGCTCGGCGATCAGATAGCCCGCCTTGAAATTGCCGAACGCGATCGACAGTGAATTGGCGGCGATGTCGGGCATGTCCTCGGCCTCGACCACCGGATAGCCGAGCAAAGTCGCCGGCTGCCCGGCGGCGAGCGACGGCGCCCACAGCAGCGCCCCGTCGCTGGTCTTGAACTTGCGGATTTTCGCGAGCGTCGCCGAATTCATCACCCAGCTCGCGCCCTGGCGATAGGGTGCGCGCAGCGTCTGGACGAGATCGATCAGCTTCTCCTCGGGGTTGGCCGCGAACGCGCCCGCCGAACCCGTCGGCACATATTGCAACTGGCCGAACGTCCGCGATGCATCGCCCGCAGCCGAAAGCGTCGCTGCCAGGAACCCCTTGGGCTTGTTGGTGCCGTTGCCGTTGACGAACGCAGACCCCTCGGCCGCCGCGAATTCGCGCGCGATCTCGCCCGCCAGCCATTGCTCGACGTCGAACGCCGCATCATCGAGCATCGCCTGGCTCGCCGCCGGATTGGCGAACAGCTCGCCACTGGGCGGTGCGATCTCGTTGAAGACGGGCGTATCGGTCTCGGCGCGCGTGCCGGTCTCCGATGCCCAGCCCGATGCGAACCCGCCGCTGGTCACCAGCTTGCGATAGCCACCCGACCCGACCTGCACGACATTGGCGATCGCCCGGATCGGCGAAATGCCCTTGAGCGTCGCATCGATCAGCGTGTCGATTTCCTCCGGCACCGCATAGCCGCCCGCGCCGTCGCTCGCGCCCGACAGCGCCTTCATCTCCAGCGACCCGCCGCCCGAGCGCAGGAACGTCTCGAACGCCGCGCTTGCCACCGGCCGCCCGCCCATCAGCATCGGCCGCGATGCCGGCAGCCCCGCCTTTTCCACCGCCTCGAAACTCGCTTCGAGCGCATCCGCCTTCACTTCGATCATGCTCATTCTCCCGCTCATAAAAATCCTCCCCGGCACGGGGAGGGGGACCACCCGAAGGGTGGTGGAGGGGGATCGCCACGCGCGATGCCCCCGAAACAAAGCACTGTATTGCCCCCGCAAAGCACCGCGCTAAGCTCGCGCGCATGCCCATCCACTTCGCCGATCTCGGCCTCTCGCCCGTCGCGCTCGATCTCGGGCTGTTCCAGCTGCGCTGGTACGCGATCAGCTATGTCGCGATGATCGCGATCGGCTGGTGGTACCTGCTGAAGCTGATCGCCCGCCCCGGCGCGCCGATGTCGCGCACCCATGCCGACGATCTCGTCACCTGGATCATGATCGGCGTCCTCGCCGGCGGCCGGCTCGGCTATTGCCTCGTCTACAAGCCCGAGATCTTCCTGCGCCCATGGCAGGTGCTCGAACTATGGAATGGCGGCATGTCGCTGCATGGCGGCCTCGCCGGCGTGCTGCTGGCCTTGTGGTGGTACGCCCGCCGCCACCATCTCGAACTGCTCCGCATCTACGATTATATCGCCTGCTGCACGCCCTTCGGCCTGTTCCTTGTCCGCATCGCCAATTTCGTGAACGGCGAGCTGTGGGGCCGCCCGTCCGATCTCCCCTGGGCGATGGTCTTTCCCGGCACCGGCGACGGCGTCCCCCGCCACCCCAGCCAACTCTACGAGGCGTTCCTCGAAGGCGGCTTGGCGATGCTCGTCCTCTATTACATGTTCTGGAAGACGGACGCGCGCCATCACCCCGGCCGCCTCGTCGGCACCGGGCTGTTGCTCTACGGCGTCACCCGCTTCCTCCTCGAATTCACCCGCCAGCCCGACAAGGGCCTCGAACATCTCGCCTGGGGCCTGACCATGGGCCAGACTTTGTGCCTGCCGATGATCGTCGCGGGCGCGTGGCTGCTGGCGCGATCGTTCCGATCCCCTGCGCAGACAGCCACCGCGTGAAGCACGCCCCACTCTGCGCGATCGGCCATAACCTCGCCGATTCGATGGCCTGTGGGATGTGCTTCGTCATCGGCATGTATCAGGTCGATATGTTCGGCGAGGCCATGCGCAGCGAAGGCGGCGTGCTCACCGTCGATTTCCTCGCCGGAAAGATCACCCAGGGCGTAGCGTCTCCCTCCCTCGCCCGCGCCGCCGAACTCTATGCCGGGGAACTCCCCGCTTTCTGCCGCAAACATGGCGCGACGGTCGAGGATTTCACCGAACTCACCGCCGCATTCCACCATGATCCGGCCGGCAATTATGTCGTCGTCGCCGTGACCGACAGCGACGGCCGGCGCTCCGCGATCGACTATGCCGGCCTTCCGCTCAGGCGCCCGCAGCTGCTCGACAGTCTCGGCAGGCGTCGCCCCAAGCCGGCGGCGTAAACCCCGCTTCCACCGCATGCACCCGCGCCAGCGGTTGCATCGGGTTCGCCACCAGGCTCACCTCGACCAGATCCAGCGCCTTGATCTCGCGGGCGCGGCTACCCCGCCGCGCTTCCCGCACCCGGTATCCGAACGACAGCCCGGTAACCCCGCCCCGCGCCACCGCCGCCGCCAGCCCCGGCTCCGCCACGCGCCCGATCACGCGCAGCCCGCGGCTATCCTCCCCGAGCCATTCGATCTCGCCAACCGGGGCACCACCATGCTGCCACAGCAATGGTATCCGCCCCCCAACCCGAAACGCCCCCCGCCGCACGATATCGCCGCCGCGATCCGCCGCATCGAACACCGAAGCGTATCCGGCGAAGCGAACCCCGCGCGAAGTCCCGCTCTGCGCGACGCTCACTTCAGCCATCCCGGAAACCCCAGCTTGACCGCCAGCCCGACCAGCACCAGCGCCGCCAGCATCCGCCCGCCCCAGGCGAACGCCGCCTGCATCGCCGATCGCTTGGCGTCGCGCCACGCCCCCAGCAGCTCGCGCAGCTCGGCCATGTCCTTGCCCGCCCCGGCATCGCCGAGCCCCAGTTTCTCCAGCGCCCGCCGCGCCCCCAGCTCGCCCGCCTCCTCGATGATCGCGCGCAGCGTCACCAGGTTCGCGCCTTCCGCCTCGGCCTGCCCGATCAACTGCGCCAGCAGCACATCCTCGCTCATGCCAGCCCCACCATCGCCCGTTTCTCCGCGTCGCTCAGGAAGTCCGCCGCGCTCACCTGCCGCCACATCCGCTCGCGGTCCTCGGCCAGCGCCGTCACCCGGTCGACATCGATGGCGAGGCTGGCATCGGGAAACCACGGCCTGAGCGCCTGGCACAATCCGCCCAGGATATTCTCCGCCAGCGGCAGGATCGCCAGCCGCCACAGGGCGCGATTGGCCTCGCGGTAATTGGCGTAGCTATTGTCGCCGGGCAGCCCCATCAGCATCGGCGGCACCCCGAACGCCAGCGCGATCTCGCGCGCCGCCGCCGCCTTGAGCCCGACGAAATCCATGTCCGCCGGGGTCATGCTCATCGCCTGCCATCTGAGCCCGCCTTCGAGCAGCATCGGCCGCCCGGCATTGCCCGCCCCGGCGAACCCCGCCTCCATCTCGCGCTTGAGCCGCTCGAACTGCTCGCCCGACAGCGCCGCGCCGTCGCCGGTCTCATAGACCAGCGCTCCCGAAGGCCGCGCCGCATTGTCGAGCAGCGCCTTGTTCCAGCGCGCCGCGGCGTTGTGGATCGCCACCGCCGCCGCCGCCGCGCCCAGGCACCCCAGCCCGTAATGATCGTCGCCGGGATGGAAGGCGCGGATATGCGCCACCGCCGTCCGACCCGCGCCATCCTCCGCCACCAGCCGCGCGACCTGCGCGCCGACCCGATAGCGATAGGCCACCGGCCAGCCATTGGCGTCGGCATCGACGGTCACCCGCTCGGGCCGGAGCGCGAACAATTCGGTGATCCGCCCGGCCTGATCGTGCAGCAGCTCGACATAGGCGTTGCCGTGCAGCAGCACATGCGCCGCCACCGTCTCGAGCAGCACCTGCCCGCCCGAGCGCGCCTTGACCAACGCCGCCAGCGCCGGATCGGAGGCCTTGAGCGGCGCCCCGCCCACGCCCTCCGCGACCAGCTTCACCGCCCGCTGCGCCACCGGATTCTGGCAATAGCCCTCGCGCACCAGCGCCTCATAGCTCCGCGGCCAATCCGCCACGCTCGCCATGGTGCCCCCACGCGCCCGCGGCAGCCGCACGCCATCCCGTGCGGACTTGCGTCCGAACCATTTCATTTCGAATCCTCCCGAGATTGGGGTCGAACGCCAACCAACCCCAAATGTCACCCCGGCCTTGTGCCGGGGTCCAACTATCCGCGAACGATGGTCTTGAGCCTCTGGCGCAGCGCCCGGCCGCACCCTGGATCCCGGACTTGTTCGGTACTTATCCCATTCGAGCATGTGTCTCCTGTGGTTCCCCGGCGAAGGCCGGGGCCCAGGTGGAGAGGTCGCCGTAACGAAGCGCTGCGCCCGTCAATATCTGTCCACCGACTGGGCCCCGGCCTTCGCCGGGGAGCCGCCCATGTTCGAGCGGGACAGGCACCAAACAGGTCTGGGGTGACGAACAGTGTCTGTGGCGGCGCCCTTTTACCGCTTCACGCCAAACCAGATCACGTGCCGGGGCCCCTTGCCATTGCTCCGCGCCCGCACCGCCACTTCGTCGACCTTGTACCCGGCATCGCCGAACCGCCGCCGGAAGCGGTCGTCGGGCGCCGCCGACCACACCGCCAGGATCCCACCCGGCCGCAGCGCCGCCCGCGCCTGCGCAAGGCCCCGGTCCGAATAGAGCCCGTCATTGCCCGCCCGCGTCAGCCCGTCCGGGCCGTTATCGACGTCGAGCAATATCCCGTCATAGCCGCCCGGGCTCTCGCGGATCACCCGCCCGACATCGTCGATGACGACATCGACGCGGGGATCGTCGAGGCATCCCGCGGTCAATTCCGCCATCGGCCCCTTCGCCCAGTCGATGATCTTGGGCACCAGTTCCGCCACGGTCACCAGCGCGTCACGCTTGAGCAGCGGCAGCGCCGCGCGCAGCGTGAACCCCATCCCGTATCCGCCGATCAGCAGCCGCAGCCCCGGCCGCTTCCCCAGCCGCTCGATCGTGTACGCCGCCAGCGCTTCCTCCGAACCGCTCATCCGGCTGTTCATCAGCTCGTTGCGCTCGAGCACGATCATATGGTCGGCACCGCGGCGGAACAGCCGGAGCGGCTCGCCTCCCGGCACTTCGGCGGTATCGATCAGTTCGCGCGGAGTCATGGCGCCGCCTTAGCCGCTCGCATTGTCCGGCGCCATCGCGGGTGCGGGCACGGCGCCACCACGCATCAGTTCGTCCAGCGTCAGCCGCCCGTCGCCATCCCTGTCGCGCGCCATATAGCTCTCGATCAGCCAGGCCCTGAGCGCGGTCCAGCGCTGCCCCGTCCGCCGCTCGGGCGGAAAGGCGCGCTCGACCATCGCCGCGACTTCCGCGCGGTCGAGCACGCCGTCGGCGTTGCGGTCCTGCATGGCCAGCACCGCGGCATAGCCCGTGCCCAGCACCTGCCCGGTCCCCGAGCAGCCCCCGGTCGCCAGCCCCAGCACCGTCAGCAATCCGCCCCCCAGCGCCACGCAAAGCGCCGCCATCCCGTGGCGCGTATCCACGCGCCCGGCCCATCTCCTGTTCAGCATCCCATTCTCCTATTTGGTTTTACTCGAATCTTCCCGCCCGAGGGGGAGGTCGGGCCAAAGGCGATGGAGGGAGAGGCGAACGACCAACCAGCCGCGGAAATTCCGTCCCCCTGTCCGTCGCGGCTGCCCGCGACCTCGCGCGCTCCCTGGGCGGGAGCGGATTCCACGCGCTCAGATCCCCCGAACCGCCGGCCGCCCGCGCTTGCGCAGCATCAGCTCGCTCAGCGCCCATACCAACGCATCCGCGCGGTCAGGCGAGCGCCCCGGCCCTTCATAGCCGCCGCCCGCCTGCAGCCCGCGAAGCTCATCCTCCAGCGCCGGAAACGCGCCCGCGTGCCACACCTTGCCGCTCTCATAGAGCGCCGAGACCGGCTCGGCCCGCGCGCTCTTGCCGCGGCTGGCATGGACCAGCCGCACCGGCAGCACCGCGTCGGCCGCGCGCAGCACGCTTTCGACCATTGAACCGCCCTGGTTCTTTTCGGCGATCACGCGGTCCGCGCCCCGGCGCGCCGCGCACGCCGCCACCGCCCGCGCCCAGCCCTCGGGCGCCTGTCCCGACACGCTGGCATCCTCCAGGACATAGCCACGGCCGTCCGCGCCCAGCCCGACCGCGACGATCCCGCAGGCGTCGCCGCCCACGCCCGCCGGCGGATCGACGCCCACCACCACCCGCACCAGCGCCGGCGCGGTCCGCACCCGCCGCGCCTCGATCAGCGCACGTGACCACAGCGCGCCCGCGACTTCCTCGATCAGCTCGCCTTCCAGTTCCTGCCGGCCTTTCAGCGTACCGCCATATTCCTCCACCATCGCGGCGACGAAGCTCGCCGGCAGATGCGGATTGTCGCGCGTCCGCCCGGTCGTCTCGATCATGCTCGGCAGCGCCCGGATGCGATGGATCAGCCGCGTCGATCGCGGCGTCGTCGTCACCACGATGCGCGGCCGCTCGCCGCGCCGCATCGTCATCACCAGATTGTCCCACGTCGCATCGGCGTTGCGCCATTTGCCGAGCTCGTCGCACCACGCCGCCTCATGCTCGGGGCCGCGCAGCCGCTCGGGCGCCTCCGCCGAATAGACGCTGGCGATCGTGCCATTGGGCCAGTGCAGTTCGCGCGACGCCCGGTGCCATACCGGGCGCTCATCGGCGCGCGCCACGTCCACCAGCCCGCTCGGCCCCTCGATCATCACCTGGCGGACATCGTCGGCATTGGCGCCGACCAGAGCGATACGCGCGCCGGCGATGCTGCGTGCCACCTCACACACCCATTCCGCGCCTGCCCGCGTCTTGCCAAATCCGCGCCCGGCGCGGATCAGCCATACCCGCCAGTCGCCCGGCGGCATCCGCTGGCCGCCATGCGCCCATGCCCGCCACCGCGCCGCGAACTCGCGCCGTTGCGGGGCTGACATCGCCCGCACCGCTTCGAGCCGCTCGTCCTCGGGCAAGGCCAGCAATTGGTCGATCAGCGCATCGGCCTGCGCCTGCGCGCCGCTCATGGCTGCTCGGCCTGCGCACGCGCGCGCCGCGCCGCGATCGCCGCCAGCTTTTTCATCAGTACCGCGTCGGTTTCCTCCGGCGCTGCGAACTGCCGCTTGGGTCCGCCGCGCGTCGGCTTGCCCTCGGCATTGCGGTGCATGCTCAGCAGTCGCAACGCCAGATCGACGCGCACCGGGCCCGAGCGCGGTTCCGCGCCACAGTTGAGAACATCGCTATCGTCGCCCGACAGCGCATGACCGACCAGCAACGTCTCGAGCATCTCATAGCCGAGGGCCAGCGCCTCGCCCCAGGCATCGGCGAACTTGGGCTCGCGCCGCCGCAGCGCATAGACCGATACCGGATCGACGCCGATAAATTCGGCCGAGGCTTTGACGTTGCAGGTCGCGGCGAGGTGATCGAGAAAGCGCTCGCGCATCTTCGCGGTCCAGCGCACCCATTTGCGCCCCTCGAAAGCGCTATAGCCGTCGGCGATCACCGCCCGATGCGTCCCCATCCGATCCCTCCCAACGCAAAAGGGGCCGATGCCCGCCCGCATCGACCCCTCCCCCCAAACCGCCGCGATCGCATGAAAAAGGGCCGGAAGCGTTTCCGCCCGGCCCCGACTCGCAATTCTGCAGCGTGCCTATCTAGTGCCAGATAAGCGTGACGATGTCAAGTAAAAAGTGCTTATTTGGTTAGTTGTGGTGTAGGGGTGCCAGTTGCTGCGCGATCCGGGGCTGGGTCACCGTGGCCCCGGGGACGGCTTACCGGATCGGCGGGGACGCGGCGTTGTTCGAAGAGATTTGGGCGAGCGCCGCGTCCCACGCCGCGGTCTCGTCGCCGCGCCGCCGCGTCACTTCCAGCCCGCTGCCGTCGGCGCCGATCGTGCCGTCCCATTCGAACGTCGCATTGCCGGTGATCGTCACTTCGGCGCCGTCCGCGGGCGAAGCGGCGCTGCCACGCACCAGCCCGCCCTTGTTGAACACGATCACCTCGCGCCCCCAAGCCACCCGTCCGGTCAGCCCCGCCGCGAACACCGCGGCCGCCATCGCGCTCCCGCACGCATTGGTCAGCCCCACTCCCCGCTCATACGTTCTCACGAACAGGTCGGATCCATGCATCTCGACGAACGAGACATTGGCGCGCTCGGGTAACAGCGGCGGCGCCGCCTCGCACCACGCGCCAAGCGCGACCAGCTCGGCCTCGTTCACTGCCTCGACAAACGCGATCAGATGCGGATTGGGCATCGAAACGGCGGTGAAGTCGCGCGTGCTCGGCAGTCCGCTCAGTGGCCCGGTCGCCGCGATCCCCAGCGACGCCCGCGCCGAAGTCCGCACGCTGACCACCCCCGGGGCGATCGCCTCGGCCCGCGCCACTTCGGCGCTCGAGGTCTGCAACCTCACCCGCGCCGCATCGATCCCCAGCGCCTCGAACCCCGCCCGAGCCACGCACCGCAGCCCGTTCAGACAAGTCTCCGCCTCCGACCCATCCGAATTAAACATCCGCATCCCAAAAGCATGCTCATCATCTCCTTCCGTCAGCAGGAGAATGCCATCCCCGCCAACCGGTCCGGTACGATCGGAAAACACCCGCGCGAGCACCGCCCACTCCGTATCGCTCAGATCGAGCGCACGCGCGTCGATCAGCGGGAAATCATTCCCCGATCCATGGCATTTGGTGAAGGCGATCCGCTGCATCGCCGAAGCGCCTAGCTCTTCTTGTCGCCATTTCCAACGCGCGGCGCGGTATCGTCCGGCAGCGCCGGCCCGCCCATCGCCGCCACCACCGCCTGATCCTTGGCGAGTATTCCCGCGAAGCTCGGCCGGGCAAGGATCGCCGCCGCCCAGGCGGTCAGGCGCGGATATTTGTCCGGGCAGCTCGCCACGCCGATGCAGCCGAGTGTCGCGATCGGGCTGGCCACGGCGATATCGGCCAGCGTGATGCGGTCCTCGATCAGGAAGCCGCTATCGGGAATCGCACTTTCCAGATAGTCGAAGACCGGCGGCAACAGGTCGCGCTCGGCGGCGTCGGCGGCATCGTGATCGGCGTCCATCTTGAGCACCCTCGGCTTGACGAAACGGTTGCCGAAGATCGCGCCGCCCGCCGCCATCATCAGCGTGTCGGCGAATTCTTCGAACCAGATCGCCCGGGCGCGGTTGCGGGGGTCGAGCGGAATCAGGTTGGGCTCGGGGAACTGCGCCTCGAGATAGGTGATGATCGCGGTCGAGTCCGAGATCAGGAAGTCGTCATGTTTGAAGCCTGGCATCTTGCGAAACGGGCTCGCCGCTTCGAAATCGGGCCCGCCGCGCCCCATTCCTGCCGCCTGCAACTCCAGCTCCAGCCCCTTCTCGGCACCGAACGCCATCACCTTGCGCACGTACGGCGACAAGGTCGATCCGAAGACAATCACTTGGCCTCTCCCCTTTAGAACCCCGCGCGACATCCACGCGCGGCTGTGCAACAAGCGGCACGATGGGATGGACACTCCTTCTCGCGCTCGGCGTCGCCGCGGCCTTTGCGGTCGTTCTGCGGCGCCTGAACTTTCTGGAGCAAGAGCTGCGGAGAGTCGAATCGCTGCTTGCCCGGCTCGATCGGCGCGAGGGTGAACCAACTTCGGTCCGCAAAATGGCGGCGGCGGTGTCGATCGCCGCGCCGCCGCCGGTAGCGCTCGCTCCACCCGAACCGCCACCCGCGCCGCCCGCGCCCGCCCAGCCCCGCTTCAGCCTCGAAAGCCTGATCGGCGGACGGCTGCCGATCTGGATCGGCGGCGCGGCGCTGGTGCTCGCCGGATTCTTCCTCGTCCGCTATTCGATCGACTCCGGGCTGATCGGGCCCGGCGCGCGTACCGCGCTCGCCGCGCTGTTCGCGCTCGCGCTGATCGCCGCCAGCGAAACCGCGCGCCGCCTGCCGGCCACCGCCAGCGATCCGCGCGTCGCCCAGGCACTTGCCGGCGCCGGCATCGCCAGCCTCTACGCCACGCTCTACCTCGCCGCCGCGCTCTACCATCTGATTGCCCCGCTCCCGGCATTTTTCGCGGTGCTCGCGGTCACGGCGATCGCGCTCGGCCTGTCGCTGCGCCACGGGCCGCCGACCGCGGTGATGGCGCTTCTCGGCGGGTTCATGGCCCCGCTCGTCGCCGGCTTCGACGCCGCCGGGGTCGGCCCGCTGCTGGTCTATCTCGCTTTGCTCGTCGCCGCCTTGTTCGGCCTCGCCGTGCATCGCGGCTGGGGCTGGCTCGCGCTCGCCGCGAGCGCCGCCGGGTTCGGCTGGGTCAATTTCCTCATCTTCGCGCGCACCGGCAATATCGGCGATCTCTCGGCGGTCGGCGCGTTCACGATGGCGCTAGCCGCCGGCTCCAGCGCGGCGCTGCCCGCCACCGGGCTCCGCAATCCCTGGTTGCGCCTCGCGCCGCTGCTCGCCGGCTTCGTCCAGATCATTGCCCTCGCCCCCGCGCTCGATTTCGACCCGTTGGCATGGTGTTTCTATCTCGTCCTTTCCGCCGCCGCGTTGTTCCTCGCCTGGCGCGATCCGGTCTATCTGCCCGCCGCCCCTGCCTCGGCGGCGCTGCTGCTCCTGCTCGAAGCGCTGGCGCTGCTCCAGCCCGAAACCGCCGCCACCCCGATCGCGGCGATCTTCGCCACCGCGATCTTCGCGATCCCCGGACATTTCCTCGCCGCGCGCGGACGCGGCTGGGCGGCAGTCGCGCTGCTCGGCACGGCCGGGTCGCTCCTCATCACCCACGCCGCCGCGCCCTTCCTGCTCGCCGACTGGACCTGGGGCCTGCTCGAACTCGCCGCCGCCACAGCCACTGCCAGCCTCGCCTGGCGCCTGCGCGCTGGCGGAGACGTCGCCCAGTTGACCGCCGCGACCGCGCTAACCGGCTTCCTCGCCGCTTTGGGCATGGCGCAATTCGCGCCGTTCGAGTGGCTGGCGATCCCGCTGGTGCTGATGATGGCCGCGCTTGCGGCTTGGGCCCGTCACGTCCGCGCCGGGCCACTGTTCGAATTACCAGCCTATCCCTTCATAGCCGCCCTGGTCGCCGCCGGCTGGCCGCTGGCGCAACTGGCCAATCTCGTCCTGTCGTCGCTCTCCGGCGAGCGGCTCCCCTATAATCTCCTCCCCGATCTCGCCGACCTGATGCGGCTGCTGGCGCTGCCGACGATCCTCGCTCTCGTCCTGCTCGCCGATCCGCGCCAGTACCACCGCGTCCGCCGCTTCATCGGCGCAGTCGCGGCGACTGTCGGCGTCCTCCTGCTCTACGCCCTCGCCAAGCAGCCCCTTGCGATCGCCACCCCCGAGCGTTTCCTCTCGCTTGGCTTCATCGAGCGCGCACTCCTCACCCAGGCCTGCCTCGCCACCGGCTGGCTGCTGCTCACGCGCACCCGCCTGCACGCCCTCGGCAAGGCGCTCCTCATCCTCGGCCTCGCCCGCCTGGCGTGGTTCGATCTGTTGCTGCTCAACCCCGCAATCGAGCCGCAATCGGTCGGCGCGATCCCCTTGCTCAACGCCGCGACGATCCACGCCGCGCTCGCCGCCTTCTGGCTATGGACGCTGCCATCCAGTCGCGCGACGCGCGTCGGCGCTGCCGCCCTCACCCTCGTCGCGGTCGTCGCCACGATCCGCCAGCTCGCGCATGGCAACCTCCTCACTGGCCCGATCGGCACCGTCGAGAATACCGGCTATTCGGCAGCCCTGCTCAGCGTGTCGCTGTTCTGGCTATGGCGTGGCATCGCCGCTGCCCGGCACGATCTCCGCGTCGCCGGGCTCGCCTTGCTGACCGTTGTCACCTTCAAGGTGTTCCTGATCGACGCCTCCGCATTGGATGGCGTGCTGCGCATCCTCTCGTTCCTCGGACTCGGCCTTGCCCTGATTGGCATCGGCTGGGCGTATAATCGCTTCCTCGGCAAGAACGCCGCCACCTAGCCCTCACATCGCAGGAATAGCCATGCTCCGCCATGCTGCCGCCCTTTCCGTCCTGCTCGTCGCCGCCCCGGCCGCCTTCGCCCAGGCCAGCGACGAGATTATCCGCGAAACCGCCGGCAAGCATCAGCTCGTGCCGACCGACGGCAAGCCCGTGTGCACGGTCGCGCTCACCCCAGTTCGGATCGCGCCCGACACCTACCGCGCCACGCCGCGCGCATGCCCCGGCATCCCCGCGCTCGCCAGGGTCACGTCCTGGCGACTGCTCGACGGCACGACACTGCTCGATGCCAGGGGCAACACGGTGATGCACTTCGTCGAGGATGAGACCGCGCTTCCCAGCTATCCTGATCTCCAGCGCCCGCTTTTCTATCTCGTTCCCGAAATGCCCGGCTTCACCCATCTTCCCCGGCATGACGAATGGGCCGGCGCCTGGAAGCTCAAACGCCAGGGCAAGCCGATCTGCACGATCACGCTCAGCACCACCCGCAACGGCACCGGTGACGACACCCGCAAACTCTCCGCCGCGTCCTGCTCCAGGCAGAGCCCGGCATCGCGCCTGCGCGGTTGGGAGCTTGATGGCATGCAACTGATGCTGTGGGGGCCGAACGACCAGCAGATCGCACTGGAATATGCCTCGCCGGGCCGCTGGACCGGAGGCGGCTGGACGCTGTCGAAATAGCGTCAGAAGATCCCCAGAAACTTCTTCCGCTGCTGCTGCCTCTCCGCGCCCGACTGCTTGCCGCTTTCGGACTTGGCGGTGGTTCCCCGGCCGACATCGTCGCGCGGCTTGCCCTTTTCGGTGCGCTGCGCCCGTGCCGAGGCACCGGCCAGCACCGGGCCGCAATCGGCCGCCTTGGCATCACCGACATCGACGAACGCGATGATCGCCGCCAGCGGGCTCGCCACCACGCCCAGCCCCAGCCCGGCACCGGCGCGCGCGATCAGCTCAGGCGAGAGCACCGAAATCCCCGGCGCCGCGAAATAGCCGTTGATGCCGACCGGCGACTGGGCGGAGAACAAGCTGAACTTCTTGCCATCGGCGCGGAAGGCGAGGTCGATCGATTCGTTCTTGAAGCTGAACCCGCCGCGCCCAAGCATCACATTCTTCTCGGTATCGATCAGGATCGGATCGGCGGCGGCGATGCCGTTTCGCACGGTGAAGCCGATCAGTCCGCAATTGATCTGCACCGGCTCCTTCAGCTTCTTCTCGAACATCTTCTGCACGAACACACCCAGGTCGAGCTCGCTCAATTGCACATTGCGTGTCCAGAACGCGCCCTTGGGCAAGATCACCGCGATCCGTCCGTTCGAGCTCGCCAGCGAATCGCGCACGCTGTTGCCGCTGCCGGTCATCTGGATGCGCGCCTTGAGCGTGCCGGTCGTCCCCGATTCCTCGACCCCAAAGCCAGCGAGCAACACCCCCATCGGCGTCGGCGACAGGCGGATGTCATATTCGGTGAAGACCGGCTGGCGCCGCGCGTTGATGCTGATCTCGGACGAGACCGTGCCGCGCGCGAGGCTGAAGTTGAGCGGATCGAGCGTGAGCAGCCGGTCGTCGAGCGTCAGCCCGAGCTTGATGTTCGAAACCGGCAGGTTCTCGGCGCGGACGTTGCGCACCGTCCAGTTGACCTTGGCGTCGAAATTCCGGAGCGCCTCCACGCGCAGCGGCGCATCGGGCAGAATGCGGGGTGTGCCGCCGACCCGCTGGACCAGCGCACTCTTGCCCGCCACCGACTGGCTGGGGCTGTAGCCGATGAACGGCCCGGCATCGACGATGTCGAGCGTCCGCGTCGCCAGATCGGCGGTCAGCATAAGCCGCGGCTGGGTCATCGCCACGGTCATCCGTCCGGCAAGATCGCTGGCGCCGAAGCGGCCCGTGAGATCCGTGAAACGCCATTCGATTTCCTGCTTGGTCAGCGCCGAGGTCAGCCGGTAGCCGCGCGTATCGGGCACCGCGACGCCAAGCAGCGCAAACACGTCCGCGAGATTCTGTCCGCGCATGTCCATGCGCAGATCGGCGCCTTCGATCTCGGTCGCGCCCGGCAGCGTGCCAGACACGTCGATCTGGGTACGCACGCCCTCGGCATGCAGCTTCAACTTGTTCTGCCCGCCAGCCACCGTCGCGTTTGGCGTCAGCAGCGCCCCGTTCATCGTGAAGCGGGTGCCGCGCACCGTGCCATTGCCGTCGAAATTGATCGCGTTGGCGAATTGGGTGTCCTTGGCCTCGACCGTCTGCACGCGGATGCCCGCCTCGATCTGCATCCGCGGATCGACATAGCGGATCATCGTCCCCTGGACGATCGCGCGGCGGATCACCGGCAGGTCGAGCGGTTCGCCTTTCTCTTCGCTGAAGGTCCAGGTGTTGCGCTTGCCGTCCTTGTCCCATTGCAGATCGGCATGGCCGTCGATCAGACCCAGCCAGTTGATCCGCCGGTTGCCGGTGATCAGGCTCCAGGTCGAGATTCGCGAATCGATCCGCCTGGCCTCGAAGAAATTGCCGTGCCCCGCCCATTCGGGGTTGGAGATGCTGAAGCCCTCGGCGACGAACTTGACGTTGAACGGGTTGAGATAGAGCTGGAAATCGCCCGCGACCTTGACCTGCCGGTGTGTCTGCGCCGCGACGATCCGCTCGAACGGCCCCTTCAGGAACCGCCCCTTGGTGACGAACAATATCGTCCAGGCGAGCACGATCAGCCCGAGAATCGTGGTGATAGCGGCGATCGTGGAGGCCAGCGGCGTGCCGAGCGCGCGCGAAGGCTTGGGGCGTACGATTTCCTCGGCCATCGGCCTTTAAAGCGCTTACCGCCCAAGGGGTTCCCCGACTCAGGTTGCATCGCAGCGCGAGTCTCGCTATGCGCCCCGCTTTCCTCGAGCACTTCAGGAACACGCCCGGCCATCAAGGGCTGCCGCGGCTGTTCGCACGCTTGAGATCATAAGGAGACCAAAATGCCCAAGCTCAAGACCAAGAGCGGCGTCAAGAAGCGCTTCAAGCTCACCGCCACCGGCAAGGTGAAGCACGGAGTCGCCGGCAAGCGCCACCGCCTGATTTCGCACAATGCGAAGTATATCCGCCAGAATCGCGGCACCTCCGTGCTCGCCGATGCCGATACCGCCCGGGTTCTCGCCTGGGCGCCGTACGGCCTGAAGTAAGGGAGGGCCTGACACATGGCACGAGTTAAGCGCGGTACGACCACCAAGGCCAAGCATAAGAGAATCTTAGAGCAGGCTAAGGGCTATTATGGCCGCCGCAACAACACGATCCGCATCGCCCGCCAGGCCGTCGAAAAGGCCGGACAGTACGCCTATCGCGATCGCAAGGTTAAGAAGCGCACCTTCCGTGGGCTTTGGATCCAGCGCATCAACGCCGGCGTCCGCGCCGAGGGTCTGACCTATTCGCAGTTCATGCACGGGCTGAAGCTCGCCGGCATCGAGCTCGACCGGAAGGTCCTGGCCGACATCGCGATGCACGAAGGTGAAGCGTTTACCGCCATCATCGCGCAGGCGAAGGCGGCTCTGCCCCAGGCCGCCTGAGGCGACCTGTAGCGACCGAGAAACGGGGCGCCGGTGGCAACACCGGCGCCCTTTTTCTTTGCCTCCTCCCCCGCTAGAGCCCCTTCCAAGTTCGCCAGAGGATTTCATGACCGACCTAGACCAGCTTCGGACCGACCTGCTCGGCTCCATCCAGGCCGCAACCGGCCTCGACGCCATCGAAGCGTTGCGCGTCCATGCGCTCGGCAAGCAGGGCGCGGTCACTGGCCTGCTCAAGACCCTGGGGGGCATGTCGCCCGAGGAGCGCCAGGAAACCGGCCCGCGCATCCATGCCCTGCGCGAAGCGGTCACCGAAGCACTCTCGGCGCGCAAATTCTCGCTTGAGCGTCTCGCCATGGACGCCCGCCTCGCGTCCGAAACCCTTGACATGACGCTCCCGGTCGATGCGATCGCCCCTGGCTCGGTTCACCCGGTCAGCCAGGTGATGGACGAGCTGGCCGAGATCTTCGCCGACTTGGGCTTCGCCGTCGCCACCGGCCCCGAGATCGAGGACGACTGGCATAATTTCACCGCCCTCAACATCCCCGAGACGCATCCCGCCCGGGCGATGCACGACACCTTCTATCTCGCCGGGGAGCACGAAACCCCGATGGTGCTGCGCACCCACACTTCGCCGGTGCAGATCCGCGCGATGAAGGCCGCGGGCGGCAACCAGCCGGTCCGCATCATCGCCCCGGGCCGCACCTATCGCTCGGATTCGGACGCCACCCACACCCCGATGTTCCATCAGGTCGAAGGTCTGGTGATCGACAAGGGGATTACCCTCGGCCATCTCAAATGGACGCTGGAGACCTTCCTCAAGGCGTTCTTCGAGCGCGACGATATCGTGCTGCGCCTGCGCCCCAGCTATTTCCCCTTCACCGAGCCCAGCGCGGAGGTCGATGTCGGCTTCTCGGTGGTCAACGGCAAGCGCGTCATCGGCGGCTCGGAAGGCTGGATGGAAGTCCTTGGCAGCGGCATGGTCCACCGCAAGGTGATCGAGGCCGGCGGCTATGATCCGAACGAATGGCAGGGCTTCGCCTTCGGCTGCGGCATCGATCGCCTTGCCATGCTCAAATACGGCATGGACGATCTGCGCGCCTTCTTCGACGGCGATATGCGCTGGCTCAGGCATTACGGCTTCTCGGCACTCGATGTGCCCACGCTGAGCGGGGGAGTCGGCGCATGAAGTTCACCCTGAGCTGGCTCAAGGAGCATCTCGACACCGATGCCACCCTCGACGCGATCGTCGAGGCGCTGACCCGCATCGGCCTCGAAGTCGAAGGCGTGGAAAACCCCGGCGAGAAGCTTGCCGGCTTCCGCGTCGCCAAGGTCCTCACCGCCGAACGCCACCCCCAGGCCGACAAATTGCAGGTGCTGACCGTCGATACCGGCGAAGGCGCGCCGCTCACCGTCGTCTGCGGTGCACCCAACGCCCGCGCCGGACTCGTCGGCGTGCTCGGCCTCCCCGGCGCGGTGGTTCCGGCAAACGGCATGGAACTGAAGGTCGCCGCCGTGCGCGGCGTCGAATCCAACGGCATGATGTGCTCGACCCGCGAGCTCGAACTCGGCGAGGACCATGAAGGCATCATCGAGCTTCCCGCCGATGCGCCCATCGGCACGCCCTTCCCCGATTATGCCGGCCTCAACGATCCGGTGGTCGATGTCTCGATCACCCCGAACCGCCAGGATTGCATGGGCGTCCGCGGCATCGCCCGCGATCTGGCGGCGGCAGGTCTCGGCACGCTCAAACCGCTCGACACCCGCCGGGTCGCCACCAGCGGCCCCGGCCCCGACGTCCGCATCGAGGACCGCGCAGGCTGCCCGGCCTATTACGGCCAGACCGTCTCGGGCGTCACCAATGGCGAAGCGCCCGAATGGATGCGCAAGCGCCTCGCCGCGATCGGGCAGAAGCCGATCTCGGCGCTGGTCGATATCACCAATTACGTGATGTTCGATCTCGGCCGCCCGCTCCACGTCTATGACCGCGCCAGGCTCAAGGGCGGCCTCGTTGCCCGCAAGGCAAAGGACGGCGAACAGGCCCTCGCCCTCAACGGCAAGACCTACACGCTGACCTCGAGCATGACCGTCATCGCCGACGATGCAGGCGCACACGATATCGGCGGCATCATGGGCGGCGAGCATTCGGGCTGCTCGGACGCCACCACCGATGTCCTGATCGAATGCGCCTATTTCGATCCCGAGCATATCGCCCGCACCGGCCAGAAGCTGATGCTGACCAGCGACGCCCGTACCCGCTTCGAGCGCGGCGTCGATCCGGCGTTCCTCGACGATGGTATCGCCATCGCCGCACGGCTTGTGACGGAAATCTGCGGTGGTACCGCCAGCGAGGTCACGCGCGCCGGCACCCCGCCCGTGCCGGACAAAATCATCGCCTACGATCCGACACTCGCCGAAACCCTCGGCGGCCTCGCCGTGCCCGAGGCCGAGCAACGGATCATTCTCGAAAACCTCGGCTTCGTGCTGGACGGCTGGAACGTCACCGTCCCCAGCTGGCGCCGCGATGTCGATGGCGCGCCCGATCTGGTCGAGGAAGTCATCCGCATCCACGGCATCGACAATGTCCCTTCCACGCCGCTGCCGCGCATCCCCGGCGTCGCCCGCCCGACCGCGACGCCCGAGCAGAAGCTCGAGCGCAAGCTCCGCCGCACCGCCGCCGCGCGCGGCCTGCACGAAGCCGTCACCTGGAGCTTCATCTCGGAAAGCCAAGCCACCCCGTTCGGCGGCGGCGCCTGGTCGCTGGCCAATCCGATCAGCGAAGACATGAAGGTCATGCGGCCCTCATTGCTCCCCGGCCTCCTCGCCGCGGCGGAACGCAACCTCAAGCGCGGTGCCTCCAGCGTCCGCGTCTTCGAACTCGGCCGGCGCTATCTCGCCGACAAGGAGCGCCTGACGCTCGGTGTGATCCTCGCCGGCTCGCGCACCCCGCGCGGCTGGCAAGCCGGCAAGGCTCGGAACTTCGGCGCGTTCGACGCCAAGGCCGAAGCACTGGCACTGCTCGAAGCCGCCGGCGCCCCCATCGCCAACCTGCAAGTCATGGGCGAAGCGGGTGAAGTCTATCACCCCGGCCAGTCGGCCACGCTGCGCCTCGGCCCCAAGACGATCCTCGCCGCCTTCGGCATGGTCCACCCCGGCGTCCTCAAGGCGTTCGACCTCGACGGTGATGTCGCCGCGGTCGAGCTCTATCTCGACGCGCTTCCCGCGAAGAAGGGCACCGCCGGTTTCATGCGCGTGCCCTATACGCCGCCGGCATTGCAGGCGGTAACCCGCGACTTCGCCTTCCTCGTCCCAAATGCGCTCGCAGCCGGCGATCTCGTCCGTGCCGTCAAGGGCGCCGACAAGACGGTTATCACCGACGCCCGCCTGTTCGATGTCTTCGCCGGACAGGGCGTGCCCGAAGGCCAGAAATCGCTCGGCCTGGAGGTAACGCTCCAGCCCGGCGACAGGAGCTTCACCGACGAGGAACTCAAGGCGCTCGCCGACAAGATCGTGGCGGCGGCGGCTAAATTGGGCGCAACCCTTCGCGGCTAACGCAAACCGTCACCCCGGCCTTGTGCCGGGGTCCACCGGTCGGCAAGGAAATGCGCGAAGAGGCTCGAGTCCAAAGCTCGCGGCTTAGCGGATCCCGGACCCGGTCCGGGATGATAGACTTGGAGGGTACCCCATGGCCAGCGCACTCATCACCGGCGCCACCTCCGGGATCGGCGAAGCCGCCGCGCGCGCGTTCGTCGCGGCTGGGTGGCACGTCATCGGCACCGGCCGCCGTGCCGATCGCCTCGCCGCGCTGTCGGCGGAACTGGGCGAGCGTTTCCACGCCGCCGAATTCGACGTGCGCGACGAAGCCGCCCGCGACGCCGCGCTCGGCGCCTTGCCCGCCGCATTCCGCGACATCGACCTGCTCATCAACAATGCCGGCCTCGCGCTCGGCATGGAGCCCGCGCACAAGGCCAAATTGTCCAACTGGACGACGATGATCGACACCAACATCACCGCCCTGGTCTCGATCACCCACAAGCTGCTGCCGATGCTCGTCGAACGCAAGGGTGCGATCATCAATCTGTCGTCCGTCGCCGCGACCTATCCCTATCCCGGCGGCAACGTCTACGCCGCGTCCAAGGCGTTCGTCCGCCAGTTCAGCCTCGATCTGCGCGCCGATCTCCACGGCACCGGCGTCCGCGTCACTTCGATCGAACCCGGCATGGCCGAGACCGAATTCACGCTGGTCCGCACCGGCAGCCAGGAAACTTCCGACAAGCTCTATGGCGGCGTCGATCCGATGACCGGGGATGATATCGCCGAAACCTTGCTGTGGGTCGCGACGCTGCCGCCACACCTCAACATCAATGCGATCGAGCTGATGCCGGTCAACCAGAGCTGGCAGCCCTTCGCTGTCCACCGCGAAGTGTAGCCAGCTTCAGCATCCCCGGCGCAACAGGCGATAGCGCTTGTGGATCGTTAGACTCCGGAACAAGTTGGTGCTTATCCCGCTCGAACATATGCGGTTCCCCGGCGGAGGCCGGGGCCCAGTTGGGAGACCGATATTGGCGAACGCTGCGCTTCGTTACGGCCACCTTTCCACCTGGGCCCCGGCCTTCGCCGGGGAACCACAGGAGACACATGCTCGACTGGCATGAACACCAAACAAGTTCAGGGTGACGAGGGATGAAGATGATCGAAATCGCCAGCGACCACCTGACGGCCGCCATCAACCCGTTCGGCGCCGAGCTTTCCTCGCTCAAGGACATCGCTGGCCGCGAGCTGATGACCGACGCCGATCCCGCCTTCTGGACCGGCCGCGCGCCGTTGCTGTTCCCGATCGTCGGGCGATTGATGGATGACAAATACCAGCTCGATGGCCGGCAATATCCGCTCTCCCAACACGGCTTTGCCCGGCGCCAGCCCTTCGCCCTGATCGAGCAAGCCGCGAACCGCGCCGTCTTCCGCCTCGCCGACAATGACCAGACCCGCACGGTCTACCCCTTCGCTTTCACCCTCGACGCCGCCTTCACCCTGACCGGTGCCACATTGTCGATGGATGTGACGGTCACCAGTACCGGCGACCGCGACATGCCCGCCTCGTTCGGCTTCCACCCCGCTTTCGCCTGGCCGCTTCCCGGCGGAGGCACCAAGTCCGGTCACCGCATCGTCTTCACCGAGGACGAGGGCGATCTCTCCGCGATCACCCTCGGTGGCTGGATGGACGACAAGCCCTGGCCGAGCCCGCTCGACGGCCGCACGCTCCATCTCGCCGACGCGCTGTTCGAACGCGATGCGCTGGTGTGGAACCCGGTCAACAGCCGCGCCCTCCGCTATGAGGGCCAAGGCGTGGCGCTCGACATCGCGTTCCCCGGCACCCCCGCGCTCGGCATCTGGACCAAGCCCGGGGCGCGCTATGTATGTATCGAGCCGTGGCACGGCGTGGCCGATCCGCATGGCTTCACCGGCGAGATATGGGACAAGCCCGGCATCCTCCGCTTCGCACCAGGCGAAGCCCGCACCTTCAGCATGCAGGTGACGCTGGCCGATTGAGCCGCTAGAGGCGCGCCATGCCTTCCAACGACCCCATAAATTCTCGACGTACCTTCGCGATCATCTCGCACCCCGACGCCGGCAAGACCACGCTCACCGAAAAGCTGCTGCTGTTCGGTGGCGCGATCCATCTCGCGGGTGAGGTCAAGGCGCGCGGACAGGCCCGCCGCGCCCGTTCGGACTGGATGAAGATCGAGCAGCAGCGTGGCATCTCGGTAACCTCGTCGGTGATGACCTTCGAGCGCCCGAATGCCGACGGAGACATCACCACCTTCAACCTGCTCGACACGCCCGGCCACGAGGACTTCAGCGAAGACACCTATCGCACGCTCACCGCGGTCGATTCGGCGGTGATGGTGATCGACGTCGCCAAGGGCATCGAGAGTCAGACGCGCAAGCTCTTCGAAGTCTGCCGCCTGCGCAGCGTCCCGATCATCACCTTCGTCAACAAGGTCGATCGCGAAGGCCGCCAGATCTTCGAGACATTGGACGAGATCGCCGACCTGCTCGCGCTCGACGTGACGCCGATGACCTGGCCGGTCGGCATGGGCGGTGCGTTCGAAGGGATTTACGATCTGGTCAACCACCGGCTGCTGCTGCCCTCGGGCGACAGCCGCGAGTTTCAGGGCAAGGTGATCCAGACGACCGGCCTCGACGATCCCCGGCTCGACGAGATCCTCTCCGCCGAGGGCGTCGCCAAATTGCGTGAGGATCTCGAGCTCGCCGCGATCGGCTACCCTGAATTCGATGCCGAAGCCTATCGCAACGGCGATCTCACGCCCGTATATTTCGGCTCGGCGCTCAAGGAGTTCGGCGTCGATTCACTGATCGACGCCATCGCCCGCCACGCTCCGCCGCCGCACGCGCTGCCCGCCGAGCCGGCCCCGGTCGAACCGACGCGCGATGAAGTCACCGGTTTCGTGTTCAAGGTCCAGGCGAATATGGACCCCAACCACCGCGACCGCATCGCTTTCATGCGGCTGGTTTCAGGCACCTTCAGGCGCGGCATGAAGCTGACCCCGACGGGACACGGCAAGCCGATCGCGATCCATTCGCCGATCCTGTTCTTCGCCCGCGAACGCGAACTGGCCGACGAAGCCTATCCCGGCGACATCATCGGCATTCCCAATCACGGCGTGCTGCGCGTCGGCGATACGCTCAGCGAGAAGGCCGATGTCCGCTTCACCGGCCTTCCCAATTTCGCCCCCGAAATCCTCCGCCGCGTCGCGCTCAAGGATCCGACCAAGACCAAGCAGCTCCGCAAGGCTCTGGACGATATGGCCGAGGAGGGCGTGACCCAGGTCTTCTATCCCGAGATCGGCTCGAACTGGGTGATCGGCGTGGTCGGCCAGCTTCAGCTCGAAGTGCTGCTCAGCCGCCTCGACGCGGAGTATAAGGTTGCCGCGGGGCTGGAGATGGCGCCGTTCGAAACCGCGCGCTGGATATCCGCCGACGATCCCAAGGATCTCGCCGAATTCATGGCGTTGAACCGCGGCGCGATGGCCAGGGACCGCGACGGCAATCCCGTCTTCATGGCCAAGTCGGCGTGGGAAGTCGGCTATATCGCCGATCGCTATGCCAGGGTGAAATTCGCCGCGACCCGCGAGCGCTAGACTCGGAAACGGGCCGGGCGCCCTGTCAGGGGAAGCGCCCGGCCCGCCCATCGGCCCGTAAAATGCTGCCCTTCGGGAAGGCGGATCCGCAAGGCGGGGTCTCCTCGGCTACAGCCATATTTATAGCCAATCCGCCCGGGTCCGGCGCTTCCGGAAAAGCGCGGGTCGGTGAACTTGCCGAAGTATCGGACAGGTCAGATCATCCGGTTGAAGCGCGCGAATCCCAGCGTGTCGAACATTTCGAGCACGCTCACCGCCTTGCCCCCTTCGAAACGCCAGATATCGACCTTGGGAGTGTGCGCCTCGCGGCCGCTCGCCCGGTCGCGCCAGTGGCAGCTGCCGATCCACACCACCGTGTCGCCGCCGTCGATCACCTCCTCGGTCGGGTAATCGAGCATCGTCAGATTGAGCGCCAGCGATTCCAGATAGTCGCTGGCGAATTGCTTGCCCTTGCGCGCCTGCGCCAACGGATGCGGTTCGGAAGGATCGAGCGCGGTCGTCATCACGACATCGTCGGCGAGCATATCGACGAACAGGTCGGCGCTTTCGCCCTTGGTCTCCGCCCAGCGCGCATAAGCCTGGCGAATGCGTTCGGCATTGGTCGGCGCCGCCCCCATCGTCCCCTCCCGTCACATTGGGTGCACGATTGCGCAAATGCTGGAACCGGGCAAGTGACGGTGTTTCCGCTATTCCACCCATTCCTCGCTGAGCGGTTTGGCGGCGAGCCACATCAGCAGCGCCGCGATCAGATAACAGACCAGGCTGAACAGCATCGCATAGCGCAACGCCTCGCCGCCAAACCGCGGCGCCAGCGCATCGGCGAGCCCGCCCAGGACATAGATGCCGACGCCCAGGCCGATCAGATTGTTGATCAGCAGGAAGCTCGCCGAGGCGGTCGCGCGCATATGCGCGGGCACGAGGTGCTGCACCGCCGAGATCACCGGCCCCAGCCAGACATAGGCCAGCGCCTGCGGCACCACGAAGAACAGGAACGCGGCGGTCACCGTGCTCGACATCACGCCGCCCGCGAACAACGGCACCGCCAGCACGAAGGCGATCGCCGGAAGCCGCGCATAGGCGCCCCGGTCGCGCGCGCCGAGCCGGTCGCCGATGAACCCACCCGCCAGCACGCCGGCGATCCCGCCGAGCAGCAGGATCGCGCCATAGAAATTGCCGGTCTGCGCCGGATCGAGCCCGAAGCTCTCCTTCATCAGCGTCGGCAGCCAGAAGGCCAGCCCGTAGCCCAGCATCGAGCTCGCCGAGGCGCCGAACGCCAGCAGCCAGAAGCTCCGCTTGCGCGCCAGCATCCCGAACACCTCGCGCACCGGCGCGGCGCCACCCGAGCGATCCCGCGGCGCCTCGCGCACCACCAGCCGGAACAGCGGCGCGATCGCCACGCCGAGCACCCCGACGACGAGGAACGCCGTCCGCCAGTCGATCGACTTGGCGATATGCCCGCCCAGCATCACCCCCGCCGCCGAGCCGAGCGGGATGCCGAGGGAATAGATCGCCAGCGCCCGCGCCCGGCTGCCGGCCGGGAAATAATCGGCGATCACCGCATAGGAGGGCGCGACGCCCCCCGCCTCGCCAACGCCGACGCCCAATCGGCACAGGAACAGTTGCGCGAAGTTACCCGCCATCCCGCACAAGGCGGTGAAGCCGCTCCACAACGCCAGGCTGCCGGTGATCACCCAGGTCCGGCTGGTCCGGTCGGCGAGCAGCGACAAGGGGATCGCCAGCGTCGAATAGACCGAGGCGAAGGCGATGCCTCCCAGCAACCCCATCTGGCTCTTGGTCAGATGCAGCTCGGCCATGATCCCGGGCGCGAGGATGCTGAGGATCTGCCGGTCGACGAAGTTGAAGGTGTAGACGAGCAGCAGCATCGCCAGCACGACCCCGCGATAGGCGGGACTGGCGGGCGCGGGGGTTTCGGCGGAGGGATCAGAGCGCGTCATTGGCGACCTCATGAATCGGTTGCGGCCTGCAAGCCCTCCCCCTTGATGGGGGAGAGTTGGGGGGAGGGAGCTATCCGCGGACGATGTTGCCCGTGGATAGCGCACCCTCACCCTCCCACCGCTTCGCGGCGGGCCTCTCCCTCTCCCAGCAAGGGAGAGGGAAAGCAGAAAGAAAAGAGCCGGACGCCCCAATGAGACGCCCGGCTCCGGAGTTGTGGCTCGGGAAGAGCGCTTAGAACTTGATCGTCGCGGTGCCGAAGACCTGGCGCGGGTTGCCGTAATAGGCGGTCAGCACGCCTTCGGTGCCCAGCGTCGATACATAGGCGCCGGTGCCGGTCCGCAGGAAGTCGCCGGTGTCGGGGTTCTGCGCGAGGAAGTTGTAGCCGGCGACGATATACTTCTTGTTGCCGAGGTTGCGGCCATGGACGCCGAACGAAAGCATGTCGTTCACGTCCCACACCAGATTGGCGTCGAACAGCGTGTATGCCTTCTGGTCGAGCATCGGCGTGCGCAGCTCGAACTGCTGCGAGGCGCCGCGATACGATGCCGTACCGCTGATCGTCAGCGAACCCATGCCGATCGGCGTGGTGTAGCCGAGCGTGCCGCTCGCGGTCCAATCCGGGGTGTTCTGGATCTTGCGGCGGTTGGCGACATCGAGACCGCGCGAGTCGATGAAGTGCAGATATTTGGCATCCATATAGCCGACCGACCAGTTGAGGTTCAGCGCGCTGCCGTCCTCGCCCTTGACGATCGCGGCATTGCCCTCGAACTCGATGCCCTTGATCCGGGCCTTGCCGGCATTGGTGGTGATGCCGATGAAGGTCTGGACGCCGCCGACGGTGGTGCCGATCGAGCCCGGCACCTGCACATCGGTATAGTCAGACTGGAAGCCGGCCAGCGCGACGGTCAGGCGGCGATCGAACAGCGAGGCCTTGTAGCCGATTTCGTAGCTGGTGACGGTCTCGGGATCGAACGACATGAAGTCGTAGACCTGCTGGGCGTTACATACGCCGCCGCTGGTGGTGCGGCAGGCGCTGGTCTGGCCGCGCGGATCGAAGCCACCACCCTTGAAGCCCTTCGACCAGCTCGCATAGAGCGTGCTGCTGGCGTCGGGCTTGAAGCTGACCGAGGCGCGCGGGGTGAATTTGGCGAAATCGGCCTTGCCGGTGAAGTCCGAAGTCGTCGCGAACAGCGTGCCGGCGCCGCTGAAGAACGGCGAGCCGCCACCCAGATAGGTGCGGCGGATCACGCTCGAATCGCGGCGGTCCCAGGTGTAGCGGCCGCCGGCCGACACGCTGAACATGCCGAAATCATAGGTGAAGTCGCCGAATACCGCGACGGTATCGGTATCGACATTGCCATAGGTCAGCGCAGTCACGCCGCCGGGCAGGCGCACGTCGAACACGGTGCGCGCCGCGGCGTCGAGATAATAGACGCCGAGCAGACCCGAAAAGCCGCCGGTATCGATCAGCAGCTGCGCTTCCTGGCTGAACTGCTTGTTGTTGTAGAATGCCGGCACATCGACCTGCACCGCGTTCAGCGCGTCGAAGTCGATCGGCGTCGCGCTGTCGTCCTTGCGATAGCCGGTGATCGAGCGGAAGGTCAGCCAGTCGCTCGGCTTCAATTCGAAGAAGCCGTTGATGCCCCATGCCTTCACGTCCTGCGTCGGCGTGGTCAGGTTGCCGCGCGAATCGAAGACATTGGCGAGCACCAGGGTGCCGCTGGCGATGCCCGGGATCAGGCGGTGGCCGCCGCGCGTCGCGCTCTTGTCGTGCGTATAATCGCCCGAGACGCGGAAATAGGCGTCGCTCGACGGCTCGAATTCGAGCGTGGCGCGGCCCGCCCAGATGTCCTTGTTATAATTCTCGGCGCCGGTGGTGAGGTTCTTGCCGAAGCCGCCGCGCGACAGGCGGGCGAAGGCGCCGCCGACCTTGAAGCCGGTATCGCCGATCGGCGACGAGGCGCTGACGACGATGTCGGCCTGATTGTAGCTGCCATAGGCGCCGCGGATCTTGGCGGTCGGGTCGCTGCCGATGCGGCGGGTGACATATTTGACCGCACCGCCGATGGTGTTGCGGCCATAGAGCGTGCCCTGCGGCCCGCGCAGCACTTCGATGCGCTCGACGTCATAGATATCGAGCACCGCCGCCTGCGGACGGTTGAGATAGACGTCATCGAGATAGATGCCGACGCCGGCTTCGAAACCGGCAACCGGATCCTGCTGGCCAACGCCGCGGATAAAGGCCGATAGCGTCGAATTGGTGCCGCGCGACACTTCGAGGGTCACGTTGGGGGCGGACTGGGCGACATCGGTGATGTCGATCGCGCCCGATGCCTCAAGCTGGGCACCGCTGATCGCGGTCACCGCGATCGGCACATTGATCAGGCTTTCCGCGCGGCGGCGCGCGGTGACGATGATGCCGCCATCGTCGGCAATCGTGCCGTCTTCGGTTTCTGCGGTCTGCGCGGCGGCGGCGGTCGTGCTATCCTGCGCGAAGGCGGGCGTCGCGGCGATGCCCGCGAACGCGGCCCCGGCGAACAATGCGGTGCGGATGGATGAATTACGGCGTGACATCAGGTCTTCCTCCCCAAGTGGCGAACCCGTTCTCGAAGACGGGTTGTAAGCAATTGCCGTACGCTATACTGAAACCTGAACCGGGTTTCAACTTCGGATTGTTGGGGGGATTGTACGAATGGCGAGAGGGCGTGGCATGACGGCCACATCCCCCATGGATGGGGCCGCTGAATCAGCCAGTGCGGGCAAGGAACCGCGCACCGAGCGCGGCCGCCGCACGCTGCGCGCGATCCTCGACGCCGCTGCCGAAGAGTTTGGCGAAAAGGGTTTTCACGAAGGGTCGATCAGCGGGATCACCCGCCGCGCCGGCGTCGCGCTCGGCAGCTTCTACACCTATTTCGACTCGAAGGACGCGGTGTTCCGCGCGCTCGTCCGCGACATGAGCGAGCAGGTGAAGGAGCATGTCGGCCCGGCGATCCGCGCCGCGCAAGGGCAGATCGAGGCGGAACGCGCCGGCCTGCTTCACTTCATCCGCTTCGCCCGCAGCCACAAGGAAATCTACCGGATCATCGACGAAGCCGAGTTCGTCGATCCCGAGAGCTTCCGCATGCACTATGCCACCACCGCCGAGCGCATCCACGCCCGCCTCAAGGCGGCGGCCGAGCGCGGCGAGGTGCGCGGCGACATCTCCGAAATCCACGCCTGGGCGCTGATGGGGATGAACGTGTTCCTCGGGCTGCGCTACAGCGTCTGGGCCGACGACACCCAGCCCGAGGAGATCGCCGACACCATCGCCTCGATGCTGGCGAAGGGGATCGGGGCGTAACAACCCTCCCCCGGAGGGGGAGGTGGCAGTCGCAGGCTGGCGGAGGGGCTTGCCACGAGCGACACCCTTTTTTGCGAACCCCCTCCACCGCTTCGCGGTCCCCTCCCCTCCGGGGAGGATTTGCGCACCGCAGCCGCGCCGCATAGTCCCGGCCAATGCCCCCCGAACTCCGCCAAACCCTCACGCAGGTCGCCACCGCCATGATCCCCGCCCGCGATCCGTGGTGGATCATCGGCAGCGCCGCCGTCGCCCTCCACGGCGCCAGCCCGGTGGAAGTCCGCGACATCGATGTGCTGCTCGGCGTCGCCGACGCCCGCCGCATCCTCCCCGGCCTCGGCATAGCACTAACCCCCGGCACCCCCGACAGCCGCTTCCGTTCGGACTTTTACTGCCAGTGGAACGCGCCGCCCGTCCCGGTCGATTTCATGGCTGGCTTCCACGCATTTGGCGAGCTGCTGATCCCCGAGACGCGCGAGTCGGTCGGCGGTGTCTTCGTGCCGTCCCGCGAGGAACTGCTGACGATCCTCCGCCATTTCGGCCGCGCCAAGGATCTCGAACGCGCGCGTCTGCTCGAACTTGCAATGTAGGATTTCGGCTGCTTTGGCCAAGCCGGCCGGCTTTGCCGCCCGCTCTTTGAAATCGTAGTTCGGATCCAGCCAAATTCAGGCCACATGGTCAGTGCGACCATTGGGACCATTCGCGTCGCGAGGCCCATTCCTCGGCTTAGTTCAGCCCTTCTTGCCGAGCAGATCCTTGAGCCCGGCCAGCGCGCCCTTCGGCGCCGCCGCATCCTCTTCCTCGCTGACCACGCCCGCCGCCTTGAGCGCCGCCGCCGCGTTCGGACCGCGCGGAAACGGATCGAGCGACAGCAACAGCGTCTCCGCCGCCGCCTCGCCAAGATCGATCGCGCCGCCGGTGTAGAACACCGTGTCGCACTCGTCCTCGCTGAGTTCGATCTCGTCGGGCGCGGCGCTGTCCGGCTCGGGGAGGAAGCGAATCGCGAAATCCTCTTCGACGCGCACTGGCAGCGGCTCGCCGGTCACCGAGCAATTCTGGGTGACCGCGGCGGACAGATGCCCGTGTGCGACCACCCCGCTCGCATCGCGGCGAATCGCATAGTCCGCGGCCAGCGCATCGATCGCCGCCAGGCCGAAGCGCCTGGCCAGTGCCGCGCGTTCGTCCGCCCCGGCGCTGACCGAAACCTTGTTCTCGCCCGCGCCGATCTGGTCGAGCCGGTGCAGCCGTTCGAACTCGCTCATGCCGGCAGCTCTCCGCCAACGAAACTGGCGACCGGCGCCGCGGCGAATCGGTCGCGCAGCGCCAGCAGCTCGCGCTCGACATAGGCCAGCGCCGAATCGGCCGGCGCGTCACCGCGATAGAGGTTGCGGACCAGCGCCTCGCGGATCGATCCCGCGGCCAGCCCGTCGCGATAGGCACCCAGCCGCCCGCCGAGCATCCCCATCATCCGCCCGAGATGCTTGCCGACGACGATGTCGCCGATGCCGATCTCGCGAAGCTGGCCGTCCATGTCCTCGATGAAGCATTCGGCTAGCGCGGTGCTCTGCGGCACCCCCTCCGGGTCGCCCTCCAGTCGCAGCATCACCATCGCGAGCACCGCCGCGATCATGTCGAAGCGGCCGTCGATCGTGTCCGGCACCCCGCCTTCCTCATACCAATGCGGTTCGCGCCCGCGCGCGACAACCGCCGCGTATAGCTGCGGCGCGGTGCCACGGTCGGGCCTTGCGAAGAGACGTTGGAGCAATCGCATGTGCCGGTTCATTCCATCCTGATCGGGCTGCGACCTTGTTTGGCCGCATTTTGAAGCATATTGAGGCTATGGCCGCGCGATGCAATGCGCTCGCCCGCGTGTTTGCCCTTGGAGAAACTATGTCGATTCCCGTCCGTGCGCTTGGCGCCGCCCTGCTGGCCGCCGCTCTCGGCACCTCCGCCTGCGCGCCTGTGCGCACGCACCAGGGCTATGTGATCGACAAGGAGCTGGTCGATGCGATCCAGCCCGGCGTCGATAATCGCGAATCGGTGCTGCAGACGCTCGGCCGCCCGACATTGACCAGCCAGTTCAACGAAGGCGAATGGTATTACGTCTCACGCGAGAGCAGCAATCTCGGCTTCCAGAGCCCCAAGGCGAAGACCCAGGAGACGCTGCGTGTCCGCTTCGACGCCAAGGGTAACGTCGTCGCCGTCGACCGCACCGGCGCCGAGCTGATCGCGTCGATCGATCCCTATGGCAAGACCACCCCGACGCTGGGCCGCAAGCGCAGCTTCTTCCAGGATCTGTTCGGCAATATCGGCACCGTCGGCGCGCCAGGCGCCGGCCCGGCGGGCGGCTCGGGCCAGTAAATTCGCTTTAGCTTGGAACCGGCGTTCGGCCGCGCCGGGATACGCCAGCGCGGCCGGTGCCTGTTGGCACGGTCTCCGAAAGGGGAAGGGGACCGAATCGCACAACGCGCTGCCTGGCATTTCGGTCCCTCAACGACCCTCACCGGATCGTGAAAATCACCTGATCGACGGTGCGCCCACCCAGGTCGATGAGCCGCAGCCGGTGCTGGCCGCGCGGCGCCAGAATCAGCGGCCGCGATTCGGCCGATCCGATCTCGCGGTTGTCGAGCACCAGCCGGTGTCCGAGCACCTCGCCGGTCACCGAAACCGCCAGCCGCTGATTGTCGCGCGGAATGTCGGGATCGAGGGCATAGACACTGCCGCCGACCGGATTGACGATCCGCGGCCGCCGCGCCGCCGCCGGCACGGCCGCGACCCGGCTGAGCGCGGTCCCCGCGATGAAATATTCGCGCCGCGGCTGCTCGATGCCGCCTTCGAAGGCGATCGCGCGCTCCTCGATCCCCGGAGGCCGCGCCGGCGCCTTCCCCGCTCGTTCCTGATGCAACGCCATCATCAGGTCGCGCCACACCGGTGCCGCGCCGCTGGTGCCCGATACCGCGCGCATCGGATCGCCTTCGAGATTGCCGACCCATACGCCGACGGTGAAGCGGTCGGAGAAGCCGATACACCAATTGTCTCGCATCGCCTTCGACGTCCCCGTCTTTGCCCCCGCCCAGAAGGGCAGCCGCAGCGCCGAATCGATCCCGAACGTGCCAGCACGCGCATTGGGATCGGCGAGCATGTCGGCGACGATCCATGCAGCCTGCGGGGTGGTCACGCCGCGCAGGGCTTCGCGCTTGTCGGTCGAAACGATCCGCAGCGGACTCCAGCGCCCGCCCATCGCCAGGCTGCGATAGGCCGCGACCTGCTCCATTAGCGTCACTTCCGCCGAGCCGAGCGCCAGCGAATAGCCATAATATTGCCCGTCCTCGACCAACCCGCGATAGCCGGTATCCCACAACCGGTCGCGAAACGGATCGACTCCGACGAGCAGCAAGGTCCGCACCGCCGGCACGTTGAGCGACCCCGCCAGAGCGATCCGCGCCGATACCGGACCCTTGAACGCCTTGTCGTAATTCTGAGGAACGTAGAGCCCCGACGCGGTGTCGAGCTGGACGGGCGAATCGTCGAGGATCGAAGCGGCGGTGAGGTAACCCTTCTCGATGGCCTGCGCGTAGAGGAACGGCTTTAACGTCGATCCCGCCTGGCGATAGGCGGCGGCGCCATCCACCGCCGGCGCCGTCGATTCGCCGCCGATCCCGCCGACATAGGCCAGCACATCGCCGGTCGCGTTATCGACCACCACCGCCGCGCCGTCGCGGGCGCGGGTCCCACCCAGCCCCTGTAGCTGCCGCTTTAGCGCCGCGATCGCCACGCGCTGGATGTTGAGATCGAGCGTCGTCGTCACCTTGGCGCCCGGCACCGTCAGCAGCCGCGCGCTGAGATGCGGCGCCAGCCCCGGATCGAGCGCGAGGCTGCGCGCCGGCCCGAGCATCGATGCCGCCGCCCCCGCGAACCGGCTGCAATCCTTGTCGTGGCTGAGCGCGCAGGCTCGCGCCGCCACCTTGGTCGCCCCGGCGCGCGGATCGGGGAGCAAGGCGGCGAGCAGCAGCGCGTCGTCGCGACTGAGCGCGGCCGGCGTCTTGCCGAACAGGCCGAGCGCCGCCGCGCCGATCCCCTGCGCCTCGCCGCGAAACCCGGCAAGGTTGAGATAGGCCTCTAGGATCTGGTCCTTGCTCCACGCCCCGTCGAGCGCATCACCCGCGCGCATCTGGCGGAGCTTGTCGATCAGCCCGCGGCTGCCCGGCGCGGAAAGCTCGGGCGCGAGATACGCCGCGACCTGCATCGACAGCGTCGAGGCCCCGCGCGCCCGCTGCCCGGAAAGCCGCGCGCGCACCGATCCCAACGTCGCCAGCCAGTCGATCCCGCCATGGGAGCGAAACCGCCGGTCCTCGGCCGCGACGAGCACGTCGCGCGCGACCTGCGACACATCCTCCAGTTTCACCCATGCCAGCCGCCGCGCCCGATAATCGACGCGCGTCGAATCGATCAGCCGGCCATTACGGTCATAGAGCCATGCCTCGGATGCCTGCCAATGCCCGCGTACCGCCGCATAGCCCGGCATCGCCGGCGGCAGCGTCGTCCACCACAAGGTCGTGAAGCCCGCCAGCAGCACCGCGCTGGACCCGAGCACGATTCGCCGGGGCGTGATCACCCCGCGCCAGCCGCGCTCCCGCCAGGCCTCGCGCTGCCGTCCGAACCAGCCGTGCAACCGCTCGGGCGTGTCGTCGATCCAGCGGACGGCGCGCTTGAGCCGCTCTCGCCAGACTTCGGATTCTTTCCAGCCGCGCATGGCTCAGCGCGGCGCACATATCCCCAACCCGTCGTCCCCGCGAAAGCGGGGACCCAGGGTCACGGGCGATACACTACTTGGCTCTGGATCCCCGCTTTCGCGGGGATGACGGCAATAAACCTTCACCGCTGGGCGACCACCATCGGCTGGTTCGGGATCTGCGCGCGGATCTCGGGCGAGTACATCGCCTCGATCCGCGTCGCCGGCAGGCTGAACGTCCCAGCCGCATCGAGCCGCATCACATAGGAGATGGTGAAGCTGCCGCGCGGCACCCAGCCATAATAGGCCCGCCACGCTTCGCGTCCGCGCTCGATATAGCTTGGGGATACGCCGTCGCTGGTCCCGCCCTGGCTGCCGAGCATCTCGGACTGGCCGCCGAGATTGCCGACGATCGTCGCGCCGGTCGGCACCGGATCGTTGATCACAACCCAGTTGCGCTCGGCCGAGGCTTCGACGCTGATCGTGACCTTGACGACGTCACCGCGCGTCCACGCGTTCGGCACCGCCTGCTTGACCGCCTCGACTTTCCTGGTCGCCTTGTATCCGGCCATCAGCGGCTGGGTCAGCGGCACCGCCGCCTTGACCCGAACGAACGCCCACGGTCCGGCGCCGCCCGACTGGGTCAGCGCCAGCGGGGTGGTCTGCGCGGGCAGCGGCAGCGTGAACAGCCGCTGCGGCTCGAGCAGCGGCCAGCTGCGGCTGACCGTCGCGCTGCCGAGCGTCGCCGTCGTGATCCCGGCGATCGCCTCGGCCGGATACGCCGCCATGAACTTGCGCGCGGCGATCGTGCCCCAGGCATTGGCCGGCGTCGTATCCCAATGGCCGCGCTGCTGGCGCATGGCGAGGCCGACCATCATCTTGGCGGTATCGTCCTGCCAGCCGGGGCGGCCGAGCGTCGACAACAGCGCCTTGATCGCCGCTTCGTCGTCGGAGGCCATCAGCCACCACGGCATATTGCCCTTGTCCGAGATGTCGATCCGCGTGCCCTCATAGACCAGGCGCTTGCGCAGCGTGGCTTCGGCGTCGAGGCGAAGCTGCTGGCCATTGGCAAGGCCAGACACCTTGCCGAGCGCCACCGCATAATCGGCGAGCGACGATGTCGGCATTTCCGCCACGCCGATCCCGACCTGGCCGACCATGTTGGGGGTTGCCGCGCCCGCGCGCGCCAGCGCATTGAACGCCGCCAGCCGCTGGAGACGGACATCGCCATAATCCTCATGGCGAAGCCGCCCGTCGAGCACGCCCTTCAGCGCCTCGATCATCTTGGCGCGCGGCCCTTCGGGAAGCGGCAGGCCCGCTTCCGAGGTGATGGCGAGGATATAGGCGGTCAGCGATTCCGAACCCGGCCAGTCGCCCGGGAAGTAGCGCAGCAGTCCGTCATTATCGAGATAGGCGGGCATCTCGCCGGCGATCAGGTTCCACGCGCCGGTATCGCCCAGCGCGATCGCCTTCGACGTGCGTTGCTCGAGACAGCTATAGGGATAGGCCGCCATATAGTCGCGCACGCCCTGCAGCGGCGGCGCGAGCGTATCGGCGAGGCTGACCTCGACCATCCCGAAGCCGGGCAACGCGCCCGCCGGCGGTGCGATCGAGAAGCTGGTCCCGCCGTCGATCCGCGCCAGGCTCGCCGCCCAGGTCTCGACCGGAACCGCGGGAATGATCTCCTGCACGGTCGTCACCCTGTCGGTCGCCTTGCCGTCTTCGGAGCGCGCCGAGACCGTCCAGGTCACCTGCCCCGCCGAGGCCGGCGCGGTCAGGTTCCACACCACCGGCGCGGCGCCGCCCGCCGGAATCTCGACCGTCAGCGCCTTGCCCGTCGCCACCTTGGGGCTGAGCTCGACCGTAGCGGTCACCTTCATCGGCTTGCTCGAACCGTTGCGCAGCGTGAACATGCCGCCGAACGTATCGCCGGTACGAACAAGCTGCGGCACGCCGGCATAGATCGACAGATCCTGCGAGGTTCTGACGCTGGCGGATCCGGTGCCGAACAGTTGCGCGCCATCGGTGGCGATCGCGACCAGCTTGAACGACGACAGCGCATCGTTGAGCGGCACGTCGATGCGGGCATGGCCATTGGTATCGAGCGCGACCTTGCCCTTCCACAGCAAGACCGGCTGGAAATTCTCGCGGTTGAGCCCGGAGAGATCGCCGCCACCGCCGCCGCCGGCCTCGACCGCCTTCTTGCCGTAATGCCTTTTGCCGACGACCTGCGTCTGCGCGGTCGAGGTCAGCACCGAGATCGGGCGATCGCCCATCATTGCGGTCAGCACATCCCAGCTGTCGTTCGGCGCGAGCTGGAGCAACGCCTCATCGACCGCCGCGAACGCGACGTCCGCAGTCGCCGCCGGCTTGCCGTCAGGGGTCTTGACCGTAACGTCGACCGCCGCGGTGTTGCGCGCGCCATAGGTCGCCTTGTCGGCCTTCACCGCGACATCGAGCTTATGCCCTTCCCAGCCGACCTTCACCTTGGCGATGCCGAGGCGATAGGCGGGCTTGGCGAGATCGACCGTCGCCGTCTCGCTCGGCCCGTCCTTCGAGAACGGCATGCCCCAGTTCTTGGCGAGGTCGGCGGTCCACTGGCTCCAGCCCGAGACGCGCCCGCGCACCGCCATCACCGATACGAACACATCGGGGGCGTAGGCGGCCGGCATCGGCACTTCGATCACCGGATCCTTGCCCGTCAGCCCGACGACGAAGCTCGAAAGCACGCCTTCGCGCTCGACGGTCACCAGCGCGGTCGCGTCGCGGAACGGCATCCGGACCTGGAATTTCGCGGTCTCGCCGGCCTTGTACGAGGTCTTTTCGGGAATGACGTCCATGCGGTCGCCATTGTCGCCGCCAAACCACCAGTCGTCGTCGCCGACCAGCCACACCGACTGGGTGGCACGCGCGACATTGCCGTTGGCATCCTTCGTGGTCGCCACCGCATAGACTTCGCCCGATACGCCCGGATCGAGCGCGCACTGGGCCAGCCCCTGCGCGTCGGTGGTCGCCGAGCAGGTGCTGCTCAGCCGCGTCGTCTTCATCTGGTTGTCATAGGCGTAGAAGCCGCCGATCAGCCGCCGCCGTGCGGTCAATATCTCGCGGCTGTAGAGCTCGACCGAGACCGACTGGTTGGCGAGCGGCTTGCCCGAGGTATCGAGCGCGACGAAGCGCAGGCGCAGATCGTCCTGCTTCATCAGCCAGCCATCGGTCTTGATGCCAAGCTGGACTGCGGACGTATAGATCGGGATGCGCCGCGACGCGGTCAGGATCTGGCCGTTGGCGTCCTGATAATCCATCTCGATCGCCATCGAGGTGCGCTGCTCGAAGGTCTGCGGTACCTCCACCGTGGTCCGCGCCGTGCCGTCGCCGCCCAAGCTGACCGGCAGCGTCTGGGTCGGCGGCAACTGGACGGTTTCGTCCTCGCCCTCGCCGTCCATCGGCTTGGTGCCTTCGGTCATCGCCCGGCCGCCAAAGCTATAGCCTTCATAACCGTCGGGCGTGTCGCTGCTATTGTAATAGCCGACGCGCAGCTCGACCGGCAGATTGGCCGCGCCGCCGCCCGAGAGATAGCCGACGAAAAGGTCCAGCGGCAGCGAGGCCGGCCGTACCGCGGCCTCTTTCGGCCCGTTCACCGTCGCGCGCATCGTCGGCAGCTTGTATTCATCGACCTTGAACGATTGCTGCGTCCAGATCGTCTTGTCCTCGCCGCCCTGCTTGACGAGCACCTGGACATCGTAATCGCCCATCTTGGCGCCCGCCGGCGCGGTCCATTCGGTCTCGCCGACGCCATTGGCGTCGATGGTCAGCGGCAGATCGTAATTGGTGTCCGATCCGCGGTGCGACAGGCGCAGTTTGCCGGTGAAGGCCGGCGACATGCCGAAGCCGGCGGCGATCGGCTTGCGGACGATATGCTTCATGTGGATCGTTTCGCCCTGCCGGACGAGGGCGCGATCGAAGACGGTGTGGAACACGTCCTCGGCGGCGCTGTAGCCATAATTCAAATCGAAGTCGTACGGGCGGATCCCCTGACCCCATTCGGTGAGGGTGAAGCTGAAATCGTCGCCGCTGCGCGCCGAGATCATCAGCGGGGAATTGTTACCGTTCTCGCAACTCGCATAGGTCTCCGGCTCGGGCAGCCCGGCGGGGACGGTCAAGCGTCCCGAGGCATCGCTCTTTCCCTTGGCGAGCACCTGCCCCGTGCAGCTGTCGGTCACCTGCACATCGGCGCTGACCCCCGCGCCGGTATCGAGCGCGGTCACCCAGACCAGCGACTGCTCGCGGCCCCATTTGAAATGCACGCTCATATTGGTGACGAGCGCGCCGGCCGCGACATAGCGCGGCGCGTTGCGACCGAGCAGCGCCTGTCCCAGCATCGGCGATGCCAGCTCGACGATATAGAATCCGGGCTTCTCCAGCGGAATCCCGACGACTTCGAATTCCTTGCCCTTGCCCGGCAGGCCGAGCTTGAACGGCTTGCCGGTGGCCGGCGTCAGCAACGGCTTGGCGCCGGTCTGATTGATGGTGACCGTTTCCTTGCCCTGCTTGACCTCGTCGGATTTATCCTCGGCGGCATCGTCGAGCGCGCGCAGCCATTTGGCGATCTCGCCGTCACCGCCCTCGACCTTGAGGCTCTGTCCGCCGACATCCATGCGGCTGCCGCCCAGCTCGGCCTCGACGTTGCGCACCGTGACCGGCAGCGTCGGCACGCCCGCCTTCGCTTCGATGATGCCGAAGTCGGCGGCGAATTTCACCAGCGGCGGTGGTGCATCGAACTTCACGTCGAGCGGGAAGCGTTCTGCGTTGGAAAGCTTGCGTCCGCTCTCATCCACCACATCACCCGGCAGACTCAGCTTGGCGGTGAGCGCGGCCGGCAACGGCGCCTTGAACTTGAGGTCGCCGACAAACGCCTTGTTCTTGTCATCGTCGTTGAAGATCGGGGTCAGCTGCTTGCCGTCGGGCAGGGTGATCCGCACCGCTTCGGCCTGCGCCTTGGCGATCGGCGCGGAGAAGCGCACCCAGGCATCCTTGACCGGGTTGCAGCCCGCCTGCGGATTGACCCGCGAGCATTCGAAGCGCGCCGCGAACGGCTTGCGCACAGTGAAGTCGAAACGCTGATCGGCGCCGGCGGCGCGGCCCGACGCGCTCTTGATGTCCTTGCCCCAGACGACCGCGACATCGCGACCAGGCGGCAGCGGACGGCGGCACTTGAGCGCGACGACGCTGGCGAGCGCCCTGGCGCGATCCTCGGCGGCGGCGGGCAGCGCCTGCGGCAAGCCCGAATCGTTCAGGAAGCTCTGCACTTCCCAGCGATCGGTGCCGAGATCGGCGAGCAATTTCGGCGCGGTATCCGCCGGCAGCACATCGACCGGAATTTTCTCGCCGACGCCGTCCACCGCGCAATAGGCGTTGGCCGCGACCGACGCCGGATCGGGAGCGAGATTGGCCGAGACGAGGAAGACCTGGTCTTCCTCGATCTCGCTGCCATAGCGGCTCGGCAGCACTTCGCGGGCGATCGGCCCGCCGCTATCGACCGTGAATTCCGACTGGCCGACCACGGCATAGCCCGACAGGCTCTTGAGCTTGTCGCGGTTCTTGAACTTGCAGGTGATGCCGCCGGGGAGCGGGCTGGCGAACTCGTAGACGAAGGTCTGCTGATCGACCCAGCGGCCCTCGCCGCCGATCGGACATTCAACCGTGAAGGGCGAAGCCGCGCGCGGATCGCCGAGCGGCACCATCGCCGTGTTGAAGCGAGCGGTGAAGCGCTCGATCGCGCCATTGCCCACGCCGGGTGTCGCCATTTCGACTTGCGGGCTGCTGTCGCCAAAGGCGGCGATCGCTCCAAACGGTGCGGCGACAAGCGCCAATATCCCGAGCCGAGCAACGAGCTTCATGGCAACTTCCCCTGTGGCAGCGGGAAGCACCCTATCGTGCGCGGACAACTAGTCCAACTGCGAATTAACCTTTGCCGGCTGATCCGTTTCGGACCCATCCCCGATTGCGACTCCGTTTCGGATGGTTTTCCCTCCGTTTTGGGGAGGATAGCCGGTGGATGGGGGAATCTGGATCGCGGCGATCGATGCCGCCGCGCGCGAGGCGACACTGTTCGCGGCGGTGTGGTTCCTGGTCGGCGGGCTCGACGATCTCGCGATCGATGTGATCTACGCCGCGCGGCGGCTCAAGGCGCGGCTGCGCCCGCCGCGCGGCACGCCCTCGCCGGAGGACGCGCCGCCACCGGGCCGGATCGCGGTGTTCATTCCCGCATGGGACGAATCAGCGGTGATCGGCGCGATGCTACACACCGCGCTCGCCCGCTTCGATCATGGCGACTATCTTCTCTATGTCGGCACCTATCCCAACGATCGCGCCACGATCGAAGCCGTCGCGGTGGTCGCTCGCGACGATCATCGCGTCCGGCTGGTGATCGGCGCGGAGGCAGGGCCGACCACCAAGGCCGATTGCCTCAATGCGCTGTGGCGAGCGATGCTCCGCGACGAAATTGCCGAGCGCGCGCCGGTCTCGGCGGTCGTGCTCCACGATGCCGAGGATGTCGTCCACCCGCTGGAACTACGCGTCTACGCGCAATGGCTGCGGCGCTACGCCGCGGTCCAGCTGCCGGTGCTGCCGCTCCCGCATCCGCGCTCGCGCTTCGTCGCCGGGCATTATTGCGACGAATTCGCCGAAGCGCATGCCAAGTCGCTGGTCGTCCGTCAGGCATTGGGCGCGGGAATGCCGCTCGCCGGGGTCGGCTGCGCGGTGCGCCGCGAGATGCTCGAGCGGATCGCCGATGCGCGCGGCGGCGTGCCCTTCGATGCGACCAGCCTGACCGAGGATTACGAACTGGGGCTGACGGTGGCGGCGATGGGCGGCGAAACCGCGCTCGCCCGCGTCGCCGAGCGGCCGGGCGGACGTCCGGTCGCGGTGCGCGCCTATTTCCCCGACACGCTGGGCGGAGCAGTGCGGCAAAAGGCGCGCTGGTTGAATGGCATCGCGCTGGCCGGATGGGACCGTATCGGCTGGGGCCATGCCGGTGATATCGGCGATCACTGGATGCGGATGCGCGACCGCCGCGCGACGCTGGCGATGCCGGTGCTGGCGATCGCCTATGGCGCGCTGGTGATCTGGGGCACCTCGGTCGGCGCGCATATCTTTGCGAGCAGTCCCCCGCCCGCATTGCCCCCGCTGATGCAGGCATTATTGTGGGTCAATATCGCCTTGCTCGGCTGGCGTTTGCTCGTCCGCGCACTGTTCGTCTGGCGCGGCTATGGCTGGCGCGAGGCGATGTGGTCGGTGCCGCGCGTCTTTATTGGCAATATCATCGCCTTGCTCGCGGCGCGGCGAGCGTTGCTGGCGTATGTGACGATGCTGGCCGGCGCGACGCCGCGCTGGGACAAGACCGATCATCAGTTCCCGGACCATCCTGAGCGCGTAACCGCGTGACCGCACGCGGCCGACCGATTCGCTTCGTCGGGCTGGTTTGCATCATTTGGGTAGGCGCGCGTGTGGCATGGTTGTGGCCGCAGACCGGCTCCCTGCCTGATGCGATCGAGGCGCTGGTCCCGCTTGCCCGCAGACCAGTTGCCAAGCCACCGACTACTCCGGCAGCCGAAACCCCTTTTGCGCTGCGTCTACCCGCGCATCACCTTGGCAGGAGCCTGCCACGCCGTATCGAAACCAGGCCCATTTTACCGACCCTCGCTGTCCAGCCGATATTTACGGTGCAAACCCTGACGATACCGTCGCTACCGAGCGCCCAGGCACCCGACCGTTTCGAGCCGCCACAAGTCGTGCTGTCACAGCCACCGCATACCGCTTCTCCGCCAGAGCGCTGGTCCGCAAGTGGATGGCTCGTCGCACGCGGTGGTCAGGGTACCGGCACAGCGCCGGGCGGGCAATTGGGTGGCGGTCAAGCCGGTTTGCGAATCGCGTATCTGCTGGCGCCACGACAGCGCATAGCGCTGTTCGCGCGCGGCAGCGCGCCGCTCGCCGGCAGGGGCGGCGAAGCCGCGATCGGAATCGAATGGCAACCGTGGAAGGCGCCGGTCCGGATCGCAATCGAGCAGCGCACCGGCGTGGATGGTGCGGTGGGCGGCACCGGCGCCGGAATCGTCGCCGGGCTGTACCGCGAGACCAGGGCCCTCCGCCTCGAAGGCTATGGCCAGGCCGGCGGGATATTGCGCGGGCGGATCGACCCCTATGCCGACGGTGCGATCCGCATCACCCACCCGGTCCTGACGCGCATCTCGCTCGGTGCCGGCGTATGGGGCGGCGCGCAACGTGACGCGCAGCGGCTCGATATTGGTCCGTCGGCGACGCTGTCGCTGGGCAAGGCGCGCCTCTCGCTCGACTGGCGCCAGCGCATCGCCGGCCGCGCGCGGCCAGGTTCGGGACTGGCGCTGACGATTGGCGGCGACTTCTAGCGCCAAGCCTTTTGCACCGCCGGGCGCGACGCGGTATCGCGCTCAGCCAATGGACCTCTACCTTCCGATCGCCAATCTCTCGGTCAACGCGCTGGTCATCGCCGCGCTGGGGCTGGGCGTCGGGTTCCTCTCGGGGATGTTCGGCGTCGGCGGCGGGTTCCTGACCACGCCGCTGCTGATCTTCTACGGCATTCCACCCACCGTCGCCGCCGCCTCGGCCGCGAGCCAGGTGACCGGGGCGAGCGTTTCCGGCGTGTTCGCGCACCTCCGCCGCGACGGCGTCGATATCCATATGGGTCTGGTGCTGATCGCCGGCGGCGTGATCGGCAGCGTGGCCGGCGCGGCGCTGTTCACGATCCTGCAGGCGAGCGGGCAGATCGATACGGTGATCGCGATTCTCTATGTGCTGATGCTCGGGTCGATCGGCGGACTGATGCTCCACGAATCGATCGGCGCGATCCGCGTGACGCAGGGTCGCGCGGCGGCGAGGCCGCGCCGCCGCCGGCATCATCCGCTGGTGGCGATGCTGCCGCTGCGCTGGCGCTTCTATCGCTCGGGTCTCTATATCTCGCCGCTAGCGCCGCTTTTGCTCGGCTTTTTCACTGGCATCCTGACCGTACTGCTCGGGGTCGGCGGCGGCTTCGTCCTCGTGCCAGCGATGCTCTATCTGCTCGGCATGGGCACGCAGGTCGTGGTCGGCACTTCGCTGTTCCAGATCCTGTTCGTCACCGCCGCCGCGACGATGGTCCACGCCACCACCACCAAAGCGGTCGATATCGTCCTCGCCGCGCTGCTGCTGGTCGGGTCGGTGGTTGGTGCGCAGATCGGCGCGCGCTTCGCCCAGAAGATGAAGCCCGAATATATGCGGCTGGCGCTGGCGATCATCGTGCTGGCGGTGGCGCTGCGGATGCTGCTCGGCCTCGCCTGGCGTCCCGACGACATCTATACGGTCGAATTGCTGTGAAGCGCCTCGCGGCCCTTTTGCTCGCGCCGCTGCTGATGGGCCAAAGTCAGACGGGCCCCAAGCCGGTGCTGGTGCCCGACGTCTCGCAGCGCGATATCGAGATCGCATATTCCTTTACCGGCGCCGAGCTGCTGCTGTTCGGCGCGATCCTCTATCCCGGCGGCCGCGCGCCCGCCGATGGCGAGAAACCGGCCGACATCGTCGTAGTCGTCAAGGGCCCGACCCAGGCGGTGCAGGTCCGCGAGAAGGAGAAGGTCGCGGGCATCTGGGTCAATGCCGAGCGGATGCGCTACCGCTCGGCGCCGAGTTTCTTCGCGGTCGCCTCGTCCAAACCGATCCGTACCCTTGTCGATGAGCGCACCCGGGCGATCTACGAACTCGGCGTCGACAGCCTTCAACTCTCCCCCGCATCGGGCGCGGCGCCGGCGGTGCAGGACCGTTTCGACAAGGGCCTGGTCGATCTGCGCACCCGGGCCGGGCTCTATTACGAGGCACCCAAGGCGGTCGAGATCACCGACGGCGTGCTCTATCGCGCCCGCGTGCAAATTCCGGCGCGCGTGCCGGTCGGCAAATTCACCGCCGAGACCTTCCTGATCCGCGACGGCCGCGTCCTCGCCGCCGCGGTGCGTCCGATCGACATCCGCAAGTCCGGCTTCGAGCGCTTCATCGCCACCAGCGCCGAGGATCATAGCTGGATCTACGGGATCGTCGCGGTAGCGTTATCAATCCTGTTCGGCTGGGGCGCGGGCGCGATCTGGCGGCGTTTTTGATTGAACGCACATTGCTGCCGCCACGCGTTTTCTAACCACCGAAAAACACACCGTATCTTTACTTCCCGCGCGCAAAAAGGGCCTGACAACGGGGAGCAACCGATGGAAGGCCAGTTCGGCGCGCGCGATTTCGAAGGTGCGACGCCTCTTTCTTCGGACGCTGCCGCACCCGCGCGTGCCGCCATCCAGCCGATCGGCGCGGTGCTGGAAATCGCCGGCTCGTCGAGCCAGATCCTGCTCGACCCCGATGCCATCGAGGCGCTGGGCGGCAATTCGGACAACGCCATCGCCAATGCCGGCCAGGTCGGTGCACAGGTCAAGATGCGCGTCGGCTCGACCTGGCTGATCGCCAATATTCGTTCCCTGAAGCTCGACGGCGAGCATATCGCCGCGCAGATCGACTTCCTTGGCGAAGGTGATGAGGAACGGCTTACGGCCAAGCTCTACAAATTCCGCCGCGGCGTGACCCGCTATCCGACGCCGGGCTGCCCGGTGTTCCCGGTCTCGACCGCCGATCTCAAGCAGATCTACGCCGCCGAAGACCGCGCCCATATCGAAATCGGCCATGTCTATCCGACCAGGGACATCCGCGCCGCGCTCTATGTCGATTCGATGCTCGGCAAGCATTTCGCGCTGCTGGGATCGACCGGCACCGGCAAATCGACCGCCGCCGCGCTGATCCTTCACCGCATCTGCGAACGTGCGCCGCAGGGCCATATCGTCATGGTCGATCCCCACGGCGAATATGCCAGCGCCTTCAAGAACACCGGCGCGCTCTACGACGTCTCGAACCTGCAGATGCCGTACTGGCTGATGAACTTCGAAGAGCATTGCGAGGTCTTCCTGACCACCCAGGGCTCGGACCGCCAAGTCGATGCCGACATCTTCGCCAAATGCCTGCTCATGGCCAAGTCGAAGAACCGCCTCGCCGCCGAGATCGGCAAGCTCACCGTCGATGCGCCGGTTCCGTATCTGCTCAGCGACCTGACCCAGATCATCCAGCTCGAAATGGGCAAGATGGACAAGGCGACCGACACCGCCCCCTATCTGCGGCTCCGCTCCAAGATCGACGAGATCAAGGCCGATCCGCGCTATGCCTTCATGTTCTCGGGCATGCTCGTCGCCGACACGATGGCGCAGTTCATCGCCCGCATCTTCCGCCTGCCCGGCGAGGGCAAGCCGATCTCGATCATCGACGTCTCCGGTGTGCCGAGCGAGATCACGTCGGTCGTGGTGGCCGTTCTGAGCCGCATGGTGTTCGACTTCGCGATCTGGTCGCGCGGCGAGGCCAAGCGGCCGGTGCTGCTCGTCTGCGAGGAAGCGCATCGCTACGTCCCCAACGAGCGCAACGCCGACGGGTCCTCGGTCGGCCGCATCCTCAGCCGCATCGCCAAGGAAGGCCGCAAATACGGCGTCTCGCTGGGCCTGATCACCCAGCGCCCGTCGGACCTGGCCGAAGGCGTGCTCTCGCAATGCGGCACGATCCTGTCGATGCGCCTCAACAACGAGCGCGACCAGGCCTTCGTCAAGGCGGCGATGCCCGAAGGCGCGCGCGGCTTTCTCGATTCGATTCCGGCACTGCGTAACCGGGAGTGCATCGCGGTCGGCGAAGGCGTCTCGACCCCAATCCGTCTGCTGTTCGACAACCTCGAAGAGAATAAGCGCCCGGCGTCCGAAGACCCGCTGTTCAGCGAGCTGTGGCGCGAGAGTGGTGGCGAGGATCAGATCCTCGACCGCACGATTCGCCGTTGGCGCTCGCAGGGCAAATAAGTCGCTACTGTTGGAGAAGTGCGGCTTAGCTTCGCACTTTTCACGGTGGTTGTGAAATTTCGTTACGCGCTGATGTAACAATGCTGCGCCAGCAAAAATGGCGGCGAAGCACAGCGCGACGGTCATGCGGGAAGAATGACAGGTTCGGGCGATGTAGGACAGCTCTCCGCCCCTCCAGGGAGAGAGCGCCTAAAACTCAGTCGTCGTCCGTTTCGAGGCCATGCCCCACCGGCACCGCCAGCATCGCGCCGAGCTTGGCGCGGAACTGGCCGAGGTCGCCGCCGGTCAGCTGCTTGGTCGAGCTGAACGACACCGAGCGCGGATTGATCGCGACGCCGTTGCGATACCATTCGTAATGGAGGTGCGGGCCGGTCGAAAGGCCGGTATTGCCGACCGCGCCGATCTGCTGACCCTTGCGGACGATTTGCCCGGGGCGGACATAGATACGGCTGAGATGGCCATAGCCGCTGCCATTGCCGCCGCCATGGCTGATCTTGATGAGGTTGCCATAGCCCGAGCTGCGCCCGGCGATCTGGACGGTGCCATCGGCGGCGGCATAGACCGGCGAGCCATAGGCCGCGGCGATATCGATGCCCTTGTGCATGCGGGTATAGCCGAGGATCGGATGGCGGCGCATGCCAAAGCCCGAGGAGAAGCGGCCATTGGCGGGCATGCCCATCATCCCGGTAGTCTCGCCCTTGCCGGCGCCGTCATACCAGGAGGTCTTGCCGTCGGCTTCCCAGGGTAGCATCTGGACATTGTTGGCGCAGCCGCTGACCCCGGCATACATCAGATTGCCGAGCTGGACCTCGCCGGTCTCGGCGCGGGCCTGGCCGATGATGATGTCGAACTTGCAGCCCGAACCGAGCCGCGACACCGGCACGCGGCTGGCCAGCGTCTTGATATAGGCTTCGACTGCCTTGGCCGGAGCGCCGGCGGCGCGCGCCGAGCGATAGAGGCTGCTGCCGATCGTGCCCTGGATGCGCAGCGGCGTCCGGTCGATCGCGATCGGGATTTCCTTGAGGCTCAGGCCACCGCCATTGCGGGCCACTTCGAGCTTGAGATCGAATCGCGCGCGCAGCGCCAGCTTTTCGAGCGGGCGCGGCTGCGACTTGTCGACACGACGGCCAAGCGTGAGATCGAGCATCGTGCCGGGCTGGATATCGCCCAGCGCCACGGCCTTGGTGATCAGCGCGCCAATCGCGCTCGCATCGCCCTTGCCGACGCCCGAGCGCTGCAGCGCGCCGAGCAGGGCATCGCCCGAGGCGAGCTTGACATCGAGATTGATCATCGGCCGTTCGGGGGTGTCGGTGAGCGGCGCGACCAGCTTCGACGCGGCGACGCGGTAACCGGTGGTGGCGCCCTGGCCGAGCGGCAGGATCGATTGCGCGCGGGTCGCGTCGAATTCGGCGCCGGTCATCTTGGGCGGAACGGTGCCGTAGATCGGGTTCTCGAAGCCGGGCGCGAGGAGAAGCGTCAGCGCGCACAGGCCGATGCAGGTGGCGGCGCCGCGATACCAGGTGAGCGTGCCGATGCGCGAGCCGAGATCGGGCATGACATCGAAATCGGAGAAGCGGCGGCGGAATTTGGCGGTGAACACCTGGGGCGCAGGCGCGAGGACGCCAGCTCCGGCGCCTCCGATCATCCCGCTGCTGTCATCGCTACGCACGAACAAAGGCTGACGCCCCCCAAAATCGGTCCGCAAATGATGCCGCATCCCCCGGCTCCGGGTACGATCACTGTGGAGGAGGCACGTTAAAGTCAAATTAAGCAGCACCCATGGGTGTCCCACCTGCGATGAGTTGTGCCACACCGAAGATGAAGGGATGCTTTCACCAAATCTGCTAACTAAACCAATGTGGTTAACTTGCCCGACCGCCAGCAAATGGTTGCGATTCGCGCGACTCGCGACGATCTTACTGCGTAATGAGTCAGTTCGCGCGTTCGCCGATCACCGCCGTGCTCGGCCCCACCAATACCGGCAAGACCCACCTCGCCGTCGAGCGGATGTGCGGGCACGCCAGCGGCATGATGGGTTTCCCGCTGCGGCTGCTGGCGCGCGAGGTCTATGACCGCGTCGTCCGGCTGAAGGGCGCCGAGCATGTCGCCTTGGTGACGGGCGAGGAGAAGATCCTCCCGCCCAAGGCGAAATGGTTCCTGTGCACCGCGGAGTCGATGCCGCTCAGTGGCGGCATGTTGGCCGGAGCCGACGGCAGAAACGCGCGGGAGTTCGCGTTCGTCGGACTGGACGAGGCGCAATTGGGCGCCGATCCCGAACGCGGGCATGTGTTTACCGACCGCTTGCTGCGCGCGCGCGGTTTCGCCGAGACGATGATATTGGGATCGGATTCGCTCAAACCCATGCTGCGGGCGCTGGTGCCCGATGCCGAGATCATCGGCCGGCCGCGCTTCTCGACGCTCAGCTATGCGGGCGCCAGGAAATTGTCGCGGCTGCCGCGGCGCAGCGCGATCGTCGCGTTCAGCGCCGAGGAAGTCTATGCGGTGGCCGAGACGCTACGGCGCCTGCGCGGCGGCGCGGCGGTGGTGATGGGGGCGCTGTCTCCGCGCACCCGCAACGCCCAGGTCGAGATGTTCCAGGCCGGCGAGGTCGATTATCTCGTCGCCACCGATGCGATCGGCATGGGGCTCAACATGGATGTCCACCATGTCGCCTTTGCCAGCCTCACCAAGTTCGATGGGCGCCGCCAGCGCCGGCTGACCGTGGCCGAGATGGCGCAGATCGCCGGTCGCGCCGGGCGGCACCAGAAAGACGGGACGTTCGGGGCGCTGAACGAGGAAGGGCCCAACGCCTTCACGCCCGAGGAAGTGCTCAATATCGAGGCGCACCGGGTGCGGCCGCTGGAAAGGCTTTATTGGCGCGAGGGCGAGCCGGATTTTGCCAGCATCGACGATCTGATCGCCAGCCTGGAGGCCAAGCCCGAGCATGAAGTGCTGCGCGCGGCGCCACAGGCGATCGATCTGGCGGTGCTCAAGCGGCTGGCCGACGAGGCATGGGTGCGCGACCGCGTGCGCTCGCCGTTCATGGTCGCGCGGCTCTGGGCGGCGTGCGGTCTGCCCGATTTCCGCAAGCTCGGCGTCGATCCCCATGCCCGTTTCGTCGGGCGGCTGTTCGGGCATTTGTCCGAAGGGCGCGGGCATGTACCGCACCAATGGTTCGCCGACGAGATCCAGCGGCTCGACCATATGGGCGGCGATGTCGAGACCATCGCCGGGCGCATCGCCGCGACGCGGAGCTGGGCCTATATCGCCCATCGCCAGGACTGGCTGGAGGATCCGCATCACTGGGCCGGGCGCACGCGGGCGATCGAGGAAAGACTGTCCGACGCGCTGCATGCCGGCCTGACCCAGCGCTTCGTCGACAAGCGGACCACCGTGCTGCTCCGCCAGATCGGCGCCGATGCCTCGAACCTGCCGGTGACGATCGGGCCGGAGGGCGAAGTCAGCGTCGAGGAGCATGTGCTGGGCTCGCTCGAAGGCTTCCGCTTCAAGGTCGATCCGCAGGCGCGGGCCGCGGACAGGAAGATGCTGCTGGCGGCGGCGGAAAAGCGGCTGGCGAGCGAATATCGCAAGCGCGGTGCGGCGCTGGCTGATGCCGAAGACGACGCGCTGGCGCTGAACGGCAAGCTTCTCGAATGGCGGGGTCTGGCGGTCGCCGAACTCGGGCCCGGTGCCAGTCTCGCCCGGCCGAAGATCACACTCGACCGAGCCCTTGACGTGCTCGATCCGCCCGCCCGCATCGCCGTGCGCGAGCGGCTGGAGACGTGGTTCGCGGCGCAGCTTGCCCGGTATCTGCCGGTCTTCGCCAGGCTCGACGCGGCCACCCGCGACAGCGCGGCGAGCGGCGAATTGCGCGCGCTGGCGGGCGCCTTGCTGGAGGCGGGCGGACTGCTACCGCGCCGCGCCGCCGCGCGGCTGATCGATGCGCTTGCGCCGGATGCGCGCAAGACCCTGCGGCGGATCGGGGTGACGATCGGCACGCTCGATTTGTTCGCGCCCGCCCTGCTCAAGCCGCAAGCGGCACGGTGGCGGCGCGAGCTGATGGGACTGAGCGACGTTCCGCCTGACGGTGCGACCGTGCTGCCCCGGGGCGCGCCCGGCGCCGATCTGCCGCACGGCTATCGCCCGCTGGGCGCGCAGGCGGTGCGCGTCGATCTGGTCGAGCGCATCGCCCGCGCCGCGCATGACAGCCGGAAAGGTCGCAAGCCGTTCGCACCCGATCTCGCGCTCGCCACCTCGATGGGGGTCAAGCCCGAGACGCTGGCGCGGCTGATGGCGCAATTGGGGTTCAAGGCCGCCAGGGTCCGTGAGGGACAGCCGCAACACTGGATCTGGCACGGGCTGACTCCAGTCGCACCCGCCAAGGCACCGACCGCCGATAACGCCTTCGCCGTGCTTGCGAGCCTGCGCCATGGCTGAAGGCGAGACGATGCGGCTGGACCGCTTCCTGTGGTTCGCGCGGATCGCCAAGACGCGAGGCGCCGCGCAGGCGATCGCCGAAAAGGGCCTGCTGCGCATCGACGGCCGCCGGATCGAGCGCTCCTCGACGCCGGTGCGAGTTGGATGCATCCTCGCCTTTCCGCTGTTCGGCAAGGTCCGCGTGCTCCGCGTCGAGGCGCTACCCCGGCGGCGCGGCCCTCCGGCGGAGGCGCTGGCCTGCTATCAGGACCTCAGAACTGAGAACGTCTCGCAGGAAGCGCCGATTGATTGACGGGGGGAATCGAGGGGCATAGCAGAGGCCAAATCGTTCGTACCAAGGGGCCCGCTTGCCATGACCTATGTCGTCACCGATGCCTGCATCAAGTGCAAGTATATGGACTGCGTCGAGGTCTGTCCGGTCGATTGCTTCTATGAGGGCGAGAACATGCTCGTCATCAATCCCAACGAATGCATCGATTGCGGCGTCTGCGAACCCGAATGTCCGGCCGAGGCGATCCTGCCCGATACCGAGAACGGGCTGGAGAAGTGGCTGGAGCTTAACCGCACCTATTCGGAGGAATGGCCCAACGTGACGCAGAAGGGCGACGTTCCCGCCGATGCCGACGCGTTCAAGGGCGAAGAGGGCAAGTTCGAAAAATATTTCTCGGCGGAACCGGGCACCGGCAGCTGACGCGCCGAGTCGCGCACTTGACCTGAAAATCGAAAAATCGACGGTCCGCAGCGTCCAGAGGGGCGAAAAGGCTGCGGAGAACCGTAATTTTCCGCACCTGCACAGTGACGCGGGTGTGGTAATTTTATTGCGGGCGTGTTAAAAGGATCGGGACGAAGACGAAAAACCGTCTTTGCCTGGAGAAGCAAATCAGTTTGCCCCGATCGCCAGCCCGGCCGTCTATCGCGCTCGGGCTGACGCCGCAATCGTCGGGGCGGTTTATTCACGGAAAGGTTGCACGCACATGGCTGCCAAGGCGCTGTCCTTCGATGTCGGCGATTATGTCGTTTACCCCAAGCACGGCGTTGGCCGTGTCATAGAGCTTCAGAAACAGGAAATCGCGGGGATGCAGCTCGAACTGTACGTCCTCCGCTTCGAAAAAGAGAAGATGACCCTGCGCGTTCCGACCAACAAGGCGGAAAGCGTCGGTATGCGTAAGCTTTCGAGCGACAAGACGCTTCGCGAAGCGCTCGAGACGCTCAAGGGCAAGCCCCGCGTCAAGCGCACCATGTGGTCGCGCCGTGCCCAGGAGTATGAAGCCAAGATCAATTCGGGCGACCTCGTGTCGATCGCCGAAGTGGTCCGCGACCTGTTCCGCGCCGAGGATCAGCCCGAGCAGAGCTATTCCGAGCGCCAGATCTTCGAAGCAGCGGCGTCGCGCCTCGCGCGCGAACTGGCCGCGATGGAGCAGATCGACGAGCCGGCTGCCTTGGTGAAGATCGTCGAGATCCTCAAGGTCGCGGCCGCGGTCTGGAACAAGGACAAGGTTCCGGCTTAATCGCGCGCTGGACAACCGATATACAAAGGGGCGGCGGGGAAACTCGCCGCCCCTTTTCTTTTTAAGGCAATCAGTGTATTGTTTGTGCAATACACGTAGTTCGGGAGAGAATGATGCGCCTGTTGATGATCGCCCTGGTGCCGCTGCTGGCAGGCACCGCCGCCTGCCAATCCAAATGGGAAAAGGAAGGCGGCGCGAGCATCGCCCCGAGCGGTCCCGGCGCCTCGCGTACCTATGCGGCGACCGGCTTCACCGGCGTCGATGTCGGCGGCCCCGACGATGTCGACGTCAAGATCGGCAACGCCTTCTCGGTCACCGCCGAGGGCGATCCCAAGGTGCTCGATCAGCTCGATATCCAAGTCGTGGGCGGCAATCTGCGGATCACCCGCAAGGATAGCCGCGGCTCGTTCTTCGACCGTGACCGCGGCGCGCGCATCCACGTCGTGATGCCCAAGCTGAGCTCCGCCGGCGTCAGCGGATCGGGCGATCTCAGCATCGAGCGCGCCGAGGGCGACGTGTCCGCCGCCATCTCGGGATCGGGCAATATCGACATTGCCGAGCTGAAGGGCGGCCTCGCCACCCTGTCGGTCGCCGGATCGGGCAGTATCTCGGCCAAGGGCACGACCGAGAAGCTTGCCGCCTCGATCGCCGGTTCGGGCGATATCGATACCAGCGGCCTTACCGCCAATAGCGGCGAAGTCTCGATCGCCGGTTCGGGCGACATGCGCGGCGTGATCAAGGGCGGCGCGGCGGTCTCGATCGTCGGATCGGGCGACGTCACGCTGACCGGCGGCGCCAAATGCGCGGTCAACACCGTCGGATCGGGCGAGGCGCACTGCTCTTGATGGCGTGAGGATCGGGTGCGAGGGTGCGGCATGCGCGCCCTCGCTCTCGCCTCGCTTCTCTGTCTGACCGCCGCCGGCGCGCCCGGCGATGCGCGCCGCTACATGGTCACCGGCTTCGACCGGGTTCGCATCAACGGCCCCTTCGAAGTCGAGATCGTCCCCGGCAATGGCGGCGCTTCCGCCGAGGGCGACCCCGCCGCGCTCGACCGGCTGTCGCTGCAGGTCCAGGGCAGTACCCTGATCGTCAACTCGGGCGCGAGCGGCTTCGCGGTCCGCAAACACGATACGCCACGGACGACGCGGATCCGCATCGCGACGCCGCTGCTGCGCGGGATCGTCGCCAATGGTGGCGCGGCGATCCATGTCAGCGACATGCGCGCGCCGCGCATCGATCTATCGCTCGAAGGCACCGGTTCGCTCGACGTCGCCGCAATCCGCGCCGATGAACTCTTCGTCGCGCATAACGGCATGGGCATGCTCAAGCTGTCCGGCACCGCGACCAGCCTGCGCATCCGCGGCGCGGTGGGCGGTACCGTCGATGGCAGCGGGTTGCTCGCCAATGACGCGACCTTGCTATGGGAGAGCTACGGGCCACTCGTCATCGGCGTGCGCTATACCGCGCAGGTCACCGCATCGGGGCACGGTTCCGTGACGATCCTCGGTAACCCCGAGTGCAAGGTCCGGGGCACCGCCACGATCAGCTGCGCGGGCGAGGTTATCCGGCGCTAGGCGGCGATCGGAAAGCGCAACAACCTGGTTTCGAGCGCGACCAGCGCCTGCGCCTTGTGCCCCACCGCGCGAATGATCTCGGGGTGATGCGCGTCGAGCCCGCCGGTGAGCGCGCCGAAAGCGGGCAGGATCAGCTTGGTCTCGGTGGCGACGAAACAGCGCCGCGCGACATGCCGTCCGCGCAGTCGCAGCCGCAGCTTGGGATGGAAATGCCCGGATAGCTCGGGGCGCGGATCGCCCGGCTCGGCTTCGTGGCGGAGCACCAGCCCGTCGACCAACGCCTCCTCCTCGATGGCGCCGCCGCAATGATCTACCATCGCGGAATCGTGATTGCCGGTGATCCAGCGCCAGTCGAGCCGCGCGGTCAGCGCGGTCAGCATCGCCCGGGCCTGGTCGGGGAGACGTTCGCAGCCGGCCGAATCGTGAAAGCTGTCGCCAAGACACCAGAGTTCGCGGGCATCGGTGCGATCGACCAGAGCGGTGACGTCGCTGAGCGTCGCGATCGAATCATAGGGCGGCAGCATCTGGCCGCGCACCGCGAACCAGCTCGCTTTCTCGAAATGGAGATCGGCGACGAGCAATGCCCGCCGTGCCGGCCAATAGAGCGCGCCTTCGGCCAGCGCCTTGAAATCATGGCCAGCGAACGAAAGGGGAACCATATCGCCGCTATCGTGCGCAGCGTCTTCCGCGTCAACAGCGCAGGATCGGGATTTTCTTGCCCTGGAAGGTCAGATTGCCCTTGTCGGCGTCGATCTGCGCGACGGTGTAGCTGCGCGTCTCGGGCCGGTCGAGCTTGATCGGCGCATCGCTGCCCATCTCGAAACGCTCCGAAATCGTCTCGGTGACCTTGTCGCCGTCGATCGCCCAATGGCCCGAATCCTCGCCATTCTGGAGCGTGCCATCGGCATTGTAATGGAGGATGAAATCGGTCGCGCAACTGGTGTCATACGACCAGGCCCCGACCAGCCACTGCGCCATCGGCGACGCCGCCACTGCCGACGAAGTCGCGACCGGAGCGGGAGCGGCGGGCTCTGCAGCGTTGGTCGACACCTCAGCTTGATTGGCGATGGTCGCGACAGGCGCAGGCTCGCAGCCTGCCAGCACCAACACCGCCATCCATGCGAACCTAGTCATCCCTCACCCCCGTCATGCTGAACTTGTTTCAGCATCCAGCGCTCAGCAAGCCCTGTTCCAGCTTGTTGCACGTTGGATGCTGAAACAAGTTCAGGGTGACGGACGTGTTGTGCTTAATCGGGTCGCATTGCCCCGATTTCGGCCAGTATCCGCACCCAGGACCGGATGCCCTTGTGGAAGCTCTTGAGATCGTACTTCTCGTTGGGCGAATGGATATTGTCGTCGGTCAGCGCGAAGCCGACCAGCACGGTGTCCATGCCGAGGATCTTCGAAATCGAAGTGACCACCGGGATGCCGCCGCCGCAGCCGATCAGCGCCGATTTGCCCCATTCGGCATCGAGCGCGGCGCGCGTCGCCGTCAGCGGACCGCTGTCGCTCGATACGCTCACCGCCGGGCTGCCCGGCCCGCGCCCGGCAAATTCGACGGTGCAATCGGCGGGCAGGCGCGAACGAACATGTTCTTCGAACGCCGCCCAGACCTTGTCCGGATCCTGCGTGCCGACCAGCCGGAAGCTGATCTTGGCATGAGCCTCGGCGGGGATCACGGTCTTGAAGCCCTCGCCGGTATAGCCGCCCCAGATGCCGTTGATCTCGGCGGTCGGGCGCGCCCAGACCTGTTCGAGCACCTCATAGCCCTTCTCGCCGGCCGGCACGCTGAGACCGATCTCGCCGAGGAATTCCGTGTCGTCGAAACCGAGCGCGTCCCAGCTCTCGCGGACAGCTTCGCCGACCTCGGGCACGCCATCGTAAAAGCCGGCGAGGGTTACGCGGCCGTCCTTGTCCTTCAGTTCGGCGAGGATCGTGCTGAGCAGTTGGATCGGATTGCGCGCGGCTCCGCCATAAAGGCCGGAGTGGAGGTCGCGCGATGGCCCGCGCACCGTCACCTGCCCCGCCGCCATGCCGCGCAGGCCGATGGTCAACCCGGGCGTCTCGGTATCCCACATCAGCGTGTCGCAGATCAGCGCGAAATCGGCCTTCAATTCCTCGGCATGGGCATGGAGGAACGGCTCCAGGCTCTTAGAGCCCGATTCCTCCTCGCCCTCGAACAGGATCGTGACCTTGCACGGCAGCCGCCCGGCGGCCTCCTTCCACGCGCGGCACGCCTCGACGAAAGTGCGCAGCTGTCCCTTGTCGTCCGACGCCCCGCGCCCGACGATCTGCTTCGCGCCATCGCCGCGCGTCTCGATCACCGGATCGAACGGATCGCGCTTCCACAATTCGAGCGGATCGACCGGCTGGACGTCGTAATGCCCGTAGAACAGCACATGCGGCACGTTTTCGCCGTCTGGGCCATCATGATGCGCGACGACCATCGGATGCCCCGGCGTCGGCGCGACGCGCGCTTCGAAGCCGAGTTGGTTGAGCTCGTCGGCAAGCAGCTTGGCGGCGCGCTGGCACTCCTCGGCATAGGCCGGATCGGTCGAGATCGAGGGCACGCGCATCAGCGCGAACAGCCGGTCGAGGCTGTCGTCGATATGGCGCTCGGCATAATCGAGCGCGTTTGCGGAGTCGGTCATGGACGGGAGCTAGGCCCACGCCCGGCACCCCGCAAGGCCCTGCGGCCAAAAGGATCGGCAAGGCCGAACGGCTGCGCGATCCCGGATTTGTGACGCAGATCTCTCTGGCGGAATATACGCGATCGACGGGTCCGGCGGGTTTGGTCTAGCTTCCGCTGACCAGCCGGTATCCCACCCCCGGTTCGGTGATCAGGAAGCGCGGGTCGCTAGGGTCTTCCTCGATCTTCTGGCGCAGCAGGCCGATATAGACGCGCAGATACTGGCTGTCGGCGCTCTCCGCCCCCCAGCCCGCCGCCAGCAGCCTTTTGTGGGTTACCACCTGCCCGGCGCTCAGTGCCAGGGTGCGCAGCAGGTCATACTCCTTCGGCGAAAGCTTGGTCGGTTCGCCGTCGAGCGTCACGCGGCGGGCGACGAAATCGATTTCCAGCGGACCGCCTCGATAGACGGTCGGCGCGCTCTTGAGGCTCGAATTGCGACGGATCGCGGCACGGATGCGGGCCATCAACTCACCGATCTCGAAGGGTTTGTTGACATAGTCGTCGGCGCCGAGATCGAGTGCGGCGATCTTCTCCGCCTCCTGGTGGCGCGCGGAGATGACAATGATCGGCACCGCGCTGGTCGCGCGCAACGCATGCAGCACGTCCTTGCCGTCGATATCGGGCAGCCCGAGATCGAGCAGCACCACCTCTGGATCGAGATCGGCGGCCATGCGCAGCGCCTGGGTGCCGTCCGACGCGATCCGGACGCTGTGTCCCGCCGCCTCCAGCACCGGCTCGAGTACCGCGATCAGCGAGGGTTCGTCGTCAACGAGCAGAATCTGGGACATCAGCCATAGAACTCGGCAAAGGGCAGCCGGATGGTAATGCGTGTCCCCTGCCCGTCGATCCCGGGCAGGCTCGCCGCGATCGTTCCGCCGAGCGCCTCGACGAAACCTTTGGCAATGGCGAGACCCAGACCGCTGCCCCGGCTTGTCGTCTCGCTGCGCCCGGCACGGTAGAAGCGATCGAACACCCGGAGCAAGGCATGTTCGGGAATGCCCTGACCATTGTCGGCGATATCGATCTGACACGCTCCCGCTTCGCTCTGGATCGCCACGACGATCCGCGCATCCTCCCCGCTGTAGAGGATCGCATTGTCGAGGATGTTGATCAGCACCAGTTCGAACAGCGCCGGATTGGCGGCGACGAGGAGATCGTCGTCGGGCGCGGTCAAGGTCATTTCCCGTAACCCCGCGCGGGGACGGACGCGCTGGAGCGCGGCGGCGGCCATCTCGGCAGCGCTCAATATCTGCAGCGGTTGCGCGCCGCCGCCGGTCTCCATCCGGCTCATCTCGAGCAGGTTGGCGGTGTAGCGGTTTAGCCGCTCGCATTCCTCGACGATGCCACGCAACAGCCGCGTCGCAGTGGCGGGATCGAACTTCTCGCTATAGGCGACGAGACTCGATGCCGAGGCGCTGATCGCGGTCAGCGGTGTGCGGAAATCGTGGCTGACCGAGGCGAGAAGAGCCGATTTTAACTCCTCCGCCCGCGCCGCCGCGCTCGCTTCGGCGATCCGCTCGGCGAGCGCGGCGCGTTCGAGCGCCAGCGCGATGAGGTTGCCCAGCGCTTCGAGGAACGCGGGCTTGATTCCCGCCGGGCGCAGCGGCTCAAGCACCAGTACCAGGCTGGCATCGCGAGGATCGAGGCACAACCCCATCAGCCCGCGCTCGACCAGCATCCCCTGCCGGGCCACGCACTCGGCGAACACCTGCCACTCCGGCTCGACCGGCCTCGGTGAGAGGCTGCGCGGCGTATCACCTTCGATCCGGTACAGCGCGACACGCGCGCCGAGGATCTCGTGCGCGGCGCGCTCGATCGTCGCGATCATGTCGGACTGGCGCTGCGCGACCTGCAGCGCCTGGCTGAGCGCCAGCAGGCTGTTCAGCTGGAGATTGCTCGATCGCGCCGCCTGTGCATGGTCCTTGAGCTGCCCGGCCAGCACGCCCGAGACCAGTGCGCACAGATTGAAGACTATCAGCGGGGCGATATCCCCGCCGGTGGCGAGGCGGAAGGTCAGCGCTGGCTCGGTCAGGTAGAAATTATAGATGAGGAATGCCGCCAGCGCGGCGAGCAGCGCCGAGGCGAGACCGGAAAGCGCGCCGGCAATGGTGATGCCCAGGACGAACACCAGCGCCGAGGCGACCTCGCCAAAGTCATGCGCCGCGAACGCCGCCAGCGACGACAGCGCCAGGGTCGCCGCGGTGACCAGCAGCTCGCCGCGATCGAGATGCAAATGCGGGCGCAGGAACCGGGATCGGAAGGCGGTCCAAGGAGAGGTCATCGCGGAATCGTCGTCCTGCTGGTCCGCGACGGTGGGCATCGGCCGAGAAGATTCGGGATACCCACCGTCGTGGTGGAAACGCAGCCTCCATTGGGAGTCCAGGGTCCGCTGGGCGGCGATCCTGCGTTCCAAGGGTGAAATAGGCATCGCGCGCCGCCGGGGTACATGCATAAAAAACCTATAGTAACGCCTGCTCCGCCGCCGCCGCTAGGGGATGTTTCCGAAGCATTTCCCGGAGGCGAATATGAAGAGGCGTTTGATGGTTGCGGTCCTGATCGGCGCGGCGATGCTCGGCGGCTGCACCAAGCGCGCGACACCGGGCAATGTCAGCGAACTGACGCCGGGCGGTGGTGACCCCTATGGCAATGACGAGCAGGATCCCGCGCTCAAGCGCCTGCAGGCCGATCTTGCGGCCAGCGCCGGCTCGGATCGCGTTTTCTTTGCCTTCGACGCCCATATGCTGTCGGCCGAGGCACGGGCCACGCTAACGCGCCAGGCGCAATGGCTGCGCCAGCACCCGCAGGTCGCCTTCTCGGTCGAAGGCCATGCCGACGAGCGCGGCACCCGCGAATATAACCTCGCGCTCGGCGAGCGCCGCGCACGGGCGGCGGCGGACTTCCTGATCCTTCAGGGCATCGCGCCCAGCCGGATCACCACCCTCACCTATGGCAAGGAACGCCCCGAGGTGCTCGGCTCCGACGAGGCGAGTCATGCGCAGAACCGGCGGGCGGTGTCCGTCGTCATCCTGTATAATGACCGCTGATTTTAAACGAGGTTCGCGGGCGGAACGGCAATACGCGATATGGGCGGCGCCCCTGATCGCGCTGCCGTTCTCGGCATCCTGCGCCATTGCTTCGCCAGAGTTGCGCAGCTTCCGCTGCCACGACGGCAGCGGCTTCGCCGTCACGCTTAACGGCTCCCTCGCTCGGGTCGAAGCGGCCAACCAGGTCTATGTGCTGCAACGGCGGCAAGGTTCGATCGCGCTGCGTTACGGCTCGGACGTCGTCGCCTTCGCCCAGGACGGCGCGGACGGTTTCCTCATCGGCGCGGCTGGCGGCCCGTATCGCCACTGCACTCTCCAGTCGAAGATGAAGAAATCGTCATCCGGCCATCATCATGGCGTCAGCCAGTAACAATCATGATCAACCGCCCCATCAGCTTTCCAAATGCCTTGGCCATGCGTGCGCGTTCTCCCATGCCGATCGGTCCTGCCGCCGAGCCCATCCGTGCCCCATCGCGTCGCCTGGCCGGCAGCGGCGAGCTCCCCCGCGCCGCGAACGACAAGCCTGGCGCCGGGCTGCGCATCGCCCTGTTTTCGGGCAATTATAATTGCGTGCGCGACGGTGCCAACCGCGCGCTCAACAAGCTAGTGGCCCATCTGATCGAGCAGGGCGCGGCGGTGCGCGTCTATTCGCCGACGATTGCCGAGCCCGCCTTCGCCCCGGCGGGTGATCTCGTTTCGGTGCGCTCGGTGCCGATTCCGGGACGCAGCGAATTCCGCATCGCGCTGGGCCTGCCCAAAGCGGTGAAGGACGATATTCGTCGCTTCGGCCCCAACCTGATCCATGTCTCGGCCCCCGATCTGCTCGGCACCGCCGCGCAGCGCTTCGCGCGCCGCATTGGCGTGCCGATCGTCGCCAGTCTGCACACCCGCTTCGAGACCTATTTCGATTATTACGGCCTCGGGATGCTGCGCCGCTGGGCCGAGCGCCGTCTCAGCCGCTTCTATCGCGGCAGCGATTGCGTTCTCGCGCCCAACCAGTCGTGCGCGCAGAGCCTGATCGAAATGGACGTCAAGCCCGGGCGCATCGCGCTGTGGGGCCGCGGCATCGATCCCAGCGCCTTCTCGCCCGCGCTGCGCAACCTCGGCTGGCGCCGCGCGCACGGCTATCGCGATGACGAGATTGTCCCGCTATTCTTCGGGCGACTGGTGATCGAAAAGGGTATTCAGGTCTTTGCCGACACGATCGGCGAACTGCGCGAACGCGGCCATGACCTGCGCCCGCTGATCGTGGGCATAGGGCCGGCCGAACGCAAGATGCGCGAATTGCTCCCAGACGCGCTGTTCGTCGGCCATCTCGAAGGTACCGCGCTCGGCCGCGCCATCGCCAGCGCCGATATTCTCATCAATCCCAGCATCACCGAAGCGTTCGGCAATGTGAACCTCGAGGCGATGGCTTCAGGTGTGGCGGTAGTCAGCGCCGATGTCGGCAGCGCCCAGGCGCTGATCGATCATGGCCGCTCGGGCCTGCTGGTCGCGCCGACGCCGGCGGCGTTCGCGGATGCCACGGAAATGCTGATCGATGCTCCCGACCTCCGTAGAGCGATGCAGCGCGACGCAGCAAGTGCGTCAGCCGAATATCGCTGGCCCACGATTCTCAACGACGTGCTTTACCGCTATCGAAATGTTCTGACAGATTGAGAGGCCCGGGATCGTCGGCCGCTGTTCGATGATGGCCCCAAGGCGCAAACTTTCCGACAACCATCAATTAAATCGTGGCCCTATCGATCCCGTCAGGATCCGCAAGGCCGGGTAGCCGCGCGAGCTCATGCGAGCATCTCAAAGAAAGAAATGGCGCACCCGACAGGATTCGAACCTGTGGCCTCTGCCTTCGGAGGGCAGCGCTCTATCCAGCTGAGCTACGGGTGCCTGAGCGCCGCCTAGCAAAGCGAACGGGCGCGCGCCAGTGCCTCAATAAGCCGCGGCCAGCGTCACCGGCTGGAATTGACCCAGGCCGCAGCTCGCGCCCCGGCTCAGCCCGGGTTCGGTCAGCACGGTGATGGTATCGACCGAGCAAAGCTGGTTGCCGCTGACCTTGTAGGCGAAGCGCTTCTCAAAGCCCAGCTGCGGGCACGTGCCGCCGTCGAGCGTGTTGCGATAGACCTTGCCGTTTCGCATCACGAAATCGATCGTCTGGCCATCGCGCACCCTGGTCTCCTTGATCTGGGTGAGCGTGACGCAGCTGACCGGATCGCCGCTCGGCGTGGCGGGCGGAAGGTCCTGCCTGCTGGCGCTGCCGGGGGCGGCGGCGAAGATCAGGGCGGAAGCGGCGAGCAGAATGCGCATGATCAGCGTTCCTTCTGGCTGGCGCCGGCGTGGCTCTTCGCGCGCGGCGCGGGGGTCTTGGGTTCGAACGGGCAGAGATCGGAAACGATGCATCGCCAGCATTCGGGGGTTCGGGCCTTGCAGGTGTATCTGCCATGCAGGATTAACCAGTGATGAGCGTGGAGGCGAAAGGGCTGGGGCACCACCTTCTCCAGCTTCTTCTCGACCGCGAGCACGGTCTTGCCCGGCGCGAGACGGGTGCGATTGCCGACGCGGAAGATGTGCGTGTCGACCGCGAAGGTTTCATGGCCGAACGCGGTGTTGAGCACGACATTGGCGGTCTTGCGCCCGACGCCGGGCAGCTTCTCCAGCGCCTCGCGATCTTCGGGTACTTCGCCGCCATGATCGCGAATCAACGCTTCGGAAAGGGCGATGACGTTCCTGGCCTTGGTGTTGAACAGCCCGATCGTCTTGATATGCCGCTTGAGCCCGGCCTCGCCGAGCGCGACCATCTTGGCGGGCGTATCGACCTCGGCGAACAAAGCCCGGGTCGCCTTGTTCACGCCGGCATCGGTCGCCTGCGCCGACAGCACCACCGCGACCAGCAAGGTATAGGTGTTGACGTACTCGAGCTCGGTTTCGGGATGCGGATTGTCTTCCGCCAGCCGCGCGAAGAATTCGATTATGTCCGCCTTCTTCACACCCCGAGCACCGAGGCCATCGTGTAGCGTCCCGGCTTCTGCCCGGCGAGCCAGAGCGCCGCCCGCACCGCGCCGCGCGCGAAGATCGCGCGGTCGTCGGCGCGGTGGATCAGTTCGATGCGCTCTCCGGCGGTCGCGAAGATCACGCTGTGATCGCCGACCACCGATCCGCCGCGCAGGCTCGCCATGCCGATCGTGCCGCCCGCGCGCGCGCCGGTCAGTCCGGCGCGGTCGGTGACCTGCGCCTCTGCAAGCGTCGTGCCCATGCCCTCGGCCGCCGCCTTGCCGAGCATCAGCGCGGTGCCCGAAGGGGCGTCGGCCTTGTGGCGGTGGTGCATCTCGACGATTTCGATGTCCCAGCCCTCACCCAGCCGCGCCGCCGCCTCGCGAACCAGCCGGGCGAGCAGCCCGACGCCCATCGAGGTATTGCCGGTCTGGAGCACCGCGATCTCGCGCGCGGCGGCATCGATCGCGTCATGCTGGCGCTGGCTGAGGCCGGTGGTACCGATCACGATCGGCGTGCGCGCGGCGCGCGCGGCGGCGAGGTGCGCCTCGATCGCGCTGGCCGCTGAGAAATCGACCAGCACATCGGCCTCGGCGGCGATGATCGCGGGATCGTCCTGCGCGTCCGCCCCGCCCGCGATCCGCGCGCCGAGCCCCGGCGCCGCGTCCGCGATCGCCTGCCCCATTCGGCCGAGGCTGCCATAGATACCGATGCTGATCATGCGCGTGTCTGTGGCATAGCTGCGCGCCAGCGCAACAGAAGTTATTTCTTGGCGCGCCTGCGCCCGAGCGGGATCGCCAGCGTCACCTTGGCGGCCGGCGCCGAAACCGCGCCGACGTTGCGGTTGGCCGCGCGCACGCTCCCGCGCCCACCGCCGGGCAGCTTGAAATCGGGCCGCACCGGTTTCTCCGCCCAGCGCGCATCGTCGAGAGGGCCGCTGCGAAAACGCGACATGTCGGTATTGCCGCACACCGTGATCTCCTCGCCGTTCGGATCGCACGCCTTGCTGGCGGTCCGCGTCGCATCGTCATCGGGTGCGGGTAGCATCGTGCGATCCTGGACGATCAAGGCGATGGCGAGGGAAAGCATGCGCGCAACTAGGCCGGGATTTGCGGCAAGCGCATGGCGGGCGGTAAGGAACCGTCCATGCGCGATCTCCGCAACATCGTCATCCTCACCGGTGCCGGCTTATCCGCCGAGAGCGGCATCGCCACGTTTCGCGGTCCCGGCGGGCTGTGGGAGGGGCACCGCGTCGAGGATGTCTGTACGCCACAGGCGCTGGCGCGTGATCCCGAGCTGGTCCACCGCTTCTACGACGCGCGGCGCGAAAAGCTGGCGTCGGTCGAGCCCAATCCCGCGCATCTGGCGCTGGCCCGGCTCGATGCGGCGTGGCCGGGCGAATTGCTGATCGTGACGCAGAATGTCGATGATCTCCACGAGCGTGCGGGCGCGAAGCGGCTGATCCACATGCATGGCGAGCTCAAATCGGCGCTGTGCGCTTTGTGCGGGATCCGCCATGACTGGGAGGATTCGCTGCCGCCCAGGGCCGAATGCCCCGATTGCGGCGAACCGGCGCTGCGTCCCGACATCGTCTTCTTCGGCGAGATGCCATATCGGATGGAGGGTATCGAGCGCGCGCTGGCCGAAGCGGATCTGTTCGTCTCGATCGGCACTTCCGGCGCGGTCTATCCCGCCGCCGGGTTCGTCCAGACCGCCAAATATCATGGGAGCCGGACGCTCGAGCTCAACCTCGATCCGTCCGAAGGCAGCGCGTGGTTCGGCGAAAGCCGCTTGGGTCCGGCTGGCAAGCTGGTGCCGGAGTGGGTTGATGAAGTTCTAGGCTAATCGTTCGCCTGCGAAAGCAGGGGTTCAGGATTGCAAACACACGCGCTCTCGGCCCTGGGCTCCTGCTTTCGCAGGAGAACCGCCGTCAAGCAGCCCGAGTCTCGCCCTCGCCGGCATCATCGTCGGCGACATCGACGATCCCCGTCCGCGTGCGGCGATCGACCCGCAGCTCGAACACATCCGGCCGGGCATGCTGGCCATCGGTATCGAGCGTCGCCAGGCCACGCGGGATCTCGCCCAGATCGAGTTCGGCGAACAAAATCTCCGCTTGCTCGCCTGCCTGTGCGAGCACCACGCCGTCGGGCGCGATAATCGCGCTGCGGCCATGCTGGAGTTGTCCCTCGGGCAGGCGATCGAGCAGCTTGCGCGCCGAGCCGTCGCCGCCCGCAGCCTCATAGCCGGCGATCATCTCGGCCTTGTCCTGCACCGTGCCCGCGGCGAGCACGAACGTCCGGCCCTCATAGGCATAGTGCGCCGAGGCCAGCATCGAGATGTCGTGGAGCGTCGGCCAGGCGGCGACGTGCACCGCTTCACCGGCATGATGCATCGCCGCGCGAGTCAGCGGCATCCAATGCTCGTCCGAAGCGAGCTGGCCGAGGCGGCCCCATGGCGCTTCGTGCACTTCCAGCGTCGAGCCATCGCCCGAGCCCAGGAACAAACGCTCGGACGAAGACAGCATCAGCTTGCGATGACGCAGCACCGGCGCCTTGGGTCGGAACAGGAATTGGGTGGAGTAGAGGCTGTTGCGAATCCGCTCGAAGCCGCCGACCGAGACCGCAACCCCGGCGATATCGATCGCCCATTGCAGCTGGGCGAAGCGCGGATCGTCGCCGCGAATGGCCTGGGCGAGGAGCAGCGCGTGCAGTTCCTTGGTGCCGGGATGATCCCAGAGCGACACCGCCGGTACATGATCGAGCCAGGCCGGATAGCCGCCGAGAAACCCTTCGCCGAATGCGATCACCCGCGCGCCCATCTCGATCGCCTCGCGGGTCTTGGCGACCACCTTCTCCATGCCCTGCGCCACGGCCAGCGGCGCCGGGGCATCCTGTACGATCGCGACCTTCAGCTTTTCGCTCATTCCACCCAGTCCAGCCCTATTTCACGGTAAAGCGAGCGGTCTTCCTGCCACTCCGGCCTTACTTTCACGTGAAGATAGAGATGAACCTGAACACCCATGATCCGGCTGAGCTCGGCGCGGGCGCGGCTGCCGATCTCCTTGAGGCGGCTGCCGCCCTTGCCGAGCACGATCGCGCGCTGGGTGGGACGCTCGACCATGATCTGCTGGTGAATCTCGACCGAGCCATCGGCGCGCTCCGAATATTTCTCGGTTTCGACGGCGCTCGCATAGGGCAATTCGGCGTGGAGCTGGAGATAGAGCTGCTCGCGCGTCACCTCGGCGGCGATCATCCGCTCGGTCGCGTCGGAGACTTGGTCCTCGGGGAAATGCCAGTCGCTTTCGGGCATCGCCCCGGCCAGCACCGCCTTCAGTTCCGCCACCCCATCGCCGGTCTGGGCGCTGATGAAGAAGGTCTCGTCGAACAGCCCGGTCTCGTTGAGCTTGGCGGCATGGCCGAGCAGCCGCGGCTTGTCGGCGACATCGACCTTGTTGAGGATCAGGATCTTGCGCTCGCGGCGCCCGGCCAGGCTGTCGATCACGGTCTGGACCTTGGGGCCGATCCCGCCCTTGGCATCGACGACCAGCGCGATCAGGTCCGCGCCCTCGGCCCCTTCCCAGGCGGCGGCGACCATCGCCCGATCGAGCCGGCGCTCGGGGGTGAAGATGCCGGGCGTATCGACCAGCAGCAACTGCGCCTCGCCTTCGATGGCGATGCCGAGCAATTTGGCGCGCGTCGTCTGCGCCTTGGGGCTGACGATCGCGACCTTCTGGCCGACCAGCGCGTTGACGAGGGTGGACTTGCCCGCGTTCGGGGCACCGACAATGGCGACCACGCCGCAATGCTGGGTCATTTGGGCTGGGTCATTTCTTCAACTTCTCCAGAAGCACCGCCGCCGCCGCCGTCTCCGCCGCGCCCTTGCTGGTCCCCTCGGCACTGGCATCGGCAAGCTTGGGGATGCGCACCGTCACCACGAATTTGGGCGCATGATTGGGGCCCGAGCGATCGGTGATCTCATATTCGGGCGGCTTGCGGTTGTTCGCCGCCGCCCATTCCTGCAGCGCAGATTTGGGGTGCTGCGGCGCCTGGACATGTTCGTCGATGCGGCTTTCCCACGCCGTGCGGATGAACGCCCGCACCGGCGCGACCCCCGATTGCAGATAGAGCGCGCCGATCAGCGCCTCCATGACGTCGCCAAGGACATTGTCGCTGTCCGCCGCGCCATCATCGCGGGCCTGCTTGCCGAGCTTGAGATAGGCCGGCACGCCGACTTCGCGTGCCACACCGGCGCACATCGCGCCGGTCACCAGCGCGTTCAATCGCCGCGACAATGCCCCTTCGGCCTCACCGGCGAACCGCTCGTACAGCCATTCGGCGATGACGAGACCCAGCACGCGATCACCGAGGAATTCGAGCCGCTCGTAGTTGGCGGCCGCCTGGCTGCCATGGGTCAGCGCGCGCTCGAACGCCGCCAGATCAACCGGCTTTTCGCCAAAGGTCCTTTGAATCCACCCCCGAAGATCGGGGCTCAAAAGCCTTCCCCGATGCGGCTCCAGCGGGCCGCGGTGAACCAGGTCCAGGGCAGGAACCAATTGGCGTTGCCATCGGTCGACCAGAAGCTGACCACCGCCTTGCCCTCCAGATTCTCCAGCGGCACGAATTCGATCCCGCCTTCTTCATGGCTGAAGCGGCTGTCGGTCGAATTGTCGCGATTGTCGCCCATCAGGAACACATGCCCCGCCGGCACGGTGAAGATCTGGGTATCGTCCTGCGGCTTCAGGCCCTGGTCGAGCACGTCATAGCTCTTGCCGTTGTCGAGCGTCTCGCGGAAGCGCGGGATGCGGCAGACGGGTTGGCCGTTTTCCACCGTCTGGAAATTGATCTGGCACTTGGTGAAATTGGGGGTGATCGGCAGGGTGAAGTCGGCGATCTTCTGCTTGGGGACCGCCTTGCCGTTCACGATCAGCTGACCGCCGACCATCTGCACGGTATCGCCCGGCAGGCCGATGACGCGCTTGATCCAGTCGGTATTGTTGGTCGGCGGCGCCTTGAACACCACCACGTCGCCGCGCGTCGGCGTGCCGCCGAACAGGCGCCCCGGGATCAGCGGCAGGCTCCACGGCAATGAATGCCGCGAATAGCCGTAATTCCATTTGGTGATGAACAGATAGTCGCCGATCAGCAGCCGCGGCATCATCGATTCGCTGGGAATGACGAACGGCGAGAAGATGAAGCTGCGCACGAAGAAGACGATCGCGGCCAGCTTGAGCAGAAAAACGCCCAGATCGCGCCATTCCGACTTGGGTTCGGCAGCCATGGCGGCGGCGGGAGCTTCGTTTTCCTGGCCGGCGGGAACGGCTTCGTCGGAGGGCGTGGTTTCCATGGGGTTTGCTCTGCTTGGGCTGGGCGATCAGGTCAAGCGGGTGAATCCCGCTGGCAGGGGCAGGTTTGGGACGATAGGGGGTCTGGCCGACAGGAGATGAACATGGCCTTGCCCGATTGGTCCGCGATCAAAGCACTCAAGCCTGAGCCGCTGACGAAGCTGTTTCAGAATGACAAGGGCCGCGTCGCGACGCTCGGCGCCGATGTCGCCGGAATCCATTTCGACTGGTCGAAGACGCACCTGACCGCCGAGGCGATCTCCGCATTCGCCGCGCTCGCCGGCTCAATGGACCTGGCCGCCAAGCGCGACGCGCTGTTCGCCGGCGAAGCCGTCAACGTCACCGAAGGCCGCGCCGCCGAGCATAGCGCCGAGCGCGGCGAGGGCGCGCCGGAAAGCGTCGCGCTGGCCAGCGCCTATCGCAACCGCATGCGCGCGGTGATCGACGCGATCGAGGCCGAAGCGTTCGGCCCGGTCCGCTCGATCCTCCATGTCGGCATTGGCGGTTCGGCGCTCGGTCCCGATCTGCTCGTCGATGCGCTCGGCCGCGATGCGGATCGCTATCAGGTCGCGATCGTCTCCAATGTCGATGGCGTGGCGTTGGAAGAGGCGATGGACCGCTTCGATCCGCACACCACCTTGCTCGCCATCGCCTCCAAGACCTTCACCACCACCGAGACCATGCTCAACGCCGAAAGCGCGTTGCTGTGGATGCGCGAGGGCGGCGTCGAGGACCCCTATGGCCAGGTGATCGCGCTCACCGCCGCGCCCGAAAAGGCGCTCGAATGGGGCGTGGACGAAACCCGCATCCTGCCCTTTTCGGAAAGCGTCGGCGGGCGCTATTCCTTATGGTCGTCGATCGGCTTCCCCGCCGCACTGGCGCTCGGCTGGGACGCGTTTGAGGAACTGCTCGAAGGCGCCGCCGAGATGGACCGCCATTTCCGCCTGACGCCGCTGGAGAAGAACGCCCCGGTCCTCGCCGCGTTCGCCGACCTTTACTATACGCAGGCGCGCGGCTGCGAGACGCGCGGCGTGTTCGCCTATGACGAGCGGCTGCGCCTGCTGCCCAGCTACCTCCAGCAGCTCGAGATGGAATCGAACGGCAAGCGCGTCACCGCCGAGGGCGAGACGGTGACCTGGCCGACCGCGCCGATCACCTGGGGCGGGGTCGGCACCGACGCCCAGCACGCGGTGTTCCAGTTGCTCCACCAGGGCACGCATTTGGTGCCCGTCGAATTCGTCGGGGTGATCGAGCCCGGCGACGGCCTCGCCGAGGATCACCACCGCCAGCTCCTCCTCAACATGTTCGCGCAAGGCGCGGCGCTGATGGCGGGCAAGCATGCCGATGATCCGGCGCGTGCCTATCCCGGCGACCGGCCCTCCTCGACGCTCCTCCTCGACCGGCTCGACCCGCGAACCCTTGGCGCGCTGATCGCCTTCTACGAGCAGCGCACTTTCGTGAACGCCGTGCTGCTCGGCATCAACCCGTTCGACCAGTTCGGCGTCGAGCTCGGCAAGCAGATGGCAAGGGCGGCGGACCAGGGTGGCATGGATTTCGACGCCTCGACCGACGATTTGATCAGGAGGGCATTTGGATGAGCGACGAAGATTATGTCTATGACGAAGCCAGCGGCGAATGGGTGCCGGCTTCGCAAGTTGCGGCGGCGGAGGTCGTCGAGGTGCGCGACGCGGTTGGCAATCTCCTCGCGGACGGCGATCAGGTGACCCTGATCAAGGACCTGACCGTCAAGGGCGCGGGCCAGACCCTCAAGCGCGGCACGCTCATCAAGTCGATCCGCCTGACCGGAGACGCGCAGGAGATCGACTGCAAATATGAAGGCATCAAGGGCCTCGTCCTGCGCGCCGAGTTCGTCCGCAAGCGTTGAGCCGCGAAGCCCGGCTCCCTATCTGCACTGTCACATTCCAAGGACGTTCCCGATGGCCGATTACGATTATGACCTCTTCGTCATTGGCGCCGGCTCGGGCGGGGTGCGCGCGTCGCGGATCGCTTCGGCGCATGGCGCGAAGGTGGCGGTCGCCGAGGAGTTCCGCGTCGGCGGCACCTGCGTGATCCGCGGCTGCGTCCCCAAGAAGCTGCTCGTCTATGGTGCGCATTTCGCCGAGGATCTGAAGGACGCCAAGCGCTTTGGCTGGCAGGTTCCCGATTGCGATTTCGACTGGGCGACGCTGCGCGACAACGTTCTCGGCGAAGTCGATCGCCTCAACGGCCTCTATGGCCAGACGCTCGCCAACAACAATGTCGACGTCATCCTCGAGCGCGCCACGGTCTCGGGCGCCAACGAAGTCACGCTCGCCAGCGGCAGGAAGATCAGCGCGAAGTACATCCTCATCGCCACCGGCGCGCACCCGCATTCGCCCGAATTCCCCGGCAGCGAGCATGGCATCACGTCGAACGAGGTCTTCCACCTCGAAGCGCTGCCCCGCCGGATCATGATCGCCGGCGCCGGCTATATCGCCAACGAGTTCGCCGGAATCTTCAACGAATTCGGCACCAAGGTGACCCTGATCAACCGCTCGGACGTGATTCTTCGGGGCTATGAGGAGGCGATCCGCGACCGCCTGCTCCAGATCTCGCTGACCAAGGGCATCGAATTCCGTTTCAATTCGGAATTCGAGAGCATCGAGAAGCTCGACAGCGGCTGTCTCAGGGTCAAGACCTCGGGCCATGATCCGGTCGAAGTCGATTGCGTGCTGTTCGCCACCGGCCGCGTGCCCAACACGATGGGGCTGGGCCTCGCCGACGTCGGCGTCGAGCTCGACGACAAGGGCGCGGTCAAGGTCGATGCCGACAACAAATCCTCGGTCGACTCGATCTATGCGGTCGGCGACGTCACCAATCGCGTCCAGCTGACCCCAGTCGCCATCCGCGAGGGCCAGGCGTTCGCCGACACGATCTTCGGCAACAAGCCGCACCGGGTCGATTATGACTGCATCCCCAGCGCCGTGTTCAGCCATCCGCCGATGGCCGGGGTCGGCATGACCGAGAGCCAGGCGCGCAACAAGCTCGGCTCGGTTTCGGTCTACACCTCGGATTTCCGGGCGATGAAGAATGTGCTCGCCAACCGCAACGAGCGCGCGCTCTACAAGATGGTCTGCGACGCCGCGACCGGCCGCGTCGTCGGGCTGCATCTGATCGGCCCCGACGCCCCCGAAATCCTCCAGGCGGCGGCGATCGCGGTCAAGGCCGGACTCACCAAGGACCAGTTCGACCAGACCGTCGCACTGCACCCGTCGATGGCCGAGGAACTGGTGCTGATGAAATAGCTAGGGTGCGGGCGTCGGATTCGCCTTCAGCCGCTGGCCCGCTTCCGCCGCCTCCACCGCGCGGACACGCGTTTCGAGGGCGTCGATATCGGCGTCGCGCAGCGTCACATTGCCCATCCGCATCTCGAGCGCGTCCATGCGCTTTTCGAGCTGGCGAAGCCGGATATCGCCTTCCATCTGATCGACTTCGGCAGCGAGCGCGTTGACCTCAGCAGGCTGGTTGCCGGGCGGCTCCTTGCCCGGCCCCTGCCCGCACGCGGCCAGCAGCAAGGCCAGGGGCAATACCGTCCTCATGCCTCCTCGCGCAGCATCGCATCCGCCTCGTCGAGCGGCACGTTGCGGGTGTGGCGCGACAGCCAGGTGCTGGTCGCCAGATCCCAGGTGACGTTGCCGACGGTGCGCATGATGTCGGGGATCGTCTCGACCGCCACCAGCAGCCCGAGCGGCGCGATCGGCGCGCCGATCGCCGAGGAGACCGGCGCGATCGCGCTGACATAGCTGACCGTACCCGGCAGGCTGACCGAGCCGAGCGAGGTCAGCGTCGCGACGACGGTGCCGACGATCAGCGTCGGCACGCTGAGCGGCACGCCGAACCATGAGGCGACATAGATCGCCACCGCGAAGTTCATCGCCGGGCCGGTCGCGCGGAAGATCGCCACCGCCAGCGGCAGCGTCACGCCCGAGACCGCGACCGGCACGCCCAGCTTGCTCGCGCCCTCGATCATCACCGGCAGCGTCGCCAGCGAGCTTTGCGTGCTGAGTGCCACCGCTTGGCTGGGCAGGGCCGCGCGCGCATAGCGCCCGAACTTCAGCCGCCCGCCGAAGATCGCGACCGGATAGGCGAACAGGGCGACGACAAAGCCGACCGCCGACACCGTCACGATATAATGGAGCAGCGCGCCGAACGCGCCCGTCCCGGCCTTGGCCCCGACCACCAGCGCCAGCGCGCCGACGCCGATCGGGCCGATCCACAGCACCCAGTTGATCACCACCAGCATCACGTCGCGGATCGCCGCGAAGAAATTGACGAGCAATTTGCCGGCCTCGGCGATCACACGGGTGATCGCGAAGGCGAAGATCAGCGAGAAGATGATCAGCGACAGGAAGGCGTTGTCCACCGCCGCCTTGACGATGTTTGACGGGATGATCGCCGCGAGGAACTCGCCGAGCGGAGGCACCTCGCCGACCTGCTCGGCCCCGGCCAGCGCCGCGCGCAGGCTCGCCGCCGATTCCTGCGGTAGCGGCCAGAGCTGGAGGAACAGCGGCGTCAGGATCGCAGCCGCCGCCGCCGACAGCGCCAGCACCACCACGTAGAGCAGGATCGCCCGCCCCGCGAGCCGCCCGGCCTGCGCCGCCTCGGCGGTCGCGGTCACGCCGGTGATCAGCAGCGCCACCACCAGCGGCACGATCGTCATCTGCAATCCGTTGAGCCAGGCCTGCCCGAGCGGCTGGACATAGTCGGCGACGGCCAGACCTTGCTGCGGCGCATAACCGGCGAACAGCGCCCCGACGATGAGCCCCGCGACCAGGGCGAAAAGGATACGCATCGCCTGTGGCTTGTTCGGATCGCCAAGCAGGAATTTCAGGGATTGGAAGATCAGCGACATGCTCGCCCTTTTCGGTTCGCGGCGCTATTGCTCGCCGCATTGATCCCAACAAGGCCGCGAGAGCTCGGTAATGGCAAGAAAATATTTCGGCACCGACGGAATCCGGGGCGCGACCAACGCCCACCCGATGACCGCGGCGATGGCGATGAAGGTCGGCATGGCCGCCGGCGCCCACTTTCTGCGCGGCGAGCACAAGCACCGCGTCGTCATCGGCAAGGATACCCGTCTGTCGGGCTATATGCTCGAAAACGCGATGGTCGCGGGGTTCACTTCGGTCGGCATGGACGTGGTGCTGGTCGGCCCAATGCCGACCCCGGCGGTGGCGATGCTCACCCAGTCGATGCGCGCCGATATGGGCGTGATGATCTCGGCCAGCCACAATCCATACCGCGACAACGGCATCAAATTGTTCGGCCCCGATGGCTACAAGCTCTCCGATGCGGATGAGCTGGCGATCGAAGCGATGATCGACGGCGATGTCCCGCTGGCCGCGCCCGAGCAGATCGGCCGCGCCCGCCGCGTCGAGGATGCCCGCGGCCGCTATATCCACGCCGCCAAGATGACCTTCCCCGAGGATCTGACCCTCGACGGGCTCAAGATCGTCGTCGATTGCGCCAATGGCGCCGCCTATCAGGTCGCCCCGTCGGCACTGTGGGAGCTGGGCGCCGAAGTCGTCGCGATCGGCGTCACCCCCAACGGCAAGAACATCAATGACGGCGTCGGATCGACCGCGCCGACGACCCTGTGCGAGACCGTCGTCGCCAGCGGTGCGCATCTCGGCATCGCCCTTGATGGCGATGCCGACCGGCTGATCCTCGTCGATGAGAATGGCAAGGTCATCGACGGCGACCAGCTGATGGCGACGATCGCCGGCGGCTGGGCGCGGCAGGGCAAGCTCGCCGGCGGCGGGCTGGTCACGACGGTGATGTCGAACCTCGGTCTGGAGCGCCATCTCGCCGCGCAGGGCCTCGGCATGGTCCGCACGGCGGTCGGCGACCGCTATGTTCTCGAGAAGATGCGCGCCTCGGGCTATAATGTCGGCGGCGAGCAATCGGGACACATCATCCTTTCGGACTATGCCACGACTGGTGACGGCCTCGTCGCCGCGCTGCAGGTGCTCGCCGAGATCGTCCGCGCCGGGGCGCCGGCCAGCGAAGTCCTCCACCGCTTCGATCCGCTGCCGCAGGTCCTCAAGAATGTCCGCTTCAAGGGCGGCAAGCCGCTGGAAGACGCCGCGCTCAAGGCGGCCATCGCCGCCGCCGAGGCCGAGCTCGAAGGTCGCGGCGGCCGCCTGCTGATCCGCGCCTCGGGCACCGAGCCGGTGATCCGGGTGATGGCCGAGGGCGACGAGCCGGGCCATGTCGAAACCGTCGTCGATCGCGTCTGCGACGCCGTGCGCGAGGCCGCCGCCTGATGCTGGAAATGCGCCCCGATTGCGAACGCTGCGGCACCGCGCTTCGCGCCGACCAGCCCGGCGCGTTCATCTGCTCGATGGAATGCACCTGGTGCGCGGTATGCGCCGATGCCCTCGATGAGCGCTGCCCCAATTGCGGCGGCGAACTGATGGACCGGCCGACCCGCGTCGGCGCGACGCTGGCGCGCTATCCGGCCTCGACCGAAGCGCGCTTCAAGGGCGACGCGTGACTCCGCGAATCCTCATCATCGCCGGCTCGGACTCCGGCGGCGGCGCCGGCATCCAGGCCGATATCAAGACCGTCACCATGCTCGGCGGCCACGCCATGACCGCGATCACCGCGATCACCGCGCAGAATACGTTGGGCGTAGACGGCGTCCATCCGATCCCCACCAGGATGGTCGTCGACCAGATCGACGCGGTAGTTCGCGATCTCGGCGTCGACGCGGTCAAGATCGGCATGATCGGCTCGGCACGAACCGCCCTCGCCGTCGCGGAGAAGCTCGCCGAACTGCCTGGTGTGCCGGTGGTGTTCGATCCGGTGATGGTCGCGAGCTCGGGCGCCGCGCTTGCCGACGAGGCGACCATCGCCGCCTTCGAGCGGCTGATGCGGGTCGCCACCGTCGTCACCCCGAACCTGCCCGAACTGGCCGCTCTCGGCGGTGATGCCAGGGCACTGGTCAAGGCGCATGGCTGCGCGGTGCTGGTCAAGGGTGGGCATGCCGGCGGCGAGCAGGTCACCGACCGGCTCTATTCGTCGGATCCAGAGGACCCGCCCGAGATCGACTGGACCAATCCGCGGATCGACAGCACCAACAGTCACGGCACCGGCTGCACCTTGTCCTCGGCGATCGCCTGCGGGCTCGCCGCCGAATGGGACTTGCCCGAGGCGGTTCGCCGCGCCCGCCGCTTCGTCCGCATCGCCATGCGCGAGGCGCCCGGATTGGGTCGCGGTCACGGCCCGATGGGGCATCAGTCGGTGCGGCTCGACACCAATATGAGCTTCTTCGAGCCGATGCTGAACCAGGTGACGGTCCCCGCCGACGACATCGCCGCGAGCGAGAAATTCTACCGGCTGCTGGGCCTGCGCCAGATCGTCCGCGCGAGCCCACGCTATGCCCGCTTCGAAACCGAAGGCGGCGCGACCTTCTCGATCGAGGCGCGCGACGAGACGGCGCGCGGCCCGGTTGTGTTCTTCGAATGCGGCGATCTCGACGTCACCGTCGCCTATCTCCAGCAACAGGGCTTCAGGTTCGAATCCGAACCCCGCGACGAAAGCTGGGGCTGGCGCGAGGCGCGGCTGCGCGATCCCGCCGGCAACCCGATCTGCCTCTATCAGGCTGGCGAAATGCGCCGCTTTCCGCCATGGCGGCTAGGCGATGCCTGACCTGAAATTCGAACGGAAATACCAGCGCTCGCATGGTGGACCCGTCGCCGGCGTGGACGAAGCCGGGCGCGGGCCCTTGGCGGGTCCGGTGGTCGCCGCGGCAGTCGTGCTCGACCCCAAATGCATCCCGGAGGGGATCGACGATTCCAAGGCCCTCACCGCCGGCAAGCGCGAACGCCTCTGCGCCGAGCTGCTCGCCTGCGCCAGGGTCGGCCTGGGCATCGCGACGGTCGAGGAGATCGATTCGCTCAACATCCTCTGGGCGACGATGCTGGCGATGCACCGCGCGGTCGATGCGCTGGGCTTCGTTCCGGCAATGGTGCTGGTCGACGGCAATCGCTGCCCCAGATGGCCGCACACCAGCCAATGGGTGATCGGCGGCGACGCGCTCTGTCTCTCGATCGCCGCCGCCTCGATCGTCGCCAAGCACCGCCGCGACTGCATGATGGCCGAACTCGACGCGCTTCACCCCGGCTATGGCTGGGCCAGCAACAAGGGCTATGCCGCCAAGGTCCACCAGGAGGCGCTCCGCACCCTCGGCCCCACGCCGCACCACCGCAAGAGCTTCGCCCCGGTCGCGCAGGCGCATTTCGATTTTGGACGGTCGATCGCAGCCGAGTGAACTATTTGGCTGTCGATCGTTGACAATCTGAATTTCGATTCCCTCCGCAAATAGAGACCAAATCGAACGCAAAACCGATGGACTCCTGCGGACCTCAATCTAGCCTGTAGCTGCCTTTCCGAAGTCGAATCGAACGGCGCGTTGCGTGCGGTTGTGTAAATCCGATCAGCAATTTGCCGGGATCGCTTCGTATGAACTCGAAAGATTTAGCCAGAATCCTGGAAGAGGCTTCGAACAAACTTGCCGAGAACGGGATAGACCCGGCATTTATCGACGATTTGAGGCATGATGCGCTTCTCAATGAAGTCGTCGGCAAATGGCCTCCCGACATCGAACATCTGCCGAGCGCGCCGGAACTGAAGATCCAGGCCGATCAACTTGCCGTTGCCGGTGCTGAGCTGGCCAAGGCGGGCGAAGTGGACATCGCCCTGCAACTGACCGGCCTGGCCGGCCAAGTCAGCATGGCTGCCGGCATCATCGGAAAATGGCCAAAGGGATCAGCGGACCGATGACCGACACGCAGCCTGTCGTGCCGCCTGTCGTGCCGCCTGTCGGCGGGTACAGGGTCTGGCCGGCCGACGCCAATGGCAATCTCGTCAAGGCCGAGACCATCGATAAGGAGCCACCCGATCCCTCGGCGCGGGAAGCGGTCGATATCTATTTCGGCATTCCGGCCGGTCCGCCGCCCAGGGATCAGCGCGATCTCCAGACGGCGATCGACGACGCGCTGGCCGTCGTGCGAACGCTGTACCTCGCCGAAAACGGCACACAGCTGCCGATGTTTCGCCCCTATTATACGCGGCTGTTTCTGATCGCGCAGATGGGTTTGGAAAACAACGCGATGCCCGAGGTCGCCAAGGCGGCACTCGATCGCGTCGCCGCCGATCTGATCGATGCCGAAGGCACGCGCATCAAGAACCAGCGGCTCATGCATCTCGGCCAGCGCGCCCTGGCGCTTTCGGCCCTCTTCCTGCTCTCCTATCTTGCGATCGCGCTCGTGGCCGGCACATCGGCGGTGTTCACGGCCATCCATGTCGATCCGCTTACCGCACAGTGCTTCATGATGCTGTGGGTCGGATGCCTGGGCGGCGTCTGGTTGTCCTATGCGATCAGGACGACGACCTTCACACTGCGTGACCTGATCGCCACCGATACGGACCGCCTGCTTCCGCTAACGCGCCTGATATTCGCGGGGCTGCTGACGACCATCCTCGGCCTGCTTCTGGCGAAGGGATTCGTCAACGCTGAGGTTGGCGGCAAGGGGCTGACCGGCTTCGCACAAGATCCGGCGCTGGCGCTGCTACTCGGACTGTTTTGCGGCATAAGCGAACTGTTGCTGCCGACCATGGTGGGCAAGCGCGCGCAGAATTGGATCGGCAAGCTGCAATGATGGTGTCGCGGATCAGTCGCTGAGTCTTTTCCGCCACACACCATCCCTAGTGCCTGTGGATAAGTTTCCGCCCCAACCTGTGGATAAGTTCCCCCGACGTTCCACAAGTTAACGGAATCGCAGGCTTTTTCGTTAACCAATGTTCGCTTGACGAGAGACCGTTTCAGCACCGAAACCGGCCGTCCGGGCAAGGGAAGAGGGTTAATGGGGGTTCTTGAAAAGGGCAGGATTCGCGCGGCCACGTCGCGCGCATGGGTAGACACGCTGCCGCTCGACACCATCATCCAGCAGGATTGCATCGCCGCGATGCGCGCGTTGCCGGCCAAATCGGTCGACTGCATCTTCGCCGATCCGCCCTACAACCTCCAGCTTGGCGGCGACCTCAACCGCCCCGATGGCAGCCATGTCGACGCCGTCACCGACGAATGGGACAAGTTCGATTCGCTCAAGGCCTATGACCAGTTCACCCGCGAATGGCTGACCGAAGCCCGCCGCATCCTCAGGGACGACGGCACGATCTGGGTGATCGGCAGCTATCACAACATCTTCAAGGTCGGCTCGGCGATCCAGGATTTGGATTTCTGGATCCTCAACGACATCATCTGGCGCAAGGCCAATCCGATGCCCAATTTCAAGGGCACGCGCTTCACCAACGCCCATGAAACCCTGATCTGGGCGAGCACCGGCGAGAAGGCCAAATACACCTTCAACTATCGCTCGATGAAGACCCTCAACGACGAATTGCAGATGCGCAGCGACTGGGAATTCCCGATCTGCGGCGGCCCCGAACGGCTCAAGAAGGACGGCCACAAGGTCCATCCGACCCAGAAGCCCGAGGCGTTGCTCTACCGGATTCTGCTCGCCAGCACCAAGAAGGGCGACGTGGTCCTCGACCCGTTCTTCGGCACCGGCACCACCGGCGCCGTCGCCAAGCGCCTCGGCCGCCGCTGGATCGGTATCGAGCGCGAGGGCCAATATGTCGCCGCCGCACAGGAACGCATCGACGCCGCCTTGCCGCTCGACGAATCGGCGCTGACGACGATGCAGGCCCCCAAGGCCGCGCCGCGCGTCGCTTTCGGCCAGCTGGTCGAGAACGGCTATCTCAATCCCGGCACCGTGTTGACCGACGCCAGGCGCAAGCACCGCGCCGTGGTCGGCGCCGACGGCTCGCTCAAATGCGGCGACGCCACCGGCTCGATTCACAAGGTCGGCGCCGCGATCCAGAACGCGCCGTCGTGCAATGGCTGGACCTATTGGCATTACGAGGCCGCCGACGGCCTCAAGCCGATCGACACGATCCGCCAGACCTATTTGCTGGCGACGCAGCCCTGACTTCTCTCGTACTCCTGCGAAAGCAGGAGTCGAAGGTTCCAAGCGTAGCGCCTGCGACTCTGGGCTCCTGCTTTCGCAGGAGCACTGATAAGGCGTGCGCATGATCGATCTCCCACCCAGCCCCAAGCTCTACCTCCGCCCCGTCCAGTTCGCCGACACGCCGGTGAACCGCGACGGTGAGGTCGCGCGGCTGGCCGGCGGGCTGAGCTGGTTCGCCGGCTATGAGCTGATCGCCAGCGAAGGCGGCAAGCGCGTTCTCCAGCAGACCTTCCCCGTCGCCGGTCTGCCCGACGATCCGCGCGTCCAGGCCATCGCCGCGCGCATCTCCGCGCCTCGCCCCCCGCTGCAACTCGGCGAGCGCACCATCCGGCTCGATCAGCCACAGGTGATGGGCATTCTCAACGTCACCCCGGACAGCTTCTCCGACGGCGGCAAGCACATCGCCGATCCAGCCGGCGCCGCGCAGACCGGCACCGATATGGCCGTCGCCGGCGCGGCGATCATCGATGTCGGCGGCGAATCGACTCGCCCGGGTGCCGCCGATGTCTGGGAAGGCGACGAGATCGCCCGGACCGTGCCCGCGATCGAGCGTCTCGCCCGCAGCGGCGCCGCCGTCTCGATCGACACCCGCCGCGCCGCGGTGATGGAAGCCGCGCTCGCCGCCGGCGCCCATCTCGTCAACGATGTCGCCGCCTTGCTCTATGACGAGCGCGCGCTCGAAGTGGTGGTCAATGCAGCCTGTCCGGTGGTGCTGATGCACTCGCCCGATCCCGCCAGGGGGCCGCACGGCGATGGCGGCTATCGGGACGTCCTGCTCGACGTCTATGACTGGCTCGAAGCCCGCGTCGATGCGGTCGCCGCCGCAGGTGTCGATCGCACGAAGATCCTGATCGATCCGGGCATCGGCTTCGGCAAATCGCTTGCAGACAATCTCGCGCTGCTGAACGGCCTTGCCCTGTTCCACGGCATCGGTTGCCCCCTCGTCCTCGGCGCCAGCCGCAAGCGGATGATCGGCGCGCTTTCGCATGAGGCTCCCGCCGACGCCCGGCTGGGCGGCAGCGTCGCCCTCGCCCTCAAGGGTGCCGATCTCGGCGCACAGATCCTTCGCGTCCACGACGTTCCCGAAACGGTTCAGGCGCTCCGCGTCTGGCGGGGCCTGCGCGACGCGGCGCTGATCGCCCGATGATCCGTCGCCAGCTACTGCGCCTGTTCGGGCTGGGCGCCACCGCCAGCCTCACCGGCAAGGCGACCGCCCAAGCGGCACCCGACTGGTCGAAAATCCCCTATCCCCGCATCGAGACGCGCGGGAGGGACGCGCTCGCCACCTGGACGCGACTGCGCGCCGAGGGACAAGGCTGGCCGGTAATCATCGGCGATGACGAGGCGCTGCGCTTCGTCGCCGAACAGTTCGCCGAAAGCGGGTTCGTCGAGGACGGCGAGCCGCGCGATCCCGCCGCGATCGTCCGCGCCTCCACCGATGTCCGCCTCCCCGACGCGCTGCGCCGAGCCTATGCCGATCAGGGCACGCCCGAAGACCCGATGCCGCCGCTCGCGCATGGCGAATGGCCGGCGCAGGCGCCGCTTGAGCCGGGCCTGACCGTCGCCAGCGATGTACTGACCGGCAAGCCGCTCGCCCGTGTCCATATCCTCGTCTTGCCGATGCGGAACGGCTTCGAGGCTCCTGCCTATCTCAAATGGGGCGGCTGGAACGAATGCCCCGCTCAGGAGGTCCATGTCGCGGTGCTGCGGCGCTGGCACGAGCGATACGGCGCCGAGCTGATCGGGATCAGCAACGACGTGCTCAATCTCCGCGTCGCCCGCCGCCCCGCCACCCGCGCCGATGCACTCGCGCTCGCCGAAGAGCAGACCTATTATTGCCTCGACATCGTCGATCAGGGCGTCGGCTCGGTCGCCGCGCTCGCCGCCAGCCTGATGGTCAGCGAATGGTGGTATTTCTGGTGGGACTGATCGCCGGGCCGGGAACGCCGCGCCGCGAGCGCGGTTGATCGCGCAAAGGAGAATTTCAATGCACCTGCCCCTTCTCATCGCCCTGCTCGCCGCGCCTTTGCCGGCGCTCGCCCAGGGCATTGGCAGCCCTGAAGCCGCCAGCGGAGTCATCCAGACCTATTACGCCGCGATCGACCGCGGCAATTTCCGCGGCGCCTATCAATTATGGGATGGCGACGGCCGCGCCAGCGGCAAGAGCTACGCCAATTTCCGCAACGGCTTCGCCGCCACCGCGCATACCCGCGTCACCACCGGTACTCCCCGCAATGGCGACGCCGGGATGAGCCAGCGCTGGATCGACGTGCCGGTCAATGTCTGGGCGACCCTCAAGAACGGCAAGCGCCAGCATTTCACCGGCTATTATCGCCTCCGCCGTGTCATCGAGGGCGTCAGCGCCAATCCGCGCGACAGCCGCTGGCACATCGCCTCGGCCAGATTGATGCTGGCGCGCTAGGCGGGAACATCGACCATAGCGGCGGGGTCGACGGCGCGCCTATAGCCCCAGTCGGTCCGCACCGTCGCCCCGCCCCGCCGGATCGATTCGAAGATCGCCTCCATCAGCCGCACGTCCTGCAGCCCTTCCTCGCCGGTCGAGACCATCGGCACCTTGCCGCGCACGACATCGGCCATCCAGTCCATCTCGCGGGCGAACTGGTCGATGTCGGGAAGCTTCACTTCGCCCTGATCGGGATGGCTGAAGATATCGAGCTTGATCCCGCCATAATAGGCGCCGGGATCCGATCGGATGCGGGCATTCTCGCAGAACACGTCATATTTCATGCAGCCGCCATAGGAGAAGCTGGTCGATCCGTGCGCCAGCGCGCCCGACGGGAATTTGAACTGCCAGGAGATCAGGTCCTCCACATCCCTGAAGCGCGGATCGCTCTTGTCGGTATGCGCCCAGGCGCGGACTTCGGTCGGCTCCTCGTTCAGCAGGTAGCGCGTGCCGTTGATCCCATAGATGCCCATGTCGGTCAGCGCCCCGCCGCCCGACATCTTCCTGTCGAGCCGCCAGACATCGCTCGGGTCGCTGAGCGATGATTGCCGCCCCATCTCGGTGACGACCAGCCGCGGCTTGCCGTATCTGCCGGATCGCACCCGGCGCATCGCCTCGAGATTGTGCGGCTCGTAATGGCAGCGATAGGCGATCATCAGCTGGCGCTTGGCCTGCTTCGCCGCCGCGATCATCGCCTCGCAATCGGCAATGCTCGTCGCCATCGGCTTCTCGCACAGCACATGCTTGCCCGCCTTGAAGGCACGGATCGTGTATTCGGCATGCATCGAATTGGGCAGGACGATATAGACCACATCGATCCGCGGATCCTGCGCGATCCGGTCGTACTCGGCATAGCTGTAGACTGCGTCGGCGCCGAGCCCGTTCTCGGCCGCGACCCGCGCGCCCTTGGCGGGATCGCCGGTCACCACCGCGGCGAGCTTGCAGCCCTTGCTGTTCCTGAGTCCCGGCACGAGCTGGTTGAGCGCGAGCTTGCCGAGGCCGACCAGCGCGAAGCCGAGCTTCTCGTCCTCGGGCAGTTTCGGCAGCGCGGACGGCGCCGGCGCGGCGGAGGCGGAGCCGGCGATCGCGGCGGAGGCGATGCTGAGTTCGATCAGTTCACGGCGGGACAACCGGGTCATGGGCCTCTCCTCGGACAGCGCGTCAGCGCTTGTCCGAGTTATAGCCGGCTATGCCGCATTGGCCAGCGCTGTCAGGCCGCGCTCTGGTCTATCCCCAGCTCGCCAAGCTTGCGGTACAGCGTCGAACGGCCGATGCCGAGGCGGCGCGCCACTTCGGTCATGCGTCCGCGATAATGGCCGATCGCCAGGCGGATCACGTCCGCCTCGATCTCGTCCAATGCGCGCAGATTGCCGTCAGGACGGAACAGCGTCACCCCGGCATTGCCCGATCCCGGCTGCTGCGAGCCGGTGCCCGTCGGGCGGCCGGCGGCGAGCGAGGCGATCTGCGGGAAATCGCCGCGGGTCAGCCCGTCGCTGTCGCAAAGCACGGCGGCGCGGAACAGGGCGTTCTGGAGCTGGCGGACATTGCCCGGCCAGTCATAGGAACCCAGCAACTGCAGCGCATCATCGGTGATCCCCAGCGGCCGCAGCCCCGGCTGCTCGGCGATCCGGCCGAGCAGATGGCGAGCCAGCGCCGGAATATCCCCGCTGCGCTCGCGAAGCGGCGGGATCGTCACCTGGACGACGTTGAGGCGGTAATAGAGATCTTCGCGGAAGCGCCCGGCCTCGACTTCGGCCAGGAGCGGCTTGTTGGAAGCGGCGATGACGCGGACATCGACTTCGCGCGGATGGCGCGCGCCCAGCGGCTGGATCTCGCCCGATTGCAGTACGCGCAGCAATTTCACCTGCGCCTCGAGCGGCATCTCGCCGATCTCGTCGAGGAACAATGTCCCGCCATCGGCTTCGACGAAGCGCCCGATCTTGCGCTCGAACGCGCCGGTGAACGCGCCCATCTCGTGGCCGAACAATTCGGATTCGACGAGGTTGGCTGGGATCGCGCCGCAATTGACGCAGGTCATGTCCTTCTTGTTGCGCGGGGACGCGGCGTGCACCGCCTCGGCGACGACGGCCTTGCCGACGCCGCTCTCGCCTTCGATCAGCACCGGCACGCGCGCGCGCGCCGCCTTGGCGGCGATCGCCAGCGCTGCGCGGAACAGCGGCGCCGAACCGACGATCTCGTCGAACGCCAGGCTGGCGGTCAGTTTCTCGGTGAGCGGGCGCAGTTCGCCCGCGGTCTTGCCGCCGACCGCCGCGTCGAGCGCGGCGAGCAGCCGTTCGGAAGCCAGCGGCTTGACCAGGAAATCGGTGGCGCCGGCGCGCATCGCGTTGACGGCGGTGGCGACCGAATTGTTGGCGGTGAGCATCAGGATCGGCAATTGCGGACGGCGCGCGCGCAGCTCGGCGATCAGCGTCGCGGCATCGGCGTCGGGCGAAGCGTGATCGAAGATCACCGCGTCCAATGCCATGCCGTCGGGCGTGCCGAGTTGCGCGATTCCCGTCTCCGGGTCACCCGCGAAGATTGTGCGCCATCCGCGGCGCGCGGCGATTGCGGCGACGAGGCGGCGCTGGGCCGGTTCGTCGTCGATCAGCATCAGGAGGCGCTGGCCGTTGCGCGTCATAGTGTCCCCATCGTCCCGTTTCAGGTCGCTGAGGTTACAACGGCAGGGTAAAGGCGGACTTAAGCCTGTGCGCTAACGCAAATTTCCCCATGGGCTTGAGGGGCGGGAGTCGCGTCGCTAAGGTCCGCGGCGACATTCGCGTTCAGGAGAGAGACCGCATGGCCGACGATAACGGCATGGACTATCCGGCCCATCAGAATACCTGGGGCGGTTTCACCGCGATGATGACCTGGGGAACGGTGGCGTGCGCGCTCGTCGCCGCGCTCGTGATCTTCCTGATCTCCCGCTAGCGTGAAGATCGCGGTCCTCAAGGAAACCGCCGCTGGGGAGCGGCGCGTTTCCGCGACGCCCGAGACCGTCAAGAAATATATCGGGCTCGGCGCAACCGTCACGGTCGAGAAGGGCGCGGGCGATGCCGCCTCGATCGCCGATCCCGATTATGCCGCCGCCGGCGCCACGCTCGCCAGCCGCGCCGATGCGCTGAAGGACGCCGATATCGTCCTCGGCGTCGCCGGCCCCGATCCCAAATCCTTGAAGGGCCTCAAGCAAGGCGCATGGCTCGTCGCGGGTCTCAATCCGTTCGGCGAGCGCGCCCGGGTCGATGAATATGCCGCCTTGGGCGCGGAGGCGCTGGCGATGGAGTTCATGCCGCGCATCACCCGCGCGCAATCGATGGACATCCTATCCTCGCAATCGAACCTCGCCGGCTACAAGGCGGTGCTCGACGCGGCGGGCGAATATGGCCGTGCCTTCCCGATGATGATGACCGCGGCGGGCACCGTCTCCGCCGCCAAGGTCTTCGTGATGGGCGTCGGCGTCGCCGGGCTGCAAGCCATAGCCACCGCCCGGCGCCTCGGCGCGCAGGTTTCCGCCACCGACGTCCGCGCCGCGACCAAGGAGCAGATCCTGTCGCTGGGTGCCAAGCCGATCTTCGTCGAGGCGGTGAAGGGCATCGAAGGCGAGGGCACCGGCGGCTACGCCACCGAAATGTCCGACGAGTACAAGGCGGCGCAGGCCGAGCTGGTCTCGTCGCACATCGCCAAGCAGGACATCGTCATCACCACCGCTTTGATCCCCGGCCGCCCCGCGCCCCGGCTGATCAGCGACGCCCAGATCGCCAGCATGCGCCCGGGCAGCGTCATCGTCGATCTCGCGGTCGAAGCGGGCGGCAATGTCGAAGGCGCGGTCGCCGGCGAAGTCATCGAGAAGCACGGCGTCAAGATCGTCGGCCACAAGAATGTCGCCTCGCGCCTCGCTTCGGACGCGTCCGCGCTGTTCGCCCGCAACCTGTTCAACTTCCTCTCGGCCTTCTGGGACAAGGAAGCCGGCAAGCCCGTCCTCGACGAGGAGATCGGCAACGCCGTGCGGATCACCCAGGGCGGCAAGGTCGTCAACGAGAGGCTGCTCGGCTGAGCGCACAAAAGGGGGCGCTAGAATATGGACTTCATCTCGATCCTGTCGATCTTCGTGCTGGCGTGTTTCGTCGGCTATTATGTGGTGTGGTCGGTCACGCCGGCGCTGCACACGCCGCTGATGGCGGTGACCAACGCGATCTCCTCGGTAATCATCGTCGGCGCGCTGATCGCCTCGGCGGCCACCGGCCTCGGCAATGGCGGCGCGATCTCGAAATGGCTCGGTCTGCTCGCGGTGGTGATGGCCAGCGTCAACATCTTCGGCGGCTTCGCGGTCACCGCGCGGATGCTGGCGATGTACAAGAAGAAGGCGCGCTGAGATGGAACATGTCGCAGCAAATCCCTGGGCGTCGCTGGCCTATCTGATCGCGGGCGTCTGCTTCATCCTCGCCCTGCGCGGGCTTTCCTCGCCCACCAGCAGCCAGCGCGGCAATCGCTTCGGCATCATCGGCATGACCATCGCCGTGGTAACGACGCTGGCGACGCACTTCCCCATGGCTGAAGTCGGCATGTCGCTAAGCGGTGGCCCGATTGGGGAGCCCGACATCGGTGTGGCAGGTGAGATCATTGCCGCCATCGCCATCGGCGCGGTGATTGGCATCGTCACCGCGCGCAGAATCGCGATGACCGACATGCCGCAGCTCGTCGCCGCGTTCCACTCGCTGGTCGGCATGGCGGCGGTACTGGTCGCCGCCGCCGCGTTCCTCAACCCGCAAGCCTTCGGCATCGTCGATGCGGCCGGCGCGATCCTGCCGGTCAGCCGCATCGAAATGGGCCTCGGCGTCGCCATCGGCGCGATCACCTTCTCAGGCTCGGTGATCGCCTTCCTCAAGCTCAACGGCAATATGGGCGGCAAGCCGATCCTGCTGCCCGGCCGCCATATCCTCAATCTCGGCGTGCTCGCCGCGATCCTCGGCCTGATCGCCTACTTCACCCAGGACCAGTCGCCCTGGATCTTCTGGACGGTCACCGCGCTCAGCTTCGCGATCGGCTTCCTGCTGATCATCCCGATCGGCGGCGCCGACATGCCGGTGGTGGTGTCGATGCTCAACAGCTATTCGGGCTGGGCCGCCGCCGCGATGGGCTTCACGCTCCATAACAGCGCGATGATCATCACCGGCGCGCTGGTCGGCTCGTCGGGCGCGATCCTCAGCTACATCATGTGCCGGGCGATGAACCGCAGCTTCCTCAGCGTCATCGCCGGCGGCTTCGGCGGCGATGCTGGCGGGGCCGGCGGCGAGGCAAAGGAACAGCGCCCGTGGAAGCGCGGCTCGGCCGAGGATGCCGCCTTCCTGATGAGCCAGGCCGAGCAGGTCATCATCGTCCCCGGTTACGGCATGGCGGTGGCGCAGGCCCAGCATGTGCTGCGCGAGATGGCCGACAAGCTCAAGGAGCATGGCGTCCGCGTCAAATACGCGATCCATCCGGTGGCGGGGCGCATGCCCGGGCACATGAACGTGCTGCTCGCCGAGGCCAATGTGCCCTATGACGAGGTGTTCGAGCTCGAGGACATCAACTCCGAATTCGCCCAGACCGATGTCGCCTTCATCATCGGCGCCAACGATGTGGTGAACCCTGCCGCCAAGACCGACAAGAGCTCGCCGATCTACGGCATGCCGGTGTTCGATGTCGGCAAGGCCAAAACGGTCCTTTTTATCAAGCGCTCGATGGGCGGCGTCGGCTATGCCGGTGTCGATAACGACGTCTTCTACGCGGACAACACGATGATGCTGCTCGCGGACGCCAAGAAGATGGTCGAGGAGATCGTCAAGTCGCTCGACTGAGCGCGAACCGGGGGGAACAGGGCCATGGCGAGTGTCGGATCGATCCTGGGCGGCGCGTTCCGCCTGTTTCGCGAGCGCCCCGCCGCGATCCTGATCTGGGCGGCGGTCTATTTCGCCGCCGCGATCGTGATGGCGATGATCATGTCATGGTTTCTGACCGGCACCGTGTCGATCGTCACCAATCCCGCCGCGCTCATGCCGCAGCGGCCCGGCGCGATGCCGCCCGGCTTCTGGCAGGTGATGCTGTTCATCTACCCGTTTACGCTGGTGCTTTTCGCGGTGCAGATCAACGCGGTGTTCCGGGCCGTGCTGCGGCCGGAAGATAGCGGCTTCGCCTCGCTGCGGCTCGGCATGGACGAATTGCGGACGATCGGGCTCGCGGTCATCGTCGTGATCGTCGGCTTTATCGCGATGTTCATCGTGCAATTGCTGCTGATGCTCGCGGTCACCTTTATCGGCATGGTGAGCGGCGGCGGGGCTGCCGGCGCGGCCCTGGCGTCGATATTGATGATCGCCTGCTTCTGCGGCTGGATCTGGCTATGGGTCCGCCTGTCGCTGCTCTTCCCGCTGACTTTCCATCGCCGCAAGATCAGTGTCGATGCGGCATGGGATCTGGCCCGGGGGCGCTTCTGGACCCTGTTCGGCGCATATTTCATCGTCCTCCTGATGATGTTCCTGCTGATCGGCGCCGCCGTCTGGGGGATGATGGGCGATTACATCGCGGCGATCTGGGCGGCGCAGGGCAATGAAGAGCAGATGCAGCGCGCCATTGCCGAATTCACCGCGCGTCAGGTGGAGATGCCGGTGGCGATGCGGGTTGGGCAGATGCTGATCAATTCGCTGATCGGCATTATCGCCCTCGCGCTCGGCTGCGGCACCATCGCCAGCGCCACCCGCGAACTGCTGATCGAGCGCGGCGAAGACGAGCGCCAGACGCAGGACTGGTCCGAAGCGGAGATATAATCAGGCCGTCACCTCGGGTATCGCCAAACCACCTCCAATTCGGAGGCAAACGGACTCAGCCGTTTCGGAGCAATGCGGCATCTGCTTCGGAACAGATGATGAACCGAGAGCGGACAAGCGATGCGGACGATCGACGAAACCGACTCCTATGCGACCGATACCAACGCGCTGCTGATCGCCGAGGGCGCGCCCCGCGACGCCGTCGAAGCGTTGCGACTGGCGGGCGTAAGGCTCCGTAGTCAGGCCGATTTCGCCGGGGCCGGGGCGTATCTCGATGCACCCGCGCTCGATCTGGTCCTGATCGAAGCGGCAGGCGCTCCCGCCGGCTTGCTCGACGAGATACTCGCCCGTGCCGATGCCGTGGCCCGCCGGCAACATACGTCCATTTTGGTCGCAATGACCGCCGGGCAGCTCGACAGCGCCATCCATCTGCTCGGCCCCCACAGCCATCTGCTGTGCGAGCCGAATCTGGCCGAGCGACTGTCGGCGATCGCGCTCGCCCGCGCCGCCGTCCGTCATCGCGGCGTCGCCACGCTCCACGATGTCAGCCGTGAGGCCGAATCGGTGCGGCTGCAGCGGCTGAACGAGGAAGTCGCGCGGATCGCCGAGACGCTGGCCCGGCTCACGCGCGGCGAGGATGGCGAGCGGCACGGCGTCCGCGATCCGGGCAACCAGTATCGCGGCCCGGCGGACGACGCGCCCGCCGAAACCAGCGCCCACGAGATTCGCGCGGTGATCCGCGCCCGGCGGATGCGCGCCCAGATCTTCGACGCCGATCTGTTCGCCGACCCCGCCTGGGACATGCTGCTCGATCTGTTCGCCGCTAGGCTCGAGCAGCGGCTGGTTTCGGTATCGAGCCTGTGCATCGCCGCCGCGGTGCCGCCGACCACGGCGCTGCGCTGGATCGGCACGATGCACGACAATGGCCTGTTCGAGCGCCAGGCCGATCCCAGCGACCGCCGCCGCGCCTATATCGGGCTCAGCCCGAAGGGCGCCGACGGGATGCGCGCCTATATCAGCGCCGTGAAGCGCGCGGGGCTGGCGCTGGTTTGAGGGACCCCGGCCCCGGCCATTACGCCGGCAGCCGCTTACGGCTCGATAGCGGACACGGGGCGCATCATGCTTGGCTGGTTACGCAAGGGGTTCATGCGCGCATCGCCACTGGCTCAGTGGAGCGTCGGCTTCAACGGCGGGGACATCGTAACGAGCGACGGCCAAGGCGACGAGCGAAAGGTGGCCCTTCGTGAGCTGACCCGGGTTTGTCGTCGCTACGGACGATAGCGGTCCGTGGGGCGCGGACGTCGTCTTCCCGCTCTACGCAAGCGAACCTGACCCAACCTGTCTATTCCCGCTGGAGGCGGCCGGACTGGACGGTTTCGTGGCGTGGCTGGAGGCCCAGCCCGGCTACGATGGTCGCGAACTTGCTCGGGCCATGGGGTCGACAGAGGTTGCGCGCTTCGAGGTTTTGGCCGTCGATCCCAAAAGCAGCTAACCAGCCATGGACAACCGTTCCATGGCCAGTTGTGGGAGGCGATACTTCCAAACCCCTTGCCCCGCAGCGCACTCTTTGGCATCGCCGCGGCTGCGGGCGCTTAGCTCAGTTGGTAGAGCATCTCGTTTACACCGAGAGGGTCGGCGGTTCGAGCCCGTCAGCGCCCACCAGCCTAAGACGCAAGAGGCGTGAAGGCTGCCCGCCATGGCATCCGCGACGGCGGGCCCGGCCGGATATCCCGCTAGTTCGCGGTGAAGATGGGCGCCCCCGCGGCGTTGTATTTCACCGTGACGAACGAATTGTCGCAGATGTTGATGCCCGTCCAGGTCGACGCGCTATCGTCGGCGAAGGTTAGCTTGACGTCATATTTGCACGTCGCGCCCTTGTCGAAATGCACGGTCATCCGTCCGCCCGCCTTGGTGATCGGTTCGCGCTTCATCTCGGGATCGACCTTGTTGGCCTGCCAATCGGTCGTGCCGGTCGGCGCCAGCTCGACGGTCTTGATGCCCTTGCCGCTATTGTTGATCAGGATGAAGTCCCAGTCATCCGCGAAAGCCGGCGCCGCGATCATCATCACAGCGGCTGCCGTTACAGCCAATCTCATCATCGCATACCCTCCTGCGAAAGCCGAAACTGCGCCTATCCGCGCATTTCGGCAAGTCTTCTTACAGCGCCCGCACCAATCGCACCGCGCGCGCGATCCAGGCGGGGTCGGCGATCACCTGCTGGCGCGCGCCGGCGCCCAGCGGCAGCAGGTGCAGCTTGCCTTCCTCGCGCCCGATCAGCCGCCCGAACATGAAGCGCCCGGCCGGGCGCGGCACCAGCACGTCGCGGTTGAGCGCGCTGGCGAACTCCTCGGGCGCCAGGCGCGCGCACCAGATCTCGTCGCCCGCGCGATAGTCGCCGATCCCGCCGCTGACCGTCACCGCGATCAGCCCCGGCTCGCCGCGCGGCGGCACCACATTCGCCGCCCGGCGCGGCGCCTGCGCGCCATTGCCGTCGAGCACCGCGGCAACCGCGATTTCCGGCCGGTCGGGCAGGCGCACCAGATCGGCGGCATCGACCTCAAGCGCGGCGGCGATGCGGTTGAGCCAGCCGACCGAAACCGTTCGCGTGCCGGTCTCGAGCCGGCCGATCGTCTGCGCGGTGGTCGGCGGGGCGCAGCGCTGCGCGACATCGTCGAGGGTCAGCCCCTTGGCCCGGCGAACTTCGCGGATTGCGGTGATCATGGCGCGCGCTCCTAACCAGCTTGGTTTTTCTCTGTCCTACAGATGTGCCGTCATGGCAAGACCCCGGACATCGGCAATCGGGAGAAGCGGCATGCGCGAACTGGCGGAGCGGGAGATCGATCATGGGCGGGTGGTGCGCGGCAGCGCGCGCGGGCGGCGCACCGTCACCGTCAATCTCACCGAATCGCCGCTCGGCTGGCTGCGCGCGCGCGGACATGTCGATGCCCGCCAGTTCGAAGCAGGCGAGCGGTTGCGCGGCGATTATGAGACCGCCGCGCTCGGCGCCCGCGTCACGATGTGCTGGGAAGTGACCCCGCGCGCCCCGCGCCGCGGCCCCTCGGCGGGACTCGACCCAACCCTTGCCCAGATCGCCGCCAAGCGCCGCTTCGATGCCGCGATCGCCGCGGCGGGTCCGGGGCTCGCCGATATCCTCTGGCGCGTGGTCTGCGCGGGCGAAGGCATGGTCGCGGCGGAGAAGGCGCTGGGCTGGCCGAGCCGGGCCGGCAAGCTGGTGCTGTGCCTGGCGCTAGACCGGGTCGCCAGCCACTATGGACTGGGCTGAAGGCGAATGTTTAGTACCCCGAAAACACTAAACTTCCTCAACATTCGCGGCCTCGACATTCGCGCGAATTCAGTGCCCGCGACAGGCCAGCGCCTCGAGGATATCGTCGATCCGCGCCGGATCGCCGGCGGCGATCACCTGGCCGTTGCTGCCGGCATGAAGCGGATCGCCCTGCCAGTCGCACATCCGTCCGCCCGCGCCCTCGACGATCGGCACCAGCGCGGCGAAGTCGTGGAGCTTGAGATTGGCCTCGACGACAATGTCCATCCAGCCGCTGGCGACGCAGCCATAATTATAGCAGTCGCCGCCCAGCACCACGCTCATCACCGCGCCGTCGAGATGCTCGAAGGCGTGGAGTTCGTCGTCGTGGAAGCAGGCGGGCGAGGTGGTGGCGAGGATCGCCTGCTTGAGGTCGCGGCAGCGGCGGGTGGCGGCGGGCTCGCCGTTGAACAGGGTCGTATGGCCCATTACCCCCAGCCAGCGCTCCCTGGTGATCGGCTGGTCGATGATCCCGAGCAGCGGCCAGCCATCCTCGATCAACGCGATCAGCGTCCCGAAGATCGGACGGCCGGCGATGAAGGCGCGGGTGCCGTCGATCGGATCGAGCACCCATTGCCGCTTGCTGGCGCCTTCGCGCACCCCGAATTCCTCGCCGACGATCCCGTCGGCGGGGGCCTCGGCGATCAGCAATTTGCGCATCGCTTCCTCGGCGGCGCGGTCGGCCAGCGTCACCGGCGACAGATCGTCCTTCGCCTCCAGTCCGTGCTCGGCGCGGAAGTACGGACGGATCGCCGCGCCCGCCGCATCGGCGAGTCGTTCGGCGAGGGCGATATCGGCTTGGGAGACGGGCATGGGCGCCGCCCTACCCTGCACATTTCGACTCGCCAAGCGGCTAAGCTGCTGTCACCCAATCGCGCCATGCGACTGCTCCTCCTCGCCCTCGGCCTGCTCGCCGCCACGCCCGCCGCCGCGCAGCTTCGCGCCGTCCCCGCCCAGCCCGCTTCGGAGGCCGAGGCGCTGCGCGGCGTCGAGGTGTTCCTGATCAACGAAGGCGATGCCGCGGTCAGCGACGCCGGCCCGCGCGAGATCGAGGTCACCGCGGTCGACGGCACCCGGCTGGTGCTCGAACGCGCGCCCGGCCCGATCCGCACGGTCGCGCCCGGCGGCTTCGCCAAGGCGCGCTATGTACCGGTTCATATCGCCGGCAAGGCGGTGCCGCCGGGCGAGGCGCATCCCGCCGCCGACGTGCCGGCGAGCGAGACCGTGGTGCAGAGCGCGGCCGGCAGCTCGGCCGCGTTCACCGACCGCTTCGAGCCGCACGAGCCGACCTATGGCGTGTTCGGCACCGGCGATGCCGGCGGCAAGCTCCAGGTCAGCTTCGCCTTCCGTCCCTTCGATCAGGACGCGCCGCTCAAGCTCGGCAATCTCCGCTTCGCCTATACCCAGACGATGTTCTGGGCGCTCGACCGGCCTTCGGGACCATTCCGTGCCACCAATTACAGCCCCGAAGTCTATGCCGACATTCCCCTCGACGAGACCAGCAAGGTCGCGCTCGGCTATCGCCACGATTCGAACGGGCGCGGGACAATGGGCTCGATCGACGTCAACCGCATCTTCGCGCGGGTTGAGAAATCCTTCGACCTGGGCGGCGACTGGCGGCTCGATGTCGCGCCGATGGCATGGTTCTACACCGGCAGGAAGAGCGCCGCGCCGGGCCTGCGCGACACGTTCGGCTATACGTCGCTCACCGCGGCGATCGGCCAGAAGGACGGGTTCAAGCTGTCGCTGACCGGGCGCGGCAATTTCGAGACCGGCAAGGGCGCGGCGGAGCTCTTCGCCTCCTATCCGCTTACCCGCATCGGCGGCGGGCTTGGCTTCTATGTCTTCGGCCAGGCCTTTACCGGCTATGGCGAAGCGCTCGACGATTATCGCCGCCGCACCAGCCATGCCCGGATCGGCATCGCACTCACCCGTTAGACAGCAGCGCCGCCCGCGCTTATGAAAATACGGACATTAGGAGACTTGCCCATGCGCCCGTTCCTGTTCGCCGCCGCCGCCGTCGCGCTTTCGATGCCCGCCACCGCCGCGCTCGCGCCGGGCAAGATCGCGCCCGCGTTCGTCGCCGACGGTGCGCTGGCCGGCAAGCCGTTCAAGGTGGACCTCAAGGCGGCGCTGAGGAAGGGGCCCGTGGTGCTCTATTTCTTCCCCGCCGCCTTCACCGCGGGCTGCAATGCCGAAGCCCATGCCTTTGCCGAAGCTATGCCCGATTTCGACAGAGCCGGCGCGACGGTGATCGGGATGACGGCCGGCGCGGTCGAGCGGATCGTCGAATTCTCCAGCGACACGCGTTACTGCTCGGGCAAGTTCGCGGTCGCCGCGGCGTCGCCCAAGGTGATCAAGGACTATGACGTCCTGCTCAAGAAGCCCGACGGCACCGCGACCACCATCACCAGCCGCACCAGTTTCGTGATCGCGCCGAACGGCAAGATCATTCTCGCCCATACCGATATGAACCCCGCCGATCATATCAAGCTGACGCTGGCCAAGGTCCGCGAGTACAGAAAAGCCCACCGGAAAGGCTGATACCTTCACTTATCGGCAACCTTTGCATACCGGATGTTAGCAACTCGCCTTTACGTAACATTCCCGATGCATTGCCGCGCGCTACTGTGAGCCGGCGAGGTTAGTGGGGATAGGGGCAGCATGGCCGTGGCGAACGCTATACGGGGAGCAGGTGGGGAAGATCCCGCGCGCCGTCTGTATAGCCGAATCGGAAATTTCCTGGTCGAGCAGCGGCTGGATCCCGACCCGGCCAATTATGCCTTTGCCTATCATCTGCTCGCCGATCCCGATGGTCCGCTGGCCCGCGCGGTCGCCGCGCTCACCGATGGCGGCGTCCGCCTGACCCAGCGCGACGTCGAGACCCTCGGCGTCGATGCCAAGCCGGTCGCGGGCAATGCCGTCAAGGCCGCGGCGCAGAAGGCCGACGGCCTGGTCGCCCAGACCCAGATGCAGGTCGAGGGCTTTGAGGACATGGTGACGGCGATCCGCGCCGAGACCGAAGGCTTTGGCCGCGATCTCGCCGCCAGCGCCGAGGAGATGCAGCGCTCGGCCACCGGCGATATCAGCGAGATCGCGCGGATCACTGCGGCGATGCTCGAACGCGTCCGCTCCGCCGAGGAGCGCCTCGATTCGGCGACTCGCGAAGCGAGCGACCTGCGCAAGAAGCTTGAGGAAGCGCGCGACAATGCCCGCCGCGACCCGCTGACCGATCTGCCCAACCGCCGTGCGTTCGAGGAGGCCTATGCCGCGCAGGCCGCGACCGGCGAGAATATCTGCCTGGCGGTGTGCGACATCGATCACTTCAAATCGGTCAACGACCGTTTCGGCCATGCCGTGGGCGACCGCGTCCTCAAGGCCATCGCCGAGGCGCTCTCGACTTCTTGCAAGGGGCACCTGGTGGCGCGCTACGGTGGCGAGGAGTTCGCGGTGCTGTTCGCCGGCGTCGATCTTGAAACGGCCCGTGCCACGCTCGATACCGCCCGCGCGACCGTCGCGACCAGACAGTATCGTCTGCGCGAGGACGATGCGCCGCTCGGCGCGGTCACCTTCTCCGCCGGGATCACGCTCGCGACCGGCGAGGACAGCTATCACAGCCTGTTCAAGCGCGCCGACCAGCTGCTCTATGCGGCCAAGAGCGCCGGCCGGAATTGCCTGCGCACCGACTGACCGAAAACGGACACCCGCTGTCCGCTTTTAATTAGTGAAATCCACCATTCCATGGTGCGAAATTTCCCAACAGCGCGACAGATTGTTACGCGACTTACGTAATATCAATGGCTTAGTTGGGTTGGCACGCCCCCTGCAATACTTCCTGTATCGGTCGCCGGATGGTCCGGACGCGCCGAACACCAGGGAGTAAACCCAATGACCGCCCGTCTCGACTCGTTCCAGCACACCGCCGCCGTCTTCAGCGCGGTGCTCTTCACCGCCGGCCTCGTCGTCTTCTCCGGCGCCATCGCGCCTTTCGCCTGAGGGAGAAGAACGCATGGTTCGCAGCTTACTGATCGGCGTGATGTCATTCGCGGTCACCGCGGCCATCATCGCCGGCAGCATGCAGGGTTCGGCCGTGATCGGCTGACCCTGCATCCACGGAACTCCCGCTTCCGCAACAGGTTACCTCCAGCAAGCCAGACAAAGGAGCTTGCCTGTGAGCGACACCGATACGATCGACATGATCCACGAGGACGCGCTGCCGGGACATGAAAGCGCGCTCGAGCCCAAGCCCGAATGGGAACCCCGCTATCCCGGCTCCGGCCGCCTGACCGGCAAGGTCGCGGTGATCACCGGCGCCGACAGCGGCATCGGCCGGGCGATCGCGGCGCTCTATGCCCGCGAAGGCGCCGATATCGCGATTCTCTATCTGTGCGAGCATGACGATGCCGCCATGACCGCCGATGTGGTGCGCCAGGAAGGCCGTGAGGCGATCACGATCGCCGGCGATATCGGCGACAAGGCATTTTGCGACTCGGCGGTTGCGCAGGTGATCGACAAATTCGGGCGCATCGACGTGCTGGTGAACAATGCCGGCGAGCAGCATCCCGACAAGGAGATCACCGACATCACCGAGCAGCAGCTCAAGCGCACCTTCCAGACCAACATCTTCGGGATGTTCTTCCTGACCCAGGCGGCGATGCCGCACCTGAAAAAGGGCGCCGCGATCGTCAACTGCACCTCGATCACCATGTATCAGGGATCGAAGGAGCTGCTCGACTACTCATCGACCAAGGGGGCGATCACGGCCTTCACCCGCAGCCTCTCCGAAAATCTGATCGAGAAGGGCATCCGCGTGAACGCGGTCGCGCCCGGGCCGATCTGGACGCCGCTCAATCCGATGGGCGGGGCGAGCAAGGAGAAGCTGGCGAGTTTTGGCGAGAACACACCGATGGGGCGGCCGGGCCAGCCCAACGAAGTCGCGCCAGCCTTCCTGTTCCTCGCCTGCGAGGATTCGAGCTATATGTCCGGGCAGGTTCTGCACCCGAATGGCGGGACGGTGGTCAACGGCTGAGCGCCGCGAATGTTGAGGAAGTTTAGTCTTTTTGGGGGACTAAACATTCGCGGATGGTCCCAATGGTCGCACTGCCCATGGGGTTGGCTGCTATGCGCGCGGCGCCAATCTTCGCACCGCCCTTGCTTGTTCTCGGACCGACGATTTCAAAGAGCGGGCGGCATTGCCGACCGCGGGAGCCAAGCAGGCCAAATCCTACATTGCAAGCGGTCAGGCGAGCGCCGCGCTGCCGACCGGGCCGATGGGTGCGCCCTCCCCGCGCGAATAGGTGCCGGTGAGCAGCCCGGCGGCGAGGACGCGGCCGGCCATCGCCTCGATCAAAGCGGCGCGGCCAGGGCTTTCGGGCAGGTCGGGGCCGTCGGCGAGCGCGAACAGCTGAAAGGCGTAAGCATGCTCGCCATGCCCGGTCGGCGGATCGGGCGGAAGCCAGCCTTCGCCGAGGAAGCTGTTGCGCCCGACATCGCCGCCGTCGTCGCTCCCGGCGCCATCGCTGACGATCGCGCCTTCCTTGAGGTCGCCCTCGGGCGGCAGGTCCCAGACCAGGGCATGGACAAGCGGCTGCGGGGAAGGCGCGTCGGGATCCTCGACGATCAGCGCCAGCCGCGCAGTGCCTTCGGGCAGGCCGGTCCAGAACAAGGGTGGTGAGACCCCCGCGCCATCGGCGGTGAACCGCTCGGGCAGGCGCGCGCCATTGGCGAAGGCGGAGCTGGCTAGGTGCAGCGTCGCGAAGCTGCCGAGCTGCGGCTGGACGATCGTCAATTTGCCGACGCCGGCGCGGAAGCCCTTGAGCGCGCTGCCGAGCCAATGGGGGATATGTTCGAGCATGCGCCTCTCCTTGGGCGAGAGAACGGATGAAGCGCTCCAACGCTCCCGCCCGCGCTCCTGCGAAAGCAGGGCCCCAGAGTCAAAAAACCACAACCTCTCCAACCCTGGGCTCCTGCTTTCGCAGGAGCGCAGAGGGCCTAGAGATCGAGCTTCTCATAATCCGCGGGTGGGGGGATACCCTCCATCCGCTCACTCAATAAAGGGCGGAAGCTGGGCCTGCTCTTCATGCGGATGTACCAGCCCTTGGCCTGGTCGTGGCTCTTCCAGTCGATCCCGCCGAGATAGTCGGCGATCGAGATGTGCGCCGCCGCCGCGAGATCGGCGAGACTCATCGTAGCCCCAGCCAGCCAGGTGCGGTGATCGAGGAGGTAATCGATGTAATCGAGATGCGCGACCGCGGCCTTCATCGCCTCGCGCAGCGCCTTGGCGTCGGGCGTTTCCTTGTAGACGAGGCGCTTGATCATCCGCTCGTGGAGCAGGGGCGCGGTGATCTCGGCATAGAAATTGGTGTCGAACCAGATGGCGAGGCGGCGGATCTCGGCGCGATCGGTGGCGGTGCCGTTGAGCATCGCCTGCTTGCCGACGGTCTCTTCGAAGAATTCGCAGATCACCGCCGAATCGATCAGCGTCACGCCACGCTCGGTATCGACCATCACCGGCACCTGGCCGGTCGGGTTCAGATCGAGGAATTCGTCGCGGCGCTGCCACGGCGATTCGCGCACCGGCTCATAACCCACGCCCTTTTCGCCGAGCAGGAGCCGGACCTTCCGCGAGAACGGACAGAGCGGGAATTGGTAAAGCTGCCACATGCATTCGCCTTACGCCCGTAGCGGCGGCGGCGGCAAGCGCGCCCGCCGGTGAAAATCTCCCGATCATTGCCGCCGCGCCCGTGCCCGCATAAGGCCCGCGCATGACCGTGATCACCCGCTTCGCCCCAAGCCCGACCGGCACGCTGCATGTCGGCAATCTCCGGACGGCGCTGCACAACTGGCTGTTCGCCAAGGCGCATGGCGGCCGCTTCCTGCTGCGGATCGACGATACCGACACGGCGCGCTCGGAGGAGCGCTTCGTCGCGGCGATCCGCGCCGATCTCGCCTGGATGGGGCTGAACCCGGACAGCGAGACGCGGCAGTCGGCGCGGTTCGATCGCTATGAAGCGCGCTTTGCCGAACTGATCGCGGCGGGGCGGGTCTATCCGGCGTATGAGACCGCGCAGGAGCTGGAGCTCAAGCGCAAGGTGCTGCTCGGGCGCGGACTGCCGCCGATCTATGATCGGGCCGCGCTGGCGCTGGGCGATGCCGATCGCGCCAGGCTGGAGGCCGGGGGCGTGCAGCCGCACTGGCGCTTCCGGCTCGATGCGAGCGGAATCGAATGGGACGATCTGGTGCGCGGGGCCCAGCGCTTCGATCCCGCGACGATGAGCGATCCGGTGGTGCGGCGCGCCGATGGCTCATGGCTGTATCTGCTGCCCTCCGTGATCGACGATATCGACATGGGCGTCAGCCATGTCGTGCGCGGCGAGGACCATGTTTCGAACACCGCCAGCCAGCTGCAGATGTTCGCGGCTTTGGGCGCCGAGCCGCCGCGTTTCGCGCACGAGGCGCTGCTGACCGGCAATGAAGGCAAGCTTTCCAAGCGGCTCGGATCGCTGGGGGTGGAGCATTTCCGCGACGCAGGCATCGAGTCGCAGGCCTTGGCGGCGCTGCTCGGGCGGCTGGGGACCAGCGACCCCGTCGAGCCGTTCACCGACTCCGCGCCGCTGATCGCCGGTTTCGACTTCGCCCGGTTCGGGCGGGCGCCGGCGCGGTTCGACGAGGCCGAGCTGGCCGCGCTCAACGCCAAGATCGTCCACCAGCTTGAATTCGGCGCGGTACGGGCGCGCCTGCCCGAGGGGATGACGGCGGCGGCGTGGGAGGTGATCCGTCCGAACCTTTCCACCATCGCCGAAGCCGGGGATTGGTGGTCGGTGATCGAAGGGCCGGTGACGGCGGCGATCGCCGAGGAGGATCGCGCGTTTCTGGATGAGGCGGCGAAGGCGGCGGCCGGGATCGACTGGTCGGCCGAGCCATGGGCGCAGCTGACCGGCGCGCTCAAGGAAGCGACCGGACGCAAGGGCCGGACGCTGTTCCTGCCGCTGCGACTCGCGCTGACCGGACGCGATCATGGGCCGGACATGGCCGCCTTGTTGCCGCTGATCGGCAAGGATCGTGCCCTGGAGCGCCTGGCACGCGCAGCATGAGGGAACTATTTACCCGCTTCATGTAATGTTGTATCATCACTGAAGCCGGCAGTGACCGGCGGTGGAGATGGAGTGCAACGCCATGTATGCCGATACCCGCTACGTTCCCCGTACCCCGCGCTCGGTCAGCCTGGGCGGCTCGCTCGCGATCAGCGGGCTGCTGATCGCCGGGCTGATGTCCTTCGTGCCCAACATCATTCCCAAGAAGCTGGATGGGCCGATGACGCTCGTCAACATCAAGGACCCGGTGCCGCCGCCGCCCGAGCCCGAGATCAAGCCCGAGACCCAGCCACAGGCGCGCCAGCCTGACATCTTTATCCCGACACCGCCGATCCCGCAGCCGCAGCAGCCCCAGATGCAAGGCACCGATGTGCTCCCGCTCGATCCGCCACCCACCGGGCCGCTCGTGGCGCCGGGGCCGGGCCCGACGATCGCCGAACCGCCCGCGCCGCTGCCGCCGCTGATCGGCGCGCAGCAGGACCCGCGTTTCGCCCGCGACTATCAGCCCGAATATCCGGCGCAGGAATTGCGCGCCCAACGTGACGGCAAGGTCGCGGTGCGGGTGCTGATCGGCACCGATGGGCGGGTGAAGGCGGTCGAACAGGTCAGCGCGACCAGCGCCGCCTTCTTCGAGGCGACCAAGCGCCAGGCGCTGAGCAAATGGCGCTTCAAGCCGGCGACGCGCGGCGGCGTGCCACAGGAAAGCTGGAAGACGATGAGCGTGCGCTTCGAACTCAGCAACGCCTGAGGGGCCAGCACCGCAAGGCGACACGGATGCGGGGGCTGGCTCCCGGGCTCCCGCATCCCTATCTTCGCCGGCAATGAGCATGTTCTCCCGCTTCTCGCCGCTGCGCGCCTTTCGCGACCTTCGCGGCTATCTGCGTTCGCGCAAACCCTATGAGGTCGCCTTTCTGGCGCTGTCGGTCGCCATCACCTGGACGGTGATCCTGGTGTTCGCGCGCGATACCAATGTCGAGAAGCCCTATATCGAGCCCGAGATCATCTATGTGCAGGACTATGCCGCCAACCGCACCGATGCCGAGATCGTAGCCCAGCAGAAGAAGGATCTGCCCGCCGAGCTGGCGCGCAAGAAGGTGATCGAGGACGCCCGGGAGAAAAGGCGACAGGAATTCAAGAAGATCGACGACAAGCTGAAATCGTGGGGGATCTGACCGACCCGCGCTGGATGGCGGCGGCGTGCGCGCTGTCGGAGCGCGGACGCGGGCGGACCGCGCCCAATCCCAATGTCGGCTGCGTGATCGTGAACGAAGGCCGCGTGATCGGGCGCGGCTGGACCCAGCCGGGCGGGCGGCCGCATGCCGAGGCGATGGCGCTCGCCCAGGCGGGCGATACGGCGCGCGGGGCGGCGGCCTATGTGACGCTGGAGCCGTGCGCGCATCAATCCGAACGCGGCCCGGCCTGTTCGGACTTGCTGATCGCGGCGGGGGTGGCGCGCGTGGTGATCGCGCTCGGCGATCCCGATCCGCGCACCAGTGGCGCGGGCGCGGCACGGCTGCACGCGGCGGGCGTGGAAGTGACCGAAGGCGTCGGCGCGGCGCAGGCGCGGCAGGCGATGGCCGGGTTCCTGACCCGGCGCGCCAAGGGCCGTCCGCATGTGACGCTCAAGCTGGCGACCTCGCTCGACGGACGGATCGCGCTGGCATCGGGGGAGAGCAAATGGATCACCGGTCCGGAAGCGCGCGCCCATGCGCATCTGGAGCGGGCACGGCATGAGGCGATTCTGGTCGGGCGGGGAACATGGGATGCCGATTCGCCGAGACTCGACGTGCGGTTGCCGGGGCTGGAGGCGCGCGCGCCCGAGGTGCTGGTGCTTTCGAGCGGCGGCGGCATCAAGACGCCTGGCGATATCGCCGGAATCGCGGGCGATCACCTGCTCGTAGAGGGCGGTGCGGCGACCGCGGCGTCGTTCCTGCGCGCGGGGCTGGTCGACCGGCTCCTGCTCTACCGCGCGCCGATCCTGCTCGGTGCCGGCAAGGCGGCGCTCGGCGATATCGGGCTCGGCCAGCTCGCCGATGCGCATGGCCGCTGGATGCTGACCGATGCGCGCCAGCTTGGCAGCGACCGGCTTGAGGTCTACGCGAGCGCATAATGTTCACCGGAATCGTCACCGACATCGGCACCATCGAAGCCACCGGCACCCAGGGCGACCTGCGCGTCAGGGTCTCGACCAGCTATGACACCGCCACCATCGATCTCGGCGCGTCGGTCGCCTGCTCGGGCGTGTGCCTGACGGTGGTCGACAAGGGGCCGGGCTGGCTCGCCTTCGACGTATCGGGCGAGACCGTGTCGCGCACCGCGACGGGCATGTGGACCGCCGGGCGCCGCCTCAACCTCGAACGCGCGCTCAGGCTCGGCGACGAACTGGGCGGGCATATCGTCACCGGCCATGTCGATGGCATCGGCACCGTCGCCAGCATCAGCGAGGTCGGCGGATCGCACCATGTCGTCATCGCCGCGGGGCACGCGCTCGCGCCGTTCGTGGCGCCCAAGGGTTCGGTGACGATCGACGGCGTCTCGCTGACCGTCAACGCCGTGCGCGATACCGCCGCCGGCTTCGAATTCGACCTCAACATCATCCCGCACACCGCAGCGGTGACCACGTTCGACACGCTCGCCGAAGGCCAGGCCGTGAATATCGAGATCGACGTGCTCGCCCGCTATCTGCAGCGCATGGAGGCCCTTCGTGGCAAAAGCTGAATTGGCGCGTCTGAAGCACGCCTTCCTGTCCTCGCCCGAGGAGATCATCGACGAGGCGCGCAACGGCCGGATGTTCATCCTCGTCGATGACGAGGATCGCGAGAATGAAGGCGACCTGATCATCCCCGCGCAGATGGCGACGCCGGACGCGATCAACTTCATGGCCAAATATGGCCGCGGGCTGATCTGCCTGGCGATGACCAAGGACCGGGTCGATCAGCTTGGCCTCACGCTGATGAGCCGCAACAACGGCACCCGGCACGAAACCGCCTTCACCGTTTCGATCGAGGCGCGCGACGGCGTCACCACCGGCATCTCCGCCGCCGACCGCGCGCGCACCGTCTCGGTCGCGATCGACGCCGCCAAGGGCAAGGACGAGATCGTCACGCCCGGCCATGTCTTCCCACTGGTCGCGCGCGACGGCGGCGTGCTCGTCCGCGCCGGCCATACCGAGGCGGCAGTCGATGTCGCGCGGCTGGCCGGGCTCAATCCCTCGGGCGTGATCTGCGAGATCATGAACGAGGACGGGACGATGGCGCGGATGGACGATCTCGTCTCGTTCGCGCAGTTCCACAACCTCAAGATCGGGACGATCCGCGACCTGATCGCCTATCGCCGCCGCAAGGACCATCTCGTCGAGAAGCGCGCCGAAACCCGCTTCACCAGCGAATGGGGCGGCGAATGGACCGCGATCACCTTCTGGAACAAGGCGACCGAGAGCGAACAGGTCGCGCTGGTCAAGGGCAAGGTCGATCCCGCCCAGCCGGTGCTGGTGCGGATGCATGCGCTGTCGCCGTTCAGCGATATCTTCGGCGAGGGCGGCGCGAGGGGCGGACTGCTGCGGCGCTCGATGGAGATGATCGGCAAGGAAGGCGCGGGCGTCGTCGTGCTGCTCAGCCATGCCCGGCCCGACAAGTTCACCGTCTCGCTGCAGGCGCGCTCGGGCGAATTGCCGCAGGGCGATATGGACGAGTTGCGCGACTATGGCGTCGGCGCGACGATCCTCACCGAACTGGGCGTGCGCGACATGGTGCTGCTCACCAATACCCACCACACGCTGGTCGGGCTCGACGGCTATGGCCTGTCGATCGTCGGCGAGCGTGCGATCGACGGAGCCGCCTGATGGCCAATATCCTTATCGTCGAGGCGCGTTTCTACGCGCACCTCAACGACCTGCTTCTCGAAGGCGCGACCGCCGCGATCAAGAAAGCCGGGCACGGCTTCGAAGTCGTGACCGTCCCCGGCGCGCTGGAGATTCCCGGCGCGGTGGCGCTGGCCGCCGAGAGCGGGCGCTATGACGCCTATGTCGCCCTGGGCGTGGTGATCCGCGGCGAGACCTATCATTTCGAGATCGTCGCCGGCGAAAGCGCGCGCGGGCTGATGGCGCTGTCGATGGACGGGGTGGCAATTGGCAACGGCATCCTGACGGTCGAGAACGAAGCCCAGGCGCTGGCGCGGGCGCGGCCGAGCGAGAAGAACAAGGGCGGCGAGGCCGCCGAAGCGGCGCTGGCGATGCTCGCGCTCCAGAGCAAGTTCGGCTGAGCGGCATGGACGCGCCCGGCACCCGCTACAAGGTGATCGAGCGCGGCCGGCGGCTGGAGGTCATCGACACCTGGAACGGCAATGCGGCGGTGACCCCGTCGCGCCCCGCCCCCGCCGAGCGCGCGCCGCAGCGCGATGCCCTGGCGGCGCGCGACGCGCTCAAGGCGGCGCGCCGCGAGAGACCGTCACCGGTCGGGGCGCTCCGCGCGCCCAAGATCGATCAGCGCGGGCAACGCCTGCTTCAGACCAAGGACTGGTACGACACCAAGGGGCCGCGCCAGATCGTCGTGACCCCGCAAGGCGAAGAGAAGCTGAAGGGCCTGCGCATCATCGCCTTCGTGATTTTGTTCATCCTCGCGGTGATGGCCTTCCTGTTCTGGCCCCTGCTGTTCATCGTGCCGTTCATCGCCTTCAACGACGGCACGCGGAAAGGCATGCGCAGCGCCGCGACCCAGTTCCTCGACGAACTCAATCAGCCGCCGAACCGCGGATAATCGACATAACCCTCCGGCCCCCGGGTGTAGAAGGTGGCGATATCGGGGGCGTTGAGCGGGGCGTCGGCACGCAGGCGCTCGACCAGATCGGGATTGGCGAGGAAGGCGCGGCCGAAGGCGATGCCGTCGGCATGGCCCGAGGCGACTTCCTCCTGCGCCCGCGCCAGCGTGTAATCCTGATTGAGGATCAGCGGCTGCCTGAACACCTCGCGGATCGCCGGCGAGACGCGCGGCTGATCGGACCTGCCGAAGGTGCCGTCGGGCGCCTGTTCGCGCAGTTCGAGAAAGGCGATGTTCTGGTCACCCAGCCATTTGGCGGCGGGGACGAACACCGATTCGGGATCGCTATCGAACACGCCCTGGGTATCGCCATTGGGCGAGAAGCGCACCGCGGTGCGGCCGGCGCCGGCCTCGGCGATCAGGCGGGCGACCACTTCGCGAAGCAGACGTGCGCGGTTTTCCGGCGGGCCGCCATAATCATCGTCGCGCAGGTTCGAATTGTCGCGGAGGAACTGGTCGATCAGATAGCCATTGGCGGCGTGGAGCTGGACGCCGTCGAACCCGGCGCGGATCGCATTGCGGGCGGCCAGCGAATAATCGTCGAGGGTGCGGGCGATATCGTCGAGGGTCGCGGCACGCGCCTCGGCATAGGGCTGCTTGCCGTCATAGGTGTGGGCGGTGTGCGGCGCGGTGGTCGCCGAAGCGGAGAGCGGCGCGGCGCCGTCCAGGAACGAGGGGTGGACGATGCGGCCCATGTGCCAGAGCTGGGCGAAGATGCGGCCGCCGGCGGCATGGACCGCATCGGTCACCGGCTTCCAGCCTTCGACCTGCTCGTCGGTCCACAAACCCGGCGCATAGGGCCAGCCAAGCCCCTCGCGGCTGATGCCGGTGCCTTCGGAAATGATCAGCCCGGCGGCGGCGCGCTGGGCGTAATAATCGGCCATGATTGGCGTCGGCACATGCGCGCGGGTGCCACGGCCACGGGTCAGCGGCGACATCAATATGCGGTTGGGCGCGGCGACATCGCCAAGCTGGATCGGATCGAACAGGTTGGGCATCGGCAATCTTTCAATCTGTGACGTGGGCGAGATAGGGCGCTAGAGGGCGGCATGCATCAGGCCGCATCTTCAACAAAAACTACGCCGGTGAAAAGCCGGGCGGTCGCGGCGCTGGTCGTCGCCAATATGGCGCTGGCTTCGGGGCCGCTGTTCGTGCGGATGGCCGATGTCGGGCCGGTGGCGGCGGGCTTCTGGCGGATCGCGCTGGCGACGCCGGTGCTGCTGGCGATCGCGGTGGCGATGGGCGCCAAGCCGGTGGCGTCGTCGCGGGGTTTATGGGGCGTGCTGATGATCGCCGGGGTCGCCTTCGCCGCCGATCTGGCGAGCTGGCACATCGGCATCCACCACACCACGCTGGCCAATTCGACGCTGTTCGGCAACTCGGCGACCTTGATCTTCCCGATCTACGGTTTCTTCGCCGCGCGGATGTGGCCGACCCGGTTGCAGGGGCTGGCGCTGCTGCTCGCCGCGATCGGCGCGGGGCTGCTGCTCGGGCGTTCGGCGAGCCTTTCGGCGGACAACCTCACCGGCGACCTGCTGTGCCTGCTCGCCGGCGCACTCTATGCGGTCTATTTCGTGTTCATGGCGCGGGCACGCGAACGCCTGGCGCCGATCCCGGCGCTGGCGGTTTCCTCTATCGCGACGATCCCGCCGCTGCTGATCCTCGCGCTGGCGATGGGCGAGACGGTGATCCCGGGAAACTGGGGGCCGGTGATCATCCTCGCGCTGGTCAGCCAGCTGATCGGGCAAGGCTGCATGATCTTCGCATTGGGGCACCTCTCGCCGCTGGTGATCGGGATCGGGCTGCTGATCCAGCCGGTGGTGGCCGCGGCACTCGGCTGGGCGGTTTATGACGAGCGGCTGGCGACCGCGGACATGATCGGCGCGGTGCTGGTCGCGGCGGCGTTGGTGCTGGTGCGGAGCAGCGAGGTTGCTTCCGCGGACGAGAAGCCTAAATCGGCCTGATGGATCTGGCCGACGCCACCCTCGACGAACTGCGCTTCGCGCTTGCGCCCGCGCTGGCGGCAAACGCCGCGTTCGACGGCTGGAATTTCTCGGCCCTCGACATGGCCGCCGAGGGCATGGGCGTCGACAAGGATGTCGCGCGGCTGGCCTTTTCGGACGGGCCGGTGGCGATGATCGATGCGTGGTTCGCCAGCATCGACGGCGCGATGCTGGCGCGGCTGACACCTGAGAAACTGGGCGCGATGAAGATCCGCGAACGGATCGCGGCCCTGATCGAGACCCGGCTCGAACTGGTCGCGCCCAACCGCGAATCGCTGCGCCGCGCGCTGGCGGTGCTGACGCTGCCGCAGAATGCCGCGCGCGCCGCGCGGCTCGGCTGGCGCTCGGCCGATGTGATGTGGCGCGCCGCCGGCGACACCGCGACCGACTATAATCATTACACCAAGCGCGGCATTCTCAGCGCCGTCTATGCGGCGACGATCACCGTGTTCCTCGACGATGAGAGCGAGGATTTCGCCGAAACCCGCGCCTTCCTGTCGCGGCGTATCGACGGGATCATGCGCTTCGAGAAGGCCAAGGCGCGGTGGCTGAGGCCCGCCGACCATCATTTCAGCATCTCGCGCTTCATCGGGCGGCTGCGGTATCCGGCGGTGTGACGCGCCACTAGCGCTGGCCACGCGTTATTGATAATCACTCGCATCATGAATGCCCCCGCGACGATTCCCCCGCCCACGCGCCTTGCCCAGCTTGCCCGCCTGCATCCCGGCACCGTCTCGGCGGTCGATTGGCACGCGCTGAGCGAACCCGAAGCGCGGCGGCTGCGCGAGCTGGGGCTCGATGAAGGCGTCGAGGTCGAATTGCTGCATCGCTCGGGACTGCTCGGGCAGGGGCCGGTCGCGGCGCGAATCGGACGGATGACCGTCGCGCTGCGCCGCCATGTCGCGGCGGCGATCCACGTGCAGCCGAACCCGGCATGAGCCAGACACCGCTGGTTGCGCTGGTCGGCAACCCCAATGCCGGCAAAAGCGCGCTGTTCAACGCGTTGACCGGCGCGCGCCAGAAGGTCGGCAACTATCCCGGCGTCACCGTCGAGCGGCATGCCGGACGGCTGACTTTGCCGGACGGGCGGCCGATCGAGCTGCTCGACCTGCCCGGCGCCTATAGCCTCGATCCTTCCAGCCCCGACGAGCAGGTGACGCGCGACGTGCTGGTCGGGCGGCAGGACGGCGAGCGGCTGCCCGATGCGATCGTGGTGGTGGTCGATGCCTCGAACCTCGACAACCATCTGCGTTTCGCCCTGCAGCTGATCGCCTTGGGGCTGCCGATCGTGGTGGCGCTCAACATGATCGATCTGGCGAGGCGCGACGGGCTTGAGCTCGATCCGGCGGCGCTCGAGCGCGAGCTCGGCGTGCCGGTGGTGGCGACCGTGGCGGTTCGCAAGCGCGGTCTGGAGGAACTCAAGACGCGGCTCGGCGAAGTCGTGACCGGTGTGCACACGGTGCGGCCGGGGCCGGGCGTGCAGCACGAGATCGTCGTGCTCCAGCGCCGCGCCCGCCAGATCGCGCTCGCCGCGACGATCTCGGAAACCGCCGGTCGCCGCTGGACGCACCGGATCGATTCGATCGCGCTGCATCCGGTGTTAGGCACGGCATTGCTGCTCGCACTGATGTTCGTGATGTTCCAGGCGGTGTTCGCCTGGTCCGAAGCGCCGATCGGCTGGATCGAGAGCGGGATGGCGTGGCTGGCGGCAAGGGCCAGCGAGATATTGCCCGCCGGGTTCATCGAGTCGCTCGTCGTCGATGGCGTGATCGCCGGCGTCGGCGCGGTGGTGGTGTTCCTGCCGCAGATCCTGATCCTGTTCGGCTTCATCCTCGTGCTGGAGGCGAGCGGCTATATGGTCCGCGCCGCGTTTCTGATGGACCGGGTGATGGCGAGTGTCGGCCTGTCGGGGCGGGCGTTCATCCCCTTGCTCTCCAGCTTCGCCTGCGCGGTGCCGGGGATCATGGCGACGCGGACGATCAGCGACGAGAAGGAGCGGCTGACCACCATCCTGATCGCGCCGCTGACCACCTGCTCGGCGCGATTGCCGGTCTATACGATCATCATCGGCGCGATGATTCCCGATCGCGCGGTGGGGCCCGGAATCGGGCTGCAGGGGCTGGTGCTGTTCGGGCTCTATATCTTCGGGATCATCGGCGCGTTCTGCGCGGCGTTCTTCCTGCGCCGGACGGTGACCAAGGGCGCGACCAGCGGCTTCATGATGGAAATGCCGAAGTACCAGCTGCCGCGGCTGCGCGACGTGCTGCTGGGACTGTGGCAGCGCGCCGCGATCTTCCTCAAGCGGGCCGGCTCGATCATCCTCGTCACCACCATCATATTGTGGGCGTTGCTCAGCTTTCCGAAGGCGCCCGAGGGCGTGAGCCAGGTCGATTATTCGGTGGCCGGGCGCGTCGCCAACGGGATCGAGGTCGTCGTCAAGCCGATCGGCTTCAACCGCGACATCGCGCTGGCGCTTATCCCGGCGATGGCGGCGCGCGAAGTCGCGGTGGCGGCGATCGGCACCGTCTATGCCGTCGACGATCCCGAGGGCGATGCCGGGCAACAGACGATCCGCGACAATCTGCGCGCGCGCTGGAGCCTGCCGACCGCGCTGGCATTCCTGATATGGTTCGTGTTCGCGCCGCAATGCATCTCGACGATCGCGGTGACGCGGCGCGAGACCAATGGCTGGCGGTGGCCGGCCTTCATGATCGGCTATCTCTTCACGCTGGCCTATATCGCGGCCGGGATCACCTATTGGAGCGCGGTGGCGCTGGGGCTGTAGCGTCCACAGTTTTTGGAGGTGGTCGGTTGCCCGACGCCGCCGCGCGGGTTAGCCGTTCCTCCAGATTCTTTTACAAGCGAGACAGTTCATGGCGGGCAGCGTCAACAAAGTCATTCTCGTCGGCAATCTCGGCCGCGACCCCGAATCGCGCAGCTTCCAGAATGGCGGCAAAGTGGTCAACCTGCGCATCGCCACCAGCGAAAGCTGGAAGGACCGCAACACCGGCGAGCGCAAGGAAAAGACCGAATGGCATTCGGTCGCGATCTTCAACGAGGGCCTTGCCAACGTTGCCGAGCGCTATCTGCGCAAGGGCAGCAAGGTCTATATCGAAGGCGCGCTGCAGACCCGGAAATGGACCGATCAGGCCGGCGTCGAGAAATATTCGACCGAGATCGTGCTGCAAGGCTTCAATTCGGTGCTGACGATGCTCGACGGCGCGCCCGGTGGCGGTGGCCAAGGTGGCGGGCGCAGCGCAGGCGGCGGTGACGATTGGGGCGGCGGCGACGATTTCGCCGGCCAGTCGTCGAGCCGCGGCGGTGGCGGCAATTTCAACAGCGGCGGACAGAAGAGCGGCGGCAATTTCGGCGGCGGCTTCCCCGACGATCTCGACGACGACGTTCCGTTCTAAACTGGAGGTTCGGCCATGCGGTTCGCGGCACTGGGACTGACGATGCTGCTCGCCGCGTGCGGCGGCGGCGCGAAGACTTCGGGCACGAGCGATCCGGCGGCGCAGAATGTCGCGGCCGCAGCGGCCGAGGGGACTCCGGCCAACCAGACGGCGGCGGTCGAATGCGGCAAGAAGCCCGATTTCGTGCCGGTCTATGGCGACGCGAAAATCACGATTTGCACCTCCGACGGCGGCGAAGGCGGCCAGCAGAGCGGAACGATCATCTACACCACCGCCGCCGCCCCCAACGTCGCGCTCGCCTGGTCGCGCGAACAGGCCAATGCCTCGGGGCTCGGCCAGCGCCTGCTCACCGACAAGATGTATTCGGCGGGAGAGACCACCAAGCGCAGCCTCATGGTGCTCGTCGAACCCGAAGGATCGGGCACGCGCGTGACCATCAATTGGGGCAAGCTCTAAAGCTCGCTGATCTCGGCCATGCCGAACTTGCCGGCCTGATAATCGGCGAAGGCCTGGCGGATTTCCTGGGGAGTGTTCATCACAAACGGGCCGTGCGCGACGATCGGTTCGTCGATCGGCGCGGCATGGCCGAACAGGAATAGAGCGGGCTCGGTCGTGGTGATGGTGAGCGAATCGCCGTCGCTCAGTTGCGCGAGATTGAAGTGCGGGACCGGCACGCCGCCGACCTCGCACGCGCCGCGCGCCGAATAGAGGAACACGTCGCGACGGGTGAGACCATCGAAACGGATTTCCGCGCCCGCTTCCGCCTCGACCCAGCACAGAAACGTGCCGGTCAGCGATGCGATCGCGCCGGTTACGCCCGCATATTCGCCGGCAAGCAGGTGCACCTTTGCGTGCGTCGCCGAAATGACGGGGATCGCATCGGCCTGCGCGCCGACATAGCGCGGCGGCGTCATCTTGAGGGCGGCGGGGAGGTTCAGCCACAGCTGGAGGATCTCCATCTCGCCGCCATCGCGCTTGAACGCGGCGGGCGAAACCTCGGCATGGACGATGCCGCTGCCCGCGGTCATCCACTGCACCCCGCCGGCACGAATGACGCTCTCGTGCCCCGCCGAATCGGTATGGGCGAGCTCGCCTGCGAGGATAAAGGTCACCGTCTCGAAACCGCGATGCGGATGCGGGCCGAACGGCAAGCCGTGATTGTTCGGGCCATAGGTCTGCGGCCCGTGATGGTTGAGGAACAGGAACGCGCCGACATTGCCGGTGCGCGGACCGGGCAGCGGACGCCTGGTGATGAGATCGCCGATATCGTCGCGATGGGCGCTGTGTAGCGCGAGGATCGAGCGCTCGCTCATCTGCGCAGCAGGAACACGGCGTGCTCGGCGAGGAGATTGGCGAGCCCCGCGCCCTTGTGCTTGTCGCCCTGAAGGAACCAGCAACCCTCGATCGTGATCCCGCGCTCCTTCAGCAGCGCGCGAAAGTCGTCGATGGTGACGTGGTGGATGTTGGGGGTCGCATACCACGGCAAGGGCAGCAGCCGCGTGACCGGCATCCGCCCGCCCCACAGCAGCGACGCGCGCACGCGCCAGTGTGCGAAATTGGGGAAGGATACGAAGGCGCGGGTGCCGATGCGCAGGAGTTGATCGAGCACCCAATCGGGGCGCATCGTCGTCTGCAGCGTCTGGCTTAGGATCGCGTAATCGAAGCTGGCGTCGGGATAATCGGCGAGATCGCTATCGGCATCGCCCTGCACCACCGAGAGCCCGCGCGCGACCGCCGAGGCGACGTCGCCAGCGTCGAGTTCGAGGCCCCGCGCATCGCATTGACGCTGGTCGCGGAGCGCCGCCATCAACGCGCCGTCGCCACAGCCGATGTCGAGGACGCGGCTGCCCCTGGCGACGTTGGCGGCGATGATCGCGAGATCGGGGCGCAAGCTCATCGCGAATAGATATCCGGATCGTCGCGAACCATAAGCCGCTCGGGGTTGGGATACGCCTTCCAACCCAGCCTGGCGTAGAGCGGCTGCATGTCGCGGGTGAACAGCGCCCAGCGGCGCAGGCCCTGCAGCTCTGGGTGATCTTGGAGCGCCTGGATCATCGCCCGGGCGACATGCTTGCCGCGATGCGCGGGCAGCACGAACACATCGGCGAGATAGGCGAAAGTCGCCCGGTCGCTGATCACGCGGGCGAAACCGATCTGCTCGTCCTCGCCCGCCTCGTCGGCCTCGAACGCGGCGACGCACAGCGATCCGGCAATCGCCCGCTCGACGGTGTGGCGCGGGATGCCGACCGACCAATAGGCGCCGCTGAGAAAGGCGTGGATCAGGTCAATATCGAGTTCGGAGGCGTCGAAGGAGATGCGCATCATCGGGCTCCCGCGCTCAGAAAGCCATGGATGACGCGGTCGAGCTCGGGGCTTTCGAGCAGGAACGCGTCATGACCGAAGGGCGAGCTGAGCTCGACGAAGCTGGCCGCCGCGCCCGCCGCGTTGAGGGCATGGACGATGCTGCGCGATTCGCTGGTGGGGTAAAGCCAGTCGGTGTCGAAACTGACCAGGCAGAAGCGGGTGGAAGAGCCCTTGAAAGCATTGGCGAGGGTGCCGTGCTCCTCGGCCAGATCGAAATAGTCGAGCGCGCGGGTGATGTAGAGATAGGAGTTGGCGTCGAAGCGCTCGACGAAGCTCAGGCCCTGATGACGCAGATAGCTCTCGACCTGGAAATCGGCGTCGAAGCCGAAGGTCTTCTGCTCGCGGCTCTGCAGCTTGCGGCCGAACTTGGCGGTGAGCCCGGCTTCGGACAGATAGGTGATGTGCGCGGCCATGCGCGCCACCGCCAGGCCAGCCGAGGGCGGGGCGCCATCGGCATAATAGGCGCCCTCGCGCCAATTGGGATCGGCCATGATCGCCTGCCGCCCGACTTCGTGGAAGGCGATGTTCTGCGCCGAATGGCGCGCGGCGCTGGCGATGACGATCGCCGAGGCGGTGCGCTCGGGAAAGGTCGCCGCCCAGCTCAGCGCCTGCATCCCGCCCATCGATCCGCCGACCACCGCGAACAGCCGCTCGACGCCGAGATGATCGAGCAGCATCGCCTGGGCGCGGACCATGTCGCGGATGGTGATGACCGGAAAGGCCATGCCCCACGGCCGGTTGGTCGCGGGATTGATGCTCGCCGGACCGGACGAGCCGAGGCAGGAGCCCAGCACGTTCGAGCAGATCACGAAATAACGGCCGGTATCGATCGGCTTGCCCGGACCGACCATCCGCGTCCACCAGCCGGGCTTGCCGGTGACGGGGTGATCCGAGGCGACATGCTGGTCGCCGGTCAGCGCGTGGCAGATCAGGATGGCGTTGCTGGCGTCGGCATTGAGCGCGCCATAGGTTTCATAGGCGATGTCGACCGGCGACAGCAGCGCGCCGCCATCGAGGCGCAGCGGCCCCGGCAACGTGACGGTGCGGGCAAGCCCGAAGCGGGCGTCGTCGGACATAATTGCCGACTAGGGGCCGCAGCCCCGCGGTTCAAGCGGCCTTGGCGCCGATCCGCGTGCCGAGGATCGCCTCCACCGCCATCCGCCCGGTCTCCGCCGCCCCGTTCATATAGCCGGGGAAAGCGTCCGAGAGATGCTCGCCGGCGAACCAGACGCGGCCGGCGCCCGATGCCTGTCGCTCGGCCGGATTGTCCGAATCGATATAGAGCAGATGCGCGAAGCGGCTGAGCTGGCCGGGGGCGTAATTCACATAGGCGCCGAGGGTCAGCGCCTGGGCGTGCCAGTTGGTGCGGGCGAAGGGGCCGGTGGCGGCTTCGATCAGGCCGGGGATCGCCGGCGCGGCGCTGGCGGCGAATCTGGCGGCGAGCTCGGCGGGCTTGAGCGCCTGCGCCTCCGTGACCTCGTCACCGCCGAGGAACCAAGTCCAGACCGGCGAAATCCCGTCCTTGCGGTGGACGCTGCCGTCCCAGCCCAAGGCCCAGCCATCTCCGGCAGCGGTCTGCCACAGCTCGCCGCCGACTCCCATCGGGCCTTTCCACGGGGTGGCATTGGTGCCCGACTGGACCTTCTCGTTAAAGCCCAGATCCATCTCGGCGATGAAGGCGCGCCACGCGGCGGGCAGCGGAATGCGATAATCGATCTGGCGCATCAGCGGCGCGGGAACGGCGACGATCACCGTATCGGCCTCGGCGGTGCTGCCGTCGAGGAAGGTGAGGCGCACGCCGGAGCCGTGGCGCTCGATCCGGGAGAGACGCTTGCCGGTCTCGATACGGTCGGCATAATGATCCGACATCGCCTCGATCAGCGCGCTGCTGCCGCCCTGGATGACATAGCGCTCATCGGCGCCGCCGAGCACTTCGACGCGTTCGCCATTCACCGTCGGCAGATTGAAGATCAGGCCGATCGCCGAGGCGCGATTGGGCTCGACGCCATATTCGGTGCGGCTGGTCGCTTCGAGCAGCTGCCGGGCCCAGGGCTCGCGGATCAGATGCGCGTGGCGCTCGAGATAATCGTGGATCGAGATCGAATCGATCGCCCTCGAAATACGCCCGGGATGCTTGTCGAGCAGGTCGGCATCCTTGCCGATCTGGCCGGCGATGGCGCGCAGCCCCTCGGCGAGCTCGGCTTCGCTGAGCAAGCGGCCATTGGCGAGGGTCAGGGTGTTGTGCGGATCGGACTTGCGATCGACCAGCGCGACGCCGAAGCGCCTGGCGAGGCCCTGCATGTCATAATGGTCGGTATTGACCAGCTGGCCGCCGACTTCGAAGGTCCAATCGCCCGATTTATGGGTGAACATGCGCCCGCCGGTACGATTTCGCCCCTCATAGACGCGCGCGTCGATCCCGGCTTCGCGGAGGTGATGCAACGCCGAGAGGCCGGCGATGCCGCCGCCGACAATCGCGACGCGACCCGGCGATCTGGGGCGGGCAAAGGCCGTCCGCGGGAAAGCCGAGGCGGCGCCACCGGCGGCTATCGCCTTGAGCAGCGCGCGGCGGCTGGACGCGACGGTTCCCGGCACGGGCGGGGCTTCACCCGCTTCGCGCAAATTGCTCCGTCGCGCCATTTCCATCGCGCGCCAGAACATCCCGTTGCCCCGCATTGCCCCTCCTCGATCCCTTGCCCGGGATCAGCCTTAGCGTGCGACCCTTGCCATCCGGTAACCGTTCGGCCAAGCCGCGCGATCATGAACGCACCTGTCCCCAAGCCCTGGGTAATGGCCATAGCGCCCTACATCCCCGGCCGCGCAACAACCGATTCGGGCAAAAAGGCCGCCAAGCTCTCCTCGAACGAGAACCCGTTCGGCACGCCCGAGGTGGCACGCGCGGCCTATGCCGGGGCGGCGGAAGTGCTTGAGCGCTATCCCGACGCCAGCGCCCATGATCTGCGCGAGGCGCTGGCCGCGCATTACGATCTCGATGCGGCGCGAATCATCTACGGCACCGGTTCGGACGAGGTGCTGCATCTGGCGGCGGGCGCCTATGCCGGGCCGGGCGACGAGGTGATCTACGTTCGCTACGGCTTCGCGGTCTATGACATCGCCGCGCGGCGCGTCGGGGCGACGCCGGTGGTGGCGCCAGACAAGGATTATGCGACCGACGTCGATGCGATCCTCGCGCTGGTGACCGAGCGGACGCGGCTGGTGTTCATCGCCAATCCGAACAACCCGACCGGCACCTACACACCGAAGGCGGAAATCGCACGGCTGCATGCCGGGCTGCCAAGCCATGTGCTGCTGGTGATCGACCAAGCCTATACCGAATATCTCGATCCGGAGGATGATGACGGCGGGCTCGATCTCGCGCGTACCCAGCCCAATGTGCTGGTGACGCGGACCTTCTCGAAGATCTTCGGGCTGGCGTCGGAGCGGGTCGGCTGGGGCTATGGCCATCCGGATGTGATCGCGGCGATGCACCGCATCCGCGCGCCCTTCGCCTTCGGGATCGGGGCGAGCCGGGCGGCGATCGCGGCGCTGGGCGCCACGGATTTCGTCGAGCATAGCTATGCGCACAACCGCCAATGGCGGGCGTGGTTCGCCGAGCAGATCGAGAGCATGGGCAACAAGGGCCTGCGCGCGGTGCCCTCCAAGGCCAATTTCCAGCTCGTCCTGTTCGAAGGCGAAGTGGATGCCGAGACCGCGTACAAGGCGTTGATGGAGGCGGGCTATATCGTCCGCTGGCTACCCGGGCAGGGCCTGCCGCACGGGTTGCGCATCACCATCGGCACTGAGGAGGAAATCCAGGGCCTCGCCGCCGCGCTTCGCGAGATCGTGGGCGCCTGATGCTGCCATTTTCTCGCGTCACGATCATCGGACTGGGCCTGATCGGCTCGTCGATCGCGCGCGGGATCAGGCAGCATATGCCGAGCGTGCGCGTGACCGGGCACGATGCCGATCCGGCGGTGCGCGAGACGGCAGCGCGGATCGGGTTGTGCGACGATGTGACCGATACACCGGGCGCCGCGGTGATCGATGCCGATCTGGTGATTCTGTGCGTGCCAGTCGGAGCGATGGGCGAGGCGGCGGCGGCGATCGCCACGGATCTGCCCGGCGATGCGATCGTCAGCGATGTCGGGTCGTGCAAGGAAAGCGTGGTCGCGGCGGTGCGCGCGGCGCTGCCGGACGCGGTGTTCGTACCGGCGCACCCGGTCGCGGGAACCGAGAATAGCGGGCCCGAGGCGGGGTTCGCCTCTTTGTTTCACGGGCGCTGGTGCATCGTCACCCCGCCTGAAGGCACCGACGCGCCGGCCACCGAGCGCGTCGCCGAATTCTGGCGGCGGCTGGGCGCCGATGTCGAGACGATGGCGCCGGGGCATCACGACCGGGTGCTGGCGATCACCAGCCATTTGCCGCACCTGATCGCCTATACGATCGTCGGCACCGCATCGGACCTGGAGGAAGTCACCCAGTCCGAAGTGATCAAATATTCGGCGGGCGGCTTTCGCGATTTCACCCGTATCGCCGCGTCCGACCCGACGATGTGGCGCGACGTGTTCCTCGCCAACCGCGAAGGGGTGTTGGAGATGCTCCAGCGCTTCTCCGAGGATCTGTCGGCGCTCCAGCGCGCGATCCGCTGGGGCAAGGGCGACGAACTGTTCGACTTGTTCACCCGCACCCGCGCGGTGCGCCGCAGCATCATCGAGCAGGGCCAGGACGATGCCGCGCCTGACTTCGGGCGCTCGCACGACTGATTGTTCTCCTGCGAAAGCAGGAGTCCAGTATTACAGGCGATCGGCTATTGGCCCTGGGCTCCTGCTTCCGCAGGAGCGCTGTTGAGCGCGTTGATCGCCGCGTGCACCCGCGCCTCGATCTCGGGGCGCGGCAGGCCGGGCGGGATCGGCTCGCCGAACGCATAGACGATGGTGCCGGGGCGCATCAGGCCCTTTTTCGGCCAGACATGCCCGCTCTTCACCGCCACCGGCACCACCGGCAGGCCGAGGATACGATAGAGCCCGGCAAAGCCGGAGCGCAGCTCGGGGCGCTCGCCGGGCAGGGTGCGGGTGCCTTCAGGGAAGATCAGCACCGAGCGCCCTTCGGCCCTGGCGGCCTGCGCGTCCTTCATCATCGATCGCAGCGCGGCGGCGCTGGCGGTGCGATCGGCGACGATCCCGCCGTAGCGCTGCGCCGCCCAGCCCCAGATCGGAATCCGGGTCAGCTCGCGCTTGAGCACGGGGGCGGGGGCACCGAGGCGGCGGGTCAGGTCGATCGCCTCGAAATTGCTCTCATGCCTGGCGGCGAAGAACACCGGGCCCGCCGGGATCGCGCCTTCGATCCGCACCTCGATCCCAAGGATCCAGCGCGCGCACCAACCCATGAACGCCGCCCAGCCGTTGCAATAGCCGCGCAGGGCGTCCGCGCCGAACAGCCCGGCGAACGGCACGAACAGCACGATCGGCACCGACAGGCCATAAAAGACCAGGGCGAACACGATATTGCGCAGGAGCAGCATCAGCCCGCGCCGAGCAGCAGCGCGACGCGGCGCACCAGATATTTGTGATATTCGCGGAACAACATGCCGAAGCCGGGATGGCTGGGCACGGCATCGCCCACCACTTCGACGCCGGGAAGCTGGTGCGAGAGCTCAAGCCGGGCGCGGGGCATGTGCCAGTCCGACGTCACCAGCCGCACGCTCCTATATTTATGACGCTCGACCCATTTGCGCGTCTCATCGGCATTCGAGCGGGTATCGACCGCCTGCCAGCCCAGATCGATCGCATCGGCGAAGAGCTTGCGGTCGATCTTGTACTGCGCTGCGAACTCGCCGGGGCGGACATCGGGATCGACGCCGCTGACCAGCATGCGTTTGGCATCTCCAGCGCGCAGCGCCTGCAATCCGCGGTCGATCCTTCCGGAGCCGCCGGTCAGCACGACGATGGCATCGGTCTTGCGCCCGTCGAGCGGCTTGCCGAGCGACAGCATGAACGCGGCGAAGCCGAGCGCCCAGGCGATCAGCAGCAGGACGATGATCCGCCAGATCACAGCGTCTTGCCCAGCGCCCGAAGCACCGCGGCGCGCGCGGCGAGGGTGGCGAGCAGCGCGAAGCCGATCGGCAGAAGCAGCAACAGCAGCCAGTCACGCTGCTGGAGCGCGACGCCGCTCAGCATCTCCGAGCCGAGGGTGCCGATCCGCGACTGCAGGAACCACACCAAGCCCATCGCCGCCACGCTGCCGAGCAGGCCGCCAAGCAAGGTGTCGAAGGCGATGCGGCGCTGGAACAGCCGCGCGATCTGCAGGTCGGTCGAGCCCAGCATGTGCAGCACGTCGATGGTATCGCGGTGGGTATCGAGCCCCGAGCGCGCGGCAAGCAGGACCACCGCGGCGGTGGCGGTGGCGATCAGCAGCATCAACCCGACCGCGAGCCAGCTCATCGTCGACATGAAGCTGCGCACCGGCGCCAGCCACTGGGCGTGACGATCGATCCGCGCGCCGGGCGCGATCGCGCGCGCCGCCCGTTCGACGGCGCCGATGTCGCCGCCGCGCATCTCGACATCGATCATCGCCGGCATCGGCAGATCGGGATCGAGCCCGGCATCGCCGAGCCATGGCTTGAGGAGTTCGGCCAGGCGAGCGCGGTCCGCTTCGCTGGCGCGCGTCACACCGGGTATCCGGGCCAGCGTCGCGACCATCGCGGCGGCCTGCTGGTCGCGCAGCTGGGCATTGGGCTCGACGATCTGGACGGTCAGCCGCCCGGCGAGCTGGCGGTCGAGCTGCGCGGTGGCGGCGAACATGCCGAGGCCCAGTGCACCCGCCAGCACCGTCAGGAACAGCATGATCGCCATGATCCACGTCATCGCGCGGGTGCGGCGGCTCTCGTCGAGCAGGCGCCGGTCGGGCGCATTGGGATTGAGGCTGAAGCGCATGCTTACCGCTCGCCCGGCGGATTGCGCAGCGCGCCGGTCGGATCGTTGAGCCGCCCCTTTTCCAGCCGCATCATATGCGCGTTGGGGATGCGGTTGAGCAAATGGAAGTCGTGCGTGGCGACGACGACGGTGGTGCCGAGCCGGTTCAGGGAATCGAACAGATGCAGCAGCCGCTCGGCCATGTCGGGATCGACATTGCCGGTCGGCTCGTCGGCGACGAGAATCTCGGGGCGGCCGATCACCGCGCGGGCGATGGCGATCCGCTGCTGCTCGCCGCCCGACAGCGTCGGCGGCCTGGCCTTGCCGCGGTCGTTGAGCCCGACCCAGGCGAGCATCTCGCGCACCGGCGCCTCGATATCGCTTTCGTGGACGCCGGCGACGCGCAGCGGCAGCGCGATATTGTCATACGCCGAGAGATGCGGGACCAGCCGGAAGTCCTGGAACACCACGCCGATGCGGCGGCGGAATCCCGGAAGCCTTGCTCTGGGAAGCGCCCCGGCGTCCTCGCCGAACAGCCGGATCACCCCGCGCGTCGGGCGCCTGGCGAGATACAGCATCTTGAGCAGCGAGGTCTTGCCGGCGCCGGAAGGACCGGTGAGGAAATAGAAGGCGCCCGAATTGAGCGAGAAGCTGATGTCCGACAGCGTCTCCGCGCCCGTGCCATAGCGCAGTCCGACATTCTCGAATTGCACGATGCTGGCCATGCCCCAGCCATTGCACACAGGATTGTCTTGCTCAAGGCGGGCGCGACTCTTGTAGGCCCGATTCGAAGCGTCTAGAATCGCATCCGTGCCGGCCGGTGGGCAGCCGGACGGGTGAGACGGCTTAGATGATCCTCGAATGCAGCCAGTGCCGGACGCGGTATCTTGTCCCCGACAGCGCCATCGGCGCCGACGGACGCACGGTGCGCTGCGCGAGCTGCAAGCATAGCTGGTTTCAGGCGCCGGTGGTGCTCGATCTGGCGACGCGCGCTTCGCCCGGCGATGGCGCTCCCATCGCCTCGCCGCCGCGCGCGCCCCGCCGCGAGCAAGAGCCCGCGCGAACTTTCGAGGATGCATCGGTGCACAGCGCCGCCGCTCCGGCCCCCGAATATGATCCCTTCGCGCCCGAACCGCCGTTCAAGCCACGCCGCAATCCGGCCAAGCGCTGGACCGCCGCCGCGGTCGTCGCCGGCTTCTCGATGCTGCTCGGCACCGGCGCGATCCTCTATTCGGGCGCGCCGGGCATCGCCGCTCAGCTCGGCCTGGGCATAGGCCGCGAGGCGGAGACGCCGCTGCGCTTCACCGACAAGAATGTCGAGTTGCGGACCATGCCGAGCGGCAGCGAGCTGTTCGCGGTATCGGGCAAGGTCGTGAACCCGACCGGCGACAAGCAGCATGTCCCCGATATCCGCGTCGAACTGCGCGACCAGCAGGACCGGCTGGTCTATTCGTGGCGGATCACGCCACAGTCGCGCAATCTCGGCCCGAAGGGTGCGATCGACTTCAATTCGGCCAAGCTCGACGTGCCGCCCAATGCCCGCGTGGTCGAGCTGAGCTTCGCCAGCGAACTGGGCGGCTGATCCGCTTTTCCGGAAGCACGCTTGCAATCGCGTGGGCGCATTGCTAGTGGCCGCGCCTCACCAGCCCGTCGGCATCGTCCGGCGGTGATTCACGTGCGGCCGTGGCGGAACTGGTAGACGCGCAACGTTGAGGTCGTTGTGTCCGAAAGGACGTGGAAGTTCGAGTCTTCTCGGCCGCACCAAAATCCCCGGAGCCAGCGGCCCGGGTAATCACCCGGAGGCAATCATGGATCGGATGCACAGCGCCTGACCGCCCTGCTCGCTGCCTCCACGGTGCCCCATGTCTGCCTTTCTCACGCTGGATTCTCTCGCCGCCGTCACGCCTGACCGGCGGCCGCTTTTCGAAGATCTGACCCTGTCGGTCGGCGCCGAGCGCGTCGGGCTGGTCGGGCGTAATGGCTCGGGCAAATCGACCTTGCTGCGAATCGCGGCGGGGGAGATCAAGCCCGTGGCCGGCACGGTCGCGCGCGGCGGTAGCATCGGCATGCTGGTGCAGGATTGGGCGGACTGGCTGGCGGTGTCCGACGTGCTCGGGGTGACCGCAATGCTGGCCCGGCTCGCGCGAGTCACAACCGGGGAAGGCGGTGAGGACGACCTGTCCGAAGCCGACTGGACGCTCGAGCCGCGAATCGAGGCGGCGCTGGCCGAAGTCGGATTGCCGGGACTGGCGCTCGACCGGCGCATGGGTTCGCTCAGTGGCGGCGAGCGGACGCGAGTGGCTATCGCGCGATTACTGCTAGACGCGCCCGACCTGCTGCTGCTCGACGAACCGACCAACAATCTGGATGCCGACGGCCGCGCCGCCATCGCCGGGTTGATCGCCCGGTGGCGCGGCGGCGTGCTGGTCGCGAGCCATGACCGAACACTGCTCGAGGGTATGGACCGGATCGTCGAGCTCACGCCGGCCGGCGTGCACCTATTCGGCGGCGGCTGGTCGGCCTTTGCCGAGGCGCGCGACGCGGCCCGGGCGCGGGCCGGCGCGGAACTGGAGCGGGCCGATGCGGCGTCGCGCGGAGCCGAGCGGGCGGCGCAGCAGCGGCGCGAGCGCAAGGACCGCCGCGACAAGGCCGGGCGGGCGTTCGCCGCCAAACGCTCGGAGCCGAAGATCCTGCTCGGCCGCATGGCAGAGCGCGCCGAGAATAGCGGCGGGCGCGACAATCGCCTGACCGAGCGGCTGGCCGGGGATGCGGCCGAGCGGCTCGCCATGGCACGGGCGCAGGTCGAGATCGTCACCCCGCTGACCATCGACTTGCCGCCGAGCGGACTACCCGCCCATCGCGAAGTGCTGGCGATGGATGGCGTGACGGTGATCGCGGGCGAGCGGATACTTGGGCCATGGAGCTTCGGAATGCGCGGACCCGAGCGGGTCGCCGTCACCGGCGCCAATGGGGCGGGCAAATCGAGCCTGCTGCGGACCGCGATGGGGTGGGCGCGGCCGGCGGGCGGCACGGTCCAGCGCGCCGAGGGGCGGCTGGCGATGCTCGACCAGCATGTCTCGCTGCTCGCAGACAGCGAGACGATCCTCGCCAATTTCCAGCGGCTCAACCCCGGACTCGATGCCAATGCCGCTTATGCCGCCTGCGCGCGCTTCGCCTTCCGCAACCGCGATGCGCTCCGGACCGTCGGTACGCTATCGGGCGGCGAGCGGTTGCGCGCGGGACTGGCCTGCGTGCTGGCGGGCGAGCGGCCGCCCTGGCTGCTGCTGCTCGACGAACCGACCAACCATCTCGACATGGATTCGCTGGAGGTGCTGGAAAATGCGCTGGCGCGATATGACGGCGCCTTGCTCGTCGTCAGCCATGATCCCGCGTTCATGGCAGCGATAGGTGTAGTGCGCGAAGTGCGTTTGTCGCGGTGACTGCGACAGTTTCGCCGGACAACTGGCAAAGTTTTGCGACAAACGCCGCCTAGTCGGAGCACAGGCACGGCGCCGGGGAGTTGGGAATGCGTAGATTGAGTGCAGTGGCGATTGCTTTGCTCGCGAGTGCGATGCCGGTGATGGCCCATGCCCAGCAAACGCCGCCGCCTGCGCCGCAGGAAGCCGAGGAAGAGGCGGATGGCGAGATCGTCGTCAGCGGCCAGCTGCGCGGCGCGGTCGAAGGCGACATCCCGCCCGAGGTTCAGCTTTCCCCGGCCGACATTCGCGCTTTGGGCGTGCCGACCATCGCCGATCTGATCACAGAGCTCGCGCCGCAAACCGGCAGCGGGCGCGGGCGCGGCGGCGAACAGCCGGTGGTGCTGCTCAACGGCCGCCGCATCTCGAGCTTCAGCGAAATCCGCGAGATGCCGACCGAGGCGATCGAGCGCGTCGATATCCTGCCCGAGGATGTCGCGCTCAAATATGGCTATCGCGCCGACCAGAAGGTGGTGAACATCGTCCTGCGCCGCCGCTTCCGCGCGATCACCACCGAGGCGGAAGCCCGCGTGCCAACCGCGGGGGGCTTCGCCGGTGGCAAGGGCGACGTCAACATCCTCAAGATCAGCCGTGACAAGCGCGTCAATCTCGATGTGCAATATACTGGCGCGTCGGGATTGCTCGAAAGCGAGCGCGACGTGATTTCGCGCCCGACGAACGGGCAGACCGGGGACCAGACCCCGTACCGGACCCTGATCGCGCCGCGCCAGCAGCTGACGATAAACGGCGTGTACAGCCAGAATCTCTCGTCCAAGATCAGCGGATCGTTCAACGCGCGGCTCGAAGTCGACCAGCGCCAGGCGCTGCTCGGTCTCGACAACCAGTTCCCGCAATTTCGCGATACCAAGAGCCAGACCGCGCATACCGGCTTCTCGCTCAATGGCGACGGGCTGCCATGGAGCCGCGACTGGCGCTGGTCGCTGACCGGGAATTACGACCGAGTCGCCACGCGCAGCGTTACCGGTCGCGGCATCGGCGCGACCGACCTTGCCGATTCGACATCGAATGTCGCCACGGTAGACGCGCTGTTTCGCGGACCGCTGCTCAAGCTGCCCGCGGGAGACCTGTCGGCCAACATCCGGCTGGGTGCGAGTACCAGCGACTTCGATCGCAGCTCGCTGCGGGGCGGAGTCGCGGGAAGCGGATCGACGTCGCGCGACAGCGGCAGCATGGCGGTGAATGTCGATCTGCCGATCGCCAGCCGCCGCCGCGACGTGCTGGGCGTCCTTGGCGACCTCTCGCTCAACGCCAATGCCGAGATCGAGCGTCTTTCCGATTTCGGCACGCTGGTCACCACCGGCTATGGCCTGAACTGGTCGCCGATCAAGCAGGTGCGCTTCATCGCCTCGTTCACCGACGAGGAAGGTGCGCCCAGCGCCCAGCAGCTGGGCGACCCGACACTGGCAACGCCCAATGTGCCGGTGTTCGACTATGTCCGCGGCGAAACCGCGTTCGTGACCAATATCACCGGCGGCAACCCGCTGCTGACCGCCGACAGCCGCCACGTCATGAAGCTCGGGCTCAGCATCCGCCCGCTCGACGAGACCGATCTCTCGCTCAGGGCCGATTACATCTCCAGCACCGCCCGCAACCAGATTTCGGCGTTCCCGGCGTCAAGCGCGGCTGTCGAGGCGGCATTCCCCGGGCGGTTCGTGCGCGACGGCAGCGGACGGCTGATCAGCGTCGACAATCGCGCCGTCAATTTCGCCAGCGCCGAACGCTCGCAACTGCGCTGGGGCTTCAACTTTTCGATGCCGCTGAGCTCGGTGCTGGAAAAGCGCATCGAGGAACGCCGCGCCGAATTCGAGAAGCGCCGCGCGGAAGCCGCGGCCAACGGTACGCCGCTGCCCGAACGCCCGCGCCGCGAGCGCGGCGAAGGCGCCAATGTACCGGCGCAGCAGCCGCCACAGGGTGGCTTCTTCGGCGGAGGCGGCGGGCGCGGTCCCGGCGGCGGGGGGTTTGGCGGCGGCCGCGGCTTTGGCGGCGGTGGACGTGGCTTTGGCGGGCCCAACGGCGCGCTGGCCGGCCGGATCAATTTCAGCCTCTATCACACCTGGCACTTCAAGGAGCTGGTGACGATCCGCGACAACCTGCCGGTGCTCGACCTGCTCAACGGCGCCGCGACCGGCAGCCGCGGCGGCCAGCCCGAGCATGAGATCGAAGCGCAGGGCGGGGTCTCGAAGGACGGGCTCGGCTTCCGCGTCAACGCCAAATGGCAAAGCGGGACGACGGTATTCACCGGCGCCGCCGGCAGCGGCAACCGCCTCGATTTCGGCAGCACCGGCACGATCGGCCTGAGGCTGTTCGCCGACCTCGGGCAGCAGATCAAGCTGGTGCGCGATCATCGCTGGCTGCGCGGGACGCGGGTGACGCTGTCGGTCGACAATCTGTTCGACACGCATCCGCGCGTGACCGATCAGACCGGGGCGGTGCCGCTCAGCTACCAGCCCGATCTGCTCGATCCGCAGGGCCGGATGATCCGGCTCAGCATCCGCAAGCTGTTCTTCTAGGGATTTCGCTCTTCTGTTTCCCTGCGAAAGCAGGTGGTGAGGTTATCGAGCGATTCCGATCGTGACCCTGGGCTCCTGCTTTCGCAGGAGCACGAGAAGGGGTTAGTGCGCGCCTGCCGTCGGCTTGGGCGGCAGGTCGATCGCCGGCTGCTGCGGCCGGAAGCGCTGCCCCGTCGGCTGATCGCCGAACGCGGTCTTGCGATAGAGCAGGGTGATCGAAACGCGGCGGTTGCGCGGGTCCATCGGATTCTCGACGATCATCGGCTCGCGGTCGGCGACGCCCTCGATCCGGTCGAACGCCTTTTCGGGCACCCCGCCCGCGGCCAGCCGCCGGCGCGTCGCCTCGGCGCGGCCGCTCGACAGCATCCAGTTGTTCATGTTGCGCGGATCGCCATAGCCGAGGCTGTCGGTATGGCCGCGGATCATGATCGGATTCTCCATGCCGGCCAGCGACTGCGCGATCAGCCCGATCAGGTTGCCCGCTTCAGGCACCAGCGCGGTCGTGCCGACATCGAACATCGAATAATTGGCATCGTCGACCAGGTCGATCCGCATGCCGTCGCGCGTCTGGACGAAGCGGACGTGCTTGGCGAGCCGCGACAGCTTGGGATTGGCGCGCATCTGCTGTTGCAGGCGCTGGCTGGCGCGCGAGAAGTTCTGCTGGTCCTGCGCGGTCAATGCGCGCTGGTCCTTGAGCGTCCCCTTCTCGCCGGTGCCGACATCCTTGCCGCCGGTGGCGCCGGCGGGAACGGTCATCGAGCGCGTGCCGGTCTGCCCGGCGCGATTGGGATAATTCTCCTGCGCGTTGAGCGCGTCGCCATGCAGCAGCCCGTTCGAGCCGGCACTGTTCTGCCTGAATTCGACCAGGGTCGGCGCGAAATAGTCGGCGAGCGCCTTGCGCTGCTTCTCGGTGGTAGCGCCGAGCAGCCACATCAGCAGGAAGAACGCCATCATCGCGGTCACGAAATCGGCATAGGCGACCTTCCAGGCGCCGCCGTGATGGCCGCCGCCATGCCCTTCGATATAGACCTTCTTGACGATGATCTTGGGTGGCTGGTTGCTCCCATGCGGAGCGCGTCCGGCCACTTACCGGCCCCTCAGCCCGTCGAACACCTCGCCGAAGTTCGGCTGGTTGCTATGGGCGATGCCCGAGCGCGCGGCTTCGATCACCAGCGGCTGCGGATGGCCGTGGAGCGAGGCGATGATGATCTGCTTGACGACATTGTAGATCGCCGCGTCGGCATCGATCACCTGCTGAAGGCGATTGGCGAGCGGGCCGACCAGGCCGTAAGCAAGCAACACCCCGAGAAAGGTGCCGACCAGCGCCGAACCGATCATCGCGCCGAGGATGCTCGGCGGCTTGTCGATCGAGCCCATCGTCTTGACGACGCCGAGCACCGCCGCGACGATGCCGAGCGCCGGCAGCGCGTCGCCCAGCGATTGCAGCGTGCCCTGCGGGCCCTGGACTTCATGATGGTGGGTCTTGATGGCGTTATCCATCACGTCCTCGACCGCGTGCACGTCGAGCGTGCCCGACGAGACGACGACGAGGCGCAGCGTATCGGTGATCAGGTTGATCAGCGTGTGATCGGCGAGCAGGCGCGGATATTCGGCGAAGATCGCGGAGGATTTCGGATCCTCGACATGCGGCTCGAGCGCGATCGGGCCCTCGGTGCGCAGCATCTTCATCAGCTTCGAGACGAGGAAGATCGTGTCGAGATAATCCTGCTTCTTGTACTTCGGCCCCTTGACGACCTTCATGAAGCCACCGCCCAGCGCCTTCAGTTCCTTGCCCGAATTGCCGATGATCAGCGCGCCGACCGCGGCGCCGCCGATGATCAGCATTTCATGGGGAAGCGCATGCATGACCGGCCCCAGCGCTCCGCCCGTAAAGGCGAAGCCCCCGAAGACCATCGCGATCAGCACAACAAAGCCGATTGCTACGAACATGCGTCTGGAAACCCCCTGTTGGTCGTTAGGGTTAACGACCGCTTCGCCATCACTTTCAGCGGAAAATCATGGTTAAATCGTTACCGGACCGCCGATTCAGCGCAGATAATCGAACAATGACAGCGCAGTGAGCTTGGTGAAGCTCGCCTGGGTCGCCTGCAGGATCGTCAGCGTCTGCTGGAAATTGGAGATCGTGGCGGCGAGATCGACGTCCTCGACCGCCGAACGCGCATCGTCGCGCGCCGTCGCCGCATAATCGAGCTGATCGGCCACCATCTGCAGCCGGGTGCCGCGCGCACCGATCGAGGCGTGCGCCGCCGTCACATTGGCAAGCGCGTCGGTCATGCTGCTGGCGGCGGTATTGGCGGCCGCCTTGACGTCGCCGCCCGAGCTGAGCGCGGCGGTGAATTGCGAGATCACGCCGAAGATGTTGGTGGTGCTGTCGGCCGCGAAGGCGCGGTCGCCGGTGGTGCCGACCTGCATGGTCAGCTGATCGCCGATCGGGATGCCCGAAGGCTCGCCGCTGCTGACATAGGTGATCGTGCCGTCCGCCGCCTTGGCGAACGGCAGGTCGCCGGTCGCGCCGCCGAAGATCGGCTGGCCGCGGCTGTCGCGGGCGTTGGCGAGCGCGAACAGCGTGTCGCGGATCGACTCGAGTTCCTTACCGATCGAATTGCGGTCCGATTCGGTAAGCGTGCCGTTGCCCGCCTTGGTGAACAGCTCCTGTGCGCGCTGGATCTGGGTCTCGATATCGGAAAGCGTGTCGTCGGCCTGATCGAGGATGCCCTGCGCGGTCGCGACATTCTTGGCATAGGCCTGGTCGTTGGCGTCGGCGCGCTTCAGCGTCGCGAGCTGGCGATAGGCGCCGGGCGCGTCGGACGCGTTGACCACCTTCTTGCCGGTGGCGATCTGCCCCTGCTGCTTGTCCGCGAGCGTCGACAGGTTCGACATCAGCGCCATCGAGCGCTGATAGGTTTGCGAAGTGGATACACGCATGGCGGTTACCTGATCTCGAAGATGGATTGCAGCACTTCGCGCGCCACCTGGATGACGCGGCCCGATGCCTGATACGCCTGCTGGAAGCGGATCAGATCGACCGCCTCCTCGTCGATATTGACCCCGGTCACGCCATCGCGCGCGGCAACGGCATTGTCACGGATCGCGGTCTGGGCATCGACCACCGCATTGCGAGCGTTGAGCGCGCCGCCATTGGCGGTGATCAGATTGGTGAGGCCCTGCTCGGCGCCATTGGCGGTGCGGATCGCGTCGAGCGCCAGGAAATTGCTGTTGTCGCGCGCGCCCTTGCCGGTCCCCGCGCCGGCGATCGCCCGCGGATCGTTGAGCGCCAGCGTCAGGTTCGACGCCGGATCGCCGATCGTGAACATCGCCGCGCCGGCATTGCCCGACAGATCGTCGCCACCGGCCTGCACGGCGTTGACGCCCTGCGCGAAGGTCTGGGCCAACGTGTTGAGCTGGCTGCGCGCGCTGGCGATCGCCGCGGCGCCTTCGCCGATCCCGGCAAGCACGCCACCCGAGGGCGTCAGCGCCTGGACGCCGCCATCGAGAAACGCCGAATAGGACATCGCCCCCGCGCTGTTGCGCACGGCGGTGACGGTCGCCGACGACACGCCCTGGACCAGCACCGGCCCGGTTGCGCCACCCTGGCGGACGACCGCGCGGCCGGTTGCGTCGAGCGAGACGTTGATGTCGGTGATCGCGCTCATCTGTTCGAGCAGCTGATCGCGCTGATCGAGCAGGGAAGCGGCATTGCTGGTGTTCGGCGCGACATTGCCGAGCGCGAAATTGACGCGTGCGAGCGTGGCCCCGAGCCCGCTGAGCTGGTTGACCGCGGCATCGGCGGTGGCGTCGAGATCGGCCATCGCCGCGTCGAGCGCGTTGCCGGTCGCGGTGAAGCCCGCCGCGACGCTGGACGCCGCTTCGAGCATCGCCTGGCGCGGGCCGAGATTCGACGGATCCGCGGCGGCGGTGCGCGCGGAAATGAAGAAATTGGTGAGCTGGCCGCTCAGCTGGTTACCGGTCAGTGCGCCCTGGACGCGGTCGAGCCAGGTCGCTGCGGTCTGGCTGCGGCCGAGATCGGTACTCGCGAGACGGACCTGGCCCGCGCGATACACGTCGGTCTGGCGGGCGATGCCCGACACCACGACGCCCATGCCGTTGGTGTTGGTGACCCCCGTGGCCGAGACCTCGCGCACGTTCGAGGTGCGGCGGACATAGCCGGTGGTGCCGGCATTGGCGATGTTCTCCGACGTCGTGGTCAGCGCGGTCTGATAGGCGCGCAGTCCCGATGCCGCGATCGACAACATGTCGCTCATGGCGTCGCGCTCCCTTCAGGCTTGGCGGCCGCGGCACCTTCGGTGCCGGCGGCCTTGGCGAGGAATTCGGTCATCGCCTTGCCGATTCCGATCGGCGCATGCGCCGCCATCGATTGGGCGAGCTTGTCGTCCTGCATGTCGCGGAACTGCTCCTGCGCCTTGCTGTCGAACAGCCCGTCGCCCAGCTTTGCAGCCCGCATCGACTTCAGCATCATGCCAACGAAGATCGCCTCGAAGCGCTGGCCGGCGGCTTCGAGGTTCTCTTTCGAGGCGAGGCGCGACGTGTCCGCGGACACGCCGCCACCGGTGTTGATGGCGGTGCTGCCGATGGGCGCGATGTGGGTCACAGTATGATCAACTCCGCCTTGAGCGCGCCGGCTTGCTTGAGTGCCTCGAGGATCGCGACCAGATCGGCCGGCGACGCGCCGATGGCGTTCACCGCCTTGACGACATCGGCCAGCTTGGGGCCGGGATCGAGCAGGAACATCGGGCGCTTCTCCTCTTCGACGCCGACCGTGGAATGCTCCTCGGTCTTGGTCTCACCCTTGCTAAACGGCAAAGGCTGCGAAACCTGTTGGGCTTCATCAATACGAACAGTGAGTTTACCATGTGTTACCGCGGCCGGGCTGACCCGGACGGCCGAGTTGATGACCACCGTGCCGGTGCGCGCGTTAACGATTACCTTGGCCGGCGCTTCGGCTGCCTCGACTGTCAGATTCTCGATTTCGCTCATCAATTCGGCGCGCACGTCGCGGCCCTCGGGCGCGGAAATCGCGATCGAGACGCCATCGATCGCGCGGGCACGCGCGCCGCCGAAACGGGCGTTGATCGCGTCCTGCACGCGCTGCGCGGTGGTGAAATCGGCGCGCTGGAGGTTGAAGGTCAGGAACGGCGCCTTGTCGAAGCCGGTATCGACCGCGCGCTCGACCGTGGCGCCCTCGGGGATGCGGCCCGAAGACGGGATGTTGACCACCACCGACGATCCGTCCTTGCCCTCGGCGCCCAACCCCGAGACGGCGAGGTTGCCCTGCGCCATCGCGTAGATCTGGCCATCGGCGCCCTGTAGCGGGGTCAGGATCAACGTACCGCCGCGCAACGACTTGGCCTTGCCCATCGACGAGACGGTGATGTCAAGCTTCTGGCCCGGTTTGGCGAACGGCGGCAGCTCGGCGGTGATCATCACCACCGCCGCGTTCTTGAGGCCCGGCGCCACGCCTTGCGGCAGGTTGAGGCCGAAGCGCGCGGCGACGCCTTTCATCGACTGGACGGTATATTCGAGATTGTCGTCGCCGGTACCAGGCAGGCCGACCACCACACCGTAACCGGTCAACTGGTTCGAGCGGATGCCCTGGAAGCTGCCGAGGTCCTTGACGCGCTGCGCCACCGCCGGCTGGGCGGCGAAGGCGAGCACGACAAGCGCGAGAAGAGTGCGGATCATATGATTTGGTCCCGGCCTAGAAGGGGCTGATCACGGAGAAGAACCGGCTGAGCCAGCCCTGACGGCTGGCGCGGGCGACATCGCCCTTGCCGGTGTAGGCGATGCGGGCATCGGCGACGCGGGTGCTCGGCACACGGTTGTTCGCGTCGATATCGGCGATGCGAATCAGGCCCTTGATCTGGACGAACTCGTCGCCGCGATTGAGGGTCACCCGCTTCTGGCCCTGCACGAGCATCGTCCCGTTGGGATAGACCGCCGCGACGGTCACGCTGACTTCGCCGGACAGGGCATTGGCCTGATCGGCGCTGCCCGAGCCGTTGAAGTTGCGGCTGCCGCTGACGCTGGCGTCGGTGGACTTGAACAGCGAGAGATTGCCCGTGCTCGGCGGCGTTATCGAGAAGCCGCCGCTCGAATCGAGCTTCGAGCCCGCGGATTTGGACGCGCTGGTGCGCTCGACCAGGACGATGGTCAGCGGATCGCCGACACGGCGCGCGCGCGTGCCCTCGTAGAGCGCGGCATAGCCATCGCTCGCCTGGAAGATGCCGCCATTGGCGGGCGCGGCGACGACCGGCACCTGCGCGGGCATGGTAGCCGAAAAATCCTCCTTCGCCTTCTTCTTGCCGATGCCTAGGAACTGCGCCTGGGCGGGCGTGGCGGAGAAGCCCATCGCACAGGCGATGAGCGAACCGACGGCGAGGCCTGTGAGAAACTTCATCAGTGCCGCCTCAAATGTTCTGGTTGACATATTTGAGCATCTCGTCGGTCGCCGAGATCATCTTCGAATTGACCTCATAGGCGCGCTGGGTCTCGATCATGTCGACGAGCTCCTCGACGACATTGACGTTCGATCCTTCGAGCATTCCCTGACGGATGCGGCCACGGCCTTCCTCGCCGGCATTGCCCATGCTGACCGCGCCCGAAGCCGAGGTCTCGATGAGATAATTGTCGCCGGCCGCCTGCAGGCCCGCCGGGTTGGCGAAGCTGGCGATCTGGATCTGGCCGATCTGGCTGGCCTCGGCCTGGCCCTGCAGCGTCGCCGAGACGGTGCCGTCGGTACCGATGGTGATCGAGGTCGCGCCTTCGGGCACGGTGATGCCGGGCATTACCTGATAGCCTTCGGAGGTGATCAGCATGCCTTCGGGCGAGCGGCTGAAATTGCCGGCGCGGGTATAGCCGAGCTGGCCGCCGGGCATCTGCACCTGGAAATAGCCATTGCCGTCCAGAGCGAGGTCGAACGCGTTGCCCGTAGTCTGGAGCGAGCCCTGAGTCTCGATGCGGGCGGTCCCCTGCACGCGCACGCCGGTACCGAGATTGAGGCCGGTCGCGTATTTGGTTTCCGCGGTCGATGCCGCGCCGGGCGCGGTCACGACCTGATAGGCCAGGGTCTGGAACGAGGCGCGGTCGCGCTTGAAGCCCGTGGTGTTCACGTTGGCGAGGTTGTTCGAGATGACCCGCATGCGCGTATCCTGGGCGTCGAGCCCGGTCCGCGCGATGTGCATTGCCGATGAACCCATCTGTCTTACTCCTTATGCCGAGACGCGCATCAGCGATGCACCGCCCTCGTCCATGGTCTTGGCTTCCTTCAGAAGGTTCGCCTGCACTTCATAGCTGCGCTGGTTCTCGATCATGTCGACCAGCGCCTGGGTGAGATTGACGTTCGACTGCTCGAGCGAGCCCGAAACGCATTTGGCTTCCATGTCGTCGGGCAGCACGCCGCCGCCCTTCACATGGAGAAGATTGTCGAGGCCCTTGACGGTCTGGCTGCCGTCGGCGCTCGCCAGCTTGATCTTGTCGAGCACCTGCGGCTGGCTGGCGTCGCCCCCGGGAGGCACGATCGTGATCGTGCCGTCATCGGCGATGGCGATGGACTGGTAGGGCGGCACGGTGATGGGGCCCCCCGACCCCATCACCGGGAAACCGTCGCCGGTTTCCAACACGCCCGAAGCCGCGACGTTAAGGTCGCCGCGCCTCGTATAGGCTTCACTGCCGTCTCGGGCCTGGACCGCGATCCAGCTATCGGTCGTCACCGCCATGTCGAGCGGCTTGCCGGTCTGGACGATCGTTCCCGCGCGGCGATCGAAGTCGTTGACTTCCTCGGCGGCGAGATCGCGCGAGTTGAGAGCGCCTTGCTGCTGCAGCACCATCCGGTCGAAGCTGACGCGATCGGCGCGGTAGCCGATGGTCGAGGCGTTCGCGATGTTGTTCGCGATCGTCGACTGCGCCGACATCTGGCTCTTGAGCCCGGATAGTGCGGTATAGACGAGACGGTCCATGCCCTGGGTTTCCCTAAGCGGCTAAATCAGCTGCGGATGTTGAAGATGGTCTGCGAGATCTGGCTCGCCGTATCGAGCGCCTTGGCATTCGCCTGGAAGTTGCGCTGCGCGGCGATCAGGCCGACCAGTTCCTCGGTGATATCGACGTTCGAACGCTCGACCGCGCCCGACATCAGTCCGCCAAAGCCGTTGGCGCCCGGCTCGCCGAGGCGCGCTTCGCCGGAAAGCCCGGTCGACGCCCAGGTCGAGTTGCCGAGCTGGCGCAGGCCCGAGGGATTGGCGAAGTTGGCGAGCACGACCTTGCCGAGCGGCTGCGTGTCGCCGTTCGAGAAGCTGGCGCGGACAATGCCGTCGTCACCGACGGTCACGCCTTCGAACTGGCCGACGGCGGCGCCATCCTGGCTGCGCGCGTTGACGCTGAACGGCGAACCGACCTGGGTGGTGGCGTTGCCGAGATCGAAGTTCAGCACCTGCTCCGACGTCGCGCCCGGCGCGAGGAAGCCGCTGAACTCGACCGGCGCGCTCGGCGAAGTGAGCTTGCCGGTCGAATCGAAGGTCAGCGTCAGCGGCGTCGCACTGGTGCCGGTGGTGCCGCCATTGGCGTCGAGCTGCTGATCGCCGACGAACGAATAGACCTTCCAGGTGCTGGTCGGGTCGCTGGTCGTCGGCGTGGTGTCGCGGACGAAATAGTTGGTCAGCGTCAGCGCGTTGCCGTTGGCATCGTAGATCGTCGTCTGGGCCGACTGGTTATAGGTGCCCGGATCAAAGCGATTGAACGCATAGGGCGTGTCGCTGGAGAAGCGCGCCGCGTCCTTGGGAATCGTCGAATTGGCCGAGAGGTTGAGCGACAGGCCGACATTCTCGGTCGCCTGCGGCGTGCCGCTGGTCTGTGGCATGCGGAGACCAACGGTCGAATCGATGCCGGTCGCGACCACCGCGCCCGAACCATCGACCGGATAAACCTGCAGCTTGTTGCCCTGCGCATCGGTCACATAGCGGTCGCTGTCGATCGAGAAGCTGCCGTTACGGGTGAAGTTGACGCCCTTGCCATCACCCTTGACCGCGAAGAAGCCGTCGCCCGAGATGGCGATGTCGAGCGCCGAGCTCGACTGGGTATAGCCGCCCTGGCTGAACTGCTGGCGAACCGACTTCGCGACGGTACCCGAGCCGACCATCTGGGTCGGGTTCGAATTGGCGGTCGAGGCGATGACGTCGGCGAACTGGGTCGTCGAGCGCTTGAAGCCATTGGTCGAGACGTTCGCGAGGTTGTGCGAGATCGTCGACATATCGGTCTGCGCGGCCTGAAGCCCGCTCAAGGAAGTGAAAAACGACATTACTAATGCTCCTTACTTGGGGGCTCAGCCGATCTTGCGGACGGCGGAGACGGGAACCTGGCCGAGGCCGGGAAGGGTGAGAACCGGGGAGCCATCGCTGCCCAGCGTGACGGAAGTGACCGGCGCCCAGACGAGCGGGGTCGCTGAAACGGCGGTTCCGGCGGCATTGCGGGCGCCGACGCGGATCGTGTAGGGTCCGGGACCGGCGGCTTCGCCGGTATCGGTGGTGCCGTCCCATTCGAAATCGATCGCGCCCTTGCTCTGCGCGCCGAGATCGACGGTGCGCAGCAGCGCGCCGTTCGGCCCCTCGATAGTGACGGTGACATTGGCGGCATCGGCGGCGAGATCGATCGTGCCGCCGACCGAGCCATCGATACGCGGATAGGCGGTGTTGCCGGCGGTCAGCACAGTGCGGCCGATCCACGACATCGCATCGCCCGGCGAGGTGCCGTTGAGGCGGTCGGAAATCGCCTTGAGCGTGGTGTTCATTTCGCTAATGCCGGCCAGCGACGAGAATTGCGCCATCTGGGCGACCATCTGGCTGTTGTCGACGGGTGAGAACGGATCCTGGTTCTTCAGCTGCGCGGTCATCAGGCGCAGGAAGTCGCCCTGGTCCATGTTCGCATTGCCGAGCTTGGCCGTGTCCTTGGCGGCGGTGGCCGCGCCGGTGCGCGAGATACCGAGATTGGCGAGCGTGGAATCGAAGGAAGTTGCCATGATCAGCGGCCCAGCTTGAGGGTGTCGGTGATCAGCTGCTTGGCAGTCTGCATCACCTCGACATTGTTCTGATAGGTGCGCGCGGTCTCGAGCATATCGACCAGCTCGCGCGTCTCATCGACTGCGGACTCCCAGACATTGCCGTCCTTGTCGGCCATCGGGTTGCCCGGATCGTAGCGCTTGGTCGGCTCGGCGCCGGCGGTGACGATCTGCTCGACATCGACCGTCGACATGCCGCTGGCTTCGTCGAAGGCGGTGCGGAACACCGGCTTGATCGTGCGATAGGCGGCCTGGGGGCTCGACGCGACGGTGTTGGCATTGGCCAGGTTCGACGCGGTGGTGTTCATCCGCACCAGCTGCGCGCTCATCGCGCGGCCGGATACCTGGAAGATCGAGAGGGGATTGTTACCCATGCTTATTCTCCCCTGAGCGCGCGGGTGATGGTGTTGATGCGGCCGTTGAGGAAGGCGAGCGTCGTCTGATAGGCGACGGCGTTTTCCGCGAAGGCGGTCTGCTCGGTGGCGAGCTCGACGGTGTTGCCGTCCTGCGAAGGCTGGAGCGGCACGCGATAGAGCGTGGCATTGTCGATGGCGCCGTCGATCGATCCGGTCTCGGCCGAAGCCAGCGCGGCCTGGAAGTCGATGTCCTTGGCCTTGTAGCCCGGCGTCGATGCGTTCGCGATGTTCGACGCGAGCACGCCCATGCGCTGCGAACGCACCGCCAGCGCTGCGCCGTGTACGCCGAAGAGGCTGTCGTTGGCCATTACGGGTCTCCCGCACAAAAAGTTCGCGGGTATACCTGCAATGGCCGTGCCAGTTTCGATCAAGCCGGTGAAATTGGTATGATCTCCAGAGAAGGCGGCAAAGGCGGCAACATCTTGCCGGTCGCGGCGGCAGGCGATTGCCGTAACTGCCGGGCCATAAACGCCGCTCTCGGGGGACATACGTTTGGCCCGCCCTTTGCATCCGCGAGCGCATGGACTTGTCAGCATTCCCCGGCCTTGCGCCGTTCCTCGATCCGCTCGCCCTTGGCATTGTCGGCGGCGGCACCGCGCTTGCCGTGGTGCTGCGAACCCCGCTTGGCGATCTCGCCCGCAGTGTCTCGGCGCTGCGCGTGCTCGGCCGCAAGCGCTTCGACGCCGATCCGTTGCTGAGCCAGATCACCGCCCTGACCCGGATCGCCCGGCGGCACGGGCTTATCGCGCTCGACCGCTCGGTGATCGCCGATGCCGATATCGCGGCGGCGGTGGAAGCCGCGGTCGATGGCGCCTCGCCCGCCGATGTCGCGGTATTGCTTCAGCACCGCCGGATGTCGCGCTACGAGCGGCACCGCGCCGCCGCCGATGTCTGGACCGGCATGGCCGAAGTCGCCCCGGCAATGGGCATGATCGGCACGCTGATCGGCCTTGTCGGCATGTTCGTGGCGATGAAGGACCCGGCCACGATCGGCAGCGCGATGGCGGTGGCGCTGCTTACCACCCTCTATGGCGCGATCCTCGCCAGTCTGGTCGCCCTGCCCGTCGCTTCGCGGCTCAAGCGGCAGAGCCGGCACGAGGCGCAGGAACGCGCCCGGCTCGAGCTGCCGCTCGCCGCGCTTGCCAGCGTCGAGCCAGCGGCACGCGGCCTGCGCGAGGTCGCGGCATGAATGCGCTTTTCGAAGACGAACCGCCGGCGCGCCCGGTATGGCTGATGACGCTCGCCGATCTGGCGCTGCTGCTCGTGGGTTTCTTCGTCTTCCTCCAGGCCAATCAGATGGACGGCAAGGCGTTCGCTGCGAGTTTGCGGGCCGGCTTCGGCGCGGCCGAGACCGAGGCCGCGATGCCAGTGGAGATGGCGCTGGTCGGCGGCTTCGCCCCCGGGTCGGCCGTCCCCGGCGACAGCACCGCCGCGCGCGACTGGGCATATGCTGCGGCGGGCGATCCGCGCACCCGGCTCAAGATCACCGGCGAAGTCGATGGCTCGTCGCAGGACGTCGATCCCGCCACCGGCAGCGGCGCGATCCTCGCCGCCGACCGCGCCCGCGCGGTCGCCACCCTGCTCGTCGCATCGGGCGTCTCGCCCGCCCGCATCCAGATCGCCACCGCCACCGGCCAGCGCCGTGCGGTTCTCACCCTGGGCTTCGAAGGGGACCGGCAATGATCTGCCGCCCGGCAAACGGCGCTTGCCGCCACACATATTTCGTCACGGAGAAGACCATGTTGCTCCTCGCACTTACCTCGCTGTTCCTCGCCTCCGCCCCCGCTGCGGCCGGCGAATTCCAGTCGACCCAGATGCTCGACACCATCGTTGCGCAGTTCACCGGCAAGGCGATCGGCGAAATCGGCGGCGCCCGCGCGCCGGTCGACAACCGCCTCAAGCTCGCCAGCTGCGCTGCGCCGCAGCTCGAATGGCATACGCCCGCACAGGACGCGGTGGTGGTGCGCTGCATGGCACCGGGCTGGCGGATTTTCGTGCCGGTCAACGCCGTACCCCAGCCCAAGGCGGCACCGGTCGCCGCCGCTCCGATGGCCAAAGCGCCGCCGGTGGTGAAGGCCGAACCGGTAATCCGCCGCGGCGACGCCGTATCGGTGGAGGTAAATGCCGCAGGTTTTTCGATCACCCGCGAAGGAATCGCCATGAGCGACGCCCCCGCAGGCGGAAGGCTGACGATCAGGATGGATGAGAAAAAGCCGCCGATTCAGGCGATTGCGGTTGAATCCGGGCGCGCCACCCTTTCCACAGCGGGGAATTGAATTTTTTTATTAAAGTTCCCCGAAACGCGACCGTTCTACTCGTTGCAAGCATAGCTAGGGATAGCGAGCATGGTGGATCCGATTGGCATCAAGACTGGCGCGGTAACCGCTCGGGCGGTGTCGTCGGTCAACGCCCTCAACCGGGTGACGGAAGCGGGCACGGTCGAGAAGGCGGCTCCGGTCGTCCAGACCGCGGCCAGCGAGCTGACCGCGAACATGGCGGCCAAGCCGCCGGTCGACAGCGAGCGCGTCGCCAAGATCAAGAAGGCGATCGAGGACGGCAATTTCCCGCTGGTTCCCTCGACCATCGCCGACAGGCTCCTTGCACTCAAGATGCAGTGGAACCCAAATGAATAGGCGGGACGCTTTGATTGGGGTGATCGAAGCGCTCCACGCCGAAATCGCGGCGCTGAAGGCCAATGACGTGGGGGCGTTGGAGGCCGCGACGCGCGACAAATTGGGCGCGATCGATACCGTCGCGCTCTATGACGGCGAAGCGCCGTCGGCAGAGGTGAAGCAGCTCGCCGCCGAGGCCCACCGCCTCAACGAGACCTGCCGCATCTATGTCAACCTGATGACGGCAAATGTTCGCCGCCGCCTGCAAGTTCTTTCCGGTCAGGACGCGCCGTCCTACGGCGTGCAGGGCTACGCGCTGGCTTAAATTGATCCTCCCCGTGCCGGGGAGATAAAACTGGCACGCTCCTTGCTGATCACGCCCGAACCATGGGCAACAGGTCAGCCACACGATGAGCGTAGTTTCGGTCAACAGCAAAGCGAGCGTCCAGGGCGCCATCGCAGCCGCGAGCCGCAAGACCGGCATCGACTTCAATTATCTGCTCGGGCAGGCACAGGTCGAGAGCGGTCTCCGCCCCGACGCGCGCGCCGGCACCTCCTCGGCGACCGGCCTCTATCAGTTCATCGAACAAAGCTGGCTCGGCGTGGTCAAGGATCATGGCGGCGAGCACGGCCTTGGCTGGGCGGCAGGCAGCATCACGCAGACCAGCTCCGGCCGCTACATCGTCAACGATCCCGGCATCCGCCAGGCGATCCTAAACCTGCGCAGCGATCCGCAGACCGCGGCGATCATGGCCGCCGAGCACGCTTCCGACAACAAGGACGCGCTCGAGGGCCGGCTTGGCCGCCCGGCTACCGGCACCGACCTCTATATGGCGCACTTTCTGGGGCTGGGCGGCGCGACCAGGTTCCTCGACACGATGGCGTCGAGCCCGGACCGGACCGGGGCCAGCATGTTCCCCGCCGCCGCGCGCGCCAACCGCAACATCTTCTACGCGTCGAACGGCCAGCCGCGCACGCTCTCCGAAATCTATACCCGCTTCGCCGGCAAGCTCGATTCGGGCGCGGCCGCCGGCGGCGCGACCGGCAGCGCTTCGGGCAGCTTCGCCCAGGCCAGTGATCCACTCAGCGATTTCGGCGAGAGCGAAGTCATCCTCGGTACCGGCGCGGTCGATCGCGATCGCCACTGGGTCGAGACCACGCTGGCTCAACTCAATGTCGGCAAGGACGGCAATTCAGACCCGTTCGCCGCCCGCCGCGACGCGTTCACGCGCTCGGTCGATCCGCTGCGGCCCACGCCCGAAACGGCAAAGCTCGCCTATCTCATGCTCGCGAATCTGGGAGCGTAATTGCCCGTGAATGGTTTGACGCTGCCCAAGGGCTTCACTTCGTCGCTTCGCAGCTTCGCGCTTCCCGGCGCGATGCTGCTGCTCGTCGCGCTGATGGTGGTGCCGATCCCGGCCTTCCTGCTCGACGCCTTCTTCGTCATGAACATCATGATCAGCCTCGCGGTGCTGATGGTCGCGCTCAACGCGCAGAAGCCGCTGGACTTCTCGGCCTTCCCGACCGTGCTGCTGTTCGCGACCCTGTTCCGCCTCGGCCTCAATGTCGCCTCGACGCGCGTCGTGCTGGTCCACGGCCATGAAGGCGAGGCCGCCGCCGGCCATGTCATCGAGGCCTTCGGCAAATTCCTGATCGGCGGCGACTATGTCGTCGGCATCGTCGTCTTCGCCGTCATCGTCATCATCAACATGATCGTGGTGACCAAGGGCGCGGGCCGCGTCTCCGAAGTCAGCGCGCGCTTCACTCTCGACGCCTTGCCCGGCAAGCAGATGGCGATCGACGCCGATCTCAACGCCGGCCTGCTGACCCCCGACGAAGCCCGCGCGCGCCGCATCGAGGTTGGCACCGAAGCCGATTTCTACGGTTCGATGGACGGTTCGTCCAAGTTCGTGAAGGGCGACGCGATCGCCGGCCTGCTGATCCTCGCGATCAACATCATCGGCGGACTCATACTGGGGGTCGTCAGCCACCAGATGGCGGTCGGTGACGCCGCCCAGCATTATATCATGCTGGCGATCGGCGACGCCCTGGTCGCGCAGATCCCGGCGCTGCTGCTGTCGATCGCCGCCGCCGCGATCGTCACCCGCGTCAGCTCGACGCATGACCTGACCGGCCAGATCGGCACCCAGTTCGGCAGCCACAAGACCTGGACCCCGGTCGCGATCATCCTCGGCCTGCTCGGCGTGATGCCGGGTATGCCGCATCTCGTGATCCTGCCCGCCGCCGCCGCCGCCGGCTATGCCGCGTGGCGCCTCCGTCAGATCGCCAACCGTCCGCCGCCCATGGAAACGGTGGCCGCCGAACCGGTCGACCAGTCGAAGATCGGCTGGGATGAGGTCACCGACAATATGCAGGTGATGCTCGACATCGGCTATGGCCTGGTGCCTTTGGTCGACGAGCGCCGCGGCGGGCCGCTGATGGGCCGCATCACCGGGGTGCGCCGCCAGCTTTCCAAGGAGCTCGGCTTCGTCGTGCCGCAGGTCCGCGTCCGCGACGATATCAACCTCGCCCCCTTCACCTACCGCATCTCGATCGGCGGGGTCGTCATGGCCGAAGATTCGGTCTCGCCCGACGAGATGCTGGCGCTCGATACCGGCCAGGCGGTCGGTACCCTCGCCGGCAAGCGCGTCAAGGATCCGACCTTCGGGCTCGACGCGGTGTGGATTCCGCAGGGCGAAGCCGATGCCGCGACCGGCGCCGGCTATCTCGTCGTCGATCCGGGCACCGTCGTCGCGACGCATCTCAACCAGGCCCTGGTCTCGTCCGCCGCCGATCTGCTCGGCCCCGACGAGGTCCAGTCGCTGCTCGATGGCCTGAAGGAGCGCGCCGCTTCGCTGGTCGCGGCTTTGTGCCCGCAGCCGGTGTCGCTGACGACGCTGACGACGGTGCTGCGCGGCCTGCTCGCCGAGAATATTCCGCTCAAGGAGTTCCGCCGCATCGCCGCCGCGATTTCGGTCGCCGCGCAGAAGTCGCTCGATCCCGAAGAGATTCTGGAATTGATCCGACCCGAGCTGGGGCCGCTGATCATCCAGAAGATCTGCGGCGTGCGCGAGCCGCTTCGGGTGATGACACTGGAAGGCCAGCTCGAAGCTTTGCTCGGCCAGGCGGTCCGGTCGGACCCGTCGCGCCGCCACACGATCGAGCCCGATCTCGGCCGCCGCATCGCCGATGCGCTGCAGCGCGCCGCGCAGCCGCTCGTCAACGAAGCCAAGCCCTTCGTTCTCGTCGTCCAGCCCGCGATCCGCATCGCCATCAGAAAGCTGGTCAAATCCGTACTTCCCGACACGCCCGTTATGAGTTTCTTCGAAGTTCCGGAGGATAAGGCGGTTGAGGTTGTCGCAGTAATCGGTGCGCCGGAGGCGCTGCCCGCATGAACGCTTTCACTCCCAGGAAGATGACCGATATGGCCTCCGCCGCACCGCTCACCTATTCGCCCGTGCCGCTGCCCAAGCGCGACGCCGAGGCACTGGTGCGCAAGCATCTGCCGTTGGTGCGCCGCATCGCCTGGCACATCCATGGCTCGATGAGCTCGATCGTCGAGGTCGAGGATCTGATCCAGATCGGCATGGTCGCGCTGATCGAAGCCGTGAATGGCTTCGAGGACCGCGGGCAGGTGACGTTCGAGCAATATCTGATGACGCGCCTGCGCGGATCGATGATCGACGAATTGCGCCGTCAGGCGACGCTGACCCGCGGGGCGATGCGCCGGCGCAAGGCCTATCAGGACACGCTCAAGACGCTCGCCATCGAGCTCGGCCGCGCCCCTACCGACATCCAGGTCGCCGAACGGCTGGGGGTCACTCCCGAGAAGCTTCGCGCCGAATATGCCAGCGCCGAGGCGGTGCGTTTCGATTCGATCGACGAAACCTATTCGGACGAGAGCCCCTGGTTCATGTCCGACGAGCCGAGCCCGTTCGACCAGCTCGCCGACGCCGACCAGCGCCAGGCGCTGATCGAGGCGATCGCCGAACTGCCTGAGAAGGAGCAGATGGTCATCCAGCTCTATTATGTCGAGGAACTCAATCTCGAGGAAATCGGCGAAGTGATCGGCGTCGGCGCAGCGCGCATCTGCCAGATCAAGAAGAGCGCACACGACCGGCTCAAGCGCGGATTGCAGCGCCGGCTGGGATAGCGCTTCGCCTTTTTGCTCCCTAGGGTTCGGCTCCGTTCGAACCGCCAAGGGGCACGACATGCCGAAATCCCGCCTTCTCGCGACCGCGTGCGCCGCGATGCTGTGCGCCACGCCCGCCTTTGCGCAGCATGTCAGCCCCGAATGGGTGCGCGCGCACGAGAATTTCCTGGCCAGTCCGGCGATGCAGGGCCGCGGCAGCGGCACCGCCTATGAGCTGCTCGCGGCAACCTATGTCGCCGCGCAATTCGAAGGCATTGGCCTCAAGCGCGCGCCGGGCATGACCGGCTACCTCCAATCCGGCGAAGTCGAATCGAAGCGGCTTAAGAAGACGATCACCACCGTCAACGCGATCGGCTTCCTTCCGGGCACCGATCCCAAGGCCGGCGTGATCCTGATCAGCGCGCATCACGATCATCTCGGCATCGTCAACGGCAAGCTGATGCCGGGCGCCAATGACGACGCGTCGGGCGCCGTCGCGGTGATCGAGATCGCCCGAGCGCTGGCGGCGGGCAAACGCATGAAGCGCGGCATATTGTTCGTGACCTATGGCGCCGAGGAACTGGGCGGGCTCGGCTCGACCCGGTTCGGCGAGCATTCGCCGGTGCCGCTCACGAGCATCGTCGCCAATATCGAGATCGAGATGATCGGCGCCCCCGATCCCAAGCTGCCCGCCGGCCATCTGATGATGACCGGCTTCGAACGCTCCAATCTCGGCGAGACCCTGCGCAAGCACGGCGCGCTGGTGACGCAGGATCCCTATCCCGAGCAGCATTTCTTCGAGCGCTCGGACAATTATTCGCTCGCGCTGCAGGGCGTGGTCGCCCACACCATTTCGGGCTGGGCGACGACGCCGAATTATCACAGCGAGAACGATACCGTCGCCAATCTCGACATCGGCTTCATGACCAGGGCGATCCAGTCGCTGATCCCGTCGGTACGCTTCATGGCGAACGGCAAGTTCACGCCGGCATGGAAGCCGGGCGGTCAGCCGGTCAGGCGCCGATAGCCCGCCGCAGAAATGCAAGAATGCGGCTGCGATAGGCTGCATCGCTGAGCCCGCTGATCTCGGGATGATCGCCGTGCGGGACGAGCCACAGGCTGCGCGGCCCGGTCGCGGCAGCGAACAATGCGCGCGTCTCGGCGGGCGGCGTCGAGCGATCTTCGATCCCGCCGATTACCAGTACAGGTCCTTTATAGCGCGGCAGCGCTGCCAGCGGCGACAGCCGATCGGGCCAGACGCCGAAGCGGATACGCGACTGATAGCTGAGCAAAGGCTCGAGCAGATAGGCCGGTATCGAAGTGAGCCGCGCGGCGATGCGGTTCCGGATCGCATGGCGGATATCAGAATAGACTGCCTGCAGGATCAACGCGTCGGCAGGCACTGGCCCGTCCGTGCCGATCAGGCTCGATGCGCCACCCAGCGAGATGCCAATGACCGCAACCTTTGCATCCCTTTGCGTGTGCTTCAGCCAATCAAGTGCCGCGCGCGCGTCGTTCGCCTCGTTCAGCCCGAAGCTGCGCGGCGCCGTATCCGACTGACCATGACCGCGAAAATCTATCGCGAGCGTCGCGTAGCCCTCCCCTGCCAGCCACTCGGCATTGGCCGCCACCGCCGCGCGCGAGGCATCAACACCGTGGAGCAGCAGGACCGCCGGCGAGTCCGGTCGAGCGCCGGGCCGATACGTGCCGGCGACCTTCAGGCCGTCTGCGGTCTTCAACTTGATATCACGCGCTGGGGCTTGCGCCGGTGCAACTGCGGCCGCTTTGCCCCGCGTCATGATCGACCCTGCGGCCCAGCTCACCGCCAGCCCCAGCACCAGCGCGGTCAACGCGACGATCCAGATGGTTCGCTTAGGGGCCCACATCGCGCCAGCATCGCGCTTGGCCGCACGCCAGACAAGCCTTGTTGGAGACCCAGCCCCGAGCCATGCTAGGCACGCACGATGCGCCGCCATCTTTACCTAATCGCCGGCTTCGTCTCGCTCGGCCTAGCCGTGATCGGCGCGATCCTGCCGGTGATGCCGACGACGGTGTTCGTGATCCTCGCCGCCTATTGCTTCGCACGGAGCAGTCCCAGGCTCGAGGCGCGGCTGCTTGGGCACCCGACCTTCGGCCCGCACATCATCAGCTGGCGCGAGCGCGGCGCGATCACCCGCAAGGGCAAGGTAGCGGCGACGATCGCGTTCGCCGTGAGTATCGTGGTCGCCCTGATCTTCGCGCCCTGGCCATGGTCGGTCGCGCCGATCCTCGCGGCATTAGTGATCGGCGGCTGGATCTGGTCGCGGCCGGAATAGCAGCGACACCTTATATATAGGAGACGCCAATGGGGCATGTTAGCATTCGGGGTGCTTCGTCTGCCGATACTTGCTGCCTCGGGGCTGATTGTGGTGGGGCTGGCCGGCTGCGGTAACCAGCCGCTTTGCTCGTCAAAAGTCCTTCAGACCGCACGCGATCCCGGAAGCGACCGTTACGCCGTTACCGAGTTGCGGGACTGCGGCGCGACCACCGGCTACGCCACGATCGTCCGCGTCGGACGCTCCGGCGAACCCCAGGCTGATGCCACGGAAGTTTTCGTGGCCGATTCCGATCATGGCGCGGCGACGGCCGACAGCAATGCAATCTGGACCAGCCTCGCCTGGCTTTCGTCCGGCGATCTTTCGATCACCTACGCGTCCAAGGCGCGCATCTTCAAAAAACTGGCGGGGGCAAAGGGAGCGGCGATTGCGCTCCGCCCGGGGGAGCCGCCGGCGCTTCAAGCCCGAGACGCAGAAAAGCCCCGATGATCCGTGGACCATCGGGGCCTCCCATGCGCCCTCTCCCTAAAGAGAGGTGACCGGCCGCGGTGCCTGTCAGGGGGGTGACACCCCGACCGGCACGCGCTTAGCGGAGCAGCGTCAGAACCGTCTGCTGGCTCTGGTTGGCCTGGGCTAGCATCGCCGTCGATGCCTGTGCCAGGATCTGTGCCTTGGCCAGCGCCGCGGTTTCGGCCGAGAAGTCGGCGTCTTCGATGCGGCTGCGGGCGTCGGTCAGGTTGGTGACGTTGGTGGTCAGGTTGTTGATCACCGATTCGAGGCGGCTCTGCGAGGCACCGAGCGTCGCCCGGGCGCCGTTGACGGCCTTGAGCGCCGCATCGACGTTGGTCAGCGTGGTGCCAGCGTTGGTTGCCGAGTCCACCTTGAAGTCAGCCGCTTCGAAATCGTCCTTGTCGAAGAACGCCTTGGTCAGCGAGACCGAATTGTCACCCGAGGTATCCTTGTTGACGCCGGTCTGGATGACGATGTCGTCCGACGCGGTGTCGGTCGTGGCATAGTCGAACACGGCGACGCCGTTGAACTTGGTGTTGGTGAAGATCGCGTCGATCTGGGTGCGGAGCGCAGCGGCTTCCTTGTCCAGATTGGCACGGTCGTCGGTCGAGTAGGTGCCCGAAGCCGACTGGACGGCCAGTTCGCGGATGCGCTGCAGCATGTTGCCGACTTCGTCGAGCGCGCCGTCAGCGGTCTGGGCGAACGAGATACCGTCGTTGGCGTTGCGGATCGCCTGGGTCATGCCGCGAATCGACGAGGTCATCGACGAAGCGATGGCCAGGCCGGCGGCGTCGTCCTTCGCGGTGTTGATGCGCTTGCCGGTCGACAGACGCTCCATCGCGGTGCCGAGGGCCTTGTTCGCGACGTTCGAGGCGTTGCCCGCCCGGACGGCTGCAATATTGGTTCCGATAACAGTCATGTCAGTTACTCCATGCTTGCCGGCTTCCCTTGTCCCCCCTGAACGGGAAACCGGAGCCGCCAACCCAAGAAACGGTCGCCGTCGATCCGGCTTAAACAAAAAAATCGAGCTCTCGCGCGCGCGCCTCGTGTGCGCACGGACCTAGGGAGACTGCGGGATGCGATGTTTTACCGGTCGTTAACCAGGAATCGCGCATCAAGGGCTTCTCAAGGGGGAAGTCCATGCGCTCCATCGTTCCGTCGGCCGCGATTCTCAGGCAAAAATATGCGCTCGTCTCGACGCTGCGCGCCCAGGGTTTCGCCATCGCGTCCTGCGAAGACGGCAAGCCTTCGCCCGGCGATCTGTACCTGGTCGCCGATGGCGAGACGCCGCCGGCCCCGTCGCGAACACTGACGATCGGCGACGGCGAACCGACCGTCATCCCGTTCCGCGACGGCAACCCCGCGCGCATCTCGTTCCCGGCCGAAGACACCGCGATCGGCAACGGCTTCGCCAGCGCCCTCGTCCGCGGCCCCAACGAGCCCGTCGCCGCCGACCCCGAGAGCCTGGCGCTGCTGGCGCTCGCCGAGCGCGTCGCGGCATCCGACATCACCGTGTTGATCAACGGCCCGACTGGCACCGGCAAGGAAGTGCTGGCCCGCGCGATCCATATGGGTTCGGCCCGCAGGGACGGGCCTTTCATCGCGATCAACTGCGCCGCGCTTCCAGAGACGATGCTCGAAGCGATGCTGTTCGGCCACCAGAAGGGCGCCTTCACCGGCGCGTCCTCGGGTGGACAGGGCTTTTTCCGCGCCGCACATGGCGGCACGCTGCTGCTCGACGAAGTCGCCGAGATGCCGATCAACCTTCAGGCCAAGCTGCTGCGCGCGCTGCAGGAGCGTGAGGTGGTGCCGATCGGCGGGACGATGCCCGAAAAGGTCGATGTCCGCGTCATCGCCTGCGCCAACCGCGACCTGCAGGGCGAAGTCATGGCCGGCCGCTTCCGCGCCGATTTATACTACCGCCTCTCGGTCTTCCCGCTGTCGACGCGCCCGCTCGCCGAGCGCCCGGGCGATATCGCCGCGCTCACCGCCGCTCTGGTCGTGCGGCATGCCGGCGAGCGCACCAGCCTGCCCTGGATCGCCAACGAAGCGCTCGAGGTGCTGAGCGATCACGACTGGCCGGGCAATGTCCGCGAGCTCGAAAACGTGATCCAGCGCGCGCTGCTGCTGTGCGGCGGCGACACGATCCGCCCCGAGCATCTGATCTTCGACCGCCGCCCCGAGACCCGCATCGACGCGCAGGCCCAGGCGTCGGGCACGCTTTCGAACATCGTCCAGATCCACGAATTCGCCGCGATTCGCGAAGTGCTCGCCGAGTGCAACGGCAGCCGCATCGAGACCGCCAAGCGGCTCGGCATTTCCGAACGGACGCTCCGCTACCGGCTCGCCAAGGCGCGCGAGCAGGGTGAGGACATCACCGGCAATCGGGCCCAGAATCTGGTGGCGTCGGCATGAGCGGCGTGAACGGTGTCGGCGGTGCCATGGGCATCGATCGGGTGATGCAGCTTCGGCAGCAGATCCTCGAGCGCAACGCGGCGCTGAGCCGCGCCAACGAGACGCCGGCGGGCACCGGTTCGGTCGGCGGTGCCACCGCCAAGCCGGCAAGCTTCGCATCGTCGATGGAAGAGGCGCTCAGGTCGGTCAACCAAAGCCAGAACCAGGCGAGCGAGCTTTCGGCCGCCTATGAGCGCGGTGAGACCGTCGACATCGCCAAGGTGATGCTGGCCCGCCAGCAGGCCTCGGTCGGCTTCGAAGCAACCCTGCAAGTCCGCAACAAACTCCTGTCCGCCTACAAGGACATCATGAGCATGCCGGTGTAATCGATGAACGCTCTCACCACAGCAGATGCCGCCGGAACCCCGGTCAGCCTCAATCCGCTCAAGCAGATGGGCGGGCTGCTTGCGCAGCCCGCGGTTCGGCGCGCCATGCCCCTGCTTTTCATGGTCGGTCTGATCGCCGCCGGCTTCCTCGCCTGGTCGATGGTCGCCAGCTCGCCGCAGCGCATCCTGTTCGCCAACATCACCGACGCCGACAAACAGGCGATCAGCAGCGCGCTGCAGACCGCCAACATCAAGTCGAGCATCGACGGCTCGGGCTCGATCACCGTGGGCGAGGACGATTATCACAAGGCGCGCATGCTGCTCGCGGGGCAGGGCCTGCCCAAGGCCGCGCCGGGCGGCTACGCGATCCTCGATCAGCTGCCGATGGGCGTCAGCCGCGCAGTCGAAGGCGAACGCCTCCGCCAGGCGCGCGAGACCGAGCTGGCCCGCTCGATCCAGGAGATCGACGCCGTCGCCGAAGCCCGTGTCCATTTGGCCACGCCCGAGGCCAGCGCCTTTGTCCGCGACAAGGCCGAACCCTCGGCATCGGTGATCCTCAAGCTCCAGCCCGGCCGCACCCTGGCCGAGCCGCAGATCCGCGCCATCGTCAACCTCGTCGCCTCGTCGGTGCCGGGGATGACGCCGCAATCGGTGACGATCGTCGATCAGATGGGGGCGTTGCTCTCCAAGTCGGGCGGCGGCGGCGATCCGGGTGCTGCCGCGAGCGACACCCGCATCGAGACCCAGCGCCGCGTCGAAGACAAATATCGCGAGCAACTGGCCCAGCTGCTGACGCCGATGGTCGGCGCCGGCAATTTCACCGCCGAGGTTCAGGCCGATCTCGATCTCGACGAGAGCCAGGCGACGCGCGAAAGCTATGACAAGCAGGGCCAGGTGATCCGCGCCGAGCAGGGCAACTGGACCGGCACGTCGAAGGACGGCGCGGGCGCCACCCCCGGCGGCATTCCCGGCGCGCTTTCGAACACCCCGCCGCCCGCCAGCACGGTGACCTCGCCCAATGCGCAGGCGACGCCGGGCGCGACCGCGAGCGGATTGACCACCACCGCCCCGGCCGGCACGCCGCCGGTCGATCAGAAGCAGAGCGACAGCTTCACCCGCACCTATGAGACTGGCAAGGAAATCTCGGTGACGCGCGCCACGCCCGGCGGCGTCAAGCGCCTATCGGTCGCGGTGCTGCTGCGCGAAGAGACCGGCAAGCCGCGTAGCGTCGCCGAAATCGAGCAGATCACCCAGCTCGTCCAGGCCGCGGTCGGCTACAACGCCGCACGCCAGGACCAGGTCAGTGTGATCAGCCGCAAATTCGCCGCCGCGCCCGATGTCGGCACTAGCGGCCCGTCCTGGTACGACGCCGGATGGGTGCCGCTGGTCGCACGCAACGTCACCGCGCTGGTGATCGCGTTGCTCGTCCTGTTCCTCGGCGTGCGTCCGCTCGCCAAGGCGCTGCTCAAGAAGCGCGACGACGCCACGATCCGCCAAGCGCTGGCGATCGGCGGCCCCAACGGCGTGGCCGGACCCGCCGTTTCGATCGACATGCTCGAGCGTCAGGGCAACAGCTATGACGATCGGGTCGGGCTGGTCCGCGGCTTCACCCGCGACAATCCGGCGCGCGCCGCGCTCGCGGTTCGCGACATGATTAAGGCCGACGGCCAGTGACCGCCCCCTTGCGCAACTTCAACGGCACCGAGCGCGCCGCCGTACTGATGATGCTCGTCGGCGAGGAGGAAGCCGCGGCCATCCTCCAGCAGCTCGATCCCGAAGAGGTCCGCAATCTCGGCAAGGCGATGTTCACCGTCGCCGATGTCAGCGAGGCCGAAGTCGAGCAGGTGCTCGATGACTTCACCTACAAGGCACGCGAGCGCACTTCGGTGCAGTTCGATCCGGCGCCGAAGATCGAGGGCATCATGAACCGCGCGCTCGGCGCCGAGCGGGCCGAGAGCGTGCTGTCGCGCATCGCCCCGGCCTCGGCCGCCGCCGGCCTCGAGATGCTCGCCTGGTTCGAGCCCGAAGAGATCGCCAAGATGGTCGAGACCGAGCATCCGCAGATCGCCGCGGTGCTGCTCGTCAACCTCGACCCCGATGTCGCCGCCAAGGTCTTCGAGCATCTGCCGGAAGCCGTGCAGCCGCAAATCCTGCGCCGCGTAGCCAAGCTCGGCCCGGTCCCGCCCGAGGCGATCGAGACATTGCGGGAAATGCTCGCCAGCCGCTCGACCGCCGCGAAAAAGACTCCCGGCCTGCTGCTCGGCGGCACGCGCGAGGCGGCCAAGATCCTGTCCGGCGCCCGCAAGGTCACCGAACAGCGGGTGATGCCCAAGCTCGCCAAGATCGACAAGGAGGTCGCCCGCGCGATCGAGGAGGCGATGTTCGTCTTCGACAACCTGCTCGAGCTCGACGACAAGAACCTGTCGACCCTCATCCGCAGCATCGACAGCGAGGTGCTGATCAAGTCGCTCAAGGGCGTCGAGGAGGAGGTTCGCAACCGCTTCCTCGGCTGCATGTCGAGCCGCGCCGCCGATGGCATTCGCGACGAGATGGAAGCACGCGGCCCGATGAAGATGGCCGAAGTGCTCGACGCGCAGAAGGTGATGATCGCCGTCGCGCGCGGCCTGGTGAAGGATGGCACCATCCAGATGCCGTCGAAGGGCGGTGGAGACGACGACTATGTCTGACCCCGCCCGCGCCTTCATGCCGGGCCTTGCCGGCCATGTCCGCGTCGCCGAGACCGTGCTCCAGCGCGCTTTCGGCGAGCCCGCCAGTTTCGCCGCGTCCGAAGTCGAGCAGATCGGTCGCCGCCGCCGCGCCGGCGACGGTCCCGCTCAACCGCGTCATTTCTCGCCCGTCGAGAATAACGGGCATGGCCAGGAAGCGCATTGGGAGGATCCGATCGCCGCCGCGCACGCCGCCGGCGTTGCCGAGGGCCGTGCCGCGATGCTCGAAGAGCTCGATGCCGCGCAGGGCCGTGAAGCCGCCTTGCTCGACCAGGTCTCGACCGCGCTTTCGAAAGGCGCGCATTTCGATCGCGAACGCATGGCCGCGCATCTGCGGCAGACCGTGCTTCACCTCGTCACCAGGATGGTCGGCGAAGTCGGCATCGCGCCGGATGTGCTGGCCGAACGAATTACCGCCGCCGTCGATCTTCTCGCCGACAATGCCGAATCGGCGCTGCTGCGGGTCCACTACGACGATGTCGAGCTGCTCAAGGGCAAGCTGCCCGCCAATGTCTTCGCGGTCGGCGACCCCCATGTCCAGCGCGGCGGATTCGTCATCGAGAGCGCCTCGACGATCGTCGAGGATGGCCCCGATCTGTGGCTGGAACAGCTCGCCGCCGCGATCGACCGCGTGCCGATTCCGCCGGCTCTCTGAAAAAGACTCATGCTGAACCGCTTCACCGAAGATTATATCGACGGGCTGGTCTGCGGCGATTTCGCCGCCAAGCCGCGCGTCTCGGGCCGGCTGTCATCATATGACGGCTTGCTGATGGAGGCCGTCGGCCTGTCGCTGCCGGTCGGCACCGTCTGCGCGATCGGTAATGGCGCCGACCGGGTAGAGGCCGAAGTGATCGGCTTTCGCGGCGGCAAGACGCTGATGATGAATCTGGGCGGCCCCGCTGCCTTGCTTCCCAACGCGCCGGTGCGCCCGATCGGCCCTCCCGGCGAGGCCGAGGTCGGCGCGGCGCTGCTCGGCCGCGTGGTCGATGGCGCCGGCAAGCCGATCGACGGGCTCGGCCCGATTCGCGGCGCCGGCAAATGGCCGCTCGCCGGCAAGCTCCAGTCGCCACTGGATCGCGGACGGGTTCTCCGGCCGCTCGACGTCGGCGTGCGCGCCATCAACGGACTGCTCACCATCGGCCAGGGCCAGCGCGTCGGCATCATGGCCGGATCGGGCGTCGGCAAATCGGTATTGCTCGGGATGATGGTCCGCGCCGCCGAAGCCGATGTCGTGGTGATCGGGCTGATCGGCGAGCGCTCGCGCGAAGTCGCCGACTTCCTCGAGACCAAGGTCGCCGGCGAAGCGCGGGCGCGCTCGGTCGTCGTCGCCGTCCCCGCCAATCATTCGCCGGTGCTGCGCATCCGCGGCGCGCTGCGCGCCACCGCCATTGCCGAGAGCTTCCGCGCCGAGGGCAAGAAGGTCCTCCTCATCATGGATTCGCTCACCCGCGTTGCCCATGCCGGCCGCGAGATCGGCCTGGCGCTGGGCGAACCGGCCTCGGCGCGCGGCTATCCGCCCTCGGCGATCGCGATGCTGCCGAGCCTGATCGAGCGCGCGGGCACCTGCGTTTCGTCAGGGGGCTCGATCACCGCGATCTACACGGTTCTTGCCGATGGCGACGACGGCAACGATCCTGTCGTCGATTCGGCGCGCTCGATCCTCGACGGCCATATCGTGCTGAGCCGCGCGCTCGCCGAACGCGGCGTCTATCCGGCGATCGACCTCGGGCCCTCGGTCAGCCGGGTGATGACCGATATCGCCGACAAGGATCATATCCAGGCCGCGCGCGTGCTGCGCCGGCATCTCGCCACCTATGAGGAAAATCGCGATCTGGTGCTGATGGGCGCCTATCGCCCCGGCGCCGATCCCGAGATCGACGCGGCGATCGCCTGCCACCCGGCGGTGATGGAATATATCAAGCAGGGCGCCGACGAAGTCGTGAGCCTGAGCGATGCCGTAGCCGAGCTGACCGGCGTGTTCGGTGATGCGTGATCTTTCGATCCTGAGCATCAAAAATGCCTAGGTCCGCCAAGAAGCTGGCACGGCTGCACCGCGTCCGCACATTGCAGCTCGATCAGGTCCGCGCCGAGGAAGTTCGCGCACAGGCCCGGGTCAGCCAGGAAGCACAGCTGCGCGCGCGCATCGCCAGCCTTGCCGACAATATCGCACCGGTGAAAAGCGGTGAAGGCTTCGCCTCGTCGCTGATCGCCGCCGCGCATTATCGCGACCGCCTGCATCAGTCGGCACAAGCCGCGGCGCGGCGCGTCGAGGTCGCCGAGCAGGGACTGGAATCGGCCCGCGCCGCGACCCGCGAAGCCCGCCGCGACCAGAGCGCGATCGAGAAGCTGATCGCCCGCGAACACGCCGAAACCACGCTAAAGACGCTGCGCGCGCTCGAGGAATTGCCACCGGCTGGCAGAAAACGGCACGATATTTGCTGATCCACGCGTGAGACCATTCTCACGGGAAACTTCCTTGCTCCAGATTGCCGCATCGCTTCCTACCGTCACTGCCGGGCCAGCGCGTCCCGCGCTGCTCGCCGCCCAGAGCGGAACGAGCAATTTCGCGCTCGCATTGGGCTCGCTGCTGGTGCCCGGTGCGGCGCCGGCGGCATTGCCGGGCGAAACGCCGGTGCCCGACGCGCCCGTTGCGGGGCGGCAGATCGCTGCCGAGCCCGGCAAGGAATTGCCGGAAATCGGACTCGATCTGTCGGGCGACGAGGAAGCGCCCGAGCAACATTGCGACGCCGATGACGACGCCCCGGCCAGCGAGGACCTGCCCTTCGCGTGGTTCGCGCTCCCTGCCCCGCCGGTGGCCGATACGGCACCCGTCGCCGCGCCGGTGATCGCCACCAAGGCGATCGTCGCCGACAGGCGCGAGGCTGACATCATTCCACCCGAAACGGTGCTGCCGGAAGCGCCGGTCGCACAGCCCAAGCGCGCCGAAATCGCACAGCCCGTCGCTGAAACCGAAGCCGAACCGGCAACGGCCAGCGCGACGCCCTCGACTCCACAACTGCCGCTGCGTCTCGCCGAACGACCGGTCGTCACCGCGCCGCGCGTTTCGGTACCGCTCGATGCCGCTGAAGCGCCCGCTGCGACCGCCCCGCTTGCGGCTCCCGCCAGCGCCGCACCGGCATCGTCGCCCGTTCCGACCGCAACGCCCATCGTCTCGCCACCGGCCGCCCCCCTCGCTGTCGCCGCGCCGATAGCAGCACAACCGGCACAGCGCACCGAAGCCCCGGTCCCGGTTCGCCAGGAGGCGCCGGTCACTATCGAAGCATCCACACCGGGTGTGCAGGTTTCCACGCCGGCGCCGCAACCGCTTCGCGCGCCGACGGTCGAGCCGGCGCAGCCGCTGACGGTGGCGTCGCTGATCGCCCAGGCGTCTGCGCAGGCCATCGCGCAGCCGGCCGCCTTCGCACCGGCGCGGCACAGCCTGGCCGAGACCGATCAGCCTGCGGTGACCGGCATCGCCACGCCGAGCTCCGCGCTGCCCCAGCAAGTGACCGCCACGCCCGACGCCCAGCAGGGCACGCTCGATATGCGCCGCCACGAATGGACCGGCAAGATGGTCGAGATGATCGAGGCGATGCGCGATTCCGCGCCGGTCAAGGAAACCCGGATCAGCCTGATGCCCGACGCGCTCGGCAAGGTCGACATCTCGGTGCGGCAGGACGGTGACCGCGTCCATGTCCATTTCTCAGCCGAGACCCAAGCGGCCCGCCAAATCCTGACCGACGCCCAGCCGCGCCTGAACGAACTCGCCGAGGCCCGCGGCATCCGCCTCGGCCAGACCAGCGTCGAGCAACAGGGCACCGGCGCCCAATCGGGCCAGCGCCACAACGACGCACCACGCCCCCAGAACCCTTCGGCTCCCGCCAGCGCCCGCGCTGCCGCGGACCAATTCACCCAAACCGATGAACGCGTCGCCTGAGACGCATGGAGACCATGATGGAAGATATCGACGACGGCGCCACCACCGAGCCCAAGAAGAAAAAGAAGAAGGGCAAGCTGCTCCTCTTCATCGGCCTGCCGGTGCTGCTCGCGGGCGGCGGCGGTGGCGCGGCCTATGCGATGGGCTGGCTCAACATGGCCGGCGGCGCACATGAGGAGGCCAAGTCGGACGAGCCCAGGCTCGTGCCCAAGAGCGAAGAGAAAAAGGCCGGCGCCGGTGGCGGCGAGCATGGCGGCGGCGAAGAAGGCGCGGCTGCGGGGCATGGCGGACAGCCGACGCCCAAGGGCGAAGGCGGCGACAAATATGCCTCCAGCTACTATCCGCTGGAAAAGGAGTTCACCTCCAACCTCCAGGACAGCGTCCACTTCATCCAGGTCGGAATCGCGATCTCGACCCCGTATGACGACAAGGTTCTGGAGAACATCAAGACCCATGAAATCGCGATTCGTTCGGCGATCCTGATGACCCTTGGGGAAACTACCGAGGACGAGGTGTTCACCGCTCAGGGCAAGAAGGGAATGCAGGAGCGACTGGCCAAATCGATCAACGCCGTCCTCAAGGAAAAGGAAGGCTTTGGCGGCGTCAGTAACGTTTACTTTACCAATTTCATTGTTCAGTGAGGCATGGTTAACGCCTCTTCAGAGATTGCGGCCGCCGAGCGGCGGGAGCGCCCCAGGGCCAGCGCGGAACACGCGCCGGCTTTGGGCAGCGTTAACCCGAATCCGTTCGGCGACCTCGTCACGCTGCAGCATCTCAGCGCGCGGCTGGCGAAGGGACTGAAGCCGGTCTTTGAAGACATGCTCCGCAAGGACCTTCGGGCCTGGGCGGAGCCGCTCTCCGTGCAACGTTACGCGGACTACAAGGCGGAGCGCGGGGGCGCTCTCGCCGCATGGGCGCCGCTCACCATCGGTGGCGCCCGCCAGCGCGCGCAGATCGTGCTCGACGGCCAGTTCGTGCTCGAAATGCTCGACGCGTTCTTTGGCGGCGACGGCGAAGCGCCGCACCCGCTGCCCACCGAATTCACGCCCGCGGCCGAAGCCTTGGTCGCACGCATCGCCCAGACGCTCGTCGCCCCGCTCGATACCGCCTGGGAACCCCTTGCCCGCATCGCATTCCGTGCCGAGGGCAGCGCCAATCTCGCGCTGCCGTTCGAGATGGGCGGCGACGATCCGGTGGTCGTCACCCGCTTCGGTATCGCCGAAGGCGAGCACAAGCCCTGCCTTATCGACATCCTCTACCCGGTTTCGGCGCTCAAGCCGCACACCGCGTCGCTGATGGTCAAGGTCCATGACAAGCCGGAGGAGGTCGAGCCGGCATGGCGCTCGGGCCTGACCCGCGCGGTGATGAGTGTGTCGCTGCCGGTCCGCTCGGTGCTGTGCGAGCCGAACATCTCGCTCGCCCGGCTGATGGAATTGAAGGCCGGCGACATCATTCCCGTCGATTTCGGCACCGAAGTGCCGGTGATGGTGGCGCATCGCCGCCTCGGCACCGGCCAGGTCGGCACTTCCAACGGCCGCGCCGCGGTCCGCCTTTCTTCGCTCGAACCGATCAATCCAGAGGATTTCCGATGAACGACATGACCGGGAGCTTTCCCGTCGAGGCAGCGGTGACGACCAATTTTCACCTGCTGCAGGACGTGGACGTCAAGCTGACCGTGGAAATCGGATCGACCCAGCTCACCCTGCGCGAGCTGCTCGCGCTCGGCGAATCCTCGGTGATCGAGCTCGACCGCGAAGCCAATGAGCTGCTCGACGTGTTCGTCAACGGCACGCTGATCGGGCGCGGCGAAGTCGTCACCGTCGGCGAGAAGTTCGGCGTGCGGATGACCGAACTGGTCAGCCCCGAGAAGCGCGCGGCCAAATAGCCATGATGTGGTCGTACATCCTCAAGCTGGTGATCCTGCTCCCGCTCGTCTGCGGGCTGCTGATCGGCTGCCTCTATGCCTGGCGTAAGCTCGAAGCGCGGCTACCCAAGAACCAGGGCACGCGGATGGTGCAGGTCACCGAGACGATGATGCTCGCCCCTGGCCTGCGCCTCGCGGTAATCGAGTTCGAGGGGCAGAAGCTGCTTTGCTCGGTCAGCCGCACCGGCGTCACGCTCGTCGACAAGAAGGCGGGCTGATGCGCGCCTTCGTTTCCGCGCCGCGTACCGTCGGCGGTCGCGCGGCCCTGTTCATCGGCATCCTCGCCTTCTTCGTGCTGTTCGCCTTCCCGGCGTTCGCGCAGGGTGCGGCACCGGTCACGCCGCCCGCCGCGCCGGGCGCCGGCCAGGCGCTCGACCGCGCGCTCGGCCAGCTTGGCGGCGGTGATGCGCCCCTGAGCCTGTCGCTGCAGGTGCTGATCATCATGGGGCTCCTCACGGTGCTCCCCGGCATCCTGCTGATGATGACCAGCTTCACGCGGATCATCATCGTGCTGTCGCTGCTGCGCCAGGCATTGGGGCTCCAGCAGACTCCGCCCAATCAGGTGCTGATCGGGCTGTCGCTGTTCCTCAGCTTCTTTGTGATGGCGCCGACGATCAGCCAGATGAACACCCAGGCGATCCAGCCCTATGCCGCCGGCCAGATCGACGCGACGCAGATGATCTCGACCGCGGGCAATTCGCTGCACGGCTTCATGATCAAACAGACCCGCAACAAGGACGTGAAGATGTTCGCCGATATGGCGAAGGCCCCGGCCTTCGCCTCACCGAACGACGTGCCCTTCTCGGTGCTGCTGCCCGCGTTCATCACCAGCGAGCTCAAGACCGCGTTCCAGATCGGCTTCCTGATCTTCCTGCCCTTCATCGTCATCGACCTCGTCGTCGCCACGGTCCTCATGTCGCTCGGCATGATGATGATGTCGCCGACGATCATCTCGCTGCCCTTCAAGCTGCTGTTGTTCGTCCTGGTGGATGGCTGGGCGCTGACCATGGGGTCGCTTGCCACCAGTTTCGCGAGTTAGCGCAAGATGGACGCCGATTACTTCCTGACCGTCGCGCGCGAGGCCATCTGGATCCTCGCGCTCGCCTCGGCGCCGATCCTAATCCCGGCTTTGCTGTCGGGCCTGATCCTCGGCATGGTCCAGGCGGCCACGTCGATCCAGGAGCAGACGCTCACCTTCGTGCCCAAGCTGATCGTCGTTGCCGTCAGCATCGTCATCTTCGGCGGCATGATCCTGGGGCTGCTCGGCGATTTCACCACGAGCATCTTCGAACGCATTCCCGACCTGGTGCGCTAGGCGATGATGGGCTTCGGCCTCTCGATCGAGCCGCAGCTCTGGGCGCTATTGTTCGCGATGGTGCGCGTCGGCGCGGCTTTTGTCGCGGCGCCGATCTTCAGCGCGGTTTCAGTGCCCTTACCGGCGCGCATCGCGCTGACCGGCGCGATCGGCGTGCTTGTCCTGAGCACCGCGAAGATCACCCCCCCGGCCGAGATCTTCGCGCTCTCCACCTTCCTGATGATCGCCAGCGAGGCGCTGATCGGACTGGCGATCGGTTTCGTCCTCCAGATCGCCTTCGCCGCGCCGATGATCGCCTCCGAAGTGATCGGCATGTCGATGGGGCTTGGCTTCGCCAACGCCGTCGATCCCAATAGCGGCACCTCGACCCCGGCGCTCGGCCAGTTCCTGTCGCTGCTGCTGACCTTGCTGTTCCTCGCCGTCGACGGACACCTCGTCCTCGTCGACCTGATCGTGCGCAGCTATGCGGCGATGCCGCCCGGTGCGTGGATCGCGCCCGACAAGCTGATGGGCATCGCCATGTTCGGCGGATACGCCTTCCTCGCCGGGCTGCTGCTGGCGCTGCCGGTCGGCTTCCTGCTGCTGTGCCTCAACGTTGTCGTCGGCATGCTCAGCCGCGCCGCCCCCGCGCTCAACCTGTTCGCGATCGGCCTGCCCGCGTCCCTCGCGGTCGGCGTCGTCGCCATCCTCCTCGCATTGCCGGCGATGGGCGATTACCTGCTGGTGATCATCCGTACCGCGCTCGACAGCGCCCCCAGCCTGGTGTTCGGCTGATGGCGGAGTCGTTCGGCGAAAAGACAGAAGCACCAACACCCAAGCGCAAGCGCAAGGCGGTAGAGGAAGGCCAGCTTCTAAAATCCAAGGATTTCGGTACCGCGCTGGTGATCCTGCTCGGCTGTGTGTGGATGGCTTTCTTCGGCGGCGGACTGATGACCGCGTGCAAGGGCGTGATGACCGCGAGCTTCTCGTTCGGACGCGGCGATGTCGAGCATTTCGAGCCATGGCGCCCGCTGGAGGTCGCCGGCTGGCAGTTGTTGCTGCCGATCGGCAGCCTGTTCGCGATCGCGGTCGCCGGCGCGATCCTCAGCCAGGCCGGTCTCGGCTCGTTCGGCTGGAATAACAAGTTGCTGCTGCCCAAGGCCTCGCGGATCAACCCCGCTTCGGGCTTCAAGCGGATTTTCGGTCCGACCGGCTGGATCGAGCTCGGCAAGTCGCTTCTCAAGGCCGTGCTGCTCGGCAGCATGGGCGGCTGGATGCTGATGTCGCTGACACACAGTTCGCTCGGCCTGATGGCGCTCGATATCCAGGGCGCGGTAGGCACGCTCGGCAGCAAGTTCATCACCTTGATGTTCGTGATGGCCGCCGGTCTGCTGATCATCGCCGGCATCGACCTGCCGATCCAGATGTTCCGTCATTTTCGGCAGCTCCGGATGAGCAAGCAGGAAGTGAAGGAGGAGCACAAGGAGACCGAAGGCTCGCCGGAATTGAAGGGCGCGCAGCGCCAGCGCCAGCGCGAGATTTTGAAAGGCGGCTTCCGCAAATCGGTGGCCTCGGCGCATGTCGTGCTCACCAATCCGACGCATTTCTCGGTCGCGCTGCGTTACGATTCGGGCAAGGATCAGGTGCCGGTGGTGGTGGCCAAGGGTCGTGGCCAGACCGCCTTGGCGATCCGCGAGCTCGCCGCCGAGATGGACGTACCGATGCTCGAGATCCCGGCCCTGGCCCGCGCCGTCTACTTTACCAGCCGCGAGGGACAGGAAGTTCGCGACGATCTTTATCAGGCGATCGCGACCGTCCTGGCCTTCGTTTTCGGGGTCAACAAGCAAGCCGGCGGAAGCCTGCCGCCGGTCAACGTGCCCGAGACCGCGCTTTTCGACGAACATGGGCAGAAAATGGCGCGCGCGACCTAAACCTCGCGACGCTTCTGCCGCTTATCGGGACAGGGGGACCTCATGGCCATCGAGTCGATTGCAAAGACACTGGGAACCGGATCGGGAATCGATATTTCGAGCCTCGTCAGCCAGCTCGTCGACGCGCAATATGCGGCCAAGAACGACGCACTGACCAAAAAAGCCGAGTCGCTCACCGCCAAGATCTCGAGCGCGGGGGAAGTGAAAAGCAATCTTACCGAATTCGCCAATGCTCTCGCGTCGCTGACCAGCGGAACGACGCTGCGCACCCAGCCGACCAGCTCGAACACCGGCATCCTCAACGTCACCGGCCTCACCGGCGCCAAGCTGCAGGGGCTGAGCGCCAATATCGAAGTGCGCCAGCTCGCCCAATCGCAGGTCGCCAGCACCGATCCCTTCGTCGACGGCGCGACCCATGATTTCGGCACCGGCACGCTGACGCTGACCTTCGGCACCGCCGCGGTCAGCGATGGCGACATGACCAGCTTCACCGCCGGCGCCGCCGCGCCGATCAACATCGCGATCGATTCGAGCCACTCCACGCTGGCCGGCGTCGCCCAGGCGATCAACGCCGCCAATGCCGGCGTCACCGCGACGATCATGACCGACGGATCGGGCGCGCGGTTGATCGTGAAGGGCGCGACCGGCGCCAGCCAGGCGTTCACGCTTCAAGGGTCGGGCGGCACGCTCGCCGATCTCGATATCGGGGTGGGCGCGACCGGATCGACCGTTAACACCAATGCCCAGGACGCGATCGTCGCGCTCGACGGCGTCCAGACGACGCGCCCGACCAACAGCATCTATGGCCTGATCGAAGGCGTGAAGGTCGATCTGGTCTCGGCGTCGATCGGCACCAGGGTCAATATCGGCACCAAGGCCCCGACCGATGCGATCAAGCAGACCGTCACCAATTTCGTCGACACCTATAATCAGGTCTACAAGATCGTGAAGGCCGCGGTCGATCCGATCAGTGGGCCCTTGCGCGGAGACGCGGCGGCGAAGGAGTTGCTGCGCTCGCTCAAGTCGATCACGATGAGCCAGCTCGTCGACAATCCCGCCGAGGGAACGCCAGCATCGCTGTCGGGGATCGGCGTGGCGACCCAGCGCGACGGCACGCTGAGCGTCGATAACAACCGGCTCCAGAACGTTCTCACCAACTATCCGTCACAGATCGAAGCGATGTTCGCGGCGAGCGCGGGAATCACCAAGGTGATGTCGGCGATCTCGGATAAGGCGATCAGCAGAGTCACCGGCCTCGGCGCCAGCGAGCAAACCTATACCAAGCAGCAATCCGATGTCGCCGAGGATCGCGAAGACGCGCTCGCCGCCGCCGAAAAGCTGCGCACCCGCATGACCCGCCAGTTCGCGGCGATGGACAGCCGCGTCGCCGCCTACAAATCGACCCAGAGCTTCCTGACCAACCAGATCGCCGCCTGGAACAAGAGTTCGTAAATGCGCTACGCCACCGCCCTCGCCCGCGATCCCGCCTCGACCTATCGACAGATCGATGTGGCGGGACGCACCAGCGGCGCCGATTCGCACGCGCTGGTCGATCTCCTGTACCAGGAGTGCGTCGCGGCGCTGCGCGCCGCCGCATGGGCGCTCGAACGCGGCCAGCCGACGATCAAGAGCGAGCGGTTGTCGCGCGCCACCGCCGTGCTGTTCGCGCTCGAAGCCGGGCTCGATTTCGAGCGCGGCGGTCAGGTCTCGCGGACGCTCGCGACCCTCTACCATGGCCTGCGCCAGCAGATCCTCGACGCCAGCCTGGGCGGCGATCCGGCGCCGCTGCGCGATGCCGCCGATTCGCTCGAAGACATCGCCGGTGCCTGGTCGAGCGTGCGCAGCGCGTCGTAACTGCGTCATTTACCAAATCGTGACGCCCATGAGATAATCTCGCGGGCATGGATCAGGCCTCATCCTCCGGCATCGCCATGCGCCGTCGCGCGACGCGGACGATCCTGGCCGTCGATGACAGCCGCACCAATCTGAGCGTGCTAGCCCATCGGCTCGGCAATCTCGGCTATCTGGTCGTGCTCGCCGATAGCGGCACCCAGGCGCTCGAACTGATCTCCGCGCGCGGTTTCGACCTGGTACTGCTCGACAAGGTCATGCCCGAACTGTCCGGCATCCATGTGCTCCAGGAAATCCGCAGCGCCCGCGACACCGCCGATCTGCCGGTGATCCTGCTGACCGCGCAGAACGAGCCGCTCGGCGCGGTCGATGCCTTCGCCGCCGGGGCCGACGACTATCTCGCACGTCCCTTCGAATTCGAAGTGCTCGCCGCCCGCATCGAGCGCGTGCTTGCCCGCGCCGACCGGATCGAGGAACTCAAGCGCTCGAACCTCGCGCTCGACGCCCGCATCGCCGCGCGCGCGATCGAACTGGGCGAAGCGCGCACCGAGCTTGCCGCGGGCAAGGCCGACCGCAAGCGGCTGCTCGCTTCGATCCAGACGCTGAACGACGAACTGGACCGCACCGCCAGCCGCTAGCGCTCGAACCAGTGCCGGGCGATGAAATAGGCGCCGACGGCGACCCCCAGCACCACGCAGACCGCGACCACCGCCCCGAACGCCCATTGCTCGTGCGCGAAAGGGATGCCGGCGACATTCATGCCCAACAGCCCGGTGATGAAGGTCAGCGGCAGGAACACCATCGCCACCACCGCGATGATCAGCGCGCGCTGATCGATCTGCTCGGCGCGCAGATCGGTGAGGGTTTCGTGAGTCAGCGCGGCGCGTTCGCGGATGCTTTCCAACTCCTCGGCCATACGCGCGGCGCGGTCGGCTGCGGCGGTGAGGTGCAGACGGTCGTCATCGCCGAGCCAGCCGACCCCGAGATTGGCGAGCTTCTCGAGCGCGGCACGCTGGGGGACGAGGAACCGGCGGAAACCGATCGCCTGCACCCGCGCGCGATTGACCTGACGGCGCAGCTCGAAGGCGCTGTTGGCGGTGATGCGCTCCTCGCAATCGTCGAGCGAATCGCCGAGATCGGCGACGACAGGATCGAGTTCCTCGGTGATCGCCTGCGCCATCGCAGCGATCAGATCGCCGGGATCGAGGATCGCGCCGGCTTCGACCTCGGTACGGACGATCGGCACGGCGTTGAGATGCTTGCGCGTCACCGAGAAGAGCCGGCCATCGAGCGCATAGATGCGGATCGAAGCCAGCGGATCGGAGGCCGCCATCTCTTCGGAGGAAAGCCCGCGTAAGTTGATCACGGCGCCCGATCCGACGGCATCGCAACGCGGGCGCGTCTCGGCGGCGGTGAGCGTTTCGATGACATAGGGCGAAAGCGCGGCCTCGCCACCCAGCCAGGCCTGGGCGCGCTCGTCATTGGTGGTGAGGTGAATCCAGACCAGCTCGCCCTTCTGCCCGAGCGCCTGCTTGAGCGGCACTTCCTCCGTCTTGCCGCCGCGCACCACATAAGCGAACCCGCTCATTCGGCCATATCCAGATCAATCGTCAGGCCCGCGCCGGGGTCGGCGGGCGCTGAGCCGCGGATGCGCGCCGCGTCGGCACGGGCGCGATCAAGGATCGCGGGCGGCACATCGGCGCAGTGATAGACCCGCTCGGCGCCGGCGAGCGCGCGCGCCTGGCGAAGCGTCAGATCGTCGGGATCGGGCGAGGTCAGGGTGAAGCGTAGCGTTTGCGGCACGGCGGTCTCCACAGCGAGCACCCGCGCCACGACGTCGCCATCGAGAGTGTCGAGCGCGGCGGCGATCGCGTGGCGGCGGGCGGCCATGTCCGGCCAGCGCGCGCGGATCGCCGGGCGCGCGGCATGGAGATCGGTGGCGAGCGTGCCGAGACCGGCAGGCAGGATTGCTTCCAGCCTCTGCCGCAACGCCGCCGCCAGCCCGGCAGAGGCGCCGCCGGTACCCACCGCGACCAGCACCGGATCGCGATCGACAATCGCCGGCAGCGTGAAATCGCAAAGCTCGGGACGATCCACCGCGTTGACCAGCACGCCGCGCGCCTTGAGCCGGGCGATTGCCGCTTCGTCGTCGATCACGATCGCCAGCGCCGCCACGGTGTCTTCATCGACCACCACCGCGCCCGCGCGCTCGAGCAGCCGCCGCTTCGCGTCCGCCGCCTCACCGCTGCCGATCAGGATCACCGGCCGCCCCTGCACCGCCATAAAGACCGGCAGGGCGCCCCAGCTCATTTGAGCCAGGCCGGAACTTGCTCTTCGCCCATCATCGCCTCGGCCGAGACGCGCTTGGCGACCACTTCGAACCGGTCGCCCGAAACCAGCACTTCGGGCACTAGCGGGCGGCTGTTGTACATGCTCGCCATCGTCGCGCCGTATGCGCCCGCCGAGAGCAGGACCGCGAGATCGCCGCCCCTGACCAGATCGATCTCACGCCCCTTGGCGAAAACGTCGCTGCTCTCGCAGACCGGCCCGGCGACACTGGCGACGAAGGTCTCGCCGCTCGGCCTGACCGCCGCGAAATCATGATGCGCGTCATAGAGGGCGACGCGCGACAGATCGTTCATCGCGGCATCGACGATCACATAGGGATGGACCACGCCGGGCTTCACCCACAGGACTTCGGTGACCAGCACCCCGGCATTGGCGCAGATCGCGCGGCCCGGCTCGAACTGCAATTCGACGTCCCAGCCGGCGGTTACGCGCGCGACCATTTCGCCGAATTCATCCGGCGACGGCATCACCTCGCCCTTGCGATAGGGCACGCCCAGCCCGCCGCCGAGATCGACATGGGTGATGGTGTGCCCCGCCGCGCGCAGTTGCGCGACCAGCGCGCCGACGCGCTCGAACGCGGCCTCAAGCGGGGCGAGGCTGCTGAGCTGGCTGCCGATATGCACCGCGACGCCGCGCAGGTTGAGACCTTCGAGCGGCGCCAGCCGGTTGAAGATATCGAGCGCCTGATCGATCGGCAGGCCGAACTTGTTTTCCTTCTTGCCGGTCGAGATCTTGTCGTGCGTGCCGGCATCGACATCGGGATTGACCCGCAGCACCGCCGGCGCGCGCAGGCCCTTCGCCGCGGCGATCCCGGCGAGCACGACGCCTTCCTCTTCCAGTTCGAGGTTGAACTGGCCGATCCCGGCATCGAGACCCTGATGCAGCTCGGCGCGGGTCTTCCCGACGCCGGAGAAGACGATGTCCTTCGCCGCGATCCCCGCCGCCATCGCGCGGGTCATCTCGCCGCCCGAGACGACATCGGCGCCGAAGCCTTCATTGGCGAGGACGCGGAGCACCGCGAGATTGGGATTGGCCTTGACCGCGAAGGCGACATGGGTGCGCGGGCCGGCCTTGGCGACGCCGGCCTTGTAGACGCGAGCGTGGCGCTGGAGCGTCGCGGTCGAATAGACGTAAACAGGAGTGCCGACGGTCTGTGCGATCGTCGAAAGCGGCACTTGCTCGGCGTGCATCTCGCCGCCGATCGAATCGAAATGGTTCATGGAAACAGGCTTTGCGTCAGTTGGGAGGCGGCAGGTCGAACTCATCGCTGCGCCGTTTGTCCGAGCTTTCGATGAGATCGTCGCTGCGGGCAGGGCGGGTCTGCACGGGCGGTTTGAGCAGGTCGCCGGGAGTCGGCGTCGCCGCCGCGCCATAGGGCGCAGGCGGCAGCGCCGCGCCCTGCACCGGTTTGAGTTCCTCGCGCGCGCCGCAGCCCGCCAGCAGGAAGGCGGCCAGTCCGCCAATCGCCAATCGCCTCATCGCGCTTCCTCCTCACGGGCCTTCCGGGCCGCCGCTACCGCTTCACGCACCCGCGCCGGCGCGGTGCCGCCAAAGCTGGTGCGGCTCGACACCGAAGCATCGACGCTGAGAACGTCATAGACGCGCCGATCGATCCTGTCGTCGATTTGCTGCAATTGCTCGATGCCGAGTTGATCGAGTCGTATGCCCTGAGCCTCTGCCGCGGCGACGGTGCGCCCGGTGATGTGGTGCGCCTCGCGAAACGGCACGCCGGCTTCGCGGACCAGCCAGTCGGCGAGATCGGTCGCGGTCGAGAAGCCGGTCTCGGCGGCGGCGCGCATGCGTGCCTGGCGGAATGCCGCGCTCTCGACCATGCCGGTCATCGCCGCGATGCTGAGGCCGAGCAGATCGTGCGCCTCGAACACCGGCGGCTTATCGTCCTGCATGTCCTTCGAATAGGCGAGCGGCAGGCCCTTCATCGTGATCATGAGCGAGACCAGCGCGCCGGTGATCCGTCCACTATGGCCGCGCACCAGCTCGGCGGCGTCTGGATTCCGCTTCTGCGGCATAATCGAGCTGCCGGTCGACCATTGATCCGAGAGGCTGACGAAGCCGAAGGGCTGGCTCGCCCAGATCACGAATTCCTCGGCCAGCCGACTGAGGTGGAGCGCGGTCTGGGCGGCGCAGGTGAGATATTCGATCGCGAAATCGCGGTCGGACACCGAATCGAGCGAATTGCGGGTCGGGCCGTCGAAATCGAGCGCCGCCGCGGTCGCTTCGCGGTCGAGGTTGAAGCCGGTGCCCGCGAGCGCCGCCGATCCGAGCGGGCAGAGGTTCATCCGCGCCCGCGCATCGCTGAGCCGCGACCGGTCGCGCGCGAACATCTCGAAATAGGCCATCAGATGATGCCCGAGCGTCACCGGCTGCGCGACCTGGAGATGGGTGAAGCCCGGCATGACGCTGTCGGCATGCTCCTCGGCACGGGCAAGCAAGGCGTCCTGCAACCCGCCCAAAGCCGCTTCGGCCTGATCGATCGCGTCGCGCACCCATAGCCGGAAATCGGTCGCGACCTGATCGTTGCGCGAGCGCGCGGTGTGCAGCCGCCCGGCGCTCGGCCCGATCCCATCGGCCAGCCGCGCCTCGGTGAGCATGTGAATGTCTTCGAGCGCGAGATCGTCGGGCACGCCCTCTGCTTCGAACTGCGCCGCGACTCCGTGCAGTCCTTCCGAAATGCGCGCCGCGTCCTCGGCCGGGATGATGCCCTGCTTACCGAGCATCGCGACATGCGCCTGCGACCCACGCAAGTCCTGCCGCCACATCCGCTTGTCGAAGGGGATCGAGGCGTTTATCTCGCGCATGACCGCGGAGGGGCCCTCGGCGAAGCGCCCACCCCACATTGCATTGGAGCTGTCCTTGCGCTCGACTATCGTGCTTCTCCTGCTTGCAGCACTGGCAACCGGCGGCTGCGATAGGCAATCCGCGGCTCCGGGACAAGCGAGCGAAAGCTTGAGCCCCACCAATGGCAGCGAGGTGGCGGACAAGGGCACCCTCGACCGCAGCCACAAGGGCGAGGCCGCGCCCGACTTCGCCTTCACCGATTCGCGCGGCAACAAGCGCGCGGTCGCCGATTTCGCGGGCAAGCCGGTGCTGCTCAATCTCTGGGCGACCTGGTGCGCGCCGTGCGTCAAGGAGATGCCGACGCTCGACGCGCTGGCAGTGGCCAGGGGCGATGCGCTCCATGTGCTGACGATCAGCCAGGACACCGACGGCGCGGACACCAAGGCGGTCGAGAAGGTCACGCCGTTCTTCGAAAAGGCGCGCTTCAACAAGCTCCAGCCCTGGCTCGACCCCGAAGCGATGTGGAGCCTGAACATGGGCGTCAATCTGCCGACGACGATCCTATACGATTCGGCCGGCAAGGAAGTCTGGCGCTATTCGGGCGACATGGACTGGATGGGCGCCAAGGCGGCGGCGCTGGTGGCGGAGGCGAAATAGGCTTCGGCTGGATGCCCCGTGAGGATTCAGATTTCATTGCGCTTTCCCCCTTAGAAATGTCGATTTTTACGATGTGCTGAGTTGAGTGGGGCCCCCAGCGAGGCCCCCAATGCGGATGGTCAGGAGCGCTTTGGTGCGCGTTGGCGCTCGGCCTTCCAGGCGAGGATTTCGCTCTCCCACCAGCCGATGCAGTTCGGGCTCAGCTCTACCTTTCGGGGAAACTTGCCCTCGCGATGCAGGCGGTTGATTGTCGCCTGACTGAGTCCCAAGGCGCCCTGCGTCGGCTCGGCACCCGGGCGCGGCTTACCGATCGCCAGATCCCTCATACGAAGGAAGCGCCCGGACGGCGCGGCCGCGGGCGGGTTGCTCATATCGCTCATTGTGCTGCTCGCTGTTGGTTGTCTCGAGGTGGGCGCTTCGCGCGCCAGTCCGCCCAGGCGGCGGCGTGCTTGAGGCACAGGTCTTTTCCTGGCGCGGGTGAGGACGCGCAGCTGCTGCAGATCGGCGCGTCGCAGGTTCCGCTGCGCCTCGTTGGCACCTTCCAATCGCATAGGAGGATGCCGGCCTTACCGCAGGCGCAGCGTCGGCTTCGGCCGGAACAGACGATCGCGGATCCTCCGCTCGACAGGGCGACACGCTCGCAGGGCATCAGCCGCGTTCTCCCGGGGCATCCATAAGCCCCGGCGCGATTGACAGGCGCTTGCCCTGTTCGACGATCAGCTCGGCCTTCTTCAGCGCGGCGACGTACCCGATGAACGCGCCGCCCTTCGGCGCCATGCGGACTTCCGCCGCGATCGCGTCCCTGGTCAGAGCCCTCGGGTCGATTGCGGCGAGCAGCTGCAGGATTCGCCCGGCCGCGCCGAGGCGATCGCTCCACCACTTTACC